>NZ_VRKQ01000008.1:576956-1921732 GCF_008056315.1 Seonamhaeicola maritimus | reverse complement strand
ATGTAGATGAAGATTGCGATGGTAATTATTTAAGATATGTAGATGCAGATGGTGATGGCTATGGAAGCACGACTACTACGTCATCCTCAAACAGTACACCGGGATCGGGAGAATCCAATACCAATGACGATTGTAATGACGGTAACAGTGCTATACATCCTGGAGCAAGTGAGATTTGTAATGGAGCTGATGATGACTGCGATGGACTTACGGATGATGCAGATGGTGACGTCATTGGACAAACCACATACTATATAGATGTAGATGGGGACGGATATGGAGATGAAAATGATTCAGGTACAGAATTTTGTTCAGATCCTGGGTTAGGGTATAGTTTAACCAATAATGACTGTGATGATACTTTAATGGAAGTTAACCCAGGAGTTACAGAAATACCGGGTAATGGATTAGACGACGACTGTGACCCTGCGACAGAGGATACTTTGAGTGATGCTGATTTTAGATTTAATGAGTTGCAATTATATCCCAATCCGTTTAATCACCAAATAACTATCAACTTATCATCAGATGTCAATAAAAAATTAGATATCAAAATGTTGGACATTAATGGAAAAACTATTTATAAAGATCGGCAGGTTTCACCAATTAATGGACAAATTGTAATTAATAATTTACAGCATTTAGTAGAGGGAGTTTATTTTATGAGAATTTCAGTATCTAGTACTCAAAAATACATTGTTAAACGAATTATAAAATATCAAAAGGATTAAAGGTTTTTAATATAAAAGTTTCATTCAAGTTTATCAACTAAGCAATTATAATCAACAATTTCAGGAATAATATTAAGATTGAAGAGTTCCTTTTGAACAGTCATCAAGGTGTCCTCGTCAATTACCTCCTGAGACCATTCGGTTAAACTTAACCATTCTTGAACATCTTCAATTTTTTGCTCATACCTATTAGCTATAGTTTTGTCGATACTAGGAATGTGCTTAAAATCAACAGTTGTATTGTTTATAATATCTAAGATGGTTTTTAGAGTGTCTTCTTCATTATTAATAAAATCTTCTCTAACAGCAATAACAAAACAAGGCCAAGGTGAAGGGCAATTACCAACGCTTCTAAAAGTTCCGTCATCAACCAAGGGTTTAGTGGTGAATTTTTCCCAAAGGAAATAATCTGCTTCGCCATCTGTTAAACCTTCAACAGCACCTTCCAAATTTTTAATAACCTCAAAATCTAGATCTTTTTCTAAATCCCAATTATTGTTTTCTCCGTTTATATACGCCATTAAGTGAGAGCCAGAACCATATCTACTTATGGCAGCTTTGGTTCCTTTCAAGTCAGCAATAGTATTATATTTAGAGTTAGCAGCCACATGAATTCCCCAAACTAAAGGTGTTTGCACAAAAGTTTGAACAATTTTACTTGGGTTACCAGCAATAATGTCTTTAGTAATGCCTTCAGTAAGTATAACAGCAATATCAATTTCTTTTTCCCTTAATGCTTTACACATGGCTCCCGTACCACCATAATAATCATGCCACCTCAAATTAATACCTTCGTCTTTATACTCACCATTTTTAAGGGTTAAATACCAAGCCAAATTAAAATGTTCAGGTACACCACCAATATTCACATGCTTCATTTATCAAAAATCAGTTTTATTCTACAATTTTATTTAACGTGTATAAAATGAGGTCATCTACAGCTTTTCCAGGGTTATCACTAAAGTTACCTGTTGCTCTATTAGCAATAATAGCATTAAGAGACACTGCATGATGCCCTAGAAGTTTTGCTAAGCCGAATATAGCCGATGTTTCCATTTCAAGGTTTGTAACACGAAAACCATTAAAATTGAAACTATCCATATTATGGTTTAATTCTGGATTTTGAACAGGTAGTCTTAAAACACGACCTTGAGGACCATAAAATCCTGCTGCAGTTGCTGTCATACCTTTAAATGTCTTATCGCTCTCTAATCTTTTTTCTAGAGAAGGACTATTTCTAACCACAATAGGTGTTGCCTTATCCTTACACCAATTGATTTGTTTTATAAAAGCTTCCTCAATTTCTCTGTTTTTAATAGAATCTATTTGATAAAAGTGAAGCATGCCGTTTAAATCTAATCCAAATTGACTTAGAACAAATGAGTCTACCGGAATATCCTTTTGAAGCGATCCGGATGTCCCTACTCTAATAATATCAAGACTTTTAAGGTTATCTTTAGGTTTCCTTGTGTCTAAGTCAATATTAACCAAAGCATCCAATTCGTTCATGACAATATCAATATTGTCAGGTCCAATACCTGTTGAAAGTACCGTAATTAGTTTTCCTTTGTAATAACCAGTATGAGTTTTAAATTCCCTTTTTTGAGTTTCGAATTCAATAGAATCGAAGTGTTTAGAAATTCTATCTACTCTGTTTTGATCACCAACAAAAATTATGGTGTCGGCTATATTTTCTGGTTTTAAATTGAGATGATAAACACTGCCATCAGGGTTTAAGATCAGTTCAGATTCTTTAATGGGCATTTATTACTGTTTTTACAAGCTTATTTTCTTGTTTATTGAATTGAAAGTCTGGCTTTTTAACACCACCAAATACTGTAGTATCATTTATTTCAGAAGCAAAATTATGTTGACCTAACAATGCTTCATATCCTTTTCTGTTTAACTGAATACCACTTTCGTCTTCGGTATAAAATATTGAAAGTTGATCAATAATTCTTCCTAATTGCATATCACCAAAACCATAAAATCCTTGATAGTTGAGTGCGTAACCAAGTAAGTGATGCTTAGATTTTATAATATTTTTATCAAGTATTTCTAAAATATTGTTTTCAATAGTACTTAAACCACTTTTACTATCTGGAAAACGTTTTAGGTGCGCTTTTAAGCAATTGCTCATGTAATCAAAAGATGAACTTTGAACTATAAAAGGCTTGAATAAATTGTGATCCTTACCGTTGTAAATTTGCCAGAGCGTTTCGGCTAGTTCAATATCATCTTGATTTAGTTTTGCTCTATTGGTGTAATGTACAGTTAATTCTTCAGAGCTTAATTCTGAAAGACCTTTTAAGTTTTTACTGTGACTAACACGTCCGCTGCAAACCAATGAAATAGGTAGCTTTATTTTTTTCTGTTTTATTAAACTTATAACTGCCATTAAGTTAATATGGCAAAATAAGTCATATTCAAACCAAAGGACTATTTCGGAGTAATCTTCAATATTATCTAGTTTTTTTATTTCAGATTTATAAGCGTCAATATCTAAGTAAACGTTGTATGTTTCGCTAAAGAAATCGGCTCTAACTTTAAAAAAATCATCCGACAAAATATTCACTAATGTAGGACCTTCACAAAGCATTTCATGCCATGTGATTATATCCCCTTTATAGCCAGAGTCATTCAGGTAATTAGTTAAAACATCACCATTAGTAATATGTAGCTGCTTTCTATCCATAATTAACCTCCAACTCGTTTTACTTTGAAACCTCTATCCTTAAGGATATTCATTATTTTATCTCTGTAATCGCCTTGAATAATAATTTTATCATCCTTAAAACTACCACCAACACTTAATTTTGTTTTTAATTCTTTGGCTAATTGTTTAAAGTCTTCAGTAGCGCCTGTATAACCTTCAAGAATTGTGATTGGTTTGCCTTTTCGTTTTTCGTATTTGCAAATAATTGGATCGTCCTGAATCCATAAGTTATCTCCATTATCTGCTGTCTCATTAGAAACATCTTCAGAAACCATGTCTGGAAATAGATTCTTAAGTTGATCTTGTAAATCCATACCTTTTACTTTTTAATCAGTCCTAATTCAACCAATCTTTCATTTAAAAATTCACCTGCTGTAATATCTTCAAATTGCCTAGGATTATTATCATCAATACAACCTTCTAATACATTCAATTTCATATCACTAATAGGGTGCATAAAGAATGGTATGGAATAGCGCGAAGTGCCCCAAAGCTCTTTTGGTGGGTTTACCACGCGGTGAATAGTTGATTTAAGCTTGTTGTTGGAATGTCTTGATAACATATCTCCAACATTTATCATCAATTCATCATCCTGAGCAATAGCATCTAGCCATTCACCTTTATGATTTTGTACTTGTAAGCCTTTTCCTTGAGCTCCCATCAACAAAGTGATTAAGTTAATATCACCATGAGCCGCGGCTCTAACCGCTTCTTTTGGTTCTTCTTTAATAGGAGGATAGTGAATAGGTCTTAATATAGAGTTTCCATTAAGGATGTATTCATCAAAATATGTTTCCTCTAATCCTAAATGTAAAGCCAAAGCTCTAAGTACATATTTTGCTGTTTTTTCGAGCATTCTGTAGGTTTCTTTACCAACCTCATTAAACTCTGGGAGTTCATCCACTAAGACATTATCAGGGTATTCCGCTTTAAGCTTGTTATTATTCTCAACATATTGCCCAAAATGCCAAAACTCTTTCAAATCACCTTCCTTTTTACCTTTAGCACTTTCTTTTCCAAAAGAAACATAACCACGTTGTCCACCAATTCCAGGTATTTCGTATTTCTGTTTGGTCTCTACTGGTAAATTAAAAAAGTTTTTAACTTCATTATACAATCTTTCTACCAAAGCATCGTCTAAAAAATGACCTTTTAAGGCTACAAACCCTATCTCTTCGTAAGCTTTTCCAATAGCATCTACAAAATTCTGCTTTCTAACAGAATCATCAGAAAGAAAATCTTTTAAATTAACACTAGGTATACTATTCATAAGCTGTCTTTTTTTAAGTGACTAATACAAATGTACAAAAACATTGTAAAGTTTAAGTAAGGGTATATTTTAACTTAATGATTAAAGAAAATTTACTTTTTATGGTATATTTGATAAGCCTGATAATTGCTTTATGAGTAACGATTTTACTTCAAAACCTTTAGAATTTAATATAGAAAATCTTGAAAAGGATAAGCTGATTCAGTTATATAAAAACATGCTGAAACCTAGATTGATAGAGGAGAAGATGTTGGTGTTATTGCGTCAAGGAAAAATTAGCAAATGGTTTTCTGGTATTGGTCAAGAAGCCATTGCGGTTGGTGTTACAATGTCTTTAAATAAAGACGAGTACATTTTGCCTATGCACCGAAATTTAGGTGTGTTTACTGTGAGAAAAATTCCATTATATAGATTATTTGCACAATGGCAAGGAAAAGCTTCTGGTTTTACAAAGGGAAGAGATAGGTCATTTCATTTTGGCACCCAGCAATATAAAATTGTGGGGATGATTTCTCATTTGGGCCCGCAGTTAGGAGTAGCAGACGGCATTGCCTTGGCTAATAAACTGAAAGAAAACAATCAGGTTACTGCAGTTTTTACTGGTGAAGGTGGTACCAGTGAGGGTGATTTTCATGAGGCCTTAAATGTAGCTTCAGTATGGCAATTACCTGTAATGTTTTGTGTTGAAAATAATGGCTATGGGCTTTCAACTCCAACAAAAGAGCAATTTAATTGCGAACATATTGCCGATAGAGGCAAGGGCTATGGGATGGAATCTCACATTATTGATGGCAATAATATTTTAGAGGTATACACAAAAGTCTCTAAAATTGCTGAAAGTATTCGCGAAAACCAACGCCCCGTGTTATTAGAATTTAAAACATTTAGGATACGCGGACACGAAGAGGCTAGCGGAACTAAATATGTTCCACAGGAATTGCTAGACCTTTGGGCTAAGAAAGACCCAATAGAAAACTATCAGTATTTTTTAAAAGAGAAAGGCATTATAGATGAAACTTCAGAGGTGGAATTAAAGGTTAATATAGCACATGAGATTAATGAACATTTAGAAGTTGCATTAAACGAAGACCAAATTAATGCAGATGTAACCAATGAGTTAAATGATGTTTTTAAAGAGTTTGAATATCAGGAAGTTAAACATAACTCAAATTCAAATAAAATTAGATTTATAGATGCCATTTCCGATGGACTGAAACAAAGTATGGAACGTCATGATGATTTAGTTATCATGGGACAAGATATAGCGGAATATGGAGGTGTTTTTAAAATCACCGAAGGTTTTGTTAAGGAGTTTGGAAAAGACAGAGTACGTAATACTCCAATTTGTGAATCTGCTATTATAGAAACAGCTATGGGATTATCTATTGCCGGCATAAAATCAGTAGTTGAATTACAATTTGCAGATTTTGTTAGCTCTGGTTTTAATCCAGTAGTTAATTATTTAGCTAAGTCCTATTACAGATGGCAACAAAATGCAGACATTGTTTTAAGAATGCCTTGTGGTGGAGATGTTGGTGCAGGTCCGTTTCACTCCCAAACCAACGAAGCTTGGTTTACCAAAACACCCGGTTTAAAAGTGGTTTATCCTGCATTTCCTTATGATGCCAAAGGATTATTAGCTTCAGCTATTAATGATCCAAATCCGGTGCTGTTCTTTGAGCACAAAGCTTTATATAGAGGTATCCGTCAAGAAGTTCCAATTGAATATTATACCATTCCTTTAGGAGAAGCTACCATTATAAAAGAAGGAAATGATATAACCATTATTTCATATGGAGCAGCCATACATTGGGCTTTAGAATCTCTAGAAAAAAATCCTGATATTTCTGCCGATGTCATAGATTTAAGAACGCTTCAGCCTTTAGATTCTGAAACTATTTATAATTCTGTAAGGAAGACAGGTAAAGCTATTATATTACAGGAAGACACTTTGTTTGGTGGAATATCTAGTGATATTTCGGCTTTAATACATGAAAATTGTTTTGAGTATTTAGACGCACCTGTTAAACGGGTGGCAAGTATAGAATCACCCATTCCTTTTGCCAAACAACTAGAAAATCAATATTTACCAAAGGATAGGTTTGAAGAAGAATTGAAATCATTATTAAACTATTGATTAAATAAAAAACCTAGTTTGCATTTTGCCGAATGCAAACTAGGTGTTTAAAATAAGGATAACTAAATTCTATCTTGTTTCTGCTTCTGAGAGAATAAACGGATATGCCTCCTTTACTTGTTTTAATTCTTCTTTAGTCAAATTATCAGCAGATTTATTCAACACATTAATAGTATATGTGTTTCTTAATTCATAATATGCCTTTGTTAATTCATTTTGAACAGCTACGTATTGCTTATAGCTAGTAAGTTTTGAATTTTGTAAAGAAATAACAGCCTCTCTAGGATTATCAGAAGAGCTTTCCCCTTTATTTCCATTACAATAACTACAAGAACCATCACCATTATTGTCTAAGAAATCTTTAGCAATACCCTTTAAGTCTTCAAGTGCAATTATGGTGCTTCCTTCAATCATGATTTGATCTTTGTCGTTAATCATAACTTGTAAAATATTGCGCTTGTTAATAGGAGGGGTGCAATCCACTCCTGGTGGGCATTCCTTGGGAAGCATCCTATTAATGCCTTCATCGGTTGAAATTGTTGCTGTTACCAGGAAAAAAATTAGTAACAAAAAAGCAATGTCTGCCATAGAACCTGCATTAATTTCAGGCCTGAATTTTGAACGTCTCATAAAATTATAGTTTAAATGTTAATGTGAAATCTTTCACAAAAACAATACCATAACTAATTGACTTAGATTCCCATCTTCATGGGAATGACAGTTTTAAGGAAATCAGACGCAAAGCGTCATGGAAATCTTCTTCAATTTAATGGGCATAACGTTTTGTGCCTTTCCAAACTATATCATTTGAAGATCTAAAGCTGATATAACGTCTTGTAGGCATGAAATTTTCCTGAGTGATGCTATTTAAATGATTCGATATTTTGATTGTTGTTCGCATTTTGATTGATGAAAGTTTTTAAAAAGACATTACTTATTTGTAACGTCTTTTTGTGTTCCAATTATAACTTTTAGTGTTACTTAATGTTCCTGAAATTTGATTGTTGTTTAAAGTTCTCATAATTGTTTGATTGATTTTTTGATTGATGATTTTTTGCGCTATTTATCTATAACGTCTTTTTGTATTCCAATTATAACTCTTAGTGTTATTTAAGGTTCCTGAAATTTGATTGTTGTTTAATGTTCTCATGATTATTTGATTATTGATTGATGAATTTTTTAATATTATTACTTATCTATAACGTCTCTTTGTGTTCCAATTATAACTTTTAGTGTTATTTAAAGTTCCTGTAATTTGGTTGTTGTTTAATGTTCTCATGATTGTTCGTTTTTTATTGATTTATACTTGATAGACGACCAATAGTTAAAAATGTTACAGTACTATGCATAACAAAGTAATAAATTAACATATTTTAACTTTTGTTGTAGGTTTTTACAAGGAAAGAAGACTATAAAAACTATAGAAATTTGTTTTAGGAATGGTTTTTGTGTTAAATGAATACAAAAATATTTACTAGTTATAAGATAAAGAAATATCTTTGACAATAGAATAAAAAGTTGTCATCATTGCTATGATACCCAAACAGTTGAAAACATTTTACACACTTATAATACTGTTTTTGTTTACAGTATCAATTCATGCCCAAATTGATTCTAAGAAAAAATCTCTTTCTATTCCGGCTGTGGAAAATGAAAAAGATTCATTAGATGCTTCACCTATTGTACCTTTAAAATCAATTACTAGTGGTAATAATAATGCTTTAAATTCTCCTAAATCTACGGTTAATCTTAAAACACCCAAAAAGGAGTTTTCTATGTTTGGTGAAAAGTTTGGTAATCCTGGTGAATTATATAAAGACAGGTTTAAGAAACATGAAAACTCAATCAAAGAGCAAGAAGGCTTAGGGACAAAAGGTAGTAAGATTGATGTGTTTTTTGGTGACCATAGAACTAAATCAAAGCATGCACGAGTGATGTATAGAGATTATGGTTTAGAAGATGGAGATATAATTAGGGTATCAGTTAATGATGAGATTCTTGAATATCGTGTGGGTTTAATAAATGCATTTAGAGGCTTCAAAATTGAATTGAAAGAAGGCGTAAATAAAATAGAGTTCTTAGCTCTTAACGAAGGTTATGCTTTACCTAATACCGCACACTTTAGGGTGGTAGATGATAATAATAATATTATTGCTGCCGATATGTGGGCACTTTCCATAAATGTAAAAGGTACAGTTAATATTATTAAGGAATAAATTAACCAACTATCCCATCTATCATTTTCAATTCTTCAGAAGAAAATTCTAAATTATCTAAAGCTTTTAAGTTTTCTTTTAACTGATTAGCAGAACTTGCTCCTAAAAGTACTGAAGCTACTTGAGGTTGTCTTAAAATCCACGCTACTGCCATTTGCGATAGTTTTTGACCTCGTTCTTGAGCTATATCATTAAGTTTTTGGATTTTTTCTATGTTACTATTTACAGTATCTGAATTAAGATAAGACATGTTTTTTGCTGCTCTAGAACCTTCTGGTATACCACCTAAATATTTATCTGTTAACATTCCTTGTGCCAAAGGAGAAAAGGCAATACAACCAACTCCATTATCTTCTAAAGTATCAAGAAGCCCATTTTCAATCCATCTATCAAACATTGAATATCTGGCCTGATGCAAAATAAATGGCACATTTAATTCTTTCAATATAGTGGCAGCCTTTTGAGTTTCTGCCGGTTCATAATTAGAAATTCCTACATATAAGGCTTTACCTTGACGTACTATATCTGCTAAAGCTCCCATGGTTTCTTCCAAAGGCGTATTGGGATCTGGTCTATGATGATAAAAAATATCAACATAATCTAGGTTCATACGCTTCAAACTTTGATCTAAACTAGAAATTAAATATTTTCTTGAACCTAAATTCCCATAAGGCCCAGGCCACATATCATAACCAGCTTTAGTAGCAATAAATAATTCGTCTCTATAATTCTTAAAATCTTGTTTTAAAATAGTTCCGAAGTTTTCTTCAGCAGAACCATAAGGAGGTCCGTAGTTATTAGCTAAATCAAAATGTGTAATACCCAAATCAAAAGCACAACGTAAAATTTCTCTTCCGTTTTGAATGCTATCAATAAACCCAAAGTTATGCCATAACCCCAAAGAAATTGCTGGAAGCAATACACCGCTTTTCCCAGTACGATTATATTTCATGTTATCATAGCGTTGTTCAGATGCTTTGTATTCTAATACTCCAGATTTATCATTGATTTGCATAGCCTTAAATTTAAAATGCTAATGTATTAATTAGTTTTAATTTTCTAATTATAAAAAAGCCTTTAGAAATAAATCTAAAGGCTTTTAAATTATTGTATTAAATTTATTAATCTTTAATCGGCTGCTTTATTTCTTTCTTAAGATGTTTTGCATAAAAGCCCATCATAGATTCGTAAAGAGCTATTCTGTTTTCTTCTTTTCCAAATCCATGTCCTTCATCATATTTCACCATATATGGCACGTCAACACCTTTGGCTCTTAGCCCCTCAACAATTTGATCAGATTCATCAATATTAACTCTTGGATCATTAGCTCCCTGAACCACCATAAGAGGCTTTTTAATTTTGTCTATATGAAATACAGGAGATACTTCTTTCATTATTTCTTTTTCTTCAGGTATATCAGAATCATACCAAATCTCTTTTACTATTTTTTTGTACGGTTTCCAATATTCTGGGAATGATTCAAAAAATGTAAAAATATTAGATACCCCAACATAATCAACACCACAAGCATATAAATCTGGTGTTTTTGTTAAACCGCGTAAAACAGCATAACCACCATGGCTACCTCCGTAAATAGCAGCATTATCTTTATCAACCCAACCTTGGTCAACTACATATTGTAAACCATCTTCAACATCATCCATAGCTTTTCTTCCTATTTGTTTAAACCCAGATTCAAGGAATTCTCTACCATAACCGCCAGAAATTCTAAAATTAACTTGTAAAGTAGCATAACCTCTACTTGCGAATAATTGTGCCTCTGGGTTGAATCCCCAAGAATCCCTAATACCTTGTGGTCCACCATGAGGGTTTACAATTACAGGAACTCTTTCTCCATTCAATGCCTCCTTCGGTAATGTAATGTAACCATGTATTGTTAAACCATCTCTACTTTTAAAGGTTATAGGACGCATTTCTGCCATGTCATTTTCTATAAGGTTTGGCATTAAATCATAAAGCAATTTAAACTCCTCCGTTTTTGCATCATAGGAATAATAAGTACCATACAATTTATCACTTTGAATGAAAAATAAATATTTACTTTCATCATCTGTAACATCAGAGATTGAGAAGTTGTAACCCGGAAACTTATTAGTTAGTTTTTTGTGAAGCTTTTTTGCATAATCACTTACAGGCACCACTACATTTTTTTCACCGTTATATGAGAAATAATCTAATTCATAACCTCTATATCTTGACAAACCAAGCCCTGAAACATCATAATTATCGTTTGAAAATAAATTTTTTATAACCTTATCTTCTTTCAAATCATATAATAGAATTTGAGCTTTATCTGAATCTAAATTAGAGATTACATAGGCTTCATGAGGATTGTCTGATGCATAGTTAAAAGATGAGATACCGAAACTATCTTTCCAACTTAATTGTTTTATTATATTATAATTCTCGCCATCTATGGTATAATAAAAATCTTGATTAACTCCGTTTCTTAACTTTACAAATCCTCTTAATTTACCATCTTTATCAAATACATAGCTATTTATTGGGTTAGCGGCATCTTCATTTTTATACAACTGCTTTAATTCTCCAGTTTCTATATTAATCTTGTACGGTTCAAAAATTTGAGGATTGTTTTGATTCATAGATATAATCATATGATCCTTATCTTCTTTTAAACCATTCAATATATTTACTTTAACGCCATCAAAAGGCGTTAATTCTTTTTGGTTTGTTCCATCTACATTTACAGCGAATAGGTGATAATCTTCGTTCCCACCTTTATCCATTATATAAATCATTCTATTTTCATTTGCCCAACCAAAACCTCTAATTAACTCATCTTTTTCTTCTATTACTCTTTTAACCTCATTGGTATCAAGGTTTTTAACGTAAACATGATTTTTTTTGTTTTCATCTTTCTCTCTATAAGATAAATAAGTTCCATTTGGAGAAAAGCTGAATGAGCTTGCTTTAGGTCTTGCGAAATAATCTTCAACAGAGTACTTGTAATTAGTGGGGTTCCAATTGGCTAATTTCTCTAAATCTCCATCTGAAGTTGGTAACGATACGTTTCCAGGAAGTGTTTTTTCTGTTTTATTAAGAGTTAAAGGAAACTCCATGCCCCCTTGATAGAATGTTCCATTAAGTGAAGTTTCTTTTAAAGCGGCTACATACTTAATACCGGCTTGATTAAATTTAATTGTTAAAGTATCATTTTCGTATGTTGTAACATCCATAGGAATACCAGTTGCACCTTGGGAAGGACTATCCATTGTAGAAGTATAACCATCTTCACTGTTTTTAATATCGAAAACTAATGTCACCTCGGTTCCTTGAACCGATAATTTTCCTTTCCAAGAACCTGTAATGTCTTGCGCTTTTACTTGAGTAGCAACACATAAAAAAAGGATGACTACTGCACTTAATTTTGAAATTTTACGTCTCATTTTATTATTTAAAATTGAAGATTAAATGCGTTCATTAAATTCAAAAACAAACACATCTTAACACGATGTTATTTCAATTAGAAGCGGAAAACGGAGTTTCGTTACAAAACTTTTTAAAAATTTAACATCTATTTACAATTCTAGTCAGAAATGGCATTTAATTTAGAAATCAAATCATCTTTAATACTACGGTCTTCTTCACTTAGTGGAGCTTGATTAAAACTCAATAAATTAGTGTTTTCTAATGGGCTGGAAACTAGATTATACAACGCTTCAGAACCATCACCAAATAAAATGTATTTGTGAGTTTCGTTCCTTATAGTAGTGTTTAAAAGACCATTGTCATCATCACCTTCGGTATATATATAAGCCCTTTTAGAAGCACTTACATTTGTGAAGAGACCTTTAAAACTTTTACTATCATTGATTTCTGATGAACCTGTTTCAGCAATATCTGCAACCGTCGCAAATATATCTAATGAATTAATTAGGGCATCTTCAGTTGTGTTTTCTCTTGTAATGCCGTAACCAGAAACTACCATAGGAACATTAACGCCTCCTTGATATATAGTTCCTTTTGATCTTCTATTTCCATAATATTGTGCAACTTGATTAGGTGTACCATTATCACCAATAAAAATGATAACAGTATTATCTAATTCGTCTTGGCTCATATTATTTAAAAGCCTTCCCATTTCAGTGTCTAATGCTTCTAAAGCTGCCAAATAGTAGGGCATTGGATTTGCACTAATACTAGCCGCATCACTGGGTAAATTACCCTGTGAATGTAATTCAGTAGGAGGTAAGTGAAATGGACTATGTGGGGCATTATAGGCAAGCCATAAAAACCAAGGTTTAGTTTGGTTATCAATCCAATCTATAGCTAAATCTGTTAATTTACTTGTAATGTATTCTGATGAATTTGTTGTGCTTCCATTAATATTAAGTGCCCAATTGTCATATGCAATTGGGTTACTAATACTACCAGCAAAGTAATTGATACCCAAATTGTTTGGGTGACTATTATTGTTGGATAAATGCCATTTTCCAATTACAGCATGACTATATGTAGAATTAGTATTGCTATCCAAGTAGCTTTGAATAGATGTTTCTGAAGTTGAAAGTGAATTTCCTGCTCTGGTAACGCCAGTTCTAAACCCGTACTTTCCAGTTAAAATACCTGCCCTTGTAGGAGAACAAGTAGGGTTGGACCATACATTATTAAATTTTACACCTGAATTCATTAGCCCTACTAGGTTCGGCATATTGGGTTTCGTATTTCCAATTTCGTATCCTGGGCAAGCATCTAAACCCATATCATCTGCTAATACTAATAAAATATTTGGTTTTGTTTGGTTTTCGTTAGTTGTTTCTTCAGTGGTATTGTTGTTTTCAGTATCATCAATTTCTTCAATGTTTGAACTACAAGAAAACAAGAATGCAATACAGAAAAGACATAATAGCAACTGTTTCATAAGGCAATATTTTTGGTTTATGACTATTATTTTTATGAATAGTTTAAAACTTCTTTAATATTTTTAGAAGAATCATTCGTTCTAAACTCTACAAAGATGTTATTTTTGCTGGGTCAAAATTATATGCATGTCTGTAGTATCTCAAATTGAATTAGAAGAAAGAAAAGCCGGTAAAGACTTATATAGCTATCAAAAAGGAGCTATTGATAAAATTTTTAAAAGCTTTGAAGAATCACCTACTGATTATCATTTGCTTTACCAACTTCCTACTGGCGGAGGTAAAACAGTCATCTTTTCTGAAATAGTTAGACAATACTTGAAGCACCACAAAAAAAAGGTACTTGTAATGACGCACCGTATTGAGTTATGCAAGCAAACCTCAAACATGTTAACTGAATTTGGTGTAATTAATAAAGTTGTTGATAGTAAAGCAGATTTAAGTGATCAAGGTGATTATAGCTGTTTCGTTGCTATGGTGGAAACCTTAAATAATAGGCTGAATGATGATAAGCTTGATATTTCTGATATTGGACTTGTAATTATTGATGAAGCCCATTATAATTCATTTACAAAATTATTCAAGTTTTTTAGTCAGTCATTTATTTTAGGAGTTACAGCAACACCCTTAAGCTCAAGCATCGAGTTGCCAATGACCGATAATTATGATGAATTAATTGTTGGTGAAAGTATTGAATCCTTAATAGAAAATGGGTTTTTATCGCGTGCCGAAATGTTTAGCTATAATGTAGGTTTAACATCCTTAGTTGTTGGTGCTAATGGCGATTATACAGTGAAGTCATCAGAGGATTTGTATACAGATGATAACATGCTTACAAAGCTTTTAAGAGCTTATGAAGAACGTTCTAAAGGGAAAAAGACCCTAATTTTCAATAATGGTATCAATACGTCATTACATGTTTATGATACCTTTAGAAGAGCAGGTTATCCAATCGCTCATTTAGACAACACACATTCTAAAAAAGAAAGAGCATATATATTAAAATGGTTTAAGGAAACTCCAGATGCTATTTTAACTTCTGTAAGTATACTAACTACTGGTTTTGATGAACCTACAGTAGAAAGTATCATTTTGAACAGAGCCACAAAATCATTGACACTATATTATCAAATGATTGGTAGAGGATCTCGTGTTTTAGAAAATAAAAAGACATTTCAAGTTATTGATTTAGGAAACAATTTTCACAGATTTGGACCATGGGGTGATAATTTAGATTGGCAACGTATATTTAGATCACCAAATTACTATTTAGACGCTTTATTAAGTGATGAAGAACTAGAAAGTAATTTTAGATATGAAATGCCTGATGAATTACGCGAAGAATTTGCTAAATCTGAAGAGGTTTATTTTGATGTTCAAAAAACCTACGTAGAGTCTATTAGAGCTGGCGAATCATCAAAAGTTGTGCTTGAACGCTCAATTGCTCAACATGGTTATATATGTATTGAAAATAGTGAAGATGTATACGATGCTTTAGCCTTAGCTAAAATGCTTGGTGATGATATAGATTTTAGAATTGGTCGTTATACCAAGTGTATTAGTAAAAGTACTTTCAATTTTGTTGAATGGCTCAAAGGAGAATATAGAAAGAAACTTAATTCTTATTTGCGTACTAATTTTGATGAAGTATTTGAGTCTATTCATGGATACCCACCAGAGGATTAGTATATAATTATTCCTCTTTAAAAGAATACATATTGGATATAAAGAAGGCTTTAAAATTCATGCTTATCAGTACATTGTCATTTGCATGTATGAACAGTATTGTAAAGCATTTAACGCATATGAGTGCGTATCAAATAGTGTTTTTTAGATCCATTACTACCCTTATTTTTACCTTAACATTTCTATTAAAACATAAAATTCCGGTTTTAGGAAACAATAAAAAGATATTAATTCTAAGAGGCGTGGTTGGGGTTACCTCCATGACTTTCTTTTTTATGTCTACTAAATATTTACCAATAGGAACCGCTGTTTCTCTTAGATATATGGCACCCATATTTGCAGCAATTTTTGCTATTTTCTTCTTAAAAGAGAAAGTAAAACCTATGCAATGGTTCTTTTTTGCTATGGCTTTTAGTGGAGTGGTTATATTAAAAGGGTTTGATTTGAATCTTGATAGTTATGGGCTTTTGCTAATTTTTATATCGGCTATTTTTAGTGGATTAGTTTATGTGGTTTTAAGTAAAATAGGTAAAACCGAACACCCAGTTGTTGTGGTGAATTATTTTATGGCCATATCTGTAATTGTTGGGGCTACATTATCAATTGGTAGATGGGTTAACCCGAATGGAATAGAGTGGTTTATGTTATTAGGTTTAGGGGTGTTTGGGTATTTCGGGCAGGTATATATGACCAAAGCATTCCAAACGGCTTCATCAACAAGTCAAATAGCGCCTTTAAAATATTTAGAAACCATTTTCACATTACTCTTTGGAGTATTTGTTTTTGCTGAAGTTTACACTTTTTGGAGTTTGTTAGGAATAGGATTAATTATTGTCGGCTTAATTCTAAATGCTCAGTTTAAGGAACGATTGAAAACTTAAATATATGATCAATCCTAATAAGTTTTCTATTATTAACCCTAATAAATCGCCTGTTTTTTACGGATATGTTGTCCTTCTTTTTGGAAGCATCGGTGTTTTAGCAAGTATTCCAGGGCAGACAGTTGGAGTATCCGTTTTTACAGACCCCGTAAAGGATGCCTTAGGATTAACAAGAAATCAATTTAGTAATGCATATATGATAGGAACTTTTTTAAGTTCTTTTTTTATTAGTAGAGCAGGGAGGTGGTTTGATAAATTTGGCGCACGGTTTGTAGCCTTTTTTGCTGCAATATTATTGGGTTTTTCTCTTGTTTTATGTTCGCTTTCGGTTAACATAAGTAATTTCTTTTCAGAACTACTGAATGTTCAATCTGCACTAGTTCCATTTCTTGTTATTACCGTTTTGTTCTTTTTAATAAGATTCAGCGGGCAAGGTGTCATCACCATGTCCTCTAGAAATATGATTATGTTGTGGTTTGACAAAAACAGAGGGAAGGTAAATTCAATAAGTAGTATTGGAGTTTCACTTGGTTTTTCAGTATCTCCCATATTTTTCAACTACTTAATTGATAGCAATGGTTGGGAAAAAAGTTGGCAGATTTTAGCGCTTTGTTTATTTATATTTAGTTTTTTTATTTTACAATTTTACCGAAATAAACCTGAAGATTTTAATTTAAAACCTGATGGAAGCAAGATTAAACAAACAGAAATTATTAATGTAATTCAACCTAATATTGATTTTACACTTTCGGAAGCAAAACGAACAAGAGCCTTTTGGATAATTGGATTAATTTTAGCCTTTAATAGTTTCTTCATAACTGGATTTACATTTCATGTGGTTTCTATTTTTGAAAGCCAAGGTTTTTCAAAATCACAAGCTATATCCATATTTTTACCAATTTCCGTAATCGCCATTTCTGTTTCCACTTTGTGCAACATTTTAAGTGATTACATAAAGCATAAAATCTATGTGCTTATTATGATTATTAGTGGATTTTTAGCATCAATAGGTTTATGTCTTTTAGCACAGCCAATAGGTGTTTATCTGCTAATTTCAGGACTAGGTATTTTAGGAGGTTTGTTTGCTGTGGTAAATGCCGTGACATGGCCCAAATACTATGGCAGAAAACATTTGGGGGCTATTACTGGTAAAATAATGAGTTTTATAGTTATTGCTAGTGCAATAGCTCCAACCATTTTTAGTTACTGTTATACAATCTTTGGGTCATACAGTTATATTAGCTATGTTAATATGGCTTTATTAATTGTATTATTTATAGGGTTCTTTAAAGTCAAAAATCCGCAGTAAAGGTATGATTCAATAGGCTTGATTAACAGACACTATATTTGTACTTTTGACAACTTTAATTCATAGCTCAATTTCACAATGACCTTTAAAAGCCGTATTAATAGTTTTAGAAGAAAGCTTACCCAAAGCATTACAAAAAATATTGGTAATTCCTACTCTGAACCTAAAAAAGGAGATTTAGAAATTGAGGCTATTAAGAATGTTTTAATCATTCGCCCCAACCATCGTTTAGGAAACCAGCTATTATTAACACCCATAGTACAAGAGGTTTTAAATACCTTTCCTAACTGTACCGTTGATTTATTTGTTAAAGGAGGAGTAGCGCATCCCGTATTTGAAAATTATGATAGAGTAGACAGGATTATTAAGCTTCCAAGAAAACCATTTAATAATCTATTCAAATATGCTAAGAGTTGGATTTCGGTCAAAAACAAAAAATATGATTTAGTTATTAATGGTGATAAAAACTCATCTTCTGGAAGATTGTTAACACAACAAGCTAAAGCCAAATTCAAAATTTTTGGAGAAGTAACAGAGGAGATTCAAAACAAATATCCAGATTACAGACACATCTCAAAATACCCTGTTTATAATTTGAGATATTATTTGCAAAAGTTGGGATTAGATTATAATTCCAAAGATCTTCCTGTTCTTGATATTAAATTAAATGAGGCTGAAATTACAGGCGGAAAAAAGATTCTGGATGATTTAGTTAAAAATGATAAAAAGACCATCTGTATTTACACGAATGCAACTGGAGATAAATGTTATTCCGAAGAATGGTGGGTAACCTTTTATCAACGTTTATTAAAGGAATATCCAGATTATAACGTAATAGAAATGCTGCCTATTGAAAATATTTCAAAGATTAACTTTAAGGCACCTAATTTCTATAGTAAGGATATTAGAGAAATGGGAGCTGTATTGCGTAACACAGCTGTATTTATAGCTGCTGATAACGGAGTGATGCATTTAGCTAGTGCTTCATTAGTGCCTACAGTGGGCTTCTTTTCTGTTACTAAAGAGGAAGTTTATGGGCCTTACGGAAGAAATGGAAGTTTTGCTCTAAACACTAATAAAACTGATATAGATGCTTGGTTTGAGGCTATAAAAGTTATTTTGCCATAGATTTTGTTTTAAATAAAATGTTTGGCTATTTAGCCTTATGTAGAATTTCTTTTTGATTTGTAGTATTATATTATTCTAGTTTATGAATGTAATTGGTAAAAGTTTATATGTAAGTTATCGATTAATTAAGTGATTTTATAATTGAGACATTATTTTAGAATTACCAATAAAACCCCTAACATAATTCCTTAAATATTAATGAACCAAAATTTTGCCTTTTTAAACTCCTTTATTGAGATTTCTGAAGAAACATTTTTAGAATTAGATAAAATAACAACTTTCAAACGAGTAGAATCAGGGACTCAAATTGTTAAACTTGGTGAGGTACCTTCTAAAGTTTATATGCTGATTTCTGGGACAATAAGATGTTATTTAAGTACAGAATCTGGTAAAGAATTTAATAAATCTTTTTATCTCCCAACAAGTTTTGTTGCCTCCTTAACCGCTTTAATTAATAGTAAACCTTCATTATTTGTTTTTGAGACCCTTTCTGATTGTAAAATGTTTGAGATTGATTACAAAAAGCTCAAAGAGTTATGTAAAAAGGATCAGAGTATTAATGATTTGTATTCTAGGGTTTTAGAGGTTGTTTATATTAAGTATGAAAGGCGTTTGGTAGAATTGATATCTCTTGATGCTAAAGAAAGATATTTAGAATTAAGGAAAAAAATACCTAATGTAGATGAAATTATCCCTCAGTATCATATTGCTTCTTATTTAGGGATTACAGCGGTTCAATTAAGTAGAATTAGAAAAAAAATAGAGAGTTATTAACATTTGTTAATAGTTAACAATATGTTAAACAATATATTTGAGGTGATTTCCTTTCACGAATGAAAAGTACAAAGGATTGATAGCTAACCAACCAAAAAAAAACAGGTAAATTAATTTACCTGTTTTTTTATAATTATTTTTTGAACTGAGTATTATTTCAAACTTCCAACCATATCTTCTGGTTTTACCCAAGCATCATATTCCTCTGCTGTTACGTAGCCCAAATTAATGGCCTCTTCTTTTAAGGTTGTCCCGTTCTTGTGAGCTGTATTAGCAATTTCTGCAGCTTTATAGTATCCTATTTTTGTGTTTAATGCTGTTACAAGCATTAAAGAATTATTAAGTAATTCTTTAATTACGGCATGATTAGGTTCAATACCTATTGCACAATTTACATCAAAACTTACACAAGCATCACCAATTAATTGAGCAGACTGCAACACATTAGCTGCCATTACAGGTTTAAACACATTTAATTCATAATGACCTTGAGTTCCACCAACAGAAACAGTAACGTCATTACCAATAACTTGAGCACAAACCATTGTCATGGCCTCACATTGTGTTGGATTAACTTTTCCCGGCATAATTGAACTACCTGGTTCATTAGCCGGAATAATGATTTCACCAATACCACTTCTTGGTCCGGAAGCCATCATTCTAATATCATTTGCAATTTTATTTAGAGAAACAGCTAACTGTTTTAAAGCACCATGTGTTTCAACTAAAGCATCATGAGCAGCTAAGGCCTCAAATTTATTAGGTGCTGTCACAAATGGTAAATTTGTAAATTCAGCTATAAATTCAGCAACGCGTTTGTCATATCCATTTGGTGTATTTAACCCCGTTCCAACAGCTGTTCCTCCTAAAGCTAATTCACTTAAATGCGGTAAGGTGTTTTCTAATGCTTTAATGCCATGATTTAATTGAGCAACGTAACCAGAAATTTCTTGACCAAGAGTTAAAGGTGTAGCATCCATTAAATGGGTTCTACCAATTTTTACTACATCTTTAAATGCTTTTGATTTTTCATTTAAAGTATCTCTTAATTGTTTTACACCAGGAATTGTTGTCTCAACTACTTTTTTATAAGCAGCAATATGCATGCCAGTAGGGAAGGTGTCGTTGGATGATTGTGATTTATTAACGTCATCATTTGGTTGAATAGTTTTTTCACCTTCACCAATAATCTTTCCGGCCAATTGATGTGCTCTGTTAGCAACCACCTCATTAACATTCATGTTACTTTGAGTACCAGAACCGGTTTGCCAAATAACCAAAGGAAATTGATCATCATGCTTTCCTTCTAAAATTTCATCACAAACAGCAGCAATTAAATCTCTTTTTTCAATTTGTAAAACTCCAAGATCGCAATTTGTATAAGCAGCAGCCTTTTTTAAGTATGCAAAACCATAAACTATTTCTAATGGCATCGATCCAGAAGGACCAATTTTGAAGTTATTCCTGGATCTTTCCGTTTGGGCTCCCCAAAGTTTATCGGCAGGTACTTTTACCTCGCCCATAGTGTCTTTTTCTATTCTGAAACTCATTGTTTTAATTATTAATAGTAAGCTACAAAGTTACTTTTTTTTCGATGGTTATAGACATGATTTTTGTTAGTTTTTCAGCCATGTTTTTAATAATTCTTCATTGTGAAAAACCCTGTTAATAATTTTTAAATTGATATTGTATAACAAATAGCTTTACATTATCTTTGCAGCAGTTTATAAATGATAACTTACAATTATGTTCGATTTTGACCAATATTTAGGATTTTTAGCTTTTTTAACCATTTTAACAATTGGGTTCTGGCTAATGATATTTTTGTTAACCTTTGTGATTCCTTATTGGATTGGAGGTGCTTTTATTGAAAGAATGAAAGAAATTAGAGAAGCAAAAAAAGCTAAACGTCAAGAGGCATAGTTTTAAAATATATTGAATAAAAAAGGGAAGCTAAATTAGCTTCCCTTTTTTATGATTATAAATTTAAATATTTATATCTGAACATCTCCGCCACCGCCATAATCTCCACGACCTCTTTCTACTTTTTTCTTTTGATTAAACCTATATGTAAACGATAACTTATACGTTCTGCCTCCCCTATAGCGTATGTCTCTTTCAGTAAAAAATAAAGGAGTATCTACGGTACCACCAAATTTGTTACTATTTAGTAAATCATTTATGCTAAAAGCAATTGAGGCCTTTTCTTTGAATAAATCTTTACTAAAAGCTTGATTTATACCAAACACACCTTCTCTTACATTTTGAGCATCTTCTGTACGACCTCTGTAGCTAAAGTTTGATTGCCAATCAATGCTTCCGGGTAAGGTGTATTTATTTGAGAACCTGGCGTTCCAACTTAAGTTTTCATAGTCAAAATTAATACCATTGGCTTCTCCATCAACAACAGAATTAAAAAGGTTAAAGTTGGTGTTCATACGCCATTTTCTAGAAGGGGAATAGGTTAAATTAAATTCAAATCCTAAACGATCCTCTGATGCTACGTTTCCAGGAGACCTAACAATTACAGGAAGATCACGTCCGTCAATATTTACAAACTCACCTGTTTCAGAACTTATAAATTTAAAGATATTAGTAGAATGCTGGTGATATAAAGACGATGATAAAATGAATTTCCCCATTCTATTTAAATAACCCAAATCAATCTTTCCGGCATAAGTAGGATTCAATCCTGGGTTTCCCTGAAAGACATTTGTTAAACTACTTCTTGATGGATAGGGGTTTAAAAAGAAAGACCAAGGCCTACTTAACCTTCTGTTAAATCCTAGAGTAATATTTTGATCTTCACTAAACTCATAACTTAAGTTGACTGTTGGAAATAGACCCGTTAAATTTCTTCTTTCAAAATCTCCACTAGTTGGTTGATCTAAGGTTAATTGTGTGTTTTCCATTCTCAATCCTAACAAATAAGAAAACTTATTAATCTTACTTCCAAATTGCATATAAGCAGCATGGATATAATTTCTATAATTAAACACATTGGAGAGGTTCCTGTCTATTTCAAAGGTATTCGTGTTATTATCAAGTAGGAGTACGGTATAGTCGGTTGTGCTATCTGAGTAATCTCCACGATAACCAATTTCGAACTGACTATTTTCTCCAAGAGGTAGGATGTAATCTGACCGTAATAATATTTTTGATGAGGCCTGTAAATTGCTTAAAATATCTGTGTCAACGCCATCACTATTTATTAAAGAGTTTTCATTTTGGTCATTTTCTTCATACTGAAAATCAAAAGTTAATTTATGTCCGCTTGACTTAAAGTTTTTGGTGAAATTAACAGAGTACTGTATGGTTTTGTTGTCACCTAATTCTGGGTCCAGTCTAATGCTTTCTGAAAAGGGGTTGAAGTTTGAATCAAATTGAGTAATTATGTTCTCTGAAAATCTATCTCTATCACCCTCGCTATAAACTAAGGATGTTGTAAGTGAAGCAGAATCATTTATATACCACTCAATACCTATGTTATTTGTTAATCCTTTTCTAACATTAGTCCAATCTCTTTTTTCATCAAACACACTTCTATCTTCCTTATTTGTGGTCGTTGTATACCAATGCCCAATAGATTCGCCATAGTTATAAGAAACAGTATTAAAGATGTTAACATTCCCTGTTCTGTAATTTATATTACCAGATATACCAGCAGATTCAGGGTGTCCAACATTAGCTGTTATAGCGCCGTTTAAACCTAATAACTTACTTCTTCTTAAGATTATATTCAAGATACCTGCAGTACCCTCAGCTTCGTATCTAGCTGAAGGGGAAGTGATAACTTCCACTTTCTCAATAGCTTCAGCTGGAAGTTGTTGTAAAGCATCAGATGAATTTAATCCTACTAATCCAGACGGTTTTCCATTTATTAATATTCTAACATTCTCGTTTCCTCTTAAAGCTACATTTCCTTCTGCATCAACCGAGACGGAGGGTACATTATCTAATACATCACTTACGTTTCCACCTCTAACAGTTAAATCTTTACCAACATTATAAATTTTCTTATCTAAACGCACTTCAACTGTGGTTCTTTCAGCAATAATTTCAACTTCGTCTAAAGACTCCATATCAATTTCTAATTCAAAAACACCAATGTTTTCGTTTTTAGAAATTTGTTTATTTGGAATAGTTCTAGTTTTAAAAGAAATGTATTCAATTTTAATATCATAAAAACCCTGAGGTACTTTCACACTAAAATCGCCATTAACGTCAGTTATGCTTCCTGTTAATATTTTGTTTTCTTTTTTACTGAAAAATGAAATGGTAGCATATTCTAAAGGGTCCTTAGTCTCTTTGTCAATTACTTTTCCAGTAACGGTAACATCCTTAATACCAATTGAATTCCCTTTAGAATTTTCTAGTGGTTGTGGTTGAGCGTAAGTAGTAAATACACACAATATCATTAAAAAGGAGGTTATAATCAGTCTGTTCATCAAAACGTTTAATGTTTAAGACCGCAAAAATAACCTATGGTTTAGTGTAGTTCGGTTAAAGTTATGTTAATAGAATTGGTAAATGTTAAATTATATCTAATATCTTTTCTGTAGGTCTTCCAATAGTTGCTTTATTACCATTTATAACTATAGGTCTTTCAATAAGTTTGGGGTTTTCAACCATGGCAGAAATGATTTCAGAATCTGTTAAGTCTTTCCCTTTATAATTCTGTTTCCAAATAGCTTCATTTTTTCTAACAAGTTCTATAGGCTTGATACCTAATAGGTTGATGATTTCTTGTAGTTCTTCTTTTGAGGGGACATTCTCTAAATATTTAACAATTTCAAAATCTTTACCAGATTCTTCTAAAGCCGCAACTCCTAAACGGGATTTACTACAGCGGTTGTTGTGATATATTTTAATCATAATAAATTGATATTGTATTGATTTAAATCTTCAATTAATTGTTTTGGGCTTTTAAACCGAATACCATTAATGCCTAATTTGTTAGCTGCTTCAATATTTCTTGCATTGTCGTCTATAAATATGGAGTTTTCTGCTTTTATATTGAACCTATTTAAGGTTAAATGATAAATCTCATCAAATGGTTTTCTTGTTTTCTCTTCTCCTGAAACAATAATTCCTTCAAACCATTGTAAAAACTCAAACCTATCTATTGCAATAGGGAAGGTTTCTGCACTCCAATTAGTTAGTGCAACCACTTTATACTCTTTTGAATCTACCAGTTTTCTTAAAATATCTACCGTTCCGGAAATTTCATCTCCTAACATTTCTACCCATCTCCCGTAGAACATTCTAATAAGATTTTCGTGCTCAGGAAACATAGCGACTCTTTCTTCTGTAGCTTTTGTCATTGAGTAGCCTGCGTCTTGGTTTTCATTCCATTCGTTAGTACAAATGTTATCAAAAAACCATTGCATTTTTTCTCGATCTCCATTGAATTCATCTAAATAAACAAATTCAGGTTGCCAATCGATTAAAACACCTCCAAGGTCAAATATAAAAGTATCTATTTTGCTCATATTATAATTGATCTGTGCCTTCTTGTTTCTGTCCCATGGTCATTAAATAGGACTTTAAAAAGCTATTAATTTCGCCATTCATAACAGCATCTACATTTCCAGTCTCATGAGCTGTACGCACATCTTTAACTAATTTGTATGGGTGCATCACATAATTTCTAATTTGACTTCCCCATTCAATTTTCATTTTACTCGCTTCAATGTCATCTCTTTGAGCTCGTTGTTTTTCCAACTCTATTTCATATAATTGAGAGCGTAACATTTGCATGGCTCTATCTCTATTATCATGTTGTGAGCGTGTTTCAGAACATTGAATTTGAATACCTGTTGGTTTATGTAATAACTGAACTTTTGTTTCAACCTTGTTTACATTTTGTCCGCCAGCACCACTTGATCTTGCTGTTGTTATTTCAATATCTGAAGGATTAATATCAATCTCAATAGTGTCATCTACTAAAGGATATACATAAACAGAAGCAAAACTAGTATGACGTTTCGCATTACTATCAAAAGGAGAAATTCTAACTAATCTGTGAACGCCATTTTCGCCTTTTAACCAACCAAAAGCAAAATCGCCATCAATTTCTAAAGTCACTGTTTTAATTCCAGCTACATCGCCTTCTTGATAGTTTAATTCCTTCACCTTGAAACCGCTTTTTTCGGCATACATTAAATACATACGCATGAGCATGCTTGCCCAATCACAACTTTCGGTGCCTCCAGCACCAGCAGTAATTTGAAGTACGGCACTTAGACTGTCACCTTCATCAGAAAGCATGTTTTTAAACTCGGTATCTTCTAGAAAGGTAGATGTAGCTTCATACTGTTTAACTACATCATCAGCTTCAGCGTCACCTTCTTTGTAGAATTCATAAAGTACTTCTATATCTTCTAATTGGGTCTTTAATAAATTGTAATCTTCTACCCATTTCTTTTTAACTCTGAGTGATTTCATTACAATTTCTGCTTTTTTGGGGTCATCCCAAAAGTTGGGGTCGAAGGTTTTTTCTTCTTCGTTTTGTATTTCAATAAGTTTTCTATCTACGTCAAAGATAGTGCCTAAGTTTGTCGAGGCGGGTATTAAGATCTTTAATTTGATCTGAAGTTATCATAGAATAATTTGTTTTGAACAAAAATAGAATTAATAGTGATTAGCAAAAATAACTTCGGATATTTTTTTAGCTTTAACCATTAATTTTTTCGAAATGAAAATAGACTTAAGAAGCGATACAGTTACAAAACCATCTAAAGATATGCTTGATGCCATGATGCAGGCCAAGGTTGGTGATGATGTTTTTAGTGAAGACCCAACTGTTAAAGAATTAGAACATCAGGTTGCAGATATGTTTGGAAAATCAAAGGCATTATTTTTTCCTAGCGGAACTATGGCAAACCAAACGGCTTTAAAATTACATACTAACCCAGGAGAACAAGTTATTTGCGATAAGTACGCGCATATTTATAATTACGAATCTGGAGGGGTTGCATTTAATAGTGGCGTTTCTTGTAAATTATTAGATGGTGAAAGAGGTATGTTTACAGCAGATCAAGTTGTGGAAGCCATAAACCCATCTGACTATTGGTATGCACCATCAAGTCTGGTTGCCGTGGAAAATACAACTAATAAAGGTGGAGGAGCTTGTTGGGATTTTGATGAGTTAGTAAAGATTAGAAAAGTATGCGATACAAATAAATTAGCATATCACTTAGATGGTGCTAGATTGTGGAATGCATTAGTGGCTAAAGAAGAAACCACAAAACACTATGGCGAAATATTTGATACCATTTCGGTTTGTTTGAGCAAAGGTTTAGGTTGTCCAGTAGGCTCGGTTCTTGTTGGTAATGAAGACATCATGCAAAACGCCATAAGAATAAGAAAAGTTTTTGGTGGTAATATGCGTCAAGCAGGATATTTAGCTGCGGCAGGACTTTATGCTATAGATAATAATATTGACAGATTAGTAGAAGACCATAAAAGAGCCAAAGAAATAGGTGGTGCATTATCTCAACTATCAGCTATTAAAGTTGTAGAAACTATTGAAACTAATATTATAATTTTTGAACTAAATGATGATGTAAATGAAAAAGCATTTGTTCAAGGTTTAGCAAACAAAAATATTCATATTATAAGTATGGGAAGTAAAAAACTACGATTGGTTACTCATCTAGATTACACCAATAATATGCATAAAATAGTATTAAAATCGCTAAAAGAAATTTAAGTTCTTATTTGAACATATCCATTCCCGGAATGTTTGGCATGCCTTCTTTAGCTACAGCGGCTAATTCTGCTTCATTAATATTAGTTGCCTTCTCAATGGCTTTATTGAGTGTAAGTATTAAGTAATCTTCAAGTTGTTCTTTGTCCTTAAGCAACTCATCATCAATTCTTATAGATTTAATTTCTCTATTAGCTGTAAGAGTTATCTTTAGTTTATTATCGTTACTATTCTCATCGACTAAAACTGTATCTAACCTTTTTTTTGTTTCTTCAACTTTTTTCTGGGTTTCCTTTAGTTTCCCCATCATATTCATCATATCTCCAAACATAATCTTTAGTATTTTAAATCGGTACAAAGCTATTTAATTTTTATATTTTTGACAGCTAAAATTTCAAGAATTTGGAAAAATCAATTAAAGCCCCAGCAGCTGTGAAAAGGCCTAAAGAGCTTAGTATTCATAATGATGTTAGAATTGATAACTATTATTGGTTAAACGATAGAGACAATCAAGAAGTTATTGATTATTTAAATGCTGAAAATGAATACACCAAGCAGGTTATGCAGCACACTGAATCTTTTCAGAAAGATTTATTTGAAGAAATGAAATCTAGAATTAAAGAAGATGATACATCAGTTCCTTATAAGTTAAACGGCTATTGGTACTTAACTCGATTTGAAAAAGGAAAAGATTATCCAATTTATGCCAGAAAAAAAGAGAGCTTAGAAGCTAAAGAGGAGGTGCTGTTTGATTGTAATGAAATGGCAAAGGAGCATACATACTTTAAATTAGGAGGTATTGCAATAAGCCCTGATAACAAGTTGGCTGCTTATACAACAGATATAGTAAGTAGGCGTCAGTATACTATTCGGATTAAGAATTTAGAAACTGGTAATGTTTTAGAAGATTGTATCAAAAACACTACTGGCAGTGTTACTTGGGCTAATGATAACAAGACCTTGTTTTACGCCATGAAAGATGAAGTAACACTTCGTTCACATAAAATACTTAAACATAAACTAGGAGCTAATTCTAAAGATGATAAAGTAGTGTATTTTGAAGAAGATGATACTTATAATACGTTTGTCTATAAAACCAAGTCAAAAAAACACATTGTTATTGGTTGTGCAAGTACTTTGTCTACAGAATATCGTTTTTTAGATGCTAATAATCCTGATGGACAATTTAAAGTTTTTCAAGAGCGTCAAAAAGATTTAGAATATAGTATAGCACACTATAACGGTTACTTTTACATTATGGCAAACTGTGACGGTGCAACCAATTTTAAACTTTTAAAAGCGGACGAAAATAAGACAAGCATTGAACACTGGCAAGAAGTAATTCCACATAGAAAAGATGTTCTTCTTGAAGATATTGAAATTTTCAAAGATTATTTAGTAGTTAATGAACGGAAAAATGGATTAAACAAATTGCGAATAATTAGTTGGGTTGATAAAGAAGATTATTACCTGTCCATTCCTTCTGAAACCTATACAATTTATATTGGTAGTAATCCGGATTTTGATAGTGATTGCTTACGTTATATTTATAATTCACTAATAACACCAAACTCTGTAATAGACTATAAATTTAAGACCAAAAAACGCCAAGTAAAAAAGGAACAAGAAGTTTTAGGAGGAAAGTTTGATAAGGATAATTATGAATCCAAAAGAATTTGGGCTACGGCAAGAGATGGAGTAAAGGTGCCAATTTCTTTAGTTTATAAAAAGGGAATAAAATTAGATGGATCAAACCCCTTGTTACAATATGCCTATGGTTCTTATGGGTCAACTATAGACCCATCGTTTTCAACTATTAGATTAAGCCTGCTTGATAGAGGTTTTATTTATGCCATTGCACATACTAGAGGAAGTGAATATTTAGGTAGAGATTGGTATGAAAACGGAAAATTACTTTTTAAGAAGAAAACATTTTTCGATTTTATAGATTGTTCGAAATTTTTAATTGAGCAAAAATATACTTCAAAAGATCATTTGTATGCATATGGTGGATCTGCGGGAGGCTTATTGATGGGTGCTATTATAAATATAAATCCAGAATTGTATAAGGGTATTTTGGCAGCTGTTCCCTTTGTTGATGTAGTTACAACTATGTTAGATGATACTATTCCTTTAACCACAGGTGAATATGACGAATGGGGAAATCCTAACAATGCTGAATATTACAAGTATATGAAATCGTATTCTCCTTATGATAATGTAGAAACTAAAGAATACCCAAATATGTTGGTAACAACAGGGTTACACGATTCTCAAGTGCAGTATTGGGAACCTGCCAAATGGGTAGCTAAATTGCGGGAGTTTAAAACAGATTCTAACAAATTATTATTGCACACAGACATGGATTCTGGACATGGTGGTGCATCGGGTAGATTTGAAAGTTTAAAAGAAATTGCCCTTGAATATGCATTTTTGTTAGATTTGGAAGGTATTAATGCGTAATTTAAAAAAAAACCTTACTTTTGTCAGGTTTTAAGGCACATTTTAACAATAAATTTGTGGCTTGTAAAAAGCATTTAATGAAACAAGAAAACAAGGTTTTTAAAAGTGTTTTAGATTTAATAGGCAACACGCCGCTTGTTAAGCTTAACAAAATAACCTCAAACTTTAAAGGCGATTTTTATGCTAAAATCGAATCCTTTAATCCAGGACATTCTTCCAAAGACAGAATTGCACTTTATATTATAGAACAAGCCGAAAAGAAAGGCATATTAAAACCAGGTGATACTATCATTGAAACTACATCGGGTAACACCGGATTTAGTTTAGCTATGGTTAGTATTATTAAGGGTTATGAATGTGTTTTAGCAGTTAGTTCTAAATCGTCACCAGATAAAATAGATATGCTTAAAACCATGGGAGCCCAGGTTTTTGTATGTCCTGCTCATGTTAGTGCAGATGACCCAAGATCTTATTACGAAGTTGCAAAACGTTTACATCAGGAAAGAAAAGGTTCGGTATACATCAATCAATATTTCAATCAATTGAATATTGATGCACACTATCATGGAACTGGTAAAGAAATTTGGAATCAAACAGAAGGAACTATAACACATTTAGTTGCCTGTAGTGGAACTGGTGGAACTATTTCTGGTACTGCAAAATATATAAAAGAACAAAACCCCAATGTAAAAGTTATTGGAGTTGATGCTTTTGGATCGGTTATAAAAAAGTATCATGAAACTAGAGAGTTTGATGAGAAAGAAATTTACCCTTATAGAATTGAAGGATTAGGTAAAAATCTTATTCCGGCGGCTACTGATTTTGATACAATTGATGAGTTTATTAAAGTAACAGATGAGGATAGTGCTCATACTGCTAGACAAATTGCTAAGACAGAAGGTATGTTTGTTGGCTATACTTCAGGAGCGGTTGTTCAAGCTTTAAAACAGCTTAACGAAGCAGGAGAATTTAAAGAAGATGATAAAGTTGTCGTTATATTTCCAGATCACGGCTCAAGATATATGAGTAAAGTTTATAGTGATAAATGGATGAATGATCAAGGCTTTTTTGACAGTGTTCACGAGGAAACTGTTGAAAAAGTTCAGTACATAAAATAGTGTTATACTACTGTTAAAAAAGAGAGATTGGTTTTTGTTGTATAGCAAAATTTAATCTCTTTTTTAATTTTTGATAATTGAGCAATAAAAATTATGCTTAAACCATTAAAATAATTAATTTTGCAAGAACTAACTAAGGACTAATCTTTTTAAGAATTACGTCTAAATAATTCATTATTTAGCTTGCTTTTAATGCACTTCCTTTTTTAGTTATATCATAATTTAAAGCATTTAGATTTATATAAATGAAAGATTTATTTGAAAAGATTTATAAAGATAAAGGGCCATTAGGAAAGTGGGCGTCTCAAGCTGAAGGATATTTTGTGTTTCCTAAATTAGAAGGAGAGATTTCAAATAGAATGAAATTTCAAGGAAAAGAAGTTATAACTTGGAGTATCAATGATTATTTGGGTTTAGCAAATCATCCAGAGATTAGAAAAGTGGATGCTGAAGCTGCAGCTCAATATGGTTCTGCTTACCCTATGGGAGCTAGAATGATGTCAGGTCACACAGATTTACATGAAAAACTTCAAGATGAATTAGCATCTTTTGTAAGTAAAGAAGCTGCTTATCTTTTAAATTTTGGATACCAAGGTATGGTATCTACAATTGATGCACTTGTTGCTAAAGATGATATTATTGTTTATGATGTTGATGCTCATGCTTGTATAATTGATGGAGTTCGTTTGCATATGGGTAAACGTTTTACTTATAAGCATAATGATGTTGAAAGTTTAGAGAAGAACTTAGAACGAGCCACTAAAATGGCAGAACAAACTGGCGGAGGAATTTTAGTTATTTCTGAAGGTGTGTTTGGAATGAGAGGAGAACAAGGTCGTTTAAAAGAAATTGTAGCTTTAAAAGAGAAATTTAATTTCAGATTGTTTGTTGATGATGCTCATGGTTTTGGTACTTTAGGTGTTACAGGAGCTGGTGCGGGTGAGGAGCAAGGCGTTCAAAAAGATATTGATGTATATTTTGCTACGTTTGCTAAATCATTGGCAAGTACGGGAGCATTCATTGCTGGTGATCAGGAAATTATTGATTATTTAAAGTATAATCTTCGTTCTCAAATGTTTGCCAAATCATTGCAAATGCAATTGGTTGTTGGGGCACTTAAACGTTTAGACATGCTTAAGACGATGCCAGAATTAAAGGCAAAATTATGGGAGAACGTAAATACTTTACAGTCTGGTTTAAAAGAACGTGGTTTTGATATTGGTACTACGCAAAGTTGTGTGACTCCAGTATATTTAAAAGGAAGTATTCCAGAAGCTATGGCCTTGGTTAAAGATTTACGTGAGAACTACGGTATCTTCTGTTCTATAGTAGTATATCCAGTTATTCCTAAAGGAATGATATTATTGCGTTTAATTCCAACTGCTACACATACATTAGAAGATGTTAAGGAAACTCTTGCTGCCTTTGAAAGCATTAGAGAAAGACTTGAAAATGGAACTTATAAGCGCTTATCTGCTGCAGTTATGGCTGCTATGGGAGAGTAGTTTAGAAGTGTAAAATATAAATTAAAAGTCCGATTATGTAAATCGGACTTTTTTATGCTAAACTCTTTCTGTATGTTTTTCTTCGTCTATAAACAACAGGATCAAAGTGTTTCCATATTTTATGAATGGCAACGTTGTCTTCCAATTCTGGCGTTCTATAACATGTTTCTATACCTTTTTCAGTAAATGTGTTATAGTATTCATTAAAAATAACAGCATGAACCCCTTTGTTTTGGTAATCTGGATGTATGCCTATTAGATAAAAAATAACATCTTTACTATTCTTTTTCGCTTTTAAAATATGAGAAAATCCAATAGGAAATAACTTTCCATTAGCTTTTTGAAGTGCCTTAGCAAAGGCTGGCATTACAATGGCGAAACCAACCAATTCATCATTTTTATCAATAACAAACTTGATGTATTCTGGATTTACAAAGCTTATAAACTTCTTTTTGAAATACTCTTTTTGAATATCTGTAATTTCAACAAAACTTGATAAGGAAGCATAACTCTTATTAAATAAATCAAACATTTTATCAACATAAGGCATAACCTCTTCTGTCTTGGTAAATTTAAGAGCAGTAAGTTGATAACGCCTTTTTATAAGTTCTTGTGCTTTATAAAAGAATTCAGGCTTTACGTTTTTAAATGGGAATATGCTTTCTGAATAAGCTTTTTCAATGGTGTAACCAGCCGATTCATAATGATTTACATAGTAAGGGTGGTTGTACCAAGTAACCATTGGAGCAATAGTATCAAAGCCATCTGTTACAACACCTACTTTATCAAGGTTTGAAAAACCTACGGGTCCTTCTGTATAGTCCAAATTATTTGCTTTTCCAATATTTTCTACTTTATTAAGTAAAGCTTTAGAAACTTCTATATCATCAATAAAATCAAACCATCCAAACCGCATTTTCCGTTGATCTTGATTTTTTACCTCTAACCAGTTAATAATGGCGGCTACTCTTCCAACCAGTTCATTTCCCTTATAGGCTAGAAATAATCTAGCTTCCGCATCTTTAAAAACAGGGTTTTCTTTTTTGTCGAATGTTTTTAATTCTTGGCTAATTATAGGAGGTGTCCAGTATTCAGAATCTTTATAAAGCTTGAAAGGAAATTTTACAAACGCTTTTAAATTCTTTTTGGAACTTACTTCTTTAATTGTAATCATTTAGGGTTAACGTCTTTGTTGGTTAGTTGTCATCAAAATCAATTTCTTTCTTTTTTTGCTTTTTTGTCTTATTGTTGTCATCAAATACATCAGATTTTCTCTTCTTTCTTTTTGAAGATTTAGTCCTTTTAGAACCTTTACTGGATTCCAACATATTTTCACTATTCTTTTCTTCAGGGTCTTTATGAAAATCTAATCTATAGGAAGCCCCTATACTAACACCAAATACAGAAGGCGTGTCTTTTGAGTTAAAAGTTATTGCCGTGTCTAGTTGAAAATCTTTACCAAATAAATAAGCACCGCCAACTCTAAACAAATTGTCTGCGTAAAAATCACTTTTTATACCTTGAGTTTCTCCAAAAACCACCCATTTTGGATTAAAAGAATGAGTAAGAGTAAGAATATATTGAAAGTCTGATTGGTCTGTACCAATTCTATCCTTAATTAAATTCATAACAAACACCCAACCACCAGAAAAGTTGTTCTGAGTTGCTATCATTATCTTTGGACTAAAGCCTTCAATTCCAGGCGCCGTATATGGGTTGTTTTTAGTGTCATAATTTGCTCCGGCGTAAACTGATATAGCAGGAATTAGGTGTCTCCATTGAAAGCTATGGTTAGCTTTCCAACTGTATAAATTTGGTTTATTGGCCTCTTCATTTTTATATGGGTCAAATACCAGGTATTTAGCTCCTAAAGTAACATGCTTGAAATTGGCTCTATTATCTTTAGCATCAACTGAATAGGTGTATCTCTTAGTGTCGTTTTGATAGTTTCCTTCTAAACTAATCTCTAATTCTTCAAATAATAAGCCATATCTAGCTGCAAAATCAACGCCTAAGCCAGAAACTTCATAGGTGGTAGCTGGTGTGCGCTTTTCTTTTACAAAATAAGGGCCGATTTCAAATTGTACTACATTTTTTCCAACAGAGAAAGCACTTCTTGAAACTCCAGGTCTGTTAGAGTTTATAACATCAGTGTATTGACTAAAGGCGTGTGTGGTAATTAAGCATATAAAGATTAGGATAGTAGATTTGAAAGGCTTCATAATTAAATTTTTATGTTATAACAAGTATAAAACTTCGTGACACATTTTTATTTAATTCATTAACGTGTTCTCAAATATAGATATTTTATACTTTTTTTATCATATTTGAACGTTTTTTAAACAAGTAGAATTGTATTTTTGTTAAAAAGAATTTTTATGCTACAATTTGCATCGGCAACGGGTTTAGTAAGAATGATACTTATCATTTTGCTGGTTTATTTTGGAATTAAGATACTTGCCCGTTTATTTTCTCCGTTTTTAATTCGATTTGTTGCCAAAAAAGCCGAACAACGTTTTGGTGATCAGTTTGGGCAGTTTCAAAAGCAACAGGAGCAGGCAAAGCCAAAAAAAGAAGGAGAGGTTAGTATAGATAAAATACCGAAAAAGAAAGCTTCTAATAAAGACGTAGGGGATTATGTGGATTTCGAAGAAATTGATTAATTTCACCATCATTGTTTTTTAAAGCACTTTCATGCAATTTTCATTTAAAAAGTTTCTGCCGCACGTATTAGTTTTAGTGGGGTTTGTAGTTGTATCATTAGCTTACTTCAGCCCTGTTTTACAAGGAAATGCCATTTTCCAGAATGACATCAAACAGTATATAGGGATGTCAAAACAACAAACGGACTTTAGAACTCAAACAGGAGAAGAAACCTACTGGACTAACAGTGCTTTTGGAGGTATGCCTACGTACCAGTTAGGAGCTAAGTATCCACATAACTATATTAAGAAATTAGATTTATCACTTCGGTTTTTACCCAGACCTGCAGATTATCTGTTTCTGTATTTATTAAGTTTCTACATTTTGCTTTTGGTTTTAAAGGTAGATTTTAAACTAGCTGCTATAGGTGCTTTAGCTTTTGGCTTTTCAACCTATTTAATTATTATTTTAGGTGTTGGCCATAATAGTAAAGCGCATGCTATTGCCTATATGCCGTTAGTTTTAAGTGGAATTTTGCTCACTTTTCAACGAAAATATATAGCAGGTTTTCTTTTGACAACTGTGGCCATGGGATTAGAAATTGTTTCTAATCACTTTCAAATGACTTATTATTTATTGCTGTTAGTCATTGTTTTAGGTATTGTTTATTTAATAGATGCTTTCAAAAAGAAGTTGCTTCCTCATTATTTTAAATCGGTTGGAATTCTGTTATTGGCGGTTGTTTTGTCTATTGGTCTTAATGCTACTGGTGTTTTAGCTACTCAAGAATATGTTAAAGAAAGTACCCGTGGTAAAAGTGAATTAACTATAAATGCAGATGGTTCTCCTAAAGAAGTAACATCAGGATTGGATAGAGATTATATCACCCAATTTAGCTATGGATTGGTTGAAACTTTTAATTTATTCATTCCAAGGTTTATGGGAGGCGGTAACTCAGAAAATGTTGGTAAAGATTCTAACACCTATGATGCTTACAGAAAACTTGGAGCGTCACATGCTCAGGCATTGGAAGCCTCTGAGCACGCCCCAATGTATTGGGGTAAACAACCTATTGTAGAAGCGCCAGCTTATATAGGTGCTGTGGTTCTCTTCTTGTTTGTTTTGGCTTTATTTTTAGTTAAAGGAAGGTTGAAATGGTGGCTTGTTGGAGGAACTATTATGTCATTATTACTATCATATGGTAAGAACCTAAGTTTTTTAACAGATTTCTTTATTGATTATGTGCCGTTATATAACAAGTTTAGAGCGGTTAGCTCTATTCAGGTTATTTTAGAGTTGTGCATTCCAACGTTAGCTATTTTTGCATTAGTACGATTGTTAAATGATTTTGAAAAGAAGGAAGAAAAATTAAAAGCACTAAAAAATACCACAATTATTACTGGAGGATTGGCCTTAATTTTTTTATTGTTTAAAAACTCCTTATTTGATTTTTCTGGAGCTAGTGATGGTTTTTATGTTCAGAACTATGGCCCAGACTTTATTAGTGCTATAAAAGATGACAGAAAAACTGTATTTACTGAAGACACGCTTAGAACTTTAATATTAGTCCTGCTTTCGGCTGGAGTGGTTTTTTTGTTTTTAAAAGAAAAACTTAAAGAAAAATGGCTATTAATTGCTTTTGGAGCACTTATTCTATTTGATTTGATAGGGGTTGATAGACGGTATGTTAATAATGATGATTTTGTATCTTCTATAAAAGTAAATAAACCATTTACGGCTAATAATGCAGATAAGGAAATACTGAGTGATACAGGTCATTTTAGAGTTTTCGATATTGCTGGAGCTTCAGAACCAACAAAAGCATCTTATTATCATAATTCTTTAAATGGTTATAACGCGGCCGAATTAAAGCGATATAGAGAAGTATTTGATTTTTATGTAGCCAAGAATAATCTCAATGTTTTGAACATGCTAAATACTAGGTATTTAATAGCCCAAAATGAAGAAGGGGTTTTTCCTTACAAGAATGAAGATGCCAATGGGAATGCTTGGTTTGTTGAAAAACTTAGAGTTGTAGAATCAGCAAATGAAGAAATAAAACTTCTAGATAGCTTAGACAATAAGCGGATTGCAATATACGCAAGAACAGAAGGGCTTCTCAAAAATGAACGAGGAAGAAGTTTTGAACTAGATTCATTAGCATCTATTACTTTAGAAGAATTTAGACCGAATTACTTAAAATATGAATCTAATAACCCTAACGAGGGGTTTGCTGTCTTTTCAGAGATATATTATGGTAATGGTTGGAAAACCTACATAGATGGAGAGGGAGCTAGTCATATGCGAGTAAACTACACCTTGCGTGGAATGAAAATCCCCGAAGGAAAGCATGTTATTGAGTTTTGGTTTGATCCAGATGTTGTGAAAACAGGAAGCAGCATTGCTTTAGGAAGTTCAATATTATTAGGGCTACTTCTTTTGGGCGGATTATTCTTTGGGTATAAGAAAAAACAAAAAGAAAGTGCGTAAAAAAGCACTCATAATAACTTATTATTGGCCTCCAGCAGGTGGTCCTGGTGTACAACGTTGGCTTAAATTTGTAAAATATTTACCGCAGTTTGATGTTGAACCAATAGTTTTTATACCAGAGAACCCAAACTATGCCTTAAGAGATGAAAGCTTGGTAAATGAAGTTTCAGATGATACTAAAATTTTAAGACTTCCTATTAAAGAACCATATAAACTCGCTAGGTTTTTATCAAGAAAGAAGTCCAAAACTATTAGTAAAGGGATTATTTCTGAAATCAAAAATCAGAGTTTAGTAGAGAAAATTATGCTTTATGTAAGGGGTAATTTCTTTATTCCAGATGCTAGAAAAAATTGGGTATCTCCTTCTGTGGAGTATCTTTCTAGTTTTATTTCAAAAGAGAATATTGAAACTATAATTACCACAGGTCCACCACATAGTTTGCATTTAATTGGCATGCACCTTAAAGATAACCTAGGGGTGAGGTGGATTGCCGATTTCAGGGATCCATGGACAACTATTGGGTATCATAAAAAATTAAAACTGACTAGACTTTCACGCAAAAAGCACCTTTTTTTAGAAAAAAGTGTTTTAAATAATGCTGACCAGGTTATAGTCACCAGTTTTGTTACTAAAAATGAGTTTTCTGAAATTACCAATAAACCAATAGAGGTTATTACGAATGGTTATGATTGTGAATCGGTTAAGCTAGTTGAGTTAGATACTAAGTTTTCATTGGCCCATATAGGGTCTTTATTATCAAAAAGGAATCCTGAAATTTTATGGCAGGTTTTACATGATTTGATTCATGAAGAATCAGGTTTCTCTAGTGATTTTCGACTGAATTTCATTGGTGCTGTTAGTGATGAAGTGATAATATCAATTAAAAAATACTGTTTAAGTGATTACACAAGTAATATGGGTTATGTCTCACACAAAGAGTCAGTTAAGTTTCAGAAAAAATCACAAACACTGTTGTTAATTGAAATTGATTCCGAAGAGACTAAATGTATTATTCCAGGTAAACTTTTTGAATATATGGTCTCAGAAAGACCAATTGTTGCAATTGGCCCAAAAGACTCTGATGTAGAAAAAATCATTAAAGAAACTAACACAGGAAGTTATTTTAATTATGAAAATTATGATTCCCTAAAAACTACTATATTAAGTCATTATAAAGCTTATAAAAATGGTTCATTAAAATCATATCCAATTGGCCTTCAAAAGTACAGTAGAAAAGAATTAACCAAATCACTTTCTAAATTAATATAATGGGAATTGTAGCTTCACAATCTTTTAAAAATGTCATCTCAACGTATTTGGGGTTTTTAATAGGGGCTATAAACACGTTATTTTTGTATACCGAATTTCTAAGTGATGAATACTACGGAATGGTAGGTTTTATGTTGTCTGCAGCTTATGTAATGATGCCTTTAATGGCTTTTGGCGTGCATAATACATTGGTTAAGTTTTATTCTTCCTTTAAAACTAGAGTTTCTCTAAATAGTTTTCTAACATTAATGGTTTTGTTGCCATTAGCTATTGTTATTCCTTTAAGTTTTATTGGGTATGTGTGTTATGAAAATATTGGTGAATTCCTTTCAACAGAAAACGCTATTATTAAAAATTATGTTTGGCATACGGTTGTTATAGCTGTTGCATTAGCCTATTTTGAGGTGTTTTTTGCTTGGGCAAAAGTACAAATGAGGACTGTTTTCGGAAATTTCATGAAAGAGGTTTTTCATAGAGTAGGCACTATGATTTTACTATTTATGCTTCATTTTAATGTTATTGACGTTGAACAGTTTATGATAGGTTTGGTTAGTGTTTATCTTTTAAGAACTTTTGTTATGAAAGTGTTTGCTTTCACAATTAAGCTACCAGTAATAACTTTTAAAAGAATTAGCAATTTAAAGAGTATTATAAAGTATTCCGCATTAATAATAATTGCAGGTTCCGTAGCCACTGTTTTGCTAGATGTCGATAAGGTTATGTTAGGGAAGTATATTCCAATAGAACAAATTGCCTATTATAATGTAGCAATCTTTATTGCTACTGTTATTGCTGTTCCACAGAGGTCCATGCATCAAATTTTAATGCCTTTAACAGCTAAATTTCTAAACGATAAAGATTTTGATTCATTAGAAGGTTTGTATAAAAAGAGCTCGCTCAATCTTTTTGTGATAAGTGGATTAATTTTTTTATTAATTGTATTAAATATCAATCAATTATATTTTCTTATTGATAAAGAGTTTAGTGTGGGGTTATATGTAGTTCTAATGATTAGTGTTGCAAAACTATATGATTCTATTTTAGGTAGTAATAATGCTATTTTGTTCAACAGCGATTATTATCGTATCGTGCTTACACTAGGCGTGTTTCTGGTTATTTTAATGATAGTTTTAAATGTGATATTTATTCCGTTATTTGGTATTCACGGTGCTGCTTTGGCTACTTTTTTAGCTATATTCTTTTATAATACGGGCAAGTTATATTTTGTGCATAAATATTTCAAAATCCTACCATTCACCAAAAATACTCTAAAAGTAGGTATGCTTGTTATAGCAACGGTTTTACTCTTTTATTTCTGGGATTTTTCTTTTCATCCAATAATTAATATTGCTTTAAAGTCAATTATAGTTAGTTTGATTTATACTCTAATAATTTATAAATTCAATTTCTCCGAAGATATATCAGCAATCATCAATAAAACTTTAAAGGGAAGAAGATAAAAAGAGAAAACCCCACGATTTTGCTTTGAGGCAAACTTATCGCAGGGCTTTCCAACTAACCAACCAAAACGGTTAAAATCTATCTTCGTCTAGATATAGATCTTGTATTGTTAATAGAGGAACTTCTACTTTTACTTTGAGTTGCTCTAGAGTTATTGCTTTTTGTTGATCTAGACACCGTTGATCTTTGCGGTGAACTAGATTTTCTTTGTATACTAGGTCTAGAAGTTGCTTTCTGACTAGATCTTGTTATACTTTTTGAAGATCTGTTTGTTACTTGTGGCGTTCTTCTAGAACTGTTACTACTATAATTACGAGACTTAGAGCTTTCTGGTTTTTTTGTTGTAGAATAACTTCTATTTCTTGTTATAGTATTTGAAGACCTATTATTACTTGTTGATGGCCTTGTTGTTCTACTAACGCTTTCCCTCGTTCGTTTAGTATTATTTATTTGAGAATTCGTTCTGCCACTTGATCTTGATATACTATTATTATTTCTTGTTGTTGTATTACGTCTAGCAGATTCAGATTTGCTATTTCTAGAATTTCTATTAGCTACACTTGTTCTATTATTAGAAGTAGAATGCCTTGATGAACTAGCCTTGGCTAAATCTCTTCTAGTATTAGCATTTCTATTAACTCTAGTAACATTTCTTGAGCTTCTATTTACAGTTGCATAACTTCTATTTCTAACAACATTACTACCTCGTCTACTATAAATAGATGATACTGGTCTATGATTATTATAAAATGGTCTAGAGTACACATATCTTACAGGTCTATAATATTGTCTGTAAGGACGACTATATACAACACAATGTCTATATGATGGAATAGCGTAGTATCTATGCCAAGGTCTGTAAACATAACTTCTATTGTAAATGTTAATGTAACCAGTAAAATGAGAATATACGTTATACCTGTTATAATGAACGTATAATCCGCCAACTCTATTTATATAACCATAGTTATTGTAATTAATATTCACATTTCCAGCTTGAATAATGCGCCCATAATAGTCATAGTAAATTGGAGTATTCTCAATTTGAATTATGGCACCATATTCGTCATATTGAACATATGCGTTATAATTATATCCTGAATTGAAACTAACGTTTACATGAGGTGAACCAATGGAAACATTTAAACGAGAATTACCTCTTAAAATATTAAAATCGAATTGGCCATCTCTAAAAACGGAAAACTCAATACCATTTTCTACAAAAATGAAAGAATTACTATAACCACCTATATAACTATTGGCATATAAGTTATTTGAATTGGTTGTAGATGCGTTAACAGTGAATCCTGTAAGGATTAGGCCTGCAATTATAAATATTAATTTTTTCATAATTATAAAGTTTAAATGTGAATACACTTCAATAATACCAAACAGCGTGCCAAAAAAATATCTTAGCGTTTCATGTAAAATTTGATTAAGTTTAAAACACCATTAGAAAATTTTATTAATTACTAAAAACCATGTCAATGAAAAACCTAAATAGAAGAAGTTTTATAAAAAAAACATCATTAACGGGTGTTGCATTAAGTTTAGGTGGCATATTGAATTCTTACTCTAAAAATGAGTTTGTATTAGAAAACAATAATCAATATATGGGAGATTTTACTGCACCTAAAATGGATGTAGTAAGAATTGCAATGATAGGGGTTGGTTCTAGAGGATCTGGCCACACTTCTAGGTTAGCTTCAATAGAAGGAACTGAAATTGTAGCCATAAGTGATTTGTATGAAGATTTAACAAAGCACTCTGCTGAAAAGTGTGTTGAAATAGGGAAAGGGAAAAGACATAATAATATTTCACTCTATCATGGTGCTGAAGATTCATGGAGATTGATGCTAGAAGAGGTTAAGCCAGATGCAGTATTTATTTCAACTAATTGGAATAATCATGCTATTATGGCTATAGAATCAATGAAAAAGGGGGCTCATGCTTTTGTTGAAGTTCCTATAGCTGTTACTTTAGAAGAAATGTGGGATATTGTTTTTACTTCAGAGCAAACCCAAAAGCATTGTATGATGATGGAAAATGTAAACTACGGAAGAGAGGAACTGCTATATTTAAATATGTGTAGGCAGGGTGTGATTGGAGAGCTTTTACATGGCGAGGCTTCCTATATACATGAATTAAGAACGCAAATGCGGCAGGAAGAGAGGGGTACTGGTTCTTGGAGAACTCATCATTATGCCAAAAGAAATGGGAATTTATACCCAACTCATGGATTAGGGCCAGTGGCTCAATACATGAATTTGGCCAGAGGAGAAGATAATTTTAATAGTTTGGTGTCATTTTCTACTCCAGCATTAGGTAGAAAAGATTATGCCTCAAAAAATTTCGATAAAAATCACAAATGGAATGCTTTAGATTATAAAGGGGGCGATTTGAATACTTCTATCATTAAAACAAATTTAGGGCGCACTATTATGATTCAATGGGATGAAACAAGTCCTAGGCCATATTCGCGTCATAATTTAATTCAAGGAACCAAAGGTGCTTTGGCTGGTTTTCCAACAAGAATAGCTCTTGAAGGTGGTGTAGAAGGAGTTTCTGAAAATCATCATAGTTGGGTACAAGGAGATGCCTTGGCTAGTATTTATGAAAAGTATGAGCATCCTTTATATAAGAGGCTAGGAGCAATATCTAAAAAAATGGGAGGTCATGGTGGGATGGATTTTATGATGCTTTATAGAATTATTGAATGCTTAAGAAACGGAAAGCCTTTAGATCAAAATGTTTATGAAGGTTGTTTTTGGAGTGCTGTTAGTCCTTTAAGTGAAAGGTCTGTAAATCAAGGAGGTTCACCTCAGTCATTTCCTGATTTCACCAGAGGGAAATGGAAAAGCACAAATCCTTTAGAGATTATAAAGTAATTATCCTTTTTATAGGATTATATCTTAAGTACAATCAGTATTTTTCAATTTGTCAAGTTATTGTCAAGTTTGTAATTCTTTAAAAAACTGAGGGTTTAATTATTATTGCTGTAATTAATTAACTAAAATATTGTAAATATGAAAAAAATTACTTTAGTATTATCTTTATTATTGATGTCAATTTCTTTTGCTCAGAGAGTGGAACCAACTTTTGACTGGACGAACAAGTCAGATTATCAAATTAACGGTGAAGAAGCTGTAACTTTTAAGCCAGGTGATGTTGTTTCTATTGAAATGACTTATACAATGGGCTCAACAGGTGGGGTAAATGACGTTTTTAATTTTATTCTAGCAGGACTACAAGATGAAGCTTTTGCAGATGTTGACCCTTCAACAGGAACGTGGGCAAACGAAACAGTTGCTAATACAGCTTATCAATATCCTGGAGCTGGTACTGGTGGTGTAAGTACAGCTAGCATAACTATTCCTAATGACATTGTTCTAAACTCTGCAGATGCCAATTTAACTTATCGTATTTTAACTTATTTAGCATATACTCCGGATGGTGGAAGTACTATTTATGGAGGTACAGGAGCAAGTGATCCAACTTTAGTTTATGTAAGAAGTCAAGCGGAAGTTGATGCAATATTATCTACATCAGAATTTAACAAGAAGAGTTTAAAAGCCTACTACAGTTCAGATAGAAATACTGTTGTAATGAGAGATAGGTTAGTTGGCGGTTATTCAATTTACAACTTAATGGGTCAAGAGGTATTAGAAGGTGAAATTTCAAATCAAATTAGTGTTGAAACTTTAAAATCTGGTTTATATATTTTATCAACAGCATATGGTTCTTTAAAATTTGTTAAATAACCATGTATATTTAATTAGTTTGAAAAGGCACCAAATTGGTGCCTTTTTTATTAATTATTATTTACGTTTTGAGTGTTTTTTCACTTTACCGTTTTTTTTGTAGTAATAATTGTTGTAATCATCATCCCAGTCATCGTAGTAATTATTATGACGGTGTTTTTTCTTTGTATAAGAATGATTCATATCACATGAATAAATTCCACATTGATTACAATAATCATCGTATCCGTTTACACTTCCTCTAGTTCTAACTATTTCGCCCCAGTTATTATAGTTTACATGTAAACCGCCAACTTGTTTTAAACTTCTATTTCCTCTGTTATATTCCATATAAACATTGCCAACACGTTTAATTTTCCCATAGCGATCATAGTTTAAATACACCGATCCAATTCGCCTTACTTTACCATTTCTGTCATGAGAAATTGAGACACTTCTTTTTCTGTTTTTAGTATATCTATTGTATTCGTAAGAGCCTCTATGGTTTAAATTAATGTTGCTTCCTCTTAAACGTTTATTATAGTCATAATTTTGAATATTATTTACGTTTGTATTAAAATCGAAACTTCCGTCAGGAAATACTAAAAACTCTACACCTCGTTCAACAAACATAATAGGTTGTGCATGGCGATAGCGCTTGTTTTTTACTAAATGTTTTCCCTTTTTATCAGAATGAAATTCTGACGCAGTTATTGTTGCTGAACTCATTAGTAAACTAATGAATAATAGTAATAATCTTTTCATAGTTCTAGGATTTAAAATAATGCCTACTCTTTAGCTTTTCGGCTTACGCTATGTATTGACCGTTTCAATATGTATGCCAAAACTTTAAGTGGTTGATATTCAATAATATTTAGTTTCAATAGTTTTAAATCTTTTTGTTATTTTTATATAAACCAATCATATTAATGGAAAGTTCAACAGAAACTTGTAAAAATTGCGAACAGGAATTTGATCAAGATTATAAGTTTTGTCCACATTGCGGTCAACAAGCAAAAGACGATCTTACTGTTGGTGTTTTATTTTACAATACGATAAGTAATTATTTTTCCTTTGATGCACGCTTTTTTAAGAGCTTTTTGCCCTTAATGTTTAAACCTGGTTATTTGGCAAGAAAGTTTATTGAAGGCAAGCGTTTGCTCTATTTACACCCCGCTCAACTGTACCTTTTTATATCTGTTATTTTCTTCTTTTTAATGTCTGTACTGGTTGTTAGAAGTAATGTTCAAAACATTGATAACGCCTTAAAGAATGCTAAGATTAAACCACATATAACCGATAGCTTAAAGACTAAAGCTGTTAAGGTTTTAGATTCTATAAAAATAGATAGCGTACTGAAACCATTGAGAGATAAGGGAATTAAAGGCATAGATAAAGAGCAGGTGAAAGTAATAGATTCCTTAATAAAGACCAATACTGCTAAAGATTCAGACTTACAATTAGACTTTGGGTATAATGCAAAAAAGGTAGATTCTTTAATAACAGCTGATGCGCCAGATAATCAGATTTATAAAGCTATGGGTATGAATGAAGATGCGGGGTTTTTAAAGCGAAAACTCTATGCACAAACTTTAAAGTTTCATAAGCAACGTAATGGTGGACAAGTTCTGCAAGCAGTTTATGACACTATACCAATTGCGTTATTTGTTTTGCTGCCTATTTTTGCTCTAATTTTAAAACTATTCTATCATAATAAAGGTGTTTACTCCCATCACTTAGTATTTAGTTTTTACTTTTTCTCTTTTTTATTTACTGTTTTTAGCTTAATACTGATTATAAATTACATTGTTGATATTCCAGATTGGATTGACTTTTTAATTTTGATGTCCACATTCTTTTATTTATTTGTTGCCATAAAAAGGTTTTATAACTCTGGATGGATAATTAGTTTTATAAAAACTAATATTATCTCATTCATATACTTGAGTTTTGTATTGCCAATAGCTATTGCAATTTTATTTGCTGTAGGCTTTTTAGTGTATTAGGAGCTATTTTAGTTTTTCTACTAAATATTTTCCAGTTTCTGATGTTTTAATAGTAACCACTTCTTCTGGAGTTCCGGTTGCTACTAATTTACCGCCATTTTCACCGCCTTCTGGTCCTAAATCGATGATGTAATCTGCACATTTAATGAGTTCTAAATTGTGTTCTACTACAAGAATAGAATGCCCGTTTTTAATCAATGCATTAAACGATTTTAGTAATTTTTGAATATCATGAAAATGTAAGCCGGTAGTAGGTTCATCAAAAATAAATAAGGCCTTATCTTTATTATTTCCTTTGCCCAAAAATGAGGCTAGTTTAATTCTTTGAGCTTCACCGCCAGAGAGTGTAGATGAGCTTTGTCCTAGTGTAACATAACCTAAACCTACATCTTGTAAAGGCTGAAGCTTGTTTTTGATCTTAGATTGTTCCTGAGCATCAAAAAAGGTAATAGCATCATCAATAGTTAGATTTAAAATGTCATCAATATTCTTATTGGCAAAAGTTACTTCAAGAACCTCTTTTTTAAAGCGTCTTCCTTTACAAGTTTCACACTCTAAATGAACATCTGCCATAAACTGCATTTCAATGGTTACTTCTCCTTCACCTTTACAGGTTTCGCATCTTCCACCATCAACATTAAACGAAAAATGTTTTGCTTGATAATTTCTAATGGCACTCAATTTTTGTTTTGAATACAGCGCCCTTATATCATCATAAGCTTTAATATATGTTACAGGGTTAGATCGTGATGATCTGCCAATAGGATTTTGGTCTACAAACTCAATAGCCTTCACATTACTGAAGTTACCTTCTAAAGTGCTGAATTGTCCAGGTCTATCACTAAAGTCAGTTAGTTTTTTCTGTAATGCTGGATATAGAATCTTTTTGATAAGTGTGCTCTTTCCGCTACCCGAAACACCTGTAACTACGGTTAACATTCCTAAAGGAAAACTAACATCAATATTTTTCAAGTTATTTTCTCTAGCTCCAATAATATCTACATGATACTTAGAGGTTCTTCTAGTTTTAGGAACTTCAATTTTTAAAGATTCATTTAAGTATTGAGCTGTTAAAGAATCTGATGCTAGAATGTCTTTGTAGGTTCCTTTGGCCACAACATGACCTCCAAAAGTTCCGGCCTCAGGGCCTATGTCAATAATGTTATCCGCAGCTTTCATAATGTCTTCGTCATGTTCAACTACAATAACGGTATTGCCCAAATCTCTTAAAGATTTTAATACGGAAACAAGACGTTCTGTGTCTTTTGGGTGCAAACCAATACTTGGCTCATCTAAAATATACATTGATCCTACTAAGCTGCTACCCAATGATGTTGCCAAATTAATTCTTTGACTTTCCCCACCCGAAAGTGTATTGGATTTCCTATTAAGGGTTAAATAATCTAAACCAACATTAGCCAAAAAAGATAATCTAGTATTAATTTCCTTTAATAATCTAGATGCAATTTTAGTGTCATTATCATTTAATTCTAGTTGCTTAAAAAAACTGGCTAGTTTGTTTAAAGGCATTTCAACCAAATCTGTAATGGTGGCACCATTTATTTTTACATAATTAGCTTCTACTCGTAATCGTTTACCGTTACAAGTTTTGCATTTTGTTTTCCCGCGGTAACGAGATAACATGACTCTATTTTGAATCTTATAAGCTTTAGATTCTAATTCTGAAAAGAATGAGTTTAAACCTTCAAAGTGCTCATTACCATTCCAAACTAATTGCTTTTGTTCTTGAGTTAGTTCAAAATAAGGTTTGTGTATTGGGAAATCAAATTTATGAGAGCTGTTTACTAATTGGTCTTTATACCAACTCATACTTTCACCACGCCAAGGAAAAATGGCGCTTTCATAAACTGAAAGCCCAGTATTTGGTATTACCAAATCTTCGTCTATACCAATAATGTCTCCGTACCCTTCACATTTTGGGCAGGCGCCATATGGGTTGTTAAAACTAAAAAGATGAACGTTAGGTTCTAAAAAGGTGATATTATCTAATTCAAATCTATTACTGAAAACCCTATTCTTATTGTCTTTTAGAGTTTCAATAGCACATTCTCCTTTACCTTCAAAAAAGGCTGTTTGAACGGCATCTGCTAATCGGTTATAAAAATCTTCTTCATTTTTTGTGATAACCCTATCAACTACTAAATGAACCTGATCACCTTCAGAAATTTGAGCTTCATCAATTCTTACTACATTGCTCTTAACTTTAATTCTGGCATATCCTTGTTGCTGTAAAGCTTTTAGTTTGTCTGCCATTGTTCTCCCTTCTTCTAAATAAATAGGGGCAAGGAGCAATAATTTTTCGCCTTCAGGAAAAGTTTTTAAGTAATCTAAAACATCAGTTACAGTGTCCTTCTTTACTTCATTGCCAGAAACTGGTGAATATGTTTTGCCAATTCTGGCAAATAAAAGTTTTAGATAGTCGTAGATTTCAGTAGTAGTACCTACTGTAGATCTGGGGTTGGTAGAATTAACCTTTTGTTCTATAGCAATAGCAGGCGCTATCCCTTTTATATAATCTACTTTTGGTTTATTAAGTCTGCCTAAAAATTGACGTGCATAACTTGATAAGCTTTCTACATAACGCCTTTGTCCTTCAGCATACAGTGTATCAAATGCTAAACTAGATTTTCCAGACCCAGATAAACCAGTAATAACCACTAATTGATTTCTAGGGATAACAACATCAATATCTTTTAAATTATGCAGTTTAGCACCTTTTATTATAATATTTTCTTTTGGATTTACTTCTGAAATATTAGTGTTCATAGGCTTTTTACGGAAACAACCCTGCAAAGATACTACAAGTATTTGGACTTATAAAGTATCGATGAAATGTATTAAAGATTGAAAAAATATGTTTATTTTTTGTGTTTTAGGAACGATTGTTGTTATATTTGAAACATCAATCAGTCTAATTAAATCAACTTTCGCCTATAGTGTAAGATTACTTTTAAAAATTTAACCCCAAGCAAAGAAGCCCTCTCTTCTTGCATTAAAAGTAATGATTATGCAAAAAAAACTTATTTCAGACGCAACGCTTGTTAGTAGTTACATTAAAGGAGACGAAAGCGCTTTAGAAACATTAATCTACAGACATAAACAGAAAATTTACAGTTTTGTCTATTCTAAAGTTTACGATAGAGATATTGCAGAAGATATTTTTCAGGATACATTTATAAAAGTAATTAGAACTTTAAAAGCGGGTTCTTATAATGAAGAAGGTAAGTTTTTACCTTGGGTAATGCGTATTGCTCATAATTTGGTTATTGATTTCTTTAGAAAAAACAATAGAATGCCAAAATTTGATAATACAGGTGAGTTTAGTATTTTTTCTGTGTTAAGTGATTCGGCTTTAAATGCTGAAAAAACAATAATTAAAGAACAGGTAGAAAATGATGTTAGAAGGTTGGTAGATGAGCTTCCTGATGATCAAAAGGAGGTTTTATTAATGCGCATGTATAATGACATGAGCTTTAAGGAAATATCAGAAAGAACAGGTGTTAGCATCAATACTGCACTAGGAAGAATGCGTTATGCACTCATTAATTTACGTAAGATAATTGATAAACATAATATTGTTTTAACCAACTAATACAATAATGTAATTTTTGCTGCGTTACTATTTAAGATAAATCCTTAAATTATAATAATGGCAAAACTTTACACTGAGAAAAATTTTACTGAAAATTTAAACGAACTTGAACCGAAAGAAGAAACGGTTAATTTTCTTCTGAATTACTCTAAGGCTTTAAGTGTTATAAATTGTAATAAAATGAAGTTCGAAGCGCTTCTAAATTAAAATTAAAAGTCCTGATGCAAATCAGGACTTTTTCTTTATATAATATTCTTGCAAAACAGATTTTCTACCAATAGCTTTTGTTATAATATCTTTGTCTAGATTCCAACCTCTGGCAGGAGAATATTCCCTGCCATACCAGATAATTTGAAGATGTAAATCATTCCAAAGTTCTTTCGGGAATAGTCGTTTAGCGTCTTTTTCAGTTTGAACTACATTTTTTCCATTACTCAAATTCCATCTATACATTAATCTATGGATATGTGTGTCTACAGGAAATGCAGGAATTCCAAAAGCTTGAGACATTACTACACTGGCCGTTTTGTGTCCTACAGCAGGTAAAGCTTCTAAGGCTTCAAAACTTTGTGGTACTTCACCATTATATTTATCAATAAGGATTTTAGATAACCCATGTATACCTTTGCTTTTCATAGGGGATAAACCTACAGGTTTTATAATATCCCTGATTTCTTCTACCGAAAGTTTAGCCATATCGTACGGATTATCAGCTTTTTCAAAAAGTAAAGGTGTTATTTTATTAACTCTTACATCGGTGCTTTGAGCAGACATAAGTACCGCAATAAGTAGTGTATATGGGTCTTTGTGGTCTAACGGAATGGGTATTTCAGGATAAAGTTTGTATAACGTATTAATTACAAAGTTTACACTTTCTTGTTTGGTCATAGGGTTGTATTTTTGCAATAAACAAAGTTAAAAAATATGACCACACTAAAAGCGGGAGATAAGGCTCCAAATTTTGAAGTTTTAGATGAACAAGGAAATACTGTTAAACTGTCTGATTTTAAAGGAAAAAAGCTAATAGTTTTCTTCTATCCAAAAGCTAGTACACCGGGTTGCACAGTTGAATCTTGTAATTTAAGAGATAATTATGAAGTCTTACAAGAGCAAGGGTATGAGTTATTAGGAGTAAGTGCTGATTCGGCAAAAAGGCAATTAAATTTTAAGAATAAACATAATTTTCAATTTCCTTTGTTAGCAGATGAGGATAAGATTGTTATTAATGGTTTCGGAGTTTGGGGTCCAAAAAAATTTATGGGAAGAACTTATGATGGGATACACAGAAAAACATTTATAATAGATGAAGAAGGTGTTATAGAACGGGTCATTGATAAAGTAAAAACAAAAGATCACGCTGCTCAAATATTAGAATAAAAAAAAGCCCTTAATAAGGGCTTTTTTTTTATTTCTTTGAAGAAGACCTTCTTTTTATTGATAAGGGTTTAAGTGGTTTTCTTGTATAGCCAAATAAGCGGTAATCTTTAATTAAATCAGCAGTTCCTTCTGGTAGCATATTCTCCCAACCAGGTTCTCCGCTATCAATCATGTCTAATGCTTGTCTTGAGAAAATATCCATAATACTTTCGTCATAATCAGTAATATCAACCACCTTACCATTATATTTAAAGAACTTGTATAGCTCTTTCATTCTTGGGTAAACCTTTAGGTTTTCACTAGTAATTAGCTCTCCAGTTTTCTCATCATGCATAGGGTACAAGTATACTTTTAAATCTTTAAAGAATAACTTTCCAAATGCTTCTAAAATACCGCCACTAATGTGTCTGTAATATTTCTCGTCAAAAATATCAACCAAATTACTAACACCCATTGCTAATCCCATTCTAGCTTTAGTATAGTTTGAGAAGTATTCAACAACTTTATAATACTCTTGGAAATTAGAGATCATTACAGAATGGCCCAAAGCACAGAGCAAATCTGCTCTATCTATAAAATCTTGCTCGTCAATTTCTCCTTCAGCTCTCAGGTTTGATAAAGTGATTTCAAATACAACCATAGTGTTGTCCTCATTCACCTTCTTTTCACTTGTAAACATCTCATATGATTTCTCATACATTGCCATGTTTACCTTAGTTACTGGTCTGAAGCTACCTCGAAGCGCTAAAATATTTTTCTTGTAAAATACCCTAGCTGGTAAAATGTTAGTTCCGTCTGGACCAAAAACTACAGCATCAGTCATTCCGTTTTTAACAAGTTGTAAACTCATTAAACGATTATCAATGTTTTTAAAAACAGGACCAGAGAAATTTATGGTATCTATTTCCAGTTGATCATTATCTAAATGATCATATAAATATCTAAGCAGTTTTTTCGGTTCGTTATACTTGTAAAAAGCTCCATAAATAAGGTTGGTTCCTAAAATCCCTAGAGTTTCTTGTTGTAACCTAGCATCGGTTTCTTTAAATCTAAGATGTAGTATGATTTCATTATAATCCTGGTTTGCTTCAACCTGATATTTAATTCCTACCCAACCATGGCCTTTAAACTGTTTAGCAAAATCTATTGTGGCAACTGTATTAGCATAACAGAAAAATATTTTATTAGGATGGATGTCTCGGGTAATACGCTTTTCCATCAGGTCCATTTCATGAGTAAGCATTTTACGCAATCTAGATTCCGTTACATATCTGCCATCTTCTTCAGACCCGTATATGGCATCACTAAAGGATTTATCATATGCGGACATTGCCTTGGCAATAGTTCCAGAAGCACCACCAGCCCTGAAAAACTGTCTGCAAGTTTCTTGACCTGCACCAATTTCAGCAAATGTTCCGTAAATATTTTCGTTTAGATTAATTCGAAGGGCTTTCGATTTTAGTGATGGTACATCGTCAAATTCTCTGTCTCCTTTTATGGTTATTTCCATATCATTAATAGGTTGTATCCGTAGCTCGCAAAGGTATTAAATAAGTGAAGCAAACAAAAAAATAACACTATTTTTGTGTAAATCTTAACGCATTTGAAAGTTACATTTTTGGGCACAGGCACATCACAAGGTATTCCAATTATTGGGAGTAAACACCCTGTTTGCTTGAGTAGTAACCCAAAAGATAAAAGGTTGCGTGTTTCAATTTTGGTAGAATGGGAAGGCAATACTTATGTCGTCGATTGTGGGCCAGATTTTAGATATCAGATGCTAAGGGCAGGTGTAGAAAAAATAAATGGTATTTTATTCACACATGAACATACTGATCATGTTATGGGTTTAGATGATATTCGTCCATTTTATTTTCGGCAAGGAGATGTTTCTATATATGGACATAAACGTGTTTTAAAATCTTTAAAAAAGCGATTTGATTATGTTTTTAAGACAAAGAATAGATACCCTGGTGCGCCATCTGTAATTTTAAATAGAATAAAAAACAAACCTTTTGAAATTGGTGGGTTAGAGGTTCTCCCTATAAATGGGAGGCATGCAGAGCTACAAGTTTTCGGGTTCAAATTCAATAATTTTGCATACCTGACCGATATGAAAACTGTTAAAGATAAGGAGGTGGAAAAGATTAAAAACGTTAAGGTGTTAGTGGTTAATGCTTTACGGATTGAGCCGCATCGGTCTCATTTTAATTTAGAGGAAGCTCTTGAGTTTATCAAGAAAGTAAATCCTAAAAAAGCTTATTTAACCCATATAAGCCATTTATTAGGTTTTCATGATGAAGTTGAAAAAACATTACCAGAAAACGTATTTTTGGCATATGATGAATTACAATTAACCATATAACCCTATTTTATGAAGCAAAGAATTTTTATTTACCTGTTTATCTTTTCAATACTTCTAGTATTGTTTCAGTATGTGAATTCTAAACGTGTATTTGAAGACTTAACAAACAGACTTGATAAGAAAACAGAGCGAATAGGAGCTTTTAAAGATTCTTTAGATGTTATTCAAGATATGTTTTTAGAAGTTTCGCATTTTAATTTAGATAGAAATGAAGACGCTATTAGTTATTTTGAGGATGAAGGTTATAATATAGATGAATTAATCCCTTATATAAAGGACGAGTTGTATAAATTGAACGAAGGGAGAGGAGATCATCCAATAATTCCTTACGGCTCAAGTGAAGGGCGGAAAATGATGATTAATACAGTAAAAATGTTAAACCACAAGTGGATTATTGCAGATTTTACAGATGGAGAATTTTGGGGTGAAATCTTTTTAACTTATGAAATCACAGAAGATAAACTCTTGAAATTCAATTTAGTTGAATCGTTCCTGTATCCGTTTGACTAAACTATTTGGCTTTGTAGGCAATTCCTTTTTGTTTTTTAGCCTCTCCAACATAAGAATATTCAAAAGTATAAGAATTATTGGTGGTTGTTAGAATTTTTAAGTGAATATCCTTTTGTTCAGCCATATTCTTTGGGTTTATCGTTTTAAATATAACCTCACAATCATTAATCCAGCGCAGTTTAGATGAGTCTATTTGTTTATTATAGGTTTCAATTTGTAGGTTTTCAGTTCTTATAAACTCAGATTTGAATATCTCTCCATTTATAGTTACTTCACTATAAAACTTGCCGGTTTTGAAATCAGTACAGTTTCGTTCTGTATTGTAACAATTGAACAGTAAAACGAATAAAAACAGGTATAAGAATCGCATAGTAATAAATTTCAATGCAAAACTACTAAAGAATATGGTTAATTCTGAAAGTTTTTAAAAGTTCCATCAGAATAAAAAATCACAATGCGTTCTATAGTTTTATTCCTATCAGATTCAGAATTGATTATTGTTTCTAATTTTTTATTTGAATTAGTTGTTTGTGGTTCATTTTTAGAATCCAGATAATTTTGATTTGAAGGGAATTCTCCTTTGCCATTTAATAGCCAGTATAATTCAACTTCAGGGAAGGAGGAAAGCACCTTTAAAACAAACTCTAAACTAGGCTTGTTTCTTCCAGATAAAATGTGTGAAATACTTGATCGTTGTACATTGATTTTTTCGGCAAAAGAAGAGGCTGTTTCACCATAATAATCTATTACTTTTTTTAGTCTTTTAGAAAATTCTTCAGTGTTTACCATTGTGAAATAGGTATTATGGTATTTTGGTTTTACAAATGTAAAGAATAGTTATTAAACTTCAGGTAATATCTATGTTAAAAATAATTTAGTGTTAATATAAAACTTTATATAATAAATTCTAAACAACTGAATATAAGTGTTTAAAATAAATATTTATGATATTAACTTGTTTAATATCGAGTTGACTAATCATTCTGTATACAATTGTAACTAAATGAGTGTATTTTGCCTGTTTACATTTGTAAAAATGTAAATGTTTACATTTGTGGTCAAAATAATCAGCATGCAAATAGAAGACATTAAAATACTTTTCAAAAACAATAAAGAAGAAGCTCTTTTTGGCAGGTATATTACCAACAATAACATAGAGCCTTTGTTAGATAAATTAGCTCAAAAATTCACTGTTGAAACTATAGGTTATTCTGTATTAAACAACCCTATTTATGGTGTTAAAATAGGAAGTGGTGATAAACGAATTTTGATGTGGTCTCAAATGCATGGAAATGAATCAACTACAACTAAGGCTTTGTTTGATCTTTTTAATTCTTTTTTTGATGACAAAAACTATTTAAACCCCATTCTTCAGGCTTATACCTTATATGTTATACCAATATTAAATCCGGATGGAGCTCAGGCTTATACTAGAATTAATGCCAATGAAGTTGATTTAAATAGAGATGCTCAAAATTTAACCCAACCTGAAAGCTTAGTCCTTCGGAAAACATTCGAATCATTTAAGCCACATTTTTGCTACAATCTACATGGGCAACGAACCATTTTTAGTGCTGGAAATACTAATAAATCGGCAACCGTGTCTTTCCTTTCGCCAGCCCAAGATGAAGCTTGCACGGTAACACCCAATAGAATGGTAGCTATGGAAGTTATAGGTGTAATGAATGATGTTTTGCAAAATCTCATTCCAAATCAAGTAGGTGTTTATGATGATGCATTTAATATTAACTGTATTGGTGACACATTTCAGAGTCAAAACGTACCAACTATATTGTTTGAGGCTGGTCATTTTGAAGGAGATTATGACAGGGAGTACACTAGAGAGCTTATTTACACATCATACATTTCTTCATTAATTTATATTTCAGGGCATGACATAGATGGGAAAAATAGTCATTCGTATTTTGATATTCCTGAAAATGAAAAGAACTTTTTAGATGTAGTTATAAGAAATGTTGGTGGATATTCAAATGATAGTTTGGTAGATATTGGAATTCAATTTAAGGAAACATTGGTTGGAGGTAATATTGAATTTGTTCCAATTGTAGAAAAAATTGAAGTGTTAGTTGGTGTTTATGGTCATAAGGAATTTGATGCGGCTGGAGAAAAAGTGTTAGGAGATGATGGGAAAAAGCTAACAATTAATAACGAAAACGATTTCGTGATATTGAAAAATGAAAAAATCGCATTAATCCCAAAATAAAACGTATCGAATATGCGGAATTATTAATGAAAATGTATTATTTTTGCCTTTTATTTAAGAAAAGCTAATTATGGGAAAAATAAAGTTAGACGAAATCGACCACCAAATTCTTGATATGTTAATTGATAACACAAGAATTCCTTTTACAGACATCGCGAAAAAATTATTAATATCTGCAGGTACAGTTCATGTACGTGTTAAGAAAATGGAAGAGTCAGGAATCATTAAGGGGTCTTCTTTGATGTTAGATTATAAGAAACTTGGATATTCTTTTATTGCCTATGTTGGAGTATATCTTAATAATACATCACAAACAAAATTTGTTTTAGAGCGTATTAATGAAATTCCTTTTGTTACTGTTGCTCATATTACTACTGGTAAATTCAATATTTTCTGTAAGATTAGAGCTAGAAGTACGGAACATGCCAAAGAGGTTATTTTTCTTCTAGATGATATTGAAGGGGTATACAGAACCGAAACTATGATTTCTTTAGAGGAAAGTATTAATGATAAGAAGCGTTTGATGCATTCTATCTTTAATGATATGAATTAATTTTAATTCATCTATATAAAAAAAGCCCTTTTAAAGGGCTTTTTTTATATCATAACTACAAAAATCTTAAGATATATAAAAGTCAAAGGCATTAATAATGATGCGGTCTTCTACTTTGCAGTCAATTTTTGGTTTCCCTATCGATTCTAATAATACAAAATTAATATTTCCGTGATTATTTTTCTTGTCATATTTTAACAACTCTATGATAGGTGAGTATTCAGTATTGTCAATATTTACTTTACCGTAATAGTTAACAAATAATTCTTTAATATCATTAGTCAGTTCCATTGGAAAACCTGATATTTCAGAAGATATGTAACACGCAAGAATCATACCTATAACAATGGCTTCGCCGTGTAATAAGGTTGATTTGTTTGGATTGCTTAAAAAGTAAGATTCTATGGCGTGACCTAAAGTGTGGCCAAAATTTAAAGTTTTTCTGAGCCCATCTTCAAATGGATCTTCATCAACTACATTTTTCTTTATTACCACAGATTGATAAATCAATTCATCTAAATCAGCTAAGCTTAGTTTAGTTAAATCTTGGAATTTATTCCAGTAACTTTCATCACTAATTAACCCATGTTTTAGCATTTCGGCTAACCCAGAACGCATTTGATTGGAAGGAAGTGTGTTAAGAAAATTAGGATCTATAAGCACTAAATCGGGATCACTAATTACTCCAATTTGATTTTTTAAATGCCCAAGATCAACTCCTGTTTTTCCACCTACAGAAGCATCTACCATTGAGAGTAGAGTGGTTGGGACATTCACATAAGAAATACCTCTTTTAAAGGTGCAAGCAACAAATCCACCTAAGTCTGTGATAACACCACCACCAATGTTAATCATCAAACTTTTTCTATCTGCATCAAGATCAGAAAGAGAGTTCCAAACACCTACACAGGTATCTATGTTTTTATTAACCTCGCCTGATTCTATTTCAATTATTTCAATAACAGTATTTGCATCTAGTTTTTCCAAGAAAACCGGCAAACATTTTGCATGGGTATTTTCATCAACCAGAATAAAAATTTTTGAAAAATTCTTATCTTTAAGATGTTTATTTATAGCTAAATAGCATTCCTCCTTAAAATGAATTTTGCAATCTTTATAAGTAATAGAATCCATAAAATAATTTGCATTTTTTAAGGCAGTGAAATTAAGGAGATTTTATATAAAATGATAACTATTGGTTAATTATATTTGTTTAAAATTTTAAAGATAATGCATAAAAAAGAACGAATTTTTGATAATACCGAAATTGCTTTTTCCCTTAAAAACGATTCGGAATTAGAAAGAGCTTATTTTTTATTTAAAATGATTTCTATTGAACCTTTAGTAAGAATAGGTACTGCTGCAACAAATTTTGCTATTAAAGCTAATCTACCTATTGAGGGATTAATACGTTCTACCGTATTTGATCATTTTTGTGGAGGCGTTAGTGAAAATGATTGTTTGCCGGTAATTGAAAAAATGTTTAATAAAGGAGTTAGTTCTGTCCTTGATTATTCTGTTGAAGGAAAGGAAGATGAAATGGAGTTTGAAGGAGCTGTTAAAACCATTCTAAAAATAATTGATTTTGCTAAGGATATTGAAGCTATGCCTATTGCGGTATTTAAGCCCACCGGTTTTGGAAGGTTAGGCCTATATAAGAAAATTGGTAGGAAAGAAAATTTGACCAAACTTGAACAGGATGAATGGAATAATGTAGTAAGAAGATTTGATATTATTTGTGAGAGGGCAAAGGAAAATGATGTAGCTGTTTTAATTGATGCTGAAGAGAGTTGGATGCAAAATGCAGCTGATGAGTTAGTTACAATGATGATGGAAAAGTATAATACTGAAAAACCTATTGTTTTTAATACGCTTCAAATGTATAGACACGATAGATTAGAATTTTTAAAAAATGAGCATAATAGAGCTATTGCTAAAGGATATTTTATTGGATATAAACTTGTTAGGGGAGCTTATATGGAGAAAGAAAATGAAAGAGCAAAGGTAAAGGGCTATAAATCTCCAATATGTAAAAATAAATTGGCTACGGATAACAATTTTAATGAAGGACTTAGGTATGTTATAAAAAACATAGATCGCATTTCGTTATTTGCAGGTACTCACAATGAAGAAAGTTCCTATTTACTTATGGATTTAATGAAGAATAATGGTTTGAAAAATAATGATTCGCGAGTATGGTTCGGTCAATTGTATGGTATGAGTGACCATATTAGTTTTAATTTGGCCAATGATGGCTATAACGTCGCAAAATATATTCCTTTTGGTCCTGTAAAAGATGTAATGCCTTATTTAATTAGAAGAGCAGAAGAAAACACCTCTGTAGCAGGACAAACTGGAAGAGAGTTGTCTCTCATAAAGAAAGAGAAGAAAAGAAGAAAGCTATTGAATTAAATTATTTCTCAATTTTGACTTTCTTAATGGTGGCTATACTATCACAATTTTCTATTGTCAAAATAACATTATCGGCATTATAAAGGCCTTCAATATTATAAGTTCCACAAGGTTCTTTCCTAGTATTACTTTCTGAGAAATTTACCTTACCAAATTTTAAAACATGATTTATTAGAGTAGAATCAGCAATATGAGAGCTTGTATAATTAAGTTGCTTAGAATTTATGTTTTTTAAAACTCTGGCTTCAGGACCATAATCACATGATACTTTTTTACCATTTAAAAAGAATGCTAAAACTATTAAACCAATAGAAAAACCACCTAAATAGTAGCCTAAACGTTGTATAAACTTCATTGAATTGCTTTTGAGGAGCTTGACTAAAAAATGAGTAGATTGGCATCACTATAACTCAAATCAAACCATTCACCCACAGATTTACTTGTTAAAATTCCGTGGTAAAAATACAACCCATTTCTTAAACCTCTATCAAATCTTAAAGAATTTTCTATTCCGCCTTCTTCAGCTATTTGCAATAAATATGGTGTAAATATATTACTAATAGAAACAGAAGCTGTCCTAGGGTATCTGGCAGGAATATTAGGAACGCAATAGTGAATTACACCATGTTTTTCATACGTAGGTTGGGTGTGAGAGGTAACTTCACTAGTTTCAAAACAGCCACCCATATCAATACTAACATCTATTATAATAGCTCCTTTCTTCATGGATTCAACCATAGATTCAGATACCACAATAGGCGATCTGTTTTTACCTCTAACTGCACCGATTACAACATCACATCGCTTTAAGGCTTTGGTCAAGTTTTTTGGCTGTATAGTCGAGGTAAAGAATGGTCTTCCTAAATTTGTTTGAATGCACCTTAGTTTTGTAATAGAATTATCAAAAACTTTCACATTAGCTCCAAGTCCCATAGAACTCCTTGCAGCAAACTCCCCAACTGTACCCGCTCCTAAAATAACTACTTCAATTGGTGGCACTCCACTAATATTTCCGAACATAAGTCCATTGCCAATTTTTGGGTCTGATAGAAGCTCTGAAGCTATCAAAACAGAAGCAGTCCCCGCAATTTCACTTAAAGACCTAACCGCTGGATAGGTACCATCTGCATCTCTTATAAATTCAAAGGCCAAGGCCGTAATTCTTTTTGAAGCCAAGGCTTCAAAATATTTTTTAGTTTGCGTTTTTAGTTGTAATGCAGAAATTAATATAGTTTGGGGGTTTATAAGCTTAATCTGCTCCAAAGTAGGGGGTTCAACCTTAAGAATCATTGGGCAGCCAAAAACTTTAGCAGTATCCTTGGTTATTTCCGCTCCAGCTTCACTATAATCTTTATCACTGAAACTAGCGCCCTTTCCTGCACCAGATTCTAACAGTACTTTATGTCCGTTATTAACTAAGGCAAAAACGGCATCAGGAGTTAAACAAATGCGTTGCTCTTGAAAAGCTGTTTCTTTGGGAATACCAATAAATAATTCGCCTTTTTTCTTAAAGATTTCAAGGGTTTCTTCTTGAGGTAAAAGTTGTTGTTTAGTAAACGGTGAAAGCGGTTTCGACATGAATTGAAGCTTTAATAAAAATCAAATTACAAATAAATTTTTTTAATGTTAATAAAAACTATAAAATAATTGATTTAGAGTAATGTTTCAAGCCTCAATATTGTGAGAATTTTAGTTAAATTTACTACGGTTTTGCCGCATCAATTTTTAATTTAATTATTCTATGTTTGTATATACAAACAATTGTATGTTTAAAGTATTTTTAGCTCTCAGCATATTTTTAACTTCCCTAAACTGTTTTGCTCAAGATTTGGTTTTACAAGGCCATGTATTTGACGAAAAAAATACTCCTGTTCCATTTGCAAATGTAGTATTACTATCAGTTGATGGAAATGATATAATTAGTGGAACAACCACGAATGAAGAAGGTGCATTTATTTTTGAAGTATTGTCTAAATCGAAATACATTCTTAAAGTCACTTTTTTAGGATTTAAACCTTTTTCGGAGGAAATTGATCTTAATTTAACTCCAAAATTTCAGAATATTATTCTTAAAGAAAATATTGAAGCTCTTGAAGGCGTAACTGTGGTTGCAAAAAAACCTACTGTAAGACGAATGGTAGATAGATTGGTTTTTAATGTTGAAAATTCAACCTTATCTAATAATAATGTTTTGGATATGCTGAACCACACACCTGGTGTTTTGGTTCATGATGGCCTAATAACTGTTAAAAATTCTAGGCCTACTATCTATATCAACGATAGAAAAATTCATTTATCATCTGAAGAAGTACAACAATTGTTGGAAGGAACATCTGGTGGAAATATTAAATCTATTGAGGTTATTACTAATCCACCTGCGAAATATGAAGCAGAAGGCGGAGCAGTTTTAAATATTATTACAAGTAAGAATATTGTCGCTGGGTATAACGGAAGTGTTTTTGGGAATTATAAGCAAGGTTCAGAATACCCTAAATATTCGCTTGGAACAAGTCATTATTTTAAAACAAAGAAACTAAACACTTATATTAATTTTAGTGATAACCCTAAAAGAGAATATGAGAACTATCGAGAAAATGTTAACTTTTTTGAAGACAACATGCCTTCCTCAAGTTGGCAGACTATTATTGAAAGAAGAAAGGAAAAGTCAAATAAAAACATCAATGCAAATATTGACTATATTATTAATGACAGAAACACAATTGGTTTTTCTTCTAACATGTTATTTTCACCACGAAAAAAAACCAAATCATTTGTGAATTCTGTATCTGAAGTTTATAATATAAACCAAGTGTTAGATTCGTCATTTGTTACAGATAATAGATTGGTTAATGAATCTTTCAATTTAGCTTTTACTCTAGATTATGTTCATAAGTTTAAAAAAGAAGGGGAAAAGGTGTCTTTTAATTTACATCATACTAACTACGATTTTTCAGGTTTTCAAAATGTAGATACAGATTATTTGTTTCCGGATCAATCTTTAATTAGAGATAATAGGTTTCAAACATTTTCCAGTCAAGTTATAAGAATTAATACAGGTCAGTTTGACTATGAATTACCAATTAATGAATCCTCCTTTTTTGAGGCAGGTGCTAAAGTATCTAATATAGATTCAGAAAGTATATTAAACCAATTCGTATTTATTAATGGTGTAAAAGAGGTGGATTTTGACAATTCCGATACCTTTCTATATGATGAAACCAATTATGCTGCCTATGCTAGTTATTCTAAAGAATGGAATTCTTGGAGTCTAAAATCTGGGTTGCGATTTGAGTATACAAATATTAAAGGAAAGTCGATTACGGCAAATGAATTAAATAAAACCAATTATTTAAAAACCTTTCCATCGGCCCATATTTTATATGAAATAAATGAAAGCAATAAAATTTATTTTAATTATAACAAACGTATATATCGCCCAAGATATAATGACTTAAACCCTTTTAAGTATTACTATAATGACAAAACTTATACTGCTGGAGATCCCAGTCTAAAACCCCAGATTGACGACGTATTCACATTAGGTTATGAATTAAATGAGGATTACACTTTTGAACTTTATTACAGAAATGAAAACAATCCTTCTCTTCAGATTACTGTTCAAGACAATGAGAAGGGAGAGTTAATTTATAAAAACACAAATATTTCTCAAAGTATATCATATGGTTTAGATTGCTCTGTTTATAAAGATATATTGCCTAATTGGTACATATATGCAGACGCTTCTATATTTTATTATGAAAATGAGTTTTTTAATATTGAAAATAATAATGAACTATTAAAAATTGACAAATGGTCGTTATACACTCAAATCAATAATTATTTTAATTTTTTAAAAGATAATAGTTTAACACTTGACGTTTCTTATTTCTATGTTTCACCAGTAGTAGATGGTCCAGGTGAATCAACATATCTATCTAGCCTAAATATCAATTTGAAGAAAACTTTTTGGGATAATAGAGCCTCTTTAAATATGGGAGTTCAAGATATTTTTAATAATTTGAATTTTACAGAAAAGATTAAATATCAAAACCAGGATATTACCTTTAAGTCTGAAAAAGAAAATAGGTTATTTGTAATTGGTTTTAATTATAAATTTGGAAACTTCAAACTTAAAAGCAATAAGAAAGAAATTGATCTAAAAGAAAGGGATAGACTGTAATATAATTATTTAAAAATAATCTTTCACTTTACCCCAAAAGTTTTTTGGTGATATTTTAAATTCATCTTCAAGTTCCTCAATTGATTTATTAACTGTGTTAACCTTGTTGAAGATTTGTGCTCTTATTAGGTAAATTGAAGGTATTATTATTGCCATAATAGGAATCATATAAATCAATTGATTGGAATCGAAATATTGAACCTCTTTATTTAACGTGTCGAATGTTTGATATGAATACATGGCAATAGGCACTAATAATGTGTGATACCACCAATGCCTACAAGTGAAAAACCATAAAAACAACAAATATAAAGGAATAAGTTTACCGGTTAAAACCCACATACCAACATTAGCGCTTTCAAAAAAGCCACTATTATATTCAAATAAAAAAGTGTTCCAGATAGTTGCATCTGGAACACTTTCGTGTAAGTAAAACAAATAGGGTGTTATAGCTACCAAAGTAGCAATAATACTACCTATTATCAAATTTCCTTTTGGACTACCTGTTCTGGTCGGCCTGTTCTGTTCTGTCAGAATTCTTGATTTTTGTTTTGTCAACTTTTGCTGTTTGCTCTGCATCTACGTTGTATGTTGTTGCTGCACTAGCTAAAAACATCATGCCTCCGAAAATTGCCATTGCAATTAAGTACTTTTTAGTTTTCATTTTATAAGGGATTTAATTAATTAATTACCCAAATGTAAATAAAGACTATGTTGAAGAATTTAGCGAAATGTTAAAATTATGTTAAAAACAATCATTTAAAAAAAATACGCTGCGGTTTTACCGTAAAACTTCAAAAACAGGAGGTTTTGGTTGTTGTTTATGTGTTTAGCTTTGCACGTTTTTCGGTTAAATTAGGTTTAAAATTAAGTCTTAACGTTCTAGAATTATCCTCATTTAATTCAATATCAATTCTATCAAAACGTTTAGGGGCTATTGGTTCAATTAATTCTGGCCATTCAACTATTATCCATTCATTAGAATACAAATAATCTTCAATACCAAAGTTATGGGCTTCTTCCAAATCGTTGATTCTATATAAATCAAAGTGAAAAATAGTTCTAGTACCAGTCTCATATTCATTAACAATAGAAAAGGTTGGACTACTAACTTCATCACTACTTCCAATACATTTTGAAAGTGACTTTATCAACGTAGTTTTACCAACACCCATGTTTCCGTATAAGAATAAGGTTTTGCTTGTAGCATTACTAAGAATTTCCTTAGCAACTTTATCTACTTGGTCTATTGTATAAGTAATTTCCAAACTGATCAAATTATGATGCAATAATAGTAAAATATTTCTAAAAAACCTAGAAAAAAACGCATTTCATCGATGATATATGCTTTACATGGATTATTTTGGATTAAAAACTGCGAATGGTATTACCATTTCTTCTAAAGAAACACCACCATGTTGATACGTATTTCTATAGTAACTTACATAGTGATTATAATTATTGGGGTAAGCAAAAAATAAGTCCCCCTTTGCGAATATGAACGAGCTGCTCATAGTAATTGATGGCAAATGTAGTTCTTTAGGGTTTCTGGCTTCCAAAACATCTTTATTGTCGTATGTTAAACTACGTCCTGTTTTGTAGCGAAGGTTTAAACTTGTATCTCTATCTCCAATAACTTTTGATGGGTTTTTAACATTTATGGTGCCATGGTCTGTAGTTAAAATGAGTTTAAATCCAAGTTGTTGAGCTTGCTGAATCATTTCTAAAAGTGGCGAGTTTTTAAACCAACTTAGCGCTAATGATCTATAAGCCTTATCATTAGAGGCTAGTTCCTTAACAACTTCCATCTCGGTTTTTGAATGAGAAAGCATATCAACAAAGTTGTAAACTATAACAGATAAATTGTTGTTTTTTAAAGCATTGAAGTTTTCCGCTAGTTTTTTACCATTTTTAAGGTTGGTTATTTTAAAATACTCATATTCTAAATCATTCAAACCTAATCGTTTCATTTGAGTTTCTAAAAAATCTGCTTCATGTAAATTTTTACCTCCTTCGTCTGTGTCGTTTTTCCAATATTGAGGATATAGTTTTTCCATATCACTTGGCATTAGCCCAGAAAAAATAGCATTTCTAGCGTACTGTGTAGCCGAAGGTAGAATGCTAAAAAAAGCTTCTTCCTTTTCTTTTTTGTAATAATTATTAATGATGGGTTCAAAAACCTTCCATTGATCATATCTTAAATTATCAATTACAATCAAAACAGTAGGTTGCTCTTTACTTATTTCAGGTAAAATACGTTCTTTAAATAAGGTATGAGACATTATAGGAGCATCTGTATGTGGCAAGAACCAATTGGAATAATTCTTTTCAATAAATTTCCCAAATTGAATATTAGCTTCTACCTTTTGAGACTCTAATATTTCAAACATCCCGCTATCTTCAATATCTTCAAGTTGTATTTCCCAATAAATAAGCTTTTGATAGAGGTCTACCCATTCTTCATAAGAATTCACCATAGCTAAATCCATAGCTATTTTTCTAAACTCTTGTTGATAGTTTGAAGTTGTTTTTTCAGAAACTAATCTTGAATGATCTAAGTTTTTCTTAAGACTTAGCAAAATTTGATTTGGATTAACAGGTTTTATAAGGTAATCAGCTATTTTGTTGCCAATAGCTTCTTCCATGATGTATTCCTCCTCACTTTTAGTTATCATCACTACAGGTAGATTATCTTGCTTTTCCTTAATCTCATTTAAAGTTTCAAGACCAGTTAGTCCAGGCATGTTTTCATCAAGAAATACTATATCAAAATTCTTTTCATCTAAAACATCTAATGCCTCAGTTCCACTTTTGCAAGTGGTGATTTTATAATTACGCTGTTCTAAAAATAAAATGTGAGGTTTTAGTAAATCAATTTCATCATCAACCCAAAGTATTTGTATAGTATTCATTAAGGCTTTTTATTAATTGTTAATCTTATATTTGCGGATAGATAACCACAATTTTTAAAGTTTGAACAAACTTAAAATATTAAACGACCCAATTTACGGATTTATTACTATTCCAAATTCGTTGATTTTCGATTTAATTCAGCATCGATATTTTCAGAGACTACGTAGAATTACTCAAATGGGAATGTCCTATTTAGTATATCCAGGGGCGCATCACACAAGGTTTCATCATGCTATAGGTTGCGTGCATTTAATGCAGCAGGTTGTCAATGTGCTTCGTTTTAAGGGTGTTACAATTTCTGAAGAAGAAGAAAACGCATTGTACGCCGCAATTTTATTACACGATATTGGGCACGGGCCTTTTTCTCATGCTATGGAGCATAGTATTGTAAATAATGTGTCTCATGAAGAAATCAGCTTGTTTTTCATGGAGCGTTTAAATGAAGAATTTAACGGAAATTTAACGCTTGCCATAAAAATATTTAAGGGTGATTACCACAGAAACTTTTTATGTCAGCTAATTTCGGGTCAATTAGACATGGATAGAGCTGATTATTTGAAACGTGATAGTTTTTATACAGGTGTTGCAGAAGGAAATATAAATAGTGAACGTTTAATAACCATGTTAAATGTAGTTGATGATGAATTGGTTATAGAAGAAAAAGGTATTTACAGTGTTGAAAAATTTATTGTTGCTAGACGTCTTATGTATTGGCAAGTGTATTTGCATAAAACAGGATTAGTTGCTGAACAGTTGCTAATTAGAGTGCTAAAACGAGCTAAGGAGTTGCACGATAATGGCAGAAAATTGTTTGCTAGTAAGGCTTTAATGTATTTTTTAAATAATAAAATTTCTATTGAAGAATTCAATAATGAAACGCTAGAAGTATTCTCTAAATTAGATGATTACGATATTATTTCTGCAATGAAGCATTGGCAAGATGATGATGATTTTGTGTTGAGTAATTTAAGCGAAATGATAATTAATAGAAACCTACTGAGAATAAAGGTTAAAAAGAAAAAGATTAAAAAAGAGAATCTTGAGAGTCATATTAATGAATTAGTGTCTAACTATCAAATATCTAGAGCAGAAGCCAAATATTTCGTTTTTACAGGAAGTATTTCTAATCAAGCATATCAATTAAAGCACAACCGTATTAATATATTATATAAATCAGGAAAAATTGCAGATATTGTAAAGGCTTCAGACCAACTTAATTTAAAAGCGTTATCAAAACCTGTTACTAAATACTATTTGTGTTATCCAAAAGAATATTTAAGTTTAAGTCATTAAAATATAATTAGATTTTTCTGGTTAAAAACTTTAGCACTTTTTTCCTATTTTTGCCCTACTAAACTAAAATCAACAAACTTTACTTTGTGAAATTTACAGCGCAACAAATAGCAGGGATACTTGAAGGAGATGTAGTTGGTAACCCTGAAGCCGAAGTCTCCAAATTATCTAAAATTGAAGAAGGGACGGAAGGATCTTTAACTTTTTTGGCTAACCCTAAATATACTTCTCATATTTATACTACAGAAGCTACTGTAGCTATAGTTAACAAAAGTTTTATTCCTGAGCAAGAAATTGACACTACCTTAATAAAGGTTGAAGATGCGTACAAGTCCTTTTCTAAGCTTTTAGAATATTACAATCAAGTCAAGAATAATAAGACTGGTATTGAACAACCAAGTTATGTTGATGATACAGCTAAATATGGTGAAAATATATATTTGGGAGCTTTTGCATACATAGGGGAGAATGTTACATTAGGAGATAATGTTAAAGTATTTCCAAACGCATATTTGGGAGACAATGTTACTGTAGGTGATAACACAGTTATATTTTCAGGTGCTAAAATTTATTCTGAAACTGTTATAGGTAATAGCTGCGTAATAAACGCTGGAGCTATAATTGGGGCAGATGGTTTTGGTTTTGCGCCAAATGAAGAAGGTGAGTATAATAAGGTGCCTCAAATTGGTAATGTGATTTTGGAAGATTTTGTAGATATAGGGGCTGCAACTACTATTGATAGGGCTACTTTAGGGTCAACTGTTATTCGTAGAGGGGTAAAGCTTGATAATCAAATTCAAATTGCTCATAATGTTGAAATTGGAAAGAATACGGTAATAGCTGCTCAAACTGGAATTGCTGGTTCTACTAAAATTGGTGAGAATTGCCAAATAGGAGGACAGGTTGGTATTGTTGGTCATATTACTATAGGTAATAATGTTAGAATTCAAGCCCAGTCGGGTATTGGAAGGAATGTGAAAGATAATGAAGTGCTTCAAGGATCCCCAGCTTTACCATATTCAGACTACAATAAATCTTATGTTCATTTTAAAAACCTACCTAAGATTGTTAAAAATATTAATGATTTAGAAAAAAAATAAATGGGAATAATTAATACAGATATAAAACAAAAAACCATTGGAAAAGAAATTTCTTTAAAAGGTGTTGGTTTACACACAGGTAAAGATGTTACTTTAACATTTGCTCCAGCTACAGCTAATTTTGGTTTTGCCTTCAAAAGAGTTGATTTAGAAGGTGAGCCAGTTATTGAGGCTGATGCTAATTATGTTACCAATACACAAAGAGGTACATGTTTAGAAAAAAATGGTGTCACTATTCAAACTTCAGAACATGTTCTAGCTGCTTTGGTAGGAATGGATATTGATAATGTTGTTATTGAATTAGATGCATCTGAACCACCAATTATGGATGGGTCTTCAAAATTCTTTGTTGAAGCAATAGAGCAGGCTGGTGTTGTGGAATTGGATGCTTTCAGGGAAGAGTTTGAAGTTACTGATATTGTTTCATATATGGATGAAGAATCTGGTAGCGAAATTTTGGTAATGCCAGCTAAGGAATACAAAATTACTACAATGGTAGATTTTGGTACCAAGGTATTAGGCACTCAGAATGCTACTCTTAATAAAATTTCTGATTTTAAACGAGATATTTCAGATTCTCGCACATTTAGTTTTCTTCATGAAATAGAAATGCTTTTGGAGCACGGTCTTATAAAAGGAGGAGATTTAAATAATGCTATAGTTTATGTGGATAAGCCATTATCTCCTGAAACAATGGATAAATTGCGAGTTGCTTTTAAAAAGGATTCAATCGCGGTTAAACCTAATGGTATTTTAGATAATTTAACACTTCATCATCCAAATGAAGCTGCAAGACATAAATTGTTAGATGTTTTAGGTGATTTAGCATTGGTGAAAACAAGAATAAGAGGTAAAGTAATTGCCAACAAACCTGGGCATTTTGTAAATACACAGTTTGCAAAGAAACTTTCAAAAATCATAAAGAATGATCGTAGAAACAATGTGCCAAATATTGATTTGAATCAACCTCCTTTAATGGATGTTACTCAAATCATGGCAATGTTGCCTCACAGACAACCATTCTTATTAATTGATAAAGTTTTTGAACTTAGTGACACTCATGTTACGGCGTGCAAGAATGTAACAATGAATGAGGAGTTTTTTAAAGGTCATTTCCCTGGAGCTCCCGTTATGCCAGGTGTTTTGATAGTTGAGGCTATGGCACAAACAGGCGGGATTTTGGTGTTAAACACCGTTCCAGATCCTGAAAACTATTTAACATTTTTCATGAAAATGGATAATGTAAAATTCAAACAAAAAGTAATGCCTGGTGATACTTTAATTTTTAAATGTACGTTAATCACACCTATTCGTCGTGGTATATGTCACATGCAAGGATATGCCTATGCCAATGGTAAACTATGTGCAGAAGCAGAATTAATGGCTCAAATTTCTAAGGTAAAATAGCTATGTATGTAGCGATTGTTGGTCTGGATTGTATTTTGGAACGGTTAATTGCGAACACATTTTTACTTATTTATTAAAATAAAAAAACAAAAATGAATCAACCACTTGCATATGTGCATCCAGGTGCCAAAATTGCTAAAAATGTAGTAATTGAACCTTTTACAACTATTAATAATAATGTTGTTATTGGTGAAGGAACTTGGATTGGAAGTAATGTAACCATCATGGAAGGTGCCAGAATAGGAAAAAATTGTAACATCTTTCCTGGTTCTGTTATTTCGGCTATTCCTCAGGATTTAAAATACAATGATGAAGACACAACTGTAGAAATAGGGGATAATGTAACAATTAGAGAGTGTGTAACTATAAATAGAGGTACTACAGATAGAATGAAAACCGTTATTGGTGACAATTGTTTAATTATGGCATATTGTCATATTGCACATGACTGTATTGTGGGTAATAATTGTATATTTTCTAATAATAGTACTCTTGCAGGACATATTACTATTGGAGACTATGTAGTTTTGGCTGGTATGACAGCAGTTCATCAATTTGTATCTGTTGGAAATCATGCTTTTGTAACCGGTGGTTCTTTAGTAAGAAAAGATGTGCCTCCTTTTGTTAAAGCAGCTCGTGAACCTTTATCTTATGTAGGAATAAATTCTGTAGGATTAAGAAGAAGAGGTTTTTCAACAGAAAAAATTAGAGAAATTCAGAATATTTTCAGAATACTTTATCAAAAAAATTATAATAATACCCAAGCGGCAGGTATTATTGAAGCTGAAATGGAAGCAACACCAGAGCGTGATGAAATTCTTCAGTTCATTAAGAATTCGCATAGAGGTATTATGAAAGGATATTTTAAATCAAATTAATTATATGGCTAGTACAAGTGATATTAGAAACGGATTATGTATAAGATATAATCATGATATTTTCAAAATTATTGAGTTTTTACATGTAAAACCTGGTAAGGGTCCTGCATTTGTTAGAACTAAACTTAAGAGTGTAACTACAGGAAAAGTTATTGATAATACTTTCTCTGCTGGTCATAAGTTAGATGATGTTCGAGTTGAAACGCATAAATTCCAATTTTTGTATAATGATGGAGATTATTATCATTTTATGAATACTGAAGACTATACACAAATTCAATTGGTTGAAGCTTCTTTAGATAATCCTGGATTAATGAAAGAAGGTGAAGTAGTTACTGTTCTTATTAATTCCGAAGATGGTATGCCTCTTTCTGTAGATATGCCTGCTAGTGTAATTTTAGAGGTAACTCATACAGAGCCTGGTGTTAAAGGAAATACGGCAACAAATGCTACCAAACCTGCCACAGTAGAAACAGGAGCTACGGTAAACGTCCCATTATTTATTAATGAAGGTGATAAAATTAAAGTAGAGACTGAAAAAGGAACATACAAAGAACGTGTAAAAGAATAGTTTTAATTGAAATTTCCTAAGCCACAAACACTTAAGTCCATTGCAGAATTAATCAGCTGTGATTATGTTGGTGCAGATGATTTTCAAGTTTTAGGCATGAATGAAATTCATGTTGTAGAACCTGGAGATATAGTTTTTGTAGACCATCCTAAATACTACGATAAAGCTCTAAATTCAGCTGCAACTATCGTATTAATTAATAAAGAGGTGGATTGTCCGCAGGGTAAGGCGCTTTTAGTAAGTGATGATCCTTTTAGAGATTTCAATAAACTTTCTGATCATTTTAAACCGTTTCAATCTGCTAATAGTCAAATTTCTGATTCAGCTTCAATAGGAGAAGGTACAGTTATTCAGCCAAATTGTTTTATTGGGCATAACGTTGTTATTGGTAAAAATTGTGTTATTCACTCAAACATAAGCATATATGATGATACCATTATAGGTGATAACGTTACCATTCATGCAGGAAGCGTTTTGGGTGCTAATGCTTTTTATTACAAGAATAGACCGGAAGGTTTTGATAGGTTATTATCATGTGGGCGTGTTGTTTTAGAAAACGATGTTGATTTAGGAGCTGCTTGTACCATAGATAGAGGTGTTACAGGAGATACTATTATTAAAGAAGGTACCAAAATTGATAATTTTGTACAAGTTGGTCATGATACCGTAATAGGTAAGAAATGCTTAATTGCCGCACAGGTTGGTGTTGCAGGTTGTGTGGTTATTGAAGACGAGGTCACTATTTGGGGGCAAGTAGGTATTACTAGTGGTATTACTATTGGAGCCAAAGCAGTAATATCTGCAAAATCTGGTGTTAGTAAGTCTTTAGAAGGAGGCAAAAGTTATTTTGGTATTCCCGCAGATGATTTCAGGTCAAAATACAAAGAGATAGCTTCAATAAGAAAAATTCCTGAAATTTTAGAGGTTTTAAAAAAGAAGGGGGATTTTTAGCATATTAACACTAAAATATATTGAATAATCCTTTAAAAAATTAATTCTAAAAATTACATTTGCTTGTATTTTTTTAATAAAAACAAATAATCACGTATGAGTGTTTTAGTAAATAAAGATTCAAATATTATAGTACAAGGTTTTACAGGTAGCGAAGGAACTTTTCACGCTGGTCAAATGATTGAGTATGGAACCAATGTTGTTGGAGGTGTTACACCAGGAAAAGGTGGTCAGACTCACTTAGATAAACCTGTTTTTAACACGGTTGAAGATGCTGTTAAAGAAGTTGGAGCTGATACAACAATTATTTTTGTTCCGCCTGCTTTTGCTGCTGATGCCATAATGGAAGCTGCTGACGCAGGAATTAAAGTAATTATAACTATTACTGAAGGTATTCCTGTGGCCGATATGATAAAAGCTTCAGATTATATTAAAGGGAAAGACTGTCGTTTAATTGGTCCTAACTGTCCAGGTGTGATTACTCCGGGTGAAGCAAAAGTTGGAATCATGCCAGGTTTTGTATTCAAACAAGGAAAAGTTGGTATTGTTTCTAAATCAGGTACGTTAACTTATGAAGCTGCAGATCAAGTTGTAAAACAAGGATTAGGTATTACAACTGCAATTGGAATTGGAGGAGATCCAATAATTGGAACAACAACAAAAGAAGCAGTTGAGTTATTAATTAATGACCCAGAAACTGAAGCCGTAGTAATGATTGGTGAAATTGGAGGTCAATTAGAAGCAGATGCTGCTAATTGGTATAAAGAAAGCGGAAGCACAAAACCTGTTGTTGGCTTTATTGCTGGTGAAACTGCGCCTGCTGGACGTACCATGGGGCATGCAGGAGCCATTGTAGGAGGAAGTGATGACACTGCTCAAGCTAAAAAGAAAATCATGAGAGCTTGTGGTATTCATGTGGTTGATTCACCTGCCGAAATAGGTAAGAAAATTGCAGAAGTTTTAGGGTAACCTATCAAATAATATTTTAAAAAATCCCTTAGTAAATTATGCTAAGGGATTTTTTTTGTTAAATAAAGTTAAAAATGGGTAACAAATTTTGAGGCTGATTGATATACTAGTATAATCCATAAAAAACTAGAAATCATGAGAATTAAAAAATTAATAATAGCCTTTGTTGTTTTAGGTTTAAATTTAAGTAGTTGTTCAAAAAATGACGACGCTGACATAATTGAAATTTTGCCAGAGTATCCTATGAAAACATTAATGGAAGATGGTGCAATGGAATTGGTAAATACCAAAGTTAATAGCCCTAATACTCATGAAATTGGATATAGATTTAAGTCTTTCAAAAATGGTGAAATAACGGCTTTAGGAATTCGAGTACCAGACAATGGTTCTTATAGAGTTACCGTTTGGAACGTTGATACACAAGAAATTCTTGGAACTGCATATGTAACATCTACTTCAGGACTTTTGTCATTTGAAGACATTGATCCAATTAATATAGAATCTGGAACAGAATATTTTGTTGGAATTAATACAAACGATTATTACATATTTAATGATAGCGGAAATGATATATTTCCTGTGGAGAGCAATAATATATTAGTACTTGGTTACAGTGCTCAATTTGGAGCAAATCAAGTTTTACCAGGTAATCTAGTGACAACTGCATATTTAGGAATGGTTGATGTGAAATTCGTTCCAAATAATTAAGTTTAGTTAATATTAGAAATGAAAACCTCACAAGATTTTGTGAGGTTTTTTTATATAGATGCAACATGGAATTACTATATTTGATTTACACTAATCACAATATTGAATTATGAAATTATTAGAAGGAAAAACTGCCATAATTACTGGGGCTAGTAGAGGAATAGGAAAGGGGATTGCTCAAGTTTTTGCAGAACAAGGTGCTAACGTTGCTTTTACGTATAGTTCTTCAGTAGATGCTGCAAAAGCCTTAGAAGATGAATTGAATGCTTTAGGAGTAAAAGCTAAAGGATATAAGAGTAACGCAGCTAGTTTTGATGAAGCTCAAGAGCTTGCTGGAGAAGTAGTAAAAGAATTTGGAAGTATAGATGTTTTAGTAAATAACGCTGGTATCACAAAAGATAATCTTTTAATGCGTATTAGTGAGGAAGATTTTGATAAGGTGATTGAAGTTAATCTAAAATCTGTCTTTAATATGACTAAAGCAGTTCAACGTACTATGTTGAAACAACGTAAAGGTTCTATTATTAATATGAGTTCTGTTGTTGGAGTAAAAGGAAACGCTGGACAAACTAATTATGCAGCATCTAAAGCTGGTATTATTGGGTTTTCAAAATCAGTGGCTTTAGAGTTAGGGTCAAGAAACATTAGAAGTAATGTGATTGCTCCTGGGTTTATTGAAACTGAAATGACCGCCAAATTGGATGAAGAAGTTGTTAAAGGTTGGCGTGCAGGAATTCCATTAAAACGTGGTGGAACTCCAGAAGATGTTGCTAATGCTTGTGTGTTTTTAGCTAGTGACTTGTCGGCCTACGTAACTGGTCAAACTTTAAATGTTGATGGAGGAATGCTTACATAGTTTATGACTGCAGAAACTTTAATTTATATCATATTATCTGGAATATTGGCGCTATTTATAGCGCTTTTTCAGTATAGATATAAATCAAAAACAAAGAATATAAAACTAAATTCCGTTTTTTCTTTTTTGAGGTTTTTGACAATTTTTGCAATTTTATTGCTTATTGTAAATCCTAAGTTTGAACAAATTAAAGTATATGCTGAAAAACCAAACTTAGTTTTGGCGGTTGATAATTCAGGTTCTATCAAGCATTTGAATAGAGAAAAAGTAGCAAGAGAACTATTTGAAACCATAATTAAAAATGATGAATTAAATAATAAATTCAATATTTCTACATATACTTTTGGGAACGCCATAAAGGCTTTAGATTCATTGACTTTTGATGAATCCGAAACCAATGTAAATAGTGCTTTTAGTCAACTTTCTCAAATCTATAAATCTTCAGTTGCTCCAACAATAATTGTTACTGACGGAAATCAAACTTTTGGAAACGATTATCAGTTTGCTCACAACTTTTATAAACAGGCAATTTACCCGATTATTTTAGGAGACACAATTACTTATACAGATTTAAAAATTCAACAATTAAATGTAAATAAGTACGCTTATTTAAAGAATAGATTTCCGGTAGAAGCCATCTTAGTTTATAATGGAGATAATAATGTCAATGCAGTATTAGAAGTAAAGAAAGGTAATACAACCGTTTATTCACAATCTGTAAGTTTTTCTAAGATTGATAATTCTAAAGTTGTCAATTTAACACTACCTGCTAATACTATTGGCACAAATAGTTATAAGGTACATTTGGTACCTATTGAAAATGAAAAAAATAAGGTAAATAATAGTAAGAATTTCGCTGTTGAAATCATTGATCAAAAAACTAAAATAGCCTTTGTTACAGATATGCTTCATCCTGATATTGGAGCACTTAAAAAAAGTATTGAAAGTAATGAACAGCGATCAGTATCTATTTTAAACCCAAATGAAAATTTAAATCAAATCAATGATTTTCAACTGGTTATTGTTAATCAGCCTAATAATAAGTTTAAGTCATTATTTGAAGAGTTAGACAAGTTAAATAAAAATAGATTTGTAATTGTTGGCACGAAAACAGATTTAGGGTTTCTAAATGCTATCAACAAAAATTATTCACATGAAATAGTTCTTCAAACTGAAGAATATCAAACAGATTTTAATTTAAATTTCACTCCTTTTCAAATTGAAGATATCGACTTTGAATCTTTTCCTCCTTTGAATTCCAATTATGGTGGCATTACATTTAATGTTCCTTCTCAATCAATTTTAAATAAGAGAATTGGGAATGTTTCACTAGAACAGCCTTTACTGACTACTTTTGAAATTAGTAGCCGAAGAGAAGCAGTGCTTTTTGGAGAGAACATCTGGAAATGGCGTGCGCAAAGTTACTTGAACTCTAAATCTTTTAACGAATTTGATAATTTTATTGGTAAGCTTATACAATATCTTGCTTCTGGAAAACGAAGAAATCGTTTAAACTTAGATTATGAGTCATTTTATATTGGGAATAGAGGGGTTATTGTAAATGCTCAGTTTTTCGATAATAACTATGTTTTTGATGATCGTGAAACGCTTAACATTACGGTAAAAGACAAACTGTCTAATAATGAAGTAAGGTTTCCTTTCGTTTTAAAGAATAATAATTATCAAGTAGATTTAAGTAGTTTGCCTGCTTCAGAATATAATTTTACTGTTAAAGCAACAAACGAGAATATTAGTAAATCCGGAGCTTTTTCAATTCTAGAATACAATGTGGAACAACAATTTTTAAATGCCAATGTAACAAAGCTTAAACAGTTGGCTACTAATAGTGATGGCAAGAGTTATTTTGTTGACAATACGGATGCATTGATAAACGATTTAATTAGTGATAATCGATATGTTTCTATTCAAAAAAGCCATAAAAATACCATACCTTTGATAGATTGGAAATACCTCTTAGCAATTATTGCTTTGTGCTTGTCTGCTGAGTGGTTTTTAAGAAAATATAACGGATTAATATAAATTAAATATAAAAATGGAAAAATTACCAAAAGTAGCATTACCCTTAATTATTGCTGCAATTATACTTGTAATAGTACTAGCTAAATCTGCTGTAACCATAGATTCTGGTGAGGCTGGAGTGCTTTTTAAAACCTTTGGAGATGGTGTTGTTACAGATGAGCCACCAATGGGAGAAGGTTTTCATATTGTTGCACCTTGGAACAAAGTTTTTGTTTATGAAGTGCGTCAACAAGAGCTTTTTGAAAAAATGAAAGTGTTATCTTCAAACGGATTAGAAATTCAAATTGATGCTTCGGCATGGTATGAGCCTGTTTATAACGATTTAGGTAATTTACACCAATCTCTTGGACAGAATTATTTGCAACGTGTTATTCAGCCTGCAATTCGTAGTGCAGCAAGAAGCGTTATTGGACGTTATACGCCAGACGATTTGTATTCAACCAAACGTGACGCCATTCAAGTTGAAATTTATGAAGAAACCAAGAAAATACTGGATAAACAATATGTTCAATTAAATGAGGTCTTGGTAAGAGATGTAACTTTACCTCCAACAATTAAAGATGCCATTGAACGTAAATTGAAACAAGAGCAAGAATCATTAGAGTATGAATTTAGATTGGTTACTGCTGCTAAAGAAGCGGAAAAAGTAATTATTGAAGCTCAAGGTAAGGCAGATGCCAACCGTATATTAAGTGCTTCATTAAATGATAAAATTTTACAGGATAAAGGTATTGAAGCAACTATTAAGTTATCTGAGTCTCCTAATAGCAAAGTAATTGTTATTGGTTCTGGTGATAGTGGGTTACCTATTATTTTAGGAGATCAATAAATTAAATATTTCAGTTTTTAGAATGATATTTTAAACATTAACTAACAATATCAATACTTAATTGTAAAATAATTAATAGTTGCAAAAACTAAGTTCAATATTTGGAATATTAGTTATTAATTGTAGATATTTGCAGAAACAAAGAAAGACATGACTTTTATTCAATTACATCATCATTTTCATATTTGCTCTCAAGCGAAGTGAAAATGTATTGAATAAAATCAAAATATTTAAACCCGTTTGAGTCAATCAAGCGGGTTTTTCATTTCTAAAATCAACAAGATTGTCTCAAACTCATAACAAAAAGAAAATGAGTAAACTAAGAATTGCAGTACAGAAATCGGGTCGCTTAAATGACGACTCAATGAAAATTTTAAAAGACATTGGTATATCCATTGATAATGGTAAAGACCAATTAAAAGCCTCGGCAAGAAACTTTCCATTGGAAGTTTTTTACCTTAGAAATGGGGATATTCCTCAGTATTTAAAAGATGGTGTAGTAGACCTAGCTATCATTGGTGAGAATGTTTTAATTGAAAAAGGACAAGACATTGAAGTAGCAGAAAAACTTGGCTTTTCAACTTGTCGTGTTTGTATTGCCGTACCTAAGACGACTGAATATGAAAGTATTAAGGATTTAGAAGGAAAACGTATTGCTACTTCGTACCCTAATACCGTACAAATGTTTCTTGATGAAAACGGTGTTAATGCAAATCTTCACATTATTAATGGTTCTGTTGAAATTGCTCCTAATATTGGTTTAGCCGATGCTATTTGTGATATTGTATCTAGTGGAAGTACGTTATTTAAAAACAATTTAAAAGAGGTTGACAGTATTCTTAAATCTGAAGCAGTATTGGCAGTTTCGCCACTTTTAAGTGAAGAAAAGAGAGTGATTCTGAATAAAATTCAGTTTAGAATTCAATCAGTATTAAAAGGTAGACAATCAAAGTATATTTTATTGAATGCGCCAAATGATAAAATCCAAAACATCATTGATGTGTTACCAGGAATGAAAAGCCCGACGGTATTGCCATTAGCGCAAGAAGGTTGGAGCTCAGTGCACTCAGTAATTAGTAAAAACGAATTTTGGGATGTCATTGACGAACTAAAAGCCAATGGTGCCCAAGGAATCCTAGTTTGTCCAATAGAAAAAATGGTGCTGTAAGATGCAGATTATTGACAATCCAAATAAGGAAAACTGGTTAAGCATTTTGCAAAGACCAACGCAAACAGTTGACGATATTGAAGGTATTGTTAATGAGGTGTTTGTTGACGTTAAGCGAAATGGAGATCAGGCAATCAAACAATATACTGAGCGTTTTGACAAGGTTTCACTAAAGACTAACTTAGTTTCTACTAATGAGATAGAAGATGCCGTTGCAAGTGTTCCGCAAGTTTTGAGAAATGCTATAAAGAATGCTAAACAAAATATAGAAGCATTTCATGCAGCTCAAAAAACATCAAGAGTAGAAATTGAAACAGCTAACGGCGTTAAATGTTGGCAAGAAAAAAGACCAATAGAAAGTGTTGGTTTATATATCCCAGGAGGAACGGCTCCCTTGTTTTCAACCGTTTTAATGTTGGCTGCTCCTGCGCAAATTGCAGGATGCAAAGAAATTGTATTATGCTCACCACCAAATAAGGAAGGGAAGTTAGCTCCAGAAATTTTATATGCTGCTCAATTATGCGGTGTCACTAAAATATTCAAAGTAGGAGGGATACAAGCCATTGCAGCTATGACCTTTGGAACGGAAACGATTCCTCAAGTATATAAAATTTTCGGACCAGGAAATCAGTTTGTGACCGTTGCAAAACAATTAGCAACAAAACATGGTGTTGCCATTGATATGCCTGCAGGACCAAGTGAATTACTAGTAGTTGCTGATGAAAGTGCTAATGCAAGTTATATTGCTTCAGATTTATTAAGTCAAGCAGAACATGGTACTGACAGTCAAGTAATTTTAGTTTCTACTTCAAAAGAACTTATTGTTAAAGTTTCGGAAGAAGTCGATAAACAATTAGCTGTTTTACCAAGAAAAGATATAGCTGAAAAAGCAATTGCAAATTCTAAATCAATTTATATTGAGAGTGATGATTTGGCTCTTGATTTGATTAATGAATACGGACCAGAGCACTTCATAATTTGTTCTTCAAATGAAGGTTTTTATATGGATGGTATTAGAAATGCAGGTTCGGTATTTATAGGCGATTATACTCCTGAAAGTGCTGGTGATTATGCCTCAGGAACAAACCACACATTGCCAACAAATGGATTTAGTAAAGCATATTCAGGAGTTAATTTAGATAGTTTTTTAAAGAGTATGACGTTTCAGAAAATATCTAAAGAAGGTATTTTAAATATAGGAGAAACCATAGAGTTAATGGCAGAAGCTGAGGGTTTACAAGCACATAAAAATGCAGTTAGCATTAGATTAAAGGATTTGAAATAATGAATGTTTTAGATTTAATAAGACCAAGCATAAAGGCACTTAAACCTTACTCATCTGCAAGAGATGAGTTTCAAGGAGCAACTGACGATATGGTATTTTTAGATGCCAATGAGAATCCTTTTGAAAATGGTGTTAATAGATATCCAGACCCAAAACAAGGAAATGTTAAAACTCTGCTTTCTAAGATAAAAGGTATCCCCGTTGAAAACATCCTATTGGGTAATGGAAGTGATGAAGTTTTAGATTTGATTTATAGGGCTTTTTGCGAGCCTAATGTAGATAATATCATTACATTACCGCCAACCTATGGTATGTACAGTGTATTGGCAAATATTAATGCTGTGGATATTAGAAAGGTTCAATTGACAAGTGATTTTCAACCAAACGTTAATGAAATACTCAAAATAGGAGACAGAAATAGTAAATTATTGTTATTATGTTCTCCTAATAATCCAACTGGGAATAGTTTTTCAGAAGAATCCATTGAAAAGCTGTTAAGAGAGTTTAAAGGAGCTGTGGTTATAGACGAGGCCTATATTGATTTTTCAAATAACCCAAGTTGGTTGATAAGATTAAACGAATTTCCAAATTTAGTTGTTACTCAAACCTTGTCTAAGGCTTATGGAATGGCGGGCATTAGATTAGGGATATGTTATGCTTCAAAAGAAATTATTGCTGTTTTAAATAACATTAAGCCACCATATAATGTTAATGAGTTAACCCAACAACGCGCAATTAATCAATTGGAGAATGAAGAGCAAACTCAAAACCAAATTCAAACCATTTTGGAAGAAAGAGAAGTTTTGGTTTCAGAATTGAAAACAATTTCGTTTGTATCAAAAATATATCCATCCGATGCTAATTTCATTTTAGCAAAAGTAGATGATGCTACCAAACGCTATAATGAGTTAATAGGAAAAGGAATAGTTATTAGAAACAGAACCTCACAACCAGGGTGCGAAAACTGTTTGCGTTTTACAGTTGGAACACCTGATGAAAATAAAATATTAATAGAGACTTTAAAATCTATATAATGAAGAAGGTACTTTTTATTGATAGAGATGGAACATTAGTTTTGGAACCACCTGTTGACTATCAATTAGATAGTCTAGAAAAGCTAGAGTTCTACCCAAAAGTTTTTCAATACATGGCGAAAATTGCCAGTGAGTTGGATTATGAATTAGTGATGGTAACCAATCAGGATGGTTTAGGAACCGATTCTTTTCCAGAAGACACTTTTTGGCCAGCCCAAAACAAGATTATAGATGCTTTTGAAAAAGAAGGCGTAACGTTTTCTGCTATTCATATTGATAAAACGTTTCCGCATGAAAATGCAGATACACGCAAGCCAAGAACAGGGTTGTTAACCAAGTACTTTACAGAAGAATATGATTTGCAAAACTCTTTTGTTTTAGGTGATAGGATTACCGATATGGAGTTGGCAAAAAACATGGGTGCAAAAGGTATTTATCTTTCAGAACATCCAGATTTGGGAGCTGAGGAAATTGAAACTTCTGAGAAAGAAATTCAGGATTGCATTGCTTTAACTAGTACAGATTGGGAAGCAATATATGAGTTTTTAAAACTTGATGATAGGGTTGAAGAAATAACACGTAACACTAATGAAACTCAGATATATATAAAATTAAATTTAGATGGCTCGGGGAAGAATGATATTGACACAGGATTATCTTTTTTTGATCATATGTTGGATCAAATTGGGCGTCATGGAGCTATGGATTTAACCGTAAAAGTTAATGGCGATTTAGAAGTTGATGAGCACCACACCATAGAAGATACCATGATTGCTTTAGGGGAATTATTCAATAAAGCCTTAGGTGATAAATTAGGTATTGAACGATATGGATTCTGTTTGCCAATGGATGATTGTTTAGCTCAGGTTGCTGTAGATTTTGGCGGAAGAAATTGGCTAGAATGGGATGCTGAGTTTAAACGCGAAAAAATTGGTGATATGCCAACAGAAATGTTTTTCCATTTATTTAAATCGTTTACAGATGGTGCTAAATGCAATTTAAATATAAAAGCAGAAGGGGTAAATGAACACCACAAAATAGAAGGTATCTTTAAAGCATTTGCAAAAGCAATGAAAATGGCGGTAAAAAGAGATGCGAACAAGATGTTTTTGCCAAGTACAAAAGGAATGTTATAAAAATTGTCGCTTCAGGTGATTCCGAAGTATGAGAAATTGTATCGAGAAGAAATGAAATTAGTAATAATAGATTACGGCGCAGGAAATATTAAAAGTATTCAGTTTGCATTTAATCGATTGGGGTATAATGCAGTGTTATCTAAGGACCCAGAAGAAATTAAGGCAGCTGATAAGGTAATATTTCCGGGTGTTGGAGAAGCAAGTTCAGCAATGAAAATGCTTAAAGAAAGTGGTTTAAATGAGTTGATTCCAAATCTTAAACAACCTGTATTGGGTATTTGTTTAGGAATGCAATTAATGTGTTTGCATACAGAGGAAGGTAACACTGAAGGTTTAGGAATATTTCAAACTAAAGTGAAGCGCTTTACAAGTGATGTGAAAGTACCACAAATGGGATGGAATGTTATAAAAGAACTGAAATCTGATTTGTTCAAAAACATTAAAGAGAATGAATACATGTATCTTGTACATAGTTATTATGCAGAACACTGTAATGAAACCATTGCGGCAACAGATTATGAGATAAATTACGCATCAGCTTTACAACATGAAAATTTTTACGGTACACAATTTCATCCTGAAAAAAGTGGAAATGAAGGAGCTAAAATTTTAAAGAACTTTTTGAATTTATAAATAGCCAAAAGCTAAAAAATGAGAATAATTCCAGCAATAGATATTATAGAGGGTAAATGTGTACGTCTTACAAAAGGAGATTACAATACTAAAAAGGTATATAACGAAAACCCTTTAGAAGTTGCCAAAATGTTTGAGGCTTCAGGTATTGAATATTTACATTTAGTAGATTTAGATGGTGCTAAAGCAAAACATATAGTTAATTATAAAGTGCTTGAACAGATTGCTACAAAAACGAAATTGAAAATTGATTTTGGTGGTGGTTTAAAAGCTGATGAGGATTTACACATCGCATTTAATTCTGGAGCAAGACAAATTACAGGCGGGAGTATAGCTGTGAAAGACCCTGAAACTTTTGAAAATTGGATATCTAAATACGGAAGTGAAAAGATTATTTTAGGAGCCGATAGTAATGCAGGTAAAATTGCAATTGCTGGTTGGCAAGAAAACAGTTCTGAAGATGTAATTCCTTTTATAAAAGAATATCAAAAGAAAGGTATTCAATATGTGATTTGTACAGATATTTCTAAAGATGGTATGTTAGAAGGTCCTTCTTTTGAATTGTATGATGAAATTATATCTGCTTGCACAAATAGTAGTCAAGGTCAATCTATAAAGTTGATAGCTTCAGGAGGTATTTCTCATATAGATGAATTACCAAGGTTAATTGAGTTAGGATGCGAAGGTGTAATTATTGGAAAAGCTATTTATGAAAATAGAATTAGTTTAAAACAACTTGAAAAATTTGTGTAATGCTTACAAAAAGAATTATCCCTTGTCTAGATATAAAAAACGGTCGCACGGTAAAAGGTGTTAATTTCGTTGATTTACGAGATGCAGGAGACCCTGTTGAGTTAGCTAAACAATATGCTGACTATGGAGCTGATGAATTGGTTTTTTTAGATATCACAGCAACCCTTGAAGCTCGTGCAACCACTTTAGAAATGGTATTACATGTTGCGGAACAGGTTAATATCCCATTTACTGTTGGAGGAGGAATTTCTTCAGTGGAACACGTTGATGCACTATTAAAAAATGGAGCTGATAAGGTGTCTATTAATTCATCGGCAGTGAAACGTCCTGAATTGATAAATGAATTGGCAGATAAATTTGGAAGTCAATGCGTGGTGGTTGCAATAGACGCTAAACAAGTAGGTAGTGAATGGAAAGTGCATTTAGCCGGAGGAACTATTCCAACAGAAATAGATTTATTTGAATGGGCTAAAGAGGTTGAAGAACGTGGAGCAGGAGAAATTCTTTTTACATCTATGAATCATGATGGAACCAAAAATGGATTTGCAAATGAAGCCTTAGCCAAATTATCAGAATTGTTGAATATACCAATTATTGCCTCTGGAGGTGCGGGTAATGTACAGCATTTTATAGATACTTTTATCGACGGGAAATCCGATGCGGCTTTAGCGGCGAGCGTGTTTCACTTTGGTGAAATTCCTATTCCTGATTTGAAAAAGGAATTAAAAGAGGAAGGTATTGAGGTGCGAATTTAATACGATACTCACCGAAATTATAATAATATTAAATTGATTCCTTAATTTAAAGGAAAGACGAACTAAAATGGAAATAAAATACGATTCAAACGGATTAGTACCAGCAATCATTCAAGATGCTATAACCAAGAATGTTTTAATGTTGGGTTATATGAATGAAGAGGCTTATCTAAAGACTAAAGATACTAAACAAGTAACCTTTTTTAGTAGAAGTAAACAACGATTATGGACTAAAGGTGAAGAAAGTGGTAATTTCTTGAATTTAGTAGATATTAAGAACGATTGTGATAATGATACATTATTGGTTCAGGTAAATCCGGTTGGACCAACTTGTCATAAAGGAACAGATAATTGTTGGGGAGAAGAAAACGTTTCTAAGTATGGATTCTTTTCAACTTTAGAGGATGTGATTTCAGAACGTGTTGCTAATAAAGATACTGCCAAATCTTATGTCGCAAGTTTGTTTTCAAAAGGTATTAATAAAGTAGCTCAAAAAGTAGGAGAGGAAGCTGTTGAAACAGTTATAGAGGCTATGGATAATAACGATGAATTATTTTTATATGAATCGGCAGACTTGTTCTTTCACTATTTAATGCTACTTCAAGCTAAAGGTTTTACATTAAAAGATATTGAAGTGGAATTAAAAGGTCGTCATAAATAAAGAAGGCACTAGATAGTTAACTCTAATGCCTTCAAACAAATTTGGTGGTTATAAATTATTTAAGCCATCCTTTAGATCCTGACATTTTGGAAAACCAATAAAACACGACTGCCAAAACAATAATCATAATAGTCATCCCTATACTTGACGCATAACCATTGATTAAAACATATCCCATTTGAACAATAACTGCAATTAGGGATAATAGCCAAAGTTTAGTAGCCCAAGATTTACGTACTAAAAGTCCTATTGCTGCTAATGCTCCAGCAAATACTGCAATTGCAAAAGCCGCAGTAACCCATGATGGCATGTTGGCGGCAATTTCTTGCTGTTCTGCCGTATACATTTCTTGGTAACCTGCTGTATTATAGGCTTGTTGTAGATAGGCATTAACACCCATTCCGTTCCAAATAAGAGCAATAACACTCACAATCCAAAACCAAATTGGAGGCTTGTTTGTTGCTGAATCTGTCATAATTAATGAATTTTTAGTTAGTTATTAGATTAACAAGTTATAAAAATTTTGCCACAATTAATAAAAGAGTGTACTTTTCGGCAGGTTAAAAACTTACAATGAAGAAGTATTTTTACGTCATTAATATTCAATATTTAGGGTATAGATTTCACGGTTGGCAAAAGCAACCAAATGTAAAAACCTTGCATTTAATGGTTGATAGAACACTGAATTTTATTCTGGAAGGCAAGCGTTTTAAAAGTTTATGTGCAGGAAGAACAGATGCTATGGTTTCTGCTGAAAACGCCGCTTTTGAACTTTTTCTACATCATGAAATTGAAGATTTAGATGCTTTTTTAGAATTATTTAATTACAATTTACCACAGGATATTCGAGCCTTGAATATTAGAGAGGTTAATGAGAAGTTCAATATTATTAATCATTCAAAAACTAAGGAGTATTTGTACCTTTTCACATATGGAGAAAAGTGTCATCCGTTTTGTGCACCGATTATGACAACCATTCTAGATGATTTAGATATTGAGGTTATGAAAGAGGGAGCTAAGCTTTTTGAGGGTGAACATCACTTTAAGTCTTATTGTTATAAACCTAGTGAAACCGGAATTTACAATAGGAAAATTGATTTGTGTGAACTTGTTGATAACACCATTTATACGGCTAATTATTTTCCTAAGAAATCATTTGTTTTGAGAGTACAAGGAAAAGGGTTTATGAGAAATCAAATTAGATTAATGATGGGGACACTTATTGATTTAGGAAAAGGAAAAATAGCTTTGAATGATATTGAACACAGTTTAAAACCTGATGTTTTTGTAAAAATGGACTATATTGCTCCAGCATCTGGCTTAATTCTTAACAATATCGAATTTGAATAACCAAATGCTTTTTGTAATTTTCAAATTACATAGCGGACTACTTAATTCTTATTACTAATTAATCAAAAAATAATTCCAAAATGAGTATTACTGTACCAAAATCAGCCTTAGATTTTTTTAAAAAATTAGAAAAGAATAACAATAGAGATTGGTTTAATGAACGTAAAAAGGAGTTCAAATCTATTGAAGCAGATGTAAAAGGTGTATATAACTCAATATTTGAAACCCTAAATACGCATGACGAAATTGATAAAATGAAAATGTTTCGTATTTATCGTGATGTCCGATTTTCAAAAAATAAGCTACCTTATAAAACACATTTTGGAGGTTCCTTTCATAGAACCAAACCTAAATTAAGAGGAGGTTACTATTTACATCTTCAGCCAAATAACGAAAGTTTTATTGCTACAGGGTTTTGGGAGCCGGCTCCTGCTGATTTATTGCGAATTAGGAAAGAGTTTGAAATGGATGATAGTGAAATACGTGAGATTCTTGCTAATAAAAAATTCAACAGTATTTGGGGTGACACCTTTGTTGGTGATGAAGTGAAAACTGCTCCAAAGGGATTTAGTAAAGAGCATAAAGCCATTGATTTAATAAAGAAAAAACAATATATCTTTATTAAGAAGTTTACAGATAAAGAAGCGCTTAGTGCTGGTTTTATTGATGAAGTGAATGCATCATTTAAAGCCATTCGGCCATATTTTGATTATATGAGCGATGTGCTGACTACAGATTTAAATGGGGTCTCGCTTATTGACTAAACCGCGGCTAATAACTCTGGTTTTTCAAACAGTTGAATCTGACTTAATAAGCGTTCTTTAACAATATTCATCATACGTTTGTTCAACGCAGAAGAGTTTTGTGTGTACATGCTGTACTCCTCAACGGTAAACAAGCCTATTATCATACCTTTTACTGAATTACGAAATTTCATGTCTTTATGAATTGCATTTTCAATATAATCAATGCGCTTCTCTAAAGTTAAGTCGTAAAAAACAGATTTGTGCTTAACTATATAATTTTTAAAAACAACAATCAATAAATCATTCTGAAGCTTAATTACGGGCCTTAAAACTGAGTTTTGAAACCACTCATCACTACTCATATCATCATTTATTGTTGTTGAAGAAATCTCCGGACGGATGTCCTTTAGGTTAATTTGTCTTGGGCTCATGACTAATTGGTTTTAATAAATGTAGATAATTATAACCCCAGAAAAATATAGAGGTAAGTATAGTTTTTAACTGGGTTATTAACAATTAACTTTAAAGTGTTTGCTTTCAGTATATTATATTTTGGGTTTTTGAAGAATTGAAATTGTTACTTTTGAATAAATTCTTCAAATGAAATTCGGTAGTGTAGATTATCCTCAAAATATTGATTTCACTTTGCCTAAAGACCATCCTAAAACTAAACATGTTTTGGGTAAGGTAAAGGACGATAATGTTACAGATGTCTATGTTGGTTGTGCTAAATGGAATAAAACAGATCTAAAAGGTTTTTATCCTAGAGGCACTAAAGACGTATTGGGATATTATTCCAATCAGTTTAATTCTATCGAATTGAACGCTACTTTTTACAGAATTTTTCCTCCCGAACAATTTGCCACTTGGTATAACCAAACGCCTAAAGGTTTTAAATTCTTTCCAAAATTAAACCAGGAAATTAGTCATTGGAAACGTTTAAATGAAGTTAAAGAAGTGGTAGAGCAATACTTGTATAATGTTTCAAACTTAAAAGAAAAATTAGGGACTATTTTCTTGCAGATGAATAGTAATTTTGCGCCTAAAGATTTTAACCGAGTAGTAAGTTTTGTTGAAAGTTGGCCTAAAGAAATTGCTTTAGCAATTGAATTCAGACATACTAATTGGTATAATGATGAAATGGTAGCTAATGAATTATTTAATCTTTTAGAAACAAATAATATTTCAAATGTAATTGTAGATACCGCAGGAAGACGTGATTTAATGCATATGCGATTAACGAATCCTACCGCTTTTGTACGTTATGTTGGTGCTAATCATAAAAGTGATTACACCCGATTGGACGATTGGGTAGACCGCTTTAAATTATGGCAGAATCAAGGGGTCAAAGAAATTGATTTTTTCATACATCAGAATATCGAAAAAGAGTCACCATTGCTTTCGGCGTATTTTATCAAAAAGTTGAATGCCTCATTAGGCTGTTCATTAAAAATCCCTAAAAAAGTTGACTAACAAATTTTAAGTTAAACTTCACTTTTTCATATTTAAAAATTATAGGTGATTACAGCTTTATGTTGAATAAAATATAATTTATACCCGTTACTTTATCAATTTTATAAAAAGTATACAACAAAGCATTTGAAAGCTTTAAAATACTGCAATAATATTATAACTTTGTCAACCTTTGTAAGCTTCCAAGGCTTCATTTTAGATAGCATAAAGCAGTATTAAAGAATTAATTAAAGATATTTATGAGCAAGACATTATTTGATAAAGTATGGGATTCCCATGTTGTCAGAAATATAGAAGACGGGCCTGATGTGTTTTTCATCGATCGTCATTTTATTCATGAAGTAACAAGTCCTGTTGCTTTTGTAGGTTTAAAGAGTAGAGGAATTGGAGTTATGTATCCAGAGAAAACATTTGCAACTGCAGATCATAACACGCCAACTTGGGACCAACATTTACCTGTAGCAGATCCATTATCGGCAAACCAATTAGAAGCTTTAGCAACTAATGCTGCAGAGCATGGCATTTCTCACTGGGGATTAGGACATCGTAATAATGGTATTGTTCATATTGTAGGGCCAGAGAATGGAATTACATTACCAGGGTCTACAATTGTTTGTGGTGATTCACATACATCTACACATGGTGCTTTCGGTGCTATTGCATTTGGTATTGGAACTTCTGAAGTTGAAATGGTATTGTCAACACAATGTATCATGCAACCTAAGCCTAAGAAAATGCGTATTAACGTTAACGGTAAGTTAGGTTTTGGTGTAACACCTAAAGATGTTGCTTTATATATTATTGCTCAACAAACCACATCTGGTGCAACTGGATATTTTGTTGAATATGCAGGTGATGTTTTTGAAGATATGACTATGGAAGGACGTATGACCGTTTGTAACTTATCTATTGAGATGGGGGCTCGTGGTGGTATGATTGCTCCAGATGAAAAGACTTATGAATACATAAAAGGAAGAAAACATACGCCAAAAGGAGTAGATTGGGATAGAGCCATGGAATATTGGAAAACTCTTAAAACTGATGATGACGCTGAATTTGATGTGGAATTCAATTATGACGCATCTGATATAGAACCAATGATTACTTACGGTACCAATCCAGGAATGGGGATTGGAGTAACACAATCAATTCCATTGGCTGAAAACGTTGAAGGTGGTGTTGCTACATATAAAAAATCACTTGGTTATATGAAGTTTAATGAAGGTGATGACATGATTGGAAAACAAGTAGATTATGTTTTCTTAGGCTCTTGTACTAATGGTCGTATTGAAGATTTTAGAGCATTTTGTTCTATTATTGAAGGACGTCAAAAGGCAGATAACATTACTGCTTGGTTAGTACCAGGATCACACAAAGTGGTTGATCAAATTAAAGAAGAAGGTTTAGATAAAATACTAGATGCTTCCGGTTTCGTTTTAAGAGAACCAGGGTGTTCAGCATGTTTAGCTATGAATGATGATAAGGTGCCAGCCGGAAAATTAGCGGTTTCAACATCTAACCGCAACTTCGAAGGTCGTCAAGGACCAGGGTCTAGAACATTACTAGCTTCACCTTTAGTAGCTGCAGCCACTGCAGTTGAGGGTGTAGTAACAGATCCAAGAACATTAATTAACGCTTAAAAAAAAGAAAATGGCTTACGATAAATTTGAAGTATTAACAAGTACAGCTTATCCATTACCAATTGAAAATGTGGATACAGATCAAATCATTCCTGCACGTTTCTTAAAAGCTACGGAGCGTAAAGGATTTGGAGATAATTTTTTCCGTGATTGGAGATATGATTCAGAGGGAAATCCAATTGCAGATTTTCCATTGAACGATTCAAAATATAAAGGTTCTAAAATATTAGTAGGAGGAAAAAACTTTGGTTCAGGATCATCAAGAGAGCATGCTGCATGGTCTGTTTATGATTTCGGATTACGTTGTGTGATTTCTTCATTCTTTGCAGATATTTTTAGAAATAACTGTTTAAATATTGGTGTTTTGCCTGTACAGGTATCAACTGAATTTGCACAAACTCTGTTCGATGCTATTGAAGCTGACCCGAATACTGAGATTAAGGTTGATTTACCTAATCAAAAAGTAACATTAGTTGCTACGGGAGAGTCGGAATCTTTCCAAATTAATGGATACAAAAAAGGTAATATGCTTAATGGTTTTGATGATATAGACTATTTACAAAGCATGAAAGAAGAGATTGCTTCCTTTGGGGAGACAAGACCTTTCTAAATAATAAATTAAATATAAACGCCTATTCATTTTAAATGAAAAGAATAGAAATAATGGATACGACATTACGCGATGGTGAACAAACCTCGAGTGTGTCGTTTTCTGCTTCTGAGAAGCTTACCATAGCAAAACTTTTACTTGAAGAACTAAAGGTTGATAGGATAGAAATTGCATCAGCCCGAGTATCTGAAGGGGAATTTCAAGCTGTAAAAGCTATTACAGAATGGGCAAGAGAGAGTGGGTATTTAAATGCTGTTGAAGTATTGTCTTTTGTTGACAATGGTACCTCAATAGATTGGATAGTTAAAGCAGGAGCAAGGGTTCAAAACCTATTAACAAAAGGTTCATTAAATCATTTAACTCATCAGCTTAAAAAAACTCCAAATCAACACTTTAAAGAAATAGAAAGCAATATAGCTCTGGCAGAAGAACAAGGTGTTGCTACTAATGTTTATTTAGAAGATTGGAGTAACGGAATGCGTAATTCTAAAGAATATGTATTTGAGTTTTTAGACTTTTTAGCTACTCAACCTGTTAAACGTATTATGCTTCCGGATACCTTAGGTATTTTAACGCCTTCCGAATCTTATGAGTTTGTAAAAGAGATAAAAGAAAAGTATCCAAATTCACATTTTGATTTTCATACCCATAACGACTATGATTTAGGAGTTTCAAATGCTATTGAAGGGTTAAAGGCAGGCGCAGATGGTTTACATCTTACTATAAATGGTATGGGAGAAAGAGCAGGAAATGCACCTATGGCAAGTACTATAGCTGTGATTAACGACTTCATGCCTAAGGTTGAGATTGGTGTAAATGAAAAGTTTCTTTATACTGTAAGTAAACTTGTTGAGACTTTCTCGGGCATTATTATTCCGGCTAACAAACCTGTTATTGGGGCAAATGTTTTTACCCAAACTGCTGGTATTCATGCCGATGGTGACAATAAAAAGAACTTATATTTTAGTGAATTATTACCAGAACGTTTTGGAAGAACTAGAAAATATGCCTTAGGCAAAGCTTCTGGAAAGGCTAATATTCAAAAGAATTTACAAGAATTAGGTCTTCAGTTAAATGATAACGACTTAAAAAAGGTAACGCAACGTATAATTGAATTAGGAGATAAAAAGCAGGTGGTTACCAAAGAAGACTTACCATATATTATCTCAGATGTATTGGATAGTGGATCTTACGAAGAAAAAATTAAAGTAGATTCTTATGTGCTCACACATTCGAAAGGTTTAAAACCTTCTACTACAGTGGCATTAACTATTGAAGGTGATGCTTATGAGGCCAATGCACAAGGAGATGGTCAATTTGATGCCTTTATGAATGCTATTAGAAAAGTATTTAAAAAGAAGAATTTTATACTACCTGATTTAATTGATTATGCAGTGAGAATACCTCCTGGGAGTCGTTCAGATGCTTTATGTGAAACTATAATTACTTGGAAAAATAAAGAAACTGAGTTTAAAACTAGAGGTTTAGATTCAGATCAAACAGTGTCTGCAATAAAAGCCACTGAAAAAATGCTAAATATTATTAATAATTAAGAATAAAAATAAATGAAATTTAACATAGCCCTTTTAGCCGGAGACGGTATAGGACCAGAAGTTACGGAACAAGCTGTAAAAGTTAGTGAAGCAGTAGCAGCAAAATTTGGACATGAAATTACGTGGAAACCAGCTTTAACCGGTGCAGCCGCAATTGATGCTGTTGGTGAGCCTTATCCAGATAGCACACATGAAATTTGTGCATCTTCTGATGCTGTATTATTTGGAGCTATTGGTCTTCCAAGATTTGATAATGACCCGTCAGCTCCAGTACGTCCAGAGCAAGGTTTACTAAAAATGCGTAAAAAATTAGGGCTATTTGCTAATTTAAGACCAACGTTTACGTTTCCGTCTTTATTAGATAAATCACCATTAAAACAAGAACGTATTGAAGGTACAGATTTAGTTTTCTTTAGAGAATTAACTGGTGGTATTTATTTTGGAGAAAAGGGAAGAAGAGATGAAGGTGAAACCGCTTTTGATAACTGTGTTTATACTAGAGCAGAAGTGCAGCGTTTGGCTAAGAAAGGTTTTGAATTAGCTATGACTCGAACAAAAAAATTATGTTGTGTTGATAAAGCTAATGTTTTAGAAACTTCAAGACTTTGGAGAGAGACAGTACAGGCTATGGAAAAGGATTATCCTGAGGTTGAAGTATCTTATGAGCTTGTTGATGCTGTTGCAATGCGCTTGGTACAATGGCCAAATAGTTATGATGTTTTAATTACTGAAAACTTATTTGGAGATATTTTAACAGATGAAGCTTCTGTAATATCAGGATCTATGGGGTTAATGCCATCGGCATCTATGGGAGAAGATATTTCATTATTTGAACCTATTCACGGATCTTACCCACAAGCAACAGGATTAAATATAGCAAATCCAATGGCTATGGTTTTATCTGCTGCCATGATGTTTGAAATTGCATTTAATTTACCAGAAGAAGGTAAAGCTATCAGAAACGCTGTTAATGCAGCACTTGCTGAAGGTATTGTTACTGAAGACTTAGCAGATGGAGGTAAAGCCTACGGAACTTCAGAAGTAGGCGATTGGTTAGCTGCAAACATCTAAAGTAAAGTTTATAAACTAAATATAACTTAAAAAGACCTGTCTATATTGATAGGTCTTTTTAATTCTATATAAGCCTTATTAATTTAATAGGCTTCTATTATAACTTGTAATTATAGCATCTAACTTTTTATCTATATCACTAGAATAATTGCTAGATAAGCTAATTTTTCCTTTATATTTTTTTTGAGATGCCACTTTATTAATTGGATATTTTTGCAAAAAATCGGGGTAAACCATGTAAATCACATTGGTCCTAACATTTTGAATAACTTGAAATACATTTTGTAAAAAAAACTGTTCGTTTGTTAGTCCGTTTTTTTGTGCATTAGCAACCGATATTAGATTTCTTTCTTTATAACCATCAGAATCTTTAGTAACATAATATTCTCCTAAATATTTAAATTTTCCAACTACTATATTTTGCGGTTTAAAAATACTTCGTCGCATTTTTAAATCTTCGTGTTTTTGAAAGATTATATTACTTGGTATAATCTCATACTTCTTCGTGTTTTTTAAAACTCTCTCTGCTGTTCGTAAGCGATTATATACCTCAGAGACATTAAGTTCTTTTAACTTTTGAGGAGTTAGCTTTAATTCTTTTTTTAGTTGTTCAATTTTTTTAATGTCTTTCCTAGCTTTATCAGCATATACTAAAGCTTTTTTGTAAAATTCAGATATTCTTTTGGTAGAAGGCTTTTTTATACTAGTGGTATGTTCTTCTAATAAAACTTCAAAAACATAAGGTGATGCTCCTTCTTTTAAGGCAATTAGATTGTTTAATTCTTTATTAAAAACGAATTCAGATTTTTGCGCATTTAATTGAAAGCATACAGACAATAACGCTATTAATAAGCATAAATATTTCATCACAATATATAATATTAATTTTGAAATTTTAGTGCTGTAATTACAAACACTCACTTGAGGGAAGTGTTCAAATATATGATATTTTTCACAAATAAATAAAACTATTCGACATATGGAATAGTTTATTTTCGTGTAACATACTTATTTTTAATGCTTTATATCAAAATTAGAGCCGCTAGGTAATTCAAATATTTCTAAATCGAAATAAGGTGTTGCAGCAATGACGTGGTCAAAAATATCTGCCATAATATATTCATAGTTTACCCAACGTTTATCACTACTAAAAGCGTATATCTCTATAGGTAATCCTTGAGATGACGGTGCTAATTGGCGCACCATTATTGTCATATCCTTATTAATGGCTGAATGATTTTCAATATATTCTTGCACATACTTTCTAAACACACCAATATTAGTCAAATTCCGTCCATTTAAAGACACTTCCTTGTTTACCTTATTATTGGTGTTAAATGTATTAATATCTTTCTGTCTGGCATTTAAATAAGCTTCAATAAGATGGATTTTCTTAAGTTTATCTACTTCTTCAGAATTTAGGTATTTTACACTTTCCATTTTAATACTTAATGACCTTTTAATACGTCTACCATCAGAACTGGTCATTCCTCGCCAGTTTTTAAAAGATTCTGAAATTAAAGCATAGGTTGGTATAGTGGTAATAGTCTTATCCCAGTTTTGCACCTTTACTGTTGCTAATGTAATTTCAATCACATCACCATCGGCTCCAAACTTTTCAAAAGTAATCCAATCACCAATCCGTACCATATCATTTATAGACACTTGAATACTAGCAACAAAACCTAATATGGTATCCTTAAAAACCAATATAATAACCGCCGAAGCAGCTCCTAACCCTGTTAAAAACGTTAAAAATGGAATACCTGTTAAAATCGCTATGGCAGACATTATACCAGCAACCCAAGCAAAAATCATAAATACTTGAATATAACTATCTACAGGTTTATCTTTTAAACTGGGTAAGGTTTTTAAAAAGTCTTTTACGGTATTTAGGAGGCTTCTTACAACCCAAAGCGTTAGGATAATGGCAAATACTTTGAAGCCTTTTTCAACCATTATTTCAAAGTCTGGGAAATCTGAAAATATATCAGGTACAAACTCTATAGCTATTAAGAGCGGTATAATATGCGCCACATTTCTAGGTACTTTGTTCTTAACTAGTAAGTCGTCAAAATTAGATTTAGAAACTTCAGCAAACTTGGTAAACGCTTGTAGTAATATCTTTCTAATTAAAAAATCAACTATAAATACAATAATTAATAAACCAAGTAATAATCCTAGCATATTAAGGTACTGGGCAGTAGTATCAGCAACATTTAAATCTACCAATTCATTGTAAATCCAATGTTTCAATTCAAATGGTTCAGAAACAACTTCAGTATTTTTCACCTCTTGTATCATGATGCCGTTTTTAGATATTTACGCTCAATAAAGAAAGTTCCAAACGGAATAATAGAAGCTAATAGCACACCTTTAAATTGTTTGCTATCCCAATTAAAGTCTGGTTTTAAAATAAAAGCCAGAACAACATAGAGCATAAATAAAATACCATGAGGCATCCCTAGTAGCTTAACATATTCATCATTATCTGCGAAATATTTAATAGGTGTTGCAATAAACAATAAAAGGATATATGATGCACCTTCTAAAAAAGCAACTACTCTAAATACATTTACTAAAGAAAACATAGTTCAAAATTTTTAGCAAAAATACGGTAGACAGATTAATAAATAGCTTACATAATACAATTTTGTTGTAACTTTATGGAACTCACCAGATTTATCAATAGATACTTGCCTAAGAGCTGATAATAATCATATTTTTTTATAAATATTGAGGGTAGCTTTATATCATCTTTAAAAAACCTTATAGATTTCTTTTTGGGAAAAAGGTTATAAACCAATATAAATTAAACCAAAGGCATATGAAAGTATTTGATGATAAACACATTAAAAATGTAGTGTTTGTGGGGGCTCACAACAGTGGTAAAACCACCTTAGCAGAAACCATGTTATTTGAAGCAGGACTTACAAAAAGGCGTGGTACCATTGAAGAAAATAATACAGTTTCCGATTATCATGAAATTGAACATGAAAGACAAGCATCTGTATTTGCAACACCTATACATACGGAATGGCGTAACTATAAAATTAATATTATAGACACACCTGGTTTAGATGATTTTATAGGAGAAATTATTTCATCCATCAGGGTGGGAGACACCATTGCTACCGTTATAAACGGGAGACACGGCGTAGAGGTTGGCACTGAAATTATCTGGAATTACATAGATAAATATAACAAGCCAACCTTATTTATTATAAACCAAATTGATCATCCAGATTGCAATTTTGAAGATGCCTTTAAAAGCATAAAAACACTGGTTGGAAATAATGCGGTTCAAATTCAATATCCTATAAAATTAGACGGTGCACAGTGTATCATTGACGTATTAAAGATGAAATGTTACAAGTTTGGACCAGAAGGAGGGAAGCCAGAAAAACTTGCAATTCCAGACCATGAAAAGGAAATGGCAGAATTGTTACATAATGAATTAGTAGAAAAAGCGGCTGAGAATGATGAAGAACTCATGGAATTATATTTTGATAAGGGCACTTTGAATGAAGACGAAATGCGCCAAGGTATAAAAGCCGGTATGTTAAATCATGACTTATTCCCAGTATTCTGTGTATCAGCATTAGAAGATATGGGTAGTGGCCGATTAATGGGATTCATTGATAATGTAGCGCCAGCGGCAGCAGATTTAAAAGGAGAGCAGAGTTTAGAAGGTGAGGAGATTGTTCCTAAAGTAGATGCTCCAACGTCATTGTTTATTTTTAAAACCTTGTATCAACCTAATCTAGGGCAAATCACATTTTTTAAGGTGAAATCTGGTGAAGTTAATGTTAATGATAAATTAACGAATTCAAGAAATGATGAAACAGAGGTTATTAACCAGCTGTATATTATGGATGGAAAAACCAGACAGCCGGTTAACAAATTAACCACTGGTGATATTGGAGCCACCTTAAAACTTAAGTTTACAGATACTACAGACACATTATATAGTGGCAGTAAACCAATCACTATTAAACCTATTCAATATCCAGAACCTAGAATAAATAAAGCGGTTACGGTAACTGACAAAGCTGATGATGAAAAGTTAAGTGATGCACTAAAACGCATACATAAGCAAGATCCAACTGTTGTTATTAATTATTCCAAAGAATCAAAAGAACAAATTCTTGGATGCCAAGGTGAGCTGCATTTAGCAATTATTGATTGGACTTTAAAGAACAATTACGGTGTAACTGCTAATTACAATAAGCCTAAAATAAAGTATAGAGAAACTATTCAGCGTTCATCTACTGCCAATTACAGACATAAAAAACAATCTGGTGGTTCTGGGCAATTTGCACAAGTGCATTTAAAAATAGAGCCTTGGTTTGAAGGCATGCCAGAACCTGAAGGGTTTAATATTAGAGGTAAAGAAGAAGTTGATTTAGCCTGGGGCGGAAAACTAGTTTTCTACAACTGTATTGTTGGTGGTGTGATAGATTTACGCTATTTACCATCAGTAATGAAAGGTGTTTTAGAAGTTATGGAAGAAGGGCCATTAACTGGGTCTTATATTAGAGATGTACGTGTAATGGTGTATGATGGTAAAATGCACTCTGTAGATTCTAATGATATATCTTTTAAAATAGCCGGAGCACACGCCTTTAAAGAAGCGTTTTTAAATGCCAATCCTAAATTGTTAGAACCAACAAATGAACTAACAGTTAAAGTACCAGAAGATATGGTTGGTAATGTAATGACCGATTTACAATCTAGACGCTCCATCATTCAGGGATTTGATAATTTAGACCATTATCAAATATTAAAATGTACCATTCCTGCAGCTGAGTTATTTGGATATTCTACAGATTTACGTTCATTAACCCAAGGGAAAGCTACATTTAGCTCTAGATTCTCATCGTACCAACCGGTACCAAGTAACCTACAAAAACAATTAGTAAAAGAAGAAGTTTAATTTATAATAAGCATTATAACTATGATAACGAAAGCAAATTATTTGAGCGATCTAAAGTTTAATTTAGAAACATGGAAGAGAGAGTTACGTTTTCATTTTGATGAAATGGATACGTTTGAAGAAAAACTAGAAGAAATAGCAAGACGCGAGTTTGGAAAAAAAGCTACGGTGCCTTTAGAAAATTTTCAGAATAGAATTATGATTGAAAAGGATGCCATTTCTAAATTAAAACATCGTATTAGAAATAAAATGGCTAATATTCATAAAGCCGATTTTAATGAGAATATTGACGGTAGGTTACAAAATGAACAGCATACTTTAAAAGATGATATGCGTACCTATATCAATATGCATTATGATTTAAAAGAAGAAATGATGGATTATTTTAGAGAATGGTTATAGCCAATTACTAAACTAAATAGGCAGAAAGTCGGGATGTTAAAATATTCCGGCTTTTTTTTTATAATTAAAGTTTTTTGCTTTAGATCAGGTTCATCTAATCAAAATCCATTAATTTATACAGTAAGTATGATTTAAAGCCTTCTGAAAAGGATGTTTTAGACAAATGCCTAATGAAGCGTCTTTTTTTGGTGGTGAACTGACTTAAATGTAGTTGTCTTTAGACTAATTTTGTATATATGAAAATTAAAAATTGATAATTATGAGAACACAGATTTTAACCATATTAGTATTAGCATTGATCTTTGTAAACTGCGGATCAGGAAAGCAAGTTGTAAAGGCTGAGGCATTAGAAAAATTAAATGCCATAGTTAAAATGGATAACATTACCATTGAATCTGACCAGGCAAATCCACAAAACGCCTTATTAATGGCCAATACAGGATTATTACCAGTTGGAAGTACGGGCGGAAGTATCAATTTAATAGGAAACCCAAATCACTTAAAAATTATGGGAAACAGCTTGTCCATTGATTTACCTTTTTATGGTGAAATGCGTATGGGCGGTGGTTATAACACTGATAATGCGGGCATAAATTTCGAAGGGATTCCAGATGTTTTTGAGCATTCATTTAACTCCAAAAAGAGTACTCAAAATTATTATTTTGAGGTTAAGAATGAAAACGAAGCTTTTCAGATTAATTTAAGCATTTATCCTAGTTTAAGAACTGAAATACGTGTGAATAGTAGCCATAGAACCTTTATTTCTTATAGAGGTCAGGTCATAGAAAAAAAGGAATAACCAACTATTGCATAAAGAATTATAATAATTAAAGAGGTTGTCTAAAAAGTGCATTTTTAGATGCCTCTTTTTTTTGTTCCAATGTTAAGAATACGGTTTCTTGATTTTTATCATATTATTTTGGCTCTCATAGCCTTAAGTTTATAATAATATAACCAAAATAAGCACTGTCATGAAAACTAAACTTATACCAATTATCATAATAATATTTGCTGTATCATTCAGTTTTAATGGATTTAGTCAGGAGAAAATAAAAGATGTTATTTGGCATGTTAAAGCCTTTAAACCAAATGCGAAGATTTTAAAAATAAAAGCTTTTGATGCTAAAGGTAATACCTATAATGTAAAGGCCATTCAAAATTCAGATCAAACCAGTTTATTAGATGTAAAAGCATTTGTAAAGGGAAAGAAATTGCCCATTAAAATGCTGGTAATGAAAGGCGAGAAGTACTATCCTGTAAAAGCTATAGGAACAGATGGTACCATTTACGGCATTAAGGCTATTACAGAAGAAGGTTTAATTTTACCAGTTAAGGGCGTTAGTAAATCTGGTAATATTGTTCATATAAGAGCTATTTATAATGACAGCATTTTTTATAACGTTTTAGCCATTTCGCCAAAAGGAAACGCTAATGTGGTAAAAGGTATAAAAATGAGCACTGAGGAAATAGAAACTACTATTAATGGTATTGAAGTATTCGCTCATATTAAAGCCATTCCTCAATCAAATTATTAGTTTTAAACAACATTAAAAATTACTAATCCGTAAATAACAAAGCGTAATAAACGTAAAGAACCAAAGGAAACCACACCTTTAAACGGAAAGTTAATAATACCAGCTGCTAAGCATGAAATTGAAAAGGGTAGCGGCAATAGGGCGCCAACTACAATTAAAAAGCCACCCCATTTTTTGGAGTTTTTTAACTGCTTTTGCATTTTATTTTGCAAGTAGTTATGCACTTTAGGAATTCTGGTAATAATGATACCCAAATAATAGGTTAATAAACCACCTAAATAAGACAAAAAAGCCAGTAAAATAAGGTACCCCCAAGGATTATTTAGTTTTCCAGACCAAGCTATAAAAAGCTCTGGTGGTACTAAACCTAAAAGTGTTTCTGAAGCAAAAAAGAATAATAAAACACCATACACAGGAAGTGTTTGCGTTATAGTTTCTAAAGCTTCGTTTATATTGAAAAATTTATTTAATGCGTAAATGGCGGCAACAGCTATAATAATATAAGGCAGCGCCTTTAAAACACTTTTACCAACAAAATTATAGAAACCCGTATAGCTGTAATATTGATGTAACAGTCTCAGACGAGACTTGTCAGATTTAGGTTTAGATTTTGTAGGTTTCAATGGGTGCATATAAAGGTGACAAATATAAGTTCGATTTTTAGATTGGGAAAGTATAAGGCTATATTTAAACATACTTTAACATCTACAACGAGAGAACAGGTATTAAAATAGTCTATTTGACATAATATAAATTATAGTACATTTTACAGCAATTTGCGTAATAGCGCTTTTAGGCGATATTTGACATAATCATAGTTATAACAACACGCAGGTGTTTTATATCGTTCATGATTATGTTCAAGCTAATTGTGGCTTCATTATTATTATATAGTTACGTACAATAAATTCTCTTTTTCGAATAACCCGGCAACATTTTTTGAAATATGCGATTTTCAGCGATTAGGATTAGCTACAATGTACTATTTTGATTTCTTAAAAAAATTAATAAAAACTAATATCAAGACTACCACCAACGCAATAAAAAACACACTGGTAGAAATACTTTTTATAATTGAAAAAGTACTAATTGTATTAACTGTGGTTTCTGTTAAATTTGGATAATTATTAAGCATTGAGATAATTCCAATATTTTCGATATAATCTGCAATTCCTGCAATAATGGGCAAAAGAGATAAATAAATAAACGGTGTATTAAGTTTGTTTATTTTATTTAAAAAATACGCCATTACTGCGGCATAAGAAACTCCAAATAGGAATGGATAAATCATATCCACAGGTATTTGATTTGTTAGATAAATGTCACGTCCGTTGTTACCAAGAGCACTGAATAATGTGTTTACATAATTGAAATCATATCCTGCTGGCATCATATCTAACAACTTCATTCCATTAGCGAAGCTCATTGTTTTAGGAATGGTAACTATTAGCATGAAAGCATACACTAGGTTTGTTAGAATGAAAAGCCCTAAAACTTTCTTTCCTGACACATTTTTATTAATAAATTTACTCAAAGTTTTCATTTACTCCATTTTACAGTTTAGATAACTATAGATATAAAACTATAGGCATGATGTGTTTAATTTTTGGTATTCAGAAAGAGTTACTGTTGGTATGTTTTGTTCATTTTCAATTTTGATACAAGTTAATTCTGGGTTCCTATCTACCCGCAAATCAATTAATCCAGAATTATGACTTACATCAAGCCCGGTAAGCAAATTACTCGAACTATATAAATGTGTCAACCTGTTTTTCATTATATATTTTAAGTTGTTGGATTATAGTTTTAGGAGGCCTGAGTTTTTATTCTTCTGTTATGTTGATTTACTGTAGATTACAGGCATCTGCCCTTTCCATTTAGCCCATAAGTTATCATCAGTAATTAAACTAGCCATAAAATGAGCTACGTTTATCCTACTCACTTTACCTGCGTTAAAAATGGCGCTTCTTGTTGGAGATTGATAAATTTCATATTCAGTCAAATGGTCTTCATTAATTAATCCATCTGGCCGTACGGCAGCCCATTCCAAAAAATCATGGTTTTGACCAATTTGAGTTCTTAAAAAATCTGCTGCTTTTTCATTATCTATATGTGGTGGTAACAACAATCGTAACAATCCAATAACACATTTTTGAGCAAAGGAAATTGGCTCTTTCAAATCACGATTACGATTTCCAGTGGTATTCATTAAAACAAACTTTGTTTTTCTATTACTATTGTTTGCTATTATGGCATTGCACAATCGGCTTGCCGCTTCTGTAACTAGTCGTCGTGGTTTACCATACATGCCCTTAAAGTTTATGTTATGTCCCAGGCATGAAGCTACGGCATCACAATCACTAACAATAGTGCGCATTTCTGCATCACTCAAATCTAAAATACTTGCAGCGATAATTTTTAAACTGTTATTAGTTTTCCATGAATCCGGTAACTTTTCTGGTGATCTTACAATTACTTTTACTTTCTGATTTTGAAGTAAAAGTTGCTCTACTAATTTACTTCCGGTGGTTCCACTTGCTCCTACTACTAATACTGTCATACTGTTATTTAATTGATTGGTTGATGATGTTTTTTATTTCTATAAATGCTCTTTTCTTGCTTTCCTCCAAAATACAATAGCAAAAATACTAGCGACAATTGGAATCATCATACCGTATTCATCTACCCAAAATGTACTAGCTTTGTTGGTTGTTGTTATTGGTGTAAAAACCTTTTGAATGAAAATATTATGTACGGAATGAAATAAAGCTGCTGGCCACAAACTATTAGATTTAATTGTGTAATAGGTCATAATAACAGAAATGGCTACAATCATTATTGTAAACGCAGTAATATGAAAGATTAACTGACCGCTTCCGTTATACATTAACCAAATTATAGGCCAATGCCAAATAGACCAAATGAGTCCGCTTATTATGGATGTACTTCCAAAGGGTAATATTTTTCTAAGTTCAAAAACAAAAAATCCACGCCATCCAATTTCTTCACCTAAAGTTGAACCTATATTTTTAACCACACCAACTATAGCCAGTAGCAAAATCATGGCTAAAATGGTCAAAGAGGTATTAAATCCTGTGAGTCCTAATTCTTGCGACCATTCAGTTATTGTGTTTTGATTTCCTAAATTTCCTAATCCAAACATCCAAATAAATATATAAGAAATAGTGATGTAGCCTATTGGCAACAAGTAAGATAGTTTTAAATACTTAATGTTTTTTAAACTCCAAGGTATACTAGTAATAGAACGTTTTAAAATTTTTAATGTGATAAACGAAGCTATGGCGGGACACATCATTAAAGCACCTATATAAATACTGGTTGGATTTAACTTTAAAATGGCATAGTAACAAATTGAACTAAGTATAGTAAGAATACCTAAGAATAAGACTATTGCTTTCCAGGTTTGATGATTAGCTTTGATTGATCTAGTCATGATTGATTGGTTGTTTTTTAACGACGAGATATTGTAAAACTTGTTACTCTATTACATTCAATAATTTACAAATTATTTGCTTTACGCAAGATTTTAACAACCCGACTATGTGTTATTTGTAACAAATTCCATTGATAGCCTTCAAAATCGGTGGTATTCATAAATTGAATAACAACAGCATCAATATCTTTATGGTATTCTGCCATACATTGGTAACCTGGAGCCAATCCGCCATGATTAAATTCATAAATTGATGAATAGATTTCCATTTCGTCTTCATTAAGTAATGAACCATCATTTAAGGCTCTTAAAAAAATACCAACATCTTCCGCTGTAGCTATCATCATTCCATTATTCTCATTTTTAAAGTCCTTATCAATGCCGACATAATAACCGCTCATAACATCGTCTAGATTAACCTCATCAATGGAGCCATAGGTGTTTTTCAATCCAAGAGGTTTTAAAATTTCTTTTTTGAAATAGTCTTGACGACTGCCTCCTATAACTTGTTCAATGACTCTTGAAAGCAACAAATAATTGGTATTTGAATAACCATGACTTTTGTTTGGCTGGAAGTTTGCCGGTAAATCAAGTGCATATTCTAGTACATCTATATTCGTGTTTGGTTGATTTTTCCAAAAATCTGGATTATCTGTGAAATTAGGAATACCACTACGGTGTTGCACCATCATTCTCAAAGTGATTTTATCAGCATTTTCAATTCTTCCTAATAGCTCAGGAAAGTAATCTGCTACTGTTTTATCTAAAGACAATTGATTATCATTAGCCAACATAGTGATAGCAACTGCTACATATAACTTGTCGATACTTGCAATTTTGAATAAAGCGTTTGGTTTAGCTGGTATTTTTTCTTCTTTATTATGATAACCTGCAGTATAGAATGCTGGTGGTTTACCGGCTTCATCTACATATACAATGACACCATCAAAACCATAACTTAATGTTTGATCAACTTGTTCCTGAACCGAATCTGGTAAAGGTAGTATCCATGCTTTTACCAATATCCATGGCACAAACCATAAGGAAATAATAGTTCCAGCAAATAAAATGATTCTAAAAATCTGTTTTCCTTTACTGGTTTTTGGTTTGGTATTTTCCATAACTATACTGTTGTTCTTAATTTATAGTACAAATATATTTTGGATTCCACTATAAATAAATTGTGAATTACTGAACTGTTATATGTTATGGATGAATTGATTTTAAATTTGTTTTATGAAGCTATACTAATGCCGCTGTTTTCAATTCTTTAAAGAGGATTGTTAAAGACTAAATATATGCATTTTATCTTTTGAAGTATTTCCTTCTAGTTTTCAAGTATAGAGATGTGAGTCTTACAGGTTTTGAGCCACTACTCTATCCTTCAAGAGATAGTTCATGGCTCAAGTTATAATATACAAGAACATTATGATACAAATTTGAATTATAGAATTTAAAAGCAATATTATTAATTGTACCATAATGTTTGTTTTTGATAAATGAAGTTTTAATTATGCCAAGGTTTTAGGGTGCCATACGCCCTTTGCTGAAGTTTCTCTTACATAGTCTAAAAAATCTATTGGCTTTCGGCCTAATACAAGCTCTATATCATTGGTGATTTCAGAATTACTAGGATTACCTAAAACCTCTGAGAACAAGTATTCTATTAGCCATACAAAATCACTTGGAACACCCTGTTGCTTCATCACATTAACGTATGCAGGTAAAGCAATTGGTGTAAAAGCAATATCTCTACCTGTAACCTGCCCAATCTCCGAAATGACATCTTCAAATGTTAGTGCCCTTGGCCCAGTAAGTTGATATATCTTTCCATTATGCTCATTGTTTAATAACGCTGCAACAGCTACTTCGGCAATGTCTTCTGTATCAACGTATGGTACTTTTACATTGGCTTGAGGCAAAGCCACAAATCCTTCAAGAATAGGTTCTAAAAAGAAGCTTTCACTAAAATTTTGATTAAACCAACTAGCACGAACAATAGTGAAATCTAAACCAGAATGGATAACAACTTGCTCACATAGTTCTGCTTCTCTTTCTCCTTTTCCTGATAACAGTACCAGTTTTTTAACACCACATCTTTTGGCTTGTTTGGTAAGTTCTTCTATGGCTTTTAATGCCCCAGGAACCGCTAAATCTGGTTGAAATGTAATGTATACTTTATCTATGTCTGTAAGTGCATTAGACCAAGTTGTTGAATCATCCCAATTGAATGATGGTGTTGCATTACGAGAACCAATTCTTACTTTATGTCCTTTTTCTGTTAATTTTTTAGCTACTTTTCTTCCTGTTTTACCAGTTCCGCCTATTACTAAAACTTTACTTTGATTTTTCATTTTTTAATGTTTTTAATTTTTGAAATATTTCGAATTTGATACTATTTTGTTATTTTTTTTTTGAGTATACACAAGCGTACCAGTACAATGTTGCCACTGCTATAAATTCAAAAGCAATGATCCAGAATCCTAATGATGTAAAAAAGCTATAATGGCTCCCTCCGTTAGGTATAATAAATAATGGAACTGTAATTAAGGCATCTAAGGCTACTGCTGTTAGTAGTAGTGTTTTACCAATTTTTAACCCGTGAGTTTTCGTATCGGTTTTGTAATAGAAATGACAGCCAAACCAAACTAATGGCATAACCACTATAAATAATAACACATTGGCTTGTGTATCGGCATTTTCTAAAATGGATACAGAATAAGAAATTAAATAAAATAGGATGCCAATTATCCAAATGGCAATGCCTAATAAAATTGCGCGTTTTGTTTTCATATCTTTATAAGTTTTAATTACAAGACAAAATTATGCTGAAGACAAATGAATGATTTGTCTGGAAAGGATAAAGATTTGTTCGAAAAGTTGTTACTTAATTTGACTTGGGCGGTAACCAAACTTTTTTTCAAAGGCGTTTGAGAAGGAACTTAAACTATCATAACCTACATGCCATGACGCTTCCTGAACACTCATTTCTTGATTTCTAATCATTTTATGAGCTAAGGTAAGTCGCTCATTTTGAAGGTATTTAAAAACAGGGACTCCAAAAAAAGCTTTAAATTCTTTTTTCAGTTTAAATGTATTTAATCCAATTTCCTTTGAAATTTCATTTAAAGATGGTGGGTTGTCAATGTTTTGTAATAGAATATCTCTAGCTAGAATTAGTTTTTTCCTTTCATAAGTTTTAATTTTTTCAGTTTTAAGAATTGCTAACTGACCAAAAAAATGTGATAACAAGGTGGTGATTTGACTTCTGAAAAACATCATTTTTGTTTTTCCTTCATATTTAATATTGAACAAAGAATCTACTATAATTTGCATTTCTGGCGTCATTATAAAACTAGGGCCTTCTACATAGTTTTTGGAAGGATTGACAAGTTCATTGAGCATTTCTCCAAAAAGTTCACCTTCTTGATTAGGTAGATTATCAATTGTTTTAGTAGAAGTTGCTATAACTAAGCACTGTAATGGTTTAGATGCAGAAACCGCATGTACAAACTTTACTTTATCATCTGCAAAAAAAGAGAGTGCCAAACCTTTAGTGTGGTTAAATACCTTTTCTTCGTTGGTGTATTTTACGGTTAAATCTACATTCCCCTCACCATAAAATGCTACAGCAATTATAGGCTCATCAAAAAAACATGAATCTAGTGTAGGCTCATTTACTTTGGCTTCTTCAACCAAAATGGTAAAATCATTTATTTCTATAATATCTCTAAGCATATACTGTATTACAAATATATAGAATAAAGAATTTTACTGTTTGATTCAATTTTGATATTTAATTTAACTAAAGTGCCACTTACTCCCTATTTATTAAATAGTTTTTCCTTAAATGAAAAAAGAAAGTAATAATAATGAAAAAGCTACCCCAAATCTAGTTCGGGATAGCTTTTAGCTTTTAGCTTTTAATTATATAATATTAGTTTTTGTCTTTAATAGATTATTTAATAGCTTTTAAATGTGCGTAAACAGGATTTCCTTGTACTTTCATTTCTACTTTTCTATCAAAAATCTTAATACCTTTTACCTGATTAAGTGTTCCGTCTGGAGCAAAAGCTTTAACAGCTAATAATTCTCCATTTTCATTTATAGCTTTAACATTAATAATATTACCTGATCTGCTAACGCCTTTAATATCAAGTTTTATATCTTCTTCGGTTATGGCCTTAATATCAAAAATAGTACCGTCTGTTCCAATAGCTTTAATTGGCGCATATTCGTCTTCACTATCCATTATTTTAATTGGTAGTTCAGTTCCATCTACAAAAGCTTTAATATTCATAAAACTATGTTGTTTAGAATCTTGTATTGCTTTTACGTCAAATATATTCCCTTCGGCATCAATAGCTTTTACATCTAGATTTTTACCATCAGTGGTTACCGTTTTGATATTCCAAATTACTTTTTTAAAATTATTCTTAAATACTAGTTTCTTGTTAGCCTCTTTTTCCCTTAGTTTAGGAATTTTAAATTTGTCTTCATTGGCTGATGGATGCATTGCTTTAACATGTGCATGTATACTTAATCCTCTAGAGGTCATTTCTCTATCTTGATGGTTGATTTTTATACCCTTAACATCATTAAGTTTTCCGTCTGGTGAAATAGCTCTTATTGGATATAAAACTCCTTTTTCAGCAACTGCTTTCATAAGAACAACATATCCAAATCTGTGTACGCCTTTAACATCTAGTTGTTCACCTTCTGGAGTTATTGCTTTTAGATCATAAGCAACGCCTTGTTTACTTATAGCTGTTACAGGTGCATACTGATCATTACTAACTAACATCTTAACAGGTAATTTTTCACCACCTATAATAGCTTTTACATCTAAAAAGTTGTCTTGATCAGAATTTTGAATAGCCATAATATCAAAAGATTTACCTTCTTCGTCAAATATTTTAATATCTAAGCTTTTTCCATCTGGTTTAAGCGCTTTTACATTCCAAAAGATTTCGTTAACCTTTTCTACCTCTTCTGTTACGGCCTTATCTGTTTTATCTTTTGAAGCATTATTACAGCCGGATAACAAGAATAAAAAGCCAAGAATAAATATATTATAGCAAATGGTTCTAATGAATGAATGGTTTGAATTTTTCATAATTAAATTAACTTTTGAATTATCTAAAATTAAAAAAAGATGAACCCATTTTTCATGATATTAGTCATAAAAAGGCATTGCTGTATGGATTCTACAACAAGAAGCATTAATAAACTTAGAATATATTTTAGCTTTTAATTAGTTCTGCTAGTTAATAACAAAACGCACGGTGTCTTCAAGAGTTCTTAAAACATAAATACCTGATGATAAATAACTAACATCAATTTTAGTCCTATTCTGTTCTATATGCTGTTGGTGAAGTAGTTTCCCTTGCATATCAAATATCCTAATAGATCCTATATTATCATTGTTTTTTGAAATGGTTAACTCACCATTTGTAGGTATAGGGAATAGTTTAATAGTTTGCTGTTTAAAATTCATATCTCCAACCGACAATGCATTTAAGGCGCCAAAACCTAAAGTAATACCTACATCGGCTACATCATATGGCCCCACAGTACCACCAGCTCCAAATTCTTCTGCACCAGCATCAAAGGCTACTTCTCTATTGCCATATAAAATATCTTTTGTTAAAAAGGAATATGTACCTACTCCCGCATCAATGGCAGCACTTCCTGTTGCTAATCTATAAAAATCACTTCCGCTTGTTAATAGTCCAGAACCTACAGTTTGATTTGAATTTACACCATTGGTTAAATCCCAACTTCCGTTCTGATTAATGTTTCCTTCGTATAATGAACTACCCGTTGGTGCATTAACTTCCTGAAACGCAGATTCACTAGAATTCAACATAATATTGTTAGCAACAATTAAATTCTCTGGAGCAAGCGTTGCACCGCTTAAACTGGTTCCAACTCTTATTGCTAAATCGCAGTTAACAAGCGTATTATTTACAATTTGTACATTTTTAACTTGAAAATATTGATTTAACTCAGAATCCTGTATACCATTCATAACATTTATACCACCTGTTGCACTAGAGCCTGAACCTCCCGGTTTTCTATGATTAACACCTTCAATATAATTGTTGTAAACTTTATGATCTTCACCTATAACCCTAATACCTCCTGAAAAATCATTGTTTTCTGCAAAAAAGAAATTATTAAATACTTCAGAACCATTTCCATGTCTTAAAGTTAAAATACCCTGATAATCCCTAAAAGTGTTATTGTAATATTTATTACTACCACATTTATTCGAGATAATTTCTACTTCACCAGACCAATTATAAAAGAAATTATCATAAACTTCTGTAAATGAATCTGACAGAGATGTGGTACTAACACCTATTCTTATGGCATCTTGATCATTCAATCCATTTATATCATTATTAACTGGTACTCTGTCGGCAAAATAATTATGATGTATTTTAGAATAATCGGGGGTTGAATTATTATGATTATCGTTAATTATACTTCCAACACCATTTTTTCCAATGAAAGAACAGTAACTAACTTCATTATACTCACCGTAGATTATAATCCATTTGAATTTGAGAGTCTCTTGACTAACCGCTCCGTTATATGAATCAATTTTAATATTTCTAACATGACAATTAGTACAATCATTATTACTTGTATCTCTAAACTCTATAATAGGTTCTATTTTATCACCATCAGTAATTAACCCACTAGCATTTTGGAAAACAACACCTTCGAAAATGATATAAGACCCTCCTAAACTTATATTTGATCGCCCTTCAAAAAAAACATTTCCCGGATTTTGAGCTTTAATAATAAAAGGCTGAAGTTCAGTAGCATTTACGTTTATAGTTATTTGTACATCAGTCCAAGTGCCATCCGCTAACTCTATAATTGTTCCTGGAGCAGCACTAGATATGGCATTTTGAAGTTCTGTGTTGTTCGTTACAACTTGTGAGTTTGTATGAATTACAAGTAACAGACATAAAAAGCTAAGGTAATTTTTCATAGAATTATTATTTAATTGGATAACCAAATTGGTTAACCAATTTTCAAATATAGCAAATTCTAAGTAAGTAGCACTTATAAAATTAAAATAACACCAAATCATATTATTGTAATTTGTACAAAAATGGATAGTTGTAATTTCTAAAAAACATTGAATACATTATATCAATAAAAAAGAAATTTATTCCTCATTTAAATAGATAGATAATTAGTAAATTAATACCAATATTCCTATGCTACATTTATGAAAGGAGATTCTTCTAAAAAAATTAAAAAATTCGGAACTTTTGGTGGTGTTTTTACGCCAACTTTACTTACTATACTAGGTGTAATAATGTATTTGCGCTTGGGTTGGGTTGTTGGTAACGCAGGTTTATTAGGCGCATGGCTTATCATTCTAATTTCTTTTTTAATCACCTTATGTACTGCTTTATCTATGTCTGCTATAACAACCAATATACGTATTGGGGCTGGTGGTGCTTACGCCATTGTTTCTCAAGCATTGGGTTTAGAAGTTGGTGGTAGTTTAGGGATTCCTAGATACATTTCACAAGGATTAGCAGTTACCATGTATATTTTTGGTTTTAGGGAAGGCTGGTTAGCTATTTTTCCTGAGCACAATGCTTTTTTAGTAGATATTGTTGTGTTTGTTTCGCTTTTCACCATTGCCTATATAAGCGCAAATTTGGCTATTAAAACTCAATTTATCATTATGGGGGTTATTTTCTTGTCATTTGTTTCAATAATTGTTGCTGCTTATAATGGGTCTATGGAATTACCTTTAAGCGATTCTTTAAGCTGGGGTTCTTTTAAAGGTTCGGTTGAAAATGGTTTTAAGGGTAGTGATTTTTGGATTGTTTTTGCAGTTTTTTTTCCCGCCGCCACAGGTATTATGGCTGGTGCTAATATGTCTGGAGAATTAAAAAACCCAAAGAAAAGTATTCCTAGTGGTACACTTTGGGCCATTGGAGTGAGTTTTGTGATTTATATGTTATTAGCTTTTTGGATCTCCAGAAGCGCTTCTGAAGAGGAACTCCTAACCAATTATTATGTTATGGTAGATAAGGCCTACTTTGGACCATTAATTATTGCTGGTGTTTTAGGTGCTACGTTCTCTTCTGCATTGGCTTCTATTGTCGGGTCTTCTCGTATTCTGTTTGCTATGGGTGAACATCAGGTACTACCCTACTCAAAAATACTATCAGGAACTAGTGATACGGGGCAACCACGTAATGCTATGATAGTTACTGGAATATTGATTTTCCTAACGCTTTTACTGCGCAATATTAATGCCGTGGCACCTTTAGTTACCCTCTTTTTCCTCATAACATATGCCATGATTAATATAGTTGTGATTATAGAACAACGCTTGGGGTTGATAAGTTACCGTCCTATTTTTAAAATTCATAAATGGGTGCCGTGGCTTGGGCTTATTTCTTCCATATTTGCTATGTTTATTATTAACCCATCAATAAGCTTAATCTCATTTGCTATTGTACTTATGGTTTATTGGTACCTATCTCGACAAAACCTTAAGACGCCGTTTGAAGATGTACGTTCTGGAATATTTGTGTCATTTGCAGAATGGGCAGCAAAACACACTTGGGGTATGAAAAAAATGCAACAACGTGCGTGGAAAGCAAATCTTATGGTGCCTGTTAGGGATGTAAATGGTTTAAAAGGTAGTTTTGAGTTTCTTCGGAATATTGCTCGTCCTAAAGGTTCTATTAAATTATTGGGAATTGAACGGTTTACAGAGCATAGCACATTGGCCTTAGAATTGGAAAACATTTCAGCTTCTTTTAGAGAAAAGGGAGTCTTCTCTTCTTCTACAGTTATCAATACAGATCAATTTGCTAATGGCATTAATTACGGAAGTCAGGCATTACAAGGTGCATTTTTTAAACCAAACATTATGTTTTTAAATTTACAAGATCATGATGATTACAACAATGAAATTAAACCGGTAATGAAGGAATCAATGCGTTTAGAAATAGGTATTCTACTTTTTAATTTGCATACCACTGCTTTGTTGGGTCAACGAAATACTATTAACGTTTGGGTGAGCAATAGAAAAGGAAACTGGGAATTAGGTGGTTGGGATATTGGCAATTTAGACCTGTCTCTTTTGATAGCATACAAGTTAAAAATGAATTGGGAAGCCAGTATTCGTATGATTATTGTTGTAGACGATCCCAAAGAAGAAGATAACGCCAAAAATTTCCTAAAAAGATTGAAAAGTCTTGCTAGGTTACCAAAAACCTTAACCGAAGTGCATGTTGGGATATTCGATGAATTTGTACTAAAAGCTCCTTCGGCAGATTTAAATATCTTTGGAATGCAAGAAACCTTACCTTTTGATTTTATTAAAAATATGACTACTAAAACTAACAGTAGCTGTCTATTTGTAAAAGATTCTGGTCACGAAAGTATTTTGGCATAACTGGGTTATAAAACTATTGCCAATTAAAACTTATATGTAACATTTAATAAAAACTTTAAGTTGTTTGCTGCTTCATAGTTTGTAACTAAACCCTTGCTGTTATAACCTGTTATTTCTTCATCTGTTAATCCATCTGGATTTCCTTTATTATAATTAACAGATGAGTATTCTATTTCAGTACCAATAATAGTTGAACCTGAAATAAATATTAATCTAGGTGATATTCGCATCATGTCTTTTACATTTCCCCACCTTCCTGTGTACGTACTAATATCTACATTTTTAGATGCTCCCAAATTCTTAGAATAGCCACCAAAAATACCAGCTATTATCTTTTTGCCGTTTGTATGGATATCTAACCAGGACGTGAAATTGTTGTATGGTGTATATTCAACAATACCTTTATTTATTTGATCTGAGGTATAGGTTTTTTCTACAGCGGCATATCCCCCCATCATGACTAAATTGTCATTATTCTGACCATACATACTATAACTTTTTAAGGTCAACATTGAGGAAGTGACTTTAGCAAAAGCTAGAACGGTATTACTATGTACTTTTTCTTTGGTAATGTAATTGTTTGCCGTTACTATTTCGGGTCTTAATATTTGATGTCCGTAACCCAAACCACCAACAAACTTGTCAGCTTTATACTGTAGTTGAAAATGAAGCTCTGGAACTAAGGAGTTAAATTGAGCATCTGCAGCTCCCTTATTAGTAAAATGGCCATTAGTTAATTGGGTTAAGCTAATTGTAGTTTTCCCTAGTTTATAGGAATATCTAAATTGTGGATTTCTTGCTAGCGGATTAAATGGTGATCCCGCACCAAAAGAAACAGTGCCAGGGTAACAATCTACTACAAATGTAGGATGCCAATATTGACCTACAAGTAATTGAGATTTTTCCCAATCTAGTTTCATGAAGGCATGTCGAAGTCTAAAATTAAATTTAGAATCTGTGTTGACACCCAAAAAGTCGCCTTCAATCATACCGGAAGTTTTGGCTCCAAAGGCATCCGGTCCTGTGATTTTTACTCTAATTCTCGAATTAATTCCTACAAAATTAAATGAAGGTGTATTATTAATATCATTCCCTTCATTATCTAATTCAACAGGTTTAGGCGCCAAAACAAATAAACCTTCTCCCCTTGCCGATATACTTTGACGTGTATTTAAACTAGCATCATTACTTATAAATCCACTAAACTTTAATTTGAATTTAGAGTCCTTCTCTTGCGCCATCAAGAACATTGGAATCAGCAACATTATTGATATAATAATTGTCTTATTACCCATAACTAACATCATTTTTTAGAATATTCCAGGAATACCAGGAAGCTGACCAACTAGGGCAAGTGCCACAATACATACTAAAAACATAACACCTGGAATGATTAATCGTTCTTTCAGCGTTAATTTTTTTGCTCTTTCTCTATCACCAATCAATCCTAAATTATCAAGTAGCATGGTTAATGCCCAACCAAAAACTGGGTTCACAAATGCACAAGCAAAAATACATGTGCCTGCGCTCAATGCGTCATTCTGTTCTTTTACCATTTGCATTCCTGCCTCAAGTAACGGCAGAAATACGCCAACAATTAAGGCTACTCTTAATACAGGCTCCCACATAGCTAAATCCATTGGGTACCCAAAAACAGAAGCTAAAATGCAGAGTATAGCAGTAAGTAATGCACCTCCTGGTATTGGTCTTTTTGCAATAGCCGCTGGAATCATATAAGTACCCCATGACGATGCAATATTACCACCACCTAAGAATGCACCAACCATTTGTCTAATTGATGATACAGTCATAGTATCATCAACATCCATTAGAACATCTTTAGCCTTTTTAGGGTAATTCATTTCTTGAAATACGCGGTGTCCTAAGTAATCTGGTGACCACATGGCTACCGCTAAAATTGCAAACGGAATAACCGCTACGTAATGCCCAAAATCTGGCCAACCTAATTGCCAACCTGTATTTTCTCCCCACCACCAAAGCGGATTCATATGAGGTAACCCAGGTTCTGTGGTAAACTCAAAACCGACGCCCATTACATAAGCAGTAATACCAGCAATTGCAGAACACAAAGGAATTGCTAACCATCTTTTCTTGATCCTTGCTAAATAGGCATATACAAAAACCGTAATTGCAATTACCACAAAAGAAACGGTGCTAGCATTTTCATTAGAAGCCCAAAGTTCAAATTTAGATATTTGCCCAATTAAACCAACGGCTCCTAAATATATAAGTAGTCCTCCACGAACACCTACTCCAGTCAACTCCATTAATTTAGAACCTCCTTTTGTAATACTCAAAAAGAGTCCAAAAACACCAATTAAAATACCTAATGCCAGTGGATGCCCTCCAGCTGCAGCTATGATAGGAATTAAAGGAATCATAGGACCGTGGGTACCTGCTAAATTTGCTCTTGGGTTTAAGATTGCAGAAAAAATAAGCACAAAAATACCACCGGCAATTAGTAATTCATATCTAACATTCTCCGCAACAAACTCAGGAGAAAGCCCAAATTGAACTGCAAATGCCGCCACCATAGCTGTTACCATAACTACTTTTCCTATGGTCGCTGCTAAAGCTGGCACTAAATCTTCAAATTCTACATGGAAATCTCTAAATGGTAAGTGAACTCTCCATCGCTTAAACTTCATACTCAGCAACTCGTGTTCTAAATACTCTTCTCTACTTTCAAATTCTTGTGATTTCTTACGTTTTTCTTTGTAAGAGTTTTGGTTGTTTTCCTCCATTTTTGGTTAGTGATTTTCCGGTTTTAATTCTTTGAATCAACAAAAGTACTTCCCAAAAGAGTTTACAAATATGAGAATTGTCAGGTTAGGGATAATTTTATCCTTTATGAAAAATATAACCACTCTAAAATGGTTTACTACTAAAAAGAATCATCATAAGCTATTCAATATTAATTTCTTAGAGCAAACCATTAAAACTCTAACAATAAGTTAACAATGTTTAGCGTTATTTTTCTTTAAATTCGCAATTCCAAAAATTAAATTCGATTAGTGCATTAATGAGGTTTTTTATTACTGTTTTCTTATTTATTATCTCGTTAAATGCTTTTGGTCAAAGACGAATAAATGAAATATTAGAATTTTCTAAGGCAATCGAGTTAATTGTTAAAGATTCTACTCAAAACAACGTTGTATTTGTAAAACCAGATATAAAATCTGAATATTGGGACCACACAGTTTATAATCCTTATAAAGAAGTAAAACTTCAATTCCCTTTACAAATTCAGTTTGATGATTCAACTTACTTCTCTCCTATTGGAAAACATAAGGTAGTAACATCCCGTTATGGTTGGCGAAGAGGTAGGCCTCATAAAGGTATAGATATTGATCTGATAACTGGAGATAGTATTTTTGCCATGTTTGATGGAGTGGTTAGAATGTCTAGATACACAAGCGGTCATGGTAGAACTGTTGTTGTAAGACATTACAATGGATTAGAAACGGTTTATGCTCATTTATCAAAATATGGCATAAAGGAAAATGATACCGTTGCTAAAGGTGCTTATTTAGGTAAAGGGGGGACTTCTGGTAATGCTAGAGGTAGCCATTTGCATTTGGTTATTAATTATCAAGGTATGTCTATTAATCCTGAATATTTGTTCAGGTTTGATGATAACAACGCTATTAGAGCTAAAGAACTTTGGGTTACGAAAAAATGGACTCAACCGGTATTCCATAATTCTAAAAGACAAAGCCAAATAAAGCCTTTATTGTCTGAACAGGAAGCGATAGCAAGTTTAATTAAACAGCGTTCCATTTATGTGGTGAGGTCGGGGGATACATTATCTAGAATATCTAAAAACAATAATGTTACCGTTGCTTCAATCTGTAAAGTCAATCATATTAGAAGGAACTCTGTTATTAAGATTGGACAGAAATTATTAATAGAAAAATAAAAAGTGTCTTAATAGACACTTTTATTTTATATCATTAAGAGTATTTAATTTAATAAGAATCAATTTCTTTTCCAAGTACAATATCCCTAGTAGCAACCCATAAACCTTCTTTTTTATCCAATTTTAAGATTCTTTGAGGGTCCGTTTCTTCTACTTTTACACGACATTTTCCGGTTAATAAAGGGTCGTCATCAAAAAGAAAGGTTTCAATTTTATATTCGGGCTTATTTGGTTCTTTAACTATAGGGTAAATTTGTTTTAATTCTCTACCGTAAATATAACTACCCGGCACAAAAGTATAGAGAGTGTATTTACCATCAGCATCAGTTCTTACCCATCCTCTGTGATGTACATAGCGTTTTTTGTTTTGTCTCTTTAATTCAAAATTTCCATTTTCATCCGTTTGATGAACAAAAAGCAAAACATTTTTAGCAGGTGTAATACCATCACTTTCATAGATTGTTCCTGTTATTTTAAGCTTATTCTTTTTTGAAGAAAAATCTGGAATAGTATCGGTATTATTCAATTGCTTTTCCGAATAATCATAAATAGGACTTCGCTTTTTAAAATCTTGAGGAATATCTTTTAAAACATCAGATGTTTCTTGTGAAAAAACCGTCCAACAATTTGCTAATATTAAAGCCGTAGCTAAAAAAGCGATTAAATATTTCATGGGACAAAAATTTAATTTGCTTAAAATTAAGTAACTACCCACTTGAAAATGAAAAATAATCGATTGAACAACTAAATTTTACGATAAATAGATGAACGGTAATCTACTTTAATTTATAATACCTTCAGTAAGGGTAATTAAATTACTAATTTTCTCAGTTTCATATGCATCAGGATGCGCTTTTCCAAAACCACCTTTGTCATTGTTAAAATACTGTCCGCTAATTCCATTAAATTCTTCGGATAGAGCTAAGTTATATAGAATTGAAGCCCCTTTATCGGCAGAAGACCAATGATGACCAAAAGCCTCCTTTACCATATTTGTGTTAAGTAATGATCCTGGATTAACGGCAATTACTTGAATGTCTCTATCAGAATTAGCCAAATAGAAACTCCACATAGTTAAGGCCAATTTACTTTGGGCATAAGCTTCATTTTCAAAGACTTGCCTTTTTCCTAATAGTCCATCAATTGAAACAGATGATTGGGCAGCTGAACTTAAATTAATAATTCTGTTTTTATCACTTTTTTTTAATAATGGTAATAACATATTAGTTAAAGTATAAGGAGCTAAATAATTAACCACAAACCTAATATCTAAACCTTTAATAGTTTTATCTATTTTGCTTTTATAAACACCGGCATTGTTAATCAAAACGTCAAGTTTTGGTAATTCTTCACTGATGGCAGCGGCAAGTGCTTTTACTCCTTCTAAATCAGATAAGTCTGCCATAAACCCATCTACAAAATCATTATTTGATAATTCTTTTATTTCTTTGATAACAAGGTTTAACTTCTCAGAATTTCTACCATGTATATAAACGTGATGACCATCTTTTGCTAGCTTGATAGCAGTGAGTTTCCCAATACCATCAGTACTGCCTGTTATTAATATTGTTTTTTTCATTATGCTGTAACTTCTTTTTCGTTAATATGGAAATGAGGTAATACCTTATTGCCTAGTATTTCTAAAGTTTTATCAATGTCTAAATTGTTAAATCTTAAATTTAAGGCTATGTGGTTAACCCCTATGTTTTCAAGTTTTTGAAAATAATCAATCAGAAAATTTGAACCTATTCTAAACCCTAATGGAATAGGCTGAGGTTTATAATCGTCTTCTTCTTGTAAATCTAAATACAAGGGTTGCATGAAAGGTTTATCAAACTCTTGAGAATCTTTGATTAATTTTCTCCATGCATCAATAGTTTGCTTCTGATTATACAAATCTTTCGGGTAAGACATCCAGCCATCTCCATGTTCTACATTCCATTCTAAGGATTGCCGACTACTACCAGTTATTAACATAGGAACCTTTGTCCCTTTTGGCTTTGGTAAAACATCTATATGACTTTTCAGTTCACCATAATTATTTGATTTTATTAATGGGAAACTTTCTTGTGCTTTTCGGATATAATAAAATGATTCGCGGAAGAGTTCTCCTCTATTTTCATAATTTATACCCATGGCTGGATATTCATCCGGTCTATCCCCTGAAGCTATTCCTAAAATAAATCTCCCATTTGATAATTGATCTATGGAAGCAGCACTTTTTGCAACATGAACTGGATGATGCAACGGTAAAGCAATACTACTAACCCCAAGGGCAATATCATTGGTTTGGCCTGCTAAAAAACCTAAATATGTGAATGGGTCGAATAACTGTCCAGCATCACCAAATGAAGGTACATTAAACGGAATATCTCTAACCCATAAGGCTTTAAAACCCAATTGCTCTATCTGTTGAACACGATTTAAGTGATTTTCCATAGTAGGTATTGGACCAAGGCTATAGTTTTCAATAGGAACAACGAGACCAATGCTAAGTCTATTAGGTTTAAAAATCCCGTTATATGCTTTATTTATTGATTCAAATTGTGTCATGTCGCAATTTTGAAAAAGCTATTGGTTTTTAACTATAACCTTACCTATGGCTTGTCCACTTTCTAAACGTGCATGAGCTTTACCCGCTTCCTCTAATGAGAATTTTTGTTCATCTAAAATTGGCTTTAACTCACCATTCTCTACTATTTTAGCAATTTTTCTTAGAATTTCACCATGTGCTTCACGTTTATAATTATGCAACATAGGAATGAGCATAAAAACCACATGAAGAGATAAACCTTTAAAATGTGCCAAGGATAAATCTAGTTCAAGCAAAGATACTGTTGTAGCTATATGCCCATTAAGAGCTGCAGCATTAAACGAATTGATTAAATTTCCTCCTCCTACGGAATCATAAACTATATCAAAACCATTACCATTAGTATGTTCTTTAACATATTGTTCTACGGTTTCTATTTTATAATTTATAGGTGTTGCTCCAAGATTTTTAATAAGTGTTAACTGCTTTTCACCTCCACCAGTAGAATAGACCTTGGCTCCAAAGTGATTAGCTAATTGTAATGCTATATGCCCAACACCACCAGAACCTCCATGAACTAAAACCTTCTGCCCTGCTGTAATTCCTGCACGCACTAGACCTTCATAAGCAGTGATACCGACTAATGGAATGGCTGCAGCTTCTTTCATCGATAAGTTTTTTGGTTTATGAGCAATTAGCTTAATATCAGGAGCAATATATTCTGCCAATGTTCCTGGTAGATTTGCCAACCCACCAGCACATCCATATACTTCATCTCCTACAGCATACTCTTTTACATCTTCTGCAATTGCTTCAACTGTTCCCGCAAAATCCATCCCCAAAATAGCTGGAGTCTCAGGTGATAAAGGCAAATCTTCACCCATTTTCCTTATCATAGTATCTACAGTATTCACACTAGATGCAGCTATTTTAACTAGAACTTCTCCACTTTTTAAAGTTGGGGTTTGTACTTCTTCTAAGTTGAATACCGAGTCTTCTCCGTATTCGTTAATAATCATTGCTTTCATTTTCTATTTAAATTTATACTATCATTTTTATAGTGACAAAAGTATATATAGTATTCGTTTCTCACAATAACGGTCAAAAATGATAGCTCAAAAAAAATTATTTATACATCTGATAATCAATAATATAAATTAAATAATTTTTACTATATTTTTTATAGTGACTACATTAAATATAGTTTTATTAACTTTACCAAAATAATGCTAAAGTTGGAGTAAGTTAAAGTAAATGGAACATAAGAAAAGATTGATAAAGTATAATGACAAAATGTTTTCCTGTGCTACTAGTATTGCAATGGAATTAATTGGTGGGAAATGGAAAAGTGTCATACTTATTTATTTAATTGACGGTAGTAAACGCTATAGTGAATTACGAAAACTTATATCTACTATTACAGAACGTACCTTGAGCTTACAATTGAAGCAATTAGAAAAGGATGGATTAATTACGAGAAAGGTTTATACCAAAAAACCTCCTCTTAAAGTAGAATATTCCTTGACAAAATTTGGAGAAAGTCTTGCGCCGGTATTAAATGCTATAGCCCAATGGGGAATGGCTGTAGCCGAGGAAAAAGGTGAAGTTATTGAGGGTTAGACATTGCATAAAAAAAGCCCCAAGTACAACTTGAAGCTCTTTATTTAAGTGTTATATATTAAAATTTATTTCAATGTAAATTCTGAGGTAGAAACTAAATCTTTATTATTAAAAACATTAACTACATAACGACCCTTTTCAAACTTATCTTGTCCTTTGGCAACTACGAACTCACAAACATTAAGGTTAGCATTTTCATAGTTAAATTTACTTATTATACTATAATTTAAAGTTTTTTCTTCAAACTGCACTTGTTCATTTAAACCTAAAGTATTGTTTTTTGGATCAACAACTTGTACATATAATTCATGATCTCCAGCTTGTACTAAACTATTCTTAGCAACTGTAAAGCAAACTCTTAGTTTATCAGTTCTACTTGCTCTTTCAGTTGGAATTAACTTTCCTGAGGTTCTTTCAATTACTCCAAATCCTTTTAAACCAACGGTACCAAGAACCGAAGCATTTTCCACAACTTCAGCTAAAGCAGTATTTTGAACCAATAATGAATCGGTAAATATAGTACGCTCCTCTAAACGAACTCTTGTACTATCAAGTGATGTTGCTAAATAAGAGTTCTCTACACGTAAAGAATCGTTTTGAGCCAATAACACGTCCATTTCTTTTTGAAGAGAAAGATACTTTTTCTTATATCTCCATAAACTTCTAACATTTGTTTCAGAAATTTTTAATGAATCCATCAAACCTTGAATTCTTTCTCTGGCCTCAACTAAATTTTCATTAGCAACTTTGTTTTCACCAATAGCCTCATCATATTGTTTAGCCATTGCATCTAAATCGTTCATTACTAGCTGTTTCTCCTGTGTTAAATCATTTTGAATTTCTTTACTACTACTATAAAGGTTCATAGTATAAAACCCAACTCCTAAAAATAAAGCTAACGCAATTCCTAACGCTATTTTAAGGCCCATGTTACTTTTGTTTTCTTCCATAATTACTTGTTTTTAATGTTAGATTAAGTTTAAATTTTCCTGGTTTTTTAATTTATTTTTTATAATGCTATAAATAAATATTGATGTATTTTTAATCAAATTTATTACTTAATGGACAAACTGGTTTTATTTAATAATTCTTCTAGAAATAAGCTTTTAAACAAACGCCAAGGCGAATCCAAATTTGGTCAACATATTAAATTATTGACCCGCATTTCTAACATATACGAACAACTTAATAATTTAGATGTTAAGTATGTGATATTTGGTGTCCCTGAAGATGTAGGGGTTATTGCTAACCTTGGAAAAACGGGTACAGCAAAGGCTTGGGAAGCTTCGCTTAAAGTTTTGTTAAACATTCAGAGCAATAAATATACCAAGGCAAAGGAGGTTTTAATTCTAGGTCATTTAAATTTTAGTGATGAAATGGAACAGATTTCTAAGCTTGATGTTACGAAGAAAAGAGACTTAAAAAAGGCTAGAGATTTAGTTGAAATAATAGACGTACAAGTAACTTACTTGGTAAGTCAGATTGTTATGGCAGGTAAAAAACCTATCATTATTGGTGGCGGACATAACAATGCATATGGTAACATTAAAGGAACTTCATTAGCTGTTAATTCCCCAATTAGTGTTGTTAATTTTGACGCACACTCTGATTTTAGACCGGAAGAAGGGCGCCATAGTGGTAATGGCTTTAGTTACGCCTTCGCGGAAGGGTTCCTAAACAAATATTTTGTTTTTGGTATACATGAGAATTACACCTCAGATAAAACGTTAACTACGCTTAACAAAGTTAAGGCAGTTAAGTATAATACATTTGATAGTATTGAAATTAGAAATGAATTAAAGTTTAACTCTGAAATGGTAAGGGCTTTGAAGCATATATCAAAAGATGCTTTTGGAATTGAAATTGATTGTGATGCTATTGAAAACATTACAAGTAGTGCCATGACACCTAGTGGGTTTAGTGTAAACCAAGCTAGAAAGTTTGTTAATTATTTTGGTGAGAATGAAAATGCCAAATACTTACATATTTGTGAAGTCGCACCTAGTAAAAGAGTGGCATCACAAGTTGGCAAACTAATTACTTATTTAATAACAGATTTTATTAAGAGTTCGTGAGTTTAGAAATAGTTTCTTTTAAAAATGAATATTCAAATACATTCTATGAACTTAACAAAGAATGGTTACAAACCTTTTTCTATGTTGAACCTTTTGATGAAGAAGTTTTAAGCAACCCTAATAAATATATAATTAACAAAGGCGGACATATATTTTTTGCTAAATTGGAAAATGAGGTTGTTGGTACGGTTGCTTTAATGCCACTTAAAACTGATGGACTATTCGAGCTTGCTAAAATGGCTGTTTCAACAAACCATAGAGGAAAAAAAATTGGTCAGCAACTATTAGCGTATTGTATTGATTATGCCAAAAGTATTATGGAGTTACCAAAGCTCCTTCTCTACTCTAATACTAAATTAGAAAACGCTATTCACATCTATAGAAAATTTGGTTTTTTAGAAATACCTGTTGAACCAAATTCACCTTATGTTCGTAGTAATATTAAAATGGAATTGGTGTTCTAGTAATCATTCAGCAAGAACTCATCTAATTCATCACAATAAATATTTTCTTTTTCACAAAGAATATTAAGAGTTTCAATAAGTAAATTATTCAACGCTTCATTTTCTGGATAAATTGCATGCGCTAATTTAAACTCTTTATATGCACTACTTATTCTAGCCTCTAAAAATCTATTTTTTCCAGAATTTATCAAGAAATTAAATGCTACTCTATTCTTGTTTTCATAAGCAGCGCTAGTTGCCTCAGTCTGCCTATTAGAATATTCTCTGAAATTTGAAATAATAGGTTGGCATAGAACTATTGTGGTACTAATAACCACAACCAAAGTTATAAAGCTCATGTAAACATTTTGCATATTACGGCTAAACTTTAATTTATAGTTTATTAAGAGATTTGAAAACAATAATAAGAGTGAATTTTTCTTTCTTTCATATAGTTTCCTTTTAGGGTTTACTAGACCCCTTCTTCTTTTTACTTCATATTCTAACTCCAGATAATCAAACATAATAGGCTTTACCTATAAGTCTATAATCAATCAGGGTTGTTACGTGCTAAAAACAAAAAAACCGAAGATTTATCTTCGGTTTTTTCGGCTATTAATCTGGTTTTAAGGAATTATTCATCTTCCAATTTCCAGGTTCTTACCCAATCAATACGCATAGTATTAATGGTATTATCATTTAAATCAGATTTAGGTGGCAAACCTCCTAGCCACCCCGCCTCATTTGTCCATAAATCAAATATTATTTCTAAATCTCTTGTGAACTCTCTATTGTAAGTTTGTCCGTCGTTATGTTCACCAACAACTACGCTTCCTGCTGGTTCTCCATTTAGGTAAAATTGTATGTTTTTAGAATCTTTCCACCATACACCATAAGTATGATAATCTTCATTCCATCCTTTGTTTTTTAATGGGTTAACATCAGATAAGCCAGATCTAAGAAAAGTACCTTTTTTTCTAATGGTGGTAGGGTTTTCATTTTCATCGGCTTGAAAATATTGAGAATTCATTCTTTCAGGAAATATTTCTGCATCACAATTTGTGCAAGTTGGTTTTGAATTATTCTCAATAATATCAATCTCATCTCTATTGTTTATATCCCCATTATTTAACCAATACGTGTTATAAGCAGAAATATGTGCTGTTTTAATTCTGGCCTCTGTATACATAGGATACTTTGTTTCTGCTTTTGAATGAATTCTAGCAGATTGAAACCATCTCCCGTCAGAATTACTTTCATTTAGTGTAGCTTTTATCCAAAGCTTTCCATCTGATACGCCTGAATTGGAACTAGAATTTGAAATTTCAACAGGAACCCCATAATTCCAAGTTGACTTAAACCATTTATTAGAATCCCAAGCATTAAACTCATCTGACATACTTTCAAATTTCACCCATTTTTTACCATTTGGTGTGGTGTCATCAATAGAAACAAAAGAGGGCAAACTAGCGTCTATATTATTGAAGTCTTCTGCTGTTGGCCCTTCTGGAACATCATTTACAGTAATGTTAACCGTTCCAATTGCATTATCACCATCTTTGTCTGTAATAGTATATGTAAAGCTATCTGAACCATGATAATCTGCTGTTGGTATATATTCAAAAACACCATCACTTACTTCTGTTACAGAACCATTACTTGCATTGGTTGCTAAACTGTAATTATCTGTATCTCCCCCATCATCACCTAAGTCATCATTCTTAGAAACATCTATCTGATTTGCAGATCCTGATGTACTATCTTCATTTACAATTAAACTATCATCTGTAGCTGATGGAGAATCATCAACAACTACAGGAGGTGTGTTATCTGGTTTTGGATCACTAGAACCACTGCTACAACTTACAAGTACTAAGATTAGGGCCGTCAATAATGCCCAATTAGATTTTTTATTAGAAAACATTCTATTTGCTTTTAATTTATTAAAAAGCAAAACTAAACGACTAAATGCTGCAGTATGAGAACGTTTGGTTTATGGAGGGCAACATATGTTCAAGCCAGTTATTAATAAGACTTGACAAAAACTTGACATAGAGTAATTACTTATACCATAATTAAGTAAATCACTCTCTGGGTATTAAAAACTCAATTCTAGAATTTCCAAACCTACCTCCTGAACTATCAGAAAAAGGTTTTCTTTTTGCATAATTAAACTCAAGTACATTGTCAATTCTTTTAACCATATTTCTTAAAGAAATATTGCCTTTTAAAGAAACATTATAACTGTTGGTGATAGAATCATGCTGCAGTTTCAATCTAGGAATGTAAATAGGTTCAATCCAAACTCTATATTTATAATGTGTACCCAGTAAATGATAATCTTCCTCAAATTTTAACCATTTATACTTGGAAACATATAAATCAAATATTTTAAGCAAAACCCTCTTACCAGGTAATAAATAGGAATCTGTAGCTCCAATAAAAAAATCAAATGTTTCCGTAATTAATTCGTGAAGGTGAACCTTAGATTTTTGTTTGATATAAAGTTTATTAAAAATATTTAAAATGCTAGAAGAAAATAAATCATCTATTTTAGCTTTTTTCTCAGGCTCTAAAAGAAAATGCCTTGTTTTAAATTCAAAGAGATTACCCAAATAAGATTCTTTGTATTCAATAGAATTTACCTTAATTAGATTTTTTACAATTAAATTGAATATAGCTAGCCTAAAAGTTATAAAAACAAGTCGTTCCCAATCAACATCATCATTTAAAGAAACATGGTTATATTCAAAATTATGATATTTACTTAATGTACAAATTCCAATATCTTCACAATGAAATTCTGTTTGAACATCAGTAATTACATCCTCTGAAAGAATACTTTTTGAATAGAAGAATTTCAACACAGATATTTTACTGTCCGGAAGCTTTTAAAGAATCTATCTGTTTTTGTAGTTCGTCTATCTGAATTTCCTTTTCAGTTTTAATGACTAAAGAATCTGTAGGTTTCTGAATTACATCAATATCCTTGTTTTCTTCAACAAAATAATAGCCAATGCCTTCACTAGATCTCCACGCCTCGTTTAGTTGATCATAAACTGTTTTATCCCATTGGCTAGGGTGTTTTACATCTATCCAAACTACATCTCTATATTCGCTATCAACAAGTGCTAAATCTGGTGTAGCCGAACCATCAAACTTTTCAGCTTCATTTTCTCTAATAGCAGAAATGGTTCCTAAAAAAAACATGCGCTTTTTACCTGCAATATCCTTTATATAAGGCCTAAATTCTACAGGTTTGTTAACTGACCAATCAAATTCTTTTCTTGATTCAATAACTTTTAAAGGCATTGCAGAGACACCAGCATATCCTTGTTTCTTAGTTGCATGGTCATAATAAAACAATCTATCCGAGCCATCCGCTGGGATAAAAACACTGAAGGTTAAGCTGGTACGCTCATCACCTACAGGCTCTAAACCAAACCAATGATAAAGGCCACTATAAGCATCAGAATCGGTATCAGAAAAATCAAAATCAGTCACAAAAGGTTGCTGGTTTTGGTCATCAGCTAAATCTGGTATTTTCACTGCAGTTTCCATATTCCATGGTAGTGGGTCGCTAAATCCTCCTAAAAATTTTAAGGATTCTGCTTGTAAACGTGATACCTTTTCTGCCAAAGTATTTTGACGTGTTAAATACGGATATTCACCCATGTTTTCTGGACTTATATAAGTTCCTTTCCCAATAAGAATTCGCTCTATATAATCCCCAAAATCATGCTCACCATTATCAACTACCATAACACCTCCAAAAGTTGGATAAGGAAACAAGAATCCTTTCCATTTTATTAAACTTACCACTTGTACCCATTTTCCTGAATCATTCTTCATATAATACGTGTCACTGGGTTCTAAAGTGAATAGCTGAAAGACATTAAACCGTTGAACTACGGCATTATAGGTGTTTCTACTAAACTTTAAAGACTCTCCGATGGAAAAAGTTACAGGAATTCTATTTTCACTAGAAAAACGCGGAAACGGTGTAGTACTAGAAACAGAAAAGACTTCTTCAGTATTATCGGTAATACCCTGCCAAACGTACTTTTCGGTAGGTTGAATAGCCATGGTCCATTTGTTTTCATCATCAACACGAACTAAATGCGGTAATGAGACATCTTTAGTCTCTCCTACACTTTCATTAGCCATAGAAAAGATATTACGCAATGGCTGAATACGTTCGTTTTGCGTTAATGGTAACTCATTAATTTCAACTTTATTTAAACTATTGAAAACATTATATGTTTTCATATAATCATACATTTTAAAATGCCAGCCCACCATGTATAATAGCCCAAAAAACAATACCAAAATCCCAAGAAGTCCTAGCCTACCTCCAGTTGTGGCAGATTTTCTAAATTTACGGAGACCAAAAAACAATATTATTCCACTTAAAAGAATTATAAAAATGAACTTTCTAAGGAACAATAAAAATGGTTGATAATCATCTCTTAAAACAAATAAAAGAATAAGAAGAATGAATCCGAAAATGATGGTGTTTCTTTTTTGTTTTTTGCCTTTATTCCAGTAAGATTTTATCATAGTGTTAGTTCTCTCCGTGTTTATTTACATGCTTTATACTCATTACCATAGCTAATATCATTAAAACTGGTGCTAATATGCCTAACCAATTTCCCCAATTCCAAAAATTATCATAATCCATAATTACAATCTCTACAATAATAAGTGCCGCAAATATGATTATTAGGACATATCTAAACTTATTTGATATCATTTCAAGTATCCTTTATCTTTTAAACGTTCTCTGGCGCTTTTACCATCCTTTTGAGGAGCTTCTTCTTTAATTTCTTCCTTTGGTTTCACATCCTCATCTTTGGTTTTTATATCTTCTATAATATCTTTCCCTTTTTCAATAGTATCTTGAACTATATCACCTAAAGAATCACTTTTTTCTTCAATGACTTTACCAGACTTTAAAACAAAATTTGCTAAATAGGTTCCTATTAAAGTCCCAACGGAAATTGAAGAAAAGGCAGAAATACCATTATAACTAGTAAAAATTTCAAAAGGCGATAAAAATTGAACTCCTAACCCTACTAACAAAAAGAAGCCAACAACATAAACCAGTCTTGGTAAAAAAGCTTGCTTAAATACAAAACCCTTTTTGTTATCTGGTTTCATCTGCAATTCTTTGCTATTGAAAACCTTATTAACAAATTTGTACAGTCTATTTCCTTGAGACTCTCTCCAATAAATAAAAATCCCAAATAAAATGGCTGCAATAAAAATTACTAAGTCTAGTCCCATAATAATAAAGTTTGAAGCTCGAAGCATGCGGCTTGAAGCAATTAATCTTTGATTTTATTTCTGAATGCAATAGTCATATTCATTAAGTCAAAACAATCTTTATAATACTTAGAAAACACCTCTTCCGAAAAATACTTTCTTCTTCTTGCTTTATGCAAACAAGTAACAACTTCTGCTATCGATCTGATAGAATAACCCAAAAACCTTCTATACTCTGCACCTGATTGCAATATTGAGCCTTCTGAAATGTTTAAAGCGATTGAATCAGATGCTCTTCGCAGTTGAGATGATAAATTGTAAAGCTCTTCTTTAGGGAATTCAGAAGCTATGATATTCATTTCCTCTCCTAAATCCATTCCTTTTTGCCAAATAATTAAATCTTCAAATTTGAATTTCATATTCAATAAAGTTACTTTCTTCATACTTCTAACTTCAGTCTTCCAGCTATATAGTTAGTCTATACTTTTTAAATATTGTTACTAATAGTCTCTATTACCCATTCTTTTAGAGAATTATCCCAATTTTCAAAACTATTATAAAAGTCCTCTTTATCATACCAATACCAATACAAAACATCCTTAGGCGATACATTTACCAAAAGTTTCCAAATTAAATCCTGATGTCTAGCCTCTAATGACGAATGCGGCTTGTGAAGCGCTTCAAACAATTTAGGATCTACTATATCGCCAATTTTATACTGATTACTCGTTTCTAACTTCTCTAAATAGCGCTCAACACTCATTACTTTTTTTCTAGCGTCTATATCAAGCTTATTCAAATAACTTTTATAAAGAATAGGGTCACTCAAAATATCTTTTATAGGATGCTGCGTTTTCTTTAAATGAAGTGACATTTCGTATTTTTTGATACGTTGATATCTAGCAGTATTAACAGCATTTTCAAGATTATATTCAATGATAACATGATCTCTTAGTTTTACTAACAATTCCTTCTGATGAATATGATAAATTAACACCTCATAATTGGTGTCTTTAATAGCCTCTTTATGCCACTTTTCATCTTCAAAAATCACAATAGGTGATATGAAATCTCTAAGCACATAAACACCGCCAAAAGCACGCGTATAAAACGAATCTGTTGTGAATTGTAGTTCATGTAAATCTAAATCACGTTCTCTTAAATCGCCATATTTATTAGCTGAATCTAATAACTTTTGATGTAATGTTTCATCTATAAAATTATGGTCTCGTTTAAAAGTTTCAACCAATTCTAATTGCTCTTCTTTAATCTTATCTAGATTGTTTATTAGATGAAAATGAATATTAACAGTATTGTATTTTAAAACATCTAAAGGTTCATAAAACACATCAATATTTTGATCAAAATCAATACAAATAGCACAATCGCGTGTTATATCTTTAATTCTATTACCATGAACAGAAAAGATATATTTCATCATATCCCTATCAAAGGTGTGAAATGGCAAATACACTGGTTTCCCCTTTTGTAATGGGGTTATAAGAATACCATGAGGATTAGCCTCACCATTATTTAAATAATGTAAATCTTCCTTTTCTTCAGCTATTTCAGGACTCCAACCTATACCATCAATTAAGAATGTTTTAAGTTTGGTTGGTGTAAAACCAAGTTTAACCAAACATTTATTATAACGTTCTACCAACTTCCCACTTACCGGAATAAGTTCACTTCTATATAAATTGGCTTCTATTAATTTTTGCATCGTCTAATCTAACAACTTATGAATTATAGTATATTGCAACAGTACAATAGTTCGTGTATCGACTATTTCTCCATTATTCAGCATACTTACTGCTTCTTTAAATGGGATTTCTAATACCTCAATATCTTCATGTTCACTATCTAAACCACCACCTTCGTTAACCTTCATGTCATCAGTATATTCACCAACAAAAAAGTGCATTTTTTCGGTCATTACACCTGGTGAAGAATACGCTTCATAAACCTTTTTAACTTCTTTTAATCTATAACCCGTTTCCTCCTCTGTTTCTCTAATTACACAGGCTTCAGGGTTATCTTTATCTAACATGCCTGCCGCAATTTCAACTAAAAAGCCATTTTCATTATCATTTAAAAAGGTTGGCATTCTAAATTGTTTAGTTAAAATTACTGTTTTCTTTTCTTTATTATACAGTAGAATACCAGCACCATCTCCTCTATCATATACCTCTCGCATTTGATTCACCCATATGCCACTTTTCATTAAATAGTCAAAATTGACTTTATTCAGAATATAATAGTTATCTGAAAGTAAGGTGTGTTCTATGTTTTTGATTTTATCACTACTCATTTTCAAACGTTCTTCTAGCTTCTGTTTCAATATTTAACTGATTTACTCGTGCGTCTACTTTTCGTTTAAAGTCAGTATCAGCAATGGTTGCTACATTATCTAGATATCGCACCACTTCTTGCCTTCTAATTTCAGAAAAATCTAATCCCTTCATATTCGCACGCATCAATTCTTGCAGCATATTAAATTTGGTATCGTATTCTTGTTTGAAATAAATTTCTGGGTTCTCAAACCAATCTTCTTCTAAATCAAAATCTGTTAAACGTAATGATACCGCACTTTGAATGTTTCTAACATCTCTAGATGAGAAGAAAGGAAATGCTTTCTGCATGTCTTTATAAAGATTCGCATAAAATAAGTGCTGATTGGTTTTAAATTGTTTTTCAACCTTATCATAAATTTCATGTACACGTTCTTCTGATGGCTTATCTGTAACATTAAGAATTTCTCCCATATTTTTAGCCAATCCTTGGTCTTGCAAATAGCTATAGTTTTCTGGTCCTTGCATATTTACAAAATCAGGCATGGTATCATCCAGTTTACGCCACCATAAATGATCTTGATCTAAAAAATCATGCTCTGTGCGGGCTCCATCTATTTTAAAACGTCCTTGAACTCTAGAAATAACAGCTTTATCTAACATCTCTGGCAAATTAGTGAATAGGCCAATAGAACTGTTGCCATAGTTAACAGCATAGGCGCCTTCAGTATATCTTAAAAACACACCAATCACCTCTTTTACTCCTGCTGAAACACCTTGAGCTGTGCGTTCTTGTAAATTATTTTCAGCATCATCAATAGGTGCAAAAATTAATTTTGAAGGATCTTGTAAAGGCTTCATCCACTCCACCATTTTTTCTGCGGAACCACCTTGAAACGTGCTAATCAACGTATCAGGCATAGGATGAAATAAAAACGGAATATCTAAAGTATCACAGTGTTCTTTAAGTCTTGTGGCTATGGCAGCAATTAACATACTTTTTCCGGTTCCAGGAATTCCATACCCCATAAATACCGGCATAAAACCACCCAGTTCTTGAAACGGATTCTTTTTTGCAACAAAATCGTAACTTAATAAACGTTCGGTTAAACGACGTGCAAAATGTTTTGCATCGCGATTACCAACAATTTGTTCGAACTGAATTTTATTGAACTCAACACTTTTAGCAGTTCCGGCAAATACATTGCTCCATCCTGAAACTGCAAACTCTGAGTTTTCAAGTTTAAAGGTTCTGTCTTCAATGGTTTCTGTGTACTCTAAGGAACTTTTACGTAACTGAATTTCGTCAATCAATGCTTCAAAGTAAACCACCGTAAAATCGATAACATCTTTATCAGATTTAATGATTTCAGGGTGTCCTAAATATTTGTCATAATAAAATAAACTACAGGATATTCCTTTGATTGGCGACATTAAAGAAACCTCTGGAATACCAGCAAATTTCTGCTTCATTACACTTAAATCATCTGAGGCATGTGGTTTTAAATCATGTAAAATCTTATATGCAGTAGAAAACAACATAAACGCTGTTGCAGTATGCATTTTGCTTTCAAACTCGCGTTTACCACTAGAGCTTAATGCAGATTTGTTTTCACTCAAACTAGATAATCCCGATGCATCATAGTAACTATCCTTTGCCCAAATTCCCAAAGTAATCCCTTCTTGAACCGCAAAAAGTGTTTGATTTAACAACACAGGAATTGCTACTGAATCTGGCAGCAATCTTTTCTTTAAAGCTAAAATAGTTTTGGATACCGAGGTGATTTCGGTAGCACTACTCCCATTATTAGCCCTAGATAAGTATAACAGAATTGAATCGTCTTTAGCATCTTTATCTCTGTTTTTAGCACGAGCTCCTTGCTCCCACTGGATGCTTTTTAAGTACGATGTAGCTTCATCACGAAGCATATCCAATTCAGTTTGTTTTATAGGGAATGTTGAGTTATGTTCCATTTTTAAGTTTTCAGTTATAAGTTAAAAGTGCTCTTCGGTTTTCAGTCTTCTGCTTCTAACTTTTTATTTTATCAATTTTCAAACTAGCCATTTCAATAGGTGGTTTAGCCAGCTGATTCATTAATTCAGGGGTTTTATTATATAAGAGCTGAATAATTCTATGCGGTGCAAATACGTATTTTTGTCTAAACACATCATCCCACCTTTGTAAAATCTGTTTATTGAAAAAGCTACCTTCTTTAAACTCACTTTTAGATTGCACTTCATCTATTTTAAATGATAATGCATAAGATTCAATCGGTATATCCTTTTTGCTAATGCCTTCTAAAATGGTATGTGTTAATTCGTTTTCATCTTTAGCAAACATGTTATGTAATGGGCCCAGATCAATTCTCTTTATAAGCTTTGGCGATACTTTGGCTAATTTTCTGTCAATACCATAAGCCATGGTATCTAAATTCATTTTTCTATCTGCAACATGTTTCAAAACTTCATATATATCATCTTTATAATCGTTAACCTTATGTCCGTCATAATTGAAGTACATAAAACAAACAAAAGGGCGGTTACTAGCAACATCATAAAAACTCCAACTAGTCAATAAATCGGCTCCTGAATCTATTGGTGCATTAACTATTTTACCTTGAACAAACCGATTGAATATATAGCGTTTATTAACAGAGGAATAGTATACAATTGACGCCGCTTGAAATAACTTACTTCGCTTTATTGGCTCCTTTTTACGCATCAGAGTGTCTAAAAACTCTTCTTGCAGTGTATCAACCGGTGTGAGGTTTCCTAAATAATCGTCACGCAGTTCCAGATCGTTAAATAAATACCGAAACTCTAAATAATTAGGGAACCCAGACTCTGTTAAATCCACCTTCATATTATCCTCATCATCATACATATACTTAATACGCATAGCCTCAACTGAATACAATAGCAAATCGCAGTATTGCCTGAACATATCAAGCTCTTGATTATTGAGAATCCTGTTACGTTGTACAGCAACTATGAGCTCTTTAAACACATAGTCTACCATTTTGTGGTAAAAAATATAATGTTCTTTAGAGTCTAGAATTGCCGAATCTAATGGTGTGGTAATATGATTAATTGACATATTCAATTAGTAATTGACAGATACTTTTGTTTGCGTTAAGGATTAATGCGGTATCCTTTTTTATGACCTTAGACATAAAAAAGATTTAGCGGAAAGCCTGACCACGCTTATTCAGCGTGGTAACGCCCCAATAATTTTAAGATAACAAATCGTCTTCTTCAGCATCTGGTTTAGGGTCTCCTTCTGGAGCATCACCTTCACCCGATGGTTTGTTTGCATCTGCTTTATAATAATCTTCAAAAAGTTCTTTCATATCAATACCATAACGCTCTGCAAAATTCTTTTGGATATCAACATCTTTTGCTCGAATTTCTTGTAAAGCCTCTGCATAACTGCTGTATACACCCTGCATTACTTTTTCATGAACCGGAATATTATCCATCATGTCTTGACGTGCTTTAGCACTTGCTGTATGCATTGCTGCAAGGGTTTCACCTATATGCTCATCGGTTTTAACACCTAAATGCTCTAAAATAGCTGCAAACTCTTGGTCTGTACGTGCTTTTAAAGCCACAATGTAGCCATCATAATACTTCAATCGCTCCTCAGTATCAGATTTTAATTTAGCTCTATGCGTTTGTAAGTTGCTACGTAATGACGTTAGCACCTTAATGGTTAAATTATGCTTGTGTACAAAGCTGTCTTTACTGGCAGCTAGTGTAGTATAAGCATTTTTAATACCTTCTAACTCTTCCACCTTTTGCTCTAGTTCTGTTACTTTACCAATGGCTTGAGCATATTCTGCAGATTGTTTATCTACAATGTCTTCTAACTCTTGTCTAGCTTGCTTTAATAAGGCATATTGTTCTTCAAGTTTATCTTCAACCTCTTTCTTCTTCTCTAAAGCTTTGGTGTGATTTTTAGTAGCTTCTACTATAGCAACCTGTAGTTTGTCTTCAACCTCCTTAATTTCAAGCTCACGGTTCTTTAAACGGGTAACAGCTGCTTGACTTTTATAAGACAACTCACTTAAAAGGGTTTGTACATCGGCATTTTCAATACGCTCTTGAAACATAGCCTTCGCTTTATTATCGGCCGCAGCTCTAACTTTTTCAGCTGCCTTGAGCTCTTCTTGAGCCTTTTTAATCTTGCTTTTTCGTCCCCAAAGGTTGTTCCACCAAGTATCTGGTTTACTTTCGGCATCTTCCAATTCTACTCTGGCGCGTTCTAATGCTTTTTGTGCATCATCAATCACTTTCTGCTCTGTAGCATTTAATGAAGAAAATTTTTCAAATAAAATTCCAACTTCGTCCTGATAATCTGTTAAGTCTTTAATAGCATCAAGAAGTGTAGTTCTATCTTTTTCAGCCATATGCACTACATCATCTAAAGTGGCGTTTAGTATTTTTTGGCGTACTTCAGGGTCGTCTTCTTGAGATAACTTAGATTTCATAGTGTCAATGGCTTTTCCCCAATTAACATCTACTTTCTCTGTTTTTTCATTTGAATTGGTTTCTAATAAATCGAAATCATCAGACATAGTCAGTTTAGTATTTAAGTTGAACAATTTTACGGACAAGCAATTTCGTTAAAAAAGATGACTTTTGAAATAGAAATCACTCAAATAATTGGTATGAATTATTATTAAAATGTTACATCAATTTTCTGTTTTCGATGAAATACATATATATAATGTAAGATTTTATAACTATAACAAGTAATCTAAAACCCTTGAATTTAAAGAAATTAGAGACGAATCATCCCCAAACTATTAACATATTATGTTTATATCCTTTTCATTTTAAATTGTTTAGAGGTCTAATTAATGGTATATTTGAAATGGAATTAACCAGATTTCAGACTTAATTATGTCTTTTAACCTAGCTTCATATATTCTTCTAACTAGTGAATACACTATACTTACAGTTTTAATTGTAGTTGTTATTTTTTTTGCGTTGTTATTGATTTTAGGAATTAGAAAATCCTATAAATTGAAAAAGGAAAATGAAAAACTTAACAAGATAAGTGAAGACCTTGCAAAGAAAAAGGATGAATACAAAGACTTTACTGGAGGTCATATGTACCAATAATACTCAACTGTTATGGGAGCCATATTTATACCTGTAATCTTTTTAATTATAATGGTTTATGCTGTTATAAAAAGAATACGGATTCAGATGAAACTAGATGACACAATCAAAAAGTTTAATACTCTAAAAGATTCTATATGTAATTTAAACGATTCCAATTATGAAATAGGAACTGGTCATTTATACGAATAAAACCTGCTATCATGAAAATTTTAATAACCTACTTGATTCTCTTTTTGAACATACATGAACAAAAAGAATCTCTAGCCACCCTAATTAGTATTTTATCAATATTCTCAATTACAGTACTACTTCTTCTAATTTTAAACCTTATAAAGGTTTACAAACAGAAAAAAAGGATTGAATTTTTAGAAGATCAATTAAATTCATAAAAAAAGCTCACTTTTCAGTGAGCTTTTTTTATATTCTATCTTATTAGCTTTTTATACTTTATTCGTTTAGGCATCAAATCACCCCCTAGTCGTTTCTTTTTGTTTTCTTCATAATCTGAAAAACTACCTTCAAAGAAATATACTTGAGAATCGCCTTCAAAAGCTAAAATGTGCGTACAGATTCTATCTAAGAACCATCTATCATGCGATATTACAACAGCACACCCTGCAAAGTTTTCAAGACCTTCTTCTAATGCTCTTAAAGTATTGACATCAAGATCATTAGTGGGCTCATCTAAAAGCAACACATTACCTTCCTCTTTCAGAGTCATTGCCAAATGCAAACGGTTTCTTTCACCACCAGAAAGTAGGCTTACTTTTTTATTTTGTTCACTTCCTGAAAAGTTAAATCTGCTTAAATAGGCACGAGAATTAACTTGCTTTCCTCCCATCATAACCAACTCCTGTTCATCACTGAAATTTTGCCATATGGTCTTTTCAGGATCAATATTTGTATGACTCTGATCTACATAAGCTATTTTAGCTGTATCACCTACTTGAAACTCACCTTTATCCGGAGTTTCTTCTCCCATTATCATTCTAAAAATGGTAGTTTTACCAGCTCCATTAGGACCAATAACTCCAACAATTCCTGCTTGCGGTAATTTAAAGTTTAAGTCCTCGTATAGTAATTTATCTTCATAGCCTTTACTAACTCCAATAGCCTCAATTACATTAGTCCCTAAACGAGGTCCGTTTGGAATATAGATTTCAAGCTTTTCGTCTAATTGTTTTTGATCTTGGCTCATCAACCTATCATAATTCTTTAAACGCGCTTTTTGCTTAGTCTGACGTCCTTTAGCACCTTGTCTTACCCATTCCAACTCACGTTCCAAGGTTTTTTGACGTTTTGAAGCAGCTTTACCTTCCTGAGCCATTCGTTTAGACTTTTGGTCTAACCAAGATGAATAGTTCCCTTTCCAAGGAATACCTTCACCTCTATCTAATTCTAAAATCCAACCGGCAACATTATCTAAGAAGTACCTATCATGCGTTACAGCAATCACAGTACCTTTATATTGACCTAAATGATGCTCTAACCAATGAACAGATTCCGCATCTAAATGGTTGGTAGGTTCATCTAAAAGTAATACGTCTGGCTCTTGAAGCAATAAGCGACATAAAGCCACCCGACGACGTTCACCACCAGATAATACTCCAATTTTTTTATCACCATCTGGGGTTCTTAAAGCGTCCATTGCAATTTCTAATTTGGTATCTAACTCCCAAGCATTGGCTGCATCTATTTGATCTTGAAGCTCCGCTTGACGGTTCATTAGCTTCTCCATTTTGTCCGGATCGCTATATACCTCTTCTAAACCAAACTGATCATTAATACTATTGTATTCATCAAGAATAGCAACGGTTTCTGCAGCTCCCTCACGAACTACTTCCATTACCGTTTTTTCATCATCTAACTGAGGCTCTTGTTCTAAATACCCTACCGAATAGTCTTGTGAAAAGACTACATCTCCCTGATAATTTTTATCAACTCCAGCAATTATTTTAAGTAAAGTAGATTTACCAGAACCATTTAAACCTAAGATTCCAATCTTAGCGCCGTAGAAAAAACTTAAATATATATTTTTAAGTACTGGTGTATTAGCAGACTGAAATGTCTTTGTAACACCAGACATTGAGAAGATTATCTTTTTATCGTCACTCATTATTTTAGATTAATTAAAATTTTAGAAAATTAGATTTCTTTAGACACGTCCTTTAAGCGCATTAAACACCCAGGCATTGGCAAAAAAGCCGAATCCTACTGCTGCAAAGCCCCAACCGGCTATTTCATCATATCTAAAAGCTCCAAGAGCGATTAAACCTAAACCTACAAAAATCATAATCCAAGTTGCCCATGCTAACACGGTATTTTTATTCATTGCCATATTTTGTGCTATTTATTCTTTTCAGGATAGCAAATATCGCATTTTTAAATAAAAAAGCATTCAAAAATTTGAATGCTTCTTTATTAAGAGTTTGCTAAAAACCCCATTTTCCCCATTTGGTAGTCCCTCATGGCCTCTAAAATCTCTGTTTGAGTATTCATTACATATGGTCCGTAAGACGAAACGGGCTCCCTTAAAGGTTTTCCTGAAAGGAATAGCAACTTAGACGTATCTTTACCTTGAATATGAAACCCTTCTCCATCTTCATTAAAATGAATAAGTTGATTTTCATTTTGCTTTAATGACATTGAATTATTAATCAGAACCTGTCCATTTAATAGGTAAAGCATGGATTGATGCTTATTATTAGTTGGAATATTGAAACTACCTCCTTCTTTAACATTAATCAAATAAGCATTAACTGATGTTTGTGTTTGAATACTTCCAAAAGTTTCATTCAAATTTCCGGCTATAATTTGGATGTTTACCTTTCCATCTTCAGAAGAAATTACTCCAAATTCATCCTTAGATACATGTTGGTAATTGGGTTGTATCATCTTTTTTTCTGCTGGTAAATTCAACCAAAGCTGGATACCTTCAAGAGTACCACCCTTTTCAACAAACTCTTTTCTTGGTCCTTCCGCATGAATAATACCTCTTCCTGCAGTCGTCCATTGTACATCACCTGCTTTTACAACGCTTTCATTACCTAAAGAATCTCTATGTAATTGTTCACCTTGAATCAAAAACGTAATGGGCTCAAAACCACGATGTGGATGTGGCCCTAGATCGAAAGGGTTGTTATCTGCCGAAATTTCATAAGGACCATAATGATGTAATAACACGAACGGATCTATATTATCAATTAGACTTGTTGGAAACGGTTGTCTTAATTTTATTGGTCCCATATTAACGAAATCACTTCGCCCTACTGTTTTTATTGTATTTAATTTCATAATAATTGTTTTTAAAATAGTTTCCATGGAAACTATTTGGTTAAATTTTTTTAGCGAATCTTATCTAAAAGATTGCTTAATTGTTTTGCTTCTTCTTTGGTTAAATTCTCTAATAAATCCTCTTTAAAATCTTTATCTATAGTATCTAACAATTGTAGGCCTTTATCTGTTATTTCAATATGTACTACACGTCGGTCACCAGGACAAGGCAATCTATTAATAAACTCCTTAGCACATAATTTATCCATTAAGCGTGTCGCATTAGGTGCTCTTTCAATCATACGCTCTTTAATAGTTTGCACCTTAATAGCCTCTCCTGCTCCGCGTAGAATGCGCAAAATATTAAATTGTTGGGGTGATATGCCAAAAGGTTTAAAAAACTCATTCTGATGACTGTTAATCCAATTAGCCGTATAAATAATATTAATCAAAGCTTTCACTTTATCATTTACAAACGTTGAGTTTATATCTTTTGAAAGATCTCCCATATTTTTAAAAATTGAATTTCAGCATAAAGTTACAAAGCTTTACTAAATGTGTCTACTTTTAATAATAAAGCTGCGTTTAATTCTTCATTAGTAATTTTACCTTCTGAAAAATTAGCTCCAAATGAAGGAAAGCTAAAATCGGCCACAATATTACCACCCATATAAGGAAATCTACTTTTAGCAATTTCTAGAACACTAGCTCCTCCTCTAGCTCCTGGAGACGTTGCCATAAGCAGCATAGGTTTTTCAGCCCATAATTTTCCATCTATTCTAGACATCCAATCAAAAATGTTTTTAAAAGCGGCTGAATAAGCCCCATTGTGTTCTGCTAATGATAATACCACTCCATCAGATTCTTGAATTAATTTCAAAAATTTTTGCGCATTATCTGGTATGCCATGTTCATTTTCATAATCTATTCCGTAAAGAGGCAGTTCATAATCGTTTAAATCTATAATACTAACTTCGGCTTCTTGAACCAAGTTAGCTGTGTAAGTTGCCAATTGTTTATTTATAGATTCTTTACTGTTACTTCCTGCAAAGGCTATTATATGTTTCATCTGTTATTTGTTTATTCTTTTGTTAAATATATAGGATATAATTAGTAAAATCATTGCTATTATAGCTCCTGCTTGTTCTCCATCTCCAATCATAAAATGAGCAAAAAACGCCAATATAAAAGCAAAGAAAAAGCCAGCATAAGCCCACTCTTTAATAGCTTTAAAATTAGGATTCCAAATTGCAAATAGCCCTAGTAACTTCGCTGCTCCGTAGGGGTAAATGATATATGTTGGATATCCAAAACTTTTAAACATTCCTGATATTTCTTCATGATTAAAGAAATACATACTTGCCGAAAATAGCATTAATAAGGATAATAATCCGGTTGATATATAAAATATAATTTTATCTCTTTTCATTTTACTTTGTTTTGATAGGTCAAAAGTACAACATATATATTTATATTCCTAGGAATATATTTCCATGTTATATTTTTTATGATTTCGTTAACAATTTCCTCAGAAATAACAACTTTTGTACTTTAGCATAAACTAATGACTTAGGATGGATATCAACTTCAACAAAAACGAAGATCACAATAAACTTTTATTATCAGAATTAAACCAAAGACTTGCTAAAGTTAAATTAGGTGGTGGAAAATCTAGAATTGAAAAACATCATTCTAAAGGTAAAATGACCGCCAGAGAACGTGTTGATTTCCTGTTAGATGATAAATCAAAATCTATTGAAATTGGTGCTTTTGCTGGTGAAGATATGTATCAAGAACATGGTGGCTGTCCGTCTGGAGGTGTTGTTGTAAAAATAGGCTATATAAAGGGTAAACAATGCTTAGTTGTGGCCAACGATGCCACCGTTAAGGCAGGTGCTTGGTTTCCTATTACTGGAAAAAAGAATCTTAGAGCACAAGAAATTGCCATAGAGAATAAACTTCCTATTATTTATTTGGTCGATTCTGCCGGAGTTTATCTGCCAATGCAAGATGAGATCTTTCCGGATAAAGAGCATTTCGGAAGAATTTTTAGGAATAACGCTGTAATGAGCAGTATGGGAATCACCCAAATTGCTGCTGTAATGGGTAGTTGTGTTGCTGGTGGTGCTTATTTACCAATAATGAGTGATGAAGCTTTAATAGTTGATAAAACTGGAAGTATCTTTTTAGCTGGAAGCTATTTGGTTAAAGCAGCTATAGGAGAAAGTATTGATAATGAAACTCTGGGTGGTGCCACTACACATTGCGAAATATCTGGAGTTACGGATTATAAGGCTAAAGACGATAAGGACGCTTTAAATACGATAAAAAATATAGTTGACAAAATTGGGGATTATGACAAAGCTGGTTTTAACCGAATAGAAACAAAAAAACCAAAAGATAATCCAGACGATATCTACGGTATTCTTCCAAAATCTAGAGCAGACCAATACGATATGTATGAGATTATAAAACGATTGGTTGATAACTCTGAGTTTGATGAATACAAAGCTGGGTATGGGCAAACAATCATTACCGCTTATGCTCGTATTGATGGGTGGGCCGTTGGTATTGTTGCCAATCAACGTCAAATTGTAAAAACCAAAGGTGCCAAAACCAAACCAAGTGAAATGCAATTTGGTGGGGTAATCTATAATGACAGTGCTGATAAAGCAACTCGATTTATTGCTAACTGTAATCAAAAGAAAATCCCATTGCTTTTTTTACAAGACGTTACCGGCTTTATGGTAGGTAGTAAAAGTGAACACAGTGGCATTATTAAGGATGGTGCTAAAATGGTGAATGCTGTAAGCAATTCAATCGTTCCCAAGTTTACAGTAATAATTGGTAATAGCTATGGCGCTGGTAATTATGCCATGTGTGGTAAAGCTTATGACCCAAGATTAATTGTTGCATGGCCAAGTGCGGAATTAGCAGTTATGAGCGGAAACTCAGCGGCAAAAGTTTTACTTCAAATTGAAAAAGCTTCTTTAGAAAAACAAGGCGAAAAATTTACCAAGGAAAAGGAAGAAGCCCTTTATAAAAAAATCAAAGACCGATACGATAATCAGGTATCCCCGTATTATGCCGCGGCAAGAATTTGGACAGATGCCATTATTGATCCTTTAGATACTAGAAATTGGATTAGTATGGGTATTGAAGCAGCTAATCATGCACCTATCGATAAGCCGTTTAACTTGGGTATACTTCAGGTATAGTTCGCATTTCTTTTTATTTTTTCGTATCTTATAAGTGTAAATCAACAACTTATAAGTCATGGGGACAATAAAAGTATTAAACAAATGGGCGAATAGGCATTCCTATTTACCTCTTGATATTCTACGTGTTGCCTTGGGTGTGTTTCTTTTTATAAAGGGAATAGACTTTATGGGTAATAGCGCAATGTTAGCAGAGCTTTTCAAACCAATTCAAAATATGGCTGGCGGTATGATTATGATTCATTATGTAGCCCCTGCTCATTTTATAGGTGGTTTATTGATAGCGACAGGGTTATTAACAAGATGGGCAATTTTGGCTCAATTACCTATTTTAATTGGGGCAATAGCTATAAATTTTGTTGGAGATATGCATACAACAAACCTAATCCTAGCCATAATTACGATATTAATTTGTGGTTTTTTCTTAGTATATGGTTCAGGCAAACACTCTTTAGATTACTATTTTAAAATGCAGAAATAAGAAAGAGCAACTTAAAGTTGCTCTTTCTGTTTTTAAATTATGACCTAACATAATTACTTCAATAATTCTAATGTTTCTCTACGTTGAATTTTACCAGATCCAGTTTCAACAAATTTCTTAACAGAATGAACAGCCTTAGGTTTTTCAAATTTCTCTAAACTATCAAATGCCGCCGTATCTATTTGGCTTGTATCACCTTGAATAACCAAAACAACTTTTTCGCCTAAAGTTTCATCTGGTATAGAACCAATAAAAAAGCGTTGATCTATAACACCTCTAAGTTTTTTCTCAATCTGCTCAGGAAACACTTTAACACCTCCAGAATTAATCATATTATCATAACGTCCTAACCATTCAAACTCTGTTTTTGAATAAAGTTTTACAATATCATTTGTAACAATTTTTTCATCATTAAGATAAGGTGCATCAATTATCAAACAACCTCTATCGTCCTGAGAGATTTGAATGTTTGGTAGTATTTTATAATGCAAATCATGTGGTCTTCCAATGTTATTAAGCTTTTTTAATGCTATATGTGTAACGGTCTCAGTCATTCCATAAGTAGCATAGACTATACTTGGAAAACTCTTAATTTGTTTTAATATAGCTCCTGAAACAGCAGCTCCTCCAACAATAATAGTCTTAATATTATGGCATCTTTCTATAGAATTACGCAACTGCATAGGGACCATGGCACAAAAATCATAATCCTTTGTGCTATCAAAAACAGGAGTAGCCGAAGGCTCAATAATATCTACTTCAAGGCCCAATATTATAGACCTAACAAGCATCATTCTCCCAGCAATAAAAGTGGCTGGAATACAATGAAGAGCCTTATCTCCAGGGTTTAAATGGAAAAAATCTCCTGTTGCTATAGCCGAATTTACCATAGCCTGCTTGTTTACTTGAATAAACTTTGGTGTACCTGTAGAACCTGAAGTTTTAACTGTTATGCTCTCATTTTGATCTAACCAATCTAATAAGAAATTACCTAAATCTTGTTGGTAAGACTCACCTTCTTTTACGTAACTATACGCTACTTCCATGAGGTCTTCATAAGTATAATGAATACCATTAAGTTTAAACCTATTATGTACTTTATTATAACTAGGAATCATTGCTAATATCTTCTAAAATTTTATAATCTTCTTTTGGAGGAGGCACTACAGCTCCGAATAATTTATCTTTCCAATTGGTCCATTTATACTTTTTAGAAAGAACAAATAGTAATATAGGGAATACTACAAAAACCGGAACAAAAATTTCCATAATACCAATTTTCCCTGGATCTGACATATCTTTTAAAACAGAATGTGTTTGGAAAGCAGTCCAATCTGCGGTTAATAACAAAGCGGTAAACAAATTATTTGCCGCATGAAACCCAAGAGCTAACTCCAAACCTTCATCCATTAGGGTCATTATACCCAAAAACAGGCCGGTTCCTATATAATATACCATGATAACGTAACCTAATTTCTCAACTTCAGGATTCATGATATGAAGCATACCAAACACTACAGAAGTTATAATTAAAGGCACCCATTTATTTCTTGCTAAAACGCCAATTCCTTGCATTAAATAACCTCTAAATAAATACTCCTCAAAACTTGTTTGCAGCGGCACCATAAGTATTGCTATAACACAAAGAATAAGAAATGGTATAAGTTTAAAATTGACTTCATAATTTTCTGGAGTCAAAAAATATTCTACAATAATAAAACCACTTGAAACAACACCCCATAAAATAAATACAAACCAAAACCGTTTCCAATCTATTTTTTTTCTAATGGTTGTTAAGTGTGTTAATGACTGCTTATGTAAATATTTTGATACTAATAAAACTCCTACCAAACCAACCGCAAAAGATAATAGCATTAAAAATAAATTTAAGTTTGGTTCAAGTAGTGATAACATTTTAGATTCATCTAAGTTAGACATATCACTACCATTGGCAAAAGCTTTTGCTATTACTGCAACCGTAAAGGGAATTTGCCCAATTACAACAGCAATTACCACAATTATGACACCAACTAAATACCTCCACCAATCGTGTAATACGTTAAAAGCTTGACTTATATACATACTTTATAAATTAAAATTCCACTCTATTTTTTTATTGTAGCGCAATGTACCATTTTTTACTTGTAAAGGACTATCAAAATTATTTGTAAATAAGCTACCTGTTCCTAATCCTTGGGGTAATTTACTGTTTTTCAAATAAGTATATTGTGCTATGGCATTAAGGCCAACATTACTTTCTAGAGCACTGGTAATCCACCATCCAACATTATTCTTTTCGGCTAAATTAATCCATTCATCACTACCCACATAACCTCCAACTAAACTAGGTTTTAAAATAATAAATTGAGGATTTATGGTTTGTATCAATTCACGTTTATTTGTTACAGAAAAAACACCTATTAATTCTTCATCCAAAGCAATAGGTAATGGGGTTTCTTCGCATAGTTTAGCCATTTCATTTATTTGACCTTGTTTTATAGGTTGTTCTATGGAGTGTAAATCAAAATCTGATAAGGTTTTTAGTTTATCTAGAGCCTCGGAAACAGAAAAAGCGCCATTCGCATCTACACGCAATTCAATTTCTTTTGAAGAAAATGATGCTCTAATTGATTTTAGCAGATTGCACTCTGTTTCAAAATCAATAGCTCCTATCTTCATTTTTATACAACTGAAACCCGCTTTGATTTTATCCTCAATTTGCTGTTTCATAAAGGCTTCAGACCCCATCCAAACTAAACCATTAATTGAAATTGAATCTTTACTTTGTGTAAACTTTGAAGGAAATATTTCAAAAACATCTTCACTTTTTAATGACCTGAAGGCTATTTCTAAACCAAATTGAATGCTTGGGAATTCTAAAAGCTGTTTTAATAATTCCTCAAAACCTAAATTTATATTTTCACAAACCCATTTAAGTTTTTCTTCGTAATCAAGTCTATCATCAGCAGACAAACCTCTAAATAAGCTGCATTCTCCTATGCCTACTTTACCATTTGAATTTAAAATAATAAACCAAGTCTCTTTGGTTTTGAGAATACCACGAGAGGTACCGCTGGCTTGTTTAAAGTTGAGTATGTATTTTTGGTAAGATGCTTTTATCATTTATAATTCTATAAACTCACCAATTTCTAAAAGCATTAAATCTTTTTCCTTCTCAAAGAATTTTCTCTTAGCAGCATCATGATCAATTTCTATATAACCAAATGTGTCAAAATGATATCCCAAAATTTTATCACAGTCAACAAAATCACTTGCAATAATTGCATCGTCTACGCCCATTGTAAAATTGTCGCCTATTGGTAAAATTGCCAAATCTAATTTGGTTTGCATGGAAATTAGTTTCATGTCATATGTTAAAGCAGTATCCCCAGCAATGTAGATGTTTTTGTGCTCCCCTTCAATTACAAAGCCTCCTGGTTGACCACCATAACTTCCGTCAGGAAACGAAGAAGTATGAATAGCATTTACATATTTTACTGTTCCAAAGTCAAAATTCCATTGCCCACCATGATTCATTGGGTGCCCTTCAATACCTAGATTTCCATAATGGGTCACAATTTCATAATTAGAAACAATTTTAGCACCCGTTTTTTTTGCAATAGTCTCAACATCTAAAATGTGATCTTGATGTGCATGAGTAATAAGAATATAATCGGCTGCAAGCTCTTCAATATCAATATTAGATGCATTGGGGTTTCCAGTAATAAAAGGGTCTACCAGAATATTTACGCCTTTAACATGTATGCTTAAACTAGCATGACCTAAAAATGTGATTTTCATTTATTGAGAGTTTAATTTTGATACAGTAAAATAGTGAATTTACTCCAGAATTAAAAATTGTTTTTTACCACCACTTCTGCTAATTGTTACAAAGCGATCGCCGTTGTAAGCTCCATAATAAGGGGTGTAAAATGTATTACCTTTATTGTCTTGAATCTTGTTATATTGAACTCCTGCTTCATCAAAAACAATATCATATAAAGATGTAGATTCTAACCATCCTTTTGAAACTTTCACTCTACCATCTTCTTTTTCTGATAGATTTTTTCCTGAATTTAAAATAACATGCAACTGATTATCTTTAACAAAAGCATTATAAGATGGCGCCGAGGCTCGTTTAAAAATACTTCTTCCCCATTCTAATTCGCCAGCTTTATTAAGTTTAATAACCAATACATTATTATAATGAAACGTTGTTGTCCAATACCCTCCATTCATTCCATTAGATACATAAACTTGCGTGATAAAAAATTCTTCTGCTAACAAATACGTGTTACCTAAACTATCATCCAAAACATAATCAACATAATAACTAGATAATTCTGCTTCCTTATCTTTTTTTCTTTTTGCTTTGTTTTCGCTATACAAATCTTTGTAAACAGATTCTGGTAATTTAAAAACTTTGTTTTCTGTAATTTTCAGATAATCAGTATCTACATTAAAAATTAAAGTTCCCTTTATTTTACCTGCTCTTTCATCTGAATAAAAACCAATTAATCTAATTTCATTATTAATGTTTGAAATAATCAAAGAATTTATATGTTCGTCTTTACTATCATTAACTTTTTCCGTAATAATACCACTTTCTGAAATTTTGTTTAACAAAAAATCATAATTAGCTCTACCCCCTTTTTTTTCACTTCGTCCGTTTAGAAATAACTTGCCTAAAGAGTAAACATTGCGGTTGTCATCAATTGACAAATCATTAGCTTCATAAAACTTCTCTTTGTTTTCTTGATATTCCTTTTTAAATATTAAATCTAAAGTCTCAGAATTAAAAATATGAACCGTATACGAATTAGAATTTTTCTTGATGTTATCTGTAGAGACTACAAAATATTGTCCGTTAGGGGACATTGCAAACCCCGTTTCTCTTTTATTTCCACCAGAAAATATGCTCTGATTTTTCTCTACTTCAGTTCTAAATAGCTTTGTTTTACTATGTGAGCCATCACTAATATTAAACTCATGACAGTAAACTATTCGCTCCTTTTTTGATGGAGAAAATACTGTGAAAATCTTAGTTATATTTCCAAATGACAAGTTGCCATAAACAGATTCTTTTTTATCAATTTCTATGAGTATATTTTTCTTCCTTTCAAGAGATTCATTAAAAACATCAAAAAGCAAATGCTTTTTACTGTTTCTAACAATCCCTGTTAAACCAGAAGGTGAGGTATGTAAAGAAATTACACCTTCGGATTTCACCTTATCCTTAAATTGATTACTCTCAGATACTTTTAATGAGGTTGTTTTTTGTGAATAGCCCATTGATGTTATAAAAACAATTATAACACAGTAGATTAATTTTTTCATGTATTGAAATGATTTAAAGCTTCTATAATAAATGTCCTATACCCATTAGAATAGCTAACAAAACAGTGGTTAAGGCAAGCTTTTTTAATTCAGGGTCCAATAATTTAGGATTTGTATTTTTTTGTACGGTTCTTAAATGCATGATTAGCGGAATATATGCTACAAAAAAAATAAGATTAAAAGGTGAGGTGTAGTACAATATTCCGAATAATGTTGACAAAATAATTGCAAACACAACAATGGTGTAGTGATACTTTTTTATTGCTTTTCCTCCTAATTTAACTGCTAATGTTACCTTTTCAGATTTTTCATCCGAAATTATATCTCGCATATTATTAAGATTCAATACAGCCGCACTTAATAAACCTATAGTGCAAGCTGGCAATAACGTAACATGGTCTATAGTTTTAGCATACAATACGTAGCAACCACAAACACTTACTAACCCGAAAAATATAAACACAAAAACATCACCCATTCCTCTATAGCCATATGCATTACCTCCAACTGTATACCTAATAGCAGCAACAATACTAGCTATTCCAAGCAAAAAGAAAATTAAAGTGAGAAAAAAATGATGTACCCCAAACGCCGAAAAAATAAGTGTAAATGCTAAACCAATAGATATTAAAACATTAATTTTTATAGCATTAAACATTTCTTCAGGAGAAATTTTACCAGTTTGTATGGCTCTTTCAGGACCAATTCTATCATTGTTATCAGTTCCTTTTATACCATCACCGTAGTCATTAGCAAGGTTAGAAAGTATCTGTAAACTTAAAGTGGTTAAAATAGCCAGAATAAAAATGTTCCATTTAAAATAGCCATTGTACTCAGCTAGACAAGAGGCCAGAATAATTCCAGAAATAGATAAAGGAAGTGTGCGCAAGCGCATTGAGGTAATCCAAACAGAAATGCTTTTCATACTAAGGAATCCATTTTTTTTCAAAATTAGGAGCTCGTTTTTCTAAGAAAGCATTTCGTCCTTCAACTGCTTCATCTGTCATATAAGCTAATCTTGTAGCTTCTCCAGCAAATACCTGTTGCCCCACCATACCGTCATCTGTTAAATTCATGGCGAATTTCAACATTTTTATTGAAGTAGGCGATTTGGCTAAAATCTCTTGAGCCCATTCGTAGGCAGTGTCTTCTAACTCATTATGCGGAATAACAGCATTAACCATACCCATCTCAAAAGCTTCCTGTGCAGAATAGTTTCTACCTAAAAAGAATATTTCGCGTGCTTTTTTCTGTCCAACCATTTTTGCTAAATACGCAGAACCATAACCGCCATCAAAACTGGTAACATCTGCATCCGTTTGCTTAAAAATAGCATGTTCTTTACTAGCCAACGTTAAATCGCAAACAACATGCAAACTATGTCCGCCACCCACAGCCCAACCAGGTACCACAGCAATAACTGCTTTAGGCATAAAACGAATTAATCTTTGAACTTCTAAAATATTTAAACGATGATAACCATCTTCACCTACATATCCCTGATGTCCTCTTGCTTTTTGATCGCCACCACTACAAAATGAGTAAACACCATCTTTGGTTGAAGGCCCCTCAGCAGATAAAAGTACAACCCCTACATTTACATCTTCATTCGCATTATAAAATGCGTCATATAATTCACTTGTTGTTTTTGGCCTAAAAGCATTTCTAATATTTGGTCTGTTAAAAGCAATACGCGCTACTCCATTACACTTTTTATATGTTATGTCTTCGTATTCTTTAGCTACTATCCAGTTAGCTTTCTCCATTATTCAATGTTTTGTTCAAAAATAAATTTATTTCAACAAAAAGCTTAGTATTAATTAAATAATTTTAATGTTAAAAAATTGCAGTTTTGAAAGAAAAAACACCCAAGAATTATACATCTGCTAAAAAGATAAATTAGTAGATGTACGTATATTTTTGTAGTATTTTTTTTAGTAAATTTGTGATTAAGTTCTAATAATTAGACAAAATTTGTTTTTTAACGATAAAAAATGTATTTTGTCGAAGTTTTAATCCCAAACGCCTATGTTATTAACTATTACTCTAACCATTACATCATTAGTTATTTTTAATTTATTACTGCTAAAATTTAGTGTTAATAAAATTAAAAGGTCTTCTAATATTAATAAAAAGCCTGTTATTCTCCATCCAAACGCCTCTGTTGATTTAGGAAAACAAAAATTAGCACCAACTGGAAGTTAATTTTATAAGCTTTCTCATCACCATTGTATAAAGGGAACACCAAGGTCTCTTAAGATACTGTTCGTTTTGCTAAAATGACCGTTCCCAAACCAATAGCCTCTATTAGCACTTAAAGGAGAAGGGTGACCAGAAGTTAATATATGATGCTTATTGCTGTCAATTAGTTTTACTTTTTTTTTGGCAAAACCACCCCACAGCAGAAATACTATATCTGATTTATTTTCACTAATTGTCTTAATAATAGCATCAGTAAAAGTTTCCCAGCCTTTTTTTTGATGACTCCCTGCATTGTGAGCTCTAACCGTTAATGTGGCATTTAAAAGCAAAACCCCTTGTTTAGACCACCGCAATAAATCACCGCTCTTTGGGTAAGGTAAACCCAAGTCTTTTTCAATTTCTTTAAATATATTTATTAATGATGGTGGGTGTGTAATACCTTCTTTAACAGAAAAACATAAACCATTGGCTTGCCCAAAATTATGATAAGGATCTTGACCTATTATAACAACTTGTGTATCATCAAAACCACAATGATTAAAAGCATTAAAAATTTCTTTCCCTGAAGGAAAGCATGTGTAATTTTCATATTCATCCTTTACAAAATCAACCAAACTCTTAAAGTAGGGTTTGTTGAATTCTGTTTCTAAATAAGGTTTCCAACTTGGATGGATATCTACATTCATAATGTCTATTTCTAAAATCAAACTAAAATAATATTATCTTCGGAGGAATTAAAAATTATTTAGATTGAAAAAAATAAAGTTTCCTTCAGCACAAACCATTCTTCTAATTATTGCCGCTTTAACTGCTTTACTAACCTGGGTTATTCCTTCTGGAAAATTTGACACATTAGGATACAATAAGGTAGATAAGCATTTTACGAAAACCAGTTTAGATAAGACTGAAATTTTAGAAGCATCTCAAGAAACTTTAAACAACTTAGAAATAAAGATACCTTTAGAAAAATTCACCAATGGTGATATTTGGAAACCTATTAGTATTCCGAATACTTATAAAAAGGTAGAAGCCACACCCCAAGGGGAATTGGCATTTATAAAATCACCTATTAAAGGAATAATTGCTGCCGCCGATATCATTTTTCTAGTTCTGTTTATTGGTGGACTAATTGGCATCATGAATCATACAGGTGCTTTTGATGCGGGAATCTCTTGGTTAGCATCCACTTTAAAAGGCTATGAATTCATATTAATAATTCTGGTTACATTGCTCATTGCCGTGGGAGGAACTACTTTTGGACTTGCAGAAGAAACCATTGCCTTCTACCCTATTTTAATACCCATATTTTTAGCAGCAAAATATGATGCTATGGTAGCATTGGCTTGTATTTATATAGGATCTTCAATAGGAACGATGTGCTCAACAACAAATCCGTTCAGCGCCATAATTGCCTCCGATGCTGCAGGAATCAACTGGACTACTGGTTTAACCGGAAGAGTAATTATGTGGACGTTGGGATTAATTATTTGTATCATTTACATTCTCAGGTACGCCCAACGCGTAAAAAAAGACCCAACAAAATCTGTTATTTATGATCAAAAGGAAGAAATTGAAAAGTTGTTTAAAAACAATATTAGTTCAACTTCAAAGTTAACCATACAACTCAAAGTGATACTTTTTGTTTTTGCTATGTGCTTTGTTGTTATGGTTTACGGTGTTTCAAGATTAGAATGGTGGTTTGAAGAAATGACAGCTGTATTTTTAGTAGGAGCCATTCTCATTGGGGTCATTGGGCGTATTAAAGAATTTACTTTTATAGAAACCTTTATGAAAGGTGCTGGCGACTTATTAGGTGTTGCTGTTATAATAGGAATTGCTAGAGGTGTTTCGGTTCTTATGGACGACGGACAAATAAGCGATACCATGCTTTATTACGCTAGTACAGCAACAAATGACATGAATAAAGGTGTTTTTATAAATGTCATGTTATACATATATGGAGGCTTATCCTTTTTTATCCCATCTTCTTCAGGAATGGCAGTCTTAACCATGCCAATTATGTCTCCACTTGCAGATGGAGTCGGTATTGGTAGAGAACTTATTGTTAATGCCTATCAATATGGCATGGGTTTATTTGCTTTTATAAATCCTACTGGCTTAATATTAGCATCTCTTGCCATTGTTAAAGTTGGTTATAATAAATGGTTAAAGTTTGTAATGCCACTGGTAATAATTCTAACAATTTTTACAATGCTGGTATTAACTGTATCAGTTTATTTGTAAAATTCTAATTTAATATTGTAGAAAGCAATTCCTTTAGTAAATCACCTTGTGGAACTGCATTAGCACCTACTCCTTTACTTTTAACATCGAAAGTTCTTAAAGTAGCCACAACAGTACTTACTTTTCGCATGGGGTAGTTTCTAGCAGCGGTAATATACTCTTTTACAAAATACGGGTTCACCCTTAAAGCAGATGCAACATTTCTTGGTGACTTATCAGTTAACCCATGAAAATGAAGTAATTGAGAAAAGAAATTAAATAGTAAGGAAACCGTTACAACCATAGGATTATCTTTTGGGTTTTCGGCAAAATAATTAGCGATTCTATATGCTTTAACGGCATTCCGTTCTCCAATCGCTTTACGCAACTCAAAATTATTAAAGTCTTTACTTATGCCTATATTTTCCTCAACATGCTCTGGTGATATCTGGGTTCCCTTGGGTAAAATAATTTGAAGCTTCTCAAGTTCGTTATTAATCTTGCTTAAATCAATTCCTAAAAACTCCACTAGCATTTGAGCCGCTTTTGGTGAAATAGAATAACCTTTTGGCGACAAAACACGTCTAATCCAATCCGCCACCTGATTTTCATAAAGCTTTTTACTTTCGTAAACAACGCCGGATTTTTTTATTGATTTATAAAGCGCTTTACGCTTGTCTATTTTCTTATACTTGTAATTAACAACTAATACCGTTGAAGGCTGTGGATTATCAGCGTAAGAGGCCAATTTTTCAATAGTTCTAGATAAATCTTGTGCTTCTTTTACTATAACCACTTGGTATTCCGCCATCATTGGGAAACGTTTTGCATTTCCAACAATATCTTCAACTGAAACGTCACGACCGTATAAAACCATTTGATTAAATCCGCGCTCTTCTTCTGCTAAAACATTATGTTCTATGAAATCAGAAATCTTATCAATATAATAAGGTTCCTCACCCATTAAAAAGTATATGGGTTTAAGGTTTCCGTTTTTAATATCGGTAACTAATTGCTTGACTTCGTCCATTGAAAAAAAATCACCAAATTTGTGATGTGCAAAAACTAAATTTCCCTACATATTCGTTTCGATTCAAAAGTAACGAAAATAAAGTTTCTATTTTCGATAGTATTCGCAAAAAGTTTGTGGTTTTACAACCAGAAGAATGGGTGCGTCAGCATTGTGTTCAATATCTAATTGACGAAAAAAAATATCCGAAATCATTGATTAATGTAGAAAAGGAATTGATAGTGAATGACTTAAAAAAACGATACGATATCGTAGTTTTTAATCCTAACGGAAGTATTCACTTAATTGTGGAGTGTAAAGCCTCAAAAATTGAGATCGACCAAAATACATTTGACCAAATAGCCAGATATAATCTAGTATTGAATGCTAGTTATTTAATGGTAACTAATGGATTAAATCATTATTATTGCCAAATGGATTTTGAACAAGAACGTTATAACTTTTTAAAAGATATCCCAGATTATTCCTTATGAAAATTGCCGTAGTCATATTAAATTGGAATGGAAAAGGCTTGCTTGAGCAATTTTTACCATCGGTTATAGCATATTCAAAAGAAGCCAATATTTATGTTGCTGACAATGCTTCGTCGGATGATTCAGTAGATTTTGTACAGAAAAATTATCCATCAATCCAAATTATTCAAAATAAAGAAAACGGAGGTTATTCTAAAGGTTATAATGATGCTTTAAGAGATTTAGACGAAGATATTTTCTGTTTATTAAATAGTGATATAGAAGTTACTGAAAATTGGTTAAAACCAGTGATAACCACTTTTGAAAAAGAACAAAATACAGCTATTGTTCAGCCCAAATTATTAGATTATAAGCAAAAAGATTATTTTGAATATGCTGGAGCCGCAGGAGGCTTTATTGATAAGTATGGCTACCCATATTGTCGTGGAAGGATTTTTAATACCTTAGAAAAAGACGAAGCCCAGTTTAATGATAATTCGAATATTTTTTGGGCATCAGGCGCTTGCCTATTCATAAGAAAAATTGTTTTTAAAGAACTAAATGGGTTAGACGAAACCTTTTTTGCGCATATGGAAGAAATAGATCTTTGTTGGCGTGCTAAAAACTCAGGTTATAATGTAAAATATGTTGGAGATTCAGAAGTCTATCATATTGGAGGTGCTACGTTAAAAAATACCAACCCAAAAAAAACATTTCTCAACTTTAGAAATAGTTTATTTGCTTTAACTAAAAATGCAAAAGGAAATATATTTCCTCTTGTTTTAATTCGTCTTATTCTTGATGGCGTTGCAGGTATTAAATTTTTACTAGAATTTAAACCAAAACATACTTTTGCAGTCATAAAAGCTCATTTTAGTTTTTATAATAATTTAAGACAATTATTAGAAAAGCGGAAATCTGTTAAAAGTAGAATAAAATATTATCAAAGAACATCTATTGTAGTTGATTATTTCGTAAATAGAAAGACCATTTATAAGCGTTTATAACATAGTTAGCAAAAGTTTTGTTAACTATACTTATTTAACTGGTTTTTTATATATTTTTGCACAGTCAACTAAATAAATTAATCCATAAAATTTTCTTATAATTCATTATGAAAAAACTCTTATTACTTAGCTTATCTTCATTATTAGTTTTAAGCTCATGCGTATCTAAAAAAGAATTTACAGCGCTACAGGAAAAACAAAAAGAAACTCAAGATTTATTAAATTCTGCAACAGTTAAACTAAACTCTTGTTTAGAGGATAGAGCTTCATCTACAGCAAGAGCTCAGGCTTTAGAAGAGCAAGTAGCAGATTTACGAAAGTATAATGAAAACTTACAAGTGTTATCTGCTAAAGGAGCAAGTAACATTGAAAAAACTTTAGAAAGTCTTAAAGAAAAAGATTTAAAAATTACACGTTTATCAGATGCACTTACAAAAAAGGACAGTGTTACTTTAGCTTTAGTTACAAGCTTAAAGCGTGAAGTTGGTATTAACGACCCAGATATTGAAGTTAACGTTGAAAAAGGCGTTGTATTTATTTCAATTGCCGATAAGTTATTATTCCAAAGTGGAAGCTACAATGTAACTGCTCAAGCTAAATCTGTTTTAGCTAAGGTTGCTAAAGTTGTTAACAGTAAGCCAGATTTTGAATGTATGGTTGAAGGACATACAGATAGTAGATCTTACCAAAAAGGTGTGTTATTAGATAACTGGGATTTAAGTGTTAAGCGTTCTACTTCTATTATTAGAGTGTTAGAAAGCTTAGATGTTAACCCAAGTCAGTTAATAGCTGCTGGACGTAGTTCTTATGTTCCTTTAGTAGATAATGACACTGCTGAAAACAGATCAAAAAACAGACGTACTCGTATTGTTGTTTTACCAAAAATCGATCAGTTTTATGACATGATTGAAAAAGAAATGAAAACACTTTCTGCTGGTAACTAATCAGTATTTCAATAAAAAATTAAAAGCTCAACTGTTAAGTTGGGCTTTTTTTTGTCCTGAATATATTTCAGAAAACCACTATTAATTTAGAATTACCATTTGCAATTTAGACATTTGGAGGTCACTTAGACAAAAATACATCCCTCAATCTTCAGCTTATTCAAACTCGATTTTAAAAGATCTCTGCACTTCCTTTACCTGCCCTTAGAACAACAGGTTCATCATCAGATAAATCAATAACTGTGGAAGGCTCATTCCCTCCGTAACCACCGTCTATTACTAAGTCAACCAAATTACCCCACTTTTCTAAAATTAATTCTGGATCTGTGGTATATTCAATCACCTCATCTTCATCTCTAATAGAAGTGGATATAATGGGGTTACCCAATTGTCTAACAATTTCTAAAGCAATATTATTATCAGGTACTCTAATACCAACCGTCTTTTTCTTTTTAAACGGATTTGGTAAAGATCTAGAACCAGCAAGAATAAATGTATAAGGACCTGGAAGCGCCCGTTTTAATATTTTAAAAACAGATGTGCTTATTTGTTTCGCGTAATCACTCAAATTACTCAAATCATGACAAACAAAAGAAAAGTTAGATTTCTCTAACTTAACTCCTTTTATTCTGGCAATACGCTCCAATGCTTTTATATTAGTTATATCACACCCTAAACCGTATACCGTATCTGTTGGGTAAATTACTAATCCGCCTCTTTTAAGAATCGCTACAACCCTATCAATCTCTCTTGGGTTTGGGTTTTCTTCATATATTCTTATAAACTCAGCCATAATAATTATATTGCAATATCGTTTACAAAGTAACTATTATTTTCTTATGAAACTACTGAGATTTGTCATCTTAAATTTTTTAATATTAGCTATATGTTTTAGTTGTGAAACTGAAAAGACAGATATTAATCCAGAAGAAGGTATCATAATTGAAACTCTAGAAGCTTACCAGGAATTAGATGTTTCTTACGGAAGCGATACTAACCAGACTTTTGATTTATACTTACCAGAAAATAGAACCACAAATACTAAAACAATTATTTTGGTTCATGGAGGAGGCTGGACTTCTGGAGACAAAAGCTCTATGAACTATATAAAAGATTTATTGCTTCAAGAAATTCCTGATCTTGCCATAGTTAATATAAATTACAGATTGGCCGATGCTAATAATTTGGCCTACCCCATGCAGATTAACGACATAACATCTATTGTTAATCATTTAAAAGACAAACAATTAGAATATGTTATTTCAGATAAAATTGGTTTTATAGGAACAAGTGCTGGAGGTCATTTATCATTACTCTGGAGTTATGCTTTTGACACCGAATCAAAAGTAAATATGGTATGTAGTATTGTTGGACCAACAAACTTTACAGATCCAGAATATTTGAATAGTACAGACCCTACCATTCTAGGTTTAATAAGTTCATTTGGTTTGAACCCCACAATTGAATTTTTAGAAGAAGTAAGCCCTTATCATCAAGTTACTGCAGGTGCTCCACCTACAATTTTGTTTTATGGCGGACAAGATCCACTTATACCAGAAAGTCAAGGGATTGATTTAAGTTTAAAACTTCAAGATTTAAACGTAAAAGAAGAATTTGTTTTTTACCCTAACGAAGGCCATGGTTGGATTGGAGTAAACACATTAGATACTTGGGCAAAACTTAAACTTTTCACAATTAACAATTTATAAGGATAAACTGTAACATTTCCTAAATAAATTAGTCTTAGTAATATATGCTAAGGCAAATTAAATTCATATTATTTTTAGTATTAGGCACCAACTTTGTTTATGCAAATAATGGCGCCCTAAATCCTATTCTCTTTTCTAAAGCTGAAACTGTAAATCCACATACTACTAGGATACCATTTAAACTTGTAGATCATTTAATGATTGTTGAAGCTGAACTTCTTGACCAAAAAGGGAATTTTATTATAGATACGGGTTCAGAAAGTATGATACTTAACAAAGTTCATTTTTCAAAATTGTATGAGCATCAAAGAAAATCACAAAATTCTTCTGGAGTATTAAACGGCGTTGAGGATTTATACGAAAAACAAATAAATGAATTCATACTACATAACTTCAAATTAGAAAACAGAACCTCCGATGTTATTGATTTAGCTCACATTGAAAAAACTAAAAAAGTTAAAATTCTAGGTATCATTGGTTATAATATTTTGAAAGATTATGAGGTCTTTATAGATATGCACTTAAACCAAATTACTTTAACAAAAGTGGATGCTCTTGGAAATAAATTAGATAATCGTGTATATTTAGAAAAAATAGTGGATAGTTTAGATTTCAAATTAAAAAATCACACTATTATTGTTAACGGAACTATCAATGACCAAAAGGTAAAACTAGGAATAGATACAGCCGCAGAATTCAATCAAATTAATAAAAGTATTAATAAAAAAGCTTTAAAATACTTTATCCCAAAAAAGCGTCTATCACTCTCAGGGGCAAGTAAAAGGCGTATTGAAGTTTTGGCAGGAAAGTTGCACCGTGTTAAATTGAGTAATTCTATTTATTTTGGACCTATGTATACAGTACTTACTAATTTAAACAAAATGAATGAAGCCTTTGGAACCGATTTAGACGGTATTTTGGGTTATGAATTTTTTGCTCAAAAAAGAACTATTATTAATTATCAAAAGGAAAAATTATACTTTATAAATTATCCGCTAAACCATCAGTGAAACAAATAATAACGCATATAACTTTTATAATAATTGTATTTTTCCATTTTACAGCCTTTTCTCAAAAAGAAGATTTTAAAGGTTATAAGATAGAGAATGATACAGTAGTTTTTACTTTTGATGTTCGCGAATACTCTAAATTCACCCAAGAATATTCAGGTCAAGTCATAGAATTTGATGATTTTGATATAGAAAACGTTGTTGTTGCGGGAGAATTCAACCTTTGGTCTAGAGATCATTGGAAAATGAATAAAGTAAGTGAGCATATTTATCAGCTTAAAAAAAGTGTTTTTGACTTTACGGATGAATTCTCTTATGAATTCAAATTTGTTATTAATAACGCATATTGGGCTGAGCCTTCTAAAAAAGTACCAAACATTACAAAAGCAACCAAGAATGGTAGAAAATTAAGAGGCATCTATAATTTAAAAATGTATACCGCGTATCCTGATGAAAACGGTAATGCTCATTTTAAGTTGCTTGGATTTACCGATGCAAAAAAGGTGGTTTTGGCAGGTTCATTTAACAAATGGAATGAGTCACTTTTCAAAATGAAAAAGACAAGTACTGGTTGGGAATTAACACTTCAAATGAAGCCCGATGTATATCAATATAGATTTATTGTTGATGGGCAATGGATGGAAGATCCACACAATACCAACAAAACACATAACGAGTACAATGAATATAACTCAGTTATTGATATAAAGGAATATACAGCATTTAAACTTAGAGGCTACACCAATGCTAAAAAAGTAATTCTTTCTGGCTCTTTTAATAATTGGAATGAACATCAATTTGAAATGAACAAAATGGATTACGGATGGAAATATGTTGTACCTTTATCTGGTGGAAAGCATCACTACAAATTCATTGTTGACGGAGAGTGGATTATAGATCCAACTAATGAAGTTAAAGAATATGACGGTGAAGGGCATATCAATTCCGTTTGCATGGTAAAATAAGATTTATCCCCGGCCACCACCAGCACCTTGTCCTGCTCCTTGCATTCTTTGTCCTCCTTGTTGATTAAAACCTCTTTGTGAATTTCCCGAAGTATTTCTATTAGGTCTATCACCATTACTTCTATCGGGTCTTAAACTGGCTTTAACTTCAATTTGATAGTTTTTCCATTTTTTGAATTGCTTTTCATTAAGCAATCCATTCAAATCATCATTAAGTTTAGATTCCTCTTTCATTACAGAGCGTCTCACCGGTCTTATCTTTTCTTGTACAGAACCACGAATATTTTGTATCTTACTTCTATCTCCATCAGCTTGTAAAGATTTCATAACATCATTCATATAAACATTTAAAGTATCAAAATTATGTTTATTCTGTAAAGCTATTTTCTTTACATTTTGGTTGTAGTTGTTAATTGATTTTTCAACAGCAAACTTTAGTTTATTATCATCCTTAATTTTAAGTCTTTTTATCGTCTTATTTACGTCATAATAAGCTATACCAGCCGCATTTGAAGCTTCAAAAGCAATTGCTCTTTGACCTTGCGGCATTTGGCGCATACTATTTCCTTGCCCTGAACGCCCAGAACTACCTTGTCTTTGGGCATTCAAACCAATAACACTTATAAAGCTAAAAAAGAATAGGATATGTTTCATAGCAATAATTTTATTTAACCAACAACCTCTAATTTAGCAAATCTTAGCAATAGTTTCTTAACACCACCACTATCAAACTTAATTTCAGCCTTCATATCTGCTCCAGTTCCTTCAATTTTCAAAACCTCACCAGTACCAAAACGTAAATGCTTTACCATATTACCAACTGCCAACTTACTATCAAATAAATTAGTGTTTCCATTAGATTTTGATACAGGTTTTAAGTTTTTCGGTGTGGTCACTTGAAATTTGGTAGGTTCTTTTTTTGGAGCACCTTTTTTTATTGAGACTTGTTTAGCAGGTTTAAACCTAATTTTATTCGGTTCCGGGTCTCCAAAAATATCAGCATCCAACATGGGGTTAAAACGGCGTTCTTCCACAGGTGTTAACACCTCCAAATATTGTTCATCTATTTCCTCTATAAACCTACTAGGGTCAGAATCCACTAATTTACCCCAGCGGTAGCGGGATAAAGCATAGGTTAAATACGCCTGCTTTTCCGCTCTGGTTAAGGCTACGTAAAACAATCTTCGTTCCTCTTCCAATTCACTGCGTGTATTCATACTCATAGCACTTGGAAACAAATCTTCTTCCAACCCAACAATGTACACATACGGAAACTCCAACCCTTTAGCCAAATGAATAGTCATTAATGCTACTCTATCCGGATCTCCCTTATCATTATCAAGATCTGTAGCTAAAGCAACATCCTCTAAAAATTCGGCTAAAGACCCTGTGGCATCAGCAATCTCTTTTTGTCCTTCAACAAAATCTTTCATACCATTTAGGAGCTCTTCTATATTCTCCATTCTGGTAACACCTTCGGGTGTGCCATCTTTATTGAATTCTCTTATCAAACCACTAGTTCTGGTAACATGTTCAGCCAGCTCAAAAACATCGGCTGTTTGATTTAATACCTGAAAACTCTCAATTAGCGTGACAAAATCCTGTAACTTGTTTTTTGTACCAGAATTAACCTTAACATCCGCCCTATCAATGTTCTTCATTACCTCAAAAATAGTACTATTATAACCATTAGCAGCTACAATGAGCCTATCAACTGTTGTTTGACCAATGCCCCTAGGCGGAAAATTAATAACACGTTTTAAAGCTTCTTCATCAGCAGGGTTTACAACCAACCTTAAATAAGACAAAACATCTTTAATTTCTTTACGCTGATAGAAAGATAATCCTCCGTAAATTCTATACGGAATATCTCGCTTACGTAATGCATCCTCTATAGAACGCGATTGCGCATTAGTTCTATACAAAATAGCGAAATCACTATTCTGTAACTGATGATTCATTTTATTATCAAAAATGGTACTTGCTACATAGCGTCCTTCATCGGCATCAGTTAAAGAACGGTGTACCTTTATCTTTCCTCCTTCATCATTGGCAGTCCAAACTATCTTATCTAATTTAGTTTGATTTTTATCTATAATTGAATTTGCAGCATTAACAATATTTTTTGTGGAACGATAATTCTGCTCCAATCTAAATACTTTCACATCATCATAATCCTTTTGGAAATTCAGAATATTATTAATATTCGCGCCACGGAAAGCATAAATACTCTGCGCATCATCACCTACAACACAAATATTTTGAAATTTATCAGATAATGCTCTAACAATCAAATATTGAGAATGATTGGTATCTTGATACTCATCTACCAGAATGTATTTGAACCTATTCTGGTATTTAGCTAAAACTTCAGGAAAACGCGTTAACAACTCATTGGTTTTCAATAACAAGTCATCAAAATCCATCGCACCTGCCTTAAAGCATCTATCTACATATTCTTTGTAAATATCACCAAGTCTTGGTCTACGTGCCATAGTATCGGCTTCAATCAACTCTGGATTTTGAAAATAAGCTCTAACCGTAATTAAACTGTTCTTATAAGACGAAATTCTAGACCGTACCTGTTTATACTTGTAAATATCCTTGTCAAGATTCATTTCCTTGATAATAGAAGCAATTAATCTATCAGAATCTTGTGTATCATAAATTGTAAAATTACTCGGGTATCCCAATCGTTCAGACTCAATACGCAAAATCTTTGCAAATACAGAGTGAAACGTTCCCATCCACAAATTTTTAGCTTCACTAGCACCAACAATAGTGGCAATACGTTCTTTCATCTCCTTAGCAGCCTTATTTGTAAAGGTAAGCGACAATATATTGAAAGGGTCAATCCCCTTACTCATCATATAAGCAATCCTATATGTTAATACGCGCGTTTTCCCAGAACCAGCACCTGCAATAACAATCATTGGGCCATCAATCTGTATGGTAGGCTCTAATTGAGCATCGTTTAACTGGCTTAAATACTTTTCCAAATCATCTTCATTTTATCTCGTGAAAATAACTAATGTTGCGCTTTTATTAAGAGCTAATTATTAATAATTATAAACAATTCTAAGTATTATTTGGGTGTTCGCACGCTAAAGACGTGGTCGGGCTTTCCGCGTTACAAGGTAACTTGCTACAATCCCTAACACTACTACCTGCTATGTTAATTATTAAAACTAGTTTTGTATGATTCAAGAACCTATAGTTCCTTAAATTTTGAATATATTTAACTTCAAATATTTTCAAACCGAATGAATATAATTCTAGATACAATTTCTTTATGGCCTTGGTGGGCTTGGGTTTTAATAGTTTTAGCACTAGTGGCCATACGTGATGTTTTTTTTCAAAAGAAGCATACCATTAGCCACAACTATCCCATAGTTGGACATTTGCGTTATTGGTTAGAAAGTGTTGGTCCAGAAATGCGCCAATATTTTGTTGCAAACAACAGAGAAGAATTACCATTTAACAGAATAGAACGTGGCTGGATTTATGCTTCAGCCAAAAAAGAAAACAACTACGAAGGTTTTGGAACCGACAGGGATATTTATGAGCATCAACACATTTTTGTAAACAATGCTATGATGCCTTTTAAACTTAAGGACAACCATCCTAACATTACGGACAAAACCTTTCTGCCCTGCGCAAAAGTAATGGGTCTACATAGCAAACGAAGAAAACCATATCGTCCTGCCTCTATAATTAATGTTTCGGCAATGAGCTTTGGCTCTTTGTCTGCCAAAGCAGTAGAATCTCTAAATAAAGGCGTTAAAATAGCCGATGCCTATCATAATACTGGCGAGGGTGGATTATCACCATACCATAGTAATGGTGGTGATGTCATATTTCATTTTGGAACAGGATATTTTGGCGTAAGAGATGATAACGGAAATTTCTCAATGGAGAAAATGATTAAATTGGTTGAAGACAACCCCTTCGTCAAAGCTATTGAAGTTAAACTATCACAAGGAGCAAAACCAGGGAAAGGTGGCGTGTTACCAGGAAAAAAAATCACCAAAGAAATAGCAAAAATAAGAGGTGTTGAAATTGGGAAAGATGTGTTATCTCCCCCAAATCATTCAGCATTTTCTAACGTCCCAGAACTAGTAGATTTTATTGAGGCTATTGCAGAAGCTACCGGTTTACCCGTTGGCATCAAAGCTGCCATTGGAAAACTAGACCAATGGGAAGAGCTGGTAAATATCATGATTTCAACCGGTAAAGGTCCCGATTTTATAGCGGTTGACGGTGGCGAAGGAGGTACAGGTGCAGCGCCTCCAAGTTTTGCAGACCACGTGTCATTACCTTGGGTTTATGGTTTTAGTGATTTATACAAACTCTTTAAGAATAAAAGTTTAACGGAGCGTATCGTGTTTATTGGTAGTGGGAAACTTGGTTTTCCTGCTAAGGCAGCTATGGCTTTTGCCATGGGTGCGGATTGCATAAATGTTGCACGAGAAGCTATGATGAGTATTGGTTGTATTCAAGCTCAGGTGTGTCATACCAATCGTTGCCCAAGTGGTGTTGCCACACAAAGTAAATGGTTACAAAATGGCATTGATCCTACTTTAAAATCTGTCCGGTTAGCCCAATATTTCAAAACATTCAGAAAAGAACTTATAGAAATCACGCATGCGGCAGGTTATGAGCACCCTTGCCAGTTTAAAATGGAAGACATTGAATTGAATGTTGATGATCACAACCTCTCAAAAGAATTAAACAGAACCTATATGTATGAAAAGGATTCTATCTCCTTTTCCGGCATACAAGATTTAAAAGAATGTGTATATTTGGGAGGCAAATACAAACCCCAATCTCAATAGAAACTATGGATGTAGAACAGATTTTAGGCCTATTTTTATACGCTGTACCAGCTTTAATTACAGGTATTATTGCATATTATTTTTTTAAAGAACACACTAAGAATGAAGATGGTAGAAGGCGTTTTTTATTAAAAAAAGATTTACAAGTAGATGCACTTCCAATACGGTTACAAGCTTATGAAAGAATGGCTTTATTTTTAGAGCGCATTACACCATCTAAATTATTAATTAGGGTTAACCCAACTTCTTCAAGTAAAGAAAGTTATGAAGCTTTACTCATTCAAAGCATAGAGCAGGAGTTTGAGCATAATTTATCTCAACAAATTTATTTAAGCGATAAATGTTGGAATATTATTGCCGCTGCAAAAAATGCTACCATTCAGCTAATTAGAAAAGCGAGTTTATTAGAGAAAACAAATTCCGCAAACAAGTTAAGAGAAGTACTTTTAACAGAAATGATGGAACGTCGAGCACCTAGTGACGCAGCTCTTGCCTTTATAAAAGAAGAAGTAAAGAACATATGGTGATTATAATTTAATCTTCTAATCTTAACTCATTAAACCTAGCCTGTTCACATTTTAATTTTGCATAATCAAAACCCTGCTCCCACCAATTAGTCATTAATTTTTTGTCAAATATTAAGGAATTCTCTGTGAGTTTTGATGGCGTATAATACAAATTAAGTTTTACATTATTTGTTTTAGCAGCCAACTTTCCTATGGTTACATCGTTTCGCTCCATTCTATCCAAAAGATGTCCAAACAAACTAATCATTAATGAAAAAGGGTTTTTACCAAGAATTTTATTCTGATCTAATGATTCAGATTTTAAAACAATAGCATCCACCTCTGTTGCGCCTCTTAAAATAGCCTCTCGAATAGGTACAATACAACCCAAACCACCATCACCATATTCGTAACCATTCTTTTTTACTAAAGACATAAAAGGTATATAGTTACAAGAAATCCATATCCAATCACAAAACTCATCATATGTACAATCCTTAATAGATTTGTATTCTACACTATTTCTAGATAAATTAGAGACCGTAATTACCAAATCATCTTTAGTTGCCCTAACTATATCATATTCTTCCTTTGTGAATTTTCTTCTAATTAATTTACGAAGTGATTTACTTTCACCAAAGGTTCGTTTCATTTTAATAAATTGCCAAAGTGTATTTAAAAAATCAATCGATACAAATTCACGATTCCCTCTTTTTCTTATAACAAACGGATTCACACTAAAAATATCACTTTGACTGACATTGGTATAAATATCATGTAATTTATCAATTCTATTTGCTGCCAAATGAGGTACTAATAAGCTTCCAGTGGATGTGCCTAAAAATAAATCATAGTCATGTCCTTCTTCCTCAATTAAATACTGTGCCACACCTCCAGCATAAGCTCCTTTACTACCACCTCCCGAAATAACCAATGCTCTCATTTTTCTAATTATTTTAAAAGTGTTTTGGCAAACTTTTTAAATCGCCAGTTATGATGTTTTCCTGCTTGTTTTAAATTTTCTTTACATGCATCATTACAAGCTTTAATCTGATTTAAATACTGAAATGCATTTTGACGCACTTCATACCCGTATTTTGAACTTGTATAATCAGTTAATTCATCAAAATATGACTTTTTGTTTTCTGGCTCGTAATCTTCCGTTATTAAAGCTAATGTTAACCAAAGTGTTCTAATGTTCTTATCATTAAAACCATCAATATCTTTAACTTGATTAAGATATTTTGTTTTTTCTTCTGGGAAATTACGCCATAAATTGAACAAAGCAGCTTCAATAGTAATATATGATTTATCGTTGAGAAGTGATTCGTAATCTGCTTTTAAATCGGTAGTAATATCCGATAAACTTTGAGCAATAGCTTGTCTTACTTTTAAAGGATTTATAAACGCCTCTTTTTTAATAAGTTCATGGTTTTGAAATATTATCTTTGATTTCGCTTCATCAGAAATCCATGATGATAAATACTCATAACACTTTGAAGTTTCTACCTCACAGTCAACCATTAAATATTCTTGAATAAAAGTCGACTTCTTAAGGCTTTTCATGGCTTTATCATACATAAACGCCTTATTATTCAACCAAACCTTTACAAACTCACTCAAATCCTGTCCACTTGCCTTTTCAACTTCACCCATAAAATCATCAGTCTTCACATTTTTAAATTGATGTTTTAATAAATAGTTCTTCACAGCTTCTTTAAAAGCCTCATCTCCCACTTTCTCTCGCAACATATGCAATACCCAAGCACCTTTTTTGTAAAATGTTGTACTACTTGATTTAGGGTCTAATAAAGACGTGCTTTGTCCTGCTTTATCCTGTTCTAACAATTCCTGAGCATATTCATACAATCGCCAATAATAGTAATCTTCTCCAAAAATGTCTTTTTCGGCTAACAAAGCATAATAAGTAGCAAAACCCTCTTGCAACCAGTGGTGTGTCCCTGATGTTTCGGTAACCAAATCTCCGAACCATTGATGCGCCAATTCATGCGCATTAATATTTACAAAATTCTTATCTACAAAAGCAATGGAATCTACCACAAAAGCATCAGAATATATATTAAGGCTTGTGTTTTCCATTCCGGCATATAAAAAGTCTTTTACCGGAACCATTTTATAATTTTGCCAAGGATAAGACACACCAATTTCTTCTTCTAAAAAATCAAACATCCGTTTAGTATATCTATATGTGGGTTCAAATTTTAAAGAATCCTCAGGATAATAAAACATTTCTAGAGGGATACCGCTTTTAGAGTTCTCTACTTTCTTGTTGTATTTACCAATAGTCAAAGCCACTAAATAGCTAGACATTGGTTTTTCCATATCGTAACGCCATGTCGTAGTGAATTCATTGGTTTTCTTATCCGTTAGATTACCATTAGCAACAATTTCATAATCCTTATCATAGGTTATTGACAAATCGAATTCAATTTTATCATTCATGTCATCAATACTAGGTAGCCAATTGCTGGTATATTTTCCTTGACCCTGTGTCCAGATTTGATTTCCTTCATCCTTTTCGATGAAATAGAGTGCTTTTTTAGGTAAAGCTGAATAATTCATATGCAGTTCAAAAATCTGCTCTCTTTTAAAATTATTATAAACTATTATTTGTTTTGAGTTGTTTTGGTATCTTATTCCAATATATTCCGTGTGTATATGAGGTCTAATTTCTAATAGCTGCATGCTATCTAGTTTTATGCTTTGAGCATCCAAATAAATAGAATCTACATCTTTTAGTATCTCAAATGTATATTCAATATGCCCTTCAACTTGTTTCTCCTTGGAATTGATACTAATTTCGACCTTAGCCTCTTTAAAATCCACATAATCTGTTTGTTGAGAAAAACCAAAAAAGCTTAATAAAAGAAGGAAAATGAGGCATACTCTAATCATATAACTAATATAACAAACTTTAGTCCAAAATGCCACTTGCAATTCGTTTCAAAAGAATTATTTTAGTTTTATGAATACCGCTTTATTACAAACCCCTATAGATTACCTTAAAGGTGTTGGCCCCAATAGGGCTGATTTAATGCGTAAAGAGTTAGGTGTTCACACATATCAGGATTTATTAAACTTGTTTCCTAACAGATATATAGACCGTACCAGATACTATAAAATCAATCAAATAAAACAAAGTAGCGCAGAAATACAGGTAGTTGGCGTTATAACCGGATTTAAAGAAGTAGCTCAAAAGCAAGGTAAACGTTTGGTAGCAACTTTTCAAGATGATACTGGAACTATGGAATTGGTATGGTTTAGAGGGCAAAAATGGATTAGAGACAGTCTAAAACTAAATACGCCTTATGTGATTTTTGGCAAAACCAATTGGTTTAATGGTAGATTTAATATGCCACATCCCGATATAGAAACTACTGAAGAACATAAAAAAGGACTAAGCTCGGGTATTCAACCTATTTACCCCTCAACCGAAAAATTATCAAATAAAGGTATTAGCAATCGAGTGGTAAGTAAAATAGTCCAACAACTATTTTTAGAAACCAAAGGACGATTTACAGAAACACTATCTCCAGATTTACTTTCAGAATTACGATTAATTTCAAAAAGTGATGCCCTGCTAAATATTCATTTTCCAAAGAGTCAGGAGTTACTTTCTAAAGCACAATCTAGATTAAAATTTGAAGAATTATTCTTTATTCAGCTACAATTAATTCTGAAAAATTTAATCCATAAATCGAAAATTAAAGGACATTCTTTTGATAAGGTTGGAGAATACTTCAACACCTTTTTTCAGGAACAATTACCCTTCAATTTAACAAATGCACAGAAGCGTGTATTGAAGGAAATAAGATCAGATTTAGGAAGTCATGCCCAAATGAATCGTCTTTTACAAGGGGATGTGGGTTCCGGCAAGACCATAGTGGCGTTCATGTCAATGTTAATAGCACTTGACAACGGTTTTCAAGCTTGCTTAATGGCTCCGACTGAAATTTTGTCAGTTCAACACTATAATGGATTATTAGATTGGTGTAATAAACTGAATATCAGTGTAAAACTGTTAACTGGATCAACTAAAACTTCAAATAGAAGAAAGATTCACGAATCTTTAGAAAATGGCCATTTACAGATACTCATTGGCACTCATGCGTTACTTGAAGATAAGGTGAAATTTAAAAATTTAGGACTAGCAATTATCGATGAGCAACACAGATTTGGAGTTGCTCAAAGAAGCAAATTGTGGCATAAAAATATTTCTCCCCCACACATTTTAGTTATGACCGCCACCCCTATCCCAAGAACTTTAGCCATGTCAGTATACGGTGATTTAGATATTTCAATAATTGATGAATTACCACCCGGAAGAAAGTCAATTAAAACCGTTCATCGCTATGATAAAAACAGATTAAATGTTTTTCGTTTTATTAGAGATGAGATTCAAAAAGGCAGGCAGATATATATTGTCTACCCATTAATAAAGGAAAGTGAAAAAATGGATTATAAAGATTTAATGGATGGCTATGAGAGCATCTCTAGGGATTTCCCTATGCCTGACTACCAGATTTCTATAGTTCATGGTAAAATGAAACCAGCTGACAAGGATTACGAGATGCAACGCTTTATAAAAGGAGAAACTCAAATCATGGTTGCTACTACCGTTATTGAAGTTGGCGTTAACGTTCCCAATGCTTCCGTAATGATTATAGAAAGCGCAGAACGTTTTGGCTTGTCTCAATTACATCAATTACGCGGACGTGTGGGTCGAGGTGCAGAACAGAGCTACTGTATTTTAATGACTAGTCACAAACTAACAAACGACAGTAAAACGCGCTTAGAAACTATGGTTAAAACCAATGATGGATTCGAAATTGCTGAAGTAGATTTAAAGCTTCGTGGCCCTGGAGACGTTATGGGGACACAACAAAGCGGTGTATTAAATTTGCGTATTGCAGATATAATAAAGGATAAAGATGTTTTACAAAACGCAAGACATTATGCTAAACAAACTCTAAAAGGCGACCCTACTTTATCTAAACAGGAAAACTTAAATATTTTAAACACTTACAGAGCTATGTCTAAATACAAAAACATCTGGAATTATATAAGTTAAAAAACCCAATCATTTCTGATTGGGTTTTACACTTAGCCGTTCGTAGTTTGATTAATGTTTGTATTTCTTTTAGATTTCAATTACAAGGTAAACACTATCTCAATACACATACGTTAGAGTTTTGTTAAAGAATTACCTCACTTTGTTAATTAACATTTATTATGATGACTTTAGCATTAGAAACATCTGAATAGAATGTGTAAATTTGCTAGCCTTAATTGAAAACTAGAATGATAAACATTCACGAAAAGACATTACAAGATTTAGAATTCCCAACTGTTTTAGAACAAGTGAGCAATCACTGTATTACACCCCTTGGAAATGAACGTGCATTACGGTTATCACCTTACAAAAACAAAAATGAAATTCTACAAGCCCTAACGCTTACTAATGAATTTTTATCTTCTTTTGATAACGATAATCGTATTCCAAGTCACAGATTTGAAACTATAAACAAAGAGTTGAAGTTACTAAACATAGAAAACACATACTTAGAAGTTTATAGTTTAAAAAAAATAATCTCAATATCCTCAACAACCAATGAAATTGTTCTTTTCTTAGAAAAATTTAAAGAGTACTATCCGCAGCTAAATAATTTCAGTTCAAACATAGAAATCACCAAAGAGATCATTCAAAAAATTGATAGTATTATTGATAGATTTGGTGATATAAAAAACAATGCTTCAGACCTTCTTTATCAATTAAGACAATCTATAAATCTGGTTAAAGGAAAAATAAATCAAAGTTTTGTAACCGCATTAAATCTATATCACGGTCAAGATTATTTAGACGACATCAGAGAATCTGTTGTAGAAAACAGACGAGTACTTGCTGTTAAAGCCATGTATAGAAAAAAAGTTAGAGGCTCTATAATGGGTAGTAGTAAAACAGGCAGTATTGTTTATATAGAACCAGAAACCACACTTCAATACACCAGAGAATTAAATAATTTGGAATATGAAGAGAAAGAGGAAATTGTTAGAATTCTAAAAGATCTTACCAACTTCATAAGACCATTTACACCGCTTTTAAAAGATTCTCAGGAGTTTTTAATTCAAATGGATGTTATTTCTGCCAAAGCAAAATATGGGCATTCTATGAATGCCATACTCCCTGAAATTAACGAAGAACGTAGTATGTTCTTGCGGGACGCCTACCACCCTCTGCTCTATTTAACCAATTTAGAAAAGAACGAGAAAACTTTCCCACAAACCATTAAACTAAAACAAGACAGTAGAATTATTGTAATCTCTGGCCCTAATGCAGGCGGAAAAAGTATTACGCTTAAAACTATTGGCCTATTACAGGTTATGCTTCAAAGCGGTATGCTAATTCCGGTTCATGAACGTAGTAAAGCTTGTTTTTTTGATAGAATTTTAAGTGATATTGGTGACAATCAATCCATTGAAAACCATTTAAGCACATACAGCTACCGATTAAAGCAAATGAATTATTTCTTAAGAAAATGCAATAAGAATACTTTGTTTTTAATTGATGAATTTGGAACGGGAAGTGATCCTGAGCTTGGTGGTGCTTTAGCTGAAACTTTTTTAGAAGAATTCTATCACCGTGAAGCTTTCGGTATTATTACAACCCATTATTCAAATCTAAAGATATTAGCTACAGAATTACCTTGTATGATAAATGCTAATATGATGTTTAATGAGCGTACTCTAGAACCTATATTTAAACTAGTTGTTGGACAAGCGGGAAGTTCGTTTACTTTTGAGGTAGCTCAAAAGAATGGTATCCCATACAGCCTAATTAATAGAGCCAAAAAGAAGATTGAACGTAGTAAGGTTAGGTTTGATGCCACCATAGCCAAACTTCAAAAAGAACGTTCTAGACTAGAAAAAACGGGACAGTCACTGAAGTTTAATGAAAAGAAAAAAGGTGAAGAAGCTGATAAATTGGAGGAAATCAATGCTAAAATCCAGCGAAAGTTAGAAAGCTATCAAGAATTATATGATAGTAATCAACGTTTAATTTACCTAGGGCAGAAAGTCAATGACTTAGCCGAAAAATATTTCAATAACAAACAAAAACGAGAGTTAATGTCTGAACTTTTTAAGTTAGTTCAAATTGAAAACTCTAAGCGTAAAAAGGTTTCGGTAAAACAAAAAAAGGCAGAAAAAGCCAAGGAAACTGAAGTAAAACAAGAGGTAGAAAAGAAGGTAGCCGTTATTAGGAAAAAGAAAAAAACAGAAAAAGCACTTAAGGCTAAACAGCCACCAAAGCCCAAACCAATTTTAAAAATTGGAGATCGTGTGAGAATGGAAGATGGGCGTTCCGTAGGAACCATTGATAAAATTGAAAAAAACAAAGCAGTGGTTAACTACGGCATGTTTACAACCAATGTTAGCGTTGACCAATTAGAGTTAGTAGAAGCTAAATAAAGAACTTTAAATTATCTTTACAAATAAAAAATTAATGAAAAAGAATGCTATAATACTTCTGTTTTTATGCTCAATTGGGCTAATTTATAATTGTAGTTCACAAAAGAATGAAGATGATATAGAGCTTGAAGAAGAGCAAAATGAAGAAGAACAACCGGAAACCCCTGATGAAAACATAGTTTGGAAAAATTGGTATTTGTCCGTTCCTCTTAACAATGGAGAAGGAAAAGCTACATCTATATTTTATCAAGACATTGTAAATGATAAACTTACGGCAGAAGAAGCTAAATATTTTTACAAAAACGATGATGGAAGCTACACCATGTACACAAAGTTTACAGGCTATACTACCTCAGGTTATTCTGAATTAGGAGGCAAATATTGTAGAACTGAACTTAGAGAATTTTGGCAAGGTAATCAAACTACTACAGATAACTGGTCTATGTCTACAGGAACGCATATTCTAGAAACTACGTTGAAGGTGCGTTTTGTTGAAGGCAATGGCAGAACCATAGTAGCTCAAATTCATGGTAAAGAAACCCCTGGTTTAGAAGGAGCTCCAGCGACGGTTAAAATAAGATGGAATAGCGGTACTATACAAGTAGATTATTACACAAAACCGGATAGTGGCGAACCATGGACCAGTGCTTTTGACGACAAAATAAATATTACCGATGTTGATAACGAAATTTTCACTTTTAAAATTAAAATTGAAAATGGTAAATTTTATTATGGTTTAGTATGTGAACCTAAAGGTATTGATATAGACTACACATTAGTATATGATTATGTTGGCAATGGTTATGGTCATGAAAACTATTTTAAAACTGGTAATTATTTCGGCTGGCACGACGATTATATAAAAGCTGCACAGGTTACCTTATATAAAGTAGTTACAGAGCATTATTAAAAATAACAGCCAACACCAAGTTGCTGAATCACAACTTAAGGTGCCGACTGATTTAAAAAGATTGCTTTTTAGTTTTTAATAAACTTTATAACGTCTTTATCATTAAATATCAAGAAGTACAATCCTGGAACCACACCTTCTAAATTAATAGATTCCTTATTTAAAATTTCACTTTTTATTACCACGTTCCCTAAAACATCATGAATTTTAAATGATTCAGGTTGGTCTAATCCGGAAACTTTTAACTCATTTATAACAGGGTTAGGATAAACTTTTAATGTTTTTGTGAATTTTACAGTATCTGTACTAAGTATACTAATACTGCCGAAGTCTTGCCAAACAGATGCTGAAGCATAAGCGCTTTCACTACCTGATGGTACATTTAAGGTTATTAATGATAAATCAAGATTCCAAAACATATGTATAGAAATAGCAATGGGAGATACCACAAATATGTTTACGGTACTTAAACTACTACAACCACTAAACGCATAGGTAGCTATTGATGTAACAGATTCTGGTATAGTAATAGACATCAATTCATAACATTGCGAAAAAGTTCCATAATTAATAGTTGTTAAATTTTCAGGTATGTTGATAGACACCAATTTAGTACAATATAAGAAAGCAGACCTTTCAATAAGTAATACAGAATCAGGTATGGTCAAAGATGTAATTTTTCTGCAATTTCTAAATCCATATTCTCTAATAATAGTTAAAGAATTTGGCAAAACAACACTAGTAAGGTTTGAACAATCTCTAAAAGCCTCATAACCAACAGTAGTTACATCATATGTACTAGAATCATAATTTACAGTAGCAGGCACTGTTATATTCCCTGTATAGTACCCCGCTTTAGCTATAACTTCAACATCAGTTGCATTTAAAATATTATAATTAATACCATCTACTTCAAAAGTTTGTGCTGTTAGTTCTCCTACACCCAATAGGATAAACAATAAGTATATATATAATTTCATTTTTTTATTTTTTTAATTATGAAGTTGATTAGTAAATACGCCACACATAAAAATAAGCTCTCATATCACTACCTGGGTCATCTTGTAGGTTTAACCTAATGTATGGTTCCTTTGTGCTTTGAACATCTTTTAACAATATCTTCTTAGAAACACTACCAAAATAATCATCGTATACAGCATCTTCTTCTGAAAACTCTGCCCATATTTCTACATAATCAGTTTCTAAATTGGGCTTGTATAATTCTACTTCCATGGCATCAACATTTACATTGTAAAATAGACCTTCTTGAACCTTAACAACACTTTTATCATCTCTCCACCAAAACACATCATTAATTCTTGAATTGTTCTGATAAACCTCACCTGTCATCCTACCATAAATTTCCAGAGTACCAGACTCACCATCATTATCCACACAATTAAACCCATGCAGCTGAATACCGAATTTTTGATATGCTTCATAACATACTCTAACATTATATTCACTAGATAATACTACATTTGCAATTGGAAAATCTTTTTTAATATATCTAAGCGTATAAGCAAGTGGCGCTCCAGGAGAATCACTAGAATATTCACCTCCATTTGTTATGTAATCATACGCACCAGAAGGTCCGTTAACAATTTTTGCTGCATCACCAGAAGACCCACCAACCACCAAAGCCTTTACAGTTGAGCTATTCCAAAACCCTTGATGTTCTCCAGATGCCCCAGCTGACCCACCACTGAATGCGGCATTAAATGCAGCTTCAGTATCGGTAAGCTCAGAATCTGTTTCAACTGTATATAACAACATTCTACCATATTTTACTGAAGAAACAATTACGGGACTAGTACTATCTAAATTAGGCTTTCCTGTAAATAAAGCTGCTGGATTATCGTTTTCTGGTAATGTTAAATCTATTGTATAATATACCTGCAGATATTTAATGATATATCTGTATTTTTTAGTTGACTTACTAAAATCAAACGAAGCTGATACACTATTTTTTCCTTTAGAATAACTTGCTCCCAAAGCAACACTTAAGTGCTCTTCTGAATATACTTCTTCTGTTGTAAAATTAACTCTAGCCGAAGCAGACCCTGTAACCCCTTGCTGAAGAAGGTTTTTAACACCTTCTCTTACTGTATCTAACCTTGGGTTTTCAACTACAGCTGAAGGTTTACCATTTAGATTTTCTAATGATACTGAAAGCGTTATTGGTGCTCTACCACCATTAATACCAATGTATTCCCCTGTAGGAATAGACTCCCCCTTTAACATGGCTCCAGGATAAATGACATCACTAGTAGGATCCAATAAAATCATTTCACTAAATCCAGGAGCTACTTTGTATTTTTCTACAACACACTCGTTAGTTTGACCTTCTCTTTCAGGATTATCTGTCCCATCATCTAGTAGTTCTTCTTCTGATGCTTCAGGTTGGCTAAACTTATTTAATGTAGCTAAATAATCGTTTATTTCTTTTGATATTTCTTCTGAAACTTCATTACTGTCTTCATCATTATTATTAATATTTTCACTACTACATCCGTAGTAATTAAATATTAAGACGATAAAACTTAAAACATAAATAGTTCTTTTAATTGTTAATAGTTGTGTTTTCATGATTTCTGTTTTTTGTGATTCAACACTTCAAAACTAAATTGCAGCTCACCAGAAATCTAATTCTTCATCCGGACATAATCTGGACAACTTACTTCTTTTTTAAATTTAGAATGCAAAAACGTCTAGATTACAAAATCTTATAACACTGTTTATCAGTTATTTACACTTGACTTATGGATAGACCTCTATGGACAAGTCATGGACATGGTTGTTTTAAGCATTCTAACATATTACCTTAGAATAAGATATTAAGTAACTTAGTAACATTTTAAAAATCAACTTCATGCTTAGATATAGATTAACAACCTTATTATTCTTTGGATTTCTATTAACAATAAATTCTCAAAACAAAATGAAGATTGATAGTTTATTAGCTATTTATAAAAAACAACCCTTAGATACATTAAAAGTAAAAACAGCAAATAATATCATAAATTATTATATGTACCGCTCTATTGATCATGCTAAGAAATATGCTTTTGAATCTCTTAACCTTTCAAATAAAATAGACTTCGATACTGGTAAAAGTTTAGCCCTATATCAGTTAGGCGTGGTTTATAACAACCAGGACAAATTAGACTCTGCCAAATACTATTATAATTCCAGTTTAAAAATTGCCAACAAAATAAATAACAGAATATTTAAATCGCAAGCCAACAGAGGTCTTGCTATACTGGAGTTTTCTCAGGGTAATCTACTTATTGCGGATAGCATTAATACTATAGATTTAGAAAATTGCATAAAGTATTGTGATACCATGGGAATGGCTTTAGCCTATGACTTTAAAGGAACAATAAATCAAAACAAGGGGTATTATTCCATCGCATTAAAAAATGTAATAAAAGGAACTCATCTGTTTGAAACCATTAAAGACTCCATTAGAATTGCAGATTCTTATAATCACCTAGCTACAATTGAACAAAATTTAGGAAACTATAAAAAAGCCATTAACTATAATGAAAAAGCACTCAAGATCTATGAAGATTTTAACGACATATACTATCAGGCTCAAGCATTAAATGATATTGGAACAATGTATATGAATTTAAATAAAGAAGAAACAGCAATCTCTTATTTTGAAAAAAGTATAGAGAAAAGCAAAGAAGCAAATGTTAAAGCTATTGAAGCTGCTGCTCTTACAAATATTGGTAATTCTCACATGCAAATTAATAAAATAGATGAGGCCATTAATTATTTAAACCAATCTCTGGAGGTTTCCAAATCAATAGGCGCTAAAAGGCGTATAGCTATAGCTGAAAATAAATTAGCGGAAGTATATCTTTTGAAAAATGAACCAAACATGGCTATTAAATTTGGTAAAAGAGCAAAAGAATATGCAGAAAAAAATGAAAACCTATCTATAAAAAGAACAGCTCTAAAACTTTTGAGTAAAGGATATGAGCAAATAAACAATACCTCCTTAGCCTATCTTAACTTTAAAGAATTTAAACTTATAAGTGACTCTCTTCTTAACAAAGAAAAAATAAATAAAATTGAAGAATTACGAATTCAATTTGACTCTGAAAAGAAGGAAAGTCAGATAGCCATACAAAACGAAGAAATTAAAACCTTAAATGTACAGGTGAAAAACAAAGAACTAACAAAGACCCTTTACGGTATTGGTATGTTATCTTTTTTAACCATAGCTGGTCTACTCTATTTTGGTTTTAAACAACGCATAAAGAAGAATAGAATAGCACGTGAAAAACAGGAAGCTAGCTATAAACAAGAAATTGAATTCAAGAAAAAAGAATTAGCAAGTCAAACCCTGCATCTAGTTCAAAAAAACACCTTTATACAAGAACTAAAAGAAAACCTAGAAAAAATTAAGAAATCACCAGAATTGTTTAAAGTAGAATTCCGTCGTTTAGTATTACTTCTAAAAAAAGAAAGTGCCGAAGATAAAGATTGGGAAGTTTTTAAATCATACTTTTCTGAGGTACATAAAAACTTTGATGGTAAAATCAAATCTTTAGGAAAAGGTATTACTGAAAAAGAAATAAGATTAGCATCATTTTTACGAATGAACCTAACTACAAAAGAGATTGCCTCTATGCTTAATGTGCAACCAGATAGTGTTTTTAAATCTAAATACCGCCTCAAAAAGAAGCTTAATTTAAACAAAGAGACTGACTTAAACTCCTTTTTGAAAAGTTTATAAAATGGTATCTTTGTTTAATGACAATTAATGTCCCAAAAAGCAAAAAACTCATTCTGTTTGACGGTGTTTGCAACCTTTGCAACAACTCTGTGCAATATGTTATAAAACATGATAAAAAAAATATGTTTTTGTTTGCTCCTTTGCAAAGCAAAATAGGCGAAGAAATTATTCAAGCCTATAATATTGACACTTCTAAAATAGATTCTATTTTACTTTATACTCCTGAAAAAGGCATTAATCACAAATCTACTGCAGCATTAAAAATTGCCCACCAATTGGGGTTTCCAAGGAATTTAATGGGTATTTTTTTTATCATTCCTCCCTTTATTAGAAATTGGATATATGATTATGTAGCCAAAAACAGGTATAAATGGTATGGTAAAAAAGAGGCTTGTATGATTCCAACTCCAGAATTAAAGAGTAAGTTTTTAGGGTAATTTTTTTCTAAACTAACTTAAACTCAAGGTTCACCTCATTAAAAGTATTGTTCACTCAATGTAAGTTTTAATTTAAATGATGTAGCGGTAGTTTTACTTCAAACTAAAGTCCATCATCATGAAAAAATTATTATTCTTATTGGTATTTAGCACTACTCTTACATTTGCAAACGCATTTACCAACCCAACACAGTCCTCTATTACAAAAGTTACTGTTTATGTAAACGGAGCTCAAATTACGCGTTCTGCTAAAGTGTCTCTTAGTTCGGGAACTACGGAATTTACTTTTGACAAACTATCTCCAAAAATTCAAGAAGGTAGTATTCAAATTTCAGGCTTAAATCAAGCTTCTATTTTGTCAATTAATTATGGTATAAATTATATTAATAAACAAGACCGGTCAGAAAACGTAACTGCATTTCATAACAAAATTGATGGGTTAAATTATGCCATTCAGGTTGAGGAAAATTTAATTGCAGGGTTTGAGGAAGAATTAAAGCTTATTGAAGGTAATAGGAGGTTAGGAAACGAAAACCAAGTAGTTAGTCTTGAGAAACTACAACAATTCACAGCCTATTACAGAAAGCGGGTTACAGAAATAAAAGGGCAGATTTTCAAATCAATAAAAAAGAAACATCTTCTTAATAAAGAAATTAAGGAAATTAATCAGCAACTAACAGAATTAAATGTAGATGATAAAATTCAGACTGGGGAGATTAAAGTAAAATTGAATTCTGAAATATCACAGCAATTACATCTTATAATAAAATATAATGTTACTAATGCTGGTTGGTTTCCTGTTTATGATTTAAAAGCCGATAAAATAAACACACCACTACAGCTAAATTACAAAGCTCATATTTATCAAAAAACTGGTAACAATTGGGATAATATTAACCTCATTCTTTCAACTGGAGACCCTAATACAAACAATTTAAAACCAGACCTTAAGCCTAAATATTTAAATTTTATAAGCAGGTATTCAAACTATAATTCTGGAAGTACAACAAAAAATTATAATTATAAATACAACCCTTTTATACAAAGCGTAAGCGGCGTAATTACAGATAATACAGGCTTACCTCTACCTGGAGCAAATGTTTTAGTAAAAGGAACCAGCAATGGTGTTGTAACAGATTTTGATGGGCAATTTAGTATTAACACAAATGGCGGAAAAGAATTAGAAATTACTTTTTTAGGATATAATCCAGAAACCATTCCTATCCATTCAAGCAATATAAACTTAAGTTTACAAGAAAGTGTGGAAATGCTTGAAGAAGTTGTAGTGGTAGGATATGGAACTAAAAAGAAGAAGGATATCACAGGAAGTGTCTCTAGCATTGATTTTGGCGAAAACTCACCCAGAAGCTATTCTTCATCAAACTATAAAAGAAAAGAGGAAGTTAAAACCAATTATGGTGACGTTATAGAACAAGGTATTACAAACCAAAGATTTGAAATAAAAAAAGTTTACAGTATTCCTTCTGATGGTGATTTAACAGTTATAAACATAGATGCTTACAAGGTGCCCGCTAGTTACTCTTACTTTTCTGCTCCAATAATAAATGAAAATGTATTTTTAACTGCGAAAATTGGAGACTGGGAACAATACAATCTTTTACCAGGCGAAGCTAATATTTACTTTGAAGGTAGTTTTTCTGGAAAGACTAATATAAACCCGCAAGCCACTACAGATAGTTTAACAGTGTCTTTAGGAGTTGACCCAAATGTAGTTGTAAAACGAACTACCTTAAATAATTTCAAAAAAACAGCATCAATTGGTAGTAGCAAAACCTTAAACAAAGCTTTTGAGATTGAAGTAAAAAACAATAAATCTTCAACTGTCAATTTGATTCTTATGGATAGAATTCCCGTAAGTCAGAACAAAGACATTAAGATTGATGATATAGATTCAGGATCTTCAGAATACGACACCAAAAAAGGTATACTTAAATGGGATTTAAAACTCCCATCACATACATCTGAGAAATTTAAACTCTCTTATTCTGTCAAATATCCAAAGTACAAAAGAGTCAATCTCTAATATTTCAAAAGGCTTCAAAATCTAATTTTGGAGCCTTATTTCAAACTTTTTAAAATAAAATCAACCGTTTTATTTGTATTTATATTTTCAGCGTATGCATCAGTAATGTGTTTAGCATTAATTGCTAATCCCTTACTTATTAAACTTTCAATTTCATCGGCATATTCTAAGGTTACTTTTCCAGTTAGCAGTAAACTTAAATCTTTTCCTTGATGGTAATAATCATAAATCTTTTTTAACCCAGTTAAATACAGATAGTCCTTGGTAAAACCACCTCCTCTGTGTACTCTAAGTGTTATAAAAAAAGCTGTTTCTCTATCTAAATCATACTGATTATGAAGTAACCTAAAGGTTTTTGAAAAAGTGTAACCTTTTGCTAAACTATCTACAGCAATAACTCTATAAGCCAATTCTTTTAAACGCTTTACAGTAAGATTATTACTCATATATTCTGCAAAAACTGCTAAACCTTCTTGTGTCTCCTCATTGTTTGGAAATCCATGAGAAAATATTTTTAATGGGTGCAATACGCCATTAAAAGTGGTTACCATATGAACCCCAATTTCATGATGAGTTAATACTGCAATTTCGTTGTCGGAATACACATAGTTAGAGTTTAACACTAGGGTTTGAATATTATTCAAAACCATAGCAATTGCTGAAATTTTATCAGATTGCTCTATATTATAATCAAAATCATATTGTTTTGAATACTCTTTAAAAAACACCTTGGCATCTTCAGAGCTATATTTGGGTTCGAAAATACCTTCCTTTTTTTCTTCCTCTTCGAAGTGTAAAATGAACTTAGCATTTTCTACATCTTGCTCTGTTGGTGTACCAAAACAGTGCAAACAATTGTAGTAAAACTTTTTTCCACTTCCAATAGTCTCAATACATTGAATTAATCCTGAATACTGATAGATTATATCTTCGTAAAGCTTTCTTATTGATTCATTTTCAATAATTTCTAGGTCATTTTCAAATAATTTTCTATGAAGCTTAAAACGATCAAAATTTATATTAGGGTATTTAAAAACCGGATCTGTTAAATATTTTGATGCGAAAAAACGTTCTTTTTCTTCCTCTATATTTGTTGGGTTAACATAACTAAGCAACTCAATTTGCTTAACCAGTTCGTCAATATTATGATCTATTTCTAGAAGTGCTTTAGTGGCAACATTGTTTTCAATCTTCATAATTATCTTTTAAAAGCCGCATAAACTATAAGTGCATGCTTGGGAATACGTGTCTTTAATTCTTCTTCTACAGCATTTACCACTTCTGGATAGATAACCTGTTCGTATTCATCGCAATACACCTTTGCAATTTCGGTTGCCAAAACTAAGGTATTTTTAAAGTTTTTAGTTATATATTTTAAAAAATATCCATTTCCGTAAAAAGTGTCATTGATTTTTGAAGTTGACTTGATATCATTAGGAAGTCTAATTTTAGATAAACTTTGTCTCCAATCTTCAATTACATTGCCAAATCTCTTATTATCAAGATTTGTTGTTCCTAAATTCCAAGTGGGTACTTCCCTATCCCATCGCTTCCAGTTATAACTATGCATATCATAAACCGTACAGAAACCAAACTTTCGTTCTAAAGTTTCTATTAAAGCATGGGTAACTTTATAAAAGTTGGTGTGCTTTTGAAGGCTTTTAGCTTTCATAGTTTCAGAAAGTGGTTCTTTCCAAAGCTGCTTACCCCAAGCCGTTTCAAAAACAGCTTCTTCTGGAGCACGGTTCAAATCATATTCAAAACGAGAATCACAACCGGTTATAACTATAGGATGTGTTGCTACCATAGTTTTGGTTTCTGGATCTTCTTCGTACCACCGGTTGTATGCTGTATGCAAACAATTACTCCAAAGCTCTTTTCTAAACTGATGTCCGTTATGAATAGCAGCACAGGCATAAGGCACGTAATCATCAATTTTTATAGTAAAGCTGTAATCTGACGAAACCGCCTCAAAAATTTCTTCTGCTGCTATTTTAGAAATGATATCTTTTACAGAAAGTTTTTCCATAATTATTCCTTCACTAAAGTCCCCCATTCCGTCCATGAGCCATCATAAACGGTTAAATTATTATATCCTGCTATTTCAGCACCAAGAGCCAAAACACAAGCGGTAATACCAGATCCACATGAGAAAATAATTAGCTCTTTTTGATTTTTAATTTTATTTGCAAATATCTCCTGTAAGACTTCAGTAGATTTTAATAATCCGTTTTCTAATAAATCTGTATAAGGTAAATTAATGGAATTTGGTATAGTTCCAGACCTTAAGCCTTCTCTTGGTTCAGGAACATTACAATTAAATCTTCCAGAAGAACGTGCATCAATTATTTTATGAGTCTCAGTTTCTGATGCTTCTTTTACATCTTCAAAAAATTTCATGTATTCTGGCTGCAAGTCAGCTTCAAAATTACCTTTTTCATCATTATACAAGATCATATTCTCTGTTTTAAAACCTGTTTTTTGCCATTCTGGAAAACCACCATCTAAAACTGCAATATTATTAAACCCAAAAGCTTTAAACAACCACCAAACGCGAGCGCTAGAATAAATACCCTTGTCATCATACACAACAATGAAACTGTTATTATTAATTCCTAAATTCCTAGCTTCTTCCTGAAATTGTTCTTTAGTTGGAAATGCGCTTGGAAACAGATTGGAAGTATCACTAAACTTTTTCTTAATATCGAAAAATCTAGCATTTGGGATTTGTAATGATAAGGAATCAAAAGGTTTTGCAATTGTGCCATCTAAAACTACAAGATTATTGGCTTCCATGTTTTTATGAAGCCATTCTACTGAAACCAAGTTTTTATTTAATGCAATCTTATTCATATCCAAGATATACTAATAGAATGCCTCAAAAACATTTGGGATGAATATCCACCTTCCTTCAATATTGAAAAAAGCTGCTCTTGATTTTAAATGCATACCATCTACATTAACAAAATAAAATCCACAAACAACAATATCCTCATTCAAAAATTCAGCCATAGATGCATAATCACTAGACAAACCATTATATATTGATTTTTCTAATTGAGATTTGGTAGTCATGGCAACTACAACATCATCATCTTCATTTATAGGTTTCATGGCATTTGCAGGAAGATTATCAATGAAATCCCATTTCTTATCGGAATATTCTATTGCTTTTTTAGCCGATGCCCTATCTTTAAATATTTTATAAAAATCTTTATCTAAAGGCTTCAAAGTCTTTAGGTATTTGTGATTCTTATCCTTTCTAAGTTTATTAATTATTACTAATAGTTCCGTTTCTAGGTTGCTTGACACTTCTTTTTTACAAGAAAAAATAAATACTGTGTAAAGAGCAATTACAAATAAAATATTTCTTTTCATTTTTAATTAATGCTTATGCTTCTTCAACAGCCTTACGTAACCTAGTTCTTCTATCGAAAGCTTGTAACTTATCTAATACTTTCATTTCTAAAAAATCGATTACCTTTTCTTCAATTTTTGTTTTTAATTTATACACTTTATTAATATATGTAATACCTCCCGGAGACATTACATTAACTTCCACCAGTTTTCCTCCAATTACATCTATACCTACAAAGTAGAGACCGTCATTCACCAATTTAGGGCCAATTTGTTTACAAAGTGCCTTTTCCTCTTTTGTTAACGAATGCTTTTGGACACTACCTCCGGCAGATACATTAGACCTATGGTCATCATTCCCAGGAACACGTTTCATTGCCCCAACTGGTTCACCATTCAATATCAAAATTCTAACATCGCCTTTATCAGCACCTTCTATATAATCTTGAAGAATGACATAATTTGAAGAACCATCACGATTGGTTATATAAAAATCTAACAACGAAGTAATATTACTCATTGCACGTTTTTCAATAAGAATTACACCAGAGCCCCCAAAACCATTAAGTGGTTTTAGTATCATCTTGTCTGATTTAGATTCTTTAATCTGTTTAATTAAATAGTTTTTACTTTTTGATACATGAGTTGCTGGAATAATATTACTATGTGCATCTCCAAATGCCGCTGTATATAGTTTATTATTAGCCTCACGCATACCCTCTAATGAATTCATAATAAAAACATCGTCTTTAACCGAGTCTAAAAAATTAAGCATAATAGGATCTAAAGGCGGATTTGCTCTAAAGAAAATAACATCAAAACCTGCTAATGGGAGCATTTCTTGACGTAAACTTACCTTATTATAAAATGATTTTAAGGATGCTGGCGTTTTATCCATCCTATTAACAACCGAACAATTAGCAGTGGTTACACTATTCCTAATAGTTAAATCTGCAGGAATACACATGGCAACACCATGCTTACGCTTAACACATTCCTTAATTAAAGCAAGTGTGGTATCATTATCTGGGTCTATAGTTTCCCATGGATACATTATAAAACAAACATTCATATATGCCGAATTTTATCGTGATTATGTAAGCTAAAAGTAATTATTTTTTTGAATTGAGAGAAGACCATATAATTATTTTTCTGTGGTCTTTAAGATATTATAGTCATTATCAAACATTTTTAAAACTTCTGAAGAAACTGGCTTTTCCTTAAGTTTTATTCCGCTTTCAAAAATTATTGGTCTTATTTCTTGAATCTTATGCTTGTACCAAAACCCAACTTTGGTAAAACCTATGGCATAAACTTCGTTATTTCGAGAAAAGACTTGACGGTGATATACCCAATTATCATCCCAACCTTCAAGAATTAGTGTGATCTTAAATTTAGTCCAACGTTTTAAAGGCTTTTTATAGATAATTTTCTGAGAGCCAATTACAGGGTATTTTCTTTTCTTTATGGTATTCTTATACAAGTCTGTACGGAAAGTAATTTCTAACCGAATTAAATCCATGTAGTAGAAATACTTAGAATTGGCCATAAACCTGAAGGCATCGCAATCTAAAATACTTACACGTCTGGTCCTCGAAAAATTTTCGTCTAGGTTTACCCTTTTCCAGAAGAATTTTGAGCCAAAAAAGACAAAAACAATGTGCAACCAATAATAAATCATGCTTTATAATTTACTAGTAGGTATTGCTTAGGTTTGGGTTGGCTTTATAACTAAGTTTAAAAGGTAATAAAAAATTAATGTATTGCAACTATTTGGCAAGTATGTTTAGCCCCGATTGAAGCGGCATCCTTTTTTGAGTTTCGAAAAAAAGATATAGCGGAAAGCGGGAAATAGCTACTAAGAATACATCTTGTTAATTAAAAAATAGTCTACAAGAACCAATGCTGCCATAGCTTCTACAATGGGTACTGCTCTAGGTACCACACAAGGATCATGACGTCCTTTACCCTGCATTTCTACAGTATTGCCATCTTTATCAATAGTTTCATATTTCTGAATTAAGGTAGCAACGGGCTTGAAAGCAACATTGAAATAAATATCCATTCCGTTACTTATACCACCTTGAACACCCCCCGAAAAATTGGTTTTTGTACTACCATCGTTGTTAAAAGAATCATTATGGTCACTACCGTACATGGTACTTCCATGGAATCCACTACCATACTCAAATCCTTTAACGGCATTTATAGACAACATGGCTTTTCCTAATTCAGCATGTAGTTTATCAAATACGGGTTCGCCTAATCCAACAGGTACATTTTTAATAACACAGCTAACAACACCACCAACGGTATCACCTTTACTACGCACCTCTTTTATGTAGCTTTCCATCTGAGAAGCCATTTCTATATCTGGACAACGTACAATGTTTTCCTCTGCCTTAGATAAATCTATTTCTGAATACGGTTTATTAAGTTTCATAGTACCAACACTAGAAACATAAGCCGTAATTTCAAGATTCTTTAAAACTTGTTTAGCAATAGCACCTGCAACTACTCTACAAGAGGTCTCACGTGCTGAACTGCGTCCTCCTCCACGGTAATCTCTAAAGCCATATTTTTTGTCGTACACAAAATCGGCATGACTTGGTCTATAACTATCTTTAATATGTGAGTAATCATGAGACTTTTGATTGGTGTTTTCTATAACAAAACCAATAGGAGTTCCTGTAGTTTTTCCTTCAAAAATACCAGAATGAAATTTAACAGTATCTGGTTCTTTACGCTGTGTAACAATTGCGGATTGACCTGGTTTACGTCTATCTAATTCATGCTGAATTGCATCAAAATCTAAATCAACTCCTGGAGGACAACCATCAATCACACCTCCTAAAGCTGCTCCATGAGATTCTCCATAAGTAGTTAAATTAAATAGTTTTCCAAAGGAATTTCCTGCCATGTCAAAAGTTTTGCGCTAAAATAAATCTATTCTAAGAGATACAAAAGCGAAATACTGAAATTATACTACATAGCCTAAAAAACGCTTAGATATAATAACATTGATAATATTAAGTCCATAGTTAATAAGTCCATAACTATTTTTTCATATATTATTAAATGTATTGTTAATAATTCTTTCAATTAGTTAAATATTGCACCTTTTTTGGTGTTATTTTTGTTCAACAAATCTGAAATATAATTTGTGACGTATTTATATAATAGTGTCAAATATTAAACAACAAAAATTAATCTTATGAAAAAATTATTTTTATTATCATTAGCCCTTATAGGTTTTATGTTTAGTTCAGAGGCTCAAGTTATTTCTGATAATGCCATTGGTTTAAGAATGGGAGATAGTGACGGTTTCGGAGCTGAAATATCATATCAAAGAGCTTTAGGTGACAATAACCGTTTGGAGCTTGATTTAGGCTGGAGAGATGGCAACAACTATGACGGTTTTAAATTAGCTGGTTTGTACCAGTGGGTGTATCCTTTAGATGGTGGCTTTAACTGGTACGTTGGAGCTGGAGGTGGTATTGGGTCTTTCAGTATAAACACTCCAGGTGCTGATATAACGGATACATTTATTTTTGCTGCAGGTGATATAGGCATAGAATATGATTTTGAAATCCCACTACTAATCTCTTTGGACTTCAGACCAGAAATTGGGTTTGGAGATGATGCATACAATAATAACGATTTAGATTTTGACATTGCTTTAAGTATCCGTTACCAATTCTAATATTAAATTCAATATTTATATATAAGCGCCTTTTTGGGCGCTTTTTTTTGTTGTATAAATTATCCCTATGAAAAATTTCAAACTATCTCACGCATTTATTTTTTTATCTTACACAATAAATTTAAATATTAAACATCATGCGATTCATTTACACCCTTTTCTTTCTTTTAATGAGTCTTTTTTTTATTAACTGTAAGGACAATTCTAAAACGAAAAAGGAAATAATAAAACCAAAACTTAAAGCACTTATTATTGACGGCGAAAATAACCATGGTGTATGGCCCAAAACCACTTTTATGATGAAAAGTTATTTGGAGGAAACGGGCTTGTTTGATGTTGATATAAATCGAAAAGCATTTACTTGGATTGGCCCTCATTATAACCCAATTGAAGGTGTTGATGATATAAATGATTTATTGACCATGTATCCGCTTAATGATGAAGTAAAAAGAACTGCGGTAGACACACCAATGGTAGACCCAAGTTTTAGTCCGAAATTTGAAAATTATGATGTAGTTATTTCTAATTTGGGATGGTTATCTTCTGAATTACCAGTAAACACAAAAACAAGTTTTGAAAATTACATGAAAAATGGCGGCGGATTAGTGGTAGTTCATGCTGCTAACAACGCTTGGGGAGATTGGGATGAATATAATAACATGATTGGTCTTGGTGCATGGGGAGATAGAGATGTCAATTCGGGTCCGTATATTTTTTATAACGATAAAAATGAAATTGAACATGACCCATCTGAAGGTATTTGTGCTTCTCACGGCCCTCAATATGAATATCAAATTAAAACAAGAGCTGCAGATCACCCAATAATGAAAGGCCTTCCGGATGTCTGGCTTCACACAAAAGACGAATTATACGACCGTATGCGTGGTCCAGGAGAAAATATGACAATTCTTGCAACAGCTTATTCTGATGTTGAAAGAAACGCACCGCCTTGGATGGAAGAGGTATCGGGAACAGGACGTCATGAACCCATGCTTATGGCAATAGAATATGGTAAAGGGCGTGCCTTTCATTCTGCTATGGGTCATATGGATTATTCATTTGAATGCGTTGGTTTTACAACTACGTTTCAGCGTGGTGCAGAATGGGCAGCTACAGGAAACGTTACTCAGGATATTCCTGAAGATTTCCCAAGTGCAGATAGTACAAGCTCTAGAAAATGGACGTATAAGCCCCTTAATTAAAACAAGTTTGAAGTTATTTACTAATCCAAAAGTCGAATCACATTTTAATCATTATCCTGATTCTGTTAGTAATCAGATGTTAGCTCTCAGAGAATTGATTATTGAAACAGCAAGAGAGACTGAAGGGATTATATCTTTAGAAGAAACTTTAAAATGGGGAGAACCAAGCTATATTACCAAACACGGTAGCACCTTAAGAATTGATTGGAAAGCAAAGTCACCCAACCAGTATGCTATGTATTTCCAGTGTACCAGTAGATTAGTTTCAACGTTTAAGTCCCTTTTTAAGGACTCTTTCAACTTTGATGGTAAACGTGCCATTATTTTTAAAATTGATGAGGATATTCCAAAAGAAGCTCTAAAACATTGTATTAAAGCTGCATTGAAGTATCATAAAATAAAACAATTGCCAACGTTAGGAATTTAAAACTGATTATTACATGAAAGCAATTCTTTTTTTCTTATTCAGCATTATTGTATCATGCAATAATCAGTCTAAAATAGATTACGATAGCAATAACCCTAAAGTGTCCTTTGCTGTATCTAAAATTCAGGATCAGATTACAGACAGTACTGTATACAGAAACATTTTTTTCAAACTTAAAAAAGACATTTATGAAAAACAGGCCTATGAGATTGATGTAAATAATGATAAAGTCATAGTATATGCTTCTGATGATTTAGGGTTAATGTATGGAGGTCTTGAGGTTGCGGAACAGTTAGAACTTTACGGAAAGATAAAACATACCTCACATTCTCCATACATTCTAAAGCGAGGGCTTAAAATGAATATTCCGCTTGATGCAAGAACACCTGGGTATGATGACACGGGTGATGCGGCTCAAATGAATATTGATACTGTATGGGAATGGGATTTCTGGAAAGCACACCTTGATCAAATGGCAATAAATAGATTCAACATATTAACACTCTGGAATCCACATCCATTTCCATCCATGATTAAACAACATAATTTTCCTAATGTGGCTTTAGATGATATTTGCATAACTACGTTAAAACCAACCGGGAAGGAGAACGAATGGGCAGAACCTCAAATGGTTTCACGAAACGTAGTTGAGAATTTGAAGGTTGTAAAGAAAATAAGAATTGATGAAAAAATAGCGTTTTGGCAAAAGGTGATGCAACATGCTCATAACCGTGGAATTGACATTTATTATTTCAACTGGAACTTATGCGCAAACGGAGCAGCAAACCCTGTTGAACCCTTTTACAGAACTTATGGACAACCTTTATGGGATGAAAAACCGGGAAAGCATGGTATTAACAATCAAATGGATAATCCTATCAACGTATCATATTACCGTGATGCCGTGAAAACGTTTCTAAAAACCTATCCCCATGTGAAGGGTATCGGAGTTACTGCTGGAGAACATATGATGGATGATGCCGGACTTTATACACGTGAACAATGGATTTGGGAAACTTATGGTTTGGGAATTATAGAAGCTAAAATAGATATGCCAGAGCGTAAGGTAGATTTTATCCACCGTGTTTGGAATACCAATATGGATAAGATTTTTAAATATTGGACGGAGTTTCCGGATTCATTTGAGGCTAGTTTTAAATATGCTAAAGCCCGTTTGTACTCAACTCCAACCCCAAACTTTGCAAAAGGACATATAGAAAACATGAAAGAGTACGGACTTAAATCTTGGTGGAATCTCAGAAACGATGATATATTTGTTCACAGATGGGGAGATCCTGAGTATGTTCGAGACTTTATAAATCATTTCCAATTAGAACACACTGCTGGGTTTTACATGGGGTCTGATGGTTATTTCTGGGGGCGTGAATTTAATAGTAAAAAGCCAGATTTGGCTGGCAAGTTGGAAGTAGATAAGCATTGGTATAAATTTATGTTATGGGGACGGTTAGCTTATAACAACACATTAGATTCAGACTTTTTTATTCACAAGATAGGCAAACATTTTCCTGAAGCAAATGCTCAGAAACTTTATACTGTTTGGCAAATGGCTTCAAAAATTATTCCAGCTGTAAATTGCTATCACTGGAATGACTGGGATTATCAATGGTCTGTAGAAGCTTGTATTGATGCGAGAAATGGATTCCATGATGTGAATCGTTTTATATCGAACCCTACTCTTAAAGATAGCGGTGTTTTAAGTCCAAAACAATATGCTGAAAATCCAAAATCAGAGAAAACCACACCCTTTGAAATTGCTTCACAGATTCGCTCCTATGCTACTAAAACATTAATTCAAGTTAATGAACTTCAAACTAATAGTAGCTCGGTAGAATTAAAATCATTACTAGAAGATCTTCAATCTATGTCTTATCTAGGACTGTATTACGCTTCCAAAATTGAAGCAGCAACGGAATTAGCTCAATTCAAAAAAAATAAAAACATTGAAAACAAAAATAAAGCTATTCTTCTTTTAGAAGATTGCGTTGGGCAATGGAAGGTTTATGCAAAAATTCAAGATAAAAATAACAAACCCCAAATGTTAGCACGAACAGGCAATTTTGATGTTAATGTAATATTGAAGGATGTGGAAAACGATGTCGAAATTGCCCGAAACATGAATTAAATTTCAGATAATTAAAAATACATGAAACTAGGTGCTTTTTCTATAAGTCTTGCTGTTAAAGACATTCACAAGTCAAAACAATTTTACGAAACTTTAGGTTTTACAGTTTTTGCCGGAGATATTGAAAGAAACTATCTTATAATGAAAAACGGAAATGCATTAGTTGGCTTATTTCAGGGCATGTTTGAAAACAACATTCTTACCTTTAATCCAGGTTGGGATGAAAACGCTAATACTTTAGAGCAATTTGATGATGTTAGAGATATTCAAAAGCACTTAAAATCAAATGACATTAAACTTGAAAATGAAGCCGATGAATCTTCATCTGGACCAGCAAGTTTAGTGGTTTTAGATCCCGATGGAAATGCTGTACTTATTGATCAGCACGTTTAACTACAATACTAGACACTTGGTAAGTGTATCTTCATAAATAGCTTCATATTGTGGCACTATTTCATGCAAATCAAACTTTAAAGATTGTGTCCTAGCATTATCCTTAAAAGTTTTTAACCTATTAGCATCACTTAAAATATGAAGTGCGTTCTTAGTCATATCTTCCACATCACCAACATCACTTAAAAAACCAGAAAAACCATTAATATTAACTTCTGGAATCCCACCAGTATTACTTGAAATAACTGGTACTCCAGAAGCCATAGCCTCTAAAGCTGCTAAACCAAAACTCTCTGTTAAAGAAGGCAGTAAAAATAAATCACTGAAGCAAAGAATTTTATCAATCTCATTACTTCTTCCAAAGAAAATTACTTTATCTATAATCCCTAATTCCTCACAACGTCTTTCAACATTTTCTTTTTCAGGTCCTTCACCAATAAACATCAATTTCGCCGGCATTTCTTTTTGAATGTTATAAAATACACTTATAACATCTTGTACACGCTTAACAGGTCTTAAATTACTAATATGAGTAATTATTTTTTCATTATCGCTAGCCATCATTCCACGCTGACAGTCTGTAAATTCATGATTGTATTTATCTAAATCTATGAAATTAGGCACTACATGAATGTCATTTTTTATATCGAATAATCGAATGGTATCATCCTTTAAATTTTTTGAAACAGCAGTAACCGCATCAGATTTATTAATACTGAAGGTTACAGCAGGTTTATAAAACGGATGACTTCCAACTAAGGTGATATCAGTTCCATGAAGTGTAGTTACAATGGGCACATTAATGCCCTCTTCCATCAACATTTTCTTAGCCATATATGCAGCATAAGCATGCGGGATAGCATAATGTACATGTAAGATTTCAATATTGTGAAGTTTTACCATATCAACCAATTTACTAGACAAAGCCAATTCATAGGGTTGATAGTGAAACAATGGATATTCTGGAACATTTACCTCATGATAATGCACATTATGGCTTACCAATTCTAAACGTACAGGTTGGTTATATGTTATGAAATGAATTTCATGTCCACGCTTAGATAATTCTAAACCAAGTTCTGTGGCTACTACTCCACTTCCTCCAAATGTAGGATAACAAACAATTCCTATATTCATTTATTTACTTTTAGTTTTCAATAGCTTCATAAATAAAGCGTTGAATTTCTGTTCGTATATTTTCTCTTAGCAACAAATTCTTTCCAGCTTTTGGGTAGGTTCTGTTGGCCAGAAATATATACACTAATTCTTCTTCAGGATCTGCCCACGCATAAGTTCCAGTGAAACCGGAATGCCCAAAACTTGTCATTGATACACAACCACATGTAGGTCCTTCTTCATCAAGTTGAGGTTTATCAAACCCTACACCTCTCCTATTGTCTTTTTCACAAAAATAACAAGTATTAAACTTATCAATTGTTTCTGGTTTTAAATAGCGTTTGCCTCCATAAAAGCCTTTTTGCAAAAACATTTGCATAATTTTAGCTACGTCATTAGCATTGCTAAAAACGCCAGCGTGCCCTCCAACTCCGTTCTGCATAGCTGCTCCCATATCATGCACAAAACCGTGAACCTTTTGATGCCTATAATAATCATCAATCTCTGTTGGTACAATCTTCTTGTTACTAATTTTATAGTAAGGATTGTACAAAGTGTTATTAGCCCCTAAAGACTGATAAAAATGTTCTTGTACCAAGTTGTCCAAACCTTTGTCGTAATGAGATTCAATAAATTTCTTTAAAATATAATATGGAAAATCACTGTAGCGATACCTTAACCTATCTAATAATTCTGAATCTTTGATTATTCTTTGAATAGAGTCTTGATAATCAGATCTTAAATACAAATTTTTAGTGACTTCAATATTAAATTTTTCTGTCTTGGTTTTCCTGTAATACGAGTCACTTGGCTTTTTAGTGATTGAGTCTAAAGTATGATAATAAAAAGGTTCCCATGGACGCAACCTAGCATAGTGAGATAACATTTTCTTAATGGTTATATCTTCCTTATTTGAACCTTTATACTCTGGTAATATTTCTGATAATTTACTATCTAATGATACAATTCCTTGCTCCACTAATTCCATCAACAAAGGTAAAGTAGCTAAAATCTTTGTTAAAGAGGCCACATCATATATATTGTCATAGCCAACTTTGGTTTTTCCGTTATAGGTGTGTTTTCCAAAATTTTTGTTATAAATTACTTTGCCTTTTCTCGCGATTAATAATTGAATACCTGGTGTCATTTGAGCATCTACAGCATATTGAGCCACAGAATCAACCTTTTCCAATTTCATTGAGCTCATACCAACGCGTTCTGGTCTAGAATAACCTAAACGTTTAATAGCATTAATTTTTATGCCATCACCAACCTTAAAAAAATCGCCTGATGAAACTGGTAAAACACCTTTAACTTCTAACGCTCCAAATAAAATTTGTGCGGATTTTCTTTGGGCTATCTCACTGTTTTGATAGCTAACTACAATACTTTCAATATTTTTAATCGTTTTTAAATCGATTAAAGTGTATGGTCTTACAAATACATCTAAAACAACATTGTGAGTTCTAGCAATTTCCTGTAACCAAACCAATTCTTTATTAGTAAACTTAAATGATTTCCAAGGGTTCTCATTAGATCTATGTAGCCCAATAACCACCGTATTATAAGCTTTTAATTTACTCATTAATTCATCAAGTTTTGTTGCTTTTACATGATGAACTTTAGTGTATTTTTTTAGTTCATTTAAAAAAGCTGAACCACTATCATCTCCCAATTGCACATAGGCTATCTTTTTAGTTTCCAAATGCTTCAATGGAAGCAAATTGCTTTCATTTTTAAGAACTGTAATAGCATTTTCAATGAGCTCTTCATACAAAATATCATCTTCTATCCTATTCAAATCCTCTTTCAAATTGGATAATTCTATAGGCTCATAATTATGAAGTCCTACCTTATATTTAGCCTGAAGAATCTTTTTAACCGAATGTTCTAAGCGTGTTTCTGAAATTTCACCATCATTATAGGCTCGTATAATTTTTAAAATACCAACTTCAACATCTTCTGACATTAACATAACATCATTTCCCGCTTTAAAAGCTGCCACATCAATTTCACCTATTAAGTCAAAATCCGCTGCACCTTTCATAGTCAAGGCATCAGTAAAAATAAGTCCTTGAAAACCTAAGGAATCTTTTAAAATATTGCTTACAATATTTTTTGATAGCGACGATGGGTAACCGAATTTACTCTCTAAGCTAGGAACATTTAAATGCGCTACCATTGCACTTGAGAGCCCTTTTCTAATAAGTTTCTTATAAGGATACAACTCAACTGAGTCGATTCGTTTTGCATCAAAACTAATTGTTGGTAGCGTTTTATGAGAATCTTGGTCGGTGTCACCATGACCTGGAAAATGCTTGGCATTAGCTAAAACACCAGCTCCTTGCATACCTGCCATAAAAGCTAAAGCTTTTTCAGTAACATTATCTCTACTTTCACCAAAAGATCTATTCCCAATAATAGGGTTCTCTGGGTTGGTATTTATATCTACCACAGGTGCAAAATTAAAATGAACCCCTAATCGCTTGCAGTGTTCTCCAATATGCTTACCTGTTTTTTCTATTAAATCATTATCCTTAATAGCACCAAGCGTCATATTCCAAGGAAAGGCATATGTTGAATCTAAACGCATATTTAGTCCCCATTCTGCATCCATTCCTATAAGCATGGGGATTTTTGACATGGATTGTAGCTCATTATTCAATTTAGCCTGTTTTATAGGACCTCCATTTGAATAAATAATACCACCTATTTTATGGTCTTGTATTAGCTTTACAATCTTGTTTTTTGTTACAGCATCCTGATTAGACATAACCTGAACCATATAAAGCTGTCCTACTTTTTCCCTTAAAGTTAATGAGCTATAAACACTATCAACCCATTTCTTTTGAGCTTCTACCTCTTCTGAAAGCAATGGATTAGATGTTGTTTGCCCCTGTAGGTTAATAAAGGCAAAAAGAGAACATATAGCAATTAGGATTTGACGCATAATAGATTTGTTAAGCAGATTAATATTAAATTAATAATACTAATAATCATGCCAAAATACTACTTTTAGCAAGAAGATAAAAAGACTTTAAGATAGTTTTATAAAGAAGAAATTAACTGAAACTACTCAATTAAATCTATATGCCTATCGTGGTATCCCAATAAGTACAATACACCGTCTAAACCTATACTAGAAATTGAACTTTGCGCATTGTCTTTAACAGTAGGTTTCGCATGAAAAGCAATTCCCAAACCTGCTAGATTAAGCATAGGCAAATCATTGGCACCATCACCTACAGCAATAGTTTGACTGATATTTATACCTTCCCTATTAGCAATATCTAAAAGGTATTCTGCCTTTTTCTCACCATTTACAATATCTCCAATGTAATTACCCGTTAAAGCACCGTCTTTAATTTCTAATTGATTAGCATAGACATAATCTATTCCTAACTCCTTTTGTAAATAATGACCAAAATAAGTAAATCCACCAGATAAAATTGCCGTTTTAAAGCCGTAACTTTTTAAAGTATCTATAAGCCTTCTAGCTCCTTTGGTAATTGGTAAATTAACAGCAACATTTTGCAATACATCTTCGCTTAAGCCTTTTAAAAGCTTCATGCGCTTTTCAAAACTTTCATTGAAATCAATTTCACCCTGCATCGCAGATTCAGTAATAGCCTTTACTTGTTCACCAACACCTGCTAATTCTGCAAGTTCATCAATAACTTCAGTTTGAATTAAAGTTGAATCCATATCAAAACAAACCAAACGCCTGTTTCTTCGGTAAATATTATCTTCTTGGAAGGCTATATCAACATCTAAATCATGTGAAATTTGCATGAATTTCTCAGTGAATTCGGCTTTATTGTCAATTCTTCCTCTAATAGATAATTGTATGGAAGCTCTTGGATATTCTTCGGTTTTTATCAAAGATAAACGTCCTGTTAAACGCTTTATAGAATCAATATTTAGTCCTTTGTCAGAAACAATTTTTGTAACCTCAGATATTTGTTCAGCGGCTAATTTTTCTCCTAAAATGGTAACAATATACCTGTCTTTTCCTTGAAGATTCACCCAGTCTTCATAATCAGTAAGAGAAATAGGATTAAACTTAGCTGTAATTCCTAACTCATATGCTTTAAACAATAAATCTTTTAATACAGCTGCAGACTTTTTTCCTGATTCAATTTCAAACATTATTCCTAAGGAAAGGGTGTCATGAATATTTGCCTGTCCAATATCTAAAACCTTAGCACCATATTCTGCCAAAACAGAAGTTAATCCTGAAGTCAACCCTGGTTTATCTTGTCCTGAAATGTTTAATAAGAAAATTTCTTTAGCCATAAGTATATTGTTTACGCTGTGAAAGCTGCAAAAATCACTATTCTATTTGAATTATGAAAGTTAATAAAGTGAATTATTAATTAAGAAATCTATTGTGCCAACTTTCACTAGCAGGAACTTCCCAATTTTCGTTAAACTCAGCAATATTATTTACTAAATTATTGAAAACAATGGTGTTTTTAGAAATAGCTCTATCCTTGGCCATTTTCTTAAATTCAGTCAATGATTTGTAGGCAATAAACTCACCCTGCTTGTAGGATACGTTCATCTTGTCCATTAAATCAACATTATATTGCTTTTCTAATTGTTGAATAAAGTTTACTGAGGCATCAATAGAACATCCGGTAGCAGTATTTAAATTCTGATTTAAACCTAATACGATAAAACGCTTATATTTAATGAGATAGCCTGAATGTAAATCACCACCATGAGCTGTCCAATTTTCTATGAAAGTATCCAATTTTGATTCTATTTCTTGTATTTCTTGTTCTGTAAAAGATCTATTTGCTTGGTATATCCAAACTCTTGATTCTTCTGGCAATGTATTAAAGTCAACTAGCATACTATTTAATTTTCTTTATTACTTTAAAATTACGGTAATCTCCAATTTTTGGGTCATACATTTCTCTTTCTTGATAGGTGACTCTAACTTTTTTATTTTTCAATTTGCCTAAATCACTTAATTGGTTTTCACCTTCGAAAAATTCTAACCATAATAGTTTTTGTGTTCTATTATCGGTATCCTTTAATTCAATAATATTAAATTGAGATTTCTCAACATTTGCTATAAACCCCACAACTACAATATCATTCTTAGCTTCTTCGAACTCATCCGCTGCATAATCTCCAGCCAGTTTCATCATAAATTCTGAGCAATAGGTCATCATTTTTAATGCTACTTCAACTCCTAAGCTTTCTAATGATTCTTCATCATCAAAAGAAATCTCTAAAAATTTATCTGCATTTTTTTTATTCTTGCCATAGCTTTCCATTACACATAAACCATATTCTAATTCTATTTGAGACGAAGAAATTCCCAATTCATTCAAATTTTTCTTATTAACACATTCACAAGTTTCTTGGGCAATTTTATTTAAAAGAGCGTCTTTTGAATCAATCTTTTGAGCATTTGTAATACTCCAAAACGCAAGTGAAAAAAATAATAAGTAGGGTTTCATATGCTATAAATTTGTAAAATTAAAGGTTTTCATTATTAGCAATCAATTCAGCAATATCTAAAACTGCTACATCTTTTTCTTTTTCTTTGGCTTTAATGCCGTCAGTCATCATGGTATTACAGTACGGACAACCAGTTGCAATAATATTTGGTTTAGTTTTTAAGGCATCTTCTGTTCTCAAAACATTAATATCCATATCACCTTTTTCGGGTTCTTTAAACATTTGGGCTCCACCTGCTCCACAACATAAGGCATTTAGCTTATGCCTTTTCATTTCAACAATATTTGCCTTGGTACTCTCCAACACAGTTCTAGGTGCATCATATTCATTATTGGCTCTACCTAAATAACAAGGGTCATGAAATGTTATACGCTTTCCTTTATATAATTCGCCTTCTACCTCTAATCGACCTGAAGCAATAAGATCTTGAATAAATTGCGTATGATGTACTACTTCATAATTACCTCCCAGGCTTGGGTATTCATTCTTTAAACAATTAAAGGAATGCGGATCACAGGTTACAATCTTTTTTACTTCGTAAGCATTCAGAACTTCAATATTCATTAAAGCTTGCATTTGAAATAAGAACTCGTTTCCGGCACGTTTAGCTACATCTCCTGTACAACTTTCTTCAGTTCCTAATACAGCAAAATCAACATTTGCCTTATTTAGAATTTTCACAAACGCTTTAGTTATTTTCTTTGCTCTATCATCAAAACTTCCTGCAGAACCTACCCAAAACAAAACCTCAGGTTGCTTGCCTTCTGCCATGTAATCTGCCATTGTTGGCACTTTAAGTTCATCACTCATGCTTACTTGGTTATTTTGATTATTCGTTTTTCCAGTTTAAACGATCCATTTGGTTATATGGCCATGGCGCTCCATTATTCTCAATATTGGACATCATATTATTCAACTCTGATGGTGCCGCAGATTGTTCCATAACCAGGTAACGGCGCATTTCAAGAATAATTGACAATGGGTTAATGCTTATAGGACATTCCTCTACACAAGCATTACATGTGGTACATGCCCACAATTCTTCATGAGAAATATAATCACCTAATAACTGTTTCCCATCATCTTTAAACACACCATTATTAGCATCAATATTTTTACCAACTTCTTCTAATCGATCACGTGTATCCATCATAACCTTTCTAGGAGACAGTTTCTTTCCTGTTAAATTTGCTGGACAAGATGAAGTACATCTTCCGCACTCTGTACAAGTATAAGCACTTAGCAATTGTACCCAACTAAGATCTTGTACATCACTAGCACCAAATTTTGCAGGCACCTCTTCTTCAGCTCCTTCTGGGGCAGCCGCAAACGGATCAACACTAGGATCCATCATCATTTTCACTTCTTTTGTGACAGCTTCTAAGTTATTTACTTGGCCCTTTGGTTTTAAACTTCCAAAATAAGTATTTGGAAATGCGAGTAGAATATGTAGATGCTTTGAATAATATAGATAGTTTAAAAAGATTAAAATCCCCACAATATGTAGCCACCAAGCTGCACGCTCTACAATAACGGCACTTTCAAAATTAAACCCTTGAAATAATGGCACTAAAAATTGACTTATCGGGTAGCTTCCTGCCTCAACATAATGATTCTCTGGAGTTCCAGGCATTATTTGAATGGTTTGATCTACAGCATTCATTATTAAAAACAAACACATTAAAACCATTTCGAAATACAATATATAGTTGGCATCGTTCTTAGGCCAACTAGTCATTTCATTTTTCCAAAAACGTTTGAGCTTAATAATATTTCTACGAATCCAAAAAACTATTACCGCAACTAGAACTAATAGTGCAAAAACCTCAAAAGAACCAATAAGAACGTCATAAAAGGTTCCTAAAAAAGCAAAAACTCTGTGTGTTCCAAAAAGGCCATCAATAATAATTTCTATAACTTCGATATTAATAACAATAAATCCAACATATACAATAGCATGCAAAAACCCCGCAATAGGGCGTCGTACCATTTTACTTTGCCCAAAGGCAATCATAGTCATGTTTCTTAACCGTTGCGATTTATTATCACTTACATCTACATCTAGTCCTAGTTTAATGTTTCTAATTAGTTTTTTTACGTTTTTAACAAAAAAACCAATTGCAATTATAAGGATGATTGCAAAAATCATGTTTGGCAAATACTGCATACTAGTTGTTTTCTTCTTCTGAGTAAGGAATTTCTTTTTTAGAAAGAATTCTAAAATAACGTTTTGGATGAAGCTTAACATCTTTTAAGAGCGCCTCTAACTCTCCTGTGGCACCCTCCAGATTATTATACAATGTTTCGTCTTTCAACAATTTACCCATTGAACCTTCACCATTTTCTAAATTAGCAAGAATACCATTGAATTTATTTAAAGTAGATTCTAAATTATTTATAGTTTCTGCAATATTAGTATTTGCAATAGAGTCTGATACTTTAGAGAAGTTAGCAGAAATATTATCAACATTACTCAAAGTGTTATCCAGTTTACTCTTATTAATAATAACTAGAGCGTCAATTGATTTTGAAGTTTCTTTAAAATTGGAAATAATCTCATTTAATCCACCAATACTACTTCTTAAATTCGCCTTAGTTTTTTCGTCAAAAACATCGTTTATATTTTGAAGCAAAGAGTCTGCATTTTTCAACATAGAGCCTAAATCTTCTTGAAGTGGTGTTAATTTTTGATTAACCAATTCACTTAAACCAGCTTTTACAGCTCCTATTAGCCAATCACCATCTTTAGCATTTTCAGATTTATCAAAAGAAGGAACAATAGCAATGGCTTTACCTCCTATTAATCCTGTTTCGTATAATTCTGCTTTACTATTTTTTGAAAATTCAAAATCACTATCAACTAAAAGTTCAACAATTAAATCTGCAGAACCATCGTTTTTAAATTTAATATTAGATACTTTCCCAACAACCTTACCACTTATTGTTACTGGCATTGAAGGGGTTAAACCCTCAACATTATGATATTCTGTATAAAAAGTTCGAGAAGAATCTAGTAGATTTTGACCTTTTAAATAATTAAAACCAAAAATTAAAAGAACTATTCCTGATATAACTAATACAGCTGTTTTTACTTCTTTAGATATTTTCAAAATACAAGTGTTTGAAAAACAAATTTAAAATAAATTTAAAAAGAACAGACTTAATTAGTAGTTGTTTTTAAAGCATCTACTAAGGCAATCTTCTTTCCGTCTTTAAAGGCAACAACAAAACTAGATTTATAACCCTTATTAATAGCTTCCTTCTCTAATCTTAAAATCTCATTATAATCAGAAGCCCCGCCATAATAATATTTGTATAACTTACGGTTTTCATCATAATTTCTTGTTATGTTATTTAAACCTTTAAAATTATATGGTTTTGTTTCTAAAGCCTTAGAGCTAGCTGCTATCTGCACTTTAAACTCAACATTACTAGAAGCTTGTACTGCGCTAGTTTCTTCAACAAAAACAACGCTGTGACCATCTATATTTAGGTATTTAAGGTATTTTTCAAGAGCATTAAATAAAGACTTGGTCATTATATCTTTACCACGTTTTGAGTTTAAAAATTCTTCCTCTTTTTTATGTGTTAGAAAACCTAACTCAACTAAAACACTGGGCATATACGTATAAGCTAAAACGTAAAAAATATTTTGTTTAACCCCTCTACTTCTACGTTTACCTGTAGTTTGAAATTCGTCTTCTATATAACGTGCCAGTTTTATACTATGATCTAAATACTCCTCCTGTGCAATCATTAAACCTAATAAAGACTCTGGGGAATTAGGATTAAAATCTTTATAAACTTCTGTATTATCCTCTAAAGCAATTACACTATTCTCTCGCTTTGCTACTTCTAAATTCTGTTTGTTCTTAGTAGTACCCAGAACATAGGTTTCTGAGCCATAGGCTGTTCCTTTTTTCCCTGGTTGTGCATTACAATGAATTGAAATAAACAAATCAACATCCTTTTTATTAGCTACAACTGCCCTACCATTCAAAGATGGAAAAACATCTTTATCTCTTGTGTAAACAACTTTTATATTTGGCAACTTCTGTTGTATCATTTTACCCAAAGCTAAAGATACATCTAATGCTATATCTTTTTCGGTAGTTTTATATCTGCCTGTTCCAGGAGTTCCCGAATCTCTACCTCCATGACCTGGATCTATCATAATTACAAACGAATCTGAAGATGACTGACCATAAAGAGTCATATCAAAAGAAAATGTTAATACTGAAAAAAATAATACGAAAAGTGATAATCTGTACGTTTGCATAAATGTTTTAACGTCTAAAAAACTCAGTTTATTATTTTACTTTTTTTAGTGTAGATTTTATTTTAATTTTTAAATCAATCACAGAAAAAATATATGTAATTTTGGCATTTCAAAAACCGAGCCATACTTTTACAAAAATACATTAAAAGCGTTGCATAAAAACAACATTAAAATACTTTTTGCTCTAAGTTTTACAGTGTTTATTAACACGTTTAGCTTCGGTCAAGACATCCCCAAAAAAGGTGTGACAATTGATACTGCGGTTAAAGATACTTTGATTCAAGACACAGAAAAAATCAACTTAGAGACACCTGAAATATCTGAAAAAAGTCAAGACTCCACAGTAACTGATTCTATAAAACCCAAAGAACTTTTAGAAAATATTGTTAAATATACGGCAACGGACTACACAAGATTCAATCAGAAAAAGCAAAAACTATATTTATATAATAATGCAAAGATTGATTATGGTGATATGAATATAAGTGCTGGTAGTATAATTATTGATTATAACAAAAATATTGTTTACGCAAAAGGTATAACAGACACTATTGAAGGTTATACTCAAAAGCCTGTTTTTACTCAAGGTAGTAATGTAGTTGAACCAGACTCCATTATTTTTAATACAGACAGTAAAAAAGCCCTTATTTATAATTCTGTTACTGAACAAGGGGAAGGAACAGTTATAGCTAGTCTTACTAAAAAGGAAAATGACTCTGTATATTTTATTAAAAATGCAAAATACACTACCTCCCAAAATATAGAAGATCCAGATTATTATATTAGGCTTTTAAAAGCCAAAATTGTTCCTGGTAAAAAGATTGTAACTGGTGCTGCAGGATTATATATTTATGATGTACCAACTCCTGTGTGGTTGCCTTTCAGTTTTTTCCCGCAAAGCGAAAAACATACATCTGGAATTATTATTCCAACCTTTGGCGAGCAAAATGATCGCGGTTACTTTTTGCAAAATGGTGGTTATTATTTTGCTATTAACGATTATGTAGATTTAGCGGTTTTAGGTGATTACTACACCAACGGAAGTTATGGTACACGTTTAGAAAGCACATACTCCAAACGATATCGGTTTAGAGGAAATGTAGCATTTAGATATGAAAATTTAATTACAAGTGAACGTGGTTTTCCAGACTACTCAAGAAACACTATCTATAATTTAAGGTGGTCACATAGTCAGGATTCAAAAGCTAATCCAAGTTCAAGGTTTTCAGCTTCCGTTAACTTGGGTAGTAGCACTTATTATCGGTCATCAATTAATCAAATTAACTCAGGTAGTAACTATTTAACAAATACATTATCATCCTCAGTTTCTTATTCTAAAACTTTTCAGGGCGAACCTCAAGTCAACTATAGTTTAACAGCTACACATTCTCAAAACACCAATACGGAGACCATTAATATGACACTTCCAACATTCCAAGGAAGTGTAGGTAGAATGTATCCATTTGCATCTAAATCAGGCTCAAAAAAAGGTATCATTCAAAATGTTAATCTACAGTACAATGTTAGGGGAGAAAATAGAATCCAGACTACAGATTCTCTTTTCTTTAAAAAAGAAATGTTTGATGAGGCAAGAGCTGGATTTCAACATACTATACCATTGAGTACTAACTTTAAAGTATTTAAACATTTTAGTGTGAGCGCTAGTACAAGCTTTAATGAAGTTTGGACTTTTAATACAGTTAAAGACACTTATGATTATTCTACAAGACAAACTACAACAGAAGACTTAAAGGGTTTTGATTCTTTTAGAACCTATAATTTTAGTACAAGTATAGGTACTACTGTTTATGGAATGTTTAATTTTGAAAAGGAAGGAAAAGACACTAAATTAAAGGCTATAAGACATGTAATGAGACCTTCTATTAGTTATAACATCAATCCTTCATTTGATAAATACTATGAAACTGCTGAAGTAATAAATGCCGATGGTTTAACTTCTGGAGAATTAGAGGCATTACAAAGTAGTTTGGAATACTCTCGGTTTGATGGCTCTATTTTTGGTTCTCCTAACAAGAATTTCTCAAGTTCAATGGGCATTTCTATTGCTAATAATTTAGAAGCTAAAGTAAAAGACTCCGATAGTACTGCCACAGAACCTAAAAAAATAAAGCTTCTTAATAGTTTTAACTTTTCATCCGCGTATAATTTTGCAGCAGACTCCTTGCAATGGAGTCCTGTAAGAGTAAGCGGAAGCACGCAACTGTTCCAAAACCAAATGAGTATAAATTTTGGTGCTACATTAGACCCATATGCTTTAGATAATAACAATGCAAAAATTAATAAGTTTAATATTGATAATGGTGGTAGCTTATTTAGACTTACAAGCGCAAACTTAACAGCAAGTTGGTCTTTATCTAATAAGAATAAGGGAAAAAAGAAAAGTGATAGCAACGATGTTGGTGCCGATAATCCTGATGACGTATTACCCAAAAACATGGATTTTGCTAATCAACAATTAAACAGAAATCAAGAAAAAGATAAAGGTGACGAAAATAAAGAGCCTTCTAAATTTTATAATCACAAAATACCATGGAGTTTGCGTCTGGCTTATGCCGTAAATTATGCTAACTCCAGACGACAAAGTGAAATTTCATCACATTCTCTAATGTTTTCTGGCGATATAGATTTAACTGAAAAGTGGTCTATTGGTGCATCATCAGGTTATGATCTAAAAAACCAAGGATTTACCTATACGCAATTTCGTTTTCAGCGAGAGCTTGAGAGTTGGAATATGAATTTTACTTGGATTCCTTTTAGTGATAGAGCTTCTTGGAATTTCTTCATTGGAATTTCATCTAGTATTTTAAAAGATTTAAAATACGAAAAACGTAGACAACCAGATCAACAATTATAATTGGCATGAAAAAAATAATTAGAACTTCAAAAGCTCCAGCACCTCTTGGGCCATACAACCAAGCTGTATTGAGTAATGACACGCTTTATATGTCTGGTCAAATTGGCATAAATATAAATACAGGCGAAATGGTTTTAGATGATATTAAATCTGAAACTACTCAAGTCATGCAAAATTTAAAAGCTGTTTTGGAAGCTGCAGATATGACTTTTGAGAATGTGGTTAAGACTTCTATTTTTATAAGTAATATGGATGACTTTGTTTTAATAAACGAAGTGTATGGCAGTTATTTTAACGAAAATACAGCCCCAGCTAGAGAAACCGTTCAGGTAGCAAGATTACCAAAAGATGTTAATGTTGAAATTAGCATGATTGCGGTTAAATAATTTTCCTTTTTACCTTAAAACAGTTAATTTTGAGTGAAGCCATTAACTCAAAATACTATGCGCATAGAATATGATATAAAATTGGGATTTAAAGATGTTATGATTCGTCCAAAACGATCTACTCTAAAAAGTAGGTCTCAGGTTGATTTACAGCGTGATTTTAAATTTTTACACAGTCCTCATTCTTGGTCGGGCATACCAATTATGGCTGCAAATATGGATACAGTTGGTACTTTTGAAATGGCTAAAGCTCTATCCGAAAAAGGACTTTTTACTACCATTCATAAGCATTATTCTGTGTCAGATTGGAATGTTTTTTCTACAAACTTACCTGACAATATTGAAGATTATATTGCCATTAGCACTGGGATAAGTGAACAAGATTCTGAAAAATTAGCTGAGGTTTTAAAATTTAATCCTTATTTAAAATTTATTTGTATTGATGTAGCTAATGGTTATTCAGAACATTTTGCCGAATTCGTAAAAAAAACCAGAGAAAAATATTCGGATAAAACAATCATAGCAGGAAACGTTGTTACTGGAGAAATGGTAGAAGAGCTTTTGCTTTCTGGAGCCGATATTGTAAAAGTAGGCATTGGACCAGGTTCTGTATGTACGACAAGGGTGAAAACAGGTGTAGGCTATCCTCAGCTTTCGGCAATAATAGAATGTGCTGATGCAGCACATGGATTAGGAGGACAAATTATCAGCGACGGTGGCTGTGTTATTCCTGGTGATATAGCAAAAGCTTTTGGTGCTGGAGCAGATTTTGTAATGCTTGGTGGTATGCTAGCGGGGCATAATGAAAGTGGTGGAAAAACAATAGAAAGAAACGGCAAACCATATAGACAGTTTTATGGAATGAGTTCTTCTACGGCTATGGATAAACATATTGGTGGAGTTGCTGAATATAGAGCAAGTGAAGGAAAAACAGTTGAGGTCCCTTATAGAGGTGAAGTTAATTCAACAATTCAAGATATTTTAGGAGGGTTAAGAAGTACTTGCACTTATGTGGGTGCTAAGCGTTTAAAAGAACTTACTAAAAGAACAACTTTTATTAGAGTTGCTGAACAAGAAAATAGAACTTATTCAAAATAAAAAAGGGTATTACAAAAATTACTTGTAATACCCTTTTCTAACTAACTCAATCAAACTAAAACTTTTAACATTCTATGATGACGGTGGAACCAATACTTTATTAATTACATGTATCACTCCATTGGTAGATTGGACATTTGGAGTAACTACACTAGCATCATTTATCATTACTCCCATATCGAGATTTACATCTATATTATTCCCTGACAATGTTGGTACCATGCCATTGGATAAATCGCTAGAATATACACGACTTGCAACTACGTGATATAATAGTATATCCGTTAAAATTGTAGTATCAAGACTTTGAATTACAGCTTTAGCTTCTTCTATATCTGTTAATTGCAAGTAATTTAAGAAAGCTTGATTTGTTGGAGCAAAAACAGTAAAGGGTCCTCCCATAGATAAAGTATCTCCTAACCCTGCATTGGTTGCTGCCTCAAGCAGTAATGAGAATTCTGGAGCAAAACTTGCAGCAGTTTCAACTAAATTCATTGTTGGTGGTGATAATACTTTATCAATTACATGCACTACTCCATTAGTTGCTTGAACATTAGGCATAACAACATTAGCATCATTAATCATGACTCCCATACTTAAATCAACTTCAACAGCAGCGCCATTTGCAGTTGAAACAAACCCATTACTCAATTGATTACTAAAAACATAACCACCAACAATATGATATTTTAAAATGCTTGCTACAACCATTGGATCCAGGCTATTTATTGTAGATATGGCAGCCTGAGTATCAGCTACACCTAAGAAATCTATAAATGCCTGATTTGTTGGAGCAAAAACAGTTTCAGGTATATCATCACCTAAAGCTCCAGCTAAATTAGCATGTACAGCTGCTGCAAGTAAAACTGAAAAATCCGGGTTAGTTGAGGCTATACCAGCTATGCTCATAGTTGGAGGAAAAAGAACACTATCAATTACGTGAATAACTCCATTTCTTGCTTTCATATCGGCCATTGTGACTATAGCATTGTTTACAAGGACACCATTGTCTATATTTATAACGACATCTGTTCCGTTTGCTGTAGGAACAGCTCCATTTTCTAGTTGTGTACTGTAAACAGGCATTCCAATAACATGATATAGAAGTATATCTGCTAGGTTATCAACCTCAGTTATATTTTTGGTTGTAATTCCTAATTCTGCAAAGGCCTCATCTGTTGGAGCAAAAACGGTGAGCCTGTTCCTTGAAACAGTACTTGCTAATTTTGTCCTCGCCAAAGCCTTACTTAAAACTTCAAAGGTAGGAGCTCCATAGTCGCCTTTATAACTAGCACTTTTCGCTGAAACCTCTTGATCTCCACCAAAACTATCAAGTAATTCTACTATGTTAGGTAAGTCATATGCAATATCATTTGTTTCTACTTCTTCATTACTACATGAAAAGTTTACTAAACAAATTAACATAGCTGAAAGGAAGTACAAGTAGATTTTTGGGAGTCGATTTACTGTTAATAATGTTTTCATTTTGTTTAATATTTTTTAATTTTTCATAAACATAATATATTTGTTTAACTTTTTTGTTTTTTTATTAAACATATTAGACAAAGTGCAAAAAAACCACGCTTAAATGCGTGCTTTAAAAACTAAATTTCAGATTTAACTATCCTATTAATCTGTTTGCAATGTCTTGTGTCGGCAAAATTTCATTAGTGTGTTCAATACTAGGTCCAGCTACCCAAACAGTTTTATAAGTGGCCTTAGTAGCAGCATTTTTTGTAGCGTTCATTCCAATAGAAAATCGAATCATCTTTACCCATTTTTTGAACTTACGGTTTTTATTAAGCAAATTTTCAATCCACGTAGCCTTAGTGCCAATCTTTTTAACATAGGGCGTATTTATTACTGTACATGGTGTTCCAGAAATACGCTCGGTCATAACAATATCTTTAGCTCCATATGTAACACAAGCTTGTTTATATTCATTTGTAACATTTGCTTCAACTGATGCAATAAACGGGCTACCTACAGAAACACCAGCTGCACCATAACTTAACATTCTCAATACATCTTCATTACAACCTACCCCTCCAGCAGATATTATAGGAATAGAACAATTTGAACTTAATTCATTTATGAGTTCTTTGGGAGACTTATTCCCACGGTGTCCACCAGCCTGATTGTTTACAGCAATTATAGCATCCGCTCCCAATCCTTCAACCTTTTTAGCAAACTTTAAGTCAACAACATCACAAAAAACCTTAATATCGACTCTATGAGCTTGTTTAATAGTTTCTTCAGGACTACCCAACGAGGTTATTATAAAATCACAACCTTCTTCACAAATGACTTCTAATTGCTTTATATATTTAACATTAGATTTATTGACTATTAGATTAAATCCGAATGATCCGCCTTCAATCTTTTCTTTTTTTAGACTTTTAAGTGCAGAGCGTAATTCTTCAAGAGTTCTGTAATTCAATGCTGGAATACAACCTGCTATACCACTCTTCATTGCTTCAGTCACCATATCTACATTTGACACCAAAAACATGGGTGCCTGAATTATAGGATACTTAATTTTAAGTAATTCTGTTAGCTCTCCCTTCATTTTAAAAATATATTTTCACAAATATAAAAATATTATGCATGCATAGCAACTTATACTCAATTACTTAGAAAAAGTAAGCTATATAAAAAATTCTAATTATCTGATTATATGACATATATCATTGTTTTATTATGCATGCATAGTTATTTTTGAGTTCATTAATACAAAACATATATGCCATGAGAAAAATAATTCTGAGCATTATCTCTTTCATCATTGTCTTACAGGTTTACGCTCAAACCATCGAATTGCCTAACACAGTTATTTCTGTAAATTATCAATACTTAAATGCCAAAGATTCAGATGACGCCCCTCTACGGGTAAAGGTTCTTGAAGAAGCTGTATTAAACTATAATAATTCAGACATATCCCAACTTTATGACGATGAATATGAGACTTACAGAGTTTCATTCTACATTCCAGAAGGAAAGATTGTTGCTGCCATAGACAAAAGTGGTAAAATTATTAGAACAATAGAAAAGTATAATAACGTTAGATTACCGTTAGAAGTTATGCAAGCTATTTCTGCACGTTTTCCAAATTGGGCTATTGTTGAAGATGTTTATTTGATTAAATATCACTGCGATGATGATGCATTAAAAAAGGAATATAAAGTTAAAATTAAAAACGAAGATAAAGTCATCTCTGTTAGGACAAACGAAAAGGGCGAGTTTATCTAATCTTTAAAACGATAGTAAGCACATTTTAAATAAGAACCCTCTGGAAAAGTTACTGGATGGTCTATATCATGCTGGGTGTTTAAAATATTTTTGAACACCCTTTTTTGTTTTCGAAAGGTTTGAAGGTTTATATCGAAAAAAGACTGTACCACTACCCTTGATGAGCAGGATGCTAATACTAGCAATCCATTTTTAGATGTAAGTTTTTCACCTAATTCAGCCAATTGAGCATATTTCTTTTTAGCTAACTCAATTTCCGATTGTTGTTTAGCAAAACTTGGTGGATCAATTACTACAACATCATAAGTTTTGTTGTTGTTTATCAACCTTTTAAGTTCCGAAAAAGCATCTCCCGCAATGGTAATATGCTTTCCATTGTAGTCGTTCAACTTTCCATTTTCAATGGCTATTTCAAGGGCTTGCTTGCTTATATCCAAACTAGTAACTTCTTGAGCATCATTATATAAGGCATGAACTGAAAAACCACCAGCATAAGAAAAAACATCTAATACCCTTTTCCCTTTGCTAAATCCTCCTACTAGCCTCCTATTTTCTCTATGATCTAAAAAATAACCTGTCTTATGTCCTAAAATAACATTTGCGGAAAACCTCACCCCGTGCTCAACAAACTGAACCACTTCATTCTTTAAAGAACCATAAACAACTTCTCCATCATTTAATTCATGATTATTTGATTGTTGAAGGTTTCTACTTAACCTAATAACAATGGTTTCAGTTTCAGAAACTTTTTGTAAGCTTTGTAAAATAGCTTGCAAGTAAGGCAACCAAATCTCGGAATATAATTTTACTACCAAAACAGTATTATAAACGTCGGCTATTAGTCCTGGAAAACCATCATTTTCTCCAAACAATAAGCGGTAACTATTAGTATTTGTCTGAAGTAATTCTAATCGTTTTTCAAAAGCAGTTTCAACTTTATTAAGGAAAAATGATTCATCTACTTGTGTTGTTTCAAAATGAATCATTTTAATGCGTATTGGAGAATTGGCATCATACAATCCTAAACCTATGACTTTGTTTTTATTCTTACTAAAAACAATTGTTAAATCACCTGTATGTGCATTATCATTAATTTTCACTATACTATTTGAAAATACCCAAGGATGTTTTTTAACAACAAATTGCTCTCCTTTTGCATTAAGTTTAACAGCCAAACGTTTTGGATTATAATTTGATTTAATATTTGAAATAAATGACATAAATTTTTAGTTACATATTCAAAAGTATAGTTTTATAAGTTATAAAAAAACGCAACTCTTTGAGTTGCGTTTTATGCTTAATGCTTCAGTCTTCCGACTTCTAGCCTATTTTTATTTTACTTCCTCGAAGTCTACGTCTTCAACGTCGCTTCCTTCGTTAGTATCAGCTCCTGCTCCTGCATCTGGCCCTGGTTGAGTACCACCAGCTTGTTGAGCTTCGGCTTGAGCTTTATACATTTCTTCACTAGCTACTTTCCAAGCTTCGTTAATTTTCTCTAAAGCAGGGTCAATAACCGCAATGTCTTTAGTTTCATAAGCTTTCTTCAATTCCTCTAAAGCTTCTTGAATTGGTTGTTTTTTATCATCTGATAATTTATCACCAAACTCTTCCAATTGCTTTTCAGTTTGGAAAATCATAGAATCTGCTTCATTCAATTTCTTAGCATTTTCAGCAGCTTGAGCATCTGCCTCTGCATTTGCTTCAGCATCAGCTTTCATCTTTTGAATTTCTTCCTCACTTAAACCAGAAGAGGCTTCAATTCTAATATCTTGTTTCTTACCAGTTGCTTTATCTTCCGCAGATACTTTAATGATACCATTGGCATCAATATCAAACGTTACTTCAATTTGAGGTGTACCACGTCTTGCTGGTGGAATATCACTTAAATGGAAACGTCCAATTGTTTTATTATCTGCAGCCATTGGTCTTTCACCTTGTAACACGTGAATTTCAACAGATGGCTGATTATCAGCAGCTGTAGAGAATACTTGAGATTTCTTAGTAGGAATGGTAGTATTCGCTTCAATTAATTTAGTGAATACGTTACCCATAGTTTCAATACCAAGAGATAATGGCGTTACATCTAATAACAATACATCTTTTACATCTCCAGTTAATACACCACCTTGGATTCCAGCACCTAATGATACTACTTCGTCAGGGTTTACACCTTTACTTGGTGTTTTTCCAAAGAATTTCTCAACCGCTTCTTGTACAGCAGGAATACGTGTAGAACCACCTACTAATATAACTTCATCAATATCACTTTTGCTTAAACCAGCAGCTTTTAATGCAGCCGCACATGGCTCAATAGTACGTTTTACTAAATCGTCAATTAATTGCTCAAATTTAGAACGTGTTAATGTACGTACTAAGTGTTTTGGTCCACTAGCTGTAGCTGTAATATAAGGTAAGTTAATTTCCGTTTGTGCAGAAGATGATAACTCAATCTTAGCTTTCTCAGCAGCTTCTTTTAAACGTTGAAGTGACATTGGATCTTTTCTTAAATCCATATTCTCCTCAGCATTAAACTCGTCTGCTAACCAGTTAATTATTTTTTCATCTACATCATCACCACCTAAGTGCGTGTCACCATCAGTAGATAATACTTCAAATACCCCGTCTCCTAATTCTAATATAGAAACGTCATGCGTACCACCACCAAAATCAAATACAACTATTTTTTGGTCTGTACCTTTTTTATCCATACCATATGCTAATGCAGCAGCGGTAGGCTCATTTATAATTCTTTCTACTTTTAATCCAGCAATTTCTCCAGCTTCTTTAGTCGCTTGACGTTGAGAATCATTAAAGTATGCAGGTACTGTAATAACTGCTCTACTAACATCTTGTCCTAAATAATCTTCAGCAGTTTTCTTCATTTTTTGAAGAATCATTGCCGATAATTCTTGAGGCGTATATAATCTACCCTCAATATCAACTCTAGGCGTGTCATTATCTCCTTTAACTACTTTATATGGTACACGTTCTGCTTCGTTTTTAGACTCAGAATATTTATTCCCCATAAAACGTTTAATAGAATAAACCGTTTTTGTTGGGTTAGTAACAGCTTGTCTTTTTGCAGGATCACCAACTTTAATCTCACCGCCTTCTACAAAAGCGATTACCGATGGCGTAGTACGTTTTCCTTCAGCATTAGGGATCACAACAGGATCGTTCCCCTCCATTACAGAAACGCATGAGTTGGTTGTTCCTAAATCTATTCCAATAATTTTACTCATAATATATTTTACTTTATTGTGTTGAATGTTCTTTTTTAAACTCGATTTGTATTAGTCAATCTTTATGCCATTACAAAAATGCTGACACAGTGTCATATTTCTTTCAAAATATAGTCATAGTGTTGGTTTAGAGCCTTTAATTACTGTCAATATTATACGATTGGCGCATCCCGTTGGGTCAGGCTTTCGGTAGTCGCTCCCTCCTTTTGTCGGGGAGCTTCAACAAATACCTCAATCCTTTGCGCACCTGTTTGCAGCAAAATTGCCTTTCTAAAAATCTGTTCTTTAAATTAGAACATTTACCGCTTTGCGAGCACATAAAAACAATCTATATTTGCCAACTACAACGTTTGCGTAATATGGAATGTATTTCAGTTTTCGATATGTTAAAAATTGGCATTGGCCCTTCAAGTTCCCATACTTTAGGACCTTGGAGAGCTGCTCAACTTTTTATCAAAGAATTAAAAGACTCTAATAGTTTCAATAACATTGAAAATATTAAAATTGACCTTTATGGTTCATTGTCGCTAACCGGAAAAGGGCATGCCACAGATTACGCTATCATCTTGGGATTGCTTGGAACCGACCCAGAAACCATTCCTGTAGAAGATATTTCTAAAAATATTGAGGTTGTAAAATCAACTAACAAATTAAACTTTAATAACGAAAAGGAAATACACTTTTATTTTGAAAAGGATATTGCTTTCAAAAAAACATTTTTACCATTTCATGCCAACGGAATTTCCTTTAGTGCCTTTACTAACTCTAATAAAATAACATCAACTTTTTATTCCATTGGTGGCGGATTTGTAATTAAAGAAGATAATGATAACGCCAAAAAGAATTTCGAAATTAAATGTGCTTTCCCCTATCCTATTGCCAAGGGCACTAAACTTTTAGAATATTGTAAAACACTAGATAAGTCCATTTCAGAAGTTGTTTTAGAAAACGAAAAATCCATTCGTTCAGAAGCAGACATAAACAAAGAAATAAAACGAATTTGGGAAGTGATGTTAGAATGTATGTATACAGGTTGTCATACTGAGGGCACCCTTCCTGGTGGCTTGAATGTAAGACGTCGTGCTTATGACATGAACCAAAAGTTAAAAGGCAAAAAACCATATTCTAATCCAGTAGAATGGATTTATAGTATTAGAGACACGGAGGTTAAATTCCGTCAAATCATTAAATGGGTAAGCTGTTTTGCATTGGCCGTTAATGAGGTTAATGCCTCACTTGGGCGTGTGGTAACTGCTCCAACCAATGGTAGTGCAGGCGTTATTCCTGCAGTACTTATGTATTATCTGGTAATAGAAAACCACGATGGGAATTTTGAAGACATCAAGAAGTTCCTATTAGTAGCTGGAGAAATAGGAAGCATCTTTAAAAAAGGTGCAACTATAAGTGCTGCTATGGGTGGTTGTCAAGCAGAAATTGGTGTATCATCAGCTATGGCAGCTGGGGCCTTATGTGAACTTTTAGGTGGCACACCAGAACAGGTTTTAGCAGCAGCCGAAATTGCTATGGAACATCATTTAGGTTTAACCTGCGACCCTATTGGTGGATTAGTACAAATACCATGTATAGAGCGTAACGCCATGGGCGCCATAAAAGCCATTAATGCTGCAGAATTGGCTTTAGACACTTCTCCTGAAAACACGAAAGTACCTTTAGATAAAGTAGTTAATACCATGTGGGAAACCGCCAAAGACATGAATACCAAATACAAGGAAACAAGCGAAGGTGGTTTAGCTGTTGGGGTTCATTTAACGGATTGTTAAAACCAACTTGATTTTGTTCAAAAAATCGGCTAACTTCGTTAACCTTGTAAACAACAATACATTGAATTTATGGATATACTACTAAAAAACACTTCTTCCCCAATAATTTGGACAGGTATTATTCTTATTTTAATTGGGTTTAGCATTTTTTGTGCAATTGACATTTTTAAAAATTCATTCAAAGAGAAAGATTATATTACTTGGATTACTGTTGTCTTGCTTGTTCCAATACTAGGACCATTTTTATACATATTTATTGGAAGAAAACGGAAACTGAATTTATAAACCAATTGACTTTGTACGAAAAATTGGGTAAATTTGATTATTTCTGCAGAACTTTATTCAGTTACGTTAAATATTAACATTGCACAATACTATCTAGCCTAATTTTTAGGGAAATGAATAAATTAGATTATAGCATATCATTGAGAGAAAAGGGTCTTGCTTCTAAGGATATTAAAAAGAAAATGAAAGAGAATGGGTTTGAGGATTCTGAAATACATTATTATTTGAAAAAATCTGATGAAATCTTTCTTAATCAGTTAATTGAATATAGGAAATCGAGGTCCAGAAAAAATAGTAATAATGGTATAAAAATGATTATCCTAATACTTAGCCTTATACTCTTAATTGGGGTGTTTTTTGACTACGCTACAATAGGTCTACTTGGATTATTTATCATATGGAGTTTGGTGGGATATAGTTCATTCAGAAAATGAGGCATTTAAATTAATTAAAGTTTTAAAATCAAAACTGTTACTACAAATAGCTTTACTTCCTCTAAAAAGGGTTCCACATAAACAAAAGTTTAACAGTTTAATTTCTTACTTTTACGTGCTATTTTAAACTAAAACAACATGTCTACAGCAAAAAAAGAATATAAGCGCGTTACTGTGAAATCATTAGTCGATATGAAGGCTACTGGTGAAAAAATATCAATGCTTACAGCCTATGATTACACCATGGCTAAAATAGTTGATGGTGCTGGTGTAGATGTGATTTTGGTTGGTGACTCTGCAAGTAACGTTATGGCAGGTCATGAAACTACTTTACCTATTACTTTAGACCAAATGATTTATCATGCGTCTTCCGTTATTAGAGCTATTGATAGGTGCTTGGTTGTAGTAGATTTACCTTTTGGCAGCTACCAAAGTGACCCAAAGGAAGCCCTACGTTCTGCTATTAGAATTATGAAAGAAAGTGGTGCGCATTCAGTAAAATTGGAAGGCGGTAAAGAAGTAAAAGAGTCCATCAAGCGTATTTTAAATGCTGGTATTCCAGTAATGGGGCATTTAGGTTTAACACCTCAATCAATTTATAAATTTGGCACATATACAGTTCGTGCTAAAGAAGAAGAAGAGGCAGAACAACTTATTAAAGATGCCAAAATGTTAGAGCGCACTGGGTGTTTTGCTATTGTATTAGAAAAAATTCCTGCTGCTTTGGCTAAACAGGTAGCAGAAAGCGTTAGTATTCCAATTATAGGAATTGGAGCAGGTCCTCATGTTGATGGACAAGTTTTAGTATTACATGACATGCTTGGTATGACACACGAATTTAATCCACGTTTTTTACGTAGGTATTTGAGTTTATATGAAGAGATGACTAACGCCATGAAACAATATGTATCTGATGTTAAGAGTGTTGATTTTCCAAACGAAAGTGAACAGTATTAATCAACGGTTTTTAGGTGTCTAAAATTCTATCCAATAAATCCAACATAAATATTCTTTATGAAGATAATCACATTATTGTGGTTAATAAACGTGCTGGTGATATTGTTCAAGGTGATAAAACCGGAGACAAACCCCTAAGTGATGTTGTTAAAGAATACATTAAAGACAAGTATAACAAGCCCGGAAACGTATTTCTAGGCACTGTACATAGATTGGACCGACCAACCACGGGTAGTATAGTTTTTGCACGAACCAGTAAGGCATTACCCAGACTTAATAAGTTATTTTCAGAAAATAAAGCGCAAAAAACCTATTGGGCTGTAGTTAATAATAAACCTCCCAAAAATGAAGACACCCTGGTTCATTGGCTTAAAAAGAACCCGAAGAACAATAAGTCCTATGCACATTTAACGGAAGTAGAAGGAAGTAAAAAGGCTATTCTCCATTATAAAATTCTGAAAACACTGGACAATTATGTTTTACTGGAAATAAACTTAGAAACCGGAAGGCATCATCAAATTCGTTCTCAACTGTCAAGTATAGGCTGCATTATTAAAGGAGACTTAAAATACGGTGCAAAACGAAGTAATAAAGATGCAAGTATTCATTTGCATGCTAGACAAATACAATTTGTTCACCCAGTTTCAAAAGAAGATATTAATTTAATAGCACCATTACCAATAGACTCCATTTGGGATGCCTGCTTATAGCTATTTCATTTAGTTCGGGCATAGTCGATAACTATTTAATATATTTATAAAAAACTTTATTTGAATAATATTTCAGACATACTTTCAGCTCAAAAAACTTTATTTAGATCGCAAAAAACCAAAGATGTTGCGTATAGATTACAGCTTTTAAAAACCCTAAAAACAGAAATCATATCCAAGGAACAAGCCATTTATGATGCCTTGAAAAAAGACTTTAACAAATCTGATTTTGAAAGCTTTATAAGTGAATATGGTTTGGTCATTTCTGAATTGGATTTGGTTACCAATAATTTAAATAAATGGGTAAAGCCTAAACGTATAAAATCGTCAATGTTAACCTTTCCATCTAAAGATTATATCTATAAGGCAGCATATGGAAATGTTTTAGTTATTGGTCCGTGGAATTACCCTTTCCTTTTAACATTAGAGCCATTAATTATGGCCATTGCAGCAGGTAATACCGTTGTTTTAAAGCCCAGTGAATTAACTAAAAACACCTCTAAATTAGTATCCGAAATTATAGAAAATGTTTTTCCTAAAGAAGTTGCTGTTTCAGTACAAGGAGGGATTGATGTTGCCACTGAATTATTAACCCAGAAATGGGATTATATTTTCTTTACGGGAAGTGTTCCTGTTGGAAAAATTGTAGCCAAAGCAGCTGCAAAACACCTAACACCTGTCACTCTTGAACTTGGAGGGAAAACACCATGTATTGTTGATGATACTGTAGATTTAAAACTATCGGCAAGAAGAATTGTTTGGGGAAAATTTTTAAATGGCGGACAAACCTGTATTGCTGCAGATTATCTTATTGTTAAAGAAAGTATCAAAGAAGCATTTATAGAAATACTTAAAAAGGAAATTATAAGGGCATATGGTGAAACTCCTAAACATTCTAAAGATTTTCCTAAAGTAATCAATACAAGAAACACTGAGCGTTTGGTTAATTCGCTTGAGAATGTTAATGTAATCTTTGGAGGAGACTTTGATATTGACGCATGCTACATTGCTCCTACTTTGGTTGATGAACCTGGTTTAGATAGCTCATTAATGTCTGATGAGATTTTTGGCCCTATTCTCCCAATTCTTTCTTATAAGACGGATGAAGAAATTGAAAACATCATTTGGAATTTTGAAAAACCGTTGGCTTTTTACGTCTTCTCTAACAACAAATCTTTTGTTGAAAAAACCTTAAACAAATTTGAATTTGGTGGTGGTGTGGTTAACGATTTACTCATTCATTTCGGAAATCACAGATTGCCTTTTGGAGGCGTTGGTGCAAGCGGCATGGGAGCTTACCATGGTAAACATGGGTTTGATACTTTTTCGCATAACAAAGCCATTGTAAAACGAGGAAACTGGACAGATCCTCCAGTACGTTATGCTCCTTACAATAAGAAAAAATTGAACATCTTAAAAAAGATGTTTAGGTGGTTTGGTTAAATGGGTAACTAATTACCATTTCAACACCTTTACCTTCTTCTGAGTTTAATTGTAAATCGGCATTAACTAAAGTGGCTCTACTTTTCATATTTAAAAGTCCAGAACCTTTTTCAACAGTTTCTACATCAAAGCCTTTACCATCATCTTTAGCAGTAATGATTAAATTTTCAGTCTGATAATCTAAAGTAATACTTAGGTTTTCAGCTTCGGAATATTTCACTGAATTAGACAAAAATTCCTGAATAATCCTGAAAAGAATAATTTCGTGTTTCTTGTTATTGAATGGCCTTTTTTCTCCAATTGTGTGTTTTTGGGCTGATGCAAATTTCATTTTCTTTAATCGGTCTAGTTCATTGGAAACCGATTTCTCAAAACCAATATTCAGTACAACTTCATTATTTAAAGTTCTAGATAACGCACGCACTTCTTGCAAACTTTCTTTTAGGGCATCTGAGGTGTCTTTAAACTTTTCTTTAATATCATCAGAAGCCTGCATTTTTAAAATACTTAATTGCATACTGGCAAAAGACAGCAACTGCCCTACGTTATCATGTAGCTCCCAACCAATGTTTTTAAGCGTTTGTTCTTGAGTTTCGGTTTGAGCTTGAGTTATTTCTTCCTCAAAGGCTTGTTCTTGTTTTATTTTATCAAGTAGTAGTTTGTTTTTTCGTTTTAAAAACACTACAAAAAACACAATAACTAAAGCCGTTACAATTACCAATACGGCAATCATATAAATTAATAAATAGCGCTCTGAGGCTGTACTAGCTAATCTTTCTCCGGATTGTACCATATCACAAATATATACTTAATTATTCTACAATATTATCCCTTTAAATTTTATCAATGTCCCTTTTAGGCTTACAATAAATTAAGGCAAAAGTAAATGTCAAATACATTAAAAGATTTGATAATATATACAATACCTGTCTAAGCTCCATATATTTATTATCATTTCCTAAGGACATGTAGTTGTCATAAAACACAACATGCGTTATAATAAGCCACCAAATAAAAATAGCTGCTGTAACATAGAAATTGATATCTTTATAAAATGATAATATTTCTTCAGTCTGTAACAACTCAATAAAGTAAAATATAACACAAAAAAAAATCACTACAGAACCGATTATACTTATAACAGGAAAAAAGGAAACAAAGAATGCTCTCCAATGAAAACCTATATAAACTATAGAAAAAACTAAAAACAAATAACCAGAGTACTTTAAGATTAATTTATACTTTTCCTTTGCTAAAACTTTATAATAGTAAAAAGCAAAAAAAACTATGGCTCCAATTTTCCAATAGGATGTTGTCCACCAATAATTCCTTTCAAAAACAGTGCCTTGTAACAAACTTAGAAACCCATCTTTAACATAATACTTATAACCCCCTATTAAGTCGCAAATGGATAAGTAAATTAAAAACCAAATAAAATATTTAGCGTTTGTATGTTTATAGCTTTTATAAAGAATAACTCCTGTAATAGCAGCCAACCATTCTACCGAATGTGTTAATAGACTATAGTTTTCTAATAAAAAATCAACCATCAGTCTTATTAATTTCAGTTCCAGGTTTACAAAATATTAATGCAAAAATGAAAGTGGAATACATGAAAATGTTTGAGAATAAAAATATTTGCCACTTTAAAAAAATAAAGTCTATATCTTGATACCTGCCAACGACTTCATAAGTAACGTAAACGTCATAAAATGTAAATGGGGTTATAATTAGCCACCAAATAAAAATAGCTGAGCTAATGTAAAAGCTTAATGACCTATAAAAGGTTAATATTTTGTCACTTTTTAAAACTTCTACAAAATACAAAACTGTACCCTCAAAAATCACAACTGCTCCAGCTAATATAATTACAGAAAAGAACTTACTGAAAAAATCTTGCCATCCGACAATAATTTGCACTATGGAAATCCCAAGAAACAGATAGGCACTATATTTTAAAACAATCTTAAATCTATTAGTTTTTAAAATCTTATTATAATAAAATACAAAGAAAATAATAGCTCCAATATCCCAATAAATTGTTCCTAACCAATGATTTTTTTCAAAAGGCGTATCAATAAGAAAACTTAAAAATCTATCTGGATGAACATACCTTGTATAGCCTGATAGAGTATCAAAAAATACCACGTAAACTAAAAACCATATAAAATATTTTGCAGCAGTAAACTTATACTTTTTATAAAAAAGCAGACCAGTTAGGGCTGCTAAAAACTCTACCAAATGAGTTATAAAACTGTAATTGTTTAATAAAAAGTCTTTCATCAAACTTTATCAATTTTTATTTCAGGTTTACAAAAAATTAAGGCAAAAGTAAACGTTGAATACATAAAAATATTCGCAGAAATATAGATAAGTCGTCTAAGCTCAATATAATCCCAATCTCTTTCATATATACCTACCGTATAGGACGTATAGTTATCATAAAATACAATAGGTGTAATGATAAGCCACCAAATAAAAATTGCAGCACTTATATAAAAATTTAAAGACTTGTAAAAAGTTAGAATTGTTTCACTTTGTAGTAATTCAATAAAATAAAATATGGTACATAAAAATATTACAATAGACCCCAAAATGCTAATGATTGGGAAATAACTTGTAAAAAAAGCACTCCAGTTTAACAAGATGTAAATTATAGAAAAGACAAAAAAACCATAACTGATATATTTGATGATGTTTTTAAAAGATTGATAATTCAAAATTTTGCCATAATAAAACGCGAAAAACATAATGGCTCCTATTTTCCAATATAGTGTGGAAAGCCAATAATTTTTTTCCAAAACAGTTCCTTTTAAAAAACTCATAAATAACTCTGAGTGAATATAACTCGGATATGTATACCCAGACAAAAAATCAAAAAAAGTTAAATAAAACAAAAAATAAACAAAATATTTAGCTGCTGTCAGTTCGTATTTTTTGTATAAAAATAAACCAGTAACAGCAGCCATAATTTCAAGGCTATGAGTGATTAGTGAATAATACTCTTTTAGAAATTCATTCATATAGCCTATTGTGGATACCCACCTCCACCTCCAGTTCCTTCATTTAATGGTGGACAAGTAGGACAATCACCATTACCTTGCATATTCACATTAAACAAATTTACACCAGCCTTTTGAATAGATTTCCCAACCGTAGGCACCATAAACATGGTGGTTAAATTCTTTTTACTCTGTCCTGCATTTTTACCATAAACCCCTAGATATACACGAAATCCTGTCATATCATACCCCAAACTATCAGTTTGTTGTTTTGAATACGCAATATAGTTTTCAATATCGTCAATAGACCACCATACAGATCTATCATCTTTATTTCTTCCTTGTTTTCTAGCCGCTGAGTCTACAGCAGCTTCTCTGTAATCAGTCCAATTTTTATTCAAAGCCTTGGCTTTATCAACAGAAATAACGCCTTTAGGTTTTATTACTTTTACAATTTCTAAAGTAGAATCTTCCACGGCTTGTCTTGGGCAAAAAAAGTAAGTTGCCAAAGCGCCAATAATAATCCCTAAAATGAGAGGTCTTAAGTTTTTCATACTAAAAATCTTATTTAGTTAATAATAGTTTTTTTAAAAATAGCAAAAAGAATTAACACCTGTAAGAATTAGAATATAAAATATTTTCAACTTGGAAACCCTAACATATCACCCATACCAACTGTGAATAACCAGCAACCGTAAATGGCATGCTCAATTGAAACCAGTAACGTAGAATTAGTTTTTTTATAAGTTATGGCGAACAGCAATCCACCAAGAAATGTAAGCACTATTACCAAGGCATTTTTAAAAAATATGTGCCCTAATGAGAATATTATGGCATTTAAAAAGAGGAAGAACTTTTCATTTTTAATTAAACCTTGATAGCGTTGAAAAAAGAATGTGCGATAAACTAACTCTTGAGGATAAACAGACAGAAATGTGTAAATAAATAAAATAATAACCCACATTTTAGGTTTATTCAACAGAACGACAAAAAGAGATTCTTTGTTGGTAGTCCAAACAAATACTGTAGTAATTGCAACTATAATTAGTAGTTTAAGAAAGGTTGCCTTCCAAAAGCTTTTCCAATTTAGATTAGGTACAATTTTAAAACTAAGTTTTTCTACTTTGAGTAACACATAAATAATATATATAAAACCCATTAGCCCAATAACACCTTTAACTAATGGTGCATAATTAATGGTAAAACTTACTGGTACTAAAACAAAAATGATAAAAAACTCAAGGCCTTTATATAAGGTTGATTGCATATTTACATATTTATGATTGTAGTATGTTTAACTTCATTTATAACAAACATACTATGTGTGCTCCCAATATGATTGATGGTTGTTAGCTTTTTTACCATGAATTCTCTGAATTCTGCCATATCTGTTACCAAAACTTTTAAAAGGTAGTCGTAATCACCACTTAAATGATAACACTCTAACACCTCTTTTAATTTGGCTACTTCTCTTTCAAAGCTAACCACATAATCCTGACTGTGTTGAACCAGCTTTATATGACAAAATACGATGAAATTTTTTTTAACCTTTTCTTTATTTACCAAAGCAATATAGCCATCAATAAAACCTTCTTTCTCTAATTTCTTTATACGTTCATAAACTGCTGTAACCGAAAGATTTAACTTATTTGAAAGTTCCTTGTTTGTTTGCTTACTGTCTTGTTGCAAAAACTCTAAAAGCCTCTTATCTGTAGCATCAAAAATCATAATAGAAAATTTTTCTTAAATATACTTAAAACTAACTAATTAATAAACTTTATTTCTATTTTAATAAATAATAATAGTTTTATTTTCTATGATTTTAAATACTTATTGATTATTATTCATAATATATCGAAATTTGATAAAACTAAATCAAATCATTATGTCTTTTAAGCCCGCAAACAATATTCAGGATTTACAATATTTTGGAGAATTTGGTGGTGTAAACCCTTCTATTTCTGACTCTTCAACCTATACTTTTTTATCAGCAAAAACCATGTTCGATACTTTTGAAGGTAATGCAGATGGTTGCTATTTATATTCACGCCATTCCTCACCTTCTAACTTGTATTTGGGTGAAGCTTTAGCAGCAATGGAAGTCACCGAAACTGCCAACGTAACATCTTCAGGAATGGGCGCTATTACTTCAGTGATTTTGCAATTATGTAGCGCAGGAGACCATGTTATATCTAGCAGAACCATTTATGGTGGCACCTATGCCTTTTTGAAAAATTTTACTCCTAAACTTAAAATAGAAACATCATTTGTTGATATCACTAATTTAGAAACCGTTGAGGCTTCAATTACAAAAGACACAAAAATAATTTACTGTGAATCAGTCAGTAATCCGCTTTTAGAAATAGCCGATATAAAAGGGCTTTCAGACATTGCCAAAAGACACAATTTAAAATTAGTAGTAGATAATACATTTTCGCCTTTATCAATATCCCCTACCGTTTTAGGTGCAGATGTGGTGATTCATAGCTTAACAAAATTCATAAACGGATCTAGTGATACCGTTGGTGGTGTGGTTTGTGGCACTCAAGAATTTATTAATGAATTACGCAATGTAAATGATGGCGCCTCTATGCTTTTAGGTGTTACCATGGATAGTTTACGAGCAGCATCAGTACTAAAAAATCTTAGAACGCTGCATATTAGAATGCAACAGCATAGTAAAAATGCGCTGTATTTAGCTGAGAAATTTGAAGCTGACGGACTTAAAACCGTTTATCCCGGCTTAGAATCACATCCTTCTCATGATTTATTCAGAAAGATGATGAATACGGAATATGGCTTTGGTGGACTACTTACCATAGATGTTGGCTCATTAGAGCTAGCTAACGAACTCATGGAAATGATGCAAGAACGCAACTTAGGTTATTTAGCGGTTAGTTTAGGGTTTTATAAAACCTTATTTAGTGCTCCAGGAACATCAACCTCTTCTGAAATACCTGAAGAAGAACAGTATGAAATGGGATTAACAGACGGTTTAATACGCTTTTCAATTGGATTGGACGCCGATATTGAACGCACTTATAAAACAATGAAATCTTGCATGACAGAACTAGGTGTGTTAATGCCTAAAAAGGAAACGCAATTGGCTTAAGCCTTATTTTCCTTTCATACGAACCCATAGAGCGTTGAGGGCATCAGAAATGTTGTCCTCATTACGTTCAAAAGGTTTCATGTTTAGTTTTCCATCGTCGTCATACAAAAGAAATCTAAAAACTGAAGAGGTAGAGTTTTCTTCACTGGTGACAGGGTAACGCAAATCGTTATATTGATATTCGTTCTCTCCTACTTTATAAATACTGAAATAATCGTTGCTGAACCATGCCAATTTTTTAACACGTTTATATTTTTCAGCAGATAAGTCCCGTTCCTTCTTCAATTCCCTAAAATCAGAAAACAAGTCATCCTTATCTAAGAGTGAATAATACCCAACCCAATAAGTTGAATCCGTTTCGGCTACGCCATACCACAGAATATTATTAAAAATGGTGGGCTGTGTATAGCCACGTTTAAAATCTACTTTATTACTTATCAAAGATTTTTTAAATACCGAATCCATGTATAACTTATTACCAAAAGTAAAGAGTAAATACAATGAACTTATGCCAATACCAAGCTTTAAAACAAACCGTCTTTTACTAGATGTTCGTCTAAAAAACATCAATACAATAAGGCACAACAGAAATGGCAAGGTGTAAATAGGATCAACTACAGCTATATTATTTAAAGCCACTCTATAATTACTTATTGGCGCAAATAATTGGGTGCCATAAGGTGTAAAACAGTCTAAAATAGGATGTGTAAACAGTGACCAAAAGAATAGATACATCCAATCTTTCAAGTCGGTACTACCCTGCCTGCTTCGGGTGTTATAAAATTTAAAAGTTAACCAACCCAAAATAACTGCGGCAAAAACCGAAAACAAAATGGAATGCATAAATCCGCGATGGAATAACATAGCATCAATTTCATTACCATAAATCCAGCTCCCCACAAAAACATCTAAATCAGGAATAGTCCCTCCAATAGCACCAAAAAGAAGCGCCTTGTTTCCTATTTTCTTACCTAAAACTGCTTCACCACAAGCAGCTCCTAAAACAATTTGAGTTAATGAATCCATACCTTATTTAAAGTCAAGACAAATTTACTGAACTATTTTCATTTGCAAAGGTTACATGATTATTGTAACATTACATTTATAAAATTACTTCATGGAGAGCCAAAACATCAAACCTAGAGAACCTCAAGACGAAAACATAATTGAAAATAAAGAACTAAATATCTGGGAAGCTTTAATTCCGGTTATTGCTTTAGTAGGCATGCTTTTCTACAATGTGTATTTTGTTTATGGTGATGATGCTTTAAGCGGAAGTAATCAGTTTATCCTGCTATTAGGTGGTGCTGTTGCCGCCATTGTTGGTTTCTATAACAAGGTATCATATAAGCAAATGCTTGATGAAGTAGCCGAAAACATAAAATCAACCGCTGGCGCCATTATAATCCTTCTTATGGTTGGTGCTTTAGCAGGTACTTGGTTAATTAGCGGTATTATTCCATCTATGATTTATTACGGGCTTCAAATATTGAGTCCTTCTATATTTTTAGCAGCCTGTGTTGTAATATGTGCCATAATATCTATTGCTACCGGAAGTTCTTGGACCACATCAGCAACCGTTGGTATTGCCTTAATTGGAATTGGCGAAACTTTGGGTATTTCTTTAGGAATGACCGCCGGAGCAGTGCTTTCGGGAGCCTATTTCGGAGATAAAATGTCGCCATTAAGTGATACTACAAACTTAGCGCCAGCTATGGCTGGTGGCGAATTGTTTTCGCATATTAAATATATGACCATCACAACGGTACCTACAATTACGGTTACCCTCATTATATTTATAATTATTGGTTTAAACATTGATACAATGGGTACTCCAGATATTTCAGATAAGCTTGAAGCTATAAATGGAGCCTTTAACATATCACCTTGGCTATTCTTAGTTCCTGGAGCAGTCATCTTTCTAATAATTAAAAAAACACCTCCCTTAGTTGCCTTATTGGTAGGTACGCTTTTAGGTGCTTTAGCTGCTATAGTTGCGCAACCAAATATTATAATGGCTGTGGCCGAAGCAGAAACACTTACATTTCAATCGGCTTATAAAGGTGTTATGCAAGCCATTACTGTAGATACCGCTGTTGAAACCTCAAGTACTGAGTTAAATGATTTATTCACAGCTGGTGGTATGAGTGGTATGCTTAATACCATTTGGCTTATAATATGTGCTATGGTTTTTGGCGGTGTTATGGATGCTATAGGCGCACTTTCTAGAATTAGTAAATCTGTATTAAATTTATTCGATTCCGTCTTTGGCTTATTCTTAAGTACAGTTATAAGTTGTTTAGGTTTAAATGCTCTTGCTAGCGACCAATATTTGGCAATAGTTGTACCAGGTAGAATGTATAAAAAAGCTTTTGAAGACAAAGGTTTAGCCCCAGAAAACCTGAGTAGAACGCTAGAAGACTCTGGTACAGTAACCTCGGTTTTAATTCCTTGGAATACCTGTGGTGCCTACCAATCTGGGGTACTTGGTGTTCCGGTTATGGATTACTTCGCTTATGCTATTTTCAATTGGTTAAGCCCGTTTACAACTTTACTTTTTGCGGCTTTCAGAATCAAAATCAAGCAATTAACTTCGAAATAGTAAAAATTTATTGTTAAGTTTTTTAACTATAAGTATTATCTATTTACAAATAGTAAATTAAAATTTTATTCTTGAAAGAATTCTAACATGTGTTTTATATTTGCGGCTTAGAAAATTAGTAACAATTTAAATATAAAAAACACATGTCATTAGTAGGGAAAAAATTTCCAAATTTAAGTGTTGACGCCATGAATGATTTAGGCGACACTTTTAAAGTAAACGTACTTGAAGAAGCAGTAAAAAACAACAAAAAAGTGGTTTTGTTTTGGTATCCAAAAGACTTCACTTATGTATGTCCTACAGAGCTTTTTGCTTTCCAAGATGCTCTTAAAGATTTTGAAGCTAAAAACACTATAGTTATTGGAGCTTCTGTTGATACAGCCGAAGTACACTTTGCGTGGTTAAACACACCAAAAGACCAAGGTGGTATTGAAGGTGTTACGTATACCCTATTAGCCGATACAAACAGAAACTTATCTGATCAATTAGACATTAACCAAATTGGTAATGAAACTTATGATGAAGCATCAGATACGTACACTATGGATGGACCCTATGTGCCATGGAGAGCTACCTATTTAATTGACGAAGAAGGAACTGTATTTCATGAGAGTGTAAATGTTGAGCCAGTAGGTAGAAACGTTGCAGAATATTTAAGAATGATTGATGCTTATGCACATTTCCAAAAGCACGGTGAAGTTTGTCCTGCAAACTGGGAAGAAGGAAAAGAAGCAATTTTAGAAAGTAGAGATAGTGTTGCTGCTTATTTAGCAAAACGCTTAAACTAGGACGGTATGATACAAGAACTAGAACAAGATAATTTAGCAGACATTGTTTCAGATAACAATACTGTTGTTGTACAATTTTCGGCTACTTGGTGTGGTAATTGTAGAATCATGAAGCCTAAAATGAAACGTTTAGCTTCAGAATTAGAAGACGTTGCTTTTGTTATTGCTGATGCCGAAAAGTTTCCAGAAAGCAGAAAGCTAGCAACGGTTGACAATTTACCAACTTTTGCAACTTATAAAAATGGGGCATTTGTAAACCAAGTGCAAACCAATAAGTTTGATAGTTTAAAAGACTTAGTAAATGAAGTTACCAGTAATTAAACACCTTACACAGTTTATTGAGGAAAACGACGAAGATTTCGTGGTTGAAACTATTGAAACTTTAGAAGCTTTAACCGAAGTACCTTCACTTAAAGATGAAGAACTAGATGTTATAGGAGAGCTAATCTCTAATATGTACGGCGCCGTAGAAGTGAATAAAATGATAAAAGATGGAACACCTAAAAAAGAGGCATTAAACAGTTTTATGCAACGTGTTTTAGGAGCTATAGACGCATAAAGAAAAAGAAAAATTTGGATTAAAAAACCACTCCTGTTTAGGAGTGGTTTTTTTGTTGAATTAGATTGATTCTGTAAGAATTTTTAACTAACTTCGTTTAACGTCGGATATAAGTCATTAAAACGACGCATATCCCTAAGTTAAACGAAATTTCAAAATTACGCTAAAAGCTCCAAAATCTCTTTAAACCCTTTTTCATTAGCATAATCAAAGGCGGTATTACCGTCTACATCTTTAATGGTAGTATCAGCTTCATATTTTAACAACAATGCTACCATGTTAACTTGATTATACATGGTTGCAAAAATTAAAGGTGTTACGCCTTGTGCATTTTTAGCATTTATATGCGCGCCATTTTCTATTAATAGTGTAGCTATATCGGTATTCCCTTTAAAGGCCGCACCGATTAATGCGGTATTACCAGCAGCATCTGTACCATCAACATCGGCTTGGTATTTTAATAGTATTTCAACTACCTCTTTTTTATCAAAATAGGTTGCAAAAATTAAGGGTGTAAAACCACGTTGGTCTTTACCATGCACCAATTCTGGGTGTAACTTTAATAGGGTTTCTACACGGTCTGGTTCTACAGATTTAACTGCTTCTAGGAAAAAATTTATATCGTTCATAGGGTTCAAATATCAAAAAAATTGGGACAAACACAAATATATGTTTATCCCAATTTCAACTAAACACTCAACTAAACTTACTTTATATCAAATCTATCTGAATCCATTACTTTGGCCCAAGCTGCCACAAAGTCTTGCACAAATTGTGCTTCACCATCATTGGCACCGTAAACTTCGGCCACGGCTCTTAACTCTGTGTTAGAACCAAAAATTAAATCTGCTCTGGTACCTGTAAACTTAACCATACCTGTTCTTCGGTCTCTACCTTCAAAAACAGTATCATCATTTGATGTGGCACTCCATGTATAAGCAAAATCTAAAATATTAGTAAAGAAATCGTTGGTTAAATGCCCCACATTTTCTGTAAATACACCGTAATTAGAGCCATCATAATTAGCTCCTAATACGCGCATACCTCCTACTAATGCCGTCATTTCTGGTGCAGATAGGTTCATTAAATTAGCTCTATCTACCAATAAATCTTCGGCATCTACTTTTAAACCAGCTTTTATATAATTTCTAAAACCATCAGCTAATGGTTCTAAATATCCAAAAGATTCTAAATCGGTCTGCTCCTGAGAAGCATCTCCTCTACCTTGAGTAAAAGGCACTTCAACAGTATGACCTGCATTTTTAGCAGCTTCCTCTACACCAGCGTTTCCGGCCAGTACAATTAAATCTGCCATAGAAATGTCTCCACTAAATTCCTTTTGAACACCTTCTAAAACATGCAATACTTTTTCTAATTCCGCAGGGTTATTAACCTCCCAACTTCTTTGAGGTTCTAAACGTAAACGTGAACCATTAGCGCCACCACGCTTATCAGAATCTCTATATGTTGAAGCCGAAGCCCAAGCCGTAGTTACTAATTGAGAAATGCTTAAACCAGAAGCTAAAACCATCTTTTTAATAGATGCAATATCTGCATCACTTAAAGTATAATCTACCTTAGGAATTGGGTCTTGCCAAATTAACTCTTCTTGAGGTACTTCAGGACCTAAATAACGGTCTACTGGCCCCATATCACGATGGGTTAATTTATACCAAGCGCGTGCAAAGGCATCTTCAAAAGCAGCATGGTCTTTATGAAAACGTTGCGAAATCTCTAAATACTTAGGATCTATCTTTAAAGCCATATCTGCTGTAGACATCATTAAAGCTTGTGTACCTTCTCCTCCTGCTGCCGGAGCTTTTCTAGCATCGGCATCTTTTGGAGTCCATTGATGTGCACCTGCCGGACTTTTAGTCAATTCCCAATCGTAGTTTAATAATACATCAAAATAGTCATGATCCCATTGTGTTGGGTTTGGTGTCCATGCCCCTTCTAAACCACTGGTAATGGTATCATCTAAAACGCCTGATTTATATGAATTCTTCCAACCCGTACTCATCTCCTCAATAGAGGCTCCATGAGGTTCTGGCCCCACATAGTCATCAGGATTGGCAGCTCCATGTGCTTTTCCAAAAGTATGTCCACCAGCAACAAGCGCCACGGTTTCTTCATCTTTCATGGCCATTCTACCAAAAGTTATTCTAATATCGTGAGCAGATTTCATAGGGTCTGGCTCGCCATTTGGTCCTTCCGGATTTACATAAATTAATCCCATATGAACGGCTCCTAAATGGCCTTCTAAATCACCATCACTTGTATCATAGCGCTCATCATTATCTAACCATCCAGTTTCTGAGCCCCAATACACATCTTCTTCTGGTTGCCATACATCTTCACGTCCTCCGGCAAAACCAAAGGTTTTAAAGCCCATAGATTCTAAAGCACAATTACCGGCTAGAATCATTAAATCTGCCCAAGATAACTTCTTACCATATTTCTTTTTTATAGGCCATAATAATAAACGTGCCTTATCTAAATTTCCGTTATCTGGCCAACTATTTAAAGGGGCAAAACGTTGCGTACCCGTAGATCCGCCTCCCCTACCATCTCCAACTCTATAGGTACCCGCACTATGCCACGCCATACGAATCATAAAAGGTCCGTAATGACCATAATCTGCTGGCCACCAGTCTTGAGAATCTGTCATTAAATCAATGACTTCCTGCTTTAAAGTATAGTAATCTAGACTCTTAAAGGCTTCAGCATAGTCAAAATCTGCTTGATAAGGATTTGGACTTTTTCCATGTTGGCGTAAAACATTAAGTTTTAATTCATTTGGCCACCAATCACGATTTCTGGTGCCACCGCCTGCAGGTTGTTTTTGCGTGCCACTCATGAATGGGCACTTACTAACGTCGTTACTGTCTGTGCTGTGCATGATATATATTTTATGTTATTTAATACGTTTTTGTGAATACTCTAAAGTTACTAAATGTTTGAATATAAAACCAGTAAAAACATTTGTATAAATTATATCAAAATCAATAAAATTTATAGAAATCAAATTTTTACAATACAGCCTATTCTGGAAGTGAAAATATTTTATAAAGATTCTCTTTAATACTCATATTAAAGTATATATTATTCTTATTTTAGTTTCGAAATTAAAACGTTTAAAAATGGCAACAGTAAGTTTAAAAGGAACAGCAATTAACACAAAAGGAGATTTACCAGCAGTTGGTAGTCAAGCTCCTAATTTTGAATTAGCAGCAGCTGATTTATCAGATAAATCTTTAGGAGATTATAAAGGTTCAAGAGTTATCATGAACATTTTTCACAGTATTGATACAGGTACGTGTGCAGCGTCTGTAAGACAGTTTAATCAAGAAGCTAGTGAATTAGAGAACACAAAAGTGCTTTGTATTTCTAAAGACCTTCCTTTTGCTATGGCTAGATTTTGCGGCGCAGAAGGTATTGAGAATGTAGATGTACTTTCTGATTTTAGAGATGGTAACTTTGGTGAAGCTTATAACTTAACTTATGTTGATGGTCCTATTCGTGGTCTTTTAGCACGTTCTATCGTGGTATTAGATGAAGCTGGTAAAATATTACATACAGAGCAAGTTCATGAGGTTGTTGAAGAGCCAAATTACAAAGCTGCTTTAGAAGTATTGTATTAAAAGTATATGACTAAAAGAGAATCCTTCTTGGTTAACCGCTTAAAAAGTGTTCGATACGCTTTTAAAGGTGCTATTTTTCTTTTAAAAACTGAAGCTAGTATTAAAATTCAGTTTGTAATAGCCATTTTGGTTACCCTAGCAGGATTCTACTTTAATCTTTCCTCTACAGAGTGGGTTTGTCAATGTTTGGCCATAGCCCTTGTAATGTCTGTTGAAGGCGTTAACACCACTATTGAAGCTGTGGCAGACTTTATTCATCCAGAACATCATAATAAGATTGGAATTATAAAAGACATTGCTGCCGGTGCTGTATTTATCTCAGCCTTTTTTGCCGTAATTATTGGTTTTATTATTTACTTACCTAAGATTTTTTAAAATAAAATTCTAACTAGGATAAACGTTAGTAATTTGTATTTTTGCTTAAATCAAGAGCGCATTAATGGCGAAGAGGAAAACCAAAACAAAAAAATCAACTACAAAAAAACTTAAAGCTCCAAGTTTTAAACTATCTAGCCAACAGAAACTGGTTTTTGGTAGTTTTCTGGTGATTTTTGGTATTGTACTTTGTATTGCATTTGTATCTTTCTTTTTTACAGGAGAAATTGATCAGAGTGCACTTTCAGATTTTTCATCAAGAGATACCAAAGCAGAAAATTGGTTAAGTAAATCTGGCGCTTGGTTAAGTGATTTTTTTATTCAGAAAGGTTTTGGGATTGCGTCGTTTATTTTTTCTGGTCTAATATTTCTTTCTGGTGTTTATGTGCTTATGGATCTTCCGAAGTCCAAACTCAGAAAACATTGGTTTTGGGGCACTTTAATTGTATTATGGCTTTCTGTCATTTTTGGCTTTTTTGCTCATAAAAATGATATCTTAGGTGGCACTGTAGGTTTTGAGATTAATGCCTTTCTTCAAGATTTTATTGGGAAAATTGGAACCATACTCCTATTACTATTTGGTTTAATAACCTATTTAGCCATTCGCTTTAAAGTTACTTTTGAAAGTATATTAAAACTGTTTAAATCGGCTAAAAAGGATATTAAAGATGAGTTTTCTGATTTAAAAGATGAAACATTTGTTCCTGTTGACAACGCACTTTCTGATGAAGCCGAAGCTATAAAAGCTGCTTTTGAAATTCCTTTAGAGAAAAAAGAACCCGTTGTTAAGAAAGCACCTAAGGTTGTTAAAGAACCTCCGGTAAAATTAGAAGTAGCTCCTGAAACGAAAGTTGAAGAGCCAGAAATTGAAATTAAAGTTGAAGAAACGGCGGAAGAGCTTTCTGAAACCGATAATCTAGCAAATAAATTAGTTGAAGATTTTGGGCAATTTGACCCAACTTTAGAATTAAGTAACTATCAATTCCCGCCTTTAGAGCTTCTTAAAAAATATGATACCGAGGGTATCACAATTAATCAAGAAGAGTTAGAGGAAAATAAAAACCGAATTGTAGATACTTTAAGTAATTACAAAATAGGTATTGCTAGTATAAAAGCTACTATTGGTCCCACAGTAACGCTATATGAAATTGTTCCTGAAGCTGGAATACGTATATCAAAAATTAAAAACTTAGAAGACGATATTGCTTTATCGCTTTCAGCATTAGGTATTCGTATCATTGCTCCAATTCCTGGCAAAGGAACTATTGGTATTGAAGTACCAAATAAAAATGCCACAATAGTATCCATGCATTCTGCAATTTCATCAAAGAAGTTTCAGAGTTCAAAAATGCAGTTACCTATTGCATTAGGTAAAACTATTAGCAATGAAACCTTTGTTGTAGACCTTGCTAAAATGCCGCATTTACTAATGGCAGGTGCTACAGGGCAAGGTAAATCGGTTGGATTAAATGCTGTTTTAACATCCTTATTATACAAGAAACATCCAGCGGAAGTTAAATTCATTTTGGTTGATCCTAAAAAGGTAGAGCTCACGCTGTATAATCATATTGAGCGTCATTATTTAGCAAAATTACCTGATAGTGAAGAAGCTATCATTACAGACAACACCAAGGTTATCAATACATTGAATTCGCTTTGTATTGAAATGGATAACCGTTACGAGTTATTAAAAAACGCTATGTGTAGAAACATAGCCGAATATAATGCTAAATTTAAAGCCAGAAAATTAAACCCGAACGACGGACATCAATTCCTTCCATATATTGTATTAGTAGTTGATGAGTTTGCAGATTTAATTATGACTGCCGGTAAAGAGGTTGAAACACCTATTGCACGTTTAGCGCAATTAGCTCGTGCCATTGGTATTCATTTAATTATTGCAACACAAAGGCCTTCTGTAAATGTTATTACCGGTATTATTAAGGCAAATTTCCCCGCTAGAATTGCGTTTAGGGTAACCTCTAAAATTGATTCTAGAACTATTTTAGATGGTTCTGGCGCTGATCAATTAATTGGTCGTGGAGATATGTTATATACTCAGGGCAATGATATGATTAGAATTCAATGTGCCTTTGTAGATACCCCAGAAGTAGAAAGAATCACAGACTATATTGGCGCTCAAAAAGCGTATCCTGACGCATATCTTTTACCAGAGTATGTTGGTGAAGAAAGTGGCACAAGTCTTGATATAGACATTGAAGATAGAGACAAACTATTTAAAGAAGCTGCTGTAGTTCTGGTTACTGCTCAGCAAGGTTCTGCTTCTCTTTTACAGAGGAAATTGAAATTAGGGTACAACAGAGCAGGTAGATTAATTGATCAGTTAGAATCTGCAGGAATAGTAGGTCCGTTTGAAGGCAGCAAAGCAAGACAAGTATTAATTCCGGATTTGGTTGCTTTAGATGCCCATTTAGAAAATGAAAAATTATGATGAAAATGAAAATAAAATATATTGTTACACTCTTCGTTTTAGCAATGACGGTTAATGCATTTGCTCAAAACAAAGGAAAAACATTATTAGATGAAGTTTCTCAAAAAGTAAAAAGCTATGATAATATTTCAATAGACTTTAAATATACTTTAGAAAATATTTCTGAAAATATTAAACAAGAAACAAGAGGAGACGTAGTCATGCAAGGTGAAAAATACAAATTAAATATTCTTGGAATCACCCGTCTTTTTGATGGCAACAAACTTTATTCTATAAGTCCGGAGGATGAAGAGGTTACTATTTCTTCAGAAAGTGAAGACGAGGAAGACGCTATCACTCCAAGTAAAATGTTATCTTTTTATGAAGATGGTTATACCTACGAATTTGATATTCAACAGAATATTAATGGAAGAAAAATTCAGTATGTAAAACTTACTCCTATTGACTCAAATTCTGAATTAAAAAGCATTTTATTAGGAATAGATGCCCAAACTAAACATATATACAATCTTATTCAGGTAGGCAAAAACGGTTCAAAAACCACGCTTACTGTTAATTCTTTTAAAACAAACCAACCCATTTCAAAAACCTTATTTACCTTTGATGCCAACAAATACAAAGACTATTACATCAACAAATTAGACTAGGGTAAGTTTGAAAGTATTAGACAGATACATACTAAACACATATCTTAAAACTTTTATCAGTGTTTTTTTAATATTAATGCTGATATTTATTTTACAGACTATTTGGCTATACATTAAAGAGCTAGCAGGTAAAGACCTAGACCTCATGATAGTAGGCAAGTTTTTAATGTATTTTATGCCTAAGCTCATACCATTGGTAGTACCTTTAACAATATTGCTATCATCTATAATGGTATTTGGGAGTTTTGCCGAGAACTATGAGTTTGCTGCCATGAAATCTACAGGGATTTCATTGCAACGATCTATGTCTGGCTTAAGTATTTTTATAGTGGTTCTTGCCTTCATGACCTTTTGGTTTTCAAACAACGTAATCCCTTGGGCTGAATTAAACTCTTATAATTTACGCCGAAACATTGCCAAACTTAAGCCCGCTATGGCCATAGCCGAAGGTCAGTTCAATGAAATAATGAATTATAACATTAAAGTTGAAAAGAAAAGTGGTGATAAAGGGCAATTTCTTGAGGATGTAACTATTCATATAAAAGGTTCTGACGGAAGGAAAAATGCCACTACAATAAAATCTAAAACTGGAGAATTAGCAAGCTCTAAAGATTCTGAAGTGCTGAAATTAATTTTATATGATGGGAATTATTATAGTGATGTAACCCCTTCAAAGGCACAAGATAAAAAGAAAGTACCTTTTGCAAAAAGTACCTTTGAAAAGTATATCATTAATATTGATTTATCTAAAATGAATGAGGTTGACCTTGATGAACAATCTCAGACAGACAAATACAATATGCTTAGTATTAATGGTTTGAGTAAGGCTATAGATTCTTTAGAAAAAAGAAAAGTAGACGATCATAAATCATTAGCCAAAATCTTGTTACAAAGATCTACAGTTATTAAAAATCCAAACACCAAAACTGTAAAAGACAAAGCTACAGAGGAAAATATCAAAAGAGACTCTATTTATAGTGGTGAGATTCTTGATTTATTTAATACTAGAAAAAAAGTAGAACTTGTTGATGCTGCTGCCCGAAGGTCTGTAAGTGTTAGACAAATAATTTCTTCAAAAAAGGCCACTCTTAAAAAATCAAAAGAATGGCTTAACAAACATTACATTTCTCTGTATGAGAAATTTGCCCTTGGTTTTGCTTGTATTATTCTCTTTTTTGTTGGCGCGCCTCTCGGAGCATTAATCCGTAAAGGTGGTATTGGTTTACCTATGGTTGTTGCTATCCTGTTATTTTTAACTTACCACTTTATTGGTATTTTCGCTACTAATAGTGCGAAAAACGGAAGCTTTAACCCTATTCTTGCTAGTTGGTTTTCTACTTTAGTAATGCTTCCTTTAGGTATCACGCTTACTAGAAGAGCTACCGCAGATAGGGGATTATTTGAAATGGGAAGTATTAGTGAACCATTAAGAAAAATATTCAAAATAAAGGAAAAGAATGGTGTTGATTATAAATTCTTGAATTCACTAACAAACCAAGAACTTTTTAATATCATTAAAAACTATGAAACTCTTGGTCATGAAGAGGGTGTTCGTTATGAGGCTATTCAAATTTTAAAATCAAAAGGAATTGATTCCAAAGCGTTAAGAGAGTATTATGTTGAAATAGATAATAGTTTTGACTCTTCTGAGTCAATCACTGATGATTACCATGACCATTCTAAATTCGCTATCATCCTTTACAGTATTGGGGCGGTGTTATTAGTTTTGTTTTTTATTTTTAGAAACAACAAGCTACCTTCACTTGCTTCAGCTTCTATTCAATTAAGTATAGTGTCCTTCACATTATTTATAGTGTATTACATTAAGTCCATAATTAATACTTTCCAGTTCTACCGCCATATAAATAAGAGAGAAAAGAAACTATCAATATTCTTTTTAATACTTGGAATACCACTCTATATGATAGCCTACCCCTTTTTAAGAGTGAAAGTGAAAGAAGACTTAAGACTTAATTGTTTAGAATCTTTAAAATAAGCAATATCTTTGCGCCATGATAGCCGAAACTATGACACAGGATACAACAGATCAATACCAATTAAATACCATTCATGAAGCGATAGACGACATTAGAAATGGTAAGGTTATTATTGTTGTTGATGATGAAAACAGAGAAAACGAAGGAGATTTTGTTGCTGCAGCTGATAAAGTAACTCCGCAAATGATAAACTTTATGGCAACTCATGGTAGAGGTCTTATTTGTACGCCTCTCACTGAGAACCGCTGTAAAGAGTTAGAATTGGGTATGATGGTTAGAAATAACACAGACCCTATGGAAACAGCCTTTACCGTTTCGGTAGATTTAAGAGGTGGTGGTGTTACAACAGGAATTTCCGCCAGTGATAGAGCAAAAACGGTTAAAGCTTTAATTGATCACGATACCAAACCGTTTGAATTGGCACGTCCTGGTCATATTTTTCCTTTAGTTGCTAAAGAAGGTGGAGTTTTAAGAAGAACGGGGCATACTGAAGCTGCGATTGACTTTGCACGTTTAGCAGGGCTAAAACCTGCAGGTGTTATTGTAGAAATCATGAATGAAGACGGTAGTATGGCAAGACTACCTCAATTATTTAAAGTTGCAAAAAAGTTAAATTTAAAAATAGTTTCTATTGAAGATTTGGTAGCATACCGTATGCAACATGATTCTTTAATTGATAAAAAAGAGGATTTTCAAATTGAGACCAGGTTTGGAAGCTTTAGATTAAGAGCTTACAAACAAACCACTAACAATCAAGTACATATTGCTTTAACAAAAGGGCAATGGAAAGATGATGAAGGTGTAGCTACTAGAATTAACTCTACACTAATTAATAATGATATATTAGGAACATTAACTAATAATGTTGACAAGCAATTAGATGATATGTTCAGAACTATAAATAAAGAAGGTAAGGGCGCCATCTTATTTATAAATCAAGAATCCCAGTCAATGAACATTCTTAAGCGATTATCATTTTTAAAAGAACATCAAATTAAAGACGACATTGCCAAAGCACCAAGAATTAATATGGATTCTAGAGATTTTGGTATTGGAGCTCAAATACTACACGATTTAAATATTCACAAATTAAGACTAATTACAAACTCTACTCAAACTAAACGTGTTGGATTAATAGGTTATGGATTAGAAATTATTGAATATATAAACTATTAATATTTTACAAACAAGCCTTTATGGCTTTAACCATCTTTGAAGCTCTCTCTTTCACTTCTGCTTCTGTCCATGATAATTTTATTAAGCATGAAATGTTTCTTGCTATAAAATAATCTGATTTTTCAAAAGTTTTAGTTTCTAGATATTTCAAGCCTTCTTTGACTTCTTTTGTAATGGGAAAAAGGGACTTTAATTCCTTTAAATGTTCCCACTTACGAATATAATGCCAGTTATTATCATAATAATTCCAACAGGCATCTACCCCATGCGCAGCTAAACTTTTAATAACCTCTCTAGAAGTTTCTAAGTCTGGTAAAAAGAAATTTAAGAATGCTGCACTCTCCTCTCCACCATCTGGTACAGTTCTAAAAGTTACTTCTGGTATATCAGATAAGGCATCTCTTAAAATTTTAAAATTTCTCTTTTGAATATCTATAAATTCAGGTAATCTTTTAACCTGAGCTAAACCAACAGCTGCATGTAATTCTGAAATTCTGAAATTATAACCTAAAAACGGATGTGTTTCTGCTCCTCTATCATTTCCAACATGGTCATGACCATGATCACTAAAATGATCTGCATTAATATAATACTCCTCGTTATTTGTAATAACTGCACCACCTTCTCCACAGGTGATAGTTTTTACAAAATCGAATGAAAAGCAACCTAAATCACCTATACTTCCTAAAGGCTTTCCGTTATATGTACCGCCAATAGCTTGACAAGCATCTTCAACAAGTAACAAGTTGTGTTTATCACAAATATTTTTTAAAGCAGTCATATCTCCCATACTACCGCACATTTGCACGACCATAACCGCTTTGGTTTTGGGGGTTATGGCTTCTTCTACTGCTTCGGGATTTAATGCTAAGGTATCATCAATATCCACTAAAACGGGTATAGCTCCAAGTGCCATAATAGCTTCAAAACTTGCCACAAAAGTAAAAGTTGGCATAATGACTTCATCTCCCGCTCCAACTCCTGCAACCCCTAATGCTACCGAAACAGCTGCTGTACCGCTTGATACTAATTGAACGTAATTGGTTTGAAATGCATCTTCAAGAGCTGACTCTAACTCTTTGGCTTTCCAATGCCCCTTTCGCATACCATCAAAACCATAGCGCATTAAAACGCCATTATCTAGTACATCGTTTACTTGTTTTCTTTCTAAATCACCAAATAATTCAAATCCTGGCATAATTGTATTCTTTTATTTTGCGTTAGGGATTAAGGTTTTGTTGGAGCTCTTTTTGTGTTGTTGCATCTATGCAACACAAAAAAGCGACTACCGAATGCCCGACCCTTGGGTAACGCCCAAATTTATATTTCTAGCACACTTTCTGTTATGTTCATACGCACTTTTTTGAAACCTGCAAACATGTCATCTTCTGCCCTGTAGCCAACTGGTAATAATAATACCGAATTCAGACCTTTTTCATTAAGCTTCAATACCTGATCATAACTTTTTGAAACAAACCCTTCCATTGGGCACGAATCAATATTCTCTATCGCACAAACCGTCATTAAATTACCCAAAGCAATGTAGGCCTGGTTTTTTGACCAATGTTGTTGTTCTTCATTTGACTTTCTTTTCATCATTTTAATTAAATCTAGCCTGTACGGGTCTAAAATTTCATCGGGTGTATTGCGTATGCTTTTAATATTATTGTAATAATTGTTGACATCTACCTCATTTATTTCATCTTGAATACATATTATAAGAAGATGCGAAGCTTCCAAAACTTGTTTTTGATTATAGGAATGCTCAACTAAAGATTCTCTTATTTTCTTATCTTCAATGACAACCATTTTGATAGTTTGCAATCCGAATGATGTTGCTGTTAGGTTGAAAGCTTCTTTTAAAACGTTGAGTTTTTCATTGGAAAGCATTCTAGATTCATCAAACTTTTTAGTTGCGTAACGCCACTTTAACTTATCAATAATATTCATTTTTAGCTTAGATTTCTGCAAATGTAATATTTGAAATTTTCATTACTAAGCTATTGTTGAATAATTTAAATTATTATTAAAATATGACTTAAATTATTTTTTAAAAAGTTGAAGTTTTATTTGAAAGAATTAAAAAAGGATTCTATATTTGCACCCGCATTCAAGGAATACTTGATGAGACACACTGGAGAAATGGCAGAGTGGTCGAATGCGGCAGTCTTGAAAACTGTTGAGGGTCACACCTCCGGGGGTTCGAATCCCTCTTTCTCCGCTGAAATTTTATCAATTTCTACTAAAACCCTGTAAATTAAATGTTTACAGGGTTTTTTAATTTCCAAAAACATCAAATAAAGGTATAAAATAGCATATAATAGGTGTCCAATTCGGTGTCACTTTTAAAAATCAAAAAGTGACACCGAATTACCTGAAAACCATTGATTTTAAAGGGTTTTATGAAATAAACTTTAGTTTGTTTTTTGTATATTTAAAGGAGAATCTTTAAGTGACACCGATGCAAAACCTATTTTCTCTTCTTTTTTATATTAGACGCAGTAAATCCGACAAGAATGGATTTGCAAATATTTACCTAAGAATTACTGTAAACAGTAAGCGTGCAGAGTTAAGCATTCGAAGAAAAGTTCATGTTGAAAAATGGAACTCGAATGCTGGAAAAGGGAAAGGTTATGGTCAGGATATTCAAGAATTAAATCATTATATCGATATAATTAAGAGTAAGGTTTACGAAATTCATAGAACATTAGTAAACCAAAATAAGGAGATTACCGCTTCCTTGCTAAGAGATATTTATATAGGTAAAGACAATAATCAAAAGATGCTTCTTAAAATTTTCCAAGATCATAATGACCAAGTAAATAAATTAGTTGGTAAAGATTTTGCCCATGGAACTGCAGAACGCTATAGAACCGCAAAAAAACATATTGAAGACTACATCAAGGTGGAGTACAAAAAGGATGATATTCCTGTAAAAGATGTTGACCACAAATTTATCAGTGGATTCGAGTATTATTTAAAGACCGTTAGAAAGTGTGGGCACAATACGGCTATTAAGTATATTACTAACTTCAAAAAGATTATTCGTATAGCATATGCTAACGATTGGATAAGTAGAGATCCCTTTTACAACTGGAAAGCAAAATTAAAAATTGTTGATAGAGAATTTTTATCTGAAGGCGAAATACAAAAAATGGTTACCAAGGAGTTGCATACACCACGTTTGGACCAAGTTAAGGATATATTTATTTTCTGTTGCTTTACTGGTTTAGCTTATGCTGATGTAAAAAAACTATCAAAGAACGACATTGTTATTGGTATTGATAGTGAACGTTGGATTAAGACCAAAAGAACCAAAACCGATACTAGAAGCAATATCCCCTTATTACCAACAGCGGAGGCTATCTTAGGAAAATATAACGGTCATCCTGATATTATAAATAGTGATAAAGTTTTACCTGTTTTAAGCAATCAAAAGATGAATGCCTATTTAAAAGAAATAGCTGACTTGTGTGAAATACATAAAAACCTAACTTTTCATCTAGCTCGCCATACATTTGCTACAACTGTAACGCTAACCAATGGTGTTCCTATTGAGTCTGTAAGCAAAATGCTAGGTCATAAATCTTTAAAAACGACCCAGCATTATGCCAAAATATTAGATAGAAAAGTAAGTGATGATATGAAAGCTTTAAGAGATAAATTTCAAATTGAGAAAACCATTAGTAATATAGTTTAGCCTATAATCTTGTCTTCAGAATGACTTTCCTACTCCCCTTCATCTCCTGCAATTCAATTTCCAACTTCTCATTATCTCCCAACACAAACTTGGGTAACACATAAACAAACCGATTGATTTGTTTATTCTTAACCTCCGAGAGCATTTTGTGCTTATAGACTCCATACAGTCGAAGTTTTTGATAGGAGGCCTTGCGTTTCTTATTACCATTAGTTCTATAAATATTCAGATAATCAATTTCAAAATCAATTCCGGACTTGTTATCAATTTCCAAAACCAAATAGACTTCAGAAGCATTATAAACCATTTTTTGTAGTTGAAGCTTCATGCCTTTTTTTCGTTTGGTTGCCATCTTCTCATACTTGGACTTTAGTAGATAATCACTAAACTTTTGAAAATAGGGCCCTCTGTCCTCAATTGGATCAATTACTTTTTTCTCTTTTGGTAGCAGTTTTAACTCAGGGGTTTCTGTTCCTATACTTTCATTTTTGGTTATAAAATAATTAACCTTCGAGATTTCCTTATTATATTTCAGAATATATGAATATACCTGGCCATCATTGGTTATTGCCAAAAGGTTACTTTCCACACCCGGTTGTGCCTGTATTAATCCGAAGTATTGCCCTTTCTCACGGTTATATGTAAATACGAAATGATTTGCTCCGGTAATCCCTTGGCGAATAGATTCAGGGAAAAACAGAGCCACATTTTTGCTTTCGTTAGCGTATATAGTATCAAGTGGTATTTGTGCTACTAGGTAATTTGAAGTCAGGATAAGTGATATGATTATATATTTTCTCATGATGATTATTTTATGATTAATGCCTCTTAGAGGCTAAAATGAGTTGGTAATTATCGGCTATAGTTACTTTTATAGTTCGGTTATTTCGTTGAAATATCTTTTTAATTCCGCTGACTTGTGGTACGCCAGCAATATTGATATCATCAACCACATCCCCAACCACTTGTTGCTTAGCTTCAGCCTGAAAACTATTTTCCGTATAAATACCTTCGCTTCCATCCTGTAAATCGAAAGCTTTTAGCTTTACGGGTATTTGGTTAATATTCTGAATGGTTATCATGGTCCGGTTGGGTTTAAAGCTCACAAAACCATATATGGGTGTGTTTTTAGAAATCAGCATACCGTCAATAGTGGTATCTTTAGTAAAGCGCATTTGCAAACGAAAATCCTTTTTTACTGTTTGGGTACCATCTACTCGCACATAGATTATTTCATCATTGTCCTCAATATTCGACTTTTCATTTTCCATAGGATGGGATGCAAAAAATAATTGATGTTCTAAGCCTAATTCTTTAACCGATATACTTGTTTCCAGTTCTTTAAAAATTATAGGTTCATCATTCGGAGCTTCTTCAAATTCGATTTTATGTTCTGGTAACCTATAGCTTCTATCCGTATAACTAATATGCCCGTCGTTGAATATACTATCAACCATATACTGCTTTTCTTTTTGCAATAAATCCGGATCATAAACACCCATCGAATCCAAAAAGCGCTCATCATAAATACTTGGGGCATTGGTCTGTCTAACTTCTTTTAAGTCGTCCAGGGCTTCTAATTTAGAATTGTATTCCTTTTGTTTGTCTTCTAGTTTTGGAATGGGAATCTGGTTATTCTCAATGGTAGGGCCTTCATCTTCTCCCAAATATATTACGGAGTATGCGCCTATAAAAAGCAGCACACATAAAATGACTGCCGCAAAAACGATTTTATTCTTCTCTATTTTCATAATCTTCTATTTTTCTTAATGTATTTTCAAAAAAGTTGGTAATTAATAATCCGTGGGTGTTATTAGGGAAATTCCTGTCCACATGGATTATATTACCGGTTGTTGTCAGCTGGTAGGTATCCGTGATGGATCCGCGGTTGATTTCAAAGACAGTGCTAGTCTCGAAACCATAGGGTTCGCTTTGAAGATTGACCTTGGTTTCTATACTGATGACCTTCTGTACCAGAGAATACTGAAGTAAACGATTGTAAACCCCATCTGCTTTTTTTTGTCGGTATAAGGCATCTACAGAACTGTTTCCAAGCCATAGTGCCTTTTTCAAATGCTTTGCATAATTACTGGCATCAATGTGATAAAAGTAGGTGTGAAATAGTTCTAGGTGTGCCAATGCCTCCACTTCTAAATTTTCAATTTGAGAAACCAATTTCAAAGGAATCACACTGCCATCGGTATTGACCACAAAAGCACTACCCATAGATTCTTTATGGAGTTTGATTACAAATAAGACCGAAGATATACAGGTTAGTGTAGTCCCAATTATCAGGGTCAAAACAATAAAGCGATTTAGCTTCAGTACATTGTAAATATTTTTATAAGGTGTTTTCATTTATTGTTTTTTTTAATGTTGGTTCATTGGCTTACAAACTTTTTTGCCTAATGCACATTATGCACTAAAGAGTTTGAATACAAAAGAGGTTGCCTTCCTGTATAATTTGAATTTCAGCAAAACAATAAATCCAATGGCTGCGAATTGAATCAATGGTGCAAAGAAGCTACTTCCCCAATCTGTTCCAAATAGGTCACTCCAGAAATTGGTATTGATTTCTGTATAGAGGTTATTGACAAAAACGTTCACTAAGAAAAATGCTGGCACCAACATATACACCCCGGCATAGAGTTTAAAAAAGTTATATGCTAGAGTTCTGAATTTTTCGAATACCGCTAAACTGATTACCAAAGGGAAAAAGGCTTGCATGATCCCCAAAAGGAAAAAGCGTTCTGCTAGAAAGAGCGGATAGATAAACAAATCCAATAGCCATAAAAATATACCGATGATAAAAGCCACTAATTTTAATCCATAAAGCGGTGTTACTAGGGCCTCATAGAGCATGGCCATAGCTTTTTTGGCGGCTTCCAAGGCACCCACATCCTGTTCGATGTCAGTATCTTGCATCTGTAGTGGGAGGAGCGCCGGAGCCGTATCACGATATTGGCCTTCAATAGCTACCAAAATAGTATCAAAAACGGTCAATATTTGCGTGGAAAAAATAACCAGAATAACAACCGCAAAATTCTTCGCTAGTTCGGATGGTGTCAGTCCCCAAGTGTAGCCCTCATTATTGGCAATGCCTTCATTGTATTTCTTTAGGATGTTGATCAGAAAGAATAGAATGGCCAGGGTTTTCATCCCAGTAATGGTATACTGTGAAAAATCACTGTTCTTTATGGTCTGAAAAACGGTATCTACATATTCCAATCCGATGCCTAAAAAGATGCCTGACATTAATAGTTTGTTTCCCGATTATTAATTTTATCCTGCATTTCCCTAAAAGAAATAATTTCTCTGTAGCGTCTGGTCTTTGCTTCTATTTCGGCCACCATTTCTTTGGACTGTGTTTCCATCCTTTTTAAAACTTCAGCACGCTCTGCATCCGTCATTTTTAAATTGCCACTGGAGAGTATTTGGTCTATATAGTCAAGCCCCTCCAGAGAGTTTTCTATGATGTCATTAAAGGATTCTGATACTCGATTAACTTCATCTGATTTGATATAGGGTGAGTTTAGAATTTCTCGTAAATCATCTTGCACAATATCAAATAGCTTTTGGTTGTTTCGTGCTATATCACGTACAGCTTTTAATTGCTTGATGACATTATTGACCTTTTCAATGTTCTCCTTCTGTGTTTTTAGAAACTGAACGGTCTTTAATAATTGGGAAGTCTGTTTTGCAGATTCTACAAGTGATTTGGCAAAACTGATGAAGTTCGTATTGTCATATACAGGCATTCCTTGGCCGGTAGCACGGGCGGGTAATAAAAAGATAATGGCTACTGCAAATACTAAAATTTTGATTTTATGTTTCATGTTGTTAAATTTTTGATACTGAAACAAATTCAGCACAGGTTAATGATTATTGTTATTAATTTTTATTGATGAATTCGTTAATGGCTTGTTCCATATTGCCGGTTTTCTCATAAATGGCCATTATGGCTTCGCTTTCTTTACCGTCGGTGAGATAAGCGGCGTAGACTTCTTTAGGTACTTCCAATCGGAAAATGTTGCTCTCCTTTCCTATTTTGATAAACATCTCCGTGTACTTTCTCGCTCCAGTTAAATTGTTTCTTATGGATTTTAATTGATTGAGGTCATGGCTTGATAGGTTCAACCTCTTTTGAAGTTCTTCATAGCCCTTTTCATTCCGAAGACTGTAAATAACCTGAGTGTTTTCCAGTATACTTGCTGACGTGGAGTTATCCGGTAATTGATTGATGGATTGCAAAATGATTCCGATAGCGCCATTTTGTTTTCTAATAGCCTGATAATAGAACTCTACACTTTCAAGTACATTCTCGAATTTGAGTTGTTTGGCAAACTCATCAAAAAGAATGATTCCGCGTTCGCTCCGGTTACGCCAAATTGTTCTTTGAATGGCCGACTTGATAAGTTTGAGCATCACTGACAGGATTTCCTTGTTATCCTTGACTTCATCAAGTTCAAAGACAATCATACGCTTATCTTCTATCTTATAGCTTTGGTCTTCACTAACATTAAACAGGAAGCTATACAGGCCGTCATCTACATACTCTGAAAGGATATGCAAAAAGTTATAGACGCTAAAATGTTCTTCATGGATTTTAAGTTCCTCTATAAGAGTGTCTTTTTTGTTATCTACAAATTGATACATAGATGCCAAAGAATGGGTGTCATCTACACCATTTTGATAATAATAGCGTAGCACCTTTTTTATAGCTACTTCTTTTGCCTTTGACACCTGGTTTCCTTCTGCTAGCAACTCTAGTAAAAAAACACCCAAATCTTGGAATCGCTCTGGTGTTAAATCTTCTTTGGAAGTAATATAAAAGGGGTTGATGCCCAAATTTTTCCCTTGTTCGTAACGAAGTATCATATGGTCATCCGGATAGAGCTTGGCAAATTTGGAGTATGAACCTCCCAAATCGATAATGACCAGCCGAACGTCAGCCTCGAAGTATTGTCGAAGAATATTATTTGCTAAAAAGGATTTGCCCTCGCCTGTAGGCGCAAATATGGCAAAATTACGAGCTTTGATACGTTTCTTTTCTGCATCCCATACATCCTTTAGCACAGGAATGTTATGCTGACGGTCATTAAAAATGACACCAGTTACGTCTGATAAGTAATTTGTATTATTTATGAATAGGCAAAGTGCATGCTTTAAATCCGTAACATACAAGTCTTCATTTGAAAAATTGGAAGCAAAGCACGGGTAGGAATTTAAAAAATAGTTTTTACGCTCTTCTCCTTTGGGATAGTAGGGAACGATATCCAGCTCTTTGAATTCCGTTTTTATCTTTGAAGCGATATTACTTAGCTGGTCAGCTTCCCGACACCAGAAAATGATGTTTAAATGCCCGCGGATTATTCGCGAAGAATCATCTTCATATATTTTGGAAATGATATCCTCAATCTTTTTTAGGACAACCTTATTCTGAGTCCCGAAATTGGAACTCTTGTTAAGCTCTTCAATTTTCTTCTCCAGTAGTTTTCGCCATTTATGTTTATCATCTAAATAGATAATCTGGTTCACAATATGATTTTCATTAAGGTTTAACCCTAACCCGTCGATAAATCCCTGATGGAATACAAAATCATCTGAGGTGAATTTATCATTGGTCTTACTGCTTTGTACCATGTCCCCGAAACAGAGTTCGCTATTTACTGCCAACACATCAAAAAGGTTGTCTCCAATTTCAATCTGGGATTTCTTTAACTGTATATCCGTATCAAAACCTTCATTAAACCCATTAAAATAGTTATTGGTCATTCCAAGGATTTCATGCTTCTTTAATGGTGTCAGAGACACTTTGCGACTATTGTTAACATAAGAAACCGCATCGTTTACTGAAGCTATAAACTCACTTACATTTTGGTTCAATTCCTTATGGATTCTCTTTTCTACCTTCCGTAATGGGTTGGTAAACTTGGAATTATTTAACGCTTTATTATGAGGAAGGATAAAATATAAATAGCTTTGATGTTTCAAGTACCCTCGATCTTTATAGTATTTACGGGTGGCCCTTTGCAGGAACGTTCTGTTAGGTAACCTATCTGCCTCAAATTGCCCTTTTTGGTAGATATCCTGTTTTTGGATAACGGTACTTGTTGGTAAAGATTTAAAGGCTTGAAACCAGGATCCATGGATATCCTCAAAATCCGCTTCGGATTGGCTATAAATTTCTGGTAAATCGACTCTATAACATAGCACCACGTTCCCATTACTGGCGAATACCACATGCCCTTGTGTATCCAGGATGGGATGATAATCTGAAAGGTTAATGGTTTTCATAAAACAAGTGGCTTAATTTTTTGTTGCTGATGGATTTTGGGAACACTTTTTTAAAATGTAATAAGGTGGTGTTCTTGGTGAAGTGGGTCAATGCGACATATAATGTTCCATTAAAAATCCCTGCCGAAATAATGACCACAAAACTGAACGAAAAGATGATCAGTAATAGTGAACCGATAACCGCAGTCATCATGAGGGCGAACAGTGAAATGGGTAAGCCCATAACCACTGCACGCTTTCTAATGTTCTTATAGACCTCGTACTTTTTCATTAGACAACAATGCCAATGAGATAAGTAAATATGCCCACTACTGCACCGGCTATAAGGACGAAAACTAGCACCCTTGTAATGCCCTTTTTTAAGTCGGCATTTTCACCAAAGAAATGGCCCGCATTAAACAGGAAGCCTATTAAAAAGATAACTCCCAATATGATAGGGAAAATGGTTCTGATGGTATCGGAAACATCATTAACGGAATCTTCAATGCCTCCAATTTGGGCAAATATTGAATTTGAAATAAGTAATAATAAAATGGTTGGATAAAGTGATTTTCTCATATCGAAATAGATTTAAAATTGGTCTAATATTGACATGTGAAAGCTACTTTATTTATCAATTCAAAACACTGATACTCAGCATTTTGTTAATAACATATTTTTTGATTTAGACTGTTTATAATTGAAGTGAATTGATGGCAAATTTTATGGGACTTTAGGAATGATATGTTGATAACTTTAAAATTTGCGATTACATTAAATTCCAAAAACGTCAGATTTTTGATTTTGACAATTTAATTTTGCTACATTTTTTCACAGTATAAAGTAAAAATGAATGCCCTATAATTTATGAATATGTGCCGAATAATTTCCAACAATTAAACTTAAAAATGTACTATAATTTGCCGTTATGTACAATATCCGCCACCCAAGCGCTCGTCCCGATTTCACGTCGGGATATCCATCCCTTGCCAACGGCAAAATAAAAGCTAACCTTTTTACTCTTATTAAATATCGCGTATTCGATAAAATGTACGTAATAAAAAATTTTAAACGATTCTCGAAAGCTTGCCACAAGAGTATAAAATTTAAGAAAAATAAATTTCTATACACTTGTTATATTAAAGCATCAATTAATGTTTGAACATCTTGCGTAAGATTATCAAATTCATTTCTATATGTTTTTTCATCCTTTATTTCATTGATTGGTAATATATCTTCAATATTCTTTATACTCGGTATTGCTCTGTTATACTCATTTTGAAACATTCTTAATAGAACATTTTTAGTTATGAATATGCATCCTATTAAAAGTTTATAATCATAAAAAGAATATGGGCAATTTAATTTTCGAGATGTATTAAATATAGCAAGTGAATTATTCTCTTTTTTTATTCTATGGTTATGAGCAAGCATATTATTTCTAAATTGTCTCATATCTTTCCATTCATTGATTCTATCAATTACTGGTTTAGTAATCTTTCGAAGAGTAATTATTCTCGGCTCTTGTTCTTCCTTTATAAGTTTCCCGAAGTATTCCCATTCGTCTAGATATGAACAGGACGTTATAATTATTTGGCTTGAAATAATTGAGAATAAAACAGAATCAGGTTTCTTTTCTTCCTTGGTTAAACATTTAAGGTATTCGTCCAATAATGCTTGAAGTGTGCATAAAACAAGTATAGACTCTTGTGTTTTAGTTAGATTGTTTTTCATAAATTATTTAATCTTTTTTTCTTGATAAAAAAAGAAACAAAAAAATCAAGGCTGCATATAATTTTGGAAACAATTAACGGCTCATTCACTATATTTTAGGAAACATTGTAACTCTTTAACATTGCTTTGAAATCCCTTTTATAACTGAAACTCTTAAGAAACGGTATTACTAAACCCCTAAAATATGCACGCTCATTTCTCCTATTGTTTTGCTAAAATTTTATGAGGCCAAGTTTAACATCGAGACTCTATTTTACATAATATTGTGGTCTTTTAATTGAATTTCGCGTTTTCAATTATTTTCTTGGCTACTGACTCGAAATCGTCACCAGAATAAACTTGAACCTTAATTTTTTGATTATTAAATATGGCTTCGATGTCATCTAAATGATCCTTATTTATAGTATTGTAATCTAATGATTCAACGCTACCAAATATACCACTAGCTACTAATTCTGTTACTAAATTTGATAACCCCAACATATTTTCGTTTTATTAAATTAATATTCTATATTTTTTTAGATTCTATTCAAATGCAATTATCCCCAAGGATAATTGCATTTGTAATATTAATCACCTTTTTTATGTCTATGTTTTTTTAACGGTGGATATGATTTCTTTTTGTCTGGAGAAACTCTCCTCCTTCTATCTAGTGATCCATCATCTTTTTTAGGCTTTGGTCCAGGTTTAATTGCTTCAATTATCATTATTATTCTATTTATAAATTAATTACTAAAACGAAAACTGTAAACTTTTATCACAATACTTCACATACGCATCTAAATTCTTGGTTTTTAACAACTCTTCTACTTTACTATAAAACATATCAAATAGTACTTTTGTTAATTCTGTTTTCCTATTTACATCTGCTTCATTTTTTCTTGATGCAATTTTAAAATCTATATATGCTGATAAAGACAAAAGAGTATTAGGGAAATCAAAATAAATCATTTTTGTTTTTGATTTTTGGATTGTCAATATATCTCTAGCTCTTCCATGTTTTAAATCCAATTGTAATTCGTTTATCTCAAACGAATTATTTTTTATAGTAGCTTTAGTCCTATCTATATTTGGCTTATATAATTCTGAAATATCTGTAGGTTTATAGATGTAAAGCAATGGCTGTTTAATTCCGTTTTCAATTAGTTGTACTATTGTTGGCTCAATAAAATTATTTACATAACCCAATGCTAAGGCATAAGATGGCGAATATTCTGCATCCTCTAATAACCACTTATACGCCTGGTTAAAAAACACAGCCAATGTTGTTAATAAGACAAACAAAGCCTCTAATTCAATTTCAGTACCTAAAACGTTGAATGGCTTATTTAATAACCAGAATATAAGAGCAATAACCGCTATAATATTTAAGATAAGGCTTAATACCTTAACTGTTTTGGGCTTTCCTCGTAAAATTTTAATTACATTTTTTTTAATACTTTTCATAATCTCTTTCATATTGCTTTTTTCATTAAATGTAAATCTATATAGATGCTCTCTACTTCACTCAGTATGAGCTTTAAATGTTCTATTTTTTCGGGTTTACCTCTAAATATTGTCTCCGTTCCATCGACAGAAATTAATTTATCAGCGTGAGTTGAATCATTTGCTAAACTCTTTAATTGATTGTAAATGACAACTACTAACTCAAAGAAGCTTTTATCTTTATAAATGTCGATATTAATATCATAACAAATTGCATTTATTTCAAAGCTATTCAAATCAATATCATGACCTGAATCTTCTTTTAGGTTTTTTATAAACCTTATCATTTTCTTTAAACGTCCGTTAGTCTGCGAGCTTCTATTATTAATTCTTGAGATACTTAAAAAAGGAAAACTTACCTCCCCTCTATCATGTTTGTCTTTATTGTAGATTTGTACACCTCTGTAATCTCCTCTATCATTTATTATAGAATCTACACTATCGTACCAATTAGCAATGACAGTATCGACTTCCCTATTTAAATTTAAATTTTTGATTTTAATGGCTTTAGGCTTAGTAATATCACACTCCTGATATATTCTTTGTAATATTATTTCACTATCTAACCTTAATTTTCTTAAATCCTCTAAGGCATTCCCCTGATAATTACCTAATGCAGCTTCTCTTTCTAATTTTGAAATCTGACTTTGATAATACTTCTGTTTTAAAGAAAAATTATTTAAAATGTTATTTAATTTCCCCCAAGCAATACGATAATACTTGCTAGTAATCACTAATAAGTCTATATCACTAGCACCTTTTATATGTGTGTCAGTCATAACAGAACCTTGATATTTGTATACAACATCAATCAATTCTTTACTCAAATGTTTTTTAACCATTTCTCCAGCCTCTTTACTTTTAGCTGTATAATCTGGTGGAACTGCATTCATAGCCAACCTAATATAAACTAGTAAATCACTATAAGAAATTGTAGATAAATCTTCATTTAAAGCTTTTTGAAAACTTATGTTTTCGGGATTTAATCTTTCTCTAACCCTTGTTGCTAAATTTTTGTAATTCTTACTCATAATAGTTTTTCTCTTTATTAATTTTATAATTGCAATAACGATTACGGACGTTATTGCATAAACCGTGAAAGGATATTATGATATTTTGTAGAGAAGATATTATAGTTTATATTGCACCTACAAAATATGGGGTAGTATCCTTTACATTATACTACTCACTTTCAATCTAAAAAGTCCTTCCGGTCGAATGTTGGGACTTTTTTTTGTTTAAAACTCTTAAATTGAATATTCTATTTCCATTTTATTAATTTTTTCTATTATTTCAACAACTGTTTCTTCAAGCTCTTCACCCATTCTTAAATACTCATTAGGTAAATCATCTCTAAGAAAAGAAACAAGTGCATACCATATTGGCTTTAGCCTATCTTTAATGTTCAGTTCATTACTTTTTTCATTATTAAAGTAATCATATACAAATTGAAACTCTCCTTTTGCAATAAGCAGGTATAAATAATCACTAAAAAATTCTCTATAATTACTTAAAAACTTTTCATCATGCATGAAATATTCAGCAATCTTTTTTGAATCGACATACCTTTCGTTCCATAAAAGATTTTTTGCATAAGTTAGTCTTGCTGCATCTAACATATTTTGATCTGTAAAAGTATCTACTTCATTCTTATAGGAAAGTTCTGAGATTTCTAATGCTTCTTTAGGTTTTACTTTTTCTGTGTAATACAAATAGGCTAGATTATTCATTGCTTTAGTATTACCCTTATCTATTCCTATTAAATAATATTTTTCAGCCTGTTTGAAGTCTTCAATCAAATGATATAAATCTCCAAGCTCCGTTAAGGATTTTTCATGACCATTTTCAATAGCTTTTAAATAATAATATTCAGCTTGCTCATAATTTTCATATTCGTATTTATATAATTCCGCCAATCCATACATCGCATTAACATTGTCCTTTTCAACAGCCTTTAAATAGTAATGCTCTGCTTTTTCAAAATCTTTTAAATCGTATGCATATAATCCTGCCAAACCGAAATATGAGTCTTCAATCTCATGATTAATAGCTTCTAAAAAATATCTCTCAGCTTTTTCAAAATCTTTCAGTTTTAGTGCATAAAATTTAGCAAGTCTAACTAATGCATATCCTTTTTCGAAATCAACTGCTTTTTTATAAAATAATTCTGCCTCTTCTAAATTATTGAGTTTAAAATCATATAATAAAGCCAATCCATAATAAGCCGATTCATTTCCATTCTTAATAGCCATTAAATAATACTCTTCGGCCTTTTTATGGTTGTCAGTATCAAAATTGTATAAGTTGGCAAGTCTATACATAGCATCAGGACAATCACCTTGAGCCCCTATTAAATAAAATTCTTCAGCTTTGTCAAAATCATTATGCTGGTAATAATGTAGATTTCCTAATCTATAATTAGCTTCAATTAAGTCATTCTCTATTGCCTCCAAATAATATTTTTCAGAAGTATCATATTCTTTGATTCTAAAATAGAATAAGTTACCTAGCTTTAACATTGCATCGCTACTACCATTTACATAAGCCATTAAATAGTACTCTTTAGCTTTAGAGAAATCTTTGTAATAATTTTCATAAAGAACACCAAGATTATTCATAGCGGCAACTGTTCCTTTTTCAATAGACTTTAAATAATAATCTTTAGCTTTATCATGTCTCTTCAAGAAAGCATTACAGTTAGCAATCTTAAAAAAATCTTTGTCTTTCATTTTTAATAATAGTTCTAGACAAGATTCATAAAGACCCTGTTTGTAAAAACCCTCTGCCTTCTCATTTATTTCTAAATCAGACTCAGTCATATGTTGTAAAAACTCACTATTGTTATCTGCTAGAAATGTTCTAGTCACTTTAATAAGTTTGTCTTGATCTTTTTTTGGCAAAGTTTTGGTTGAAGCTAAAGCCTCTGTCATATAGTACGCACCATTTACATTATAGTCACCTGATTTTAGCATTTCAATATGCCTTTCTGCGCGTGTTATTAATTCACCTTCATCACACCAATCTTCAAGAAAACGTACCAACCAAACAACTTTCCTTCTATCCCCTTTTCTTCCATGTCTCATCAAATACCAAATATTAAAAAAGCGCTCACTAAGTTGATAGAAGTGATTTTTATTATTCGTTGATTTTTTCTTAATTATTTCATTTTTCTCCATTTGAAATAACTGAGCAGAAACTGTTTTGCTAACAATTCTTGTTTTTTGGCTTATTTCATTTACATTAATAGCGTCCCATGAGAATGCAATTGCTTCTACTATTTCTTGTTGTTGCGCAGGCAAGTCATCCATTCTGTGCTTATATAGAGGTGTCACCCTATCTAGAATAGCTTCTAAATCTGAAAATGCACTTCCTTGATTTTGATCAACAAAAATATCTGAAAGTAAAACTATCGTCCTTATTACACCTCCAGTCAACCTTCTTAAAGCCTCAATTCTACCTGGTTGGTTGATTATTATATTCTTAATATGACCTTCACCATAAGCTTCTCCAAGTTTTAATAACAGCTCTTGTGTTTCTAGTTTCTTTAATCCTTTTAAACGCTTAACTTTAAAAAGATTAGAAAAAGGATGATTGTCATCATGAAAATCTGAAATTACATTTGATGAAGCTCCAAATATTCTAAAATTCGATTTTGATTTTAAGACATCTATCAATCTTTGTACTTCTTGCTTATTAAATTTTTTATATATATCTCCGAAATTATCTATGAACAAGATGATTTTTTTGCCTTCGTCAGAAAGTTTATCATTCAACAAATTAAAGATTGTTAATTCATAATCTTGCTCATCATCACATTTTGAGAAATTCAAATCCATTTCATCATATATACCAGTAAAAATCATTTCTTTTTCCTCCAACAAAAGAGCAACTCTTTCCCATAGTTTATAAAGACGTCTAATACTATATTCTTCTTCATTAAACACAATTGGTATTAGCCAATCATTTAGATTTTTATCATTTTCTATCTCATATCCCATTCTAAGAAGCATGGTTGTTTTTCCCATCCCTCTTTTTCCTTCTAACATAAAATGCTTCTTATGTGAAGTCATTTTCGAACCTTTAATTTCATTGAAAATCTTTGAGAATGTACCAAGGCGTACCACAAAGCTGTCTATTAGTTGAATTTTAGACTGATTATCTGGGTTATAAACAAAGTCAATTGTTTTCTTATTCCAGGTGTTTTCTGCGTTCATTATTCAATATTTTTACTTAACTATAAAATTATAGTCATGCAAATATACTTAACTATTTTCTTATAGCCAAGTTCTTGGCTATAATTTTATAGTCAAATAGGTTTTTAATGAATAATTGATTTAAATTAATTAGTGCAGTAATAAAAAAATAGTAGACAATACATAGAATTTCCATTCCACACACTATGCTTCCCACCTACGTCGTCGCATAAAAAGTGTTCCATTAACTTTGTAGAAGAAACTTTTTAGAATAAATCTTTTTAAGAAACTGTAGTAACAACTTTCGCTTTTAGCCAAAGATCAAGTTACATAACGCAGAACATTATAGCACAAATGTTATCAATTTCTCTTATCACGAGAATCTCTTTCAAAAGCCACCAAATTAAACAACTCCCGCATCCTAGATCGTACCCGGTTACCATATTTATCTTCCAACTCCTTGGCATTAAGGTTGGTCGTTCCATGTGTTTTTACATGATGCTTTAGAAACAAATCATGACGTGATAACAGAATTTCCCCTATGACATTACAATCTTTTCCATAATGCCTACCTATTGGTTCTATCCCTAAATCATCAAAGCAGAAATATTGCCCGTTTCCATAGTCCTCAATGGTTTTATAACCAATATGGTTAAACCCAAAAACCACATTACGAGCCGGAATCATTTTATAAGGCTTTTGGTAGGGTACAATATGTCTAAGCAATTTCATCAAGCTGGTTTTTCCACAACCTACAGGGCCACTGAGTAAAATACCTTTATTGACATCAATATTCAGTTTTTTACAGTTGGCTTCATCCCTGATAAAATAATTACATAGTTTGAACAAGGTATCCCGGTCTTCATCATAAAGCTTAAAAGTTTCCCCAAACATGAGCTTGCCTTTGGCATTGAGATAAAGGAGAATTTTATCAAAGTCATAGAGAATCTTATTTCTTTGGATACTACCCAAGGTAAACTTTGTATTCCCTTCCATGATGATATGCGGTGTTGGGTATTTCATAGGGGCTCATTATAATTTTTATCTGTCGCTGTTTTTAAGTTGTCCTGATATGGGACAGTTGATTCTTGTTTGTTTTTTGATTCGGAATTTGAAAAATTTAAATTTTGCTGTTTGTTTAAGTTTTTATTGTTTTCTATAGTTTGTATATGTTTGTTTATAGGTACCAGTGCTTGTCCACTGCTTGTCTCGATATTGGTACGACTTAGGTACAGAGCTTGTCTAGAGCTTGTCCCAAAATCGAACATCTTAATTCTACTTCCCTTAAATGGGTTATGCGATGGCGCGTATAGAATATAATTCCAATGACTTAATTCTTTAATGCAGCGGTGGTACGTACTCTTAGAGCCTATCTTAGAAAATGACATCACTTCTTCTCGATTGATATAAAATTCGTCTTTAAAGAAATTGCTATTCCATAACTGAAATAAAGCAACATAGAGGCTAATATGTGTTGGATTCAAACGAGTGTCCTTAGAAAACTGTTCAAACACAGCATTGAGATGTTTGATGTAATTGATTTCTTGCAATCCTTAAAATTTGTTATGAATTCTGTTATCTTCTAGCACTTGCATGATTTCCTGATAATCATAATACAATACGCCTCCTACTTTGGTATATGGCAATGTGCCATTAATTCGCAGGTTTTGTAAGGTCCCAGGTGAAATGCCCAATAAATCTCTTACCTCAGGTGATTTTAACCATTTCTTTGTTACTTGACCAGATTGACTACTGAGTAATTGTTTGATATCATCAAGTAGTTCCATTTTGAATTCCCGAAGATCTTCGGTGGTAATAATTGTTGCTGCCATACTTTAAATGTTTTTTAAAACAAAGCCGCCAATGATCACATTTTTTAATGACGACTTTGCTTCGATTTGACTTTCGTTTGACAAATTTGAATAAGAATATGCATACTTAATCCATAGTTAACCCCAAGGTGGGGCTTTTTTTCTTCCATTTATTTTGAGAGATATTTATAATAGAATAGCATGAGGCGTACTACAATAAACTCACAATTACTCGTAAAAAATATGATTTCAGAGGTCCAATAATTATCCCAACTTGGGGGCACCTTGGGGTTATTGATCTGCCTCATCAAAACGTCGCTTTAGTAAGTCAATCAGCTTGTCTAAGAACTTCGTTTTACTACATTTTCGAGCCCTTATTTCTATGAACGTATGGTAGTAATGCCCTAGATCTATATTAAAAAGTTGTTCAAATGCGGATGCCACCATTTTAATATCAGCAGTGCCACTATTAATTGAACCGCTGCTATCTAAGGCATAGATTAGTTCAATTAATTCTGTCTTACTTCCAGTCCAAAATAGTTTAGATGTCTCCCTCATGGTATTTGTTTTTATAGTATCCTTATGCGCTTCTAATTTTTCAATTTCCTGCTTTAAGTACACAATCAACATATCAAATGCTATTATGGTTGCCACAGTACTATCCTGACAAGTTGAGAATTGCTCGTCTATAAATGCGTGAAAAGATTCTGTTGAAGATCGCAAATCGGACTTCCCCCGAACAAAATATTGTTCATCTAAGGTTGTTGCTCCTCTGCGATAGTAGTGATAAAACTCTAAATTTTCATTGAAGTAGAGCTGAAGTTTGTTTATTTGATGGTTTAAATATTTAACCTGAAATTTAGAGCTGCTTCTAGGACGTTTGCTTTCAATATTAAACAGTTTAACATAGTAAATGAGCTTGCTAAAGATTTGTGGCTTAATATGCTTAAAGAAATGTATTTCTTCTTGAGTTGAAATAAACCCTTTTTGAACCACTTCATTTCGAAGTTTTTTAATGCATGTTTCAGTATGGGCAATACCATGTTCAGCCTTGTGCAAAATATCATCTTTGCAAGATTCCAAAGATTCTAATTTACTTTCAAATTCTAAAATATGTTTTTGATATTTCACTCAGACACAAATCTTAGCTGCTCTAAAGAGGTATCATTCTAAAACACCCAAGAGTTCCATAGTGTAGTTGTCGGACGTTTGTATATAGGCATATTTTTCTTCTACTAAAGCTCCTAGTTTTCTTTTTTCAAAAGAAGCTGTCATTCCCAAATCAATATGCTTAAATTTTAATTCTATGCCTCGTTTAATAGTTTGATATAATAACTGACGATAGGTATAAAATTCCCTGAGATACTGATAGTCCATGCCAACAAAAGCAGGTACATATGTATGATTTTCATTGTTATAACAAAGCATAACTCCAATAATTTGAGTTGGTTTATCTTGTGAACTAATTGTAATAAATTCCCAATTAGGGTGCTCAGACATATTCAGAAATAATTTTTCTGGAAAGGAAAACGTATTCAGTCCTAAATTATTTTGATGTACCTGAGCATATAATTCTTGGATTTGTTTTAATTGCTCTTTGTTACACGCTTTCATAACTTCAATTTTTAACAAAGGCTCATATTCCAATATTTCTTTTCGTAAATGCCTCCTATTTCTTGATGATAACTTTGTTATAAACTCTTCTATAGTTTCATTAACTTCAAGATGAATTTTACATGAATTAGGCATTTGAACTCTAACAAAACCCTGGCCTTGAAAATAAGGGTGTAGGCTATCCTTTTCGGAAAAATCCCTAAGCACGACCATTTCCGCTTTAAAACGTTGTTCCAAGCTTTCTACAGATTGCATAAGTGCATGTAACGCCTGCTGCTTTAACGGATGCTCTTCATCAATAAATAAATGATTCCCTTCAGTAAAGAGCGAGCCTATACTCAGTACTTTGGATGTTAAATAATAGGGATTTGTTTTTCTTTCCTCTTCAATAGTTTTAGAAGCACTTACTTTTGCCAGCATATCATCTTTCCATAACCCTACGGTCAAAAAGGTTGCTATTATAGGCTTATGGCCACTATCATATATAATCACATAATGAAACGTCCAATTATGCTCTTTTAATTCATTATTTCTAAATGTTTGTTCCAAAAATTTAAGCCCCTCCCAATCATAAACTCCATGCTTACCAACATGATTATTCCATAAGGTCTTATCAATTTTCAAGATGGAATCTTCAATTTTAACGATAACCTCTGCTTGTTCTTTATCTTCTACCACTGACTTTACCTCTAACTTAAATGCTTTGCATACCCGTTGGATGTTGGTATGAGTATCTTCTAAAGCTTTTGGGTAATGATACACCATGGCGGCAACCAAATCTTCGATTTCCGATTTCTCATTGTGTCTGGATATGGTTATACGCACTCCAGTATTCTTTACGGGTACTGCGGGGAATATACCCAGGTTTACATAAAACCCTTCTTTCATGAGTCGGCTAACAAAATTATAACCTGTCCTAGGCATGCCTGTACCAATAAAAAAGACAGGAGAATTATTTTTATCAATAAGCGGCAAATCGGTGTCCTCTAATAAGTTGTTAAAATATTCTATACGCTCCCTCAAATCATTTTGAATCTCATAGATTTCAGGTGTTAAATGAATTTGCGCGGAGGCTGTTGCCGCCGCCACCGAAGCCGGCTCAAGTTGCGCAGAAAACGTCAAAGGTCCTCCAAAGGTTTTTATTTCATGGTACATCTTCTTATTGGAACAGACTAGCACGGCACCACTTGCTCCAAAAGTCTTACTTAGCGTTCCAAATAATAAGATGTTTTCAGAAAGCTCGTCTAATTGACTCAAAGCATAGCCTGTTCCATTTTTCCCTATCCAACTCATTCCATGAACATCATCAATATAAAGATGTAATTGTGGATATTTTAAACACAGGGATTTTAAATCTTTAAGCGGTGCAAAATCACCATACATGGAATAGATACCATCAGCCATATACCATATTCTTTGTTGCTTATCAGAAAGCGACCTTATCTTATCCTCCAGCATATTTAGATCGTTATGTCTAATCATATCAATGGGAACACTTCTGTTCTTTAGTACTTTGGCAGCACTTTGAACGCTCCAATGTACCTGATGGTCTAAAATAATAGCATCTTGGTCGCTAACAGCATTTGGTATCACTCCCATGTGCCCTAAAGTGCTATTTTTAGTGATTATTATCGGATTCTGGTACATCTCGGTAACTTTCTCTTCCAATGCTTTATAGAGTGGGTTGGAGATATAAGATTTGGAAAGTGGAAACTGTGTGCCGTATTTAGAAATAGCATTTATAGCTGCGGCTTTCAGTCTAGGGTCCTGTTCCAATCCCAAATATCCAGTGGTTCCAAAATGAAATAGTTTCCTATTATTAATACCGATTGTTCTTCCAGAAAAATCATCTCCTTGAGCATACAAATGCATAACACCTTCTTGTTTCGCATCTGTGAAAACCTCGTTTACTGTGTCTAAAAAATTGTTGTGTTTTATTTTCGCCATCTAATTATATATTTATTTGTCATATAATTTAGCTGAATCTGTAGGAAATTAGAAAATTACTTCATTTCAAAATCCTTTAGGGTAAACTTATAATCCTTAGTAGGCAAACAAAAGCTAACATTCACTGGTGATAATCAATGCATGGTTAATGATTGTGTTGATAATTTTGTAAGTTTATATTGAAAAACCAGTTTTCTATTACTAATGCGAAATTATTTTGAAAATGACTATGCGTCCTATAGGTTCCTAGATGATGGCATCTTACATATTGTCTATCATCAAGGTGTTTCCATAGATTTAGATGCTGCTATCCAAGTAGTCAAAGACAGATTACTGTTGCAAGAAGGGCAGTCCTTTCCCATACTATGTGATATCCGAGGTATTAAAATCATTAATAAACCGGCAAGAGCTTATGTGGCTATTGAGGGGTCCACATTAATAAAGGCCGTTGCTGTTATCGTAGAGCCTCCTGTTTCCGAGATGTTATCTGAACTTTATATACGCACCAGTACCCCTCCTATTCCAACACAATCCTTTGAACATATCGAAGACGCTTTACTATTTTTAAATAAATACATATAATTAGCTTAAACCCCTTTTTTTCTCTCACATAAAAATTATAGAAACCCAAATTCCTAAAATGTGAGTACCAAAAAAAAACACAGAATGCAACGAATTAACCAAATGCTATTGGAAATGGCTTCTGGTAATTTCTTTTATCGTTTAGAGCGATCTACAAAAAATGACAATATAGAAGCTCTTGGCTTGACACTAAACATACTGGCAGAAGAAATACAGGAAACCATGCTGCATCAAGGTTATGTAAATTCCAATAGCACCATTATGGAAGTGATTCAGATGAGCTTTATTCTTGATGAGAAGGGACAGATTCAAATGGTCAATCAACAAACTTGTAATATTCTGTCTGTATTACATACTGATATTATTGGAGGGTATTTTACTGATTTTTTAACTGAAACATCCTTATCAAAATGGCAAGATTTCTGGAAAACAGGAATGCAAAAGGAGTTTTCCGATACGTCGTTTGAATTAACTTTTAAAACCAAAGGAAACTTAGTGATTCCTAAAACCTGCCATATTACAACCTTTAATGGCAAAAACAATGATGAGAGAAAAGTACTTATAACCGTTATTCACCATTCTAATAGACAGGATAAATTAGAAAATGAGTTAAAGCGAAGTGTGTTTCAGTTCAATGAAAACCATAGTCTTGCGCAGGATGAAACACAAATTGATTCCCGAAAACCTAAACTCAGATTAAGTTTTGAAGATATTCGAAAAATACGTGAAGGTCATGATATCATTATTAACAACTTAGAGAAAGAATTGCCTTCGTTAAAAGATTTTGCGCTTCAGTTAGGAACTAATGAATTCAAATTAAAGTATGGTTTCAAGGAATTATATGGGACTTCGGTCTACCGCTTCTTAACCGCTGAACGATTGAGAAAAGCAAAAATGATGATTCAATACACGGACCAATCTCTTAAGTCCATTGCTCATATGACCGGGTTTAAAAGTATCTCGCACTTTTCCAGAACTTTTAAAAAACGTTATGAATATACCCCGAGTGATTTGCGTAAAAAATCATTGAATAGGGATGAATAAACACCTTTAATTGACACTTTTATAACTAAATCCTTTACAGTCAAAAAACTATCCTTTACAAATAAATTTTATTGAGGAATTTCACCATATCAAATCAAAAGGTATGGATGGTTCTAATAAAGGATATCAAATTCTAACAAATACTATAGGCATTATATTAATAATGCTATTTGTTTATACCGCCTCAAACAAGTTTCTTGATTTTGAACATTTTAAAGCTCAATTAACAGGATTTCCTTTTATCGCTTCATATGCTAATTGGATTGCATGGGCTGTTCCCTTAACAGAATTAATAATTGCAGTATTATTTCTTTTCCCTAAACATAAACTAACCGCCTTTTATATGAGCCTATTACTATTGCTTGTATTCACCACATATATAATTGTAATTCTAAATATTAGTGATTCGATACCATGTTCATGCGGAGGCATATTATCAACTCTTGGGTGGAAAGAACATATAATATTCAATTGTGTATTTATTGCTCTTTCTCTAACAGGTATATTATCAATTAAAGTTCATAAAACAAAAACACTACGTAGTGACAGGGATAAGGCTGAAAACCTGTAAAAAAGAGTAGGCCATTAATTTAAAAACAGAATATTATGAAATCAAAAGTTTTCAAATTCATTTTACCAGCTTTCGCTCTTTTACTAGCAGTTGGTTTTGCCTTTGCAGCAGAAGACAATTACGTTAGTCAAACGGCATATTACAATCACCCTATTTTAGGTGTGCAGTCAGTTATCATTGGCGATGAATGCCAACCTTCCGGAGCCATTTCTTGTGAGTTTAATGGACATCAATTGTATCAGGAAGCGTCCTTAACTACACCTTTACGTAAAAATTAGTCTGTAGTTAACTAGTTAGTTAAAGAAAGGTGTCCTGAAATCAGGACACCTTTTGACTAATTCAAAAAACTGAATATACAGATAAACAAAGTGCTTCGTTTACCTATTTCTTAATGTGTTATTAATCCGGTTTAATTCATTTCTAAAATTAACGCCAAGGTTATTTCTATTTTTTTTTGGCTTCATTCAATGTCATTAGGCATAGTTTCCAATGTCCTATAGTTTTTTTTCTTATTTCCATTTTCAATTTCTCTTCCAGACTTTCCTTTAAAAATATTAACTGTTCCAGTATGAGTCCTCTTGAGTAGTCCGTGTAATCATTAATTTTATCATCAGCGTTCACATGCTCGCGCCTCTGTTTAATCACCCAAACCATTTTATCTATAAAGGTATTTTGAATCTCCTGCTTTCGTGCTTCTACAACCTCTAAATCTTGGTTTAACTCATCAAATAATCCCAACTGGAGTACTTGCAAAAACCTACCAGTAGCACCTTCAAAGCCATTGATTTTTTCCATTTGTTCCAATCTTTTCATCCTTTGAGGCCGCAATAACTCAAACAAGATTCTTTGTTGGTAATCTAATATCTTATCTGGGTAAACGGAGTAGTTTATTTTGTAACCAAACTCAGGGTTCACCAACCAATATGGAGGATTAAACGCATTCTTAACCAGAAAACCAATTGCTGCTTCTTGCTGTTCCCAATTAATGGGCGTATATATGCTTCCACCCTGACTTATAGCTTTATAGTGAATATCATAGCCGCCAACAAGAGAAAGCACATGCCTCATATGATGATACCAAAGCTCCAATGTTTTTTTGTAAAGCCGTTCCACCCGGGCATTATCAGTTTGACCATAGTTGACTTTCGGAATTAGCGCTATAACCCGTTTAAGATTCTTTAGTGCCATTTCTGCACTTTTTATTGGATCATCATTATCAACCACCTCATTTGTACACCCAGGTCCAACAACCTCATAATTACCATTATTGTATCTATACCATGGAATAGAATCCTGCATTCTTATGATGCGCTCTAATTCAACTAATTCAGCATTGATTGAAACAGTATTTGGAAATGATGTATAGGCCCATTTGATATAGTATACATCTGTTGGCCCAACTTTTTGAATAAGTAATGACGCTGGTATACTATCCTTTGGTTGCGCGATGTTGTTGTGTCTTGCATAGGTCATAATACTTGGTGTATGTCCCATTTTTTTCAACCAATTTCTATCATTCATCATCTCAAAAGGATAACTGTACTCACCAAAGTTATTGTCCATGATTCCGAATGCATGTCCTGCTTCATGGGCTGTTAAAGACTTAATGAGTTCTCCCATAAGGTCATCAGGAAAAGGATATTTATGCGCTCGTTTATCTAATGGAGCACATCTAAGAAAATACATATCAGCTAGCTTTTGAAGAGTCGCCCCCAAATGAATGTCTGCTTTAAGAATTTCACCAGATCTCAAATCAATAATATCTAATACCGTACCACCTCCAGCATCTTCAAAACCTCTCACATTTCTGTAATCACCCCAATGCACAATAGAACTATTAACACTATAAGTTTGCCAATAATTTAGACTATCTACCTCTTTAACAACCAAGGCATCTTTAAAACCAGCCGATTCAAATGCTGGCAACCAAGATTCTATCCCTGCCTTTACATAGGGTCTCCATTTTTCTGGAATCTCTGGAGAAAGAATAAATGTTATTGGTTTAATTGGTACGCTAATTTTTTTGTTCTTATTTCGCTTTTCAATACGCCACCTGATTATATTAGCCTTGGTATTTTTCATGCCATGACTAATACTATTCTTTTCTTCATTAAAAAAACCCATGCGGTAATCAAATTTTCTCGGTTTCATTAATTCTGGCAATGCGCAAAAACTAAAATGAACAGGGATTACCACCTTAGACTGGTTAATAACCAAACCTCTTTTGGTTCTAATAATCACTTCATTATGCAAGTTTTTCACCTGCTCTAAAAATGAAAGTTTTGGCTTAAGAGTTTCACTAAAACCAGGTGTCCATTCAATTCCTTGATTCAAAACAAGATTGGTGATGTTTACACAATAACCCATTGAATTACTGTACTCTTTATTTATCGGAAATACGGCCATAATATTCTCCCTAAGTGAAGGGTTATCATTCAGTGGTATAATGTTTCCAGCCGAAGATTGAATCCTGGGAATCTTCAATAAGATCTTGTCATTTAACCGTGCCCAAACTACTTGCATATATTTAAACTCTTGACTTTGATCATACCTCACAAAAAGAATAGATTTACCAATAAGCTGATTAGGAATGTTTAAGTAAAGTTGATCTTCTTCAATAAACGATGTCAAAAAGGATTGCTTTTCAAGAACCTCTGAAATTGATTTATTACTGTACAGATCATTATCAGGGTTTATGGTAAACCCTGAATAATAGATCAATAAAAACCACATTAAGATGAAATATTTCATAATGGTAAAAGTTTTAAATAAACTGCCATGTCAACTATATTCATAACAGGAAGAAGGATTAACACAGCGTTCATATCAAATCAGTAACCTGAATTTTGTGGTTTTAAATTAGGGTTCACTTCCAATTCCGTAGCAGGGATAGGTAATAATACATTGGAATCCTTCCAAGCTGGCTTGATAGCACTCAACACGTCACTAGCCTTATGCATTCGTTTTAAATCTATCCACCTATGCCCTTGTTCGGTAAACAATTCCACTTGGCGTTCCTTAAGTATAGCATCCAATAGACTCTCTGTAGTTGTAGCCATCGTATTGGCCAAACCTGCTCGATTTCTTATAGCGTTTAAGTCCTGTTGCGCACCAGCTACATCACCCAAGTGAGCTTTAGCCTCTGCCCTAATAAGATATTGTTCAGTTAAACGGAAGATTATGGAATACTCCAAAGAAGTGGTTTCACTAAAAATAGCTTTGTATTTATTAGCATATTGCAACGTAGTCAATCCGTCAGAACTTGTTTTACTTGCTGTCCATTTACTATATCTTAAGTCCCCGGTTTCAAAAGCCTGCAATAGGTTATTGGTCAATGCATAGGATTGACCGGGAATAAACCTTATAACCAATTGATTGGCCTCATAGGTGTTATAATGTGTAGTTCCATTGGTTTTAAATTGCCAAAGGGTTTCTGAAGAATTTTTCAAAAAAACCTTGTTGATATCCAATTCCAAGCTATGGCGATTTATAAGTTCCGAAGCCACAGATTCTGCTAAAGCCCATTGTTCAGTATATAAATACATTCTTGCTAACAAAGCTTTTGAAACTGATTGGTTTGGTAATACATGTTCACCAGTTACGTCATCATCACTCATCAAACTTACAGAGCTAATAAGGTCTGTGATAATATTCTCATAAACCTCATTTACAGCCATTCGAGCAACGGTATTATTCTCTAAATAATTGGTGGTACTTATAAAAGGGATATCTCCATAAATAGCAGCTAATAAACTATGCAAATAAGCGCGAACAAAAAGTGCTTGTCCCTTAAATTGTTCTTGATGCTCTAAACTTAAGGTTGTTGTACCCTCCAGTCCCTTTAAAATATCATTAGCAGCATAAATTAACTTATAAGCAGCACGCCACCAACCCAACACCACAGTATTAGCAGAAGTTACCGTATGACTATAAAGCTCCTGATTGCTACCATCAAAACCAAAATAATCAAGTTCATCAGAGTACGCGGCTATTAAAACACTTAAGCCATTATTACCCGATACCATACCCTGTTCTCTCATTTGGTAGTAAATATTAGCCAATGCAGATTCTACGGTTGCGGCGTCTTCAAAAATAGTTTCAGAAATCAAGGTGTTTTTTGGAGCATCTACTTCCACAAAATCAGTACAAGCCGTCATTCCAATGATTACAAAAAAACATAAAATGTTTCTCAAAAAAAGTGTTGTTTTCCAACAGGCTTTAAGCCCAAATACTTTTATATAGTTATAATTTTTATTAAGTTTCATAATTCTAAAAATTTTAAGGTTAAAAAACCAGTTGTAGTCCTAGGGTAATTTGACGCAGTGGTGGCAAAATAAGGTATGAGGGCTGTTCCGGGTCTGGACCATTATACCCAGTTATGGTTAATAGATTTTGTCCTTGTAAATAGAGGTTTATATCCATCCCATGACTCAGATGTTTAGGCACATGATAGTTCAATGAAACATTTCGCAACCTGATAAAAGAGGCATCCGCCACAGCCGCACTACTACTAGCTTGCAATTGCCCAGTATCCAAGCCCCCAGATAAACCTGCCGAAGCTTTTTGGATAGGATGGTTATCTCCTTCCTCCTGCCATCGATCTAATAATTCAACTGGGGCATTTCGCCTATATCCGGGAATGGCCTGAAAACTGAAATAATTATATGCCTTTTGTTTTTTGAATTGGAAAAACACGTCTAAGCTTATATTTTTGTAGCTAAACGTGTTTCCAAAACCGCCATAAAACTCAGGTGCAAAATCTTCCAGCCATTGTCTGTCTTCTACACTGCTAATGTTACCATCACCATTATAATCCTCAAACTCATAGATACCTGTTTCTGGATTGACTCCTAAAGCATGGTATAAACGCAACACCGTTAAAGGTTCGCCTATAATAAATCTATTGGCAAAGGTTGATGTTTCTAACCCGGGAAACGCCATTAGTTCATTTTTGGGCACTGTTATATTAAATGCTGTACGCCACGTAAAATGATTGCCTTGTATATTAACCGTGTTTAACTCTATCTCAAAACCTCTATTTTCTACAGTAGCTTTTAGGTTTGTTGTTAATTCAGAAAAACCTGTTGTAGCAGCTAACGGCATACCTATAAGCTGGTTTGAAGACTGGTTTTTGTACCATGCTGTATTAAGACGTATTCTATCCTTTAAAAAACCTAGCTCTAGAGCTACTTCTAGTTTTTTATTGGATTCCCAACCAAATAAGGGATTAAAAATCCCTGTAGGTTCCAATATTGTGGTTCCATTATAATCAGAACCGGTAACGCTATAAGTGTCCAGAAACCTATAATCACCAATATTATCACTACCTGTAGTTCCGTAACTCCCACGTAATTTTCCAAAGCTTAAAATGTTACTATCATTTAAAAAATCTTCTTCTGAAAATACCCATGCTACACCAACAGCTCCAAAATTACCAAACTGCTTACCAGAACCAAACCTTGAAGAACCATCTCTACGGCCTGTTACATTCAAAAAGTATTTGTCCTTCCAGTTTACATGAATTCTACCAAATAGCGCATGGTAGTTATATTCACTATCACTGTCTTGTCTTACTTCATGTGTGGTTGCTGCAGAAAGATTTTGTATAAGGCTGTTATTAGGAAACCCCGTAGCTTTTTGAACCAATTGAGTTGTAGATTGTTGTTGAAACGTGGTTCCTACCAAAATATTTAAAGTAGCGTCTCCAAATTTTGACTCCCAGTGCAATTGCGGCTCTACAATCCAAGATGTTCTTTTAGAACTATTGGTTGTTATAGATGAATAATTTTCTGGGGTAAAACCAAAACTAGGGTTTCTTGCTGAACTTGGTAATGTTCTATAAGATTCAAGCCCATAATTATTATAACCCAAATTGGTTTTAAACTGTAGATTTGGTAAGAACTTATATGATACGCCTGCATTGGCCATCAATGTATTTATATTTGCTTGATAATCTTCTTTTAATGATGACAATGGGTTATCCCAAGTATTATTTTCCCAGTTTAAATTACCTGCTTCATCATATAATTCCGGAGCATTAGGTTCTAACCTATAAGCCATACTTGTAAAATCTGTACGCGGTAGTTTGTTATGTTCAACCGTATAGTTAGTTGATAGGTTTATTTTAAATCGTTTGTCTAAAGACTGGTGATTTAAAGAACTATGTATAGCGGTCTTTTTATATTTAGAATCACCCGGAAATACGGTGGTCTCTTTTTGATGACCACCACTTATTAAAAATTGGGTTTGTTCATTACCACCAGAAATTGAGAGTTGCCCATGGTTTCTATAAGCGGTACCCCCTATCAATTCTTTTTGCCAATTGATATTACGATTAGAATCCCATGTTTTTATATCTGGCCAAATAAAATCAAAAGCCGGCATATCTAAAAAAGCACCAAAACCATCATTGGTTACTCCTTCTCTTCTGGTTTCTAAATACTGCTCGGTATTCATTAAATCTAAGAAATGAGATACACGTCCTAGGGTGCTGCTTAAATTAACCTTGACCTGTGTTTTTCCTGCTTTCCCTTTTTTTGTGGTAACTAGTACCACCCCATTGGCTGCTCTAGAACCATAAATGGCCGTGGCATCGGCATCCTTTAACACTTCAATGCTTTCAATACTAGTAGGATCCATGGCATTTAACGGATTGATATTGCCTCCATTAATTTGGCCCGACACCTCTACCGCCCCCAAAGACTGACCTCCATAAGGTACACCATCAATGATATACAAAGGATTGGTGCTACCATTTATAAAGTTTTTCCCTCTTATTTCTATACTATAACCACCCCCAGGAACTCCTGTTTGCTGTACAATATTTACACCTGTTAAATGCCCCTGCATGGCACTAAGCGGATTATTCACAGGCTGTTTTTCTATGGTTTTAGCACTTATTTTAGCAATACTACCAGTGCGTTCTTTATCCTTAACAGTATAATAACCGGCATTAAGCGTTACGGCATCTAATTGGGTAACATCCTCCTGTAGGCGCACATTAATTTCAGATGCATTATTGATGGCTATAGTTTGCGTAATAAACCCAAGTGCTGAAAAAATAAGGGTATCGTTTGGGTTTGCTTTTGTAGTATAACTACCATTTATATTAGAAACCACCCCCTGTTTAGTAGCTTGTACCACCACATGAACACCGGCAAGAGGCATTCCAGACAAGTCTGTTATGGTGCCATGAACTTCAGGCTGTTGGTCACAAATGTACTCCCAGCCAGTTCTATGCCAGTCATGTGTAGTAGTTAAGGCATTAGTAAACAATGAGCTAAACGAGAAGCAAAAAATATAGAATAGGAGGCTCCTACCCTTAGTTTTATAATTATTTTTCATAATTTTGAATTAGAAGTTGAACATTTATTTGTTTAATCCATAAACGCCTCCTAAGAACCCTGCAAAAGTTTACTAGGAGGCTTTATTATTTTTAGTGTCTATTCATAGGCGGTTTTGTGTTTTATTAGTTTTAAAAATGTTAAGGATATGCGCTTTAACCTTAGATGAAAACCCATCTTATATGAATGGCGTTTATTGCCAATCAAAAGAAAGCACACCTAAGGCTTAAGCACTACTTTGCTAGCTATTAATAATCCTTGGTTCGGATACCATTAAAAAGTGAATCGTATGGTTATGGGATAAAAAGGGGGTTGTCGTAATCCGAAAGAAAATTGTATCGTCAATCCCATAACAAAAATTGCCTATATGGGGCATTTAGGTTTTTTTACAAACAGGAGTTCATAATTGGTTTTACCAGACCTGTAGCTGATACCACTCCAAAAGTTGGGGTAATTAGCATCCATTCCGTTATGATCTGATTTTGTAAAGTCCAATTAATATAGAACGTTTAGTTTGTAAATGACCTATTTAAAACTTACGGCTCCTGAATAAAATTAAAACTAGTGCCTTGAATTGTTGAATACAGTAACCAAAAAAAGCGTGAAACTCAACTTACCTGAATAGAGGTACTGGTATACCATGCAGAGATAAGAGAGCTCACGCCTAGGTCGTGAGCCAATCTACTTATCATCTCATCTGCAAAAAATTACCAGTTTTCTATTCAGAGATTCAAAGCGATAGCTTCAAATATTTTTAATACGAAGAATCGCAAATATATATAATCAGGTACTAATATATTAAAAATATTAATTTATGGGTCAGAAAACCCATGTTTTTTTTTTGAAATCTGATGAGATTGCTAACTACATACTATTTACAATGGACTCAGAATACAAAAAAGAAGACTTCCTGCTACTATTTGGCTCTCGAATTGACATAATAAGAAGAAAAAAGGGATATAGTTATGAAAGAATAGCTCAAGGGTGTAATATCGATGGAAGTGATATTAGCAAAATTTCGAAAGGTAGGGTTAACATTACGTTATCTTCAATACTAGAACTTTCAAAAGGCTTAGATATTCATCCCAAAGAATTATTTGATTTTGAGATTGAAGCTTAATAGTTAATTCATCCAAAATTCTTCAATATTCTATAATTGTCTATTTAAAAACATTAAAATTCCGTTTGACAATTTATGAAATTGGTATATCCGTATGGATTTTCGCCTTTTCATTTTGCCAGGCTAAAAGGAATTACATTTCATCAAAAATTCCATATTTAAACAAATTGTGATTAATTTAAAATAATCAATAATCTAAATTCTGTTATTTTTTAAAGACAAATGTGGAAAAAATAATACTCCATGTAACTGCACCGACAAGGAAGCAACTCGTATTTAAAATAGGAACTGAATTCTATGTTGGTGACCATTATTGGACTAAAAAGCCATTGTAGTTTGCGGAGAAAGAGGGATTCTCCACCCCGGAAAAGTTTTATAGAAAATGAGAATATGATCCCATTTAGAAGTATCCTTATTATAGAATACCAAACCTACTTTACAACTTCCCAATATACTTCTTAATTCTTGCAAGCAATTCTTCAAAATCAGGCTGGCCGTTATAATACAGTGAAGCTGTACTCTCATAACGTTTTCTATAAGCATCTCGTATTTCAGGGTCGTTTAATAAAAAAGCTTCATTCTGTGACATAGGCACTACTAAGTCAGCGTTAGGAAAACGTGCTTGTATATGTTCATGATAGGCTTTTGTTCCAATAAAATCCTGCACATCTTTATGTTCCAACAAACAATATACATCATAATACTGACGCATAAAATTTGGTCGCACCGCTCCCCCATTTTGTTCTTGCCTGTATTTTGTAGCAATGGTTTGTAGTTTCTCCACAAATGTATATCCTGGGTGATAACATGCTATATCAAAGGCTCGATTATCAATAAAAGATATGTTAGGACTACCGCTTGCTTTATCAAAGGCCCACGAGCTTATTGTTATTTGAGAGTTTGGGGTTACGGTATCAAATCCAGCTTCAAGTAATATTCCTTCTTTTACACCATCGACATGGCCCGTTTTAGCTTCATAATGTAAACGAATACCACCACTGCGGTAATAGGCTTCATCATCAAAAGCCGTATCTCTTTCAATAGAAACAATACCATCAATTTTGATATGGTTGGCAAGCCAATCATAAAATGTTTTTCGGGATTGAACGCTTTTACTTTTGGTGTTTTTTGGATTTTCGTTTACTTCTAACTTACTGGGCGGTTTAATATGAATATCTATATCCTCAGAAAAGCGATCTATAATTTTATAGCCTTTAGATAAAGATGTACCACCTTTAAGTTCAAAATCCAGTCCTTGTTTTTTAAGCCCATACAGAGCATGCATAATCCAGTAATCTTTTTCAATAAGTTGAACTAGAATTCCCGTATCTTGTTCTATAATCCGCAATAGATCAACGAAATCATCACGCTGATGAAGATAATTATTAGGCTGCATATTGAGGTTGTTCTGAGGTATTTAATACAGACCTAAACACTTTCTTCGCTTTAACACCACCATACATTTTGACCGCTTTTTGAAGTTTCTTTAGGTCCATTGTTGCCGCTTTACTTTGAACCTTTGATAAGACATCTTCCAAATCTTCTGCAAGCGTCTCATGATTATTTACCAAATCAACCAATAAGAATTCAGTAGTCAGTGTTTTTGGAAAACGTGGCTTTATATGAAAAAAAAAGGTTCGTCCCCCTAATTCAAATTCACCATGGCGTTTATGATTATATACAACCCGCTTGTTATAAAGCTGTGTAGTACCAACTCCTAGGCTATTATAAGCATTTGGGGAGGTCAAGAGAAACATATCATCCTTAAGAAAACTACGCACCAAGGTCTTCTCGTCTGGTGGCGCATATCCAAATGGTGTTGCTTTAGGATAATAGTAAAGTCCTTGTGAAAGCTTTTGAAGTGTTCCATCTTCTAAAAGTTCACCTAAATGACGATCGACAGCTTTAGACCATTGTTCCAAGTCGGCTCTACGATATACATTACCACGTCTAAGGTGTTTTACTAATGCTTTTAACTTACTCATATCTAATTTCTTTTAAGCATAATACAACAAATCCCATACCAAAATGCATGATTTTTAAATTAAAATATATGCAAATATAATAAATAAAATATTGATTTACAACATTTAACACAGGTGGTAGTAATTTAAAAAAACAATACTAAATACTACGATTTGAAAAGAATAAGATTAGAGATATTTTATAAGCCCCCTAAACTTCAAACAAATATTACTATATAATTCATGATATGCAGATTCATTAATATCAATATAGTCTTCCCATTCCTCTAATTCTTCCATAATGGCATTCCAATTAGAAAATCGATACACCATAAAATCATAACAATTAGAATTCATAAGGGTTTCTTTAGATTCCTTAAATAATTCCATAGCTACTTTATTGGCAGCTAGAATGTATGTCAGTTCAGTGTGTTCCATATGTTTCTTGATTCAATGGAATGAATTTAGAAAGATTTTAGTTGCGTTTCAAACAAAATAAGTCCTTTTAACTAGGTTCATACTATTTAATCCCTTACAGTCAACTTCTTATCCTTTAGAGATAAATTTCACACTATAAACTATTTAAACATAGATTTCACCTCATTGTAGATTCTGTTGAAGTTTAATTCCAATTCTGCTTCAGTATAAGCCTTTGGAGGATTTGGGAGTTCCTTAGAAATATGTGGACGCTTAAACCGTACCTTTTTATCCTTACCATCTGCGAATACTACAAACTCCCCCTGTTTCAATCTAAAAAAGATTTCAGCTCTTCTTTTGGGAACTTCTCTTTCTCCTTTAGTAATTCGGGCTTCCCAAGTAAGTCCCGTTCCTTTGCTAATACTTTTGGTCGGGTTCTTAACAATCTCGAAGAATCGTTCGTAGTACTTGGCTGTATCCGGATCATTAACTTTTCCAAAGAACTGATAGGACAAATTGCTAAGTATGGCTCTACTGGCCTTATCACCGTATAACATATCATTCTGGATTTTATCTTGCATCACATAAACTGTTGCTATATCATAGCTTCTCAGTGTAGCCGGGATGCGGTGCATATGTAAGAGCCTAATGGTGGGTGCTTCCTCTAATAGTATAAACGAAGGCAACCGCTTTCGTTCACTCATTTGTTTTGTTATGGTGTGTAAAATAGTAGCTATGACCGGTGATAATGAGGCATCTTTTTTAGGGTTGTTGACCACACAAATAACAGAAGGGTTTTCGGGGTTATTGATATCGAGAGGAATATCATCGGATGACAATGCCATGAATATTTTTTTGGTGCTAATTTTTTTAAAAGCATTCGCCAAGGTACTTTTCACACCAGCCGTTTGTCTTTCGGATCCTACCCCGCTAATAAAGGCATCGGCCATGGCTCTGGAGGTCAAATCAACTTTTAAGAATTTTATGAGTCCTTTGGTCCCCAATTGCTGATAAAGGGCCATTAAATGTGGTATCGAACAATAATCCTTATAATCCATCTTTAAACGCCAAATCAGTCCACTGATAAGCCCTTCTACAGCATCTTTGAAAAACCGTGAGGTACTATTGTTATCAGATTCTTTGGTCTCCATTAAATTCTCCAGGAGCACTCTTGAAACTTCATAAACGCTCTCTTCATCCGGTAAATATTTTGGAGCAATAGGGTTTACCCTAGAATGAATAGGGTCAAAAGAAACAATATAGAATTTGTTTCCACTGTTTAGGTATAAGGGAAATGCCATTTCGGTTATTTCGAAATTCTTATAGTCATGGATAACACCACAGAACTTATGGTCTTTAAAATGCTGCATCAGGCTAAAGATTATACTTTCTGTTTTTCCACTTCCTGCCGCTGCTATTACTGAGATCCCTCTTCGAATATTTTCTAAAATCAGATTAGTTCCTCTGGTTTTCATAACCACTTTGTATTCCTTTCGGATTATTGGACCTTCGGTGCTCCTTCCATAGGCATAGCATACAAGGTTTATAAATTGCCATGGTAAAACCAAAAGGAGTAATGCTTTTAGCAACGCTTGTAATTCTACCATCGCAGCAATAATGACAGAAGCCAAAATCAAGCACATGAATATCATAAAAGCCCCTTGACGATTATATTTGTTGACCATATAAGAAACAAGTCCTCCCAAGATTAATGATGGAATTAGTAGTTGTGAGTTTATCATAATGCTTTGTTTAAACGCCTATTGAGCCCGAGTTAATGGCTACTTCCACACCTTTTTTAAGTTTCATTAGGGTTTTATAGGCTAACTGCACCTTATTGGTTGGAATGATTGGTACTTTAACACCGGCCTTAAATAACATTTTAAATGCGGCCTGTTTTTCTGATGTAGGGAGTCCTGCCAACATGCCCAGAAAACGTTTAGGATCTTTATCCAATACATTTCGTGCCATATAGCTTTCGACAAAGTTTCTCTTATAATTAAATGTCTTATCAAAGGTCTTTTCTGCTGCCTTATAAAATTTGTCACGGTTAAAACCTTGCTTGATTTTTTTTCCATTTAAAATGGTCTCGTTTTCTTTATGCTGTGATAAAGGAGACAGTTTGAAAGTGTTGGTTGCATCTTTATGACTAACTATAATATGGACATGGTTCTGCATGCCATCCTTTTTCATGCCCCGAACAATTCTTTTCCCATTAATTTGGTGAGGCGCATCGGTTTCCAAACGTTCGATCTCTTTTTTAATGCGATTTATATTGACTTTTAATTCCCCGTTCTCAATAGCCCTTATTTCTTTTTTGAGTTTTAATATCTTGGTCGCATAAGGTTGGTTCTCCTGTATTTCCCTATCGGTACCCTTAAAAGTTCTTTCCTTTTCAATTTTTGCATAGTATTTTATATCATCAACCTTGACTACTTCATTTCTATGGAAAGAAGCTGCATAGTCATTCATAAGTGCTCTTATATACTGCCTTAGTTTCTCAGGATCATTATTGATAGCCTTCAATTCTCTTTGAGATGGGCTCACCACCATGGAATAAAATTTGGGATCTTTCTTATTAAGTTTAGATGTGTTATTATCAATTTGTGCGATGACCTCTTCTGCAGGGATATTATCATTGTACTGGTCAAAAAAAGATTCCTGGAGCCCTAGATTATTTTCTTCGTTTTCTTTTTCCAGGTATTTAACAAAGTCCCGAACACTGCCGCTAAAATTTTCTCCTTGGCTTTGCTTACTAATGGCTATATACATACTTATAAATTTTTGATCGTTCGTTTATACTTTTCTATTTCTTCTAGTGTTAGTTCCATTTTTAAATAGTCCTTCCCGAAGCTGCTCTTAACTTTTTTCACATGTTCCAATACATAACTAAAATCTACTTTAAGCAGTTCCATTTTTTCCTCCAATCGATCATATCTTATTTTGGGAACGGTCGTTTCCTCGACACATGCTTCTCCTCTTTCAACATCCTCAAACTTCTTCTCTATGAATTCAAAATCTTCGTCAAGAAATTCGTTGTCGTTTTCCGGTTCAAATTGTTGCTCAAACAACGACTGTAACATGGCAACTGTTGGTAGAGTTTGACTTTTCTCTATGTCCTTGATTATGGCAATGGCAGCACTTATTCTTCTATTGATTCTGATTTCAATGGCACTTAAACTGCCTTCGATGGAATCCATAGGTGAAATCTCATGAATCTCAAAAAAGTCTAACATAGCCTCCAAAGCTTCAGTATTGGACAGTGAAATGTTTTTAGAAAAACTTCTAAACCTATTGGCGGTTTTCCTTTTAAAATTGACCCCTGAGAACTTATATTCTGAAAACTTTATCATTTTTTGCTGCAAAAATTTGCCGTTTTATTGGTGATTTGAACGTTTTTGCGGCAAATCACCATTTTATGCTTTTTCATCATCCAGCTTAAACCCATATAAACAGGGCTTTGCGAAGCAAATGGATTATGTAGCGTTGCGATAGCACGCTACCCTCTTGCTTCTCCTTTTCGTCACGCCAAAGCGTGACAAAAATCCAAACAACCTGACTGTAAAGTCAGTTGCATTTTTAAGATTATGATGGCTTATTAAAGTTATAGATAAATCCTTTGAAAACGAAACAGGGTTTGTTCTCATTTAAACAGTTTTCAAACTAGTTTAAATGATTTTTGTTCAATATTGAAAATAAGACATCAGATATTCCTAAGCTTCTCAAAAAACGGATTAGAAACTGTATAAAAAAACCTTAGATTTCTCCAAGGTCTTAATTCATTGTTTTGTCAATTTCTTATATCTGAAATTTGAATTTATAATTATATAAATTCTTTACGGCTTCTTCGTATAGCAGTTCATCATAGTTTAATTCGTGTTGTTTTGAAAATACTTTGAGTTCATCTCCAAATTTAGACTGTATCTCTTCTTTGGATTTGGACAATAAACGTTCTTGGGTTTCTGTCTCCAGATTATTATAATTCAAATGTATCATAATCGAATGTTTAAATTATAATATGCCTTCATCGGCAAAACTGTAATAGTCTCCATTTGGGACTATTATCAAATGATCGAGTACTTTAACATCCAAAAGTTCTGCTGCTTTCTTTATCTTCTCGGTAAGTTGTTTATCTGCTTCACTAGGCTTTAATTTACCACTAGGATGATTATGAGCTAAAATGATGCCCACCGATAAAGATTTAAGGACTATAGCAAACAAGATCCTTATATCTACCATTGTGCCAGATATACCTCCTATAGATAGCTGACAAATCCCTTTTACTTTATTAGAATTATTCAATAGTACTATTTTAAAACTCTCAAAAAGTGCGATGGTATTTTTATCCCAATAGTTGTATAAAAGTGCATTAACTTCCTTAGAGCTTTTTATCGTTACAGAAGTCTTTAAATGCTCCTTATAACTTAGTTTTATTTCGTTAACTTTGTGTTTCATTATTTAATTGCTTTTGAGGGATAATGATGTAAAAAGAGGGTGCACTTTCGACGGTATCACCCTCTTAATTTTTAGTTTAGTTTTTATTATTTCCTAATAACAACACTTCAGAAACCACCACTTCGGTTACATAGCGTTTATTACCTTCTTTGTCATCGTAAGACCTTGAGTTTAATTTTCCCTCAATGGCAATTTCTTTGCCTTTGGTTACATACTTTTCAATGATGTCAGCGGTCTTACCCCAAGCGACAAGGGTATGCCAATTGGTATCCGTTTGCTTTTCACCTTCAGAGTTTTTATAACTCTCATTTGTCGCTAATGATAAACGGGCAACTTTTTTTCCGCTTTCTAACATGGTGATTACAGGTTCTTGACCTATGTTCCCGATTAATTGTACTTTGTTCTTTAATGTACTCATAACTTAAAAATTTTTAGATGCCTATCAAATAGATAGACTTGTTAATAATTTCCCTTTTTTTAAGGGGTGTTTGTTTGAGTTCTTTCGTGCATAGCACAATAAACGAAGTGGGTTTTGTCAAGACTTTTAGGAATAAATCAGGAGCTTCTGCGACGTAGTAAAATCCTTGGATTTTCAAGGAAGTGAAACCTTATTTATTTCTAAAACTTGTATAGTCTTTGACAAGTTCCATGATGGTACTTAGAAATTCTTTTTAAACCTCTTTACAAAGAAGTGTACGGAAAGTTAAACGCGTGAAGTTAATGAGGTTTTATTTAGAATTCTTGTGCCATACCTGTTTTTCGATGCCCCGAAAAACAACAGAGGCTTCTTTTATTATAAACCCTTTAAAAAATGACTAGACCAAATACTGATTTTTAAGAATTGTCAATAAAGAGTTCTATAGAAACCTATAATGACAAAAGACCTCACTTGAGCCTTAACATGAAAACACCTAACTTTATACATAATAAAAAACCAGAACATCTAGATGTTCTGGTTTGATTTAATTATTTATTAACTCTCAACCTATTTTAGGACGACTCATTTAAAATGAAGTGAATTATCGTTTTTGAAATTTTTTACTAAATACTAAGAATAATATTCCACATAACAACTAAGCTGGAAGTGTAACAAAAGACAAGAACACCTCAAATTGGATTGATATAAAATAGAACACCCAAAACTACCAGCCCAAGCCCAAAACACTTATACAATCAACAATAAATTTGCTGTTTCAATAAGGACATGTAATGGTAAATTTTACCTTAAATAGAATTCCCAATCCCCACTAAAACCACAGATAAAAGAATAACCGCAATTCCAGCTGTTATAGTCCATTTGGTTTTTTTAGCAACACCTTTCCATTCTTTGCGGTAAATACCCCAAAAGTTTGCTGTTAGAATAATGGTAGACATGTGCAAAATCCATGAACTTGCGCCACTACCTAATTTACTTTCACCCATACCATAAAAGAAGAACTGTAAAAACCAAATGGTTCCTGCCAATGCTGAAAAAAGTATGTTGTTACGGATTGGTGTGCTTTTATTTGTAAAATCTTTATACGCTTTATTTTTAATACTTAGTATGGTTGTCCAAACTAAATTAGTTACTAAACCTCCCCATAGAATAACCACAAAGGTTACATTATTAGCAAATAAATGATCATATCCTGCTTCTACCGCAGCATCTGCTAAAGGCTTTCCTGACTCAATACCAAAGCTAAAAAAAGAACTTAAAATACCTGAAAGAACAGCAACAATTAAACCTTTTACAAGATTAAATTCTAAAACACTTGCCTTTTTTTCTTCGTCAGAAAGTTCTTTTTCTTTCAACATACCTGCTCTACCTGAGAGCCCAATACCAATAAGACAAACTAAAACACCAAGTAATACAATTTGACCTCCAGAAGATCCTAGCATATCTGTAAAAGACACTTTCCCTTCCATAGGATTAAAATTATAATATATTGAAGGCACAATAGCACCAAATGCAGCACAAAAACCAAGTACAACTGAATTACCCAAAGACATTCCTAAATATCGCACTCCTAATCCATAAGTTAAACCTCCTACACCCCAAAGTAAACCCATTAAAAAGGTAAAACCAACAATTGTGCTAGAACCAGCAGCAATGATGTCCAAAAATCCTGGAACAGTTAAATAGGCAGCTAAAGGAGGAACAATTAACCAAGACATTAAACCACCAACTATCCAATAACTTTCCCATGCCCAACCTTTAACTTTGTTAAATGGCATATAAAAACTACCTGAGGCAATTCCGCCTAATGAATGAAATATTACTCCTAATAATGCTTGCATAATTTTATAATTAGTTTTTTAACGAATTTTTAATGTCCTAAATTTTTAAATTCTCTTGTTTATCAATCTCATTAACAAAATACTCCCTATTAATAACACGTTGATAATAAGACTCTTGATTAGACCTTTTGCTTGTAAAAACTTTTTGCCAGTTTAAATGTGGTTAAGTCTATTCATGCAATAATTAAAATAATTATGACGAAAATAAACTTTGAATTGAAGGACTCTATCCTGTACTGTACCGCTCATTGCAATACCAAAAATAATAATTCTAATTAAAGCGAAATATTAAATTACGTTGTTAGAAGTAGACAATTTAAGATTAGCATTCTACTAAAACAGGTCAGAACAGGACAGCGAATGATTCACAATACTATATTTTTATCTTTAGTTTAGTATTGTTACAAACAAATGAATAAAAAAAGAATAAAAGTAGGCTTATTTATCCCTTGCTATATAAATCAATTATACCCGCAAGTAGGAATCGCAACATTAGAATTATTAGAAAAATTAGATGTAGATGTTGTTTATCCTCAAGGGCAAACCTGTTGTGGTCAACCTTTAGGTAATTCAGGATACGAAGAAGACTCTAAAGGTATATGTAATCATTTCGTTGAAAATTTTAAAACATATGATTTTATAGTTGGCCCTTCTGGAAGCTGTATCTACCATATAAAACAACATTTTGATATTTTAGAACAAACTCCAGAAGTTCAGAAAGTAAGAGCAAATGCTTATGAACTTTGTGAGTTCATAGTGAAAATATTGGGAAAGACTGATTTGGGAGCATCGTTCCCATATAAAGTTGGATTGCACAAAAGTTGTCACGGACTAAGAGGTTTGAAACTAGGCTCTTGTTCAGAGGTACAAGGTGAACATTATTCGACGGAAGAAGATTTATTAAGCTGCGTAAAAGGATTAGAACTTATGTCTCTAAATAGAAAAGATGAATGCTGTGGTTTCGGAGGAACCTTTGCTGTTTTTGAAGAAGCTATTTCTGCTAAAATGGGTAAAGACCGAGTACAAGACCATTTAGATAGTGATGTAGAAGTTCTTACTGGAGCAGACCATTCTTGTTTAATGCATCTTGAAGGCATTGTAAACAGAAATAAACAACCATTAAAGGTGATGCATATTGCCGAAATACTTAATAGTACGTTATAGTTATGAGTCACGCTAATCGAGCAACAGAATTTAACAAAGACGAATCAAAGGTCAACTGGCATGACAAAGCCTTGTGGTATGTAAGGGAAAAACGCGATAAATCAGCACATAATGTGCAAGGTTGGGAATATTTAAGGCAACTTGGATCTGGAATTAAGGCCAATGTTCTATCAAATTTAGATGAATACTTGGTACAGTTTGAATCTAATGCCAAGAGTAATGGTGTTCAAGTTCATTGGGCCTCAAACGCCCAAGAGCATAATGAGATTGTTAGCAGCATATTAGACAGGCACAATGCCAAAAAGGTTGTTAAAAGCAAATCTATGCTAACAGAAGAATGCCATTTGAACCCCTATTTAGAAGCCAAAGGCATTGAAGTAGTAGACACCGATCTAGGAGAGCGTATTGTTCAATTAGCCGAAGAGCCACCTAGCCATATTGTACTTCCTGCCATACATAAAACAAAAGAAGAAGTAGATGAATTGTTTCAAGAACATTTAGGAACAAAACCAAGTGGAGGTAATCCTGAGTATTTAGTTGGTGAAGCCAGAAAACACTTAAGAGATAAATTCATGAAAGCTGATGCCGCCATTACCGGAGTTAACTTTGCAGTGGCTGATACCGGAGGTGTTGTTGTTTGCACGAATGAAGGAAATGCCGATATGGGAGTACACTTATCTAAAGTGCATATTGCCTGCATGGGAATTGAAAAAATTATTCCAAAGGAAAAACATTTAGGTGTATTTCTAAGGTTATTAGCTAGAAGCGCCACAGGACAACCTATTACTACCTATTCTTCTCACTTTAATAAGGCTGAAGAAGGTAAAGAAATGCATATTGTAATTGTAGACAATGGCAGAACAGAACAATTAAGTAGAGAGGATTTTAGAGCATCACTACATTGTATTCGTTGTGGAGCTTGTATGAACACATGCCCTATATATAGAAGAAGTGGGGGGCATAGTTATGACTATACAATACCAGGACCAATAGGTTCCATTCTTTCCCCAGGAAAAGATTTGAAAAAACATAGTTCACTACCGTTTGCCTCTACCCTATGTGGCTCTTGTTCAAATGTGTGTCCTGTTAAAATAAATATCCACGAGCAATTATATAAATGGAGACAAGTTATAGTCCAAGAAGAAAAACAGCCGATTTTAAAAAAATCTATTATGAAAACAGCAGGTGTTGTTTTATCTAAACCAAAGCTTTATAAATTGGCTGGTAAATCTGCACGTTTTGCACTTAAATATGCGCCAAAATTTATGATTTACAATAAGTTGAATGCTTGGGGAAAAGCTAGAGATTTACCTGAAGTAAAAAATGATAATTTTGATGATTGGTATAAAAAAAGAAATAAAAATGGGTAGAGAAGCTATATTAAAATCAATAAAGAAAAACAAGCCAGAGTTGTTGCCTTTACCTGATATTAACGAGGAAGCATTTGATGAGTCGATTGATTTAATTGAAACTTTTAAAAGCAATATTGCCATAGTTGGTGGAACTGTTAGAGAAGTTGATAAGGAAACTATTGATGCCGAAATAAAAGAACAATATCCTAACAAAACCAACATTATAAGCACAACCAATAAATCTATTTTAGGGACTGTTCAGGTTGATAAAAGCACAGACCCACATAATCTTGAGAATATTGATTTAGCAATTATTGAAGGAGACCTAGGAGTTTCAGAAAATGGTGCTATTTGGGTAACCGCAAATAGTAGCATTATACGTGTGCTTCCTTTTATTACAAATGATTTAGTAATAATACTTGAGAAGGAAAAAATACATCTTCATATGCTTGAAGCCTATGACCAAATTGCTCAAAGAGATCGTAACTTTGGCGTATTTATTTCTGGTCCTTCAAAAACAGCCGATATAGAGCAATGTTTGGTTGTTGGTGCCCATGGTGCCATGAGTTTAACCGTTTTACTTGTATAAAGTTTTTAATCACATATACATAACTAAAAACGCGGTTAAAATTAATTTAACCGCGTTTTACTTTTTTATAAAATAAACTTCTAGTAGTATTTAGCATACACCACTTTTGTATGCAAGTACTCTTCCATACCATGTTTACCATCTGCTCCACCTACACCTGATTTTTTCCATCCTGCATGGAAACCTTGAATAGCTTCAAAATGTTCTCTATTTACATAGGTTTCACCAAAATGTAACCCGTTGGTAGCTTTCATAATGTTATTGAAGTTCTCAGAGAAAATAGACGATGTTAAACCAAATTCCGTGTCATTAGACATGGCAATAGCTTCATCTAGCGTATTGAATTTCATAACCGGTAATACAGGCCCGAAAACTTCCTCTTGAATGATTTGACTATCCTGACTACAATTTGTTAAAACAGTAGGATTATAGAAATAACCTTTATCAAACTGTTCAGGACGATTTCCACCAACTAATACTTCAGCGCCTTCATTCTTCGCAAATTCCACCATTTCGGTTATTTTATCTAATTGAGATTTTGACACTAAACTACTCATATCTGCATTAGTTCCAGTTAAAGCATCTTCAATAATAACTTCACTCATCTTTTTGGAAAGCTTCTCAACAAACTCATCGTAAATACTATCTTCGACATAAACACGCTCTGCACAATTACAAACTTGTCCACTAAAAATAACCTTGGATGATACAATGGAATTCAATGCTAAGTCTAAATTTGCATCGGCACAAACTATAGCAGGAGCCTTCCCTCCTAGCTCTAAGGATACTTTTGTAATATTTTCAGCAGCTGCACTAATAACTTTTTGTCCTGCAGAAACACTTCCTGTTAAACTAATAATTCCAGTAATTGGGCTTTTAGAAAGGGCATTACCTACAGTTCTACCCGCTCCACATACAAAATTCAATACACCAGCTGGTAATTCAATTTTTTGAATGAAATCTGCAAATTCCATTATGGTATTAGGTGCTTCTGAGCTTGGTTTAATCACACAGGTGTTACCTGTTATTAATGACGCCGCCACTTTACGTGCCATTACAAAAAACGGGAAATTCCAAGGACAAATACCTACAGCCACTCCAATAGGAACCTTATGTAAATAAATATGCTCCTTTTCTCTATCACTCTGGATAATCTCACCTTCAATTCTGCGCGCCCAACCTGCATTATAATCAAAATAATCAGCAGTCACATCTATTTCAACTTGAGCCAACCCAATAACTTTTGCCTGTTCTTTTGAAAGTGTTTCAGCTAAAAATACCCTATTTTCTCTAATAACGTCTGCCATTTTGTGCAAAAATGCCGCTCTTTGAATTGCTGGTAGAGCTTCCCATGCTGGTTGCGCAGCTTGAGCAGCTTCCAAGGCATTATTTGCATCTTCAACAGTACCTGTAGTAATGGTACTCAATACCTCCTCTGTACATGGGTTTAATATTTCAATAACCGATGTAGCTTTAGAGTCTACAAATTGTCCGTTAATATATTGCTTGTAATGTTTCATGTTTTTTAGTAATATCTATTATACTTTTTTAAGCCAAAAATTTCTTTCTTAAATCTTCTACTTGATCATCATTAATAGGTACCATTTCTCCAAGAGAATGTCCCATAACAATAGACTTAGCACTAAACTCGGCCACTTCTAAATAATCGAAAGTTTGAAGTAATTTATCACCAGTAATGATAACTGAATCATTCTGAATTATTAAGGCAGTAGTACAGTTTTCAACTATTTCAGAGTTGTTATTGTTCTTAAAATGAGTACCATACTTCACGGATGGTATATCTTGAAGAAAAATCCAACTTTCCGGAATAGTTCTTACATTTAAATAAGAATCTGTAACACCAAAAGCCATTAAATATGGAGACTGTGTCATTATAATGGAGTTAATATCTGGATTGTTTTTGTAAATTTCCTGATGAATCCAAGTGGCTCTACTAGGTGTTTTACCTGTTTCTCTCTTCCCATCTTTTATTTGGACAATATCATCTAAATCTATATCCCAACGATTAACATCTGTTGGTGTAATAAGGAAGTCATTATCCTTCCAACGCATAGAAACTGTTCCGTAAGAGCTAATCATCAACCCTTGTTGACATGAACGCTTAACAATTTCGCAAATCTCCAAGCGCTTTTCAACTTCATCAGAAGTATACTCTATAGATTCCATTTCTGGTCTCTCAGCGGGCACCTGAGCTTCAAATTGGTCTATTTGATCATCAGTTAAATAATTAGGTGTTCCAATTTGAGAACCATAAAGAATTGTACGTGCACAAAACTCTAAAGCTTCAAAACGCTCAAAGGCATCGGTTAAATCACTTCCTCCTAAAACGGTTCCGTGATTCTCCATGATAATGGCTTTGTATCCTTTTTCGAACTCTTCTGCTATTACTTCACCTAAATCATCACTTCCGGGTAATCTGTATTTTGCGTATCCTATAGGTCCACAAATATGTTTAGCCTGAGAAATAATATTAGTATTCGGTATTTGACGCACAATACTGAAAGAAACCAATGCTGGTGGGTGTGCGTGAATAACAGACTTTATGTCTGGTCTTGCTTCATAAATAGCTTTATGAAACGGAAACTCTGATGATGGTTTATGTTTCCCAACAATAGTTCCGTCTTTTTTAACACATATAATATCAGATGATCTTAACGATCCTTTATCAATTGCGGAAGGGGTTACCCATATATCTCCGTTATCGTCAATAATTGAAATATTCCCTCCAGATGTAGTGGTCATACCTCTTTTATAAATTCTACTTATCACTTCTGTGATTTGATCTCTTGGATGAACCAGTTTAATATTTTTTGACATTTTATTTGATTTTTGAGTAATAGGCTCCATGAAGAAGACCACTTCTCTATAATATTTATTTGCAATTTTTAAGAAAATCTTACCCGCTTATAATAAACGGTACGTGCTTTTTAAGCGCGTAGTTTTTTTTCAAAAACTTAGAGTTGAGTTTAGTATCTGATATTGATATTGCTGCCCCTAGTGCAGAACCTAAAGACGCGTTAGTTGTTCTTAATTTCTTATCTCTAAAATAGTGAGATAATAACTTTATATACACATCGTTATCACTAAAACCGCCATCTACATATAACCTTAAAATAACATCATCACCTATAGCTTTTTTAATACATTTAATTTGCAACAAAGTAAGTTCTATCATTAATTGATGATAGGCATGCTCATATTTATGATAAGACATTTCAGTTTTAGCTGGCATATCATCATCTGTAACACTTTCCCATTTGAAACAGTGCTTAAAATCCTTCATGATTTCAAAGTAGGTGTCATAATCAAATTTCACGGTACGATGATAATCCTCATCTACACCAAAAACCTCCTTTAATTTTCCAACTTGAATCTTGTATTCATTACCTAAAAACAATCTTGATGCTTTTACAGGTTTTCCATTAATACGCATGTAATTAATGGCATCTTTATCATCTGTATCAGTTGAAATAGGATTTTCTGTAAACGGATTAAAAGCAATACTCCAGGTACCTGTAGATATTAAAACAAACTTTTTTCTAATACTTCTTACATATGGTAATAATGCCGCAGAACTATCATGAATACCAACTCCAATTTTAATACGATTACCATTGTAATTCATATTTATACTGGTCTCTGTTGAAACTATTGGCGGTAATATTTTATCAATACCTTCTGCATAAACCCAATTGTGATAATCTTTTTCACCATAATCCCAAAGTGCTGTATGACAGCCAATACTTGTATATTCACTTAAAGGTATACCTGTAAAAACATGACTTAAATATTGAGGTAAGTGTAAAGAGTATTTAATCTTTTTAAAAACTTCCGGTTTTGTTTGTTTTAACCAAAATAATTGAAGTCCTGAATTTAGCATACTTAAATCTGCACACCCCGTAGTTTTTAGAAAAGCTTCCTTAGGTCCGTACTTTTCAAAAAATGACTCTACTACACTCTCAGGTAAAGGTTTAGTATAGTTGTAAAGTGGAGTTAATGGTTTTCCGTTCTCATCTATATGAACAAAACTTGCTCCATAGGTTGAAAAATTTATGGCCTTTACATTGAATTCTTTCTTTTCTAAAATTCGGTCAAAGACCTCTTTTAACCATTTTTTTAAGGCTGGTAAGTTTTCTGTTGGATGCCCGTCTTCATCTTCTATCTCTTCAAACGAAGTATATTCTTTATGGACCTCCTTAAAGTTTTTATCAAACAGAAAGAACTTTTTGTTTGTCTTTCCAATATCAAAAACCGCAGTTACTTTTTGTTTCATTTTAAAGGTTATAAACCGGTGGCTATTGTATGTTTTCCTCTTTCAGAAATCAAACTATTTCTTATATCTAGTGAACGATAAGCATTGATAGGACTTAATGCACCTCCAGTACTTAAACGTGCTTTTTCCAATAGTGGTCTAACGTCTGTTCTATAAGCTCCTTGTAAAATCTCTTGACATCTTACAACATCATTATTTAATTGTGCTGCTTTTAAATCATTTTGATCAATTAACATAGCTTTTGCATAAGCCTCTTGTATTGCTTCTAATGATTGTATTAAATCTTCTAATGGATCTTTTACGTTATGACTCGCATCAATCATCCACGCTAAATCTGGGTTTTGTGGATTATTTTGCATACCATAAACCAACTCGTTAAATATTAAGAATAATGCATAAGGCTTGATACTTCCTACCGTTAAATCATCATCTCCATACTTACTATCGTTAAAATGGAAACCACCTAATTTACCTTTCAATTGAAGTATAGATACAATTTGCTCTATATTAGAATTTGGTAGGTGATGTCCTAAATCTACTAAAGTATATGCTTTATCTCCACAACCATTAGCAAGCATTAAAGAAGCTCCCCAATCTTGAATAACCGTACTGTAAAAATTTGGCTCATATGGTTTGTACTCAACCAACATCTTCCAATCATCTGGTAACCCTTTGTAAATATCAATTAAGCTATCCTGTGTATTTTGAAAAGCGGTTTGAAAGTTATTTTGCCCAGGAAAACAAGACCCATCTGCCAACCAAACGGTTAAAGCTTTAGAACCTAATTTATCTCCAATATTAATAACATCTAAATTATGTTGAATAGCTTGTTCTCTTACAGCCTTACTTATATTACTCAATGAACCATACTTATATGTCTCTGCGGCATCTTTTTGATCTTGAAACGTATTAGAGTTTACAGCATCAAATTTAATGTTTAAAGCATCTGCCTTTTCTTTGATTGCAGCATAGTCTGAAGGAATATCCCAAGGAATATGTAAAGACACGGCTCCTGCAGTTTGAGTTAAACTATGAAGCACACCAATATCTTCAATTTTTTGTTCTAAGTTCGAAGGTTCACCATAAAATGAAAATCTACCAAAACGCGTACCTCCTGCTCCTAAGGCCCAACTTGGAATAGCTACTTGGAAATCTGATAATTTTGATACTATACCCGAGATATCATGACCTTCTTTACTTAACTTATTAGCTAAAAAATCAAAACTTTCTTCATGACTTTTTAAGCTTTTTTCGTTATAATCTAATACTTGTTGCTTTTGAATTTTCATACTATTTTCACCTTTAAAAGAAAAGAAACCCCCATAAACCTACTCGAAATTTATGGAAGTTTTTCTTTTCAAACTAAACTAAACTAATCTATTTTATATTTCTTATTTTAAATTATCTAACGAAAGCATTGGCCATACCTCCATCAACATTTATAATGTTTCCGGTAGATTTATCTAGTATCCCAACTAAAGAGAATACCCCGTTTGCAATATCATCTGGTGTAATGATTTCATTTAACAGATTTCTTTTGGCATAAAATGCTGGCAATTCTTCCACAGTTATTCCATTTGCCTTTGCTCTACCTTCTGCCCAAGCACCTTCCCATATTTTACTTCCAACAATAACACCATCAGGATTTACAGTATTTACTCTCACTTTATCTTTTGCTAATTCAGCAGCTAATAAGCGTACCATATGTTGTTGAGCAGCTTTTGCTGTTCCATATGCAACATTGTTTGGACCTGCTACTAAACCATTTTTACTAGCAATAGCGATATAATCTCCTCCTAAACCTTGTTTACGAACAATTACAGCAAATTGTTTAGCTAAATCGAACTGACCTTTTACTAAAATGCTTTGTAAAATATTCCAATCTTTATCAGTTGTATCCGTTAAAGGTTTTGAAATAGCTAATCCTGCACTATGTACAATCATATCTACACCTCCAAATTCTAAGGTAGCTTTTTTATAAGCACTTGCAATAGAATCTGTATTGGTTACATCACATAAAGCATATGTAGAAACATCTCTTGCATACGTTCCGTTTGCTTCGATTAATGCATCCTCATTGATATCAGTTAATACAACATTAGCTCCTTCAGCAGCTAATTTATCTGCAATCGCTTTACCAATTCCACCACCTGCACCAGTAACTAAAGCTACTTTACGAGATAATGGTTTTTCCTTTGGCATACGCTGTAATTTTGCCTCTTCCAATAACCAATACTCAATATCAAATGCCTCTTGTCTTGGTAAAGAAGTGTAAGACGTAATAGCCTCAGCTCCTCGCATAACATTAATGGCATTAATATAAAATTCACTAGCTACACGCGTAGTTTGCTTGTTTTTAGCAAAACTAAACATCCCGACTCCTGGATAAATAATAATCACTGGGTTGGCATCACGTATTGCTGGACTATTGTCTTTTTTACATGTATTGTAATAATCAACATATTCTTGACGATATGCTTCAAAAGCAGGTTCTAATTTTGCTTTTACTGCCTCTGCATCAGATAAATCTTCATTTTTATCTAAAGTCAAAACTAAAGGTTGAATTTTAGTCCTTAAAAAATGATCAGGACACGAAGTTCCCATTGGTGCTAATCTTTCTAAATCGTTACTATTGATGTATTGCATTACAACATCAGTATCAGAAAAATGACCAATCATTCTGTTTTCTGAAGAACATAAACCTCTTAATAAAGGCATTAATTGTGCTGCTTTTTCTAAACGCTCTTCTTGTGGTAAGCTTTCAACTTTTTGCCCACCAAAAACTTCACCTTGTTCTTTTAATTTCCTTTCTATGAATTCAGAAGCCATTTCAATAACTTCTAAACTATTCATATAACACTCATAAGAAGTATCTCCCCAGGTGAATAAACCATGACTACCTAATACTATACCTCTAATACCAGGATTATCTGCCAAACATTTTTCTAATTGCAACCCTAAATCAAACCCAGGTTTTTGCCAAGGCACCCAACCCATGGTATCTCCCCAAATTTCTTTGGTTACCTTTTCACTGTCCTTTGCGGCAGCTACAGCAATTAATGCATCTGGGTGTAAATGATCTATATGTGCAAATGGCAATAAACCATGCAAAGGTGTATCAATTGATGGCGCTTTACTATCTAAATCATAAATACAATGATTAAAAAGTCCTACCATTCGGTCTTCATCATGAAGTCCTTGATATACGTTCTTTAAATCACGCAGTCTTCCTGTATACAAACCAGCAATACCGGAACGTGTTAAAGTACCAATATCTCCTCCAGAGCCTTTAACCCACATCACTTCAACGTCTTCGTTGGTTAACGGATCTTTTTCAATGGTTTTACAACTAGTGTTTCCACCGCCATAATTGGTGATTCTTAAATCTGCTCCTAATATATTTGATCTGTATAAAAATAATTCTACTTGATTATCTCCAAATGATGCCGCCTTTTCCTCGTTCCATAGATAATCAACGTATTTAAAAGTTTTTGTAGTGTTTTCCATATTAATTGTTATAATAAGTAATACGTCAAAAATATATCACGATGCAAACTTTTGTATCCTGTACTGTACCGTATCACCTATAAAAGTATCGAATTTGAATTAACAAACCTTAATATAACGCTGTTTTTCAACACATTATATTATTTTTATTCCTTTAAAAGTGATTAATGTTTCTTCTTATCAACCTTAAAAAGCTTTCTATTTAAGAACAACAACAGGATACCACAGGATTAAATACCTATGGCTACAGACTAATTTCGAAACCAGAAAATTAAGAGCGTCATTACGCTTAAATAAATTATATAAATAATGGAAGGAAGTCATAAAACATTAGGTGAATTTATTATTGACAACCAAATGCACTTTAAATATTCATCTGGTGAGCTTTCGCGGTTAATAAATTCTATTCGTTTAGCAGCTAAAATTGTTAATCATGAAGTAAATAAAGCTGGTTTGGTTGATATATTGGGTTCTTCTGGTGACACAAATATTCAAGGAGAAGATCAACAAAAATTAGATATTTATGCCCATGATGTTTTTATGTCTGCCTTGGTTAATAGAGAAATTGTGTGCGGTATTGCCAGTGAGGAGGAAGATGAATTTATTACTGTACAAGGCAAACACAATGCGCATGATAATAAATATGTTGTTTTAATAGATCCATTAGATGGGTCTTCAAATATTGATGTAAACGTATCGGTTGGAACCATTTTCTCGGTATTCAGAAGGGTAACACCATTAGGAATGCCTGTACGGGAAGAAGATTTTTTACAAAAAGGGAGTGAGCAAGTGGCCGCAGGTTATATTGTATATGGAACATCTACCATGTTAGTTTATACTACTGGGCATGGTGTTAATGGGTTTACTCTTAATCCTGCCATAGGGGCATTTTATTTATCTCATCCAAATATGAAATTTCCTAAAACTGGTCAAATATTCTCTATTAACGAAGGTAATTATGCGCATTTCCCTCAAGGTGTAAAAGATTATATTAAATACTGTCAAGCCGAAGAAGATGATAGACCATATTCATTTAGATATATAGGCTCTATGGTTTCTGACTTTCATAGAAACATGATAAAAGGAGGAATATACATTTATCCCACAACAACAAAAGCACCAAAAGGAAAGCTTAGATTATTATACGAATGTAACCCCATTGCTTTCTTAATAGAACAAGCTGGTGGAAAAGCCTCTGACGGTTACAGAAGAATAATGGATATAGAACCAACTGAGCTTCATCAAAGAGCTCCTATTTTCTGTGGTAGCCTTAATATGGTTGAAAAAGCAGAGTCTTTTATGCAGAAATATCCTGATGACAGTAAGTATTAATTCCACTTTCTTTAATCCAGTTTAATTCATTTTTATTTTTCTCAATTAAACTTGGATTATTATACTCTCTTTTTGTACTTTTCTTTTTCCTTAAGTGGTGATATTTGTATAACAAAATACATTTCATTTTAAAGCACGTATTATGGAAATGATGAAATTTATAAAAATTGATGAAAACTCAAGGGTACCAAAATACCAGCAAATAATAGATTCTATTATTCATAATATTTCAATTGGGAATTTAACCATGGATGAAAAAATCCCTTCAATAAATATGTTTAGTGAAGAGTTTTACTTGTCTCGTGACACTGTTGAAAAAGCGTATAGTATTTTAAAAGAACGAAATATTATCACTTCAATTAGAGGAAAAGGCTTTTATATATCTAGGACTAAACTAATTTCTAAAGTCAATGTTTTATTTCTAGTAAATAAATTAAGTAATTATAAACTTATAACTTATAATTATTTTATAGATAGTATTGGTCCTAATTCACATATAGATTTACAGGTTTATCATTGTGATGAAACATTATTTTCAAACCTTATCGATAAGAACAAATCTGCATACGACTTTTATGTTATTATGCCGCATTTTACGGCTGATGGATACAAACATGTTAGTTTCCCGGAGAAAGCCTTAAGCTTATTAAAGAAAATTCCTCTTGATAAATTAATTATTTTAGACAATGTTGTACCAAAAATTCTTGATGGTGCTTTAGGTAAAATTCACCAAGACTTTGAAAATGATATATTTAATGCTTTAAGTGAAGGTTTAAATCGTATAAAAAAGTACAAAAAAATTGTTCTGGTATTTCCAGAAAAATCTGTTTATCCGTACCCAAAACGCATATTATTTGGATTTAGAAAGTTTTGCGTAAAACATAAACTGGATTTTGAAGTATTGGATACCATTTATGATGACACTGTTTTAAAAAAAGGAGATTTATTTATTACCATAAGGGAACCAGATTTAGTTAATTTGGTTAAACAGATAAGAGAAGACGAATTCAATTTAGGTAGCGATATTGGTGTAATTTCATATAACGATACGCCGTTAAAAGAACTTCTTGGTATAACCGTAATATCTACAGATTTTAAAATTATGGCGGAAACTGCGGCAAAGATTATTGTAAATAAGAAAAAAACATCTCTTAAAGTACCTTTCAATATTATAGAAAGGGAATCACTCTAAATTAGTTTACAATATAACGGTGCATTTGTAGACTTGATGGACTACCCACTTCAATCTCATGAGTTATCTTGGTTAATTCACCAGTTTCAATATCCCTTTTAAAAACAACAATATTGTTTGTGAACTGGTTTGCTACCAACAGAAAGTTGCCAGTTGGGGAAATTGCAAAATTTCTGGGATGCTTGCCATACGTAGGTTTGTGTCCAATCAAACTTAACTTTCCACTGTTTGCATCAATTTTAAAAATTGAAATACTATCCTCTTCTGGTCCTCGGTTTGAAGCGTATAAGAATCTTCCATCTGGTGAAATATGTATATCTGCGGCTCTATAAATCTCTTGTTTTTGTTGATAGGATTGATAATCTTCAACAAACTTCAACTGACCTTTCTTATATTTAAAAGCAGTTACCTTTCCACTTAATTCAGCGATGCCATAACCGAATTTGCCATTTGGATGAAATGTAAAATGGCGAGGACCACTACCTGGTTTCGTTTTTATTTGATTTTCATTTTGAAGCTTTGGATTTTCTCCAACAATTAAATTAAAGCCCCGAATTTTATCGGCGCCTAAATCTTGGGCAAAAATGTATTGATTATCTGGCGACACATTTGATGAATGAATATGGGCTTCTTTTTGACGACTTTCAATGATGCTACTGTCTTTAAACTTTAAAACTTGACTATAAGGATTTAAGCTCCCATTTCCATTGATTTTGAAAACACTTAAACTTGGGTCTGAATAATTTGAATTTATCAAATATTTACCTTTTTTATCAATTTCTAAATGCGTAGGATTTCGTCCGCCACAATCTTGCATATTCAATAATTCTATATGTGCATTTACTGAATCAATCTTAAAAGCAGCCACTTTTCCATGATGTGGCATTTGGCTCTCAACTACAGAATAGAGGTGTGTTCCGTTTGGTGATAATCGCAAAAAAGAGGTGTTTATAATACTATCTAAAGTATACTTTAAAACAGCTTCTCCTGTTTCATTATTAAACTCATAAATATGTATACCATCTCCTGGTATTTTATCGGTAAAGCTACCTACAAACAGTAAAGTTTTATCGCTTTTTTCTACTTTTTTACATGCTACAAAAAACAAGAAGCATACTAAAATTGAACCTATAAACTGTACTCTATTCATTTTAATTAGAGCTATAATAAAAATCGGGTGAATCTGTCTAAACGGCTTAATTTCTCATCAATCTGCCACAAGTCATTTTATTTATAATTATTTGCTTTTTCCTGTTTATTTTTTAAAGCATTTCGCATGTCTTCAAGCACTTTCTTGTAGCTAGCATTCGCCACTACATTCTTATTCTCATCAGGGTCTAATTTACGGTTGTACAACATCTCTTCACCATTTTCATATAATGAATAGGTAAAACCTTCCGTTATAATAGCATCAGCCTTTTTAAAACGCGCATAAGCGTTTTCTCTAAACGACTGTTTAGGATTATCTAAAACGGATTTAAAGCTCTCACCCATAATATAATCAGGTGTGGCTAAGTTGGCTAAATCACAAAGTGTAGGGTAAATATCAACACTCTCAACTAAAGCTTCGGATTGCCACCCCTTAGCTTTTCCAGGAACTTTTACAATCAAAGGTACCTGCAAAGCATTATGTAAGGTATTGTGTTTACCCCAAAACTCGTGTTCTCCCAAATGCCAACCATGGTCTCCCCATAATACCACAATCGTATTTTCTGCTAAACCAAGAGTTTCAAGTTCATTAAGCACCTCGCCTACCAATTCATCTATGTAACTCACACAGGCATAATAGCCATGACGCATCATTTTATGAAATTCGTCCGTATTAGGCTTATAGTCTCCAAAGCTATAGGTTTTAAATTCAGTACTACCTCTTAATGAACTTGGCGCATTTTCAGGTAAATGGCGGTTATCTGCTATCTCTATTGAATCTCTATCATACAAATCCCAATACTTTTTGGGTGCATAAAACGGCATGTGCGGACGAAAAAATCCACAAGCCATAAAAAAGGGTTCTCCCGATGCTTTTAAACGTCCCAAATCACTAATGGTTTTTTGAGCTATTTTATAATCAGGATACGCACTATTATCTACTTCGGGCGCTTCATATACACGACCATTCCCTGATTTCATTATCACTTTTGTAGTCTCAGGGTCATAACTAACTCTGTGTCCTCCCTCTGGCATCCATGGGTTTTGACTCCAACTAGCCTCTTGAACATCTTTATTATAGTGAAAAATCTTTCCGTTAGAAATGCTGGTATAACCAGCATCTTTAAAAATACTAGGTAGTGTTTTAGCGTTCGGTACGTCTTCTTCGGCCTTTGCTCTATAATCTATAAAACGTGTTTTTGTAGGTAGAATACTTGTAAGCAAACTCACTCTTGAAGCACCACAAACAGGAACGTTACAATAGGCTCTATTAAAAACAAGAGCTTCTTGTGCCAATTTATCTATGTTTGGCGACTTTACTTGTGGCGCATCATAACAACCTAGTTCAGGTCGCAAATCATCAATGGCAATGAACAAAACGTTCATTGGTTTTTGATCTTCTGTCTCTGCGGTTTTTTCTTTTCCATTTTTACAAGAAAGCAAAAGAATAGATACACTAAATATGTATGCGAAGAATTTATTCATTTTATGATGTTTTTTTACCAATGTTCAATTACAATATAATCGCCTTTTTTCAAGGTGCTCTTTATAGAATCAGGAATTTTTCTTCTAGGTGTGTCTTGGTCTAGTTTGAATCCTTTTTTTCCTTTTGGTGTGATGATAGGCATGTTTCCAATGTTACCGTCTAAAAAATCACCTTGAGATTTCATCCAACTAAATAAATCTTGTTTCAATTTTTCTTTGACAGATTGTAATTCTGGATTTTGAGTTAAATTATGCTGCTCAAATGGGTCATTCTGTAAATCATATAATTCTTCAAGAGGCTCCTTTTTATGTGCCTTTGCACCTCTTTTAATGAAGTAATCTACATTAGGTTTTCCTGTTAGGTTTTGCTCAACCACTTCTAAAGAATTAAAATTCCTAATATATTTATACCGTTGATTACGAATCATTCTCGAAGGAAACACTTCAGAATTTAATATATTTTGATTGGTTCTTACTCCATAAACGTATTGGTTAACTTGAACATCTTGCCCTTTTAGTAATGGTAAAAAGCTATTACCATCCATATCTTCAATTGGATTACCTCCTGCAATATTCATAAATGTGGGTAAAACATCTGTATAATGAATGAGTTGATTTGAAGTTGTTCCAGACTTAATAACTTTTGGCCAACGTACTACAAATGGTACTTTTAAACCAATATCTTTTACCGTGAATTTTCCTGAAACTCCATGATCTGCACTGTAAACAAATAGCGTATTATCATTTAAATAATTATCTACCAGTTTTAAGACACCTTCTAGTTGCGTGTTATCTTCTTCAATGCTTCGGTAATAACCTGCTTTAGATTTTACAAATGCTTTATCCTTTTTTTTGTGTTCATTGAATGGGTAAAACTTTATATCATTAGCATTTGGGTTTTCAACATCAAAATACTTCCCATGCGGATACTTTGAAGTGATGAACATACAAAATGGCTTTTTGGTCGTTTTGAAATAACCTTCTATACTGTCTAAAGGAATATATTCTCTAGGCACATCCTTTTTAGGAACTGGTTCCCATTCTCTATCCCATTGATATACACTTTCAGGTTTTACGTGACTTTTTCCAGCCAAAACCACTTCGTAACCCAAGTTTTTCATTTGAGTAGTCACACTTTTTATATCAGGTCTTGTCGCGGTATGGTTGGCAAAACATCCATTTTTTAAAGGATAATTACCCGTAAAAAGTTGCGACCTACTTGGTGCGCAAATAGCCTGTGCTGTAAATGCACTTGTAAATAACATGCCTTCTTTTGCCAACCGGTCAACTGCTGAAGTATTTACTTTTTCATTGCCGTAGCAACCATAATCATAAACATCTTGATCGTCAGCTAAATAAAAGATCATATTGGGTTTTTTCATGACCTTTGTTTCACTTTCAACTCTAGCCAAGTCATTATGTTTTGAATCTGCATGCTTGTTACCCAAACAGGTTGTAAAGACGTAAGACGAAAACCCCAATAAAATCAATACTAGATATTTTTTATTCATTTTTTTCTAATCTTAATTTTTATATTTTTTAACACTATCTACCAACGGATGAGGTACTTTTTCTCCATTTTTAATCCAAGTCCCTGTTGGGGCATTATTAGCTTTTAACCATGCTAACATATCAGAATTCATAGATAAGGCGATTCTCATTTCTTTTGAAGTAGGGTTTTCTAAAAGATTGTTTTCTTCTGATAAATCTTTATTCAAATGATACATAGTAAATTCTTCTGATTCGTAAAAATAGAAGAGTTTATAATAGTCATCTCCAAATCGTTTTTGAATCACTGTTGAAGGCGAAAACCGTTCATCCATATATCCTGGAAGGTGCCAATATAAATTGGTTCTTGATAAATAGTTCTTTTTTCCTGTAAGAATGCTAGCAAAAGACACCCCGTCATACTGAGGTTGACTTCCATCTATCTTTTTAAGTTTTGAAATATCTACTCCTGCAAAGTCGGCTAACGTAGGTAGAAAATCTATACAATGCACGGCTTGATTTGTTACTGTATTTTCCGCAATTACATTTGGATAACGGAAGATTAATGGCACTCTAATACCTCCTTCTGTTAAATTTCCCTTCTTCCCAATAAGTGGCTTATTCCCTAGCAAACCTCCATTATCAGAATAAAATATAAAAATAGTGTTGTTTGAAATATCATCTGAAAAGTCACCGTCACCATTAGGGTCTTTTAAAGCCCTATTTATCTTCCCAACATTTTGATCCAACAGTTCAATCATTGAAGCGTACTCTGCGAAACGTACGTTTAAGCCATTTTTAAGATACTTTTTAGTTAAATCTTTGCGCCCTGTAACTTTAGAATGTACAGCATTAAAGGGCACATATAAAAAGAATGGTTTTTCATTATTTGCCTTTTCCTTAATGTAATCTACCGAAAAATCTCCAATAGCATCAGTTAGGTGTTTCGGTGTATCTAGTAAAAGAGATTGGTCGCTTTGTGATTTATAAGGTTTTAGTTTATTATCGATATATTCTTGATCGTATGGATCGGCATATTTATCCACATACTCCGAATTAAAGGTCCATCCTTTTTTATCAGAATTTAAAGCTAAATAGAATGATTTTACTCTTTTTCCATTAACAGGAGCTGGGATAATATGATGAATATCGGCAGGTAAATCGATACCATAATCGCCTTTTAATGGGTGTGGTGTACCATGACTTTTACCCACTAAAGCCGTTTGATAGCCTTTTGTTTTAAGTACATCAAATATATTGACACCATCTTCTGATATTACTTTTTGTTGGTGGAATGGTTTTATTGGTAAATCAGGAAACCCTTTCGTTCTTTTGTCTTGCCTGCTTAATGAACCCACGTTAAAAACTTGATTATCTATTCCAGTAGGATATTGACCGCTAATTAATGAGGCTCTTGATGGTGCACAGTTTTGATTGGTATAGGCGTTTGTGAAAGACATACCTTGAGACGCCAATTTATCAATTTCAGGGGTTTTATATAATTTTGAACCTCGATTGCCATTAGTATTCCCTGTGCTAACATCTGTCCAACCTAAATCGTCGGCAAAAATTAACACAATGTTTGGCTGTTTCTTAAAATGCTTCTTTTCTTGAGCAGTAGTGGTGTTAAAACCTATGAACAGAATTTCTGAAAAAACTAAGAATGAAATTTTTGAAAATATATTCATACTAACGAATCTTTTAGTTGCCCAACGTTCTTAGTTAAACAATACTTTTTTAAAAGCATTATCCATTTTTATTATATAAATTCCATTTGAAAATCTAGAAATATCTACTGTCTTTCCTTTACCAGACAGAACTTTAACTCCCGTTAGGCTATACACTTCCCAAAGCTCTTTTGAATTACTTTTTATTGTAAATAAGCCATTAGAACTTGGATTTGGAAAGACAGTAAAAGCATTGTTTAGTTTATTTTCATCTACAGATAAACCATCTTGAACAAATGTTGCAGTAATATTTAAGTTTGAATTCACGGTAATTGTTAACGGATTTTCTGTGCTAACTATATCACCTGTCCAACCTTGAAATATCCACCCCTGTTCTGCAATGGCATTTAAATCAAATTGCTGCCCTCCATAAGATGTACCACTACTATAATTTAACAAACCATTGCCTTCTTTGTTTAAAATTACATCAAATACCTCAACATCTCCTTTGGGTATAAATTCAATTCTATCAAAAACAATACTACCTGTATTAACTCTTTCATATACCTTAAACTCAGTAATAATTCCTGCCCAATGAGACCAATTTGTTAAATCTACATTAATAGTATGCCACTCATTATCATTAGGTATAGTGATTTTTTTTCTACCTGTTGCAAATTCTGCACCTGGAATGTTTGCCGCCATTTGAAGACTTGTATCTTCAGTGTTATTCCTAACTACCAATTGTAATGTTTCATATAAATCTGAATTGATATTTAAGCCTGTTATTGCTGCCATGGGTAATGCAAATCCACTTGAATAATTTAAAGTTAATTTGTCATCATCAGTATTTACATTAATTCCTGCAGTTACGGCAGTCCAAGGGGCAAAATCTTCTGAAGTTGTCCAAACTACAGTTGCCGGGGCTATAGTTTTAAAAAAAAAATCTTCGGTTCTAAATTCAATTTTTTCAAAGGCAAATGAAGGCAGTTCAGTGTCTACACTTATTACAGAACCTGATTCACCATCATTACGTGCAGTTGTTGTAATGCTTTTCCATTCACCATAAGCATGTGGGTTTGGATTTTCATAGGCTTCATATGCAGCTAAACCGGCTTCAGTTAAAATTCGGTTTGGATCTCCTTTCTCATCAAATCCACTTTTAACATATCCTGAGTTATTTATTAAGAAATTCTGAAGTTTATTATTCTCTTTACCGTATGCAATACTTCGGTAATATAAGGTTTCACCTTCTGATAATTCTGATGCGAAAGTCACATTTATATTCTCACTATTTTTATAGTCTATAGAATTGTTGTTATAATTATAAATTAACACATCAAATTCTTTAGCATTTTCTTTTCTTGAAAAAATAGCATCCAAATCATTTGTGGAAGTCTGTGGAGTTCCAGAAATAGTTGTTGAATAATGAATTTTATCATTCATTGAGTTTAAAGCACTTATTCCCGGAGCCTCTTGAGAGCCTGTTCTATTATTCCATCTATACGCTAAATCTAAACCTTTGTCTTTATTCTTATAAAAAATATTAGAAAAATAGAGTTCAACAATCTCTGCATGAGAAGTTTCTGCCGGTATAGTCCCTTTACCATCTGCACCATTCATAGTGGTTACTGTGTTGTATTCCATTAAATCAATAGTAGCATTGGCATTCCATTTAGGATGATTTACCAAGTCTGCAAATAATTTATCGTATTTGCCTTGCATATTTCTCAAATCACTATTACCGATAACCACATAACTTGATACTCCCCAAAAATCATATCTTACATTATTATCAGCACAATATTCTATCAAGCTACTAGCAAAAGAAGCAAACGGTTCTCCTTTATAATTTAATATGGTTCCGTTTTTATATAAAAAATCTGGAGCTCTTGTATGTAAACCAACAACAGCATTTGGGAGTACCGCTCTTACTGCTTTTTCAGTATTTTCAAAATGCTCAATAAAATCTTGTTTGGTACCAAACCAATGATCTGGGGTTTCTATCTCAGAACCCACTCTAAAACGCCATGATAATACTTTTTCTTCTCCATAAGTTTCAACCAGTTTAGTCATTAAAGCTTTTATATAATCATGATACGCTTGTTTATTGGCTGGAGGTAAAGAATTCCCATAAGTAGATATTTGTTCATCTTCACGAAAATTAATATTGTCTCTTGTTCCTTCTGGAATAAAGGTATAACCATGTTGAAATGCCCATGGCGGTTGATCTAATACAATTTGATGAATTTCTGTTTGAGAATTTACTATTTTGTTCAATCGATCTATAAGTGGATCAAATCTATAAACGTATTGATTATTGATAGAATCGTATAAACAGGTATCAAAATCTAAGTCTTTTACATTTTGTCCATTTACAACTTTTTTAATGCCACCAATCATCCTAATCGTATTCATCTTCAGTCCTGGACGAATATTAGATCCATTTTTTGGACTAATACGATTAGCTATAGACCAAATATTATGTAAAGGTTCATTTTTTTTAGTGTCATCTGAAAAGTCTGTAGAAAGAGTGACTTGAGCCTCTATACTCATTAAACTAAAGATTAACACTATAAAAGGGAATCCTTTTATTATTTCTATTCTATTGGACATTTACTATAAATCTATATGATTAATTAGCTAAGTTACCAGTATTTATAACAATAACTGTCCTGAAGTGTCCTGATAAAAATTAATAAAACAAATGAATGTTTCTATTAATATATGCCAATTTATACGACATTATTAATTAAAATATTCTTCTAAAACTTGTTCTCCCCATTTAAATTCTTCATTCGTTTCTCTGTTCTTGGATAAACCATAAATTCCTCGGTCATCATACCAATAATAATATTTTGCATAAACACTATTAACCCCTAAAGAATCAAAATGAACCCAAAGCATAGGATAATTATAATCTTGCTCTTCAGTAAACTGAAAGGTCATGTCTCCTCCATGGAAACCTCTAGAATATTTCCTTACTGGCTCTTTTAGAATTTCAATTACTTCATTTCTACTCATACCAAGTTTAACTTGTAAAATTTTTATGGCTGTTATATGTTCAGGAGCACTATGCTCAGAGCAACTACTCTGAAATAATCCTAAGAATATTATTATCCATAATTTCAATTTCATTTATTACTTACAAATTCTGTATTTATTGGATAGGTATATTATTAATCCATTTTTTCATAAATGCTGCACAACACAAATATTATCTATCAGCTCCAATCACTTTAATAGGTTCATCTGATGAATCATTTACCCGGGCCTTCTGCTCCACAAAATAGGGTTGAAAGGTATAGTTTGATGCTGAATCCCATTTGGAGTTTTCTTTAGGCAACAAAGCTTTCATCTTTTCTATTTGAGCTTTATACTCCCGATTGTTAGCCTCATTTGTCCATTCATTAGGGTCAGAACTATGGTCATAAAACTCTTCTGTACCATCTTCGTATTGTATGTATCTATACCCTTTTACCTTAACCGCATGATTGTTCATACCGTATGTTGTTAGCGCATAAGCATCTTTTACAGCTTCATTATTATTCATCATAGACACAAGGCTTTTCCCTTCATTTCTATCATAAGCATTAAGTCCACTCAACTCTAAAAGTGTTGGATAAATGGATAACATTTCAGCTGGAGCATCAATTTTCTTTCCTTTAGGTAAATTAGGTCCAGCAAACATTAAGGGTGCTTTGGTGGCTGTTTCCCATAAGGCATGTTTAGCAAAGGTACCTTTTTCGCCTAAGCGGTATCCATGATCAGACCATAACACAATGACCGTATTATCGGCATAATCACTAGTTTCCAGTGCATCCAAAACACGACCTAGTTCATAATCCACATAGCTCATACAAGCTAAATAGGCTTGAACTATTTTTTTCCATTCGCCACTTTCTTTTGCCCATTCTGTAGAAGGCATCATGGGTAAGTCATTTATTTGTAATCCTACTGGCGGGATATCCTTTAAATCATCTGGTAAATACGGAGGTGTATCTATACCTTCCAAAGGATGCATATCGAACCATTTTTGAGGCACATACAATGGTACGTGAACTCGCAAAAAACCGAGTCCCATAAAAAAGGGCTTATCATATTCTTTATTTAAACGCTCTACCACCCAATTGACAGATTGATGGTCTGGCATTAAGGTATCATTTTCAGGGAAAGCACCCCAATCGGTACTCGTTCTTCCGTGGGTTCCTTTAATACCTTTTCCAAAACCGTCCCAAACAAATCGTTTGTCTGGATAAGGCCCAAAACCTTTTACCCGTCCTCCAGATTCGTTAAACACACTATCTGGCGCATGGATATGGAACAGCTTTCCAATGCCCATAGTATGGTAGCCGTTATTTTTAAAATATTCCGGAAGAAAGGTTATATCTTTTGTAGCAAGATTTCCCTCTCTTCGTATTTTATTATCTGGTGTCATACCATAAATACCCGTTGTAGATGGACGCAAACCAGACATTACTGATGCTCTGGATGGCCCACATAAAGGGGCTTGAACATGAGCATTTGTAAAAGTAACCCCCATGGCCGCCAACCTATCAAAATTTGGTGTTTTTGCTTTTGAAAATCCATCAATAGGTGTTATCCAATTGTTTAAATCATCAACTGCTATAAATAATACGTTTGGTTTTGTTGCTTGATTTAAGAGTTTCTGCTCTTCCTTTGTTTTGCATGATGAAACGAATACCGTGATAACCGCAAAAAGTAAGGTTATTTTTTTCATATTACTGGCTATATTATTATCTACTAATTTAAATGACTTCAATGCTAATTTCAACCTGTCTTTTACCGGACTCAAAAGTTGCAATTATTGGAACTGCTTCAACGCCTGGAACCATGTTAAAGGTTCTGCTTTTGGGCATTTCTTTAATTTTAATAGGATTTCCTGAAGACACCTTAACAATCCCGTTAGGTTTTTCTATCCTTATTTCGTTTTCAGAAAGCTGTTCTACTTTCTCTCCTGATGGTGAAACAATGGGGAGAACAAATGAAGTCTCCTTTTTAATATTCTGATTAGTGGTTGCAACAATCTCAATCTTTTCTGCTGTACAGATGTAGTTTAGGGTAAAGTCTGAGGCTGTTTCTGAAACTACCTCCTTGGCCTCATTCTTTAATTGAGTATGAACAGTATATTCAATTATATTTCTGTCATCATTTGAAGTAAATGTTGCTTCCAAATCGAATAAATTCGTGTACCAATCCTCATCTTTAAACGTTTCTAGTCTTGGGGTTAATGCAAAATCTGCTCCTGGTTGCGGTTGTATGTTATAGGATTCTAAGATGTTATAAACCGCCAAACTCGATGTACACAGCAAACCTAATTTACTATGATGCAATATGGTAAGCGCTCCTCCTGTGCCTTGTCTCACTTCTTTTCTTATACTATATGTAGAATCGTAAGCTGAAATGGTCCCCCTCCAATCGCCCTTCCCAAATAATGAAACATCTAATTCCTCAAAATAAGTTTCACCATCAGCAATTGCTCGTGGAATCTGTGTTGATTTATCTATTTTAGGTAAGTGTTCCCAATTGTCTAGCAAAAAGGCTAATGGTTTTGCATGGGCGAATGTGTGATGTACACAAGGTTTTATACCATGAGATACATAATGAGGTCCGCCATGCAATAATCCATCATGGGTGCACTGTCTTAAAAGTTCTGTGTTTTTAAAACTTGCCGTACCCAAGGCAGGATTATAATTGGCCATGAAACTAAAGGCGGGCTGCATACCATCACTTGTTCTACTCCCCCAATAGGTCCACTTAAACATTCTATTTCCAAAACTATTATCAATACCTCCGTCTGGTAAAATAAACTCTAAATGTGCATCTAAAGATTTTTTTAGTGTTTCTAATAGCTCCTCATCCTTTTCTTCTAAAGCATATAACACTAAATTGTTTAAGGATTCTTCTATGTTGTAGCCTAAATCTATTCCTGTTAAACCTTTAGGACTTAATTTCTTTTTATTCTTTCCTTGAATCTCCCCAAATAAAAGTCCATTGGGTTCGGTAAAATGGCTTTTAATCTGTTCTACTAATTCTTTACTTCGCTTTAAATATTTGGGTTGATTTAACTGCTTCCCTATTAAGTTTAAGGCGTAAATTGTTGTTGCGCTATAATTAATATTGGCATTGCCAACCACAGGAAATCTATTATAGACAAATTCAGTGGCACTTTCTAAACGTTTGTACCATCTATTCCGAGTACTTTCATCTAATAAACTTCCATGATACTTTAAGGTTTCGGCTAGAGCTATAGCTGCAAAAACTGTTGTACCATCCCATGACTTCGGGTCTAACTCGTTGGTCCAAGCACCATCATCTCTGGTTACATTTTTACCCCATTGGAAAGCTGCTAAGCCAGCTTCTAAATACTTTTTATCACCTGTTGCCCTTGCCATGTAAAAAAACGGATAAACAGCATCCATTACTCGTGCATGCAAATGCTCGCAAGCAGGGCAATCAAAAAGCCCATGAACTTTTGGGTCTGACGGCTTTATAATTTGTGTTTTTATCATACCATCACACCAATCTTTCAATAAATTAAATACAAGTGTTCTGTATTCAGAAGAATGGAACTCGTTTTTACCTATTCCACAGGAATATAAAAAACTTGATCCTGACAAAGATAGTCCAACACCAGTAATTGTTGATAATTGAATAAAGTTTCTTCGCTTCATCTTTATGCTTTATGCTTTAATTTAATTACTGGAATTTGCAGCTCTATTGGGCTCTAAAGTCAGTAATCTTATCCTGTAAATCTTTTACAATTTCTGGTTTATTTTTAGCTATATTATTTTTCTCAAAAGGGTCTTCATCAATATTGAATAACTGAATTTTCTCTTTAGCTTTTCTAACCGCATCTGGAACTATCAATTTATAAGGTGGTGCAATTGCTATATTGTAAAACATGCTAGACTCTACGGTATCAAAATCATGTGCATAAATTTCTCCAAAAATTACCTCACGGTTATTTAGTTGTTCTTCATCTAAAACATCAATTCCTGGTAACGCTTTTGGTTTTTCAATATCTAACAAACTTAAAACCGTTGGCACCATATCAATACTACTAACAACGGTTTTAGTATCCATATTAGGTTTTATTTTTCCAGCCCATTTATACATGATTGGTGTACGCATTCCTAAATCATAAGGTGCACGTTTTGATTGTTTCATATAGCCACTTTCATCCGGGTTTTGAACCCAACCATTATCACATACATAAACAAACAAGGTGTTTTCAGTTAGCCCCTTGTCATCAATAATATCAAATAACTCACCACAAGTTTCATCAAACCATTCACACATGGCCCAATATTTGGCAAGATGTTCAGACTCCGTTTTTTTCTTGTATTTATCAAATAAACGCTGCGGAGGATTATGAGGTCTATGTGGTAAAAAGGGTGCGTACCACATAAAGAATGGCTTTTTTTCTTTTAAAGCTACATCCACATAGGTCCTTAAAGTATCCATTCCTTTTCGTCCTATTTCCAAACCATAATCACCATGACGCCCTCCTCTATTTGGGTTCCCATGAGTCATACCATCATCAAAACCGCCGTTTTTATGATTTCCTATCCACCACTTACCGGTTTGAAATGATAAATACCCTTTGTCTTTCAATAAATCTGGTAGCGTATTTAAGCCAACAAAATTATCGATTACTGGCTGGTAGTTTTTTGCTCGCCATTCTTTTCTATTTTCTCCTTTATTCCCCTGAAGTACTCTATCGTTTCCTAAAACACCATGGTCTTTTGGGTATAATCCTGTTATAATAGTCGCTAAAGATGGAGAGCATAAAGAAGTTGGTACATAGCCTCTTTGAAAGGTTAAACTCTCGGAAGCAAATTTATCTAAACGTGGTGTTTCTATGTTCTCATCACCCATAAAGCCATAGTCTGTCCATGATTGGTCATCTGATAGGATGAATACAATATTTGGTGGCTGATTTGCTTCTTCACTTTCTTGAGTTTCTGCTTGTGCTGTTTTGGTTTTATTTCCGCAGGAGAAACAAATAACTAGGATTATTGAATAGCCTAGTTTGCTTAATTTATTCATTGTCTTGGATTTATTATTTTATTACTTTTTTTTTAAAACTTTTGCTTCGCTTTTTAAACGCTGAATGGGTCCATTATCTCCCAGAAGGTACATTTTTCTAAAATCTGTTCCTGGCTCTTTTTCACCTACAATAAGTCTAGCATCTGGATGGGGATTATCTATAAGAGCAGAAATCACAAAACCGGATTTTTCACGATTTAACAAAACAGATCCTTTCACAAACGAATTGCCTCCATCAAAGCTGTCCCATCTACTTATTTCTGAAGTATCACCATCAGTTTCACTTTCTAAATATATACTTACTTCTTTTGCTGATTTTACTTCTAAATCTCCATTTCCGATTGGAAGATTAGAATTCATACTTTTTAACCATGCTTGTCCATCCCATCTAAAAAGTTGTATGCCTTTAGGACCACTTCTGTTTCCGCCTACATCAGCACCAATCAACACTCCAACATGTGGATTTCCGTTTGAGTCTACATCTGTTATAGCTTGAAAGGTCCAATCCTCAGCTATCGTGCTTACCAAGGCTTTTTCATCAGCTAATTCTTTAGTTAAAGGCATTGCTAAAGGTTCATTTTTAACATTTTTCCAAACACCCATTTTTGTATCAAAAACCATATAATATAGGTTGTGTCTTTCTGGAATATGACCCCGTGCGTCTTGAGCATTATTTTTATCTCTACAAATATGGTAGTCAAATGCTACAATGATATCTTCTCTATTGCCTCTACTCACCCAAGGATACCAAGAATCTTCGGCTTCAATATCTGTTCTACGTTTATGTTTCAAAAAGGAAACTGGCGTACCAAAAGTACTGCCATTATCAGTTGATTTTTGGTACACCCAGTTACTTCTGTGGGCACCATGGCGATAAAACAGATAAATGTCTCCATTATCCATTTTTATAAACTGACTATACGTTCCAAATAACGAAATGTTATCCAATGTTTCCCACTGAGAAATATCTAAAGGTTTTTTAGAAACCGCATGTAAATTTTTGCCATAATGATGATTCCCTAAGGGGTTTTTACCATCTTCGGGTGTTCCTCCATGACCACCAAAAGCAATATGTATAAAGCCTTCATCATCAATAAGAACGGCAGGTTTACCATGATTGTCAATCTTTTTCTTGCGATTTGGGTCTTTACCCATTTCACTAATACCAACTTTGAAAGGCCCTTTCCACTCTTTAGTTTCATGATTGTATGAAGCCACATAAGGATCTTCCAAAGCGCCCTGGTAGGCTACGTAGGTAATGCCTTTGTGATAAACACCTGATGGATGCTGTACAATGGCGACGGCATTACCGAAGCCGTTATCTGCAAAGTAGTCAACCATTTGCTCTGGTTCATCATTACTTTGAAAGTCTTTTTTATTAGACTTACAGCCAAATATGATTAAACAAAGGAAGATTTTAATTATGTATTGCTTTTGAATCATTGATACTGATTATTTTAAAAACTTTATCTTAATACAGAGCTTTGTTGATTAATTTTCGATAAAACCGCTTCCTTTTTGCGCATTTTCAACAACCAATCAAGTAAACTTTTTATTCTATTGATATTTTAAAAGTATTATTATTGTTTTCAGCATTATTCCAATTAACAAATAAGGACACCGAACCTGATAAAGATGTATTTATTTTATTCGGTTGCGCATCAGGTCCAAATTCTGTTGGCCTTTTCCATTTTGAACCTACCGCCGGAATACCATTAAAGAAGTAAAAACCTTCTTTCTTTGGATATTCCCATGCAGCCATTTTAGGGTCCTTCCCATTTACGGGGTTTAATACCCCTAAAATAACATCGCTATTATTTCGAAAACCTATTGAAAGGTTATCTTCTATATGAAACTCAGCCCATTTCCAAGGCCCAAAACAGCCTTCAAACTCAGGTTGATTATAAACTTGTCCTGGAATATTAATTAACTTATCAACCGCATACACATCATAAAGACCTCCTTGGGTCCGGTTCTTCCAAATTCTTGCTGGCCCTTTGCCTAACCACCGTTTACTCTTAACCGCTTGGGCATTTATTTCCATACCTACTCCTACATATTCATATGCTCCTTCTTGTGGGGTATATTTATAATCCAATCTTAATTCTCCCGATGGTTTAATAGTCCATTTTATAGTATCAAAACCATTACAATTATGATTTTCAATAATAAAATTTTCATTTTCTTTTTTCACCGAAGCCCTTTGCTCTTTATAAACTATATGCTCTACTTTCAATGTATCGGCTCGTTTTAGATTGATAAAGGGAAAATTTTTAATACTCGTTTCCTTTCCTTTTACTGCTACTTTTTTTAACACACCGCTAGCCTCATTAAATAAAACAGTGGTGGTTCCTAAATAAAAAAGGAACGGATTATTTTTATCTTGTTTTACTGTATTACTTCTTGAAGTTTGAAAGAAAACTGACTCCTTTTCTAGCATTAATCGTTTCTCATAAACTAAAAGTCCTTTATTCTCAAATACTTCAATAACTAATGCGTCGAATTTAGGTTGATTTTGTGGTAAATCTATCCTTATCTGTCCTGTAGTATTTGGCGCAACATCAGGCGAGACAATTTTATTGGATACCACAGTTCTATATCCTGATGCCGATGTGTTAGGTGTTTCGAAAGCAATTAATTTCCATCGGATTTCACATTCCTTTAAATTCACAAAATCGAATTTATTCTGAATGGTTAATTCGCCATTAAAATTTGATGCAATTTCATCTTCCTCAATGATTACCGGCGACCATATTTCTCTAACAGCATAAAAACTGCCGTCTTTTTCTGAATTTGGACCAACAATACCATCTGGAGCATTATTACCTTGATGAAACGGCTGGTTGTTCATATCCGTTCTTCTCAAACCTTCGTCAAAAAGTGCCCAAATCATCAAGCCGCCACCAACTTTAGACATTTCAATGGCATCCCAATAGGTTTTTAAATTAGCACCTCCACCTCCGTCATAAAGTGCATGTAAAGCCTCATTTGGTAGCACAATATGATTTTCTTCAAATAAACGTTGTTTTAATAAATCATACCCTGGATAAAAATTCGTTTTTACAATATCAAAATCAGGAGAGTAATCCTTATATATATCACCTGTTTTGGTTTCGTTTTTTAAAGGGCGGCGTTTTTGTATATCCCATTTAAAAAAATCTTCATCAAACTTTGGGTTATGGGCTAAGTGGTTGCCATTACTCCAAAGTACAACCGATGGGTGATTAACATCTCTTATTACTAATTCTTTTACGATTTTTTCACCAATATCATCGGGGTACGGATGTCTCCAACCCGGTAATTCGTCCATTGCCATTAGTCCTAACGAATCACAAAGGTCTAGAAATTCTGAATCGGGCGGGTAATGGCAAATACGTACGGTATTAAAGTTCATGTCTTGCATCAACTTTATATTATCGAGCATATCTTGCTTGGTTAAAGTACGTCCCGTTTCTGGTCTAAAACTATGCATGTTTGCACCTTTTAACAATACCCGTTTGCCATTTAAATAAAAACCATCATGGTCTCTAACATCAAATGTTCGGAACCCAAATTTTTGTTCAAACTTATGTAATGTTCGCTTTTTTGATTTTAAGCAAACCTCAACGCAATAAAGGTTTGGGTATTCATGAGACCATAACCGTACCTCCTTAAAAGTTGAACTCAATCTGGTTTTGCTGTTCTTTAACTTTGAAGTAAATGGTTTGCCTATTTTTTCGTGGTTGGCATCATAAACTTGTGCCTCAAGCATGAGATTTCCTTTTGATATATCTGTAAAAACATCCATGAAAAAATCCCCATTCATTTGGGCATCAATAGCTACGCGATCTATAAAATTTACTGGTAACTCTTCAATATAAACAGGTCTAAAAATACCTCCAAACAGCCAATAGTCTGCGATACGTTCTGCTTTTACAACTTGCGGATGTGTTGCTGGTTTTAAAACTTGAACTTCTAAAAGGTTGTCTCCCGATTTTAAAAAATCTGTTACTTCATGTTTAAATTCTGTAAAACCACCTATATGGGTGTCTCCAACTTGTTTTCCATTTAAAGTTACTGTAGTTTCAGTCATGGCACCCTGAAAAACAATAAAATAACGTTTGTCTAATTTTAAATTGAATTTAAAATTATAACGATAAAAACCAATTTCAGGTTTCGTTTTATAATCTTTATGGTCTTTACCATAAGTATAATATCCAAAGCCTTTAGTTTCCCAATTAGATGGTACGGGTATGGTGGTCCAATAGCCACTATTTCTACCTTCAGACATTTTAAATTCCCAGTCTATAGCGGTGTTGGCGTAAGTTCCTGAAAGATAGGTTTTTGTTTGGGCACTTAAATTTCCAAAGGTGAAAAATTGAACCAGAATAAGATAAACTATAGTTTTACAGTTCTTCATTTTTGATGTTTCACTTTAAACACTTCACTTTTAGCATATTTTCTTAAAAGGTCATAACAACCAAATGGGTAAGTTTTTTATTCTATTGAAATTTTAAGATTTTTTTTTAACACTGTTCTGCTCATTCAATACTTTTATAACCGAAGTATCGAATTTAGTTTGGTTTTTTAGTAAAACTATCCTGTACTATTTGCTAAAATATGAGTAAGTTGACTCTATCGGATATGAACGAATTATAACCAAATATAAAAAGGTAAAGGATTTCGAAGACAATTCATTTTCAACGGCATTTGTATGATTTCGGATTCACCTAATAAACATATTTATTAATGAATGAGACCCTATCATATAATCTGACGGATTCACTCTAATAAAAGGGTTTATGATTCATATCTGCTTGCATTAAAACTTCATCAAAAAGTGTCTTCTATTATGGAGTTACCTCAAGATTATCAAACAAATTACCATCATAAGAGCTTCCTAACATAACATAACCAGACTTTTTATCATGACTAACTTTTGTTATAGCATGACCATCCACGAAAGCTTCTATTTCCCTGTCCTTGAATGTCAATTTCAATTTATGCCAAATATTGGCGTCAAAATTTTCAATACTCCCTTTTGCTAGGGTCTGTTTATCAAAACCTAGTGTCCAATTTCCATTTTTTTCAAGCATAAACCTATAACCTTTCAAATAACTTCCTTGAACACGACCGCCTAGTTCCACGTTACCACCTTCTATAAAAACGTCTACACTACAGGTAAAGTTCGACCATGTTACATCTCCAACCAAAGTGTTAGGTTTTATATTTGAACGGCGGTACACGCGCATCCAATCATAACCTTGCTCCGGATTTATTTGCTTTAAACAATTGGTCCCATCTTCTTTTTGGACGATTTCAAAACTACCAGTTTGATCAGAATGGTATTTTGGTAAATCACCAACTTTACGATCCTCATAATCTTCTTTATATGGAAATGGAAATGGCGTTTCTTCAGGTATGCTGTATTGTCCTTTTTGTTGACCTGTTGTAGTTGTTAACGAATAAATACATTTAGGGTCAAGTTTAATTCTGAATACACCTTTCTTTGGCTTTATACTTTCAAGCTGTATAAACTGGTCCTTCTCACTAGATTTCCAAACATACACAAGGCCATTAGACAAGCCTTTTTCAATAGCCACCTCAATAATTTCAGGTTCCTCGGTACAGATAATCATACTCCAGTCTGAACTATTTTTATCTTTCATGGTTACACAGCTACCTTTATAAGTTGACGCATCAAACAATCCACAAGCATCATCTAAATATTGCCAATCATTAGCTTCTGTAAATTGTGTGGTATGAGCAGTAGCCCAAATAGTTGGCCATACTTCATAATAGCCACTCCAAGGACTATTGGCTTTCATGGCTCCTGCTTTATCCCAGGTTACCGATTTATAAATGGAACCTATAGGTGCCCAAATTAGTGTTTTGGTTATTTTATCTCTTATATAAAACTTGTTGTATATGCGCGCTAAATTCAGAGCCCCAGCTCCACCCCAATCCTTACCCGTCCAGCTCCAATCTTCACTTGCCCATAACGGAGTACCTGATGCTTTGGCCTTTGCTGTTGTTGGTCGCCCACGACCATCTACCATATCTTCTGTGAACTCTCTCCCCGTTACGTAATGATACCCCACAGCCTCAATCACTTTATCAAATTCGGGGTCTTTTTCAAGTTCTTCAAATATCTGCCAGTCACCACTATTATCATCAGGACCTTGAATCTTAACGTTTTCATAGCCCCTTGCATCTAACATAGGACGTACTTCATTTACCAACCAATCACGATCGGTATAGTTTTCGTTCTCTGCTGCTGCTACCCAATCAATATCTAAATCCCAATCTCTTTTTGCTACATCAAGGAACGTAACAAAATACTCCGCAGACTCTTTAGTATAAATATTAGGTTTTAAATACCCTGGAAAACTCCAAGGCAAATATTCCAAAATCATTTTAGGGTTTCTGTCTTTAGCAGCTTTCATAAACCAAAACTCATAACCTCTTGAAACAGGATTCTTTAACTCTTCACGCGTAATGGCATGCGATGGTTCAGAACCACAAGTAGAGTTTTCACCACCACCTAATTCGACTTTTAAATGCTGAAAGCCCGCACCAAATTTAGGTTTAAAAAGAATATCGAGAATATGGTCTCGGTATGGATCTTTATAATCGTACAACAAATCGGTTGAAGCTCCTGCACTTACACCCCCTATACCTTCAAAGGTTCGCCCTTCATCTTTAGGATTTAGAGTGATTTTTACTACACCATCCTCTTGTTCAAAAACCGGTGGTTCAAAAGCTTTTTCTGGATTTATAATGTCTCCCATTTCAAACCAAGCGGGTTCGCTATGACTCACGCCGCGATTATTGCCCCATACAGTAACTCTCCAATATACTTTTTGTCCAGGTTTTAAGGGTTCCCCTAAATATTGGTATGGACCTGTCTCTGACTTGCTAGTTGGCCCTGTATCCCAAATATCTGGGTACTTTAATTTCTCAATACTTGTTGCCATCATAATTCGAAAACCTCCCTGTTCTTGGCTAATATCGTTCCCAACAAAAGTCCAGCTAAAAGATGGTCTAGGCAAAGTTATTCCAGTTGGGTTACTTTGTGACTCACACTTTAAGTCTTTTACTTGAATGGCTTGAGCTGCAGAGCACAAACACCATAGATAAATTACTATATTCTTCATGATGTTATTTTTGTTTTAATTCATTAATCAAATCTTTTGCACCCACATGTGCAGCATTTAAAGAAAGTATTTCCTTGGAAAGTTTACATGCTTCTTTTTTGTTTCCTAAACCATATTCAGACAATGCTATTAAAAACATAGCATCAACTGTATTCCCTAGTTGCAAGTTATCTTCAAACACAAGCAATAAAGGCAAAGACGTAGCAAAATAATCTATACAAGCCTCTTCCTTCAACTTATTTAATCCGTAATGCTTCATATTGTTTAACATCTCAATACACTGTGCTTCCTGTTTTAGTTTTCTTAAAGACAAGGCACTATAATATGAGAGTTCGGAATAGGCACTTACCGCCATATCAATAAAATCACCTTCTTCGTTAGCACTTGCTTCAAAGCACCTAATAGCTTCATCTTCTCTACCTAAATCTAGTAAGGCTATACCCTTTAAATAGTTAATATGTGCTTTAGCTTGCAAAGGGTGTATTTTTTCTCCTAGATTATCAGGTGTATCTAATGACATTTTAAAATATGTTAAAGCCTTTTGTGCATTAGCTTTACTCAATTCTTCTATACCTTTGTGCCAGCAGGCATTTGAATATTGTTTCAACACTTGGCCTTCTCCACCTTCCCATGGATGAAAATTTCTACTGTTTAATAAAGCGATGACTTGGTCATATTTGCCTTCAAAATTGTAAAGAGAAGCTAACTCTACACAGAAATCATCACGTTGAACCAATTGCTTTTTAATTTTTTCTAAGCCCTTTAAACGATCTGACGGACTATCATTCATTTTTTTGCGTAGTTGATCATACTCATATTGAATGCGCATATCTGAAGGAGCTAGCTCTATTGCTTTAACGAATGCCTCACGCGCCCGTTCTCCATCATGAATTGAATTCCAATAGGCTATACCCAAATTACGATACAAGGTTGCATTGGTACAATTATTCTGTGCAGCAACTTCCCATATTTTTATGGCATCCTGATGACGCTTAAGATTAAAATAATAATTTCCTAAACCATAAGCTGCCAATGATGCATCCATGGTTTGTTTCATAGCCCATTCCAGTACGATTTGTTCGTAAATACGTGAAGGAAAAAAATAATTATCATTTTGAGATGTTGCCTTAATTAGTTTTTCGGTTGCCATTGCATCCTCTCCTTTTTGACTGTATAACCATGACCATATATACTGCACCATTGATGAATGCCCCATTGGATTAGGCACTGCAGTTTCGGCAACAGGATATTCATAGTGTGTCTTAATAAGTTGAATGGTTTCATCATAAAATCCGCCTTCGGCGTAATCAAAAGCTATATCTATTATTGTTTGAGCATCATTTCTTGATGATTTAATGAAGTTGCTCAAATCATTTCTAAATAAACCCAATTGAAAGTTTGCCCATTGATCAAGCGCATCGGTTTTTGCTAATTCCGCAAGTATTTGTTCCGCTTCATTTGGTTTACCTAATTTACTCTGAACAATCGCTTTAACAATCTGTGCTTTGTTATTTTGTCTATTGGTATCTAGCGAAGCTTCTATATGCGCTAACGCCTCATCAAAATTATGTTTTTTACAATCTAGTAATCCTAGTTGATAATAAGCAGATCCCCTCCACTCATAATTCCAAGTGGCTTTGTAAAAATAAGTATAGGCTTCGTCTAGTTTATTCTGATATGTACATGCCAAACCACAAAAATAATGAGACTCTCCGCTTGCCGGATTTGGGTGATACGTTGATATTATTTCTATGGCCTGTTTTAGATACTTTTCGGCTAGCGAAAACTGCCCTTTCTTTATGTAGGAACGACCTAAGGCAATATGTGATTTATAACTATATGCATCTTTTTCTATAGCAGCTTCCCAATAAGGTTCTGGATAACGAGTAGGATGCCTGTACAATTCCAAATGCTCACCAATCAATTCAAGTTCATTAGCACTCTTTACTTCATTAGGCTGCTTAGGCTCAAAAGCAACCTTACGATTTTTCTCTTTTGAAAGTTCTTTTATTTCATAAGATATTAAAACACTTCCTGTATGATCAAATACTACCGCTGATATATTTTCTGCGTGAGAAACATCAATTCTAAGGGTATTGTCCTGCCAAGGTGCATCGGGAGTTATGCTAATATTTTCAAATGATTTTTTCTCACTACCAAACTGAAGCACCAAAGTTAATCCTTCAAACTTTTTACTACCCGCAATTCCTAGATCTAAACTAAAGTCCTTATTCACTTTTAAACGTATAGCCACATCTTTATTTGCATTTTGAACCGGACCTAGATTTTTATAGCTCCACCAAAACTGTGAAAAAGTTTTTGTCTCATAAGGTAATAAATAGGCAAAATCAGGTTGATTATCAGTATAAACACCAGCCATTAATTCAAAATAAGGGCCTCCTTCATCTGTAAGTTCTTTATCCCATGCTTTACCGAATGTATCATTACCCCATGTCCACTGTTTTTTACCCGGCGCAATATGTCTATTTGCCACATGTACAAAACCTCCTTTTGTATTGTGATCATATCCTCCGAAAAAATTAAATTCAGTATCACAAACCATATAACTCGTTGGCACAGGAATGTTTGCGTATTTACGTAAATCGTTTTTACCCTTTCTCTTATGATAAGGGATACCATAATAATCATTTTCGGCATTGGGGAAGCTACTCATTGCTCTAACCGCATGGTCTGCTACATAATTTACATCTTCAGGAAAAAAGCTTTCGTAATTATCATGAACCTCAACAGCAACATTGGCCCACCATAAAAAGGTTTGTGTAAGCGGAGTTCGGTTAAACAATCTACCTCTTAATTCAATAAGTGAGCTATCCGGTCTCAAACGGATTCCGTGCATACCTTTTAAGCGATTTATAGGATCATATTCAGACATCCATATGGTTCGTGCTCCATCTTCTTCCTCTTCAATATGCACATCTGTGGGCAAGTAAGTTCCAGGTCGATGGTGCTGCGGCCAATTAAACTCTACTCCTCCACTAATCCAAGGACCCGCCAAACCTACCAATGCAGGTTTGATTACTTTTTGCTGATAAAAAAAATTATAATCGTTATTGGTTTTATCTTGTGCTTCGAAAATACGCCCACCAATCTCTGGTAACATTACCAACTTTACAAAGTCATTTTCAAGAATGGCCGAATTGTATGCCTGGTCTGATTTAGTGTCAAAAACCTTATCAATAAAAGGGACTGGATATACTTTTCCTGAAGAACCTTGATACACTCTTTTTTCAAAAAAAACTGGATTAACTTCAGGTTTTCCTAATTTATAAGTCGGTATATTAATTGATTTTAAAGCTGCTTTTACTTTTTTACTCATATTTAATATCGAAAGCTATTGCACATCATAATTGAACTATATTCTAGAGGTACTTTCCTTTTGAACGAATATTATTTGGTTATTTCTCGTTCAATTTCCTCAAGTGTTTTTCCTTTTGTTTCGGGTAACATTTTACGAATAAATAAGAATCCGAATAAACAAATTATTCCATATAGCCAGAAAGTACCAGATGCTCCCAATGCCCAATTAAGCAATGGAAAAGTATACGTTAGTAAAAAACTAGCTAACCACAGCGATACGGTAGCTACAGCCATAGCAGCACCACGCATCCGGTTTGGAAAAACTTCCGATAGAATTACCCATGTTACTGGTGCTAAAGACATAGCATAACAAGCAATTGCTAATACGACTAGTAGTAACAAAGGCCAACCAGATATTTGAAAATAATAACCTGTACCCATAAGTGCATATATACCAAACAAACCAACTGCTCCTAATTGCATAAGATATTTACGCCCCCATTTATCTACTGTGAAAATGGCTATAAATGTGAAAATTAAATTTACACTCCCGGTTATTACAATATTAAATAAAGTATCAGAAACACCATAACCAGCCGCCTTAAATACTTCTTCGGCATAATTAAATATTACATTGATACCACACCATTGTTGAAATGCCGCCAACACAACACCGATCAGTAATATTTTGCGAATACCAGGTTGGAAAAGCTCTTTTATTTTAAAAGCTGATGTGTTTGCATTTATTGATGCTAATATATTTGCATACTCATTATTGGCATAACTAGCACCTCCTACCTTAGTAAGTATATTTTTTACTTTAAACTCATTTCCTCGTATTGCCAACCACCTTGGGCTCTCTGGCACAAAAAACATAAATAAAAAGAAAAGTCCAGCTGGAATGGCTTCCGCCCAAAACATCCAACGCCAAGCATATTGACCATTCCATGAATTTAACAATTCGCTATCTGAAATTCCTTCTGGTACAGGTTGAGCAATTTGCCAGTTCACTATTTGGGCTAGCAAGATACCTATAACAATAGTCAATTGATTCAAGGATACAAACTTACCTCTAAAAGCTGCGGGAGATATTTCAGCAATATACATAGGTGATAAATTTGAAGCCAAACCAATACCAACACCACCAATTATTCGATAAATTATAAATGTATTAAACGTATATGATGCTCCAGTACCAATGGCAGATAGTAAGAAAAGGGATGCAGAAACCATTAAAAGGCGTTTACGCCCATACTTATCACTAAAAATACCAGAAACAATTGCTCCCATTAGGCAACCTACAAGTGCACAACTCATAGCCCACCCCTGCAATTCAGCCGATTCAGAAATATGAAAAAACTGCTCATAAAATGGTTTTGCTCCACCAATGACAACCCAATCATACCCAAAAAGCAATCCGCCCATGGCCGAAACAATGGAAATCATGTAAATGTATTTTGTGTTTATTGTTTTCATATCAATTAATGAATCATACTTCTTTTCTAAATCTCCTTACAACTAAAATGATGAATACATCTAACGATTTTAATGAATTACTACCTCAATTCTGGTATATTCAATTTAATTCTTTTAATCTTTATTGCAACTAAATTTTATAAGTAGAACGTTAACTACTAGCAACACTATTATAATTGTAATAAATGTATCCATAAACTTAATCAATAAACAACTCATCAATAAAAGGCCCACTTTCTCCAACTGTTTCTAACTTTATATTATTAGCCCCTGCCTTTAATGTTATAATGGTTGGTACAAATTTCCATTCCTTTTCCCAGCCTCCAGTAGGCTTAAATTCAAGTGTTCTTATATATTCATCATTAACATATAATTTCATAGGATGCAACTGCCCTTCATTATTGTGCATATATCTAAAACGAATACTATAATCACCCATCTCGCCATCATTTTCTTGATAAAAGGTAACTGCACCTTCATTTCCATCAAACTTCACGAAACCACTACCTTTATATCGGTGCGCATCATCGCTTACTTTAGCTGCCCCTTCCAGAACACCTTCTTCGGCAGAAATATTAACACCTCTACCTATCCACATATCTGCAGAGTGTTCATCTCCCCAGAACAAGCCTTCATTTTTCCCGAAAGTTTCTTCCATTCGTAACATTAACGTTCCATTTTGTTTTATAATGGCTTTTACAGTAGTTCCGTCTGTAATTTCAAAAGCTTTTTTGTAAAGGACACCATCTGTTTCAGGATTGTCTCCATTAAGGGTATAAAATATATTTAAATCTGAAGATGAATTTTTACCTAAAATTGAGATTTGTTTAGCATCTATTGTAATTATATTTGATGTATACAAGGCCTTATCTCCTAATATTGAAGCGGTAATTATTGACGCCTTTTGGGCATTTGGTTGCTCTCTTAAAAACAGTCTTGTTTTACCGAAAAACAAAGCTCTAAAATCAGATGTAGTTCTACTTGTAGGGTCAATAGGACTTCCATTTTCCATAGAAATTTTCTTTACGTCACCTTGAATCTTATAATAAACTTTGCTTTCTCCATATGGATATAGATTATCATAAGCATCTAATCCTTCTGAAGTGACAATATAGCTTGTGGTAAAACTTTCTTCAGCTTCTAATTTATCTATGGTTGTTTTTAATTTTGAAGGTCGTTTTGCAGTAGTAAATGAAGTACGCTTAACTTCCTTACCGTCAATGTAAGCAACAGCTTCTAAAGTACCGGCTTCATATGGCACCATCCATTCGCATTGCATTTCATTCCAAATGGTTCCTGGTTTGTCTTTACCTAAAGATGTTCCGTTTAAGAACAACTCCACTTCTTCTGCATTAGAATATACCCAAACCGGAATTACGGTTCCTTTTTTCATTCTAGGATGCGTCCAATGTGGTAACATATGAATCATGGTTTCTTTGGTCCATTGACTTCGATAGAAATGAAATAAATCCTTTTTAAATCCAGCTACGTCTAAAGCGCCTCCCATGAATAAATTGAAAGGTAATCCACCATGAACTAAACCAGCTTCTCCATAATAATCAAACCCCGTCCAACGGAAATGTCCACTATGCCAAGGCGTATCACGCATAACCTCCCAATATTTTCTTGCCGACACACGCACTGTGGCATTGTCATAAGACGAATTAAACCGTTGTTTTCTATTTCTCCAGTTTTTAGGGTTAATACCTTCGTAGAAAAATATTTCTTTCTCAGTTAAATTTGGCAGTTCATAAGTTCCTGGTAATTCATTATCACGCCACCAAGTCTGTGTTCTATAGTAGCCTCTTGTTTGCCAAGTATGGGGCGCTTCGGTAGAAATAAATGGTTTGTCAAAACTCTTATTTTCTATAAAAGACCTCGTTTCAGATCCTCCATTAACACCTTGAATATCCATATCTTCTGGATTTCCTGCACCCGATGTAAATAACCTTGTGGGGTCTAACTTTTTACCATATCCTACTAATTCTGGCGCTACATCACTATGGGTTTCATTGCCTAAACTCCACACAAAAATACTTGGGTGATTTCTGTCTCTAGTTATCCATTCTTTAACATCTCGTTGCCACCACTCATCAAAAGCTTGTTTGCCATAATCTTGGGGTGCCTTTTTATGCCAACCGTCAAAAATTTCATCCATAACCAACAATCCTATTTCATCACAGATGTCATAAAACATGGGTGGCGTTGGGTTGTGAGACGGACGAATGGCATTAATTCCCATATCTTTCAGGGCTTGTAATTTCCAACGTAACATAGGTTTTGTCCATGCACCTCCAACAGGACCGCCTTCCCAATGTTCACAAACACCCTTTAATTTTACATTTTCTTCATTTAACCAAAATCCAGTTTCAGTTTTCCATTCCACAGTTTTAAAACCAAACGTGGTTTCAACTTCATCAATTACTTTTTTACCATCTAAAATTAGGGTAACCGCCTTATATAGGTTTGGTGTTTCAGGACTCCATAATTTTGGGTTATTAACTTCTAATTGAATACTTGGGTTTACTATTTTTAATTTCTCACAGTTTTTATCTAGTTCTTTCCCATCTGGAGAATACAAGATAACTTTATATTTTAACCCTTTTTGAGGACTTGTAACTTCGGCATCAATATTTACAATCGCTTTTTGGCTTTCAATTAAAGGCGTGGTTACAAAAATGGTGTTGGGTTTAAAATGAACAGGGTTTACTTCTATCAACTTCACAGCAGCATAAATGCCACACGGGTGATACCAACGTGCAGAGGGCTCTAAACTATTATCTACTCTTACTGCAATATTATTTTTACCTGCTTTTAAATATTTAGAAATATCATATCTAAAACTTATGTAACCATAAGGCCTTTTAGCTAAATAGTTTCCATTTACCCAAACTTCGCTATTCATATACACTCCATCAAAATTGATGTATGTAGTTTTTGAAAGACTTTCTTTTTCTACGCTAAACGTTTTTCTATACCAACCTATTCCTCCATCATGATAGCCACCACCTTGCCCTTGGTCTCCGCCTTTTCTAACACCTTTTTCAAAGGACCAATCGTGAGGTACATTTAATGTTTCCCAAGAAGAAGAATCAAAATTTTCTTTTGAAAATGAAGCATTATCTTCTAAAGTAAACTGCCAATTATTATTAAAATTGGTTGTGATACGTTGTGCATAAGACGAGTATACGCAGACTACTAATAACAGGATTAAAAAGGGCTTCTTCATTTAAGATTAGAATGTCTAAAACATGATTAAACAAACATAGATTTAAATATCCCTAAAATAATCCTGTGGTATCCTGTAGTTTCCTTTATAATAATTACTTAAATAAAGCTTTAGGAGCTTCACATCTAATTGATTAGCAACTGCATAATTCAATTCTATTTTAACCTCCTTATTACAACTTATTTGTGTTAATAATTAGCTTTAAAAAATAGAATTATTCTATTATATTTCGTTAGACCTTATTTATTTAATTTTTGATATGAAGCTGTAAGTTCCGGGTTGAGTCAATACTTCAACATGGTTTCCTTCGGTATTCAATAATTCTATATCTGGATTATCCTTTAAAGAAACGCCATTCAACAATATTTCATTTGCAACTATTTCTGGAAATACTACTTTTGACGAAGTGTTGGGAGGAACAATAATGCTTAATTTAAACGCTCCGTTTTCCGTTTCCCATGCGCTAGATACTTTTCCGTAAGGTGTGTTTAAACTTGCAGATGCTGACTTTAGTTGTTCCCGCGGCTCTGGAGCTATCCTAATAACCTTATAACCTGCTTCTAAAGGTGCAATACCTCCAATACGCTCATACATCCATTCACCAATAGCTCCATAGGCATAATGATTTAAACTATTCATGTTCATAGGGTTGAAGCCTTCCTTTTTGCTATAACTATTCCAACGTTCCCAAATCGTGGTAGCCCCTTGGTTAATAGAATAAAACCAAGACGGATAGGTTTCATTAAACAACAGTTTATATATTAAATCTATTTCACCCATGTCATCTAAAACTTGTGATAGTAAGGGCGTACCTAAAAAGCCAGTACGCAAATGGTTATCGGCATCTTTTAACTTTCTTAACAAATTAGCTTGCGCATTTTTTTGCTTACTTTCTGGCAATAAATCGAACGCCAACGCCAATAAATAAGACGTTTGTGTTTCGGTAACGCCTTTTACTTTTCCAGTTTCATCAAAATATTTCTCGTCAAATGCCTTGGCCACAGTTTTGTATAAAGCTTCATACTTAGCTTGTTCTTCATTTTCCCCCAGTACTTGGGCCGTTTGTGCAGTTAATTTAGCTGAATGTGCAAAAAATGCAGTTCCAATCAAATTACGAGATGTGTCGCCTTTAGTATCTCCATTTTCTGGATGTGGTTGTAACCAATCTGAAAAAGACATCATATTAGAAATGTAGTTTTTTGATTTTAGTTCGTGATGAGCTACCCAATCTTTCATCATAGCAAAATTGTCTTCTAAAAAGCCAATATCGCCAGTTCTCATATAAATTTTCCATGGAATAATGGTACAAACATCGCCCCATCCCGAGCTTGCTATTTTATTACCTCGGGAATCTGGAACCGTCCAAGGTATAGCACCATTTTCAAGTTGTGCTTCACGTACACTTTGTAACCAACTGGCCCAAAAACTATACACATCTGCATTAAACATAGACGTTGGACCAAATACTTGAGCATCACCAGTCCACCCCAAACGCTCATTACGTTGCGGGCAATCTGTTGGGATATCTAAAAAATTACCTCGTAAGCCCCAAACAATGTTACTTTGTAGCTGGTTTAATTTATCATGCGAAGATGTAAACCTACCGTTATCATCAAAATCTGAATATTGTACAATACCAGTTACCCAATTTTTAACAGGTTCTTTTGAAGTATCAAACCCACTTAATTCAACAAACCTAAAACCGTGAAAGGTAAATTTAGGCATATAGCTAATGTCTCCATCTTTAGCAGCTATATAATAATCTGTAGAATGTGCGCTTCTATAATTTTTAGTATAAAAAGTACCATCTGGCGACAGCATTTCTGCAAATCTAATTTTAAGGGTATCCCCTTTTTTCATGGGTACATTTACCATAGGCACACCCACCATATTTTGCTTTAAATCAAAAATTACTGCACCATCTTTCTCTGTTATGACCTGAGGTGTTAATTCAATTTTATTCTGAACGGTTTTATGACGTTTAGGCTCAAGCTGAATCTGATTATCAATTTCTGCCTCTTCAACTTTTGCCCAATCTTTATCATCAAAATTATTAGTTGTCCAATTAGGCATTTCCTTATTCGCGTTATAAATTTCACCATCATATATTTCCGCGAATTGTAGCGGACCGTTTGTCATTCCCTTCCAACCTTTATCGGAAACAATCACTTCTTTTGTACCATCCTTCATTGTCATTTCCAACTGAGCTAATACTTTTGGTGAAATTGTATTATCCCATGGGGTTGTTCCCCATAGTAAACGCCCTGAATACCAACCAGAAGCCAGTTCAACACCAATGGTGTTTTGTCCAGATTCTATTAAATTGGTTACATCATATGTTAGTGTTTCTATGCGCTTATCATACGTTGTAAACCCTGGTGACATAGCATCATCTGAAACATTTTCTCCATTTATGGAAACATCAAAAACGCCTTTTGATGTAATATATAATCGTGCAGAAGCTATATCATTAGATAGCTCAAAACCTTTTCTTAAATATTGAGGTTTATGTATGAGTACTTTTCCTCGTCCTCTTATACTATCTTTAGCTGTATCTAAGCCAACCCATTTAGCTTTCCAATCGCTATTTTTTAATAAGCCTAATTCAAAATGATTGACTTCACTCCATTGGGACACTTCATCATCTTGGTTCCAATATTTTATTTGCCAATATGCCTTTTGGCGAGATGCTAAAGGCTTACCATCATATTTAATCCATACAGATTGATTAGTTTCTTGCTTTTCTGAATTCCATAAATCTGCATTATTAGGTAACAAATCAGGGCTACTTGCCACTACAATTTGATAAGCCGATTGACTTTTATTTAATTCAGATACAGGTAATTGCCATGAAAAAGTAGGGTTAGCATCATAAAACCCTAATGGATTTTTAAACCCTTCAGAAATTGTTAGGTTTTCTGCAGAATTTAAGGTTTCTTTTTCTGAACAGGACATCTGACTGAAAGCGACCATTAACACAAATAGTCTTAGCATATTTTTTAAAGTGAATCTGTTAATCATTTATCTGAAATTTTGTTTGAAATTTATATGTACCGGCCTTAGCCAAAATTTTGTTTGAACCTATCATTTTTAAGTCTGAATCTTCTTTAAATACCTGCCCGTTTAACATTAAATCTGAAACATCACTAGTAGGTAAACTAATTTCTGCTGTGGTATTTGGTGGAATTACCACATCAAGATAAAACATATTGTTTTCTACCTTCCATGAAGACGATGCTTCACCAAAAGTGGTATTTACTGTTGCAGCTGCAGCATTTAAAAAACTTGTGTTTGGTATTGGTGCAATTCTTATTTTCTTGTATCCCGGTTCTAAAGATGCTAATCCAGCTATACGCTCGTACATCCATTGTCCGATAGCTCCGTATGCATAATGATTAAGACTGTTCATACTTTGTGGGTTATATCCCTCGGCTTTACTGTAACTGTTCCAACGTTCCCACATGGTAGTGGCTCCTTGATTAATGGAATAGAACCATGAGGGGTAGGTTTCTTTAAAAAGTATTTTATACATCAAATCAATTTCACCCATATCATCTAAAACCTTTGGTAAAATTGGTGTGCCTAAAAAGCCTGTACCTAAATGATAATCGGCATTCTTAATTTCTTCAAGCAAGTGGATCTGTGCTTTTAGTTTGGTTTCAGCTTTAAATAAATCGAAATATATTCCTAACAAATAACTTGTTTGTGTTTGTCTTTCCTGCTTAAACCTAGCGTTTTCATCAAAGAATTCATTTTCAAAAGCATTGGCTATGTCTTTATACAGATCTTTATATTTTTTTTCATCATCTGTTTTACCTAAAACACCAGCAATTTTGGATATTAAATGTGCCGAATGTGCAAAAAAAGCGGTATTAATTAATTCCTTTGGTGTATCACCTCTATTTCCTCTTTTCAAGCTTTTAGAAGGGTAAGGTTGTAACCAATCTCCAAAAGAATGCATTATTGGTATATAAGCTTTCTTTTTAACTTTAGATTGATAGTACCCAACCCATTTTCTTGCTGATTCATAACTCTCTTCAAGTACTGTTATATCACCTGTTATATTATAAATATCCCAAGGAATAATAACACAGGCATCACCCCAACCAGAACCTCCGTTTTTGTTTTGCAGTACATCTGGCACTATAAAAGGTACCAAACCATTTTTGTGTTCAGACTGATTTTCTCTAAGACTCTGTAACCAAGCAGTCCAAAAGGCATGGGTATCATAATTAAATAAAGCTGTTGGTGCAATGACTTGTGCATCTCCTGTCCATCCCAAACGTTCATCACGTTGCGGACAATCAGTAGGAATATCAAAAAAGTTATCACGCAACCCCCAAGTAATATTACTTTGAAGTTGATTCAATTTATCATGAGATGAAGTGAATGTTCCATAAGATTCAAAATTGGAATGTTGTACTATTCCCTGTACCCAACTTGAATGAGGTTTAGCCTGTTTATCAAATCCGCTTAATTCTACGAACTGAAACCCGTGAAATGTGAATTTTGGCAAGTACTCTATTAATCCATCTTTAGAGGCTATATAATAATCTGTAGAATGTGCTGAACGATAATTTTTGGTGTAAAATCTATTATCTGATAACAACATCTCAGAAAATCTAATTTTTAAAGTATCGCCTTTTTTCATGGGAACTTTAATTTTTGGTACACCTACCATATTTTGTTTTAAATTGAAAACAACTAAATTATCTTCTTCTGAAACTATTTCTGTATCATTAATAACTGTTTTATTCTTTACGCTGCTATGACGTTTTGGCTCTAACTTTACTTCATCATCTATCTCTTCTACTTCAACAGCATCCCAAGATGTATCATTAAATTGAGAATTATCCCAATTAGGCATTTTGAAATTCGCATCATAAACTTCGCCATCATAGATACTTGCTAATCTAATCGGACCATTTGTTGTTCCTTTCCAACTTTTATCTGATACAATGGTTTTTTGAGTACCGTCCTTCATCGTTATTTCTAGCTGACATAATAATTTAGGTGAAGCAAAATTTTCGTAAAGTGCTCTACCTCTACTAATTCTTCCGGAATGCCAACCTGAAGCTAATTCTACTGCTATTACATTTTTACCTGTTTCTAAAAATTTTGTAACATCGTAAGTAATTGTTTCTATACGATGATTATAGGGTGTCCACCCCGGAGGCATCACATCGTCACTTATATCTTTTCCATTTAAATGTACATCAAAAACCCCTTTAGCGGTAATGTACAACCTTGCCGAAGCCACATCCGAAGACAACTCGAATCCTTTTCTTAAATATTGTGGTTTGTGCATTAAAAATTCACGAACACCTTTAATGCTATCTTTTGCCGTATCTATACCTGTCCATTTAGACTTCCAATCGGAATTATTAAGTAAGCCTAATTCAAAAGTGTTTATATCGCTCCACTCAGAAATAGTATCATCTTGATTCCAAAAGCGCACTTGCCAAAATACTTTTTGACGTGACTTTAATGCTTCACCTTGATAATTTACAAAAGTTGATTGTGAGTTTAATTGTTTTTTAGAATCCCATAAATCAGGATTGTTTGGTAACAATTCTATTGAAGATGCTACAATTACTTGGTAAGCAGATTGCCATTTAGTTTTTACTGAAACAGGTAGTTTCCAAGAAAAAGTTGGTTTTGAATTATAAAACCCTAAAGGATTTTTAAAACCTTCGGATATTGTAAGAGCCTTAGGTTTAAGTGTTTGAGATGTATTACATGAACTTAAAAATGTAAGTGTAAAAAAACTAATTGTTAAAAATAAATATCGAATCTTCATTGGTTATCGAAAACGTAATCTACTACTGATTTAGATTATAAATTTAATTCCTATTCCCTAGTAATATTTGTGACCGTGTTACTTAAGTTCTTTATCATTTTACTATTTGAATATACACCCCAACTCAAATGATATAAGGTATCTATATTTCCTTGTTCTTCCGGTTACTGCTTTTCTTCTAACACATCATTATTACTGTCGTCTCCTGAAAAGTTAAACAGAACAAAACAACTAAAAAAATAAACTATGTGTTTTTTCATATACCCTATTTAAAATAGATAAGCAAGATGGCTTTTTTATGGAAAAAAACTATCCTGCTCTGTCTTTTAAAAGATGTATTTTACTATAAAATACTTATATAATATATCCACTTATTAATCCTAAGAGATATCTACTTTGTAGCAAAACTCCAAACTTGCCCAATACTTGTTCCTCCTTTATCGTCTTTAACTACTACTTTAAAATAATAAGTTGATGCGGGACTTAAGCCTGTAACATCAAAAGTAGTTCCTGATTGGTTCTCAGATACTTTAGTTGTAGGTTGTGCACTAGTATCTAAATACACATCAAATGTTAAAGGATCATTATCAACGTCTGATGCTGACCAACTTAAGGTCGTACTTGTTCCGGCTATTTCAGAATCTAAAGCAGGTGCTAATAAACTTGGAGCAAATGGTATGTGATTACTAATACCCTCTCCTTCTGTTAAAAAATGACTTACGGAAGAATAGCCACTTTCTGCATATTGACTATCTACTGCCTTTATACGCCAATAATAAGCCTTACCCTTGGTTAAACTTATGGTTTTAGAATCAATAAAACTCGTTTCACTATATGCCAATGGAGAGAACGAACTATTCTCAGACACCTCAATCTTATAAGTTATTCTATTCCCTTCTGCATCTATAGAGGAATTCCATTCAAATTTTACCTCATTATTAACGCAAAGTGTATTGTTTAATGGATATACTATACTCGGTACAGTAGGTGCCGTATTTTCAGGCTCTATAATTTCGTCTTTATCACTTCCGCCACAAGATAAAATCAGTCCAAAAAATAGTGTTATATATAAATATGATTTTTTCATGCTATTTCTTTATTACTTTTACAAATACTGGTTTCTTTGAATTCACTTTCACAAAATAGACACCTTTTGGTTTGTCCTCTAAATTCAATTGCACTTTTCCGGCTTGTACTGAGAACGTTTTATCAACTATTAATTGAGAATGAATATTATAGACTTCTAAATGTATTGTTTCAATGCTATTAGGTATATATAATTCAAATAAACCGCTTGTAGGATTAGGATACGCTTTGACATTCTCAAGTAAATTGATAGTTTTTAACATTTCACCCTGGCAAGCTTCTTTACTACTAATCTGAATATTATCGCCGTGATTCACAGCAATAGAAAAGTTTGACTGATAGGTTTCAAATAGTTTTTGTCCGTTTTTAACAACCGTATATGGTGCTTCTCCAGAATCCACAGAGACTTGTGCAGATTGCTTACTCACACTAATTTTTCCTGTTAAGGTTAATGCTTCTTCTATGGTTATTTCATAACAATGACTAAAATTTTCTCCAACTACGTCAATACACAAATCATATGTTCCAGGACTTAAACCTTCAATGGTTTTGTTTTTGTTAAAATCATAATTAACTCCATTAATAGTTGCTAGATAATTATGGGTAGCAGCACCATTAATAATAAGTTTACCATTATTCATGTCTTCACAAGTTTCTCCCTTAGCCTGAATTGTAAAATTATTAGGCCCTTTAGGGTCTACCGGCACAATATCTAAATCAATAATTTGTAAATAAAGAGGCTGTGCATTTCCTGTTTTTTTCTCCATTAAATAATAGTAAACTTTACCATTCTCTATATGCACTACACCATGATCAAAAGTTTTACCACTTGTTGCTTCATAAACCCTTGTAAAGTTATTGGTTCCTCCTTCTGCCTTTTCTATAAAAATACGCTTGCTACTCGTTAGCCCAATTAGAAATATACTGTTTCCTGAAGTATATAGTGCTGCCCCACCTGCAAAATCTTCTGACGTAATAAATTCTGTTGAACCAGCTGGTTTATAGGTGTGTAAATTCTTAGTAACGTTATACTCATTATCTTTTACTTGACTTATGATGTGTACATCTTCATTCTCAGTAACTGTCCAATCAAATCCTCCAACAATATAAACTTTATCTTTCTGGGTAGTTTGCACATAATCGCCAGGTTCCATAACCTTTATAAAATCCGCATCCCATAATGGAAGACTAAAAGGTTCTTCTTTGTAATTCTTCCAACCTGTAGCGGCCGTTTGATCATCTGAATAGGCGTAGTACACGCCATTTTGATAAAGATATTTATCATCATTGTTTTGAGACCTGCGTTGAAAACCAATACGAAACTTCCCATTTACATATTTCATATCACCGTAAAGTCCCCAATTATAATCAATTCCTGGTTGGCTTCTTGCATTTAACCTATTAAAATCTGTGAAGTTACCCCAATCTCCTGTATTGGTATCGTATCTTATAAACTTATACATACCATTATTATTTCCACCTTCACGCATGAGCATAAAAAGTTCCCCACCATCATTTTGAAAAAACCTTGGATAGGTTAATGATACAAATTCTGATTGAGCAGCAGTACCTGGCATTCTTAAATGTTTATAACCTCCAGTACCATTTTGAACGAATTTGTCTAAAGTAAAATCAGCATCTGGTAACGAAGCTGCATCTTTCACTGAATATGAATATCTAAAATAGTCATTAGCTAGACTTCCATTGGAAGGTCTTGAAGCACTGTAAGCATGCATGTCATAAAGCAAATGAATTGTTCCATCTAAAGGACTTACACCTATCGCTATGGTATTATGAGATTCTCCAATCCAGTATTGATTTTGATACCCTGTGTGCCTATGCGGAAACTCAATAGTTGCCATTGTACCTGTAAGCGTATTGTAACGTGTTAACATAACATGACGGTCTGCCTTACCCCCACGATACCATGTCATAAAAACAAAATTCCCATAAGTTTTAATACAATCGCCATGTGCAGATATATTTCTGCCAAAAAAATAGTCGTAAGGAGCGCTATCACCGGTATTTGAAGCTGTGCTACCAACCTTGCTTCCATCAAAATGCAAGCCTAAATCAGTGATTTTAACTTCATTTTCCAAAACTACTTGAGCACTCATTAAATTAGAGTAACACAAAACAATCATTAGAAACAGGTTTCTGAGAATTAAATTCACTGTGATGTATTTCTTTTTCATATTCCTTTTTAATTTTCTTTGTTCTATCCTTTTAAAAAGATCAGCGGGATAAAATTACTATTGAAACACGCATAATGCATCCTGCACCGTACTGCTGAAAAACAGGAAATCCCCCACTAATTCTAAGGCATGTAAAACACTTCTTCTAAAGGAATTGAAACTGGTGAATTGTCTGGATTAGTTTCCATAATATCTGCCATAAAATCCCACCATTTTTTTACAATTTCATTATTGGCTAAATCTTGAGAACCACCTTGACCTGATACCTTTTGAAACGCAAATAATGTGCTGGTTTCTTCATCTAAAAAAATAGAGTATTCACTCACCCCATTATCTTTAAGCAATTGTCTCAATTCAGGCCATAATTGGTTATGACGTTCTTTATACGCAGCCTTTTCCCCTTCATTTAATTTCATTTTAAATGCTAGTCTTTGCATAGTTTTATTTTTGTATTCTATTTAATTGAATTTTAGAGTATTTAGATTGAAAAAAAAACATTCTACCCTAAATTAAGGATAGAATGTTTTTTAATTAAGTGTTGTAAAGTATAAAATACTATTGCTTTACTATCTTTTTAGTAAGGCTTCCATTTTCTCCTTTAAAATCTACTATATACATGCCACTTGTTAAAGCACTAATATCTAAATTAAGTGAAGATTCACCATTTAATTTTCTAGAAAGAACTTCTTGACCTAACAATGAATAAATTGCAACTTGACTAATGTTTGAAGTTAAACCTTTAACAGACAATTCATTTTTAACAGGGTTAGCAATAAAAATTGAACTAGCATCAAAAGCCTCTGTGCTTAATGCAGCTATAAAGTGGTAATCAATCACATCTATTCCTCCACCATTGAATTCTACAGGGTCACCTGCTGCAGTTGGAATTACACCATATCTTGAATTAGTACCCGCTGGTGCTTGTATAAACAATGCATTGTTTCCAGTTGCTGGATTTGATCCACCAGAGTCAGGATCCCCGTTTGCATCTACTTTAGCTTTTCTTCTTTGGAACTGATCCAAACCAGACCAATCACCTGCTGAAACCACTTTTGGAAGTCTTTGTTCAACAGTAATGGTAACATTTGGATAACCTGCATCAGAAGCTATACACATGGTCCAGTCAAGTCCGCCAGCTTGTGAAGTAATTTCCATCAATCCCGTAGAAGCTGGTGATCTATGGTCCACTATAGCCCAAACTTGAGTTGGATCATCGCCTGGTAATTCTGTTTGCCATTCTAAAGCACCGGTACCACCATTAATTGTCATAAATAAATTAGTACCTCTTGCACCTATTTTATATGTACCATTTTCAGTCCATAATATAGGTTGAGCATCTACTTGAGACCCAAACATGACTAGTAATAAAAATGCAGAAATTTTTAAAGTAATTTTTTTCATAATTGTTTATCTTTTAGTTTGTTAGTTTCACACCAACTGGATTAATAATGTTTAAAATTACACACTATACTTATTTTTTGTATCCTGTACCTACCTGCTGTGTGCTGCACTTTACTGTTTAGCATCGGGAAACTCTTTAAATATGTGGTATTATCGATTTTTTTTAAACTAATTTTTACGTGTTTTTCAATAAAAAAGGGATGCTTTTATAAATGTTTTTTTCTATTATATTTCAAAAAAAAAGAGAGGAGTTGAACTCCTCTCTTTAAACATTCAGCTAACTAAATTCCAATTTTTATCTCACCTCAAGAGTTACTTTTTGTAGATCTTTTTCTAAAGAAGAATTTCCAACAGAAATGGTAAAAGTGCCTGGTTCCACAACCTTTTTCATCTCTTGATTTAATACATTTAACTCTTCAAAACCTAAATCAAAACTAACCGTCTTAGTTTCTCCCGGTTTCAGAGTAATACGTTTAAAGCCTTTTAACATTTTAAGATACCTGCCTACAGAAGCAAAATCATCACGAACATACAATTGTACAACTTCATCGCCTTCTCTTTCACCTGTATTTGTAACATCTACTGAAACTGTTGTGGTTCCATTTATATCTATACTAGTATTTTTAAGTTTAGGTCCGCTTATTTTAAAAGTTGTATAACTCAATCCGTATCCAAAAGGAAACAATGGTGACTTATCACTAAATCGATACTTTCCTTTTCCAGATCCAATAAAGTCAGGACGCTCCAAATAAGTAACAGGAACTTGTCCAACAGAGCGTGGAAAAGACATTGTTAGTTTACCTCCCGGGTTTACGTCTCCAAAAATTACATTTGCTACAGCATCACCTGCTCTCATGCCGCCATACCACGTTTCAAGTACAGACGGTATATTTTCGGCGATGTAGTTTATGCTCAACGGACGACCATTAACTAGAACAACAATTACAGGCTTTCCTGTTTTGTGAATGGCCTCTACTAATTCATTTTGTACGCCATACAAATCAAGATCAGAACGGTCTCCTCCTTCACCACAGGTTTTATGAGAGCTACCCACAACTAGAACAACAGCATCCGATTTTTTTGCAGCAGAAACCGCCTCAGAAAACCCTTCTTTTGAAAAACTATTAATATCACAACCTTTAGCGTAGTTTATTTTTACTTTATCGCCAACTTTATTTTTTAAACCATCTAGAATTGAAACATAATATGGTGGTAATCCTGAATACCCACCCAATAGTTTATACGTTCCTTTTTTAGGTCTTTTTTCGTGGGCATTAGGCCCAATGACAGCTAATGATTTTATTTTTGATAAATCAATTGGTAAGAGGTTATTATCATTTTTAAGCATGATAGTAGATTTTTCAGCAATTTCCAATGCAAACTCACGGTGTTCTTCACGACCTGCATTTACTGTTTCCTCATCAATTTCTTTTTGCTCTGTATCAAATAAACCTAGTTTATATTTTGCGGTTAAAATTCGTGATGTAGCTTTGTCTATGTAAGGCATCAACGAAGGGTCTTGCATTACTGTATCCTTCAAAACGTTAGCGTGATACGTTGCTAATTCAACGTTCTTCCCAATTACCAAGTCCATATCAACACCTGCTTTTAAACCTAAAATAGCCGCTTTAGTTCTGGTTTCAGAAATAAAATGCATCGTTTCTATTCTCCCTACATCATTATTATCAGATACAATAAAACCGTCAAAACCTAGCTCATCTCTTAAGATATCTTTTAACAACCAAGTATTCATATGACATGGAATTCCGTTATAATCTTGATGACCAGGCATTACAGAACCTACCTGTGCTTCCTTTACTGCTGCCTCGAACGATGGCAAGTAAACCTCACGTAAACGACGTTCAGACATATCACTAAATCCACCATTTATACCACGTCGGTTTTCTGGATATCCAACAAAATGTTTAGCTGTTGCAATGACATGATTTTCATCAAATTGCTCATCACCTGTACCTTGTAAACCTTGAATAAATGCAACGCCCATTCTCGAAACTAAATAAGGGTCTTCACCATACGATTCTTCAACACGACCGTAACGCGCATCTCCTGCGTAAACATCTAAATTAGGTGAGTAACAATGGGTAACACCTAAAGCCCGTGCTTCTAGTGCAGTTTGAGACGCCATTTTTTTAATGAGTTCTGGTTCCCAAGTTGATGCACAGGCTACCGCTTGCGGATAAACTGTTGTATTACCGTAGTAATCAAGTACAAGCCATAATCCATGTAATGCTTCTCCATATTTCATAAATGGGATTCCCAGTCTGTCATTTGCAGGAGCATCCTGAGTCATTTCAGCTATTTTTTCATCAAGCGTCATTTCACTTATAAGCTGCTCTACTTTTTTAGCTATTTCAGAATCCTTTTGATTAACTTCTTTCTTATCATCTTTTGAATTACAGCAAAAACAAGCGAATGTAATAATGCTGATAAATAATAATTTTTTCATGGGTTATTTTCTAGTTTGTATTAATTAAAAGTTTCGAATCCCTGGAACAATTTTCAGATTAAGTTCTTCTTTATCAAAAGGCCATTTTAAAATGATTAGTTTTTGGCTTTTTTCATCCCAAATATAATCTGAAGGATTTGTGCCTATTGGTGCCCTATATGTTTCTAAACCAACATTTTTTAAAGGGTTGTAATACAAGATAAAGTCCTTATTTATAATGATTGAAAAACCATCTGGATAATGTCTGTTAGCGCCAATAAATATTTTTGAGGGTCCTTTACTATTATCAGATTTAATATTTAAATTAAGTGTTCGGGTGGCATGATTAAATAAAAAAGACTGAATATCTCCTGCTATTGATTGAGGAAAAGGTCTGGAAATCACATCGGTTATATATTTTCTTTCTACGGTACCAGCATCTGTACTATCACTAAAAATGGACCATGTTGAAGGGCCTCCTGAAAGAAAATGTTGCATGGTGCGGTTTCCTAAAAACCAAGCTTTGATGGAACCTACACCCATGAGGTCAAAAACTTCGGCTGTCCTAATATATAATTCCCTATATTTTAATTGCCCTAGCTTTCCTTCAATTAACGTATCTGTAGTTGCAAAAGTTGGAAAACCCCACTCTCCAATTAATATGGGAGCTTTTAACATATCTGATTCTTTATCGAACCTATCCATATTACGTTTTATATAGTCGATATTATCTTGGTAAATATGTGGCGCAAAAATGATGTTTTCTCTATTTATCGGTGCTGTAATTTCGGCATATTGATTATTATCTATTTTCTCTCCTTTATTCATGAAAATAGACTGAAATAATATCTTCTTGTTTGAATTAATTTTTTGGCTTTCGTAAATTATTTTTTGGTAAAGCGGAATCAAGTATTGCTTGGTTAAATCGGAATACGAAATGTCCATAGTTAATTTGCGTGGTTCATTTACCACATCGTAGCCTAATACAGATGGGTCTTCTGCATACCTATTCCATATTACTTTCCAAGCATCTATATAAGTATTATACTCGTTCTTTTTATTTTGCCAGAAGGTTTCCCATTTAAATTCATCTACCCCATAAACAGTCATTTTAAAAACTGTTTTTATACCAGAATTTCTTCCCATAGCTACCAATGAATCCAATTTTAATAGATACTTTGGTTCTAGTTGGCCACCTGAAAAATCACTTAATTTTCCTAATTCTAAACGTACTACCTGAGTATTAGCACCCATTCTAACCATACGTGCATAATCATCTGAATTAAAAAACACTTCTCCACCACCATCATTGGTATTTACCACAAAGCCTCTTGGTATTATATGTCTGCCTAATTCATCTCTAAGTCCGTGCTTTATTTGGGAAAGAACATTTAACGAACTTAATATACAAGCTATAAGAATAAATTTAAACTTCATGAAGATATGTCTGAAATCCAAAATTAGTATCCAAGTTTATTCTTTTTGTCCTGTACTGTGCTGCATTGAGCTTTGTTTCATAAAAAAAGGCCGAAGAACTTAGTTCTTCGGCCTTTACACAAACTGAACAATTCATAAATATAAATTGCCTACTACTATTGTCTATATCCGTTATTTGTTGGATCTGACTCTAACAATGCAGGGTTATTAATCAATTCCTGTAGAGGAATAGGTAATTTAACATGATAAGGTCTAATATTATCATTTGGAGTCCAGAAACGGAATTCTAAATTTTGAACTACATCTAATAAGATACCCCATCTAATTAAGTCATATCTTCTATGCATTTCTGCAGCTAACTCCCATTTACGTTCATCATAGATAGCCTCTCTAAATTCTTGTTGACTTAAACCAAGTATTGCTTCAGCCTCTGGAACAGTAGCAAACGCACGCTCCCTAACCTTTCTAATATATTCGAACGCCATGTTTGGATTTCCACCTGGACGCTCATTTTCACATTCTGCAGCCATTAAATGAACATCTGCTAAACGGAATACCATTCTGTTATCTGAGTGATTAAAACGTGGTGATCTGTCTAACTCTAAATTCCAAAACTTGGCCATGTATGGGAATACCAAATCGAACCCTAAATAGTTATCAACTATATTTAATTCTCTTCTTAAATCATTTGTTGGGAACTTCTCGGCAAAATCCTTAGACGCCACCTGAAGTCCAGTTCCGTTAAAGGCTTCACCGCGAGCAGCCAATGCATCTCCTAAAGCACCTCTCTCAGCAGTGTTTAATGGCTCATCTCTTAAACGCGGATTAAACATACTAGGACGCCAGTTATTATTACCTGCAAAGGATCTTCCTGGGAATGCAGGGTCAAATTGACTATTAATGTCTCTAGCAAAATCCAAAGACCAAATAATCTCTGCATTATACTCGTTAAATTGATCAAATACTTCATTATAAGAATCTAACAAACTATGAGGTGATTGATTGATAATTTCCAAACATTTATCTAAGCCCATTTGCCATTGTTGCTGCTTCATATAAATTTTTGCCATTACTATAGCTGCAGCCCATTTTGATGCTCTACCACTTTGATCTCCTGTATAAGCATCCTGTAAATTGTCTTGTGCAAATTGTAAATCCGCTAAAACACCGTCAATGATAGTTGCCTCTGGTGCTCTTCCTAATGAACTAATTTCTTCTAGGGTAAGAGCTTCAGTATAATATGGTGCATCACCCCAAAGATTGGTAATATGCCAGTAGCATAAGCCTCTTATAAATCTAGTATCAGCAAGAATATCAGTTCTTACCTCTTCAGTACCAATAGCCTCATTTCCAGTTACCCTGTCAATGATTACATTGGCATTCAAGATTATTCTATAAAGGTCTTTCCATGTATCTGAAACACTCATTTTTTGAACGGACACATCTGCAATCGCTTCATTAAGTGTATAATTTCCAATTGGCTGCACAAAATTTGCCGCACGGTTTGGTTCTATGATATCACAACCGTTATCATAAAAATGATCCAGTCCTACCTGACCATACAATGAGTTATTCTTCAATATGGCATACATACCTTGAACCGCTTGTCTTGCATCATTTTCTGAAGCAAAGAACGATTCAGGCGATATAAGCGCCTTTGGATCTTCCTCTAAAAAACTCTCACATCCAAAACATGTGAAAATTGCAAAGATGTATAAAATTATATTTTTTGTTTTCATATTATTTTTTTTTAAAAAGTTACGTTAAGACCAAGTGTTATAACTCTTGGGTTAGGGTACTGAGCACTAAGGTACCCTTGCGCTATATTACTACGACCAAAGTTACTTGCTTCTGGATCAATTAACCTTGTCTTAGAAGACAACCATAAATTAGTTCCTGTTAAATATACGGTAGCATTTTTAACACCATTTAATCCCATTTTATCCACAGGAAAATTATAGGCTAATCTTACGTTTTTAAGGCGAATATGCGACCCATCTTCAACATACTCTGAGTTTGGTAATGTATTTGTTACCGAATCTGCACCTGCTCTAGGAATATCAGACGTTGGATTATCTACGGTCCAACGGTTACGTAAATCTCCAAATTTCACAGTTTCACCACGGTTGAAATAGTGATTTCTCATCGATAAATTATATACTTCATTACCCTGCGTTCCTTGTAAGTAGAATGAAAAGTCCCAATTCTTGTAAGATAAATTATTTTCTATACCAAATATTAAATCAGGAAATGGACTACCTAAAACTACGGCATCTTCTAACGAAGCAATACCGTCTCCATTTAAATCTTCAAAATGTGAACCACCTACAACCTGCGGGTCTGTTCTACCAGAAGCATCTATCTCTGCTTGGCTTTTCCATGTTCCTAAGTATCTAACCCCTGTATATGAAGGAACCGATTCTCCTACAATTAAACGCGTGTTACCAGAGCCGATAATTGGATCAACTACGATATCTATAAAATCTACACCTCCAAGATCTAAGATTTCGTTATCATTTGATGATAATGTTACTGTAGAATTCCAATTAAAATCTGAAGTACTTATGTTGGTAGAATTAATTAAAAGTTCCCATCCTGTATTTCTTAACGATCCTATATTTTGTAATTGACTGTTAAAACCTGTTTGTCTAGGAATGGTTACATCCAATAGTAAATCTTCAGTTGTCTTTCTGTAGTAGTTAAACTCTGTAAATACTTTACCTCCAAACAATGATGCTTCTAAGGCAATATCAAAAGAATTTGTTGTTTCCCACTTTAAATTAGGGTTTGAAGGTCTACCTAAAGTTACTCCCGGAACTTCTGCACCATTAAGCGTTGTATTAGCTCCTGTTAATAAACCAAAGGTTCTGTAAGGTCCAATAGCTTGGTTACCTGATCTTCCCCAACTTGCTCTTAATTTTAAATCTTGGAAAATATCCTGATCTTGCATAAATGATTCTTCGGTAATTTTCCATGCACCTGCTATGGACGGATAGAACTCATACTTATTACCTGGTGCAAAACGCGAACTACCATCAGTTCTACCTACTAAAGTCAATAGATATTTATCTTTATATGAATAATTTATTCTTCCGAAAAAAGATGCGATTTGAAATCCAGAGAAGTCACTTGACACTACAGCTCTAGTAGGGTCTGAATTACCTAGATTATTAAACCCGGTAGCATCACTTGTAATACCAAATGCTTCTGCCATTGCTATTTCTGTTGATACTTTCTGAAAAGAAGCACCTGCAAGGGCTGTAACACTATGATCTTCACCAAAATCAGAACTATACTGAATAGTGTTTTCATTGTTCCAACCTGAAGTTGCAGTAGTACGAACACTAGCACTTCCTTGTCCAGTATCGCCTATAGACAATAATGCAGGAGATTGGCTAGAATTAAATCTGTTCTGTTTAGTATTATTAAATTCTGGACTAAATGTTGAACGGATAACCCAATTTGGTGCAGGGCTATATTCTAAGTAAACTGTTGCTAATAAGTTATTAGTAAATGTTTCATTAGTATTTAACTCTCTATTAGCTAATGGATTAGAAAATGGCGACCCCACCACATCATTAAATCCGTTATAAGAACCGTCATCATTATAAACGGGTTGTGTTCTAAGAGTACCAAATGCCGCTCCACTAAAACTAGCCAATGCATTATCCTGCTCCAATCTAGAATAGTTTACTCTAAATCCAGTTTTTAATTTATCACTTAAATTAACATCTAAGTTCGTTCTAAAGATATACTTCTCAAGACCTGAACTTTTTATAATACCTTCTTGGTTAAAGTAATTTAAAGAAGTATAGTAATTAACCTTATCTGTAGCTCCTTGGATAGAGACATCGGCATTATAAATTGGTGCCGGCCCTAACACTAAATCAACCCAATCGTTATCAGGATATTGAGAAGGATCACCTGGGAAAGGTTCTGCTGCAGATCTAAAGTTAGCACTTTCATTTGTGAATTCAATCTGCTCTAACTTATTAAGTCTGTCTGGTAATTCTGGTAAAAATTGTGAACTTGTGTACAAATTTACACTTACCTCAGGTTTCCCTGAACCAGCACCTCTACCACTTTTGGTAGTTACTAGCACGACTCCATTTGCTCCTCTGGAACCATAAATAGCAATAGAGGAGGCATCTTTTAGGATTTCAATAGATTGAACATCATTACTGTTTAAGTTATTTAGGTTAAAATTGGTTCCCACTACAATACCATCAATTACCCAAAGAGGCTCATTACTACCAGTAATGGAATTACCACCACGAACACGGATTACAGTTCCAGCACCAGGAGCACCATTCACCTGCGTAACCTGCACACCAGAAGCCCTACCCTGTAATGCCTGATCTACTCTTGGTACAGGCAATGCAGTTAAATCTTCTGCACTTACAGAAGAAACAGATCCTGTTAAATCAGATTTTCTTTGTGTACCATAACCAATAACAACTACTTCATCTAGTTTGTTGTCAGCTAAAAGTTCAATATTAATTGTTGTTTGGCTACCTACCACTACTTCTTGTGATGAATAACCCACGTAAGAAAAAACAAGTGTACTAGAAGCATCAGCATTAATGGTATAGTTACCATCAAAATCTGTACTTGTACCTGTTGTTGTTCCTTTAATGATCACGGTCGCTCCAGGAAGCGGTTGACCATCTGCGGTCACGGTTCCCTTTACCGTTTGAGCACTTGACATTGCCATACAAAACAAAATCATAACTGCGCCCACAAGAGTTTGCCTAACTCTGGCAACCTCTTTCATTGTAGTTTTTAATTTCATAAATTTTAGTTAATTTTATTAATAGATGTGCAAAATATTTGTTAAAACTTGGTATTGCATCCTGCACTGACCCTTACTATCCTGCACTTACCTGTAATTATTATCATTTGATATAAGCAAAATCTTATTAAACAAATCAATAGTTTTTCCTACAAAACACCCAAATACTCAAGTATATTTAATTAAAAAATCCTTTAAGAAGAATTATTAAATCAATTAATGATATGCCACTATTTACAGGATAGAACAGGTTAGAATTACCTAATGTACTTTTTATTTTTATCTTCTTTTAAACCTATTACATAAATACCATTTTAGCATGAAATCTTTTAAGGCCGTAAATAAAATATACATTATAGTATTAAGCATTTTTATAATTACCCCTGCATTGGCACAAACCAATATTGAAGCTCCAAAAGGCCGAATAGCCATAGTAGCAGATGGGAATTCACCAGACCCTGATGACCTAGGAGGTACCGCTATTAGTATTGCCTTATTGCGTGCTGCTGGTTTAGAGGACAGGTTAGTACATTATTCGCATAGTTGTGATTTGGTAAGGGACGACCGAATTTCTGAACAAGCCGAAAAAGAACGCCACCATTTAATGCAAGTAACATGTGATATGACTGCAAGACGTTGGGGTGGTTTTAATCACTTAACATTTTATGATGCCATTTGGCAAAAAGAAGAAACAATTAATGATTTATGTTGGGCCATTAATGCCTCTACTAAAGATGACCCCTTATGGATTATAGAAGCTGGTGAACCAGATATAATTGGAATGGCTTTAAAAAAGACGCCTAAAGAAAAACACAATTATGTTAAAGTAGTAACACACCATCCTGCCAATGATAATGCTGGCGATTTTTATACTTGGCAACAAATATTAGATTTTGGTATTGAAGAAGTGCGTATTCCAGACCAAAATATAAATTTAAAATTAGACCACGAACAATGGGATTGGGCAAAAAACCATGAAGACCCTCGTATAAGATTGGTTTGGACGATAGGAAACATAGCAGAAATAGATAACATTGTAAACTTTCAAAAAGGTAAATGGGACTGTTCTGATGCCGGTATGGTATTATATTGGATTACTGGGGCTAATGTAAATGATGGATTAAAAGCTGGAAGTTTAGATGTTGTAAAAAATCTTTTGGAAGATTATATTACAAATAATCCGGAATCAAAAAAAGAGTAAAGAGTATAAAAAGAATTTGAAAATTTATATAGTGAACCGTTTACCAACTTTGCTTAATCTGGTAAACGGTTCATTCTCATTAGGGCCCTACCTCTAAATTATCAAACATGTTGCCATTGTAAGAACTGGCCAAAATAACATATCCTGTACCAAGTTTATTGGTTTGTTTAGACATAGCCGTTCCATCAATAAAGGCTTCCACACAATTACCCCTAAATTTTAGTTTTATCTCATGCCAAATAGCACTATAAAAGTCATTTAGTTGGCCTTTTGCCAGAGTCTTTTTACCATAAACAATTTCCCACTTTCCATTTTTTTCCAACCTTAAACGAAACGATATTCTTTTAAAAATGCGCCTTGTACCCGACCACCAAACTCCACATGGCCAGCTGCAATATACACATCGGCTTTACAGGTGTAATCTCATTTGGTTAAAATCACCTGTTAGCGTATTGGCTTTATAATGAATTAGGATATACGATCTGAAAGAATATTTTATCTATTATTTAGACTATTAATAAATAATTGTTTGTATAGCGTGTTTAGGGATTTCAAGTATCACTTCGCTTTTTCCAACAATTAATTTATATGTTATAGCAACGTCCGTTCTGTTTAAAACTACGGTCACTATTTCTCCATCTACATTTCTAAACGAGGTGCTTTCTAGGGTACTTCTGCTTGTTGTAGTACTAATTCTATGGGCACCTTGTTCTATAAATCTTGAAAAATGCCCGATATAATAATAAGAAGGGGTAAAAATCAGTTCATTTGTTCTGGTATCTGCATGGACTGGCGCAAAACAAAGATTGTTAACATGATTAGGGCCACCTGTTTCATCTAATAGTATATTCCAGTCAGTCCAGCCTACAGTTCCGTTATTAAAATCATTAATCATAGAACTTCCGTAGCGTTCTGCATTAGACCAACGGTAATAATGGTTACTATCAAACTTTTCCTGACAGCCTTCGGTAAATAAAATTTTCTTTTCGGGAAATGATTCATTTATATTACTTAGGTTATCATATTTAGGTTCTCCCCCTGTCCAAGTTTCATACCAATGCAATCCAATACCCCAAGCATATTTAGCCGCCTCGGGATCTTCAAAAATAGTATTTGCACGATGTGAGATTAAATCTCTATTATGGTCCCAAACCACAATTTTCTTATCGTTAAACCCTGCTTTATCAAATGTTGGACCTAAATAATTCTTTAAAAAATCACGTTCTTCTTCCGCTGTGTAGATACATGATTCCCAACGTTGCTTAGCCATAGGTTCATTCTGTATTGTAACGCCCCAAACTGGAATACTTTCCTTTTCATAGGCTTGAATAAATTTCACATAATAGTCTGCCCACGTTTGATAATATTCTGGTAATAGCTTACCTCCTTGTAGCATATTTCTATTACTCTTCATGAATGCCGGCGGACTCCAAGGGCTGGCATAAAAAACCAAATCGTTATCACCAATTAAATTCATGGCTTTTTTGATCATTGGGATCCTGAATTCTTTATCATGATCTATCGAAAACGTTTTCAACTCTTTGTCTCCTTCTTCTATATAGGTAAAACTATATGGACTAAAATCACAGCTATGAATGCTGGTTCTAATTATGTTATAATTATTGCCAGCTACACTAAAATAAGCATCAATCAATTCTTCTTGTTTGTCTTTACTTAATTTAGCAAATACTTCTGCTGCGGCATCTGTAATAGCACCTCCTATGCCCAGAAATTCCTGAAAAGACTTTTCAGGATTTACGAATACAGCAATTTCTGTTTCTAAAGGTTGAGTAGTATTTTGAAAAGTACCCGCCCCTGTTTCTGTCAACTTCAAATCTGTACCCTCTGCCGTAGTATACAATTTTAGCTTTTGGTTTAAATAAGTCTTTTGTTTATTATCTGTTTGATGAACTAAATGTTCTTCCTTATGCCTTTGGCATGATAGAATTGTAATCATTAGTATAATTACTACTATAAGTCTTTTTATCATTTCACTTAATTTATTGATGAATTAATCCCAAACATAAGTCGCTACTGCACCTGCACTAAGTGATGCCGTAATTGGTTCATTGGTTCCTAGAATATTGAAAGACCTATCTGTGGAGGAGTTGTTCAATACAATCACTATTATTTTACCTGCTGGTGTTTTAAATGCAACATTTGGTAAATCTGTTGAATAATTTGTACTTATTCTTACAGAACCAGGTCTTACAAATTTGGCAGCATGAGCAATTATGTAATATCCCTCATTTCTTTTTACTGCGTTCCCGTCAATGGTTAAACCACCTAAACATTCTGTGCACCCGCCAGGTGTATGAGGTTTTAGCTGAGAATTTGACACTAGGTTCCATTCTAAAACACTTTTGCACCAATTTCTTGAAGCTCCAATTATGAGTTCCCTTACATGCCATTTTAAATTATCTTCAAACTCTGAATTAACACCTACCCACTGTTCTGTGAAATAGAGATTCTTATCCGGGTATGCATTATGAACTGAACTTAAATTATCGATAGATCCTCCATAAAGATGAAAAGCAGAACCATCAATGTATTGATTAGCTTCGGTGTCATTAAATATACTTATAGGGTAATTAGTATTATCTGCATTATGATCCCAAACAATGATTTTGGTTTGAATATTTTCAGCAACAAAAACAGGTCCTAAATGATTTTTTACAAAATTGGCCATTTCATTCGCCTCCATTCGCATACTCGGATTATTACTATCATGATGAGGTTCATTTTGCACAGTGATAGCATCAATAGGAATACCTTCTGCCTCATATGCTTTGATATATTTTACAAAATAATTAGCATAAACTGAATAATACTCAGGCATTAAACTACCTCCAATAGTACTATTACTGGTTTTCATCCATGATGGCGCTGACCAAGGGGAGCTCAAAATTTTTATGTTTGGGTTTATTGCTAAAATTTCTTTTAAAATCGGAATAAGGTGCTCCTGATCTTTAGCAATAGAAAAATGATTTAAATTCAGATCTTCGGTTTGTCCAATTGGAAGATCATCATACGAAAATGGCTCTATGTCTAAATCGGAAGCCCCTACACTGATTCTTAAATAACTAATCCCTGCTCTTTTGGTATCAAAAAGTTCATTGAGAAGTTCTGCCCTCTGACTAGTGCCCATGTTATTAATATGTAACGCGCTACCACCAGTTAAAGCAAAACCAAAACCATCCATTTCCTGATAAGTAATATTGGAATTGACCTGAATAGAAAAATTTATATTACTAGAATATTTTAGAAGGCTATTTTCATGTAGCTGAAATAATTCTGATTGATCTGCTTTGGTTAAATAATAATCTACATTACTATAATTATTCTCAACAGGAGGTTTTGTCTCAACAGGATCTCCAATACCACTATCAGTTGACGAACAGTTTATAATTAAGCTGGACAAAAACAATATTTGAAAGTATATCTTCATTATGTTTCATTAAATATTTTTATTATGAAGCCTTTGATTAATGCCCATACTCAGTTGAACATGGGCATAATCAAAACTAAAACTAAACAACAACTAAAAACATTAGTTTAACGCTCTCATTTCCACATTGTCAATTGATACGCCATCCTTTAAGTCTTCACCTCCACACTTAATTACCAAATAAATGGTTTCCGTAGCTTCCGCAATATAAATTCCTTGTTCTCCATTAAAATCGCATCCTACAATCGATAATTTCCCACTAAATGGTTCATTAGCACATCCTCCCCAAGTACTGAACTTAGCTATGGCCCCACCGTCAGAGTAATCAGAACCATCAACAGGTTGTGTCGATGAAGCAAAAACTTCAAACCAAGTATTTTGAACACCTGAAGTGGAGCTTACTAACATATCAACTTTATAAGTTAATCCTTCAATAACATCAACAGTTTGATAAAGTCCTTTTTGATTCCATCCACCTCCTGTTACTGTTGCTTTTCCATCAGCCAAAGTCCACTCTGTTCCAGAAGCGCTTATATTTAAGACAGTCCATTCTGCTATGTCGTCATCTGTATCAAATCTTCCGCCTTTAACAATGTTTCCAGCTATAGGGTCTGATATCTCTACATTTAAAGTCTTAGTAACAATATTTGCTGCTCCACCAATACCAGTAACAGTGTGCTTAACGTTATAAATTCCTGCATCTGGAATAAAAACTTCTTCAGTATCTCCAACACTAATTCCATCACCACCTGTCACATCCCAAGATGAAGTTATATACTGATCATTATCAGCTGTAAACAAGTAGGTGTTATTATTGTTATCGGTAACTTGAGTAATTGTAAAACTAGCGTCCAAATCTGATGCTACGAGTCCGTTACCCTCTCCTAGTTTATCAGGTTGACAAGACATTATAGCTGCCAATATTACCACTGATAAGAACTTAGTAATACTTTTTAATTTTATACTTAAATTCATAATGTTTTGTTTTAAGAATTAATAATTTGGGTTTTGAACTAATGCAGTATTTTCCAATTCTGGTAATGGAATTGGTAATATTTCATTTTTACCCGCAACAAAACCTCTATCTGCTAAAACTGTTGCTGCTCTTCCAGTTCTTACCAAATCATACCATCTATGGCCTTCTCCTGCCAGTTCCATTCGTCTCTCATTATATATTGCTTCCATTGTCACTGGTATAGAAGACAGCCCAACTCTAGCTCTTACGGCATCCAATAAAGCTTGAGCTCTTGCTCCGGTTCCTCCTAAGGCCTCGGCCTCCATTAAATATGTGTCTGCCAAACGTATCATGTATGTGTGTTGCTTATAATTTAGAGCATCTGCACCACCCCCCGTTGAAGTATCTGATTTTAAAGGCATGAATTTTTTAAGATAATAGCCAGTGTTTTGGTAACTGTGCTCATATTCAACCTGCCCAGCATCGGACCAGGCTTGAATGTCTTCAATGGTAGAGTCAAATCTAGGGTCTCCAGACATAGTATCATATAAATCTTGAGTTATAATACTAAATCCCCAACCTGAAACATAATCTGGAGCAGAGGAACCAGAAGTTCTTGTGAATCCTCTTGGACAAACCATAATATTAAGGCTATTACCTTCATCTGCTCCTGAACCCCAAAAGCCCCAATCTGCATTACTCTTATTTGTATGAGCTATTTCTATAATTGATTCCGTATTATAAGTGTTACTGATAACCCACAAGTCTGCAAAATTATCAAGTAATTTATATCCAAATGAACTCGTTGAACCCGGTGTTCCGTTAACCTCGGCTAGCTGCGTTGCAGCTTCCGTATTTTTTCCTTGGTATAGATATACCTTACCAAGAATGGCCTTACCAGCCCCTCTCGTTAATCGACCAGCTTCGTTAGCAAGATCTAAGGTCATAGGTAAATCTGGAATGGCCTCCAATAAATCGGCCTCAATCTGTGCGTAAACATCATTTGGGTTAGCCTGAACTACTGTATAGAATTCATCAGAAGTTAAAGGTGTAGTAATAAGTGGAATATTCCCAAACAACCTAACTAGTTCAAAATAATAAATAGCCCTTAAAGCCTTAGTTTCTGCCGCAAATCTATTTTTTAGAGATTCTTCCATATCAACGTCCGGTAATTTTAACAACAAGGTGTTTGCTCTAAAAATCCCTTGATAAAAATCGGTCCAATAACTTGTTGCGATAGTTGATGGGTCTATGGTATAATTAGAAAAGCCTTGTAATTGAGACCCATCCGTAGAGCTTCCTCCTCCTGTATAATGGTCATCTGAACCAGAATTTAAAAGGGCAATCATATTTTCAAAACCTTTAGACTGTTTCCCGATTATATCGTATACAGCAACTAATCCAGAATAAGCTTCAGCTTCATTCTTATAATAATTTTCCTCTAAAGATGTTCCTTTTGGCTCTACTTCTAAATAAGATTCGCTACATGATATTAAGAACATTAGCATTAGAACACCAATTCTTAATTTATTCAATTTTATTAGTTTCATATCTATCTTTTTTTAATTAAAACTGCAGATTAACACCTATTTGATTTGTCCTTGCCTGAGGGTAATAGCCGCGGTCAATGCCAAATACACCACCACCAATCTCTGGGTCATAACCACTATACTTAGTAAAAGTGACTAGGTTCTCAGCAGTGTAGTAAATTCGAAGTCTTTCAATGCCGTATTTTTTTAGGGCATCTGAAGGTATTGTATATCCAACTTGAAGGGTCTTTAATCTGAAATAATCGCCGTCCTCTAAATAAAAATCTGAAGGGTTTGAAAAGTTGTTATTTGTATCATTGGTAGTTAACCTTGGATAGGTGTTAGATGTTCCTTCTCCAACCCATCTTCCTAAGGCAGCTGTTTGAAAATTAGCATTCTCTATATCCAACCTTCTTAAACCTTGAAAAATTTTGTTTCCAGTTGCTCCTTGACCAAAAACCATTAGGTCGAAATTCTTGTAATCTAAATTAAGCGTAAAACCAAAGGATAACTTTGGAATAGAACTACCAAGAAAATCTCTATCATCAGAATCGATATTACCATCACCATCTAAATCTACCCACTTAAAATCTCCGGGTTTAGCGTTAGGTTGAATTACGGTTCCTTCTGAATTGGTATAAGCATTAATCTCTTCTTGACTTTGGAAAATGCCATTAGTTTTAAAACCAAAAAATGAATTTATAGGTTGCCCAACTTGCGTTCTAGTAATTGGATACGTGCTAGATTGGATGCTTTCACCTCCGGATAAAAAATCCACACCATTACCTAAAAAGGTAACTTCATTCTCTAAGTAAGAAATATTTCCATTTAACGAAAAGTTAAGTTCATTGAATTGTTTAGAATATCCCAATTCTAAATCTATACCTGTATTTTCCATATCGGCAACATTGCCAGTTGGACTGCCTATGGCTCCAACATATCCTGGAATAGTGACCGGTTGTAAAATACCCGACGTTTTTTTCTTATACCAATCAAAGGCAACAGAGATATCTTTAAACAATCTAGCGTCAAACCCAATATTTAGCTGACTCGTCTCTTCCCATTTTAAATCTGGATTTGATGGTGCATTTGGACTATTACCAATCGTTACGGAACCAGACGTACCGATAGTATAGTTTCTTCCGTCACCAATAGTAGATAAATACTGGAAATCACCAATATTGTCATTTCCTGTAATACCGTAACCCCCTCTAATTTTAAGCTGCGTTATGACGTCGTTCTCATTCCAAAATGACTCCTTTGAAGGCACCCAACCTGCAGAAAAAGAAGGGAAAAACCCATATTTGTTATTACTACCAAAACGAGAAGAACCGTCTCTCCTAATAATTGCGGTAAGTAAATATTTCTCATCAAAGTCATAAGTTAACCTAGAGAACAATGAAGTTACCTTATGTTCTGTTCCTGCCCAAGCACCAGCATCTATTTGATCCTTAGGAACGCTAAAATTAAAGGAAGCATCCTTATAATTATCCACAGGAATATTGAAATAGGTTACATAATCTCCTGTTGTAATATTATCTACATAAACGCCTTGCCCAATAAGTATGCTGAAATTATGATTCTTTATTTCCTTGGAATATGAGATGATGTTTTCTAAATTCCATCCAAAACCTTTATTAGTTCCTCTGGAAATATTATTCTGAGTGGTAATTGTAGCTGCATTTAGGTAAGATACCGGTGAAAAACTTTCATAGCCCCAATAAGCCAATTTACCACCCAATGTACTTCTCAATTTTAGCCCTTCAATTGGCTGTAACTCAACATAGGCATTTCCAACAAAATTGTCCGACCAACCATAATTGCCCAAGCGGGTATTTTGATAAGCCAAAGGATTGGCCATTTCTTGTGCAACTAATGCCGAAACTCCAAAAGGGTTTCCATTTACATTTCTTTGAATCCCGTTGTTGGTATAAGGAGCCTGACCTAGCAATACAGGGTCTGTTTCCACTATAGGAGTTAAAGGATCTAAATTAATTGCAGAAGATAACGGCCCTCCAAATTCACTGTTAGTATTGCCCAATCCAACATTTTTCTCATTTGAGTAACCTACAGATTGACCAAAAGTGATTTTATCTGAAATCTTATGTGTTGAATTTAATCTGATATTCTTCCTAGTATAGCTGGATATGTCACTCATTACAATACCTTCTTGATCCGTGTAACCAAAAGAAGCATAGAACTTGGATACATCATTTCCCCCGCTAACACTCAACTCATGGGTTGTACGTTGTGCACTATCATTAAAAATTACAGATTGCCAATCCGTTCCTCCGCCAACAGATTGTGGATTAGGAATTAATATATTTCCTCCGCCATTTACAGATTTCTCATTTAATAATGTTGCGTATTGGGTAGCATTCAGTAGATCTAATTTTCTAGCCGCCGAAGACACCCCTGTGTAACCATTATAATTTACACTTAATTTACCAGACTTTCCTTTTTTCGTTGTTATAAGTATAACTCCAGTAGCCGCGCGAGCACCATAAATGGCTTGGGAAGCGGCATCTTTCAGCACTTCAACTGAAGCAATATCTGATTGATTTAAAAACCCAATACCCCCGGAATCAACAACAACCCCATCTACCACCCATAATGGCTCATTATTTCCCAATGTAGTTATCCCTCTAACACGTACTGTTGATGAAGAACCAGGTTGTCCCGAATTGGCTGCTATAGTAATACCGGACACCCTTCCCTGCAACGTCTGTTCAACACGAGTTATTGGTAAGTCTTCAAGTTCACTTTGCTTGACACCAGAAATAGCCCCAGTAACAACGCTTTTTTTCTGAGTACCATACCCCACAACTACAACTTCATCAAGCTGTGCTAAGTCTTCAATTAATACTACAGTTAATCTTGAATCATGGCTGATAGCAACCTCTTGAGTTACATAACCCACATAACTAAATGTTAGTGCGGTCCCCACATTAAGGTTGTTCATTGTAAAATTCCCATCAAAGTTGGTTACGGCACCATTATTAGTTCCCTTCTCTAGGACATTAACACCGGGCAAAGGCATTCCCGATTCATCTTGTACAATTCCACTTATTGATAATTCCTGAGAGAGTGCACACCAAGAAATAGAAACAAATAGAATAACGAACAATTTAAAGTTCAAATAGTCTTTTTTCATATTTAGTAATTTTAGTTGGTTTTTGATTTGGAAAACAATAGAGTTTTTAAATCAAAAAATTAATGGAACAAATGAACACAAGAAGTAATCGAAGTACAACCTAAAGTAGCTAAGAAGTAGGTTGTTCACACACAAAAATAATCACAAAACACTTATAAACAACCACTTAACCTAAAAATAGTTTTTCAAAAAAGTAGATGTTTTATACAATACACATAGAAGTGTGTGGGTTAATATAGACCCCTATATATACTCTATTGGGAAAAAACTTAGCCAATATTTTTCACTAGGTCTTCAAACTCATCTCTTTTTATAGCACCATTTCTGAGTTTAACACGATAATTATAAATGGTATTAACAGAATACCTTAATATTTTAGAAATCTTGGAACTATTGGTTATTCCTAACCTAATTAACGCTAATATTCTCAATTCGGTGTTCAGCTGCTCATTATCGCCAATTTGGATTTGCTCTTCGGGTTTCAATAATCCATTTACACTATTTATAAAATTAGGATAAATATGAAGGAATGATTTATCAAAATTGGAATAAAACAACTTTAATTCTTCTTCAATCACCTGTTTGGATTTAGTAAGCTCTAAAAGTTTGTTTACTTTATTTGTTAAAATATATTTCCTAACCATTTTTCTATATCCATCAAGTTTATCTATATATTCAGAATAAAGATTCAGAAAAGAACCTATATATTGTTCCTTAACACGACCAACATCGGCCAATTCATCATGAATTTGCCTTAGGTCCTCATTCTTTACTTTAAGTTCCTCATTTAGCTCTCTCAATTTCACATTAACAACTTTTGCTTGTTCTCTTGCCTGTTTAATCTTTTGAAATTGTTTAAATATAAAATAGAGAGCCATTAACAGAATAATCGATAATGCACTAATAAACATTAGTTGTTTTTGCAGCTTGTTTCGCTGCTTTTGTATTCTTGCTTCAAAGGAATTGGAAATCTGAGGCGATATATTTGATATATGTAAAAAACGAAGCTGAGAATTATAAAATTGAGCGTCTTCCAATGAAAAATTTATGAATTTATGTGCCCTTTCCACATCTCCTTCCTCAAAAAGTACTTCAGCAAGATTGGTCAAAGACGCGTTATCCTTAATAGCTCCTTTTATATCCGAGATGGCAGATAAAATCAAATATTTCTTTTGGTTAAGCTTATCATCATTAAGCCATCTAAGCATATAAGATCGGTTAAAGGCTGCAAATGAAAAATCCCTAGTTCCAGAAATTGATTTTGATAAAATTTCCTCATTTATTTTAAGAGCCTCTCCCAGTTTGTTTGCATCTCTATAGTTTTGCTCAATCACAATTAAATATTCAATAGACTCCTTGTCATTTCTTGATATTTCCGTATTAAGAGAATCTGAATAAGCTCTATAGAGGCCGCGATACTTTTCGCTAATTCTCTTCACCTCTGAACTATTTTTTAACTCGTCATAACACTTTTTATAATTTCCATAAAAACGCAGAAGTAAACCATTGGGAATAACTTTTCTATTTATACCATCCAATAAATTAAGGCTTTCAGTATACCTCCCTGAAGTGGCCAAAATATTTGAAAGCTTCAAAATAGATTCAGTTTTAAGTGAATCCTTCCCAATTGAAGTGGCTAAATCAATATTATTATTTATATAATGTAAAGATTCATTAAAGCTATAATACTCATTTTCCAAAATGAGTCTACTGGTCAAAAAATACCTGTTTTCTGAATTAATATCCTGATCGGAAAGTAACTTTTTAATATTATTAATTCTTGTTTTTTTCCGTTCGTCATAATGTTTTCTTTTAGACATTGTTGTTTCTAGTTCCTGAAACAAAGAATCTAAGTTTTGCGCATTCAAAGTACTAGTGAAAAGAAATAAAATAAAAAAAATGCTTCTTGCCATGTAAACAAAAGTAATTTAATCTTAGATATATCAATAATAAACCGAAATTTTTCCCTGTGTTTGATAATATATCTTTACCAACAAACCCCATTTATAAAGAAGGACTGTAGTAGTATTTGATAAGCCAGAGATTAACATGTTCGTATAGCCCTAACTATCATTTACTTTGAAAAACTCAGGTACCAGCGGGATTTTAAATTAGCTTGTATTATTTTATTAGTTGCATAGATTAAACAACTTTCTCTATTAATTCTATGCGGTTATCCCAATAATCGTAAAATGAAAACCTACCAATACCCGGTATTTCCGCATCTTCTTTTACTTTAACACCATTTTCAATTAGGTAAGCCTTTACCTGATTTATATTTTTAACTTCAAAAGCAGGGTGCCTTTTTGACTTGCCCTCCAAGTTTTCAGTTCCTATATGCAAATCAATATTGGCCAGCTCTAACCAGAAACCACCCATATGTTTTAAGGATTGTGGTCTTTCTATTTCTTTTAAGCCCAAAATTCCACAATAGAATTCACGCCCCTTATCCTCTTCACCAATTGGAATACATATTTGAACATGATTAATTTTTTGAAAGTCTATTTTCATAATATTAATAAACTATTAGGTCATAAAACAAAGTCCCAGTATTTATTTAAAGTTCTACCTATTTATGAATTCGGTTAAAATATCTAATGACTATATTTCTTACCAACAACCGTATACATTCTGCAATTTTTAGGAGAATCACCATCACTATTTCCAGCCATAATGATACTATCTCCAGCTTCAGCCACTCGATGAAATATTGACATCATAACTTTACCAACTGTAATATCATCACCAGAATCTTTATAATCACTCAATAAGAATTCTGGTCTTTTTACAGTATCATCATGCAGAACATAAATATGCATCTTCACTCCTGCAATGAATTGTAGTTGATCTCTTGCCCAATATCTATTATCAGAATTTGGTGTTCTTATATATTCTGACCCTCGTAAATATTGTGGTACAACTGTATAGTTTTCTTCCATATCAGTATACGCCTTTTTACCCCAATGCATATTGGTACGCAACATGGCTTTACCATCTCCTGTATAACTGAATTTTGTAAAAAGTTTACTTTTATTGGTTTTACCTGGAATGTATTCTGGAATTTCAGGCGTGTACACTGGCATAGGTTCTTCCGTTAGCACATCCCTAAAAACCTGTGGTAGTTCTGTAGTTAATCCATTTTCAATTTCTACAGAATTAGAAGTTAATTCTATACTTACAGATGGTAAACCTTCTTTAGTTGCGGTGATTGAAACAGTTCCAGACTTTAAAAGAGACCGAACAGAAACACGGTTTATACCAGCTTCAATATCTAAATATAAATTATTAGTTGAATTTTCTTTTCCGCTATTATAACCTCCTCGCCAAATGGCTGGTCCGTCAACAGTAAAATCTACACGCCCTTTAGCTAATGGACATCTTCTACCTTCTGCATCAACCACTTCTATATCAATCAACGCAATATCTGACCCATCTGCTCGCCATCCTTTTGGACCGGTAATTGGTGTTAATTTTAAAGCTGCGGGCTTTCCTGCTGTGGTTTTAGTTTGGGTAACACGAACTTCATTATCAATAATACCTTCTGCTTTTATTTCGCCTGCTTCCCATTCAACATTTTTAAATGTATATAAATAACCACTTTTAGGTGTTTTATTTACACCAATAAGTTTCCCATTAACATATAGTTTTACACCAGCGGTATTTGAAACTACAAATATGTCTTTTTTAGTTCCTTCATTATAATTCCAATGCCCAATAATATGTATTTGTGGTTCTGGTCGCCACATAGCTTTTAAAGCATAAAACGCCTCTTTTGGCAAGCGTACTGCGTCTACCTCTCCACTAGCTCTAGTAACTTCGGTTTGTCCACGACCACCATGAGTTCCATCGGAAAAAATCCAATTGGCACCTCCTACATGATAAGCCTTTCTGCCCATTTTATCCCACCAATGATGCACTTGTCTTTCCGCAAATTGTTCTGAAGTTATTTTATAAGTGTTTTTTTCAATATTAGGATGGCTATAAAAATTATCATCGGGTGAATGCTTATCCCAAACACGTCTTGGTGCTTCTTCTCGCATATATTCACTCTCTATGAGTGGTAAATCTGGATATTCACGCTCCCAACCTTCTGTACCAATTTCTATAGACACATAACCTTCGGAATCATTTTTAACATCAGCCCTTCTATTACCCATTAAACGTTTTCCGTTAGAATCGAATGTATTAATAACATCTAAAATTTCTTGATAATGAGCTTCGCTTTCGGCCCAATTTCCACCTTCCCAAATCATTATAGATGGATGATTTCTATAATACACAATCATGTCTTTAAAGGCTTTAATACGGATATCCCAAGTTTCACCTTCATCTTCAGATTCGCCACTTACACCTGGCATTAAATTGACAAAACCATATTTATCTCCCATAGCAACCTCGGCAGGTGAACCGGCACAATGTCCCCATCTAATAAAATTACCTCCGGCCTCATCCATAAGTTGGAATGTATGGTCGCGTAACCAATCGGGTAAGGCTGCACCTAATCCAGCCCAAGCATTTGTTGGTTTTTGACCCCAACCATGTAACTTAGCATATTCACCATTGTTTGAAAACCCAGTGTCTTTATTAAATTCAAAACTTCTAATACCTAATGGTGTACTATAAGAATCTACAGCTTCACCTTCAACCTTTAATACAGTTTCTACTGAGTACATATAAGGATGACGTGTATACCATCTATTAGGTTTTGAAACATTTGTTGTGGCAGAAAATGTGAATTTTTCTCCTGCAGCCATACTTTTTTCTACGGATGCAACCGCTACAACTTTACCCTCATTATTAACAATTTTCGATTCGCATGTTACATTTTTAGCTTCAGCATATTCATTTTGAACTTCTGCGTTTATAGTAACCTCTGCATTTTCCGCACTAATGTTTTCAGCGTAAACATAGGTTCCAAGTGTTTCTAAATTATCGTAAAGTGGAAGCGTAATATGAAGTGGGTCTGTAACATGTAAAAATACATTTCTATAAATACCTCCATGAGTAGGATGCCAATGCTCATGATTCCAAACTAGCGGGAAATTATCTCTAAAATGATCACCTCGATCGTTATTGACTTTTACTGCAATAACATTATCTTCATTAAACTTAAGATGTGAGGTTAAATCAAATCCAAAAGGAATAAACCCTGTTTGATTTTGCCCTAAATGCACACCGTTGATATAAACATCTGCAATTTGACGCACCGATTCAAACTCAATAAATACTTTTTTTCCAGCATCAGATTCTGGTAATTTAAAATGTTTACGATACCAAACTGTTCCTCTCCATTGGTTTTCTTCACCATCATGGTGGCCTAAACTATAATCATCAAAAGTATCTACATCATTAAAGGTATGTGGACAACTTATTGTACTCCAAGACGAATCTTCAAAACTCTTATTTTGAGCGTCTTGAGGATTTTCTTTGATGAATTTCCAATCAAGATTAAAGTTGTACTTTGTTCGGGTTTCTTTGGGAGTATGTACTACATCTACGCTCTTGTTATTACAAGAAAAAACGCCTAATCCTATTAATAATAGAAACATGGCGTTTAGAAATTTCATTCTCATACTTAGTTATTGAGGTATTAATTCTATGAGCTTAACACTATGTGGTTCTAAATCTACTTTTATAGTTAATTTGCCATCCTTCTTTTGAACAGTAGCATTTGTTACGGTTTTCGATAATTTTGCCATGTCTTCATATTTGGAAAGATTAGTACTTAAAACCGTTTTCCATCCATCTTCAAATCGGTCTGAAGGTCTGTTACCATAAATACGACCATTAGTTTTTTCTGTAACTCCTGCTGCTCTAACATCTTTGTATAATTCATGTAACATGATACTGTGGGTTTTATCAATCGTCCACTCATTCATTTTCCAAGACGTTTCTCCTGTTATTAGCCCTCCTTCTAACTGCGGGTACAAGGTTCTATTTGAAGTGCTATTTCTAGTTGTATTATGGTTATAAACCAATAAATATATTTTATCTCCTTTGGTTACAGGTATAACCCCAGCATGACCACTAATGTTATCAATAGTTTCTAATCTGTTACCGCCTTCCATCTTCAAAAACATCTCGGTAACATTTCTTCTACCCTGAGGTAAATTGCTTGATTCAATTTCTTGTCCCCAATCATAAATTTCTGTGATTCTATTTTGGTAAGCCAAATCTGCTATTCTAGCATACCAGCTAGCTCCCAATTCCGTCGCATCAGTTAAACTAACACCTCTTACGCCATTCTCATCTCGTAAAATTCCAAATTCCTGTATATCAAAAGGGATATTATTAAACTGCGGGTAACTATTTAATTTAGCTCTGTACGATGCAACCGTTTCTGGGAACTTGATGGTATTTTGGTCAATTTTTTCATAATATGAAATACAGAAAAAATCCATTTTTGTTCCTGTTGCTCCTGTAACATAGTTTGTTCCGTTGGCACAATGGTCTATAATTTCCGTAGTATAAGTTGCCGCACCTTCAGTAAGGTTATTACCAGGGCCAATGATAGCATCAGGAATTACTTTTAAAACTTCATCTACAGTTATATCATAATGCTTAAAAAATTCTTCTTTGGTACCATTCCAGTGTTGTGGTGTATAATTTGGCTCTGTAGCTACTCTAAAACGCCAAGTTTTAACCTCGTTCATTCCAAATTCACCAATCAATGTTTGTAAAAACGCATTGATATATTGTCTCCAAATATCATAATCATCTGGTGGATTTGTATTTCCGTAAGTATTAACCTCTTTTACAGCATTCATTTCCCATGGTACATTATCTAAAACAATCCTAGGTTTAAAACCTGTTTGCATAAAACCGCGCATACTAGTTATTAATCCACTAAAATCTGTTATAATATTACCCGAACCATCTACACCTTGGTAAAACGTATTTAAGTTATCTGTTCTTCCACCAAGTACCCTTACCATATTATAACTTTTTACATATGGCTTAATATCTTCAAGCGACGCTCTAAAATTAGAACCACTAAATCGAGTTTGATTAACCATAGGTCTTGTTGACCAGAAGTTATACATTTCACCAACCACTGCACCTGTATTAATACTTACAATTTTATTTGGGTCAATTGGTGGATCTTCAGGTTCTTCAGGGTCAGGAGTTACAACAATTTCTTCTTCCTCTACAGGGTCTGATTTTGAACAAGTAAATAATACAAAACTAGCTAATATAAAAGCTAGTGAAATAACTATTTTTCTATGGGACGTGTACATTATGCAATTTTTATAATGAGTATTAGTAACAAATTTAAAATGTTAAACTGAAAATAGCATCCTGCTCTGTCTTGACTGTAAGCAATATACTTAAGTCAATTTTCACCACTTTTTCAGAACAGTGCAGGATAGAATAAAGCGCCCTTAAAACTATATTTGTTTTATATTAAACCAATCCTTAGGAATTAATGAAAAAAGTATTTTTAGCATTTGCAATTAGCTATTTATCAATAGGATTATCTTTTGCCCAAGAACAACCTAATGTTTTAATATTTTTGGTTGATGACTTGCGAAATGACCTTGGTTGTTACGGAAACACCGAAGTAAAGAGTCCTAACATAGATGCTTTGGCCGAAAACGGTATTTTATTTAATAAAGCATATTGCCAGCAAGCTATTTGCGCCCCTTCTAGAATGAGTATTCTGACTGGTTTACGTCCAGAGAGCATTGGTATTTACGACATTTTTACTCCTATGCGGAAAGTACGTAAAGATATCATATCCATGCCACAGTTTTTCAAGGCCAACAACTATAAAACGGTTAGTATAGGTAAGGTTTACCACCATTCCCGAGATGATAAAAGTGTTTGGGATGTTTACTTCGAAAAAGAGCGCAACAGCTATGTAAAGAAAGAAAACATTGAAGACCTAGAGCTTCAAAAACAATCTGGTAAAAAGGTGGTTAAAGGTGCCGCTTTTGAGGATGCCGATGTTGCAGACGAAGCCTATAAAGATGGTCGCGCAGCTAATTATGCCATTGAAACATTAAACAAGCTAAAAGATGATAAATTTTTAATGGTAGTGGGTTTAAGCAAACCTCATTTACCATACAATGCACCAAAAAAGTACTGGGATTTATACAATAAGGACAACTTTAACGTACCATCTAGAAATAAACCTGAAGGTATGTTCAGGCTTTCTTTAAGTAAATGGGGTGAATTAAAAAACTATTCTAATATCCCAAATGAAGGGGATTTGGACGATGACTTAACAAAAGAACTCATAAACGGTTACTATGCTTGTATAAGCTATATTGACGCTCAAATTGGAAAAATAATAAACACTTTGGAAACATTGGATTTAAGAAAAAACACGCTTATTGTTTTTATGAGCGACCATGGTTATAAATTAGGTGAATACGGTGCTTGGTGCAAGCATTCTAATATGGAAATAGACACAAGAGTACCATTAATTATTAATGATGGAAGTAAGAAGAAAGCAACACAATCTAACGCTCTTGTTGAAAATATAGATATTTTCCCTACAATTGCTGAACTGAGTGGTTTGAACATTCATGAAGTAGACGGAAAAAGCCTTTTACCATTAATTGACAACCCAAATAAAGATTGGGACGAAGCTGCCTATAGTTTATTTCCAAGAGGAGATAAATATATGGGATGTACCGTAACTAATGGTAAATTTAGATACACAGAATGGAGAAACCCAGAAACTAAGGAAGTTATTTCTACAGAGTTATTTAATCATGAAACCCATTTAATTGCAGACAAGAATTTATCTGGTATTCCTGAATATAAAAAGCTAAAAGCTAATATGAAAAGGTTGCTATTAAAGCAATTTCCTAAAGATTACGAGTTTTATTAAAATCTGTTTTACTTATAAGTTAGAATTCATAATTCTTTGAAACTCCCTTGACAGTTCTTCTAGACTTGCAATGTGTTCTATAGGAAATCTAGCATCTTTGGCAACCCTTATAGTCTTATTAATATAATATAAAGCTTTACCCCTTTCATTTAATTGAAAATAAGACATTGCTAAAGACTGACCAGCTGCTACTTGTGTTTGCATATCAGATCTGTAATTTATTAATGCTCTCTGGCTAAATTCTTTAGCTTCTTTTGGGTTTCGGATTTTTTTATCAGGACAATTAATTAAAAAAGTACCATATGCTTCCTGCATGTGCGGATTATTAGGAGAAAACTTTAAAGCGGTCTCATATAAACCTGCTAATTCTACCCACATTTTATTATTTCGATAATAATCAGAAATGTAATTAATAATAAATGCTTGGTCTGGTGTATCTTTAAATGCCCGTTTATAATAAGTTAGTGCCCCTTTTGTATCTCCAGCATTCTTAGCAATAATTCCATTAAAAATATTAATTCGTGGGTTTTTAGAATCTAGTTTCTTTAATCTGGATAAATACTTATTTGCCTTTACCATATCTCCCGTTTGAAGAGATAAAAATGTAGCTCCACCTATAACAGCAGGATCATTTGGGTATTGCTCTAATAATTCATTCATTAATTCTAACCCCTTCTCCTTCATCCCTAGCCTATCAAAAAACATTCCTGCTAGTCTAGATTTAGTTTCTGGTTTTTCATTTTCACTTTTTTCAGCCATTAAGAAGTATTTTTTGGCTGCATTTTTCAAGCCCGAATTTGACAAACCCACTCCTACATCAATTATCTCACCATAGTCATCTTTAAACGCTTCCATATGCTTGTCTAAATATGGTATTGCTCTTCTTGCCATGTCCATAGATATATATAATCTAATGGCTTTAGAGACTATATATTTACTTTCTGGATCATTTTTTAAACTAAAATCAACCAACTCCAAGGCCCAAGGCAAATTACTAGTTCTAATAGCATCTTCTATTTGTTTTAATAAATAATTTTCAGTTCTAGAATGATAACTCAACTTATCCAACAAAGGGTCCACAGGTGAAGTATAATCCACTAAATCTTTAGATCGGTCTGAATAATACTTACTCAACTCCTTATCCCCTTTTTCGGCATAAATAATACTTAACTGTCTATATGCGGGACCAAATGAGATCTCATTAGAAATCAATGTTTTTAATTGATTTTCAGCTAATTTATCTTTACCAGCACTAGCATAAAGCTTTGCCAATTCTAAACTAGCATAAACTGGTAACGGAAAATAAGACGTTCTTTTTGTTTCCTTTAAAACAAAATATTTCTTATCTATTCCCAATAGACTTTTAAGTATTTCCTCAAATTTAGCGGTCTCTCCCATTTGCTTATAAGCTTCTCCTTTATAATACTGTGCCAGATATAGATTGGGTTGAATTTCTAAGACATTATTAAAGTGCTCAATAGTATTTACCGAATCACTAAGTTCTCGTTTTAAACACCCTAAATAATAACTCCATATCCACTCTTTAGGTGCACGCTCAATGGCTAACAGATAACAGGCCTCTGCTTCTTCAAAATAATTATTAGCATGATAAACCATTCCCAGCTCTCCAAGATTACTAACAGTTGGTTTGCTTAGAGTTTTTGCATTAACATTTGTGATATGTTTTTGAAATGGTATTGAAGTCTCACTTAAATTCGGGACAGCAGGTAGTCGATTAGTATATTGATTATCAATATAATTATTGATTAAAAAATATGATAAACCAAGCACAATAATAATCAAAATACCGAAAAATATTTTTTTTCCATTCATATCAATAAAATTACTTTGCTAAAGTAACAAAAACCATGATGAACATTAATATAACTAGAGAAATAACACTCATAAATTTCTAAATTTATGTACTTTAGTTCCTGTGTTTTTAATGTAAAATTCAACAATGTATCCTAAACAAAAAAATAACACAAAAACCGTATGTTTTTTACCTTTGCTTGTTTCATTTTTGGTTATAGGGTGTAAAGATTCAAAAGAAAAAATTAATATAGAAAAAGGACAAGAATTATTCACTTCAGTAGGCTGTGCAACTTGCCACTCTCTATCTGGAGATAAACTTTACGGACCTTCTTTAAATTCCATTTTGGGGACTAAGACTAAAGTAATTCGGAATGACAAAGAATACTCTTTTATTATTGATAAAAACTATATTAAAAAATCAATTATAGATCCAGATTACGAAAAACCCATATTATTTAAGAGTAATAAAATGCCTAAACCTAGTCTTACTAATTTTGAAGTTGATTGTATTACTAACTACCTATTAAGTATTAATAATACATCAAAAGAATAATAATTATGCTAAATAATAAGATCGACTTACTACTAACAAATTTAGAATCAAAAAAACTGTTATTTCAAAAGAAATATACAGTACTTTTTCTGTTTTGCTTTTCAGTTTTACTTATTAATTGTAAGAACAAAGAGCATAATAATAATGTTATTGAACAACTGAAAAATGAAGTGCAAATTGAAAATAAATCATTGAAATATATTACTAAAAAATTTATACCTACTGCTATTGGCAACAAATTTGAGGAACCTCCCCAAATATCAAATCTTACTGTTGGTGATGTTAACCAAGACGATTTACTAGATGTTGTAGTTTGCGATATAAAGAATAACACAATTTCTATAATTAGTCAAAACCCTAAAGATACATTTACAGAAAAAATAGTTGCTGATAGTATTAAAGCACCTGCCCATGTTCAGATTTTTGATTTTGATAGTGATGGCGATAAGGATTTAATTGTTGCTCTACTTGGCATGCTTTTTCCAAATAATGACAGAATTGGATCTATTATTGTTCTTGAAAATGATGGGAGAAATAATTTTTATAAACGAGTTGTTATTGAAAACATATCCCGTGTTGCAGATGTAAGAGCTGGAGACATAGATGGTGATGGAGATATAGATTTAGTTACTGCGCAATTTGGTTATGATGATGGAGAAACCTCTTGGATAGAAAATTTAGGGAACTGGACCTTTAAAAATCATAGTTTGCAAAATCTTTCTGGTCCCATAAATGTAGAATTAATAGATATTGATTTTGATAATGATTTAGATATTATTTCTTTAGTTACCCAAGAATGGGAAAAAATATATTGCTTTGAAAATGATGGAAAAGGTAACTTTAAACCTAAACAATTGTGGGGTGCAAGTAATGAAGATTATGGATCTAGTGGTATTTCAATCACAGATATAAATAAAGACGGAAAACCAGATATACTTTATACAAACGGAGATGCTTTCGACTATCTACCTCCTTTACCAAGACCATGGCATGGGGTACAATGGCTTGAAAACTTAGGTGGTATAAAGTTTAAACATCACCATATCACCAATTTTCCAGGGGCATTTAGTGCCAGAGCTACAGATGTTGATAAAGATAATGATGAAGATATTTTTGTTGTGAGTGGCTTTAACTATTGGGATAAACCAACAGCCGAAAGCATAATATTACTTGAAAATGATGGTAATAATACTTTTAATAAACATACTATAGCAAAATCTCCAACACACTTAATAACATTAGAATTAGCTGACTTTAATAAGGATGGACATATGGATATGGTAACAGGGGGTGTGTATATTTATCCACCTTATGACAAATTAGAGCGTGTAACACTTTGGATGAATGCGGGAAACTAACACTTAACACCTCCTTGAAACTAAAGAACTTCACAATTTCTAACTTTTTCACTTGAATCTTGTTTGCAAGAGAAATTAAAAAAACATAAAATACTGAAAGCTTTAATTATGAACTTAATTCTTTTCATATTAACATGGTATATACTTTACTTTTTTCGTCTTGCTTTTGGTCCATCGTAATCATAGGTAAACCAATCTACGTCTATGTGTCCTGCGTCTTCTTTTTCATTCCATGAAAAGAATCCTAATCGGTCACCAGTCCATTTTCCAAATACTATAGTAAATGTTGGTCCAAAAGCTTTATAGTTTTCACCATCCAAGCTATACTCGTAAGTTGCTTGATTACTATTATTTGATGTTCTAACAAATAAATCATTCCCAACTAATTCCGGCCCATTTGTTTTTTCTGCCATAGGGTTCATGTAGAATAGATTCTTTTTCCCGTTCTTGTCAACCTCAACACCTAACAAATTAAAAACACCACCATATCTTACAAATCCTGCCAACTGATGTGGTTGCATTCCAGAAATATCAAACTTGGCAACTGCAGTACCTGTAGTAATTCCCATAATACGTTGGCTCAAAGTATTGCAAGCTCGCCAAAAATCTGAATCTGAGCCATCATTATTCGTCCACTCATTTATATTTGGCCCATAGCCTTTTTCGTTAGGTAACACCTTACTTGCTTTTAAACGTAACCAACCCCGTCTTTCTGTTAAAGACCAATGCGTATTTCTTGGGTTATGGTTCCACTCCCACTGAAAGCCTAATTTTTCGTTTGAGAAATCATCATCAGAACTTGGAGCTGCTACCGGATAACCATCTATAGGTTTTTTATGTTGCTTTACAGGTTCTCCAATACCATCATTATCTTCATCTACACCAATAATTGGCCAGCCATCAACCCAATTTACAGGTTCTAAACATTGTGGTCTTCCTTGGAAAGGAATTGTATCATTTTGAATTAATTGATGCATATACCACCATGACTTATCTGGAGCTTGCATTAAGGCGCCTTGACTTGCACTGCGGTTTTTAAACACCGTTCCTTTTTCTAAAACTGTTTTCACCTCGTAAGGCCCGTAAATGCTTTCTTTAGAACGCAATACAATTTGTTTTCTATCATTTTTCGGGTTTTTAACCCCGGGTTTTGTGGATTTATCACCAATAGTCCATTGTGCCAAAAAGATATACCATATACCATCAATTTTATAAATTTTTGCAGCTTCAGCTCCCATACCCGTGTAAACCAATTTACCTTCGTCTAAGATTTTAGTTCCATCCCAGCTCATTTCGTAAATTCTGTTTTCGTTGCCTTCAATGGTGTTTTCTTTACTTTTTTGTTTTCCAGCCGTATTAATTATAACGTATGCTTTATGTGTTTCTTCATCCCAAAACACAGCTGGGTCGTCTAATACTTTTGCTTTTGGAAGCATCATGATAGGCTTGCTCCATGGACCTTTGATATCTTTTGCTGTGGCAACCATTAAACCATGTTGATAATCTATTTGGTAGCAATACCAAGTACCTTCATGATAGGCTAAATCACCTGCCCAAGTACCAAAAGAATAACCATTCATTCTATCCCAATTGTATTCTGGCGCCCATGATAGGCTGTCAAAAACGTGCCCAACATTCGTCCAATTTACCATATCCTTAGATTCTAGAATTGGCATCCCTGGCGACATGTGTTGTTTTGATGTAATCATGTAATAAGTATCACCTACTTGCTCGATATCTGAATCTGGATAGTCGGCATTTAAAATGGGGTTGATATACGTACCATCTCCTTGGTCTCCAAAACTTCCTATTTGAGCTTGGGCTAGGTTTTCAGATGTTGAAGTGTCTGCATCTTCCTTTTTTGTGTTTGATTTACAAGATAATGTACATACTAAAATTAGCGCATGAATAATGACTAAACGTGATATTTTCATCAATAATTTGTATTTATATTTTAATAATTTTTTGTGTAAACGTAAAATTAGTACCTACACTACTAATAAAATAAATACCGCTTGTTAAATCAGAAATATTAATTGTCAGTCTTTTTGAAATAGTTTCTATCGTTTTTACTATTGCACCGTGGACATTAGAAATAACAAGATTTGATTTCACTGGTAAATTATCAAAATTAATAAAATCCTTAGTTGGATTTGGATATACTTTGATTTGATCCAACTCGTTTTTGGTAGTAGACAATGCGCTATAACAGCTTGACTCTGAATTACTGAAATTAAAAGCTACACTTCCAGAAACATTACTTCTATGCAATACCATTTTATCAATAAATAAATATGAGGATCTAGCATCCACAGTTATAGTATACTCTTTGGCTTCATTAAATGTTACCCAAACTCTGTGTGAATCACCATCATTGGTATTTGTTACAAAACCCCAATCTAATCTATTACCAAAAGCTTTTATGAAATTTTGAGTTGAGCTTCCTGCAGCACAGGTTAAATTTGGGTCTGAATTACACAAAGGTTTTGGATATACTTTAACCCCATTTTTTATACCGTAAAAATCTTCGCCATCTATTTTTAACCATGCATCATTATGCTCTCCTGTGTTAGTGCCCATACCAACTCTCATTCTCCAAGCAAACCTATAGGTGCCTGGATTGTTTATTTTTATTTTGTACACAATTGGGGCACCTGATAGTGCGTTAAAAGATTCAGGACCTGTCCAATATATGTAATTAATAGTTGATCCAGGTAAATTAGGGTCTGATTCACTTCCTGTTTGCCAATTTGATCCAGAAGGTAAGATACCAGATTCCATCTCTATTGTTAACAGACCATTTTGCTCTTCAAAAGGCAGTGTACCATCACATGTAGCTGTTTGTGCAAACACACCTGTTGAAACTATTAAAATAATAAGAAGTGTAATTGTAATTCTACATTTCATTTTATAAACTTTCTAATTAAGGGAGTAATATTAATTAATTCAATATAATTAAGCATCCTGCACTGTAAGGTGTTATTTTAGTATTTTATTGAATTTGATAGCATCTTGAACTGTAGTGTTCAATTTTATAAAAAATGAATTTAGAAAAGTTAGTTTATTGAATTTTCAATAAAACTAATGCACTTAACGGGCCTTCTGGTATTACTTTAGGTGCATGCTTTTTAAAACCACCATGTTCCGTTTCCCATTTAAGTACATACCTAGAACCATCCTTTTGAGGGCCACTTTGGTCATTTGCCAATCGGACATTCATATTGGGTCTATTGGTCAAAGGCTTGTTAATATCTTTTGGATATTTAGTTTTTATATCTACTGCCTTGTTAGTATGCTCCAGATTAGAATAATCAATAGAATATTGTCCAGATTCTCCTTTTTCGGTTTTCCAATCTATGGCAATAATATTGTCATTAGAAATCCCAGCAAAACTAAATTGACCGCCTATTGACATAAAAGCGCCTCCATCAATAAATTTCCAACGGAAATCCCAATTAGATATCTTTTTAGACATCCATTTACCATCCATAAACTTAGCCAAATAGAATTGTGTCAATCCAGCTTCATCATATTTCACATAGCCTATTATGGGCTCACCATCTTTAGACAACATGATTTTATATCTGCTGTTATGCATTCCTCCTTTAGTAGGAGTGTCATCTACCAAAACCTTTTTATCATCTGGTCTAAAAGGTAGATTTACTGTTTCTCCAGCAGCATTTTTCCAGTTTTTAAAGTCAGATGTTTTAGCATAACAAATATGATGGCTGGTTTCAACCATCGGTGTCCAACGCCATATCCATACAAAATGAAAATCACCATTAGCATCTTTTACCCAATGATGGTATGCTGCTCGGTCATCATTAGCTTCTATTCCTTCAAATAATGGTTGTTCTAAATAACGCTCCCATTTTTTTTCTTTTGCTAAAAACCGGTTAATTAGTATGTTCCCGTTACCACAGGAACCAGCCCTATAGGAAAATAAAAGGCTTCCTGATTTATCATGGAAAAATTTAGGGTAAGTTACACTTTTCTCATCCTGTCCAATCATTTCATTAACCATAACCATAGTATTAACGTCAAATGGTTTGGAGCTTTTAAAATAGGCCAATGGGTGTACGTGCATATTTCCACTCACATGAATATATCCCAATTCATCTATACCCAATTTTACCGAATTATGCGAATCCCACATGAGTTGATTGGGAAGTGTCTTTTTAGTCCATTCTTTACTTCCAATATCTCGTGAAGCAACAGTCATCATTCTTTTTCTATCATAATAAGCCACAAACTGTTTGTCTCCTACAGTTTTTAAATCAAATCCAACGCCATTGCCTGCCCAAATAGAATCTACTTCTATTTCCTCAACAATTTCAGGGCCATTTTTTTCTTTTAGCTCACCTGAGTCCTTTGATTTATTCATACAAGAATATAACAGGAAAATTGATAAAATTATAAGGCTAATTCTTTTCATAAGTCCATATTATTTTGAAGCTTTTAAATATTGAACTTGGTACACTCCTGAACCCAAAATCACATTAGAAGCCTCTTTGATTGCTTCATTACTTTTTTGAAATTCTTCCAAAGATTCTCCATTAATATTAAGTGTTTCCAATTCCTTACGAGCCAAAACAACCATAGCTTTAGTGTTAAAGGGGACCTCAAGTTTCATTGACAATATCCCTTCACTAACTGTCCAATCATTTTTAATTTCACCATAAGGTGTGGGTACCGTTAAAGTAGTACTGCTTAACTTACTTGGAAATTCTGGATTAACAGTAAAAACTTTATATCCAACTTTGTCTTTAGAAGATTTTATTCCTCCTAAAGATTCATAAAAATATGCTGCAAACCCACTATGCATAGGGTGATTTAAGGAGTTTGTTGGTCCTTCCATTTTCTCCCATTCAAATTGACGTTCTGGCCATGTAGTAAAACCAGAATTCATAACATAGGTCTGACTTGGAAATTCTGGTGCTGTTAAAATTTCATGCGCTAAATCTCCTTTTCCGTATGCTGTTAAAACAGTATAGATATACCTGTTTCCGTGTATACCAGTTGAATGGTGACCGTCTTTAACTTCAACAATATCATGTACTAAACCATTTACTACATTTTCAATTTCCTGTTCTGGCACTAAACCAAATTGTAAAGCCTGCACGGTAGCTGTTTGACTTTGATACCATTTGTGATTTGTATCTGGTATTTCAACCAAAAACTCTTTATTAAAAGCCGTTTTTAAAGCTTCCTTTTCGGCTTTCATCTTAGCTTCATATACTTTATCATTATTCATTTCAGCAAAGAATTCCATAATACCTAAAACATCATAGAAATAGGCATTTGCAGAAATAATAGGGTCGCACTCCATAGCACCAGGATTTTTTCTTCTATCCCAGCTTGGTGGACACCAATCTCCCATACCATCTTGCATAATGCCATTTTCATCTTTATAATTTAGATAAAAATTGGTTAAGCCCTTCATATTATTGTAATACTCTTTTACAATAGCATCGTCACCATAATACTGATAGTTGTACCAAGGTAAATACATAGTAGCCACACCCCAATCTATTTTGGCATAGGTTGATGTTCGCTTTCCTGGGGCAATCATGGTTGGCACTTGAAATTTAATTTCAGGATTGTTATGGCCCTTGGTTGGTCGCATTTGTGTACGGATGTCTTCCATATATTTCTTGTAGAAATCATACATGTCATAATTATACAGGGCGTATTCACAAAATGCGTGTGCATCACCTAACCAACCACATTTTTCACGATGAGGACAATCCTCTGGAATGCCATGTAGATTATCAACTATAGTCCATTTACTAATGCTATGCATTTTATTTAATAATTCATCTGAAGATGTAAAACTTCCTGTTTCTTGAATATCTGTGGCTACTAAAACTGCTTTAATCATATCAGCATCAGGCTTTGTAGAAATACCTTTAATTTTCGCATATCTAAAACCATGGTAACTAAATTTAGGTTCCCAAGATTCTACACCATCACCTTTACAGATGTACTTATATATTTGTGCCATTCCATTGGCACCACCACCTGTGGAGCCTTGAAAAACATCACTTCCATCAGTAAGTAATGCTTCTGTAGTAATAATTTCTATGAGCTGCCCTTCTTTTTCTTTAACATTCAACTTTACCCAACCTGCAATGTTTTGTCCAAAATCAACAATCCAATTACCATCTGCTCCTTTAAATACCTTTTGAGGTTCAAATTCTTTTAACTTTTTAATTGGCGGAATTTGACTCGCATTTATTTTTTTAACATGCGGAGATGCTACTTTTACATTACCCCATTTGGTGTCATCATAACCAACCCTATTCCAGTTACCTATCTCGTAACGCGCATCGTAGGTGTCTCCTCCATAAATATTATTAAATACTATTGGTCCTGTAGATTCTTTCCAGTTTTCGTCAGTATAAAAATCTGCTGATGTACCATCTTTATAATTTAATTTTACCAAACAACGTACGGTTGGTGGACCGTAAGAAACTCCTTTTTTATTCGATTCTGGGTCTCGGCTCCAAGAAATATTTTGCCCATAAAAGCCATTTCCTAATATAATTCCGAAGGCATTCTTACCAGATTGCAACTGTTCTGTAATATCATAATTTACATAATAAGCTTGTTTGTCGTAGTTTGATGGTGCTGGATCTAGGACATGGTCACCAACCTTTTCTCCATTTATATACATCTCGTAATAGCCCAATCCACAAATGTAGGCCTGTGCATTCTCAATTTCTTTATTGATGTCTATCTCATTTCTAAAATAACTAGCAGCAAAACCATCAACTGGTTTCGCTTTCTTCATATTACCTCTTTTATAACCTCTAAAACGATGCTCAGAAGTTCGTTTATCTTTATTTAGTGTAATCCATTTTGAATTGCCCCAATTTTCAGCATTCATTAAACCCATTTCGAATTCCTGAATACTTGACCATTTTGAAGCCGTTCCTTGTTCGTCCCAAATTTTGACTTTCCAAAAGTATTTTTGCATTGCTTGTAAATCCTTACCCTCATATTTTATAAAAGTGGATTTATCACTTTTTACTTTTTCAGAATTCCATATATCTACATCATCTTCATTAAGCTTATCTTCCGTAGAGGCAACTAAAATATGATAAGCCGATTGCGATTTATTAAAACCCTCGGCATTTGCAACCCATGAAAAAAGAGGTTGTTGGTTTTCTATGGTTGTTGGGTTTTTCTTAGAATTGACTAATAATTCATCAAAAGCTATTGGTGTTCGAGACGTTGATACTTTATTACAAGAAAAACTAAAAATAACTAATAATACAATTGAAAAAAGGTGCTGTTTTTTTATCATTATTATAGAGTGAATAGAATATTATGCTGTGAAATTTTAATTGTTGAAAGTACCAAAATTCATTAAAAATATTGTCCTGTACTATCATGTACTTACTGATGATTCATTTTAGAGTTAAAAGAAAAAACGCTACCATAGCCTACTTTGGTAGCGTTTTACTTCAAGTATTATTTATGTTTTGAATTCAATTCAAAAACAATTTTGATTTAAAAGCTTAATTAACCACAATTTTATGAGTTGAAATACCTTGACTGCTTTCTAATTGTAATATATACTTTCCGTTCCAAAAAGTCGCATAACATCACATCTCCAATTAGACCATAAACCATGTGGAAATCTTATGGTTATGGGTTTTAATTTGTTTACTAAATCCTTTTCTGTTGTAGTTGTAAAATTATGCGTATTTGTTCCAAGCAATAAATTGTTATACACTTCTTTAGATGAAGAAGTTATATTAATAGTTGCCTCCATATTTGCAGGTAAACTAAATGGATAATTCTGAGAATATCCCGAAAATGAAATTAGTAGTACCAAAAACAAATAAGGTAATTTCTTAATCATAATTTCATTTTGAATCAATTAAACAATATTAATGCTATCCCCAACATGAAGCGTCCTGCACTGTCTGTTTTACAGGTATAACACAAGACTGAACAGGATACATCCCCGACTTTAACAATCTATCTTTCCAAAAATTGAATTTTAATATAAGTTTTCCCAAAAAGAATTAGAATGCAAAACAAATTAATACAGTTAGGCATATCAGGAATCTTTGTTTTATCAGGTCTAGTTGTTATTGAGGTATTCGGGGTTTTGAGTTTTTGGAATTGGAGCTTTCGTTTCTTTCCACCATTTTTTTAGAAGTTTCAATAACTCTTCTGTTTTTTCAGGATTAGTAGTTGCAAGATTGTTTCTTTCTCCAATGTCCTCTGAAAGATTATATAATTCAATGCCATCATCCTCAAAATAATAATGAAGTTTCCAATCTCCTTTTCTTACCACAGACCCTGGTCGTGTTCTAAACAAGGCATCTCGAGTTTCGTTATCATTTATATTATAGGCTTGTAAATAAACCGGGAAGTGCCAAAATAAAGGTCTTTCAAGTTTATTTGCTTTTTCTTCCAAAACGGGAATTAAACTACTACCATCTAGTTTTAATGAAGGATCTTTTATCTTAGCATAATCCAGAATAGTTGGAAAAATATCCAAATTTGTTATTGGAACATCACTTTTAATATTTTGTTTAATCTTACCGTTTAAAACAAAGAAAAAGGGTTCTCGAATTCCACCTTCATAGTAGCTTCCTTTTCCTGCTCTTAATGGCTTTTGCCTTGTAACTCCATACAAACCACCATTATCTGAAGTAAAAACAATTAGTGTATTATCAAAAAGATTTCTTTTTTTTAATTTATTGATAAGCAACCCAATATTTCTATCAAGATTATCTACCATCGAAGCATACTCCGCATTTGCTTGTCCATTCCATGATGCCTTTTTCTCATACTTAGGAAGCAAACTATCAACTGGCATTATAGGAACATGTACCGCATATGGTGAGTAATTAAGAAAAAATGGTTTTTGCACCGTATCTACAAACTGTATAGCTTTTTCCATAATCAAATCCGTAAGATATTGGTCTTTTCCTCCTTCAATATTTACATTTTTATATGGCGGATAATAACTTTTAGGGAGGCCATTATGACCACCACCAATATTTATATCAAATCCATATTCTAATGGATTGTCACTTAAATGCCACTTTCCTGCATGACAAGTCACATACCCATTTTCCTGTAAAATCTCAGATAGAGTTTCATGTTCTGGAGACAGAGTATGCGTGTTTTTTATAGGAATAAGTTTTCTGTCTTCAGATTTTCCCCTTGCCGAAGGACTAACTGTGAAAACACCATGACGCGGTGTCCATTGTCCCGTCATTAAACAAGCCCTACTCGGGGCACAATTGGAGGCAGATGCATACCCATTTGTAAATACCATTCCTAAACTAGATAAATAATCTAAATTGGGGGTTTCATAATATTCACTTCCCATAAAACCAACATCTTTCCAACCTAAATCATCAACATTTATAATGATTATATTATGACGTGATTGACTGCATGAAGTTTGAAATAAAACGCATAAAATCAATAATGCAAGCTTAAATATAACTTTCCTCATTTTATTTTAATTAACCAATTCTTAATTTCAAACATAAATCTTAAATTCCATTGTACCGTCCTGTTCCATCATGACAATATTCTACTTTTTAATAACAAATCATTCATTATTATTTACTACTTCATAACCTTTACTCTAGAAACCACAATTTTAACGGGTCCCAACAAACCAGATGGAAGCAATTCTGAATCCTTATGCCAGTGTTTGAAAGCTGCAAGTGTTTCACGCTCGGTTGGGCGCTCGGTTTTGTTTAAAAGCCACTCTGGCCATTGTTTTATATGCGGACCTTTCCGTTCATAATCTAGAGGTAATTGTTCATCACCAATTAATCTATTAGGCCAAAGATTTGTAATTTTTATTTCTAGTGTATTGGTGCCTTTTACGATTGCTTCATCAATATTTATTCTGTAAGGGGCCTTCCATAATATTCCTAGATTTTTTCCATTTAGAATCACTTCAGCAATTACCTTAACATTACTTAAATCTAAATCTAAAGAATAACATGATTTTATAAGTTTTGCATGGATTTGAAACTCTTTCTTATAGCTAGCCGTCCCCGAAAAATAACGGATATCATTTTCTGATGCCTCTGACCATGAAGTCAAATTCTTAAACGTTTTATCCAAAACCGGTTTATCTTTCTGAGGAAATTTCACGTTCCAGTTTCCAGTCAACACCATAGGTTCAGGCACTGATTTTACTTTTAATGTTTTTTTCTTTCCGTTAGAAGATTCATACGTCATTTCACCCGAAAAAGGCGTAACCAAATTCAATTTATCATGTTTATACACCAACTTTGGTTCTGATGTTGTTTGAGTGAATTTTAATAGACCGCCATTGGAAACGGTTAGCATTTTCTCTTCATCATTAGTGGTGTAAGTTACACGTATGTCTTTTTTTGTTTTGATCTCTTTTCCTTCAAGAAAACTGTCATTTACCGGTATTTCATAGACTCCTGAAGCCACTATGGATTTTACTTTCTCAGTGACATCAAAAACAGGTTTATTTGGGGGGATGCCATCAACACCCCCTGCAAACTTTCCAAAGACTGCTTTCAAGATTTCTAATGTACCGCTTCTAGGCGCGTCAATTTCTAACCATTCTTTTTCCATGGCGTTTTTTTCAAATACCACTTCTCCTATTTTATATTGAATGCGCAATTCTTTTTTATAACCAGGTGCCGGATCTCCAATAGAAAGTTCTCGTGTGGCACGTATATGTAATCCATTATTTTGAATCCTGTCTGCAACTACCTCCGTGACATCAACCAAACCATCAGGTAAAAATGTACCGTATTCCGCTTTTATAATTTTCAAGTTTGAAAGTGGTGTTACCACAGGTTTTTCCAAATTCATTGAAACATTTACAATGTGTTGACCTGAATGCACTGGATTTCTAAAAACAACAAATACAGAACCTTCTGGCTCAAACGGAATGGACACTGAGGTAGTACCATCATTATTTTCATGCCATATTATGGCTTTAGATATTTCTCCGGTTTCGGCATACCAAAGCTCTGGTTGTTTTCCTGATACTCGAAAACGACAAGCTAATTCTCGACTTTCTTTTTTAGAATTTACTACAAAATAAATGTCTGTATCTTCTGTTTTTCTGTGAATAAAATCTATAGATTCACCGCGTCCTTCTTCTATAGAAAAATCCGGAGGCCGTGTTCCATTCTTCAAAACTTCTGAGATGGAATGCTCCTTTATCAATCCATTATCCCATAATTTACTTGCCGTTTCTTCAACATCTTCATCACAGTCAGGGTATTTTTTAAGACTTGGAGATTTGTTAGGTTTAGAACCAATTACTAAGGCGCCTTCTACAGTCAACTCTTCAATTTTTGCAAGTATTTCCGGGGTTACCCATTCAGTTGAAGGCATTACTAAAGCTTGATATCTTTCTCCAACTGATGTACACACTAAACCGTCCTTTACCGTTAAAGAGTTTATCTTGTTTGACCCTATCACATCATAATCATATCCTAGTTTTTTTATTTCTGGCATTAAAAGGGCATCATTTGGTGATGCTTCTCCTGTAAATACCAATACATCGGCTACTGATGTTCCTTGTTGCAATAAAAACTGACCTCTACTGATATACTCTACAAAGGGCTTACCTTGATTCCACCAGGTATTTAAACGATTAAAATCAGTTCCAAAAGCCTGTAATGTCAATCCAGGCCCAACATCCCAAGGTTGATGGACATAGCAATGAAAAACGAAACGATTGATTCCTTGTGCCCATGCTAAATCTCCCATGGCTTTCAAAGTACTGGGGTGCTGGTCCCACCCTCCCATGCCTGTAAATGCTTCTGCTTCTGCAATTGAATTTCCATTTAATTTTGCAATAGAGGCCACAAATTTAGGCGAATCAAAAAAGGCAAGGCTTCCGCTCCAAAACTCAGACATAACCATATCTGCCTTTTCTCCAATTTGCATATTGTCAAAAGGTCCCCAATACGGTTCTATAGAAAGTAACATGTTGTTTTTATGACTGAGTTCAGCAAAACGCCCATAATAATTTTCTGCTATCAAATCTCCAATGGTACGACGGAAATCCCAAAGAAACCGCTCTGTTTCTTCGCCATTCTCAACGTAATATCCCGCCAATGTTGGCAAATATGAGCGACAATCGTAAGAACGAAGGTTTTTAAACGCTGTTGCAAAGTTTGACGTCCAGTTAGTAGTGCCAACTTCATAACTATCAATATGACACCTTTTAACTGTGGTACCAACTAACTTGTCTAACTTTTTTAGTATGGGCTTAATGCTACCATCCCAAAATACATCAACAGCTTGTTTATTCATTTTATCACATTCTAATCCACGACCTCCGTCACTAGGAAAACGATTCATTTCACCGGTTGGCGTATGTCCTATTCTCAAAACCACCCACTCTCCTGGAGGTGCTTCCCAATCTAAAGTCCCATCACTTTTTAACTTAGAGGTTAAATCAATAATATCTTGTTTTTGAACTACGGCTAAATCAGAAATAAGTTTATCATCTGGGTCTAAATGACTACGAACTTTATGAGAAAGCGTTTTTATTTCTAATTCATCAATACAAACATCACTTTTAGGTTTTGGGAAAGCCAGAATGGCTATATCTTTATAATAGTCCAATTTAGTTTTTGGTTGTTCTAACTTATCATTAAATTTTGTAGTTCCCTGATGAATCGTTTCAGTATAAACGAGTTCTTGCATAGCGTATTCTGGAGTGATAGAAGGTCCTCCTGAAGATGACCAACCTGCACCGTTATGAAAACCTAATTCAAGCCCAAGGCGTTGCGCTTCCAATGCGGCATAGTTAAAGAGTTCCAACCACTTTGGACTTAAATAAGGCGCCACACCTTGAGGATTTCCCAAACTTACATTAAATATTATTGCGCCTTGAATGCCTACCTTTTTCATGGCTTCTAAATCGGCTGTTATACCCGTTTTCGTGACATTTCCATTAATCCAAAACCAAATAGTCTGTGGCTTAGCATCTGACGGAGGATTTTTAAAGTTCTGTTCTAAAGAGACATCTTGAGCTTGTAGACCTGATACAAACAAACTAAGCAACAAGGCTACAAAAATGGTTTTACCCAACGTACTATTGATTTTGTTATTGAGCACTTTACTACGATTCATATTGTAAAATTGTTTTATTTATTATTTTTAGTTGAAATCCATACTTTACCATAAATACCCGAGGACATGATGCCGTTATTTGGCATTTTTTCAAGTGTGTTTGCTAGCACCCAGATGTCTCTTTCGGCTTTAGGTCTTTTATTTTGCCACAACATTTGGTTCATCCAATTATTTGTAGCATCAATTTCAAGTGTATTTGTACCTTGTACAATAGTGTTTTCAATCGAAATGCGATAAGGGGTTGTCCAAAGTGTTCCAAGTTCTTTGCCGTTGAGTTTGACGGTTGCTATGGTACCGATGTTTTCAAAATTTAAAGCGATTGATTCTTTTACTTCCACCTCATTTAATTCAAAAGACGTTTTATATGTGGCAGTTCCAGAGAAATACTTAATCTTTTCATCAGAGGAAGTGGTCCAGTCAAATAAAGGTTGTTCTTTTATAATGAAATCCGTTTCTAACCATTTGTTTTTAAATTGAATGTCCCATAATCCACTTATTTGTTTCAAAGGTTTTTCTACTTTGAAGTTCTGTGCTACAGAAAGATTTTTCTTCACTCCATCACCTTGACCTCTAAAAACAATAAAATAGCTTTCATTCACATTAAAACTTAAAGGAACAATGGTACGCTCTCCTTCATTACTATAAATAGGTAGTCTTCGAGATGAAGCATCTAGTGCAGACCAAAGTTCAGGACCTTTTCCAGCAATTCTAAACGAAGCGTCAAAAGTCACTTGGGTATCCCCTTGATTAGTTATAAAATAAATATCCGCTCCCTTTAACTTACGATGTATCCATTTTACATTTAACGAATCAGGGAATATCAAATCTTCATAGACTTGATGTTTGTTTAAAATCTCATTGATATTTCCATTGGCATATACATTTCCTTTGCCTAATTTATGATGGAAAAAATCTTTAGTGTTTGGTAATGATTCACCCCATAATTCCTTAACCAGTTGCTGTACTTCAATATCACAATTTGGATAATTTTGAAGACTAGGCGATTTTTCGGGTGGCATTCCTATTAAAATTGCACCTTGTTCAACCAAATCTTTAAGCTTTCGCAACACCTCAGGGCGCATTGTATTCCAAGGCGGCAAGACCAATGCTCCATAACTTGCGCCACTTTGTAAAACCAATCTACCGTTTTCTACTTTAGTTTGTTCTGTAATGATTTCAGCATTGATAAAATCATATTCATAGCCAGCAGATAGGTTTTGATCGACCCATCCTCTCATTTTAGGAGATTCCTCGCCAATATAAAAGCAAACATCGGCAACATGTTTACCTTGTTGCAATAGGAAATAATTTCTACGTTGATAAGTAATCCACTCTTTGCTTTGCGCAAACCAGGTGTTGTTTCGATTAAATTCAGTTCCGAACCAAGCATTCATACCAGGGAATTTGTCTTCATAAGGCTGATGAATATACACATGTAAAATACCTTGATTCACGCCTTGTGTATAACTCCAATCTCCTGATTTCTTTAACCTAATAGGGCTTACAGAAAAAGGGACTTCTCGTGAAGTATAAGACTCTGCATAAACTCGATTTTTACCATAAATATGACTAGCAGATGCTGCAAGTTTAGATTCAGGCCCTTGTCTATGAATCCAGAATTCTCCTCCAATTTCATCGGCGCGACCACCATATTTTAAAAACTCTGAAGGAAAACCAAAATGTCCATAATTTTCAAGCCACATAGACACACCATTGTCTTCACAGATTTCTCTAAGCCCACCTACATATTCATCGGCAACCTTATCCGCTATTAATCGACGTAAATCCCACAAAAAACGGTCTGATTCTTCTGCAGAATTGACTACGTTTCCTGTCAATGTTGCCAACCAAGGTGTAGGGTCATAGCCATAGGTTTCCTCAAATGATTCCTTCATATCCTCTGTCCAGTTTTGAGGTCCAGTTTCGTAGCTGTCTGCAATAACACGTTTTAGAGATTTACGCTCATCCAAAGTCATGGATTTTATCATTTTACCCATGTAGGCATCAAAGTGAGAACGCAATGCTTTTTTACTTAATTTATCTACTTCAAGTCCACGAGCATCAGGGGTTGCAGGTCGGTTAGTTTGCCCTGTAGGTGTCATGCCTATGCGCAATATTTTCCATTGCCCTGCAGGTGCATTATCCCATTTTAGCACCTTACCATCAAAATGTTCGGTTAAATTTATAATTTCATCAGTGCTTAATACGTCTTGCTGACCACTGTATTCTGGTGTTTTCCATTGAAACACATCCCATCCCGGAACGCCTTTATTGGCCATTTTATTAAGCCATTTTTCATTCCCGTGTTCAATTTTATAATCTTCAGAAATATGTATGCCTGTTAATTCAAAATTAGCAGCCACTTTGTCCATTACAATTCTAAATTTTTGATCTTCAATATTATCCAATGCCATAATCATATCTGCATCGGGTATAGGACCACGCCCAGGCAAACTAAAAGCACGGTCAAAAAGACTTTTCTTTACAGATTTGAATTTTCCATCTTCAAAGACTTGCACTTCAATATGCGATGTAAAGTGCATTTTTGTTGGGCTAACCGTTAGACTTCTTGCTGTGATAGGCCTATCAAATGAAACCTCTAAGATTAAAGGTTCTTGTCCATTATTACTGAAAGTGGTTACTGTGGATTTATTTTGATCGAGCAAGTTTTTTAATGCCGAAGCTTTACAGTTTATAACCTTGATTTTCGGTTTAGCCGTTTGCTTTTGATGAATAGGGTACCCTAGAACAGATACGTCCTGAAAAAATCCTCTTGGCTTTTCTAGTGCTATCTCAATATTTTTATCGCCAGAAACAACGGTTTCAGAATACGTCAAATATCGCATAGCCTGTTCTTCTTTCACCCATGGTCCACCAGATTGACTCCAACCCGGTGAGTTGAAAAAACTAATATTCATCCCTAATCTCGTACCTTCACTTATCGCATGACGCATACAATCCCACCATTTTTCACTCAGTGAAGGGGTGTTTCCCATTGGTGTATCATAACTTAATCCATGAGGATTGGTTGAAGGAGGCATGTAAAATATATCACCAATAAAGACCTCACCAATACCCACAGCATGCATGGCTTCTAAATCTTTCGTTATCCCCTCTTTGGAAATATGACCACTTAAAAAATACCAATATATTCCTGGTTTTGTTGAATCAGGTGGATTGATAAACCCCTCTTTTAAATTGGCATATTCTTCAGGACTTACTGATGCTACTTCGTCTTTTTTACAAGAAGACATAGCCAAAACGAATAGCATTAGAATTGAAAAATATCGTTTCATAATCAAGATAAATTAATCAGTTTTTGTAGTTAAAATTTTGACAGGCCCAATTAATCCAGAAGGCAGAAGTTCTGTTGCTTTAGTGAACTTTCTGATATTGGTTTTAGTGAATTGTTCTTCTTCTGGCAAAAAAGTGTCTCCAATAAGTCGATTTGGCCAAAGGTTTACAACATCTATTTCTAAAGTGTTGCCTTTTGCTTTTATATGTGATGTGATGTTTACGCGGTAAGGTTTTGACCAAGCAATTCCTAAATCGACACCATTCAATGTAACACGAGCCAACTCATGTACTTCTCCTAAATCTAAGTAAAGCCGTTGATTTTCATTTAAAGAAACCATATCGAAAGTTTTGGTATACGTGGCTGTACCCGAGTAATATTTAATACCTGAGATATCGTGTGTAGACCAATCTACTAAATTTGGAAAAACGATAGATTCCGGTCCTCCCCAATTATTATCAAAACTCATATTCCAAGCCCCTTCAATGTTTTGAACTGTTTTAAATTGAGGCCAATTTGAAACTGAATTTTGAATTGATATTGGTTCTTTAAAAACAACAAAATAAGAACTAGAAGGACCAAATTCCATAGGAATAATGGTTTGTCCGTTTTCTACTTTAAAATTAGTTAAAAGACGTGTCTCGCCTGTAACAGGGTTCCAAAGTTCTGGTTGTTTGTTAATCACTCTAAAACGACAAGCTACTTTTTCAGCAGGTTGCCATTTACTGGCAACATAATAGATATCGGTATCTTCGGTTTTTCGGTGGATATAATCGATTACGCCGACATCACTTAAACCAGTACATTCAAAATCTGGAACAATGTTTTTATTTAGCAAGACTTCTCTTATGGATTTATTCCAAACAAATTTCCCTTTACCAATTTTATATTCCCCATTTTCAAGATTACCCCAAATACGCTTAATCAAATTTTGGTACTCAGTAACATTATCTAAATTACCCAACATTGAGGCTTCTATTTTACCCACAACTGTTGCGCCCTGTTCTACAAGTTTCACTATTTTTTGTAGTGCTTTTAGTGATACAGGTGTTTTTTCGTCAATAACCAAAACCTTATAGCTCATGCCATCTGGCAATACCAACTTGTTATTTTTGAATTCTAGTCTGGTTAACAAAACCTCTTCGTTGCACTTATCATAATCGTAACCTGAACCCAAACTTTCGGGTGGGTTTTTCATGCCATCCTCCCATTCAAATGCATCAGCTCCTGATCGTAAACCGTGCCCGTTATAAAAAAGTACATCAGCAACAAACAAACCCTGCTGTAGCATGTAAGAGCAACGTGAAAGATAATCAACAAAAGGCATTGACTGGTTCCACCACGTATTGGTTCTATCAAAATGTGTACCGGCACTGTGTGTCAAACCAGGTACATCAGTAACAGACGGACGATGTGAAAACGTGTGAAAACAAATCCAATTGAGACCATCACAAAATGCCTGATCTGCAGCTGCTTTCATTTGAAAAGGAGCAACCTCCCAGTTCGGACCAACGGAAGTAAACGATTCAGCAAATACTTTTTTAATGCCATAGGTATGTGCTGCAGTTGCCGCTTCACGTACTAAAAACCGACCGCTCGGTTTTTCTCTGTGAGGTGATGGCATCCAAAATTCTCCCATCGCAACATCACATTTGCTCACACATTTTTTTAAATCGGCTTGATATTGGTGTGGCCCTGAAGCTTCGGCATAAGATTCTAATTTGTGTTCGTGTGCAACTTCTTGCTGACGACCATAATGATTTTCAGAAATTAAGTCGCTAATGGTTAGTTTAAAATCATTTAAAAAATGTTCAGTTGTCTCATCAGATTCAATGGTTACTCCAACTAATGCAGGCATGTATTTTATAATATCATAACCGCGACGTTGTTTAAATTCTTCTGGAAAATTTTTTGTCCAATTTGGGTCACCTGCTTCCCAGCTATCGCATTCTACATATTTAAAAGCTTTTCTTTCCTCAGGGCTCATCTCATTTAGCAAAGTTCCAACCGTTTTTTGCCAATGCAAATCAAAAGCTTCTCTACTTAAATGGTCTATATAAAAAACACCACCTAAATTACGACCGGTTGGGCGGTAACCGAACCTAAGAACACGCCAATTTCCTTTAGGAACATTCCAGTTTAGATGGCCTTTTTCATCAAACTTGTCAGTTATGTTTATAATGTCATTTATCGAGGTCATTTTCGTATCAGGAAACGCCAAAATAGCAAGGTCATTGTAGTAGGTGTTTTGCGCGTCTTTTACAGTTTGATTTTCTCTTTGCCTTTTTGTTTGAACAGAAAAATTTGGTTTTGGAAATTCTTGGTTAATCATATTTCCTCCTTCAATCAATAACTCGCCCCAAACCAGCTCTTGTTGACCATAATTAGGTGTTACCCAAGGCGCAGCACAACCTGCTGGACCAATAAAAACGCCAAAGTCTAGTCCCAATCTTCCAGCTTCAAGAGATGCAAAACGGACCATGTCTCTCCATGGTTTTGACCATGTTTCCATTTTATCATTGGGCTGACTCAAGCTTCCGCCTTCGTATTCATCTGTAATTTCGTATCTGATTTCTGTAGTATCAATCACGGTTTTCTTTTTCCACTTGTACGGCCCAAAAGGACCTACGCCACCGTCTAATACCATACATCCCGATAAGCCTTTGGCTTTCATTTCTTCCAAATCGCGAGTGATAGCTTCCTTGTTGGAAGGTGTTTGCAGCCACCACCACCATGCTTGTGGTCTTACCTCATGTGGTGGGTTTTTAAAATTTTGTTGAAGGGAGGTGTTTTCGGAATCACCGAAATTTAAATTTGTCAAACAGGAAGAAAGAAGTATTATTAATCCAATACAAATACTCTTTACTGCAGGTATGAATTTTATTGTAATGAGACCTTTCATATATAACATCTTAACAAATCTTAACCACCTTAAGGCCAAGAATCTGCCCAAGCTTTTCAATTTTATTAGCAATATGTCCCACACCAATAGCACAATGATGAGACGGGCCTTGTTTAGACCATTCGTTCATAAAAGCTCTGGCTCCTATTGAAAAACGGTAACGGCTATTGGTATTTCCAATGTGTAGAACAGGACCTTCAACAGACTCGCCTTCAGCTACCAGTAAAAAAACATCGTCTTTTCCTTCTACAACCGACAATAAGGTTACTGGTCCATGCTTTACGGTCATTTGAATGGATAAGCCTTTTCCTGGTTTACCGTGATATACAGGTAATGGCACTAATTGTACATTGCCTTCGGCAATAGCAAAATGTGCAGGCCCATCATGCCCCAACATTACAATATCATCATGAAAATCCATGGCATAAAACTCAGAAAAAGACCCACCAACACCAAAGGCATCCATAATCTTCATAGCTTGCGCATTTTTTACTTCATATTCTCCTGCAACTGGTATATTTTTACCTGTAAGCAATGTGTTTCCCGCTATTACTGAGGTCACTATATTTTCATATTCGTTAGCGGTTTCCCCTTCGTAATAATAGGCCATAGAACCTAGATTGTGATTTTCAACCAATTTATCTAGAGCAATTGATGTTTTTGCCGCACGCACCAACTCTTCTTGTTCACAGGCGTCAATAACTTCAAAAGTAGTTTTAAACTCTTCAATCTTATTTTCTATTTCTGTTGAAGTTACTGAGTCTCGGTGTTTTTTCACCTCACACATTTCTAAAATTTCGATATGTGTGCCAAAAGCAGCCGATTGTTTTGTAAGGTCTGAATATACATCTAACATACCGCAGTAATAATGTCCTAAAACCCCAAGCCTATTATTTGCCATTACCTTAGCAACATTTGCTGCATCAATCCAATCATGAATCTCATTCCAAACGGCTGGTTCATCCAAATAGCCAGTAACAAATTCATAATCTATTCCTGAACGATTAAATACGTTCGCCAACTCTGGTACAGAACACGCTTGACAATGGGCTAACCATTCGCCTGTCATTGTTCCTCTATCTCCAAGCTTATTAAAACTTTCGTAATCAATAGCCGCCACGGGTTGAATATTTAATATCACAACGGGGCATCCTAATTTTTGAACCACGGGCAAAACCGTAGATGACAAAGCATAGGTAGATACATATAAGAATAACATATCGACGTCTTCAGTTTTTAATACTTGTGCTTTTTCTCTTGCCTTCACAGGAGAATCAACTAAACCGACGTTAATCACCTCGGCTCCAAAGCCTTCCATTTTGTCTGCAACTTGTTTTTGATAGCTCTCCAATCGTTCTAATAAGCCTTCAAACTGTGGCCAATAGGTGTCTAAACCAATACCAAATAATCCTACTTTTATCATTATTATTTTTTTTATTTCTGTCTTTTTCCAAATATTTATCTTAGTTCATAGTAAGAAGAGTTATTGGTCCTTCTATACCTGTTGGCACCAAATCTTTATAGCGCTTTGTCCATTCATACGCCATCTTATTATCTTTAAGAGATTTGGCATAATTTGCTAGAACGGTTGTATAATGAATTTCTATCTCGTTATCTCCCTTCTCAAGGTAATCTGCAATTGAATAGACTGCTTTTCCGTACCAGCGTTTTCCAACATTTTCACCATTTACAAATAATTCCGTTACTCCTTCATTTACATCTCCTAAATCTAAATGCGTGAAACCTTCTGCGTTATTAATTGTTGTTTTGTAAACAATTTCGCCTCCAAACGTATTTTGAGTAATATCTTTTGATTTACTGAAATCAATAAGCGTGGGCACATCCCAAGTAAATACTTTTTCATCTTTGCGCTTACCAATGACTTTCCAATGAACATCAAGTACTTTTGATTCTTTTATTTTAGTCACAACTTCTATGGCTTTTTCTAGTGGCTTTTCATCTTCAAAAACTAACAGAAGGGATTCTAAAGGATTCAAAGTGACGCTTAACTCATTTGAATTTGACGCAAAACAATAGGGGATTTTCACTCCTGTTTCAGGATTCCAGATATATGGATATTTTCCATCAACAGGAAATTTAGCGTCAAATGATGTTGTGCTATAACGGTGTACATTGGTGAAGAAATAAATATCTTTCTCATCGGTATATTGATGTATTTGATACACGTTTTCCGAAGGGTGACTTATTGCCACATCAGCTTCTAATTGGGTTGTTTTAAGAACATCACTTGTCCAGTTGAATAAGGCGTCTATTGACTCCGGTTGTTTCACTTGGATTACTGATTCAGGATAATTCGCCAATAGACTCATCATGGTTGTATTAACTAAATCATCGTTCTTTTCATATTCTGAAAAATGTAAAGACTTCAATGGCAATTGATCTATGACAATAATTTTACCTCCAGATTCTAAAAATAGCTTGATGTTCTCTGCTGCCCTTGGACTTAATGATTTTAAACTGGCAAGCACTAATAATTTGTAGGTCATGTTACCATAGGTAATTCCCTTTTCGTTTATAGTAGCGCTTTCAAGAACACCTTGATTAATATATTCAGCGGAATATCCTAATTGACTTATAGGTTCCCATAATCTATACAAATACTCTGGCTCCATATGGAAAGGCGTTCTTGCTAAACCTTTATCTCCCCAAAGGTCAGGAGTTGGACCTAGGATTGCAATAGATTTATCGGCTTGAGAATTTTGAAAAACATAGGATAATCTAGAATTATAAGTTATCCAATTAGGCAAATGTCTCCACCAAGTGTTTTGCTCACTAAAATAAGCCCCAAAACGAATCCAACCCGGAAATTCCACTTCTGGTGGCGAATAATTATAGCCGTGCAATACAGAATGATTAATTCCGGTTATGAAATTCATATCATCATGCTGCTTTATTTCTTCTAGTGTCGCTTTAAACACACCGCCCAAATTGGTCATGGTTTCGCAACTTGTTATCTTTTTATCTGTTAAATGCGCTCCCGCCGAAGCAAACATATTCCAAATCATATAGCCGTGTGATTGCTTCCAATCCCAAACAGAGTCTTTCATCTCCACCGTGTAAATCCAGTTATTGCTCTCTGGTATATCTGGTATCATGTAACCATCTAACATGCCCATTAAAAAGGGTGTACCATAAGCCTGATAGCGGCACAGAATATTATTGTCTTCGCAAAAATCTTTATACGTCTGCGTGAAGTTTTTCAAAAAGACCTCAACCAATAACTTATTATAATCGTAACGTACACGCTTTAACTGGTCTTTAAACTCAGGAGTGAAATTTCTGGAATACCTCCCTTGTGAGTAGTTACCATTGGCTTGATAAAAAACAAATGGCAGCCAATTGTCTAGTTTATAACCATAGGCCTCAAAAAACAAATGTTCAAAACCATCGGTCCAATTGGCTCCAGAAACTTCAATGCTATCACAAAATATGGCTCGAATTAAATCACTCAAAGATATGCCTGAACGTTCAGAAATTTTCTTCATCCGATTTAAGTACGCCAAGGTTATTTCCTTTTTATAATGGTCCATTACAGGACCAGCCCCACCCGGAGCACCCAGTGTAACATCTCTAAAATTTTGCTGAATTAAACCATAAGACAATACATAATTACCTTTTTGTTCTATTTGATAAGATATTTTTCCGTTGGCATCTATGTGGTTTTTTAAATCGACTATTTGGTTTGTATCATTGCAATTTTCAGGCACTAATTTCACATAAGACAATCTGTACGTCGTTCTTTCACTGATGTGTTTTTGTGCTCTTTTATTTTCGTACTTTTCCTTATATAGTTGTATTAACTCAGCTTCATCAACTTCAATATTAGAATTGTTTTTATATGGAATATAATCTGAAACCATACGCTGAGAGGTTTCATCATCTTTCAGAAATTCACCTCCAAATGGCCAACCTGTTCCGGCAATCATATCGGCAATCATACCCAAATCTTTCGTTTTCTTACATGCATGAACTACCATATCAATCCATTCATCACTCATCCAAACCAATGATTCATCTCCATTATCAGGACCTACAGGCATTGCAATAGGGTTTATTTCAACACCACCAAAACCAACACTATGTAAAGACTCCAATTCTCTTTCCAGTTCACTTGCTTTAACTTTATTTCCGTTCCACCACCAACGTACAAAAGGTCTTGCTTCGGCTGGTGGGTTTTGAAAACCACTATACAAATCTTGATTTACTTCTTCTTTATCTTGAGTAGCACAGGCATTTAAAACCAATAGACATAATAATGAAAATAGCATTCGTGCTACTTTTTCTTTAGGAAATAGAATCATTTTACTTATCGTTATTAATTGCCTTAAAATATCTTGGATTGTTTACTTCGAATTATAAATTTCTAATTCATTAATTGACGGTGCTTTTTTGGTATCAACAATATATATTCTACATTTAGCAGAAGTAATCGCATCAAAACTATGCGACTTATTTGCACCACAAGTTGTCCCCACTAAAATGTCTTTCCATGTATCATTTTCAAAATACTGAAGCTTATAATTCGATATTTGATTTCCAACCTCATCAATAACTATTTTATTAAACGTTTGTGGCTTTACCCATGCCACTTCTAAATATTGGTTTTTGGATTCGGCCGCCAACCAACGTGTATCATTATTTTCATCGTTAGCTTTAAAGGCTTCAAATCCCGGTAATTTTTCAGTTTCAATAAACATGGATGAGGCATTCATTCTACCTAAAGTTGCCAAGTTTTTAGAGGTTTTTATAGGGTCTGGGTATGACACTTCAGGCAATACTTCAACATTAAAATCGTAAACCCCCGAAGCAACATTATATATGACGTAGTTGCCCACAGCATCACTTTCTTCAGAACCAACATAGCTAACTTCTTTAACATTTTCAGCTAAAACACCAGTTTCTGTAACATCTTCTTTATTCAAAGCTGGCAAATACACTTTTGCTGTGGTATTCACAGGAACTTCAATATGAAAAGAGGCTCCCTTATCTTGTTTTTTCCAATTTACAATCACATTACCGTACATGGATTCGTATTCAGTATTTGCATAGGTTAAATCGCCAACAGGCATTGGTTTAATAAGCATATGTTGCATGCCTAAATGCTCAGGGTTGGGGCGGATTCCTCCAAAACCTTTGATAAAGTAGCCTCCAATGCCCGTATAGCACGTATGAATTTGACTCACTCCTACAGCCGACCAACGCTCTGGCCATACCGTTTTACCTTGCTCTATAAAATAACCATAGCTAGGGTGATGTTTATCTTGAAGTAGTTCGTAAATTAAATCCATGCGCTCACCCGACTCAATAAAATATCGTGTATACAATGCTTGACCAGAACTACCCGTATCGTAATACGGAAACTTGTAAAGAACATTATCCACCAAATTATCATATACTTTTTTGCGTTCAGATTCTGGTGTTACACCCGCTAAAAGTGCAAAAGCTTGGTCTACTTGTTGTCCGTTCACATATTTTCCTGTTTCTGCATTATAGGATAATTTATGTGTAGCTTTTCGTTGAATGTTTAACCTATCGGAATATAATTTTACATCGCCTGTTTTTCCGAGGACTGTAGCCATTTTAACAGCTTTATCTAACATATAGGCGTAAGTACAATTATTAAAATGTAGTGCTCCGGGTGAATTAAAACTCGACCAAAAATTACCTCTTGGCGTACACCAATCTCCTAAGCCAGGGAATGCTCTTGTACCCTGCTCACCAGCTTTTAAGGTGCCTCCCGTTTCGTAATTGGAGTTTTCATACATCCATTCCATCCATTTTTGCATAGACACATAATTATCTTGAAGCACTTTTTTGTCGCCTAACATTTTATAAGTTTCCCAAACAGTTAAAGGGCTATTCGCTTTCCACATTAAAAATGGTCTGTCATTTTCGTTTATAACACCGCGCATCTGTCCGTCTGGAAGTTGTGCGTCGCGAGTATATTGTAAATATTGGTCCATGTAGGCACCACTTTCAAAATTTGGAAGTGCATCACCATACATAGCAGCCACAGTAACTTCTCCCCAGCCACGTCGCTCCCTATGCGGACAATCAACTAGAATACCATCCATGGTATTGGCTATATAGGTATCTAAATTTATTTTATAAATCTTATTTAACTGCTCGCTAGAAGATTCAAATTTGCTTATAATTTTTCGGTCGTTGGTCACCACGTAACCTTTTATATCTTCTAGTTTGGGTTCGTATTTTAAACCATAAACCGTTATCCATCTTCCACCAGCAACATTAAAACGATTTGTAAACTTACCTTCTCCCGATTTCCCATAGATATATTTACTTTTTTGTTTCCAGTTCATCACCTTTTCGGTTTGGTCACTGATTTCAAAGAGAATAGAATCGCCTTCAATACCTTGATATAAATTCATTTCGAAAAACCCCGTATAATTTTCCCCCATATCAATTCGATAAGTTCCATCGTTATTATCCTTAATAGCAATTGGAGTTACTTCTTTATATTTTACTTGTGGCTCAACCATTTGTGCACTTAGAATAGCCGTAATTTTACTGTACCTCCTGTTTTTAAATTTGCCTTTTCCAATTAATTGGTCCTCCAACACTTCAACTGCATCGTTAATTTCATCAAGTTGAGCGTTAAGTTTTTGTGGATTATAAATGCTAGCATGCATCCATTGACTATCATTATATTCAGCTTTATTCCAATCATTTTCACGTTTTCTATCGTCAATAGTTTCGCCTCCAAAATCCAGAATATCCCAATCACCATAATACTCACTGTGACTTTTTTTACACTTCCAGGTTTCATCTGTACTAAGTGTTAATTGATTTGTACCGGTTAGGATTTCGGCTTGTGCCTTAAACACAAATGGCGGATTTCTATATTCGGTTATACGATCCCATCTTGCCCACCCTGCAGCGTGCCAAATAGCTATAACATTTTTACCTGTATTCAAAAATTCGGTTACATCATAAGTCAAATAAGGAATCCGCTTTTTCATATATGAAGACACTGGATTCATTACATTTTCAGTTACTTTTTTTCCATTCACATAGAGTTCATGATAACCAAATGAACCAACGTATACGTATGCCGAAGAAGCTTTTTCTGGTAGATTAAATGTTTTTCTGTACCAATTATGGTCCGTCTTTTTTTGGTCTATTTTATGAATCCAATCACCTTTCCAGTCGGCTTTTTCCAATAAGCCCATCGAGAATAAACGATAGTCACTCCAGTTTGATTCTTCGCCAAACACATCCCAAACCTTTACCTTCCAGAAATATTTTTTTGTCGCTTCCAAAACATTTCCATTATACACATTGTTCACAGACTTATTGGTTTCAACTTTTCCAGAATCCCATAAGTCTCCAATGTTTTTGTTTAAGTTATCCAGACTACTTGCTACTAAAACTTGAAATGCCTTTTGTCTTTGACCTCTTAATTGTTTCTCTTCAACAAGTTTCCAACTAAATCTTGGTTTGGTATTATCTATACCCAAAGGGTTTACACGATATTCGCATTTAAGGTCTCCCAATGAAACCTTAGACTTAACTTCACAACCCATCATTGATATTGCTAATACAACAAGAATTAGCCTAAGTACAATTTTGTTTTGATTTTTTGTAAGTTGATTTTTCATATTAATTTCAAATTAGCATTTTTTGATGTATTTATTTCATCCTTTTGTTTTCCCGATTTCACATCTAAAAAACAGCATATTCTATTTAATTTTTCAATATTTCCTTAATTATGTATACATAATAGGATAAAATTCTACCATTAAGCCCATATTTCAAATTGACATTTTGATATATTTGTTGCACAAAATGATATGAAAAACAAGTACAGAAAATATCTTATCGTCCTAGAACAGGATAAAAAATGGGGGTTTTATATAAACAGCTTAGGGCGAACAGTTATAGAAAAAAACACAACCTATCCGTCTAAAGACCATCCCGATAGCTATGTTTTCACTTGGGAGACGGGGCGCGTTTTAGATGAATTCCATTTGGTACTTATAACTAAAGGAGAAGGAACTTTTGAAAGTAAGACTTCAGGAAAAACAAAAGTTTCAGATGGGGATGTATTCTTACTCTTTCCTGGAGTTTGGCATCGTTATAAACCTAATAAAAGGACAGGATGGACAGAACGCTGGGTTGGATTTTCTGGAACCATTGCAAATCAGTTTCTTTTAAATGGATTTTTCTCTCCAGAGAATCCCTTAATTTCGAAATGCAACAAACCGAATATTTTAAACCATTTTAATACGCTTTTTAAATTATTTGATGAAGAACCATTTGGTTTTCAACGATTAGCCTCTGGTGTTTGTTTACAGCTCATGGCTGAACTCCATAATGTAAAAAACGCAGGAAACAATATTGAAAACCTTAACTCCATGGTATCTCGTGCAAAGGGCATTATGTATAAGAACATTGACCAATCTATAGATTTGGCAAACATGGCTTCTGACTTAGGGGTAAGCTATTCAAAATTCAGATTGGATTTTAAAACCCAAACTGGAGTATCTCCATTACAATACTATTTATTACTAAAAATTGAAAAATCTAAAGAACTTCTTTTAAACACAAAAATGACTCAAAAAGAAATTGCTTATAAACTTGGTTTTGAATCTTACTATTATTTCAATAGGCTCTTTAAACGCAAAACAGGTTTGGCACCCGGTAAGTTTAGAGCCATGAGCAAAAAGCAACTATAACCTAGCTTACTGTTATTTTTAACGCTAACTCATTAACACCCTCTTGAAAAAAAGCTTCTATAGGTATGGCCTCAACTCCTGGCACCATATTAAAAGTTCTATTTCCTGCAATTTCTTTAATATTTAAAGGCACGTTAGCTTTAATGGTTACAAGCCCTTCTGGCTTTTGAATTGAAATTTCGTTTTCACCTAGTTTATTCACCGCTTCCTTATTAGGAGATATTAATGGCAAAACGAAAGCCGTTGCCTGTGAAATTATTTGATTTGTTTTCACTTGTATTTTCATCTCCTCAACAGAACAGCTATATAGAAGTTCAAATTCAGAAGCAGTATCCACTACAACTTCTCTAGCTTCATTCTTGAGTTTTACATTTGATAACAATTTAATTTCGCCTTTGGTGTCTGCCGATTCTACATCCGCCGTTAAATCGAATAGATTAGTGTACCACACATTATCTTTAAATGTTTCAATACGTGGAGTTAAAGCAATATCCTCACCTGGCTGTGGTTGTTGATTATAAACTTCTACCATATGATAAACAGCCATACTTGCTGCACATAATAAGCCGACTCTATTATGATAGAGCACACCTAAAGCGCCACCAGTTGCTTGACGAAAATCGTATTTATAATGATACTCAGCATCGTAAGCACTAACTGTTCCTCTCCAATCTCCTCTAGCAAAAAGGGACACGTTCAAATCTTTAAAATATTTTACACCATCGGCTGTAACTCTCGGTAAGGCAGTGTTTTTATTGATTTCTGGCAAATGCTCCCAATGGTCTAACATCGCCGCTAATGGTTTAGCATGTGCAAAAGTATGATGCACACATGGCTTAATTCCTGCCGAAATATAATGAGGTCCTCCATGAATAAGCCCATCGGCTGTACATTGCTGTAATAACTCTGTATTCTTATATGCTGCCGTTCCAAAGGCCGGATTAATATGGGCCATCATACCATAGGCTGGTTGACTGCCATCACAGGTACGACTTCCCCAGTAACTCCATTTATACATTCTATTACCCCAACTATTATCCCAAGCCCCATCTGGCAACATGAATTCTAAATGACTATTTAAAGATTTTGTTACTAACTCTAATAGTTCTTCATCCCTTTCTTTAAGTGCATACATTACTATGCTATTTAAAGATTCCTCAACATTATATCCTAAATCAACACCATGTAATCCTTTTTCACTTAGTTTACTCGAACTTTTTTTACACTCTCCAAACAGAAAATGATTTTCTTGAGTAAAATAGGATTTAACACCTTCGGCCAGTTCCTTACTTTTAGCTTTAAAGGCTTCATTATTCAGAAAGCTACCTATTAAACTTAAACCATAAATAGCCGTCGCACCATAGTTAATGTTTGTAAAATCTATGGTAAATGTATCGTGAATATATTGACCAGCTCGCGCTAAACGGTCTGTCCAAGCTTCACGTGTTTTTTCATCTATAACATGTCCATGATAGTGCAATGCCTCTGCTAAGGCTATCGCTCCAAAAATGGTAATACCTTTCCATGATTTGGGATTAGGTACAACTGTCCAAGCACCGTTTTCCTGAGACACATTATTTTCTGCCCAAGTCATAACCAACTTAGCGGCTTCGATATATTTTTCTTCTCCTGAAACATCGGCCATATATAGAAATGGATAAACGGCATCCATACAACGCCCATGAATATGTTCACATGATGGACACCCTAAAGCACCATGTTCTTCCAAGTTTGAAGGATTATTGATTTGTACTTTTATCATCCCGTCACACCAGTCTTTTAAAAGCCCCGAAATCAAATTTTTAAATCCTATGGAATGTTCTGGATGATTTGTACAAGAATTTAAAACACCAACTATGGGTAACGAAATCCCTATTCCTGCGAGTGTTGAAAGCTGTATAAAATTGCGTCTTTGCATTTTTTATTAAGAATATAATTTATTGCCTTGTGAAAAGTATTTAAAATCATGTGTTAATCTGTCCTGTTTCATCCTGTATATTACATAAAAAAGCCAGAAAACTATTTTCTGGCTTTTTTATAAACTGTTTTTATGTCTCTTATTTCATGACAAGTCTTGTATGATAAACTCTATTGGCATTATCAATAACTTTAATAAGATAAATGCCTGATTTAAATCGGCCATCATTATTTATTTTAAGATTTTCATCTGAAGATTGACTTTCAAAGATGGTCTTCCCTAAAACATCAAATATTTTAACTTTTACATTATCCAAATTTTTTAATCCAATAGTAAAGTTATCATTTGCTGGATTAGGAAAAACTCTTACTGCAGACAAGAGCTCATTTTTATCTATGCTAAGGGACTCGCTTGTTGGAATAACTTCCCATATACTTCTATCATCAGTTGCTGGAACATCCTTGTGATAAACACTCCCATCTGTTTCATGGTACAAGTATCTGCCAAATCGAGATTCAAACCTATAAGTATCCTCTAATTCATCATAATGTATTGTCCAAGATTTATCAGTATCTGTTGTTGGAGCATCTTTACCTGTACTTACCACTAGATAAGGGTCGGCATTTATAGCTCTGAGCACATCAATATTATTACCCTTATCTTCACTGTCAATATTATAATAAGCGCCACTTTCTACAAAAGTCCAATGGGTGTTTATGGCCTCACCTGAATCAGTCATAGTAACAGGTGTAGCACTATTACCCACAGCAGTTAAGAATTTCCCTGTAGCTACATTTCTCAACCTGTAAATATCATCAGATGGACCTGAACCACCGGTATCTTCTACTTCTGCCTTCTGGTAAGCAGTATTTGCCCATCTAATTTGACCCCTACCTCCTTTAACTCGGTATGCACCATATCTAATACCAGATTCAGTTCCTTTTTCTGGCTCAGGAATGTTCCAGTTAAAAGCTTCTCCTCCAATGACGGCGTCGCAATAATGTATTTTTTTTGTGGCATCATCTGGATCTACCCTAAAACCCACTTCTAATTCAAAACTAGTTTCAGCATCTTTAGTAATATTCTTAAGAAAAATAACTTCTCTACCAATATTTAAACCTTCACCACCACGATATAAGATACGTTCCGCATAAATATCAAAAGATACCTGCTTGGCTGCATCTGCACCGGTCCCATAAACAGGCTTAGCTAAATACAAACAAATAGCAGGATCGGCGGACCCACCACCACCTGTATGTTTTCCTTTGGCCTGTGCTATGTATGTTCCGTCACTGTTTGTTCCTGAAGTATCTCCTACTTCAAGGACCCTAAAAGTCCCTGTGAATCTTGCATAGCTTCCAACACCTGTTTCTTGAGACCTGCTTAATGAGCGCTCTATTCTAGGCTGTAAAGTTGTATCTAAATGATTGGAATCATAAGTTATGTTGTACACCCCCCAAGTTTTTCCATAAACATTACTTTCAGAGTAATCGGCATAACAGGTTCTATCATCAATAGTTCCTACGTTAACAGGACTTGGCAAATCTGATGACGTCCTGGTAGCATTCTCGAATTCTCCAGAAACTGGACATGTAATGTCTGGATTAGTATCTTCATCAGGTGCGGTTTGTGCTGTTAAAAAAAGTGAAAGGCACGAAAAACTAAAAAACAATAAGAATTTAAAAGTATTTTTTTTCATAGCTATGCAATACCGAAGTATTAATTATAATTTCTAATATTTTATAAAATTCATAGAAACTATAATAACATCCATCCTGAGCTATCCTGATTTCAAGGCAATCAGATTATTAATTCGCTGAAATACAAAATCATAACAGACAATATCGATTTGCTACTTATCATTTTCAAAAGCACTTTGATTATTGTATTAACTGCAGAACCACCGGTCCAATTAAACCTGAATCTTCCAATTCAGTTTCATCTTTTTTAGGTGGATTGGTAGTCCATGTTTTTTTCTTGCCTTTGGGTCTTGTATTATCAAAAATGAGTTGATTACGCCATGTATTTGTAACCTTTATTTCAAGTTGATTCTCTCCCTTTTTTAATATTTCACTAATATCGAACATATAAGGTGGGGCCCATTTCACACCTACTTTTTTACCATTACACCATAGTTCTACAATATTACATACCTTACCTAAATCGATGAATGCAGAATCACTTATTTCATCAACATTAATCGTTTTGGAATATATAGTGGTCCCAGAATAATGCTGGATGGCTTCATTATCTATAAGTGTTAATGATGTTAACTTAGGAACATCAAAAGAGTTTGGTACATCCCAACCTGATTCAAAAAGCAAGCTCCAGTCATTTTGTAAAGATATTTCTTTTATAACACCTTTAAATGTTTCTATATTTCCTTCTTTATGGAATTCATACACTTCTGAATTATTAGCTATTATAACATCATTTTTCCAAATAAAACTATTCGGATTATCAGTTTCATGTATTTTATACCAGCCCGTATCGGTGTTTAAAATAGTCTCTTGATTAGCAGTTACTTTATGAGCATATGGTTCTTTTTCTTTATTAGAAAAAACCACAATAGAACTACCATTTTCAGGTAAAGAAAGTACAACATTGGTTCGGTCTCCCAAGGACTTCCAAATTTTAGCATCTTGTTGATTTCCTGTAAAAGCATCCCATAATTGAACACCTCCTTTTGCTTTAAAACTAAGTGATACATCCACAGGTTTGTCCATTTTGGATGCTATAAAATAAATATCAGCATCATTGGTTTTTCGGTGAATCCAATTGATATCTAAACCTTCAGGAACTATGACATCTGGTTCAACACTTTCTGCTTTAATAACTTCATCAAGTGTCATCCCCCAATAAACTTTTCCTTTTCCAACCTTATTTACACCACTTTCGGTATTCCCCCATAATTCATCTGATATACTTTGAAGAACCTTTAAATCGTTTTCATCATCCATTAAACTTGGTGAATCTATTGGTTTATCACCAAGAATAACAGCCCCTTCTAATACAAGCTCTTTAAGTTTTTTTACCGTAGAGAGCAACATTTCTTTTGAATCTCTAAGTGTAATTATGCGATAGTCCCCGCCATCTTTTACATGGATTTTACCATTTTTTACACTTAGTTTTTCCTGAAGGATTTCAGCATTTAAATAATCAAATCTATAGCCTTTGGGGAAATAATCTAAATCAAATGGTGGACGTTCAAAATGGTCTCCGTAATAACGTAAAACATCTGCCACATATTCTCCTTGTTGCAATACAAATTGATTGCGAGAAAGGTAATCTGTCCAATCTTTCATATAAGGCCACCAAGTTTGTTGGCGTACTAAAGGAAAGCCAATATGTCCTCCAAAACTGGAACCCGGATAAACATCAGTTTGTGGCGTATGTGAAAAGGTATGAAACACCAAATGATTCACCCCTTTTGCAAAATTATAATCTATTAAATATTTAACCGAAAATGGATGCTCATTCCATTTAACACCTATTTGTGTACAAGCTTCTGCAGCTAAAACAGGTTTGTTATATAAATGTGTTGCCGATGCGGCCGAATATATGGGTTTTGCATATTCATTTTGTGCAGATGGTGCTTTTGGATACCAAAACTCGGTCATAGGCACATCACTTACACCATAATATCGCATAGGGTCTATAGGTAAAACTTCTCCGCCTGCGCCTTCGGTATATACTTCGGCTCCCATATCATTCGCAACTTTAGCAAAATGCACAAAGAAATTATCTATAAACACCTCATCCATAGTATGTCTTAAATCTCTTAAGAATTTGGTGGTTATCTCAGGACTTTCAACTATATAACCCATAGTAGCCGGTAAATAGGTCTTCATACTGTAACCTCTTCGTTTTTCAAATTCGGTAAACATATCTTCGGAGTTCATGGTCCATGTAGGTACATGACTTTCCCAGCTATCAATTAATAAACCGTGCAATTTACCATCACCTATTGGCCCTCCATCTTTAATTAAATTTCCAATCATGCCGTTACGCAAATGATTTTCTATGGCTATTTTATCCAATTTACTGGACTCCCAACCTGTAGCTTCAGGAACCGCAGGTTTATTTGTGAGACGCATATTAATATGTCCAAAACGTACTATTGTCCAATCGCCTTCCGGAGCTTCCCAATTTAACCTTCCATCACTCGACATCTTATCAGTGAGATTAATAATTGTATTTGACTTGATTACAGTATTTTCAGCATAATTATATTGTACATCCTTTTGAAGACGTCTCAACACTTTTGCTGCTTTCGCCTCATGGTTATTAAATTTAGGTTTTGAACTTAAGCGCATAAATTCTGGGGCTATTTTATGGGCGCCTTCAAACGTAAATACAAACGAACTCGATGTTGTTTCTGGAATGGCTAGGGTAAGATGTTTTCGTCTATCATTCCAATTGGCATCTGGTAGATTTACAGTAGTTATTTCGGTTAACTTATTATCAACAAGCGCTTCAACCCTAATAGCAACATCTATTTGAGGGTATTGCGTACCCATGATGATATGACGAGATTGTGGTAAAGTAATTGTACGGATTGTTACTGCTTGATTGAACGTTGTTTTAACCCACGTATTTGTTTTATTTACTTTTGAAATACCTTGCGCCCTATATGCCTTTAAATGCTTATCTAGTCGGGTTGTAGTTCTGGTTACAGTAATTTTTGAATTTGGATTGAAGATGTCTTGCCATGGTACTATATTATTATTTGTTTCAATCTTAGAAGGGTTAAAAGGTTCTAAATAGTCTCCTTCTGGTGTAGGAAAAGCTAAAACCTCAATATCTTTATAGTTATAATCACGAGTCTGATATAATGAATCTAGTTTAAGCACCTCATTAAAGTTTTTTCCACCAGAGATATAATAAACCGATTCAACCATTTCGCGCTGTGCTTCTTCAGCTGGCACCCAAGGGCCACCAGCCATTGACCACCCCGGACAATTCTGCATAGTAAATTTTAAACCCAAGCGCTTACATTCATCAGCTGCATGACGAATCATGTCTTCCCATTCTGGAGATAAAATTTTAATAGGTTTTACATTAGGATATAATCTCCCAGATTTATTAAACAAATGTATTCCTTGTAAACCGGCTTCTTTTATAGCTTCTAAATCTAGGGTAAGCCCTTCTTTACTTATATTATTTCCATTAAGATGGAACCATGTTTCCGGTCGGTATTCAATAGCGGGTGATTTAAAATTCTCAGATAATTCGCTAAAGCTTATTTTGAAAGAATCACCCAAGTTTTCCTTTGGTTTTGACTGACAACTTAAAATTAGGAATACAAAAAGAGCACTTAAAAAATTACGCATAGTTTGTGGAAATGTTTAATAAATAAAATAACTCCTTTTTTTGATTGCATCCATCCTGCAGTGTCTTGCAAATAATTTTGAAAATCAATTCTATTTTTAAACATTTTTTTGATGTTATTGAAAAAACATAAAAATGATGGATTATTTAGTTCCATCCTACATTAATCAGGACAGCACAGGATGGTAAGATTGTATACATATTATAATTTTACATTTAAATATTGCTCTATACATTATGAAAAAATCAAAATTTAATTACAAACTATTATCAATTACCACTTTAATTGTTTTTGTGGCTTTCTTTTCATGTACAAAAGATGGACTTGGGCTATCTGAAGACATATTATTTACAGACGCTCCAGATCTTACAGATCCTGTAGATCCTGTGGCTATATCAGATGAAGACACGGGCCCTTATACCACCTGCAATCCAGAAGGAGAAAATGCTACAAGGACTTCAGACGATTTACCAAACCCTGTTAATGTAGGAACTATTGATGACAGAAGTTGTTATGCGAATTACAAAGAAAGCACTATTGATGGTGTTACATGGGGAATATATAATATAACAGCTGGTTCTAATAATCAAGATGCACCAAACACCTTACAGCCTAGAATAGAACGCTCATTACCCATTGCCAACCCTAACGTAGGGTCATTTGTTAAATTTAAAGGAGACTTTAGAATTCTTGAAGTAGCCGATGCGGGATCTTTTGCTCAAGATGGCACTTACATAGCTCAAGCCAAAGGTCAACATACTGGCGGTGGTGGTTCTCCGGATCCTGCTATTTGTTTATATAGAGCACATCCTGTTTACGGTTCTGGTAGTAATGCAGACAAGCAAGTGGCGTTTGATATTTATGCAGAACGCATCTTAGAACGTGGTGGATCAGGAAGCGGTAGGGAAGTTGTACTGCTAAAAAGAGTTAATAAAAATGAAATAACCTCTTTTGATTTAGAAGTAGGTTTTAAAGTAGACCCAAACGATGCTACTAAAAAAATACATTATTGTAATGCGATAATTGGAGGTGAAGCCTTTAATTGGAATGTTCCTGATCCTGATAGAGGGACGCAATCGAAAATTAGATATGGCGCATACCGTGTTAGAGGTGGTAGAGCACAAATAAGATGGGCAAATACTACGCATGAAAGAGTTGAAAAATAATCAGATTTAATGATTTCTTTTTGAAATCTATAAAGGGTATACTATATAACATAAAATCTGTCTATTAAAAAATATAATTTTCAAATTAAAAAGCCAGCAAATTTAATTTGCTGGCTTTTTAATTTTTTTAATGTTTATTGTAAAACTATTTAAATAGTTCAAAACTCAAGTACATCACCTAGTTTGATATTAACCTTATAGGTCTGTAATTCACATTCTATATAAAACAACACTTATCTTTTTTAGAATGTTTTATAAAAACATAATATTCATTTAAACTATTAGATTTAAACTAAAGTGATTTAGAGCTAGAAAATGTGACAAGCTTACTAGGAATGTATCCTATACGATGAGCCTTAACCTGTAGCTTAGTACCAGTTGAAATTTCAAATGGTTTTTGATACATATTCCATGTTTTTGGTACTTCTCCTTCACCATCAATAAGTTTGTAGCATAATGAAGCTCCTTTTGTTTCACAACTAATGGTTATTTTACCATTTTCACTGGTTATTATTGGTTCTAAAGTTGTTGGCTGAATATCACTACCTTCCCAGAGTTTGGCGACTAATTGGTTTTCTGGAAGACTTGGATTGTCATTAATTACTGTAAGCCATTTATCCATTTCTGCGCTTAACTCATTTAACTTTTCTTGGCAAGCTGGGTCATTAGCTAAATTATTTAACTCATACGGGTCCGCGTCACAATCAAACAATTCTTCTTTTGGTTTACTTTCTCTAAACCATTGCTTTTGAATGTTGTTCAACTTGCCTTCTTCTTTAAGTCTTAATAATTCCTGCATAGTTGGAATTTTTTCGCGGTATTCTACTGGCAAATAATAGCCTTGTTCTGGCCTATAGTTTCTTATATACTTGTATTGCTTATCTCTAACCGCCCTAATAGCATCAGTAAATCCATCAAACCTGTCGGCAGCTGCATGAATATAAGAACGATCTTGCGCTTTATGTGAACCCAAAAAGGATTGTCCTTGCATGTAACTTTTAGGTTTTTCATCAATTAAAGACAATAATGTTGGAGCAAAATCAACAAAACTTATCAATTCATTATTTTTTGTTCCGGCATCTTTCTTATTAGGATATCTGACTATCATAGGGGTGTTTAAACCCGAATCATAAATTAATCGTTTTTCTCTTGGTAATGGGCCTCCATGATCACCATAAAAGAAAATAATGGTGTTTTCTAACAAACCATCTTCTTCCAATTGTTTTAAAACCACTCCAACTTGTTTATCCATTTCCGCAATATTATTATACAGTTTCCACATATCGCGACGTGTTACTTCGTTATCTGGTAAGTATGGCGGAATATTAAACTTAGTATCTTTTGGCAAATGTACTGGTGTCTCTTCCTCTTTCATTCTATTTTTAGCATGCGACCCACCAAAATTCTTCCATTTGTAATTTTTATCACCTGCTTTATAAAATCGTGTTTCAATTTCCCTAAATCCATAAGGCTCAAACAAACCTGATTCGTGGGTTTCGGTAAAATTAAATATTGCAAAGAAAGGTTGCTCATCTTGCCTGTTTCTCCAATGTGCATATGGACTACTTTCATCCCAAGCAGTAACAGGAGGATTAAATTGATAATCTGTTTTATAATTATTTGTACAGTAGTACCCTTTATGTCTTAAAAGTTCACTTACCATTTTCACATCTGAGGGTGGAACAGCTTCATATTTAGGTAAACCCGTTACTTCTGTATATGATGTTGTTCTCATATGGTTGGCTCCTATACTTGACGGATACATACCCGTAGCAATAGCAGCTCTACTTGGTGCACAAACCCCTGAAGTTGAAAATAAATTCGGGTATATCACACCTTCTTCTGCCAAACGACTTAGATTAGGGGTTGCTACTGTAGAATCTCCAAAAGGTGGAATATAAGGGCCCATGTCTTCGGTAACTAACCAGAGTATGTTTGGTCGTTTTGGAAACTCTAAATCAACCTCTTCATTCAATTTATCTCTACTTGATTTCTCTTTTGATTGACAACCCAAAAAAAGGAGAATTGCAACTATTAATAGTTTTGTTATTTTCATGTCCTTAAAATTAAATAAAAAAAGAGTAGAAATTTAATAACTGCGTTATTAGCTCCTACTCCTTCTTCATTTATGATTAATTTATTAATTCAACTTCAAAATCTCACTACCCGCCATTAAAAAGGCACCTGTACCAAAATTTTGCCAACTATCTTTAGATGCAGGCTCTGGGGAAGCTCCAATATTTTGTACCCATCCAACTCTACCATCTTCATGTTGACATCCCGCTAAGGCATTCCAAGCCTTTTTTACTGCTGGAATATGTTTTTTAGCTAATAGACCATTATTTATTCCCCAAGCTAAAGCAAACGTATGGAATCCACTTCCGCTTACTTCACCATGGTTATATGACTCTGGACAAAGCAAACTGGTTCTCCATAAACCATCTTCTGGTTGAATCTCTAACATTTTTGCTGCCAATTCTTTATATAATTTTTCATAAAACGGACGATGCTTATAATCTTGAGGCATGTCATCTAATATTAGAGCTAGACCACCAAACACCCAACCGTTCCCTCTGGACCAAAATATTTTCTTTCCGTTGGCTTCTTTTTTATCTTTATCTGATCCTTTCCAAACATAGCGCATATCTCTTGCAAATAGTTGTTCTTCTTCATCGTACAACTGATTATATGTTTGCATATAAAACTTATGCATCTCATCCAAATATTTAGGTTGTTTGGTATGTTTGGCATACAAATTAAGAACAGGTGGCGCCATAAATAAGGCATCGCACCACCACCATAAAATGGTTTGTCCCATTTCATTCTTTCTAGTTCCCCTTTTCCAAATATCATCTTCATACAAATGAGCATCCAAGAATTTTTTAGTAGGCTCTAAATCCACAAAATTTCTTCTACTGTCAGTCATATCAATATATAAGTAACTATATGAGATAGCCACATCATCGGCATGATGAAGTCTTGAAAAAGTTTGCCATTTGTTCCAATAACCCTGATTTTTTAAAGCAGCCATATACATCATATCCTTAGTGGTTTTATGCGCTCTAGCTACACCTGTATAATAGGCTCCATTTGTCCAATCTGTTGGAGCAATAGCAATAATAGGATGTGCTTCCTGCCATTCTAAAGCTTTTATCATGGATGCTTTTACCTGAGCTTTATCTATAGCTTGTGTTTCAGCAACTTTTTGAGCTGTTGAACAATTGAATAATAATACAACTGCTAAAAGTGTTAAAATCGTCTTATTCATTATATCTTATTTTTTTAGTTTAAATGTAGTTTCTAAATAGTCTTTTGAAGAGGTTCCAAGCATTACGGTATAATCTCCCGTTTCTAAAACCTTTTCCATTGTAATTCCTGTAAACTCTAACATTTTTGGTGTTATTTTAAATGAAACGGTTTTATTTTCACCTGCATTTAATTCTATTTTTTCAAAAGCTTTGAGCTCTTTGTCCGGTCTTGTTACGGAGCCAATTTCGTCTTTAAGGTACATTTGCACCACTTCTTTAGCTTTTACATTACCTTTGTTAGTAACTTTAACACTAACTTCCAACTCAGTACCTGGTGTAATTTCAGCATTTGAGATCGAAATATCCGAGTATTCAAAATCTCCATAACTCAAACCATGTCCAAAGGGATAAAGCGGCCCTTGCCCTAAGAATAAATATTCTTTCTTATAGTTAATCTCTTTCATACTGTAATGAAATGGTATTTGACCAATAGATCTAGGAATTGTAACCGGTGATTTACCAGATGGTGATACCTCTCCAAATATAATTCTTGCAGTAGACTCATCTCCAAATTCACTTAAATCCCAAGTATCTAAAATGGCATCCGCCTCCTCAGCTATAGTATTAATCGATAATGTTCTTCTGTGCTTTAATACAACAATTACAGGCTTTCCTAAAGCCTTAATTTTTTCTATTAACTCATCTTGCGGTCCAACTGGGTCTAAGGTTGCACGGTCTCCTAAAGTACTATTACTAAAATAAGCTTCTTTAGACGTAAACTTATCTCCTCCTAAAAATAAGATAGATACATCTGCAGACCTTGCTTTGTTAACCATACTTGCTATGGCTTTAGGATCTCTATCTAAAAGTTTAGGTGCACCACCTTTTTGGTTTGTTAATTGAAATCCTTTTTCTGCAATAAATTTAATATTTGAACCCGAAACCGATTCAAACATTTCCTTTGTATTATCTTTTAATAAAGGCCCTAACAATGCTACTTTTAAAGACTTATCTTTTGATAACGGTAAGATTTTATCTTCATTTTTTAATAGAATGATAGATTCTAAATCTGATTCTTTTGCCAATTCTAAAGAAGAAGCTGCTCTGTTTCCTTTCTCTACATCTTCAATGTTGATATAAGGATTATCAAATAGCCCTAAAATGAATTTTGTTCTTAAAACGCGCCTTACCGATCTGTCTATTAATTTTTCAAGTTCTGGGTTTTTCTTTACCATTTTTGGTAAATATGCATAAGAATCCTCAGCATATAAATCGATATCAATACCTGCCTCTAAGCCCATTTGTGCAGCCGCCTCTGGAGACTCGGCTACATTCATAAAATAAAATAATCGGGCGATATCATTTGAATCTGAAACAACATACCCTTCAAATCCCCATTGATCACGAAGTACCCCCGTTAACAATTCTGGGTTACCATGACTTGCAACACCGTTTAAATCACCATGAGATGCCATTATACCAAGAGTTTTAGCTTCTTTAACGGCTGCTTCAAAAGGAGGATAAATTTCATCAATCAAGGTTCTTTCAGAAATCTCAATAGCAGCAAAATTGGAACCTCCTAATACTTGTCCGTATCCAGCAAAATGTTTTGCAACTGCACCAATATGTGTACCGTTACCTAATCCTTCATAATCACCTTGCACTCCTATTATGGCATTTTTAACCATTTGCGTTGTTAAGTACGTATCTTCTCCAAAAGCCTCACTCATACGTCCAAAACGAGGGTCACGAACAATATCCGCTTCAGGTGAATGGCACATATGCATACCTCTTAATCTCGCTTCTCTACCAACTACATCCCATTGACGTCTAACCAATTCTGGATTGAATGATGCTGCCGATGTCATTGGGCGACCAAATTTTGTACAACCTTCTGCATCTACACCATTATAAGACTCTGTAACAAACAATGCAGGAATACCCCATCGGTTATTTTCTATAATATACTTTTGAAGTTCATTATTCAACTTAGCTGCAGCAACAGCATCAATATGCTCTCCTGGGTTTTTAATACCAGCAATACCTAACTTCAGTTTTTCCACAACCTTATCGGAAAGTTTTAATTTTCCATTTTCATCATGTTTCACGCCGATGTTGGCATGAAATATACGCATCTGCGCTACTTTTTCTTCAAGCGATAATTTTGGTAATAAGGCTTCAACCCGATCCTCGATAGACAAAGAAGCGTCTTTATAATCTTTGGAACTAGACTCCTTATTGTTGCATGAAGCAAAAATTAAGAATGTCGCTAAAACAAGTAATTTCTTCATTAGTTTTAAATAGTTTTAGTTTTTAAATTTAAATCGGTTTAAAGTGAAAGACTTCCTATTTACTCCTTTAAACACAAGGCATATAGACTGATTATCTTTCAGGTTCTTAGTATTAAAATTTCTTTTTTGAATTGTGTAAATGTCATTTTTAGGTACTTCACAAGAAAAAAGCAGATTTCCTTCAGGATTGCCCTCCCTAACCTCTATTTGTGAAGCTTCCTCGGCTATTACTTCCAATTCTAAAATAGTTTTATTATTCAAATTTTTAATATTAGGGTAAACCGCATAACTTATACTTTCAAGTGGTTGTACTGAAAACCCTCCTTTAGTATTTTCAACTTTAATTAAATTATTTGATTTGAAATAATCTTCAGCTTCAATACTATCATTTGCATCATAGTTCCCCACACCATTACCGTCCACTCTAATAGTTTCCATTTCACCATTATCCTTATAGTGTACATAGCTTATAAAGGCATCTCTAAAATATCTATTTCCTGTTTGACTGATGTCACAATAAATATAATACCATTGATTATGCCACTCAAAAAAAGAACCATGGCGTCCTTGTAAAAAGCCATTTGGCCATGTAGGCGCATCATATCCTTCAGCAAAACTTTCTTCTTTAATTACAGTGTCCTTATAATCATAAGGTCCATAAAGATTATTAGACATGGCGTAAAAACAGCCCCAAGAAAGATAATACTTACCATTATACCTATGAACAAACGGTTTATCATCTGTTGGCATTTTATTGTTATTTCCGAAGGGATTATAAGGCCCTCTAGGGTTTTTAATTTCTATTTTTTTTGGAGCCTCGGCCAAACTTATCATGTCATCATTTAGCTTAGCTATGTAATAATCCCAAACCCCAAATATGATATAGTGCTGACCGTTTTCTTCAAAAATAGCCATGTCGTATTCGTGAGTTGGGGTTAATTCTGCAGATAATAGTGGCTTCCCAAGAATATCCTTCCATGGACCAACTGGTGAATTTCCAACAACAACACCTGTTTGCTCATTACCCTCAGAAAAATAGAAATAATACTTTCCATTTTTATGAGCCGCATCTGTTGCCCAACAACGTGAAAAATCTTTTCCTATATAGGTTTCTTTAGGGTTAAGAACACTACGCTGTGTCCAATTTACTAAATCAGGCGACGACCAAACCCACCAATCTTCCATAATAAACTTGTCGTTATTTATGGATTTATCATGAGAAGCATAAACGTAAGCCGTATCATTAAATATGTGAATATGCGGATCATTTAGACCCTTATTTGAAACTATGGGGTTTTGTGAAAATAAAGAAGAAACCATAAATAATGCTGCATAACTTACTCCTTTAAATATTTTAATATGCTTTCCCATTAATCTGTTTTATTCAATTCCACAAAATTCATCTATGATTTTAGTCACTACAGCAGCCTCTTCAACTGAACATGGATTTTCATTTTTTCCTAAAAAATAACCCACAACTTGTTCTATCATTGGTTGTTGCACATGTTTAGGATTTTCAAACTTGTAGTTTTCTGTTATATCATCAATAGAAACAGTTATCTCATCGCCATAAAAAGAAAACGAAATAATTCCCTTTTCTCCTTTAATAATGCAGTTATCACAATCTTCTGAAGCTACAAAATTCCAACTTCCTTTAAATTGAATACAATTATTAAACTCCACTTCTCCAGTTACAAAATCACTAGGAGGGACAGTATTTTCAATATGACCTCTTTTAATTTTAGTTACATCTCCAAAATAATAACACATTAAATCTATTTGATGTGGTGCTATATCATGAAAGTAACCTCCCCCTGAAACTACAGGATTTAACCTCCAATTTTCATCAGTTTTGGCTATTAAATTTGCGTTTTGAGATTGGGTTATATTTATTTCTGCTGAAGAAACATTACCGATAATATTAGAATCTAACAATTCCTTCACCTTAATAAACAAAGGTAAATTTCTACGATAATGAGCTACCGTTACTTTTGTATTGCTCTGGTCTAATGCTTTTGAAAGAACAATGGCTTCCTTAGTATTTAGAACCATTGGTTTTTCTAAATATACGTCTTTACCAGCTTGAATAGCTTGCAACGCATAGGTTAAATGCGAAGAAGGTGGTGTTGCAATATAGACCGCATTAATATTTTTATCCTCAATTAATTCAGTAACACTGGTGGTCCAATGTGACACGTTATGCCTTTTAGCAAAATCTTTTACCTTTTCTTCATTTCTTCGCATTACGCTAATTAAAGATGATCCCTTTACTTTCTGAAAAGCAGGACCACTTTTAACTTCGGCAACATCACCGCACCCAATAATTCCCCAATTGACACTATTCGCACTCATCTTCTGCGTATTCTTACTTACATGTTGTTTCACTTAAAGCGGCAGCCTTTACTTGATTACTTAAACATGAAGTAGTTGTTGAAAACAACAGTAAAAGACCAACCGAAAGTTTATTTAATTTGTTTCTCATTATTTATTAAAACCGAACATAGTTTGTATGAACGATAAAGATAAAATATGAAACCTTTAGACCTGTCCTGTACTGTTATGGTGAAATTGCGTTTTTAGCAAAACATTTATTCTTTCTTACTTAATAAAATTACCCAGTCTTTATCTGGTGAAGATGGAGGCGAACCTAATTTAACAACTCCCGTAGAATTAAACGATAAAACAGAACCATCTTGTAAGTTTCCCCCTTGTCTTGGATCATACCATTTAATCTCATATTCCCCTTCTGGTTTTTGCAAATTAATTTTTATTTTATCTGCATTAGATTCTGTGTAAACCACATAAACTTCACCCTCTTTGGCTAAACAATATGATATATCGTCTGACATTAAATCATCACGAGGCTCCATGTCCCAAAAGGGAATGTGGTTGTTAAAAAATTGCAAAGCGTACCGATTCTGATCCCAAAACAAATCGCGACTTCTAAAATCCTGACAGGTTAAATCTGAATTAGGACTTGCATAACCAAAGTACCATTCTACGCCAAAACCACCAGCCATAAGCACACCCCACATAGCTCTACCTCTGGCCTGATTATGTTCAGGGTCTTCGTCATCAGGTAATAAGGCAATATTTGCTTTTCCGGGTTCATCAACAGCCAGGGCCCACTTTTTTCCTGTGGCATTAGATTTATCACGCCATTTTAAAACTCTTGGGTGTACATCAATAAACTCGGGGTGTCTTAATTGCAATGAAGCTCCGGTTAATGGTGATTGGTCTCCAACCAATTCTGCATACCTATCGTCTTTATTCGGAAAGGTGTGAATAACTAGATGACTGTTATAAGCATCTAATTTAGATACATAATCGGCCACTTTTTTTACTTCTTCAATAGGCTGATTATTTTCTTCTCCTAAATTCCAATTCATGGATAAATGATGTCCAAATCTTGCAATTAATTCTCGGTAATACAGTTTTCCTTCAATACCGAAAACACCTTTATCCATTAAATGATCCGTTTCTGTTTCATGAGTTTTAAAATGAAGAAACATACCTTTTGTTTCGGCATATTCAAAAATGCGCTCCCATTGGTCTAACTTTGAAACGTCAAACCGTGTTTTGTGAAACATGGTTTCCCAAGCTCCTTTATTCTTTTTAACACTGGCGTATGTTTCGTATTCTTGAATTGGTACTTTTAATATATGAGGAAATATATTTCTATCATCGCCGTCTACATTAAAAGTTAAAAATGAAAATACGTTAAGTTCTTCACTGGCTAAGTAATTTATAGCTCCTAATAGGTTTTTTCCTTTATTTTCTTGCCACACATAGGTTTTTGAAGTTTCATCAAAATCTTTAGCATGAGGCTCCCAAGTTTTTTGAAAACCTAAAGCATTTGTAGACACATCAAAATCAGTATAGGCTAATAAATTTTCTGGAGCATCAACACCAAGTTTTATGAAATAGTCTTGGGTTTCGGCAAATTTTAAATACGATTCTCCAACATATTGCAAGCGCCCTTTTGCTCTATTATCATTTCCCGTTTTATCTGATTTTGAAATGTTAAAACGTCCTGTTTGACCATCCATAAAACCCGCACTTGAGGATTTTGTGATATCTTCGGCAACCGCTATATTTTCGCCTTTTTTAAATGATACTGAATAAGTCCATTCCCCTATTGTACCGGGTGTAAATCTTACCTGCCATACATTTCCTGAATTACTGCTGGTTTCGGCTGTATTACCATCTGCTGCATAGAACCCAGGTATAACATAGGTTTTATTTCCACATTTGAAAGTCACATCCAAACGGTAGTTTAAAAATGGATTATTTTCATCTATTTCGGTAGTTTCGGGTCCTTCAAAATTTAAGGTAACCCGATGCCACTTTTTAAGTTCCCCTTCAATCTTAACTTCTTTTTGTTTTGAACATGAATTAAAGGTTATAAAAACCAAAACCAGGATGGAAATGTATTTATACATTGTATTTTATTTAATAACTATCTTTTTTATCAGTCTATCTGTTTCACTAAATAATTTTAAAAAATAAACTCCTTGAGCATTATTAGTGAAATCTACCTTATTTCTTGAAACTTTTCCACTTTCTATAACCTGACCATGAAGATTTATCAAATTATATTGAAAATTTTGAATGTTCGACTTTAGGTTAAAAACACCCTCACTAGGATTAGGATAAATAGACACTTTTTTTGTACTAAATTTATTAATACTTAAAGCTGATTTAAGTTCAAATTCAATCTTATCAGGTTCGCTAGATAATGATCTCCGTTGTGTTATTGTTACTGTATTTTCCCCTTGGTTTAGTATAATATTAGGGATCCGAGTTTCTAAATACACATTCCAATCAAAGGTTCTTGTTATTAAAACATCTTCAAACAGCGTTCCATTGATTTCAATATCCATAATGGAATCATCTCTATTTCTATTTGCTGCAAAAAGAATAAAATCATAAGTACCTGCAGTAGTTACCTGAAATTTATGTTCAATAAACTGAGCTCCTGCAAACGCATCAATATATTCACCTCCAGATGCTGCTGGATTAGTACCCACAACAATATTATTAGAAGCCGTTGTATAATCCTCAGCCTCCAGAACAATATCAGGATTTGTTGGAGTGTCTTCCTCGGAAAGTGTGAATTCTTGAAAATACAATGGGCGTTTATCACCCACTCCTGGTGAATTGTTTCCAGTATCTTCCATGAGATAAACATATAGTTTATTACCTTCTACGAAAGCATCAAAATGATTAAAGTTTATAGATTCTGTTCCGATATAAACTATTTTCCAATCATTTTGTCCTTCTAAAGTGGTTTTAATATTTACTTTTCCTCCTAAAAGTTCTACCATAAATACATGGTTTTTGTAACTGTAAATTTCTCCACGAGTTTGGGGATTCGGGATGAGTCCGCCTACATTACTAGAAAAATTAATATCGGCATCCAACTTATAATAGTGTACGTTTCTACTATCAACACGTTGTACAAAATGAATCGCACCATTTTCAGTAACTGTCCATGCTGGATCAGAAGACGATTTAGGTAATGAGGCTGTTCCGTAATCATCTCCTGGTTGTGCAATCTGAACTGGATCTAAGTTTGGATTAATATTATTTCGGATTGGTAAAGAAATAGAAGTATCATTTACATCAAACCATGGTGTGGATGCATTTTTAGGAATTCCGTTAGTGTAAGCATAATATAATCCGCTATTTAACATATAACCATTACTGGTATTGATATCATTGTTAGTAGAGTATCTTATCGAAAAGCCGGAGTAAAATTTACCGTTTAAAAAGCGCTCACCGCCATACATATTATTCGTATTTGGTGAAGACAAAGTTCCTTCATGAAACAACCAATTATTGCTCCATACATTACCATCATAATGCGCTAAAAGTATATCTCCATTACCAGAGCCACCTTGTCTATATCTTGCAATCAAACTACCATCATCAGCCCTATGTATCATAGGGTAAGTCATACGTTCGTAATCGCCTCCAGATTTTAAATAATTTTGCTTTGGATTAAAAATAGCTAATGTAAATTCATTATCAGGCACAAAAGCTTTATTCTTTAAAGACACTGAATAATTAAAAAAATCATTAGGTAAAGAAGTAGATCTGTAAGCATGCATATCGTATATGATATGAATTGTATCATCTATTGTACTGATTCCTATGGCTGCCGTATTATGAGAATCACCTCTTATGCCGGTACCGTTAAGTAACTCACCGCCTTGACCTACATGTTTATGTGGAAATTCAATAGTAATCCAATTGGAGTTTGATACATTTAAATTTTTTCTAGAAAGCATTAAATTTCGAGTATCCATACCTCCTTTGTACCAGGTAACAAAAGCATAGCCATTAACCACATCAACACAATCGCCATGAGGTGTTATTCGCTGTGAAAATCTATAGTTTACATCCTTAGTTCCTGCAAAATACAGACCACCTTCTCCAGCTCCTGTTACCTGACTCAATTCTTCTAAGGCAGCTATGAGTTGTTTTTCTTGCCCAGAATGGAACTGAGAAAAACAAAACATTATTAAGAATAAGTAAACCTTTTTCATCTTTTTATCTTTTCTTTTTTCAAAAAAAAAAATGCCAATAATTTAAATTATTGGCATTAATTATTTAAAACGAATTTATTTTAAGTTGTATGGTATGCTTTCCTGGAGCGAGTCTTATAGACTCAAAAGCGGGAGGCACCTTTTTTCCATTATGAAGTAAATCTTTTCCATCTAAACCATTTAAAGAAAACTCTGCAACCATATTTCCTGGTATCTCGATTTCATATGTTTGAAGTCTCGGTCCATTATGGTTATAGTTTGCTTTAATTGTACCTCTTACCGTTGGCACTTCTATTTCACTAGACTTTAATTTACTCATTTGTGGTTTAATAGTAGCAACACTAAATCCTGGTGTTTTTGGTTTAATTCCCCATAATCCTCTTGGAATAACATTTGCTGGTACAGCACCCCAAGCATGATTCCAATCTAAATTATTCTTGTACTTATTATCCCAAGCTTCTAAAGTTATGGTTGAACCAATTTTGATCATGTTATACCAACTTCTATCAGAGGTATCGGTTAATAAATCTAAGGCATAATCCGCTTCACCTGCGTTGTATAAACCATCCATTAAAAATTGCGAACCGTAAACACTACAAGCCATTCCTCGAGATTTTACAAAATCTATAACCGTTTGATAATGTTCTTCTGGCACTAATCCAAATGCTAAAGGCATCATATTAGCATGTAAAGAAGCATGGTCTGTACCAATACCATCTACATAAACACCACGTTCTTTGTCAAACATTTGTTCATTCACTGCTTTTTTAGCTTTTGCGGCTCGGTATTCAAAATCCAGAGCTTCTTGTGTTTTTCCTAAAATCTGAGCAAACTCCGCCATAATTTTCATGTTCTCATAGAAAAATGAATTAATTACAGTACTATAAGGTTTAAATACAAAACCGTCACGTTCACCTTTAGTTTTACTTCTGTTAAAATTTGCTCCTGGCCAATCTACAATATCAGTTAATGGTTTCTTATAACCGTCAGGAAAACCTAATTTTTTCATGAATGCAGCATCAACCTTCGTAGACGTAATTAAACCATCTTCATTAGATAATTCGAATAACGATTTATGTTTTAATGGTTCGTAATAACGTTCAATAAGTTCCGTATTTCCCGTGTACATGTAGTCTGCATAAATTAATAGCGGTACATGTTGTTGCCACTCTGTTGGCCATGTTGGGTGTTTCATAAAATACTCAATAGTGCGTCTTGCCATAGCAAATTCTCTATCTGTAGTATAATGACTTAATTGATTTAAATATGCATCAGCTTCATAAGGAATACGTTCTCTATCACCATCTACATATAAACCATTAAATGTTGTGGCCTTAATTGAGTATTTACATAAATCCCAAACCTGGTTTAAAACCTTGTTATTACTGTCAAAGCTACTTGCCCTTTCATCCCAGTAGGTATGAAAAGCGAGTTGTGTGAAATCATTTGCTGCAAGTGTTTCTTGTGCTCCTTCAATTTCTGCGTATCTAAATGGAACTAGTGGTGGAAAACCATCTGGTAAAGGAATAGCCTTATTAGCTCTTGTGTTTCTCTCATCTGTTTGTACCTGTATCTGATACTCCCTTTGCCCGGGCTTTACATCAACTTTAATTTCTTGATATCTGATATTGCTTTTTGCAGGTGGTGTTCTGTTAACATTACCATTATCATCAACCATTTCACCAACTCGCACTGTCAAGGTATGTGTTGTTTTAGCATTATAATTAAAGTTCATTGTTGCAAAAGCTGCTTTTCCGAAATCTAAAAAATAGAAATCACCTCTTTTCTCAAACTTTACTGGTTTGATTTCTGATTTAATAAATTTATTCTCAGTAGATATTATATAGCTATCACTTTTACCGGTGGTAAACTTTTGCGGTTCAGAATAATCTACAAGTCTATTTTCTTGCTCCCATATTCTCACTTTCCAGTAATATGTTTTTCCTATTTCCAATTTATTACCACCATACTCAACATCGGTTGATTTTGTAGAAGCTACTCTTCCACTATCCCAAACATCTCCATTATTATTATCGATATTAGCCTTATTTGATGCTACCAAAATTTGATAAGCCCCTTGAAATTTAGATCCTAAAGGCACTGTCCATCCAAACTCAGGTTTTAAATCGAATATTTTAACTTCAGATTCAGGTTCCCTTATTAATTCAATAGATAAATTGGTAGGTGCTGCTCTATATTCATTACTGTTTTTCTTGATAAGCTCATCAAGTTTAGTTTTTAATTTATTGGCTACTCCTCTATATTTTTTCTTTCCTATTAAGTTTTTAATCTCTTGTGGGTCCTTTTCTAAATCATAAAGTTCTTCAATAGATTTATCGTTAACATATCTGAAGTATTTCCACTTTTTTGTTCTTACTCCTTCACTTGGTGGAATATGTTCAAAGTCCCAAAGGTGTTCTATTAAAATAGTATCTCTACCAATAGTATTAGTTTCTTGCTTAACAATTGGTAACAAACTTTTTCCTTGCCAAGTATCTGGTGCCTTTACGCCTGCAATATCAGCAATGGTTTGAGGCACATCTATATTAAGCACCATGTCTTTGATATCTTGATGCTTTTCAACTCGTGGGTCAAAAACAATTAAAGGTACACGGATAGAATTATCATACATTAACCACTTTCCAGCAAATTGACGCTCTCCCAAGAAATAACCGTTGTCTCCCATTACGATAATAACCGTATTCTTGTCAAGACCATTAGCTTTAAGTTTTTCTCTAATTTTTTTGATTTCCAAATCTACTCCAGATATCATTCTGTAATATCCTTTTAAACTATGCTGATACTTTTCAGGTGTATCATAACGCCATGTCCAACGTAATCTGTTAAAACCATCTCTTACCATTTTTGGTTGTGCCAAAAAGTATTTATCATCACCCAAAGCAGGTTCTGGAATTGTAGTATCTGCTAGTAAATTGTCAGTAGTATTTTGCCAAAAGTATTGTTCTGGAGCTCCATCATGGGCATGTGGTGCACTAAAACTTAATGATAGACAAAATGGTTTATCATTTGAAGCATTTTTATCTATAAACTCTAAGGCCTTATGCCCTGTGTATCTTGTTAAATGTACGGTGTCATTATCAATAGTTTTGTAATAATACCCCCTTTTGTCTTTATATCTATTATTTCTATCGTATGACTCGAACTCATCAAATTGTTTATCCAAATCATTATACCTCACTCCATATTTACCATAAAACCCAGTGTAATAACCGTTGTTTTTCAGAAGTGTTGGATACGAGTTCGCCATATATTCCTCACGTACATTTCCTGTTTGAAAATTGAAATTATGAGCTCTTTCATGTAAACCTGTAAAAAGACTTGCTCTACTTGCTGCACAAATAGGTGTTGTAACTATTGCCGAATGAAAATAAGTTCCAGAATTTGCAAGATTATCCATTTCTGGTGTTTCAACAAACTGATTACCTACATACCCAATGGCATCAAAACGTTGGTCATCGGTTAAGATGAAAATAATATTTGGTTTGTCTTGAGCAATTGTAATATTTAAACTTCCAATTGATAGAATAAGACCGAATAAAACTTTGATTTTTGACATTAAATTGTAATTAACTGTTAAAGATTTTTCAACTACTTTTATGCAATGACATAAAAATAGCTAAAGATTATTATAGTTTATAAAGTTAAATCATTTAAGCATTTACGTTATCCTGCACTGTCCTGAAAAAAAGTCAAACTTCAAAAAAAATAGATAACAAAAATGCTCTCCGCTATAAAAACAACATTTATAACAGGGAGCATCGACTAACTCAAACAATTCTAAACTAAACTAACTTTCTTCTTGAATGCTTCAAATTTAAAGGAATACAACTAACAATCCATCCTGCACTGTCCTGAAATATTATGTTTCACATCAAAGACCAGACCTAAACACAGGACTACATCAAAAATTTAAGGTATCATCAAAAAATTATTAGGTAATAATTCTCCTATATTGTTAATACAAATTTATCTCAGTCCTATTTAATTAGTACTAATAAAAAAAGCGAGGACAAACCTCGCTTTTTTTAAAAATTATTTTGACAGTCTTTACAAGATTATGGAGTTTCTTCCCTTAAATCTACAGTAAACTCTTCAAACTTAACATCTCGGTCTCTTATTACTAAAGTATCTTTAACTGTATGCAATAAATCAAATGTTGATGTGGTTGTTGATTGTAATGTACCAAAAAAGCGGACCTCAGTGACTTCAACTTCTAGTTCTCGATATTGATAATCTAAGTAAATTACGTCTCGACTTTCTCCTCCCCATTCATCTCCATTTTCTACAAATTTCCCTGAGCCCGTCACAGTAACAGAGCTAGCTGGGTCAGCATTAGTAACAGTAATATCTTCATTATCGTTAAATGTCAATTGTAAAGACAACTGACTATTAGTAGGAATACCTGGTCTTCTAACATTAATAGTAGTATTTGCTTTATTCCTTCCTGCGGTTGATAGTGGAAGTAATTCATCACCTACAACAAACTCAGATCTATAAACTGTAGATCCTTCAATATTCTCTGATATTGTTTCTGTAGGATTTCCATTTTCATAAACCGTAACTGATTCGTTAGATCCTACTGCTTCATCCTCACCGCGTCTTAAATAGATACCTTGATATTTATTCATAAACTTAATACCGAAAAGCGTATAATCTTTAGGTAAAGAGCTCCAATCATCTTCTCTAATCTTGATTGGGTCTAAAACTTCTTCATTAGGCACACCTACTAAAAGTGAATCTAAACCTTCATAATCTGTAATTCTTAAAGGAATTACATAATGTACTTCACCAAATTCTGCAAATGACAATGGATCATCAAAAAAGGCATCATTTAGTTGTACAGGAATACGCCCCTTAGTAGAACCTGCGGGAATAGTTACCGGACTTGCTTGCTCTATAGTATAATATGAAGATGGCAAAATTTGTACATTCACTGAATCTATACCTGGTATGACATTAGGATTTATCAAATCTGGTGCCACTTCAAAATGTACTTTTCGGTCTGTGGTATTTTGATACACTCCAGACATGATAACACCCATTTCAAACCGACCATTATTGTCGTTCTCATTATAGCCTAAGTCATACTTCCCTTGAATTAATGTTCTTACGGGTGTTTGAAATGGAAAATATACCGAAGTTGAGCCAAAGTCATCAAATTCATTTTCCTGATTTTCGCAAGCCATTAAGCTAAAGGCTATTGCGCATATTATTAAATATTTTATTTTCATGTCTAATATTTTTTTAATTCTTTTAAAATATGCAATTATCCTACCAGCCATTATTTTGTTCAAGTGCAGAAAACTTCAACGTTTCAGCATTTGGAATTGGCATATAGGTAGCAAAAGGTTGATAATTTCTACTCTCAATTGATGGTAACTCAACATAATTACTTCCATCATAAAAATATCCCTTAGCCGTTTCATTTAATGATGAGCCCCATCTTCTAAGGTCCCAAAACCTGTGTCCCTCAAAACTTAGTTCTAAACGGCGCTCATTTTTGATAAGATCGCGCATAGCTTCTTTAGTTGTAATAGATGCTAAGTAATTATCAGGTTGTGTTATACCAGCTCTATCACGAATTGCAGCAATCACATCACGTGCAGACATTCCATTCACCTGTTGGTCTGGACCTCCTACTTCATTGGCTGCCTCCGCTAAAATTAAAAATAATTCTGTATATCTAAAATACACATTAAAGTGTCTCTTACCTGTTGTAGTTCCATCACTATTAATTCTAACATCTGGACGTAATAACTTTTTTAAGTAATACCCAGTAGTTGTTGAAAATTGAGGAATAGAGTCTAATCTATCAATTCCTCCTCCTTCTCCAGTGTTAATATTACCTCCACCAAATGAAGATCCATTAAGAACAACATATTTATCTAATCTAGGATCTCTATTGGCGTATGGGTTTTGCTCGTCATAACCATTTGCAGCGGTTGCCGGATAACCATCCTGCATAGGGAATGCCATTACAAAGTTATGAGTTGGGTTTATCTCTCCCTTTCCATTTACAGAAGGCGGAAACATTCTTTCCTCATAAGTTGAGCTATTGCCTCCTTGAGAACCACGCCATAACATTTCAGCACTGTCTTTATCATCATCTGATGTATAAAACTCTACACCATCTGACGCCAATCCAGAAATACCTCCAATAGTATTTAGTACATCACCTGCATAATTTGCCGCCATATTATAATACCCTTGATCGTTTAAAAAAGAAGGACTAGCCGCAAAAAGAGCCAAACGTGCTTTAAGTGCTTTTACTATTCTACCTGTAATACGTAAATCATATTGACCTCCATTCACTACTTCATACTTAGAATAATCATAACTCGCATACAACGGGTCTACATCACCCTGATTAAGTCCATAATCTGTTGGTAATAAAGCTAAGGCATCATCAAAATCTTGCATAATAGCTTGTACGGAAGCTTCAAATGATAAACGTGGCGTATTAAAATCACCATCAGCCTCAATAAACTCAGTAAAGTATGGAATCCCTAATAAGGTACCTGAAGTCCCTACTCCAGCATGTGCCTGTAACACATAAAAATGGTGTAATGCTCTAAGCGCAAGTGCCTCTCCCTTCATACGAAGATTAAACATTTCGTTAATATCTTCATCTCTGCTCCATTGAATCTCACCAGCCTCAATAATTTCTAAGAATCTGTTCATCCAGAATACGCGTTCAAAACTATTCCAACGAGCAGCTGGATTATATTGAGCGTTTAACTCTCCTAGAGCTATTCTTTTGTACCCATTATTCATTTGATTATTGACTGCATCATCAGTAGCTGCCTCAGAAAATGAATACTGATTTACTAAGCCAGAGTACCCCTGTAACAATAAACCTTCTGCTGATGCTGGATCTGAACTAACAAAATCAAAATCTAACCTGTTTTCATCAATAGGATCTAAGGTATCACAAGCAATCATGCCAGTGAAAACCAACATAATTAATATATATTTTATTAAATTTTTCATTTTATTTATCTAAATTTTCTAATTATATTAAAATGACGCTCTCACCCCAAGCGTAAATGCTCTTGTTAGTGGTGTAGAACCAATCCTTAACTGACGAATATCTTTATTTTCTGCTATTTGTAAAAGGTTAGTCCCTTGAAGATTTAAGCTTAAATCTTCCATTCCAAGTTTATTACATAAGTTATCATCGAACTCAAATGTTAACTGAGCACGGTTAATATTAAAATAACTATTGTCATACATCCAAAAAGTTGATGGTCTAAAATTGTTTTGATTTGTTTGTGACGATAATCTTGGGAACGTTGCAGTATTTGCAGTAGCAGGTGTCCAACGTCCTAATACAACTTCAGAATATTTATCATTACCATTTACTCCATAGTAATTGTTAAAACTACTACTTAGCTTATTCCCGTCTGCTCCAGTTTGTCCAGTTCCTAATATAAAAAGATTAAATGCTTTATATTTTAAATTTAGGTTTATACCGTAGGTCCAAGGACTACTAGACTGCCCAATCGCAATTCTATCATCGTTATCAATAATATTATCTCCGTTTTGATCCTGATATTTAATATCTCCTGGTTGAACATCACCAAAATTAGGAACTGGCAAACCAGCATTTAAAATGTAATTTCCGTCTACATCTGTAGTAAATTCTGCTTCGGAATAAAAGCCTTGATCTACTAAACCAAACACTGAAGAAAGTTCTTTTCCAACTCTATTTTGATAATCAAATTCATTTATTTCAGAACGTTTTACAGCTTTTGTTTGACTATACAAAACATTGGCACCAATACCTACTGAAAGTTCATTAAAGGTCTTATTATAATTAACCCCTAATTCAAACCCAGTATATTCATTCTTATCAAAATTATCATATGGTCTAAATGTATTGTAATAAGATGGGTATTTGTCATTTAAGAACGTTAACTGCTTATCAAGTTCAGATTTAAAATAATTAAACTCTAACCAAAGTGAATTCATTAAATAACTTTCAAAACCAATGTTCAAATCTATACGTTCTTCAAATGTAAGATTAAGATTCTCTCCTTGCGAGATTTCTTGTCTACGGTTAGAACTTTGTCCATCTGCCCAAGTAAAATTTGATCCATCTGAATAGTTGGTATCATATAAATAATAACCATCAATTCCTTGATCAGACTTTATTATACCCCCAGAAGCCTTTAACTTTAGGTAGTTAATAAATTTACTGTCTTTCATGAATGGCTCTTCACTTAAAATGTATGCCACACCAGCAGTTGGTGATAAACCTCCTCTATTTCCTTCTGCCAATTTTAAAGAATTAACATAAGCTCCACTAAAATCAACAAATATTTTCTTCTTGAAATCATAAGATAGTTGAAATCCTAAGTGAGAATCAACATCAGTTTGAATAACGTTATTGCTCTTCTGTGAATTATAATAACCTAAAAAAGTGGTATTTAAAGAATGGTTCTCAGCAATAGTCTTTTGATAATTTACAAGCCCGTAAAAACCAAAGCGCGATACAAAACCATTAGTACTAACATTTTCTGTTTGATCTTTTAAGTCCTCACCAAAAATACCAGTATCATTTGGAGTAGGAGGATCAGTTGAATTATCACGACCAAAACTTGTTATACTATTTCCAGTCCAATCTGGTGCATATGTTTTAAATTGATTATTTATTGATAAATTATAAGAATCATAAAAATCAAAACTCACATAAGTTTTAGCAGATAAGCCCTTTGTTATCCTTTCTAAATCAAAATTGATTGAGTTGTTAAACTGTGTAGATCTAGACACTGTATTTTGATAACCACCAGCAATGGCCAAAGCAATAGGTGCATTTGATTTGAACTCTTGTGTTGTTCCTAATATAAATCCATTGTAGTTACGTGCATTCTGCACTTGACCAGCAACCAAATCGTCACTAGTATCTATAAGATTTGCAGGAATCAATGGTGCATAGGCATTAGGTTTAAAAGTAGTACCAGCACTCAATAAATTGGCTCTAGACCCTTTATTTGTACTAATTATAGCAATACCATCAAGACTACTAGTAATCCAATCGTTTATTTTAAAATCTATATTACCTCTAACATTAAAACGGTCTGATCCAGCGTTGATATCATCATTGATATTAACCCAAGCTTCATTACGGTTCCAGCCTACATTAACATAATACTGATTTTTTTCATTTCCACCAGAAAACTCAGTAATAACACTTGTAGAGTTCACAAAAGGTTGAACGTATTCACTTGAGTAAAGGTCTACATCTGGGTATTTATATCTGTTAGAACTTGTTCTAAATTCTTGAATAAGTGCTGGGTCATAAAAATTATCTAACCCATCATTATTTCTAGCTTCATTAAAAAGCGTCATGTATCCGGCTGAACTCAAATAATTTGGCAAAGCCAAAGGCGTTCTAATACCAGAGCGAATATTAACATTAATTTCTTTTTTATTTATTTGACCGCGTTTGGTATTAATTACAATAACACCATTTCTTCCTTGGCTACCATATAATGCAACAGAATTGGCATCTTTAAGTACCGTTATCTGCTCAACCTCTTCCATATTTAAAATATTAGGGTCACGACCAATTACACCATCAATAACAAAAATAGCATCTCCTATACCTCTAATATTAGAAGAACCTCTTACACCCAACGTTAGACCGTTAATATAATCTCTAACCCATTGAGTATTGTCATAGGTTAAACGGTCTCTTGTGTTTATTGATGAAACTGCTCCTACAATTTCAAGACGGTCTTTTGTAGCAACGCCCATTTTAATTTGATCATCTTCAGTGGCTAAGAAAGCTGATTTATCTAAGGTAATATTACCTGTTAAATCAGACACATCAATCAGCTGTGATTCATAACCCTTTTTTTGAATTACAACTGGATCATCACCAAGTAATTCTAGTTTAAATTGTCCGTTATCATTGGTTGATGCTTTAACACCGTTTGGTGCAAAAACATTAACTCCACTTATTGGGTTACCTTGTTCATCAACAACGGTTGCCGATACCTCTGTACCTTGTGTTTGAGCCATTGCAATGTTACAAAAGCTAAACAAGGCTATGGACACAAGAGTAAACAACCTATATAATTTATTTATCTTCATTTTTTTTCTTTATATTAATTAAAACGAATTTGTTAAAGACTACCATCCTGGATTTTGAGGGAATCCCTCATAAATCTGTGTTTGTTTAGCCTCAAATGGTAACCAATAATGTTTTGGGAATTCACAAACTCTCTCAACAAGTAGATTTTCTGTATATGACGAATGATCTTGAGGAAATTCAAAAGATGTTTTTCTTCTATACTCTATCTCGTGTGCTACTCCCCAACGGCGAATATCTACCCATCTATGAGCTTCATAACTTAACTCAACACTTCTTTCTCGTCTTAATTCGTCCATAAACTTGTTGCTATTAGATACAATTGATGGGTGAACATCTGGAATACCCGCTCTACTACGGAATAAATTAATAGCAGCCTCAGCAGTTAATGGATAAGAAGCAGGTGCTGTAGTTGCTCCCTTAGCCGCATGTAATGCTTCGGCATACATTAAATAGACATCAGTTAATCTCATATGTAAACGTACTCCGGTATATTGATCAATAATTCTATTCCATTTACTATGAAACTCCCCATCAATAATAGGATAAAACTTCTTGTGCATGTATCCAGTTGTAGATGGTTGATTATCACTACCTGTACTACGGTGCTCTCCACCGGTAAAAAGCTGAGCTACTCTATGCTTAGCAGGAATTGATGCTTTTGTTCCAAAAACTTCGCCATCTATAACAACCCATTTATAAAAACGTGGATCACGATTATCAAATGGATTAAGAGGATCATATAATGTTGGCCCGTATAAACCACTTAAATCATCTTCAATTGACAGACCGTTAGACATTCCAAAATTTTGATGAATAAAATTATGTGTTGGGCTAACAATTTCTGACCCATTCCTACCATGAATATCTCTATCAATCCCAGCAGTCATAAATCTTTGAGCCTGAGCCTGATTACCTCCAGGAGCTGAAAAAACGAACTCAGTACTACCAGGCCACGAATTAGGTGTTGGTGTTTTCCAAAATACCTCATCATAATTTTCCCAAGTGGCTAAATCATAAAACCCTTGGTCATCTAATTTAAGTATACCTGCAAAAGCATCAACAGCCATATTGCATAATTCTGTATCATACTCATAGGTGTTTATACTTTTATTGTTACCATGCATCAACGGGCTTCCCGCAAGAAGCAGGTTTTTACCTTGAAATGCATAAGCTACTCCTTTGGTAAGCCTCCCTTTATTTTCTCCAAAGGTTAGTTGCCCATAGGCTTCATCATCCCAATTTAAAGGCAATAACTCAATGGCCCTCTTATAATCTTCATTAGCCTCTAAAGCACATTCTTTATATGTTTCAGGACGTGGTATTGCAAAATCACCCACTAACACTTCTTTTATATAAGGAAAGCGTCCATAAAATTTCATAATCTCATTGTGAAAAAATGCTCTAAAAAAATAGGCTTGCCCTAGTATAACATCTCTTTCCTCTTGAGTGGCATCTACCATTAACCCATCTTGTTCTACACTAGCAATTACAATATTAGCTTTACGAATACCTCTTAAACTACCATCCCATAAACCAGGTCTTCTACTGGCATTAGCTTGGTTAATATTGGCATTATTGGTACCATACTCAGCACTTTGCCAATTCCACAAGTAACTATATCTATGCCTTGCAACAGCATTTAAGTTTCCAAAATCAATTTGATAACTTGCTTTCCAAGTTCTATTGCCATAGGCGTCATCGCCATATATATAATCTTGGAAGGTATGGGCTGATGTTCCATAATCCACCACTGATGCGTACATCTCTTCAACAAACCCTTGTGCGTTCTTAAAGGTTGAAAAAACCTCTTCTTGGTCTAAAGTTGACTCTGGAGCCTGATCTAGGTAGTCCTCACAAGAAAACGACAAAATGAGCCCTAGAATAATAATTAATTTTATTTTAAAATTTTTCATGACATCTTCTTTTTAAAAATTCATATTAAAACCAAAGTTAAATCTCTTTAAGGTAGGGTAATCTCCCCTAGCCTGTGCATCTGATGAAGTATTAAACTCTCTATCGTCAGGTAAGTTAGACCATAGGAACAAGTTATTACCATTTGCAAAAACTTGAAGTTTCTTTAACCCTAGTTTTTCACAAGTTTTTTTAGGTATATCATAAGACAATGAAACCGCTTTAAGCCTTGTTAATGATGCATCTAACCAGTTATCTCTAGGGTTGGTAGCACCATCTGCTCGCCACTTAGGCTGCGTGTCTGTATTATTAGGAGTATCAACAGTCCAATAATCTAAATCTTGAGTAAAAATCAAAGGAGTTTGCTGAGTAAACGTATTGTTACTAAAAAGTCTAGAAGCATTCTGCGTTCCGTATAACTGGGCTGAAAGACTAAAACCTTTGTAACGTGCTCCTAAAGTAGCACTCCAGTTTCTTTGAGGACGCGTTGCATAACCAAAGGGTGCATTATCAAAAGCACTATTATAAATACCATCACCGTCAAAATCCATTACATCATAATAACCTACTCGAATTAGGTTTTGATTGTTTATCTGTGGTGTAGACATATATACATCATCCCAATTCGTCAATATTCCTCCAGGAATTGCTGTTCTTGATTGCCCAATTGGAAAACCTGCATTCTTTTGATAATCAGGTCTAAATATAGGATCTTCTCTTTCAATAACTTCATCTATTGCTTGCGTAAAGTTAAAATTACCAAATAGATTTAAACCGCTATCAAATGTGTAATTGGCACCAAGAACAATCTCATAACCTCTTACCTCAACCTTACCAGTATTAAAATCCGGAGGTGATGTTCCAAACCAATCTGGCACACTACGTTGTGAACCAGGAACAACAATATTATCACGATCTTCTGCAAAATAATCTAATTCAGCAGTTAATAAACCATTAAATATAGAGAACTCAGCCCCTACATTGTACTTAGTAGCTGTTTCCCATTGAAGGTTAGGATTTCCAACTTGCGCCTCTCTATAGAAGATATAAGGCGATCTTCCTCCTGATCCTTGATATGAACTTGGCACTAAAAACGCAGCTCCACCATTCTCCCATTGGGTAACATATCTCCATCTACCGCTAAAATTATCATCACCAACAAGTCCGTAAGAACCTCTAAATTTAAGTTTATCTAACCAATCTACATTTTCCATAAAAGACTCGTTAGACACTGTCCAACCTAGTGCTACGGAAGGGAAGAGATCAAAACGAAATCCTGGGCCAAATTTTTCAGATCCATTATAGGCTCCATTTATATCTAAAAAGTATCTTGTATCATAGTTATAAGTTACCCTTCCAACCCAGTCTTCACGGTATCTTGGAAACTGACTACCTTTTGCATACTGTTGCCTTCTCATTAAAAATAATGCTGTTACATTATGTTTCTCTGCTATAGTCTTATTATAATTAAATGAAAAATCATAAACCATTCTACGTTCACGTTGACCATTCTCAACTTCTGAAGAACCTAAAGTCCAAGGTGCTTGAACATAATCAAAGTCATTCACACCATTTGGAATCTCAAACTCCTCTACATCACCATCATAAACCCTATACTGTACACCTCCATCATTTAAAGATTGTTTACTTCTCATGTTATTATCTAAAGAAAAACGTCCTTGAAAAGATAAACCTTCTGTAATAAAATCTAATTTTTGCTTCAATATAAAATCTGTATTTACTTGAAAGTTTGTAAAAGTATCATATCCTGAAGCGGATAATTTCACAATAGAATTCTCGAAAATAAAAGCAGGGTTTGTTGATAAACCATAAAAACCATCATCATATACAGGTGTGTATAGGTTAGGAGCTATTTGGTAAAGACCATTGGTTACATTACTTATTAGAGAAGGATTTTCTCTAATTCCTAAAAAACCAGAAAGATTTACAGACAACTCTGTGGTGCTGGTAACATTAAAATCAATATTACTTCTATAATTAAATCTTTCATATTTGTACTCACCTAAATAACCTCTTCCATTGTCATACTTACCGCCATCAAAAATATCATCTACTGTTTGGTAAGCTAAACTCCCAAAGTATTTAGCCGTTTTATTACCACCTCGTACAGAAAAATTAATTCTATAATCTTGAGCAAAATCTTTCAACAATTCATCCTCCCAATTAACATTTGCATATATACGACTTTCTTCCAAACTTGAAGGATTACGGTATCTATCAAGAATACCCATAGGCGTATAATCACCCCAAGATCCGGGTAAAACTGCCAACTCTCTTAGAATAGAACTATTAGCTTGTGATAGCCCATCATAGGAATCTAACTTATTCGGCAATTGTGAAACAAATTTAATTGTTGAATTTACATTTAAAGACAACTGCGCCTTACCTACTTGCCCACGTTTAGTGGTAATTAATATTACACCATTAGCTCCTTCTACACCAAAAACCGCTGTAGCAGAAGCATCTTTAAGTACCGAAAGTTTTTCAATATCATTCATATCGATATCGGTCATCGATCTCTTAACACCATCAACAAGAATAAGAGGACCACCTTCTCCGTTCCATGAACTTAATCCACGAATAAAAATCCTCATATTAGATTCACCAGGAGTACCACTACCTTGTATTGCAGTAACACCCGGTAAATTACCTTGAAGTGCTTCTTCAACATTTGTTATACCAGCAGCTCTCATCAGTAATTCTTCTCCTTTTACCTGAGAAATTGCCCCTACCACACTTTCTTTTTTCTGAGTACCATAACCTACAATTACTACTTCATCTAAGCTTTCTATGTCCTCATCTAAAGTTACATTGATGGTTGTTTGACCATTAACCGGAATTTCTATTGTTTTGAAACCTATATAAGAAAATACTAGAATTTCATCACCTGAAGTCAATTCAAGCGTATAGTTTCCATCAAAGTCAGTTGATGCGCCTCGGGTAGTTCCTTTTTGGATTACACTAACACCGGGTAAAGGTAGCCCACCAGCATCTTTCACCACACCAGAAATCTTATTTTGGGCTTGCAAATTAACAACCGTAAAACTGGAAAACAGTAAGACGAGCATTAATACAAACCCAGAAACAGGAAATTGTCTTTTAAATTTTTGTTTCATTTTGAGTTTTAGTTTTAACATATTTTAGTTTTATCAGTTAGAATGACAGTATGTAGAACACACTTTTGTAAAGTCATAATAATACGTAACAATTTTACGAATACATTCAAAACTATGTATCCTGTACTATGCTGTTGGATAATATTTTTTGCTTATAAATCATAACCATTTATAACAATTAAGGCAATAGAAAACTATCTGTATTTACCTTTAAAAATTTCATTTTCAGTCTTTTAAATATTTAATCTAATAGTTAATCAAATAATTTAACACATTGAAATATTCTTTTTTTTAACTTCTTTAGAGTTTGAATTAAATTGTGATGTTTACAAAGAATCTCTTAAAATTAGTTCGGTTTTCAAATTAACTTTTATGTCGTCATCAGAAGTAATAAACTTTGCAACTTTAGCCCCAAATTCTTTAAAATCTACAGATATAACTGATATTCCTTTATAGGTGAATCTTTTTAATGGTGTATCATTATAAGATAGTATCCCTACATCACTACCTATCTCCAGATTTTTATCACTGCACTGGCTCAAAAGATCATATAGAATGCGATCATTAACACTTATGTATGCCGTTTTCTTATTGACAACTAAGTCATTTGAATTTTTGCAAACTTCAAAATCCATTTTATTGGATTCGCAAAACTTCTTAAAATACTCCACACTTTCATAAGGATGGTATGAAAACTCAGGATAAATAAATACAAGCTTTTTATATTCATTAAGCTCTTCCTTAGCCTTCTGCAAACAATTATAAAAAGCTTTACCGAAGTCTTGGAAAACATAGTTTTTCGGAACCTTCAAATTTGCTTTCCAATCAATTAGCATTAATTTCTCTTCATCTATTTTAGATAAAGCTTGTTCCACTTCAGGGTGATCAAATCCCATTATTATATACTTATAATACTTCCCTTTATCTAGATCTAACATAGATTTAAAGTTCTTAATATTATAATGATGGAATTGCAAATCAACAATTACATTAGTAGGAACAAAACTCATAAATGAATGATAAAAGACTTCTTTGTAGGCCTTAAATGTGCTTATTAACAGTAGTACTTTTTTTCTACTCTCAGAAATGTAGTACCCTTTATTTGGAGTTGACTTAATAAAACCTTGGCTTTTTAACAAAACGTATGCTTTGTAAACGGTATCTCGGGAAACCTTATAATCTTTACTAAATTCATTAATAGAAGGTATAGTGTCTCCAATTTTCAGAACATCAGACTCTATAGATTCTTTTATGGCATTTACAATTTTTATGTATTTGGGGCTATCATTATTGTTTAGGTTCTTTAAGTTTATTCTTTTTTTAATCATCTTACAAATATTAAATAGCCCTTTTTAAATAATGAAGTATAAAATACTATCATTGACTTCCGAACATATTATGAATAAATCAAATAAATAGTTTTTCTTTACAAAAACTATCCTGCACTGTCCTTGTCAAAAATAGATGAGAAATGAAATATATAATAATCAAAAAACAAAATTCCACATTCATATTGGAAGTTGACCTAATACTTTTCCATGACAACCATCACAAAGTGTTAAATAATGTTAAAGTTTTAAATTAGGTGGCTAATTCGGTGTCAGTAGATTTTCTTCCCCTATTTAGCCCCTTTAAACACCAAGTTTTTAAATTAATGGATAGTTCCTCTTTCTCCGCAAACTAAACCCGTAAACGTATTGTATATCAATATTTTATGGGTTTTTTATTTCTAAATTAGTAAATATTTAATCAATTAAAATAGTTAATCAGGTCCTATACATTTCATTTATAGTCAACAACTATATAATAATTAAATATATTTATCCAGTTTAATCTACAATACAATAAATATTTACATCAAAATACAATCGATTGTATTTTCTTTTAACTACTTTTACAATCAGATAATATTTGCTCCTAAAACTCTTTAGAATCAGTAGATATTATCAAAATAAATAGTAAAACTTAAAACAAAATTTATGTCGATTAAATTATTCGATTTAACAGGAAAAGTAGCTCTTATTACTGGGGCAACTCATGGCCTTGGAATGGCTATGGCTAAAGGATTAGGAAATGCAGGAGCAACCATTGTTGTTAACGGTGCGTCATCTCAAGAAAAGCTTAATAAAGCTGTAAAAGAATATCAGGGTCTAGGGCTAAAAGCTCACGGTTATTTATTTGATGTAACCAACGAAGAGCAAGTAATAAAGAACATTACAAAAATTGAAGCTGAAATAGGTCCCATTGATATTTTGGTAAATAATGCCGGTATTATTAAAAGAACGCCATTAGAGGATATGGAAGTTACCGATTTTGAACAAGTTATAAAAGTTGACTTAGTAAGTCCATTTATTATGTCTAAGGCTATTGTGAAAGGCATGATTTCAAGAAAGCAAGGAAAAATAATTAATATCTGTTCTATGATGAGTGAGCTGGGTAGAAATACTGTAGGTGCTTATGCTGCAGCCAAAGGTGGGTTGAAAATGCTGACTCAAAACATGGCTACGGAATGGGGTAAGCATAATATACAGATTAATGGCATTGGCCCAGGATATTTTGCTACAAGTCAAACAGCTCCAATTCGTGTAGATGGACATCCCTTTAATGACTTTATTGTTGGAAGAACACCTGCTGGAAAATGGGGAGATCCTGATGACTTACAAGGAGCCGCCATATTTTTAGGATCTAAGGCTAGTGATTTTGTAAATGGACATGTAGTATACGTTGATGGTGGTATTCTAGCAACTATAGGAAAACCATCTAACGAAGATTAAATCCACAACAATAAACAATGAATCAAAAATCTCGTCTTGACTTGTTCTGGACGAGGTTCATATTTATTATTTCGGTGTTAAACCAAACTAGCTTTTATAATCTTTAACGTTAAAATTAGACAACTGTTTTTAACGCCTTCTACCATGATATCTTCTCCCTCTACTGCCACTATCATTTCCTATTTCACCTAGTTTTCCTAAACTGTTAAACTTCCAACTGAAACTTAGCATAAAATACTGCTGCAATACCGTACTTTGCGAATCTTGGATATAATCTTGAGTTGCCACTCGTCTAGCGTTGGTGTTTTGGTTTAATATGTCGTATGCTTTAAGAGTAATAATACCCTTGTTTTTAAGCACTGAATAGGCTAACGTAGAATTCCAAAACCATGCGCTTTTTTGAAATCCCTCTGCAATGTTGGGGTTATAGGTATACATCACATTATTTCTCCATTCAAAGTTCTTTGGTAAAAAGGTGGCCGTATTTATGTTTAAAGAATGAAACAAAAACTCTCTATTGTCAAACGAATCAATATCATACTTGTTTTTAGTAAAGGAAATTGTATAACGTGGACGAATTTCCATCACATTTTTCCATGTGAACATAAAATTAATATTTGGAGATATAGAATTCACATCACTGGCATATTGAATACCATTATTAAAATTTATTCTTCGGCTTTTATTTACATTAATACCAACTCCATATTTTAAAGTTCTAACGGTATCAAGTTTTACTCGTTTACCGACATTTATACTACTTCCTAAATTATAATTGCCATTTACATTGGCAAATGTTGTTTCCCTGACAAAGTTTTCGTCTACTACAGTATTTGAGACTATCTCATTATTTATAATATTCCCATATGCATTTACGTTAAATTCTGTTCCTTTCTGAGGATCAAAGGCGTTATAACCAAATCGAGTTCCATGATCATTTGTAGGCTCTAGGTTTGGATTCCCTATAACTGTATTTAATGGATTGGAAACATTCTGAAAAGCTTGCAATTGAGATAATTGTGGCGGGTCATTATTTAGCCTATATCCAAAATACATTGAGGACTTTGGGCTAAACCTGTGTCTGAAATATGAGCTCATCTCTATGGCTTCAAAATTTCTTTTAATACTAAATTGAGGCCTTAATAAATCCCTGTTTTCTAAAGTTCTGAAAATGTAACTTGTCCTAATTCTAGCATAGGTTTTTTCCGTTCTATATCTAAAAGAAATTTCTGGAGAATTTTGTACATTGATATATTCAAAATCTGTACTTAAGTCTGTATTAAACACTGAAAAATCACCGTTAATATCTTTATCAAAAGTACTTTTCTTGTCTTCTGTTTTATTCCTTCTGTAGGTGTAACTAAAGTCAACAGAAAACTCTTCCCCAATAAGTGGTATATTGTAACTTAACTCTGTATCAACATTATTTGAATTATTCTCTCCATTAGTAAATTGGTCTCTAATAATTTGTTCAGGGTTATCACCATAAATATAGGTTTCAGAATATAAAAAATCTTCACTATCTCTTGAACTGATTTCATTTTCAATGCTCAATCTCAAATAAGCACCTTTTGATCCAAATTTTTTAGTAATATCAATATCGTTACTGAAACTCTTTCCAAAGGTCTCCACCTCAGAATCTGTGGTGGCTTCGTTAGTTAATACTTCAGACTCATCTAAAGATTCTGAATTACGTGAAAAAACTGTTCTATTTTCAGTAAGTCTAAAAGATGGTTCAATATTTATCAATAACGTAGAATCTAATTTAATATCAAACTCCATATTAACACTATGATTATCACTATCACTATAAGAAGTTGAATTAGTATTAGTGAAAAATCTTGAATCTGGTAAAATATTTTCACGTTGTGTAGCTGTTTCATTTTCAGAACTACTTCCTGAGTGAAAATAATCTGCACTCAAATCAACTTTTTTACCCAATTCATCGGCATAATTAAGACCTGCATTTTTAGAAGTAACAATTCCTTGACCCCCACCAAATGAGCGCCCATCAATATTAAAAGACCCATTACCGCTAACCCGCATGCGTCCTCCACCAAACATTTTTCTTATTTCCCCAAAACTAAACCCAGGTGAGTTAATATTATTTCCACCGGCTAATAGACTTAACCTTTGATCATTATCAAACCTGTTAAACATACCAGCAAACTCATAGGTTTCATCTGATCCCGTACCAGCAGCTACACGACCAAAAATGCCCTTATTGTTCTCTTTCTTTATGGTAAGGTTTATGGTTTTATCTTCTGAGTCACTATTTTCTCCAGCAAATGCCTGTGCTTTAGTTTTGGTATCCACAACTTGTATTTTTTCAATAACATCCTTTGTTAAATTTCTGGTTGTTATTGTGGGATCGTTTCCAAAAAATGGTTTTCCATTTACCAAAATTCTACTTACAGACTGTCCGTTTACGGTAATATTTCCTTCTTCATCAACCTCTACTCCGGGAAGTAATCTTAAAACATCTTCAACATTTGCATCCTTTTTAGTTTTGAATGATTTTACATTAAACTCTAAAGTATCCTTTTTAATCGTGATTGGGGGGCTGGTCTTTACAATTACGGCATCTAAGGCGTTACTATCTATTTTTAAATTAATTGTACCCAAATTAATTACAGGCTTATCAATTTTTATTTTTTTAACATAGGTTTCATACCCCACATAAGATATGAGTAAATTCAATTCCGTATCTACAATCCTATCTGTTAATTCAAAACTTCCTGTTTTGTCCGTAATAGTGTAACTGACTAACGAACTATCTTTTACACGTTCTAAATAAGCCGTTGCAGATTCTAAAGGAGTATTACTCTCATCAGATATTAAAGTTCCTGAAATTGTAAATTGTTTCGATTGTGAAAAAGAAAATATTGTACAAAACAATATTAAAAAAGAAATTAAATTTCTCATTAGGGTTTGTTAGTTGATTGACGATAATGTTTTATGACACCTACTTTTTAAAAAGGTTTAATAAGAAATTTTAGTTTTAATAAAACTTTAACAATTCCAAATTTAAACAACTCATTAATAGAAATTTGGCCAAATCAAAAGTCCGTATTTCTCCTAAATAATACTATTAATTATTACCCAAAAACTAGTAATTATTAATCAATTGTCAATCAGTAATTTACATTATGTAAATTAAGATTTATATTACAATATTTTGAGATATTTTTGTAAAAAACAAATAACCCATTTTACCTAAATAACTGACGTGGTTGCCTTCTAAATCTCAGCTAAAATTTGTTGATATGAAATTCTCACTATTACCTTTATAAAAGTGTATTCCTCCTATATTGAGTATTGTTATTTAAGACGTGTAGTTGGCATGTGCCCTAAACGCAATATTATGGTCTTTAAAGGGTAATTCTAAAAAAGAATAAAAAAAATTTATTTATACCTTGCACTACAAATCTGCTTACCATAAAATTGTTCATAATCCTAAAAATTTTAAAATCTAGAATTTTCATAAATCATCAAAAAAAATATTGTAATTATTACTGTTTTTTGTTTTTACTTTTTTTGAGTTAAATATTCTTTAAAAAAGCTGTTAAATATTCTTAATTAGTTATCCTTCAAATTATTAATATGCTAATTTGCTCTAGTTTATTTAAGAGCATGAAACAACTATCCTTTATCCTTCTTTTAATTCCATACCTTGTATGTTCGCAAAATATTAACGGGATTTTATACGATGATGATTCTACTGTTAAAGGTGCTCTTATTATTAACTTAACCAAAAGAGATACCACATATACAGACATAAAAGGAAACTTTGAAATAGTGGCTACTAAAAATGACTCTATAATGTTTAGGTCCTTGTTTCATCATCCCAAGAAAGTAAAAGTAATTCCGTCTCATTTTAACGAAGTTGTTGTTTTTGAATTGAAGAAAAGAGTGAATGAGTTAGGAGAAGTGATGATTGCTGGAGAAAAACATAAACCTTTTGTCCCAATCGAATATGGTGAAGCCTTAGGTTTTTCAATAGCCGAAGACATGAAAAAAAATCCACATTTATATATGCCTGAATCAGCATATTCTGGTGGTATAAACTTTGGTGAATTAGCCAAATTAATAGGTATAAATAAACTTTTTAAAAAGAAAAAAACTGCAATTAAATATATGGAATACAAACAGGTAGACTCCTTGTTTTCAAATAGTAAAATATTCAATGAAAATCTCATTTTTGAAGATTTAAAAATCTCTAAAGAGCATAAACATCTATTCTATCAATACTGTACTTCTAGAAAACTAAATGCAGAATTATTATCAACTCCAGACAACTTAGTAATACTTGATTCTATTTTCAAATTCAGTCATGATTTCCTGCAAAACATGAAGGAGGCAGATACCCTAAATAATTTTGACAAGAAATAGTATGTAACAGATAATAATTCATTATTTCAAAAGTTATATTTTAGCATAAATTATTTTGATTAATGAGCCGCTACCTATATTTTGTCTTAACCCTACTATTTTTAACACTTTGGAGTTCTTGTCGTAAAGATTTTGAGTTTTCACCTAGTACAGGAAACTTAGGTTTTTCTAAGGATACTGTGTATTTAGACACTGTTTTTACTAACATTGGTTCTAGCACTTACAATCTTAAAGTTTATAACAATAGTGATAATGATATTTCTATTCCATCGGTTAGACTCGCTTTAGGTGAAGCCTCAAATTATAGATTGAGTATAGATGGAATGGCAGGTAAAGCATTCAACAATGTTGAACTATTAGCTAAAGACAGCCTCTATATTTTTGTTGAAACTACCATTGATTACAATAATTTTTTAAATCCGAACGGCGAATATTTATATACCGATCAATTAGAATTTGATGCAGGGTCTAACCTTCAAAAAGTAGAATTAGTTACGCTAGTTAAAGATGCGGTTTTTATTTATCCCAATAGAGATAATACTACGAAAGTTGTTGAAACACTCACACTGGATATTGGCGGGGAACAAGTTGAAACTGAATTACAAGGGCGTGAACTATTACCTGTAGAGCTAACAATGACCAATACAAAGCCTTATGTCATTTATGGGTTTGCAACTGTGCCAAACGGAGAAACTTTAACTATTGAAGCTGGAGCTCGTTTACATTTTCATGAAAATTCTGGACTCATAATTAATGATGGTGCATCACTACATATAAATGGTGGTTTAAGCACTAATCAGGAAGCATTAGAGAACGAAGTTATTCTTGAAGGAGATCGATTAGAACCTAATTTTTCTGATAGACCCGGACAATGGGGAACCATTTGGTTTTTAGATGGAAGTACCGATAACAATATTAATCACACCACTATTAAAAATGCTTTAGTTGGTATTTTATGTGATGGAAATGCAAATGACAGCACGGATAAATTAACGATAACGAATTCACAAATATATAACTCCAGCAACTTTGGCCTTTTGGGTAGAAATAGTTCCATTAAAGGAGAAAATGTAATTATCAATAATGCAGGCTTATCTTCGTTTGCAGGTACGTTAGGTGGTAAATATAATTTTACGCATTGTACCATCGCTAATTATTGGAGTAATGGCTTTAGACAATTCCCATCAGTTTTGTTAAACAACTTTGTTTTAGATGAAAATGATAACGCAATCATAACGGATTTAACCGAAGCCAATTTTAATAATTGTATTATTTATGGAAATGATAATCCAGAAATTCTTTTAGATGAAATTGAAGACGATGCCGTAGATTTTAATTTTAAATTTACTAATTGTCTTATTAGGTTTGAGGATAACAATAACAACTTTACTGGACCTAATTACGATTTAAATGATATCAATCATTACGAAGGCAATATCTTTAACGAAGACCCAAATTTTAAAGACCCAGATTTAAATATGCTTATTATTGGTGTGGAATCTGCAGCCATTAATAAAGGTTTACCATTGTTTGCTACTCAGGTACCAACAGATATTTTAAACGTTAACAGAACAACTTCTCCTGACTTAGGAGCATATCAGCATATAGTTTTTCCTGAGGAGGATTAGCACATCTTTTTTTATACGAAAATGAGCATATTCACCATAATATTCAAATAAAACCTTAGCTATAAATATAAAATCTAGAAATGAATAAAAAAGTAATAACGGTTATTTTAATAATTATTGGGTTATTCTCTTTTCTATACCTATATAATCACAGTTCCAATACTATTGAAATAATTAATAATGAAGCTGAAAGTACGTCTGCTGAAAACAGATCTTTAGTTTGGTCAGATGAGTTTAATGATGACGGATCTATTAACCCAAATAAATGGTTTCAACAAACAAAACTCCCGCAAGGAGGCAGTTGGTGGGGTTTACTTCAACATTACACTAACAAGGAAACCAATGCTTATGTTAAAGATGGGTATTTAAATATTGTTGCTAAAAAGGAAACATTCAATGACCAAGGAGAAATAAAACAATATACATCGGCAAGAATTAATTCAAAATTTGCGTTCACTTATGGTAAAATTGAAATTCGAGCAAAAATGCCTACTGGACATGGAACTTGGCCCGCAATTTGGATGTTAAATACAAATATTAATGAAGATGGCGCATATTGGGACAATCAAGGTTTAGGAACAACAAAGTGGCCTAAATGTGGTGAAATTGATATTCTTGAGCATTGGGGTAAAAATCAGGACTACATATCAAGTGCCCTACATAATTCATCAAGTTACGGCGATAAGGTTAAGAATCTTGGAGGTAGAAAAGTTAACGATGTTTCAAACAAATTTCACATTTACACGCTAGATTGGAATAAAGACATGATGATATTTAGTGTTGATGGGGTTGAGCATTATAGATACAATCCTTCTTTAAAGAATGCCGACACTTGGCCATATGATTCTGATTACTACTTTATAATGAATATTGCTATCGAATCTGATATTGAACCCAGTTTTACCGAAAGCTCAATGATCGTAGATTATATAAGGGTTTACAAGTAATTAAAAATTGTTTTTCGATTAAATTATTATAAATAAAGACAAAAAAAACCTACTTAAATAAGTAGGTTTTTTTCAAACATTCTAAACTTAATATAAAATATCAATTAAATTATGTTTACGCTACAAACAATGGTTTATCAGCCATCATAGCATTTACTTTGTCTTTTACAGCTTCTAACTTAGCTTCGTCTTCGTGATTAGTAACCACCTCATCAACTAAATCTGCAATAGCTGCCATATCATCTTCTTTCAATCCACGGGTAGTAACCGCAGCAACACCCAAACGTATACCAGAAGTCACAAATGGAGACTTATCATCAAAAGGTACCATGTTTTTATTAACCGTAATATCTGCCTTTACCAAAGCTTCTTCCGCCTCTTTACCTGAAACATCTTTATTACGTAAATCTATTAACATACAGTGATTATCTGTACCCCCAGAAATGATATTATAATCTTTATCAACTAAGGCTTGTGCCAATGCTGCAGCATTCTTTTTAACTTGTAATTGGTAGTGTAAGAACTCATCTGTTAATGCTTCACCAAAGGCGATGGCTTTTGCAGCAATGATATGCTCTAACGGTCCACCTTGATTCCCTGGGAAAACCGAAGAATTTAATAAAGCAGACATTTTACGCAATTTTCCACTTTTCAACTTTAATCCAAACGGGTTGTCAAAATCCTCACCCATCATTATTAGACCACCTCTTGGTCCTCTTAAGGTTTTATGCGTAGTAGTAGTAACTATATGACAATGTGGAATTGGATCATTTAAAATGCCTTTAGCAATTAACCCAGCGGGATGCGAGATATCTGCCATTAAAATAGCACCAACGCTATCAGCAACTTCTCTAAAACGTTTAAAATCAATATCTCGAGAATATGCTGATGCTCCGGCAATAATTAATTTTGGTTGCTCTTTGGTAGCTATTTCTTGAATTTTATCATAGTTTAAAACACCAGTTTCTTGCTCTACACCATAAAACACTGGGTTATATAATTTACCAGAAAAGTTTACTGGAGAACCATGGGTTAAATGTCCACCATGAGAAAGATCAAATCCTAAAATTTTATCACCTGGTTTTAAGCAGGCTGCAAATACAGCTGTATTAGCTTGACTTCCAGAATGTGGTTGTACGTTTACATATGCAGCACCAAACAATTCTTTAGCTCTATCTATAGCCATTTGCTCAATTACATCAACTACTTCGCAACCACCATAGTATCGCTTTCCTGGGTATCCTTCGGCATATTTATTGGTTAATACAGAGCCTGCTGCTTCCATCACTTGGTCACTTACAAAGTTCTCTGATGCGATTAGTTCTATACCGTGTAATTGGCGCTCTTTTTCAGCTTCAATTAGATCAAAAATTTGTTCGTCGCGTTGCATAAAATTAAATTATGGTTAATTATCCGGCAAAAATAGGAAATAGAAAAGTTATTAGCATTAAAAAAAGCATATTTACCCATAAGTTTTAAACCGATTTATTAACTATTTTATGGTTATTAAAATTTTATTGGTTTTAGCTTATTTTTTTTATGAAAATCAAAAAAAATGTGTACGTTTGAAGAGAAATCACTAATTATTAAACAATATAATCGTTATGCCATTATCAGCTAACAATCCAGATAGAAAGTCGTGGTTACACGTAGATAAAAATTCAGATTTTCCAATTCAGAATATTCCTTTCGGGGTTTTCTTAACTCGTGATGATATTATTACCATTGGCACACGTATTGGTGACACTGCGATAGATTTAGGAGCTTTACATCAGTTAGGTTATTTTGATGGCATCCCATTAACAGATGATATTTTTCTTCAAGATACCTTAAACGATTTTATTGCTGATGGAAGAAAAACGTGGCGTGCTGTTAGAAATAGAATAGCTGAAGTTTTTGATGCTGAAAATGATGCTTTAAAAAATAATGTAAAGCATAAAGAAATTGTCCTATTCCGTTTAGACGAAATTGAAATGCAACTACCAGTACACATTGGAGATTATACCGATTTTTATTCAAGTATTGAGCACGCTACCAATGTTGGCACCATGTTTAGAGATCCTGACAATGCCTTATTACCAAACTGGTTACATATTCCTGTTGGGTACCATGGCAGAAGTTCATCTATAATTCCATCTGGGATTCCTGTACACAGACCACAAGGGCAAACGCTTCCAAACGGGGCTACAGAACCTGTTTATGGACCGAGTAGATTAGTTGATTTTGAGTTAGAAATGGCTTTTATCACTACCGATGCCAACGATTTAGGAGAGTCTATACCTGTTGATGAGGCCGAAGAATATATTTTCGGGTTAGTAGTGTTTAACGATTGGAGTGCACGGGATATTCAAAAATGGGAATATGTTCCTTTAGGGCCATTTTTAGCTAAAAACTTCGCATCTTCAATTTCACCTTGGATAGTTACGCTAGATGCTTTAGAACCTTTTAGAGTTCAAGGTCCTAAACCTATTAAACCACAACTTGAATACCTTCAATATTCTGGAAAAAAGAGCTTCGATATTAATTTAGAGGTTGCTATTCAGCCAAAAGGAGCTAAAGAAACAGTGGTTAGTAAATCTAACTTCAAATATATGTATTGGAATATGGCGCAACAATTAGCACATCATACCGCTAATGGCTGCCCAATAAACTCTGGCGATATGATGGGAAGTGGTACTATTTCAGGTCCTACCGAAGATAGTTATGGTTCTATGTTAGAGTTAACATGGAAAGGCGAAAAGCCCATTAAAATGAAAGATGGCTCTGAACGCAAATTCATAAATGACAACGATACTGTAATAATGAGAGGTTATTGTGAAAATGATGGAACTCGAATTGGTTTTGGAGAAGTTAAAACCGAATTACTACCAGTTTACACGAAAAAGTAATCTAAGTCTTTCAAATAAATATTATTTTTTACATTTAAACGTATTTATTTGCGTTTAATCGTATTATATAGTATTTTGGCATCACTATTGAAACGGTTACCCCAAATAACCTAAATTTTTAACCTATGAAAAGATTTCTACTCCTATCAGTAATTGCTACAATATTAATTGCTTGTAGCGCTAAAAAGCAGGTGGAATCTGCCGTTAACACCGGTAACTACGATGCTGCCATAAGAACTGCTCTTAATAAGCTTAAAACCAATAAGGATAAAAAACGTAAGTATGATTACGTTGTTATGCTACAGGATGCCTACCATAAAGTAGTTGAACGCGATTTGAATACTATAGCACATCTTAAAAAAGATAATAACCCAGAATTATATAGAGATATTTTTGAATTGTACCTTGATTTAGATGCTAGACAAGAAGCCATAAAACCAATCCTTCCATTGTATGTAAATGGAAAGAATATCACCTTTGATTTTAATGATTATAGTAATGATATTGTTAACATAAAAGGAAAGCTCTCAGATCATTTATACGAAAAAGGTATTGCCTTGTTAGAGACTGATAATAAACCAACAATAAGAGAGGCTTATAATACGCTTGATTATCTAGAACAAATAAATCCAAATTTTGAAACCACTCGTGAGTTATTAAATGAAGCACATGAGAGAGGAACAAGCTATGTATTAGTTTCTATTAACAACCAAACGCAACAGATTATTCCGCAACGTTTAGAAGCTGATCTTTTAAACTTTGATACTTATGGGCTGAATCAGTTTTGGACGGTGTATCATGCTACTCCAAGTAAGGAGGTCAAATATGACTATACCATGCAGTTACAACTAAAACAAATTATAATTTCGCCTGAGCGTATTAAAGAACGTGAGTTTTTAAGAGAACGTGAAGTTGTTGATGGTTGGAAGTATAAAAAAGATCGTAACGGTAATGTAATGAAAGATAGTTTAGGAAACGATATTAAAATTGATAAGATTGTAAAAGTTAAAGCTCGTGTTAGTGAATTTCAACAGGTAAAATCTTCCGAAATCATAGCAGATGTGGTTTATGCCGATTTGAAATCGAAGCAATTAATTGATAAATTCTCTTTTGATAGTGGATTTGTTTTTGAAAACTATTTTGCACGCTTCAGAGGAGATAAACGTGCTTTAAACAAAGACGAAAGACGCTTACTTGACAATAGAAGAGTACCTTTTCCTAGCAACGAACAAATGATATTTGACACAGGTGAAGATCTTAAATTAAAACTTAAAAACATCATAGCAAAACAACGCTTTAATGGATAATAAAAAAAACGCCCAATTGGGCGTTTTTTTATCTATCTTTTTAGTCATTCACTTTTCTTTATTCCGAAAGCAAAATTGATTCTTTACCATTCTTCTGTCCGCAACTAACATCTTGAAAAGTTTCTGTATTTTTTAAGTCAACCATACCCATTTTATCAAATAAAGATATTTTTCCAGTATCACTAAGGACTACAATAACTTCGTCTTTTAAAGAAACATCAACAGCTCTTAAATTATCTCCTCCTAAGTTGGTCCAGATCATACCATCAAAACGCTCTAGTTGGCCTTTATTTACAATAGCTACAGTTCCAACCCAACCACCACCGCAGCCAATATCTTCAGCCTTTTTATCAAGTGACTTCCACAATAAGTCATCATAATAATTAACAATACCATTTTCGTCGGTAATCCAAATGGTACCTGTTTGATTAATATCACAGCGCTGTCCTTTTACTCCTGGTAGTTTCAACCATTCTTTGCCATCGTAACTCATATGCGTCAGACGATTTTCTCCCTTGGGAAAATCAACCCACATTAATGGATTAAAGGCATGAAAATATATACCATCATCTGAACCTACATAAACCACTCCAGCGTTACTGACACCAACATCCTTTGCCTTTATACCAAGTTCAATTTCTTTTCCTCCTTTTAATTCAACCAACATGCTATCTGCACGAATAGCCCATTTCCGGTTTTTGTTATCATTACTTACTCTTGTATAACTCTCATTTGCAATTGTTTTATCCAGAACATCAAACCATTCTGTTAAGATTTCGGTTCTATCAAATAACTTCTGAATTGGTTTTTCATCAATATTCTGAAATCCATCAGCTTCAATTTTAAAAACAAGGGCATGTTTATACTTAATTCCCTCCGGTATTTCTATACTAAGGCCATTTGTAGTTGATTCCCATTTCACTTCTTTATCCTTCAGTCCTAATATTTTGATAGAAGCAATATGTAGTGATTTCCCTTCTTGAGGTACGAAATAAGGGATATCTACCATTCCATTATTCGGCTTTTCAAAACAACTCAAGTATATAGTATTATCTCCTTTAATAACAAATCGTTCATGTTCAACACCACTAGTTAGCCATGGTTTTGTTCCGTAAATTGATTCTCCATTAATCTTCATCCAAGCTCCAATTTCCTGTAATAAATCATAAGCTTTTTGGTCTAACTTACCATTACCCATAGGACTCACATTCAACAACATATTACCATTTTTAGATACAATATCAACCAGTTCCTGAATAATCTCGGTAGCAGAACGGTAATCACCATCTTTAACATAGGTCCAATCTCCAATAGAAGTATCTGTTTGCCAAGGTTGTTTTCTAATTTGCGGTAAACGGGCACGCTCTAAGTTTAAAGTTGCTATACCATCCCAATAATATCCCCATTCTCCTTTTGGGGCTTTTTTGTACCAGTCTTTTATACACATTACAGCCTCATTTTCACCGTTATGACGCTTCTTACTTTGGTTATATAAATAAGAAATCATATCTAAACCTGTCTGCCCTTTATCATCACCAGGAAAAGGCACACCTCCATCTACATAAAAGAAATCGGGGTCGTAATTATCAAATAAATCTTTACAACGTGCCAACCAATTTTCTCTCCAATAAAGCGGCGCATTTGATGGTTGTGTGGGTTTAACATCTCCATCTGGGTCTGGTGGTAAATAAAGTGACTCGTATTCTTTTTGGTTTCCATCATATGGAATACCGGCGTAAGGACCCGATTTATCAGCACCTTTATTTGTTTGGAACCAACAAGATGCTCGTTCTACATGACTTGTAACACCCCAGCGGATACCTTGGTCTTCATATTTCCGAACCGCTTGATGAAACTCACCAATAACATCGCGTTTTGGACCGTAATTTACAGAGTTCCAAGAGTGGTGCTTTGAATCCCATAGATCGTAATTATCGTGATGATTAGCCATACCTACTATGTATTTTGCTCCTACATCAACAAATAGGTCTACTAATTCTTGCGCATTAAACTCTTCTCCTTTCCAATCTTGAATAATATCTTTATAACCAAACTCCGAAGGATGTCCATAATTTTTTAAATGGTGTATATAATGAGGATGCCCTTCAATATACATGTTTCGGGCATACCAATCACCTACTGCCGTGTGGGCATAGGCATTCCAACAAACCCAAATCCCGAATTTAGCTTCGCTAAACCATTCTGGAGTTTCATAATTTTGTAAGGACTCTACTGAGGGTTCAAACTTCTTATTTATTACCTCTTTTTCTTTTGAATTACAAGCTAAAAAAGTGATGAACAAAAGTAAAAGACTAACATTTTTAAGTTTTTTCATTATTATATTATTTATGAGTAAAATGAACTATATCCTATTAAAATCAGACACTATATTTTTGAATAAAAAATAAATAGTTTAGGAGAAAACAAAACTCTTATAAGCATCTGTAATTTAACACTTCAAAGTTCTCTCATTAATTTTAAAACAAGGAAAATCGCACTATATTAAAACTATATTTTAGTTTCTATTTGAACAATTTAAACTATATATTTAGGCCTAATTAGTACTTTAGATTAGAATACTAAATTCTTTAGTTTGACACCTAATAAATATTGCTCTAGCGTTTTATTCTTTTTCCTGATAAGTGGAATCCTATTTTCGCAATCATTAGATTCTCTTTATTCTGAAAAACGGTTTAACAAAGAGCAATATGTAATGACACAAAAAGTTCCGAAAGAAGCTTACACTTATTTTAATGAAGGGGCTATATATTTTAAGAAAAAAAGAGATATAGCCAATTATTTAATCTGTATAAATTACCTATCAGATATTGAACATAGAAAAGGCCATTTTAATAAAGCCTTTGATTTAATATGGGAATCACTTCCTTTAGCCCATAGTATTGAAAACAAAAGACCTCTTTACAAATTTCATCAAATGTTGGGGATTTTATACGGTGCTTTTGGAAAAGATAGTATTGCCTTAACACATGCTAAAGAAGGTTTAAAAATTGCAAAGGAACATGTTTTAAAAAATAAAGAATCATCTAGTTCAATAATATCATCCTATCTTGATGTAGCGGTACAATATGTAGAAATGCAAACATATAAGAACGCACTTAATTATTTAGATTCTTGTTACATTGCTCAGGGCAACAATAACAGGTTACTTTTTGTTGATGGTGTATATGCTATTACTTATTTAAAGCTAGGAAATATCGAGAAATCTAAGACTTATTTTAGAAATGTTTTACCCTATTTAGAAAAACAAAATAACGGGTTTCAAACTTCAATATCATTTCATATAGCCGAATTAAAAGACGAATTAAAACAGAATGACAGTGCAATTTATTATTATAAAAAGTCATTAAAAGCTATTGACAGTTTAGAATATAACATTAAACTAAAACCTAAAGTTTTAGAAGCGCTCGCCGATACTTATTCAAAAACAAATCAGAATTTTGAAGCCTATAAAAGCATGCAAGCAGCTAAGTCTATTTCGGATAGTTTATTCCATGCTCAAAGTGAACTTAACAAGCACTTATTCGAAATTAAAAACAATTATAAGGAAGCCTTAAAAAAGAAAGAAGAGCAATTAATTGCCCAAAACAAAATACTTACTGCAAACAAAAGTGCCAGCTCTAGGTTAAAGCTATTAATTGGTGCTTTGCTCCTATTTATAGTCATTAGCTTAATTGCAATAAAGCAGCGAAATAAAATGAAGCAAATGGCCTATACTCGCGAAAAAAATAATGCCATTTTAGAATTAAAAAATAAGGAGTTAACCGCTAACGCACTTCAAATTATTGAAAAGGAAACCTCTGTTAAAGAATTACTTAAATCTATTGAAGAAGAAAACCCTAAAAAATTTAAAATACTAAGCAGAAAACATAAACAAAGTAATAAGAAATTATGGGATGATTTTCACTTAAGGTTCACTCAAATTAATAACACATTTTATGATAAGTTGTTGGAATTGCATCCTGACTTAACAGCTACTGATTTAAAGCACTGTGCCTTAATAAAGCTAAATTTTGATAGTAAAGAAATGTCGCACTTACTGGGGATTTCAATTAACAGTGTGCATATGGCACGCTCTAGGATTCGTAAAAAACTCAATTTAAAAAGAAACGAGAATTTAACTAGTTATCTGGCTTTGGTTAACTAAAAAGGCGCTTTACACTCAATTTCTAATCGTTCTTTGGTAATAGGGTGTTCAAAATCGATATATTCCGCATGTAGATGTAAGCGATCTTCTTTTGTTCCGTATAAATCATCACCAACAATTGGTGTTTTTAACCCACTCTGATGTGCTGCATGTACTCTTAGTTGATGTGTTCTACCTGTGATAGGATAAAAATGGATTCTGGTTATTTTGTTTTCAACAGAAATAACTTCAAATTTGGTTTTAGCTGGTTTGCCATGTTCATAACAGACCAATTGTTGCGGACGGTTATCTAAATCAACGCGTAAAGGCAAATCAATTTCTCCTTCCCTCTCTTCAATTATTCCATCTAAAAGTGCAACATAGCGTTTTTTAACAGTACGTTTTATAAACTGTTTCTGAAGATTTTTGTGGGTCTTTTCATTTTTGGCTACTAACAATAACCCTGAGGTTGACATATCTAGCCTATGCACCAATAAAGGCCCAGAACTATGAGGTAAATATTGCTTCATTTTAGTTTGTACCGATTCAATAATAGTTTTACCTGGAACTGATAAAAATTCATGGGGTTTATTAACTAAAAGTAGATAATCGTCCTCATAAACAATTTCCATTGGTTCACTTAAGGTAGTGACTTCCAAAATGGGATTATCTTCTACGTTCAAACCCGTCATCATATGCCCTAAAATGGGTTCGCATTTACTTCGGCAAGATGGGTAGAATTGTTTGTGTTTTCTAACTTCAGAGTTAGGCGAAGCACCCCACCAAAACTCTGCCATAGCAATTGGTTTCAACTCATTCTCAAAAGCATATTGAAACAATTTTGGAGCAGCGCACTCCCCTGCCCCTGCAGGTGGAATACGCAGTGTTGTATTTTCAAAAATAGACAACAAATCTTTGGTTTCGCCATTGGCATTTAAAAACGAATATTGGTTATGTAACTCCTTTTGTAAGTAAGCCGATTGTAAACGTCGTTTTTCCTTAAGTTCATCTATGGATGATTGAATAGTTGCCAATTCTGATTCTGCCAGAGCTATCTTTTCCTTCCAATCATTTTTCAAATCTTTTAACCTATAATGATAAAAAATACTTTGATTTTTTAAATCTTCAAGAAGGTTCTCATAAGCCTTGGCTGATAGTTTTACTTGCTCTGATACCCTGAGTTTTTTACGCTCCTTTTTCTTTGATTTTATGGTGTCTTTTAGATGTTCTAACTCGGTTTGATAATCTTCTAGTTTGGATTTATAGTTTTCTTTTGCATTTATATAGCAGTCAGAAGATTCCAAATCTTCTATCTCCCTATTTAGTGCATTTAATTCTTGTTCGCCAATTTTATAAAACCCGTCTGGATTTAAGGTATCATAAACGGTTGGCACGAATCCTTTTAAGTCATTTCTTTCAGCTAATTTTCCAGAAAAAGCAGCTAAATACCCTAATTTACCATTTGCTTTTTGAACAACCATTACTCCAAACATCTTACCTATAACAAGACTATCAGCATTAGGGTCTAATCCAAAGTTATGTTGAAAATCTGTTTGTGACTCCAAATAATCTTGAAGGCTACTTGCAGCCAAAACACTCAAATCATGAGGCTCGTAGTAAAATGGGAAAGTAAATTTTTCAGGTAATTCAATAGATGAATTTACAGGTAAAGAATGAAATAAAGAGTCTCCAAAATTACTCATAGCACCAAAAAGGGTTACAAAGTAACGAAATTATAATGAAAAGATTTGATAAAATTACCTTGATTCGCAAGACCAAATTTATATCAAAATTGTGTCTTGAATTATATACAATCAGCTTCCTCTTAAAGTGATTCTTTAAATAAAAAACCTAAATCAACAATAGAACAAAAAACACCTAACATGCTATATTCTAATATATTACAATAACTATAAATGATTTAATATTTTTTTACTATTTTCAACATCCGAAAATTATTTTTTTAATCCCTATGAAGCAGCTAATAATAGTATTATTTGGTCTGGGCTTTTGTGCCCCTTGTTTTGGCCAAATTCATGATGAAAAATTTAGACTTGCCGTATTAATGCATAACGTAAAAGAACAAAGTTTTGTTTTTGGAGAATGGGAAGCAAACACTAATAATACCGAAACGCATTTAAATTATCTTGGTGAAATTAAAACTAATGATAATGAGGAATATAGAATAATGACATCATCTTGGTTTTGGGGTCCTACTAAGAAGGTAACCAATCAAATTTTAGTTTTTGATCAAAGTTATAACCTAATAGGTAATTATTATTTAAATACCAAATGTGAACTACCTACCAAAATTGATGACAATAAGCTAATCTTTAAACCGGCCGAGTGTACCGATTGTGATTATGCTATAACCAAAGTTGATTTTTATGAAGGGATTCCAAAAAACTTTTATTTGGGATGTAAACCTGGACTTGGTAACATATATTCTTTTTACCTGTGCTTTTAGATTCTACTCTAAAGCAAATGCCACAATTTTATTACCAATTGGAGTTCCTAGTTTTTCACCTCCACAGGCAATGGCAATAAATTGTTTTCCGTTAACCTCATACATTGCAGGTGTTGCAAAGGCTGCTGCTGGTAACTTATATTCCCATAGTAATTTACCCGTAAACTTATTGAATGCCCTGAAATAGCCATCTTTAGTAGCGCCAATAAAAAGCAAGCCATTTTTAGTTACAACAGGACCTCCATAATTTTCGCAACCCGTTTGAGGATATCCTTGGACCTTTAATTCTGGCGTCTCACCCAAAACAACAGACCATATAAAATCACCTGAATTTAAATCTATGGCGTGCATGGTTCCCCAAGGCGGTGAAATGGCAGGCCTTCCTTTACTATCTACAAAACGTTTATAGCCAGCATATTTATAAGGTAATGGATATATTTTATTGGGACTTTGCGGAATAATGGTGTCTGGTTCATCAAACAAAAAATGCATTAATGCCGCTTTTTCATCTTCTGGAATTTGTGGAAAGCCAGTCATCATGCCTTTGCCTGTTTTAATTAATTGCGACACTTCTGCTTTTGACTTTCTAGTTTTTACATCTATTAATGAAGGAAATCCACTTTGAACCATACCCTTTCTGTCTTTTTGGTGACAAGTAACGCAATATTGCATATAGGTTTGTTGCCCTAAGGGAAGGTTGCTAGCAGTAGTGTCATTTTCTTTCATTTGAATCACCCATGGGGCTTCTTGAGAATTCACATAAATAATACCTTCTTCAGGATCAGCTGCGGTTCCACCCCATTCGGCTGCACCATCTAAACCAGGAAATAGAATCATAGGATTCAAACTTGGCGGTGCGTATAACCTTTTATCCGATTCTTTTAAGAGCTTCAAAAAGTCTTCTCTATTCTCTGCATAAGGACTAATATCATCATCTGTTAATTCAGTTGATTGTCTGGCAAAAGGTTTTGGCTTTACAGGAATTGGTTGTGTTTTAGACCCTTCCTCTCCATATAAGGTAGATGCAGGAACAGGCACTTCTTCTATATCAAATAAAGGATCTCCGGTAATCCTATTAAATACATAAACATATCCTTGTTTTGTAGACTGAGATAGTGCAGGAATCTTTTTACCATCTCTGGTGACAGTAATTAAATTTGGTGGTGCTGGCATATCTCTATCCCATAAATCATGGTGTACTAACTGAAAATGCCATATTCTTTTTCCCGTTTTGGCATCTAAGGCTAAAAGACAATCGGTATATAAATTATCTCCTTTTCTAACACCTCCATAAAAATCTGGAGAAGCTGAACCTGTTGGTATGTAAATAATACCACGTTCTTCATCTAATGACATACCACTCCAATTATTCCCAGCACCAATTAACGGGTTTGTATAAGAATTCTGGTCTTCCCATGTTTCAATACCCTCTTCATCAGGATGCGGAATGGTGTTGAAAACCCACTCTAAGTTTCCAGTAACCACATTAAATGCCATAATGTTTCCTGGCACTGCACCTACATCTTCTGGTAAACGAATAGGCATTACAATAATGTCTTTATAAACCGTTCCTGGTGTATTTGAGATAACGAATTTATCCTTAGCACTTTCTCCTAAACCACTATTAAGATTAACTTTTCCGTTGTCCCCAAAACTTTCAATAATTTGTCCAGTTAGGGCGTTAAGGGCAAATAAGTGCGCTCCTGCGGTATACAAAATACGTTTATCTTCTCCTTTTTCCCAATAAGAAACTCCTCTGCTTGTGGATCCTCCTAATTTTAAAGAATCACCAAATTTCCACAATTCTTTTCCGGTTCCCGCATGAAGGGCAATGGCCCTTAATCTAGAAGTAACTCCATACAGAATTGTATCAATTATGATGGGATTCATCTGCATCTGCCCATAATCAGGCGAATCATAAGTCCACGCAATTTTTAGCTGTGTAACATTATCTAAAGTGATTTCTGATAAAGTGGAATATTGATTTCTATCTGCCCCACCTTGATAGGATCTCCAAGTTGAATAATCTTGAGACTTTCGATTTTGGTCTTGTTGACAATTAAGAACAAATAAAGAAGAAATTAATAGAACTAGGTACCAAGAGTTGCGCATAAGGTTAGTTTCGGAAATGATATATTTCACTAAATATAGGAAATATAACCAACCAAATACAAGCATTAATTTACACAAATACCAGTTGAGCCAGTTTCAGCATTTTTTAGCTCGTATACAAAATCTGGTGTCAGACCAATTTCTTGACTATGCGACACATATAAAACTGCGGTATCACTCTCTTTAGCAATTTTATTAATTAGCTCCGTAAAAATAACAACATCATTATCATCAAGACCGTTAGTAGGTTCATCTAAAATTAGCAAAGGCGGATGTTTTACCATTGCTCTTGCAATTAATACCAATCGTTTATGTCCGCTAGAAAGGGTTTGAAAATTTCGGTTTTTTATATCAAACATATTTAACAACTTTAACCACTGATGTGCTGTCGCAATTTGACTTTCATTGGGATATTTGTAAAGGCCAACAGAATCATAAAATCCTGAAATAATCATTCTTTCAATAGTATCAGATCTTTTAAAACCTTGTAACATTTCAGAAGTAAAATAGCCAACCTTCTTTTTAATATCCCAAACACTTTCACCACTACCCTTTTTTATTCCGAATAGATGAATATCTTGATTAAATGCCTTTGGGTTATCGCCCGAAATAAGGGACAAAATGGTACTCTTACCTGAACCATTAGGTCCTATTAAATGCCAAAACTCTCCAGCCTTAATTTCCCAACAAATATCTTTTATAATTGGTTTATCTAAATAAGAAACCGACACATTATCGAATTTCACCAAAGAATCACTCTCAACAGCCACCTTCTCTAGTGGTTTGGGCAAGTCTTGAATGAAATTTTGCCTTGAATTTTGAGGCATACTATCCACATTTTCAATTGGGATAATGAATTTTCCTTTAGGTCTAAATACAGCAGTAATAAATGGAAGAATATCCTTTTTTCTATTTGTGATTTGGATAATTGGGATAGATTTGCTCAAGTCTTCAAGTGTATGTACTATATCTTCTTGAGATTGTATATCTAAATTTCCAAAAACATTATCAGCAATAAGGTACTCTGGATTGTTAGCTATAATGTGTTTTATAAGCGCCTTTTTACGTTCTCCTTCCGATGATTTTGTTAAACTATGCCTATTTGCTGTAGCTACATCAAAACGTCCATGACGTTTCTCCTCTTCAATAAATTTATTAATAGTTAATTCAGAAAAAAGATCACCTTTTAACCCATTTAATCTCTCAATAAGGTTTCCGCACAAAATCTCTTTTATTAATGACTTTTTATCGTCTTTGTTAGAGATGTAAATGGCAATGTGTTTATTCAATTTTCAAGTTAGTTTTTAAAACCTCTAAGCTATTCAATTTCCGTAAAACAAAAAAGAGGGATAAACCCTCTTTTCAAAATATTTTTTAATAGAAAATTTTATAAATTACTTATATGGAAGGGCACCAATCCGTCTATTGGTCTTCTCACAAAATTCCCAACCTTAAAGCCCATTTCTTCAGCCACTTCTCTAATTTCATTTTGAGAAAAGAAAGCTATAGAACCAGCAAAGTGTACAGGAACTGTTTTAAGTTCTTCTTTAAATTGCATAATCATATTTTTAGCAAACAACCTAATACCGTCTTTTATAAGGTTGATAGTATATTCAGAGTCTTTATGTAAGAACATAAACTCAGCAAAATTTGCCAAATAAGCATTAGGATTCGGTTGTTTGTACAAGTTATACTTGATGAAATCAGAATCCATATTAAATTTTGCTCCAAATGCCACTTTTACATTTTCTGGCATGTGGTTAAAATAGTAATCTCTGATTAATTGTTTTCCGTAGTAATTACCAGAAGCATCATCCATAAGCGTATATCCTAATGAAAACACACGCTGATGTAAGGTTTCACCATCGTAGTAACTACAGTTTGAACCAGTACCCATTATGCATACAACCGCTGCTTCCTTCGGATCATTAATTGTTGAATAAACCGCAGCCAAAGTATCTTCATTAACCTCAACATTAGCATTAGGAAAAATATCTTCTAAAACACCTTTAAGCATCTCTCTTGGGTTTTCTGTGCCACATCCAGCACCATAGAAGAATACATGAGTAACCTTTTCACTATTACTAGTTAACTCTTCACTTTTTCTGATGGTTTTATAAAGCTTTCTTTCGCTTAAAATTGCCGGATTAAGACCTTTTGTTCTGATCTTCTCCATTACTTTATTACCATCTTTATCTACTGCCAACCAATCTGATTTAGTAGAACCACTATCAACAATTAAAATCATGAATTAAGAGATAAAAAAACTCCACAGTCTTAAATGAAAATACACCTAATACACTGTGGAGTGTTATAATTATATACTATAAATTATTTTACTGACGCAATGTATTGTGCTAAGTCAACTAATTTAGTTGAATAACCAAACTCATTATCGTACCAAGATACTAACTTAAGGAAGTTATCATTTAATGCAATACTTGCTCCTGCATCAAACACACTTGTTAAAGGTTCTGATACAAAATCTTGAGAAACTACAGCTTCTTCAGTATAACCTAATACACCTTCCAATTCATTTTCAGAAGCAGCTTTTAAAGCAGCTTTAACAGCATCCCAAGAAGCAGACTTCTCAGTTCTTACAGTTAAATCAACAACTGACACATCTTGAGTTGGAACTCTAAAGGCCATACCTGTTAATTTTCCGTTTAATTCAGGAATAACTTTACCTACCGCTTTAGCAGCACCAGTTGACGAAGGAATGATATTAGCTAAAGCACTTCTACCACCTCTCCAGTCTTTTCTTGAAGGACCATCAACAGTCATTTGAGTTGCTGTTGTAGCATGAACTGTCGTCATTAAACCTTCAACAATTCCGAAGTTATCATTAATAACTTTAGCGATAGGCGCTAAACAGTTTGTAGTACAAGATGCGTTAGATACAATGGTATCTGCAGCTGTAATCTTATCACTATTTACTCCCATAACAAACATTGGTGCATCTGCAGAAGGTGCAGAAATAGCAACCTTTTTAGCTCCAGCATTAATGTGTTTTTGAGCACCTTCTAAAGTTGTGAAGATACCAGTACAATCTAAAACAACTTCAGCTCCTACAGCATCCCATTTTAAATCTTCTGGGTTACGCTCTGCAGTAATTCTAATTTCGTTTCCGTTTACTACTAAGTTCCCGTTTGCAATATCAACAGTTCCATTAAATCTTCCGTGAACTGAATCGTATTTTAATAAATAAGCTAAATGCTCAACATCTAACAAATCATTAATTCCTACTATTTCAATATCATTAGGTCTAGAAGCTGCTACTCTAAAAGCAATTCTACCTATTCTACCAAATCCGTTAATTCCAATTTTTAATTTTGACATATCTAAGTTTAATTAGTGTTATGTGCTCATTATGTCTGAGACACGTAATAATTCTAAATTTATTTTTGTTTTTCCTTTAATTGCTTGTTCTAATGGTGTTAACTCCATCTTATTATTTAATAAGCCCACCATGTAATTACTTTCTCCATTTAACATAGACTCAACGGCTTTCACACCCATTCTACTTGCTAAAACCCTATCAAAACAAGAAGGTGAACCACCACGTTGCATGTGTCCTAATACTGAAACGCGAACATCATATCCATCTAAATTTTCATCAACATAATCTTTTAATTCGAAAATGTTCTTTCCTATTTTATCTCCTTCGGCAACAACAACTATACTAGAGCTTTTACCAGAAGTTCTACTTTTGTTCAATGATTCCTTTAGTCTCTCAAGACCTAAATCTTCTTCAGGTATTAGAATTTCTTCTGCGCCACCCGCAATTCCAGTGTTTAAAGCTATATGACCTACATCACGCCCCATAACTTCAATAAAGAATAATCTGTTATGTGAACTTGCTGTATCTCTGATTTTATCTATGGCATCAACCACGGTGTTTAAAGCGGTATCAAAACCTAGGGTATGTGTAGTCCCAAAAATATCATTATCAATAGTACCAGGAATTCCCATTACAGGGAAACCATATTCTTGATTGAAAACCAATGCACCAGTAAATGATCCATCACCTCCAATAACAACAATTCCTTCAATTCCTTCTTTTATGATATTCTGATAGGCTTTTTCTCTTCCTTCTTTGGTTCTGAACTCTTTTGAACGTGCAGATTTCAATATGGTTCCTCCCTTATTAATAATGCCTCTTACACTACGGGCATTCATAGGCTTAAAATCGCCTTCAATCATTCCTTGATAACCACGATAAACCCCTACACATTCAACACCATGATACGCACAAGTTCTAACTACAGAACGCACTGCAGCATTCATTCCAGGTGCGTCTCCACCTGATGTTAAAACTGCTACTTTTTTAATTCTATTTGGCATATCTCTAATTTGCCGGTAAAATTACTAAACAAAAACAATATAATCATAGCGTTTAGACCATTTTAATGCATACTTAACACTATAACGTTTTAGTTAATAATGATTGAATATTAATACAAAATCAAGGTTTGTTTTGAAGTAAAATAAAAGTTCTATTCTTTTTGAGAAGCTGTTTTATGAGTAATGAAATCCGGTAAAGCATCCTCTTTATTTTTCTCAGTGCTTTCGTGTTTTAAAGCATTTTCTTTTTCCTTTTTCTTGAATAAATTCTGAATGAGTTCTTTGAAAGTATCAAAATCTACATTGTAAGAAAGGCCTATACCTTGTGTATAACCAATGTCTTCACCAAAATTTCTAATACTATTTTCTCTATTAAAAACCTTAGCTACCAAAGTACCTTCCTCATTTAAAAGAAAATCTATCTGAACATCGCCTGCTACAACCGTATTGGCAGCATCCGCACCCCCTATTGGCACACCAACTTTACCATTTATAAGTACTCTATCACTAATTTGAGTTTGTAATGTAAAACCAACTCTATCATTGGTTTGATAATCTGGTCTGCTTTGACCAGCTTCATAATTTACCCCTAGGTTAAACTTGCCATTTCCATTAGAAAACAAGCTACTAATAATACCATTAAGCCTTTCAGCAATAGTTCCAGAAAAATTCAGCTCATCTAAACCTCCAGCAAAAGCTCCTGTTGATAATAAATATAATGCTTGATTTTGCATATCATCGGGCGAATCTAACCGATATTGTAACTCTGATTTCACAGCTGAATTAACATTTGGGAATTCTATATTAAAATCTGGAATTGGTTGTTGTAACTCTCCTGTTAACTGAATATTTAGTTCTACTGGGATACTTCTATTAATAGGATTATCTAATAAAGGTGATGGATTAGCTTGCGTTTTATACACAGCCAACATATTAAGTTGGGCTTCTAATGGGTCTCCTTCCCAATTTATAGTTCCCCCTGGTTGTACTATAAATTGTTTTTGCACTAATCCTCCATATGCAAAATTATATTTCCCCTCAAAAACAGAGAAATCACCCCACATATTAAATTTTCCGTTTGTGTTAATTTCAACTAAAACTATTCCAACTCCCTTTCCTTTTAAGGAATGACCCGTGTTTTTATCAATAATAATTTCTAAATCGGCATCTTCAGTAATATCAATTTCAAAATCTAGTTCTAACCCTTGAATCTCTTCAAAAACAACCTCTTCCCCCTTATCTCTAGCTTCTTTCTCTTCTTTGGTTATGAAATGTATATACGAATTATCACCAAAAGACTCTGTATCATTTAATGGAATTTTAAATACAGTTCCTGGTTTAGTCTCAGCAGTAACGCTAATAGTAAGCTGTTCTGTAGGCCCAAAAATTTCTGCTCTCCCTCCCATAAAACCACGACCATAATACAAGGCCTCTTCTGTTTCCTCAGTATCTAAAATGAGAAACCTATTTGTATCAATATCTAAGTCTAGACCCCATTTTGAAAGGTTAACATGACTAAGCGAACCATCAAGTCTTCCACTTGAATTAAACTTTGTATCTGTTAATTGAATATTATTAAAAACAAAACTTTGCTCTTTTAAGGTGACTGATGCATTCTCGTTAAAAGCATAATCTACATTTAAATATGGAATGCCAAACCCAGACTTATTCAAAGTAAGTTCTCCATTAATGCTAGGTCTTTTAAGATCACCTAATACTCTAGCATTACCTTTTACAAGCCCTCTAATATTGTTTAAAACACCATCAAGCAAAGGATTTAAAGGTTCTAAATTAAAATCTTCAAAGGTTAAATCAACATCTATATTAGATTGTTTACCAATTACACTAATGGCTCCTTTTGCTGCAAAAGATTCTGAAATATCATTCTTAATAACGGCATCCACTACATAATTTGTGAGATCTTCATTACCGGTAATACTTGCATCAAAGTCTCCCAATGGGAAATTGTTTATTTTAAAATCGTTAACAATAATAGTTGAGTTGGGTAAGTAGCTTCCATTTTTTTGAAGAACATCAAGTTTACCATTTACATTTCCTGCTAAAGCTAAACTATCTACATCTGGCGTAATTTTGGCCAAATTAACATTCCTAAAATTTAACCTTATGTCTTTTTCCGTAGAATCCTTTAAAAACCCAGATAATTTAATCTCTTCCCTTTTATGACTAATTTTAAAGTTATCTAAATTAAACTCTGTTAATCCTTTATCAAATGACATTTTATTTAAAGTATCGTTCTTCTCATTAACAAACCACTTTCTATCTTTCACAGTGAAATCTGATTTTTTAAATCCTAAAACCGATTGATTCTCTTCATTTATAGTGTGATAAAAACTTAAGTTAAAACTATCGTCATTTCGTTTCCCTCCTTTAAATTCAGAACGCATAAATAATGTATCGTTAACTGTTACATTAATTAAATTGAATTTAGATACGTTATAAAACTTTGTATTTAAACTATCTACTTCTACATAGGTATTAAAAAGTGGATTGCTATTATCTACCTGCAATTCAATATTATTGGCAAAATAGTCGTAAACTTTAATTTGAGGAGACTTAAATGTTAATTGAAAATTAGTTTCATCGCTCTCAACTCTACCCCTTATAAAAGTATTTTTGCCCAATTCAATTTCCGGAAAAATAACTTCGGCTATTTTATTATATATTTTAAAGTTGAAGTCTATTCCCTGATCTGTTCTTACTTCATGAGGAATGTAGTTAGTATAAATATGCCCAATAGAGTTCTCGAATAACTTCTTTAAATCTCTAAACACAAACCGTCCTTTCAAATCTCCTTCAATAATATCAGGTGATTTAAACTCAATGTATCTTATTCCTCCATCAAATCTTGAAGAGATATCAAACTTTTTAAAATAGTACTCATCATGCTCATTAGTATAAGTAGTATTACTAAATGAAATTACTCCATAGGCATCATCTAAATTACTACTGTTCATATTCATGTTCAGTCTACTCTTGAAAATAGAAATACTATCTTTTTTAACAAAATTGAGTGTGTTTAAATTGGCATAATCTACATTGGCCTCAAAATCATATTTTTTCACTTCCTCAGAGAAATCAACTAATCCATTAAAATTAAGCTGAAGGTTCCTATCATTTACAATCAGGTTGCCATCAAAAATCTTATTTCTAACATTACCTGCAACCTTTATTCTACTATAATTATAGTTGTTATAAACTACCTCATAAATATCTCCTTTAACTTTTGTGTCAAGATTATCTGTTAAAAATCCATTTCCGTCTACATCAAAATTTAGAGATCCTATTCCAATTTTTGGATCGTCTAGAAAAGCACCAAAATCAAAATTTTCAAAAACAACTTTCCCTTTGTAAGTAGCATTATCAATATCATCTACTTTAGTTATTTTTAAATTAGAATCTACAAAACCAATTTCAGTATCAATTTCAATATTAGCGTTTACCGCTGAAGATGTTATTTGTGTATTTCCAACCACTGTGAACCTACCCAACCTATCAAAAGTTGATGGAATGGCATCTCCAATAACATTGGGCAATAAAGCAGTTAAATCTTTATAAGTTGATGTTAGGTTTGAAAAATCGCCATCCATATAAAAGTTGTTTTCTTCTTTATTGAAGAGGTTTTCAAAATCTATATTTCCACGCACACTAGTGTTTCTACTTGTTTGAAGGTTTAAATTTGAAGCCTTTAAATTATTCAGTGTTCCTGATAAATCAACTCTAAATTTGGCTCTTTGATTAGCCCCAAATTCATTATAAATTATATTGAGTTCATCTAATAATACTTCGGAATCTTCAAAAGTAGCCTCAACTAAAACTTTATCAGTAAAAAATTGTAAATCTTCTCTTTTATATAAGAACTGCAATTGCCCTTTTAAAACAGATTCAGGGGTTTTTATATTGAGATTATCAAAAGTCATTCCCGTACGGGTATACTTGAAATTGGTCATCATATTTTTCATAGTCAAACCTCGACTATCTTTAAATGACAACGTATTAATTCTAGTACTTACATCACTTCCTTTAATTAAAAAATCGGTGGCATTTATGTTTAAATTTTTAAAGTCTAGACGTTCAACAGTTTCTCTATTTTCATCAGAAAGTTTGAAAATTCCGTTGTAAATAGACACATCACTTGATGACAATAAAAAGCTGCCATCTCCTTTTTGTGGGTTATCACCCTCTAACTTTTTTACAAAAACGTCCAAATTAGTATCTCTGGAATCTTTATAGGTTTTAATGTTAAAGAACAAATCCATGATATCAATATCGCCAAAAGTCATTTTGTTATTGTAAAAATTCCTAATACTTAAAATGGAAGTATTCAATTCAGCAATACTAATAAGTGTATCTTTTTTATAATCTTCTATAAAAATGTTCTTAAACTCAACATCACCATTAAATTGTAAACCAACTTTATCAATGTTTATATTGGTTCCAAATTCTTCATTAAGTTTTGCGGTAGCATAATTACCTAAACTTGTTTGAACCCCGGGGATAGAAAGTACTAACACCAAAATGATGAAGATAAGCAGTATAATTGCTGCTATTTTTGATGTTATTTTTAGTACTTTTTTGATACGTGATAAAGTTATGATATTATTAAGAATAAACTACATTTGTACTTACGAATGTTAAAGCACCTTTAGATGTCTATTCGTAATCAAAATTAACAATTATTGTGCCTAATATTTATTAATGGATTCACAAAATATTTACGTTCTTGGAATTGAGTCTTCTTGCGATGATACGGCAGCTTCTGTAATTTATAACGGAAAAATTTTAAGCAATGTTATTGCTAGCCAAAAAATACACGAAGAATATGGTGGCGTTGTGCCAGAATTAGCTTCAAGAGCACACCAACAAAATATTGTTCCGGTTGTACACAACGCTTTAAAAAAAGCAGGTATTACTAAGGAAGAATTAAATGCAATAGCATTTACGCGTGGCCCAGGATTAATGGGTAGTTTATTGGTAGGGACCTCTTTTGCGAAGTCTTTAGCGTATGGGTTGAATATTCCTCTTATTGATGTTAATCACATGCAGGGACATATTTTAGCACATTATATTGAAGAGGAAGGTTTTGAAAAACCACCATTTCCATTTTTGGCCATGACTATTTCTGGCGGACATACGCAAATTGTTAAGGTGAACCATTATTTTGATATGGAAGTTATTGGTGAAACCATTGATGATGCTGTTGGCGAAGCTTTTGACAAAAGCGGAAAAATTCTAGGACTTGGTTATCCTGCAGGACCAGAAATTGACAAACGTGCTAAATTAGGTAACCCAAAAGCATTTCAATTTACTAAACCTAAAGTTGACGGATTGAACTTTAGCTTCTCCGGACTTAAAACAGGTATTCTGTATTTTGTGCAACGTGAAACAAAGAAAAATCCAAAATTTGTTGAAGAAAACCTAAACGATATTTGTGCATCCATTCAATATACTATTATTGTTATTTTGGTTGATAAACTAAAAAAAGCATCAAAAGATACTGGTATTAAACACATTGCAATTGGTGGTGGTGTTTCTGCAAATTCCGGTATTAGACAAGCTTTAAAAGATGGCGAACAAAAATTTGGATGGACCACTTATGTGCCTAAATTTGAGTATACTACTGATAATGCTGCTATGATAGCCATTGTAGGATATTTAAAATATTTAGAAGGCTATTCTACTGAACAAAATGTGATGGCCTCGGCTAGGTTGAAGATTTAGATTATGCAACTCTTTTTCAATCCAGATATAAACGAAACTACTGAGCAATTCACTTTCCCAAAAGATGAAAGCAAACACATTGTAAAGGTGTTACGTAAAAGTACTGGAGACTCCTTGCATATTACTAACGGTAAAGGTTGGTTATTTAAAGCTGAAGTTACTTTACCGAATATCAATAAATGCTTGGTAACTATCAATTCAAAAGAAGAGCAACCAGAACGTGATTATAATTTACATTTGGCTGTGGCACCAACCAAAATGAACGACCGCTATGAATGGTTTTTAGAAAAAGCTACCGAAATTGGCATTGATACCATCACCCCTATTATCTGCGACCATAGTGAAAGAAAGGTCATTAAACCAGAACGTTTTGAACGCATTTTACAATCTGCCATGAAGCAATCTCTAAGTTGTTATATCCCTAAACTAAATGAGGCTATTTCGTTTAAAGACTTTATTCAACAAGGATTTGAGGGTGCTTTGTTTATAGCACATTGCGAGGAAACGAATAGAAAATCTTTTAAACAAGAATTAAGACCCAAAACAGATATTACCATTTTAATTGGACCTGAAGGTGATTTCAGCATTAAAGAAATTGAAATGGCTATGGCTAATAAATTTATTCCTGTAACTTTGGGAGACACCAGATTAAGAACAGAAACAGCAGCTATTGTTGCTTGTCATTCTGTTGCTTTTATAAATGAATAATATGAGGTTACTTCTATCATCTATCTTCTGTCTTTTATCCGTGCTCTCCTTTTCTCAAGAGCTTGCTGTTTTAAAATACAATGGAGGTGGTGATTGGTACGGTAACCCCACAGCCCTACCAAATCTTATTTCATTCTGTAATGATAACATCAACACTAAAATTAGTGATAACCCACAAAATGTTGAAGTTGGAAGTCCAGATATTTTTCAGTTTCCATTACTACACATGACTGGTCATGGTAATGTATTTTTTAGCGACGATGATGCTGAAAACTTACATAACTATTTAATTTCAGGAGGTTTTCTGCATATTGATGATAATTATGGTATGCAGCCTTATATAACTGAAGAATTAAAGAAAGTATTTCCAGATAAGGATATGGTAGAACTTCCATCAAACCATGGCATTTTTAGTATTGCCTATAATTTCCCAAACGGCTTACCCAAAATACATGAGCATGATGGTAAACGTCCACAAGCTTTTGGAATTTTTCATGAAGACAGACTTGTGCTACTATTTACTTATGAAAGCGATTTAGGCGATGGTTGGGAAGATGAATCTGTGCATAATGACCCACCTGAAGTAAGAGAAAAGGCTCTGAAAATGGGTGCCAACATTGTTAAATATGCTTTTGAAAATTAATAAAACATGAAACTACATTATTATTGCAGCTCTCCTTCTTGCAAGAAGTTAAATTCAATGAAAGTTAAATCGAATAACAGATTTGACTTGAAACAAGAAATAGGATTAGAAATAAACGAACGTTGCAAACATTGTGGCAATCATACTAAAAGACATATAAATAGATTACATGCCTCACCAAATTATTTCTTCATTTTAGGAGGTGTTGCACTTGCTGCCATAATAACAATATTTATTTGGGATTTAGGTTTTGTTTCAACTTTAACAGGTACAATTCCTATAGCGATTTGGATCAGTGAAGAAAAACGGGCCAGTGCATTCAATAAAATTATGATTAGAGATTAATGCTTAAAGAATTTTTAGTTATGTTGGTTGAGGGCTTTTTTGAAAACCAAAAAGAAGTAACTACATTTAGAGGAATTCTTAAAATACTTCTAAAAGTCTTATTATTCATTTTAGTAGTCATTTTGGTTTTATACTTTCTTTTAAATAAGAAGGAAACTGTTACCGTTTCTAATCTAATATTTCCATCTTAGATTGAGAAATCATAAATCGAAAATCAATTGCAACTAACTCACTACAATACCAACTTTAACCAAAGAACATTCGCAATTACAGTTGTTTGTAACAATGTTACTAATGCGCCAAACATTGGTAGTTTGTTTAGAATATGTGATGCCTTCGGTGTTGAAAAACTTATTCTTTGTGGTACTGATATTCCTTTTGGAAGAAAGATGACAAAAACCTCAAGAGCAACCGAAAAATCTGTGAATTTTGAAATTCAAGAATCGGCTTCAAAGGTGATTTCCGATTTAAAATCTGTAGGGTACCATATTATTTCTTTGGAGATTACAAATAGTAGCAAACCAATACACAACTTTCAATTTTCAAAAGAAAAACCATTAGCATTGGTTGTTGGTGATGAAAATTTTGGGGTTTCAGAAGATATTTTAAAAATGTCTAATGCGATAATACATATAGACATGTACGGACAAAATAGTAGCATGAATGTAGTGCAAGCTACCAACATTGCACTTTATGAAATGACCAAACAATTGTTGTAACATTAAGGAACTTGCAATGACAAATAGTTACTATATTTACTAAATGAATTCCAAAACAATCTCCAATGGTATTTTAAGAGCTATAGCCATTATTTGTGGTGTAGTTCTCATTTTATACTTTTTATATCAGGTTCAATCCGTCATAGGTTATGTAGCCATAGCCGCAGTAATCTCACTTATAGGAAGGCCCATTGTTTTATTTCTAAGGCGCAAATTAAAGTTTAAAAATGCCTTAGCTGTAGTGGTTACCATGGCATTACTCTTGGCAATTTTTGCTGGTTTAGTGAGTTTGTTTATTCCATTAATTATCAAGCAAGGACAAAATTTATCACTTTTAAATATTAATGAATTACAGAGCAATATTGAAAGCCTTTATACGGAAATTGTAAACTATTTTGACCTACATGAGATTGACGTAGAGCAATCTCTTAAAGACTCCAATCTATTCTCTAAATTAGATTTCTCTCTTATTCCTAACTTTTTGAATTCAGTTATTAGTGGTTTAGGTAGCTTTAGTATTGGTTTATTTTCGGTGTTATTTATCTCATTCTTCTCTTTAAAAGACAGTAAATTATTTGAAAACAGCCTACTAACTTTAATTCCTGATAACAAAGAAACTCGTTGGAAAGACTCTTCTGAAAAAATAAAGGATTTATTATCTCGCTACTTTGTGGGCCTAATATTCCAAATACTTATACTATTTATCATTTACATGATTGGTTTACTAATTATTGGTGTTGAAAATGCCGTGGTTATAGCCTTTTTATGTGCACTACTAAATTTGATTCCTTATGTAGGTCCTTTAATAGGTGCCTTTTTAATGATTACACTAACAATGACCAGTAATTTAGGACAGAGTTTTAGTGATGTAATAATGCCTAAAACCTTCTGGGTTTTATTAGTTTTTGCCATTGGACAACTAGTAGACAATTTTGGAAGCCAGCCTATAATATTTTCAAAAAGTGTTAAATCACATCCCTTAGAAATATTCCTAGTCATTCTTATTGCCGGCATTTTATTTGGAGTTTTGGGGTTAATTATTGCGGTACCAGCTTATACTGCAATTAAGGTGATTTTAAAAGCCTTTTTATCGGAAAATAAAATTGTAAAAAAGCTGACTAAAGACTTATAGTTTAGTTTGAATTTAAATATTTTAAATACTGAAATTCAAGAGTTTATTTCTAAACATTTAAACTCAAATGTTGTGTCGCTTTTATTAAAAGGAACTTCATTTGATGGTGTTGAAACTAAAGATATCATAGAACAAATAGAAGCTAAACAGCGCTGTTTAAAGAAGCTACCCAATTGGTTTAACACTAATAATATTTATTTTCCTAACAAACTAAATATTGAGCAGACTTCATCTGAAATTACTGCTGAATACAAATCGAATTTAATTTCGGGTGATTCCATTATTGATTTAACCGGAGGTTTTGGGATTGACTGTTATTACTTTTCAAAAAGATTTAATGAAGTTACACATTGCGAGATAAATACAATGCTTTCAGGAATCGTCAATCATAATTACAAACAATTTGATGTAAATAATATTGAAACTCTAAATATTGACGGTATTGAATACTTAAAATCTGGCAATAAAAACTTCGATTGGATTTATATTGACCCTTCCAGAAGAAATGATAGCAAAGGGAAAGTTTTCTTCTTAAAGGATTGCTTACCAAATGTACCAGAACATTTAGATATTCTTTTTGAGGCTTCAAAAAATATTCTAATTAAAACATCACCACTATTAGATATTTCGTTTGGAGCAAACGAATTGCAATTTGTGAAAACCATTCATGTCATAGCAGTTAATAATGAGGTAAAAGAATTGCTTTGGGTATTAGATGAAGGGTTCAATGGAAATATTCAAATTGAAACAATTAATATTAAAAAGGATACTGATGAAAATTTCAGCTTCATGCTAAATGAAGGTCAGAATGAGGTTCAATATAACGAACCACTCTCCTATCTATATGAGCCCAATGCAGCTATTTTAAAATCAGGAGGTTTTGAAGAAGTTTCCAATAAATTGAATGTTTTCAAACTTCACCAACATTCTCATTTATATACGTCAAATGAACCTATAGATTTCCCTGGAAGACGATTTAAAATTGAGAATATCATAAATTACAACAAAAAGGAACTGAAGCAATTGGGTATTGAAAAGGCCAATATTACCACAAGAAACTTCCCAGAATCGGTTCAACAAATCAGGAACAAGCTTCGTATTAAAGATGGTGGTGACATCTATTTATTTTTTACAACAGACTTAAACAACCTCAAAATAGTTGTTATTTGCAAAAAAGCTTAATCATTACAAATGACAATACAAGAGTTAGAAGGTGAATACTCCATAATTGGAACCAACCAAAATGCTGAACGAAACAAATATAAGGGCATTTTGAACATTTCAATTGATGAATTTAATAGGGTAAAAGCAAAATGGCTTATTAATAATTGGCAAGAACAAGTTGGTTATGGTTTTTTTAACGATAACATTCTCGTTATTAATTTTAAATATAATGGAGATGAGAATAATGTCTTTAAAGGAGTGGTTGTTTACAAATGCTTATCCAAGGATATTTTAGAAGGTTTTTGGTCTGAAAAACACGGTAATCCAAATTATTTAGGTCAAGAGCGATGTTTTAGAATTGAAAATAAAAAGGAGCACATTAATTAATTATTTCAGAACTCAATTATTCTAAGTAAATTGAGCTTTAAAACTTCGTTTTATGAGTTCAAAATTTTCATTTCGCATTATAACAATACTACTCACTTTTACTCTTCTTACTTGTAAAAATCATAAAGAAAAAGAAGAAAAGGAGACTGTAAAAATACTTCCATATATCATTTACATATTAGCAGACGATTTGGGCTACGGAGATTTAAGTTTAACTGGGCAAAAAAAGTTTATTACCCCTAATATTGATAAACTAGCAGAGGAAGGTATGTTTTTTACCCAGCATTACTCTGGTTCTACAGTGTGTGCACCTTCGCGGTCTACATTAATGACTGGTTTGCATACAGGACATACGCCTATTAGAGGAAATAAAGAAATTAGACCTGAAGGGCAATGGCCATTACCTTCAAATACGCAAACATTATCCAAATTATTAAAAAACAAAGGATATACAACAGGTGTATTTGGCAAATGGGGTTTGGGATATCCAGGGTCTGAAGGTGATCCCTTAAATCAAGGTTTTGACAGATTCTATGGATACAATTGCCAAAGATTAGGACATAATTATTACCCTTATCATTTGTGGAGTGATCAGGAAAAAATTATTCTTAAAGGAAATGAAGGCCATAAAAGTGAGCAATATGCTCCAATTTTAATTCATCAGGAAGCGCTAAATTTCATTGATAATAACAAAGAGAAACCTTTCTTTTTATACTACCCAAGTATTATTCCTCATGCTGAACTTCTAGCTCCCGAGAGCTATATGAAAAAGCATTTAGGCAAGTATGAACCTGAAAAATCATTTATAGGTACAGATGATGGTGAGAATTATAAAGATGGTCCCTATCAGTCACAAAAAAATGGTCATGCTGCCTTTGCTGCTATGATAAATTTACTTGATGATCAGGTTGGAGAAATTGTTGATAAAATTGAAGCTCTAGGTCTATCTGAAAATACAATCATCATATTCACCTCTGACAATGGGCCGCATTTAGAGGCAGGAGCTGATCCTGATTATTTTGATAGTAACAGTATTTTTAGAGGATACAAAAGAGACTTGTATGAAGGAGGTATTAGGGTTCCCATGATAGCTAAATGGCCAGGAAATATAGCAAAAGGGAGTAAAACAAATCATATTTCTGCTTTCTGGGATGTTATGCCAACTATAGCCGAAATAGTAGATTTCAAAACTGAAAATAAAGTTGACGGAATTTCATTCCTCCCTACACTTCTTGGTAACCAAAATCAAAAGCAACATTCTCATTTATATTGGGAATTTCATGAAAAAGGTGGAAGACAAGCTATTAGACAAAAAGATTGGAAATTGGTAAGATATAACACAAAGAAAAATGGTAATTATCAATTGTATAACTTAAATGAAGATCCTAGTGAAAATACTGATTTAGCAACTATTTATCCTGAAAAAGTAACAGAACTAAAACAGGTCTTAGAGTCTAGCAGAATACCTTCAGAAGTATTTAAATTTCAACAAACCCAATATAAAGGTGAAAAGTAAACTAAGACCTTGGCTTTTCAATACCACGATCATACATAACAATACTTCCTGCAACAGAAACATTCAAGCTTTTTGCAGAATTAAATTTCACTAAAAAATGAGATTTCTCAATGGCTTGTTTTGACAATCCGTGATCCTCTGCTCCTAACAAATAAACACAACGTCTTGGGTGATGAAAGGTTTCTAATGGTAATGCTTCATCAGTCAATTCAACACCAACTAAACGAGCTCCTTTAGGCAAATTACTAAAGAACTCCTCAAAATTTTCGTAATGAAAATAGGGCATTGATTTCACAGCATTGTGGGTATCACAAGCTTGTTTTGCATATCGATTACCAATGGTAAAAATAAAACTAGCTCCTAAGTTTTGAGCAGATCGCCATAATACACCTAAATTTTCGGGTGTTTTCCCATTTTGAATACCAATACCAAAAAACTCATTTATAAAGTTGTCATTCATAGTGCAACAAAAATAGAAAAGATTATTAAACAACAAATCCCCACTATTACTAGTGAGGATTGTGGTGATCGCGACAGGATTCGAACCTGTGACCGTCTGCTTAGAAGGCAGATGCTCTATCCAGCTGAGCTACGCGACCATTCTGTCGGGGTGGCAGGATTCGAACCTGCGACCTCCGCGTCCCAAACGCGGCGCGATAACCGGGCTACGCTACACCCCGAATTGGTTATCAATTTGCGGAGAGACCGGGATTCGAACCCGGGCAGCACTTGCGCGCTGACAGATTAGCAATCTGCTCCATTACCACTCTGGCACCTCTCCTAAATTCTAAATAGAACTTATGCAATAAAATTGCGGTTGCAAATGTAATTCATCCTTTGAAAGAACGCAACTATTTTATTTAATTTTTTATAAAAATTATTCTGGATACTCAATACGTAAATGGTAAATGTTTGCAAGCTTATGCTTTAGCACTTTTTTTATAGATTGAATTTCCTTAAAAGTAATATTTGCATTTAAAAATTGTCCTTCTTCTATCTGCTTATTTATAATATTTTCAACAAAAGCATCAATCTTTGTCGATGTAGGTTCTTTTAAACTTTTAGATGCCGCTTCAATACTATCGCACATCATTAAAATAGCAGTTTCTTTACTAAAAGGTTTTGGTCCCGGATAGCTAAAATCTGCCTTGTTAACATCTTCAAAATTCTTCTTTTCCTTCATATAAAAATAGTAAACAACACTTGTTCCATGATGAGTTCTTATAAAATCAATAACCCTATCTGGGAGTTTATTTTTTCTTGCTATTTCAATACCATCAATAACATGGTTTACTATTATATTAGCACTCTCTTTTGAAGACAATTCATCATGTGGATTAATACCTGTAGATTGGTTCTCAGTAAAATATGTTGGATTTTTCATTTTACCTATGTCATGATACAGCGCCCCTACTCTAACCAACATAGCATTAGCTCCAATTTCGCTTGCAGAAGCTTCTGCTAAATTTGCAACGTTTAAAGAATGATGAAAGGTTCCGGGAGCCTTATTAGATAATTCCTTCAGTAATTTAGAATTAGTGTCTGATAACTCTAAAAGTGAAACATCTGATACTAGTCCAAATAATTTTTCATAGGCATATATCAAAGGCTGTACAAACAAGGTCGCTAATCCACATAGAATAAACCAAATAAAGGTTTCCCATTCCAAGGTCTCAATACTTCCTTCATGAATTACAAAAAATGCAAAATAGGCTATTATATAAATAAGCGTAATTTGACCTACTGAAATAAATAAATTAGCACGTTTATACAATTCTGATACCGTTAAAATAGTAACTATACCTGCAATTATTTGAAGAAACATATACTCATAGCTATTAGGCACTATAAACCCTAAAAGCAACACCGTTAATACATGGGTAAATAATCCTAATCTTGCATCAAAAAATGCCTTTAATACTAGAGGAAGGACACAAATTGGAACTATATAAATATACTTGGAATTGTAATTAACAACTAATGTGGTTATAAAAATTAACAGCAGTACATTAAAGAAAATAAAAGTAACCTTGGTATTGTTTTCATAAACTTGGTTTCGATACTTTCTTAAAAACAACAGAAGCATTAACATAGCTAATGCAACCAACAATGCATAAGCAAAAAGCACCCAATTATAATTGGATTCATTCCAAACCTGAGATTCATATTCAGACCGTAGTGACTCTAATTTCTGGTATTTATCACCTTCAACTACCTCTCCTTTTGAAACTATAAGAGTCCCTTTAGCAACACTACCACGTGTATATGAAATTTTATCTAATTCTTCTTGAATTGCTTTATCTGTAAATGATTTATCATAAGATAAATTCGGCTCAATTATATCAAAAAATAGCGAAGTAAAGTCGGCTTTATATCCTAACAAATCATTCTTACTTAATACTTTATCTATTACAGATGAAACCTTACTCTGCTTAATTAAATTTGAATAAAAAGCATCCTGCTTTTTGGTGCGTTCGTCCAATATGGCAACGGCACGTTTTTCAGAAAAGCTATAATCTTCACTTAAAACACCGAAACCATACAATTCATTTAAAACTTCATTTCCGCAAGTTTTAAGTGCTGGAAATGATATGTTTTGAACAGAATCTGAAAACTTCTTTCCAAATTGGATTTCAAATGCACTCCTTACTTCAGGCTCTACCGCATTATCTAAATTGAAGTAAAGCACTGAGCTTTCAGTAATCTTTTGTATTTCAATTTTTATTTCTTCATCAGCCTTTTTAATAGCAAAATCAAAAGGTGCTAACAAATTTTCAGATTGCCAAGGCTTTCCTTTTTCAAAATTGTATTTAAACTTACCGCTCTTTGGAAATAGATAAACAATTAAAAATGTAGTAGCTACTAATAAAAGAGCTTTATAAATTAAGGAATGATTTCTGTATAATTTATTTATAAAGTCTTTCATTTAAAAAATAAGGTTTTCATCAAAAAAGATGTCATTTACCAATAATCTAATTGGTCACTACAATCTTATTTTTGTAGCTTATTTCAAATGTAGTAAATTCTATGGTTTCTCGTTTTTTATAATAACAGAATCCTTCTAAATTCTGTTAAAAATTGATTATTTTCGTTGCAAGTAATTCAAACGCTTGTAAAATGAGTAAAGAAGTAGTTATTGTTTCTGCAGCAAGAACTCCAATTGGTAGTTTTTTAGGTGCTTTATCAACTATTCCTGCTCCTAAACTAGGTGCTGTAGCCATAAAAGGTGCTCTTAATAAAATTGGACTAAAGCCGGAAATGGTTGAAGAGGTTCTGATGGGTAATGTAGTACAAGCTGGTACGGGTCAAGCACCAGCAAGACAAGCCGCCATTTATGCCGGTATTCCAAATACGGTTCCTTGCACAACTGTGAACAAAGTTTGTGCTTCAGGAATGAAAACGGTGATGCAAGCGGCTCAATCTATTGCGCTTGGTGATGCCAATGTTATTGTTGCTGGAGGTATGGAAAACATGAGCCTTATTCCTCATTATTTTCACGCAAGAACAGCAACTAAATTTGGACCTGCATCATTAATTGACGGTATGCAAAAAGACGGGTTGGTAGATGCATATGATCAGAATGCAATGGGAGTTTGTGCCGATGCATGTGCGAATGAATATAACTTTTCAAGAGAAGATCAAGATGATTTTGCTATTCAATCTTACAAACGTTCAGCAGATGCCTGGGACACTGGAAAATTTAATAATGAAGTTGTTCCTGTTGAAGTACCCCAACGACGAGGAGAACCTATTATTGTTAATCAAGATGAAGAATTTTCAAATGTCAAAATAGAGAAAATCCCAAGTTTACGTCCGGCTTTCACAAAAGATGGAACGGTTACAGCTGCTAATGCATCTACTATTAATGATGGTGCTGCAGCCTTGGTGTTAATGAGTAAAGAAAAAGCAGAAGAATTAGCCTTAAAACCTTTGGCGACCATAAAGAGTTATGCTGATGCTGCTCAAGAACCTGAATGGTTTACTACGGCTCCTGCCAAAGCTCTTCCAAAAGCTTTGGATAAAGCAGGAATTCTGATTGATAATGTTGATTTTTTTGAATTTAACGAAGCTTTTTCTGTTGTAGGTTTAGCTAATATGAAAATTCTAGAATTGAGTGATTCCAATGTCAATATTAATGGTGGTGCTGTATCTTTAGGACACCCTCTTGGGTGTTCTGGTGCAAGAATTTTAGTTACTTTATTAAGTGTTTTAGAACAAAATGATGGGAAAATTGGAGCAGCTGCTATTTGTAATGGTGGTGGTGGCGCATCTGCAATAGTTTTAGAACGTAATTAAACCAGTTTAATGCAGTACGGAATTTGTAGTTTAAGTGTTGTTCCTCTAAGAAATGAACCGGCCGATACTAGTGAACTTGTAACTCAAGTTTTGTATGGTGATTTTTTTAAGATTTTAGAGCAACGCAAAAATTGGAGCAGAATACGGTTAGCTTTTGACTCATACGAAGGTTGGATAGACAATAAACAATATTTGGAAATTTCTGAAGACAATTACAATTATTTAAATAAGGAAACTCCTAAACTTTCTATTGATTTGGTTGAATTTATTGAAGATTCAAACAAACAGTTACACCCTATTTTACTTGGATCATCTCTAAACGGATTATCTCTTTTAAACCATTCACATGATGGCAATACTATAGAAGAAAAAATAGATAAAGAAAATATTATTAAAACTGCATTCTTGTATTTAAATACTCCCTATTTATGGGGTGGAAAAACTCCTTTTGGAATAGATTGTTCTGGATTCACACAAATGGTTTACAAATTGAATGGTTATAAATTGCTTAGAGATGCCTCTCAACAGGCTACTCAAGGAGAAGCTTTAAGTTTTATAGAAGAAAGTGAACCTGGTGATTTAGCCTTTTTTGATAACAATGAAGGAATTATCACTCATGTTGGTATCATTATGAAAGACAACTATATTATACACGCCCACGGAAAGGTAAGAATAGACAGATTAGATCACTCCGGTATTTATAATGTTGACAAAAACATTCATACACACAAACTTAGAGTTATAAAAAAGATTATATAAAAAAAGCGATTGATAAATCAATCGCTTTTTTAACAACTATTATATTGAAATTTTAGTTAGCTGCAGCTTCAATTGCCTCAACCATTTCTTTCATTTCTTTATGCTTATCTGTTTCTCCTAGAATACTATAAATATTCATAAGTGTTTTAGCCGCACTTAGACTTTCACCGTCAATTTCAAGTGCTTTAGTTAAGAAAGGAACTGCCTCTCTGTAAATACCTTGTCTCTCTTCTCTTAACTCATCATAACGCTTATCATCAGCTTTAGAGCTTCCTAAACCATTCATCTCTTCAATTATAGCCTCTTCTTTACCTAAGATTAAAGCTGATAGATTAATATAGGCATTGATGTAATTTGGATCTAAGGCAATTGCTTTTTCGTAATATGCTTTTGCTTGATCAACTTCTCCCGAATCTGCGGCAATAACACCTAAATTGTATTGTAACTCAGGGTTAGTAGGATCCATTGTAGTAGCCTGCTTAAGCAACTTTTTGAATTCTTCAGTATTACCCATTTTGAAATGAACATTAGCCTCAGATAATATCAAATTAACATCATCAGGACTTTCTGCTCTTGCATCTTTCATTGCAGCAATAGCTTTTTCATTATCACCATTACTCACATAAATAAGTGCAATATTCTTTACTATTTCAGGCTTTTTAGAATCTGTTAATTTCTCAAAAGGCTTAATATGTGTATTTGTTTTAACAGAAATATCACGCAATTCTTTATTTTGGAACGGTTCTTCTTTTTGAGTGTTTTTATCTATTGCAAAATACTGCTTTGTGATACCGGTATAACCAATTTCTTTTAGTTTTTCATACAAAGACAAAGCTCTATCATACTCCTTTACATTAACTGCTGTTGCAGCAGCATAATAAAGAAATACAGTATCTTTCTCAGTAACTCCGTATGCTTTTTCAAAAAACTTTGATGCCGTTGAAAAATCTTTACTTTCATAAGATGTGTTTCCCTTTTTAAGTAAAGTGTTAGTTACATCTTGTTTAAGTTTAACAATTTCTACAGCATAACCTGTTTTAACATTGTCAAAACTCTCTAAAGCTTTATCAATGTCTTCTATAGAACCGGCTCCGTTAGCATAAAGCGCTTGCCCTTTCAAGAAATAAAATTTATCTTTTGTTTTAATGTCCATAGCAGATACAAAAGACTCTGCTTGATTAATTGCCGCTTTAGCCTCGGCAAAATTACTTCCTTTAATAGCTTTCTCAGCTGCTTTCATTTCCTTTTTTTGGGCAAATGAAAAGCTACACAATGCTAATGATAAAGCTATGACTAATTGTTTCTTCATTTTTAAATACTATTAAATTAATTATCAGTGTTATCTTCGTTTACAGTAGTATCAAGAGTTGTGCCATCTTCAGAACCACCAGTGTTTTCAATATTTGCAATATCTTCGGTATCTTCTACATCATCCTCATCATGCATTACTTTAGCTACCGCAGCTATAGAATCCTTTCCTTTTAGATTAATCAATTTCACACCCTGAGTTGCTCTACCCATAGTTCTTAAATTCTCAACTGCTAGTCTAATGGCAATTCCAGATTTATTGATAATCATTAAATCATCATTGTCTGTTACACTCTTAATTGATACAAGGTTACCTGTTTTTTCTGTAATGGAAATTGTCTTAACTCCTTTACCACCTCTGTTTGTAATTCTATATACTGGCTCTCCATCTTCCGGATCGTCAATATAAGTTCGTTTACCATATCCGTTTTCTGAAACAACAAGTACCGTTTCTTCTTGTGGATTTTCTATAGCTAACATTCCAATTACCTCGTCATCAGCATTAGCTAACGTAATACCTCTTACTCCAGAAGCGCCTCTACCCATAGGTCTTGTTTTGGCTTCTTCAAAACGAATGGCCTTACCAGATTTAAGCGCTAACATTACTTGACTTTCGCCAGTAGTTAATTTTGCTTCTAGTAATTCGTCATCATCCTTAATGGTGATAGCGTTAATACCATTAGTTCTAGGACGTGAATATTGTTCTAAAGATGTCTTTTTAACTTGACCATTTTTAGTAGCCATAATTACGTAATGACTATTTATATAATCTGAATCTTTTAAATCTTGTGTACAGATAAATGCTTTTACTTTATCATCTTGCTCAATATTTATTAAGTTTTGAATAGCGCGTCCTTTGGATGTTTTACTTCCTTCGGGAATTTCATAAACACGCATCCAGAAACATTTTCCTTTTTGAGTAAAGAATAACATATATTGATGGTTAGTACCAACAAATAAATGTTCTAAGAAATCTTCATTTCTTGTAGTTGATGCCTTTTGACCAACACCTCCTCTATTCTGCGTTTTGTATTCAGTTAATGAAGTACGCTTTATGTATCCTGCATGAGAAATAGTAATAACTACCTTCTCGTCTGGAATCATATCTTCAATACTTAAATCACCTCCAGCATATTCAATTGTTGAACGACGCTCATCACCATACTTATCTCTAACTACTTCTAACTCTTCCTTAATGATATCCATTCTCCGATCTTTCTTTTCAAGGATATCTTTTAAGTCTTCAATAGTTTTCATTAATTCATCATACTCAGCACGTAGTTTATCTTGCTCCAGACCTGTTAACTGGCGCAATCTCATTTCAACTATAGCCTTAGCTTGAATTTCAGACAACTTGAAACGCTCAATTAATTTTGCTCTTGCTTCATCTGCATTTGCTGACGCTCTAATTAAAGCAATTACTTCATCTATATTATCTGAAGCAATAATTAAACCTTCAAGAATATGTGCTCTTTCCTCTGCTTTTCTTAATTCATAGGTTGTTCTTCTAACAACAACATCATGTCTATGCTCAACAAAATAATGGATTAAATCTTTTAAATTCAAAAGCTGAGGCCTACCATTAACTAATGCAATGTTATTCACACTAAATGAGGACTGTAGAGCTGTGTATTTAAATAATTTATTTAATACGATATTAGGAATGGCATCACGTTTTAAAACGTATACAATTCGCATTCCGTTTCTATCAGATTCATCTCTAATAGTTGAAATACCTTCAAGCTTTTTATCGTTAATTAAATCGGCAGTCTTTTTAATCATATCTGCCTTATTCACTTGGTAAGGAATCTCATCAACTATGATACACTCACGACCATTAACTTCTTCAATATTGGCCTTACCACGCATTACAATACGACCTCTTCCTGTATGAAAAGCTTCTTTTACACCATCATAACCATAAATAGTTCCACCAGTTGGAAAATCTGGTGCTTTAACATGCTTAATTAATTCATCAATTTCAATATCATTATCATCAATATAAGCAATGGTACCATTAACAACTTCTGTTAAATTATGTGGAGGCATGTTAGTTGCCATACCAACAGCAATACCAGATGCTCCATTAACCAATAACCCAGGAATACGCGTTGGTAATACTGTAGGTTCTTGTAATGTATCATCAAAATTTAATTTATGATCTACTGTTTCCTTGTCAATATCTGCCAACATGTCTTCAGATATCTTTCGCATTCTAGCCTCTGTATAACGCATTGCTGCAGGACTATCACCATCTATAGATCCAAAATTACCCTGTCCGTCAACTAGCATGTAACGCAAACTCCACTCTTGAGCCATACGCACCATAGCATCATAAACAGATGTATCACCATGCGGGTGATATTTACCTAAAACTTCTCCAACTATTCTTGCGGATTTTTTATGTGCCGAATTTGCTCTAACACCAAGTTCATGCATACCATAAAGCACACGTCTATGAACGGGTTTTAAACCATCTCTTACATCTGGTAAAGCACGTGACACAATGACTGACATTGAATAATCAATGTACGCCGATTTCATCTCATCCTCAATATTAATAGGGATCAATTTTTCTCCTTCTGCCATAAATAATTTAAATTAAGTTTTATGAGTTTTTCAAAACATGCTAATATACGTATTTCATCAGTGTCGCTAGGTGATTTAACTTATTTTTTTGGTGTTTTTTATTAACAATTTCACCCCCTTTTTTCGTTAATAAGTATCCCTTCCAAAATTTTGATTTTTTAAAGTTTTTTTCGTCAATTAGCAACTGACAGTTAATTTAGGGAACAGTTTTTGTTTTTAGTTAACTATAATTAGTATTTTTAATGCAGAAAGGACCTTAATTATGGATGATAATTTTTCACCAAGAGTAAAAGATGTAATTGCTTATAGCAAAGAAGAAGCATTGCGTTTGGGTCATGATTTTATTGGTACAGAACATTTAATGCTAGGGCTGTTACGTGATGGAAATGGTAAGGCTATTAATATTTTAAACGCCTTGGATATAGATTTAAATCATTTAAGACGAAAAGTAGAGATTTTAAGTCCTGCCAACCCCAATATTACAGTTGCCTCAAACCAGAAAAAAAACTTGCATTTAACTAGGCAAGCAGAACGTGCTCTGAAAACCACGTTTTTAGAAGCTAAGCTATTTCAAAGTACATCAATTAATACAGCGCATTTATTGTTATGTATTTTAAGAAACGAAAACGACCCCACTACCAAGCTTTTAAATAAGCTTAAAGTTGACTATGATAATGTTAAAGAACAGTTTAAACTTATGATTACAAACGATAACGATTATATAGAACCTAAAGCGGAATCTTTTGAGGATGACACTCCAAATCCAGAGGATGAATCTTCTAAAGACATTTTTAATCCGCCTGCTGGAAAGTCAAATAAGAAGTCTAAAACACCTGTTTTAGATAATTTTGGGCGTGATTTAACAGCTTTTGCTGAAGAAGGGAAGTTAGACCCTGTTGTTGGTAGAGAAAAAGAAATACAGCGCGTCTCTCAAATTTTAAGTAGAAGAAAGAAAAATAATCCGCTTTTAATTGGAGAGCCCGGAGTTGGTAAATCTGCAATTGCAGAAGGTTTAGCGCTTAGAATTGTTAAAAGAAAAGTATCCAGAATTCTATTTAACAAGCGTGTAGTAACTCTAGATTTAGCAAGCTTAGTTGCTGGAACTAAATACCGCGGGCAATTTGAGGAGCGCATGAAAGCAGTTATGAATGAGCTTGAAAAGAATGATGATGTCATTTTATTCATTGATGAAATTCACACCATTGTTGGTGCCGGTGGCGCAACTGGAAGTTTAGATGCTTCTAATATGTTTAAACCCGCTTTAGCAAGGGGTGAAATTCAATGTATTGGCGCTACTACACTTGACGAATACAGACAATACATTGAAAAAGATGGTGCTTTAGAGCGCCGTTTCCAAAAGGTTATTGTAGAACCAACAAGTGTTGAAGAGACTATTGAAATCCTTAATAACATAAAAGGTAAATACGAAGAACACCACAACGTTGATTATACACCTGACGCTATTGAAGCCTGTGTGAAATTAACTAATAGATATATGACAGAACGCTTCTTACCAGACAAAGCTATTGATGCTTTAGATGAAGCTGGATCTCGTGTTCATATTACCAATATTGATGTTCCAAAACAAATCATAGAACTAGAAAAACAGCTTGAAGATATAAAGGAAACAAAGAATGCTGTTGTACGTAAACAAAAGTATGAGGAAGCTGCTAAACTAAGAGATGATGAAAAACGCATTGAAAAAGAATTAGCTGCTGCTCAAGAGAAGTGGGAAGAAGACACAAAACAGCATCGTGAGATTGTAACTGAAGATAATGTTGCTGACGTTATTTCTATGATGACTGGTGTGCCTGTTAACAGAATTGCCCAAACAGAGATTAATAAATTAGCTGAATTACCAGACCTTATTAAAGGAAAAGTAATTGGTCAAGAAGAAGCTGTTGGTAAAGTGGTTAAAGCTATACAGCGTAACCGCGCAGGTCTTAAAGATCCTAATAAACCGATTGGCTCATTCATTTTCTTGGGTCAAACAGGAGTTGGAAAAACGCAATTAGCAAAGGTTTTATCTAGAGAATTATTTGATAGCGAAGATTCACTTGTAAGAATTGATATGAGTGAGTATATGGAGAAATTTGCCATATCAAGATTAATTGGTGCTCCTCCAGGATATGTTGGATATGAAGAAGGTGGGCAGTTAACGGAAAAAGTTAGACGTAAGCCTTATGCTGTAATTCTATTGGATGAGATTGAAAAGGCTCACCCCGATGTATTTAACATGCTGTTACAAGTACTTGATGATGGATATTTAACTGATAGTTTAGGTAGAAAAATAGATTTCAGAAATACAATTATTATCATGACTTCTAATATTGGAGCCAGACGACTTAAAGATTTTGGTTCTGGTGTTGGTTTCGGTACGGCTGCTCAAAAAGCTCAGGAAGATTCTAATGCTAGAAGTGTGATAGAAAACGCACTGAAAAAATCTTTTGCTCCAGAATTCTTAAACAGAATTGATGATGTTGTTGTCTTCAACACCTTAGAAAAAGAAGACATTAACAAAATTATTGATATTGAATTAGAAAAACTTTTAAAAAGAATAGAAGGTTTAGGATACATCCTAAAACTTACCAAAGCAGCCAAAGATTATATTGCTGACAAAGGTTTTGATAAACAATACGGGGCAAGACCTCTAAAAAGAGCCATTCAAAAGTATATTGAAGATGCTTTAGCTGAAGAAATAGTAGCTTCAAATTTACAGGAAGGTGATAAAATTAAAATTGATTTAGATAAAAAATCTAACGAATTAAACATAACTGTTGAAAAGTCCGAAAAGCCCACAGAGTCGTAGACTTCATTTAAAACAAACTCATAAAAAATCCTACTTTCATAACGATGGTGGGATTTTTTTTTGAATGAACTGTAACAAATTAAAACAATACTAATCTATACTATAAACAATTGTTTTTTTGACGCCAACTAAAATCAATATTGAAGAACTAATCGCTTTATGTATATCGGGCAACCAATCAGCGCAATTGGAAGTTTACAACAGATATTATAAAGCCATGTATAATACAGCATTCAGAATTGTAAAAAATAGTTTTGAAGCCGAAGATATTATGCAAGATTCATTTTTAATGGCGTTCACCAAATTAGATAGCCTAAAAGACAAATCAATATTTGGTTCGTGGTTAAAAAGAATTGTGATTAACAATAGCATATATCACTATAGGAAACATTCAAAACAAAAAGAAATTCCTTTAGATGATATGTTATACAAAGTTGAAGATAGTACAAGTGGTTTTGATAGTGATTATGAGTTTACAAACCTAAGAGCGCAACAAGTTGTAGAAACTTTAAAAACACTAAAAGATAATTACAAAATTGCTTTAACTCTCAACTTAATTGAAGGGTATGATTATGAGGAAATTGGAGAGATCTTAAACATATCACAGTCTAATTGTAGAACAACGATATCAAGAGCTAAAGAGAGTTTAAGACAAAAGTTAATGATAACAGCTGAAGCTTAATACGGAAAGATTATGAGTAACGATAATATTGAAAAACTATTTAGCAGACTAGAAAATGAGTTTGACATTGAGCATCCAGATGCTAATCATTCACAACGTTTTCTAGATAAACTAAATAACCAAGGAGCGCTCTCATTGAATAAAAAAGATAGTAAATGGCGTAGATTATGGAAACCTTTAGTTGGTGTAGCTGCTACTGTAGCACTTCTAGCAACCTTTGTTTTTAATTCACCACAAGAATATAAAGTTCCTGATCTCGCTAGTATTTCTCCTGAAATGGCTGAAACAGAATCGATATTCTTGGTATCACTCACCAAAGAATTAGAGAATTTAAATAGTGAGAAAATGCCGGAATATCAGGAGTTAATAGTAGATGCCTTATTTGAAATAAAACTGTTGGAGGAAAACTACAAACAATTAATTATTGGGCTAAAAGAGAATCCTAATGATGAACTAGTTCTTTCAGCAATGATTCTAAATTTTCAAAAAAGAATTGATGTTCTAGAAGAAACCAAAGATAAAATTGAAGAATTAAAACAAACCAACACCAACCAAAATATAATATAAAATTAAAATCATGAAAAAAACGACTACATTATTAATCTTATCGCTAATATTTGTTAGCACTATTAATGCCCAAATTTGGGGAAGCAAAAAAGTTAAAGGAAACGGAAACATTATTACAGAAACGAGAAACATAGGAGACTACGATGGTATTAAATGCGCTGGATCGATGGATTTTATTTTAGTTTCAGGTAATGAAGGTGCACTAAAACTAGAAGGAGACTCCAACATACTGGAATACGTAATTACCGAAATTAAAAATAACAACCTTATAGTAAAAGTTAAGAATGGCACTAATATCAGTTCTAGTAAAGGTATTACAGTTACAATTCCGTTTAAAGATGTTGATAATGTATCTTTAGCTGGTTCTGGTGATTTAATTAGTAAGGCTCAAATAACTACTAACAAATTAGATGTTTCTTTAGCAGGCTCTGGAGACGTTAGTTTAGATCTTAAAACAAATTCTGTTAAAGCAGCAATTGCTGGTTCTGGTGATATGAAATTAAAAGGTAACACAAATAAATTAGAAGTTAAAATAGCTGGTTCTGGAGATTTTCATGGATTTGATTTACAAGCAAATAATACCGAAGTTTCTGTTGCAGGATCAGGAGATGCCGAAGTAGTAAGTAATGAAAATCTAAAAGCAAGAGTAGCAGGATCTGGTGATATTAAGTATATAGGAAGCCCGGAGAAAGATACCAAAGTAGCGGGGTCTGGCACCATAAAAGCAAACTAGAGTATTTCATCAATCAAAATAAAAAGGTCGTTCATATCCATGAGCGACTTTTTTTTTATTGAATCTGAACTCTTTCTTTAGGTACTCTAAACAACAAAATAATACCCCCTAAAAAGAAAACGAACAAAAACAGTATTGCATCTCTCATATTACTGACCTGATCTACAATAGCGAAAATAGACATACCGATTACAATACCTACTTTTTCGGCTACATCGTAAAAACTAAAGTAAGAAGTTGTGTCTTCGGTTTCTGGCAAGAATTTAGAATAGGTCGATCTTGCTAAAGATTGGACTCCACCCATAACCAAACCAACTAAAGCTGCCGCAACATAAAACTCGTTCGGGGTAATCATAAAATAAGCATAGAAACAAAGGCACATCCAAATAAAATTAATGACAATAAGTGTCTTTATGTTACCAAATTTTTTAGAAGCTCTTGAAGTAATAACTGCACCCAAAATAGCTACTATTTGAATAACCAAAATACTAACAATTAAACCAATTGTTTTCTCACTATTATTTTCCCACGCAATTTCCTGTTTGCCAAAATACACCGCCATGAGCATAATGGTTTGTACTGCCATACTAAACACGAAAAAAGCGTACAAATAACGCTTCAGTCTTAAATTTCCCTTTAATTGTTTCCACACTTGCTGTAACTCTCTAAATCCGTTAAAAATAACATCTTTAGTTACTTTATGTCCAGTAGAAGTTCCTTTTGGTAAAATATAAAATGTGTATTGACTAAATAACGCCCACCAAATACCAACAGTTATAAAAGAATACTTCATCATTTCTATTTGATCCTCAATTGCATCCTGACTCATAACCATTATTAAATTAACTATAAGTAAAAGCACACTTCCTATATAACCCATTGAAAACCCTTTAGCACTAATACTATCTTGTTGATCTTCAAAGGCAATATCAGGTAAATACGAATTATAAAAGACCAAACTACCCCAATAGCCTATTAAACCCATAAAATAAAAAAGGACACTAACATGTATATAATCTAAATCAAAAAAGTACAAGCCAATACAACCTAGGCTACCTAAATAACAGAAAAACTTCATGAAATTTTTCTTATTACCAACATAATCAGCAATACCTGACAAAATTGGAGAGGAAAAAGCAACGACTAAAAAAGTAAAAGCTGTTACAATTTCTATCAATACAGTTTGTTTCATTTCAAAACCAAAAGCCGAAACCAAAGTTTCTTTAGTTTCAAATAACGACTCATAAAATAATGGGAAAATTGAAGATGCAATTGTTAAGGTATAAACCGAATTTGCCCAATCATAAAATGCCCAAGCATTAAGTAGTTTTTTACTCCCCTTTTTTAAAACTGTCATAATTAAAAAGCTGCCCTTTTATGAGCAGCTTCTAAAGTAATCAAATATATTTTAAGAAAAACTATTTCCTGAAAGATGTAATCCCAAATTTTGCAGCTTCTTCTTTTGCTTTTGGCGCTAAAGCCTTGAGGTGTGCAATACGAGAATCATTTGAAGGGTGCGTACTTAAAATTTCTGGTGGCGCTTTTCCTCCGCTATTTGCTTTCATACGTTCCCATAATAATGAAGCCTCATCTGGATTATAACCTGCAATCGCCATTAAATAAAGTCCAATTTTATCTGCCTCAGACTCATGACTTCTACTAAATGGCAACATTACTCCTACTTGAGATCCAACACCATAATATTGATTGAATGCATTTCTGTCTTTTTCATCCTTAATAGCAATATTTCCTGCAACAGCTACACCAGCTTGTATATAGGCAGCACTCATACGCTGTTGCCCATGATTGGCCAAAGCATGCGCTACTTCATGTCCCATAATAGCCGCAACACCTGTTTCTCCTTTTGCTATTGGTAATATACCTGTGTAGAACACTATCTTTCCTCCTGGCATGCACCATGCATTAACCGTTTTATCATCAACAAGGTTATACTCCCATTTGTAATCTTTTAAATATCCTTGATGCCCATTAGCATCTAACCAACGTTCTGCTGCTACAGCAATTCGTTGCCCTACCTTAGTTATCATTTCAGCATCCTTTGTTCCTTTAAGCACTTTATTCTCAGTTAAAAACTGATCATACTGAGCAAAAGCCGTTGGAAACAATTGAGAATTTGGCACCAAGGCCAAAGTCTTTTTTTGTGTAAATGGATTTGTAGCACAGGCATAAAAAATAGCAACAACTCCTAATAATATTAAAGTATTTTTAAGTTTCATCTTAAGTAAATTTATTTATTATAAAAATACAAAAATTGTACCTTCATAATTTTATGACACACATAATTTTTATTTGTCACATGGGTTTTAGCAAATAAACTTAAATACTTCGTTATGTTTACTTCTTAGAATCGACAGATTTTAAAAGAAAAATTTTTTAAGAATGAAAAAGCTAGTAATACTATTTATATGTTGCAGTCTTTTTAGCTGCAACATTACTGCTCAAAAGGGTAAAAGGAAGATTGAAACATTCAAAATCACAAAAACTGACGAAGAATGGAAATCTCAGTTAACGGACACAGAGTATTATGTACTTAGAAAGGCCGGTACCGAGCAGCGTTTTTCAAGTCCTTTTAATAAGAATTATAAACAAGGTACTTATGTCTGTAAAGCCTGTGAAACTCCATTATTTAAAAGTGAACACAAGTATGATTCTGGTAGCGGCTGGCCCAGTTTTGACAGAGAAATAAAAGGTAATGTGGCATTTTCAACTGACCATAATATAGGTTATGCAAGAACTGAAGAACACTGCGCTACCTGTGGCGGACATTTAGGTCATATGTTTAACGATGGCCCAAAAGAAACTACTGGAATACGACATTGTGTTAACGGAGTCTCCCTCAAATTCATTCCAAAAAAATAATTTATGGAGAGCTACTTGTCTAGTGTAATTAAACAATTTAGGTATTATAAAAGCTTAAGCGATAAGACTATTGAAGCCCTAAGTTTTGAAGAATTACAAAAGGAGCTTATGCGAGATTCTAATTCCGTATCAATCATTGTTAAACATTTAGTTGGCAATATGCGAAGTAGATGGACTAACTTTTTAACTGAAGATGGTGAAAAATCATGGAGAGATCGAGATTCTGAATTTGAAGACACCTTTACTTCAAAAGATGAATTGGTGGAAAATTGGAATAATGGTTGGGCATGTCTTTTTAATGCTATTGAGGCTTCAACTGTAGAAGATTTAGAACGCATCGTTTATATTAGAAACCAGGGACATACAGTAACCGAGGCCATTAACCGCCAATTAGCGCATTACTCCTACCATGTTGGGCAAATTGTATTTTTAGGGAAATTGATCAAAGGTGAACATTGGGATTCTTTATCTATACCGAAAGGAGCATCAAAAAGTTATAACAGAAAAAAATTCAACAAAGAAAAAGGCAAACGCCATTTTACTGATGACTTATAAAACTAAAAAACTCCTTTAAATTAAAGGAGTTTTTTTCTATTGGTTGGTATTATTGCTTTAAAGCATTCGTTGTAAAATACCCCATCTCTTGGGTCATCTTCCCTTCATCATTAAAGTCATTTACTAAATGAATAGGTAACACAACTTTTTTACCGTCTTTTTTACTTTTTAATCTTAATTTCCACCAAGACTGAACTACTTTACCATTTCCAATTTCGTATTCTAAGTAATCCGGATAACCAACAACATCAATACTTTCTATCTCCCAATGTTCTAATAATCCACTAAAAGCAGCTTTCTCTTCTTCAAGAGTATGACTTTTCCCTATAGGCATATCCAAATTTCTAAAGGTTGCATCCTCCGTGAAGTCACTAAATCCTCTTTCAACATCTCCATGTTCAAGTGCCCCCATCATTTTTCTTACTGTATTTATGTTTTTATGCTGATTAAATAAAACCCCATTGGTTCTGGTAACAAATGCATCTCTAATATCCGTACCTATAGGGTAATTATAATTAATTGCCAGCTCAATCTTATTATCATCATTTAAACGATACAAATTGTGCAATGGCATTTCTATTTTTACTCCAGTTTCATTATGCATTCCTCGTAAATACGTCCAAGTTTGTACCCAAACTTTTCCACCTTCTTTATATTCAATTGCATCTGGATACGCTTCACCATGACGTGTTAAACTTGCATAAGAAACCCATTTTTGTTTATTCTCCACCCATTTTAAGAAGTCTTCTTTGTTAGTCCCTTTTGCATCTTTATTACGGGTAGTTCCGCTTATAGATTTAAAGTCATCAGAAAGGTAGGAGGCCACTTTATCAACATCACCTGCAATATCGGCCTGTTGCATTGCTTCGACTGCTACAATAGCTGGATGCTCATTATAAACAGTTCCATTTTTCTTTTTTTGAGAGTACACTACTGCCACAGAAAGTAGCATGATAATAATAACATGTTTTTTCATTTTAAATAAAATTTGATTGGTTAATAGTTTATCAATTTAATCAAAATAATTGATAATTAACAGTTTAACTATTACCAATTTATGAAGAAATAGCTTTCATATGAAAACTAAAGCGTGTTTCTTTTTTTAAATGGACGGATAATCAATCGTGCTTCCCTATCAAAACGCACATAATTATAGACCCAATTAACAAAAACCACCATTCTATTTCTGAAACCAATTAGAAAGAATAGATGTACAAACATCCAAACATACCAAGCAAAAACTCCTTGAAACTTCCATTTCTCTAAATCAACCACGGCCTTGTTTCTGCCAATAGTAGCCATTAAACCTTTATCTTTGTAGGTGAAAGGTTTCATAGGTTTTTTCTCTATCGCATTCAACAAATTATCTCCTAATTGTTGCCCTTGTTGAATAGCTGGTTGCGCCATCATAGGTAACCCACGAGGAAAATCTTTAGTTTCCATGAATGCCACATCACCAGCTGCAAATATGTGATTAAACCCTTTTACTTGACTAAATTCATTTACCAAAATACGATTTCCTTTGGTCACAAAATCTTCACTATCCAATCCTTTTATTGTAGCACCTTTAACACCAGCTGCCCAAATAAGTGTTGCTGTTTCAAAAGTTAAATCAGTATTAGTTGTTACAGTTTTGCCATCATAATTTGTAACCCTAACATTTTTCCAAATATTAACACCTAGTTTTTCTAAAAAGTCTTCAGCTTTTTGCGAAGCCTTAGAACTCATCCCTTTTAAAATACAATCACCTGATTGCACTACGTGAATTTGCGCCGAACGTGTATCTAAATCTGGGTAATCCTTTGGCAATATTCCTTTTTTAATTTCGGCAAGGGCACCGGCAAGCTCTACTCCTGTTGGTCCACCTCCAACAATCACAAAATTCATTAAAGCGTTGCGCTCATGTAAATCTGAGGTCAATAAAGCATCTTCAAAGTTTTCAAGAATTAAACTACGCAAATTAAGTGATTGTGGTATGGTTTTCATTGCCATACTATGTTTTTCAATTTCGGCGTTACCAAAATAATTTGTTTTAGAACCTGAAGCTATTACCAAATAATCGAACTTCAAATTACCAATATTGGTTTTTACTTTATTCTTTTTGGTATCAATTTCTTGAACGTTAGCTAATCTGAAAAAAAAGTTAGGAAAGTCTTTCAAAATCTTCCTTATAGGATACGCTATAGAATCTGGTTCTAGGCCACCAGTAGACACCTGATACAGTAAAGGTTGGAACGTATGATAATTGTGCTTATCTAATAAAACCACTTGAACTTCTTGCTTTGATAACTTTTTTGCCAATGCAACACCTGCAAAACCGCCGCCAATAATAACAATTCTAGGGTAACTCGTCTTAGGAATATTCATATAAAAATGCTTGCTATACAAAGGTAACAAATCATACAAATTTTATAGGGTTCTAAATTCTTTATTAAAAATCGATTTTGTAAATTTGCTGCTTAAATTTTGACACATGAGTAAATACGATATTATAGTTCTTGGAAGTGGTCCAGGTGGTTATGTAACAGCAATTAGAGCATCTCAATTAGGTTTTAAAACTGCTGTTGTAGAAAAAGAAAGCTTAGGAGGTGTATGTTTAAACTGGGGGTGTATTCCAACAAAAGCCCTTTTAAAATCTGCTCAAGTATTTGAATATCTGAAACATGCTGAAGATTATGGTTTAAAAGTCAAAGAGGCTGAACATGATTTTGATGCAGTAGTAAAACGTAGTCGTGGTGTTGCTGATGGTATGAGTAAAGGTATTGAGTTCTTAATGAAAAAGAACAAAATAGATGTAATTAAAGGATACGGAACTTTAAAACCAGGTAAGAAGATTGATGTTGATGGAACCATTTATAGTGCTGATAACATTATAATTGCTACTGGTGCACGCTCTCGTGAGTTACCAAGTTTACCTCAAGATGGTAAAAAAGTTATTGGTTACCGCGAAGCCATGAACTTACCAAAACAACCAAAGAAAATGATTGTGGTTGGTTCTGGTGCTATTGGTGTTGAGTTTGCTTATTTCTATAATTCTATTGGAACTGAAGTAACTATTGTAGAATATTTACCAAACATAGTACCAGTTGAAGACGAAGAAGTTTCAAAACAATTAGGACGTTCTTTTAAAAAGAGCGGTATTAAGATTATGACTTCTGCCGAAGTTACTAGTGTTGATACTTCTGGTAAAGGGGTTAAAGCAACTGTAAAAACGAAAAAAGGCGAAGAAGTTCTTGAGGCTGATGTTGTTTTATCTGCAGTTGGAATTAAAACAAATATTGAAAATATTGGTTTAGAAGATGTTGGTATTGTAGTTGACAGAGATAAAATATTAGTGAACGATTTTTACCAAACTAATATTCCTGGGTATTATGCCATTGGTGATGTTACTCCAGGTCAAGCATTAGCTCACGTTGCTTCTGCTGAAGGTATTTTATGTGTTGAAAAACTAGCAGGACATCATGTTGAGGCATTGGATTACGGAAACATCCCAGGATGTACTTACTGTTCTCCTGAAATAGCTTCTGTTGGTTTAACAGAACAACAAGCAAAAGATAAAGGTCTAGATATTAAAGTTGGAAAATTCCCATTCTCTGCTTCTGGTAAAGCAAGTGCTGGTGGTAATAAAGATGGTTTTGTAAAAGTAATCTTTGATGCAAAATATGGTGAATGGTTAGGATGCCACATGATTGGTGCAGGTGTTACCGATATGATTGCTGAAGCCGTGGTTGCTAGAAAACTAGAAACTACAGGACATGATGTATTAAAAGCAGTTCATCCTCACCCAACAATGAGTGAAGCGGTAATGGAAGCTGTTGCAGATGCTTATGATGAATGTATCCATATTTAGACAAATTAGATAAGTTAGAATACTTAGATTTTTAGATATAAAAAGTTCCGAGAAATCGGAACTTTTTTGTTTTATGGCATTTTTTAATGGTCTTTTATAATCTTAAACCAACTCCTACAAAAAGGCTATTGGGAGTAAGCTCCTCAAAACCGAGGGCATATTTCATATGAAAATCTAAGTCCCCTGTAAAATTATAGGATGCACTTAAATCACCACGTATTTTTAATTTATTTGAGAAGAAATCGAAAAAGTAGTTTATACTTGGTCCTACCAAAATGTTTAAACCTTTAGCAATTTCATATTTAACATAAATGGGTGCATTTAAAAACTTAAAATCATTTAGAGCTATAAATAATAACTCCGGTTGAATAGAATAACTTTCATCAATTTCAAAATCTAAAAAAGCACCGCCGTAGTAGCCAATTTCTGTGTCTTGATTAAAACCAAAACTAGATTCGGTAACTTTAAAGAATGTCAAATTAAGACCTCCTTTTAATCCAAAATCAATATTAGACTGTCCTTTTGCCGAAAAACATATGAAACAGAAAATAAAAAAGAAACACTTAGCTATTTTCATTTTGTAAAAGATTTTAAAAACTCTCTAAGGCCAACTCATAGCTCTGAAGACCAAATCCAAGAATAACGCCTTTAGCGTTAGGAGAAATGTAAGATTGATGTCTAAATTCTTCTCTACCGAATGTGTTAGAAATATGTACCTCTACAACTGGTGACTCAATACCTTTAATAGCATCTCCAATACCAATTGATGTATGTGTATAAGCTCCAGCGTTTAAAACAATACCATCATAACTGAATCCAACTTCGTGCAGTTTATCAATAAGCTCACCTTCAATATTAGACTGATAGTAATCAATACTCATATCTGGGTATTTGCCTTTTATCTCATCTAAAAACTCAGTAAAAGTCAAACTACCGTAAATATTTGGTTCGCGTTTTCCTAATAAATTCAAATTAGGTCCGTTAATGATGATTAGTTTTTTCATAAAACAAATATATCCAAAAATAAGGGCATAAAAAAAGGAAGCTTTGAGCTTCCTTACATTAATAAATTCTATTTTTTTAAAACATCTATTCTAGTCTCCTCTCCCATCTTGAGGTTAGATAAGGCTCTTATATTATTTTCCTGATCTACCAATTCAACCACAACCGTGTTCGGAGAAATTTGACCTTCATTTTCAGCTTTAATAACTATTGAAGTCTTTATTGAGTCTAGATTTAAAAGTATTATGTTCCTTTTATTAGTAGCCTTATAACTTTTTCTTATTGTTTTCCCATTACTCATAATAGAAATTCTATCTCCATCTTCTTTACCCCCGTCGTAAACAATTAGTTTTATTTTTTCATCATTAGTAAAAATACTTAAAGTTTGATTCTTCCTTAAAATATTCATGTTCATGGAATCCATCATCTTTAATGGTTGAAACTTTTGCTTAATACTATCTGGCACCCGTTTTATTTTATTTAATTTTTTAGCCACCTTATTCATTCTATCTTCAACTTTTTCAAGTGAGTTTAGAAATATCTTTCCTTCTGCACATTTCTTAAAATTAACAGTCATACCTTCAAAACTCCCACTAGTTGATTTGGTTTTTTCACTAATAAAAGGCTTTACAGAAAAATTAACAAAACAAGATTCTTCATCAATTTTTATAGGAGTCTTGGTATAAATTATACCTGTCTCCCTAATTAACAATTCTTTTTTTTGTTTATTATAATTTCCTGAAATTGTAGTTTTCGTTTCATACTCTGTTCCCATATTTGTTATAGAGTATCCTGAAACTAATTCATTGACCACTTTAAAACTAATCTTATACGAATAAGTGGTTTTTGATGTATCACTTAAAACTATTCCTCCAACATACTCATATTCAATTTGAGCATGACTGCAGAAATACATTAGTAACATAAATAAACTAAAAAAGACTTTGGAGTTCACAATCAAGATTATTTTTATAAATTGCTAGAACAAACATAAACCAATTAATTATGAAAATTAAATTATTACTTTCCTTATTAGTATTGTTACTATCGTTTTCAACAAGTTATGCTTCTTTTCCCGTAAAAAAAGCAGCCACAACTAATTCAAGCTCTGAAATTTATGAAACAGTTGAAACTTACACACCAGTTGCAGCTCCACGTGCAGGCCAAAAAGATTTGACCGTAGGTATCCTATTATGGTTTTTCTTAGGAGGTCTTGCTGGTCATAGATGGTATTACGGAAAACCAGTAGGTTGGAATATTTTGTTTATTTTGACTTTAGGTGGTTTAGGTGTATGGTGGGTTATTGATTTAATCAATATGCTATCTGACAACTTCTAAAAAACTCATAATTTATTATTTAAAAAGACCATTGAAAAATGGTCTTTTTTTTTACTTTTATAATCTATGAAATGGCAACATGCTTTAAAAGATTATCAATTATACTTAAAGATAGAACGCGGTCTATCTAAAAATTCTATTGACAATTATTCTAGGGATGTTAAAAAGTTGATAAGCTATTTAGAGAAACATGACATAAGCATCAACCCAGTTAAAATTTCTAATGAAGAAATTAAACAATTTATTTATGAAATAGCAAAAGAAGTTAATGCGCGTTCTCAATCAAGAATCATTTCTGGTTTACGCAGTTTCTTTAGCTATTTGGTTTTTGAAAATTATAGAAAAAACAACCCTTTAGAACTTATTGAATCTCCGAAAATTGGTCGAAAACTTCCTGATACACTTTCAGAAGAAGAAATTGACACTATAATAACAGCCATTGATTTAAGTAAGCCTGAAGGTGAACGCAATAGAGCCATGTTAGAAACTCTTTATGGTTGTGGCTTGCGTGTAAGTGAACTAGTAAATTTAAAAATATCAGATTTATTTTTTGATGAAGGTTTTATTAAAGTTACCGGAAAAGGAGACAAGGAGCGTTTTGTTCCTATTGTTGATGCCACACAGAAATATATCAATATTTACAGAAAACACATTAGAAACCATTTAAAAATTCAATCTGGATTTGAAGACACACTCTTTTTAAACAGACGCGGCAAACAACTCACAAGAGCCATGGTTTTTACTATTGTAAAGCAATTAGCTGAAAAAATAGGGTTAAAAAAGAAAATATCACCTCATACTTTTAGACATTCGTTTGCAACACACTTATTGCAGAATGATGCAGATTTAAGATCTATTCAACTCATGCTTGGACATGAAAGTATTACAACAACTGAGATTTATGTACATGTAGATAAAAGCCATTTGACAAGAGTTGTAGAAAAATATCATCCTAGAAAATAAAAAATCCAGCTAATGCTGGATTTTTTAAATATATAAAGTTTATAAATAATTACTTAGCAATATTAACTGCTCTTGTTTCTCTAATAACAGTAACCTTTACTTGACCAGGATATGTCATATCAGTTTGTATTTTTTGTGAAATACTAAATGATAAATCTGCTGCCTTATCGTCGTTTACTTTTTCGCTTTCTACGATAACACGCAACTCTCTACCAGCTTGAATAGCGTAAGCTTTTTTAACGCCTGTAAACCCAAAAGCAATATCTTCTAAATCCTTTAATCTTTGAATATAACTATCTAATACTTGACGACGTGCTCCAGGGCGCGCTCCAGAAATAGCATCACATACCTGAATAATTGGCGCTAAAAGTGATTTCATCTCTACCTCATCATGGTGAGCACCAATAGCATTACATACATCTTTCTTTTCTCCATATTTTTCAGCCCATTGCATACCTAAAATAGCGTGAGGTGTTTCCATATCAGCTTCAGCATCTGGCACTTTCCCTATATCATGAAGTAATCCAGCACGTTTTGCTAATTTAGGATTGAGTCCAAGTTCCGCAGCCATCACTCCACAAAGTTTAGCAACTTCTCTAGAGTGCTGCAATAAGTTTTGTCCGTAAGACGAACGATACTTCATGCGTCCAACCATCTTAATAAGCTCCGGATTCAAGTTATGAATACCTAAATCAATAACAGTACGCTTACCTACTTCAATAATCTCCTGCTCTATCTGCTTCTGTGTTTTCTTAACTATCTCTTCAATTCTAGCTGGATGAATTCTTCCATCTGTAACTAACTTATGAAGTGATAAACGAGCAATTTCTCTTCTAACAGAATCAAAACATGATAAAATAATAGCTTCTGGAGTATCATCAACTATTATCTCTACACCGGTAGCAGCTTCAATAGCACGAATGTTTCGTCCTTCACGACCAATAATTCTACCTTTAACATCATCAGATTCAATATTAAAAACAGACACACAATTATCAACAGCTTCCTCTGTTCCAATACGCTGTATGGTGTTTATAATAACTTTCTTAGCATCTTGTTCTGCAGTTAATTTAGCTTCTTCCAAAGAACTTTGAATAAATGCCATAGCATCATTCTTAGCTTCGCCCTTTAACGATTCTACTAATTGCTCTTTAGCCTCTTCTGCAGAAAGACTTGAAATAACTTCTAATTGTTGTACTTGACTTCTGTGGAGCTTATCAAGTTCTTCTTGTTTTTTCTCTATTACATCAAGTCTATGATTATAGTCTTTTATTTTATCCTCAAGACTCTGATTTAGTTTTTTTCCTTTTGCAAGCTCATTAGAAATCTGAGATTCCTTATCTCTAGTGCGCTTTTCGGCTTCCGCCATTTTTTTGTCTCTAGATAAAATTACTTTTTCATGCTCTGCTTTAAGTTCTATAAACTTTTCTTTAGCCTGAAGTATTTTATCTTTCTTAATATTTTCACCGTTGCTCTTAGCATCTTTAAGTATTAATGTTGCATTCTTTTTCGCTTCTTTAATAAGCTTTGATGCCTTATTCTTTTCCAACGATTTTGCAATTATAAAGCCTATTATTAAACCTAAAACTGCGCCTCCTACTGCAAATATAATTGAGTTATCCATCCTTAATTTAGTTGATTTATATATAAAAAAAGCCTACACCGGTATAAAGTTTTGTATAAACTCCTTAAAAACAAGTTTAGGGCTAACAAGCTGATCAAGGATCTGCGACTAAGGCAGCATGCTTTTACAACTTAAACTCACCCTTTTTAAAGAATTAACGTTGAGTTTATCAAAAAAAATAACCAATGCAGGCAGTAACTTTTAATTTATTTTAAAGAACGTTTAAGAGTTTAAATGCGAATGCAGTAATTCATCAAGCTCTTTAAGCTTTACTTCTACATGCTCACTCACATTTTTTTTATCAATAGTTTTCTGTTCAACTTGAGACGCAAACTGTAAAGCACACATGGCCAATACATCCTGTTTATCTCGAACAGAATAACTTTGCTCAAATTGTTTAATCATATATTCAATATTCTTAGCCGCTTTACGTAAGCCTTCTTCCTGATTTGCTTCAACAGTTAAAGGATATACCCTATTAGCTATAGACAGCTTTATTTTAAGCTTTTCTGACATTGAATTTATGTTACATTAATCTGAGAGTTGAGCAATACAATGATCTATATCTCTAATTAATGCATTTATTTTAAGCTTAGTTTCTCTTTTATTTTCGTCACCACCAAGTATTGAGTTTGCCATTTTAAGAGTATCGTATTTTTCTTCCCACTCTGCTATGTGCAATTTTTGGTTCTGAATTTCCTTTTTTGAAGTATCCAATTCTTCGGTTAATTTTAAATTAGCTTGCTTTAAAAGCTCTACTTTGTGTAATACCTTGCTAATTTTGTTTTCTAAAGAATCTACAATATCTTCAATATTACTCATTTACAAAATTCAATACTTATCTCACAAAGTTAACATACCTACCACTAAATAACAATTGTTTTCCTATAAAATTTCAAAATCTATTTCTAATACTCTGTTTAAAAACAATGGTTTGATTTTTGTTCTATCCTTTTGCTTATTCAAGTCAAATTAATATTTTAGCTACAATACTTTTCTATGAGATTAATCCTTGGTTTTCTTTTGTTTTTTGCGCTTCTCTCTAATGCTCAAAGTCATTATCCGCAGGACTATTTTAGTAGCCCTCTAGATATACCGATAATACTTTCTGGTACATTTGCAGAATTACGCTCAAATCATTTTCATTCTGGTTTAGACATTAAAACCCAACAACGTGTAGGTTTAAAAGTAAAGGCATGTGCAGATGGTTATGTAAGTAGAATTAAAGTATCACATTATGGCTATGGCAAAGCTTTATATATAACTCACCCCAATGGTTACACCACTGTTTATGCCCACTTGCAGAAATTTTCACCTGATATTGAAGCTTACATTAAAAAACAACAGTACAAAAAAGAATCTTACGAAATAGAATTATTTCCAAGTGCCGAGACCTTACTCATAAAAAAAGAGAGCTTAGTTGCATATAGTGGAAATTCTGGTGGTTCTGGAGGTCCTCATTTACATTTCGAAATTAGAGATAATGCTGAGCGCCCCATAAACCCAATGCTTTTTGGAATTGACATTGCCGATACTACCAATCCATACGTTAAATCTTTTTATGCGTATCCGTTAGACGAAAACTCTTATGTTAATAATTCAAATGAAAAACAAAAACTAAGATTAATCCCTATAAAAGGAGGCGATTATGTAGTTGAAAACATTGAAGCCATTGGTAACATTGGCTTTGGAGTTGAAACTAATGACCGACAAAATTTAGCAGCCAATTCAAATGGCGTTTATAATATTAGATCTTTTGTAAACGGGAATAATAATTTTGAATTAGATTTTAAGCGCTTTTCATTCAGTGAAACCAAGCACATTAATCAGCTAATTGATTATGAACATTATGCCACAAAAAAACAACGCATTCAAAAGTTATTCAAAAAAAACAATCCGTTAAGTATATTCAAATCGGTTCTAAATGATGGAGTTCTATCAATTGAAGACAGCACATATACTGTTTATAAGGTTAGAGTTGCCGATTTTAAAAATAATGAATCGTGGATAACGTTAAACATAAAAGGTGCTAAAACTAGTAATCCCAAAGCTTCTAAAACCAAAACAACACCCTATCATATTAAAGCAGACCAAACCATCAACCTAAAAGAAAATAAAGTTTCTGTAGATTTTTATAAGGACACCTTTTATGAAGATTTCTATCTAGATTTTGAAGTTAAAAGTGATACCTTAATACTACATAAAAATGTAAAAGCTGCTAAAAAGAACTTTAGTATTACCTATGATATTAGTAATTATAATAATGAAGATAAAAGTAAATTATACATTGCCCGCTTGGTAGGTTACAAAAAATATCCTTCTTATACCTATACTCAAAGAAAAGGAGACTTATTAACTGCAAGCACAAAAACTCTTGGGACTTTTGCTTTAGCAACAGATTCAATTAGACCAAGCATTAAAGCTATTAACTTTAAAAACGGGCAATGGTTGAGCAAATACCGTTATTTAAAAGTGAAGATTGACGATAAACTTTCGGGAGTTTCAAAATATAGAGCAACAGTAAACGGTAAATGGATTTTAATGGAGTATGACTATAAAACCAAAACACTTACTCATGATTTTAATGATGGTGTGGTAAGAGACACTAAAAACAATTTAAAAGTAATTGTTACTGATAATGTTGGAAATAATTCTACTTTTGAAACGTTGTTTTACAGAAAATAAACTATAACCACCTTTGAGACAGAAATACTTATTCTTCGTTTTATTTTTTTTAATTGCTTTTTCAAGTTTTTCTCAAAATGCAACCATAAGAGGGATTATTTTAAATGAGAACAAACAGCCTATTGAGGAAGTAAGCATTAAAGCTAACAATTCAGGAACAGTTACAAATAAAAACGGATTTTTTATATTAGAAATCCCTTCAAATACAGATGTTTCTGTTGAATTTACACACCTTTCTTATAAAAAGGTTTCAAGTATTTTCAATCTTAAAAACGGAGAGGAATTGGAATTTAATCCAGTGATGAAAACTTCAGTAGAGCAAATTTCAACCATTATAATTAACACAAAGAGAAGAAAAGAAGTAGAAGGTATTATCACACTTCAACCAGAAGTTATTAGAAAAATTCCTGGTGCTAATGCTGGGGTAGAAAACTTATTATTAACACTTCCAGGGGTTAGCAATAATAATGAGTTAAGCACACAATACTCGGTTAGAGGTGGTAACTATGATGAAAACTTAGTATATGTTAATGATATTCAAGTTTATCGTCCTTTTTTAATTCGTTCAGGCCAACAAGAAGGACTAAGTTTTGTTAATACTAACATGGTGCAAAACGTTGATTTTTCAGCTGGTGGTTTTCAGGCTAAATATGGTGATAAATTATCTTCCGTATTAGATATCACTTATAAAACACCATATCAATTTGAAGTAAATGCCGATTTAAGTTTACTAGGTGGTGGAATTTCTATAGAAAATATTAGTAAAGACTCAAAATTCACCAGTATTGTTGGCGCTAGATACCGGGATAATAGTTTATTGGTTAACGCAAAAGAAACTGAAACTAATTTCAATCCAACCTTTGCAGACCTTCAGGCGTATTTCACTTATAAATTTACTAACAAGTTTCATTTAAGCTTTTTAGGGAATGCATCTATTAATAAATATAATTACCAACCACAAACACGTCAAACAAATTTTGGAACTTTAAGTGACCCCATTGCACTTTTAGTATTTTACAATGGTCAAGAAAAAGACCAATACCAAACCTATTTTGGAGCCTTTAAAGGAACTTATTTTGCTAACGATGACCTAACGCTTAAGCTTATTGCATCAACCTACCATACTACTGAAGAAGAATATTTCGATATTCTTGCTCAATACCGATTAGGTGAAGTAAACACCAATATTGGTGATGAAGATATTGGTGAGGTGGAATTTAGTGAAGGTATTGGAAGTCAGTTAAATCATGGCAGAAACGATTTGGATGCACTTATTACAAATATTGAACATAAAGGTGATTTTAAAATTGACGATAATAGAATTGAATGGTCTGTAAAATACACAAATGAAGATATTAGAGATAGACTTGTTGAATGGGAAGTAATTGATTCTGCCGGCTTTTCTATTAGACCACCAAAAACGGTTCCAAGCAATGAGCAGCCTTATATCGCGTATAGCGGTCCATTGGAGCCTTTCCAAAATGTAAGAGCCACAAATAATACACAAATAAATAGGTTACAAGCATATGCACAATGGAGCAGACGTTCTACTTTAGGTAACAGTGATGTTTGGTATAATGCTGGTGTAAGAGTGCATAATTGGTCTGTAAAAGGAGAAGGTATTTCTTCATCAAACCAAACTGTATTTAGTCCACGTGCTCAATTTACTATTAAACCTGACTGGGAAAAAGATATGCTTTTCAGAGTAGCCACAGGCCTGTATTATCAACCGCCATTTTATAGAGAATTGAGAGATGCCACAGGTACCGTTCAACCTAATGTAAAAGCACAAAAATCATTTCATTTGGTTTTAGGAAATGATTATAGTTTCAAAATGTGGGACCGCCCTTTTAAACTTACTTCAGAAGTTTATTATAAGAATCTATCAGATGTAAATCCATATACCATTGAGAATGTTCGTATTCGCTATAGAGCAAATAATGATGCTAAAGCTTATGCTTACGGGTTAGATATGAGGTTAAATGGAGAGTTTGTACCGGGAACAGAGTCTTGGTTCAGTTTTGGATATTTAAAAACCGAAGAAAACATTGAAAACCAAGGGTATATTGCAAGGCCAACAGATCAACGTTTAAAATTTGCAGCCCTTTTTCAGGATTATGTTCCCAATATGCCTCACTTAAAAATGTATTTGAATTTGGTTTATAATACAGGGCTTCCTGGTGGATCACCAAGTTATGCTGATCCTTATATCTATCAATCAAGATTGCCAGATTATAAAAGAGCAGATTTAGGTTTGCAGCTTGTTTTAGTTGATGATAAAAAGCAATTTAAAAATGGTTGGAAAAAACCTTTTAAGGAACTCTCTTTAGGTTTTGAAATCTTCAATATATTTGATGTACAAAACTCAATTACAAATACTTGGGTAAGAGACGTGTATAGTAAACGCCAATTTGCTATTCCAAATTACTTAACTCCACGTGTGTTTAATGTAAGGACTACAATGAAATTCTAATTTCTTTTATATGTATAGAATATTATTAAGCATTTGTTTCTATCTAAGCTTAACAACGTTAATCTATGCTCAAAAATCATATTTCAAAACAGGTAAGACTACTAGCAAAAATTATTACACCGAAATTGAATATGAAAATGTTAGGGATAAAATAATTATTCCCGTCTCCATTAATGGAAAATCTTATCGTTTCCTTTTTGATACGGGAGCTCCTAACCTAGTCTCCAAAGAGATTTTGAGTTCTATAAACTTCAAAAAAAGTAGAAGTCTTTCGGTTACAGATGCCAATCAAAAAAAGCAGCGTATGGACTTAGTGTCCTTACCTAACCTAACTATAGGCAATGTTACTTTTAAAAATACTAGTGCTTTAGTTTTTAATGGTAAAGACAATTTGGTATTTGATTGCTTTGAGGTAGATGGTATTATAGGTAGCAACCTATTAAGAAAATCTATTGTTAAAATAAATTCTAAAAAACAGATTATTATTTTAACCAACGATGTTAAAAAATTGACTCTTAAAAAAGAGCATGCTTCTAAACTTACACTTGTAGGAAATCAAAGCAGTCCATATATTTATATTAAATTAAAAGGAGAACATTCTGGAAATGAAAACCTTTTGTTAGATACCGGTGCTAGTGGCTTTTATGATCTCAGTAAAAACAACTATAAGGTATTACAAGAAAAAAAAATAGTTGAAGTAATTTCTAAAGCAAACGGTTCTTCAAGTGTTGGCATGTTTGGAGTTGCGGAAAAAAGCGAGCAATACCGCTTAAAAATACCAGAACTAATTATTAATAATCAGGTTTTTCAAAATGTAATTACCACTACAGGTGATGATAATAATTCTAGAATAGGCTCAGACATTCTTAAATACGGAAATATCACTTTAGACTTTGTAAACAAATTGTTTTATCTAGATGTATTTGAAACTGAAAATGATTTAAACGAAAAGCTCTATGGCTTCTCTCCTACCATAGTAAACAATAAGTTAACCGTTGGTTTTGTTTGGGAAGATACTCTAAAAGATCAAATAGAATTTGGTGATGAAATAATTGAAATTGACGGTGTTAATTTTCAGAATAAAGAAGTATGTGATTTCCTTGTAAAGCCTTCTGTTTTTGGCCAAAAGGAGCGTTTAAATGTAAAAATTAAGAACAAAACTGGAGAAATAGTAAACATCATCTTAAAAAAAGAGTATTATGGAGAAAGGAACTAACATAATAATAAAGGCAGAGTTTAATCCTAAGATTAAAACCTATATTCTTTTAACAGTAGCATTTTTCTTGGTTATCTCTTTGGCAGGTATTCCTTTTTTGATTATTTGGTTTTTAGGACTTGGCCAACACATAAGTAAGCGTTATTATCAAAACTTGCGATGTCAACTAACTACAAAACATTTAGAATTTAAAAAAGGTGTGCTCTTTAAAGTTGAAAAAACCATTCCGTTAGAAAACATTCAAGATTTAACCTTCATTGAAAACCCTATATTGAATATACTAGATTTACGAATCTTAAAAATTGAAACAGCAGGTCAAAGCAACCCAAAAGGCAGTGATATGAAACTTATTGGAATAATTGATTCTGCAAACTTTAAAGAATCGGTATTAAAACAAAGGGAGGCTATTCAATCTAAAAACTACTCATTAAATCAAACCAGCGATAATTCAACAGAAAAAACTCATGAATTATTAGAGGAAATTAGAGATCTTTTAAACGATATTAAAAACAAGTAAATTAAGCATTAATCAGCTCATTCAAAACATCAACCACGTAATCAATTTCGGCTTTGGTATTATAAATACTAAACGAAAACCTAACAGATGGTTTCTGCATATCTTCATCACTTAAAATTTCTCCTAAAACATGAGAACCTCGAGAACTTCCACTTTGGCATGCACTACCTTTAGAACATGCAATTCCTTTTAGATCTAACTGAAACAACAACATGGTTGCTTTTTGAGGATCCACCGGTAAACAAACATTTACAAGCGTATAAGTACTCTTTTCTAAATTTTTTGAAAGACCGTTAAATGCTATTTCAGGAACAGCCTCAGATAACTTATCAATAAAATATAGCTTTAAGTTTTTTAAGTATTCAGACTCACTTTCTAAATTATCATAAGCAAACTTTAAAGCCGTTTCAATACCAACAATATTATGAACACTTTCTGTACCAGCTCTTAGCCCTCGTTCTTGTTCACCTCCAAAAATTAGAGGTTTTAAACCTGTATTCTTTCTAATAAATGCGAACCCAACACCTTTAGGCCCATGGAATTTATGAGCAGAAGCCGCAAAAAAATCTATTTGTAGATCTTGTAAATCCATATAATAATGACCAACGCCTTGTACCGCATCAGTATGAAATAGGGCATTATTTGCTTTACACAAATCTCCCACACGTTTGAGATCTAAAATATTTCCTATTTCATTGTTAACATGCATTAAGCTCACTAACGTATTTTCTTGAATTTGTAAAAGTTTTTCTAGTTCTACATAATCAATGGTTCCATTAGCATCTACATTTACAAAACTAACTTGTAAGTTATGTTCTATTACTAACTGCTCTATTGTATGTAAAACGGCATGGTGTTCAATTTTTGAAGTAATTATATGTGAAACTCCTAAATCTCTTACAGCACTTCTTAAGACTAAATTATCCGCCTCAGTTCCACCTGATGTAAATATAATTTCACTTGCAGACACATTGAAAAAGCTAGCAATGGTTTTTCTACAACTTTCAACTAAAGATTTTGATGACCGCCCAAAACTGTGTGATGACGAAGGATTACCATAATTATTTTGCATAACCTCTGCCATAGAAGTAATAACTTCTTCGCGCATTTGCGTAGTGGCAGCATTATCAAAATAAACCGTTTTCATAGCTTTAAATGTATAACTCAATTTAATAGAAATTGAAACTAGTGAGCAAATTTAAACGTTTAAAATCTCAATTATTGAGTCAAAAATACTTGAAATAAAATTATTATCAATATGATACGTTATAAATAACAATTCTATTATTTTTGCTCTAAAATCAAACCCAATGCGCAAGTTATTATTTGTTTTATTTTCAATCGGCTTAATCGGCTTCAATTCATGTGATGACGGAGATATAATTGATTTTAATCTCGATTTTGATGATGAATTTCAAGCTTGCGATGGTATTAATGGGCTTACTTTATATAAAATAAAAAATGATCCTTCTGAATCTTTGTCAATTTTCATTTCTAATTTCACTAAAGATGAATTATTAGCAGTTGAAGAGAATGACTCTTTAATTATAGAAAATAAAGCAGTTGATTTTATCTACAGAACTTATACAGATGAAAGCATTTCCAACTTGTTTTGTTCTGATATTCCAGCCAATGTAAATATTGAAGTAGATGAAGAAAGTCCTGATAGTAAGGTAGATGTTTTAACTGTTTTAACAGAAGATGATAATGATGGTATTCCTGCCGAACTAGAAGATATTAATGGCAATGGTAATTTGAAAGATGATGATACAGATGGTGATGGTATACCCAACTATAAAGATGCTGATGACGATGGGGATAATGTACTGACTAAGGATGAAGAGCCAGACCCCAATGAAGATGGTGATTTAAGTGATGCGCTGGATACTGATAACGATAATATACCGGATTATTTAGACACTGATGATGACGGAGACGGAGTTGATACGCGAGACGAGGAAAATGCCAGTCAAGACCAAAATCCTGGAAACGATATTACCATTGAGGCAGCAGGTGCAGATTATTTAAACCCTGAGGTTGCAACAAATATTCCGGCCACAGCCTTTAGACTGCATTCTTATAAAAAAACGTATTCGGTTTCTGTAACTGTTAAAGATATAAGTATTAATGGAGCAAAAATAACAACGCTTTCTTTTGGTATTTTAAACGATGGAAATACTTCTGATACAGAAAGCTTAACTCCAGATTTTAATTAGGCTTTACACTCTGATAAATATAAACCTCTGTAGCTCCTAATCCATATTTTTGATAATTGGCATCGTAAAACTTCACATTGTTATAGCGTCCAAATAAGTATTCAAGCTCAAGTTTTAATACGCCCTCTCCTATGCCGTGAATAAATACTACTTTTTGAATGCGCTTGTTAATTGCAAATTCCAGTTGTCTTTTCGCTGTATCTAATTGCAATGTCAACATATCATGTTTAGACATTCCCTTAGGCGATTTCAACAATTGATTAATATGTAAATCAACCTCTAAAGTGGGCTGAAAACGTTCTTTTGCCTTTACTTTGACTTGCTTGTGTCCTTTAGGTTGTTCTTTTTCAGAAACAACAGAACTTAAACTAGAATGCGAAAAGATTTGGTTTTTAAATGAAGAAGGTTTTGTCATTATTAACTCCTCTTCAAAAAATTCAAGCAAAAAACCGTCATCTGTTTCAATAGAAACCTTGCCACCGGATGTATTTTTAACCACACCAGATAAATCTTCGTCTAAAACAGATACTTGATCTCCTACTTTAAATGGCATACTACTCCTCATTATTTAAATCATCCTCAATATCCCTCTTACTCGGAATAGTTTTCGAAATTCTGTAAATACCTATCATTAAAAGTATAATACCCCCAATAAGAATATATTGATTCTGTTCTTCCTCACTATTCGCATATAGGGCCACAACAGCTCCCAAAATAATAAGAATATAGTTAAAATACTTCATGATGTACGATTCTCAATTGATAAGACAAAATTACGGCAAAAATTCACATTTTCTCCTTTGTTTAGAATCTAAAATTATTATGCGTGAATACCGTTTAAAGTCATTTTTTATCGGTAAAATGTTGTATTCAATAAAAATATTATATATTTGCTTCGTAATTTTGCTATTCTCTCAATAAAGATGTGCTATAGAGTCTCTCTAATTTTGCTATTAATTAGCAACCTTTTATATGCCCAACTTTCCGTAAGGAATGATGCGTTCGTTTTTATAAACGACCAAATTGTTTTTGTGGAAGACGACATCAATCTGAATGAAACCGATAGTAGAATATACCTAAGGACCGAAGCACAAATAATTCAAGGAATCGGCACTACTGGAAATTCTGGTGTTGGAGAACTAAGTGTATATCAAGATGCTAATGGTGACGAATATGAATACAACTATTGGTGCTCACCTGTTGGAGATAATACTAACAACAACGCTAATAACCAATTTGGTATTTCTCTTTTAAATGATGTTACAGGGTTAACAACCTCCACGCCAGCAACCTATAACAGATCATCAAACTATAATGGAACTTCAAGTCCGTTAAATATCGAACCTTATTGGATTTGGAAGTTTATTGCCTCAAGTGGTTATTCAGGATGGTCTCATGTACAATCTGCTACAAGTATCAACCCAGGAGAAGGTTTTACCATGAAGGGGACATCAGGGTCTAGCAATGCACAGCTCTATGATTTTAGAGGAAAACCAAATAATGGTACTATTAGTGTATCAGTTTTGGATGATAATCTTTCATTAGTTGGAAATCCGTATCCTTCAGCTCTAGATGCTGTTGCTTACATTCATGATTCTGAAAATGCAGAAATTATTTCGGGGGTATTACATTATTGGGAGCAAGACTCCAATGTAAACTCACATAATCTCCGGGATTACAATGGTGGGTATGCTACATATACTATTTCAGCAGATGGTCTAACAGAAACGTTTATTTCAGCTGTATTTAACACCTATAATGTAGACGGAACAATTAATACTAGTAATACAGGAACAGGAAACAAAACGGCCAGACGGTATATACCAATTGGTCAAGGTTTTATGGTTGAAGGAACGGCAACCGGCACTGTAAAAGCTAAAAACAGTCATAGGGCCTTTGTAAAAGAAAGTGCCTCCAACAGCGAGTTTTTCAAACAAGAGACTACCAAGGAATCAAAAATTAATTCAGAAAATAAATTTTCTATTATTCCAAGCGATTATAAACGCTTTCGATTAAATATTGATTTTAATAATACCTATACTAGACAATTGGTACAGACATTTCACAATTCTGCCACCCCTGGCTTTGATTATGGTTTAGAAATAATAACTGACCCCAATCAGCTATTAAACACAGATGCCTACTTTAAATCAGAAGACAACACCTATTTAGCTGAAGCCTCATTGTTTGATGAAACATTAAAAATTCCTTTAAATATTAACCTTCAAAGGAAGATGCCTATAAAAATCAGAATTGCTGATGTTCAAAACTTCGAAAGTAATCAACCGATTTTTATTCACGACATTGAAAATAATACATTCACCGATTTAAGAAGTCAAGATTTTGAAATTACTCTAAGACCAGAAAACTATAATGACAGATTTGAAATTGTTTTCAATAAACAATTGTTAAATACAGTTGACAATAGACAAATTGACATTAAGGTTTTTCAGGATAATAATCTATCTAGATTACGTGTTTTAAACCCTAACAATCTTGATTTTAAATCTATTTTTGTTTATGATATTACTGGAAAAAGAGTTTTAAAACGAAGAAAACTGCGTAATATTAAAGAACACCAGCTATCTACTAATTCTTTAAGTCAAGGCGTTTATATTATTAAAATAGAGCTGAGAAACAATCAAGTAATTACCAAAAAAGTAGTTGTTTCCAATTAACTTCATGCATTAAATTAAAACAAATGGTTGAAAACTTCTTTCTTTTCTGTATTTTTTTAATTTTGAAATCCAAAACTATGAAATGCGGGCAATAGAAGAATACATGCTACCATGCTTAAACAAAACACTTTTTGGAGTTGAATGTTTAGGTTGTGGTATTCAACGGTCTGTAGCACTAATATTTAAAGGTGAGTTTGTAGAGGCATTTCATATGTATCCAGCAATTTATAACATTTTTATATTGCTGATTTTTCTTATATTTAATCTTTTTATAAAATTTAAGCACGACTATAAAATTAAAATGACATTGATAGCTATTACTGTCATTGTAGTTGTGGTTAGCTATCTAATCAAAATAATTAATTAAAACCAATAACATGGAACAACAAAAATTACCAAATTCAACACTTATTTTAGTTTTCGGAATCTTATCAATAGTAACATGTTGTTGCTATGGAATTATAGGTTTAATACTAGGAATTATTGCTATTATTTTAGCAAATAAAGCCACTAAAGTTTATGCAGAAAACCCAGAAGCCTACACAGGATATTCCAATGTTAAAACAGGTAAAATTCTTGCAATAATAGGAGTTGTTCTTAGTGCTATTTATGTAGCCTATGTAATTTTCTTGTTTGCCACAGTTGGTTATGCAGGAATCATGGAACAGTACCAAGATGCTTTACAACAAATGGGACAGTAATCTCATTTAATCAATAAAAAAAGCGACCAAATTGGTCGCTTTTTTTATTTCTCAAACTGTTTAAATGTTCTAGTAATAATATCTACACAATCTAATAGTTGCTCTTCAGTCATTACCAACGGTGGTGCAAACCTGATGATATTCCCATGTGTAGGTTTAGCAATTAAACCATTATCTCGTAACGCTAAACAAATGTTCCAAGCTATATCACTTTCCTCTGTATCATTAATAACAACAGCGTTTAACAGTCCTTTTCCTCTTACTAAATTAGCAACGTTACTAGTTGCAATATATTTGCTTAATTCACTTCTAAAAAGTTTTCCTAATTTATCAGCGTTTTCTGCTAAATTCTCTTCTTTAACAATCTCTAAAGCAGCAATAGCAACCGCAGCAGCTAATGGATTACCACCAAATGTACTACCGTGAGTTCCAGGTGTTAAAACATCCATAATTCTATTTTCCGCTAAAACTGCACTCACTGGATATGCTCCTCCGCTTAATGCCTTACCAAGAATTAAAATATCTGGTCTAACATTTTCATGATCAACCGCTAAAAGTTTACCTGTTCTTGCTATTCCCGTTTGTATTTCGTCAGCAATAAACAAAACATTGTGTGCTGCACATAATGCTTTTGCCTTTGCCAAAAACCCTTCAGACGGTACATAAACACCTGCTTCTCCTTGAATGGGCTCAACCAAAAACCCTCCAATATTTGGATTATTTTTTAGCACCAGTTCCAATTGCTCTAAATTATCATAGTCGATACTAATAAAACCATCTGAATATGGACCGAAGTTTTTATTAGAAGTAGAATCACTTGAAAACGACACAATAGTAGTGGTACGGCCATGAAAGTTGTTTTTACATACTATAATTTTAGCTTGATTTTCTTCGATGCCTTTTACCTCATAAGCCCATTTTCTACAAAGTTTAATTGCCGCTTCTACTGCCTCAGCACCAGAATTCATAGGTAATAACTTATCAAAACCGAAATACTCGCATGTGTACTTTTCGTAAAGACCTAATTTGTCATTGTAAAAAGCTCTGGATGTGAGCGTAATGGTTTTTGCTTGCTCCACCATGGCGTTAATAATCTTGGGATGACAATGCCCTTGGTTTACTGCTGAATATGCAGACAGAAAATCGTAATATCGTTTTCCATCTACATCCCATACATAAACACCTTCTCCTCTGCTTAATACTACCGGAAGTGGATGATATGTGTTAGATCCGTACTTTTTCTCTAATTCAATTGCTTGCTGTGATGTTAATTGTTTTTGTAAAACAGCCATTTTAAATAGTTTTTAATTATTAATAAAATAACCATTCCTGCTCTACCTTTATCCTTTCAGAGGGTTCTGAAAATTCAGCGTGGGAGAGAAATCATCCCTGGATAGGTTTGCAAGGTACAAATATTATTAACAAAAAAACTAATCTGCTATCCTTCCAGATAAAGATGATACCTGAAGTTCTAATCGTTTTATTTCTCTAAGCAAAGCATTTTTATCCATTTGCATCCAGGCAAAAATCTTTAACATACTTACCCCAAAAAGAAAAACTAAGGCTCCAATTCCCCATTTAAGCATTTCGTTTGTTACATCGGTATTAAAGAATTCAATGGCACAATACACGAATAATCCGAAAAAAACTAAAGTCATGAAATTCATTAAAAACATGATCCATTTGTTTTTTCCTTTAAATAAGCCTAAAACCATTTGGAAAATATTTTGCTCTTCTAATTCATCGTAGAATTTTGCTTCTTCCTGTGTCAACGTTTCCTTAATTAATTTATCAATGTCTTCCATATTATTTTTCATTTGTTCTATTTTTTAAAATTAATTTTAGCTTTTCTCTAGCATGATATAACCTTGATTTTGCTGTCCCTTCAGAAATATTCAAGGTATTACTAATGTCTTTTAACGAATAATCCTCTGCATAAAACAATCTAATCACCATTTGCTGATGCGCCGGTAATGTTTTAATTGCTTTCAACAATGTGGCTTGCATCTGCTCCTTTTCATCTAAGGCTTCAAAATCATCCGCTTCTTCACCATAATTATAAGTTTGAAGCTTTTGCCTAGTTCTATTGCGCTTTTTCACCCAATCAAAAGATTTGTTGCAAACAATACGTAATGACCAACTAGCAAAAGTATTGGGATCTCTTAAATCATGAATCTTTTCAATAATTTTATTCCAAGAATCTTGGGCAATATCTTTAGCTACATTGGCATCCTTCACAATCCAATACGCCTTATCACAAAATATTTTATGCCACCGCTGCACCAATTGAGTTAAAGCCTCTTTATTTCCAGATTGGTACGCTTGTACCAATTTTGTATCAATTTCACGTTGTTCCTTACTCATTTAAACAAATAGGCATATACTTTAAAGACGATAAAAATTAAAAAAGGTTCATTTTTTTAAATGAAAATTAAAATCATTTAAAGTTAACAGAAATAAAGCTACGATTATTTGTGGCTATTATTATTTTTGCAGCATGTCTAGAAGAAATAGAAAACAGGTTTTTACAAACGTTGAAGTTATTGATGCCGGAGCCAAGGGAAAAACAGTGGCCAAAGCACCTGATGGAAAAGTGATTTTTTTACCAAATGCTGTTCCGGGTGATGTAGTAGATATTCAAACTTTTAAGAAACGTAAAGCCTATTACGAAGGTAAAGCTACAGTGTTTCATAAACTTTCTGATAAGAGAACGGAACCTGTTTGTGAACATTTTGGTACTTGTGGCGGTTGCAAATGGCAACACATGGATTACAAGTATCAATTGGAATACAAACAAAATGAAGTAGTAAATAACTTAACCAGAATTGGGCACATTGAACTGCCAAAAGTAACGCCTATTTTAGGTTCTGAAAAGCAATATTTCTATAGGAATAAAATGGAATTTTCCTTTAGTGATAGCCGTTGGTTAACTATAGAAGAAATTAAAAGTGATGAAGATTTAGGTGATAAAAATGCCTTAGGTTTTCATATTCCCGGAATGTGGGATAAAATTTTAGATGTTAAAAAATGTCATCTTCAAGAAGATCCTTCAAATGCTATAAGAAATGCTGTTAAGCAATTTGCTATTGAAAATGGTTTAGCATTTTTCAATACTAGAAATCAAAACGGACTGTTGCGTACCATGACGATTAGAACCTCTACTACTGGTGATATTATGGTATTAATTCAGTTTTATAAAGATGATAAAATCAAACGCGAATTATTGCTAGATTTCCTTGCAGAAACTTTTCCAGAGATAACATCGTTGCAATATGTTATAAATGAAAAGGCTAACGACACCATTTACGATCAGGAAGTTGTATGTTATAAAGGTAAAGACCATATTTTTGAAGAAATGGAAGGCTTACGCTTTAAAATAAACGCCAAGTCTTTTTATCAGACCAATTCTGAACAGGCGTATGAACTTTATAAAATAACACGAGATTTTGCAGGATTATCTGGAAATGAATTAGTTTACGACCTATATACCGGAACTGGAACCATAGCGCAGTTTGTTTCAAAACGGGCAGAAAAAGTTGTTGGTGTAGAATCTGTACCAGATGCTATAATCGCAGCCAAAGAAAATGCACAATTAAATAACATTACAAACGTTGAATTCTTTGTTGGTGACATGAAACAAGTATTCAATTCAAAATTTATTGAAACACACGGACAACCAGATGTAATTATTACAGATCCACCACGTGATGGTATGCATAAAGATGTGGTAGAACAAATACTAAATATAGCACCAACCAAAATCATATATGTGAGCTGTAACAGTGCAACACAAGCTAGGGATTTAGCTTTAATGGATGCTGTTTATAAGGTTACAAAAACACAAGCTGTAGATATGTTTCCACAAACGCATCATGTAGAAAATGTTGTACTTTTGGAAAAGAGATAAACTCATAAACAAATCAGCGAATAAACGTACAAACACATTAATGAAATATATTAGATTAATAATCATTCCAATTATAGCCGTAGTAATTGGATTCACAATAAGTTGCGAACGTGACGATATTTGCCCCGAAAGTACTCCCACAACACCACGATTAATTATCGATTTATATGATAATGACAATCAGGAAAACCAAAAGAATGTTTTTAATTTGGTGGTCATTGGAATTGATAATGATTTTATTCTTTCAGGATATGAGTTTACAACTGCTGATGATTTGGTTTTGCCTTTAAAAACAGATGCAAACACCACGCGATACAGACTTGTAAAAGATGCCTCTATTAATGATAATGGCACCCCCAATGATCCTGATGATGATTTTATAGAAGGAAACATAGATATTATTACCATAAACTATAGTAGAGAAGATGTATATGTATCTCGTGCATGTGGATATAAAACTATTTTTGATAATATAACCTTAAATATTGAAGCTGACGGTGATAATTGGCTTCTATCAACTCAAGACTTAACTGATAACGAACCTATTACAAATGAAGATGCGACACACTTTAACATGTTCCATTAGTAGCATTATACTAATGCTTACTTTTTGTGTGTCTGTAAACGCACAAAATGACAGTATACCAACTGCTGTGAATGATTCTCTAAAGGTTAAACATAAATACGGACTAAGAATTGGTGGAGATATTGGAAAAATAGCACGTTCTTTTCTTGATGATGAATACACTGGTTTTGAAATAACTGCCGATTTTCGTCTTAAAAAAGATTTATATGTAGCTGGTGAATTAGGTTTTGAAGAAAAAAACAACATCACAGACTATATGGATGTTAGCACTTCTGGCTCATATTTAAAAGGTGGAATAGACTATAATATGTACGACAATTGGCTAGATATGGACAACATGGTTTTTGCTGGATTCAGGGTTGGAGCTAGCTCATTTAGTCATGATAGAAATAGTTATAGTATTTATAGTACTAACCAATATTGGGCGCCTCAGTTTTCTTCAGATAGTATTGAAGAATTTAGTGGCTTAACAGCTTTTTGGGCAGAACTTATTTTAGGAATGAAAGTAGAATTGTTCAATAATCTCTATATGGGACTCAATGTTCAATTAAAGGTTTTAGCTAGCGAAACCGTACCCGATAATTTTGAAAATATCTATATACCTGGATTTGGAAAAACTTATGATAGTAGCGGTATAGGAGCCGGTTATAGTTATACCATTTCATACCGTATTCCCTTGTACAAAAAAGGAAAATAATTATAATTAAATTGTTTTGGGAGATAAAGTATCCCTATAATACAATTAATACTACACGTTAAAGAGGAAGTGCATAACATCACCATCTTTAACAATGTAGTTCTTACCCTCAACACGCATTTTTCCCGCCTCTTTCACTTTAGCCTCACTTCCATAAGACACATAGTCTTCATAGGCTATAACTTCTGCTCTAATAAAGCCTTTTTCAAAATCTGTATGAATAACTCCGGCAGCTTGAGGACCTGTAGCACCAATGTCTACTGTCCAAGCTCTTACTTCTTTTACACCGGCAGTAAAATATGTTTGTTGATTTAACAACTTATAGGCACCTCTAATAAGTTTTGCTGATCCCGGCTCATCTAAACCAATATCTTCTAAGAACATTTGGCGCTCTTCGTAATCTTCCAATTCATTGATATCAGCTTCGGTTCCTACAGCTAAAACTAAAACCTCAGCATTTTCATCTTTGACAGCTTCTCTAACTTGGTCAACATAATCGTTTCCAGACACTGCCGCACTTTCATCTACATTACAAACATACATTACAGGTTTATCAGTAATAAACTGTAATGGCTTAACATATTCTGCATAATCTTCATCGCTAAATTCTAGAGCTCTAACTGAAGTTCCTGTCTCTAAACCTTCCTTAATTTTAAGCAATATAGATTCTTCTGCTTGTGCTTCTTTATTACCAGTTTTAGCTGCACGCTTAACTTTGTCAAGTTTCTTTTCAGCAGTCTCAAGATCCTTTAACTGTAGTTCCATATCAATAGTTTCCTTATCTCTAATAGGATCTACACTTCCATCAACATGCACAATATTATCATTATTAAAACAACGCAAAACATGTAAAATAGCATCGGTTTCACGAATATTTCCTAAAAATTGATTTCCCAAACCTTCTCCCTTACTAGCTCCTTTTACCAAACCAGCAATATCAACTATTTCTACAGTAGCCGGAACAACTCTTTCAGGGTTTACCAAACTCTCTAGTTTTTCTAAACGAGGATCTGGTACGTTAACAACCCCAATATTAGGTTCAATAGTACAAAATGGAAAATTTGCACTTTGTGCCTTGGCATTTGATAAACAATTAAATAAAGTTGATTTTCCAACATTTGGTAATCCTACTATTCCCGCTTTCATTATTCTTTAGACTTTTAGATTAAAAAAACAAGAACCATGACATTGGTTTTTGCGAGTGCAAATGTAATTAATTCATTACTTATTTAAGTATTTAATATAATTATTATAACACCCCATTTGGTAAGATGCTATTGGTTTTAAAACCACATTTTCATTTTGAAATATATTTTCAATAGATGATTTAAATCATTGTTTGTTATTTATTCAAAATATAACTTATGGGTTTAATATTTGGGAGCATTATATACCACATTATGAAACGAATAGAATTAAAGCTAGGTCTTTTACTCATACTAATATTCCTATTAATGAGTGGGATGGTTAGAATAGTAAGTAATTATTATGTTTCAACTACTTTGGACGATTTCTTTATGCCAGGTTCACAGCCTCATGAGTCTGGAACATTTTACTCCCCATCCCAATGCGACAAATGCCATGGAGATTACGACTCTGATGTTGAACCATCGTTTAATTATGATGGAAGCATGATGGCTCATAGTATGCGGGACCCCCTTTTTGAGGCCTCTCTCTCCATTGCAAATCAAGACGCTGCATTTTCTGGTGATTTGTGTATACGATGTCATACACCAAAAGGTTGGCTTGAAGGCAGATCTGTTCCCACTGATGGTTCTGCTCTTACAGCAGCAGATCGAGAGGGTATTCAATGTCATTTCTGTCATAAACTTGTAGATCCACTAAGTACTAGTGCTGAAGATTTGAATTACATTAACACCATGGATCATGTACCATTACAACATGGAAATGGCATGTATGTAGTTGATTCAAATGATAATTTACGAAGAGGTCCCTATGATGATGTCAATGCTAATCATCCCACCCTATATTCTTCCTTTCACACTAAATCTGAATTTTGTGCCACTTGTCATGATGTAAGCAACCCGGTCTTTTCAAAGACTTCAGAAGGCGCTTATCTGCCAAACACTATTGGTGAAGAAGCCCCCTCCTTTAATAAACATGATATGTTTCCTGCTGAACGAACATATAGCGAATGGAAAATGAGTGCCTACAATACCCCAGAAGGAGTCCCTTCTAATGTATTTGGTGGAAATAAAGAGAATGTTTCAAGCTGTATTGACTGTCATATGCAAGATGTTACGGGTAAAGGAAGTGAAAAAAACTCCTCTCCTATTAGAAACGATTTGGCTTTGCATGATTTAACCGGTGGCAACACATTTATTCCTTTACTCATAAAAGATTTGCATGAAACCGAAGTAGATACTGTTGCTATTAACGCGGGGATAGTAAGAGCTAAATATATGCTCCAAAATGCTGCAACACTAAACGTCAATAGTACAAAAGAGGCCAATGGCTACCAAGTACAAGTAGAGGTTGTAAATGAAACAGGGCATAAACTCCCTTCTGGTTATCCAGAAGGACGTAGAATATGGATTAATGTACAAGCGATTGATATTGAAAATAATATAATTTACGAATCTGGTGCCTATAATGCGGAAACAGGAGTGCTAAATAAAAATGGAACGAAAATATACGAAGCAAAATTAGGTATGAGCCAAGAGGTAGCTGATTTGGCCAATACAAATGCGCCGGGATATTATTCATCTGGAGTGTCATTTCATTTTGCATTAAACAATACCATTGTGAAAGATAATCGAATTCCACCTCGAGGATTTACTAACGCAAATTTTGAATCAATTCAGGCCGCCCCAGTTGGATACTCCTATCCTGATGGAGCTTACTCAGACACAACCCTATATAACATACCTTTAGAAACTCATCGTATCAATGTAAAACTACTCTATCAAACAGTTTCTAAAGAGTACATAGAATTCCTAAGAGACAAAAACGTAACAGATAATAAAGGACAAATTCTCTATGACCTCTGGGTTAAACATGGAAAATCCGCTCCAGTTGTAATGAAGGAATTAGAAATGTTTACATCAACCTTAAATACTCATAATGCTGATACGCTTTCCAATAGAATTAAATTATTTCCAAATCCAGCGAACAATTTGGTGAATGTACAATTCAATTTTAGCTCCAAAAAAGAAATGCTTTTAGAGATATATTCTTTGAATGGTGTTAAAATTAAAACCATAGCTAAAGGAATTGTAATACCTAAAGAAACTATTCGTATTGAAACAGCAGGTTTAACTAGTGGAACTTATATTCTTAACTTTAAAATTGACGGAATCAAAGCTTCCAAAATGTTAATCAAGAAGTAGTGTGCTAATTACTGTCAAAAAGAGATAGCCAAATAAACTTAATTAAAAACCTGTTTTCTTAATCTTATAAGGGCCGCACTGCCTGATCGGATATTGCAATCAGTAGTTTTATTATAAATATTAAGTTTTTCAATAACATCTGTCTCCCATGCACCATCTTCATCAACTTTAGCACCCGCCAATGTAACATTATCTAAACTTTCAATAGAAGGTGCTTCAAGCCTAAATACTTCAGCCTTATTATATCCAGGAGGCAAAGGAATTTTGATATTTGCATTAGTTACAAAATCTTTATTTATAATTGTTAACCAAATTTCTTCTTCATCATTTTTTGTAGCATAAGCAGTTAAATTTAATTCATGAACACTAGTGGACAGCTTTAATAGTTCACCCTTACCTGCAAGAGAAAATGCCAACATTCCATAATATGAAGGTCTTTCAGATAAGGTATTATCTTCATTACGATAAATAGCAGAATAATGGCTTTGAAAACCTAATTGATTTACATCTGTTTGAATGTTTACACCAACTCCTCCAGAAGAAGCTACTTGAAACATAAGATTTAAACACCAAAGACTAGCCGCAAAACTATCACTTACTCCTGCTTTTCCTCCTCCAGAAAATGACCCAACTTCATTCATGCGAAAAGGAACACCATGTTTTTCATTTAATCGCTTTAAAATTGATAGTTTTTTATTCCATTTAGGATAGTGACTTAGCAAAGTTTCAATTGTAGCTCCAGACCACCCAGACCCTCCTCTATAATAATGATTAATGACCTCACTCATGTCTTGAGATTCATCTTCAACAAAATTGATATTCCATTGGATATTTCCACTAAAAGCAATATCGGCTCCAGAAAATTTGGCATTAGGCAATACTTCCCGTATGGCTGTTTTATATTCAACATAAGTTTTGTGGTAATCTTCATAATCTTTAAACCGCTCAAGAAGACTTACTTCGTTTCCAATTTCAAAAGAATGCAATTGTTCTCCCATCGCTTCAATTACAGCTAAAGCAGATTCAACAGCTTCCTCTTTAGAGCCTGTTCCCAAATTAATAGTCCACATAACTTTCCAGCCCGTTTCCTTTAAAAAGGCCCCAAGGTCGTTTAACACATCTTTATTAATTATGGTGTATTCCTTTTGAGATTTCCCAACAGGTATTCCTTCAGCTTCATATTTCGTCCAATCTCCAATAATACCTCCTATGCGCACAAGACCGCTTTTACTCAATGTTTTATATAACTGAACCAGGTGTTTGTTTTCAATATTAAACAGACCTTTATTAGCTACTGCCGAGGTTTCATACCCAAACCCAATAAAATCATCACTAATTTCATTTAATACGGTTTCCGGATCAATCTCTATGAGAATATTGTCTGTAAAACCAGACTCTTGAGCAAAAGAAGGAGCTATAACACCTAGAAATATGTAAAACCTTAAAACTGTCTGAGTACTATTTTTAATAAATCTATATTGTTTCATAATTTAATCTAATTTCTATTTGGTTAATTCGAATCAAAATAGATCATAGTTAAAATATTATTGACCTCAGGATTGATTTAAAATTTAAACTTACAGACTATATCTCAGGGTTTGAATTTCTAAATTACCTTATGCTCATTCAATTTTAACTGTATTCATATTAACAAAAAAATCCCAAGCTTTCACTTGGGATTTTCATATAATTTTGCTGTCGATTATCAACTAATCTTCAGGATGCATAAAGCGTTGCTTAGCTAACAACTCTTCCTCCGTTTCTTCATTGTCTTCATCTGGCACACAACAATCTACTGGACAAACAGCAGCACATTGTGGCTCATCATGAAAACCTTTACACTCAGTACATTTATCTGGAACTATATAGTATAATTCATCACTAATAGGCTCTTGTGCCTCATCAGCATCAACTTCAGTTCCGTTAGTTAAAACAACTGCACCATCTAAACTAGTACCGTCTTTATAGCGCCAATCATCGGCACCTTCATAAATTGCAGTGTTAGGACACTCTGGTTCACAAGCCCCACAATTTATACATTCGTCTGTTATTATAATTGCCATACCCTTTTTTCTTTTTTGTTTGCTTAAATTTGCAGACGCAAAACTAATGCCAAAACCATTCATAACCAAATTAAGCATGCAATTACAAAAAAGAATTAATGCTTTTGTAAAATTAGGAGAATTTATAAGTCAATTTTCTAACGATGTTATCACTAAAGACGATAATATTGAATATAATGATATATTCTTCGATGGTTTTAAACATCAGCTTAAATTAGCCCAAGAACACAACGGATGGTTCTCTCAAGAGAATATAAAGTTTGCTTTAAAAAGTTGGTCTGATGCCTTAACAAAAGAAAGTTTAAACAAGTGGATATCGGCATATAATTTTGATAATGTCAGCCCAAAACAAGTTGCCATTATTATGGCGGGAAACATTCCTTTAGTTGGATTTCATGATTTTCTTTCTGTTTTAATTTCAGGGCATGATGTTCTGGTGAAGCAATCATCAAACGATAAACAACTTCTACCATATTTAGCAAAATATTTAGAATATGTAGAGCCTTCCCTAAAAGGACGTATTACTTTTACTGAAGAAAAAATTGAAGGTTTTGATGCTGTAATTGCAACTGGTAGTAATAATACAGCGCGCTATTTTGAATACTATTTTAAAGGCAAGCCTTCTATTATTAGGAATAACAGGAATTCGGTTGCTGTATTAACCGGAAATGAAACTGAAGAAGAATTAGAATCTCTTTCAGAAGACATCTTCAGATATTACGGTTTAGGTTGCAGAAATGTTTCTAAGCTATTCGTTCCAAAAAATTATAATTTTGAAGGCTTTTTCAAAGCTATTTACAAATGGCACCCTATAATAGAAGGAGCAAAATATGCTAATAATTACGATTATAATAAAGCAGTGTATTTAATGAGTGAATTTGATATGCTAGAAAATGGTTTTCTTATGATAAAAGAAGATCAAAGCTACGCCTCACCTATTGCTACCGTGTTTTATGAACAATATAACAACCTAGATCAACTTAAAGAAAAAATTAAGACTGAAAACGATCAAATTCAATGTATAGTTTCAAAAGGATTTATTGAAAATGAAATAGCATTTGGCGGCACTCAGAAACCTCAACTTTGGGATTATGCGGATAGTGTCGATTCTGTTGAATTTTTGTTATCAATTTGATGAAAAAATTATTGAATTTTTAATATAAAATATGCAATTAATTAGCAACTTTGCATCTTAAATTTTACCACACAAAATGAAAAAACATAACTTTAGTGCAGGACCTAGTATTTTACCGCAGGAAGTTTTATTAAAAGCTTCTACGGCAATAGTTGATTATAATGATAGCGGGTTATCCTTACTTGAAATATCTCATAGAAGTAAAGATTTTGTTGATATTATGGAAAAAGCAAGAGCTCTGGTTTTGGAGCTACTTGGTTTAGAAGGAAAAGGATACAAAGCCTTATTTTTACAAGGGGGAGCTAGCTCTCAATTTTTAATGATTGCCATGAATCTTTTAGAAAAAAGAGCGGGTTATTTAAATACAGGATCTTGGAGTACTAAAGCAATTAAAGAGGCTGAAAAATTAGATGATATTTATGAAGTGGCTTCTTCTGCTAATGCTAATTTCAATTATATCCCAAAAGGATATGATATTCCTGAAGACTACGATTATTTCCATTGCACCTCTAACAATACTATTTTTGGAACGCAATTGAAAGAGTTTCCTAACTCTCCGGTTCCAATGGTTTGTGATATGAGTAGTGATATCTTTTCTCGAGTAATAGATTATTCTCAATTCGATCTTATTTATGCAGGAGCTCAAAAAAATATGGGGCCAGCTGGAACTACGTTAGTAGTGATAAAAGAAGATATTCTAGGAAAAGTATCTAGAAACATTCCTTCAATAATGGATTACAAAAAACATATCGGAGCAGGAAGTATGTTCAATACACCTCCAGTATTTGCAGTTTACACATCTATGTTAACCTTAGAATGGTTAAAAGAACAAGGTGGTATAGCAGCTATTGAAAAGGAAAACGAAAAGAAAGCACGCTTAATGTATTCTGAAATCGATTTAAATCCTTTATTTAAAGGATTTGCTTCAAAAGAAGATCGTTCTGATATGAATGCTACTTTTACACTTCAAAATGAAAATTTAAAAGAAACGTTTGAAGCTATGCTTAAAGAAGCAGGTATTAGTGCAGTAAACGGTCATAGAAGTGTTGGTGGGTATAGAGCATCTATGTACAATGCTTTACCTCTAGACAGTGTTAAAGCGCTTGTTGAAGTAATGAGTGAATTAGAAACTAAAGCATAATTATAAATAATAAAATATTTTCGCTTTCGCGGAAGTAAAAAACTATAAAATGAAAGTATTAGCAAACGACGGTATTTCACAAAGCGGTATTGATGCCCTTGAAAAAGGAGGATACGAAGTAAGTACTACAACAGTTGCCCAAGAGCAACTAGTAAATTACATTAATGAAAATGACATTAGCGTATTATTAGTTAGAAGTGCAACTACAGTTAGAAAAGATTTAATTGATGCTTGTCCTAACTTAAAAATCATTGGTCGTGGTGGTGTAGGTATGGATAACATTGATGTAGAATATGCCAGAGAACAAGGAAGACACGTTATTAACACGCCTGCAGCTTCATCGCATTCTGTGGCAGAATTAGTGTTTGGTCATTTATATGGTTTAGCACGTTTCTTACACAATGCAAACAGAGAAATGCCTTTAGAAGGTGATAGTAACTTTAAAGGTTTAAAGAAAGCTTACGCTAAAGGAACTGAGCTTAAAGGAAAAACTTTAGGTGTTTTAGGTTTTGGTCGTATTGGTCAAGCTACTGCTAAAGTGGCTTTAGGTGCTGGTATGAAAGTAGTTGCTTTTGATCCTTTTTTAGATAAAGCTAATCTTGAATTAGATTTCTTTGATGGACAAAAAGTAAACTTTGATATTGAAACTATTTCTAAGGAAGAAGTTTTAAAACAGGCAGATTTCTTAACACTTCATGTACCTGCTCAAAAAGACTACGTTATTGACGAAGCTGAGTTTAACATGATGAAAGATGGTGTTATTTTAGCCAATGCTGCTCGTGGTGGTGTTGTTAATGAAGTAGCCCTAGTTAAAGCAATTGAGAGTGGAAAGGTAGCAAGAGCTGCATTAGATGTTTTTGAAAAAGAGCCTAAACCAGAAGTTCAGTTATTAATGAATCCTGCACTATCATTAACTCCGCATACTGGTGCTGCTACTAACGAAGCACAAGATAGAATTGGTACAGAATTAGCGTCACAAATTATTGATATATTAGGGTAATAAAAAAATTGTGACCTAAACGATATAATTGAGTCCTAACTGTATAAGTTGGGACTTTTTTTGTACATTCAAAATCCTTTTTTTTTATCAATTTAAATTAAACAAATAATATCATGTCTGGAATTTTAGATTTATTAAACAGTGACCTTGGAAAAAGTATTATTAGCGGAGTTGCTGGTCAAACCAAACAACCTCAAAACAAAACTCAGGATGTATTAACTATGGCTTTACCAGTATTAATGCAAGCAATGAAACGAAATGCTTCTACTCCTCAAGGTGCTGATGGTTTATTAAATGCTTTAAACAATAAGCATGACGGAAGCATCTTAGATAACCTTGGAGGCTTATTTGGTGGTGGTGTAGATAATGATGTCCTTGACGATGGAGGTAAAATTCTGGGACATGTTTTAGGAAACAAACAACAAAATGTTACAAGTGCACTAGGAGCTAAAGCAGGTATGGATGCTGGCTCTGTTGCACAAATTTTAAAAGTAGCTGCGCCAATTTTAATGGGCGTTTTAGGGAAGCAATCAAGACAGCAAAAGGTGTCAAATCAAGGAGGAATAGAGAGTCTGTTAGGAGGTCTTCTTAGTGGTAATTCTCCTCAACAAGAACAAAGTTTTTTAGAATCTATTCTGGATGCTGATGGCGATGGTAGTGTGATTGATGATGTTGCAGGTATGGTTTTAGGAGGCAATAAAAAGAAAGGCGGACTAGGTGGTTTGCTTGGAGGTCTTTTTGGTGGAAAATAATATATTTACCGATTAAAATAAAAAAATGCCAAACTTAAAGTTTGGCATTTTTTTGTTAAAATCATTGTTAAACAAGGCTTTACGTAATGATTTTTGTAAATTTAATTACATAATAGTAACGTTTACTCATTAAAAAGAACAGTTAACTCATTGGTAGTTTTATTAAGTGTATTTCATATATACATTTGAAGTATAAATTGAAACCTTATTTATCATGAAACATTTAAGTTATATATTAGTTTTAGTCATTTGTGTTTTTGCTTTTAATTGCAATTCTACCAAACAGACCGTTACAAATACAGATGAACGCGCTGAAAACCTCAAGGTGAGTGATACCGTAAAAATTGCAAATGAAGAGTTAGAGTACGAAATCATAATTATAGATCCTGGTTATGCTACTTGGTTAGTTTCAATGGCCAGACCTGAAGGTTTCTATTCTCAACAGTACATGGAAACCAGAAATAGAATCTATGTTATTGAGTGGAATCAAAGGGTAATACAACCTCAACGATTCAACCCAAATCTATACGAACTTCAGATTGATTATGATACTAAAATAGATTATGGATATGAAGTAAATTATAAGCTTTACAACTACTTCATCTACTTTCAAATGAAATACAATCAAAGATTAGGACCTTTTGTTCCGAGAATTTAATTGCTTTATTTATTTTTGCAGCAAAAGAATACGCTGTGAATAAATTAAAAGAACGATGGGAGGTCAATAAAAACTGGCAATTGATATTCCTTTTAATGGGAATTGTCGGGTTAGGATATTCTTCCTATAAATTGTCATTAGTTTTCTTAAAAGATTATCACATTGGCTTTATATTTTTGTTGAGCGTCATCATTTTCTATATTTTATTACTGATTACTTTGAAAATCTTTGATAAACTAAAAGATAGATGGGATGTAACTTACAGATGGGAACTTATTTCTATTTTTCTAGTTTTTGCAATTACAGGTTCCTCTTCTGTGTATGTAGGAAAACCAATTATTAAATTACTTGGAATTACAAAAGACAATTTATCTGGATTTGCATATTGGACTTTGTATATTTTTATTGGTTTCGTTTTCTATCAAATATTACTTGTTATCTTTGGTTGGATATTTGGTCAACATAAATTCTTTTGGAATTTTGAAAAAAAAATGCTTCGTAGATTGGGATTTAAAAGATTTCTAGGTGAGTAAACTTAAAGAAAACATAGCCTTTAAAGCCATTATGCTTCTACTTGTAGCTGCATTATTTACTCCTACAGCCATTAAATTTGCCCATGTATTTGCTCACCACGAACATAAAGTATGTGTTGGAGAAAATTCTATACATTTCCATCAAATAGATTTAGATTGTGATTTTCAAGAGTTCAACGTACATCAAAATGCAACTTTTGTATCATTTTATTTCGACGTTCTTATTGAAAAAGAATACCATCCAGAAATAGAGTCGCAATATATATTTCTTAGTAAATATCAACGTTTACATTTTTCACTTCGCGGTCCTCCAGCTATTAATTTATCTTAGTTTTCACTCGGTTTTACCGAAACATTCTATTTAAATTAATTCAAATTCACAAAAATGAAGTTTATAATTAACGTACTACTACTTTTGGTAGTACTTCCAATATTTTCACAAAATACATTGAAGGGAAATGTAGTTGATAAAACAAATCAGCAATCAATTCCTTCAGCCAATATTTATTTCCCACAATTAGAAAAAGGAACCACATCTAATAATAATGGCGATTTCATCATTAATGACTTACCTAACGGAAACCATAAAATTGTAATCTCCTATTTAGGCTATGAAACCATTTCACTTAATGTTAACCTACCTTTAAAAGAACAGTTAAATATTGAAATGAGCCCTTCTGCCATAGAAATGGAGGGTATAATAATCTCTACACCGTTTCACAAATTACAAAGTGAAAACGTGATGAAAGTAGAACAAAAAAAGGTAAACGACTTGAATGCAGAAGGTGCTATAAATCTATCAAATGGTATTTCCAATTTTTCTGGTGTTGAATCTATTTCTACTGGATTAGGTATTGGAAAACCTGTTATAAGAGGTTTAAGTGCCAACCGAGTTTTAGTTTACACACAAGGAGTTCGATTAGAAAACCAGCAATATGGCGCTGAGCATGGTTTAGGGCTTAGCAGCTCTGGTATTGAAAGCATAGAGGTTATTAAGGGGCCTGCTTCCCTGCTTTATGGTAGTGATGCTTTAGGTGGTGTACTATATTTTAATCCTGAAAAATTTGCTCAATCAAACACCACAAATGCAGATGCTTCAGCCAATTATTTTAGCAATACCAAAGGGTATAATTCTAATATAGGCCTTAAACATTCAACCGATAATTTTAAATTTTTGTTTAGAGGAAGTGTAGCCGAACATGCTGACTATAAAACTGATGATTATCGGGTTACCAATACCCGGTTTTTAGAAAAAGATTTTAAAGCGGGGTTAGGCTATCAGGTAACTCACTTTAAAACGGAGTTCCGTTATAATGTTAATCATGCTAAAATTGGAATACCAGAAGACATTGGTGAGCAATCTACTTTAGTGACGCCTTTAGAGCCTTTTCAAGAAATCACCAACCATGTAATGAGTTCTAAATCTACTTTCTTCTTTGATAATTCTAAACTTGATGTAAACTTTGGTTTGACTTATAATGATAGAAAGGAATTTGAGGAACATCATCATGACGAAGAACATGAAGAAGATGAAGAACACGAGGAGGAAGAGCATGATGAACATGATGAACATGATGACGAGCACGAAGAGGAAGTTGAAGAAGCAGCGCTTCACATGAAATTAAAAACACTTAATTATGATGTAAAATATCATCTTCCAGAATTAGGAAAGTTTGAGACAATTGTTGGTATTCAAGGTTTAACACAAAGCAATACGAATTATGGAGAAGAAGAATTAATTCCTGATGCGAACATGAATGATATTGGTTTTTTCGCTACTTCACATATTCATTTTGATAATGCCGATATTCAATTGGGAGCCAGATATGACAACAGAAATATCGAAGTAACATCTGGACTAGAAAAAAACTTCAATAGCTTTAACGGTGCCATTGGGCTGAAAACAGATCTGTTCGAAAATTTTATTGCAAGAATAAATTTAGCAACTGGCTTTAGAGCACCTAATTTGGCCGAATTAACTTCAAATGGTGTCCATCATGGAACCAATCGTTATGAAATTGGAAACGAAAACCTTACCAGTGAAAAAAACTTTCAAACCGATATAGCTTTGGAGTATAAAACAGAGCATGTTGAACTTTTTGCAAACGGCTTTTATAATCGAATAAATGACTACATTTTCTTATCTCCAAACGGAGATGAAATAGATAGCGCTCCTGTTTTTATCTATGTGCAAGACAATGCCAAATTATATGGTGGAGAGTTTGGGTTCCATTTACATCCGCATCCATTAGATTGGTTACACTTTGAATCTAGTTTTGAAACGGTTACAGGAAAACAAGATGACAATAACTATTTACCCCTAATTCCTGCAAACAGTATAACCAATATTATTAGAGCAGAGTTTGAAACTGGCTCGTTGAAAAAAGGATATGCTTTTGTTAAGTTAAAATCCACATTCAGGCAAGATAATGTTAGTGCTTTTGAAACTTCAACAGATAGCTATAATTTACTAAGTGCAGGTTTTGGAGGTTCATTTAATCTTTTCAATAAAGAATTGAATGTTTCAATTTCTGGAACCAACCTAACTAACAAAACCTATATTCATCATCTGTCACGCTTAAAACCGGATGGTATTTTTAATATAGGACGAAATATTAGTTTTGGAATTACGTATAGTTTATAATTAAAAAATCCCTTTCAAAACTGAAAGGGATTTTTTTATACTTCTATAATAGTTTCTTCATTCCGCTTAAATACATAAGAGTATAACCACATTAATGTAAAAGTTGGAATAATATCTAAAAATGGTAATGCTTCTTCTACAAAGGAAACAACTGCGGCTACTTTTCCTTCTTTGCCTTTATAAAGTTTAGTCATAATTAAAGCTGAGGCCGGTGCCCAAACAATATCAAAAGGTGGAAAAATAATGGAAACAAACCCTAAAGCATCCAAAATGATACTTAAAGTTAATTTTTTGTATTTGTTCATTGAATAATATTTAATAAACTGATAACAAATAACATACCAAAATTATTGTGTTTGCTACTTCCCAATCAACTTTAAAAATTCATTTCTGGTTTCAATCTTTTCAAATTGCCCTCTAAACCCAGAAGTTGTTGTGATTGAATTTTGTTTTTGTACGCCCCTCATCATCATACACATATGAGATGCTTCTATAACCACCGCTACACCTTGCGGTTTTAGAGTATCATTTATACAATCTAAAATTTGTTCTGTTAATCGTTCCTGAACTTGTAATCGTCTAGCAAAAACATCAACTATTCTTGGTAATTTACTCAATCCAACAATTTGTCCATCAGGTATATAGGCTATATGTACTTTACCAAAAAAAGGTAAAATATGATGCTCACAAAGTGAATACAACTCAATATCTTTTACAATTACCATTTCGTTGTAAGACTCTTTAAACATGGCACTTTCAAGAATTTCAACCGGATCTTGATGATAACCTTGGGTTAGAAATTGCATGGCCTTAGCAGCCCGTTCTGGAGTTTTAACCAATCCATCACGTTCGGTGTTTTCTCCTAAATCTTCAATTATATTTTTGTAACGTTCTTTTACGTCATCAGTAACCTGAATATTGTACTCTTCTAGTTTTTTATAAGGCATAAGGCACTTTAATTATCAAATAAAAATAGGTAAAAAAACTTAGAATCAATTTCAATCTGAAACTTTCAAAAAGCAAACCATTTAATTTTGCTGATTAAATAGTAATGTAGTATTTTCAATGTTTTAATTACCCAAAATGATTCAAGCCAAAAACATTCATAAATACTACGACGATTTACACGTTTTAAAAGGCGTAGATATCAAAGTTGAAAAAGGAGAAGTGGTTTCTATTGTTGGACCATCTGGAGCTGGAAAAACAACCCTTTTACAAATTTTAGGAACTCTTGATAATGCTTCAAAACAGGAACCATTTGAATTGAACATCAATAGTACCAATTTATCAACACTTTCAGATAAAGATTTGGCAAAATTTAGAAATCAGCATATTGGTTTTATATTTCAATTTCATCAATTATTACCAGAATTTACAGCTGTAGAAAATGTATGCCTGCCTGCGTTTATCAAAGGAATTTCTAAAGCGAATGCTGAAAAGAAAGCTAAAGAACTATTAGACTTTTTAGGTCTATCACACCGCTATGACCACAAGCCAAGTGAACTTTCAGGAGGAGAACAACAACGTGTAGCTGTTGCTAGAGCTTTGATAAATAACCCAGATTTAATTTTTGCTGATGAACCTTCTGGAAATTTAGATAGTGAATCTGCTGAAAACCTACACAATCTCTTTTTTAAATTACGCGATGAATTCGGTCAAACCTTTGTTATTGTTACGCATAATGAAGAATTAGCAAATATGGCTGACAGAAAACTTACCATGGTTGACGGTAAGATTGTTGATTGATACTTTTTAAACTATTTTTTCCGATTATAGTCTTCTATCAATTCAATAGTGACAGCAAGAGAATCTACACTATCCATATATCCATATTCTCCTCCATTCCAGCCACCGTGTTGTAATATTGGCATTCCACTTTCATTAAAACTTTCAAAATAATGCTCTCCCATACCTTCTACCTCAAAGGCAAAATGATGAACACCTTCTCCATTTTGATCTAAAAAGTTTTTCCAATGACTCGGAGTTTCTCCTATTGGCTCTATTAATTCAATTTGAATATTATCTAATTTAATAAATACTAATTTTGCTTTGGCATCAGATGGTTTCCCTTTATAATGGGTTGGGTTTGTGTGATGTCCCTCAGCTACATGAACCTCTGGCACTGTTTCTAATCCTAAGAGCTTCACCCATCTATTTAAAGATGAATTAATATCTTCTACAATAATTCCAACATGCAACATTTTTTGATTTGGGAGTAAACCTTTTCCTGTACTTAATTCTCCAGCTCTAAAAGCCATGAACACCAAAACGAGTAACAACAATCCAAAAAATAACTTCTTCATTTTCTAATTTATTATTTTAAAATTCATGATATGGTACATTTTTTATTTTGAGATTTACTAATTCTATCTTCCGGAAAAGAATATTTACTTTTACAATAAAAACTAATTTGAATAAAACTGAACTTAAAGAATTTCTGGACGAAAAAGTTGTTCAATATAACAACCCAAAATTTATTGAAAGTGACCCCATTCAAATACCTCATCAGTTTTCAAAAAAAGAGGATATTGAAATAGCAGGTTTTTTAACTGCTACTATTGCATGGGGAAATAGAAAAAGTATTATTAAAAATGCTAATCGATTAATGCATCTAATGGATAATTCACCCTACGAATTTGTCTTAAATCATACCGAATCAGAATTAGAAAAACTTATGTTTTTTGTTCATAGAACATTTAATGGTGATGATTGCATACAGTTTATTAAGTCATTAAAGAATATATATATCAATCACTCAGGGCTAGAATCATTATTTGTAAAACATGCTAAAAAAGATTCTTTGCAGACAGCTATTTCAAAATTTAAAGAAGTCTTTTTTGAAAAAGAACATTTAACACGAACTCAAAAACATGTGAGTGATCCTTTAAAAAATTCAGCTGCAAAACGTATTAATATGTACCTGCGTTGGATGGTAAGACAAGACAATGCAGGTGTTGATTTTGGTGTTTGGAAAAACCTCTCTCCTAGCCAATTGTCATGTCCGTTAGACGTGCATTCTGGAAATGTTGCAAGAAAATTAGGGTTACTTAAACGAAAACAAAATGATTCCAAAGCTCTTTTAGAACTTGATACAGCATTGCGTAAACTAGACAAACAAGATCCTGTTAAATATGATTTTGCGCTTTTTAGCTTAGGTGTTTATGAAGAGTTTTAACATTTGATTTCAGTATATTTAAAGTCCACTAAAAATATTTATTTATGAAACAGTTTTTTAGCTTTTTAGTTTTAATGTCATCAATTTGTGCTATAACTCAATCTAGAGTCATTCCAACTGACACCATGGTTGTTACTTCACATAGTTCTTCTATAAAAGGCACTAGTTTGTTATATACAGCTACTACAGGAACACAACCAGTATGGAATAAAAAAGGAGATGCCATAGCAACTTTATATTATACCTATTATGAACGCAGTAATGTTAAAAATAGAGCTGAAAGACCATTAATAATATCATTTAATGGTGGGCCAGGTTCTGCTTCCGTTTGGATGCACATTGCATATACCGGGCCTAAAGTTTTAAAAATAGATGATGAAGGGTACCCAATTCAACCTTATGGTGTTAAAGACAACCCAAACTCAATTTTAGATGTTGCCGATATTGTTTACGTAAACCCTGTAAACACCGCTTATTCAAGAATGATACCTGATAAAGAAGGTAAATTACCTGACAGAAAAACATTTTTCGGTATTAATGCTGACATTAAATATTTGGCTGAATGGATCAATACCTTTGTTACTAGAAAAAACCGATGGGAATCACCTAAATACATTATAGGTGAAAGCTACGGAGGAACCCGTGTTATGGGGCTAGCCAATGAACTACAGAATAACCAATGGATGTATTTAAATGGTGTTATTCTTGTTTCACCAGCAGATTATAAATTGTACAACACCTCTCAACCAGTTTATTCGTCTATTAATCTTCCTTATTACACTGCCGCAGCGTGGTATCAAAAAGCTTTACCTAATGAGCTACAGCAACAAGACTTATTAGATATATTACCGGAAGCTGAGACTTTTGCTATTGAAAGTTTAATGCCAGCCTTAGCCAAAGGCGGTTTTATTTCTGACATAGAAAAACGTGAAACAGCTAAAAAAATGGCCTACTTTTCAGGGTTAAGTGAAAAAGTAATTTTACAACATAACTTAGATGTTCCAACATCATTTTTCTGGAAAGAATTATTACGCGATAAAACGGGACAAACCATTGGCAGGTTAGATTCGAGATATTTGGGCATTGATAAACGTGAATCGGGAAATAGCCCCGATTACAATGCCGAATTAACATCTTGGATGCATTCTTTTACCCCAGCCATAAACTTTTACATTAGAGAACATTTAAACTTTAAAACTGATGTTAAATACAGTGTATTTGGAGATGTACACCCTTGGGATAGACAAAATGATAATACCCGAGAGGGATTAAGGCAAGCCATGGCACAAAACCCTTATTTAAGAGTACTTGTTCAGTCCGGATACTATGATGGTGCAACCACATATTTTGGAGCTAAATATACCATGTGGCAGATTGACCCAAGCGGAAAAATGAAAGACCGTTTTACTTTTAAAGGTTATAGAAGCGGGCATATGATGTATTTAAGACATGATGATTTGATTTCTGCAAATAATGATTTAAGGGAGTTTATAAAAAACTCTTTATCCAAAGGGAAATCTGCAAAATACTAAGAGGTTCATGAATGAAGACTATTCAATATTTAGAAAGTTCTCCTCATTAGAGCAGGCTTTAGAACTAAAAGATCTACTGAGTAAAAATGGTATTGAATCTAAACTTGCGGATAATACACCGCCTGTTGATATTACATTTTCTGGTAACACACTTCAAAACCAAGTAGAAATTCAGATAAAACAGATAAATTTTGAAACAGCGAACCAAATTCTCGAAAAGAATACTGAAGATTTAATTAATCAAATTGACAAGGATTACTATTTATTTGAATTTACTGATGAAGAACTGTACGAGATTTTATTAAAATCTGATGAATGGAATAAGTTTGATTACACTCTTGCGCAAAGAATTCTGAAACAAAGAGGAAAATCAATTGATGATGACTTGTTGAACTCTTTAAAGAGCGAACGATTAAATCAATTAGCTAAACCCGATGAAAATCAAAAACCTTGGATTTTAGCCGGCTATCTATTTTCGTTCTTAGGTGGTTTTTTAGGATTGATAATTGGATATTTTCTTTGGACATCTAAAAAGACTTTACCAAATGGTAAAAAAGTATATTCCTATGCTGAAAATGACAGAAAGCATGGAAAATATATCTTCTTCATCGGATTAATAATTACTCCATTCATAACTATTTTAAAGGTAATAGAACAATTCTAACATTTTAAAACTTATTCACTCTTTGCTTTGATTAATGAGTAATTGTTAAATCTCTTTTATGAGATGCTGAAATAAATTCAGCTTGACGTAAAAAGCAATCTACAAAATAACACACCCAAAAAGTAGCCATTAAAAAAAACGATTGACAAACATATAGTTCGTCAATCGTAAATCTAAAATTGCAAATCGTTTTTATCCTTTTAACCAAGCCTTTCTTAATGCCTTTTGAGCATCCGTTGCATTTGCCTTTTCCATAAGCGATTTTCCAGTTGTATAAGGCTGCGTAGTTGTAGTTTTAATAACTATTTCTTCTCCGTTTCTATCTAATACAACCTTAATGTCTTTTCCTGGTTTCCACATAAACACTTCTTGCAACACCTGATTAGCATTTTGAAGTGTTAACGCTGTTCCATCAATAGATTTTATAACATCATTGGCTTGCACACCTTGTTCTTTCCAAAAACTGTTTTGTAATGCTGCATCAGTAAAGAAAATGGTTCCTTTTTGTCCATCACCACTAACAATTGGTACACCGTTTAATAAAATAAAGTTAGCTTCAACTTTTCCCTCTCCTATTTCAAGTCCTACTTTTTCAAAAAAGTCATTGTAATTAATTGGTAAATCTCCAATTACATGTGTATTAAAAAATTCGTCTAAAGATGGATAAGTCATAGCCACAATCTCTTCAATTAACCTATCATCTTCAAACGGTTTGTTTTTTCCGTATTTATTTGAAAGTTCCTTCATTAAGGATAAAATCCCTCTATTTCCTTTACTCTCTTCACGCATTAAAATATCAACGCACATGCCAATTAATGCCCCTTTCTGATATACGTTTAAGTATTGATCTTTGTATGGTGCTTTTAAAACATTCTCACTCATGATGGTAAAACTCATTGCGTCATCCAATTGAGAAGCTTGTTGGATTTTACTCATAATTTTATTGTAGAATGCAGCTTCATCAACCAAACCTTGATCTACCTGAAATAATGTTGCGAAATACTCGGTTACACCCTCGTACATCCATAAATGTTTTGAAAATGTTGGGTTGTTATAATCAAAATAATGTACATCTTCAGAGTGTACACTCAACGGCGTAACTATATGAAAAAACTCATGAGACACTACATCTATCATACTTTCCTCTAAAGCTTCGGCTGGAATGTCTTCAGGCATTACTACCACCGTAGACGTGTGATGTTCTAATGCTCCAAAACCTTTTGGAGATTCCTCTTTTCCTTCTGACAAATACACATAAATATCATAACGTGGTGTTGAATTAATATCACCCATATAAGTCTTTTGAGCTTGCATCATTTTAAGGATAGTCTCTTTTAAAGACTTTGCTGAATGCATTTTATTTGGCGAGTATACACTCAAAACAATTTTGATATCACCTACCTGAAACTCTTCAACATCCAAATTTCCATACATCATTGGGTTGTCTGTAATGTCAAAATACCTTGGTGCAGCATAACTTGTAGTTATATTTTTACCATCTTCACTAGTTTTAGAGTCAACCGTTTGTAATGCAGAGGTTCTAACAAAATCTGCAGGTGCGGTCACACTCAATTTGTACTGGTTATTTTTTAAAGAATCAAAATAACCAATGAACCCATGTAAGTTTAATACATAATTTTCAGGTTCAATATTTGTTCCTGATGGTGAAAAAGGAACATCTTTACCAATTCCTCCTTCTGACTCTACATCATAAGTATCATTAACTAAATAGGTTATTTTATCTAATTCCTTAGCTTCAGGAATTGACCATGAATTATCATCAAGTTTAGAAATCTGCATTTCTTCACCTTTATAATTATAGGCCTTAAAATCATCAACATATTTACCAAAGTTACTAACAGAATAGGTCCCTTGAACAACCTTAGGCAATCTATAAGTTACCGTTTCAACTGTAAACCTACCTGGGTTTATAGTAACAGGAGCTTTATCATCTTGAATACTAGATAAATCTATAGCGGTTTCAATTGGTAAATTAATTGCTAAATCGTTAGTTGAGTTTTTGGTAGAGCTACAACTAGCCATTAAAATAACTGCAAAAATTGCAGCAAAAATTCTCTTGTTCATCAATTTGATTTTTGAAGTTTTTTAAATGACGTGCAAAATAACATTATGTTACATGTACTGCTCTTAAGGTTATGTTAAAAGATAGTATATTCGTCCCATGCAAAAACCTTTAATAAGCATTCTAACCCCATTTAAAAACACCGCTAATTATTTGGTTGAATGCTTAGATTCAATTTTAAATCAAAGCTACACCAATTGGGAATTACTAATCATTGATGATCATTCTAATGACGACAGTTATTCGCTTGTTAAAAAGTATTCAGAAAAAGATAACCGCATTAAATTATTTAAAAATGATAGGGAAGGTATAATTTCTGCCCTACAATTAGCTTTTAAAAATAGCTCCGGAAATTATATCACACGAATGGATAGTGATGACATCATGCTTCCAAATAAATTAGAAATATTAGCTAATAGCTTATTACAATTTGGAAAGCTACATGTTGCTGTTGGATTGGTAGAATATTTTAGTGAACACGGAGTTGGTGAAGGTTATAAGAGTTATGAAACATGGTTAAATAATTTAACAGAAACTGGTAATAATTACAACGAAATATATAAGGAATGTGTAATACCATCACCTTGTTGGATGTTACACAGAGACGATTTGATTGCCTGTGGTGCTTTTAATCCAAGTATATACCCGGAAGATTACGACTTAACTTTTAGGTTTTACAAACATGGGTTTAAATGTATTCCTTGTGATAAGGTTATTCACAAATGGCGAGATTATAGCACCAGAACTTCAAGAACGCACATTCATTATGCTCAAAATCATTTTACAACTTTGAAAGTAAATCATTATTTAGTTATTGATTACAATGAAGACAAAACACCTGTGATTTGGGGTGCAGGAACCAAGGGAAAACTTATGGCCAAACTTTTTTTAGAGCATGAAATTTCTTTTGAATGGATCTGCGATAACCCTAATAAAATAGGTAGAGACATTTACGGGAAAGAGCTTTTAAATTTTGAATCCTTAGCAACTATCAAAAATTCACAAAGTCTTATAACAGTGGCTAATAAAGATGCTCAAAAACAAATAAGGAAGTACTTGGCTAAACTTAATTTAGAACCCATAAAAGATTATATATTCTTTTGTTGAAAAATTTGCTTAATTTTGATTAATCTAAAAAGGAATGCAGTTTAAACACCCCGAAATTCTTTACGCTTTATTCTTACTGCTCATCCCTATTATTGTTCATCTTTTTCAACTAAGACGTTTCAAAAAAGAATCCTTTACCAATGTTGCATTTTTAAAAGAAGTTAAGCAAAATTCCAGAAAAAGTTCACAAATTAAAAAGTGGTTAATCCTTTGTTCAAGGTTATTGCTTTTAACAACTCTTGTTTTGGCTTTTGCACAACCATTTATTTCAAAATATAATTCCTTTAAGTCTGAAAAAGAAACTGTTATTTATATTGACAACTCATTTAGTTTGCAGGCTAAGGGAAGTCAAGGCGAGCTGCTAAAACGTGCCGTACAAGATTTGGTGGGTAACATCCCGGAAGAGGAAAACATTTCGGTAATAACCAATAATAACCTTTTTAAAAACACCGAAATTAAAACCATAAAAAACGATTTGCTTCAACTTGATTATTCGTCCAATCAATTAAGTTTAGAGTCTGTCTTCTTAAAAAGTAAAACACTTTTTAGTAATAAAAAGCATACATTAAAAAACGTAGTTCTAATTTCAGATTTCCAACAAAATCACACTAATTTCAATCCTGAAATAGATTCTCTCACCCATATAAATTTAGTAAGGTTGCAACCTATAAATAATAACAACGTTTCAATTGATAGTGCTTACATCTCTGAGTCTACACCGGCTAACATCCAACTAAAAGTCATTTTAAAAAATAGTGGCAGAACCATTGAAAATTTACCGGTATCATTATTTAACGGCGAAAATCTTATTGCTAAAACCACTGTAAATATTAATCAAGTTGCAGAAACTAATTTTTCATTGCCAACAAATGAAATTATAAATGGTAAAATAACAATAGATGATGTGAATCTTAGGTTTGATAACAGTCTATTTTTCAACATAAGCAATAAGCCAAAAGTGAAAGTATTAACAGTAAATGGAAATAACGATTCCTATCTAAAGCGCATTTATACTGATAATGAATTCAATCTTGTTTCCACTTCGTTGCCTAACTTGAATTATAATATTATAGACCAACAACACCTTGTGATTTTGAATGAATTAGACAATATCCCCAACGCTCTAGTTTCAGCTCTAAATCATTTCACAACCCAGGGAGGTTTTATAATTATCATACCTTCAGAAAACATCAATACACCATCTTATAACTTGATTTTGTCACACTATAACTCAAGGCTTGGTGGATTATTATCTTCAGAAAAAAGGGTAACTACTATCAACTATTCTCACCCATTATACAAGAACGGTGTTTTCGAAAAACAAGTTTCAAATTTTCAATATCCAAAAGTAAATAGCTTTTATGAAGTAGCAACAAATAATTTTTCAGCTGCACTAAGTTTTGAAGATGGTAAACCTTTTTTGTATCAAAACAAGAATGCTTTTGTATTCACATCAGCATTAAATAAAAACAACACCAATTTTAAAAACTGGAATGTTATTGTTCCAACCTTTTATAACATTGGAAAACAAAGTTTTAAACCCCCTGAGCTTTACTATACTATTGGAAAAGACAATGCTTTTGAAGTAGAAACTCAATTACAACAGGATGATATTCTCTCTTTAGTAAATAATGGAATTAGTGTGATTCCTAGGCAAAAGTACTTTAATAATAAAGTTGCTATAAATACTTCAGAAACACCAAATATAGCTAACATCTATAATGTTCAAAATAAAAATGAAACTATAAAAAGTGTAAGTTATAATTATGATAGAAGCGAAAGTAATTTGGTTTATCAAGACCTTTCTAACTTAGAAAATGTAACAATAAGCAATTCAATTGTTGATGTCTTTAATACTTTAAAAAGTGATGCAAAAGTTAATGCCCTATGGAAATGGTTTGTTATTTTTGCATTGGTAATGTTAATTGTTGAAATGCTCATCTTAAAATATTTTAAATGAACGTACTTATAAAATCTGCTACCATAATAGATCCTAAAAGTGAATTTCATAATTTGACTCAAGATGTATTAATTGAAAATGGCAAGATTACAAAGGTTGGAAAGACCTTAAAAAACACCAATGATTACCAAGAAATAAAACTTGAGAACTTACACATTTCACAAGGGTGGTTTGATAGCAGTGTAAGTTTTGGAGAGCCTGGTTTTGAAGAACGTGAAACCATTAAAAACGGACTTAAAACTGCTGCTTCATCTGGGTTTACCTCTATTGCTTTAAACCCAAATACCAATCCAATATTAGACACCAATTCAGATATCACATTTGTAAAATCAAAAGGCGATAAAAATGCTGTTACCGTACTCCCTATTGGTGCCTTAACGGTAGGTAGTAAAGGTGTTGACCTTGCTGAACTTTTTGATATGAATACAGCAGGAGCAGTTGCTTTCTACGATTATAAAAAACCTATATCTAACCCAAACCTTATGAAAATAGCTTTGCAATACGCAAGCAATTTTGACGGATTAGTACTGTCTTTTCCACAAGAAAATAAGATTTCTGGTTTAGGTGTTATGAATGAGAATATTACAAGCACCAGATTAGGTTTAAAAGGAATTCCTGCATTAGCAGAAGAGTTACAAGTTGCCAGAGATTTGTTTTTACTTGAATATACAGGAGGCAAATTACACATTCCAACTATTTCAACAGCAAAAACGGTTGACTTAATAAGAGAAGCTAAAAAGAAAAAGTTAGATATAACCTGTAGTGTAGCTGTTCATAATTTATGCTTTACAGATGAGACTTTAACAAGCTTTGACTCTAATTTGAAAGTCTTACCTCCTTTAAGAACTCAATCAGATATAGATGCACTAATTAACGGTGTAAAAGATGGAACAATAGACATGGTTACCAGCGACCATACCCCTATTGACATTGAAGAAAAGAAAGTGGAATTTGACCATGCCAATTATGGAACCATTGGTTTAGAAAGTGCTTTTGGGGCTTTACAAACAGTTTTTACAACAAAAAAGACCATTGATGTTCTTACTAAAGGAAAACAACGTTTTGGTATAGAGCAATCTCCTCTAAATATTGGAAACGCAGCTAACATCACGCTTTTTAATCCGGAAAGCAAATACACTTTTAATAAAGGTGATATAAAATCTAAATCAAAAAATAGCATTTTTGAAGGTTCTGATTTAAAAGGAAACGTTTACGGTATTATTTCAAATAATAAAATCTCATTAAATAAATAGTAATGAACCAACAAGATATTGAGCGTGGAAAGAAAAACGCCATTATTAGCTATATAACCATTTTTGGAGTAATTATAGCTTATTTTCTCAATAATGAACCTACTAAAAAAAGTTCATTTGCAAGCTTTCATATAAGGCAGTCGTTAGGATTATGGCTAACATTTTGGGCACTTGGTTACATTATAGGAAGCTTTGACAGCTGGTATGTTACTTCAGGTTTCTATTTGTTTTTTGCGGTTCTTTTTATTTATGGGTTTTCTTCAGCAATTTCTGGAAAAACTCAAAAAGTTCCCCTTGTTGGTGAATTATATCAAAAAATATTTGCTAATCTGGGTCAATAAACTATGAGTACTTCCCTTTCTTTACACCACCTTACAAGACCATCTAATCTATCTGAAAATGCACCATTATTAATTATGATGCATGGTTATGGTAGTGATGAAAACGATTTGTTCTCTTTTGCTACTGAGTTACCAGAAGAGTTATTTATTATTTCGGTGAAAGCACCATACCCTATGGCACCTTACGGCAATGCTTGGTACACCATTAATTTTGATGCTGAACGTGGTAAATGGAATGATAAAGAACAAGCTGAATCATCTAGAGATTTAATTGCTCAATTTATTGATGAAGCTGTTGCTCATTACCCGGTAAATAAAGATAATGTCACCCTTTTAGGTTTTAGTCAGGGTACAATTTTAAGTTATGCAGTAGCTCTAAACTATCCTGAAAAGGTTAAAAACATTGTAGCTTTAAGTGGTTATGTTTATCATGATATTTTACCTGAAGAATTAGAAACTCAAGATTATTCTAATTTAGATTTTTATTGCTCTCATGGTAGTGTAGATCAAGTAATTCCAGTTGATTGGGCTAGACAGACACCTAACTTTCTTAAAAGTTTAAATATTAAACACCACTATTCGGAATTTCCTGTGGGTCATGGTGTAGCTCCTCAAAATTTTTACGAATTTAAGAATTGGTTGTCTGAGCGTATTTAGAATATTTCATATCTTTTGTTTTTAAAACATTGATATGAAAACTATTTTCTTTTCAGTTTTATTTCTAGGATTGTCTGTTTCTGCATTTTCGCAAGGTGAAGACCTAAAAGACATCAATACCCAGATTTGGGCCAACTTCACTAAAGCTTTTGAAAATTTAGACTACCAATTATTTAGTGATTTACATAGCGCAAATTTGGTGCGTGTTGGTGGTGATTCCAAAAGTGTTAAAGGTAAAACCGCCTATATTAAAGGTTATGAAAACCGTTGGAAAGAAAAAAAACTAAAGCAGACTATTTCATTTAGATTTTTAGAACGCATTGCAAAAAACGGTAAAGCATCGGAACGTGGTATTTATAAACTCACCATAGACCCAAATACCGAAAAAGAAAAGAGTTATTACGGTAAATTTCATGTTATACATAGAAAAGAAAATGGTGTTTGGAAGATTTTAGTGGATTATGACTCTTCAGAAAACAATTCGATTAATGAAACCTCTTTTCTAAAAGCTTTTGCAATTAATGATTTTAATATAAATAACCCTTAACCGTCTATAATCATATGAAAAATGGACTTCAAAAAATAAGCATTATCACAGAGATTGTGGGTGCTATAGCGATTGTCATTTCACTAATTTTTGTTGGAATTCAATTTACTGAAAATACTAAAGCAACAAAATCGTCAACAGCTGCAAGTACAGTTGCAACTATTTCTTCATGGTATACAGAAATGGGAAATAATCAACAATCAAGCAGTTTATTTTATAATTTCATGGCAGATCCTGAATCTCTAACATCAGAAGAAAGATTTCAAGTTATTATTAGTTTACACGGTTTATTTTTAACCTTTCAAAATAGTTATTATTTAAATCAACAAGGAACCCTAGATTCACATATACAAGAATCGATTACAAAGGCTGCAGTTGGGGTAAAAGATCAACCTGGATTTAGGCTTTTCTGGAAGTTACGTAGAGAATTATTCTTTCCAGAATTCCAGAAACATATTGATGAAATTGTAGATACAGAAATATATATTTCTGAAGGGATGTATAAGGCGGTTGAAGATCAAAAACCAGTTGAGAAAAAATAAAACAAATACCTCTTCACAAGCTTCTTAATGGGAACACCCACAAGTATAAAAAAATCCAGTTACACCATAATGGTGTAACTGGATTTTAAATATAATTTCGAATTCTATTATTCGTTTATCACCAACCTAAAGCCTTCTCCATGAATATTAAGTATTTCAACTTTTTCATCAAGCTTTAAATACTTGCGTAATTTGGCAATATAAACATCCATACTTCTGGAAGTAAAGTAATTGTCGTCTCTCCAAATCTTTGTTAAGGCCAATTCACGCGGCATTAAATCATTTTCATGTAAAGCTAATAAGCGCAATAACTCATTTTCTTTAGGCGATAGTTTTACAGGATCACCACCATTAAAACGTAAGAAACGTAGTTTAGAATTTAAATCAAATCTTCCAATTTTAAATTCAAACTGCTTACTGTCAGAAATTGTTTCTGTAGCTTTTCTTTGAATGATTGCCTTAATCTTCATTAATAGCACTTCACTATCAAATGGCTTATTCAAATAATCGTCAGCTCCTACTTTATAACCTTTTAAAACGTCTTCTTTCATAGTTTTAGCGGTTAAAAATATAATAGGCACATCGGTATTCTTTTCACGTATTTCTTTTGCAAGTGTGAAGCCATCTTTATAAGGCATCATCACATCTAAAATACATAAATCGAAATCGTCTTTTTTAAATTTCTCAAAGCCTTCCATTCCATTTTTTGCATGAGTTACCTCATAATCATTCATCATTAAATAGTCTTTAAGAACGGTACCAAAGTTAGGGTCGTCTTCTACTAATAAAATTCGTTTTTTCTGTTCTTCCATGGTTTATGATATTAAGGGAAGTTTTATAATAAATGTACTTCCTTTTCCTTTTTCACTTTCTACTGATACATAACCCTGATGGTCATCAACAATGCGCTTAACATAGGCTAAGCCTAATCCGTGACCTTTAACGTTATGAATATTACCTGTGTGTTCTCTATAAAATTTTTCGAACACCTTTTTTGCAGCGGCTTTACTCATTCCGCTACCATGATCTTTTATTTTTAATATAATGTTTGTACCAACATTTTCTGTGTAAACTTCAATTTCTGGGGCATTTGGAGAATACTTAATGGCATTATCCAATATATTTACAATAACATTAGTAAAATGGGTTTCGTTAGCCAAAACAGACGATTTGCTTGCATCTAAAAAGGTTTTTATATAACCTTTCCTATCTTCTACTATAAGCGAAATGTGCGTTATAGCATCCTCAATTAAGTCGTGTAATTTAACTCTATCCTTACTAATGTTTAATTCATTCTTTTCTAGCTTAGATATTCTTAAAACGTTTTCTACCTGCGCATGCATGCGTTTATTTTCTTCTTTTATCATGGTAAGGTAACGCTTTACCTTAACTTCATCTGAAATAATTGCAGGGTTTCTAATAGCATCTAAAGCCAAATTAATTGTAGCTATAGGTGTTTTAAATTCATGCGTCATATTATTGATGAAATCTGTTTTAATTTCAGATATTTTTCTTTGTTTAATTAACTGATACAAAGCACTTGAATAAGCAATTACAATAACGGAAGTGAAAATAATTGAAAGTAATATCATTCCTATTATTGATGATAAAATAAAACTTTTATCATCCGGAAAATTCACCAAAAGCTTATAGGGTGTTTGGTCATTTTCATCTGGAAAAATTGGTACCTTAAAAGTAGATTTCACATCGTACTCAAAATTATCACTTTGTACTTTTGTTCCTAAATCATTACTATAAATGGCATATTCAAAGGATATATCAATATTCTTATTTTCAAGTTTTTGAGATAATAGCTTTTCTATAGTTCCTTTTTCAACCCTTTTATGAACCGGAGTTCTTTTTTGAAGTGCTTTAAAATCTTTTTCAAAACTAATCTTTTGAGCTTCGGAAATATTAGCGCTTTTGGTAATTCTTGATATTGGACTTTGTCCGAAATCTTTATCTTCCAACTCTACATTACTATAAATCTCAGTACTTGAACTACCAATAATATTTTGAATAGTTAGACTGTCTAAACCTATGTCAAAGAGCGATGAAGACAGCTTATAATCTTCTTCATAAACGTTACTTCTGTATATAAGAGTTTCTTTTGTTCCTCTGTTTTGCTGATAAATCAATAATTGAGAGACCGCCGTAGTATCAACCTTTCCGTACTCTTCTTTTAACCTCTGAACATTAGCATAATAAGACGACACCTCTTCTTCCTCAATCGTATTAGATACATCATATAAGGTAGCAATTACATTTGAATGAAATCGCTTTTTCTCATTAGCAACAGAATCTTTTATAAAATATGCTTGAACAAATATTATCCCTATTAAAGATAAACTCATTAAAAGTACCAGTAGGAAAAATATTCTTTTGCTCATTAATCAAAATTAACATTTTAACATTTAGGGCACTTATGTTTTAACCTTACATTAACAAAAATGTTAAAACGCTAAATTATTTAAGCTTTTCAAGTAGTTTTTTGTGTATTTTAGAGGCCTGATTTTCAACATCTTGAAGCTCTATATTTTCAACAACAAAGTCGGATAGTTTTACTTTATCTTCATCTGTCCATTGATTTTTCATAATGGCTGCAATCTTTTCTCTGGAAGTATTATCTCGTAGCAACAACCTTTCAACTCTAACTTCTTTTGGTGCCACAACAGTAATAACATAATCGCATTGTTTATGTCCGCCATTTTCAAATAATATCGCTACTTCTTTTATAACATAAGAAGCCTCTTGTTTTGACACCCAACGCTCAAAATGTTTTGCAACTTTGGGGTGCACAATGGCATTCATTTTTTCTAAATACGATGTATCATTAAAAATAATGTCTGCTAAAAATGGTCTGTTGAGTGTATCATTAACATAGGCCTTTTCACCAAATAACCGAATTAGTTTTCGTTTAATAACTTTAGACCTATTCATGAGTTTTTTAGCCTCCTCATCAGCTATATAAACAGGTACACCTAAACTTTTAAATTGTTTAGCAACTGTGGTCTTCCCACTACCAATACCTCCTGTAAGCCCTACAATAATCATTTGCTAATTATAAATTCAATTTGTTGTTGATTTATTTTAGGGTTCTTAATCGTTTCTGGAAACTGTATCAATTCTGGAACCAAAAAGGATTGATTTCCTTTTACTTTAGCATAATCGCAAACTAACCTAAAATCGTTAATCTTGACAGCATTAAAGTTATCTAAACTCACATAATAAGACACATTGACCTCCTTTGGAAAATATTTTAAACTAATGCTATCTGGTACATTTATAGTGCGTATAGGCACTTTTAACGTGCCTTCTGTAAACTTTTCTACAGTTGCCCTTAAATTTATTGTTGAAGTTGAAAACTTTAAATCTGCACTGTGCTTTGGTAATTTTAGTTTTGCCTTTTCTTGTAAATCTTGTCTAATATCAATAAACTCTACTTTTTCTGTTTCTAAACTATTAATTTCTGAAACCAAAATATGAGGACCAATAACCACAACAGAATCGGGCTCTATACTAACTGGTTTAGTGATATTATAACCAGCACTGAATTTAATATCTGCATTTAATTTTACCGGAACCTTTTTAACCAAATTTACATCATACCTAAAAACCAAAGTGTCTGGTGACTTACTTAAAAGCTCAACTTGTTTGTCAAATTGAGTGTTATTCAAATAAGCAGTAGATTTACTGTATATATAAACAGACTCTGTTTTAGTGACGTCTTTATTGAAATCAATAACAATTTTAGGTTTTTCAAAATAATAATTAAGCCATTTAAAACCGTGTGTTTTTAGAGTTATATCTAGCGTAGTAGAATCATTTAAAATTACCTGCTCTTCTGGAACATTTAGCTTTTCAATTTCGAAAGAAACAGTATTGGTATACTCTTTAGAAAGTTTTGAGAAAATCAAAATAATAAATGCAAAAAGTAAGAATAACAGAAAAACATTTATCCGTTTACTCTTAATAGAAGATGCTATTTTAGATTTTACTTTTTTTATCATTTTTGCTTGAAAAACAAGTTAGGAAAATGTGACTCTGGATCCTTATTTAATACTCCTACAGCCCAAGTTGATTCCAAGAAACCAAAACCATAACCAATAAACTGTACACCAATTGCCCATAAAGCCATAAAAGCTACTTTAATATTTCCTGTAGTTAATAGAGCTACAACAAACGCCAATAAAAAATAAAACACATATAAATAAAAAAACCAGTTAACACCAAAGATTGCTAACAATATTGATATATCAAAACCTATTATAAACAAACTTGGAAACCAATAGGTTATTTTTTTTGTAGATGGATGCCACTTATTTAAAATAGGCCTAACCAGCCCAAACTTATTAACCTGGATATAAAACTTACTCCAAGAAATTCTACGCTTATGAAATACCTTAGCTTGAGGTATTAATTTGGTTTTGAAACCTAAATTCCATAGTCTTATAGATAAATCTGGGTCTTCACCTGGATGAATTCTACCAAAGCCTTTTGATGCCTCAAAAGCTTTTTTTGAAATACCCATATTAAAACTTCTTGGTTGAAAGGCATCGACACTATTTTTATTACCTCTTATCCCGCCAGTTGTTACAAAGGAAGTCATTGAAAAATTAATTGCCTTTTGCAAATTGGTAAACGATTCATGTGCCGCATCTGGTCCGCCAAAACAATCAACATAGTTTTCTACTAAACTCTTTTCTACTTCAGTCAAATAGTTTGTTGGCAGAATAACATCACTATCTAAAATGATAAAGTAATTTCCCTTGGCATGTTGCATTCCAAAATTTCTGGAATCTCCTGGGCCTGAATTCTCCTTGAAAAAGTATGAGATATTTAGCTTCTCATCAAACTTAGTAACTATTTCTTTTGAGGAAATTGAAGAGCCATCTTCTACAATTACAATTTCATAACCTGTTTTTGTCTCTAACGCCTCAAAACTTTGCAAAAGTTCTTCAATTTCGTCCGGACGATTATAAACGGGAATTATAAATGAAAACTGTAATTGCATTATAATTTAAAGTTTGATGCTTTAGCGTTAGGGATTGAGGTTTTGTTGAAGCACTTTTTGTGTTGTTGCACCTATGCAACACAAAAAAGCGACTACCGAAAGCCCGACCCCTGTGGTAACGCCCAAAAAACATTTTAATTTACACAAATGTAACAAAAAAGCCACCTATAGGAGGTGGCTCTTGAATGTATATTTTGAAATATTATTCTTCTCCCATAAAGGTATCCATAACGGCATCACTTACACCCATATTGCTAAATCCGCCATCGTTATAAAGGTTTTGTAACGTAACACGTTTTGTTAAATCACTAAACAGTGACACGGTATAGTTGGCACAGTCTAGAGCTGTAGCGTTACCAAGTGGCGACATTTTATCTGCATATGCTATAAAACCATCAAATCCTTTTACACCGCTACCCGCTGTTGTTGGTGTTGGCGACTGTGAAATAGTATTTACACGTACGTTTTTATCACGCCCAAAAAAGTAACCAAAGCTACGTGCAATACTTTCTAAATAGGCTTTATTATCGGCCATGTCATTATAATCTGGAAACACACGTTGTGCAGCCATATATGTTAAAGCCACAATACTTCCCCATTCATTCATAGCATCTGCTTTATAAAGCGTTTGCATTACTTTGTGAAATGACATAGCAGAAACATCTGTTCCTTTCTGTGTCCATGAGTAGTTTTGATCTGTATATGATTTTCCTTTTCTAACATTGATAGACATTCCTATAGAGTGTAAAACGAAATCAATCTTTCCGCCTAAAATCTCCATAGATTTTTCTACCAAGTTCTGTAAATCTTCTTCTGAAGTAGCATCGGCAGGAATAATTTGAGAACCTGTTTTTTCTGCTAACTCATTTATCTGCCCCATTCTCATTGCTACAGGTGCATTTGTTAATACAAACTCACCACCTTCTTCATGAACTCGTTCTGCAGTTTTCCAGGCAATGGAGTTAGAATCTAAAGCTCCAAAAATGATTCCTTTTTTTCCTTTTAATAAATTATGCGACATACGTATTTGATTTATATGTTGATTGGTTATTATTTTATTTTGGGGTCAAAGATACTAATTAATTCAGCAATTCTTTAGCATGGGCTATAGCTGAAGATGACATTTCTACACCACCCAACATTTGAGCAATTTCTACAATTCGTTCATCATAGTTTAACTTAACCAAATTAGTTTGAGTAACCTCATTTACATCTTCTTTATATACTTTAAAATGTGAATGTCCCTTGGCTGCAATTTGCGGTAAATGCGTAATTGAAAACACTTGCATAGTTTTACTCATTTGCAACATAATATCCCCCATTTTGTTTGATATTTCTCCCGAAACACCTGTATCAATCTCATCAAACATAATGGTTGGTAACTGAATATATTTTGATAAAATAGATTTTATTGCCAACATTATTCTTGACAATTCACCTCCAGAAGCTGCTTTTTTAAGCTCATTGAAATTACCGCCCTTGTTTGCCGAAAATAAAAATGATAATTCATCTTTTCCGTTTGAAAGGAAATTATCGCCTATTAAAACCTTAATGTTAAACTGAGCATTTGGCATTCCTAAATCAACTAAAATACTTTCTAATTGCTTTTTCAAATTAGGTATTGCCTCTACTCTATTTTTATGAATAGATTCTGCTATAGTATTTAATTTCTTTGTTTGGGTTTTAATAACATTCTGTTTTGCAGAAATAGTGTCATCTAAACTTTCTGTAACTGATACTTTATCTTCAAGTTTATCTCGTACTTCTATTAATTCTGAAATATTACCTGCAACATGTTTTTGCATTAAATCATGCAAAGTTTTTAGTTTAGAGTCAACTGTTTCAAGCCTGCTAGGGTCTGCATCTAGATTCTCTTGAAGCACATTAACCTCTCCAAACAAATCATCCATTTCTATGAAGCTACTATTAACTCTATTGAATAAATTTTCATATTTTGATGACATGGCAGATAACCTTTGAAACACCCCTTTTAAAGATGCCAATATAGATAAGGCTCCTATTTGTTCATCACTTAATAACTGATAAGCCTCAGATAGTTTTTCTTGAATCCCTTCAATATTATTAAGTGTTTCGTATTCTTCCTCTAAAGTTTCCAACTCGCCATCAACCAAATTAGCCTCGACTAATTCTTTCAATAAAAATGAATTATAATCATGTTCTTTTATGGCTTCCGCTTGAAAAGTTAAAAGCTCATTTAACTCCTTTTGCAGTAATTTATAAACCTTTAATTCATTTTGATAATTACTTAATTGAATAACATTTTTAGCTAAAGCATCAATAACCTGAAACTGAAAATCATCATTAGTAAGTTGCAAGGTTTGATGTTGCGAATGAATATCAATTAAGCGCTCACCCAAATTTTGCAAACTATTTAAGTTTACCGGAGAATCATTAACAAATGCTCTTGATTTACCAGAAGGTAATATCTCTCTCCTTATAATAGTATGGGGTTCATAATCAAAATCCTCAGCATCAAAAAGTACTTCTAATTTATAATCGGCCACATTAAAAACGGCTTCAATAATACATTTTTGAGAAGTGTCTTTTAAACTTGATAAATCTGCACGTTTGCCCAGAATCAATGACAAACCTCCTAACAAAATAGATTTACCTGCACCAGTTTCTCCTGTGATGATAGAAAACCCGTTATTAAAATCAACCTGAAGATGGTCAATTAACGCGTAATTTTTTATTGAAAATGAAATTAACAAGTCTTCTTTTTAATATTTAAAACTTAATATTTTGCCATTTGCTACTATGCATTGGCGCTACTTTTTGAAGTATTTCCTTTAGACTAGCAATGTTTACGTTTGGACCTCCACTAAAAATTTGAGCAATCTCATCAGCCTTCGCATCAAAAAAAGTGCGTTGTAAAAAAGAATTAGGTCTTCTACTATTCATTGCCTGAAACTGTTTTAACGCTATGGCAATTTTTTCTTTGCCTGCTTTAGTGTTCTCACTCATAACATCTAATCCTTGTCTGTGATAATCACTTATAATTTGTCGATATTCTTTAAAAGTAGGAGACATTACATTATCTATGAGTGCAAACCTACTTTGCAAACCATCTTCTAACTTCCAACCTTTAAAATTACCTTGTTGAGAATAATTAGTAATGGTTTGAGCTTGTTTAAAATAAGTATCACCTCCTTTTGCAGCAAATGAATCAGCATCTAAAGCCAAAATCATATAAACATGAAAGGCCAATACTGATATCAAATTAGACTCAAATTGCGATGAATTATAAATCAAATTCTGAAATTCTAAATACCTAAAGCTAAAATCCTTATCGTTAAAATTGTAAATAGGTGTACTATATGAAGATCCAAAAACAGGTCTAGACGATTGAACTTGCAATGACGCTTGAAAAGCATCACCGCTGTAGTTAGTAATATTAATAACCATATTACAATCTATGCGTTCTTGAGGCTTAAGTATTTGGTCTGTCCACTTTGTATTGTTGATAAATTCGGTTAATTGCTTTTCTAAAGTTTTAAATATTGGAAAATTTTCATTTCCTGTTTGTCTTGCATTTACAACCAAATTACAATTCAACTCTTGTGAAAAACCTGAGAAAGCAATAAAAAAAGTTAAAACAATTAGAATATTACGCATGTATTTGTTCAATAATTTTATTTAATAAATCTTTAGCAACCTCTGCTTTTGATTTCAATTCAAATTCTGTGATTTCTTCTTTTCTATCAATAAAAGTTACTTTATTTGTATCTCCTTTAAAGCCAGCACCTTTATCATTTAACGAATTTAAAACAATTAAATTTAAATTCTTTCTTTTTAATTTGTCTTTTGCGTTTTCTAATTCATTATTAGTTTCTAATGCAAACCCTACCAAAAACTGATGTTTTTTTACAGCTCCCAAAGATGCCAAAATATCCTTGGTTTTTACCATCTCTAAAGTTAACGCTGAATCTTTCTTTTTTATTTTCTTAGAAGCCACTTCTTTAGGTCGGTAATCAGCTACTGCTGCCGAAAGAATAGCAACATCAAATTCTTGGAAATATTTATGAGCTTCAACATACATATCTTCAGCACTAATTACAGGAATCACTTGCACCAAACTATTTGATATTTTTTGATGGGTTGGTCCAGTTACCAAAATAACATAAGCTCCCAAATTAGCAGCAGCTTTGGCTATTTCAAATCCCATCTTACCACTGGAATGATTTCCTATAAAACGAACTGGATCTATGGCTTCATAAGTTGGGCCCGCAGTAATTAATACTTTTTTACCTTTTAATGGTAGCGATTCCATAATATCATTTTCAATAAAAGCAACAATATCTTCTGGTTCTGCCATTCTACCCTCACCTACCAACCCGCTAGCCAACTCACCTCTTGTAGCAGGAATCATAGTATTTCCAAATGACTTTAATTTCTCAAATGATTTTAAAGTTGTTGGATGCTTATACATATCTAAATCCATTGCCGGCGCAAAATACACAGGACACTTAGCAGATAAATATGTTGCCAATAATAAATTATCACAAACACCATTGGCCATTTTAGACAATGTATTTGCCGTTGCAGGAGCAACAACAAACAAGTCTGCCCAAAGCCCCAATTCTACATGATTATTCCATACGGTATTATCATCTTCCTCGTTGGTGAAAGAATAATGAACTGGATTTTTTGAAAGGGTGGATAAGGTTAAAGGTGTTATAAATTCTTTAGAATTTGGAGTCATCACAACTTTTACTTCAGCTCCAGCTTTGATTAATAACCTTACTAATGAAGCTGTTTTATATGCAGAAATACCAGCACTTATGCCCAATAGAATATTTTTGCCGCTTAGAATACTCATAAAAAAATAGCTTTTCAGAAATTTAGTTTAACTCTTTTTATATTTAATTTCACAACTATAACCTTTGTTATGCTCCAAAATTTGTGATTCAAAAAAGAAAATTAAATGTACTAAATTCTCCTGAAAAGCTACTTGCTTTTAAGTTTTTACTTTAAGAAATTATTCCTGAGAATCTTCCTCGGTATTTCTGAAGTAAATTTTATCTGTTAACCACTCTTGAACAGCTAAAGCATGAGGTTTAGGTAATTTTTCATAAAATTTAGAAACCTCAATTTGTTCTTTATTTTCAAAGATTTCTTCTAAGCTATCGTTATAAGTAGCAAACTCTTCTAACTTATCAATAAGCTCTTTTTTAATCTCTGTGTTAATTTGCTCCGCTCTTCTAGAAATAATAGAAATTGACTCATAGATATTCTCTGTTGGCTCATCTATTTGATTTCTATCATAAGTTACTGTATTAACAGGAGCATTGATTTTCTTTAAATCCATTGTGAATATATTTAACTTTTTGTGCTATATTTTTTTAATTCTTCTTCTAAAACTCTATTCATTTCATTTACCTGTTCAATGTATTTAGAATTTGCAAAAGTTTTTAAAAATGAACTACTGTATTCTTTTGTTGCTTCTATACGTTCTTTTCGAATATGAACAATACCTTCTGCTCTAGAACGTTTATATTCTATACTATTAACAGCTTGTTTGTAAGCAGCATCTAATCTTTGAAACAAAGCATCTTCTCTTAAACTAGAACCAGGGAAATCATAAAGAAAATTATCAAAAGACTTTATTGCCGCCGTATAATCCCTCGTAAACCCAGGCGCTATATCACTATATTGTTTTGCTATACTAAAGGCTTTCTTTTCTAATTTGAAATCCAATTCTTGAACCAATTTATTGGCCTCTGGTAAATATTCCGACTCAGGGAATTGATTGATAAATCCTTGAATTTTCTCAATGGCTTCCTTTGTTTCCTTCTGATCTTTTGAATAAACAGGAGAAAGCATATAGTAGCTCTTAGCACTTAAAAAAGAGGCCTCTTCCAACTTTTCACTTTTTGGATAACTCGTTGCAAATTGTTCAAATCTATAAGATGAAATATAGTAATCTTTCATCTTATAAAATGTTTGGGCATATAAATACATAAGCTTTTGAGCCTGTGGCTTACCTCTATATTCTGGAACTATCTGCCCAAGAATTCTGTTTGCCTTGGCCCACTTACCCGCGTTATAAAGAGAGTCTCCCATTTTAAATTTTTGAGCTGTAGCTCCTTCACCAGAGGCTTTTAAAACCTTTTGATACTCACTACAAGAACTTAAAATGACTAGTGATATTAATATGTATAAATACTTATTCATAGATTTTAAACAGAATGCAAAATTAAGTTATTAATATGGATTTTAAAAATAATATTTTACAGCTAAAATAGCAGCTAAAACTTGGTAATAATAAGGTTTAAGTAATATTTAACTTTTTGAATAATCAAAATAGAAAATCCATTCAAAATTATTAATTACGGTATTAAAATTGCAACTAACAAAACTAACTTAAATATGCTTTAATTTTCTCTTTTAATCCGTCTGTAGCAGGAACAACTGGTAACCTTACAGTGTCATCGCATAAACCTAAAGCTTCAAAAACAGCTTTAATACCCGCCGGATTATTTTCTTCAAAAATGTATCCAATAACATCCATTAATTTAAAGTGAAGTTTGTAAGCCTCTTTTGTATTTCCCTTTAAACCAAGACGAATCATTTCAGAAAAATCTTTAGGAAATGCTTGCCCTATTACCGAAATAACACCTGCTCCACCAGCCAGTACAGTGCCTAATGCTAAATCATCGTCACCAGAAATCACTAAAAAATCTTCCGGCCTATTTTTTAGCAATTCTAAATACTGTGACATGTTATTACCAGCCTCTTTAACTGCGATAACATTATCAAAATCATTAGCAAGTCTTAAGGTAGTTGATGGCTCCATGTTTTTAGATGTTCTACCAGGAACATTGTATAAAATAATATCAACCGGTGACGCTTCAGAAATTGCCTTAAAGTGCTGGTACAAACCTTCTTGAGTTGGCTTGTTATAATATGGCGATACAGATAAAATTGCATCAATACCACTTAAATCTGTAGATTTAATTTCATCAACAACTTGGGCTGTATTATTACCTCCAATTCCTAAAACCAAAGGTAAACGTCCGTTATTAGTTTCAGAAATAGTTTTTATTACATCTTTCTTTTCTTGCTTAGTTAGTGTAACACTTTCTCCAGTTGTTCCACAAATTACAAGATATTCTGTGCCGTTTTTAATATTAAAATTCACAATATTTGCCAGTGCCTCATGATTTACACTTAAATCTGAATTAAACGGTGTAACCAATGCAACTCCAGTTCCTAAAAACTTACTATTCATTTTTAATTTTATTTAAAATAGTTAAGTACCTAAAAATTTCACTTTTAAATACCTTAAATTCATTTATTTCAGTTTTAATAATTAAATCATTTAAACGCTCGTCTGTTTGAAGAATCCCAACTTTAAATTTAGCTTTTGAAGAAGCCGTCATCATTTTTAATTCTAGTGTATTATGTTTATAATAACTCACTAAAACGTCAAAATTATAATCTAGAAAAGATTTTAATCCAGTATTCTTAACCGTTCCGTTCCATCCAAAATCTTCTGCATGGAAGCACTCTTCCCAAGCATTTACATGATCATTTTTATTTACCGAAAAAGCTATGATTTTCAACTTATTTGGACGCACTTTTATAAAATTTGCAAGTTTCCTAAACAATTCAAAATCATCAATTTCATCAATATTCAAGATAACACCTAAACTTTCTATTTTGTTTTCAGTAACCTCTACATGTCGTTCTGATAACAATTTGTTCAAGTACTTTTTATTAGATTTTTCCTTAAAACCCTTTAAAAACATTTATCTTTATACTTTGCGCAAAGGTAGCAAAACTACATTCAAATTTTTGATTTAATATAATGAGGTTAACACATTTATTTTTTTTGTTAATTTTTTTAATGTTTTCAAGCTGCAAAGAACAAAAACCTCAGTTAATAAAAATTGAAGGGCAACAAATTCAAATTACCGACTCCATTTCTTTCAATGAAGAAATTGAATCCTTCATAAAACCTTTTAGAGAACATATTGACAGTGATTTAGATAGCGTTTTAGCATATTCTCCTGATACCTACACGAAAGATGATACCGAATTAAATACAGCTATTGGTAATTTAATGGTGGGTATTATGTTTTCTGAAGGAAATCCAGTTTTCAGAAAAAGAACAGAAGCGAATATTGACATTGTGGTTTTAAACCGTGGAGGCATTAGGGCGGCCATTCCTAAAGGCTCTATAACCGAAAGAACCGCTTACAAAGTTATGCCTTTTGAGAATAAAATAGTGGTAGCTGGTCTTAAAGGTGATAAGATTTATGATATTGTTGAATACTTAGTTACCAGAAAGCAGGCACATCCTATTTTAGGTCTTAAAATTATACTTGACAAAGGATACAATCTAATTGAGTCCTCAATTAACGGAGAACAGATTGATAAAAACAAGACCTATTATGTTGCCACAAGTGACTACCTATATAATGGCGGAGACAACATGACTTTCTTTAAACCAAACGAAAGCTATGAGAATTTAGATTACAAAATAAGAAATGCCATGATTGATTACTTAAAAAAGGTTGACACCATTAACCCTAAAAGAGACGACAGGTTTATAAGAAAGTAGGCAGAAATGAAAAGAAGAGATTTTATACAACAACTATCTGCCGGAAGTGCTTTAACTATAGGAGGTTTGGGGTTGCAATCTTTTGTACAAGATCCTAAAACCACCAAAATCACTATCCTTCACACTAATGATGTGCATAGTCATATTGATCCGTTTGATCCAAATGATGGGAAAAATGCTAATCAAGGTGGTGTGGCTAGACGCGCTAACTTAATAGAATCTATTAGAAAAGAAAACCCTAATACACTTTTATTAGATGCGGGTGATATCTTTCAAGGCACTCCGTATTTTAATTATTATGGTGGCGAATTGGAATTTAAGTTAATGAGCATGCTAAAATATGATTTGGCCACCATTGGGAATCACGATTTTGACAACAGTATTGAAGGTTTATACACCCAGCTACCTCATGCAAAATTTGAGTTTGTTTCTGCCAACTATGACTTTAGTAATACCATTATGAACACGCATGTTAAACCCTATAAAGTTTTTAAAAGAGGCGGTATTAAAATTGGTGTTTTTGGATTAGGAGTTAAACTGCAAGGTTTGGTGGATAAATCATTGTTTAAAGAAACTAAATATCTTGACCCTATTGAAATTTCTCAAGATATGAGCCGTATTCTTAAGACTGAAGAAAAGTGTGATTTAATTATTTGCTTGTCTCATTTGGGCTATTTTTACAAAAATACTCCAAATAAAATAAGCGATTTAAATCTGGCAGCTGCAACTAAAAACATTGATCTTATTATTGGGGGGCACACACATACGTTCTTAGAAAAACCTACAATAGTAAAAAATAGCAATGATGAAAATATGCTGGTTAACCAAGTGGGTGCTTATGGTATTAACTTGGGTCGCATTGATTTTTATTTTGATAGGGATAAGAATAAATCTACAAATGGCACATCAATAATAGTTCAATAACCACAGTAAGTTTTTGTTTCTACCTCGTCTAATATTGCAAAATATTATAAAGATGAAAAAGTATACTCCTTTTGCATTAAGGCTTATTGTTGCCATTATTTTAATTCAAACATTACGCTTTAAATTCACAGCTCACCCAGACAGCGTTTATATTTTTACGCAAGTTGGACTGGAACCTTTTGGAAGAATTAGTATTGGTGTACTAGAACTTATTGCAGGTATTTTACTTCTAATCCCTAAGGGTGTTTGGGTAGGAGCTACGCTTGCCTTAGGTATTCTTGGAGGAGCCATTTTAATGCACTTAACCAAACTAGGAATTGAAATTAACAATGACGAAGGAGCTTTATTTATTACTGCGGTAGTTACATTTACATTATCAGCAATAATTCTTTTTCTATATAAAAAAGACATTCCGTTTTTAAAACTTAATTAAAGTAATGCATTACATTATTCCATAACTACATGGGCCTCTTCACCTCCCCTGACATCTGATAAATTTGTTTGTATACAGAAAAAATAAAAGGCTGATAAGGTTAATGTTGTTGAGAAAATATTAAGTAGACATTTTGGAGTTTTGTATATGTATGCAATATCAATCACTTCAGAAAAAACGATACATAAGGCACCTAAAAATAGCAGTAAAGTTTTTTTATTATCACGATAAAAGTAATTAAGTAATGCTCCTGAAAGTAATAGCAACATAATTATATTATAGACCATTTCCAGATAATACTCTCCAGACATACTTGAATCTGAGTCAACCATTTCTTGTAAAACAAATATCAACCATATATTAAGGCCTGTTAAAACAATCAGGTGAATTTTGAAATTTCTTAAAATATGGAACACATTTAAAGCTTTACATATCTCTATAAAAAGAAAACCATAAGCCATTATATACATGGAATTTCCTATAAAATAATCTAAATCGAAAAGAAATTGATACGATTCATTATATGGAATAAAATTCACAATTAAACCTATTAAATCAGAACCAGCATAGCATATTAGAAAAAGCGAAAAGAACAAAGTCTTCTTTTCAAATAAAACAAAATAAAATAGCGTTATTAATGGTAAAATTAATGAATCTAGTGTAAAAGCAACAGTTTCATAACCAATAAGCCCAAAGGTAACAAATAGGACATAAATAGTTAAAACTAAACTCACCAAGACTTTCGACTTGAACATTATAATAGATTTGGTTACAGGACAAATATAAAAAATATTTACAATTAAACGATAAAAAAATGCTTTTTATCGGTTTTTTTTGAAATTATTTTATTTTTTGTAAGAAATCATACTCATTAATCATATCTATATCAAGCTTTTCTGCCTTTTCTTTTTTACTTGGTCCCATCTTATCCCCAGCAACTATAAAACTAGTCTTAGATGAAATAGAACTACTTACCTTTCCGCCATTGTCTTCTATTAGCTTTTTTAAGTCATTTCTTGAAATAGATTCGAACACTCCAGACACCACAATAGAATGTCCTTCTAATATATTTGTTTGACCTATAAGTTGCTCTGCAGACATTTCTAACTGAACTCCAAACTGCTTTAATCTATCAACTATATTGTTATTTTCCTCAGAGCCAAAAAACTCTACAACACTCTCTGCTATTTTAATCCCTATTTCATCAACATTTACCAATTCTTCTTCCGAAGCATTTATAATAGCATCTATACTTTTAAAATGCTTAGCTAGTTTTTTAGCAACAGTCTCACCAACATATCTAATACCTAAAGCATACAAAACTCGCTCAAATGGAATATTAACTGACTGCGCAATACCTTCAATTAAATTATCAGCACTCTTTTCTGCCATTCGATCTAAAGGAATAACTTGTTCCTTGGTTAACTCATATAAGTCTGAATAATTATTTATAAGACCAGCGTTGACCAATAAAGCTACAGTTTCCCCACCTAAGCCTTCAATATCCATAGCTTTTCGGGAAATGTAATGTTGAATCCGTCCAATAATCTGTGGGTTACAACCATTATAATTTGGGCAATAGTGCTGCGCCTCTCCTTCTTTTCTTATTAATTCGGTTTCACATTCTGGACAGTTGTTGATATATTCTGTTCGTTTGGATGTTTTAGGGCGTTTACTTAAATCAACACCCAAAATTTTAGGGATAATTTCTCCTCCCTTTTCTACATAAACCTCATCTCCTACCCTAATATCCAGTTTTTCAATTTGATCTGCATTATGTAAAGAAGCCCTCTTAACTGTTGTTCCAGCCAACTCAACAGGTTCTAAATTAGCAACCGGAGTTATCGCACCAGTTCTACCTACTTGATATGTAATGCTATTTAATCTGGTTGACACCTGTTCTGCTTTAAACTTGTAAGCCATAGCCCAACGTGGTGCCTTGGCTGTATAACCCAATTCTTCTTGCTGTTGCAAATTGTTTACCTTGATAACCACACCATCGGTTTCATATGGTAAATTATGACGATGTATATCCCAATACTCCACAAATTCTAATACTTCATCAATAGAATTAGCCAATTTTGCAGCATCAGGTACCTTGAACCCCCATGCTCTTGCTTTATCTAAATTTTCAAATTGCGTTGTGATACCTAGATTAACACCTTGTAAACTATAAAGCAAACATTCCAATGGTCTTTTTGCAACCTCAGCACTATCTTGAAGCTTTAAACTCCCTGACGCGGTATTTCTGGGATTTCTATAAGGTTCCTCTCCATTGGCAATACGCTCTTCATTCATTTTATTAAAACCTTCAAAAGGCAATACAATTTCTCCTCTTATTTCAAACTTTGATGGATAATCACCTTTTAATTGAAGTGGCACCGATTTAATAGTCTTCACGTTAGCAGTAACATTATCACCTTGAAAACCATCTCCTCTTGTTACAGCTCTAGCCAATAAACCATTTTCATAAATTAAACTCATGGAAGCTCCATCATATTTTAACTCACAAGTATATTGAATATCGCCATCCACCATCTTTTTAATGCGAGTTTCCCAATCTTCCAAATCTTCTTTAGAATATGAGTTGTCTAAAGAATACATTCTATTTTCATGAACAATAGTTTCGAAATTTTTTGTTACCTCTCCACCTACACGCTGCGTTGGCGAATTAGCATCAAAAAACTCAGGATGCCCATCTTCCAATTGCTGTAATTCTTTAAGTTTAATATCAAACTCATAATCAGAAATAGTAGGATTATCCAGAACATAATAATTATAATTATGCTCTCTAAGTTCATCTCTTAATTGGTTTATTTTTTGTTGAATGTTACTCATTAATATTAACAGCTTTAATCATTCTATCTTTTTCAAAGATATCCTGTTTTAATTCTATATTTTTAAAATTATAATTTTTCAATAACTCTTCCATATCATTTCCTAAATACTCATTTATTTCGAAAAACAATCTACCTTCCTCCTTCAAATTAGACTTTGAAAATTCACAAATAGCTTTGTAAAACAATAAAGGGTTATCATCATCAACAAAAAGTGCTAAATGAGGTTCATTATTCAATACATTTTGCTTCATCAATTCTTTTTCCTTCACTCTTACATATGGCGGATTGGAAACGATAACATCAAACTTTTGAGATGCTGAAACAAGTTCAGCATGACGAGGATTTAGAATATTGTGTTCTATAAATTCAATTTCAACATTATTTAATTCAGCATTCATTATGGCTACTTTTAAAGCCTTCTTACTAACATCAAGCGCATAAACTTTGGCATTTGGTAATTGTTTTGCCAGCGAAATAGCAATACAACCGCTGCCAGTTCCAATGTCTAAAACACTTAACTCACTAGATTCTTCACTTCGTTCAGAATGACAATTTAAAATCCAATCTACAAGTTCTTCAGTTTCAGGTCTTGGAATCAAGACATCATCATTCACCTTAAACTGTAACCCATAAAACTCTGTTTCACCTAAAATATATTGAATAGGTTTTTCTTCCTTCAACTGACTCAAGGCACCCAGTATAAAATGGGGTTTTTCTAAAACAATATCTGGATCCAAAGCCAATTTCAGTCTGGAAACATCAAAATAAGACTCCGTTAACATAAAAAAGAAATTATCTATTTCTTCTTTTGCATAAATTGAATCTAATTCATTGTGAAAGTCGTTCTGAATATCCTGTAGTCTCATAAATCCTTTATCATCCAAACACCGCAGCTATAATGCCCTGTATTTCCTAAAGCTGCGTCTAAATGTTTAAAACCGTAGCTTTCATAAATATGAATGGCAGCTTTTAACTGAGGAGCCGATTCTAAATAACATTTCTTATACCCCAAATCTTTCGCGGCTTTCAAGCATTTTTCAAACATCTTTCTTCCATATCCATTCCCTCTTACTTTAGGTGAAAAATACATTTTTTGTAGCTCGCAAATATTCTCATCAAAGTCTTTAAGTGGTTTTATTCCAGCGCCTCCTAAAATGTCTCCATCATCATCAATAACAAAATAAATATCATCATCATTCTGATAAGATTCATACATTCTGGGAGTTTCCTCATCTTCATAAGCAGTACCAGTTAAAGGTATTTTAAACTCATGAAAACATGCTCTTATAACCTGCTCAACTTGAGCATTGTCTTGAGACCTAATTTCTCGAATAACAATAGTATCTTTACTCACTTAAAATGGTACTTTTATAAAAGTGAATATACTTAAATCTAAAAAAATGAAACTTAAGCCATTCATTATTTTATCAACAATATTATTATTGTTTTACAATTGCAAATTAAAGGAGAAACCTGAGTTTTTAAGTGTTGAAAATATTCAAGTGTTAGAATCTACATCAAAACACGTCACAATTACAGCTGATGCCATTTTTTTAAATCCAAATGATATTGGAGGCGAGTTAAAAACGGATGCCATTAAAGTGTTTGTTAATGATAATGAAATGGCAACTGTATCAACCGAAAGCTTTAAGGTTCCAGCAAAAAAGGAATTTTCTATTCCATTAAAAGCTAATGTCCCTACTGATAGCATTTTAAGCAACAAAAGTATTGGTAGGCTGATTGGAAGTTTATTCAGTAAAAAAATTAAGATTCAATATAAAGGAGACCTTATATATAAGGTGTTTGGATTTTCATACACCTATAATATTGATAAAACCGATAATATAAAAATTAAGCTGTAGCGTTTTGAGCAATCATGAAATCTACATAAAACGATGCATAGAAATTGCTAAAAACGGATTGGGAAAAACTAGCCCCAACCCTATGGTTGGGGCTGTTATAGTATGTAATAACAGTATTATTGGTGAAGGTTTCACAAGTGCTTATGGCGGGAATCATGCCGAAGTAAATGCTATAAATTCTGTTACAGATAAAGAACTTTTAAAAGAAGCAACGCTTTATGTGACCCTTGAGCCCTGTTCTCACTTTGGAAAAACACCTCCTTGTAGTGATTTGATTATTAAAAATGAAATCCCCAACGTTGTTATTGGATGTGTTGATGACAACGAACAGGTTGCAGGTAAAGGCATTAAAAAACTTATTGAGGCCAGAATAAAGGTAACTGTTGGCATATTAGAGAATGAATGCAAACAACATCACAAACGCTTTTTCACATTTCACAACAAAAAAAGACCTTATATCATTCTAAAATGGGCTGAAACCGACAATGGGTTTATTGCTCCCGAAACAAAGAACGAACAGAAACCTGTTTGGATAACTAATAAATACTCTAGACAACTGGTTCATAAATGGCGAACTGAAGAACAAGCTATTCTTGTTGGAACAAACACAGTTTTACAGGACAACCCCAGCTTAACGGTTCGTGATTGGACTGGAAAAAACCCAACTAGAATTGTAATTGACGAAAATAATACGCTTTCTAAGGGTTTTAATATTTTCAATGATGAAGCCGAAACAATTGTAATTTCAAATAAAAATATTGATTTCTCAAAAAATATAGCGCAACAGATTTGTAATGTACTTTTTAAAAATGATATAAACTCTATTATTATTGAAGGCGGCGCAAAAACACTTCAAACATTTATTAATGCCAATCTTTGGGAGGAAGCAAGAGTCTTTACTGGGAACTTAAATTTTAAAAATGGTACCAAAGCCCCTTCTTTTAGAGGTAAAATGATTTTGGAAGAAAATATAAATGGAAATATTCTTAAAACTTACCTGAATGATTAAAACCATTATTTTCGATTTTGGTAATGTTTTTATCAATCTTAATGACGCCTATACGCTTGATTATATCAAGCATTTTGAATCTTCAGAACATTTTGATGACATAATAAAAACTAATATAGCATTTGAAAAAGGGTTAATTTCTACCGAGGTGTTTCTTGACAATTACTCGAGCTATTTCCCCGAACAATCTATAGATGACATTATTTTTAAATGGAATTCAATTCTGGCAGAATTCCCAAAACACAGATTAGCCTTTTTAAAAGAACTTAAAGCATCTTCAAAATATAAACTCATTCTATTAAGTAACACCAATGATTTACATATTAGTTGGATTCAAGAAAACATTCTTTTTTATAATGAATTCAAAGATTGTTTTGATGTGTTTTATCTATCACATGAGATAAATTTAAGAAAACCAGATGCAGATATTTTTAATTTCGTTTTAAACAAAAACAACCTTGTAGCTAACGAATGCTTGTTTGTTGATGACAATTTAGACAATATTAAAACTGCAAAAAATCTAAACTTTATCACCTGGCATATAAACCCTAATACTGATGATGTGAGTAATTTGTTCAATATTAATAACAGCTTAATTAATCCTTGACAGAACAAGACACATATAAAACTATTACAAGCAAAACATTGAACGTTCTATTTAAAGATAAGAACAGTAAATTTTTTGGATATGCCTTTCCAGTTTTAAATGAAAATGACGTAAAAAAACACATTGAAACCTTAAAAAAAGAACATCATTCTGCAAGACATTGGTGTTATGCTTATAAAATAGGTAGAGAAAAGGTGTTTTTTAGAGCCAATGATGATGGCGAACCTAATAATTCTGCAGGAATGCCAATTTATAACCAAATACAATCTTTTGAGGTTACCAATATTTTAATAGTTGTAGTACGTTATTTTGGAGGGGTTAAATTAGGAGTTAGCGGATTGATAAATGCTTATAAGACTACTGCTCAAATGTCTTTAGAAGCTTCTAATATTGTTGAAAAGACAATCAATATTGAATACCTCATCTCTTTTGATTACAAAAACATGAATACAGTAATGCGTATTATAAAAGAGAAAAAACTCAATGTGGTAAATCAAGAACTAGAAATGAATTGTAAAATCACTGTTTCCGTTAGAAAAAAAAATGCGGAAACCGTTTTCAATATTTTCGATAAACTTTACGAAATTAAAATAAAAAAAGTTTAACCTAAACGCTCAATGGCATCCAAAATATATTTTGGCGCTCTAGTTGGTCTATTCGTTTTCATATCAATAAAAACTAAAGTTGTATTTGCAGTGGTTAAAATTTCACCTTTTTCATTAGAGATTTCATAATCAAATTCAATCTTAGCAGTTGGTGTTTTTTTTAGTTGAGTTTTTACATTAATTAGATCATCATAACCAGCTGATTTTTTATAGTTTATATTCAATGAAACCACTGGTAACATAATCCCATTTTCTTCCATAGACTTATAAGAGATTCCTTGCTTTCTTAACCATTCTATTCTTCCCATTTCCAGATATAATGCGTAATTACCATGGTACACCACTCCCATTTGATCAGTTTCGCCATATCTCACCCTTATTTGTATTTCATCGAATTTCATAGTAATTATTAAATATTTTTTTGTAGTTTCGAAAAGCAATTAAACATGAGGAAAAATTTCTAGAAATTCAATAGATTTTCATTTTTTTTTTAAGAATTTTGTTCACATATTTGCCAAAGAGAATGAGGAACGTATGATTTGGGATTCCTCTCTTATAACTAACTAACAAAACCACAAAATTTAACAATGAGTGTAACTGCGCAATCGGTATGGAATAATTGTCTGGAATTTATAAAGGATAATATTCAACCGCAAGCTTATAAAACTTGGTTTGAACCTATTATTGCAGTTAAACTCACAGAAAATGCTTTAAGCATTCAAGTACCAAGTAAATTCTTCTACGAATGGCTTGAAGAGCATTATGTTAAAATTTTAAAAGTTGCCCTTACTAAAGAACTAGGAGAAACTGCCAAATTAGTTTACATTATTAAAATGGAAAACACCTATGGCAACAAACAACCATTTACTGAAAAAATTCCAAGTTCTAATAGAAGCGCTGTAAAATCTCAAGATGTTGATATTCCATTAAATAATAAAAGTCCAGAATTAAGAAATCCTTTTATTATACCTGGTATTAGAAATGTCAAAGTGGAATCTCAACTGAATCCTAATTATAGTTTTGACAACTTTTTAGAAGGAGACTCTAACCGTTTAGGAAGAAGTGCCGGATTAGCGGTTGCAAATAAACCAGGTGGGACATCTTTCAACCCATTATTGGTTTTTGGAGGTGTAGGATTGGGTAAAACACATTTAGCCCATGCTATTGGTGTTGATATAAAAGATAAGTACCCAGAAAAAACAGTTTTATATATTTCTGCTGAAAAATTTACACAACAATATATTGATGCTGTAAAAAAGAACAATAGAAATGATTTTATACATTTTTATCAAATTATAGATGTTCTTATTATTGATGATGTGCAATTCCTTTCTGGTAAATCTGGAACACAAGATGTTTTCTTTCATATATTCAATCATTTGCATCAAAATGGCAAACAAGTTGTTTTAACAAGTGATAAAGCACCGGTTGATATGCAAGATATTGAGCAACGCTTACTATCTCGTTTTAAATGGGGACTTTCTGCTGAATTACAAACTCCAGATTTTGAAACAAGGGTTTCAATATTGAAAAATAAATTATATCGTGATGGTGTTGAGATGCCTGAAGATATCATAGATTATGTTGCAAAAAACATAAAATCGAACGTTAGAGAACTTGAAGGTGCTATTATCTCGCTAATTGCGCAATCTTCTTTCAATAAAAAGGAAATAACAATTGATCTTGCTAGAGTTGTAGTTGAAAAATTTGTTAAAAATACAAAACGGGAGGTTTCAATTGATTATATTCAAAAAGTGGTATCGGATTATTTCCAAATGGATATTGATACACTGCAATCTAAAACTAGAAAACGCCATATTGTTCAAGCACGACAATTAGCTATGTTTTTTGCTAAAAAATTCACGAAAGCCTCTTTAGCAAGTATCGGCTCTCAAATTGGTAAACGTGACCACGCAACAGTATTACATGCTTGTAAAACAGTTGATAATCTTTCTTCAACAGACAAACAATTTAGAAAATACGTTGAAGATATCTCTAAAAAACTTTCTGTATAAAACTTAATTCAGATGATTAAAATACTAATGGTTTGTCTAGGCAATATTTGTCGTTCACCATTAGCTGAGGGCATTTTAAAATCAAAACTCCCTGACTCTTTCTTAGTTGATTCTGCAGGAACAGCCAATTATCACGCTGGAAATCAACCAGACAAACGCTCTATTGCTGTGGCTAGAAAATATGGCTTAGATATATCACATTTAAAAGGACGTCAATTTACAGTTAATGATTTTGACTTATTTGATTTTATCTATGTAATGGACGGATCAAACTATCAAAACGTCAATAAACTGGCTAGAAATCAGAAGGATATTGATAAAGTTGAAATGATTTTAAATCTGGTTTATCCAAATCAAAACTACGACGTACCCGATCCGTATTACGGAGGTGAGCGAGGTTTTGAAAATGTTTACAAAATGCTAGATGAAGCTTGCTCTATTATTGCTGAAAATTTGACTTAAAATGAAAAGCAAAGGCAACCTTTATTTAATACCCTGTACTTTAGGCGATAATGAACCAATAGAGGTTTTACCTATAACTATAAAAGAAACTATAGACCATTTAAACATATTTATTGTTGAAAATGAAAAAACAGCCAGACGATTTATAAAAAAAATAGCTCCCAGTAAATCTCAACCATCTTTAAAGTTATTTGTTCTTAATAAACATACAGAAGATACAGATTTTCCAGATTTCTTAAATCCGTGTTTACACGGTAAACATGTAGGTGTTATATCGGAAGCTGGTTGTCCCGGAATTGCAGACCCAGGAGCTGATATTGTTAAAATAGCTCACGATAAAAACATAAAAGTTGTGCCTTTAGTTGGTCCTTCATCTATTCTTTTGGCCTTAATGGCTTCTGGAATGAATGGACAGAGTTTTGCTTTTAATGGCTACCTTCCAATTGATAAAGGTGATAGGAAACAAGAATTAAGACGCTTAGAAAGAGCCTCCTTTGAGAATAATCAATCTCAAGTTTTTATAGAAACTCCTTACAGAAATAACAAAATGCTAGAAGATATTACTAGTGTGTTGGCAAATGATACTCAAATCTGTGTAGCTTGTGATATTACACTTTCAACCGAGTTCATTAAAACTAAAACTGCAAACCAGTGGAAAAAAAATATGGTAGACCTTCATAAAAGACCTACCATATTTATTATTCACAAAAGCTAAAATAACTATATAGCTTTTGCTTTTTTATTAGGCTTTATAAAAGAAGTATCATATCCTGAAAATCGCTTCATATAGGTGTAAACCGTAGTTCCAAAACCATCCGCAAAATTGTCAAGTCCATAACTTCTTAAATATTTTTTCACACTACCAGGTCCAGCTAAATGAGCAGCTGCTAAAATTCCAGATTCTGTAACAATAATACCGTTTATTCGTTTTCCAACAAAATTTCTAATATCACGTCTTAGAATCCACTTGTTACGTTCTGCATTTGCAATAAACGCTTTTTCCTGTAGTTTGGGGTCATTTAAAAATTGTTTAGGATTGTTAATCCCAATCATTTTTAATGTTTCTTTACCAAATTGATACTTGCCTAAATACCCATATGTATTAACGCATGAATAATCACCTCTAGACTCTTTAAAAGCAACCGCTTCTTTAAAACCTACAAAAGATTTGTCTAAAAATGGTGAGAAACCTTCATTTGATGCTAATAGATTCTTATCCTTAGCATCTAGACTTACTGTGTAATTTAAGTCTAGTCCTTTAGTAGAATACTTACTCAAATCTACTGTTTCGTTTGATGAAAACGAAACATACAATAAAAAGCATATTGTAAGCGTAAGAAATGAATAACTTGCAATATTCTTTACCATAATTTTAAATTTTTTCAGCATATTTTCCAAATTAAATATGCCTTGAAATTTGAGCGTGCAAAATTATAAAAAATTTTTATTTCTTCAAAACTACTCGTTTAAATACTTGTTTTAATAGTAGAATAGATGAAATACACTCCTTTTTTTGCTAAATTCTAAAGCAGGAAAAGGTATTTTTATCATATCAAAAATGCTAAAAACAGATCTTAATAGGGGAGAATTTGTTTTAATTCTTCTTAAAGATACATCAAAACTTAAATAGAACTGACGCATACCGTTATTATTTATTAACAACTGACTGTCAGTATCTTCACTTATTCCCAGCATACCTGTAGCACCGTAACCTAGTGCAACATTAAACCATTTAGGAATTTTACTTTCTTTAAAAAACGAATGTAAGTTTACACTTAACCAATACGTTTGACCGTTATAGTCTTTTAAAGACTCCTCTAAAAGTGATTCCCCAAGCTTATTTGGGCTTTGAAAAGCATATTTTGTTTGATGAAAAGAGTACTTAAAGTCAATTCTTTGTTCTTTCCATAGTAATTCTTGTCCAATATAGAGTCCTGTTCCGGCCGCATTTGCGCCAATATCACCCCAAGAAAAACCCCATTCCTGAGAATAACCATCTAACACCTCTACAGCGGTTAAAAACCCAAAACCAAGTGTTGCTCCATATATTAATTGATCTTTTTTACTTACACCACTCCAATTCAACACATCGGACCCTACCCTACCTAATTGATACGATGTGAACACATGTCCCATTTTATCCATTTGAAGCCATTGGTCATTATCATTAACTGTATGGAATTTTGACCGATCATAATCAGAATACCATAATTGATTCAATCCAATTAATGAAATACTAGCTAAAGAAGCTTCAGAAATAACAACTAGATTCCTTCTCGAAATATTTAGAGTATCACTTGGAGTTAAAAACGAATTAAACTTAGATTGTGAAAATGACGATACAGAAATTAAAGCTACAAGTAAATATTTAACTCGAAGCCAATGCACTATTTATAAATTCCTTGTGAAGACAAATATTTATGATAGGCTCTGGCGTTTACATTATGCTGTGACAACGTTTTAGCGAATTTATGAAATCCTACGCGTTTAGGATCTGCTGCAAAATACAAATACTTATGCTTTTCATTGTTCAAAACAGCTTCAATAGCCGATAGATCCGGCATTGCAACAAGTCCTGGGGGTAAACCTGCATATTTATAAGTATTATACGGAGAGTCAATCTCTTTATGAACATTCAAAACGCGTTTTATAACCGTGTTCTGATATTTTGGTAATTGATAAGCCGCAAATTTAAGTGTTGGGTCTGCTTGTAATGGCATACCAATTTTTAACCTGTTAAGATATACTCCGGCTATTCTTGGTTGCTCTGTAGGTTCTTTAGATTCTTCATAAACAATAGATGCCAATGCCATTACCTCATCTTCAGAAAGCCCAATGGATTTTGCTTTATTCAAACGAGACTCGTTCCAAAAACGTTTGTACTCCTTATGCATTCGTTCTCTAAATGCTTTAGCTGTTGTATTCCAGAAAAACTCATAGCTGTTAGGTAAATACATACCTAATGCAGTCTCGGTTTTAAAATTATTGTCAGAATAAAAAGATTCGTCCTTCATAGCTTTCAACAAAGAAACACTATCAGCTTCTATTTGAAGAGCAATTCTACCAGCCAATTTCTCTAAAGAATTCTGATTATTAAAAGACACCTTAATAGGCAAGTTTTTGCTTCTAATAGAATTAATAATATCATTATTACTCATTCCCTTTTTAACAACAAATCTTCCCGCTTTTAAATTACTTACATATTTTTTTTGTTTAGCTAAGGCATCAAACTTGTCAATATCCTTCAATAAAGGCTCCAGCTGTTCTCTTACATCATTATAATCATCAGTAGATTTAACGTATATATAGGCTTTTTCATTATTAAATGCTGTATTAGGCACCATCATAGCCGAATAAATGTAGTATGCAAAATAACCTGCCACTACAAGACCAATTAATGCAATGGCCCAAAGGATTTTTTTAATGTACATCTTGTTTATTTAAAAGCTGAAATAAATATTCGTTCTTGTAGGAGTTATTAATGTAGTTCCAATCTTTTTTAAGTCCAACTTGTTTGAAACCTTGTTTTTCAAACATTTTAATACTGACTTTGTTGTCTTCGGAAATATTACAATACAATTGATGCAAATTCAACTGATTGAAACAATACGAAACCAATAATTTGAGGGCTTCTGTACCAGTACCTTTACCTCTGTTTTCTTTATCCTTCACCAAAATCCCAATTCCTGCCCTACTATTCTTAAAATCGAAATCAAAAATATCAATCATTCCTAGTGGTTTTTCATTATAACTTGAAATAACCAATCTTAATTGTTTTACCTCATAAATATCTTTATGAGCATTCTCTATATATTGCTTGATTAAAAATTTTGAAAAAGGTGTTTGTGTATTACTAACATCCCATATAGATTCATCATTTTCAACTGCATGAACAAACTCCAGATCTTCTGGCTCTAAAGCTCTTAGATATATATTTTCTCCTTTAAGAGTAATCATACAGTTCCTTTAAAAACAAATTTAGCAGGACCAATTAACCAAACATTTTTGTAAGCTTCGTTATCAACATCAAATGATACTTTCAGCTCACCACCCTGAACTTTCAAATTAATTAATGAATCTTTAGTTTCATTGGTAGCGTGCATCGCCAATGCGACAGCTGTAACTCCGGTTCCACATGATAGGGTTTCGTCTTCAACACCACGTTCATAAGTTCTTACAGCAAAAGTGTCATTCGTAATTTTCTTTACAAAATTTACATTACTCCCTGCTTGATTATAAGGGGCACCATATCTAATTCTAGCACCTTCTGTTTTAATATCAAAAGTTTCAATATCATTTTCAAACTGAACATGATGTGGAGAACCTGTATCTAAAAACACATGATTTTCATACTTTTGAATCTCGTCAACATCTAACATTTGTAATTTTACAATATCACCTTCAATTGAGGCATGGTGCATGCCATCAATAGCTTCAAAAGTCGCTTTATCTTCTATTACTCCCAAATCTCTTGCAAAAGCTACTAAACAGCGCCCACCGTTTCCGCACATAGTACTTTCATTTCCATCAGAATTATAATAAACCATTTTGAAATCATACTCATTATGGTTTTCTAATAAAATAAGACCATCGGCCCCTATGCCAAAACGTCTGTCACATAAAAAAGCAACTTGTTTGGTATTATTTTTGTCGAATGTTTGTTGACGATTATCAATCATCACAAAATCGTTTCCTGTTCCTTGATATTTAAAAAATTCTTGTTGCATATTATTGGAACAAATATATAAATATTAAACTGTTTTATTGATTGTTAAATAGTCGTTAAAGTTGGCGTTAAAAAACCGTTAAATGAAAATATAAAACCAATAAATATTTAATTTTAGTCGTTGAATAAATAAAACTTAATACTGAAAAATTATGAAGAAGATTTTATCGTTAGTACTGATTTCGGCCTTAGGTGGCGTTTTAACCCTAGGTGCCTACAAATTATTTTTAGAAAAAGAAAACACTGTAATTATTGATAATACACAAGCTACACCCGCCTTTTTACCCACTAATAACTTAAATACTTTATATAATACAACCGAAGCTCCTGATTTTGTTTCGGCTGCTGAAAATACGGTAAATGCTGTAGTACATGTAAAAAATGTATCTATGAGTTCTGGACCTATGACTTTTGAAGACTTCTTTTCTGGAAGAAGTTCACAACGCCCTCAATTAGGTACTGGCTCAGGGGTGATTATTAATGCTGATGGTTATATTATCACTAATAACCATGTTATTAAAAATGCTCAGAAATTATCAGTAACCATGAACAATAATAAAACCTACGACGCTGAATTAATTGGAGCCGATGCCAAAACCGATATCGCACTTTTAAAAATTGAAGCTGATGAAGAATTACCATTTGTAACATTTGGAGATTCTGATAATGCTAAAATTGGTGAATGGGTATTAGCAGTTGGAAATCCGTTTAATTTAACATCTACGGTAACTGCAGGTATTATTAGCGCTAAGGCAAGAGATATTTCTGGAAGAAGTGAACAATCTTTTATTCAGACTGATGCTGCCGTAAACCCTGGTAACTCAGGTGGTGCCTTAGTAAACACAAATGGCGAGCTGGTTGGTATAAATACTGCTATTACCTCACAAACTGGTTCTTATATTGGATATTCTTTTGCAGTGCCAAGTAATATTGCCAGAAAGGTGATAGAAGACATCATGGAATATGGTAATGTACAAAACGGAGTTCTTGGTATCAAAGGAGGGACATTTACAAGCGAATTTGCAGAAAAAGAAAATATTGAATATTCGGAAGGTGTATATGTTAATGAAGTTATTAAAAATTCTGGAGCTGAAAAAGCAGGAATTAAACCTAAGGATGTTATTAAAAGACTTGATAATATTGAGATTTCAAAATTTGAAGACCTTAGTGGTTATATTAGAACAAAAAGACCAAATGACATTGTTAATGTAGAACTTGAAAGGAATGGTGAAATTAAGACCTTAACAGTTAAACTTTCTAATACAAATGCTTTTACTATCAACTTCATTAAAATGGAACTTCAAGATCTTTCAGATTCTTTTAAAGAAGAATATGATGTAGAATATGGAGTGATGGTAAAAGAAACTAAAAACAAATGGCTTTACTCCAACTTGGGTATTTCTGAAGGGTATATCATTACCGGAATAAATGATAAGAAAATTGAAAGTATTGAAGATATTTCTGAGTTAAAAGAAAAATATGGCGATGACGTTTTAGACAATATTGAAAAATTGGAATACATTAACAGAAGACTAGAGAAAAAAGAAGTGATATTTAGATAAGGTACTTCAAAAAAACCAATAAATAAGACAACCTCTTTAATTAAAATTAAAGAGGTTATTTTTTGTTAAAATGTGCTACGAAAACGTTTGAAATATGATAATTTTGCCAAAACTAAAACACAAAACTAAACAATTTTAAGCATGAATTTTAATGAAACCTATGAAAAAGAATTAGCATTCCAGGCAGACCGTAGAAGAGCCACTGTTGAGTTTATAAAAACAGTAAGCGATCTTTGGTATGACAAGTCTATTGAGCTAGTCATCTTTAGGAATCAACTAATTGACAGAAATGTTAGTCAAATACTAAACTTGCACAATTATGCTGGTAAGTTTGTGCAAAAGCCCATTTCTATTTTTGATTCTGTTGAAATAGCACGAGCTATTAAAACTTTAGATGTTCCACCTGCTAAACTTGATATTGGAAAATTAACTTATGAATTTCATTTAGATGAGAACAAACATGCCAATGCTACAGCTTTTGTTGCCAGAAAGCTAAAGGATGCCGACAAAAACAATGGTATTGAACCTAAAGATGTAGTTCTCTACGGCTTTGGTAGAATAGGAAGACTGGCTGCTCGAGAATTAATGGCTAAAACAGGTAAAGGGAGTCAACTTAGACTTAGAGCCATTGTAACTAGAGGGTCTATTGATGCTTCCATTCTTGAAAAAAGAGCATCTTTATTACGTAACGACTCCGTTCATGGTGATTTTCCAGGTACAGTATCGGTCGACGCTAAAAATAACGCCTTAATAATTAATGGCACAACGGTAAACATTATTTCAGCTAATTATCCAGAAGATATAGATTATACTCAATTTGATATAAACCAAGCTTTAATCATTGATAATACTGGTGCTTTTAGAGATAAAAATTCATTAAGTAGACACTTAATTGCTAAGGGCGCTGAAAAAGTGTTGCTTACCGCTCCTGGAAAGGAAATTCCAAATATTGTTTATGGCGTTAATCATAAAGATAATGATCCTGACAAAGTGAAAATATACTCTGCGGCTTCCTGTACCACAAACGCCATCACGCCAGTTTTAAAGGTTATTGAAGATTCTTTTGGTATAAAAAGCGGGCATTTAGAAACTATTCATGCTTATACAAATGACCAAAATTTAGTTGATAATTTCCATAAAAAATACCGTAGAGGTCGTGCTGCTGCATTAAATATGGTCATTACCGAAACTGGAGCAGGTAACGCTGTTGCAAAAGCACTTCCAGTTTTAAAAGGTAAATTAACTTCTAATGCCATTCGAGTTCCCGTGCCAAACGGATCTCTGGCTATTTTGAATTTAGAGCTTAACAAAAAAGCAACGTTGAATAGTATTAATAGTACCCTTAAAAAGTATGCTCTTGAAGGTGATTTGGTAGAACAAATTAAATATGAATTAAGTGATGAACTTGTTTCTAGCGATATTGTAGGCAGTTCTGCACCATCCATTTATGACAGTAAAGCTACTATTGTAAGTCCAGACGGAAAGAACGTTGTCTTATACATATGGTATGATAATGAATATGGTTACAGCCATCAAGTTATAAGGCTTGCAAAATATATAGCTAAAGTAAGACGTTTTACCTATTATTAAAATTGTAAATCCAGAAATCAATTATTTTCGTATATATTAAAGCCTCACTAAGTGAGGCTTTTTATAATATAAATTTTATAACTTCGTAAAATCCAAATACAACCAAAATAAACTAAGCCAATATGAAATTGTTGAAAATATCTTTTTTAATTTTCTTTTTAAGCTTCTCAATAACTAAAATGTTTTCTCAAGAAGCGCAAACCGAAACTATAAACGAAGGCTCAATAAACGAACAATTTGATTTTATTCTTAGAAAATCAGGTAATTTTAAGAGTACCAACGGTCAAGCATACGAAGCTGTTAAACAATCATGGCTATTAGCCTTAAAATCACATACTTTAGATTCTTTAAAAACGATTAGAAAAAGCTTAAATGACACTAAAATTGTTGTTAATAATCAAACTAAAGAAATTTCAGATTTAAAATCAAAGCTTACAAACACACAAAGCGATTTGGATAAAACTAACTTAGATAAAGATAGTATGGCATTATTTGGATTGCAAATGAGTAAAGCCAATTATAATATGCTAATGTGGTCTATAATTGCCATATTGTTAGCTTTATTAATCTTGTTTATTTATAAATTCAAAAACAGTAATACTATAACTAAAGAAGCAAAAAAAGCTTTAGGTGAGATTGAAGAGGAATTTGATGAACACCGAAAAGTTGCCTTAGAACGAGAACAAAAGGTTAGACGACAGTTACAAGATGAAATAAACAAACAAAAAGGTATTTAATAAAAAAAATAAATAAATGAAAAAGGTCTGCAACAAATTGTTGCAGACCTTTTTCTGTGATATTTGAAACCTAAATTTTTTATGAAAAATACTAAATTTGTATTATATGCTATTCATTTATAAAACAGTTAATATTTTAAGCAGTATTGAATAAACAAAAACACATTGTAATTCTTACAGGTGCAGGTATGAGTTCAGAAAGTGGTGTTAAAACTTTTAGAGAAGCTGGTGGACTTTGGGAAGGTCATGATGTTATGGAAGTAGCATCACCTCAAGGTTATGAGGCTAATCCTGAATTGGTTTTAGACTTTTATAATCAAAGACGACGACAATTATTTGAAGTTGAACCAAATAGTGCTCACATTGATTTGGCTAAACTTGAAAAACACTATAGAATTTCTATTGTCACCCAAAATGTTGATGATTTACACGAACGAGCCGGTAGCACTAATGTGCTTCATTTACATGGCGAACTTTTAAAAGTGAGAAGCTCATATGATGAAAGCGACATTCAGGAATGGAAAACAGATTTAATATTAGGCGATTTATGTGCCAATGGCTATCAATTACGTCCGCATATAGTTTGGTTTGGTGAAGATGTACCATTAATTAATAAAGCCATTAACATATGTGAAACTGCTGATATTTTAGTAATAATTGGTACTTCTATGCAAGTATATCCTGCTGCCGGATTAATGCACTATATACAGGAAGGTACGCCTATTTTCTATGTTGACCCTAATCCTGCTTTGTCCAATAAAGGTAATGTAACTGTTATTTCAAAACCTGCTACTATTGGGGTAAAGCAGATGATTAACACTTATTTTTAGTAAAACCTATTTAGCCTCAATATCTTTCAACATTTTAACAAACTCTTCAGGTGCAGACCACTGTGCATTATGATCTGCTTCAAGTTGAAACATCGTCCATCCTTTAGCTTTAGCCCTTTTTGCTTGAGAAGCGAATGCATCTTTTTCAGGATCTTTTCCTTTTTCAACCGTTAAAATATATGATGTTGGTATTTCCAACCTTTTTTCGCTTTTCAAAATTATTTTATCTGTCCAAGTTTTCAAAGGATGTGGAACATCTTTAGGCGGTTCCTGTCCTTTGGTAACCCAAGGCGGCACAACATGACCATTTACCACCTCTAAACTTGTATTTCTATTTCCATTAATAGATCGGACACTTTCATTGTTTTCAGGAACAAAAGCATCAATATAAACCATTTTAGAAATTCGCTCCGGAACTTTATCTACTACTCCTATTACAACCATACCACCGTAACTATGCCCCACCAGTATAATATCTCTAAGCTCTTCAAAAAGTATTGTATTTACAATATCATTTATATGTGTATCTAGTCCAACATTAAGACCTGCTAAATGAACACGTTCTCCTTGACCTGTAAGTGTTGGAAGATAAACTTTACTGCCAGAATCGGTTAGTAATGAATCCACCGTTTTAAATGCCCAACCTCCTCCAAAAGAACCATGAACAATAACAAATACTTGCTTAGTTTTTTTTGAGAGAAAGTATATTGACATATAAAAATGGCCATTAATACAACCCTAATTACTCTCATAATATTCATAATATTTGTTGTTTTATATAATTTATTTCAATCTTCCAATTTCTCTATTTTCAGTACCCTGAGGAATTCCAACGTTTAAATCGCCCAATTCTTTTCTAGCTTGTTCTACAACCAGCATTAGGTCTCCAACTTTATCTGGATAATAATCGTAAACATTGTATTGCTCTCCTGGGTCACGCATCATATTATAAAGCTCAGGTGATTCTATAGTTTTTTTAGGGCGCTTTGCTCCATGACCGTCATTACCTGGTTCTGTATCATATGTAGCCCAGGTATGAGGTAACACTAATTTCCAATTGCCTTTTCGAACTCCATTCAAATGATTTTTTCCAAAATAATAGAGAATAGTTTCTCTGGGGTTCGACTTAAAATCACCTTTAATAAGTGACGTAATATCAACACCATCAATTTTGTTATCTGACAACTCTCCACCAGTAATAGAAGCTAATGTTGGTAATAAATCAACAGCACAGGCCAACTTGTTACATACCACACCTTCAGGTGTATTATTTGGCCAATTAATAATAAAAGGAACGCGCTGCCCTCCTTCCCAACTGGTGGTTTTACCTTCTCGTAATCCGCCTGAAGACCCCGCATGATTGCCAAAATTCAGCCAAGGTCCATTATCAGTTGTAAAAATTACAATGGTATTATCAGCAATATTATTCTGCTCTAAAGCTTTATTGATTTCACCAACAGACCAATCTATTTCCATCATCACATCACCATAAAAGCCCTGTTCACTTTTACCTCTAAAATTATCTGACACACCTAAAGGAATATGTCCCATGGTATGCGGTACATATAAAAAGAATGGACTATCTGCATTCCTATTAATAAAGTCGACAGCCTTTTCTGTGTATAGTGTAGTAAGCTTATCTTGGTCTTTTAAACTGGCTATGGTATCAATGGTATTATTTCCTTCTATCAATGGTAATGGTGGCATTTTCCCTCTTCCCTTTTCTTTTGGTAGCTCGTGACCCGTTACATTACTATGTGGCCACATATCATTAGAATATGGCAAACCAACATATTCATCAAAACCATGTTGTAATGGCTGAAACTCTTTTTGCCAACCTAAATGCCATTTACCAAAACAAGCAGTTGCATAATCTTGTGCTTTAAACATTTCGGCTATAGTCCATTCATCTTGACTTAAGCCAATTTTATGGTGTGGGAAAAGTGCTCCAGAAAAACCAATCCTGTTTGGGTAACAACCGGTAAGTAAGCCCGCTCTTGATGCACTACAAACTGGTTGCGCCGCATAAAAATTTGTGAAACGCATCCCTTTACTTGCCATCTGGTCTAAATTTGGTGTTTCAAATCCGGTGGCACCATAGCATCCAACATCACCATAACCCATATCATCAATGAATACAATGACAACATTTGGTTTTTTATTAGTTATCTGTTCTTTATTTTCTTTAGCTGAATTACAGCATAAAAGTAAAACTGTAATAATCAATACGCTGCTAATTTGTTTCAGGTTTTTGAATGAATTCATAGTTAATTTGGTTAATTCTTTATAATCCTAAAAGTAAGGTTTATTCTTGGCTTTATTTTCTTTTTTGTTTTAGGAATTTTATGTTTCCAAAAATGCTGAGTTTTTCCCTGCATTAATAAAAAACTACCATGAGAAAGTGGAATATCTATTTTTTTTAAATCTGGTTTATGTAGATGTTTTAGCTGAAATGGACGCGTTTCTCCAAACGACATAGAAGCTATCACGGGATTATGCCCTAGTTCCTTTTCATTATCCTGATGCCAATCGTTACTATCCATTCCATCACGATAATAATTTAGTAAACAGGTTGAAAATTCAACTTTTGCCACCTCCTCGATTCGCTGTTTGATAAGTAACAAATCTGGAGTCCACTCATGTGGATACATAGTTATACCAGAATACGAATACGGTTTGTTTTTATCACCATATAAAGCGGAAAGCCTAGGAACATTAAAAGTTTTTCCATAAAACTGAATTTGATCTTGTTGCCATTTGATGGAATCTATTAAACTTCTGAATAATTCATCAGATTCTTCATTTGAAAAAAAATTATTGGAAAGTTCAATTTCGGCATCTGGTAAATCAAAAACCACTTTCTGATTATCCTCATCAAATAAAAGCTTTTGATTACTCATAATATTAAAATGAATCAATTTCCATTATCTTACCAAACTAAAATGGCCTTTATATATTTTTAAATTTCCGGAAGTATCAACTAAATTAGCTACAAACCAGTAATCATCACCACTTAAAGTTTCTCCATTAAATGTTCCGTTCCAACCAGAAACTCCAGGGATTAGTTGTTTTATCAACTTGCCGTATCTGTCATAAATACGAATTGTAGAATTAGATGTATAATCATTACCTAATCCTCTAATATTCCAAGTATCATTGTAGGTATCTCCATTTGGGGTGAAAAATTTTGGGAACCCTAAAACAAATACTGGCAATTCCTTAGTTCCACAACCATTTTTATCTCTTACAAATAACAATCGATCTCCCGAATGAACATGATCAAAAAATGGATTATCTTGAAAAGGACCAAATTCATTATCTAAAGAAAATTCATAGTCTCCAATACCAATATCCGTAGTATCAATTGTTATCGTATTATTATCTGATAAGTCTACAACCGTAACGTCTTCAATAGTAATATCTGAAATTCCAGATTCAACCACCTTAAAAGTTTCAGGAAAAGATTCACAATTAAAAACGGAAGTTGCTATTACTGAGTACTCTCCGCCCTCATTTACTTGAACAGTTGGTGAATTTCCAATTACAGCCCCATTTTCATCCATCCATTCATAGGTCAAATTTCCATTAGGGTTATAAGTGCTCAATGTAATTGGGCTGCCATTTAAACAAAAAATATTGTCTTGATCTACCTGAAATTCTGGTCTTGGATGAACCGTTAGCAGCAAATGAGGGCCAATTCCAAAACATTCCCCGTTGTCATCACTTTCAACTCTAACAAATAAAGTTTCTGAAAAAGGTGTTTGGTTTTCGTAATTAGAAACATTTGTTATCTCATTCTGTTCTAATTGGGCATCAGATAAATTATGAAAATAATGAACACTTAAATTCTGTCCCGTTGGAAAAACACTTATAAATACAGTGGAAGCGGACGTTAAATCAAATTCAGCAATACCATCAATAATAGCATCGGTATCACATATTTCTAACTCATGAATATAACCTAACGGAAACGACGTTGTTGACACTTCTAAATTAATAGTTGACACCCGATAGCATCCGGTATTTGCAAATTCTACTCTAGCATAAACAGTATTCGCCGTTTGATTATTAAAAGGAGACGCATTTACTTGGTTAACATCTTGTTCTGCATCAAGAGGAGATAAATAAAAAGTAATGTTTACAACTGTCATATCTTCGCTTGTAATAATAGAATTGACTTCATTTAAATTAAAATCTGTAAAGCCGTCGGGGGTTCCGTCTTCATCACAATTTTTAAACACTTTTGAGGCCAAAACATTAGGTAACGGATTAACTTGAATATTAAAAGACGTGTCTGTAAAACAGCCGGAATCTGCATTATTAGACATTCTAACATAAATAGTCTGACCTCCTGATATTGTGTTTTGAAAAGTTAGCGGGTTAGCAATTAGATTGCTATAACCTATATCAGTAAAATATGTAAAGTTAAAATCTGCACTAGACATACCGTTTAATAAAATAGACTCTTGACTTGTTAAATCAAACTCAGTAACTCCATTAGTATAATCTCCATCCAAGTCATCATCACAAGTTTCTAACACAGGAATATCTATAGCTGCTAAAGGCACAATGGTTTCAAAAATAGTAACATCTATAGCTAATCTTGACGTACTCTCACAAGTATTTTCGGTTTGAGTAGCGTAGTAAGTTCCATTAGTTAACAAATCTGTTGAGCTTAGCAGTGTAGTATCTGTATTAGTAGCATACCACAAAATATCAGTTCCTGTTACCCTTAAATCACCTACAGTAGCATTATCTATATCACAAAAAGTTTGTGGTGAATTACCTGTTGGAGCTGGTGTATGTTGAACTGTTAACGTTACCGGTGTTCTTGTAGTTGTGGTACAGCCAAATTCTGTGGCATCAACATAATAAATAGTTGTGGCCGTTAAAACTGGGGTTGTAAAAGACGTCCCTGTTGCAATAGCAATTCCTCCTGTTGAAACGTTATACCAATTGATGACTCCAGCAGAAGAAGTAGCTATTAACGTTGCAGATCCTTGGTTACAAACCAATTCATCAGTTACAGATGTTATAGTTGGAATCGGTTTAACAGTTGCTGTAACTTGAGTTCTTTCTCCTTCTAAACACCCATTAACAGATGCCAATACATAATAACTAGTATTAACTGTTAAAACTGGGGTTGTAAATATTGTTCCGGTATGTACCTGATTCCCTCCTGTTAAAGCATCAAACCAAACCACCATTCCGTTAGAAGCGGTAGCTTCCAAAGTCATACTACCTTGACCACATATTTCAGCATTAAATGTATTAGTTATTGAGGGTGTTGTTATTTTAGTACTAGCAGAAATGTTTAAATTATCAAGATCTCCAGGAATCAAATCTCCATATTCAACAACATAACCTTGTGGGTGATAAGGACTTGAAGGGCTAGCATCACCAGTATTAGGTAGATCATTCCAAGACCCTGGTGTTCCAATGTTCGGAGCTGTAACATGAGCGTAATTCTCTTCTCCATTTATACCACTACAGCAATCATTGGGTTCATTTGTGTTCCAATTAGCATAATTCGGTGTTGTACCATTTATACCTCCATTCCAAAAAACAGTTCCCGCTTCGGGCCCTGTTTCCCATTGCCAAACGCCTTCAGAATTAGCATCACTTCCTCCAATCCAACCCGCACCTGCTGCTTGCTCACCAGATAATTGTGCTTCTTCAGCAGAAGTTATTGTTGCCAAATAGCCCTGTAAACCGAAATAAGTTCTTGCAGCGGCATCAGTTTTTGCAGCGGTCCATGTAATTCCGACATCTGGCACATATTCATAATAATGACCAGTTGATGGTAAATAATTGGCATCTCCTACAGTAAACGAAAAAAACTTATCTCCTGAAACACTTGCAGAACTACTTTGATATACCACATCATAAACTGCAGTAATTAAATCAGTATAACTTACATTTACACCACCTACTCCTGATAATGATAATTTTCCTTCCAAATTATCCCACGAACTAACGACATTAGGGTGAATTCCAGTTAACACCAGAGAATCCTCTCCATTAACATAACCTGTGGATATTTGAATATATAAGGCTTCAATCTCAGTATCATCCGGATCAATAATATCAAAAGTTGAAACCACATTAATTTGACTTAAAGGGCAATAATTTTGATCTCCTGTAGCCTGTATATTTGGAGGTACATTAACTTGTGACCAACTTTGACCAAAGATTAATAGACAAAACGTTGATATGATAACACTTAAAACTTTTTTCAAAATCATTTTTTTGGAAGCCCTAAAATAAAACAAAAAAGGAATAAACTAGATTATGATAGATTAAAGGTTTGATTTATTCTTTGCTTCAATCCATTTACTCATAAATTTGGTGCTTTGAAGCACATGATGGTGAAGCATTTGACCTGTGAAGTTTTCCAGTCGTCTATCTTTAAGTTGGTCTTTTATTAGTCTTATTCGTTCCAAAAATAATTGCTGAAATTGTTCTTTATTGAATCTAGTATTTAAAACCTGAAAACCGTTATACTGCTTTTCTTCCCAAAGACTTTCGTTTTTATAAAGCTTAATAGCTTTTTCCGAAAATGCTTCGGCATTATCTTCAATAAACCCGTTGGGCTCAATATTTCCAAACATACCTTCTGCTCCAATTGTGGTTGTAACAGCCGGCGTTCCATTCTTCATGGCATCAATTAACTTACCTTTTAGGCCAGCCCCAAACTGTAAAGGAGCTAAACAAATTCTGGATTGCCTTAAAACAGTGCTAGCACTTTCTGCAAACCCATTAATTATAAACCCTTCTTTTGAATTATGAAGCTGATTAACCTTTAACGACGCATAGGCACCATAAATATGCATTATTGCCTTAGGCAACTCCTTCTTTATTAATGGCCAAATATTCTGCTTTAAGTGTAAAGCGGCATAATAGTTAGGTTCATGTAAAAAATTTCCAATAGTTACAAAATGTTGACGGTCTTCAAATTTCGGTAAATTACTCATTGTTTTCTTTTGCACTTCCTCTAGCATAAAAGGTAAATACATTAAAAGTGATTCATCTATTTTAAAATCATTTTTAAGTATTTCCATTTCAACTTCAGAAATAATCAAACTTAAATCACATCTATAAATACAAGCTATTTCCCTTTTGGCAGTATCATTGAACAAGTAAGCCTTATCAAATTTAACCCTATCCTTAAAAGCTTGCTGTCTACCTCTTCTTAAACAATGCAAATCTTCGGTATCTAATATTTTAATAGCTTCAGGGCACTGTTCTGAAACGCGCCAACCAAATTGTTCTTCGGTCATAAATCGGTCAAATAAAACAACATCTGGATTTAATGCTTTTACAAAAACTTCAAAACTGGACTTGTTTAACTCAATTGGCACTTGTAGAACACCAATACTTTTTAGGTTAAAAGCATTTTCAGATTTAGCGCAAGCACTGGCAAAAGTAATTTGATAATCTTTTAATTGAAAAGTTTCAATTAACTGCATCATCCTGTAACCAGCCGCAGAACTTGTGGGTTCTGGCCATACAAAACCTATAATCAATAACTTTTTATGCATATGGTACAAGCCTATTCTGGTTTAGGTTTGAAATCATAAAATAAACGAACTTTATGAGCCCAATCAATAACAGATTCAATCTGAGAATCTGTTAACTTAGCGTCAGAGTGCGTCCATGTATATGAGTTCAAAGGCATGCTTTTATCCTCAACCATTTCAATAAGTTCCTCTAATTTGTGATCCTTCCGTTTTATAGAATTTCCTTCCCATTTAGATACATTGAAGTGCTTTTTTCCATGATCTATATGCCCTTTTAACCAAAAATTTACAGGTGTAATATTATTATACCAGGGGTACCTAGTAACATCACTATGACAGTCAAAACAAGCTTCTTTTAAAATGAGTTTCACATCTTCAGGAGGATTAGTTTCTACTAAAAAAGGTTCAATAGTCGTAATATCTCCTTGATTTTTTTCTGGTCTAAAAAATTGAGCAATTACAAATACTATTAGGAGAAACAATAGTGCTTTTTTTAATATCTTCATTTTGAAATATTTCTTATAAATTTACTTTTTAAAAGTAATAAATTTCCTTGTGACCACTGAGCAACTATACAACGAATTAAATTACGTCAATCACTCACGTGAAAAACGCACCTATTATGCTAATTTGGTTATTGGAAACCCTGATTTAATTTCTAAATTATTAGAGATTTTATTTAAGGTAAATGACAAAATTTCAGCCCGTGCTGCCTGGGTGTTTGAGTTTATGTGTACGGATAATATTGAAACTATAATTCCGCATTTAGATAAATTTACCGAACAAATGCACAAAGTTCATTTAGACTCTGCAGTTAGACCAGTGGCAAAAGTATGTGAACTTATAGCAAAAGCTTATACCTCTAAAACTGAAAATAAAATCAAAGAAGTTCTGACCCCAATTCATAAGGAGCGGATCATTGAAGCTTGTTTTGATTATATGATTAATGATGAAAAAGTTGCACCTAAGGCGTACAGTATGTCTACACTTTTTATTTTTGGTAAGGAGTATGATTGGATCTACCCTGAGTTAATTACAATTCTTGAAAGGGACTTCTCTGAGCAAAGTGCTGCCTTTAAGGCTCGAGCAAGACAAATTCTAAAAAAGATAAACAAAAACGGTAAACGCTAAAAAAACATAAACCACTTATAATTTTTTAGGTTAAACTTCGGGCTTCATGCTTCAATTATATGTCTAAAAAACTTATCTTTGCAACTTCTTAAATTTTACATTAAATATGTCATTATCTGTATTAAATGCCATCTCTCCAATAGATGGTCGCTATAGAAGTAAAGTCAATGAATTAGCTCCTTTTTTCTCAGAAGAAGCATTAATTAAATATCGTGTTTTAGTTGAAATAGAATATTTTATTGCGCTTTGTGAATTGCCTTTACCGCAACTTACAGATATTGACAGCTCACTGTTTAATAAGCTTAGGAATATTTACAAAGATTTTTCGTCTGAAGATGCCTTAGCAATAAAAGACATTGAAAGTGTTACCAATCATGATGTTAAAGCGGTTGAATATTTTATAAAAGAAAAATTTGATGCTTTAGGTTTATCCCAATATAAAGAGTTTATCCACTTTGGGCTAACCTCTCAAGATATTAACAACACTGCTGTTCCTTTAAGTGTTAAGGAAGCAATGAATGAAGTTTATGTTCCCGAATACTTCACAGTTTTAAATAAACTAAAGGAATTAACTCAAGATTGGGCTGAAATACCAATGTTGGCAAGAACTCACGGCCAGCCAGCATCTCCTACGCGTTTAGGAAAAGAGATAGCTGTTTTTGTTACGCGTTTAGAAGAACAATTTAATTTATTAAATGACATACCAAGTGCCGCTAAATTTGGTGGTGCAACTGGAAATTTTAATGCGCACCATGTAGCATATCCAGATATTGACTGGAAAGCTTTTGGTGATTCTTTTGTGCAGGAAAAATTAGGATTACACCACTCTTTCCCAACTACTCAAATTGAGCATTATGACCATATGGCTGCTTTGTTTGACACCCTTAAGCGTATTAACACCATTTTAATTGATTTGGACCGGGATGTTTGGACTTATGTTTCTATGGATTATTTCAAACAAAAAATTAAAAAGGGTGAGGTTGGTAGTTCTGCTATGCCACATAAAGTAAATCCAATAGATTTTGAAAATAGTGAAGGAAACCTAGGGATTGCAAATGCCATTTTCGAACACTTATCTGCTAAATTACCAATTTCAAGATTACAGCGTGACTTAACAGATAGTACTGTTTTACGTAATGTTGGCGTTCCGTTTGGACACACTATCATTGGTTTTAAAGCCACTTTAAAAGGGTTAAACAAACTTTTACTAAACAAAGATAAGTTTGCTCAAGATTTAGAAAATAATTGGGCTGTAGTTGCTGAAGCTATTCAAACTATTTTAAGAAGAGAAGCATACCCTAATCCTTATGAAGCTTTAAAAGGGCTTACAAGAACCAATGAAAAAATTAATCAGGATTCTATTTCTAATTTTATTGATACCTTAGAGGTATCTGAAACAATAAAAACAGAGTTGAAGCGTATTACACCTAGCAACTATACAGGAATCTAAAATTTATATATGCTAACCGACAAACAATCCTTAATATTATGTGGCATTATGGCTGGTGGTATTTTTATTGCTGGGGTGTTAGATATATTAGATAATTTTGTCATTTTAACCTTACTCACTATTATTTTTCTGGCTATAATTCTTAATCTAGTTGCTACTAGATCTTTTGAGAAAAAGGAAGAAGAGTTAGAAGAATAAAAAAAGCTCGCCTAAATTATAGACAAGCCTTTCATTAACATTTAATCTATTATGAGTTTATTTAAAGAAATTCATAATATCTTGTATTTGATTTTCATCAACATTGGCGTTCTGCAAACTATGCAATAAAACACCCATTTTTTCTGGGTTCATATCATCACCTAAAATCCGAACAACAGCAAACCCCATTTCCTTGGCACTTCCAAAAACAATTACTTCATCGGCTTCTTCATCTGTTCCAATATACTTAACGGAGATTTTTCTTCCTCTATCACTTACATCCATTAAATCATTGTACTTATCATCACTTAAAATAGTTTTAACCTTAGCCAATTCTGCATTATATGTCTCTAAATCGGTTTCCGACGTTTTATACCCTAAAAAGTTAAGCCTTTTTACAGAATTGTAAGCTTCTTTTTGTTCTTCGGTGAAATTGGATTTATCAATTTCAACCATAGAAATAGGGATATCTTGGGTGATAAAGTTTTTGGTTTCTTGATTATCTACAAAATAACGTTGTAAACTAACACCTTCACCACAGCTTACTAAAAAAGCTATGGTAAAAACGGTGCATAAAATATATATGATTGTTCGTTGCATGATTAATGATGTCTTTATTTCTTATTTAAATGCTCTCCGGCAGGAATATTCATTTTTTCAGTCAATTTAGATATTTCATTTAAATCTATATCACCTGTAAATGATACTACAACAGTTTCAATATTTCTAGTTTCACCATTAATTTCAACACCTTTTCCTTTCATAGCTTTATCAACTCCATTTACAAATATTAAAAGCTCTTTTACATGATCTTCATCTTTTCCTTCTTTAACATAGAATTTCACTTCAGTTCCGTCGTCTTTAACTTCCATTAACTCTTCCAAAGAACTTGAATGAGATTTAACCCATTTTGAAATATCTGCAGAAATAGACTTATTATCCGTAACTATAGTTCTAAAACTAGTAATACTCTTTACCATATCCATAAAAGCTTTTGCTTCTGGGTCACTAGTATCAACACCTACTTTTGCAATCATTTGAAACATTTTAGGTTTAATGTTTACATAAGTTACATCAGGGCTATCACTATATTTTTCAAAAATATTCTTTTGTGCCATTCCTGTTAATGGCACTAACATAATGGCCATTACAAATACTATTAATCTTTTACTCATTCTTCCCTTATTTAATTTTAATATTGATTTCATTTTGTTCGTTTTTTAATTGTTAATTCTTAAAAATAATACTGGTTGTGTTCTCTATTTCATTTAAGTATCCCAATGCAGATGTCCCTTTATCTACTTCATTTAAGTACCCTACAGTTTGGGTTCCTTTATTGAAATGATTTGAAATCATTGCTAGTTGTTTTGATACTTCTTCTAGAGCTTGTTCGGGTTCACAATATGTGCCTAAATCATTGCAATCACTATTAGCAATGATTGGACTAAAGTAAAATCCCATCATAAGAACCGCTACGGCAGCGACAGAAATCCATTTATAATTAAAAATGTTCTTAGTTTTTAATGGAACGTCTTTAGTAAACTGTTCTTGTTGATTTACCAAAAAATAGTCAAACATGGGTTTATACATTTCTAAATGCGGAGCTACAGTGTCGCTGGAAAAATAGTTTTTCAACACTTGCTCTTCTTTTAGAGTGGTTTCACCGTTCTCATACTTTTTTAGTAATTTCTCTATATTATCTAACACCATAATTGTGTGTTTTAGTTAATTTTTCTCTTATTGCTTTTCTTGCTCTTGATAAGGTTACACGTACTGCTGTATTATTCATATCAAGCATTTTTGCAATCTCATCATAATCATATTCTTCTATATCTCTCAATTGAATTATTACTCTTTGCTGTTCTGGCAATTCTTCAATAATTCGTCCTACCCAACTTACACTATCATTTAATTCTATTTGCTTTTGTAAAGGCGTATTTTTTTCTTCGTAATTACTATGAACAATTTTTAAATTTTGAGCTTGTTTAGACTTTAACTTGTCATAACAAAAATTCTTGGTCATTGTCATAGAAAAAGCTTCAACATTTTTATACTCCTCTATTTTAGCTTTGTTATTCCACAATTTCAACAGAACTTCTTGAGTTGCATCTTCAGCCTCTTCGGTAGATACTAGTAAACGTTTAGCTAAACGAAATACTTTATCTTTAAATGGCATTACAATATTTAAAAACTCTGTTTGAGTCATTCTTGATTGGTTTAGCTTAAATTGCTCTTTCTGGTTATTTAATATTACGACGAACTACTTCCTTATTTGTTACAAAAATTTTTTATTACACAATAATGTAAGTAAATTTAGGGTTTTAAAGACTAAACTTTATATAAAAAAAAAGCTATGAAATTTTATAAAGCCTTAATAATAACCCTTGCAGTTTCTTATCTTTTAACTAGTTGTTTTGAGGATAATGATGATAATATTATTCAAGCTAGTGAGATAAATGATTTTGTTTGGAAAGGCATGAATACCTTTTACCTTTATAAAGAGAATGTTTCTAATCTAGCAAACGATCGCTTTACAAGTGACGCTGAATATGCTGATTATTTAAATGATTTTTCATCTCCAGAACAGTTATTTGAAAGTCTAATTTATGAACGTCAAACTTTTGACAGGTTTAGTTGGATAACTGATAATTACTTTGAAAACGAAGCCCTTTTAAACGGAAGAACGCTTACTAACGGCATGCAGTTTACAATTATGAGACGTTCTGATACTGATCCTGTTAGATATGGTATTGTACTTTATGTTTTGCCAGGAAGTAGTGCTGACATACAAGGTTTAAAAAGAGGTGATATTTTTTATGCGGTTAATGGTTCTGATTTATATTATAACTCACCTAGTGATAATAACTATTCCCTTTTTGATTCTGTAACATATAGTATAGACTTAGGCACCTACAATACTAATGGTACTCCGGAATTGGATGACGACTCTGTAACATCCCTAGGGGAAAGTGTATCATTAACGAAAGAGGACTTTACAGAAAATCCAATCCATGTAAATAAAGTACTTGATGTAGGTGGTAAAAAAATTGGGTATTTAATGTATACTGGTTTTAACGGCAGTTCATCTGAGTTAAATAATGTATTTGCAACTTTTAAAAGTGCAGGAGTTACTGAATTAGTTTTAGATTTAAGGTACAATTCAGGAGGGTTTAACTCTAAAGCTATTTTAATGTCCAGTTTAATTACGGGGCAGTTTACTGGAGATGTTCTAATCAAAAAATATTTTAATAATGAACTACAGACCATATTTGAAGATCAAGATCCTGATTTTTTAATAGACAAATTTATTAATAATGAAGATGGCATGTCTTTAAACAGTCTTAACCTCAACAAAGTTTATGCTTTAACAACCGTTTGGAGTGCTTCAGCAAGTGAGCTAGTTATCAATTGTTTAAAGCCATATATTGATGTAATTCAGATTGGAACAAATACAAGTGGCAAATATCAAGGCTCTTTTACTTTATATGATTCACCCGATTTTACTAAAGATGGCGTAAACCCAAATCACACCTACGCAATTCAACCACTAATATTTAAATATGCTAATATTGATGATAAAACTGACTTTTTTGATGGGTTGGAACCGGATATATTCTTAGGTGAAACAAGAACAAATCTTGGAATTCTAGGAGATGAAAATGAACCTCTTTTAGCTGAGGCTATTGGAAATATTACTGGAACTGGGAAATTTATAAATCAAAAAGGCCAGAACACAATTGAGTCAGATAATTTAGAACCTATAAATTCTATTAAAGGTAAACTGATTGATGATAGAAAAATACCTAAACACATTACAAATAGACTCATTTTTGAATAAACACAAAACCTACTTTAATTGGAGCTCTGGTAAGGATTCCGCGTTAGCACTTTATCATTTATTACAAGAAAAAAACTATACTGTTAATGAATTAATTACAACAGTTAATAGTCATTACAATCGTGTATCTATGCATGGTTTAAGAAAAGAGCTTTTAATTGCTCAAACAGATGCTCTTAATATAAAGGCAAGTTTAATTGAGCTACCTGAAATGCCAGATATGGAAACTTATGAGCAAAAAATGAGCGAAACCGTCTCTAGATTAAAATCTGATGGTTTTACACATGCTGCTTTTGGTGATATTTTCCTTGAAGACTTAAGAGAATACAGAGAAAATCAATTAGCTAAACAAGGTTTTAAAGCAGTGTTTCCTATTTGGAAACGAGATACCAAAGAACTGATTAATGAGTTTGTAGATTTAGGATTTAAAACTATTATTGTTTGTGCAAACTCTAAATACTTTGATGAAGATTTTGTAGGAACCGTGATTGACAAATATTTTATTGATAAACTACCCGAAGGCGTTGATCCATGTGGTGAAAATGGTGAGTTTCACACCTTTTGCTTTGATGGCCCCATTTTTAAAAACCCTATCAAATTTAAAATTGGGGAAAAAGTATACAGGGAATATAACAATCCCAATGCCGATGATTCAGTTTGCAAAAGTGATAGTGACAAATATGGCGTTTGGTATTGTGATTTGATTCCATAAAAAATGCCACCAAATAGCAGTATGATGGCATTTAATAATTTTGGCAAAAAGCCAAAGAATTGACCTTATTCTCTCACTATAAAGTCAATTGTAATCCTAAATTCACGTTTCTTCCTTTAGTTGTATAACCTAATATTTCAAAATAATCTTCATTAAACAGGTTAGTTATACTAGCAAAAAGTTTCACTTTGTTTTCAAGCAGTTTCTGGCTGAAGTATAAATCAATCAATGAAAAAGCATCTAAATCAACATTAGAAAATGTTGAAAAATCCATATCTGTTCGTTTTCCCACAAACTGATAATTCAGTGATGCGAAGGTTCTCTCACAAAAGCTATAGCCAAAGCTAGCATTTGCTTTATGCTTTGGTATTCTTAAACGTACACCATCTTTCAACTCTGTAAACGTATAATTAGCACCAAAAGTTAAATCCTTTACTAAATCAATTTGCGTTTCAACTTCAAATCCATGCACGGTGGCATCGGTTGTGGCATTTTCATAACCTGTAGTATATACAATTGTATTTTCTTCTTTTCTGTTGTAATAGATCCCACTAAATCTAAAACCTTTTTTGTTAGTGAATTCAAAACCACCTTCTATGGTTTTGTTTTCTTCTGGTTCTAAATCGGGGTTTGCCCCATAATAACCAAATAATTGTGACAAATTAGGTGCAATAAATGAAGTAGCGTAAGACCCTAATATTTTAAAATAACCGTCATTTACTAATAGTATATATGAAGGGTTCAAATTATAAACGAATTGAGAACCATACTCACTATGATTATTTAAACGTCCTCCAATATTAAGATTAAACCCATAGTCAGACACATAAACCATATTCAAATATGGGTCTGTTGATGAGTAGTTTTGCTCTTCTGTAAACAAACTATTATAGTCTCCATAATTCAACCCTAAAATGGTGTAGAATTTATTATTAAACGTGTATTTATTAAAGGCATCAACAATATAACTTTCAGCTTCATTTGTAGAACCAAAATCCGAAATGGTTTCCCTATCAATTTTAGTATAAGCAGCATTTATTTGAAAACTTCCGTTATTATAACTAAGTTTTGGAGACACGCCTACCCTACTTTGTTTTGAATGGTATTCATCATTAGTATCAGCAAACGTATAATTTGGTGCTGGAAACCCATCAATATCTGTTTTAAACTTATCATGATTAGCAAACGTTGTTAATTCAAAATTATCAGAAAATTGATATGCTAATTTCAAATTCATATTATATCTAGAAAAGGCATCTTTCTCAGGGTTATCTGACTTTGCAGCCGATAGACCATCAGCAAAACTATTACCAAAACCAGCAACATAATTAAACTTATTTATGCTTCCACTTATAGAAGCACTATTTGTAAAATTAGCTCCATTATAATTTAAATCGTCTTGTGTTTGATTTGTGCCCACAACAGTTAAAAAGCTCCCAGAAATAGTTTCTTTTGAGGCTTTTTTGGTAGTAATATTAATTACTGCCGTTGCTGCTGCATTTCCGTAAAGGGTACTAGCTGCACCCTTTATAATTTCGATAGATTCAACCGTGTTTAAATCTAAAAAGCGAAAATCAAAATCGTTCGCAACAATAGAAGGGTCGTTCACTTGAACACCATCAATTAAAACTAAAACTTGACGGTTATTACCACCTCTTATAAAATTTCCTAAGTTTTGCCCTGCAGCACTTCTACTACCGTTTACTTCAATACCACTCTTGGAATTGATTAACTCAGAAACGGTTCTTCCTTGATTGTTTTCAATTTCTTTTTTTGAAATTTTAATAACCGTTTTACCAGAGTTTTCACGTTTTAAGTTAAATCGTGAATCTGAAACAACAACTTCATCAAGTTGTTCCACTTTTGTTGAATCGATTTCTTGTTGTGAGAAACCAACCATTGATATACCTATACAAAGCATACCAAAAACATTTGTTCTTTTGTTCATTTTAATGAATAATTACTCGAGAATCGCATGGATTATCATACGCAAACTTTTATCCCGAAAGTTTAACTTATTTGTTTTGAAAATGGCAGGTCTCCTGACTTGCGTCTTCATGTTGGTCTTCCCAAAGATGTCTCTTCAGTGACAAGAAGTTTAACATGAAGCTTTATAGCTTACAGTTGCGGGAACAGTCCTGGATTTACACCAGATTCCCTTTTAATTAGTTCCATCGTTACCCTTTTATTGGGGCTCATATAACGATTTTGCTAAACCAAATTTCGATGCAAAGGTAGCACCTATTTTTATAATTAAATTATATTTTGGATAAAATTTTAGAGTAAAAACGAGAAAGAATTTGTTTAGGTTTTGAAATTAACCTACCTACTTTAAAAGAGCAAAATTGTAATTTCCATTTTGTTGATTTTCTAATATTTCAACACACAATCTGTACTTAAAAAATGGGGCATTCACCACCAATGTGTGAAACTCACCATTTTCACCACAAGCATCAATTCCCATGTTTTCGAGTTCTTCTACGAGTTCCTTCGTAATGATTTTGCCTAAAAACCTAGGTCCCAATACCTCATTGCAAGATACAATTATAGCCTCTATGCCCACATCAATCATCTCTAAAACCAACTCTCTTCTGTTTCCTTGCCACAATGGCAATACAGCCTTAAGATTGGCCGCTTTTGATACTTTTTCCTCCCATTCCCTATGAAACTCAATATCTATATCTCCAAAAACCGTATGAGTTATGGGGTATTGCCTTGCTATTTCTTTCAGGTGTTTTATATAATTGGTTTCATAATCGCCCCATGAACTGCTAAAAAAATGAATTGGCAATCCTATAGATTTGGATTGAGCTTGTAATATGCCTTTAGGAATTCCATGAGAACGAGACCTTTCTCCTAATTCATTCATCACATTCAAAAGTACCTTAGGTTTATACCCTAATTTCATGGCTTTAAAAAATGCATAAGTACTATCCTTACCACCACTCCAAGAACATAAAAAATTCATCACAGATTTATATTAATCGCTCAAAAGTAAACTTAAGTGTACGGTATTACAAAAAAAATAATGACCTTTGATGCTCAATTTTAACTTATGCGTTTTTTAATCTTGTGCATTATCAATTGCATGCTTTTCTTCTCTTGTAAGAAGGATAAAGGCATTGATAATTCTATTCCTCTAAAAAACACCACTCCTTTTGAAATCAAGTACGCCAAAGGATTCACCATTACAAATTTTGAAAGCTATAAAGAAATTAAAGTGATTTCCCCTTGGCCAGACAGCAAAGAAACATTCCATTATTATTTGGTTAAAAAGGGCAAGAAGATACCATCACAAATTAAAAACAACATCATTATTAAAACACCCATAGAAAAGGTTGTTGCTATGTCTACTACAAATATTCCTGCTTTAGAATATTTATCTGTTGATGATAGGTTAGTTGGATTTCCCAACACTAAATTCATCTCTTCAAAACGAACCAAAGAAAGAATTGACAATGGTTTTATTAAAGATTTGAATAACAATTTAGATATTAACATGGAACTACTTTTGGATTTGCAGCCTGAACTGGTAATTGGGTTCTCTGTTAACGGAAATAATAAAGTTTTAAATCAGATTGAAAAATTTAAAATCCCTGTTGTATTAGATGGTGCTTGGACAGAGCAGCATCCTTTGGGCCGTGCTGAATGGATTAAATTTATTGGAGCTTTTTTTGATAAAGAAAAAGAAGCCGACAGTATTTTTAAAAGCATTGAAATCAACTATACAAAGGCAAAAGAAATGGCTTTAAAATCTGAAGAAAAGCCAATTGTTCTTTCCGGTTCTATGTTTAAAGATGTTTGGAATATCCCTGGAGGTAAGAGCTTTATAGCTAAATATCTCGAAGACGCCAATACTGACTATCTTTGGAAAAACAATAAATCTAACGGAAGTTTGCAACTTAACTTTGAAAATGTTTTAGAAAAAGGACGGAATGCCAAATTATGGATTGGTGCTGGGGCTTTTCAAAATAAAGAACAAATGAAAGCCCAACATAAAGGCTATACCTATTTTGAAGCCTATAAAAACAATAGCATATACTCATACACAAAACAAGACACTTCCAATAGTGGCATACTTTTCTACGAACTAGGTCCCTTAAGACCAGATATTATTTTAAAAGATATTATTAATATTGCACATCCTGAGTTACTACCTAACTATGAATCTTTTTTCTATAAACGCCTAGATTAATTGCAGAAAAAGCAACCATATATCGTTTCATTTTTATTATTAGTCCTTTTACTAATAATGGTTTTTATTGCAAACATAAGTTTAGGTTCCATTTCAATACCCACCAAAGCCATACTTGATAGTTTTATAGGCACCCAAGACAATATTTCTTGGCAACATATTATTATGGATTACAGACTACCAAAAGCTATTACAGCCATTATTGTAGGTTCTGGATTGGGAATATCTGGATTATTAATGCAAACTTTATTCAGAAACCCTCTTGCAGGTCCTTTTGTATTGGGTATTACATCTGGGGCAAGTTTAGGAGTAGCCATAGTAATTATGGGGGCATCTATCTTTGGAGGGGTTTTACTTGGTATTTTAGCCTCTAAATGGAGCATTGTAATTGCGGCCACATTAGGTAGTTTTTTAGTCTTGCTAACCGTTTTAATTGTCTCTTCAAAAGTAAGGGACACCATGGCTATTTTAATAATTGGCCTCATGTTTGCCAGTATATCTGCCGCGGCTGTAAATGTACTCTCCTATTTTAGTTCAGCCGAAGAATTACAGCAATTCTTCTTTTGGGGTTTTGGGAGTTTAGGCAATCTTTCTTGGGATGAAATTTTGGTTTTAGCAGCATTATATATTCTTGGGTTATTGCTTAGTGTTATTTCAATTAAAACTCTTAATTCTTTACTTCTTGGTGAAAATTATGCCAAAAGTTTGGGCATTAACATCAAACAAAGTCGCTTGCTCATAATTATTGCAACCAGTTTATTGGCAGGAAGTATTACAGCATTTGCTGGTCCTATTGCGTTTATAGGACTAGCCATTCCGCATATTACAAGACAGGTTTTTAACACCTCAAACCACAAGGTATTGTTACCTGCTGTATTTTTGTTTGGAGCCATCATCATATTGGTATGTGACAGTATTGCGCAGTTACCAAATAGTGAATATACGCTACCCATCAATGCTATAACATCGCTTATAGGAGCACCAATAGTAATTTGGTTATTAGTTAGAAAACGAAAAATGATGTTTTGATGACAAAGGAAGAAAAACATATCGTTTTAAAAACTGAAAACCTAACCATTGGTTATAGCTCTAAGAAGGAGGAAAATATTATTGCCTCTAATATCAATATTGAATTACATAAGGGTGAATTAATTGGGTTAATTGGAGCTAATGGCATAGGTAAATCTACACTTCTAAGAACACTTACCAGTGTTCAATCAAAATTAAGTGGTAACATCTTTATAAATGAAAAAGATTTAAACACTTATACAAACCTTGATTTGGCGAAATCCTTAAGCTTAGTCCTAACCGAATCTTTGCCATCAAAAAATTTCACAGTTTTTGAATTAGTAGCCCTAGGCAGACAACCTTATACCAATTGGCTTGGGAATTTATCTGAAAGTGATATTCAAATAATTAATAAAGCAATATTTCAAATAAACATTGAAGACCTTAAAAACAAAAAGTGTTTTGAATTAAGTGATGGTCAACTCCAAAAAGTAATGATTGCTCGTGCTTTGGCTCAGGATACAGATTTAATTATTCTAGATGAACCAACAACACATCTAGATATGTATCACAAAGCTTATATTTTAAAGTTACTACAACAGCTTGCAAAAGATACCAAAAAGACAATTTTATTTTCATCACATGAAATAGATTTAGCTATTCAGTTGTGTGATAAATTGGTTGTAATGACTGAAGACAATGTAGTTTCAGACCAACCATGTAATCTAATTTCAAAGGGCACTTTTCAAAATTTATTCCCTAAAGATTTAATTACTTTTGATGAAAACTCTGGAAGTTTTAGAGTGAAAAAGTAGAAAATTTATTTCCCCTTGTAAATTCCAAAACGAAGGATTTATAATCATTCAAAGAGCAAATTTGCATTAATACTACAATGCTATGACTAAATAGTCAAAGGCATTTGCCTATATTAAATATATCTTTACTGTAAAGTTTTACAGCGCTCTTACCTTTTTAAGGCAACAGATAGTATTAAATATAACAACCTTTATTATGAAAACTAAATTAAGTCTTTTACTATTTTCCTTGGTAACTCTTGCAATTGTTATGTTAGTTTTAAATGACAAAGATAAGTTTGAATACCCTAAAAGAATTGGTTCTAAAGCAGTAAGCTGTACACCAACTAAATTCCTTTTAACAGATATTGATACCACAAAACAAATTGCACCCTTGTTTGAAAATATAGGCACTCATAGTTATAAAGTGAGTACAGAAAATGAGATGGCTCAAAAGTTTTTTAATCAGGGTTTGCGCTTAACATATGCTTTTAATCATGCCGAGGCTCATAGAGCTTTTATGGAAGCATCTAGGCTTGACCCAAATTTAGCTATGGCATATTGGGGGCAAGCTTATGTACTTGGACCAAATATTAATGACCCTTTTCCAGATGACGAAAGGAAAGCAAAATGTAACGAAGCCATTAAGAAGGCGAATAATTTTCTAAGTAATGCTACAACAAAAGAACGTCATTTAATTCAGGCGCTATCTCATAGATACTCTAAAGACTCAACAGATGTGGCCATATTAAACTCTGAATATACGGAGGCTATGGAAAAAGTGGTTACTAAATACCCCGAAGATGCGGATATACAAACTCTATATGCAGCTTCAGTTATGAACACAACACCGTGGAATTATTGGAATGAAGATGGGAATCCACAACCAAATATTAAAGAAGCCAAGGCAGCTTTGGAAAAAGCTATTAAAACAAATTCTGAACACCCAGGAGCCCATCATTATTATATTCATATGGTAGAACTACCAAAACCAGATTTGGGTGTTCCCTCAGCCGATAAGCTGGGAACTTTAATGCCTGCAGCTGGTCATTTGGTGCATATGCCATCGCATATTTATATAAGAGTTGGCCGGTATAAAGATGCCGTAATATCAAATCAAAAAGCCATTTTAGCAGATGAAGATTATATCTCGCAATGTTACTCCCAAGGTATGTATCCGTTAGGCTACTACCCGCATAACATTCATTTTTTATGGTCTGCTTCCAGCTTACTCGGTGATAGTAAAACGGCTATAGAAGCGGCTAAAAAAACTGCTGAAAAAGTTCCGGTTGGAGAAATGAAAGAACTTCATTTTCTTCAAAATTTTGCCTCTACTCCATTATTGGCATATACCAGATTTGGTAAATGGAATGACATTTTAACCTATCCAAAACCTAATGATGATATTAAACACTTAAAACTTATTTGGCATTATGCTAGAGGAATTGCCTTTTGCAGAAAAAGCAATTTAAAAGAAGCCAAAGAAGAACTTGATGCCTTAGAAAAATTTGTAAAAGACCCCGATATGGAAACTATAGTAGCCACTGGTTTTGATAACGGAAAAACAATTAGTGAATTAGCTTATGAAATTGTAGCTGGTGAAATTGATATTTTAAAAGGGGATTTAGATTCGGCAATATCACATTTAACTAAAGCAGTAGAGATTGAAGATAGTTTAATTTATAACGAACCTTCCGCGTGGCATATTCCGCCAAGGCAAAATTTGGGTGCCGCCTTAATGCTGGCTAAACAATTTGATGAAGCCGAAAAAATATATAAAGAAGACTTAGAAGACCTTAGGCAAAATGGTTGGTCTTTAATGGGGTTGTATAAAAGTCTTATAGCACAAGATAAAATTCAAGAAGCAAAAGAAATAAAAGCAGAATATGATAAAGCTTGGAACGAAGCAGACACCAAAATTGAAACCTCCATTCTATAGTTTTTTTTATTATATAAAATAAGTTTAGATTAATGATTTCCTCATAAAAAATTTATCTTTGAGTAAACTATTATTTTAAATGAACGACAGTTTAATTCTTATTCTTGCCATATTAATTTCTGCAGGAGTTGGTGCCTATTTAGGCATACTATTTACAAAGCTTAAAAGTAAAGGCGAACAAAGTGCTTTAGAAGAACGTCAAAGTCAACTTAATAAAACAATTTCAGATTTAAAATCTACTATTGAAGGTTTAGAAAGTGAGCGCAATCAATTTCGTGATGAACGCGAAGCTTTAAACTTAGAATTGGTTCAAAAGAATACCGAATATGAGAATCTACATCAATTAAACCTTAAGCGTGATAAAGAGTTAGAAGAGCGTCAGGAGCAATTGCGTAAAGACTTTGAACTTCTAGCCAATAAAATTCTTGAAGAAAAATCGAATAAATTCACTGAGCAGAACAAGGAGAACATCAAAAATATCCTAAATCCACTTCAGGAGAAAATTCAAGGTTTTGAGAAAAAAGTGGAAGCCTCTCAAAAGGAAAGCATTAGTATGCATTCAGCATTAAAAGAACAACTTTTAGGCTTAAAAGACCTCAACCAGCAAATGACGAAAGAAGCAACCAATTTAACTCGAGCGCTTAAAGGCGATAGTAAAATGCAAGGAAATTGGGGCGAGCTAGTTTTAGAACGTGTACTTGAAAAATCTGGTTTAGAAAAAGATCGTGAATATTTTGTACAACAAAATTTTACACGTGATGACAACTCTCGTGTAATGCCTGATGTTGTTTTGCATTTGCCCGATGGTAAAAAAATGATAATTGACTCTAAGGTATCTTTAACAGATTACGAACGTTTAGTAAATGCTGACGATGATGATAAACCACAATTCTTAAAAGCACATGTGAACTCCATTAAAAAACATGTAGAGCAACTATCTGCAAAGAATTATCAAGATTTATATGATATAGAATCACCAGATTTTGTACTCATGTTTATTCCTATTGAACCTGCATTTGCAATAGTGGTTAATGAAGACAACGCTATTTACAATAAAGCTTTTGACAAGAACATTGTTATAGTTACTCCTTCTACTCTACTTGCAACGTTACGCACCATAGACACCATGTGGAATAATGAAAAACAGCAACGTAATGCCTTGGAAATAGCACGACAAGCTGGTGCACTGTATGACAAATTTGAAGGTTTAGTTACAGATTTAACTGGCGTTGGCAAAAAGATAGACGCGGCTAAAACTGATTATTTATCTGCCATGAATAAATTAGTTGAAGGACGCGGAAACCTCATCACAAGTGTTGAAAAGCTTAAAAAAATGGGAGCAAAAGCCAAAAAATCACTTCCTGAAGCTATTATTAAACGCGCTGAAGAAGAATAATTTTATCACACAAAAACGTGATATATTTGTTTATCATATAAAAACGTGATATATTTGTTTATCATATAAAAACGTGATAAAATGATAACAAGTGTAATTACGGGTGACATCATTAAATCTACAGTTCATGAATTTCCAAAAATCTGGCTAGATGGCTTAAAAGAAACATTGTCTTATTTGAGCACAAATAGATTTTCTTGGAGGCTCCATCAAGGAGATAGTTTTCAATTAGAAATTCCAGACAAACACCTTAGTTTTATAAGTGCAGTTTATATAAAAGCATCTATGAAATCCAAAGGACTAGATGTACGATTAGCAATAGGTATTGGTGATAAATCATATGAAGGCGAGAATGTTAGTGAATCTAACGGAGAGGCTTTTGTGTTTTCCGGAGAAACATTAGAAACTCTTATAAAAGAAAAGCAAAATTTACGCATCAAAACTAATGATTTCAAACTTAATGAAGAGCTCAACCTATATTTTAAATTAGCTCTTATAGCTATGGATAGTTGGACAGTTAATACTGCTGAAATAGTTAAACTTAGCATAGAATATCCTAATGCCCTACAAAGCGAACTAGGGAAAATGATTGGAATTAATCAAAACGCAGTAAGTACTAGACAAAAACGAGCACATTTAAATGAAATAATGGAGTTAGATTTGATGTACAGACAAAAAATCAACAAACTATGATCTTATTCTTAAAACTATTCTTGGCACATATTATTGCTGATTTTTTTCTTCAGCCAGCAAAATGGGTAAAAGAAAAAGAAAAGAAAAAACTAAAATCAAGTAAGCTATATATTCATGTACTGCTCCACATTATTGTTACTGCTTTAATTCTTTGGGATACATCCTTATGGGGCATTGTATTAATAGTAGGTACTTCCCACTTAATTATTGATGCATTAAAACTTATCATTCAAAAGAAAAAAACAAAACGACTACTGTTCTTTATTGATCAGCTGTGTCACATAATAGTCATAACCATTTGCTATTATATTTTTTCAGATGAATCCTTCAACCTAAAATTCATCATTACAGAAGACGTTTTATTACTCATAACTTGTTTGCTATTTTTAACAATTCCAGTATCTATAATTATGAAAATCATTTTTTTAAAGTGGAATCTTTCCGAACTCACTAAAAATAATGAGTCATTAGAAGATGCTGGCAAATATATTGGTATTTTAGAACGCGTTTTAGTGTTCATTTTCATTGTATTAGGGCATTGGGAAGCTGTTGGGTTTTTAATTACAGCTAAGTCGGTTTTTAGATTTGGAGACTTAAGAGAATCTAAAGACAGACAACTTACCGAATACATTTTGATAGGAACTCTAATTAGTTTTGGCATTGCCATAATAACCGGAATACTGTATAATTTAATTGCTTAATAGTCATGTTTAAAAGCGCTAAAGAATCTCAAGTAACCATTACAGAATTAATGCTACCAGCCCACTCTAATTTTAGTGGAAAAATTCATGGTGGTTATATATTGAATTTAATGGATCAAATTGCATTTGCTTGTTCGTCTAAACACTCAAGACATTACTGTGTAACAGCTTCAGTAAACCGCGTTGATTTTTTAAACCCTATTGAAGTTGGTGAGTTAGTTACACTTAAAGCATCTGTGAATTATACTGGAAGAACCTCTATGGTTATTGGTGTTCGTATAGAAGCGGAAAACATTCAAACCGGAGAAAAGAAACACTGTAATTCTTCTTATTTTACCATGGTTGCCAAAGACGAAAACGGCAATAATGTTCCTGTACCAGGTTTAATTTTAGATAGCGAACAAAGTGTGCGCCGTTTTTCAAGAAGTATTGCCAGACAAGAACAAGCAAAACATAGAACAACAAAATTCAAATCTACAGAGTTTAAAATGCAAGATTATCTTGAGCTTTTAAAAGAACATAACGCCAAAATAAAACTTTAAAAGTGAACTCTTACTACAGCATTTGGCGTAAACCCTAATGACTGTTGAATTGTTTCATTAAGATTATCAAGGTTGATACTATAAAAATTGTTAAGCTCATTCTTCCTATTTAAAACATTCCAGAGAGATAAGCCAACTTTAACTTTAGATTTTTTATTTAAACTAAAGTTATAAAGTGCAGATATATCTAATCTTAAATAGTCTTTAAGAGTTTCTTCATTAGTTGGCCCAAAATTAATATTACCATTTACTATTTTGTCATCTTGTATTGGGCAAGTAACCGGTTTTCCCGAATGCCAATTTAATCCTCCGGATACTTTTATTCTTTTATTAGAATATGTAGTTCCAAAAGTTAATGCATGGGTTATATCATAATTGCTCGGAAACGCATGAGGTTCTAAGTCCTTAAAGGTATAATCACTGCTTAAATGGGTATAACTTAACCACAAATTAAAATTACTTATTTGCTTTCTTAATAAAACATCTAAACCATGAGCATTGTAACTTCCTTTACTTTTAACAAATTCATACTGATTTTGAAAACCTTGACTTTGTGATGTTATGCCCTCAACCTTTTTTAAATACCCTTTAACACTTAACAACCAGTTATTATGATTATAATTCAAGCCTGCGGAAACTTGTTTACTGGTTAATATTGGAATATCTAAGTTATTAGATAGCTGCCATCTACGTTTTTCAATGCCCAAAAAATCACTTTGAAAATTAATAACTTGAGATGTGTTTTGATTCTTGAATTCTCCTAACATTTCAAAAGTGAAATGGTCTGAAAAACGTTGCATGAAACTAAACCTTGGTTCTAAAAACGATTTTTTAAACTTACTAATGTAATTGTATCTTAATCCAAAATTAACATTAGTAGTTCCATTTTTGGATTTGTAATTAACTTGTGAAAACACGCCGTGGGTTCTCAATACTTCTGACACCAAAAGTCTATAAATAGGATTGTCCATATCATCTAAATTAGACACTTCTGTTTCTACAAAATGATATCCTAATAAAAAATTTAAATCATTGGTTGGGTGATAATTTAATTTAATCTTACTACTGGTTTCCGAAACCACATTTTCCTGTAGAAATCGTTGAGACTCTAATACATTTGAATTTAAAGACCTTAATTTATAATCTGTCTCATAAATTTCGAAAGTGGTATTCAGTTTGTTACTCCAATATTTCTTATAATTTAAACCTCCAGCAATACTATTTTGGGTTAACGTACTTCTTTTAGATTCAGCTTGATTATTAACAACGGCATTTTCATTGAATTGAAGTCTGTTGTTTGCATTAATAAAATTTAATCGTAATTCTTCATTATCATTAATTTTATAAATCCACCGCAATGAAATATCATAAAAATCGAATGCTTCATTTGTATTAGAAATAGCGTTAGCATTACTAGCTACTTCAGTATTTTGGGAAATTCTTTCAAAAAAGGAATTGTAAGTTGGTGTTTCAACAAATTGGTTAATAGATTTCCTTGTGGCCAATTGTAAAGATGATTTGTGACCGATTGGTACATCAGCAAAAGCATTTACGTTGGTTAAATTAGCATCAACAACACCCTTAAAGTTATCATTAACCTTGTTTTCGGTTTCCATCATAATGGTACCTGAAACACCATCGGTATAACTAACATCACTTCCGTTTTTTCTTAAAAAACTCTTTTGTGTAATGTGTGGATTGTACATGGATATAAGTCCAAAGAAATGACCAGATTGATACATTTTAATGCCATCCCAAAGTATAAGGTTTTGATCATGAGTCCCTCCTCTTATGTTAATATTTGAAACCGTTTCGTTAGCACTAATAATACCTGGAAATGCCTGTACGGAATGTAAAACATCATTATCTATCAAACCAGGCAAAATATCAAATTTTGAATAGTCTATCTCATAAGAACCATCGCTTATTTTATTAATTCCAGTGGCTATATAATTTGAAATTACTACTTCTGATAAAGACTGAAATTCATGTACTAAATAGATATCCTCACAAGTATTTAAAACAAATTCATTGTATGGTTTTTCAATGGTTTTATAACCTAAATGTGAGATTCTGACAGGCAATTCAAGATTTGTCAATTCAATTTGAAAATAACCTGCTTTATCGGTGGTAGTTCTATTGTTACCAGATTGAACTATGGTAAATGATAAGGGTTGTAAGCTCTCTCTATCTTTTAAATAACCACAAATTTTTACAACACCTTCCTTCTTAAGTTTAATTATTACAATATTATCTAGTCTAGTATATAGCAAAGTGGTATTACTTTCGAGGTGTTTTAAAACTTCTGGTAAGGTTAAATGGTCTTCTGGCGCTATTAAAAAAACATCCTCAATAATATCTTCAGCATAATTAAACTTAACATTAAACTTATTTTGAAGTGTATGAATAACGGATGCTAATGACTGCTTCTTATTCTTTTCTTGAGCGCTAACATTAAATAAAGCAAGAAGTATAAAACTAAATAAAATGATTATTTGGTTAGTTTTCTTTATCATGAATTGTTACCATGTTTGAAGGACTTAATTCATAAGATAGGTTCATTGGCTGAGTAATTGCTATCAACGCATTTTCAAGATTATCATGCGGAAAACCTCCAGTAAACAACCTGTTAGTATTAATATCTTTATAGACAATTTGTAAATTATATTGTCTTTCAATTTCAGCAAGTACTTCTTTAAAAGGTATGGCATTAAATTCACTCATATTTTCTGTCCACTTGGGTGTCTTATTATTTATTTCACCTTCGGTGAATTCCCCGTTCAGAACCAGAAAAGAATTACCTTCAGATAATGTCTTGTTAACATGGTCAAAATTCACTTTTACAATCCCTTCAAAACATTTAACCTCAAAATAATTCCGCCTTTGTTTCACATTAAACTCAGTACCAACAACCGTAACCAATCCGTGGCTTGTTTTGACGTTAAATGTACTCCCCTTTTCAACTTTAAAAAAGGCTTCCCCATCAAGCAGTAACATTCTATGATCTTGCCATTCTTCTTTAGTATATTTTATTGATGACAATGCATTTAATTCTACAATAGAATTATCTGGTAAAATATAAGCTAACTTTTCCCCTGCTAAGGTTTCAATATTGGTTTGTGCATTGAAAAAAATTGTATAATACAAACCTAATCCTATTATTACTACACTAGCTATTTTTAAGAAAACATTAAACGAAGCATACTTTTTTGTTGGTTTTTGTTGTTCATACAACTCTTTAAAGGATTCAAATTCAGAAGTTTTGAAAAAGTTCGAGGCCTTGAAATGCTTCGCTTTATCAACTATAAACTCATTATACTCGGAATCATTCAACTCACTAAACTGTTTTTTTTCAGCATTTGTGAGTTCATTATTGAGCCACTTATTTATTAAATCGTCTTTATCCATAATCACCTAAGCTATATATATAACAACTGAATTTTAAATTCTCCTGATTATTTTATTTTGAACCCCTCTAGTTCTTCTTTCAAAGTATTAAAGGCAGTATATATTCTGTACTCTACAACTTTCTGTGAAACTCCCAAAATTTCGGCAATTTCTTTGTGCTTTTTCCCTTCAACCTTACTTAATAAAAAAGCAACTCGCTGTTCTTCTTTTAAATTTTCAAGTACCCGCTTGTATTGTTCTAAAAACTGATTTTCTTCTAAGAGGAATTCCGGAGATTCGTTAGTATAATTATTTTTATGCTCTTGCCTATATTTTAAAACAACTTTCTCATGTTTAATAATATTCAATGCCATATTATTAACCACCTTATATAAAAACGATTTAGCTTTTGACAGGCTTACATTTTTACAATTATCCCATAACTTGATAAATGCTTCTTGAGTTAAATCACTCGGATTAGATTTATCACCATATTTATAAAACAAAAAACTTTGTAAATCCTGCGCATACTTATTATAAATATGCTCAAACACTTTTTCTTTACAAATATTTTCGTTGAGCTCCTTTGCCAAGTTTTTTTTTTAAAGTTAAATAAAATATGTTTCTTTTTCAGGAGATTTTAAAATTCAGTTGTTATATAATAAAGCGCAACAGTTAGTCTAACTGAAAATTATGAGTATTAATAAATTAAATTTCATTTTAACAGTACTTTGCTTGCTCATTTTAATGAGCTGCAGAAGAGAGGAAATGGAGTTTATTCAAGCCCCTGAAGAAGAAAGGTTAAGCAAAAACTCTGCTATAGCCAGTTCAATGAAAATGATTGCCATCAATGATGGATCTGATGATAATATTCTAGATTATTCAAACTGTTTTAATGTTAAATTACCTATTGAGGTAACTGCAAATGGTGAGATAATTGATGTTAAAACTAAAGAAGACTACAAAATTGTAGAATATATTTTTGACGACTCCGATGATGATACTGATGTTCTAGACATTACATTTCCTGTTACAATTACCCTTGAAGATTTTAGAGAAGTGATAATTTCAAATGCTGAAGAATTGGCCAGTTATTCTCAAAACTGTAATGGTGAAAATGAATTTGATGATGATATTGAGTGTATTGATTTTAATTACCCAATTCTTGTTTCTTTATTCAACCCAGACCGCGAAACCTTTGGTGTGATTAAATTAGATTCAGATGAAGGTTTATATCAATTTATTGACAACTTACATGATTCAGATTACATGACCTTAAATTTCCCCATTACTACTACTCTTTTTGATAATTCAACACTAAATATTAATAGTCTTAATGAATTGGAAGATGCTATTAACACTTTTAGCAACGCGTGTGATGAAGATGATGATTACAACTTTAATGATGACGATTGTGATGACTGTGATACTGAAATGCTGGCTTCTATCTTAACCAATTGCCAAAGTTGGACCATAGATAAACTAGAGCGTTATGGTAATGATTTAGATGATTATTATGAGGGTTACACCTTTAATTTTCACGAAAATGGTAGGGTTGGTGCGTATTGGGATGGACAGAACGCCTACGGCACTTGGGAGGCAAGTGGAGAAGCCAATAATATAACTGTAATAATTAACATTCCCGGTTTAAATTACTGTAATAAAGACTGGAGATTACATGAAATATCTGAGTACAATGAGGTAAAAGTAGACTTTAGAGTGGGATATAATGACAGGTTAAGGTATAACAACATTTGTGATTAAATTAAAAAGAATTAAGCTAGTATAATCTGCTGTTCTATGAAAAAGAAAAGGATTTTATAATCAAGTTAGACTTGATTTCTAGCTAAACTGCTTCAGTAGTTAACTACTGAAGCAGTATTTTAAAAAATTTGAAATGAAGAAGAAACTTATAATCGTATTACTAATAGGTGTAATTGGTGTTGTTTTATATAATTACATTTATAAAGACCATAGAAATATTTCAACCGAAAAAGCTGAATTTACAATAACTTCTATAGAGTTATCCAACGATTTCCAAATAGCACCATCAGACTCGGAAAAAAAATATTTAAATAAAACCATTGTTGTTAGTGGTACCATATCTGAAGTTAATGATAATAATTTAGTCTTAAATCAAAATATATTTTGTCAGCTACAGGATCCAATTAATCAATCTCTCCAAATAGGTAATTCTTTAAAAGTTAAAGGGCGTTGTATTGGGTATGATGACCTTTTGGAAGAGATTAAATTAGACCAATGTACAATTTATAATTAATATCTATGAGAAAAACTACACTTTTACTTATTCTTTTAATTTCCACTGGGTTAAATAGTCAAAATAGCATTTTTGACCATTGTAGAAATGGCAATGTTTCAGAAATAGAAAAACTTCATAATCAAAATCCTTCAATTATTAATTTAAAAAATGATTATGGCTATACACCTATTATGCTAGCCGCATATCACGGTAAAGAAAATGTGGTGGCGTTTTTATTAGATAAAGATGTTGCTATAAATGAATGTAGTGATTATGGCACACCCCTTATGGCTGCTGTTGTTAAAGGGCACTTTAACATTGCCCAACTTTTATTAGAAAAAAAGGCCAACCCCAACATATCTGATATTAAGGGCACTACCGCTTTACACTATGCTACCATGTTCCAAAATCTTGAAATAATAAAGCTTCTTGTGACAGCTGGTGCAGACGTTAATCTTAAAAATAATGTGGGCAAAACCCCTATGGATTTTGGGTTAGCCTCAAACAATAACGATTTAATAAATATTCTTAAAAACTATTAATCATGAAAACAATTATTTATTCCATTTTACTGTTATTTCCGTGCTCCATCCTATATGCTCAGACCTATACTACTGGGGTTGTTAATTTAGACACTGATTATACGGCTCGGTTTGATGTAAATACTTCTACTAATAAAGTTACCATGACATTAATAGGGCCCGATAATCGATGGTTGGGTATAGGCCCTGGAATTTCTACCGGCTTAGGAATGGGGAATCTTGGTGATGATGCTGTTGTATATAATTCAACTGGTTTGGAAGATAGAAATATGCCTTCTGGAACCGGAATGCCAAATCTAGATTCTAGTCAGGATTGGAGTGTGAGTAGCAACACTACTAATGCCGGTGTTAGAACTTTAATAGCCACGAGGGATATAAATACTGGTGATTCCAATGATTATGTTTTTCCAAGTTCTGCGAGCTCATTACCAATTCTTTGGGCAAAAGGGTCTTCTTTATCTTTCGGGTATCATGGTTCAAATAAATCAGGAACAGTAGCAAATCTTACTTTAAGTCAGGATACCAATATTTTAAACGAGTTTAAACTATATCCAAACCCCGTTACATCATTACTAAAAATAGAACTCCCTGGTCCTATCCAAAAAGCTAATATTGAGGTTTATAATAGTTTAGGGAAAATTATCTATTCAGGTGAAGTAACAAAACTAATGTCCTCCGTTGATGTTACAAGATTTAATAGTGGGCTACATTTAGTAAAATTAACATATCTTGAAAGTACTAACACTAAACGTTTCGTAAAATATTAAGTCTTATTAATTATTTTGATATATTGAAGTATGACGTATTTATTCTCCTTTCTAATTATATTAGTTCCTTTATTTACATTTTCCCAAGAAGACCTGCTTGATGAAATAGATACCGATTCCACAGGGACACAATATGAATCTGCTACATTTAAAGGTTTAAAGATTGTAAACTTTGAATCTACAAAACTAGTTTCAGATAATGAATTAACTCTTATAGTATCACATCGATTTGGTAGCTTAAAAAATGGTATTGATACCTTTTTTGGTTTAGATGAAGCAGTAACCAGAATTAATTTTGTATACGGCATTACCGATGGACTAAATATTGGCATTTCCAGAAGCTCCTTTCTTAAAATTTATGAGAGTTCATTAAAATATAGACTCTTTAGGCAAGAAAAAAATGGCTTCCCATTTACCATAGTTGGTTACAATTCCATATTGGTTAATACTGCTTTGGATAAAGTCAACTATCCATTATTGGAATTCAAACATAGAGTTGGGTATACTTCACAAATTTTAATAGCCAGAAAAGTAAACTCTAATTTATCTTTTGAGTTAGCTCCAACAATATTTCATGACAACTTTGTAGTAATAGATGAACAAGATAATACACAATACGCCTTAGGTCTAGGAGGACGCTATAAATTAAGTAAACGTTGGTCTTTAAATGCAGATTACGGATGGCATCTTAATAGAGCTGATAATTCACCTTTTAAAAATCCGTTTTCTATTGGTGTTGATTTAGAAACTGGTGGACATGTTTTTCAAATGCACTTTACCAATGCCCAAGGTATGAATACGAATACCTTTTTAGGGCAAACCTCAGGAGACTGGGGTGATGGCAACATTTATTTTGGCTTTAACTTAAGTAGAAGATTTTAATAATGAGTAACTATAAAAACAATTGACTATGAAAACAAAAAACCTATTGTACATTCTGAGTTTTTCGGTTTTGTTATTCGCTTGCTCCAGCAGTAGCAGTGATGATTTAAGCAATCCTGATCCAGATCCAATAGAAAAAGTAACTTACAAAGACAATGTTAAAGCTATAATAGATAGTAATTGTCTTAACTGCCACGGTAATCCTACAAATGGCCCTTCTAACTCCTTAAACACATATGACTTGGTTAAAAATGATGTTGACAAAATTATAGACCGTATTAACAGAACTGGAGCAGGAAAAATGCCCCCAAGTGGAAATTTATCAAACTCGGCCAAAGCCCTTATCCAGCAATGGAAAGATGACGGACTCTTAGAAGAATAAAATGAAAACATTATTATTTATTATAACACTAATTTTTGGAATTAGCTCTTTTGCCCAGTCAAAATTTATAACAAAAACAGGAACTGTAGGTTTTGAAGCCTCGGTTCCTTCTTTTGAAGAAGTTAGAGCTTCTAATAATTCCGTCACAGCCATTATCAATACTGATACTGGTGAGTTTGCTGCATTGGTTTTAGTTAAAGGATTCCGATTTAAAAATGCCCTAATGGAAGAGCATTTTAATGAAAATTATGCAGAGTCTGACACCTACCCAAAGGCTACTTTTAAAGGTAGGGTTAAAGATTTTGACCTTGCCAAGCTCAAATCAAAAACTCAGGAATTTGTAATTGTTGGTGCTCTTGCTTTTCACGGTAAAACCAAAAAACTGACGGATGTCCCTCTCTCCATTTCACAAAATGAAGGTGTCATTACTATAGAAGGGAGTTTTAAAACTTTAGCATCTGATTTTGATATTAAAATTCCAAAAATTGTCAAAAATAAAATAGCCGAAGATGTACTTGTCACCTTTGATTTTAAACTCAATAAAAAGTAAAACAAAAATTCCCTTTTCAAATTTAAAAAAGGGGATTTTTACTACACTAAATAATATCTAATTACGGTTTATGTAAGGCCTTTAAAATTATAATACCAATTCTGGGTAAAATAAAAGTAATTGCTCCAAAAACAGTTGTTAACAATGCTACCTTTAGTCCTCCAGCCATCATTCCCTGGCTAACATCTCCCAGCGCATCAATAGCATCAAAAGCTTGTATCATACCAATAATGGAGCCCAAAAGCCCAAATACCAAACCTAAAATACTAGTGTCTGAGGCTAATCTTACCATTTTTTTCGATTTGTCAGGGCTTTTGTTCAAACTTAAAAACCCTAATACCAAAAACAAGAGGGCCAGTAATAAGCATATTAATATCAGTGACATAAAAAACGGGCCTCCTTCGTTAAACCTGTCAACAAAAACATTTCCTACTAAAGGTTTTGAGGAACTTAATAATAAGATATTCATAATTAATAATTTTGATTAAACATGTCACAAACATACACCTTGAATGAATTGATAAAATAAAAATGCGACGGATGACCAAATTAGCAATTAAAACGGCATGATGCAGAAACACGCGTTAAATTGGTTATCTGTCTACAAAAACAACAACGGCCCTAAAAATACATTAATATTGTATTTTATTAATGCTAATAATGAAGGCTATATTTATTTTAAAGAAATTAGGACAGTTAATTTTACACATACTTTTTTGGGGCGGCGTACTACTATTTTACACCTATTTCTTTGGGTTTGATAATGACAATTTTAATTACGTTTTATCATTCTCATTATTCTTAATGCCCATTACTATAGCAACTACTTATGTTTTTATTTATAAAATTATTCCAAAATATCTTATAACAAAACAATACATCAGATTCGGATTTTATACGTTTTGCTCTATAACAATTTCGGCATATCTTATTGTAGTTTCTGTTTTCTACGGACTCATCTATCTTTCGAATTTTGACTATTCAGATATGGCCCCGATTAGTAGGAGTCTATTGTTTGTAGCTACCGCTGTATATTTGGTTGTTATTATTGCCAGTGGATATAAACTTCTTAAACTGAACTTAAAACATACTCAGGAAACAAGTAAACTTGAAAACAAAATATTAGAGGCACAACTAAAACTAAAAGAACAAGAGTTGAATTATTTAAAAATGCAGATTCATCCACATTTCTTGTTTAATACGCTAAATACCATGTATGGTTTCGCACTGAAAAAAGCCAATGAAACCCCTGAAATGATTCTGAAGCTCTCTAATTTATTAGATTATTTGCTTTACAAAATAGATAAACCATTTGTACTATTGACCGAAGACATAAATCATATAAAGGATTATGTGGAGTTAGAAAAAATGCGCTTCAACAAGACTTTAAATATAGATTTCACTACTAGAAATATTTCAGAAGACGTTAAAATTGCTCCCATGTTATTACTTCCATTTATAGAAAACAGTTTTAAACATGGTACGTTGAAAAACGGCATGTTAAAAATAGTTTCCACCATTACATGTGAAGAAAATAAAATTCATTTCGATATTGAAAACACCAGCACCCAAGAGGAAGAATTAAAAAATGGCATTGGTTTAACCAATATTAAAAAGCGTTTAGATTTGTTATATAAAGATAATTACAGCCTTAAAATAGATAACAAAAATGGTATATTTAAAGTAAATCTAACCTTAAACACTATTTAGGAGTTGAATCAGAATAAAGACATATCATGTTTAATTGTTGATGATGAAAGTATTGCACTAGAAATAATTGCTTCTCATCTATCTAAAATACCCAATATTAAGAAAATTGCTAGTTGTAATAATGCTATTGAAGGTTTTAGTTATTTGAGAGATAATCATGTCGATTTAGTTTTTCTAGATATTAATATGCCTGAAGTATCGGGAATTTCGTTTGCAAAATCCATTAGTAAAGACATTAAAATAATTTTTACTACAGCCTATAGAGACTATGCAGTTGAAGGTTTTGAATTGCAAGCTGTAGACTATCTTTTAAAACCCATTTCGTTTGAAAGGTTACTCAAAGCGGTTAACAATTATTTTGATATTTATGGTGAGAGCGCATCCAATTCCATAGAAATATCAAACGGAAATGAGTTTATGTTTGTGCGTTCTGATAGACGTATGATTAAGATTGATTTTGATGAGATCATCTATATTGAAAGCTATAGTGATTACATAAAAATTCATTTAAAGGACGAAACCATAGTTACAAGAGAAACTATAAGCTCAGTAGAAGCAAAACTTCCCAATAATAAATTCATGCGTATTCATAGGTCTTTTATAATCTCTTTAGCCAATATTTCGTCTTTTACCAACGAGGAAATCACCATCAATAAAAAATCACTACCTATTAGTAGAAGTTATAAAAAAGAAGTTTTAAATACTCTGGAGAAATTCTAATTGAAGAATCCCATTTTAGGTTTAATAACTTTTGGAGCCCAAATTTTTATATCATCAAATTTACCAGTGTCGTCAAATGATCCAAAACCTAAAAAACCCGATTTAAAATGTGTGTCATTAGCTTCCATAATAGGTGTAGTCTTATCATCAAAGTATATTTTTATAATACCTTCTTCAACTTTTCTAACCACTCTAGCGGTATGCCATGAATCTTTGCCACCCCAATTCGCTCCATCAGTTCTTTTAGCAACAATACTGGTTCTAGGTTCATCATTTACAATAAATATGCTGTGTGCATGGTCATCTGGTTTTGAAGCTATGTGCGTATAATAATAATTTGATGGATTATTAATACCAAACATTAAACACAAATCTCTATGAGAATACTCGCGACCATTTTGATTCAATCTTATTTCGAAAATAAAATCGCCTACCAAAACATCTTTTATCATGGCAATATTAAATGGTGAGCGCACTACACTTTTGTATTCGCTTTGTTTAAAGAGTTCCATACAATTTCCATTATCACCCTTACCTATTCTCCATGCGTCAGGGTCTGTCATTTCAAAATGGTTCATAGCCTGAGGTTGCTCAAAATCTTGAGAATAAATTAGCTTATAATTATCGGGTATATCAGCTTGAGCAGTTAGTTTTAAACAAAAAGCAAGAGCTAGTACAAAAGCAAAAGGTGATTTCATAGAATTAGTATTTAACGCTATCGAAGTTATCACAAAAAAAATCCCCTTCCAAATTAATGAAAAGGGACCTAAGAGTCTTTCAATTTACAGAACTTAACCAACCAAATTTTAACCCTAACTTAAAGTTAATCCTGTATTTTTACTTGACTCTCAACAATATCTTTTATAGGTATTACAAGTTTACCTTTCTCTGTCTTTAACGTAATACTCATGTTGTCAATTGCTTCAACTTCACCTTTAATATCGTTAAATTCTATTACCTGACCAATTTCATATGTTTTTCTTGCATAAAAGGTTTTTAATAAATCCCCAACAACCTTTTGTGCCCCAAAACCAAAAGCCAAAGCAAAAGCCAATAGAAAGGCTGCTAAAATCATAGTGATATTACTTGTTATAATTTCAGTATTAACACCAGCTTGATTTAAAGCAGTAATAGAGGTAAAAATCAAGATTATAAAAAATACTACCTGACTAATAATTTTAGCTCCTGATAAATCCATAGATTCAAAAAAAGATTTCAACCCCTTTTTAATTACGTTTGCTAGAATAAGGCCAATGGTAAAAATCACTATAGCTGCAAACAACTGAGGTAAATACCCTAGAAGATTGCTTATTTGTTCAGAAATCATGGTTAGATTTAAAATATCAGAAACCATGATAATCAACATAATATACATTACCCATTTTACAAAATTTGAAACAATTTTGATGGTATCGAAGTTTAGCTTTTTACCTTCAACAATTTCAATATCATTCAACTTATCATCCAATTTGTTAGCCTTGGCCAGCTTTAAAGCTTTCTTTATTAAGCGCACAACCAATTTGGTCACTAACCAGCCTACTATAACTACAATTATGGCACCTATAATACTTGGGAACACCTTTGTTATTTCTAACCACATAGCTTTGAGAGATTCCATAGCTACGTTTTTCCATTCTGTTGCTTTTTCCATTTTACTACTATAAGTTAGGGTTGTTATCTTTATTTTTCACGTCTCTTTGTTTCATTACAGATTCTATAATATCACCAATATTATAAGAGAATAACGCCGCTAGCTCCATGAGTAATTTAGCCATAGCAATATCATTCATAACCTTAGACTTAAGTTCCTGAGGAACTTCCTTAAGTGGCTGATCTACGTATTTAAACGGGTTATCCATTATTTAAGGTTGTTATACACGGTTATTAGTTTGTCTTTTGCACGTTTAATTCTCATTTTAACCGCACTTTCTCCTATACCTAAAACACCTTCAATATCTCTAATTGAAAGTGAATCTTGGTATTTAAGCAATAGAATCATTTTCTCATCAGGAGAAATATGTTCTAAAGCTATTTTTAATTTGTCAACCTTCATAGTTAAAAAACCATAATCCTCATCTTCATCCTCTGAAAGGTTTTCAATATCTTTATAATCTACAGACTTTTTTTGAAACTTCTTAGCTGAATTTCTAGTTACATAATTTACGCAATGATTATAAGTAAATGCGTATAACCATGTTGAAAATTTAGATTTCCCTTTAAAACTAGCTAGCTTTACAAAGAGTTTTAAAAAAACATCTTGGGTTAAATCTTTGGCTTCATCTACATCCTTTGCAAATCCTAAACATTTATTATAAACCAGCATAGCATACCTGTCATATAAAATCTCAAAAAGCAATGTATCATTAGTTTTAATAATTGCCTTAACAAGATCTTCATCAGATTGCTTATTAATATTTTCTAGGGTTTCCAAATGTAGCTATGAGCTATTTAGTTACTTTACAGTTGTAAGACACTAATCTATTTAAAAAGTCACATTATATGAACTAAAAGTTAAAAAAAAACGAACCCTTTTTTTGGTTCGCTTTTTTTTAATATATTTTTTACTGTTCCCTCTAGCTAATACTTCAATATTTTTTGGGTCAATCTTCCGGATTCACTTTTAAGATTAATAAAATACATACCATTAGTTAAATTAGAAATATCTATTTCATTCATGCCCATAGCCAAATTACCTGTAAACATTAATTGTCCCTGAATATTTTTTAAATTATAAGTAACATTTGAAAACGTTTCTATAAAAACCTTATTTTTTGTTGGGTTGGGATAAATTGAAATATTCGATAGATCAAAATAAGTTGTGCTTAAATTACAGGACTCCTCATAACTTGTAATTACATCTTTACGCCAGTTATTTGTATCCTTGTTATCTGCATTAATTTTATTATCTACCTGTATACAACTTAGATTAGTATTAAAGTTTGCAAACATCCAATCTAAACTTTCATTATTCCCATTGGCTATGTTTAAAAAAGTTAATAAATCATTGTCCTGACAATAAAATTGAACCAACCCTTTTAACATGCTAATATCCACGCTGCTTAAATTTCCATTACCAACATCTAAATCCTCTAAGGTATTATAAAGGTTTGTGTAAGGGGTAAAATCAATACTATTTAAGGCATGTCCATACATCCAAAAAGTTTTTAATGTTGTTGTGTTGGGGAGAGTTATACTCGTTAGCGAACTACTATTATTAATCCTTAAGAATTCTAGTCCTGAAAGCATACTTGTATCTAGGTTTATAACCCCCGTATTACTAGAGTCAAATTCAAAAAGTGTATTTGTTGCAGGCAAATTAAAAGTAGTTAAACTCGGATTATTAAAGCTCCATAGTTTTTCTAGAGCATATAGGCCATTAATATTGAGACTGGTTAAACCCGTATTATTAGTTATTAATAAGTCAAGTGTATTATTCGTTACTGGAAAAGTAACAGATGTTAAATTAGGGTTGTTCTTACAATTTAATTCTTGTAAAGCATCATTGTTTGAAACATCTAAACTATTTATGCTCGTCCCATAACATTCAATATCCACCAAAGTATCCAAATCATCTGGCAAATCAATCGCTGTCAAATTGGTGTTTGTATGACAAAAAAAGCTAATCAAACTTGTATTACTAGAAACATCTAATGTACCTGTCAGTCCAGTATTATAGCACCAAAAAATTTCTAACCCTGTATTCTTACTAACATCAATTGAGGTTAGACTACTATTAGAAAAGCAATCCAACCTTGTTAATGTTGCAGTATTGGGTAATTGTATGGAGCTGAGACTAGAATTATTTGAACAATAAAGTTCTTTTAAATTTGTATTTCCCAGAACGTTTAAAGTGCTTATACTAGTTGTAGAACAAATCAGCCTTTCTAATAGAGTATTCATGGATACATCTAACGTACTTATGGGGTTACCCCCAACACTCAAAAACGTTAATTTAGTATTTAGTTCAACATCAACATCTGTTAAATTATTTCCTCCACAATTCAAATGAGTCAATTCTGTATTAGCATCAACATTCAACACGTTTAATTCATTTAAAGCTAGATCTAAATAAGTTAAGGCCGTATTAGAAGAGAGGTCAATTATGGTAACATCACTATTATAAATATCCAAATATGTTAAAGCTAGCATTGAAACATCCAGAGAAGTAAGACTGTTCCCCCGAGCATCGAGTTTAGTTAAAGATGCAAAATCTTCTATCCCTGTAAGATCAGCAATATTTTGATTAAAAAGATTTATCTCCGTTAAACCACTAATTTTAGATGTGGGAACATAATTGTTCATGATTCCATCTCCGAGATTGTTAGGGTCGCTTATAGGCACTACGCTACCGTCTGCTTTCCTAGTTTCAAGGAAATTTTCAAAAGCATCATCCGGAACACATGTATATCCTGCTGGTGTACTTTCGCACTGGGCGAAACTTGAAAAATAGGCAAATAAAGTTAGGGCAACGGAAAGAAGTAATCTTGTTTTCATAATATACTAATTTTATAGCATAACATAAAAAGAGACCATGTCAGCTTGCGGGACTAATGCTATTAATAAGTAATATTAATTCAAGAAAGAATCCTAAGGTATTAAATTACAAAATGTTAAATAAATATTCAAAAATATTTTTCAAAATAAATCAATCAAACCAGTTTAAAGAAATTACTGATTTACCAAGATCTAAGTCATTAACATCTCTAAAAAATGTCGTTAATCCAATATTTTGACTTACATCTAAACTTGTTATTGGATTATTTGAGCAATCTAGATGGGTTAGTGAAGTAAAACCTTCTATCCCTTTTAAGCTTTTAATTTTTTTACCAGACACATCTAAAAAAGTAACTTTAAGCGCATCGCTTATTAAAATTTTACCATTAACAATATTATCACTATCAATTTCTAATTCAATAAGTGTTTTTTCAAAATTTTGATCTGGGATTTCAATAGTTTGAGAGTAACTAATCATACTCAAAATTGTGCACAATAATACTAGTGAGAGTTTCATAATTGGTTGGTTATTAGTTAGTATCCGTCCTTAAGATAGAAAAAAAATATTAAACCTATATTAAAACTCACTCAACCTCCAACTATTGAAACTAAAAAAGCCCCAGTAAAAACTGAGGCTTTTTCTATATTATTAAATACGTTTTTAAATATGTAAAGCTCTATCATCTGTAGCAGCCAAGGCCGCTTCTTTAATGGCTTCTGTAAATGTTGGGTGTGCATGAGACATTCTTGATATATCCTCGGCACTTGCTCTATATTCCATAGCAACAACAGCTTCTGCTATCATATCTGCTGCACGGGCACCAACCATATGAACTCCTAAGATTTCATCGGTAGATTTATCTGCCAAAACTTTAACAAAACCATCAATATCCATACTAGCCCTACTGCGTCCTAAAGCTCGCATTGGGAACTGACCTACCTTATAAGCTATTCCTGCTTCTTTAAGCTGTTCTTCAGACTTTCCAACAGCAGCAACTTCAGGCCAAGTGTAAACCACCCCAGGAATTAAGTTATAATCTATATGTGGTTTTTGTCCTGCTAATGTCTCAGCAACAAATACGCCTTCTTCCTCTGCTTTATGTGCTAACATGGCACCTTTAACCACATCACCAATAGCATAAATATTAGATGCACTAGTTTGCAAATGGTCATTCACCTCTACTCTACCTATATCATCTAATTTTATTCCTGCAGCCTCAGCATTTAATCCATCCGTATAAGGACGACGACCAACAGACACTAAACAATAGTCACCTTTAAACTCAACTTCTTGACCTTTTTTGTTATCTGCCTTTACAATAACTTCATCACCAACACGCTCTACAGACTTTACTTTGTGAGATGCATTAATTTTGAATTTTTGTTTCTTTAAAACCTTATTAAGTTCTTTAGACAAACCAGCATCCATGGTTGGAATAATTCTATCCATGAATTCAACTACAGAAACTTCAGCACCTAATCGCTTGTATACTTGTCCAAGTTCTAAACCAATTACACCTCCACCGATAACAATTAAATGTTTTGGGATTTCCTTTAATTTTAAAGCCTCAGTAGATGTTATAACACGTTCTTTATCAATATTAATAAACGGTAAACTAGAAGGTTTACTTCCTGTAGCAATAATGGTGTTTTTAGCTTCAATTTCGGTAGTTTCTTCACCTGAAATTGTAATATGAGTAGCATCCTTAAAGCTTCCTAATCCATTATAAACATCAATGTTATTTTTCTTCATTAAGAAATCAATACCACCAGTAGTCTGGTCTACAACAGCTTGCTTACGAGCAATCATTTTCTCTAAATTCACCTTTACCTCACCCGGAATTTCAATTCCGTGCTCTTCAAAATGTTTAACCGCATCTTCGTAATGGTGTGATGAATCTAAAAGAGCTTTACTTGGAATACATCCCACATTTAAACAGGTTCCACCAAGTGTTGAATACTTTTCTATCAAGGCTGTTTTCATTCCTAATTGTGCGCAACGAATGGCTGCTACATAACCTCCAGGACCAGAACCGATAACGGCTACATCATATGAACTCATAAACTAATTCTTGTATTAAAAAATTGGAAAACCAAAAATACAAATGTTTTGGCTTAAGGCAATGAAAAAGCATATTTTATAGTTCTTATTATGGTTTGTACAATATCAATAAGACATAAATAAGTTTTATTCAAAAAAAATAGTTTTAAAAAGTTAAGAATATAAATTTGTGTAGTTTTGTGCACCAATGCAAAAAAACGTTAACATATTAAACAAAAAGGCGCGCTTTCAATATGAAATATTGGATAAGTACACCTGTGGTATTGTGTTAACTGGAACTGAAATAAAATCTATTCGAAGTGGTAAAGCATCAATTGCAGAAAGCTTTTGTGAGTTTAATGACAGTCAAGAACTTTTTGTGATTAATATGACTATTGAAGAATACAGTCATGGTACATATTACAACCACAAACCAAAAGCTACACGTAAGTTACTTTTAAACAAGAAAGAACTTAAGAAGTTAGAGAAGGAAGTTCAAAATACAGGACTTACTATTATTCCATTAAGATTATTTGTAAACGAAAAGGGATTCGCAAAACTTGATGTTGCCTTAGCAAAAGGTAAAAAACTTTATGATAAACGCGAAACCATTAAAGACAGAGATAACAAACGTAATCTTGACAGAATTAAAAAGAACTTCAAATAATTTATATAAAACTTAACCGTTTTAGTTTATCAAATTTATTAATTTTCGACTTTAATCATCAATCATTATAAAATGAAGAACTTTTTTATAGTATTAGTATTTGCGTGTACCACATTAACAATTCAGGCTCAAAAAAAAGAGAAAAACCAAAAACCTCAAGTATATGGTATAGATAGTACTAAAGTTACTACCATTGATAAAACCATTAAATCCCTTTATGATGTTGTTTCTGGTGAAAAAGGCGAAAAACGTAATTGGGGACAATTCAAGTTTTTATTCTATAAGGATGCAAAATTAATTCCATCTGGAAAGAATAAAAAGAAAGTTCATGTAGCCAGTTTTATGACTCCTGATGATTATGTTAAAAATTCTGGGAAGTGGTTAGTGGAAAATGGTTTTTTTGAAAAGGAAATAAACAGAAAGGTTCAACGATTTGGAAATATTGCTCATGTATTTAGTACCTATGAAGCTTTTAATAGTAAATCTGATGATGCGCCATTTATGCGCGGTATCAATAGTATTCAGTTATTAAATGATGGGAAACGCTGGTGGATTATAAACATTTATTGGACTCAAGAAACTACAGACAACCCCATTCCTGAAAAGTATTTACCAAAGAAATAAGCTATGGCTAGTTTTTATACAGAGGTTACCCCCGAAATAAAATCATTTATTGAAGCACAGAAAATTTTCTTTGTTGCAACTGCAGCAGATGAAGGAAGAATAAATTTATCACCTAAAGGTTTAGACACTTTTAGAGTTATTGATAACAATAGAGTTCTTTGGTTAAATCTAACAGGAAGTGGTAATGAAACAGCAGCTCATTTGTTGAAAAACAACCGTATGACGGTTATGTTCTGTTCTTTTGAAGGAAAACCACTTATTCTTAGATTATACGGAAACGCCAAAATGTATCATGAAAGTGATGTGGAGTTTAAAGATTATATTGACTTGTTCCCAAAAATTTCAGGAACTAGACAGATTGTTGAAATGCGAGTTGAATCGTTGCAAACATCATGCGGATATGCCGTTCCTTTTATGGATTTTAAAGATGAACGCAGACAATTAAATTCTTGGGCTGAAAAACAAGGTAAAGAACGGTTACAGAATTACCGAAAAGAAAAAAACTCTAAAAGTATTGATGGGTTTGATACGGGGTTGTTAGAAGGCTAATTTTATCTTGTTCCGACAGTTTCGAAATAATTGTTCATCATTTCTGATGATTTCTCTTTAGATCGTAAGGAAATTATTTCTCCACTTTCATCAACAGTAAAATGTCCTTTAAATGCATCTGGCATTTCATTATACTGTTTTTCCACAATATTCAAAGTTTCTATAAAGCAATCATATTTATACCTCTTAAGTAAATATGGCAGTGAATTTTTACCTTTTAGTAATTCGTACTCCTTGTAATTACATGGAGTTTTTTCTGGGCGCCTTTTTAAAACAGCATTGAATTTCAACAAGATTTTCTCTATTTCATTTTCGGGTTTAAACTGAGCAAGCCCTCTCAAAGCTAATATCTTCATATCAAGATACCCTTCTCTTTTGTAGGCTGCGATAAAGAAATCTTCTAAATGTTCAAAATCTTTATTGTAAAGCAATTTCAAAGATTTATTTCTCATTTCATGAAGTTTAGTAGAGTGATAAATCTTGATAAGGTATAAAGAGTTTTCCATCGTAACGGAATCTTCAGTTAAGGAGAATAACGCATTGTAAAACTCAATATTTCTATGATTGAGTTTTTCATTTTTTAAAACATCAGGAAATTCAATTCTAATCAGTTTGTTTTTTTTATTTCTTTTTTTCCAAAACATATAAAAGAATTTAAAACAATATTAATTTTTATCCTCTAACAGTGGCACAAACCTAAATTCACCATATTCGTGTTGCTCAAATTCTTTAGGTCCTTTTCTAACAAATAAAGTCATCATTTGAACGTCATCACCTACGGGAATCACTAACCTACCTCCTATTTTAAGTTGGCTCAATAAAGGCTTAGGCACAAAGGGTGCTCCAGCTGTTACTATAATACTATCAAATGGTGCTTCTTCCGGTAAACCTTTATAACCATCACCAAAGATTAACTTTTTAGCTCTATATCCTAGTTTTGGCAAAAACTTGCTGGTTTTTTTAAACAACTCTTGTTGGCGTTCTATACTATAAACTTTAGCTCCCAACTTACATAATACAGCACATTGATAACCACTCCCAGTCCCAATTTCCAAAACTTTGTCTCCTGGTTTCACTTGCAATAATTCAGATTGAAAGGCTACCGTATAGGGTTGTGAAATTGTCTGGTCTGCACCTATAGGAAATGCTTTATCCTGATAAGCATGATCTAAAAAACTAGAATCCATAAATAAGTGTCTAGGGATGCTACCTATTGCATCAAGTACATTTTTATCGGCTATACCTTTGGCTTTTATTACATTAACCAGTTGCTGTCTTAATCCCTTATGCTTAAAAGTATCTTTCAATTTTTGGTGTAGTTTAGTTTGCTAAAATTAGTCAAACATTTTAAAGCTTAAAATAATTTCACAACAATTTATTCAGGACATTTTAAATCTCTCTTTATAAGGGAAAATTTAGTCAGAAATCATTAAATTCATCCTTTTAAATATCTTATTTTTGTTAAAAACATATTTATTATGCTAAATGCTGGTGTACTTGGTGCTGGCCACCTCGGAAAGATTCACTTAAGACTTCTAAATCAATCAAATAAATACAATCTTGTTGGGTTCTATGATGCCGATGAAACCAATGGCAAAAAGGTAGAAGCTGAATTTGGATATAAGTTTTTCAACTCCATTGAAGCGCTCATTGATGCTGTTGATGTGGTTGATATTGTAACACCTACACTTTCGCATTATGATTGTGCCAAAAAAGCTATAGCAAAAGGTAAGCATATATTCATAGAAAAGCCAATTACTAATACTGTTGAAGAAGCAGAACATGTTAGAGAACTATTATCCGAAAATAATCTTAGAGGTCAAGTAGGTCACGTAGAGCGTTTCAACCCTGCGTTTTTGGCAGTAAAAGAAGACATCAAATCACCAATGTTCATTGAAACACACAGGTTAGCAGAGTTTAACCCTAGAGGAACTGATGTTCCTGTTGTTTTAGATTTAATGATTCATGACATAGATATTATTTTAAGCATTGTGAAATCTAAAGTGAAACATGTTTCTGCCAGTGGTGTTGCGGTTATAAGTGACACACCAGATATAGCTAATGCAAGATTAGAATTTGAAAACGGTTGTGTTGCTAACTTAACCGCAAGTAGAATTTCGCTTAAAAAGATGCGTAAGGCAAGATTTTTTCAAAAAGACGCCTATATCTCGGTTGACTTTTTAGATAAGAAATGCGAAGTAGTTAAAATGAAGGACGCTCCAGAAAACCCGGGAGATTTTGATATGATTCTTCAAAATGCTGAAGGGGTTAAAAAACAAATCTATTTTGACAACCCCAAAATAGAAAATAACAATGCCATTTTAGATGAATTAGAAACCTTTGCTGATGCCATTAATAATAATAGCACACCCGTTGTTACACTACATGATGGTACTGAAGCATTACGAGTTGCAAATCAAATAATCAATAGTTTTTAGGATGCAAAATATAGCTGTTATTGGTGCAGGAACCATGGGAAATGGTATTGCCCACATGTTTGCTCAAAGCGGATTTAAAGTTCAGCTTATAGATATCAGTGAAACTTCCCTAAAAAGAGGATTAGAAACCATAGCTAAGAATTTAGACCGTATGGTTACTAAAGAAAAAATTTCTAAAGCAGAAAAAACGATAACTTTAAATAACATCTCAAGTTATACTAATTTAAAAGAAGGAGTTAAAAATACAGACCTAGTAGTTGAGGCTGCTACCGAAAATGTAGATTTAAAACTGACCATTTTTAAGCAATTAGATGAAATTTGTGCTCCCGATACTGTTTTGGCAACTAATACCTCATCTATTTCAATTACCGAAATAGCAGGTGTAACTTCAAGACCAGATAAAGTAATTGGCATGCATTTTATGAATCCAGTGCCTATTATGAAATTAGTTGAAGTCATTAGAGGTTATAGTACCAGTGATGGGATTACTAAAACCATCATGGAGCTATCAAAAACTTTAGGTAAAGTTCCTGTAGAGGTAAATGATTATCCTGGATTTGTAGCTAACCGCATTTTAATGCCCATGCTTAACGAATCTATTGAAACACTTTACAATGGCGTTGCAGGTGTTGAAGAGATTGACACGGTGTTGAAACTAGGTATGGCACACCCAATGGGTCCTTTACAATTAGCCGATTTTATAGGGTTAGATGTTTGTTTATCGATTCTTAATGTGATGTACGAAGGTTTTAAAAATCCAAAATATGCACCTTGTCCTTTATTGGTAAATATGGTTAGAGCAGGTAAATTAGGAGTGAAATCAGGTGAAGGCTTTTATGATTATTCAGAAAGTAGAAAAGCCGAAAAAGTGTCTGATCAATTTTTGAAATAATGCCGATAAAAGAGAGCCTTCAAAACATAAAATCTACTTTACCCAATCATGTCACCTTAGTAGCTGTATCCAAAACTAAACCTGTTAGTGATATTATGGAGGCTTATGATGCTGGCCATAAGGTTTTTGGTGAAAACAAAATTCAAGACATGGTTGAGAAACATGAAATCATGCCAAAAGATATTGAGTGGCATATGATTGGTCATGTTCAACGGAATAAGGTTAAATATATGGCAAGCTTTGTGAGTTTAATTCATGGTGTAGACAATCTGAAATTACTGCAAGAAATCAACAAACAAGCCATAAAACATGGTAGAGTTATTGAATGCCTGATACAAATAAAAATAGCTTCGGAAGATTCTAAATTTGGAATGGATCCAGAGGAAGCTTCAGAAATAATACTATCCGAAGCATTTTCGGAATTAAAAAATATTAAAGTTGTTGGTGTCATGGGAATGGCAACTTTCACTCATGATAAAATTCAAGTTGAAAAAGAATTTAAAAGGCTTAAATCAACTTTTGATAATTTAAAAACAATAAAAACTGAAAACTGCGAACTAAACATTATTAGCATGGGTATGAGTGGAGATTATCAACTCGCCATAGACTGTGGGAGTACCATGGTAAGAGTTGGCAGTAGCATTTTTGGAGCACGTAATTACAACTAAAGACATAGACATTTTTTGTACGCAATACTAGACATAGAAACCACCGGAGGCAAGTATAATGAAGAAGGTATTACAGAAATTGCTATCTACAAATACAATGGTCATGAAGTTGTAGATCAATTTATCAGTCTTGTAAATCCAGAGAAAGACATTCAACCTTTTGTGGTAAACCTAACAGGTATTAATAATAATATGTTGCGTAATGCACCCAAATTTTATGAGGTTGCAAAACGTATAGTAGAAATTACTGAAAATTGTATTGTAGTAGCGCATAACGCTCAATTTGACTACAGAATATTATGCACTGAATTTAGACGCTTAGGTTTTGAATATGAGCGCAAATCACTTTGTACGGTTGAACTTTCTAAAAACCTAATTCCTGGGCAACAATCATATAGCTTGGGCAAATTGGTGCGTTCTTTAGGAATTCCTGTAACTGATAGACACAGGGCTTCTGGTGATGCTCTAGCAACTGTTAAGTTATTTAAAATGTTGATGGATAAGGATACGCAAAAAACCATTATTCAAAATTCTGTTAGAGCAAATCCTAAACATCAATTAGAGCCTAGACATATTGATATTATTGCAGATTTACCAGCAATAACAGGTGTGTACTATATTCATAAAGAAGATGGTGAAATCATTTATATAGGTAAGAGTAAGAATATAAAAAAACGCATCAATCAACACTTCACTAACACCAACCCAAAGTCAAAAAAAATTCAAGCACTTGTTAGATCTGTCACTTATGAATCTACTGGTAGTGAATTGGTAGCACTTTTAAAGGAGAGTGAAGAAATTAAACGGATAAAACCGGTTTTTAATAGAGCATTGCGTAGGACAAGATTTACCCATGCATTATATAGTTTTGTTGATGAAAATGATTACGTTAACTTAAAAATTGATGTTGTAGACCTAAGAAAAAAACCTATCACCACATTCAACAACAGACAAAGTGGTAAGAGCTTCATTATAAAGGCTATTGAGGAGTATCAGTTATGTCAAAAACTTACCGGTGTTTATAAAACAAAGACTAGCTGTTTTAACTACGATATAAAAACGTGTGAAGGTGCCTGTATTCAAGAAGAATCTTCAGAAACATATAACAAAAGAGTTAATTCTCTAATTTTAAAAAACAGTTATTCAAACAAAAACATGGTCATTATTGACCGTGGGCGTGATGTTGATGAACGCAGTGCCATATTAATTGAAAATGGAGTCTTTAAAGGATTAGGATTCTTCAATCTAAACTATCAAATCAATAATATTGAAATATTAAAATCTATTATTACCCCTATGAATAATAATAGAGATACGCAACACATCATTCAAGCTTACCTCAGAAAAAACAAAAAAATAAAACAAATAATATTCGAAGAACCATGATAAGAATCACCGTAATTCTACTATTTCTCTCCTCATTTAACCTCTTCTCTCAAACATCATTCAACTCAGAATCATTTCAGGTAAAGCTAGCCGATATTGAAACAAATACTTTTGAAAAAGATTCTACAGCAAATGCCATAGTAATATACGAGTATGGAAATAGTTATGTCGACAAAAATGAATATGATTTAAGAACCGAAGAAAAGCACAAAATTAAAATATTAAATAAAGAAGGGTTTAACAATGCTACTGTTGCCATTTATTTGTACAAAAGTAAAAGCTATTCTGAAAAAGTTGAAGACATTAAAGGGACTACCTATAACAAAATTGACGGGACTGTTGTTAAAACTCCATTAAACAAGAAGGATATTTTCAAAGAAAATTACAATGAAAACTTCGATATTGTAAAATTCACGCTACCAAATGTTAAGGAAGGATCCGTAATAACATATAGTTATAAAACAATTTCTAAGTACATGTTTAAGTACCATGGTTGGGAATTTCAGGGGAAAATCCCAAAACTTTACAGTGAGTATAACGCTAGTATTCCTGGGAATTGGTTATACCATATTAAATTAGTTGGTGGGAAAAAGTTGGCCATCAATGAATCTAAACTTGAAAAACAGTGTTTAAAAATGAGTAATGGCGCCAGTGCAGATTGTGGCAAAAGTAAATACGCTATGAAAGACATACCTGCATTTATAGAAGAGGACTACATGACTTCTGAGGATAACTATTTGGCCCGAATAGAATATGAGTTAGAAACCTTTAAGGGAATGGACGGTACTATTAAACATTATACTAAAACCTGGGAAACAGTTGATAAGGAATTTCGAACCGATAAGGAAATAGGCAAGCAACTTAAAAAAAAGATAGATATTGAAGAACTCTTAAGCCCCGACATAATTAATGAAAAGGAAAATTTAAAAAGAGCGAAAGCAATATATCAATTTGTTCAAGAGAATTACACCTGGAATGAGGAATTTAGAATATTTAAAGATGTTTCTGTCAAAGATCTTATAAAAAACAAATCTGGAAATGTTTCTTCAATAAATATTTTACTTCATAATCTGCTTAGAGAAAGTAATATTGATGTAAAACCAGTGCTTTTATCTACGAGAAGAAATGGGTTTCCTACGAAGATTTTCCCTGTACTTTCGGATTTTAACTATCTAATTGTTCAGGTAACAGTTAATGGGGAAACATTTCTTTTAGATGCTACTGATAAATATTTAAGTTTTGGTGAAGTTCCTTTCAGATGCCTAAATCAAACAGGCCGACTACTAGATTTTAATACTAGTAGTGAATGGATAGACATTATTCCTAACAACTCTAATGTATTCTACAATGCTGAAATAAGTATTGATGAAAACGAAAATATTTCAGGAACTATTCAATCTAGAAGAACAGGCTATCACGCTTATGATCACAGAAAATTTTACTTTAAAAATAAATCGAATTATTTAGATCGATTAGAAAACAATTCTGTTGATCTTGTAGTTTCTGATTTTAAAACATCTAATAGTACTTCAACAAGTTCAACTTTTGAAGAGCAATATAATATAGAATATACTGCAGAGGAAACTGGAGAAAACATATATGTAAACCCATTCTTTGTGAAATTCTTTAAAGAAAACCCTTTTAAGCTTCAAGAAAGAACCTACCCCATTGACTTTGGATATAAAGATTCTTATAATTATACTTTAAAACTAAATTTGGGAGATTTTTATGAAGTAGTTGAAAAACCTAAACCAGTAATAGGCAGTTTGCCAAATAAAGCTGGTCGATTGTTCTTCTCTTCAACTATTATGGGAAATCAACTATCGTTGACGTTCAGGATAGAATTTAAAGAAGCTATATATGCTCCAGAATATTATCCCTACCTAAAAAAGTTCATGAATAAAATAGTTAATATTCAAAACAATTCTCTTGTATTGCTAAAGAAAAAATAATCTTTCTTACTTTTGAATATGACCGCAAAGCAAAAACAATACCTGAAGGATAAAATTCATGAAATAATTTATGAAGCAGATACTAAACCAGGTAAACTTTTTGATGTCATTCTGCTATTTGTAATTATCGCAAGTATTTTACTTGTGATGTTAGAGAGTGTTGATAGTTTTGATGCTAAATATCACAGCTTTTTAAATATTTCAGAATGGGTTATAACCATTCTTTTCACAATAGAGTATATAGCCAGAATTGTTAGCGTTAAAAATCCCATTAAATATATATTTAGCTTTTATGGGATTATCGATTTGTTATCTACTATCCCAAAATATTTATCGCTTTTCTTGACCGGTACACATTCATTGGTTGCACTACGCGCATTAAGACTGATGCGTGTTTTCAGAATTTTAAAGCTAACACGCTATATTGGAGAATCTACCAACTTTGTTAGATCATTAAGGAGAAGTAGGGTTAAAATCTCGGTATTTCTGATGTTTGTTTTTATTTTATGCATTATACTAGGAACGGTAATGTATTTAGTTGAAAGTGGTAATGGCAGTGGTTTTACCAGTATTCCTAGAAGTGTATATTGGGCTATTGTAACCCTTACAACTGTTGGGTACGGAGACATTGCGCCAATAACACCTTTTGGACAGTTTATTGCATCTTTAATAATGATTATGGGTTACGGTATTATAGCCATTCCAACAGGAATAGTTGGGGCTGAAATGACAAAAAAAGATAGAGATAGAATACCTACAAATACTACATCTTGTCCAAATTGTGCTGAGCCATACCATCGTGATAATGCAGAATTTTGCCATCAATGTGGTTCTAAACTAGATGACTAAATATTTAATTTCAATTATTGGTCCCACTGCTATTGGGAAAACCGCTCTTAGCATTAAGTTAGCGCAACATTTTAATACAGATATTATTTCTGCTGATTCCCGGCAGTTTTTCAAAGAAATGCAAATTGGTACTGCTGCTCCATCTTTAGAGGAATTGGCTGGTGCAAAACATCATTTTATACATCATAAATCTATTCATGACAATTACAGTGTTGGTGCTTTTGAAAGGGATGCTATTGAAAAATTAAATGCGCTTTTTAAAAAGAAGAATGTAGTTATTATGGTTGGTGGCTCAGGTTTATATGTAGATGCTGTAACCAAGAGTCTAGATCATTTTCCAGATGTCGATAGTAACATTAGAAAAGGCCTAAACCAAAAATTAGAAACAGAAGGTTTAGAATCATTAAGGAAGCAACTAAAAGAATTAGATGAAATTTCATATAGCACCATTGCTATTGATAATCCGCATAGGGTAATTAGAGCTTTAGAAATTTGTATCGGTACCGGTAAACCTTATTCTTCGTTTTTAAAAGGACCGAAAAAGCAGCGAAACTTTAAAACCATAACTATTGGGCTTAATGCCGAAAGAGAAATCATTTATGAACGTATCAATCAGCGAGTTGACATTATGTTTAATGATGGTTTATTAAATGAAGTCGAAACCTTAATTCCTCATAAAAACTTGAATGCTTTAAACACGGTTGGTTATAAGGAATTGTTCAAATATTTTGACGGAGAATGGACTTTAGATTTTACTGTCTCAGAAATAAAAAAGAACACCCGTAGATTTGCAAAACGACAACTTACTTGGTTTAAAAAGAATGAGAATGCTATTTGGTTTGATTATTTAACACCAATTGACGAAATCATAGAAAAAATCAATATTTCAAAATAATGTCTTATTCAGAAGAGCCTTTAAATAATCCGGTTTGGTCATCTTTAACAGATATTCATATAAAAGAATGCATTGATTATGGAAATGTAAAGTTCTACCATCCAGATTTTACGCCTTTCGGAGCTTTTGTAAATAACCATGACACGAGTAAGGCTATAAAAGAACATTCTAAATTATTAGACCGCTTTTTTATAGTTGGAGAGAAACCTATAATACCTGATACTTTTCGACTGACGAAACATGTGGGTTTACAAATGATTATTTACAACGAAATTGACTATCCCATCACATCAGATATCATAGAACTTAACCAAACTCACTACAATGATTTAATGAATTTAATATCTTTGGTTTATCCGCATTTCTTCAAAAAGAAAACCAATTTATTGGGACGGTACTTTGGTATTTATAAAAATGATCAATTAGTTGCGGTGGCTGGAGAGCGTATGCAAACCAAGAATTTTACTGAAATTAGCGCTGTTGCCACACATCCAGATCACACAGGACAAGGTTACGCTAAACAGCTCATCACATATGCCGTTAAAAAAATATTTGAAAAAAATAAAAATCCGTTTTTACATGTAGATGAAACCAATACCGGACCTATAAAATTGTATAAGAAGCTAGGGTTCTCGGTACGAAGAAAAATACATTATTGGCTAATTACAAGTCCACAAACTAATGATTAGAATAATGTTATTTGTCCCTCATCATCTATTTCCAAATTTCCTTCTCCATTTTTATTTGGATTGGAATCAGTAGAATTACTTTCATTAGAAACCTCTGTTTCCCCTACAACCTCTATTTCTACTGCCGGTTTATCTTCTGGTGCTTCATATGGGATTGGCTCTAATAAATTTATTTGATTTACTCGTTCTTTTGTCAATTGATTCCCTAATGCACTAAGACCCTTAATTGAAATAAATTCTTCTAAATTCACGTCAAGGTTTTCCTTTCTTTCCTTGCCTCTCTCTTTAGCAAATACAACTTCTGCCATAGGTTTCCAATCTGTAGAAACTATCTCTAATTGGGAGTTAGGATGATCTGAAATAAACCTTTCTTCCCTGTTTTCATTATCAATCAAGAAACGCTTCACATAATAACGTTCCTTTTCTCCATCAAAATAAATAGCGGAGATAGGTTTTTTTGGAATCCACTTTTCAAGTACAATCATATCACTATCAAAATGAACCGTTAGCTCTGGTATAATAGTTTTAACTATCCCAGCCTGAGAGATTATCAACAACCTATCCTCACCTCTAAATTCACCAATTAATTCGCCTCTGCCATCAACATTAAGTCTTTGAACAGAATCATCAAACCAAATTTTGCGTGGCTTTAAAGTAGAGACCCCTTTTTCTTTTAACTCTATCCGCTTTATAGAATATTTAGTTACTAAATTTCCTTTGGATACGCGGCCTTTTATTAGAATATCAGCAAAATCGATATCCCATTTTAGCTTTTTAATACTTCCTGCTTGTCTTAAATTAATAGTTACAACTTCGGCTTCACCATTAGGGTTTGCAGAAAAATATAAAATAGCAGAAAGCTTATTACCATTAGTTAAGTCATATTCCCTATCTCTTGTCACAGCAGTAACTGCGTAGCGCTTTATATAAGATGGACCACCTTTTCCGTCTCTATAAATCATATTATAAATGGTTCGCTTATCCTTCTTTTTAAACACTGCGACATGAATAATATCCTTTCCTATAAATGTTTTTGTGTCCACTTTGGTAACCATCATCTTACCTTGTTTTGTAAACACAATTATGTCATCTATATCACTACAGTCACAAACATATTCATCTCTTCGTAATGAAGTCCCTATAAATCCTTCTTCTCTATTTACATATAGCTTAGTATTTCTGATAACAACTTTTGTAGCATCTACATCATCGAAAATTCTAATTTCAGTTTTTCGCTCTCTACCTTTACCATAATCCTTTTTAAGCCTTTTGAAATAATCAATAGCGTATTCTATTAAGTTTTCTAAATGGTATTTAACTTGAGCTATTTGTTCTTCAAGAGCATCAATTTTTTGTTGCGCTTTATCTATATCAAATTTCGAAATACGTTTAATACGAATTTCTGTCAAACGTACAATATCATCTTCAGTAACAGCTCTTTTTAGATGCCTTATATGAGGTTGAAGTCCTTTATCAATGGCACTAATAACACCTGGCCAAGTTTCCTCTTCTTCTATATCACGATACACTCTGTTTTCTATAAATATACGCTCTAAAGAAGCAAAATGCCATTGTTCTTCAAATTCACCGAGCCTTATTTCTAATTCCTGTTTTAAAAGCTGTACCGTATTATCTGTAGAGCGACGCAACATTTCTGACACACCAATGAAAAGAGGTTTATTGTCTTCAATAATACAGCCTAATGGAGAAATAGAAGATTCACAGCTTGTAAAGGCATATAAGGCATCTATGGTCTTATCTGGTGATAATCCAGAAGGTAAATGCACCAGAATTTCAACTTCAGCCGCTGTATTATCTTCAATCTTTTTGATTTTGATTTTCCCCTTATCATTCGCTTTTAAAATAGAATCAATAAGAGAAGATGTTGTTGTTGCGAATGGAATCTCTGAGATTACCAAAGTGTTCTTATCTAACTGAGAAATTTTAGCACGCACTCTTACTTTTCCACCTCTATTTCCATCATTGTAATTTGTGAAATCTGCAATTCCTGCTGTTGGAAAATCAGGTAGGATAGTAAATCGTTTTCCTTGTAGGTGCTTAATTGAGGCATCAATAATCTCAATAAAATTATGTGGCAATATTTTAGTAGAAAGTCCTACAGCAATTCCTTCTCCTCCTTGCGCCAGTAATAAAGGAAACATGACAGGCAAACTTGTAGGCTCCTTACGTCTACCGTCATAACTAGCCTGCCATTCCGTGATTTTTGGGTTATAAACAACATCTAAAGCAAACTTAGATAAGCGGGCCTCAATATAACGTGAAGCCGCTGCTCTATCTCCTGTTAGAATATTTCCCCAGTTTCCCTGAGTATCAATCAATAAATCTTTCTGACCTATTTGCACCATGGCATCGGCTATACTGGCATCTCCATGGGGGTGATATTGCATAGTGTGCCCAACAATATTAGCCACTTTATTATAACGTCCATCATCTAAATCTTTCATGGAATGCATAATACGGCGTTGTACAGGCTTAAAACCATCCTCAATTGCAGGTACAGCACGTTCTAGGATTACATACGATGCATAATCAAGAAACCAATCTTTATACATACCAGTAATTCTGGTAATGGTTTCTTGTGGCTGACCATCTTGCTCATTCATTAAATCGTCGTTCTCTTCTTCTATCATTAACTATTATCCTTTTTTCTATTATTTCTTACCATCTTCCTTAAAGACTGCCGAATGTATTTTCTCTTTTTTCTTGACACCAGAGTCACATTAAAATATACATATTTAACATTACCATTGTTATTCTTAATACGCAATCTTAACCCTTTATATATTAAAAAATTTCGAAATTTATAAGATATTAAATTATGCTTTTCAAACTCTACCTTGTACTCCCTATAGTTTAAATAATCAGATAATAAAAGTCCTTTGTTAACAATCACAACCTGCATCCCATCACTGTCGTATTCAAAATATTTTGAAATCCAGTGTACTAGAAAAAACAAGGCTATAAAACCAAATAGAAAAATAAAAAACGTCAACATAGGATTTCCTGTAACGTTTTTAAATGCACTAAAAACAGTAGATAAGATAATAGCTAAAACTATCAAAATAAAATAAACAGAAATTATTATACTTCTAACTTTACCGTTGTTGGTCCTCATTAATTATTCTCCTCAATTAGATCTAATTCAACCTTTAAATTATTAATAATAAATTCCTGTCTACTTGGTGTATTCTTACCCATATAAAATGATAGTAACTCATCTATAGACATATGCTCGTCTAACATAACAGGGTCTAAGCGCATATCCTCCCCTATAAAGTATTTAAATTCATCTGGCGATATTTCTCCAAGCCCCTTAAACCTAGTAATCTCAGGTTTGGGTTTTAATTTATGTATAGCATTAACGCGCTCTTCATCGGTATAACAATAAATGGTTTCCTTTTTATTTCTAACTCTAAATAAAGGTGTTTGTAAAATATATAAATGTCCTTCTTTTATGACCTCTGGAAAAAATTGTAAAAAGAAAGTAATTAATAACAACCGTATATGCATGCCATCAACATCGGCATCTGTAGCAATAACCACGTTGTTATATCTCAAATCTTCAAGAGACTCCTCAATATTTAAAGCTGCTTGCAAGAGATTGAATTCTTCATTCTCGTACACAATCTTTTTAGTCAATCCATAACAGTTTAAAGGTTTTCCTTTTAAACTAAAAACAGCTTGGGTGTTTACATCGCGTGATTTAGTAATACTTCCTGAAGCCGAATCTCCCTCTGTAATAAACAAAGTAGTTTCCAGATTACGTTCATTCTTGGTGTCCCCAAAATGAACACGGCAATCTCTAAGTTTCTTATTATGTAAACTTGCTTTTTTTGCCCTGTCCTTGGCTAGTTTTCTAATACCAGACAATTCCTTTCTCTCACGTTCTGCTTGAAGAATTTTTCTCTGAATTTTTTCAGCGGTATCCGCATTTTTATGAAGGTAATTATCTAATTGGGTCTTAACAAAATCATTAATATAGGTTCTAACAGTTGGGTAATCACCACCCATATCTGTAGACCCTAATTTAGTCTTAGTTTGACTTTCAAAAACAGGTTCCATAACTTTAATAGCTATGGCACTGATAATAGATTTTCTAATATCGGAAGCATCAAAATTTTTACCGTAAAACTCCCTAATGGTTTTTACCACTGCTTCTCTAAAAGCATTAAGATGTGTTCCTCCTTGGGTAGTGTTTTGTCCATTTACAAAAGAATGATACTCTTCACTATATTGTGTTTTACTATGTGTAATAGCTACTTCTATATCATCGCCTCTTAAATGAATAATAGGATAAAGTAAATCTGACTCGTTAGTATTATCTGTAAGTAAATCTTTTAAACCATTTTCACTGAAATATTTTTCTCCATTAAAAACTATGGTTAATCCCGGGTTGAGATACACATAATTCTTAAGCATTTTTACAATATATTCATTTCTATATTTGTAATTCTTGAATATAGTCTCATCTGGTATAAAAGATACTTTGGTTCCTTTTCTACGTGAAGAATCATCTAGTAAATCCTTATTAATTAGTTCTCCCTTTTCAAACTCTGCTGAGGCCGACTTGCCATCTCTAGTAGATTCTACTCTAAAATAATTTGAAAGTGCATTTACTGCTTTAGTACCAACCCCATTTAATCCTACAGACTTTTTAAATGCTTTCGAATCATATTTTCCACCGGTGTTCATTTTAGAAACTACGTCTACTACCTTTCCTAACGGAATACCTCTTCCATAATCTCTAACGGTAACCTTATTCCCATTAATGGAAATATCTATAGTCTTTCCGGCTCCCATAACATACTCGTCAATAGAGTTATCTAAAACCTCTTTTAGAAGAATATATATACCATCATCTGGCGACGATCCATCACCGAGTTTTCCAATATACATTCCAGGACGCATTCTAATATGCTCTTTCCAGTCAAGTGAACGTATATTATCTTCGGTATAATTAGATTGTACAGCCATAGAAATGAGAAAAATTTTATGATAGAACGCTAATATAACACAACGCCTTAAAAAATGAAATAGCCGAGAAGCAAAGTAATTAACAATATATAGGCATATTTGTTGAGAACCTTAAGCAGTATTTAACTCTTAAAAAATCAATGTTTACAAAAAAATAGATCAACACCACTTAAACTACTGTTTATTAGATTGTTGAATTGTTTCTATTAGCCTATATCTGGAAGCTTTACTTTTGAAACACTAAAGCCCTATTCGCTATTCGAATAACAAAAAAATTGTACCTTCATCAACCACAACCTGATACAACCAACCAAAAATGAAAATCACTCCAAGCAAAACTGAACGAATCCATTCGTTAGATTCCTTACGTGCCATTATGATGCTTTTAGGCCTCGTTATACATTCTGCTATTACATATGGTGTCATTGACTATGGTCGTGTTTGGTCTATTAAAGACCCAAACGTAGCACACCTTTCAAATGATTTTATTATTAGTTTTATTCATGCCTTTAGAATGCAAATATTCTTTGTAGTTGCCGGTTTTTTCGGAGCCATGTTATTCTATGAAAGAAAACCATTAAAAATGGTTAAAAACCGGGTAGAAAGAATATTGTACCCTTTTTTAGTGTTTGTATTATTTCTTTGGCCCACTATTGTTTTTGCTTTTAGCTATACCCGTTTTGTTTTTGCAGGAAATACAAATGCTTTTAATGAAACTATAGGTATTTTCTCAAATTTACTGGTATTAATTCCAGCAAGTACGTTTCATTTATGGTTTTTATATTATTTGGTTTTAATAACCTTCGCTTCGGTAATTTTGGGGTTTGCATTTAAAAAACTACCAAGTGCATCAAACTCCATTTCTAAGGCATTTAGTTCAATTTTGCAAAAACCCCTCCTACGTATTGTTATTTTGGGTAGTATTACCGCTATAGTCTACTTTATAATGGGTACACCTTCAGTTGCTACTTCAAACTCATTTATTCCAGATTTTAATACCTTTATATACTATTTTGCCTTCTACATCATAGGTTGGGTATTATTTAAATCTAAGCACTTGTTAGAATCTTTTATGAAACATGACTGGATAAATACCGCTCTGGCTATCATTATGTTTTCAATTTTCTTTTTTATGCAAAGTATTATTAGTTATGAATTGAAAATTATCTTTAAATCAATAATGGTGTGGTTTTTTATTTTTGGCATAACTGGTCTATTTATTCGTTATACTAGTAATCATTCCGCTAGAATGCGGTATATTTCAGATTCCTCCTATTGGGTATACCTGGTACACTTAACATTTACGGCTTTTATTCCTGCATTCATTAAAGATTGGGCTATCCCGTCAACTCTTAAAATGCTCATAGTACTTCTTACCACTGGTGTTATTTGCTTTGTAAGCTATCATTATTTGGTAAGAGCAACTTTTATAGGCAGATTCTTAAACGGTAGAAAATATTCACGGAAAATTTCTGACATAAAGCCAACAGCTCCTATTAAAACTCAGGTGGTTTTAGATAAATAGTGTAACTTAGGGTGTTAATCATTTTTAATCTCTTTTTAAAACCAAACTTATGAGAAAGCTAATAACCCTATCAGTTAGCTGTATGGCTATCTTTTTATTACTATCATTTAGTTTTCATAAAAGTAAGCACGTTGTTAAGTTTTTAGATTGCCTAAATACGGAACAATTAAAAAAAGTAAGTTTGCCTTTTGATGACAACTCTCGTACCTCATGGCATTTTTTACCAAGTACCATGTACCCTAGAGAAGGTATCACCCTAAAAGAACTAAATAATGATCAAGAGGCTGTTTTCTTTAAAATGCTCACACACTTTTTAAGCGAATCTGGTTACAACAAGACAACTAAGATTATTGACTTAGAAAATGTTTTAGTTGAATTGGGAGGTGACCCCAAGTTTAGAGATGCCAAAGCTTATTATATTGCCATTTATGGTAACCCCAGAGAAGACAAAATATGGGCATGGTCTTTTGAAGGCCATCACATATCATTAAACTTCACGGTAAAAGATCATAAAATTTCTGCTTCTCCTCGTTTTTTCGGATCTAATCCGGCCATTATAAAAAAAGGAAGTAGAAAAGGAGAACGTACACTTCATAGGGAAGAAAAGTTAGCTTATTTATTAATGAAGTCTTTATCTGATGAACAAAAGAAAGAAGTTATTTTTAGAGATACAGCATACCCAGACATTGTTACTTCTAACAGCACTACAGTAACACCATTAGAACCTGTTGGCATAAAAGCAACAAAATTGAACGATGAACAAAAAGTGAAATTAAAAGCCATTTTGTACCAATATTTAAGAGACTTACCAGATAAATTGGCACAAGCAAGAGAAAGTAAAATTCATAATGAAGAATTTAACGACATCTTATTTGCTTGGGCAGGAAGCACAAAAAGAGATGAGCCTCATTACTACAGAATTCAAGGAAAAACCTTTTTGATTGAATTAGACAACACCCAAAATAATGCAAACCACATTCATTGCGTTTGGCGAGATTTTGATGATGATTTTGGTAGAGATATTATTAAAGAGCATTATAAAAATTCTAAACATCATTCTAATAATTAGTTATGAAGAGACAAAAGTTGTTATTAGTAATTGGATTTAGTATAACGGTTTTAGCAATACTCTCTTTTTCTAAATCCAATCAAGAAGATAATACTATTGAAACCTTTTCATTCTCTTCAAACGGAGAAAATATTAAGGCAAAAATCTATTTACCAGATACTTATAAAACAAACAATAATTTACCTGCTATTTTTTTAATTGATTTTACTGAGCAACATTTTAAGTTAGTTACAGATGAGTTTGAGCAAGTTTTAAAAGCCGTTAAACAATTAAATGGCACAGATGCTTTGGTGGTTTCATTAGCAAATATCCCGGATGTAGATGCTACACCAGATAAATTTCAAGAGTATTACACCATTTATAAAGACCTAGTACATTATGTTGATGGAAAATACACCAACAATACATCCAGAACCTTTATTGGTAAAGGCAGTGAAGGAGGTATTGTTGTAATGGCGCTTCTTACAGAGGATACTGAAAATACATTATTTGATAATTTTATTGCTACAGACCCATCAGGAAAATATGCCGATGCCCTCGCAAATATGATTGAAGCAGACTCCTTTCCTAAAAACAAAACCAACAAAAAATTACACTTTTCTTTCACACCAAGTAATAATTACAAAAAGTGCTCTAAGCTAATAGGATTGATTAATGAAGCTAATTACCCATGGTTAACTTTTTATTCTACCTATTATAAGAATAACACATATGACAACGCATATCCCATGGTGTTTTCTGAAGGGATTAAATTTGTTTTTGAAGACTGATTCCCTGTTTTTAATTCTGTTTATATCATTGTCTTAATTGTTGATAATTAGGAATACGTACTTATTGATTTTAGGTAAGAAAATTCTAACTTTGTATGTCAGTGGATATAAATCATATGAAATATATTCATTTCCTTAAGGTTACCTGCTATATAAAATAACGCATGAGCTTTTCATTTAAAAATATTTTCAAAAAAGGTAGGAAATTCAAAGAATCTGGAAATACAGTTGTGTATACTACTACTTACGTAATGCATGAAAAATCTACAATAACTCTTGTATCACACGAGCTTAATGGTGATTGGCAATTTATGGGAAATGAATCTCTCGAAAATTTTCAAGAAATAGGTTTATTAGTGTCTTTGTTTCAAGTTATAAAAATTGATAATTCAATATTATCGCTGGTCGATTTACCCATTGGCTATCAAGCTACCAGAGTAAAAAAGAGTGATGAGTGGAAAATTGAGAAAATCCATTATTCAGAAAGTGAAATACAGGAAATGGGATATTACTGTAGCGAATGTGGTGAATTTCACGGTGAAATACCAATGAGCTATGGTGCTGAATCACCTACATCTTATTTTAATCTAGATGAAGAGACTAAAAATCAATCAGAACTAACAAGAGATATTTGTATAATTAATCGAGAGAGGTTTTTCATTAAAGGCCAAATTAAAATTAAAGTTGATACTCAAAATAAGCCATTTACTTGGAATGTTTGGGTGGAAATAGGAAAAGAAGATTTTGATATTGGACAAGAAAATTGGACAAATGAAAATCGGTTTTTGAGAAAACCTTATAATGGAGTCATCGACACGCCTTTGAATTGTTATTCAAATACTTTAGGTCTCAAAGTAAAAGTCCAAACTCAAAAAGTTGGAATAATACCTGAAATTATAATTTCAGAAACGAATCATCCATTATTTTTTGAACAAGAAAATGGAATTAATATGGACCGAGTAACTGGATTCGCAAAAAAAATTCTTTATGCGCATTAATAAAAGCAACAAGTAACAAAGTGTAAAAATAATTGCTTGGTTCTTGCCTACTCATAAAATCCAGCGGATTTTCCTCTGGTTCGTTCCATTTTTGGTATGTTAGTTGCTCAATCACACAACCATTATTACACAAATCGAAAAGCGCACTGATAAAACCACTTCAAATGCTTACTATTCTCAACACCTTAACTCATTTCGTCATGCTGAACTTGATTCAGTATCCGCAACAATAAAGTTAGATACACAGGTTAGTCCCAAATGACAAGTACTACTTCATATACTTCCCCTTCTTACTGCCTTCATACATCACATATTTAACTAAACGAGATTCTAGTTTAGCATTAAACAGTTGTATTTTTCTTGAAGGACGTAAACCAACATGCTTTAAAGCATCCAAGTTTGAGGTAATAAACCAAGCATCGGTTCCTGGGTAATTTTGTTTAAGGGTATCCCCAATATTTTTATAAAAGGCTTCCATATCTATATTTAAACGCTCACCATAAGGTGGATTAAATACCATGTGTAATTTTTCTTCATAGCCTTTTTGGGTTTTAAAAAAGTCTTCATGTTTAACAGTTATAAAATCATCTAACTGTGCATTTTTAACATTATCAATAGCTTTATAAACGGCACTTGGGGCTTTATCATACCCTATAATTCTATGATGGAAATCACGCGTTTTACTAAGTAAAGATTCTTCTATTTTTTCAAACAACTCAACATCCCAATCTTGCCAACGCTCAAAAGCAAATTCCTTTCGCATTAAATTGGGTGGAATATTACAAGCAATCATAGCAGCTTCAATAAGCATGGTACCTGAGCCACACATGGGATCCATAAAATCAGACTGTCCGTCCCAACCGGAAAGCATAATTAATCCAGCAGCCAAAACCTCATTTATAGGCGCAATATTAGTAGCTGTTTTATAACCACGCTTATGTAAAGAATCACCAGATGAATCCAATGAAATAGTACATTGTCTGCGATCTATATGTACATTAATTTTTACATCGGGGAATTTTAAATCTACATTAGGTCTTTGACCCATGGTATCTCTAAACTTATCTACAATAGCATCTTTAGTTTTTTGAGCAATAAATAGGGAGTGCGAAAACAAATCGGAATGGATGGTAGCATCTATAGCCAAAGAACCTGTAGGTTTTAAATACGGGCTCCAATCCATTTTATAAATTTTATCGTATAAATCTTTCTCGCTACTTACGGTAAAAGTATGGATGGGTTTTAAAATTTTAATGGCAGTACGCAATCCTAAATTAGCTTTGTACATAAAGCCTTTATCGCCCACAAAACTAACGTTTCTTACACCTGACTTTATTTCTTGAGCACCTAATTGTGTAAGCTCTTTTGACAACAATTCTTCAAAACCAAATAAAGTTTTGGCCACCATTTTGAAATTTTCTTCCATGTTTTGCTACTACTTAATTGCTTAACGATAACTAGAATGCAAAAATAGGGTAATTTTCTTCTGTGAAAACGAAATTTTTAAATGAAAAAAAATCATGTACTTTTGTGTTAAAATTTTGTTAACGGGAATTGGGTTAAGGATTGCAACGGCATCCTTTTGCGGAGCAAAAGATATAGAGGAAAGCCTGACGACGCGATAGCGTGGGAACCCCCTAAAAATAATTAATGATAGCAGATACAACTACATGGTTTTCTTCTTGGTTTGATACGCCATATTACCATATTTTATATAAGGATAGAGACGACACTGAGGCGCATGCGTTTATGGACACGCTTACGCATTATTTAAATATTCCGGAGCATGGAACCATTTTAGACTTAGCTTGCGGACGTGGAAGACACGCCCGTTATCTGAATAAAATTGGCTACGATGTTACGGGTGTAGATTTGAGTGAAAATAGCATAGAGTTTGCCAAACAACATGAAAATCATAGATTGAAATTTGATGTGCATGATATGTGTAAACCTTACCCAAAGCAGTTTGATGTCGTTTTTAACTTGTTTACCAGTTTTGGATATTTTGATGATGATGCCGATAACTTAAATACTATAATGGCAATTAAGGCCAATTTAAATGAATATGGTTTTGGCGTGATAGACTTTATGAATAGTGAGTTTGTTATAGATAATTTGGTACCAGAAGAAGTTAAAATTGTTGATGACATAACTTTCAATTTAAAACGCTATGTTGAAGATGGTTATGTTATAAAGGATATAAGTTTTACGGTTGACAATCGTTTATACAACTTTCAGGAGCGTGTTAGAGCTTTTACTTTAAATGATTTTGAAGAATTATTTAAAAAAGCTGATGTACATTTGCTTGATGTTTTTGGAGATTATAAATTGCGTAAGTTTAGTAATAAAACCTCTGAACGTTTAGTAATGATTTTCAAATAGGTCGGTAATCGACTTTATTACCAGTATATTTTTACATGAGTGATTATCTTTTTCCTTTTCTTGCCGTAGTTTTAGGCGTTATTTTGGCAAGTTTTACAAAAAACAGTAAATCTTGGAACACCAAACTCCTACTATCTTTTAGTGGTGCTTTTTTATTGGCGCTTACCCTTTTTGAACTTTTGCCTGAAGTTTATAATCATTTAGACACTAAGCTTACCGGACTTTTTATTATGGGCGGTATTTTGCTGCAAATTGTATTGGAGTTATTCTCTAAGGGGGCTGAACATGGGCATGTACATATTCATAAAAACAGTACCGCTTTTCCGTGGCTGCTATTTATTAGTTTATGTATTCATAGTTTTTTAGAAGGTTTTGCTATACATGAACATAATGACATGGTATATGGTGTTTTGGTTCATAAAATTCCTATTGCCACTATAATAAGTATGTTTTTATTTAAGGCTAAGTATAGCAAATTTCAGATTGCCTTATTCTTATTGGTCTTTGCCTGTATGACACCTTTAGGAACGTTAATTTCTCATACATGGGAATCTATGGCTCAATACGGACATGTATTAAATGCTATTGTCATTGGAATCTTTTTTCATATTTCTACTACCATTTTATTTGAAAGTAGCGACGGACATAAATTTAACATGTCTAAATTTGTTGCCATTATTTTGGGTGTTGCTGTGGCTTATTTGATATAATTAAATGTTTTCAAAGGAAGAATCTAGAATATTAAGACAAGAATTTTGGACCAGTTTTGGAAAATCATTTCCGAGGAAGTGGATTCTTTATGATACCAAGCTAAAAGGACTCAGCTTTAAATTTCATTTTGACACCAAAAAAGCATTGGTAGCTCTAGACCTTGAAGACGATTTAGAACACCGTATTAAATACTGGGAAAAGCTAACGGCTCTAAAATCTATTTTACTCGATGATTTCTTACCTGATGCAATTTTTGATGAAGAATACGTTTTAGAAAATTATAAGGAAATCTCTAGAATCTATATTCCATTGGAGCAAAAAGCATCTATTCACAATAAAAACTCATGGCAAGTTGTTATGGAATTCTTCAATAAAAAAATGAGTTTATTCGAAGCTTTTTTTGAAGAATATAAAGAGGTTATTGAGGGTTAGAGCTCTTTCACCATCTCAAAATCATCCATAATGAAGCCATTGCCTATATCAATCACAATTGGACCAACTTTTTTAAAGCCTAATTTCTCGTAAGCCTTAATAGAATTAAGGTTATTGATATTTACAGTAAGTCTAATTGTATTGAGGTTATAAGCCTTAGCCTTGTCTTCTACAAAGATTAAAGCTGTCTTTCCAATATCTCTACCTCTAAACTCCCCTACCACATATATTTTACTTAAAAATAAGCTATCATCTTCTTTATTAATTGAAATGTAACCTACATTAATATCTTCATTACTAAGCAAATAATATTCATAACCTTCAGAGATTTGACCTTCAATGGCCTCAACGGATTGAAACTTATCAAGCATATAATCTACTTGAGGCTTCCCTATAATGGCAGTATAATGCTCTCGCCAAATAATATTGGCTAAATCTTCAATGATTTTATAATCTTCTGTATTTGTTGCAAGTGTAATTTCAGTCATACCACTAAATTATATAAAAAAATATCATAAAAAAATGAAATATGGCACCTGCCAAAACAAACAAATGCCAAATAACATGATTAAAGGGAATCTTTTCAATAACATAAAAAATAATGCCTCCTGTGTAGGCTAAACCACCGGCAAATAATAATAAAATAGCATTACTATCAACTGCTTCAGATAAGTTTGAAAAATCAAAAACAATCAACCAGCCCATGACCAAATACAATAAGGTTGAAAAAGTCTCAAACTGTCCTGTAAAAAAAAGTTTTAAAATAACACCAAAAGCAGCAATACCCCAAACAACCCAAAAGAGTAACCATCCTAAGGTATCACTTAACGTAATTAACAAAACCGGTGTATAAGTTCCAGCAATTAACAGGTAAATACTTATATGATCTACTATTCTAAAATAATGTTTTCGTTTTTCACTACTAACTGAATGATACAAAGTAGAAGCTGTAAATAAAATAATAATGGAAATACCATAGACAATGACACTAAACAGGCTCCAATCCGTCTTTTTAGTTTCATAAATAACTAATAGCACTAAGGCTGCAATTCCAAAAAGAGCACCAATACCGTGTGTTATGGAATTGAGTTTTTCTTCAAAAAAGGTTTGCTTTCGCATGAAATTATTTTGATTTAGAATCTGGATTCAACCACTTTTCTGTGAGATCATAAAAATCAAAATCAATAGCCGATTTTTGTGCTTCTAGACGTCCGCTTTGAAAATTACGCTGCAAAATATCTTCAATTAAATAATCTTCTTTTACATTTTCAGGATCAAACTCACGCTTTAAAGAAATATCAAACATGCTTGCCGTGGTATTATACCAAAAGGCTCTCCAGCCATTACGTAACTCTTTTACCAGATCGAAAGTAGTAACACCCGTTTGCCTATGAATTAATTTAACCAAAATCTGACCTTCTGTACGGGTCATTTTTTTTAATTCATCCGAGAACTCACCTTCAATATATTTTTGAACACGCTTAGTATAACGCTTCTTATCTCGATTCCTTTTCATATTAGCCAATCGATTATTCATAGAATCTAATCTAACTGCAGCTAATTTAGCATAAGGATATACTTTGACTGTTTTTCTTCGTAGAATTAAATATCTAATACGATCCTCTTTACTATCAAACTTTAGTCTGTGCAAAAGTTTCACTTCTTCTAAACCTATAGAAGTTCTAGGTACAGAATCACCTTCAATAATTAAATACTCTTTAGTAGATATAGAATCATTCTGCACTTCATTGGTTTGTGCCAACAAGAGCGTGGGAAATAAAATAAATATGTATCTAAAAAAGTTCATCAATATAAAAACAGAGGCATTATACATCAAAATTAACAATTTACATTTTCTAAAACGTTTTTTTTCATTGGTTATTTTTCTGCCATTAAGCTGTAGGCTTTCTATTTATATTATTATTTTAGTGCAAAACTTATACAAATGGCGAAGAAGAGTATTCTCAACAAAAAATCAATTGACTTTTTAGAAAAATATTTAAACAATGCGGCTCCAACGGGTTATGAATGGGACGGACAAAAACTGTGGATGGACTACCTAAAACCTTATGTTGATGAGTTTATTACAGATACATACGGTACTGCCGTAGGTGTAATAAACCCTAAGGCAAAATACAAAGTTGTTATTGAAGGACATGCCGATGAAATTTCATGGTATGTTAATTATATAAGTGATAACGGACTTATTTACGTGATAAGAAACGGCGGAAGTGACCACCAAATAGCTCCCAGTAAAGTAGTTAATATTCATACTAAAAAGGGTATTGTAAAAGGTGTTTTTGGATGGCCTGCAATTCATACCAGAAGTAGAGTTAAAGAAGAACCACCAAAACCTGATAATATTTTTATTGATTGTGGTTGTAAAAACAAAGAAGAAGTTGAAAAATTAGGAGTCCACGTAGGTTGTGTAATTACATATCCTGATGAATTCCATATTTTAAATGGCGACAAGTTTGTTTGTAGAGCTATTGATAACCGTATGGGTGGATTTATGGTAGCTGAAGTAGCTCGTTTATTAAAAGAAAACAAAAAGGAACTTCCTTTTGGCTTGTACATTACTAATGCTGTTCAAGAAGAAATAGGATTACGTGGTGCTGAAATGATTGCACACACCATTAAACCAAATGCAGCAATAATTACTGATGTTACTCACGACACCACTACCCCAATGATTGAAAAGAAAAAAGAGGGTCATTTAGAAATTGGAAAAGGTCCGGTGGTAGCATATGCACCTGCTGTTCAACAGAAATTACGTGATTTAATTATTGATACGGCAGAAGATAAAAAGATTCCTTTCCAACGTTCAGCACTTTCTAGAGCAACAGGAACAGATACGGATGCTTTTGCTTACAGTAATGGCGGTGTAGCTTCTGCTTTAATCTCTTTACCGTTACGTTATATGCATACCACTGTTGAAATGGTTCATAAAGAAGATGTTGAAAATGTGATTAAACTGATTTACGAATCACTTTTAAACATTAAAGATGGAGATACTTTTAGTTATTTTGAATAATAAATAGCTTTAACAAACCTTTAATGGAGACAAAATTCCTTTAAATCACACCAGTGATGCCTTCCTCTGATATAGATAGAGATGTCAATTGGTATAATGGAAAACTTGGTTTTGAATTGGTTTCAAAAGATAATATGTATGCTGTCTTAAAAAGAGAAAAACTATTTATTCATTTACAATGGCATGCAGATACAAAAAATGATCCGTTATTGGGAGGTTCAGTAATTAAAATTTTTGTAAAAAACATACACCCTATTTTTCAAGAGTTAGTTGAAAGAGGCACAGTGAACAAAAACAAACTAGTGCTTAATACACCTTGGAAAACTAATGAATTTGGTTTTTTTGATTTAAATAATAATGCCATTTTCATAGTAGAAGATGCTTAATAATATGGATGAACTAATTGACATTGTTGATGCTAATGGCAACCCAACTGGAGAATCAGAATTAAAATCTGTGATTCATAAAAAGGGGCTTTATCATAACACTGCTCATATTTGGTTTTACACCAAAAAAGGAGAAGTTCTTTTATCTCAACGATCAGCAGAGAAAGTTATTTGTCCATTAATGTGGGATGTATCGGTTGCTGGACATATTGATTCTGGTGAAACAATAAAACAAGGAGCAATTAGAGAAACTCAAGAAGAAATTAGTTTAAATATTTCTGAAACTGATTTGGTTAAAATTGGTGTATTTGAATGTTTTCAAAGCTATGATAATGGTATCAATGACAACGAGCTTCATAATACCTTTATTTGTGAGTTAAAGGTTCCTCTATCAGAATTAATCCCACAAAAAGGAGAGGTTGAAGCTTTAAAGATTGTGACCTTCGATGAGTTCAATCAATTAATTGAAAATATTGGAAATAACGGGAATCATTTTGTACCATCAAATAAGGAGTATTACCAATTTGTACTTCAAAAAATAATAGAAACTATTAATTAATGAATTTATTACTATTTGCTGTTGCACCCGTCTTTATAATTATACTCTATATTTATTTTAAAGACAAGTATGAGAAAGAGCCCAAACGGTTACTTGTTTACAACTTTCTTCTAGGAGCAATTGTTAGTATTATAGTAACCACTATTCTATATTATATAATAAATGTTTTTATACCACTTCCAAATGAAACAAGTGTTTTCCAACAATTTATTAAAGCTTTTTTTGTTGTTGGTTTAACCGAAGAGTTTAGCAAATACATCATAGTACGCTATTATGCACAAACAAATAAAGAGTTTGATGAACCTTTTGATGGAATTGTATATGCAGTAATGGTTTCCATGGGTTTTGCTGCAACCGAAAATATATTTTATGTGTTAGAAGGTGGTTACCAAACGGCGCTATTAAGAGCTTTTACAGCGGTTCCGGCTCATGCTACCTTTGGAATTTTAATGGGCTATTATATGGGAAAAGCCAAATTTTCTAACAATAAAATACTATTAAACCTAACAGGGTTACTTCTGGCGGCTTCTTTTCATGGAGCCTATGACTTTTTCTTATTTATAGACTTTATACCAGGTATATGGTTGGGAGCTTTTGTGTCGTTAATAGTAGGTATCGTTTTATCGAGAAAAGCCATTAAACGTCATCAACAAAGATCCAAATTTAAATAGGGCTAATATCCTCTAGATAAATCTACCATATTGAGTAGCTTTTCCCCTTGAATGTAGCGTCTTAAATTCTCTCTTGTAATCATGAGCGAGTTTCTCCTAGATAAATCTGATCTTCCAGCTGTATGCTGCGTAATAATTACATTTGGCATAGACCATAGTTCATGATCTTTAGTTAAGGGTTCAGGATCGGTAACGTCAAGGCCTACTCCACTTAGTTTCCCGTTTTTAAGAGCAGTTATTAAAGCTTCAGTATCTGTGGTTTTTCCTCGTCCTACAGAAATATAGTAACTACCATCTTTTAAATTATTAAAGAATTCTTGTCCAACAATACTTCTTGTTTTATCTGTTAGAGGTAAAGCATTAACAACAACATCAGCTTGTTTAGCCAATTCTACGGTTTCATCACTTAATCCAACATAATCCACATAATCTGGTCCGGTTCTACTGGAGTTCCGTGTTCCAATTACGCGCATTCCAAGTCCATTGCCTCTTTTAGCTACCTGGTTTCCTATACCTCCTAAACCAAGAACTAAAAGTGTTTTTCCCTTTACAGAAATTGCATTTGGCGCATTGGGAGCACTTCCACGACTCCAATCAGATTTCCCTTTTAGATCTTGAAACATTGGAATTCTTCGGGTTAAGGCCATCATCAATGCTATACTATGTTCTGCAATAGTTTCGCTACTTGCTTTGGCATTATTTGTAGCAATTAAATTAGAGGTTTTAATACCAGGAATAGAGCCACACCTATCTATTCCAGCACTTGTTATATGAACATAATCTAAATTCTCCCCTTTGCCTATTAGGTTAGAACACCCTCCTATATAGGCGTCACTTTTTACTATACTCTCCTCAACTTCAGTTGAGCTTCTAACAAACTCAATATTAACGCCGTCAGCTACTTCAAGAAACCACGCTTTTGAACCTAAACCACTTTTAGCATTTGAAAAATACCTCATAGTTATTTTTTCTGGTCGCGACCAACCGTCCATATCCCTACTAGCTTGCTTTGACTCTCTAATTCCTAATTCCTTTATTAAAGTGTCTATATTTATTTCAGGTGATTGTCCCAAAGCTTGGAAATAACTAAACACAAATAAAATCGCTAATGCAAAATGTAACTTTTTCATACTAAATATTATAACTATTGTAAATTACAGTTTTCAATGTCAATTAACAAATTTAATATTGAGAATAAAAATATATCTAATTGAGGAATCAACAATAAAAAAGCCTCTTCACTATAGGATATATTCAAAATCCAATAGTAAGAGGCTCTGACTAAAAACTGTAAAAATTATAAAATTGTAGATTCTATAAATCTAGCGGCAAATTTCAACATGATATCGTCTTTAGCTTTAATTGCACCCATTAAAGCTTCTGGTGGGGTTAAATTAAAATCAGTCATTTTCAACTTAACTTTACCTTCAAGAATAACTTTATTATCATCAATAACTACATCAAAACGCATTGGTACTGATTTTTTTGTACCAGCAATTATTAAATCTCCCAATGCTTCTAATTCAAAAACACCACTATCTTTTTCTGTTATTTTTTTTACTTCAGTAAGTGCAAATAAAATGTACTTGTATTTATCAGACTTTAAGGTTTCTGAGGCTGTTTCAGCCATACCAGGCTTTACACCTTTTAAACTTGTGGTAAGCACAGTTAGTGATAAGTGATCAATTTCACAAGACTGGAGGTTATTAAAACTAATAGCCCCTTGTTGTGTTTTGGCATCTACTTTCCAACCGTGTAAATTAGAAGTTCCAAAAACAGTTAAAGAAGATTCACTATTTTCAAGACGCAACATTTGGCCCTGTGTATAGTTAACTGAAAACCCTATTGCAAGAATGCAAATAATTAGTCTTTTAAAAAATTTAGTATTCATGAGATTTGTATTATTTGTTTAAAATTATGTAGCAAATTTCAATTATACATAATTATCATAAAATGATTTAAATCATGTTTTATTTATCAATATGATAATTTAACATATATTTATGAGTAATATATTATCATATTCTCAGTTTGTAAACAAATTTAGTTCAGATAACAACCACTGTTTTTAAAAAAATCAAAAAAAGAATCATGAATTTAAAGCTCTCATAAATATGATGAAACTCATGTTTTTAGGTGGTTGGTTTAAATATATTTATTCAACCTTTCTGGGTTATTAATTTTCCGAAAAAGTTATGACTCATTATAACTATATTTACCTAAACCAATTATTCTAATTATGAATAAAATTTTCAATACTAAGGTTAATGATTCTTTTGATTTTGAGATTAATACGAAAGACGTGTCTAACCTTGATGCGTTGCAAGTTTCAAAGTCACAGTTTCATATTCTTCACAATAACAAATCTTATAAAGCTTCCATTGTTGATAGTGATTTCAACAAAAAGACTTATCAGATTAAAGTAAACAGAAATACGTATAGCGTTAACATTTTTGATGATTTAGACCTACTTATAAAAGAAATGGGGTTTACTGTAGCCGCTTCAAAACACGTTAACTCTATAAAAGCACCAATGCCTGGTCTTATTATAGAAATTAGTGTAGAAGCAGGTCAAGAAGTCAAGGAAGATGATGCTTTGCTTATCCTGGAAGCCATGAAAATGGAAAATGTAATTACATCACCTAGAGAAGGCGTAATTAAATCCATTAAGGCAGAAAAAGGTGATGCTGTTGAAAAAAATCAATTGTTAATTGAATTTGAATAGGTAATGAAAAAGATTTTAGTAGCAAATAGAGGTGAAATTGCCATTCGTGTAATGCGAACAGCCAAACAAATGGGTATTAAGACTGTAGCAGTCTACTCTGAAGTAGATAGAAGTGCACCTCATGTAAAATATGCTGGTGAAGCCGTATGTATTGGTCATGCCGCATCAAATGAGTCCTATTTACGCGGTGATAAAATAATTGAAGTTGCTAAAGCTCTTAATGTTGATGGCATACATCCCGGATATGGATTTTTGAGCGAAAATGCAGAGTTTGCAGAATTATGTGAAGCTAACGGAATCATTTTTATAGGACCACGCTCAAAAGCAATAAAAATGATGGGTGATAAATTAGCGGCTAAAGAAGCTGTTAAAGATTATAAGATTCCTATGGTTCCAGGTATTGACCATGCCATTACCGATCCAAAAGAAGCGATTGAAGTTGCCAAAATGATAGGTTTTCCTATACTTATTAAAGCTGCAGCAGGTGGAGGCGGAAAAGGTATGCGTATAGTTGAGAATGAAAAGGATATTGAAAGTCAAATGAAACGTGCCATTAGTGAAGCTAAATCAGCTTTTGGTGATGGCTCAGTATTTATTGAAAAGTATGTCACCTCACCAAGACATATCGAAATTCAAATCATGGCTGATATGCATGGTAATTACCTTCACTTTTTTGAGCGCGAATGTTCCATTCAACGACGTCATCAAAAAGTAATTGAAGAAGCGCCCTCCTCAATTCTTACACCACAATTAAGAGATAAGATGGGACAAGCAGCAATTAATGTGGCTAGGTCTTGTAATTATATTGGTGCAGGCACCGTAGAGTTCTTGATGGATGCAGACCATAACTTTTATTTTCTTGAGATGAATACACGTCTTCAAGTAGAACATCCTGTTACGGAATGGGTTACAGGTGTAGATTTGGTAGAATTACAAATTAAAGTGGCTCGTGGTGAGGAATTAACCATTAAACAAAATGATCTTAAAATTAATGGGCATGCCATTGAATTGCGTGTTTATGCTGAAGATCCGATGAATGACTTTCTGCCAAGTGTTGGAAATTTAGAAGAGTATAAATTACCAAAGGGCGAACATGTACGTGTAGATAATGGTTTTGAAGAAGGCATGGATATACCCATATACTATGACCCTATGTTGTCAAAACTTATAACCTATGGCAAAACCAGAAGTGAAGCCATTGAATGGATGATTTACGCTATTGATAATTATAAAGTAAAAGGTGTAAGAACCACCTTGCCATTTGGAAGATTTGTTTGTAAACATGAAGCCTTTAGAAGTGGTAATTTTGATACACATTTTGTAAAAAATTATTATTCACCCAACATTGTGGAGGAAGCTAGTGAAATTGAAGCTGAATTAGCTGCAAAACTTGCACTTATGCAATATTTGGAAGATCAAAAACAATTAAGATTACCAAACTAAACATTTATGGATCCAAGAATAAAAAAACTTAATGAACGTATAGAACAAGCACATTTAGGTGGCGGACAAAAGCGTATTGACAAGCAACACTCAAAGAAAAAACTAACTGCAAGAGAACGTATTGATTACTTACTTGATGAAGGCTCTTTTGAAGAAATAGGTATTTTGGTAACGCACAGAACCACAGATTTTGGCATGGACAAAGAAATCTATTTTGGAGATGGTGTTGTTACTGGTTATGGAACCGTTAACGGTAGATTAGTTTACGTCTATGCTCAAGATTTCACAGTTTTCGGCGGTGCTTTATCTGAAACGCATGCCGAAAAAATTTGTAAAATCATGGACATGGCGGTTAAAGTTGGTGCGCCTATGATTGGACTGAATGATTCCGGAGGTGCGCGTATTCAAGAAGGCGTAAAATCTCTTGGTGGGTATGCGGATATTTTCTTCAGAAATGTGCAAGCCTCTGGAGTAATCCCTCAAATATCTGCTATTATGGGGCCTTGTGCTGGAGGAGCTGTTTACTCTCCAGCTATAACCGATTTCACCATAATGGTTGAAAACACAAGTTACATGTTTGTTACAGGACCAAACGTAGTTAAAACTGTAACAAATGAAGAAGTTAGTAGTGAAGAATTAGGTGGTGCATATACACACGCTTCAAAATCTGGAGTAGCGCATAAAACCTCAGCAAACGATATTGAATGTTTGGAAGATGTTAAAAAACTTTTGAGTTATATACCACAAAACAATCAAGAAACAACAGGGAAAATTGAGTTTAATCCAGAAGATGAAATAAGAGATGTATTAACTGATATAGTACCTGAAAATCCTAATAAACCTTATGATATGCACGATGTAATATCTGGGATTATAGATGAAGATTCTTTTTATGAAATCCATAAAGATTATGCCGAAAATATTATTGTTGGTTTTGCTAGATTAGGAGGTAGAAGTGTTGGTATTATTGCAAATCAACCCATGTTTTTAGCTGGTGTATTAGGCGTTAAGAGTTCTACAAAGGCCGCTAGATTTACACGTTTTTGCGATTGTTTCAATATTCCATTATTAGTTTTAGTTGATGTACCCGGATTTCTTCCTGGTACGGACCAAGAATGGAATGGCATTATAGTTCATGGTGCTAAATTGTTATATGCCTTAAGTGAAGCCACCGTACCAAGGGTAACAGTTATTACAAGAAAAGCCTATGGTGGGGCCTATGACGTGATGAATTCTAAACATATTGGAGCAGATTTCAATTATGCGTGGCCTGGAGCAGAAATTGCTGTAATGGGAGCGAAAGGTGCCAGTGAAATTATTTTTAGACGTGAAATTGCTGCTGCCGATAACCCTGAAGAAAAACTTGCTGAAAAGGAAGCTCAATATGCTGAAAAATTTGCGAATCCATTCAGAGCCGCAAGACGAGGCTTTATTGATGAAGTTATTCTGCCTAAAAATACTAGAAGAAAACTAATTAAAACGTTTTCTATGTTAGAAAACAAAAAAGTTAACAGGCCAAATAGAAAGCACGGTAATATTCCGTTGTAAATTAAAAATCACTCAAATATATACAAACAAAAAGGAGGCTCCCTAACCTGCCTCCTTTTCTTTTTAACCTGTAACCGAATAAACTGTTTGGTTCAGTTTATCTCAATTAACTACCAACAAATCTGCTTATATAACTAAAACAAAATCAGTTTAAATAAACCAATAAATTTTAGACCAACCAAAAACAAAAATGTAGGCTCTACGAAGAGAGATATAATTGTCGATTAATAGCTTCACAAATATCACAAAATCACGCAAAAATTAATCAAATTTTACTACGCATTTATTACGCACTATCAATTTTTAATGGCTTTTAGGGTAATTATACTTCAATTTTGTAATTGAACTAAGTGTCTATAAAAGTATCTTTTAAAAATTCGGTTAAGGTAGTTTCTTGTTTATCAAGTTTCAATTTCTTAGAAATTCTGTAGCGTTTACTTTCAATGGCCCTAACTGTTGTGTTAAGAAAAACAGCTATTTCTTTATTCTTAAAACCAATAAAAATATAATAACATATAATGATATCTGAATCATTTAGGTTTGGGTAAGATTTTTTTAGGCTTTTAAAAAAATCAATATTAAAATCGTTAACCAGCTCCAAATGATTTTTACCTTCAACTAAAATAGTAGAGGAATTTAGATGCAGGTTTTTGTAAAAATCCTTGATTTTTTCTTTTTGAACCGCAACATCCTCAATAGAAGCAATTGATTTGACTTGATTTTTCAGACTATTAATATAATCTTCTAAGCCTTGAACTTTAACCGTTAGTTTTTCATTATTAATTTTTAAATAAGATAAACTTTCTGCTTGTGTGCTTAAATGATTTAATTTCAATTTTTGCTTCTTATAAAAAAGAAAATATACTAGACTAACACCAGCTAATATGAAAAACAGAGTAACACCAAAAACTCCAAAATAGAACTTATTTTTACTTTCGCTTTTCAACTCTGACTCCGTATTTAAAAGCGTGTTGTTTATGTGTAAACTGGCATCTACAATGTTCTTCAACATTTTTTCCTCAAATATTATCAAAGAATCTAAATATGCCCTTGCACCTTCAATATTACCAGTATATTTATGTACATCTGCATTAATAGTGAAATATGATTCAATGGTGTCTTCTCCCATACTTTTTCTATTCTTTGATGCCAAATCTAAATAATGGAATGTAGAGTCTATCTGCTTCTTTTCATAAAACACATCTGCAAAACATACATTTATTGTAGCTTCAAAAGATTGGAAATTATAAGGTACTATGGTTGGGTCTTCTTTTAAGCTTTTAAATGTTTTATAATATTTGTGAGCATCATCCAAATCATCAAGGTATATATAATTTGATGTTAACATATAGAGTGCAAACATGTAATAGTAGGCATCATCTTTAACATTTTTATAATCATCTAGATGCTCAAAAATTAAATCATTACACGCACCAAACTCACTATCTAAAAACTTAATATAAGCCCTAACTTGTTCAATTTCTAAAAGTCCATTTTTATAATTGCCTTTACTATAATACTCTTTGGCTTTTTCTAAGTAAATATTAGCCGTAGAATCTCTCTTAACAAAATATAAATTTGAAAAAATATCTAAACTTGATGCACCAGCAACCTCATAATTCTCTTCAACTTCCGCATATTTAAGTGCTAAAATATTGCTTTGATACACCTTGGCAGTTTCATTAAAATCATCATGAATTAATGCCTTAATGGAATAATAGTCTGCAACGCGACCTTCAATATAGTGATGGATGGGTTGTGGAATGGAATCTAAAAACTCTAAAGCTTTTATTGAACTTTCATCAATATGATTATCGGCAGAATCAACAAAACGTTCATAATCATTCTGACTACAAACTACACATGATAATAGTACGCAAATAAGGAACAGCCCTTTTGTTGCACAATTGTTGAGAGAAAAAAACAAAAGTTTTAATTTAATTAATCCACAAAGCTTAAATGTAAGGATAAATGTACGAGAATTAATTTTTACTATGAATAAATTTAAAAACAATCACCTAATTTGATCAAAAAAAAGAAAATAGTTTTCTAATTTAATTCGAAAATAAACTTTTGTCTAGACCAGGAACAATGCGCAGTGCATTTTTATAATACACCTTTTTAAGCACCTCATCTGGCAAGTCCATGCCATACATAGGCCAAAAGGCATGATATTTTTTATGATAAGGAAAATACTCATCATCACTTTCTAATACTCTAAAATATGTTGGAAACTCTTCGGGTTTCCAGCTGTCTTTTCCAAAAAGTATTCGGTCTTGATACTTTATAAAAAATGCCTTGGCAAACCTTGGCTGCCTTCCTAATTCTGCAATTACCGCGGCAATTCCAACATTCATATTTGGAATTTCATCAAGTAGTTCTCCCAACTTCGCTAAGTTATTACCATACCACCCCATATGGGCATTTATAAAAGTAGTGTTTGGGTGGTTTTTAAACATATTATGTTGCTCACCTATAATTTGCTCCCAAGGTGCCGGGTTATCTGGTCCTCTTTTACGGCGTGGATGTGTTTTTAATTCTAACCAGCGTTCATTATTACCATCAAACGCTTCCCAAAAAGGTCTTGGATCTGCAGCATGAATCAAAACCGGAATGCCCAATTCTCCACAAGTTTTCCAGATGGGATCTAAGCGCCTATCATCTATAGCTAGTCTGTTGCCATCGCTGTCTTTATTATACATACCTAAACTCTTGTAAACTTTTAAACCTCTGGCACCGTTCTTTACATCCTCTTTTAATTGATTTACTGTTTTTTCAATCCAGCCATCTCCTCCAACACCGTTAAAATCTACATTGGCAAATACTACAAATCTATTTGGATAATTAGTTTCAGCATTCTCAATTGCTTTTTTTAAGTTTTCTCCAGACCGTCCACTTAAATTCACCATAATCCCCATGTTAAGGGTGTCCATAGCTGCAATTACCGGCGATAGATCTTGAGTGGCCATTCTGCGTTGATGCCCATGCACATCAATAAATTTAAACTTCGCCCTTTTTATAACCTTACCTGGAACTACCAAAGTTGATGGCGGGTTATATTCCTCAAATGATATTTCTTGAGCAGAACCACAAAAAAAACCCAGAAATATTAACCCAACAGATAAGAATTTTTGAAAATCCATACATAAAGATTATTAAGATGAATGTTAAAAGTAAGCATCTGATAAACAAATCAATACTTTTTTATGATTGGTTTAACATGAAAGTATTATATATAAAAAGAGTGCTCAATTCTGAACACTCTTTTAAAAATAGATATTTTTTCTTTTTAAAATTCTAAATCTGTCACTAAATCAAATTCATCGTATATAGCTTTATCCTGTAAATTATCAAAGAAACTTGTTGACCCATATCTTACGTCGTACTTACTTCTATCAATTTTAATTGAAGCATTTGCTTTGTTTCCATATACTGAAATAGTAAATACAACCGGGTTAGTTTTCCCCTTAATAGTCAAATCACCCGTTACTTTGTATGCATTTTTACCAGAAGCTTCTACACTAGTAAACACCAATTTTGCCGTTGGAAAAGTTTCTACTCCAAAGAAGTCATCAGATTTTAAATGACCGTCTAATTTGCTTTTCCAGTTACCTTCTAAATCTGTTGCGCTTATGGTAGTCATATCTATTTCAAACTCTCCTCCTATTAGCCTATCGGCTTCAAAAGTTAAAGAACCCGTTTTAATAGCAATGGTTCCTTCGTGAGATCCAGTTACCTTATAACCTTTCCACACGACCTTACTGTTTTCTATTTTGATTTCTTTTTTATCTCCATCTATAGTTGTAAATGATAATGTAAAGAATACTACCAAGGTTACTAATGCTAATGTTTTAATTATACTTTTCATTTTTTCTGTTTTAAATAATTGATAGAGCAAATATCTAAAACAAACCAAGCTTAAAGAATAAGCTAGTTTATAAAATAATGTTAAACTAGATTAACATTACCTATTCTAATGCTATTTGACTCTTGATTTTACTCAAAAATTCCTTTGTAATTCCCAAGTATGAGGCTATCAAGTACTGAGGAATCCTTTGCTCCATACTTGGATATTGTTCCTTAAAATAAAGATATCGTTCTTTAGCTGTTAAACTAAAATTTCTAACTATTCGCTTTTGAGAAGATACAAATGCTCGTTCTAACATTTTTCTAAACAAACGCTCCAGCTTTGGGATTTTTTCAAGTAGTTCTTCTTGAACATTATATGAAAATTGAATAGCTTCAGTAGGTTCTAAACATTGTACATTATAATCTGCTGGTGTTTGGGTAATAAAGCTACCAATATCTGAAGTCCACCAATCCTCTATGGCGAACATAACAATATGTTCTTGCCCTTTATTATCGACATAAAAAGTTTTTGTACAACCAGAAATTATAAAACTACTGCTCTTACAAACATCTCCCTGCTGAACTATATACTGACCTTTTAAATACTTTCTATAGTTAACCTTAGACAACAAGATAGCTTCTTCCTCCTCATTAAGAGTCACATATCTACTAATATATTCCAATAAAGACTTTCCTTTTTCTTCAATCATTTATAAATCTAATAATCTTCTATGATAATTTATTTGCCCTAAGTGATAAGACAAGTGCGTTGTTAAATGGACTAAAAAGTATTCGGTTGTCATTGGCTTTCCAAAAACTTCTATAGGATAGTTTTTTTCCAGAGCTTCAAATTGAAAATCTTTAAGTGTTTTTTCAACAACCTCAATTGTTTCATTAATTTGTTTTAGTATCTCAATTCTAGGAGCGTCTTTTAAAGAAAATTCCAAATCCCTTTGTCTTACATAGCCAGTATTGCCTAAAACAGCCCCAATAAAATGATTTAAGTTACCTATTAAATGCAATGCCAAATTACCCGCCGTATTATTAATATCTTTCTCTAAAAGCCATAAATTACTTTCTGATTTATACAATTCTATTTCAACCTTAAGTTTATTAAGGTCACGTTTAAATAGTGCTATTAAAGTTTCCGTTAGCATTTTTATTATTTAATCGAAAGATAATAAATCAGATTCAAAACTTTGTGAATTCTTTAACTTAAAGCACGCATTCACAAGGACAACAATAAATAATATTAAGTTACTTTTGCCCAATGCAAAACGGAAACTCCTTTAAAATAGAATTTGTTGCATTAATGGCATCGTTAATGTCTATTGTTGCGCTTTCTATTGATGCCTTATTACCGGGTTTGCCTAATATTGGGAGTGACTTGGGAGTGACCAACCCTAACGATAATCAGTGGTTAATTACCATGATTTTTTTAGGTTTGGGTTTTGGTCAACTTATTTTTGGGCCTTTATCTGATAGCTTTGGGAGAAAACCGGTTGTTTACGTTGGCTTTGTTGTTTTCATAATTGCTAGTATCATTTGTTTGACTACTAAAAGTTTTGAAATGATGATTTTTGGCCGCATACTTCAAGGTGTGGGTTTATCTTCACCAAGAACTTTAAGTCTTGCTATTATACGTGATTCATATAGTGGAAACTATATGGCAAAAATTATGTCTATTGTTGTTATGGTATTTATCCTTGTTCCTGTAATTGCTCCGGCAATGGGACAATTGGTTTTAGATTTTTATAGTTGGCATTCTATTTTTTACATCAACCTAATTTATGGTTTTTTAATTATGCTTTGGTTTTGGAAACGACAACCTGAAACTTTGGCAAAAGAAAACAGAATAAAATTCACTTCTCATTTATTTATTGATGGTGTAAAAGAGTTTGTAAAATATAGAGACGCAGTAGCTTTCACGTTTGTTTCTGGGTTTATAACTGGCTCCTTTATGGTTTACCTCAGTACTTCTCAACAAATATTTGAACAACAATATAATTTGGCAGATTTGTTCCCTTATATTTTTGCGAGTTTAGCTATTTCTGTAGGTTTGGCCACCTATTTAAACAGTGTGCTTGTAGTTAAACATGGTATGTGGAAGATTGCATATCTAGCCGCCGGTGCCTATGCCATTATTTCGCTATTATATGTAATATTGTTCTGGTCTGGTATTAACCCTAGCATCCAAGTTTTAATAAGTTTTTTTGCAGTGCAATTCTTTGCGGTTGGGTTCCTTTTTGGAAATTTAAGAGCTTTAGCAATGCAACCTTTAGGTCATATTGCTGGAATTGGTGCTGCCATAAATGGTTTTGTTTCAACGGTTATGGCTGTACCAATTGCCAACTACATCGGTAGCTTTGTTACGGATTCTGTTTTACCGTTATTCATTGGTTTTTCTTTCTTCGGAGTACTCTCACTACTCACTTTTATTATTTTGAAAAGACCTGCGGAAGCAGTTACAGATAACGCTCATTAATCACATTAATGTGATGTTGGCAATGTCCTAAATTGATAAAAGCGATTGCTCTTGCAGACATATCTGATCCATTTGCAATACCGATTTGATTTAAATCTTCAGTACTTAAGCTTTTAAGTAAAGACACAAAACTCTTTCTTACTGCAATAAACTCCTCTAAAAGTGCTTCTATAGTCTTACTATTCGCTTTGGAAGGCACTATGTAATCATTCTGTTCAAACCCTGGAAGTGATGTTTTATCATGCCTAGCTATATGAAAACACCTAAACTGAAACACCCGTTCGGTATCAATCATATGCTGAAAGGTTTCTTTGATTGTCCACTTGCCTTCAGTATACGCGTAATCCCATTTATCGATGGGAATTGATTGAAAAAAACTTGAAACGGTATTAGCATTTGCTTCAAAACCTTGAATCAGTTCAGTATCTACTGAAACCAAACTCAAATACCTACTATAAAACGGATTATATTCTGATGTATTTAGTTCTTGTTTAGTCATTACATATAATTTGGTTAATCCATGAACAATTTAGGAAGATATAATGAAATCTCTGGAACTAAAGTAACAATTGTAAGTACAACTAAGCTGGTAATTAAAAATGGTAAACCAGCTTTACTTACTTTACCAATAGACACTTTCCCAATACTGGACGAAACGAAAAGACAAACCCCTAAAGGCGGTGTGGTTAATCCAATCATTAAGTTTAATAAAGCAATTACTGCAAAATGAATAGGATCTACATCAACTGCCATAGCCACTTTTAATAAAATTGGAAATAAAATTAACAAGGCTGCAATAGTTTCCATAAAAGTTCCTACGAAAATCAGTAAAATGTTAATTAAAAGTAATACAACATATTTATTATTGGAAAAATCAAGAATCTCTGCAGACACCAATTGCGGTAGTTGCTCTGTAATTAGAATCCATCCAAAAAGGTTGGCGAACCCGATAAGCACCATAAGTGATGCCGAAGTTTTCATGGAATCTAACACAATAACTTGAACATTCTTAAAATTAAGTTTTTTGTAAATAAAAGCACCAATAATCAATGCATAAACTACGGCTATGATAGATGCTTCGGTGGGTGTAAAAACCCCACCAATTATCCCGAAAAGAATTATAAAAGTCATCAATAGTGACCAAAAAGTATCTTTAAATGCAAATAGAATTTTTCTGAAACTGCTTTTTGGATGCTTCGGATACTTTTTCTTTTTAGCGATAAAATAAGTGACACCCATAAGCCCAAAACCTAACAAAAAGCCAGGGATTGCCCCTGCAAGAAATAGTCTACCAACAGATAAACCACTTAAGGTTGCAGCAATAATCATAGGTACACTAGGAGGAATAATAGGTCCGACTGTAGATGAAGATGCTGTTATTGCACAAGAAAACTCAGCATCATACCCTTCTTTTTTCATAGCTGGAATCATTACTGAACCAATACTGGCTGTATCTGAAATAGCAGTACCTGAAATACCAGCAAATAACATAGAAGCCCCTATGTTTGCTAATGCTAAACCACCACGAATATGACCTGTTAAATGATTACAGAATGCTATGATTTTGGCAGTTAAACCACCTTGATTCATAAGGTTTCCTGCTAAAATGAATCCGGGAACACTTAATAATACAAACACATCAATACCGGAATACATTTTCATTGGTACTACAATCAAAGGAATACCTGCAAAAAGTAAATACATTAAACATGATAAGCCTAATGAAAACGCAATAGGAAATCTAAATATTAAGCAAATAATAAATACAAGTATTAATATCCAAATCATAATTAAGGCTTTAGTTTTTTAATGACTTTTTGTAAATCCCAAATAGCATAAATGGTTATAAACACACCCATAACCACAATAGAACTAAAAGCAATAGCCATGGAATATCCCAAGCTAGGAGACCGTTCTAGAATTCCAACCTTAACAAATTGAATGGCATAAATAGTAAGCCCTATAAATAAAAGAATAGTTAAGATAGAAACAATGAATTCCAAAATATATTTCTGCTTGGTGTTCATTTTATTGTATAATACATCAAACTTTACATAGTAATTGCCTTTCATTGCTAATCCTGCAGCAAAACTCATAGCATAAATAAAGAAGAAACGTGCTGCTTCTTCTGTCCATGACGGCGCACTTTCCATGAAGAATCTGGCATAAATTTGAATAACAGTAACAGCTATAAAACAAAAACTGCTCACCAGCGTTCCATATTTTAAAAATTTACCAATAGCCTTCTTTATAATCATTACTCTCTAAGTTTTAGAATATCGTTATATACCTTTTGCATTTCAGGTGATAAGCTATTAAATATGGATTCTCTTGCAGCTTCTCCAAAAGCATCTTTATCAACCTCAACTAATGTCATTCCAGCTTCTTCTAAATCACTTTTAATCTTCTCTTGGTCTTTCAAAAATAATTTGTGTTCGTGTTTTACCATATCTTCTACTGCTTGTAAAAAGATTTTTCTTAAATCTTCAGGAAACATTTGAAACTTCTCCTCTCCTATAACGGGATAAGTCCAACTCACCACGTGGGCGGTCTGGTTAACATATTTCTGCACCTCAAAAAATCCTCCTGCTTTTATAATTGCAAAACCATTTTCCTGAGCCTCAACAGTTCCTTGTTGTAACGATGTAAATACTTCTGAAAATGCCATTGGGGTTGGTTTAGCACCTAAAGCTTCCCAAGCTGTAACAAATGATGGCACATTTGGCACCCTTACTATCAATCCTTTTAAATCATCAGGATGTTTAATGGGCCTGTTAGAGGTTAAATGTCTTGGACCACCTGGAAACTGTCCTAAAGGCCTAAGTCCAATTTTATCAATCATTTCCTGCTCCATCCGCTTCCCAATATCACTATTTATCAACACCCGCATATCGGTTGAATCTCTTAAAAGAAAAGGGAGCTCACAAAAGGTCAATATTTCAACCCAATTACTTAAGGGAGACCCTGTGGTTGTCATATCAATAACACCGGCTCGAATCATCCTAATTGCTTCACTTTCTTTTGCCAATTGCTCAGAATGATAATTATCAAGTACAATTCTACCATTGGTTCGTTCCTCTAAAATTTCAGAAAAATATTCGAAGGCCTGAAACCAAGTATGACTTTCGTTTACCAATAGACTTGCGCGTAAGTGAAATTCAGGCTCACTCTTCTTACCACATTGAACCAATACTAACGATAAAGTTAACAAAAGCCCTAGCCTTTTTAATAATGACAACTGATTTGAAACGTTAGAAATAAAACTCAATATTTAATTTTTGAAGTCGAGTTTCGAATATATAAAAAAATGTTGAATGAATTCTATTATAAAAATGAATAGTTTCTACCATAATTTAAATGGAAAACAGCTATTTACTCGTCCATATTTGATTATTTTTATTGCTTCAAAACGTAATCATATATTAAACAAAAAACACCATGAAAATTATAGGTATTGGAAAAAACTTTGTAACAGATAAAAGTGAAATTGCAAGTATAAAAGATGGACACCAACTCATTTTCCTCAAGGCTGATAGCACGTTAGTTACTGGGAATAAAGATGTAGTTTATCCTTCCGAAATAACGAATCAAATAGTATATGAAGTAGAACTAGTTGCGAAAATAGGTAAAGTTGGAAAGAATATTTCAGAAACCGATGCACCTTCTTATATTAGTGAAATAGCCGTTGGAATCGATTATACTGCAAAAGATATTTTAACCGAAAATAGAGAAAAGAAATGGCCTTGGGCATTAGGTAAAGGTTTTGATGGTGCTTCACCTATTTCTGATTTTAAACCAATTTTTGATTTCCCTAATTTAGGAGACATCAACTTCGATTTAAAAATAAACGGTGAACAAATTCAAGTTGGTAATACAGATTATATGATCTATAATTTCAGTGAAATTATTGCTTACGTATCTAAATACATGACATTAAATCCCGGAGACTTAATCTTTACAGGGACACCAGCAGATGGGATTGGTTTAATAAATAAGGGCGATCATTTACAAGCCTCCATTGAAGGTGAATTGCTATTGGATTTTAAAATGATTTAAAGTAATGCCTAATGCCTTTTCAAAATAAAAGCGTTTAAGATCTATTTCTTAAACGCTTTTTTTTTATAATGCTAGAATTTATTTTTAACTCTTATTATTTGGAATCCGTCTCTTCTGGATCCAAATAATTAGGGATTCCGTTTTTGCCAATATCATTTGTTGGGTCTCCATCATCATTTAAATCTTCGTTTATTGTTGGTACACCATCACCATCATCGTCTGGATCAAAATAGTTAGGTACACCATCTTCATCGGTATCATCACCATCTTGTAAACCAGCTTCCGTATTTAATGAGAACTCTCCATCTCCATTTAAATCTTCTAAATACGAAAGAATACCATCATTATCATGATCATTTTCTGTGGTATGCACTAATTCGAACTTGAAAATTAAAGGTGAATATGACGGAATACCACTTTGTGAGCTAGAAAAATAAGCCAATCCTGAAGGAAGAAACATAACGCCTACTCCAGGGTTTACAAAATTTACTGTACCATCAATATTTTCAACAAAACTCTCGGCTGTATTAAATTGAGGAAAGACTTTTCTCCAACCTGGTATCAAAGTTGTCAGATCAAATTCTACTGGGTTAATAGCACTATCAAAAACTTCATTATCTAGTGTAAAGCCCTCATAACTTACCAAAATATTATCGGCAAAAGTTGGTGAATCTGCACCACCTCCCTGGTTGATATTTAGCACATAATATTCATAATCTACATCTAAGTAAACAACCTTTTTTGAAACTCCAACAGCTTCTTTTAATAAAGTATGCCCCGTTGGAACAGATTCTCCTTCCACTAACGGAGTTATTGCTAAATCAGCAATACTTGGGTCTGGGTTTCCTATAAAATCATCTGAATTATAATAATGTGTTTCCAAATAACCAACTATAGAATCGTTGTCTATAACTTGTTGCTCGGTTCTATCCCTGAATACTATTTCAACCTCATCATCACCGCCATCATCTTTTCCGCAAGACAAAAAGCAAAACGTTAAGCTCAAAATAAATAAACTGATTCTTTCTAAGTTCATTTGAATATCTTTATTTTTCAATTTCAACATAAAACATTTATTAAAGTAAATTTTGGGCGTAATAAATATTTTCGCTTTTAATTTTTAATAATGCTTATTTTTGAGCCGCAAGATACAATTTTAATATAATCTTGCACAATAACATTAACGTAGTTTTAGCAATAATTATATGCGAATTGATAAGTATTTATGGTGTGTTAGATATTATAAAACTAGATCTCTAGCAACCATCGCATGTAAAAAAGGACAAGTTAGAGTTAATGAAGAAATTGTAAAACCCAGCAGAGAAGTTTATCCTTTGGATATTATTCAGTTAAGAAAGAATCAGATTAATTATAGGCTAAAAGTAAATGATATTCCTGAAAGTAGAGTTGGTGCTAAGTTAGTAGACATTTACAGAACAGATACAACTCCTAAAGAAGAGTTTGAAGCACAAGAACTTCTTAAATATTCTAAGGATTATTATAGAAAGAAAGGAACAGGAAGACCTACTAAAAAAGATAGACGAGATATTGATGATTTTACTGATGAAAATGAGTAATTTTATATTTTGAATTTTTAAGTTGATAACTATGACTGTTAAAAACAACGTGATTTTAAATCATACCGAAATTAATCATAAAATAAGAAGAATAGCTTTTCAGATATATGAAAACAATGTAGATGAAACGGAAGTTATTCTTGCAGGTATTGATAAAAACGGTTATGTATTTGCAAAAAAGTTAAAAACAGCTCTTCAAAAAATATCTGAAATAAACCCAATACTTTGTAAAGTAAGTATTGACAAAAAAAATCCACAGTCTGAGGTTAAAACCTCAATTTCTGTTGAAGATTATAAAAATAAATCATTAGTTCTTGTTGATGATGTATTAAACTCTGGCACTACCTTAATATATGGTGTGAAGCATTTTTTAAATGTACCTTTAAAACAATTTAAAACCGCTGTTTTAGTTAACAGAAATCATAAAAAATACCCAGTGAAAGCAGATTTTAAAGGTATTTCATTGTCTACATCTTTACATGAACATGTAAATGTAGTTTTAGAAGGAAAAGTGTTTGAAGCTGTCTTAGAGTAGTTCCAAAATTTCTTCAGTAATTTCATCTTTACTTTTATCATCGGTAACAACTTGATACTGAGCCTTTGAATAAAAATGAGCTCTTTCAAATAAGTGCTTACCAATAAATTCAGCCAATTCTTGTTTTGTTTCAATATGTGCAATTAAAGGGCGCTTAGCTTTTTTCTTTATTAACTTATCTACCAACTTTGGAATTGAAGACTTTAAATAGATGCTTTTTGTATTATCGGCATCAATAATATGATTCATATTGTTTCCGAAACATGGTGTTCCGCCTCCTAATGACAAAATAACATCTTCTTTAAACTTTAGTAATTCTAAAAGATATTCCTCTTCTTTCTTTCTAAAATATATTTCGCCTTTAGATGCAAATATTTCTTTAACCGTAGCTTGTTCCTTTTCTTCAATAAAATCATCTAAATCAATTAAACTGCAATCTAGTTTTTTAACTAATCTTCTACCAATTGAAGACTTTCCAGACCCCATATACCCTATTAAAACTATTATCATTTTTACGTTATAAATTGATTATTAAAAACATACATATAAGCGGTGCAAAAAAACAAAAAATTCTTCAAAAAAATATGGTTTAATTAAAAATAGGTTTTATATTTGCACCCGCTAACAGCAATGTTAGTATTAAAAATGACCTGGTAGCTCAGTTGGTAGAGCATCTCCCTTTTAAGGAGAGGGTCCTGGGTTCGAGCCCCAGCCCGGTCACGGCTTTAAAACCTTACTAGAAATCTAGTAAGGTTTTTTGTTTTTTACCTGTGCTCCATTAATATCTAAATAACTTTGAGAACACAAGATATTCGCTTATTTTTATCCCATGTCAAAGAATTTATTAATAGCACTGTTTTCTTGTACTTTTCTTCTAAACACTTTTTTGTTTGAAAGTTTTAGTCAGAATTCCATTTATTTTAATCACATATCTACCGATGATGGATTATCTCAAAATGATATAAATAGCATCTATCAAGATAAAGAAGGCTTTATGTGGTTTGCAACACATGATGGTCTAAATAAATATGATGGATATAATTTCACCATCTACAATCCTGATAGAGGTAACCCCAATAGTATTAATAGTAACCTTATATTCACAATTACCGGTGATGAAAAAGGTAACTTATGGGTTGGTACTACTGGAAGTGGTTTAAATTATTTTGATAAGTCTTTAGATAAATTTTTTCATTTTACCCATGATGAAAAGAACCCACAAAGCATTAGTAACAACCATGTATCTACAGTTTATAGAGATAAAAAGGATAGACTTTGGGTAGGCACACCAAGTGGAATAAGTATACTAGACTTAAAAACATCTTTAGATTCGAAGAGCTTCCATAACATAAACCTTAGTGAGGTTTCACGAATTTATGAAGATAGTAAAGGAAATATTTGGGCAGGAAGTAATGAAGGACTTCATAAAGTACTAACAGATCATGATGGCAACTATAAAGTCAGAAAAATTAACAATGAAATAAACTTACCAGATCATGTCTCCGTAAGAGGTCTTACAGAGGATAATTTTGGTCGCTTAATCATTGGAACAACTTGGGGGTTATATATACTAGACCTAAACCACCCAGAAACAAAAGTCAAGTATATTACAGGTAGCTCTTACAATTGTTTATTAGCCGAAGGTTATAATATTTGGGCAGGAACTAATAATGGTTTACATCTGTTTGAAAATCTTCATCAGGGTCAATTACCAAAACTAAAAAGTAGATTTACTTATAACCCAAGGAATCCGTATGGTATTAGTAAAGATATCGTTAAATCCATTTACAAGGATAAAACAGGTATTATTTGGGTAGGAACCAACGGAGGAGGTATTAATAAGATTGATCCGGACAGAAAGCAATTTCAGCATATAAAGAAAACACTAGATCCAGAAAGCCTTAGTTATGACAAAATCAGAGCTATGTTTGAGGATAGTAACGGAACGCTTTGGGTTGGTACTGAAGGTGGTGGTCTAAATATGTTGACTAAAAATAAAGACAATAATCTTTATAGTGGTTACATAAACTTTGATGTACCTCATAAACCTTTTGCAATTACTGAAGTTCAAGAAGGAGATAAAAAAAAGCTCATAATTGGTGCTGAAGACTTTCCAAGTCTTTACCAAATAGATATCACAAACCCTGAAAATATTAAGGATAATGATATAATAAGAGTGCCAGCTAGTCCTTCCAATAGTGTTTTTTCAATTACAGAAGATAGGTATAAAAACCTATGGATAGGAACATACAGAGGCGGTATTTATAGATGGGCATATTATAAAAATTCAAACTCCTATAAAAAGGATATTTTAATTACCAATAAGAATAACCCTTACAGTTTATCTAATAATATCATTAGAGACATTTTAGAAGATAAAAAAGGAAATATTTGGTTTGCAACAGCCAACGGACTTTCTAAACTTAAGCCAGAAGAAGCACTAAAAAAGGATCCTAAATTTGATGTTTTTAAAAATGTTCCTAGAGAAGAAAATAGCATTAGCCATAATTACATTCTTACCATTTACGAAAGTAGAGCGGGACAATTATGGTTTGGTACATTTGGTGGAGGTTTAAATAAGTATATATCAGGAAAAGAAAATGAAGACCCTAAATTTAAAGCATATTCGGTATCTGATGGATTACCCAGTAATGTTATTAAAGGTATATTAGAAGATGATGAAGGCAACCTATGGGTCTCTACAAATCAAGGACTTTCAAAATTCAACCCAAAGGAAGAAACTTTTAAAAACTACGATGCAAATGATGGTTTGCAAAGTAATGAGTTTCAGGAATTGGCATGTGTAAAAAGAGCAAATGGAGAAATGCTTTTTGGAGGTGTTAATGGCTTTAATGCATTCTACCCTAAAAGTATCACCGATAACAACATAGAAGCCAATACTATTATCACAAAATTTTCTATTTCTAATAAGGAAGTTAAAATTGGTGAAGAAATTAACGGTAGAGTTTTATTAGATAAAGCCATTAATAATATTGAGAATTTAGAATTAAAACCATCTGAAAATAGTTTTTCTGTTGAATTTGCTGCATTACATTTTGCCGCACCTGGTAAAAATAAGTTTGCTTATATGCTTGAAGGTTTTGATAATGATTGGGTTTACACTACCTCAAACAAACGTTTTGCAACCTATACAAACTTAGAATCTGGGCAGTATACTTTAAAAGTAAAAGCTTCAAACAATGATGGTGTTTGGGACTCTGTTCCTTCAGAATTAGAGATTTATGTTTTGCCTCCTTTTTGGCAGACAAACTTTGCTTATTTCTTATATAGTGCCCTTATTGTTGGTTTATTATTGATGTATAGAAGATTCACTATTATTAAAACCACAAAAAAACATCAACTAGAATTAGAACATATTGAAAAGGAGAAAAACGATGAGCTTAATAGAGTTAAACTAGAGTTTTTTACAAATATTTCTCATGAATTCCGCACACCTTTAACGTTAATTAAAGGCCCTTTAAAATATCTACAAAAGCATGGTCATGAAATTGATAGAAAAGCTGCTAATGAGCAATACGGACTCATGCAAAAAAACACAGAGTATCTGTTAAGATTAGTAAACCAACTATTAGACTTTAGAAAAGTTAATCAAGGGAAAATGCGATTGGTTTTACGAAAAAGTAACATCATTCATTTTATAAAAGAAATTACGGAACCTTTCCAATTTTTAGCGCAGAAACAAGAAATAACTTTTAACGTTAATACCTCCCAAGAATCCATTGAATCTTGGTTTGATCATGAAGCCTTGGAAAAAATAATTTCAAACCTTTTGTCAAATGCCTTTAAATTCACTTCTAATCAAGGAAAAATAGGAATTGATATTTCTGAAGATGAGCAAAAGCATGTAGTAATTAAGGTTATTGATAATGGAATTGGGATTGATGAAGAAAAAATCAAAAACATATTTGTTAGGTTTTATACCGATAACAAATCTGGAAAGAAAAAACAAAGAGGTGTTGGCATAGGGCTTTCTTTTACAAAAAGTCTTGTTGATTTACATCAAGGAACCATTGACATTCAAAGTGAGCCAAATGTGGAAACAGTGTTTACAGTGAAGCTCCCAATGGAAAAAAGTGCCTATGAAGATATTCCAGAGATAACATGTAAAGAAGTTGATGATGTTGATTTTTACGTACGCTCTTCTGAAACCGATGCTGCCGCAATTAGCATAAATGATGAGCTTATAGACCAAAACCTCCCTTCTAACAAGTCTAATTTACCTCTATTATTAGTTGTTGATGATAATGCAGATATAAGAACCTTCATTAAACAAGCATTGAGTAAAGATTACATGGTTTATGAAGCTGATAACGGCCAAATGGGTGTGGAATTGGCAAATAAAATTATGCCAAGTATCATACTTACTGATATTGTCATGCCAGAAATGGATGGATATGGCTTGTGTAAAAACATTAAAAACAAAAAAGAGACCAGTCACATTCCAGTAATAATGCTTACGGCCAAATTATCTCAGGAAAGTGAAATTGAAGGCAGAAAAATTGGTGCTGACGGATATATTAGAAAACCTTTTGATATTGAAATACTTGAACTTAAACTTAGCAATATACTAAAACAAAGAAGCGATTTAAGAAAACGTTTTAATCGTGAAATCAGTCTTCAACCTAAAGAAGTAACTGTAACTTCTATGGATGAAATGTTCTTACAAAAAGCTATCAGCATTGTAGAAGATAATATGATGAATACCGATTTTAATGTTGAAATGCTTGTAAAAGAAATGGGGTATAGTCGTAGTAATTTGTATTCAAAGTTTAAGGAAATAACAGGACTTTCTTCGAGTGAATTTATAAGAAACATAAAGCTAAAACGTGCCGTTCAACTTTTTGAACAAAGTGATTATTCGGTTAAAGAAATCATGTACATGACAGGGTTTAATACCGCTTCTTATTTTGCAAAATGCTTCAAAAAGCAATTCGGGGTAATTCCAAGTGAATACGTAAATCAGAATCAAAAAAAGACACAATCTGCAAATGAGGATGCATAATAAATCATTTATTACTTAATATTGAACATTCTCTACATAAGCTCCTGAGTTTTTTTAATTAATTTTATCAAGTTCAAAAAAGACCTAAATAAAATTCATAATGAAAAAACTTCTATTAGTATTTCTAGTACTAACAATTTTTGCTTGTAAAACTTCAAAAAAGGAAATTCCTACTCCTCCTAATGTGGTTTTCATTTTTGCTGATGATATGACTTATTCTGCAATAAATTCTCTGGGTAATAATGAAATTCAAACACCGAATTTAGATAGACTTGTTAATCAAGGAACCACGTTTACAAATGCTTACAACATGGGTGCTTGGAATGGGGCTATTTGTGCTGCCTCTAGAGCCATGTTACTTTCTGGTAGAAGTGTTTGGGATGTTAATAAGTTTAGAAAGAATTGGAGTAATAACAAAGAGTTTGATAAAACCTGGAGTAAATTAATGGAAGGTGCAGGATATGACACTTACATGACTGGAAAATGGCATATAGATGCCAAGGCCGATAGTGTATTTCAAAACGTCACCCATATAAGACCTGGCATGCCCGGAGATGCCTGGGAACACGAAGTACAGGTTGCAAAATTCAAAGAAATCAAAGGTACTGATACAGATCCAGCTACCTTAATGCCCATTGGTTATAATAGACCTTTAAGTGAGCAAGACACAACCTGGTCACCAACAGATCCTAAATTTGGTGGTTTCTGGGAAGGTGGTAAGCACTGGAGTGAAGTTTTAAAGGATGATGCTGTAGGGTTTATTGAGAAAGCAGAAAAAAGTGATAATCCGTTCTTTATGTATTTAGCATTCAATGCTCCACATGACCCTAGGCAAGCTCCCCAAGAATATTTAGATAAATACCCTTTAGAAAATATTAGTCTACCCAAAAGCTGGTTACCCGAATACCCTTTTAAAGATGACATGGGTTGTGGACCCAACTTAAGGGATGAAGCGCTCGCTCCGTTTCCTAGAACTGAATATGCCACTAAAGTTCATATTAAAGAATACTACGCTATTATTACACATTTAGACGCTCAAATTGGTGAAGTTTTAGACCGATTGGAAGCTACTGGGAAAATGGACAACACATACATTATTTTTACCGCAGATCATGGTTTAGCGGCAGGAAAACATGGGCTTATTGGTAAACAATCTCAATTTGACCACAGTATTAGAGCTCCTTTTATGATTACTGGTCCCAATATTCCTGAAAACAAAAAAGTTACTGAAGACATTTACTTACAAGACGCCATGGCAACTAGTTTAGAACTAGCTAATATTGAAAAGCCAAAATACGTATTCTTTAACAGCATTTTAGATTTGGCTAAAGGGAAACAAACAAAAAGTAACTATGATGCCATCTATAACGGTTATGTTGATTTACAACGTATGATAAGAAAAGATGGTTTTAAACTAATCATTTACCCAAAGATTAATAAAGTGCTTTTATTCGATATGAATAATGACCCAGAAGAGATGAATAATTTAGCCGACAATCAAAATTATAAAACTAAAGTTACTGAATTATTTAAAGACCTTGTTCAACTTCAAAAAGACATGAACGACCCCTTAGATTTAACAACTATAATTGAATTATAATTAAGAGAGGCTTTTCTATTAAAAGATAAATTTAGGAGCATTAAATAAGTTATTTTTAACTCTAAAGGCTTTTCTTTTAAAAAACCCCATCGTGGTAACTACCAGATGGGGTTTTTAACTATTAAACTTAAATATTAACTAAAAAACAATTATAATTCAATTTTTAAAGTATGAGCATGATCTCCAACCTTTTCAGATGGTAATTTAACCAACAATCCTTCTGCTGTTTGCTCAAATATGATTTTTGCATCACTTCCCAATAAAGAAACACCTTTAACCTTATCCTCATTTGTAATAGAAGTGATTGTAACCTTACTCTTTTCAGGCCATGCCATCATTATAGCATATAAATTCCCATCTTTCTGAGTAAATCTCATATCCTGACCCGTAAAGTCTTTATTTTGTCCTTCAGAGTGATGTCCTTTTTTAACCTCGGTTGGCCCTTCACCAAACGTTCTCCAATATTTGGTATCATAAATAGCTTCTCCATTAACTGATAACCAGTCACCAATTTCTAATAATATTTTAGCTTGATCTTCAGGAATAGTCCCATCAGATTTCGGCCCACAATTCAATAATAAATTCCCATTCTTAGAAACTATATCTACCAAATCGTCAATTAACTGATTGGTTGTTTTAGATTTCCAATTAGTAACATGAGACCATGAGTTCTTTCCAATAGATGTATCTGTTTGCCAAGGTAACTTACGTATTCCTGGAAGTTTCCCCCTTTCTAAATCGTATACAACAGTGCCTTCGGGAAAAGCTTCATGACTAAAATTCTTATCCTGCAAAACTACTTCTTTACCCCATTCTCTTCCTTTGTTATAATAGTATGCGGCAATTTTCGGACGCATATCAGCATAATCAGGAATATCTAAATAAAAATCAAACCATAAAATATCAGGCTGATAGTTATCAATTAAATCCACCGTTCTATCCCACCACATTTGCTTGAATTCTTCAGAGACAGGCTCATTTAAATCTTTACCTTTTGGAGAATACAAATCCGCATATTCAGGATCTGTGGTGTCAAAATGATCCTTTTTATTATAGAAAGACCAATTAAAAGCATAATGAGATGATGCTCCCATAATCATACCCTTACTTCTTCCTTCTTTAAAAAGCTCACCCAAAATATCCCTTTTTGGCCCCATGGCAGCAGCATGCCAACGTGTAGTGTTAGATTTATACATAGCAAAACCATCATGATGATCGGCCACTGGAACTACATATTTAGCACCTGACTTTTTGAATAAATCAATCCATTCAGCCGCATTGAATTTTTCACCTTTAAACATGGGAATAAAGTCTTTATAACCAAATGTTTTTTGATCACCCCATTTTTCTTTATGATGTAAATAAGTTGCATTCGGACCTGTTCTTTCCAGATTTAATTGCGCTGTAAATGTGGCTGTATCCATATACATTTGTCTAGGATACCACTCGCTACCAAAGGCAGGAACCGAATACGCTCCCCAATGAATAAAAATTCCAAATTTTTGATTATTAAACCATTCCGGGTCTTTGTAGTGTTTTTTAATAGACTCCCAATTAGGCTCATATATGTTGATTGTATCTTTCTCAATAACAACAGCAACATCCTCCTTATTCTTTTTTCCGCAAGAAGATAAAATAACGAAAGAAAGTAAGATTAATACATATTGGTTTTTAATAGACATAAAAGCTTTTATTTTTGGTTAGATAACTTTTCCCTTGGTCATGGTTCTTATCAAAAGCTAAATTCTTCTTTTTTACCAAAACCCACTATTCCTTTTGTTTTAATTAATACAACAAATGTTCTAAATCCCCACAGTAAAAGAATAACACAGAATAAATAGACAAGATTTAAACCAAAAGCTAATAAGGTAACAAATGTCCTTTTCTTTAGGCCATATAGGTCAGGCAGCCCATATTTAAGATTGCAATAACTATATTTACTTAAACATAATTTCACTAAACCATAAATCGATTTCTAATGCGTTTTTTAAAACTGAATTTCATTTTACTTACTTTTTCAATTTCTATATTGTGTTTATCATGCCATACAGAAGGAGCTTCATCAAATCCAATTGCTGACAGTGATTTTAACAAGGACTGGTTGTTTCAAAAAGATAGTATCGCTAATGCGGAAACCGTAAATTTTGATGATTCTGATTGGCAAAAAGTAACTTTACCTCATGATTGGTCTATTGATGGTCCTTTTGACAATAAATACAATGCTAGAACAGGCGGATTACCTGTACATGGTATTGGATGGTATAGAAAACATTTCACAATTGAAAAAGGTTTAGAAGGTAAACAAATTTCTGTTGAATTTGACGGAGCTATGAGTAACGCTAAAGTGTATTTAAATGGAGAATATATTGGCGAAAGACCTTATGGCTATATAGGTTTTGAAATTGATTTAACTAAACATATCAATTTTGGAAGTGATAACGTAATTGCAGTTAGATTAGCTCCTGAAGACTTATCAATGCGTTGGTATGCAGGTGCGGGAATATACCGTAATGTAAGACTGAAAATCAATAACTCTATCCACATTCCGCAATGGGGAACTTATATAACTACGCCTAACATTACTAATGGAAATGCAGATGTTAATATTGAGACAAAGCTTAAAAACACTGGGGCAAACAGGTCAGAAGTTTCATTATCAACTGTTATTAAAGATGCTAACGGAAATATAGTAGGAGAAACAGATAGTAATGATTCGCTTGATGCAAATTCTGAAAAGGCTATTTCTCAAATCATCAAAATTTCGAATGTAACACTTTGGGACATCAATAAATCGTATTTATATACAGCACATAGTACGTTGAAAATAGGGAATGATATTGTTGATGAATATGAAACACCTTTTGGTGTTAGAACCATAGAATTCAATACTAAAGACGGATTCCTTTTAAACGGGAAAAAGGTAAGGTTCAATGGTGTTTGTATGCATCATGACTTAGGGCCTTTAGGTACTGGTGTTAACTACAGAGCTACTGAGCGCCAAATGCAAATAATGCAGAGTATGGGTGTAAACGCATTGCGTACCAGTCATAATCCGCCATCTCCAGAAATGTTAGAGGTGTGTGATAAATTAGGTATTGTAGTCATAGACGAAGCTTTTGACGAATGGAAAATAGGAAAAGTACCAAACGGATACCACAAATATTTTGATGATTGGCACGAAAAAGATTTACGTGACATGATAAAGCGTGATAGAAATCACCCATCTGTAATTATGTGGAGTATTGGAAATGAGATATTAGAACAAGGCAGAAAAGACGGTTGGAAATTGACAAAACACTTAAACGATATTTGTCATGATGAAGATGATACCAGACCAACAACGGTAGGATTTAACTACTACCCTGCCCCTTTTGTAAATAAATTGGCTAATCACGTTGACATTGTAGGTATGAACTACTGGCCTACAACCTATTCTAAAATTGTTGAAGAAAATCCAGAAATGATAGTTTACGGCTCTGAAACATCTTCGCAAACCAGTAGTCGTGGAGTTTATCATTTACCAATTGAATTTAAAGAAAAACACGAAACCAATCACGTATCTAGTTATGATGTTACCGTTGGTCCACCTTGGGCGTATGCTCCAGATATTGAGTTTGACGCTCTAGAACAAAGTTCAAATTCTTTAGGTGAATTTGTTTGGACTGGTTTTGATTATTTAGGAGAGCCAACACCATACGGCGGAAGAGATAACTCAACTAATGGCTATTGGAATGATGACTGGCCATCGCGGTCATCTTATTTTGCACCAGTAGACTTATGTGGATTCCCAAAAGACAGATACTACTTGTACCAAAGTCAATGGACTACAAAACCTATGGTGCATGTACTACCACATTGGAATTGGGAAGGACAAGAAGGAAAAACCATTCCAGTGTATTCATACACCAATTGCGAGGAAGTGGAACTCTTTGTAAACGGAAAATCTTTTGGTAAAAAAGTAAAAGGGAAAGATTTTACTGAAATTCCATCTGAATATCATGAATTTGAAAAAGGGATGTACAAAACCAAATACAGACTATCTTGGAATGTGCCCTACCAACCTGGTTCTATAAAAGTAGTGGCATATAAAGATGGGAAAGAGGCTGCAATTAAAGAGATTAAAACTGCTGAAAAACCTTCAAAAATTAAGTTGGAAGCAGATAGGAGTGAAATTTCTGCAGATGGCAAAGATTTATCTTTTATTACCATAAGCGTATTAGATGAAAATGGAAATATATGTCCAAAAGCTGATAATCTAATCAACTTTAAAATAGAAGGAGCTGGTACTCTTGCTGCAGTTGGAAATGGTGATCAAACATCCTTAGCTTCATTTAGAGCGCCTGAACGAAAAGCTTTTAGTGGTAAATGCTTACTTATTGTTAAATCTGATGAAAGTGCTGGGGCTATCAGTATAACAGCCTCATCTGCTGGATTAACACAAGAAACCATTTCAATTCTAACAAAATAAGGTTTTATATGAAAAAAGTAATTATTTTAATAACTCTTGTTTTCACACAAATATCTATGGCACAATCTAATGAATCTGTTCATTTATGGCCAAATGAAGTCCCAAATGAAAAAGAGCTCAAACAAGAACATGAGTTATCAGATGATGACAGAAATAAAGTAATTAGATATTCAAAAGTTACTGACCCTGATTTTTTGGTTTTTGAACCTATAAAAGCTAACAAATTGAGAGCAGCTGTTATAGTTTGTCCAGGAGGAGCATATAATGTCCTTTCAACTAATTTAGAAGGTTCTGAAGTTGCCCAATGGCTAAATAGTTTGGGTTTTACAGCATTTGTATTGAATTATAGAGTACCACAGAAACAATTAGGTGCATTAAATGATATACAGCGGGCAATTAGAATGATTAGGAAGGATGCTGAAAAATATAATATTGAGCCAGATAAAATTGGCGTTTTAGGCTTTTCTGCTGGTGGAAGTTTAGTTGCCAGAGCATCTACACAGTTCACCTTTGAATCCTACAGCAAGATTGATGAAGTAGACAATTTATCTTGTAGACCAGATTTCTCAATGCTTGTTTACCCTGCATATTTAGATCACGGTGAAAACAATTCGTTGACTCCTGAGATTAAAGTTACAAAAGATACACCTCCATTCTTTATTTTCGGTTCTGCTACCGATGTCAAGTATCGTCATAGCTGTACTGTTATGGCAGCAGCCCTATACGAAAATAATGTCCCTGTTGATGTTCATATAATTCAAGAAGGAGGTCACGGATTTGGACTACGACCTGGGAATTTAGCAGCTAAAATGTGGCCTCAACTAGCTGAAAAATGGTTGGAAAGGGTTTTGGACAAAATCTAAATAGATTCCTGTTTGGAATCGAAATTACTTAAAGTAACAGATATATTTTAAAGCAGGAAACTCAATTAAGAGTTTCCTGTTTTTATTTTGCTATTTCTAGTTCTGTTGTATTTCGCAAAAAGTTCTTTAACCTTATCTTGATACTTAGGGTTATCCACAAGATTTTCGTTTTCGTTTTCAGAAATATTGTCATTCAAATTGAAGAGTGCAAAAGGTGTTCTGGCTGCATCTGTTTTATCCTTTTTATCAACCTGAATTATTAACTTCCATCCATCCTCAGTAATCATAGCCTGTTTAGTTGTTCCACTTTGTGTCATTAAAAAATCATGAGCTTTTACTCCTTTTTCACCTTTCATTATTGGAAATAGGTTAGAAGAATCCATTGCTTGCCCTTCTTCTATCTTTTGATTTGTTATAGATGCCAATGTAGCCATAACATCAATACCTATAACAGGTGCATCTGAAACTTGCTTACCTTTAATTTCTTTAGGCCACCAAGCAATAAAAGGCACTCTGGTTCCACCTTCATAAGCTTGATTCTTACCTCCTCTGTAAATATTACTTGGCTTATGACCAGACTGTAAGGTTTCCTTAACCAAAAGTCCACCATTATCTGAAGTAAATATAATCAAGGTATTATCATAAACACCTTGTTCCTTCAAGGTTTGAACTATCATTTCCATTTGAATATCTAATTCCTTTACCATATCTAAATGATTTGACGGAGTTGTTCCTGCCACCTTAATTCCATTCATTGATTTAGAAGGTGTGTGTGGTTTATGAACCGCCTGAGAACAGTAATACATAAAGAAAGGCTCTTCTGTTTTTGCATTTCTCTGAATAAACTTAACTGCTTTATCCACCAATAATTTACTAGAGTTATGCGGGTCCCAATTACTATCTCCTAAACCTTCTTTTTTATCTAGTTTAAATCCAAGATTTTTTCCGTACTCTTTTGTAATAAGGATAATTTCAGAATCTTCTTTTATTGGTTCCATTATACCATTTTCATAAACAGCATAAGGTTCTGCTTGAATTCCTGCCGGATACATAAAACTGTAATCAAAACCGTTTTGAACCGGCCCCTTATCTAAGACCTTAGTAATATCTACATCAGTCTCATGCTCTTTTCTTGGGCTTCTGTAAACTACCTCAGGATTGTCTTTTCTTCCAAAGTCCATTCCAAATCCCCACTTTCCGAAGAACGAGGTTTTATAACCTGCTTGCTTCATTAGTTTCCCTAAAGTAAGGTCTTTCTCTTCTATGGGAGAAGGTTGATAACAGCCCCAAACCCCCCAAGGCGCATAACTACGATAACAATGATTTCCAGTCATAATAGCGTATCTAGTTGGAGCACACAAAGCCGCCGGTGAATGGGCATCTGTAAAAACAATACCTTCTTTTGATAATTTATCAAGTGTCGGTGTTTCAACTATTATTTTATTGGAATGCATTTTTCGGTAATATGAAATATCTCCAGTTCCAATATCATCGGCTAACACAACAATTACATTAGGTTGTTTTTGTGCAAACAATGAACAACAAATGCTAAAACATAAAACTACTAGTACTTTAATTCTCATAATTACTTAACAATTTTTAACCAATTTAAATTCACTGCTTTTGTTGATCCCCAATCTGAATGGAATACCACAACAATATTTTGTTTCCCAGTTACTTTTTCAAGCAAAGGTGTTTCAATAGTTTCCCAACTACTCCACCCTCCAGTACTTTTTATAGGAAACTTTGCTATCAGCTTTCCTTTAGAATTTCCAATTCTAACTTCAAAATGACCAATACGTTGCCCACAAGCCACTCTTGCCTGCATTTTAGTAGCAGAACCATCGGCAAAATCAACACTATTGAATTGAACAGTACTCATCATTTTGGTATCACACACCATCCAACCCAAGGGCTCATCACCGCTCACAAAACTAGTATTAGCCCCTTTAATGCCATTGTGTCTATCTACCTGAATTTCTTCACCAAATGTAGGCGAATTAATACCACGCATTGTTGGTTTTACCTTTTTAATGGTACCATCTTTTTTAAATTCCATATAATCGGCGCACATAGAACGCAATTTGTTATATCCGCTTATTTGCCAAAAGTGATAGAATAAAATCCATCTACCATTGTAATTCACCACCGAATGATGATTAGTTCCATTATTAATATTATCCATTATCTTACCTTGATATTGAAAAGGTCCTAAAGGATTATCACTTGTTGCATACCCAATAGAATATCCTTCATCAGCGAACACGTGAGCAAAGGTAAAATAGTATTTTCCATCTTTTTTAAAGCAAAACGAGCCTTCTTTATAACCGGCCGGTAATCCTTCAACTTTTATAGGTTCTGCAGCTATTTCTTTCATATTGTCTTTTAACGGAGCAACAAATAATTCCTTTCCGCCACCAAAATATAAGTACGCTTTTCCATTATCATCTAACAATAACCCAGGATCAATACCGCTAACACCTTTGATATATGATTTCTCCCATTTAAAAGGCCCTGTTGGACTTTTAGATGTACCAACACCAATACGTCTGAAAGATGATCCATCCAATGGTTTTGCAGGATAATAATAGTAATAGGTATCTCCCCTTTTAATACAATCTGGCGCCCACATACCATAAGAATTTTTCTCACCCCAAGGCACTTCATTTTGGTCCAAAACAACCCCGTAATCTTTCCAAGTATTACCTCCTTCTAAAGAAAATAAATGGTAATCTGGCATACAGAAACGTGGTGCTTTGGTACCTTCAGGTGGCACAATATCATGTGAAGGATACACATACAATTTCCCATCAAAAACGCGCGCTGTTGGGTCTGCAGTGTAAATGTGCGTTACTAAAGGATTTTGTGCTGTTGTAATATTAACAATGACACAAATTGTTAGAAGCAATAAAAGTTTTTTCATTATTTGTTTTAGTTAAAATATTCTGGAAATGCTAGCTTAATATCCAGTTCATCTCCAGTTTCTTTTTGCCACTGCACAAACTCATTTAAAAGTTTTTTTACAATGGTTTTAGAATTGGAATCAGCTATTAAGTTATCGGTTTCCCACTTATCATTTTTTAGATTATATAATTCTACGGCTTTTGCTTTTGGATACATAATCAGTTTATAATCTCCTTGAATAATACTTCTTTGATCATCAAACATGGCCAAATAAATAGAATTGTAAACATCTTCTTTTGAAGCTTTTTTAATTGTTGATTTTAACGATTTAAAATCAATGTATTCAGGAATATCCGCTCCAACAAAATCTAAAATTGTTGGATAAATATCTTGTAAGTACAAACGCTGCTCAAGTTTTTTGTCTTTAGGAATTCCAGGTCCCATAATAATCAATGGTGCTTTAGCACTAACATCATATAGACAAACCTTTCCTGCCACCCCATTTTCACCAAAACTAATTCCATGATCAGACATAAAAATGATAATGGAGTTTTCATAAAGCCCTTGCTTTTTTAGAGCTTCTAAAATTTCTCCAATTCTATCATCCATATGTGTTACCATAGCATTATTCTGCTGATAACGCCCCTGCATAGTCTTAGGGTTTAACGGAGCAGATGTATAGTTATATTTAATATGTGGATGCAACGGTCCTTTCTTTACACTTGGCGGTAATTTGATTTTATCTTTTGGATACATATCATAATACCGTTGTTCTGTTTGACGAGGTACGTGAGGAGCATTAAACGCTACATATAAAAAGAATGGATTATCTTTTTTTGATGCATCATTTATAAAAGACACTGCTTCGTTCCCAACAATATCTGTATAGTGCCCAACAGGTGAATTGTAGGTTTTTAATTGGCCTGGTAGAATAGAACCATAGTGGTTAAAAGTTTCTTTAACCGATTTACCCCAAGCATGCCATTTCCCAGTAAAATAGGTTTCATAACCATTATCTTTTAATCTTTCAGTTAGTGATGGTCCTGGTATCCTACTTTTATTAATTTTTGAGGCTTCCCATAAATGCACACCATTAAACAACATGGTTCTACTTGGTATACAAACTGCTGGAGACCAGCACCCCATATTATAGGCATTCGTGAAATACACGCCAGATTCTGCTAAGGAATCAATATTAGGAGTTTTAACATTATCAAAACCATATGCTCCGACTGCTAAATTACTTTGGTCGTCAGATTCAATTAAAATAATGTTAGGTTGTGCAAAAGTTGATATACTAAAAAAGAATACTAAAACAATAATTGCTCTCATGATTTGTGTTTTTCACAAAGTTAGAGTTAGTATTTACCAATAAACTCTACATATGTTTTAGATTACATTACAAATGCATTTATGACTGACTTAAATCTACTTTAATACTTGCGGTTTTTGAAGCGCCCAATTCCAAACTTCTTTGAGAAGGCAAAGAGCCACCAACATAAACAGTATATTCTCCACTTCTAAGCACTTCTTTTCCGTTTTCATCAAACTGATTAAAGGTAGCCTTATTTAACTTGAATGTAAGCTTTTCACTTTTACCTGAATCTAAAGAAATTCTTTTAAATGATTTTAAATCGAAAATTGGATCTTCAGAACCCGATAATGGTGAACTAATGTATAATTGTACAACCTCATCAGAATTTAAGTCTCCTGTATTCATAACTTCAACAGTTACATTATAATCATTATTAATACTTAGGTTTTTGTATTCAAATGATGTATAAGATAGTCCGAAACCGAATGGATATAATGGTTCTTCAGTCATATACTTATAGGTTCTCCCTTTCATATTGTAATCCTCATAAGGTGGTAATTGATCTACCGATTTAGGAAAAGTAATTGGTAATTTACCTGATGGTGGCACATCTCCAAAAATAACATCAGCAACCGCATTTCCTCCCTCTTCACCAGGATACCAAACAAATAGAATGGCATCAACAATATCATGTAATTCTGGAATGGCAATTGGACTACCGCCGGTTAAAACTAATATCAAAGGTTTATCGGTTTGACGCTTGATTTTTTTGATGTAATCAATCTGATTTTGAGGTAATTTAATCTGTGTTCTATCTCCTTTTTCGCTAGAAGCAATCGCTTCTCCTTCTTCGCCTTCTAATAATGCTGAAATACCCATAACGGCAATACAAGCATCAGATTTTCCAGCTTCTCCAGTAGACCAATCAATTGGATTTACATTTTTTCTAAAAGGCAAAACACCAGACTTGTAATTAATACTTGTTCCAGGGCTTACCTTACCAACTATACCATCTAAAATCGTTTGTGTATTACTTGTTAATCCGTAGTAATTCCCCAATAGAACCTCTTCATTTGAAGCATTAGGCCCAACAACATACAAGGTCTTAATATTTTTATCTAATGGAAGTACGTTATCATTCTTCAATAATACAATTGATTTTTGAGCAGCTTCTCTGGCAACTTCTCTATTAGCTTCTGAATCAACCACAGCGGCATCTAAACTATCATAAGGTCCAGTTCCAACAGGATCAAAAAGTCCCAGTTTAAAACGAGTTAGAAGATTTTCTTTTAAACGCTTATTTATTAATTCTTCAGTAATTAAACCTTGATTCAGTGCACTTTTTAACACTTGAAAAACATTTCCACAGTTAATATTGGTTCCTGCTTTTAGTGCTAATGCAGCAGATTCTTCTGGTGTATTTGTTACTTTATGAAAACGATGAAAATCTGAAATTGCACCACAGTCTGATACAATATATCCATCAAATCCCCAGTCATCTCTTAAAATATCTTGTAATAGATATGGACTACCACAACAAGGTTCTCCTTGGGTTCTATTATAAGCTCCCATAACACCTTCAACATTAGCCTCTTGCACTAATGCTTTAAAAGCTGGTAAATAAGTCTCATATAAATCCTTTTGAGAAACAACTGCATCAAACTCATGCCTTAATTCTTCAGGTCCACTATGTACTGCATAATGTTTGGCACAAGCTGCCGCCTTAATATAATTAGGGTCATCTCCTTGAAGCCCCTTTACAAAAGACACTCCAATTCTACTGGTTAAGTATGGGTCTTCACCATAGGTTTCTTGTCCACGTCCCCAACGAGCATCTCTAAAGATATTGACATTTGGTGACCAAAATGTTAAACCAGCATATCTACTGCGGTTACCAATTTTTATAGCTTCGTTATATTTAGCTCTAGCCTCATCAGAAATTACTGTACCAACGCGTTGAATTAATTCTTCATCAAAAGTTGCACCTAATCCTATAGCCTGAGGAAAAACAGTTGCCCTACCATTTCTTGCTACACCATGTAAGGCTTCATTCCACCAGTTATATTCTGGAATACCCAACCTTTCAATTGGAGGGCATACGTCTAACATTTGAGAGCACTTTTCCTCTAAAGTCATTTCTTTAACTAGAGCATCCACCCTTTCATCTATAGAAAATGATTTGTTTTCCCAAGGAAACTTTGGTTCTGGAATTTCTACCGTGTCTTTTTCTTGATTTTCAGATTCTTTACATCCAAAAAAAGAAATTAGAAAAAAGGATATAAATATTAAAGTGAAGGGGCTATTAGCCTTTTTCATGGCACTATTTTAAATATGTAGTTTATTAATTATCCCAATGTTCGTCAATAACTTTTTGAATGTGAGGGAATTTATCGCCATCATCTTCATTTAACTCTTTACGTTTGTCGGCTAGTTGAGTTTTTAAATCAGCGATTATGTCTTTATAAGCAGGATCTTCATAAAGGTTATTCATTTCTTCAGGATCATTTTCTAAATCGTATAATTCCCAAGCTGGTGGTGTATGAAATGTAAATCTGTTACCCCAACTCTTTTTGTTCCATTCAGCTCCAGGTTTATCAGTATCAACCCAGTATTTACCATAGAAAAATATTAACTTATACTTTTTAGTTCTAATACCAAAATGTGCAGGATTAGCATGTGCATGCGCCATGTGCATCCAATATCTATAATATGAAGATTGCTGCCAATTATTAGGTTCTTCACCTGTTTCTAAAATTGGTTTAAAACTGTTTCCTTGCATGTAATCTGGTGTTTTTCCACCAGCCATTTCAATTAAAGTAGGAGCAAAATCACTATTATTAATAATAGCATTAGTTCTAGAACCTGCTTTGATTGATTTTGGATATCTAACAAAAAATGGCATTCTTAAAGACTCTTCATACATCCAACGTTTATCTATATAATCATGTTCACCAAGCATGAACCCTTGGTCTCCTGTGTAGACAATAATGGTGTTATCATAAAGTCCTTCGTCTTTCAAAAATTGCACTAAACGTGCCATATTATCATCCACACCTTTTACACAACGTAAATACCTTTTCAAGTATTCTTGGTAGGTTTCATGCGTAAATTCTCTATCACTCATACCTTCCTTAATACGTTTGGAAGGATCAAAATCGGGGTTCGAAATTTTTGTGTATTGCCCACTCCATAAACGCATATGCATTCCTCTAATAGTGTTTCTTTTTGAAACTGAGGATCCTATATCATGAATTAACTCATCATTCTCCCCTCTTGTTGCAATAGAACCATTGTTTCCATTATCATATAAACTTGCCGGTTCTGGTATATGGGTTTCCTCTAAATAGTCTTTATATCGAGGTGCAAATTCAAAATCATCATGTGGTGCCTTAAAATGATGCATTAAAAAAAATGGCTTGTTCTTATCTCGCTTGTTTTTCAACCAGTCTAACGAAATGTCTGTTATCATATCGCTAGAATGTCCTTTTGTTTGAATTTTATTTTTTGGCCAAGGTTGGTCTCCTTGAACAATAAACGATGGATCATGATATTTTCCTTGTCCAGGTAAAACAGTGTAGTGATCAAATGAGGCTGGTTCCCTTTCTAAATGCCACTTTCCTATTATAGCTGTTTCATAACCCAACTTTTTCATTTCTTGTGGCAAGTATTGCCTTTCAGGTTCAATATGACCTTCTAAATCTAATACGCCATTAGCTTGACTATACTGTCCCGTTATAACTGTAGCCCTACTTGGAGTACAAATAGAATTTGTAACAAAGCAATTGTCAAAAATCATTCCTTCATTAGCTATTTTATCTAAAGTTGGCGTAGGATTTAAACTAGCGAGTCTGCTTCCATATATACCAAATGCCTGAGATGTATGATCATCTGACATTATAAAAATAACATTTGGTTTTGTTACTTCAGTTTCACCTTTTTCCTTTTTATCACATGAAAAAACTAGAAGTAATAATAAAAATATAGTTAGTGATTTTTTAATCATGATTTTGGTTAATTTTAGAAGTATAAAAATCGAATTCTTTTACGATTTCTACTATCACATATGTTTTTATTAATGCAATTAATCATTCAAAATACGGTATAGGCTAACCAAAGTAGATTCTAGAAATATTTGTGTTATTAAAAAACATGCCTTCCAAATAATTTTTAAAATACTATATACCAGGTGCTTATATTCATTTAAACAAATATTTCAGAACATTTAATATACAAATACGAACAATCAAGGTATTGTATGTTTAGAAAAATAGGTTTCTTTGAATTGCAAATCATAATTGTATTATTTTTATAAAATACAATCGATTGTAATTTGTTAGAATAAAAATTTATAACCGTATTTCTAAACTCAATAATAACCATGAGAATTTTAAAGTTATTTTCAATCTTATTCATCATTTTTTTCAATTCAATCTTAGCGGAAGCTCAAACAATAAAACCTTCTGCGGTTAAAAAAGAAATGATACGTGTTGCCGATTGGCAAATTGAACATTTTAGAGAGGCTTACACCAAAAAGAAGCCGCATCATATTGCAGATTGGACAAATGGTGCTTTATATGTAGGTATGGTTAAACATGCTGAAACTGCTAAAAAGAATAAATACTGGAAATGGTTGAGAAGCATTGGAAACGAACAAAATTGGAAACTTCATAGACGACCTTATCATGCTGACGATCATGTCATTGGCCAAATGTTTATTGAATTGTACAGAAAGTATGGTGACCCAAAAATGATTAAAGAAACTCAAAAAAGTTTTGACTTCATCATTGAGAATCCCAGCAAAGAACCCATTACTCTAGATGATTATAAACACTTAGAACGTTGGACTTGGTGTGATGCCCTATTTATGGCCCCTCCTGTTTGTGCTAAACTTTCAAACATTACTGGTGACACAAAATATTCAGATTGGATGATGGGTGAATTTGAGGCCACAAAACAACATTTATATGATTTTGATGAAAATCTGTTTTACAGAGACAATAGTTACATAGGTAAATTGGCACATGGCAATAAAATATTTTGGTCTAGAGGAAATGGTTGGGTTTTTGGTGGTCTAACATTATTGATGGATGAATATGCAGAAGGCTCAAAAGAATATGAGTACTTCAAAGATATCTATCTAAAAATGGCAAAAAAACTTATTGAAATTCAAACTCCAGAAGGACATTGGGCTATGAGCTTATTAAGTCAGGATATATATCCAACACCAGAAACAAGCGGAACGTCATTCTTTACATTTGGTTTAGCTTGGGGAATCAACAACGGATTATTGGATAAAGCAACTTATCTGCCACATATTGAGAAAGCTTGGAAAAGTTTATGTGGTCATATTACAAAAGATGGCATGCTTGGGTATGTACAACCTATAGGAGCTGCCCCAGGAAAAGCATGGGCGGATAAAACTGAAGTTTATGGTACCGGTGCATTTTTAGCAGCTGGTGCGGAGATTTATAAGATGCTGAAAAAGTAAGTTAATAACTTACTTTTTTGGTTCCCATACTCTAAAATATTTTACGTGATATTCACCGTCTAATCGGTTATCATCAGGTAATGCACCAAACCATTTGTTAGACTCACAGTTAAAATTTACTTCTAACGGTTGATGCCAGTGTGTGTTTTTAGCTTCCCTAAACAAAATACCGTCAATAAAAAAACGAATATATTCTGGAGTCCATTCTAATCCCCAAACATGATAATCAGCTTGTAGTTCTAAAGGAAAATAATATTTTTTGGTTCTGGAGAAGTGCTTTTTTATATCCCCTTTATCTTTAGGTGCCCTAAAAACATGGATATTAGAATTTAAATCATGTCGGTTGTAATATAAACCGGGGGCATTTTCACAAATATCAATTTCTGTCCACCAATCTCTACCTACATTGGTCATCCAAAAACCAGATACCCAAGGTGCATCCATTAGCTTACCTTCAGCTTCAAAATAACCGTATAAAAATTTATTCTTACTTTTTATAAAACCCGTAGAATGCGTATAACCTTCTGGTAGTTTCTCATTACCATGTTGATTTACTCTAAACACCAATTCTCCATCCTCTAAACTTACATTGGAACCATGGAAAAAGGTAGGCTGCCTTCCTTTCCACCCTGGATTGTTAGGATACCATATTTCGGTATTTATTTTTTTCGCATTAAATTCATCAGAGAATTTCTTAAGAAATTTCCATCCCTTAGAATTACTTTGGTCCGAAAGCGGAAACTTGTTGTTTTGTCGTTTTACGGCATTTTCAATTTTAACCGAATCCACATAATTCTTTGGTGGTATGGTTAAGTTTTGAGCTATGGAAATCTGAAAAAATGCGAACAATAAAAAAGTAAAAAAGTGTCTCATAATAAATAATTTAAAACAAAATTAGATACTATAAAACACCTCATATAACACGAATGGTTTAAACCTTTGTACTAATGGTTTTACTATTCGTAATTTAAATAAATTGTACGTTTCTGAAGATAATGATCAATACCATAAATACCATCTTCACCAGCTATTCCAGATGTTTTATGGCCTGAATGGTAGCCTTGAATATTTCCAATAATTTGTTGATTGATAAAAATAGTACCAACCTCCATGGTATCTATAGCCCTTTGATGCACTCTATAATCATTGGAGTATAAGTAAGCAGATAAACCTTCTTCTCTATCATTTGCTAAAGCCACAGCTTCTTCAAAACCACCAACACTAACGATAGGCATTACAGGTGCAAATAACTCTTGACTAACTGTAGCACCATCACCTTTTACATTTCCTAAGATGGTTGGTGTATACCAGTTTCCTTTTTCAAAATAAGCGCCTTCGGGTCTTCCTCCACCCAAAAGTAATTCTGCACCTTGTTCAATGTTTTGTTTTACCAAATCATCCACTCTATCTAAACCAAAAGTACTAACATTTGGTCCCATGCTAACTGAAGCATCAAACGGGTCTCCTACCTTAATTTGTTGTGTTCTTTTCACCACTTTTTCTGTAAACTCTTCAGCGATTTTTTCATCAACAAAAACCATTTCATTACAGATACACACTTGACCACAGTTAGCATATCGAGAAATAACTGCAGCTTCTACAGCTTTATCAATATCAGCATCTTCACAAACAATAAATGGTGCTTTACCTCCTAATTCTAAAATCAATCCAGTAATATTCTCAGCCGCAGCTCTATACATTGCCCTACCAGCACGTGTACTTCCGGTTAAGGATATTAACTTGGTAATTGGGCTTTCAACTAATAATGAAGCTGCATCGGCCGTTTTGGTAGACACCATGTTGATGACTCCTTTAGGAAGACTAGACTCATCAACCAACCTACAAAACTCTGATGCTGTAATTGGTGTTAATTCATGTGGTTTGATTATCATAGTATTTCCGGTAGCTAAAGCTGGCCCAACTTTTCTACCAATTAAAGCTAATGGATAATTGAAAGCACACAACCCAACCGTTACACCATAAGGCACTTTATAAATAGAAAGTCTTTTGTTTGCTGCCTCCGCAGGGAAAATAGCTCCTTGAATTCTACGGGCAGCCTCTGCAGAATAAGTCATATAGGTAACAGTGTCATCAACCTCCCCCAAAGCCTCAGGGTAGGTCTTCCCTTGCTCCATAACCAAAAGCTTCGCGAAATGTTCTCGTTCTGCTTTTAACTTATTAGCAATTTCATAAATATGCTGCGCTCTAGTATTAGCAGGTGTTAATTCCCATGGTTTTTGAGCTTTTTCTGAGGTTTCCAAAGCATGCTGCACATCTTCTTTTGTACAGGATGTTACGGTAGCAAAAACTTCATTATCTACTGGATTTTCAACTTCAATAATTTCTCTTACTGAACTATCTAACCATTCACCATTTATGTAACACGGATAATGTTTTATATTAGTTTGACTCATAATATTTAGTTGTTTTATTCAAATTCAGGTGTTCGTTTTTCTACAAAGGCAAGAAAGCCTTCTTTGGCATCATAGGTATCGTAAAGCGTATTAACTTTTTCTTTTTCAAGTTTTAAAAAATCACCCAAACTTTTACCAATACCATCGGAAAACGTTTGTTTTATAGCTGCCATGGCTTTTTTTGGACCTTTAGAAAGGTTCACAGCATATTCAAAAGCCTGCTCTTCTGATTTTTCCTCATCAAACAGCTGATTTACCAATCCATTTCTATATGCTTCCTGAGAATCCATATTATTTCCAGAAACTACTAACTCAAACGCTTTTGAAATTCCAACGGCATTAACCAAACGCGGAATACCTCCATTTCCAGGCATCAACCCAAGCTTTACTTCGGGTAATCCCAAAAGGAACTTTTTGTTTGATGACAATCGAATATCACAGGCCAATGCTAACTCCAAACCGCCACCTAATGTATGCCCATTTAAAAAGGCAACAAATATTTTAGAACTCTTACTGATTTGATTAGCTATTTTATTAGCCATAACCACCATTTCCTTATTTTGTTCAGCGGTGTTACTCTGAAACACTTTGATATCGGCTCCTGCCGAAAAAAACTTAGGAATGGCACTTTTTAATAATACAACTGCAATATCAGAATCTACTTCAATAGTATTTAAAATTTTTTCGAATTCATTAAAAAAATGAATATCATAACTATTAGCCGGAGCTTTATTCATTGATATGATTCCTAACCTATCCTCTTTTTTAAATTCAAACATAACACTCTATTTAAAACCTCTGGCAATTGGCATTTCTTCATCGGCTTCTTTAGAACCCTCTTCAGCTCCCAAGCATGGGTAATATCTAAAATAATTTGCCCAACCATATTTTTGTTTGATGTCAAACGCTTCTAAACCTATAGCTCTTAATTCTTTTCTATCCTTTTGCTTATCTGCCACCAAAAGGAAATAGTCGTTTTCTGATAAAATATTTCCTTTAGCATCTACCAAAGTCATTTCTACATAAAACTTGTCTCCCATTTCACCTGGTACTTCACAAGACACATCTGTAAATTTGGAAGAACTATCGCCTTCTATTTCATCAAATTTAAAACTTTCTTCTTTGACTACAGACTTATTTTTATCTAAGAATTTGATAGTAGCTTTGCAGTTATTGAATGATTCATAAAAATCATTTACCACCCAAAGTTCGCCTTTAAATTCTTCCCCTGGCAACCAACGTCTGTCATAATGTTTCATGGTTAGCAAAACTGGTTGATATGCCTTTCTAACATGGTTAAATGACAATTTTTTTTCTTGGTAATAATCTACAATACCCCACTTCATATCTGGTGCAAAAGTGATGTAATGACAAATACAAATAGCGCTTGTTTTAGGCTTTCTGGTTCTAAAATGCTCTAAGGCATATTGAAAAATCACTCCTTGAGCTATTTGAGTTGCTTCAACAAATTTTTCAAATCCGTCTTTGGATTGATCTCCCAGTACTTCAAAATTTAAAGTTCTTAAGGCATCGAAATCTGTCCAATGGTGTCCCCAACTTGGTCCTGGAGGCCAAATCTCATCTGCTGGAATAAATTTCTTAATACTCTCAACATTTGGACAAGAAGAAATAGCTAATTCAGGGATGACTGCATAATCCAAACTTGGAAAATAATCTTCCATAACAAATTCTCCTTCACCATAAAACAAATCGTTGGCGTGGAAACTTTCGTTTGGTTTGAATCCTAGGTTTAATCCAACCTCATCACTTAATGGTGACGATGGAATGTAATATAAAGGCGTATAAGGTTTGATTGCTTCTCCCAGCTCATTTACAAAATTCAAATTATGCTGTGGATCTGACGCTGTCATGAATAGTTCCTCTGAGCCTTCTAATAAAACTATACAAGGATGGTTTCGTTGCTCTTTTACAGATGCAATAGCTTCCTCAAAAACCGCTTGTTTAAACTCCTCATCCTTAGGTAACGACAAACTTGCTAGAGGTAGCACATCTTGCCATACCGTAATTCCAGCCTCATTACATAGCTGATAAAAATATGGAATCTCTTCTGGGTGCCACCCGAAGATTCTGAGGTTATTGAAATTTGCTTCTTTAGCTAAGCGAATTAACTCCTTGTATTTACTTTTGTGAGCACGCCCCATAAAAATATCTGGAGGTCCTCCCCAAGTGCCCGAGCGCATAAAGTGGCGTTTTCCGTTGATCATTACCGTCCAAGGGTTTTCAACTTGATCTCTAGTGAATCCAGGGTTATGCTCCATTTTTATCTCCCTGATTCCGAAAGAGGTAGTGGTTACATCCAATAATGCACCCCTCTCAGTAACTGTAACTTTTGCCTTATACATATGCTGGTCTCCCAAATCCCATGGCCACCATAATTTAGCATTGTCAACATCAAGAACTAATTCTAAATTGTTTATTTCTTTCGAAATTGTAAGTTCTTGAGAAACTGAATATACTTTAGATTCAAAATTTTGTCCTTCTACCTCAACATTAACATTAACCGTTTTTGTTACATCCTCATGGTTTTTAAGTTCAACTTCAATATCTAATTTAGCCGAATCTTCTGATATAATGGTTGGTTTAACATAGGTATCTTCAACCGTTACCTTTCCCATACCTTCTAAATACACTGGCTTCCAAATACCTATTGGAGGAAGCGCTACCCAATAGTCACCATGCCATGCAGGTTTTCTTCCCGCTACCTGACTGTAACGTCTTGGTGCTGGATGCAATCTTACCATCAATACATTAGTTCCGAAACGCAAACGCTCAAAACGAATGGTATTGGATACGTTAAATTTAAACTTAGAAAACATCCCTTCATGTGTTCCTAAAAACTCACCATTCAACCAAACATCACAACCAAAATCAACACCATCAAATACTAATTGAATGTGCTTTCCTTCCATTTCAACTGGAACATCAAATTGACGCTTGTACCACCATTCATTTTCTGGAACCCATTTAGCTTTCAAACTGTTTCTTCCAAAATGAGGGTCCTCTATCCTACCTTGTCTCCAAAGATCTGTATACACATCACCTGGAACCTTTGCGAATCCCCAGTTAAAAGAGTCTCCGGTAATATCAAAATTTAGCTCATGGAAACCAATTTTCTCACCCTCTCCTGGACGGATTCCTTCCATTTGCCAATTATTACCCGTAAGGTCTAGGGTAATTTTCTCATTTGAAGTATTACCATCACCTTGTAGATAATCTTTCTCCTCCTGACTTATATTTTTCATTTATTAAGAATATTATATAAAATGTTATTTTGTTAATCACTATTTTTATATGTAAAAATATAATTTATATGTAAAAATATCAAATAACATAACTTGACAATAACTATACAAGTGAAACATTAAATATAACGTAAAGAATTACCTGCCTAAAAATCAGATAAATAAGAAATAATTAACCGCCTATGAACTTATTGATTTCGGCTTTTGTTTCTTCCATGCTTTTCAAAATAGATTCCACTTTCAATTCTTCTTTTAGTGAAGATGTAAATACTGAAACTGCCAATACCGCCCTTAATTCAGCATTACCACCAATTGAAACAGCTATATCGGTGACCCCGCTAGTTAATTTACTGGCCTCCGCTCGATACCCTAGTTTTGTTACTCTATCAATTTCAGAATTTAGCTGTTCTTTCTGATCTTTATTCCAAGTTTTATAATATTTATCCCTTGAAAGAATTTCCTTTCTCTTTTTTGCAGACAAAGTAGAAAGCATTATTATTCCGGAAGTTGTCATTGATAAAGGAAAGTGTGTACCTTCTTCAATTGAAAGTGACACCGCATCAGGACTTCTCATCTGAGAAATTATCAATAATTGATCATTATTCATAATACTTAAATGACACGATTGCCTTGTTTTCTCAGAAAGCAATTGCATAGGATAACTGGCTACACGTTTCAATTCATCAAATGGTGTATGCGTATGAGATAAACTATACATTTTTAATGACAATCTGTACTTACCTGCATTCGCACCCCTAACAACATATCCTCTGGCTTCTAAGCAAACCAACATTCTATATATTTCACTAGGAGTTCTATGGATTCCTTGTGCTATTTCTGCTTGTGTTAAAGGAATACCTTCTTTTGATAAATACTCCAAAATATCTAAACCCTTATCAAGAGCTGGAGCATTATACTTTACGGAATTGGTTTCTGCCATTTTGTTTTTGAGTTACACAATATTAATAAAACTATTCCAATTTTCTTGTGTATTTTATATATAAAACATATTTTTGCATATAAAACTAACTAACTAAACTTATCATTATGGCGAATCCGATTTTAGGAACCTTAATTCACGCTGTTGGAGGTGTGGCAGCTTCCACATGTTATGTACCATTTCAAAAAGTAAAAAAATGGTCTTGGGACTCCTATTGGATAGTTCAGGCTTCCTTTGCATGGTTTATCTTTCCTTTCATTATAGGATTCTTAACCGTTCCCGATTTGATGAGTGTTTTTAGAGATGCCTCAACCGAAGTTTTATTTAATGCAACCATTTTAGGAGCCATTTACGGTTTTGGTGGTATGTGTTTTGGTTTTGCCATTCGACATATTGGCTACTCGCTTACATACACCATATCAATAGGTATTTCGGCAATTTTAGGAACCATTGTACCACTAATAATGCATGGTGAATTACTTCAAAAATTTAATGGCCCTGGCGGATATACTATATTTTCCGGAATGGGTTTAGCTCTTGTTGGGATTATTATATGTGGTGTTGCTGGATACAGGAAAGAAAAAGATTTAAAAAACAACAATGCTAATGGAGGCGAACCATTAACTTTTAATATGAAAAAAGGCTTAACGCTAACCTTAATAGCTGGGGTTCTATCTGCTGTTTTTGGAATTTCTTTAGAAGTTGGTGCTCCTGTTGCCGAAATAGCTGGAGAATACGGCGCTGGCAACTTTGAAGGAAATGCTAACTTAATATTATCTACTGGTGGTGCCTTCATTACCAACTTCATATGGTTTACCATTGTTGGACTTAAGAATAACACATTAAAAGAGATTGTTGATATAAAAGGGGTTGGTAAAAAGAATTATTACCTAAACCTTGGAATGTCCATTTTAAGTGGCGCATTGTGGTACGGGCAATTCTTTTTCTATGGAATCGGACACGTGCAAATGGGCGCTTACAAATTTGCAAGTTGGGTTTTACATATGTCTATGCTTATCTTCTTTAGTTATATAGTTGGTATTGTAATGAAGGAATGGAAGCAAGTAACAAAAAGAACCAATTACACATTGATATTCGCATTAGTAGTATTAGTGGTTTCCTTCATAATTATGGCATACGGAAGTAAACTTGGTACAGACATAACTGCAAGTCATTAAATTGAATTTATAAAACATAAAATGAGTACAAAAAGAGTACAATTAAAAGGAATTACTTGGAACCATAGCAGAGGGTTTACATCTATGGTAGCCACAGCTCAACGTTTTTCAGAATTAAATCCAAATGTAGATATTACTTGGGAAAAGAGGTCGCTTCAGGCATTTGCCGATGAACCCATTAATGAATTAGCAAAACGATATGATTTATTAATAATAGATCATCCTTGGGCAGGTTTTGCAGGTAAGAATAATGTAATCTTACCTTTAGATGAACACCTTCCAAAAGCATTTATGCAAGATTTAGAGGAAAACAGTGTAGGACGTTCTCATGAGAGTTATTCTTCAAACGGACACCAATGGGCATTAGCCGTTGATGCAGCTACACCAGTAGCTTCTAATCGTCCAGATATTTTTGAAGAAAAAAAATTGAATTTACCTGAAACCTATGATGACTTATTAGAGCTGGCAAAACAAGGCTTGGTCATTATGCCAGGGATACCACAAGACACCTTAATGAATTTCTATATGATGTGCTGTAACTTAGGCGAAGAAGTTTGCACATCTCCAAATCATGTTGTAAGTGAAGAAATTGGTATAAAAGCGTTACAAATGCTACGTGAATTAGCCGTTGAAATGGATCCACAAATTTTTGATTGGAATCCAATTCAAGTATACGAAGCTATGACTCGAACAGACAAATACGCATATTGCCCGTGGGCCTATGGTTACACCAATTACAGTAGAGATGGATATGCCCGTAAATTATTGCATTTTCATGATATGGTAGAAATTAATGGCATTGGAGCTATTTCTACTTTAGGAGGAACAGGTTTAGCTGTTTCAGCCGAAACAAAAGAATTAGAAACAGTAATGAAATATGTTGAATATGTGGGATCTGAAGCATGTCAAAAGACAATTTTCTTTGATAACGGTGGGCAACCAGGACACAGAAAAGCATGGTTAGATAATCACACAAATCAAGTTACTAAAAACTTCTTCAAAAACACATTACCAGGTTTAGACAGATCGTTTTTACGTCCAAGATATAACGGACATATGTATTTTCAAGATAGAGCTGGTACGCCTATAAGAGAATATATGATGCATGGTGGAGATGAAAATGCATTACTTGCTCAGTTAAACGAATTATACATAAAATCTTTAGATATTTAATGTTATGAAACCATTAGAAGGGATTTTAGTTCTCGAATTTGCACAGTTTATGGCTGGACCTTCGGCTGGATTAAAATTAGCAGATTTAGGAGCTAGAGTTATTAAAATTGAAAGACCAAATACTGGTGAGGCTGGTCGTCAAATTGCATTAAAAAACTTATTTCTAGATGGAAGCAGTTTGGTGTTTCATACGGTTAATAGAAACAAAGATTCTTATGCTGCTAACTTAAAAGACCCAGAAGACTTAGAGCGTATTAAAAAATTAATCGCTCAGGCCGATGTAATGACTCATAATTTTCGTCCCGGAGTTATGGATAAAATAGGCTTGGACTATAACACGGTTCAAGGTATCAACCCAAAATTAGTTTATGCAACAGTTACAGGGTATGGTACAGAAGGACCTTGGTCAAAAAAACCAGGACAAGATTTATTAATTCAAGCTATGTCAGGGTTTGTAAACTTAACGGGAAATCAAAATGACGACCCTGTGCCCGTTGGTGCTGCTGTTTCTGATATTATTACAGGAACACATTTAGCTCACGGTATTTTAGCAAGCCTTATTAAGCGTTCTAAAACAAACAAAGGGGCTCTAGTTGAAGTGAGTCTTTTAGAATCTACTTTAGATTTACAATTCGAAGTCATTACTACTTATTTAAATGATGGCAATCAACCGGTTGAACGTGCTAAACAAGGTGCTGCAAACCCATATTTAGGAGCTCCTTACGGAGTTTACAAAACACAAGATGGTTATATTTCCATTGCTATGGGATCTCTTACAAAATTAGGTGAGATTATAGAGAGCCCAGAAATTCAAACATATACAGATTCAGATTCTTGGTTCACAAAACGTGATGAGATAATGGATTTATTAAGAGTTAAATTAATTATTAAAACTACTGAACATTGGCTAAACCTTCTTGAACCTCAAGGTGTTTGGTGTTCAGACGTATTTGATTATAAAACGCTGTTAAATCATGATGCCTACCACGTTTTACAAATGGATCAAAAATTGCCATTACTTTCTGGAGAAGAAGTTCATACATTAAGATGTCCCATAAGAGTAAATAACAAAAGGATTTTTGCAAATAAACCTGCACCTAGAGTTGGGCAACATACAAAAGATATCATTAAAGAATTTAATCTATAAACAATGAAACCATTACAAGACCTATTAGTTATAGATTTAAGTCAGTTTTTATCTGCACCATCAGCAACCTTGAGATTAGCTGATTTGGGAGCAAGAGTAATTAAAGTTGAACGACCAGAAACTGGCGACATTTGCAGACAATTATACGTTTCTAATGTCATTTTAAATGGTGAATCTTCCATTTTTAGAGCCATCAACAGAAACAAAGAAAGTTTCCAAGCAGATTTAAAGAACGCTATAGATAAAGAACGAGTTTTAAAACTTATTGCTAGGGCAGATGTTTTAGTACACAATTTCAGGCCAGGTGTTATTGAACGATTAGGCTTTGACTATGAAACTATAAAGAAAGTAAACCCAAACATTATTTATGGTGACATTTCTGGTTATGGAAATGAAGGTCCTTGGAAATCTAAACCTGGGCAAGATTTATTAGCGCAATCACTTTCAGGAATTACTTGGTTAAACGGTATTGAAGGAAATGGACCTACACCAATTGGATTAGCTCTAGTAGATATTCTCTCAGGAGCACATTTAGTTCAAGGTATTTTAGCAGCCTTAGTTAAACGCTCTAGAACTGGCGAAGGAAGTAAAATTTCCATAAGTATGCTAGAATCTATCTTAGACTTCCAATTTGAATCTATTACTACATACTACCATGATGGTGGTGAACCAACGGTTCGTCCAAAAAACAATAGTGCTCATGCCTACTTAGGAGCACCTTATGGGATTTATAAAACCAAAAATGGTTATATGGTATTAGCGATGGGCTCTATTCCCGTATTAGGAGAGTTATTGGGCTGCGAGCCTTTAAAAGCTTATACCGAAGTACCATCATGGTTTACAAAAAGAGATACTATAAAGAAAGAATTAGCAAATCATTTAAGCACAGATACTACTGAGAAATGGCTATCTATTCTAGAACCAGCAGATATTTGGTGTGCGAAAGTGATGGACTGGGAAACTTTGTTTTCAGAAGAAGGTTTTAAAGTATTAGATATGATTCAAACTGTTACCATGAGTGATGGGTTTGAATATAAAACAACCCGTTGCCCAATAAAAATAGACGGTAAGCATTTAACATCACCTATTGGTTCTCCTAAACTTGGTGAAAATACTGAAACTATATTGAATGAATTAATCAGTTAATATGGCTAGGAACAAGTTTAGAATAGCAGTACGAAAATTTGATGCCTTTGAATCGGCTATTGATAAAATATGGGATAAGTTTTGCGAACAATCCGGTTGTGATTTAGAATTAGAAGCCATCCCTTTAGATTTGCACCCATTATATGACACCATTTTAAAAGACGAAGGTCTAAAGAATGGTGATTGGGATGTGTCTCTAATAAATACGGATTGGATAACGGAAGCATACGCATCTAAATCCATTGAAGATTTAACATCTTATATCGAAAATAATTCACCTGAAGATTTCCCTAACGGATGGTCGCGTTCATTACTTTATAAGCAAGAATTTGATGGAAAAACTGTTGCGCTTCCCTTTCATGATGGGCCTGAATGTTTAATCTATAGAAAAGATTTATTCGAATCCATTGATGAAGGTGTTGAGTACTACGCTCAATATGGCAAACCATTAGAAATCCCAAAAACTTGGGATGATTTAATGCAAGTTGCTGAATTTTTCAACAGACCTAATCAAAATTTGTACGGAACTACGTTCGCCGCATACCCTGACGGACATAATACTGTTTTCGATTTTTGCTTGCAACTTTGGACTCGTGGCGGTGAATTATTCGATGAAAATAAAAAGATTAAACTAAACTCTGAGGTTTCTATTGAAGGCATGGAGTTTTATAGAAAAGCTTTAAAAAGTAAAGCCATTCATCCCGATTCTCGCAACTTTGACTCTGTAAAGTCTGGTATGGCCTTCGCTAATGGCAATTTAGCTATGATGGTTAATTGGTTTGGGTTTGCCTCTATGTGTGAGTTTTTAGAAGATTCTAAAGTAAAAGGGAAAGTAGATATCGCCAATGTACCAGCTGGTCCAAATGGAGAAGGCTCTTCTTTAAATGCTTATTGGATGTATGTTATTGGTAGTGGTAGTAAGCATAAAGATTTGGCTTATGATTTTATCAAATTCGCGGTAAGCGCAGAAAATGACAAGTTATTAACTTTAGAAGGCGCTATAGGTTGCAGAAAATCTACATGGCATGATACCCAAGTGAATGATGAAGTGCCTTATTATTATAAATTAGAAGAGTTACATAAAAATACAAGATCGCTTCCAAGAATGAGTAATTGGTCAGACATAGCTAATGTTATTGACCAATTGGTTTTAAATGTCATCAACACATCCGAAGACATTAAAAGTATTCTTAATAGAGCTCAAAAGGAAATTGATCAAATAGAAAATATTTAATAATGGAATTAGTTTATAAACCAGAGTTACCAAAAGAAAACAGACCCATTTACATAATTGGGGCTGGAGGCATTGTACGTGATGCCCATTTACCCGCTTATAAAAAAGTAGGATTTAATGTAGTTGGAATTACAAACAGAACCAAGAAACGAGCTCTAGATGTAGCAGAATCATTCAATATTCCTAATGTATATGACTCCGTGGAAGACATGATTGCGGATGCACCTGAAAATGCGGTTTTTGATTTAACCTTAATGCCCAATCAGTTCGTTTCTACTCTAGAATTGCTACCAGATGAAGCTGCTGTTTTAATTCAAAAACCTATGGGTGACAATTATGAACAAACATTAGAAATTCTTGATGTTTGCCGAAGAAAAAAATTAAAAGCGGCTATTAATTGTCAAATGCGTTTTGCACCATATGTGATGGCCGCTAAATATTTAATAGAAAATGGACACATTGGAGAGTTATATGATTTCGAGGTTAGGCTATCTACTTATACGCCATGGGAATACTTCCCCAACGTGGTAAATCATCCTCGTTTAGAAATTCAACAACACAGTATTCATTACATAGATTTAATACGTTCATTTTTAGGAAACCCAAAAAAGGTTTATTCCAAAACATTAAAGAATCCTGCCAAAACAATGTCCTCTACTAGAACAACAACAATTATGGATTATAGTGATTCTATGAGAGCCATTATAAACACAAACCATGATCATAATTTTGGGGAGAAAAATCAAGAAAGCTTTGTTAAATGGGAAGGTACTAAAGGTGCTATTAAAGCTAGAATAGGACTTTTATTAGATTACCCCAACGGTAAACCAGACCTATTTCAATATTGCTTAGTTGAAGAAGGAAAGGCACCTGAATGGATTGAAGTTGATTTGGAAGGATCTTGGTTCCCAGATGCCTTTGTAGGTACTATGGCTTCATTAATGCGTTATGTTGAAGGTTCATCAGATGTGCTTCATACTAGTGTTGAAGATGTGGTACATTCTATGGCAATTGTTGAGGCTGCTTACGATTCAAATAATGACGGTGGGGTTACACCAGTTTATGATATTTAAAAGGACAGATTATGCATATAAAATCACAATTTTACGAAGATTACGAATTAGGTCATAAAAGAGAAACCTTAGGACGAACAATCACCGAAACCGATTTTGTAGTTCATGCAGGACATACTGGGGATTATTTCCCGCATCATATGGATGCAGAATGGTGCGCAACGCAACCATTTAAACAACGTATAGCTCACGGTACACTAACCTTTGCTGTAGGTATAGGTATGACCGCAACAGAAATAAACCCCGAAGCTTTTTCTAAAGGTTATGACAGGTTGCGTTTCATCAAACCGGTTCATATAGGCGATACTATTAGAGTGGTTGTAACCATTAGTGAAAAGAAAGAATCAAAACATGCACATTTAGGACATGTTAATGAGCATGTTGAAATTTTCAACCAAAAAGATGAATTAGTTTTGGTATGTGACCATATACTATTAGCTAAAAAGAAAGAATTTATAGAGGACTAAATACACATGAAACCATATATAATAGTCTTGTTTTGTCTTTTGATTATCTCTTGTAAATCAGAGAAAAAAGACAATAACCCTATAGAGGAAGCACCAATTACCTATAAAGCAAATTGGGAGTCTTTAAAACAACATAAAACTCCGGAATGGTTTCTCGATGCTAAATTTGGAATTTACTTCCACTGGGGTGTATACTCACATATTGGGAAAGGCGAATGGTATTCAAGACAAATGTATGAAGTAAAAGATGAAGGTTGGGGTAAAGACATTAGACCTTATCATTTAGAAACCTATGGTAAAGATGTTCATTATCATGAATTTATAGACAAATTTACTGCTGAACATTTTAATGCTACAGAATGGGCTAAACTTTTTAAAGCCTCTGGCGCTAAATATGTTGGTCCTGTAGCCGAACATTGTGACAATTTTTCCAATTGGGATAGTAAAATCAACAAATACAATACGGTCAACTATGGTCCAAAAAGAGATATTGTAGGTGAGTTGGAAAAAGCCATTAAAGCTGAGGATTTAAAGTTTGTAGCTACATTTCACCATTCCTGGGAATGGGGCTGGTATAACACATGGAGTGGGCTAATTGATACCACGGCTGTTGGTTTTGAAGACTTTTATGGAGAACGCACATTACCAGAAACTTTCCATAGTTTTAAAGGTGGTCATGATGCAAGTGGACAATTTACAGGAAAAGTAAATCCAAAATATGCACCTTCTAAAAAGTTTATTAATAGCTGGAAAACAAAGATATACGAAGTTGTAGACAACTATCAACCAGATTTACTTTGGTTTGACAGCAGGCTATTTGTACTTCCGGAAAAAGACCGTCAAGAAATGGTTGCCCATTACTATAACAAAGGTGTAGAGTGGAATAAACCTGTGGTACTAACCTATAAGAATAATGACTTAGCTAAAGGTGTTGGTGTCTTAGATCTGGAAAAAGGTAGATTTGATGAAAAGACCGAATTTCCTTGGCTAACAGATGATTCCTATGCATGGGCAGGATGGAGTTGGAGAAACGATTTACGACTAAAAACACCTACGATAATTATACAAGAATTGGTAGATATTTCCAGTAAGAATGGTTGTTTATTATTAAACATTACACCTACTGGAGATGGGTTAATTCCAGAGGAAATGAGAATTGGTCTTTTAGAAATAGGGAAATGGCTCGATGTAAACGGTGAGGCTGTATATGCAACCCGTCCATACTTAACATATGGTGAAGGAAGTACAAAACTCAAAAAAAATCATTTTGGAGGCGTACAAGGTGATGGTGTTACTTATAAATCATCAGACTTTCGATTCACTCAAAACAAATCAAAAGATGCTATTTATATAACTCAGTTAGCCCTTCCCAAACCAAATGAACTTTTTGTTTTAAAAACATTTGGGAATGAAGGAGTTGGGAAAAATGAAACTATAAAATCTGTTGAATTACTAGGAAGTGATGAAATTGTTGAATGGAATAAAACGGGCCAAGGTTTAAAAATAAAAGCTCCAAAGGTTTTACCTAATGAACATGTTTTGGTTTATAAAGTAAACATAAGAGTTTAGACATATTAACTTAATAAAAAACAACTAGATAAATTAACAATAACTATTATGAAAAATTATTTATTAATACTTTTTTCCGTCGTTTTAGTGTCTTGCGGATCTAAAGAAAAAAAACAGGAAACTGATAATAAAACGGAAAAAGAGGCTATAACGTACGCTGCCGATTGGGAATCGTTGAAACAACACCAAACACCAGATTGGTTTTTAGATGCCAAATTTGGTATTTACTGTCATTGGGGGCCTTACTCAGTACCAGCTTACGAAACAGAATGGTATGCGCACTGGATGTATGTTAACGCTGATAATCCAGAAGCAAGAAAAGGAAAAGCTCATAAAATTTATGATTATCATGTAAAGACCTATGGTCCATTAGATAAATTTGGTTACAAAGACTTTATACCCATGTTTAAGGCTGAAAAATTTGATGCTGCAGAATGGGCTGATTTATTTGAAAAAGCGGGAGCAAAATTTGCAGGACCTGTTTCTGAACATGCCGATGGTTTTGCTATGTGGGATAGCCAGTTGACCGAATGGGACGCTAAAGACATGGGACCAAAACGTGATATCATGGGTGAGTTGGCCGAGGAAATACGTAAACGCGACATGAAATTCATTGCAACTTTCCATCGTCAATGGTTATTCGGATGGTACCCAACTTGGGATGAAACCACAGATGCTTCTGATCCAAAATATGCAGGTCTTTATGGACCTAAATTGAAAAAAGGAGACAATAAAATGCCCCGTAGCAAGCATGATATTGACAATGGTGTTGAAAAATATTATCCAGTAGCAGATCAAACTTTCAACGATGATTGGTTAAACCGTTTAAAGGAAATCATTGATAAGTACGACCCAGATTTAGTATGGTTTGATAATAAAATGGACATTGTTAGCGAGGAACATAGAAAAGGGTTTTTACAATATTATTATAACGAAGCCGAGAAGAAGGGACAAGAAGTTGTTTCAACCTATAAATTTTATGATTTTGCTGAAGGAAGTGCTGTTTATGACTTAGAGCGCGCTAGAATGAGTGAAAAGAAAGATTTTCCTTGGTTAACTGATGATTCTATCGATTGGAAAGCATGGTGTCATATTAGTGATCCTGATTACAAATCTACCAACAGACTTATTGATTTTTTAGTAGATGTAGTAAGTAAAAACGGAGCTGTACTTTTAAACATTACTCCAAGAGCAGATGGTACCATTCCAGAGCCTGTAAAAGAGCGTTTATTAGAAATGGGACAATGGTTAAAAGTAAACGGAGAAGCTATATATGGCACACGAACTTTTGAAATTTATGGTGAAGGTGATGCCAAGGTTGTTGAAGGTCATTTAAGCGAACGAAACAATGATGATAATACTGCAAAAGACATTCGTTTTACAACTAAAGGTGACACACTTTATGCTATTGCTTTAGATTGGCCAGAAAGCAATGAGTTAGTAATTAATTCATTAAAGAAAGGGAATAACCTTTTAACGAAAGAAATAAAATCAATTGATTTTATTGGAGGACCTCAAAATTTAAAATTTGAAGTAAAAGAAGATGGTTTACACATTCAATTACCAGAAAAAACTGGTGATCATGCATTCTCATTCAAAATAAACTCCTAAGTTAAAACTCTAAAATTAATTTTTAACATTTATACAAATAGAAAAAGCCAGAGCATTTAAACTCTGGCTTTTTCATTCACTCAAAAAATTACTACTACTCAGTTCTAAACTCAAAAACTTGTGATTGAGAGTTAGAATCACTTTCGTCAGTAGTTACTACTCTCCAGTAGTATACGGTATCTGCATTTAACGCAATATTATTAATACTTGTATTTGTAGTGTTTTCATGTAAAGTTGTTGGCGGATTAGCAGTGTCTAAATACACATCATAAGAAGCTATATCATTATCAATATCACTTCCACTCCAACTTAAAGTAACTGGAGAAGGCACTGTAGACCCCATTGCTGGAGCAACTAATTCAGCTGGAAATGGCGCATAATTTTCAACACCCTCTCCTGCATTATAAAACTTCCATGTTTCACTTTTAGCTGTAGTGGTAGTTTTATTTGATTTTGAAACCACGTGCCACGAGTAAGGGACATTCCTTGCTATTGTTAAGGTTATGGATGTTGAAGCCGTATTTTGTTCTGTAGAAACATCTGTATCCAAATTTTTTAAAATATGGGTATAACTATTAGTGTTGGCCGAGGCATTCCATTGAAATGTTACTCTACTTTGAGTTACAGAAACAATATTACCTTGATTACATTCTTCATCCTTTGCAGGAGATGCTAATAATGCTGCTTCTGGCGGAAGAATAGGGTCTGGTGGTGTTACACCTCCATCATCATCACTTCCTCCTCCACTACTGCCGCTACAAGAAGCTAATAACAGTATGCAAACTAATAATACACCTCCTTTTATATATTTATTTAATATCATTGTTTTATAATTTTGGCTTGAGAATTAATATTTTGACCAATCACTTTTACAAAATACATACCCGTACTTAAATGTTCTGAGTTAACTTGTATTTTTTGATTATTTACAAATTGGGTTTTGTTTATAATAACTTTACCAGTTGAAGAAACCACTTGATAAGCAACTAAAGATTCTACTTTATTAGAAAAAGCAATAGTAAAATAATCTTTTACGGCATTTGGAAAAATATCAATATCATCAAATGCATTAATCGTTTCTTCATATTGTCCTTGACAATCTTTATCCGTTTTTACTGAAAGACTATTTAATCCTTTTGAAAGGTTTAGTGTAATTTCACCTTGACTGGTATTCGTGATTTTACCATTTAAGTTGATGCTATAATTAGAACCTCCACTTAAATTTAGAGTTACTTGATTCTTTGAATTATCAACTTTAGAAGATACCGATAAATCTTCTGGCTCAACTATAGTAACTGAGAAACACTGCTCATAATTAACATCAGCCGTAGTAGTTATACAAATTGTATAATCTCCAGCGCTTAGGCCTGTAAATTCTGTACTAGTAGTAAAATTATTTTCAGAGGAAGTTCCAACAATTTTAGCTTTAAATTGAAGTGTTGTTTCAACAGAAACTATAGATATTGATCCATCATTACTAGCTCTACAAGATTCTCCAATACCTTTCACTCTAAAATTATCTACTGCCAAAACAAACACCTCACACCCCGTTACGTCAACTATGGTTCCAAGTGGTGTATTAGGACATAAGTCATCAGCATTATCAACCCCATCGTTATCATCATCATTAGGATCAAAAGGAATACAATCTTCCCCAGGTAATCCGTAACAACCTTGTCCTGTTGGCCCATAAAGTGGCAACCAATCTATTCCTGCTGTCCAGTTGTCACCTTCATTTTCATAGGCACCAACATCTGGATTAGCTCCTAAAAACCCATCGGTGATGCCTGCAATTTCTCTACCTTGATCTATTGGAGAGGCATCATTTTTCAAATTGAAATCACCATTTGCTTCGTCAACAAACTCATTGGCTGTTACCACCATATTATTTTGTTTATCAGACTGTGGTTCCCAATTAGCATCATCAGATAGATTATTCCAAACTTTTACATTGGTAAATTGTGTCCCATCTTTATGCCATGCACCCATTACTTCAGAACCTTTCCAAAGGGTATTATTATAAATTTCAATATCTGCTCCATCCCAATTGATCTGGATATTGGTCCATTCTGTATTCCAAACTACATTGTGATGTACCAAATATTTTGAAGCGCTATTATCCAAATAAATACCGGCTGCCTTGAATTTAGTTCCCGGAGAATCCGTATCATGAAACCAATTATGATGAATTTCTGTAACAGTTTCCCTTGGGCCAACTGTATAGAATAAGGCGCAGTCATCAGCTAATCGATTACTTTTAGAAACATCATTATAAGCTATTTCATTACTTTCTCCATTGTATTGAATAGCATCTCGTCCTCCATTAAAAATGGTATTTTTCTCAACTAGGGTGTTATTTATCCCCCTAATAATTAGTGGCCCATCGTAAACAGCTAAGAAATCACAATCATGAATGTAATTATTTTTAATCAGTAAATTATTTCCACGGGCATCAATTCCAGAAGCTGCATTAAATGCAACTTCACATTTTTCTACAACATTGTTAGAACCTTGTACCTTAATTGCAGCCTTACCAGTATGAACACCATCAAATATGCCCTGGGTATGGTTTCCATAAAAAACAGAAATACCATAAAGCGTATTATTTGTTGTTCTTGTATTTCCATTTGATGAGTGCCATGTAGAACTATCTTCCATATTTATGTTACCTCCATAAACAGCCAAGTTTCTAATTTCAATAAACTTTTTATCCTTAAGATTTATAGTTTCTATTCTCCTACGCATTTGTACTTTCCCATCTACAGGGGCAGCACCTCCTGGAAGTTGCACAAACAATTCATCAGTGTCACTATCATAATACCATTCATTTTCATAATCTAAGGCCGCTTTTACACCTTCTAAATAAAAGTCACCTAAATCTTCTGGCGGATGAAATGTTCTTATCCAATCTTGACTTGCTGTAAAATTAAAATTTACACGACCAGCCGAACTACTGGTAATAGTTCTTTTCCAAGCAGTCCATCCGGAACCAGGTCTATCTCCATAGAACCAAAGCGCCCCACCTGTCCAATCAATACCTGGAATTGATGATTCAGTTAAATAAGCACCATTAATAACATTGCCATCGCTTCCACCTGTGTTTCTAATAGAGTTAAGTATAAAAGGGTCATCAGTTGTTTTATTAGGCCATCTTGCTAAGTTTAAAGCTGTTTTGTCATTTACAACAAAGTTATTCTGCCCCAAATCTGAAAATGATATGGTTGTCTTATAAATAGAACCTGAATCTTGAGTCCAACCAGATAGAGCTTCCATTGCAGAAACAATAACTTTCTCTCCAGGATAGGACTGAAATACAATAGGGTTCCCAGCTGTCCCTGAGTTAGTAGGTGTTAAGGTTTCCTCATAAGTCCCCTCTCTTATATAAACTACATCTCCAGCTACGGCTATAGTTGCCGCTTTGGAAATAGTGAGATACGGATTTTCTATACTGCCATCATTATTATCATTTCCATTTTTAGCAACATAAATATCTTTTGCAAAAGTATTAATACCTACTAATAAAAATAGTGCTAAAAAAGTCTGATTATAAATGTTCTTTATCATCAACAAGTTTGTTTAGTTTAAGTTCGAAACAAAACTATTGTGATATAACAGTTTTAAGCACGACAAATGACTTTATAGGTAGAATAAATGTTCAAATATAAAATCACCTATGGTAGTTCATCGAATTTACAGCTATAATATTAGTACAAGAAGCCGTGAATAATAACGTCAATTAAAAGATGAATTTATATATTTGCAGCCGTTACAAGTTACACTATAAAATTGCACACGTGGCGGAATTGGTAGACGCGCTGCCTTGAGGGGGCAGTGTCCTTATGGATGTGGAGGTTCGAATCCTCTCGTGTGCACAAAATTCATTTTAAAAACCCTTTATTCAAAACATGTATAAAGGGTTTTCTTTTTTCACCTCAGTTCTCACCATTATTTTTGCTTATTTAGTTTAGATTAAGCCTAACAAATAGAAGTAGCTTTGTTTAAGACATTTTAAAACAATTAAACTTTACACTTTTGAATTTATAGAAATGGGGGCTTGTATCTGCATTCTTATTTTTATATAATTCGTTAATATTTTAAAATTAAATTCATGTATTTCATACTGTTCCTTAGATAATATATTATTCATTTTATCATTTAAATTACTTACAATACCATCCAACCTATTAATCATTTCTTCTTGTGTATAATCTTTATCCTTATCATTTATACGTTTCATTCTTGAAGTATAAACTAGTAAATTTGATTCGTAATCGGCAAGAGTTTCTTCATTCATTTTCATTTTTTGGAGTTCCGCATGAAACCAAAACTGAATTTCGGTTCTTTCTTCTTCTGTTAATAATTCAATCTCATTATCTTCTCTTTGTTGTTCTTTTTGACTTAGTGTTTGTGAATTAACTGTTACAACAGTGAATATAGACATTGTTAGTAATAATAATTTAATTGTTCTCATGATTTATATTTTTAATTATACCCCAAAAATACTACGAGAATGTGTTTCAAATAACGCAAAAGAAAGTGAAGCGTCTAAAACAACAGGTGAAACGACTAAATTTTAAACCGAAATGTCTTAATACAAAAACAAAATGATTTATTATAAATTCATCCAGTTTTTAATCTCTGATGCCTTGGCCTTACTTGCAACAATACGCTCAGAAAAAGGAGGGTTTACATTAATGATGAGTTTACCATTAAAATAAAACTTAACATTAGCTACTGAATTTTTATTAATAACAAATTGCCTATTAATTCTATGGAAAAGTTCTGGATTTAATTCACCTTCTATATCTTCTAATTTCTTATCAATTATATAAGTTTTATTAGAGAATGTCACACCCTTTACGATACCTGTATCAATATAAAAATATGCAATATCAGCTGATTTAATAGGAAGCAACTCATCTCTATGATGAACCAAATATGTAGATTTATAAGACTTGCTCTTAGCTTGAAGTAATTGCACTAATCCTTCAAATTGAGTATTATCTGAAGAAATGCTCTTTGGTTTATTATTAAATTTATTTATAGCGTCTCTTAATTCCTCTTCGTTAATTGGTTTGAGTAAATAGTCAACACTATTAACTTTGAAAGCTTTTATGGCATATTGATCGTAAGCCGTGGTAAAAATAACTGGAGTTTTTAGTTCTACCTGATCAAAGATTTCAAATGATATACCATCCGCTAAATGAATATCCATAAAGATTAATTCGGCTTCATTGCTTTTTAAAAAATAATCAACAGAAGATTTTACGGAATCTAGTATGGTTAATATTTCAATACTAGAATCAATACTATTAATTAAATAAGCAAGATTTTCACTTGCAGCTATTTCATCTTCAACTATTACAACTTTCATATTATCTACTTTATGGGTAGTTTAACTTTAAATTTTTGATTATTATTACTAATAATAATGCTTTTCTTTTTAAGCATTTGATAACGTTTATCTAAATTAACCAAACCATTACCAGTGCTATCAACAAATGTTGTTCTAGGTTTAATTTTATTTTCAATAACAATAAAATCATTGTTAGAATAGACCTTAACCAACAAGGGATTACTTACTGAAATCTCATTATGTTTAACTGCATTCTCCACTAACAGTTGCAACGCAAGAGCTGGCATAGTTTCTGTTAGTATTCTATTATCAACATCAATTTCAACACTAAATCTATCTCTATACCTAGTTTTAATTAAGTAAATATAACTTTCTAAAAACTTTAGTTCTTCTTCAAGCGCTACTAGATCTTCGCTACCACTTTGCAAAATATACCGATACATAAATGATAATTTATTTACAAATGTGGTTGCTGGCTTATTATCTCTTATTAAAGAATTTAAAGAATTTAAAGAATTGAATAAAAAATGTGGGTTAATCTGGTTTTTTAAAGCTTCCAATTCGTTTTTTAAACTTTGTTGCTTTAACAATTCTTTTTCAGCAACATCATCTTGCCGTATTATTTGGTATCTCAAAATTCTGGATATAAAAACAAGAATTAACAAAACTACAGCGTAGACGAAGTATAAAAGTCCTTTATCTGAAGAATACATGTTTGCACCAGTTAATTTTTGATGGACAAATACAAATAGAAATACAGCAACAAAAAATAAAACGACATTAACTGTTATGGTTATTAAATTTCTTGAAAATATCTTTAAATGCACATATGAAAATTTCCAATTGGAATTAAACTGAAGTACCAACCACGAAAACGCAAATAGAAATACAGTTCTTATAGTAACATCTTTAATAGTTACCTGTGCAAAAGAATCTGATAGATTACCAACAATTTCATTTAATTGTAAAACTCTCGGTAAATTAATTAAAAAGGACACTAACAAAGCTATGCCCAATAATATAGAATGTTTTACATTTTTGTATTTCAAGATAGTTCTAATTTTCATTGTAGATACCTGAACAAAGTTAATACTTTAATCTGGTTTTTAATACAATAAGAGACCGTCTAACCCCAAATACAGCCTCTTATCAAAACACTAGCTATTAATCCTTAAGGGGTTAATAGGATTTTATATTGTTTCTTCAATTTCGTAGACAATAATATCTTCTACCTTAACAATTTTTTCTTTTTCTATATTTCCAAATACAGCTCTGAAAGCTATTTCAGAATCCATTTCCAATTCCTCTTTTGTGTCCATACCTTTGTACGGATTAAAATCTGTTGGTAGATAATCTTTAGTGTTAAAACCTAAATTTATTTCCTCTTTTATTTCATGTATAATGATATCTTCTATCCCAATATTATTTTCTTTTTTTGTGTCTCCAAATACAGCTCTGAAAGCTATTTCAGAATCCACTTCTAATTCCTCTTTTGATTCCTCCCCTGAGTAAGGATTAAAACCTGTTGGCAGGTAATCTTTGGTGTCAAAACCTAAATTTACTCCCTCTTCAATTTCATAAACAACAACATCTTCAATTTTTACTATCGTGCTTTCTTCAGGATTACCAAACACATCTTCCAAAGTAATATCATCAAGTTCAATATAATTTTCAATTAATTCGAAGTTTTCATCCTCGCCATAAAACTCATTAGTTTCATAATCATGATTGAATAATTCAATGTCCTTTTTTATACCCGTTGAAGTTAATAACGCTACACATATTCCGCTTACTAAAGTTATAAGTACTGTTTTCATAATTTCTTATTTTAAATATTATTAATAGTTAGATTTTATTTCTTGTACAAATGTATGTCTTAACTGCCTGTTACGTGGAGCGTTTTTAGGTGAACCGACCAAACATAAGAGTCAAATGGCTTTTATAGAAGGTGAAATTTTTATTATATTTGATTTAACTGTCAAATAAGTTAATTTGAAGTATGGAAACCTGTTCTTTTTTATCAAAATCCTTTGGATTATTAATAATAGTATTACTATTTGGATGTAGTCCAAAAATTGGAAATTCAGGATTTTTAAATACTTATGATAACCTAAGAGAAACTGATGCGAACAACTCTATGCTATCTTACATAAGCCCAAATTTTGAAAAGGGTAAGTACAAAAAATTTATAATTGACGATATTGTTGTAAAATTTAGTGAAAAAGCTAAAGGAAATAAAATTGACCAAGAAAAACTTAATGAACTAACTTCCTTTTTCAAAGCAGAAATAATAAAAGCATTAAGCGTAGATTATAACATTGTTAACAAACCAAGTGATGATGTCGCTCAAATCCAAATAGCTATCACTGAAATTGTACCTGGGAAACTTTTTTCAAATATACTCCCAGTGAGTGTTGCTGTAAATTCAGCTACTGGAAGAGGAAAAGGTGGTGCATCATTAGAGATGAAAGTTGTAGATTCTCAAACAAAAGCTCTACTTGGGCAAGCTATCGATAACCGTAAAAATAGAGGATATATCGAGTCTTTTAGTAAATTTGGAAATGCGAGAAGTGTAATGACATATTGGTCTAAACTACTTAAAGACCGAATCGATTTGTTTAAAAATACGGGGCAATAATATATGATTAATTCCAAATGGTATCATAATGTTGTAACATTTACTATTGGATGGGTTATTTCTTTACTTTTATGGCGCTTAATTAGAATTGATGCGCTTAAAGGGTATCTGGATATTCTAAAATTAGAATTTTCTTCTTTCAATTTTATAGTCTTTATTATTATCGTTTCTTTATTTGCAGGATTAATTTTTGGCAGTGTTCAATTTTATAATGAACACATAACGGACAAAAAATCATCGTTTGGGTTTTTAATTATAAAGGCAGTTATTAGTCACTTTTTAATAATGCTTATTCTCTATACCCTTCTTTTTCTAGGTATAAAATTCACAAGTTTTAACTCAATAAATTTTAGCGATTATATACAAAACCCTCTTATTCTTATTAACCTCCTGTATTCTTTAATTATTAACACCATTATTGTTATTGTATTATATCTAAATAAATTATTTGGCAAGGGTAATTTATTTAAGCTTTTTACAGGTAAATTCTATCATCCTAAAGAAGAGCTTAGAGCTTTTATGTTTTTAGATTTACAAGATTCAACCAAAATTGCTGAAAATTTAGGACATATAAATTACAGTCAATTTATACAAGATTGCTTTCATGATTTATCTGTATTTGAAAACTCTAAAGCAGAAGTATACCAATATGTTGGAGATGAAGCCGTATTGACTTGGGAAATGAAGAAGACTGAAAAGCTTCCTAGTATAATAGCTAATTTTTATTTATTTAAAGAGCGTTTAGCTTCTAAACACAATTATTATAAAAAAAAATATGGAGTACTCCCAATATTTAAAGCTGGAATGCATATTGGCTTGGTTACAGTAGTTGAAGTTGGAAGTATTAAACGTGAAATTGCATATCATGGAGACACCATAAATATAGCATCTAGAATTCAAAGTCAGTGTAATATTTTTGAGGAAGACTTTTTAGTTTCAAGCACTATTGTTAAATATATGAGGAGTGAAGATGAATTTGTTTTTATTGAACAGCAAGAGTTAGTTTTAAGAGGTAAAAAAGATTCAACATTAATTTATTCGGTAACAAAATAATTTTGAATCACTCAAAAACTGCCGAAGTATAAGTTAAACTCCGACAGTTATCAAACTAACACAATCAAAGAACTACTTAATTAATTCTTTAATGACTTTTTTTGAAAAATCTTTGGATGTTACACCCAAAGTTTCAGGGTTATCTATTTCTGTAGTAATTACAGATAAAAGCTGATTATCTTCAGGCAATGTAAGATCGTAGGTTATCGTTTCTAAAATATATTTTTTGCCTTCTGATGTAACACTTCTAATTGGTTCATAATCTACATAATAAGTGTTAAAAGACCTGTAAAACCCTCTACGAAATCCTCTACCGTAATACAATGGATATGTATTGATATAATAACTTGATCCTCCAGATGTAGTTGTCATTGTATAGTCTTCTACATTTTTTAAAACCGTTAATAAAATAACATCAAAGCCATTTGACTTTAAATTTTCTTTAGCTTCTTTTATTTCGCTTTCATCAATGTCTTCCGTTAAATTTATATTTGGAAAAATCTTAAAGCTTTCCGTTGCATTTATTTGGTTACCATTTAGATTTTCAACTAAATCTGATTCAAATTGTATTCTTGCTACATCATTATCTGTTTTACTAACAACCAATACCTTTTTTTCTTTAATACTTGGTGTTTTGACATCTTTCCAAGAGTTTGCCACTTGTACCGTTGAGCAATTAAATAATACTAAGACAAATGCTAGTAGCCCAAACTTTTTTACTTCTTTTTTCATGATTTCTAAATTTTAATTGTTAATAATTTTTGTTTAAATTTTCAAATGAATAGAATGGAATCTTCATTATAGTCATATAATGAATACACTCTTTTTGATTGGTTTAAAGTTTCTTCTTCAATGTTTTTCCAGTCTACACTAAATGGGCTTTCAATAATTGTTTTAAATGATTTCATGATTTTTATATTAAAGTTTTTATTATTGTTTTATTTCTTGTACAAATATACTCCCAGCGTCTATGATTACTGAGATTTATATGAGTGAAGTAACCAAAAGTGCAAGTGAAATAACCTATGGTAAGAGTGAATGAAAAATGAGTAAAGTGTGTTCCCTATTTAAAAATGTATGAGTACAAAAAAACCCCTTGCATAAAATGCAAAGGGCTTTTTTTATTCAATCTTTTCTATTAAAATCTTCTCCTTTTTTTGACTTCTTTTTCATTTCTTTCATTTCTATCATCACGTCGTTCTCTACTATCTTCACGCTGTTCTCTCATATCTTCTGCTAATTCTATTTTAGTAGCTTCTATGTCTTCCTTTAATAAGTTAATAAAACCTTTGAATGAGGTCTTAATAGCTCTTTTTTTGGTTACATAAGCATCTTTTTCAATATCTTCAATTGTATAATCGAAATCCTTTAAAGATTTTAGTATTTCCGCTTGCTTTTTGGCTCTAGCAATTTGCTTGTTTAGATCTCCTATATCATCTCGTCTATCACGCATATCATCTCTCTTGTTTGCTTTATCCCTAGCTAAGTCTTTTTTATCATCTTTTCTATCAAATCTGCCACGTTTAGAGTCCTCTTTGTCTTCTCTAATTTCTCGTCTATCTGATCTGACTTCAGCAGAACTCTGAGCAAGTTCCTGTCTTGCCTTTTTAGCTTTTACGCCACTTTGATTGACCTCTCTTACCATATCAGCAATTAAACCTTTAGAAATTCTATCAACTTCAGTTTGATTTTTTTGAGAAACTGCAGTTTTCATGCTTTGCAGCTTCAGATTAAAATCTTTAAGTTCATTAATATCACGTTCAAGGTTTTTCTTCCCTTCTTGTATTTGTTTAGTATTCTGAATAGCTTCTTTTACATTTTGCGCATTTGTTATCGTACAAAAGCTAAGAGCAATAAAGAAGAATTTAAAAATTAGCTTCATTTTTTTTAGTTTAAAAAATTAGATATCGTTTTGAGGTTTACTATATACAACTTCATAAGTTGTTTTTCCGTCATAGGTGCTATTCTTTTTATAAAACACATCATTATATTCAAATAACACTTTGCCATCAATAATTATTTCTTCAGAATCTTTATGTATTTCACATAAGATTACGCCAACAGGTGGTTGCGTTACTTCATACTTTTCATTATTATCTGATGATGTTGATACAGTTTCTGAATAGTAAACCCCTGAATGGTAATAAAATACAGAATGTCCTACCACAATTCTTACATGACCAACTGGTAATACAGAAATTCTAAATCCACGAGGAGGCATAACAACCATATATTCATCACCGTACAATGTATAATAAATACCTGAATAATAAAAATATGGAAGCCCTCTATGAACCAATCGTACGTGATATCTTGGTAAGGTTCTCACTACTCTTCTATGATGTGGATATCTATAATTTGGGTTTCGTCTTATTGGTTGAGTTCTAAACCTGTCATCAGCTCTATAAGCCTTACCTACACTATTACCTCCCATTTTACGTTCGGTTTTTACTCCAATTTTATTACTTCTTTTTTGCCCATGTACCTCTCCAAATGTTAAAAAGAATACTAACAAGAGACTCAATCCTAAAATACTCCTTAATGTTTTCATGACTTTAACTTTTTAATTTGTTTTTATTAAACCTTATAGTTTAATTTAGAACAAATTTATATGCAATGAAGTCCTGAAACTTTACTAAATTGATTGAAGCGTCTAAAATAATAAGTCAACCGACTTTATCTTTTCCTGAAATATATCCTAGGGCTTTTTGAACTTTGAATTCAGAATTTGCCCCTCTCTTAATATAATTATAGAGATTTCCTCACCGGATTTATCGGTGTTTACCCTATTCTTTATAAGATATAAATCATCTTGGTGTTTGATATTTATTCCAGCAATTCCCAAAATAATATCACCTCCCAACATTATATCCTTACCAGCAATATTCACAGGTATAACACCAGGAACTAAACCAATTTTTGCAGCGGCGCCTTTGGTAGACAAATGCTGAATTAGTAAACCAGATTTTTGTGGAACATTCAATAATTTTGCCATATCAGAGGTTTGTAGAATATATACCATTTCTGGTGGTTCTGATGGTATTGGTTATGCCTCAACGTCTAATTTAGCTGCCAAACTCCTTTTAAACAATAAAATGCCTTGGTTTGGTGCTGAGTTATATTCCTTATCTGAAAAAGAAGCTAAACTGTTTAATCTGCCTCAAACAAGTGGTTTGTTAGTGCAACGTATTAGTTCCGCTTCTTTGTTTGATAAAATGGGTGTAAAAGAAGGGGATACTGAGGTGACTGTTGGTAATAAAAAATTAATTTTGGGCGGTGATATTATATTAGCCTTTAATGATATAAAGTACGAAGTTACAGACTACATCTTTTTGAAGATTGCTGATTTTGCAAATAGCTTAGAAAAAAATCCAAAATTTGAACTAACAGTTGTACGTGAAGGAAAAGTTGTTACTTTGCAAAACAAGTAAGGATTAATTAATTTTAATAATTTGAAAAAAACAAGACGTAATGTATTTATAGTCGCAGCTATTTTTATAATCTGCAATATATCTGCGCAAACGACTGATAGTCTAGAAACAGCTTTTAGAAAAGGGCGGTTTCTTACGGGTTTATCAGGTAGCATTAGCTCTACTACAACCAATGTAGATAACCTAAATTCAAAAGCTACCTCTAATAATTTTGGTATAAACATACAAAGCGGAAAGTTCTTCAAAAACCGCCTTTTAATTGGAGGTATATTTCAAGCTAATAAAATTAGTAGCTCTGGAGCTTTTACAAAAACAACTGAAACATTTTATATAGGTCCATTTTCTAATTATTATTTTATGGATAATAAAACGGGCTCCTTATTTACTAGTTTATCATTTGGCTATGCTAGGTATAAAGACAAAACAGAGCTAGAGGAAATTAATCTTTTAATAAATCAAGCTACGCAGCAACTTTCTGAAGGCGGTGGTTTAGGGAGTATCATAGGTCTCGGCTACTCATATACAATAAACGATTTTATAGCTTTTAATTTAGGTGTGAATGTGAACTTATTTTGGGTTGACATAGAACAAAAGTTACTACCGAACCAAACAATAACAAATACTAGTATTTCTTCGAATGATGTTTCTTTTTCTTTTGGATTTAACGTTATATTGGATGATTTCTTTTTTTAGATGAAAAAAACAACCCTATACATCCTTTTAATATTCTTTTCGTTTACTGCACTAGCGCAAAGAAAAGACGAAAACAATTTAGTTAAAATAGATACTATTTCAACTACAAAAAACTATCAACTTATAGCAATACCTATTGCGTTTTATACGCCTGAAACGGGTTTTGGATTTGGGGGTGGTGGACAACTTTTCTTTCTAAATAAAAAAAACACATTTAAAAACAGATTATCCAACGTTCTTTTTAGCGGTATATATACATTGAACAAACAGATTATGTTTGAAATTACGCCTCAAATTTATTTTGGATCAGGAAACTATTTTATTGATGCACATTATTTATTAGAAGTGTATCCCAATCTATTTTGGGGCATTGGAAACAATACATCAGACGAAAATGAAGAAGTGTATAATCAAACAACGCATGCTCTTAATATTTCGTTTTTAAAACGTCTACCTCCCGATCTTAATTTTGGTTTTCAGTTTATATTTAAAAATCATGAAGTAACAGAAATTGCTGAAGGAGGCATTTTAGACACACAAAATGTAATAGGAAGCAAACGTACTGTAGTTGCTGGATTAGGAGCTGTTTTTAATTATGATACTAGAGATAATACAGGTTCACCAAACAAAGGATTTTACTATCAGGCAAAAGCACAGTTTTCTAGCGAGCTTTTTGGTGCAACTTCTGGTTTTAATAAATTTATTTTAGACTTAAGAGAGTATCAACCTATAAGTAGCCGTAGTCTTTTAGCTTTTCAATTATATATAGAAAATAATTATGGTGATGTACCTTTTCAAGCTTTAGCCAGTTATGGAGGTGGTAATCGTGCTAGGGGTTATTTTTTTGGTCGCTTTCTTGATAAACAAATGTATGTCTCTCAAATAGAATATCGCTGGCGATTTAAACCTAGATGGACAATAAATGCATATGGTTTGTTTGGAGAAGTAGCTGAAAAACCTGAAGACTTTTTTAGCATTAATAATCTAAAACCATCTTTTGGGTTTGGAACAAGATATAAAATATTTAAAGACAAAGACACTTGGCTACGCTTTGATATCGGTTCTGGTATTGATGGTAATTCTGGTATTTATTTTGGTATAAATGAAGCTTTTTAAATAGAAGTTTATAGTGTTTTTTTTATAATTACATCATTATATTTTTGATACCATCTTCATAATCCTCTAATGTTAAACCATTGTTTGCATTAAACATATCAAGAGATTTACCAACTACATATTTAATGTTACTTGGATCAAATCCAATAGCAATGCCCATTCTATATAACCACTTTTCTTTCATCAATTTCGATATATCAACATCTTCATATACTATTTTTGTTATTCTATACAAACTTTCTAAACGCTGGTTATACATGTAAGGAGCTTCTATTTCATATCGCATAAACATATTATCATCAATCAACTCAAAATATTCCGAGCTTGTAACACCTAACTTTCTTCCAAAATGTTGTAAAAGAGACTTTTCCTCATCAGTAGCATTATTATCTCTTAAAGTAATTTTCATAATGGAGGCAAAAGCCTCAAAATAAGTGCTTCTTGAAATACTCATATCTAAACTTATTTTTTTTGATTAAATAAACTTGTTTTTCTACTCACACTATATAATATTTTATTAAAAGTTTCAAGATGAATAACGTATTGTTCTGGTGTTAATAACGCCTTCATTTTTTCATTCATTTTAAAATGTAAAATATTAAATTTCCCTGAAATTTCTTCTTGTGTATAATCTTTATCTTTATCATCAAGCCTTGACATGCTATGAGTGTAAAACAACAGAATATTATAATACTCACTCTTTATTTCTTCTGATAATTTCATCTTATTTACTTCTTCTGCATAGAAGTTCTGTAAATTATCTTTTTCTTCGGGTGTATAAAGTTCAACTTTATTCTTTTCTCTTTCTTTCTGTTCCTGAGTTTTCTGTTGGGAAAACCCATTTATAGTTACTAAAATTAAGCTAAGTGCTAAGATTGATTTAAGTGGGCTCATGATTTATCTTTTAAATTGTTTTGAAATTAATGTTGTGAATTTATTCAATACTTTTTTTGACGATGAGGGGTTGCTTGCTTCTATTTCATAAACACCAACAAGCTGCTTGTCTCTCTCTAATGTTAAATCATAAACAACAGCCTCTAATATATAAGTTGTTGAGGATAAAACAAAATTGTTTTCACTCAGATTATCATTATACACTGGCTTTAAGTTTCTACTAATATATTCAATAGAGTGCACATTATAATAGTCTGTAAAACTTACGCCATATTTGCCTTTTATTGAAGCTGTACCATAATCAGTAGGACTTTTCACTGATGAACTCTCTATTTTAGTATCTTTTAAAGCTGTAAGAATGATGCTCTTAATTCCATTTTTATTGAACATAGATAAAATGGCTTCAATCTCTTCTTGAGAACGGTTTTTACCTTCTCTAAGATTAGGAAATTTTACATGAGCAGCCACAGCATCTATACCTTGTTCTTTTAATTCAGAAACCAATTCGTTTTCGTATGCTTTACGAACATCTAAATCATTAGACCTTGCTACTACTAATAGTTTTTTAGATTTTGTGTCATTAAAATCTTTTGAAGACCATGCTTCAGTAAGCTTAGTCGACGTACAGTTTGATAATACAATACTTAGTATAAGTAAGGCGATAGTTTTATTTAATTTCTTCATTCTATAATTTTAATTTTTTCTTTTTTCGTTGTAAGAACACAACAATATTTAAAAGTTTAAAGATATAACTATTTCATTTTCAGTATCAATTTTTATCATTCTTTATAGATAACTGATTTATGTATTTCCCAACAACAATAGCTGTTATTACAACTAAATATATTTGCCCTATTAAACCAATTAAAATAGCGGCTTTATGCGCTAATGCACTATTAGGTAAAATATCTCCATACCCAATAGTTAATAATGTAATATAGCTGTAATATATCAAGTTTTCTGTAATTGAAATCCCATCTATTAAGCCTGAAAACGAATTAGGGTATACCATTTCGATACTTAAGCAGATAAAAAAACCGATTAACCCAAGAGAAATGTATCCACTAACAAGTCCAAATATCACATTTTTGCTGACTTTTTTTGCTTGCCATACTTGCTTAATAATTTCTACAGTAACTACGATGTAAAACAAAAAGTAAGTCAACATTTTTATTGGACCAACTAAATTCTCATTTACTGTTTCTATTAATTCTGAGCCAAGTATTACGGCACTTAGAACAAGTAAAGCAACTAAAAACCACATTGTTTTTTTCTGTTTTGATAACAGCACAATCCCAGCAAATAGATTAATTAAAAACAGTACTGGTGATAGATAGGTTTCAAATACAATTGACGGTACAATAAGAGACCCAAACAGTATCGCAATCTGACTAAAAAAGAAAACCTCGAAACGGTATGGATATAATCTCTTTAGCATTTTAATCTAAAAGTTCATCATTAAACTCATAGTTCTTATAATTCACCTTATACATCACACTATAAAATGCAGGAATAAATAATAATGTAATTACAGTTCCAAACAATAAACCAACCATGATGGTTACCGCCATAGGTTCCCACATTTCGCCTCCACCAAGATATAAAGGAATTAGACCCAATACTGTTGTAAAAGTTGCTAATAATATTGGTCTAAAACGCTGTAAACATGCTGCTATTATAGCATCTTGTGGTTTACGTTTTAATTCCGATTCTTCGATCTCAATTCTATCTACCAAAACGATGGCATTATTGATAACAATACCTGCAAGAGAAATAACGCCTAAAAATGCCATAAACCCAAAAGGCACACCAAACAATAAAAGTCCCAAAACCATCCCAATAACTCCCAACGGAATGGTGCAAACAATCATGACCATTTTTCTAAAAGAATTAAACTGTATGATTAATAGCATTACAATAATAAAAGCTGAAAGTGGTAAATAGCTGGCAACTGCTCCCATGTTTTCGGCAGAACTTTTAGCATCCCCTCCTAATTCATAAGTATAGTCTTTACCCCAAACTTCTTTTTGTACATCAAGCCAAGGTGTAATCGCTTGCGTGACTTCTGAGGCATTACCTGTGGTTGTTAATTCGCTCGATACTTTAATTGTTCTTGTTAAATCAACACGCTTTATTTTTGAATATTGCCATTGAGGAATTATAGATGCTACTTGCAGTAAAGGAACACTTTTTCCTGAATTTTGTGAATATATATTAAGGCTTTCTAACGAGGATAAGGATTGTTGCTTACTTTGGTTACTCTTCATTACAATTGGGATAGATTTATCGCCTTCTCGATATTCCCCTGCTTGAAAACCATCTAAAACAGTTTGTAAAGAAGTAGCAATATCTTGATTGGTAACCCCCGCTGATTGCGCTTTATTAGGGTCTATATCTATAACAAACTTTTTCCCTTTAGGGCCCCAATCATCTTTAATGTTTTTTGTGCCAGAAATGGTAAACAACTTCGCTTTAATGGCTTCGGAGATACTTGCTAATTTATCGGGGTCATCTCCTGATACTTCAATTTCAACAGGTGTTCCACCTCCACCTGAACCTAGCAAACCAACTTTAATATCGCCATTAGGAAAGTTTTCAAAACTGAAGGCATCCAATTTTTCAATCATGCTATTATTCACCAAAAAAGATGATGTATTAATTAAGATATGTGCATAATTTGAATTTGCTTCATCCGCATTATACCCCAAATCGTAAGCTGAAGGGCCTTCACCAATGTAAGCTGACCAATCTACAATACCATCCGGTTTATCATCTGTTACTTTTAGCTCTTTCTGCATAAAATCTTCAAGCGCTAAAATCACAGATGTTGTATTCTCAATTTTAGTATTCTCTGGTAAATTGATATCAACCGTTATCATATTACGGTCACTATCTGGGAAGAATACAAAGCCTAATAGTCCAAATCCGAAAATGGATAAAAAGAACATAAATACAATAAGTACTAAAACCGATTTTTTCCAATTAAGAGCTAATAAAATTAAATTTTTATACTTGAGTTTTAAGCCATTAATTAATTTATCTAAGAAACTTACTTTTCCGGCTTCTTTTGGTTTTACTTTTAAGAAGAAGACACAGAATAAAGTAATGATACTTAAAGCAATAAGCCATGACGATAAAAGCGCAATAGTGATTACCACGAAAATGGGCCCCATAATATCACCCATAACCGATTCTGCCATAAAGAAGGCTAAAAACGCTGCAGACGTCGTTAATGTTGAAATCAATAATGGCGTAAATAATTCTGAACATGAATCGATGGCTGCTTTCTTAACAGGAATACCTGCTTCCATTTTTACCATGACCGATTCCGCTACAACAATAGCGTTATCAACCATCATTCCCAAAGCCATAATTAAAGCGGCTAAGGAAATTTGATTTAGCCCCACATCGATTAACCCCATAACCATCAACGTTGTTATGGTAACTATTGGAATTAAACTTGCAATAACCAATCCTGTTCTTAGTCCTAAAAAGAAAAGCATGACTGCTAATACGATAGCAATAGCCTGTAATAGGTTGCCAATAAAATCACTAATCTTTAAATCGATGTATTTATCAATTGATGCTAAACGTGATACTTCCAAACCAACTGGCAATTTATCTTGCCATTCTTGTAGTAACACATCAATTTCTTCTCCTAACTTAATAATATTAGCACCTTCTTTTAAAGAAACATGTAATGAAATAGCATCTAAACCATTAATTCTCACTTTCTGCTTTGGTGGATTGATATACCCTTTTTTCACTGTAGTAATATCTTCAAGAGCAATAACTTGTCCATTTTCTCCAACGGGGACTAACATTTCCTTTATGGATTCTAAATCATCGAAGTTACCTGTAGGCTCCAAAATAATACGTTCTGCTTCAACATTAATTGTACCTCCAGAGCTAAGTATATTAGTGCTACCTATAATGTTTTTTAATTTGTTCGATGTTAATCCATAGGTTTTTAATTTGGTGTTTTCAAACTCAACAAAAACACGTTCTTCCTGCGCACCATTCAATTCAACTTTAGCAGCATCTTCAAGTTTTATTAAATCATCTCGCAAGTCATCTGCATAATCTTTCATTTCTGTATAATCATAACCATCAGAAATTAAACCAACAGCAATACCAAATACTTCACCAATGCCATCATCCCGCAATTGAGGAGTAACATTACTTGGTAACCCCTGAATGGTGCCTAACTTTCTGCGAAGTCTATCCCAAACAGGCTGAAGTTCTTCTGGTTTAACTTCCATTTTAAGCTCTACCTGAACTACGGAAAGTCCAGTACGCGATGTACTTTTTACTACTTTTAATTCGGGTAATTCCTGTGCGACTTTTTCAATTTTATCACTAACTAATTCCTCAACACGCTCTGGACTTGCTCCTGGAAATGATGATACAATTGATGCTATTCGTATGGTATAAGGTGGCATACTATCTCTTGACAATGAGGCATAAAACAACATACCCATCACCATAACTACAGCCAAAATACTTAATACAACACGATTACGGTTTATTGAAAATTCAGTAAGATTCATAAGGTTAGTTTTTTAGTTATTATAATCTTACTTTTTGTCCGTTTATTAAGGTTTGTAATCCTGCCGTTGCTATTTTGTCTCCAGAATTTAAACCTTTTTTCACTTCAAATCCAGATGGTGTTAATTCACCAATTTCAATTTGTTGTTTTTTTACAGTTCCCGTTATCCCATCGCTTGATTCTACTATAAATACAAAATTACCGTTACCATCTTCTCCTACAGACTTAACAGGCACAACCAATGTATCATTTGCAATACTTTCATCTTGCTCAAAATCAAAAATGACATTTGTTGCCATGCCCGATTTAATTTCTGGAATAGGATTAATTATTGCAACTGCTGTAATATAGGTAGACGAATTGGGGTCTATACTTGGTGATACTTCAAAAACTCTACCTTCAAAAACTTTATCCTCAATAGCCGAAAACTCAATTTTGGTAGCCATATCAACTTTTACCTTATTAATAACAGCCTCTGGTAATCCAACCTCAACCTTCATATCTTTTCCTGCGTTCAATTCTGCAAATTGATGACCAGCCGAAACTTGCTCATTAACTGCACCGTCTGTCCAAACGATTACGCCATCTTTTGGAGCTTTGATGATACCATAACTTAATTGCGTAGCTTGTATACTTTTATTTCGTTTTGCAGATTCAAACTGATCTAAAGCTGTTTGATATGAGTTTTTTGCTTTTTCATAATCGCTTAATGAATTGCTTCCTTTTTCATATAGCGACTTAATTCTATCTAAACTCGACTTAGCTGTATTCATAGCAGACTTTGCTGCATTTAAGGCTGAAACAGATTGCTCATACGCTAGGTTTGCCTCAACATTATCCAACCTAGCAATAATAGCTCCTTTTTTAACCTGTGCACCTTTCCAATGGTTTACTTTAGTGATAATTCCACCGCTTCTAAAACTTAATCCAATGGCGTTACTAGATTTTGCTGTTCCACTATATGTTCTTGTGCCCTGAACGTTTGGAGTTCCAACAACTTCGTACTTCACAGGTCTCAATACTTCTTCTTTAACCTCAACTTTATCCTTACAGGAAGAAAGGTTTATGACTAAAGCTAAAATTGACAATTTGTATATGTGTAATTTCATAATGGGTTAGTTTTTATTTAAAATATATTGGTTGGCTCTTTGGATGAATGCTTGATTATTATCTTCAGAATGGGTTAAAAAGAAGTACCCTATGGCGCGTTCTAATTGCATTGAGGTTATTAAGTAATTATAATTGGCCGTAGACCTTGCTAACTTCGCTTGCAAATAATTGGTCTGCGCATCAATTAACTGAATAATGGGAACTGCGCCCTGTTGGTAAGCATTTTGTGTGAGGTCTAAACTTTCTTTTGCTGTTTCTTCTGATACTTTAGAAATTTCGATATTTGCTATTTGATTAATCAAATCCAGTACCACATCATTAACATTTTTCTCAATGTTTAATTCTATATTTTGTCTTTCAAAACCCAGTTGTTCCTCTTGTATAAAAGCTGATTGTCTATTTATGTTTCTTTGGTTTTGATTAAATATAGGCAAAGATATATTTAAACCAACGTTGTATGTTCCATCAGGTGCTATTGGAAATCCATCAGGTATCGTTGTGCCTTTTCCAGACTGAGAAATTGCCAAACTGTATTGGCCCTGTAAAGCAACTGTTGGAATAAAACGACCATAATCATTTAAATCATAAGTGCGTTTTGTAACATTTAAATTATAATCTATATTCTTTAACTCAGGAGCGTTCTTTTTTGCTTCTTGTATCAAAAATTCAATTAAAGTGGGTTGTAATTTCGGGTCGTCTAAAATCTTGTAAAAGTCATCATATTTATAATTCTTAAAAACACCTTCGGAAAGTTCAGCATCCAGAATGTCAATGTCTTTATTAATTGATACATTCATCAATTGATTAATAGTGAAAAATGCTTGTTGCAATTGATTTCTAGCTTCTATAAGGCTTTGCATATTTTGAGCTAATTGACTCCTGAAACGTAACACATCTGATTTCCCAGATTCACCTGCTTCAAAGTTTTGTTCTGCTATTTCTAAATTACGCTTTGTAACTTGGAGGTTTTGATTCTGAATACTTGTATTTGTTTTTAAAATCAAGGCATTAAAATAAGCTACAGTAGCATTCAATAAAGCATCGAGTTCATTTGTATCATAAATGGCTTGTTCTGCTTTTTGTAATTCTTTCCTAATATCGATATTGGCTGAAGCACTTTCTGAATAGATTAATTGTTCTAAAACAATATTCCCAGATGTTGAGAACTCTGGGTTTGCGCCATTTGAAATTTCCGCTACTCTGGGATCTAGATAAACCCCACTTACACCAGCAGATACATTGGGCAAATAACCACTTTTAGCTGTTTTAACATCTTGACCACTTAATTCGACACTCTTTTCACTAGAAGATAGACTTAAATTCTTATCAAGAACACCATTCATAATATCCAATATAGACATCATGCTTTCAGTATTTGGTTCTAATTCGCCTCCAATGAAATCAGCGGTTCCCAACATAGCATAACGCAATGGAAAATCAATGAGCTTAGCAGTATTATAATTGATGGTTAGCTTGTTTTTATACTCTAACAACAAGGGTAGTTCTGAAGCATTAGTCCCATTTGTAATAGCTTCAATATTTAATGCAATACGTCTAAAAAACTGATTTAAATTTGTTTGGGGTTGACTAGTAGCCAATATACCACGCTCAACATCTTTAACTCTATTTGCAGAAAATGATGGTAGCTTTTTAGAATTTATAACTGAGGTTAAATTCTCAAATTGAGCATCACTAAATTCAAAACCACCTGCTAAATAAACAGCATCTATTCCTTCCAAGTCTCTTGCATTAATACCATTTTCAGTTAAGGGGATTAAACGATACTTTTTTTCCACCTTCTGAAAATATTGATCAAATACAGATTTTAATGGCAAAACATCAATTATATTTTGCTCTATTAAAATACCAATATTTTCATAATCATAAACGGTTTTAAAAGTATCTAAATCCTTCTTGTAAGATAATGGAGCAATTATGTAAGTAATATTATTTATACCAGATGTTATACGTTCTGGTGGCAAATTGATGAAATCTGAATTAATAGAACCAAAAACAATGACAGGTTTAGCATAATATTCTTGTTGGCTTAAAACAATATTATCTATTACCCCAAAAGCCAAAATAAGGTCAGTATCTCCATCAATTAAAGACTGATAATTTTCTTTAGCTTTGAGTAAGCTAAAATTATTTGAAAGCACTTTTTGAAAGTTAACAGTCTTACCTTGTCCTAAAACTGCAGTGATTTCTCTTTTTAACTGTTCTAAAAGCGGTTGAACATCTGGTGTATTTTTATCTGTTAAAAGACCAATATTTATATTTTGGGAATAACTTAATTGCAAAAATAATGCAACGAAAAATATTAGAGTTCTTTTCATGGGTTAATTAGTTTTTAGGTAAAAATAACAATTATATTTCATTCATCTTCAATCCATTTTTTGTTTATCAAATCACTTTACTTTGCAAAAAAGAACTTAAAAGAAATGATATGTTTTAGCTACACTTCCATATTTATTTTACTTTAATAAAAGCATATAATACTATTATTAAAGATGTCTCGAACAAAATCTCAAAAGAATTATCTCCTATTTCTATAATTTAAAACAAACGGTTCTTGCTCTAAAAACCAAACACTCTTAAGTTCCAGATCTAGATATTCAGTAGTAAGATTAGGTAAAAAGCACAACTTTCGGTTGCCCATAATAGTTAAACAAGTTGGTAGATTCTTAAATCGGGAACATAAGAAACAATAATTTTCTACAAGGCTCTAAAATTTCACCAAAAGAAATTTCCTTAAAAACTTAAAGTTTTGAGCAAAAATCTTTGAAAGTCACATAGATATTAACTACTGCAATCCTCTTAATTGATTAAACATTGATACATACGTTTGATTATTAGGATACAATTGTACCAACTGTTGGGCAATATTTCTAGCTTTTGCTAGCTCCCCTTGCTTTTGATATAGATAAGCCAAAACATATAACAAATCACCATTTTGAGGTGCTAACTTTAAACCATTCACTGCTACTTTTTCAGCCTGTTTAAAGTTATTTACTTTATCGTAAAGCAGACTCAAATTATAATAAAACCGAATATTTTGTGGCATGTACTTAATAGCTAGCTCCATTTGAGTAATAGCTTCTTCAATTCTATTTTGTTCACCTAATAAGAGTGAATATGAATAATATGTTTGACCAAATTCAGGTTCTTGATTAATAACCATTTTAAAGGCTTCTTCGGCCTCCTTCACCTGCCCATTTCTGTAATATAGGTTAGCCAAATTACTTCTAATAATGTTATTTAGGTTATCAACTTCCAGAGCACTTTCAAAAGATTTTATGGCATTTATTATGTCACCTTTCTTTAAATAATAGCCTCCACGTTTGGCACGTCCTCCTGCAAAATCAGATGTTACACTTAAGTGGACTTCAAACTCTTTTTTAACTTTTTTATATGCCTCTTTGTATTCCTCTGGAATTTGTAGTTCATCCAAAGAACTTAATGCAAAAAATGCTTTGACTCTTACTGTACGTTTAGGGTCTTTTAATAATGGTAAAAATGCCTTTACATAATCTTCATTAGTAATTTCACTAAGCGCATCAACAGTAGCACCTCTAACAATTGGAGAATCATCTTTTAAAAAGCGAAGCATGTCATTAATAACCTCTTCATTAAAGTAATTTGTCATTAAATTAACAGCTGAAGCTCTTGCTATAGCCGGATAAATTGTGTCACTGGCCATGGTTAATAAATCATGATACCCATTAGCTTCACCTGTAAAACCTGGTGCTAATAAATCAGAGAAATGGGTGTAATCTGGCTCGCCATAATTCTTTTTGAAATCCTCCCAAGCCCATTCATTAGTTTTATCTGTATGACATCTAATACAAGCATTTGGCGTACCGTATTTAATACTTTGATCTGGTCTAGGTATTCTAAAACTGTGATCACGCCTGTAATCATTACCCATATAAACCTTTCCGTCCATATGGCAGTTTATACACTGAGCACCTTGTGAGTTTTCCTCGTGAAAATGATGTGAAGGCACATCATATTTTGGTTGCTCATGACACTGGAGACACAAGGCATTACCTTCAATCCTAAGTTTTAAGGAGTGCGGGTTGTGACAATTGGTGCAGGTAACATTATGCTGATACATTTTACTTTGAACAAAGGACCCATATACATAAACCTCGTCTAAGATCTGACCGTCTGGGTGGTACAAATTATTAGCTAAAATTTGTGGAAAGTAATGATCCATCATAGTACCTTCAAAATTAAAGTGACCAGAAAATTGTTCTCTTCTCATATGACATCTTGCACACTGATCTACCAACTCTTTCGGTTCTGTATCTAAAGTCATCCACATCTCCCCCTCAGTAGCTTTATAATCGTCACCAAATTTTTGAGCTTGTTCAGCATGGTCTTTTCCAGGGCCATGACAAGCTTCACAATTCACATTAATTATTGCATATTTTGTATCATAACTATGGTCTGCCTGTTTGTAGTTCTTCCTAACGTTAGTTGAATGACAATCAGCACACATATTATTCCAATTCAGCCCACCTCTAGACCAGTGTAACCATTCTGAATGGACCACCTTAAAATCTGGATACAAATCAAACCACTTGTTTTCTTCGGTATCCCAAGCTGTTCTTAAGCATTGGTAATGTCCGTCTGGAAATTTAACTATATATTGTTGTAACGGAGTAATTCCAAAAACATACTCAATTTTATAATCATGATTTTTACCATCAGGACCTTCTGTATTAGCAAAATAAACACCGTCCTTAATGAAAAAACGCGATGCCACACCTTGACTGGTAAATTTAGCATTATTAAAATTTCCTAATATTGTTTCGTCCGTGGCAATCTGCATTGCCTTATCATGGTGAGAACCTGTCCATTCTTTAACTTCATCTAAATGACATTCTGCACAAGCCTTATCGCCTAAAAAATGATCATCAGGAATTAAACCAGAAGACACAAAAACACTTTCCTTTTTAGCCTCAACATACTTTTGTTTCTTATTATTACAAGAAAATGCAAACATGATAAGAAGCACAAAAAATAATTTATTTGTCATTGATTTTGAAAAAATGAAATTTGAAAACATAGCTTAATGGACGCCAAATTAGGTGAATATAAACGCATCAAAAATAGGTTATACTAATGGCTTTACAAAGAAATAGATTTATTTAAAGTCGGAGAGATTTTTCCATACCATAAATGGATTTAAATAAATTAATTATGGTTTATTTTTCATTTTTCTAGATAGTTTCGAACAAATTCACTACTTTTGTTTAACTTATATTAATTATTAATGAACAATATACAAGTTAATTTTAGCATAAAGGATTTAGAAAACCTTACAGGAATTAAGGCGCATACCATTAGAATATGGGAAAAACGTTATAATTTACTGCAACCCAACAGAACGGATACAAATATTAGAACCTACAGTATTGGTAGTCTTCAAAAATTATTAAATATTACCTTTTTAAACAATAATGGTTTAAAAATATCTAAAATTGCCAACTTGGGAGAAGAGGAAATACCCATTAAAGTAAGAGAACTTGCTTCAAGATCTAAAGTAGAAGACCATGCTATAAATGCCTTTAAAATGGCGATGATTAATTTTGATCAAGTTCTGTTTTACAATACATATAACAATCTAATAGAAAATAAAAGCTTTAGCGATATTTTCTATACTATCTTTTTACCATTACTTAACGAAATAGGAATTCTATGGCAGACTGACACGATCACTCCTGCACATGAACATTTTCTTTCTACTCATATAAAGCAAAAGATACTTTTAAACATTGAAAGGTTACAGAGTTTAGAACCTCAACCAAACTCTAAAACCTATATACTTTATTTACCAGATAACGAAATACATGATATTGGGCTTCTTTTTATTAATTATCAACTGAGAAGCAAAGGTTTTCATACCATTTTCTTAGGTGAAAGTGTGCCAATGCAAAGCCTTTCGAGTGTTTTAGAGTTTTTTAATGAAATTACCTTTGTTTCTTATTTCACTGTAAACCCAGAAATTGATAAAATCCCTGAATACATTGATAATTTCAATAGTTTACTTTTAGAAGAAAGTGAGCATAATTTAATGCTTCTTGGCCCTAGATTAGCTGATTTTGATATTAATAAATTACCCAATAAAGTATCCATTTATTCAAGCATTGAAGAGTTAGTAGAAAATTTTTAGTTAATAAAACTATTTTTTGTTTAACTTTTTATTATATTTGTTAAACAAAATGAAAAACAATATAATTATAATAGGTTCCGGGTTCTCATCTTTAGCTGCTTCATGTTATTTAGCTAAGGCTGGATACAATGTTACCATCTTAGAGAAAAACCAAACAATTGGAGGAAGAGCTAGACAATTAAAAAAGAATGGTTTTACATTTGATATAGGACCAACATGGTACTGGATGCCTGATGTATTCGAACGTTTCTTCGCCGATTTCAACAAGAAACCTTCTGATTATTATACTTTAGACAAACTTAGTCCTGCTTATAGTGTATATTTTGGTAAGAATGACTTAATTACTATTGAAGACTCACTTGATAAAATTTCCGAAACCTTTGAAGCTAATGAAAAAGGCAGTTCAAAAAGTCTAGATAAATTTATTTCTAAAGCTAAGGACAATTATGATATTGCTATAAAGGATTTAGTATACAATCCCGGAGTTTCTCCGCTAGAATTGGTTTCTTTTACAACCATTACGCGGTTAAATCAATTTTTAACCAATGTAAAACAAGACATAAGGAAGCTATTCAAAAATGATAAACTTAGAAAGATACTTGAATTCCCTGTTTTATTCCTAGGTGCTAAACCAAGCAATACGCCCTCTTTCTATAATTTTATGAATTATGCAGATTTTGGCTTGGGTACATTTCATCCCAAAAAAGGCATGTATCAAGTTATATTGGCCATGGAAAATCTAGCTAAAGAATTAGGTGTTATAATAAACACTAATGCTTCTGTTAATAAAATAAATGTGGAAAATGAAGTAGCTATTAGCGTTGAATCAAATAACGTGGTATATCAGGCAGATATCATACTAAGCGGTGCCGATTATTGGCATACCGAAACCCTTTTAGATGAAAAATATCGTCAGTATTCCCAAAAATACTGGGAGAAAAAAGTATTTGCTCCCTCAGCCTTACTGTTTTATGTAGGATTTGACAAAAAAGTTAAAAACGTAGAACATCATACCTTATTTTTTGATGTTGATTTTGATGTTCATGCCACAGCTATTTATGACAAACCCCAATGGCCAGAAGATCCTTTGTTTTATGCAAGTTTTCCAAGTATAACAGATAACAGTACCGCCCCTAAGGGTAAAGAAGCTGGTATCTTTTTAATTCCACTAGCTCCTGGTATTGAAGATACTGAAGATCTCAGAGAAACCTATTTTAACAAAATTATAAGTAGGTTAGAAAACCTAACTTCTCAAAAAGTAACAGAGCATATTCTTTTTAAAGAATCTTTCTGCGTTAAAGATTTTGAAAAAGATTATAACTCCTTTAAAGGAAACGCCTATGGTATGGCCAATACTTTAATGCAAACTGCATTTTTAAGACCAAAACTTAAAAGTAAAAAAGTAAAAAATTTGTATTTTACTGGACAACTAACTGTTCCAGGACCTGGTGTGCCTCCATCATTAATTTCAGGAAAACTAGTATCAGAATTAATATCCAAACATCACTAATCATGAAACAATTATTTGACACCGTATCCTATAGTTGCAGTAAAATTGTTACCAAAACATATAGTACGTCATTTTCATTGGCCACCAAAATGTTATCAAATTCTATCAGAAATGATATATATAACATTTATGGTTTTGTTCGTTTAGCCGATGAAATAGTTGATTCTTTTCATGACTATAAAAAAGAATCATTATTCAATGAATTTACCGAAGATTTAGAATCAGCATTAAAAGAAAAAATAAGTCTAAACCCAATTCTAAATGCTTTTCAATATACATTTCACAAGTACAACATAGATAAAGAATTAGTAGATGCATTTATGAAAAGCATGCGTTTAGATTTGCACAAAACAGATTATTTAACTGATCAAGAATACAAAGATTATATTTACGGTTCTGCTGATGTAGTAGGTTTAATGTGCCTGAAAGTTTTTGTAAAAGGAGACCAAATTAAATATGATAATTTAAAGGATACTGCCATGTCTTTGGGTTCAGCATTCCAAAAAGTAAACTTTTTAAGAGACTTGAAAGCCGACTTTGATGAACTGAACAGAAGTTATTTCCCAAATGCTGACCTCAGTAATTTAGATGAAGCATCTAAAAAAGAGATTATTGATGATATTGAATCTGATTTCGCGAAAGGACTAAGTGGAATTAAAAAACTTCCAATAGACGCAAAATTTGGGGTTTTCATGGCCTACAGATATTATAGGCAACTGCTAAAGAAATTAAAAAAAACGCCTGCATTAAAAATTAAAAGCACACGTATTAGAGTATCTAATCCAAAAAAAATAGAACTCTTAATGAGGAGTTATGTAAAATATCAACTAAATTTATTGTAATTTAAAAGTCATGCAAGCCATTCTTTGGATTTTAGTTTTTTTAGGCACTTATTGCTTTATGGAATTTATGGCGTGGTTTACGCATAAATATATAATGCATGGATTCTTATGGAGTTTGCATAAAGATCATCATAAAAAGGATCACAATAGTTGGTTTGAAAGAAATGATGCTTTCTTTATTTTTTATGCTGTGGTGAGCATTGTTTTTTTTCTACTTTGGAAATATAATAACCTGTGGATAGGACTTCCTATTGGGCTTGGAATTTTTGCCTACGGAATCTCGTATTTTATAGTTCATGATATTTTTATTCATCAGCGTTTTAAACTTTTTAGAAAAGCCAATAATTGGTATGCTAAAGGCGTAAGAAGAGCTCATAAAATTCATCATAAACATATAGGTAAAGAGGATGGTGAATGTTTTGGAATGCTGTTTGTACCTTTCAAATATTTTAAAAAGACCTAAATGAATTACTTATATCTCTTACTTAATTTAAGTTCTATAAGTATTCCCTTTTTATTTAGTTTTCACCCTAAACTAAAATTCTACAAACTTTGGAAACCCCTTTTTATTAGCATTTTTATTTCTATGCTAATTTTTATTCCATGGGACATAATTTTTACCATCAATGGTTTTTGGGGATTCAACAGTGATTACCTTTTGGGTATAAACTTTTTTAATTTACCTATTGAAGAATGGCTCTTTTTTATTTGTATTCCTTATGCTTGTGTTTTTACTCATTATTCACTTTTGTATTATTTCCCTAACTTCAAATTACCGCATAAACACACTAAAACCCTATCCTATTTATTAATTTTTATTCTCACGGCTATTATAGTTTACAATTATGATAAATGGTATACTCTAATAAACTTTACCCTTGCTATAGTTTTAATTTACGTAGCATTAAAAAAGCAACCCGATTTACTAGACAGTTACCTAATAACTTTTCTAGTGATGCTAATTCCATTTTTTATTGTTAACGGTGTATTAACTGGTAGTTTGATTCAAGATGAAGTGGTGTGGTACAACAATGCCGAAAATTTGAGTTTTAGAATATTTACAATACCCATTGAAGATTCTATTTATGCATTTTCACTAATTCTATTAAATCTTTTTTTGATAGAATCTTTTAAGAAAAAAGAACACTAATTATTCACCACATTGATAGGATTTCCTTCCAAATAAGCTTCTAAATTATCAATTGTAGTATTTAGTAATCTTGTTCTCGCCTCTTTTGGCGCCCAGGCAATATGCGGTGTAATTATACAGTTCTTGGCGTTTAACAAAGGGTTATTGGCTTTCATAGGTTCAGCCGAAACAACATCAACAGCTGCTCCAGATACTTTACCAGAATTAAGAGCGTTAGCCAAATCCTTTTCAACAATCAACCCGCCTCTAGCCGTATTAATAATCTTGACACCATCTTTCATTTTAGCAATGTTTTTGGTATTAATAATACCCTGAGTGCTTTCAAAAAGCGGACAATGTAAACTTATAACATCTGAGTTAGTAAAAAGTTCATCTAACTCCACAAATCTGCAAGTTTCTGTTTCAAACTCAGGCTTTTTCGTTCTTGTGTGCACCAAAATATTCAACCCAAATACTTGTGCCACTTTGGCAACACTTTGACCAATGCTTCCAAAACCAATAATACCCATTGTTTTTCCTGCCAATTCGATTAATGGAGAATTCCAAAAACAAAAATCTATGGCATTTACCCAGTCGCCATTATGAACTGCATAACTGTGGTCACCAACGTTATGACACATTTCTAACAACAAAGCCATTGTAAATTGAGCAACAGACTGAGTACTGTAACTAGGTACATTTGTCACAATTATTCCCATTTCTTTAGCAACATCAACGTCAACAATGTTATAACCTGTCGCCAAAACTCCTACAAATTTAACCGAAGATGTGTTTTTAAGTACTTCACTTGTTAAAGGCGTTTTATTAGTGTACACTACTTCAGCGTCACCAATTGCCTTAACAATATCTTTTGTATTATAAGGCGTCCTCTCATGCACAATTAAATCTCCATATTTAGAAATACCTTGCCAACTTAAATCTCCTGGGTTCAATGTAAAACCATCTAAAACAACTATCTTCAATTTCGTTATATTTTATTGTTGTATTAATTCATTTATTGTATTTCTCACTTTTTCACTATTCCAATTAGCAGCACCAGTTTTATCAATAACAATCTTTCCTTTCTTATCAATTAAAAATGTTCTTGGAATACCGTTTACCTTAAATATTTCATTATAATTTGAAACTGGCTTATATACTTTGAAGTTATATTTATTTTTTTCTATGAAAGAGTTTATATCTTTAAACGGTTCACTTGAAACAAAAACAAATTCAATCTTATCTTGATAATCATTGTAAAGCTCCTGAAGACTGGGCATTTCTGCTATACAAGGTGGACACCAAGTAGCCCAAAAATTCACTAGAACGATCTTCCCTTTGGTTTGTTCAAAATTAAAATTTTTGCCCTGACTGTCTTTCAACCTCCAATCATAAGTGGAAATTGCTTCCTGTTTTTCTTCTTGAATTTTAGATGGACTAATAACTGCAGCCACAGCTTTATTTACAAATACTTGAATAGGCTTTCTTGTTTTTGGAATAATTAAAACAGCTACAACAATTAAAAAAATTATATCGGTAACTTTAGGTTTTTTAAATCGCATAATAAAAAATAAAAAAGCATGGTTTTTAAACCATGCTTCAAATCTAACAAAAACAATTAATCTTTTTCATAGACAAGGTATGCTATCTCGAAACTATTCCTGTTAAACTTTTAACTGGTCCGTCCCCCATCATTATTGCGGTATGGTTCATTGCATCATTAGGAACCATATGCGCTAGTGGCTTTAAGGTAAATGGAGCAGTACTATTATCTGGATCTGGCTCAACCGAAATCACAACTGTTTTCCCTTTTAAATCTGTTGGAAACGTTAATCCTGCTGGGGCATTTTGCAAATAGTCCTCTCCCGGATACGCTGGTCCGTTACCTGCATCGCCCTTAAACATAGATGTTGCAGCATTATCATCAGCTGAATCAACAGCCGTAAATGTTCCAGTAGTAATCGGCGTACCATCAAAAACTACCCAACCTTCATATCTCCAACCTGCTGACAATACCGGTAAATCTAAACCTGCTACAGGGCTTCCGCTAGAGTTATCTAAAAACCAAACACCACTTTCTTCATTCATATCATCAGTATCCGTAGGAGTTGCTAAAATGTATTTACCTGAGGAAGCACTAAAATCTCCAACAATACCATTTGAATTTACATTAGCCTCATCACCACTGAAATCACCAGCCAAAACCTTAGTTGCCGCGGGAGAAGGGTCTGGGTCAACCGAAGGTTCTATTGAAAGCACAAAAGTGGTTGCCTTTTTTAATTGATTCTTGTCAATATTAAATGTTTGTGGAAAACTTACTGAAGAGAATGTTCCGGTTGATACAGGTGCACCATCAACAATAATCCAACCTTCATAAACAAAATCTGGACCTAAAGCTTCCAATCCATCAAGGTTTAAAGTTAATCTTGAGGTTTTTTTTGGGTTGTCGTCATCACTACATGAAAACGTTATTAATCCTAGAGCTAAAACTGCTAAAAACACTTTTCTAATCATCACATTATTTTTTAAAGTTATTGAATACTTCAAAGTTATAATGTGATGTCTTTATAAAATGTTAGCTACCTAACACTAAGCCGTTTTTTTGTGAATTCTTATCTCTTTTCTGCCAAATTCTATTACATTTTCTTCTTTTAGTTCATTTAATAGAATGTTAAGCGTTGGCCTTGATGTTCCAATTAATGAAGCAATATCACGCTGAGTATAAGGGTGCTGAATAATTTTATCGCCTGTTTTTTCACAATCGTATCCGTAATCTGAACACAATTCATCTAAAAACTCCATAAGCCTTGTTTTGGCATCTTTAAAAAGTAGTATTTGTAAGCGTCTTTCTAACTTTCTTAATTTGAAACCAATAAGTTTATAGATTTTTAAACTGAAAGTTTGATTATTACGCATTAAATTATGCATAGTTTCTACACCCACAGGACAAATAGATGTAGAATCATCAACAGATTGAGCAAACTCTTCTCTTTTAGATTCTCCCAAAATTGCTGTTTCACCAAAAAGTTCTCCCCTGGTAAGTATGGCTTTTACAATCTCACTACCATCTTCATTGTAATAACCAATTTTTACTTTTCCTTTTTCAATTAAATAGACCTTATTTGCAGAATCTTCTTCAAAATAGATATAATCTTTCTTTCTATAAGAATCAAAATCATGGTCAACCTTATAAGCTTTAAATTTGTGCGGACACAAAACTTTAAAAAGATTAACATCATCAAAAAACCAAAGCGATTTCATTGGGATTAGCTTTATTTGTTAGTTGAAGTGTGTGTCGATAAACTCAAGTATACCTTACAAAAAGACATAAAAAAACCTCCTAATTTAGGAGGTTTTGATTATTTATTCTTCTTCGTCTGATTTAACATCATCTTCATCGTCATCCAAAAAATCCAACATATCATGTTGTTGAAGTAAATTATACCATTGAATTACCTTTTTAATATCACTTGCATACACCCTATCTTCATCATAATCAGGTAACACATCAAAGAAATACTCTTCAAGTTTATCTTTGCTATCTTTTGCCTTTATAGAGGTTGCCGCTCCGTTTTCTTTTTCTTTGATCTTTTGAAGCACATCTTTTAATGGTACTTCTTCTGCCAAAGTATAGATTGCAATTTCGCTCAATACACTAACGTTACTTTGAACGCTAACAGAGATACGTTTTTTATCAATTAAAGACTCAGCTACAAAACCTCCTCTGGTCTGTGCTATTAGTTTATATAATCCAGGTTTCCCTGCAATTGAAAGTACTTTTTCTAAACTCATATTACTTTTTTGAAAGGCGCAAATATCTAGTGTTTATTATTCTATTGCAAATATTATCGTTTCTTTTTTTGATCAGGAAAACGCATTCTATAATCAACGTTAATTTTCCCTTTAGAAATATTGGAAAGCTTTCCTTTAATTAACCTTTTTTTGAAACTTGAAAGTTTATCAGTAAATAAAATCCCCTCAATATGATCATATTCATGTTGAATTACACGGGCAATTAATCCATCAAACTTTTCAGTATGTTTTTTAAAGTTTTCATCGTAATACTCAATTGTAATTACCGGTTGTCTAAACACATCTTCTCTAACATCCGGTATACTTAAGCAACCCTCACTAAAAGCCCACTCGTCTCCTTCTTCCTCTAAAATAGTTGCATTTATAAAAACACGCTTAAATTCTTTTAATTGATTTTTTTCTTCTTCCGTAAAGCTTTCATCTTCGGCAAAAGGTTCCGTATCAACTAAAAAGAGTCTAATAGGTAATCCTATTTGAGGAGCCGCTAATCCAACACCATATGCATTGTACATGGTCTCAAACATGTTTTCTAAAAGAACATCAAGTTTAGAATAATCTGGAGAGATGTCTTTCGCTTTCTTCTTTAAAACAGGGTCGCCATAGGCGACAATTGGTAAAATCATGCGTATAAATTGCTATTAATGATACAAAAATACAATACTATAATTTATTGACGATATTTATTTTGAATATAAATAACTCTGCAGAATAAGTGTGGCGCTAATTTCATCTATTAGAGCTTTGTTCTTTCTTTGATTCTTTTTTAAACCACTATCAATCATGGTTTGAAATGCCATTTTTGATGTAAAACGTTCATCAACTCTTTTAATAGGAATGCTTGGAATTTCCTTTTTTAAAGCTTCAAGAAATTTCATGATATGAATTTCACTTTCTGAAGCAGAATTATCCATTTGCTTTGGCTCACCTACCAAAAACAATTCAACGGCTTCAGAATTCGTGTAATCTTTTAAAAACTCTATTAGTTCTTTTGTATTAACGGTGGTAAGGCCAGAAGCTATAATTTGTAACTCATCTGTTACAGCTAACCCTGTTCTTTTAGTACCATAATCAATTGCTAAAATTCTAGCCATGAATTTATTTTTTGCAAAAATAGTCTATTAAAACAAAAAAGACTGTCTTTTACAGACAGCCTTTTCAGTTTAACCTACTTATTAATACTTTGAGATATTAAGCTTTTTTAGCTTTATTTATTTTTGGAAATAACAATTTAATGTTGTCAACATTTCTTTCTCTATTAAAAAAAGTTCTAATATCACTTGCAGTACGTGCTATTGTCGCTCTTAAATCTTCTTCACTAATTAATAACACTTCATCTTTAGCGATATTTAGAGTGTCATTTACAACAACCATATTGTTATCTTCTGAAACAGAAATAGTTTCATTAGTTTCAATTTCTATTGCTTTAGATGTATCTTGAGCATTACCTATAGAAAAAGAAAGTAATAAAATAAATAATATGTAAAATCTTGTTTTCATTGATTTGGGTTGTTTTGATAGTTCAAATATATAATTAGGCAAGAGGTTGTGAGCAAAAAATTAGTTGTAGGACCTAGAATTTTCGTTTATTAGAAAACCGGAGGAAAAACATCGATAAACAGATAAAAAGCCTATTTTTTACGATTAAAAACACAATATGTGTAGTTTATCGGTATTAATTTTTACTTCAAAGGAATGTTCTTTTTACGCTCTCCTTGAAATGCTCACATTTACAGATAAAAAACAATTGAATTTTTAGACCATATTATGCTCCTATAGATTAAGTTATTTAACCGATACCTATTATATTTGCCAAAAATTAAATACAGATGACAGAATTACAACAAATTATAGAGAGAGCTTGGGATAACCGTGAATTGTTAAAAGAAGCATCTACTCAAAACGCCATTAGAGAAGTTGTTAACTTATTAGACCAAGGAGAACTTCGTGTTGCGGAGCCTGTTCAAGGTGGGTGGCAAGTAAATGAATGGGTGAAAAAAGGTGTTGTTCTATATTTTCCAATTCAAAAAATGGAAACTATTGAATGTGGACCTTTAGAGTTTCATGATAAAATTCCTTTAAAAACTGGATATAAAGAAAAAGGTATCAGAGTAGTTCCTCATGCAGTAGCAAGACATGGTGCCTATATTTCTCCAGGTACAATTTTAATGCCTAGTTATGTAAACATTGGTGCTCATGTAGATGAAGGCACTATGGTTGATACTTGGGCCACAGTTGGTAGTTGTGCACAAATAGGTAAAAATGTTCATTTATCTGGAGGTGTTGGTATTGGTGGCGTATTAGAACCATTACAGGCCGCGCCCGTTATTATAGAAGATAATGTTTTTGTAGGTTCAAGATGTATTGTTGTTGAAGGCGTACACGTTGAAACTGAAGCGGTTTTAGGTGCTGGTGTAGTTTTAACCATGAGTACAAAAATTATTGATGTAACTGGAGATGAACCCGTTGAAATGAAAGGAAAAGTTCCTGCACGATCTGTTGTTATTCCTGGCAGTTATGCAAAGGAATTTGCAGCTGGAAGTTATAATGTACCATGTGCTTTAATTATTGGTAAACGTAAAGAAAGTACAGATAAGAAAACATCATTGAATGATGCACTTAGAGACAATGAGGTAGCGGTTTAAAAAACAGCATTGAAATTGACAGTAAAAAGTCAATAACTTAATTATTAGCAAAAAACACTTAACATGAAGATTATTATACTTGCAGCTGGTATTGGTTCCCGCTTAGGGAATCCTTTTCCAAAACCACTGACCCCTCTGAAAAATGGAAAGAGTATTATGCGAATGCAAACCGATAATATAACTTCCATGTATAATGTTGACGATATTAATGTAGTTGTAGGTTTTAAAAAAGACCTAATTATGGAAAGATTTCCAGAGCTTACCTATATCTACAATCCTTTTTTTGATCGCACTAATACTTCTAAAAGTTTATTACAAGCTCTTAAGAAGCAACGGGACAAAGCAGTACTTTGGTTTAACGGTGATGTTGTTTTTGATGGAAATTTATTAAAAATATTAGACCCTTATATTGAAGCTAACGAATCTTTTGTAGCAGTAAACACAAGTAAAGTAGCAGAAGAAGAGGTTAAATACACTTTAAAAGATGGGTACATTGACAAATTATCTAAGACCGTTAAAAATGGTTTAGGAGAGGCTGTTGGAATTAATTTTATTTCTTCGAATGATATTTTAAAGTTTATAAATCGTTTAGAGGAATGCGATGATAATGATTATTTTGAAAGAGGATTGGAACTTGCCATAGAAAAAGATAACATAAAAATTAAGGCAGTTGATATTTCTGAATATAACTGTATGGAAATTGATTTTATTGAAGACTTAGAAAGTGTAAATAATTTGTTATAGTGAGAGCCATTCTTTTTTGTCAAAACAATTACGCCTTTGGAATTCTTAATCCAATAAAAGAAGTATTGATTGATAAAGGTTACGAATATCTATGGTTCATTCCAGAAAAAATCTCTAGTTCATTTCCATATAAATTTGATAATTACACCACATCAATTACCCGGCTAAAACAGTTTTCTAGTGATGCTATATTTGTTCCTGGAAATGAAGTTCCTTATTACTTACGAGGCTTAAAAGTTCAGATTTTTCATGGGTTAGCAGGAGAAAAAAAAGGGCATTTTAGAATTCGTCGTTATTTTGATCTTTATCTTACCCAAGGTCCTTATTTCACAAAAAAATTTAATGAATTAAAAGATATTCATAGGGATTTTGATGTTATAGAAACTGGATGGCCTAAGTTGGATGTATATGCAGAAGATAAAACTCGGTACAAAAAGGAAAAGGATGAGATATTAAAAAGATATGTAGCCAAAACAATCATACTATATGCTCCAACGTTTTCACCTAAACTTACCTCTGCTCCCTTTTTAATTAATCAGATAACGGAATTGGCCAAAAACTCAGATTATGTTATCCTACTTAAGTTCCATCCCCTAATGGATAATAAACTTATAAAAATATACAATGACTTAGCCAATCTACATGAAAATATTATTTTTCAACCAGAAAATAATATTATAAAATTTTTATTAATAGCTGATATTTTAATAAGCGATACATCATCCGTAATATATGAATTTTTACTTTTAGATAAACCTGTAATCACCTTCAGAAATATTTCAGACTTTAAAAAATATTGGCACGACTCTGATGATTACAATAACCTTATTGGCTTGGTTGAAGCTAATATTAGGAAAGATCCGTTTGCTAAAAATCGTAAAATAATTAATGGATTATTTCATCCTTACAATGATGGACAATCTGCCTTGAGAATGGTGGAAAGCACAGAAAATTATATAAAAGCTAATGGAGTACCTACAAAACGAAAGCTTTCGTTTTTAAGACGTTTAAAAATTCACAAAATATTTCGTTAATATTATAAATAGTAATTTACTTTTGGAGAAGGAAAAGCAAACAATATCTGCATTAATTATTACTTATAACGAAATTCATCATATTGATGATGTAATTGATAATATTTCTTTCGCAGACGAAATAATTGTTATTGATTCATTTAGTACGGATGGTACATTTGAAAAACTCCAATCTTATAACAATATAACCAAAATTCAACGTCATTTTAAGAATTTTTCAGATCAACGAAATTTTGCACTAAAGCAGGCATCAAACAATTGGATCCTATTTATTGATGCTGATGAGCGTATTACACCTTCTTTAAAAAAAGAGATTCTTAAAGAAATAAGCACTCCTAATAATATTGTTGGTTTCCTATTTAAAAGATTATACTTCTTCAAAAAGAAACGAATTAGATTTAGTGGTTTTCAAACAGATACCACCTATCGTTTATTTAAAAAAGGGCATGTGAAATATGATGAAAAAAAGATTGTTCATGAAATGCCAATAATAGACGGAAATAGTAAAATACTAAAAAGTAATATGATTCATTATTGTTTTGATAATGCTACTCATTATAAATCAAAAATGGAACATTATGCTAGCCTTAAGGCTTTGGAGCTTTCAAAAAAAGGAAAAAAACCAAATTTTTATCATTTTTATATCAGGCCTCTTTATAAGTTTTTAATAAACTATATAATTAGATTAGGGTTTTTAGATGGAAAAGAAGGCTTTGTAATTTGTTATTTAAGTGCCTACGGAGTACATTATAGGTATAAAGAGTTGAATAAATTACTAAACTGATTTCCAAAACTTAAATTTTTTCTTCAAACGCTTTTTACGGTAAAACTTTTCTTGAAACCGTTCGGTCTCACTCCACATTAAACTAAATATTTTATTGTAATCTTCCCCTGAACAATTGGCGTACTCATCACTCATCACCTCAACCATTGACTTATGAATTGTCAATCTTGAAAAATTCTTAATTCTAGTTTCAAAATCCAGATTACCAAACTTCATCCTATTCAAATCAACTAAATAAAAATTGAAATCTTTACCATTTCTTTTAATCAAGGTGTTACCTGGTGAATGATCCAAAAAATGAATTCCTTTTTCATGAAGACTAAAAGTAAATCGTGTAAACTCTCTCAGAATAGCATCGTAATTTGGAATATCAAAATCTTTAGTAAGTTCTCTATAAGTCAGGTCACAATCTAGTTGTTCACTGACGTAAAAACTTCTTTTAAATAATAATCCTGATTTAAATTCAAAATATGCCAAAGGCTTTGGAGTCCCAACTCCCATTTTCGTTAATCTATTTGCATATTCAAAAGAACGCTGTGCTTTACTCTTTCTAAAAAAACTATAAACCAGCTGATTTATAACATTCGGTATCTTAAATGCTTTAATGTTAATATTTGAACCGTTAAAATCAATAATTTTAATAATATTCCTCTTTCCTACACCACCTTTCAAAGCATCAAAACCTAATATAATAGACTTTAACTGTGTTCTATTTTCATTTTTAACATCTTTGGAAAACAAACTATTTTCTTTCATTGGAACACCTTAAAGGCCTTAATTTAATAACCACTCGTTCAAATCAAAATATAAAAACGTCAATTGAAACATTTTTTTACCATTTGGTACATGCTTCTTCTTTTTTTGCCTTTCCTTAACTTTAATATGATTTTCATTTACTAACTCTGAATCATCATACTTGGCAAATGATATTCTATTCTTTAGAGGCAACTTATGAAAAGCTAAAATGTGTTCTTTAGTAACTCTTTCTCTATCACAAATTTTAAAAAAGTAATTATCAAAGTTATTTTCTTCTAACATCCTAGAAACTCTGCGCTCCCATTTCGTTTTAGCTTCTAACTCTGAATCATAATGTGTAAAATGTACTTCCACATCATCTAACAAAGCTAAAGGATACGTTTTTTCTCTATCAGGATATTTAGAATTATCTATAAATATCAATTCTTGTTTGATGTAATGTTCAAAATTAGAAAGCATTTTCATATAACATGGTCCGTATAAAAAAAGACCAACAAATGGTGAATTATATGGCCTTTTATACCACCTATAAAGTGCACCTCCCCAACAGTTATTGGATATTACAACAAAAGGTTTTTCGCCTAAACATTCTATATCTTTTTTAGAATACACATTCTCAAAGGTTTTTCTAACCTTTCTTTTCACAAACACCTTCGTTTTTCTAACCATAGCCCTTAAACTAAGTTCTAGTACTTCACAATGAAAGTACTCTAACTTAAATTTTAGGCAATATTACAAAGTTTTAGACAATGTATAAAACTAATGTTAAATTTGCATTCAAAACATCCTATGCAAGCAGAAATTCAAAAGGCAATGAAAGTCTTAAAAGAAGGGGGGCTAATTCTTTACCCCACTGATACCGTATGGGGTATTGGGTGTGATGCATCAAATATTGAGGCTATCAAAAAAGTGTATGCGCTAAAACAACGTGAGGATAGTAAAGCACTTATTTGTTTAGTAGCAGATGACCGAATGCTAAAAAAATATGTCAAACAAATTCCCTTTGCTGCCAAAAGTATTTTAGAGGTTGTAGACAATCCTACTACTATAATTTATGACGAGGCTCAAAATTTAGCGGATAATTTAATTGCTGACGATGGCACAATTGCCATAAGAATTCCCGATGATGATTTTTGCTATTGGTTATCTAGAAAATTCAATGGTGCCGTAGTTTCTACTTCTGCAAATATTAGCGGACAACCAACCCCAAAATCTTTTAAAGAAATAGCTCCCGAGGTTTTAAAAGGAGTTGACTATGTTGTAAATTTGCACCGCGATAAAAATTGTTCAAAACCATCGTCTATTATTAAGCTAAGTAATAATGGTGTGGTGAAAATTATAAGAAAGTAAATATTCAAATTCTCAAACCTAAAATCAATTGAATTTTGAATTTTGATATTGAAATTTCAGCATGAATTATAAAAAAGCCTTAAAGCATACTGTTTTTAAAATAGTTTCCCAATCTGTTGAAGAAATTCAAGTTGACGCCTATGTTATTGGAGGCTTTGTACGTGATTACATTTTAAAACGAGGCAGTGCAAAGGATATTGATATTGTTGCAGTTGGTAATGGCATTGAATTAGCAAAACAAGTCGCTAAGAATTTACCTAATAAACCAAAAGTTCAAATCTTTAAAACTTATGGTACAGCAATGCTTAGGCATGATGAAATTGAACTTGAGTTTGTTGGTGCACGTAAAGAATCATATTCAGAGAATAGCCGAAATCCAGTTGTAGAAAATGGTAGTTTGGAAGATGATCAAAACAGACGTGATTTTACTATAAACGCTTTAGCTTTAAGTTTAAATAAAGATAATTTTGGAGATTTACTTGATCCATTCAATGGTATTCAAGATTTAGAAAATAAAATCATTAGAACGCCTCTTAATCCAGACATCACTTATAGTGATGACCCATTAAGAATGCTAAGAGCTATAAGGTTTGCTACTCAACTAGACTTTACCATTGAAACAGAAAGTTTAAATGCTATTTCAAAAAATTCCTCTAGAATAAAAATAATCACAAAAGAGCGTATTGTTGTAGAATTGAATAAAATTCTTGAAAGTCCTAAGCCTTCAGTTGGGTTTTTACTCTTGGAACAAACAGGTTTACTTGAATATATCCTTCCTGAACTTATTGCTTTAAAAGGAGTTGAAGAAGTTGAAGGACAACGTCATAAAGACAATTTCTATCATACACTTGAAGTGGTTGACAATATTTCTGAAAAGACTAACAATCTTTGGTTACGTTGGGCAGCACTGTTGCACGATGTTGGAAAAGCACCAACCAAAAAATTTCACAAAAAAATTGGGTGGACTTTCCATGGTCATGAATTTGAAGGCTCTAAAATGGTATACCATTTATTCAAGCGCTTAAAAATGCCGCTGAATGACAAAATGAAGTTTGTTCAAAAAATGGTATTAATGAGTTCTCGCCCAATCGTTTTAGCTCAAGATTTGGTTACTGATTCTGCCGTGAGACGTTTGGTTTTTGATGCTGGTGATTATGTTGATGATTTAATGACGCTTTGTGAAGCAGACATTACAACTAAGAATTCTAAAAAATTTAAAAAGTACCATAACAACTTCAAGATTGTTAGAGATAAAATTATTGAAGTTGAAGAACGAGATCATGTTCGTAATTTTCAGCCTCCAATTTCGGGTGAAGAAATAATGAAAACATTTAATTTACAACCATCTCGAGAAATAGGGGTTATAAAAGAGTTTATAAAGGAGGCGATTTTAGAAGGGGATATTCCAAATGATTATGATGCAGCTCATAATTTAATGATTGAAAAAGGTAAAAAACTTGGGCTAAAGGTTTCTGACCATGATTAGAATAGAAAGAACAAATTCTTCAAACCCAGACTTTACAAAATTAGTAGAGCTTCTAAACGCATATTTAGAGAAAGTTGATGGGTCTGATCACAGCTTTTACATGCAATACAATGGCATTGAAAGTTTGAAACATGTGGTTTTAGCTTATGAAAATAACATCCCAGTTGGCTGTGGTTCATTCAAAAAATACAGCGAAGAATCTACCGAAATTAAACGTATGTATACAAATCCTGAATCTAGAGGTACAGGTATTGCCAGCAAAATTTTAGAGGAATTAGAAAATTGGTCTAAAGAATTGGGTTTTAAATCTTGCATTCTAGAAACTGGAAAAAGGCAAATAGAAGCGGTTAATTTCTATAAAAAAATGAATTATAGCATTGTTCCAAATTTTGATCCATACCATAAAATGGAGAATAGTTTGTGTTATAAAAAAACCATACTTTAAAATGAATAAAGACAACAAAAAAGTAATTTATTGGCTATTAACAGGCTGCTTTTTAATTTTTGTAATGGTGGTTGTTGGGGGTATCACACGGTTAACTCATTCTGGATTATCAATTTCAAATTACAAATTAATTTCTGGAACTATCCCACCAATGAATGATGTTGAATGGCAGGAAGCATTTGATTTATACAAACAATATCCTGAATACCAAAAACTCAACCAACATTTTAACCTACAAGATTTTAAAGATATTTATTTTTGGGAATGGTTGCACCGTGTTATTGGTAGATTTATAGGAGTAGTTTTTTTCATACCTTTTTTATATTTCTTTATAAGAAAACAACTAAGCAAACCTACAATCAAAAAGTCAATAATTCTATTAGCATTAGGGGCCTTTCAAGGTTTTTTAGGTTGGTATATGGTAAAGAGCGGCTTAGTTGACAATCCAGATGTAAGTCATTACAGGTTAGCAGCACATTTAACTACTGCATTTATAACATTTGCATACACTTATTGGGTAGCTTTAGATTTACGTTACCCCAATAAAAAAACTATAAATATTAAATATAGAAACCTGATTAGGTTTTCATTATTAATTCTAGTCATTCAAATAATTTATGGTGCCTTCGTAGCCGGTTTAGATGCCGGATTTATACACAATCATTGGCCAATGATGAGCGAAGGTAAATTTATGCATCAAACTGTATATATAGAGCAAGAACCGCTTTACAGAAACTTTATAGAAGGTAAAAGCGGGGTGCAATTTGTTCATAGAATATTGGCTTATATGGTTGTTATTTTAGTATTTATTATTTGGAAAAAATCAAAAGCGCTCAAACTTACGGCACTACAAATTAGAGGTATTAAGGCTTTAAACATAGTTGTTTGTATCCAGTTTTTATTAGGTGTTTTTACAATATTGCTACAGGTTCCTGTTTGGTTAGGTGTTGCACATCAGGTTGGTGCATTTTTCCTATTAACAGCTATGACTTTTACATTGCATCGTTTTAGCAAATAACTTAAAAAGTTTAACTTTGCCCCATAATTTCTCATAAATGATTTACAGATTTAGAGTTATACTTGATAATGATACCGAAGAGGATATTTTCCGAGATTTGGAAATAAGAGAAACTGACTCTTTAGAAGACTTACATAATATTATTACACAATCTTTTGGTTTCGATGGTAGTGAAATGGCTTCATTTTACTTAAGTAATGATCAATGGGACCAAGGTGAAGAAATATCTTTATTTGATTTAAGCGACAATGGTACGGCTCGTTTAATGAATGAAACATCTATAGATAGTGTTGTACATGAAGCACAAACAAAACTAATATACATTTATGATTTTTTAAGTATGTGGACCTTCTTTGTTGAACTTGCTGAAATTGTTGATGAAACCGAAGGTCATGATTATCCTAACCTTATGTTTGTCCAAGGACAAGTACCTGACACAGCTCCAGAACGATTATTTGAATCTGATGATGACGATACCTTCAACGAATTTGAAGACGATTTTGACGTTAACGATTATGATAATTTAGATTTTGATGAAAACTGGAATTAGCATTCTAGTTAAGTTTTAACGGGTTTACGTTTTTATAATTGGTAACTAAAAAATCTAATCCACAACTAAGAATTTGCCCCATTGAGTTACAATTCAAAAACTTTTCATCTTTAGAATATTTAAAAATCTCATTCTTTAGATTATCTATATGAGCATAAGTAGAAATAGTATCTTCTTTCATACTAGAAAGTAACAACTCTATTCTATCATTAAAACTTTTTAAACGCTTAACTAATATAGACCGTTCCTCAGTCTTATATTGATTTATAGAAAGTTTCTTTAAAATTTGAGAAACCATCTTAACCATTTCTAAATTTTCTTTGAAGAATTGAGGACGATAGATATTGAACTTCCCTTCATATGACTGTTGGTCAAAATCTATAGCTCTAATCTTATAGACTACATGATCAAAATCATGAGTTGGAACAATAACATAGTTGTAAGAACGCATGTCTCCTAAAAGTCTAATCATACAACGTTCATTAAACTTAACAAACTCTTTTGCTATTTGGGCTTTTTCAGACCTAGTACAGTTTGGCAACATGGTTTTAATAAATACATCACCAGGTATTCCAGCTATATGCTCTTCAATTAAAGTATCCTTGTAAACCAGAAAGTGAATATTATAAGGAGATAGCATATGTTCAAATTCCAAACCATAAATTCTAGAAGCATCGGCCACCTTAACATAAAAATAGGTGAAATTATCATTTAAAATATTCCTGATTTTGATTCTGAAGGGCCTTGAATTTCCAAACGTACAATAATCAATAGCATCAACACTCAAAAAAGGATGTGTATCTTCATTCCCATCAGAATGTAAAATAGTGTACACTTTCTTTAAAGACATTTCTATTTCCTCACGTTCATAGTCGTTATAATAAACTCTAATCCATAACGTATCATTGTCATCTTCATCATATACCACAATAGATCCCTGAAAACGTAACAGGTCTTCATAAAAAATAGGAATCTCTATATTTCTATTATATTCAGTAAGATAATTACTCAACTTTTCACTAATCTGAAATGACGGTTTTTTCTTAGATATTTTCAAATCCTTCATGATGTAAAATTAGTTAATTTTATAGGTTTTATTGCAATAGTGTAACAAAATATAAAGAGGTTCGTCTTACCCATATAACTAACCATTGTCAAATACATTTTGACATAAAAAATGTTGCAATTTGGAATCCATTCTTACAATCAACAATCTCACTAAAAAATTTGGGTATTTAACCGCAGTAAAAGATTTGTCTTTCACTATAAACAAAGGAAATGTTTATGGTATTTTAGGTCCTAACGGTAGTGGAAAATCTACCACCCTTGGAGTTGTTTTAAATGTTGTAAACAAAACATCAGGTGATTTTCATTGGTTTGACGGAAACATATCAACCCACCATGCCTTAAAAAAAGTTGGGGCCATTATAGAACGTCCAAATTTCTACCCCTATATGTCTGGATATCAGAACTTAAAATTGGTTTGTAAGATAAAAGGTGTTGATTATAGTAAGATTGACGAAAAACTTGAAATTGTTGGACTATTAGAACGAAGAGATAGTAAATTTAGAACATTTTCATTAGGTATGAAACAACGTTTGGCTATTGCTTCTGCTCTTTTAAATGATCCTGAGATTTTGATTTTAGACGAACCTACCAATGGTCTAGACCCTCAAGGCATTCATCAAATTAGAGAAATAATTAAGGAAATAGCCACTAAAGGAACTACTATTTTATTAGCCTCCCATCTATTAGATGAAGTTGAAAAAGTTTGTTCTCATGTAGTTGTTTTAAGAAAAGGAGAAAAGTTGTACTCTGGTAGAGTAGATGAAATGATTTCTAGCCATGGTTTCTTTGAACTTAAATGTAATAATCAAAACGAGTTAGTAAAATTATTGAAAAATCATAAATCCTTTGGAAACGTTAAGACTGAAGATGATTTAGTTACAGCATTTTTAACAGAACCCATGAAGTCTGAAGAATTTAATAAGTACCTATTTGAAAATGGCATTATTCTTACACATCTAATTCAAAGAAAAGAAAGTTTGGAAGAGCAGTTCTTGCAATTAACAGACAATAACCCAATTAACCAAAACTAATACGATGCTAAGACTTTTAAATTTAGAATTACAAAAATTACTCTTAAACAGAACTAGTAAAATTCTCATTTTCGTATCGTTTGTTTTGCCATTCTTTGTGATACTTCTTTCTTCACTAAAAATTAATGTATTTGGTTTTTTTACGCTCGAATTAGGCGAGTTAGGGATATTTAACTTCCCTGTTATATGGCACTTAACCACCTTTTTTGCATCTCAATTTAAATTCTTTTTCGCCATAGTAGTGGTTAGTATGATTGGAAATGAATACAGTAATAAAACAATAAAACAAAACCTTATTGATGGACTGAGTAAAAAGGAATTTATTCTATCTAAATTCTACACAATTACCTTCTTTTCATTGGTATCCACTATATTAATTTTTCTTATTTCATTTTGTATTGGGTTATACTACTCAAGCTATAATGAGTTTTCCATAATAATTCAAGAGACTGAGTTTTTAATGGCCTATTTTATTAAACTTATTGGTTTCTTTAGTTTGTGTTTATTTTTTGGAATGCTTGTTAAACGTTCTGCTTTTGCGCTTGCATTTCTTTTTATTTTATACATAGTGGAATGGATAATATTCGGATTAATTACATGGAAATTTAATGCTGATATTGCTGAAAAAATTCAGAATTTCTTTCCGTTAAAATCCATGTATAAACTTATAGATCAACCTTTCCAGAGGATAGCAATGACAAAATTTCCTGATAAAGTAGATTTGTCTTATGATTATGGAGCGCATGGCTATGAAATGCTTATAGTTTTAGGTTGGACAGCCCTATTTATCTTTTTATCGTATAGATTATTAAAAAAGCGGGATTTATAATATCTTTGGTAGCCTTGGCTATTGAAGAATGAAAAAAATTATCACATCCCTTATACTATGTGTATTCAGTATATGTGTCTTTGCCCAAAGACAAGCATCTAACTGGTATTTTGGTTATGGTGCGGGGGTGCAGTTTAACTTAGCCAGTAATTCAATTACCTCTGTTAATAATGGTCAATTGTCTACCAACGAGGGTTGTTCTTCAATTTCAGACGAATTTGGGAACTTACTGTTTTACACTGACGGTACAACTGTATGGAACAAAAACCATAGCACCATGACAAATGGATTTGCCTTATTTGGCGATAATTCAAGTACACAGTCTGCCATTATTGTTCCTAAACCAGATGATGAAAATATCTATTACATTTTTACTGTAGATACATCTATCGGTCAAACTGACCCAAATAATGGTTTTAACTACTCTATAGTAGATATGACTCTTGGTGGTGGCTTAGGAGAAGTTACTCAAAAAAATGTAAACTTACTTCAGCATTGTTCTGAGAAATTAACAGCCGTTTTAAAAGATTGTATAACAAAATCTATTTGGGTAATTACTTTTGCTTCAGAAGATGGTACTTCTGAAGCATATAATACTTTTCATACTTTTGAAGTGAGTAACACAGGTGTCAATACAGCCTCAATTACATCTACTTTCCCTTCCTTATTTATTGGAGACCGAAGAGGTTACTTAAAAGTTTCTCCAGATGGAACAAAAATGGCAAATGCCAACGCCGTAAGTGGTTTGCAAATTTTTGACTTTGATTCTTCTACTGGACTAGTTACAAATATGGAAGAACTATCCATTAACAGTAATGCTAGCCCTTACCCCTACGGAGTTGAGTTTTCACCTAACAGTGAATTGCTTTATGTTCATGCGTATAATAATTTTTTCGATTTTGAAAATAGAGAGAATAACGAAGATCCCTCAAATCATACTTCTGTTTTATCTCAATTTAATATGATGGCTCCAGATATTCAGGCTTCTCAAATAATTTTAGATGAAAGAAATTTATATAGAGGTGGCTTACAATTGGGGCCAAATGGAAAAATTTATAGAGCACTTAGCGCTACTTATAATCAAGGATTGCCTTACCTTGGTGTTATTAATAACCCTAACAATATTGGAGCAGCTAGTAACTATCAACATAACGCAATAAGTCTTTCTCCAAATAATTCATCTCAAGGTTTGCCTCCTTTTATTGCTTCATTCTTTAATCAGCAGATTGATATTATCAAAAATGGTGAAAGTTCTACCAACTTAGATTTATGTGAAGGAGACACATATATGTTAACATCAGTTGATATTCCTGGAGGCACATACTCCTGGACTTTAGATGAAGTACCTTTATCTGAAACTGACTTTGATTTAGAAGTTACTCAAAGTGGTCATTACGAAGTATACATAGACCCAAATAATGGAGATTGCGCTATTGAAGGATCTGCTTTTGTCCTGTTTAATCCAAATCCCGCAGCAAGTAATCATACCATTTTACAATGCGATGAAGATGGAGTTAAAGATGGCTATACACTTTTTAATTTAACCGAAGCCAATATAGGTTTAACAGGAAACGATAAAGCCTTATCTGTAAAATTTTACATAGACTCTGAAAGAACTAAGGAAATTGATGGAAACTCATTCTCAAACACATCAAATCCGCAAACTATTTATGTTGAAATAATTAATAATAAAACCCAATGTTTCAGTTATTCTGAACTTATTTTAGAGGTTAGTGTTACGGAATCTAATGATACCTCAATTGAAGTTTGTGATGATGATGGTGTGGAAGATGGTTATTACTTATTCAATTTAAGAGATTTTGAAAACAAATTAGTTAATGGCCTACCTTCAGGATTAGATATTTCATATTTTGAAACCTATGAAAATGCGCTTTTAGAACAAAATGCCCTAACTAGTTCTTTTACAAATACAACTCCCTATAATCAAACAATTTATGCAAGGGTTGAGAATGCTAATAATTGTTATGGAATCAGTGAAATTTCATTAATTGTAAACCAATTACCAAATATTAGTATTGAAGATTTAACTTATTACTGTTTAAACTATTTCCCTCAAACCATTAGTATTAATGCAGGTATATTAGATAATCCCTCAAATTATACTTATAATTGGTCTACAGGTGAAGACACATATAATATTGAAATTAATGAAGCGAAAGAATATACTGTTACTGTTACTAATTCAAATATGTGTTCAAAAATTAGAACAATAAAAGTAGAACCATCCAACCTCGCTACCATTGATAATATTGAAATTAAAGACGCATCTCAAAACAACGTAATAACTATAGTAGCTTCGGGTGAAGGAACATATCAGTACCAATTACTTGATGAGAAAAATAATGTTTATGCATCATATCAAGATAGTAATGTTTTTGAAAACGTCTTTCCTGGTATTTATTCTATTATAATAAAAGATACTAAAAATGACTGTGGCACTACCTTACCTGAAAAAGTAAGTGTAATAGGATTCCCTAAATTCTTAACTCCAAACAATGATGGATTTCATGATACATGGCAAGTATATGGTGTTTCAAGCATGTTTCAACCCAATACCAAAATCAAAATTTTTGATAGATACGGAAAGCTTATAAAGGAATTAAGTCCTTTGGGGAAAGGATGGGATGGCCATTTCAATGGAGAAAAACTACCATCAGATGATTATTGGTTTTCTGTAATTTTACAAGATGGTAGAATTTTTAAAAGTCATTTTACTTTAAAGTATTAGCCCTTGAATATCATTAAAAGATTTAATCTATATTTTTTATTAATTGTATTTAGCCTAAAAGGTTATGCTCAACAACCAAATGATTGTATAGATGCCATAGTTACTTGTGGTAATTCAGATGTAAGTTTAGACGTTAACGGCTCAGGCCTTAGAGAATTTGCCAATTCATGCAGTAGCAATGAAAATAATAGTGTATGGTTAAAAGTAACTGTGGTTACGAGTGGCACTCTGGGTTTTACTTTAACTCCAGAAAGTACAGCAATATCAGAAGATTATGATTTTTTTGTGTTTGGTCCTAATGTAAGTTGTTCAAATGTTGGTAGCACCATCAGGTGTTCTACCACTAATCCTCAAGCAGCTAGCCAAGGAAACAACCTAACAGGAATGAACGCTAGTTCATCAGACACATCAGAAGGTCCAGGAGCTTTGGGTGATAGTTTTGTGAAATGGCTTGATGTTAATGCAGGTGAAAGTTATTTTATCGTTATTGATAGACCTATTGGGAATAGTCCCTTTAACCTTGAATGGACCGGAACCGCACGATTTGCTGATCCGCCAAATGATCAATCAAGTAGGAGCGGAACACCAACAGATATAGAAAGTTGTGATATAACAGCTCCGTTTAATGATGGGTTTACAACATTTAACCTAACGGATAATACATCTCTTATTACTGGTACTCAAACGGGTGTCACCATCTCCTATCATGCCTCTGAAAGTGATGCTAATATTAATATTAACCCTTTAACCAGTCCTTATACCAACCTGAATAATCCACAAAAAATATTCGCAAGAATAACTAATAACACTACAGGCTGTTTTGAATTAACAGATTTTAACTTAAGTGTAAATTTAGGCCCCAATATTAAAACACCTGCAGATTTCATCCTGTGCGACAACACAAATGATGGGGATGACAGAAATGGACGTTTAAATTTTAATTTAAGCTCAAAAAATAATGAAATTTTAAATGGGCTTAGCTCTGCTGATTACAATGTCACATATCACAGAACAAATGCAGAAGCTGAGAATAGACGAGCACCATTACCAAATTTATATTACAATAATTCACCATTTAATGAGCAAGTTTTTGTTAGGGTTGAAAATACTATTTATACAGATTGTAGGAGTATCACGCCTTTAAATCTAATAGTAAACCCAAACCCATTAGCATTTAATCATACCATTATACAATGTGACGAAGATGGAGTTGTTGATGGTTCTACACTTTTTAACCTTAATGAAGCTAATTCGGATTTGACTGAAAATAATTCGAATTTGTCCACTAAATTCTATTTGGATGCTGCTAGAACCATTGAGGTTAATGGTGATTCATTTAACAATACATCAAACCCGCAAACTATATATGTAGAAGTTAGTGATACTCGAACTGGTTGTCTAAGTCATTCAGAATTAACTATAGAAGTCAGCCTAACAGACTCAATAAATGCAGCCTTATTTGAATGTGATGACGATGGGATTGAAGATGGAATTCATATTTTCAATTTACGAGAAGCTGATCCCATCGTAACAAACGGTTTACCAATTGGGTTAATCATTTCTTATTATCAAACTTATCAAGATGCACTTTTAGAACAGAATGGGTTAAGCGATTCATTCACCAATACTACGCCCTATTCTCAAACCATTTTTGCACGTGTTGAAAACAATAATAATTGTTATGGAATAAGCGAGGTAGCCCTGACTGTACATGAGTTACCTAATATAACCACGGAAAATTTAACATATTACTGTTTAAACTTTTTTCCAAGTAAAATTACTTTGAATGCCGCTGTATTAAATGATTCACCAAGTAATTACACCTATAATTGGACATCAGGTGAAGATACTTATGAAATAGAAATAAACGAAACAGGAGTTTATATCGTTACCGTTACTAACAGTAATAATTGCTCAAAATCAAGAACTATCAATGTAGAACCTTCTAATCTCGCATCCTTTGAAAATATTGAAGTTAAGGATGCAACTGAAAACAATATAATTACTGTTTTTGTTTCTGGTGAAGGTGACTATCAATATAGGTTATTAGATGAGAATAATGTGGTTTACACAAATTATCAAAACAGCAATGTGTTTGAAAATGTTTTTCCTGGTATTTATTCAGTTTCAGTAAAAGATATAAAAAATGACTGTGGAACAGTAAACAACAAAGTTTCTGTAATTGGGTTTCCAAAGTTTCTAACTCCAAATAATGACGGCAAAAATGACACTTGGCAAGTTTATGGAGTCTCAAGTATGTTTCAACCTAATACAAAAATTCAAATATTTGACAGATTTGGAAAACTAATAAAAGAACTTAACCCATTAGGAGAGGGATGGAATGGATTATTAAATGGAGAGAAATTACCAACTGATGATTATTGGTTTTTGGTAGTATTACAAGATGGTAGAGTTTTTAAAAGCCATTTTACATTAAAAAATTGATTTCCTGTCATACAAACCTTTAAAATATGCGTTTTATCGGATTTTATTTGCGTTTTATCTATAAAAAAGCTATTTTTCCACCTGAAAAAACCAAATCATAGAATTGTTTTTACCCAAATAAAACAAAGTGAAAAAGAACCTACATGCTATTTACGCTTTTGTACTGTTGTTTTTCTGTGTTAATTTTACATTTTCACAGCAAGTCTCTATCAACAATACTGTACCCTTGCAAGATCTAATTGAAAATAATTTAGCCAATGGATGTGTTGAGATAACTAATGTAACATCATCTTCCAACGGAGGTGCTGATGGATTTACAAGTTATGGTTCTTTTCAAAGAGGAGGATCAAACTTCCCATTAGAAAATGGAATTGTTTTATCCACTGGTAATGTAGCTTCAGGTGGAAATTCGGTTAATGGAGCTGAACTTAGTGAAGGATCAAGAAGTTGGGGAAGTGATCCAGATATTGAATCCTTTATTGGATTAGGAGCTATGGCTAATGCAACTGTTATAGAATTCGACTTTGTTTCTCTAACCGATATGGTACAATTTAATTATGTTTTAGCCTCTGAAGAATATTTTGCAAACTACCCTTGTAATGCTTTTGATGGTTTTGTTTTCTTAATTAGAGAAGCCTCAAGTACTGGTCCATATCAAAACATTGCTGTAGTACCAGGTAGTCCAAATCCTGTGGTAACAGTTGGAAATATTCATGATGAAATCCCAACACAGTGTCCTGCGTCAAACGACCAGTATTTTGATGGTTATGGTTTTAACGACACCAATTATAATGGCAGAACTACAGCGCTTTCAGCGGCAGCCAATGTGCTCCCAAATGTACAGTACCACATAAAATTGGTGATAGCAGAATCTCCAGATTTAACGCAACCACAACCTTTATCCGACTCAGCTGTATTTATCGAAGCCAACACCTTTACAGAATTAGATCTAGGTGATGATATTAATACCTGCTCTGGGAGTGTAACTCTAAATGGTGAAATTCAAAACCCATTAGCTTCCTATACTTGGTTTAGAGATAATACATTAATTTCAGGGGAAACAAACTCAACCCTCACAACTTCCACAAGTGGATTGTATAGAGTGGAAATTTCTATAAGTGGTAATACTTGTGTCATTCAAGATGAAGTAAATGTGACAATTGATACACAATTAGCAGCAAATCCTATCCCAGATTATAGTTTATGTGATGATGATAACAATGGCGTTGAAACTTTTGACCTATCTACTAAAATTGCAGATGTAGAAAATGCTGTTCAAAATTTACCCTTAAATTATAACATTACCTTTTATTCATCAGTTAGTGATAGGGATACACCTACAAACAACATTACTGCTCCAATTAATACGAACTCTCAAACTATATATGTTCGTGTAGAAGACACAAACACGGGTTGTTTAATTTATGGTGAATTTGATTTGGTTGTTAACAATCTACCAACAATTATACAACCAACTAGTTTAGATGTTTGTGATAATGATAGTTTACCTAATTCAAGCACAGCAATTGATTTAGGTCAAAAGGATAATGAAATTACTGGTGGTGATCCTAATTTATTTGTGACATATCACTTCACACAATTAGAGGCTGATTCTGGGGCTAATCCAGTTACACAACCTTACTATAATACAAACCCTTCCGAGACACTTTATGTAAGAGTTATAAACAATACAACAGGTTGCGCTACTTCTGCGGGAACTACATTAAACATCAATGTTACCAATGGGAATACTGGTATTATACGTGATACCCAATTTATAGATGCTTGTGATGCTGATCATGATGGTTCTGCTATTTTCGATTTAACGGAGGTTTTAAGTAATATATTAAATGGACAGACAGGTTTTTTACCTCCTACCTATCATACAAGTCAGGCCGATGCTGAATCTGGAAGTAACCCAATTTCAAATCCAAATAATTACACCAATACACAGTCAGATGAACAAACTATTTATCTAAGATTAGAAGATAATTCTACAGGGTGTTACGCTATTGTACCGATTGAAATTCATACAAATTTATTGTTAACTGCAACTAATATTCCTCCATTACCAGGATTTGCTTTTTGTGATCAAGATGGTGATGGTAGTGTTGATGTTTATTTGAATACCATAGAAAACGTTATTGCAAACGGCTTACCAAATGTTTCTGTGACTTTTTATGAAACTCAAGCTGATAGAGACGCTAACACAATGCCAATAGATACCACTAACCCATTAGTATTAACAAATTCGCAAACACTCTATCTCAGGTTAGATAACCTTTCATGTACCGAAGTTTCAGAAGTTATGCTTCGAATAAATCCAGTTGTAACTTTTAGTGATGTAAACCCTATACCATATTGTGATAACGATGATGACGGGTTTACTACTGTAGATTTTGAATCTTTTGATAGCACCATTACTGGTGGTGTTCCTGATTTTAATGTACGTTATTTTTTAGATTCAACAAATGCTGATAATGGAACTAATCAACTTCCACAGTTTTATGACACAGCTTCCGGAACATTTTATGCTAGAATAGAAAATAATATTACAGGTTGTTATACCGTTAATTCATTTCAAGTAGATGTAATACCCGCACCAACAGTAATTCAACCAGCTGATCAATTTTATTGTAATGATAATAACATTACAACTAGAAATGTTCGATTTCAAGATTTAATAGATAATAATAGTATTGTTTCAGACCCAACAAATTTAACTATCGAGTTCTTTGATACTTTGGCTAATGCAGAGAACTTTGACAATTCCAATCCGGCAAACAATTTAGATAAATTAAGCTATGATGCTCCAACACAAACAATTTATGTTCGCGTTGAATCTAATGACGTTAATGCTTGCTTTAATATAGTAACTTTTAATATTACAGTAAATACTAACCCAGGTATAAACCCGATAAACCCCTATCAAATTTGTGTAGATGCAGGTACTTCTGATGCTGACTTCTACATGAGAGATAAAGATCTTGAAATCTTAAACGGACAAACAGATAAAGTAGTAAGATACTTTAGAGATAATCTTTTTAGTGATGAAATTGATAAAAACTTAGCTTATAATAGCAATGGTGCTGAGACAATTTATATACTCGTAGAAAATATTTCAGACTCCTCCTGTTCTAAGGATGCTTCATTTTTATTAGAAATAGGAACAAACCCTAATTATAATACCAATTTTACAGATTTTGCACCAGACTGTCAGAATGATGCTTTAACACGTACTTTTGATTTGGAAGCAAAACGGCAAGAAATTGCCACAGGTAGTACAGACGTTTTAGATATTCAGTTTTATTTAGATGAAAATGATGCCATTATAAAAGCGAATAACAGTTTACCTAATTTATATGATTCTCAGGATTTGCAAGGACAATTTTACACTAGAATTGAAAATACAGCTAATAGCTGTTTTATAATTGAAGAAGTACGTTTTATTACGTTCCCAAAACCCGTTTTTCAAACAGCAACTATAGACGCTGTTTGTGACACTAATTATGATGGTATGGTTCCTTTTGATTTGGGTACAGCGCTTTTTCTAGTTGATAATGTTAGGTTTGGAGGAGTAACTTACACCTATTATGAAGATGATGCCTTAAGTGTTCAAATTCCTAACTCTCAAATTAATAATTACCCAGCTTCGGGAACCACAACTATATATGTCCAAGTTGAAACCGATACCGGATGTACCGACTCCATTGCACTTCTTTTAGAAGTTAACTTACCTCCAGCAATAAATTCTATTGGAAATATACCTGATTGTGTGAACAGCACCAACTCTTATGATTTAAATCAAATTGACGACATAGTAGTTAATGAAACAGGATTAGTGAATATTAGCTATTTTAATTCAGCTAGTAATGCTACAAATAACACTGCTGAATATACCGGTAAAATCTTCAATTATACAACCGCAGGGAATTACCCTATACATGTCAGAATTGAGGATATTAATACTGGATGTCCAGTATTTACATCATTTAATTTACAAATCAACCCTAACCCAACAGCTAGTACAACTCCAAATTTGATTTATTGTGATAATGATTTTGACTTATCAAACAGATTAGAGTTTAATTTAAGTGATAATGAGAGTCTCATTTTAGCAGGCCAAAGCCCAACTGAATATTCTGTTTATTATTATAATAATAATATTTCCAATGCGGAAAATGATACTAATAGATTAAGCAGTCTTTATAACGCTGATAATGGAGAAACCATTTATGCAAGAATAGAAAATAATTTTTCTGGATGTTATAGTGTTACCCAATTTCAAACTATTGTAAACCCCTTACCTATTATTCCCTTAAATGATATTGAATCAGTTTGTATTAATGATCTACCGAGAACCTTAAGTGCAAATACAGGAAACCCCGGTGACACCTACTTATGGTGGACTGGAGAAACTACTCCAGAAATCGATGTAGATTTAAGTGACTTAGCTCCAAATCGATGGGTTGAAGTAACTACGGCAGCTCCACAAAGCTGTCCTTACAGAAGAGAATTTGATCTTATTCAATCTGTTCAAGCTACAATAGAAGCTACGGCAACAGCAGACTTTACTGACCCCAACACTATAACAGTTACTGTAAGTGGAATTGGAGATTATCAATTTGTTTTAGATGGTGGGGAACCACAAGATTCTAATGTGTTTTCTAATGTTAGCCTTGGTCCTCATATTGTAACAATTATAGATCTTAATGGCTGTGAACCTATTGAAACAGATGTTTTTGTAATTGACATCCCTAAATTTGTTACACCTAATAATGATAGAGCTTTTGATACTTGGCATATCGTTGGGATAAATAGATTACCAGGAACATTTGTATATATTTATAACAGACATGGTAAGCTTATAAAAATGCTTCCTCATACTTCCATTGGATGGGATGGCACCTTTAATGGACAAAATATGCCAGCTGATGACTACTGGTTTTCAGCAGACATTATTCATAATGGAGAGTCTTTCAACATAAAGGGGCATTTTGCCTTAAAGCGATAAACAATATTTCTTACTCAAAAGTTAAGTTTTCTTTATCAATTTTGAACTCTTTGTACATTTTATCTAAAACTTTAAACCTTTAGGGAGTATTGGTGTCTAAAATAAATTAAATATTTATTTTAGAGGTTCGATTTGTTTCTAACAGTCGAAACACCAACAATTAAACTATAAAAAATTGCAATGCAAACAGGCTCCATTATAAGGAACTTACTATTTGTTCTTTTACTATTTCTTTCTAGTCTTGGATATGCTCAACTTAGTAAAAAACATTATATCCCACCCTTAACAAGTGGTCCAAATAATGCAAACCCAGAAGATCAATATATTTACATATCCACACCAACTGCTTCTCTAGTACCTTACACAATTTCTGCAGTTGGAGGAGGAACAATTACGGGCTCTGTTTCAAATACAACCCCTCAAGTAGAAAACATTGGATTTGGTTACGACACTCAATTGTTTCAAGATTTTGATGATAGTAGTGTCGTCACAAATAATAAAGGCTACATTATTGAAGCAGAAGCCCCTATCTACGTGTCCGTTAGGATGAATGCTGGTGGAGCTCAAGCGGGAGCCTTAGTAAGTAAAGGACTTTCGGCATTAGACACAACTTTCAGAATAGGTACTTTTACCAGCTCCAATCCAACAGGAAACTATTTAAGCTTTTTATCTGTAATGGCGACAGAGGATAATACATCCGTAACTTTTGACGATATTCCAGCTGGACTAACTATAGAAAATTACCCTACAGGAACCTTTCCTTATTCCAGAATATTAAATGAAGGTGAAAGCTATATTATTTGTATTAAAGGGGATAGAAACACATCTGCAATGGATGGTTTAATAGGAGCTTTAGTCACTTCAGACAAACCTATTGTAGTTAATTGCGGGTCAGCTAATGGTAGTTTTGGCACAGGTGGAGGTAGAGATTATGGTATAGATCAAATTGCTGGATTAGACAAAGTAGGAAATGAATATATTTTTGTTAGAGGAGATGGCACCAACGACTGGGAAAATGTACTAGTTGTTGCACATACAGATAATACAACTGTAAACATTAATGGTAATGCTGTTCCAGCAGCTACTTTAAATGCAGGGGACTATTATGTTATAGAAGGAAACAATTACGGTCCCAATAGTAACATGTATGTTGAAACGTCTGAAGATGTATTTATGTATCAAGGTGTTGGTTCTACAGGTGAAGCTAACCAAGGAATGTTTTTTGTTCCACCATTGAGTTGTGAAACTAGGGGGAATATTGACAACATTGCTAGTATTGATAGAATAGGAAGTTTAAATTATGTAGGTGGGGTTACAATAGTAACCAAAGTAGGTGCAACAGTTACTGTTAACAATCAGGCACTTTCAAGTTTTGCAACGGTTGGTCCAAGTGCGGTTACCGGAAATTCTGATTATGAAACATACAGGATCACAGGTTTAACTGGTGATGTATCGGTTCAAGGTAATGACGAATTATACGTGGCTTATTTTAATGTGAATGGAGCCGCTACTTCCGGAAGTTTCTATTCCGGTTTTCAATCCAAACCAGAGTTTAATTTTGACGTACAACACGCCATCTTAGGAAATTGTATTGGAAATAACTTAATGTTATCAGTGGCAAATGCGCAAAACTTCGAAAGTTTTGAGTGGCAATTTGATGATGGGGCAGGGTACGTTGTTTTACCTATCACAGATCCGTTCATAACCCCAACGGTTCCAGGGAAATATAAACTGGTTGGAGAATTGCCTTGTAATGGTGGTTTTCTTGAATCCGTAGAAGTACCAATTAGTATTTGTCCTGATGATATTGATAATGATGGAATCATCGACAATTTAGATATTGATAATGATAATGATGGTATACTTAACTGTACTGAATCCAGAGGAGATGTAACAGTTAACCTAGATAATTTAAACAATCCAGTTTTAGAGTTTCAAGATAACTCTACTAATTTAACTATAACTAGTGGATTCTATACAGTCAGCAGTAGCTCAGGAGGCACAAATACTTTTGTTGGTGATAATTTAGGAAATTTCACTAGTACAGTAGAAGCAGCAGCTAATGGAGAAGGTAGTTATTCAATGGTATTTACAGAACCCATAAACATTAAACTATCTGAAGATACTGGGTATACCCATGTATCTGTAGATGGTGAATATTTTGTTGTAAAAATTTCACCGGCTAATAAGAATATTACTTTGGTAGATCCTGATGACCGGTTGCTAGTAGATTCTAATTTTGACGGTCTTTTTGAAGCTGGCGTCACACAGATTTCGGGTTCTGAGATTCATTTTAAACCTAACCCTGCTTCTACCGGTACCACGCCTTTTGAGTTTTTTGCTAATCAGGTGGATGGATTCGAATTCATTCATAGGTTAAGTAATTTAACAGATACATCAAACTTTCAATCAAATATTTCTTTAACCTGCTTTAAAAATGATAATGACAATGATGGTGTAAAAGATGAATTAGATTTAGACAGTGATAACGATGGTATTCCAGACTTTATTGAAAACCAAGGAGCTTTAGTTACCTTATCTGGTATGGATGCTGATAACAATGGATTAGATGATGTTTATGATATAAATTTATTGCCTATTGACAGTGATTCTGACGGAGTTCTTGACTTTTATGACTTAGATAGTGATAATGATGGTGTTTATGATTTAATTGAATCTGGGCAACTAGGTTTATTACTATCTGATACTAATTTAGATGGTATAGAAGATGGACCAACATATGGTGTAAATGGTTGGGCAGATGCTGCGGAAACAGCACCAGATAGCAACCTGATAGGATATACTCTAGATGAGACAGATGTAGATGGCATTTTCTCATATTTAGATTTGGATAGCGATGGAGACACATGCAGCGATGTGATTGAAGCTGGTTTTTCAGATGGTAATGGCGATGATTTATTAGGAGACAATCCAGTAATAGTTGATGCCAATGGATTAGTTACAAATACTTCAGATGGTTACACCCTACCTCATAGTGATTATTTAAACTATGCCCCTATTACCATTACAACGCAACCGGCTGACACTACTGTATGTGAGTTGTCTAATGGAATTATAAGTATTGTTTCTCCTGAAGCTGAAAGCTACCAATGGGAATTAAGTACAGATGGAATTAGTTGGTCTGCTCTGACTGATGATACCACCTACTCTGGTACAACAACTGTAGATTTAACAATTAGTAATGTTCCCTTATTATTCAACAACTATCAATATAGAGTGAAATTAGATCGAACAGGGAATAGTTGTGGCCTATATTCTGATGAAATAGATTTAACAGTAGATGTTTTACCTGTTGCGAATACAGCTCCCAATATGTTGTTATGTGATGATGATAACAATGGCACCATGCCTTTCAATTTAGAATCTCAAAATGATGCCATAAATATGGTTGCAGGCATGACAATCACCTATCATGAAACTCAAGCCGATGCTGATACTGGAGACAACCCAATAACTAGTCCGTTTGAAAGTGGAAATACCACAATTTACGCCCGCGTTGAAAATGATGCTAATACCACGTGTTATGATGTTTCTAGTTTTGATTTAGAAGTTTACGAAAGTCCATTTCCTTTACTAACCGTTACACCTTTACAAGAATGTGATGATACTTCAATAGGAACTGATGTTGATGGGTTAAAAGTATTTGATTTAACTCAAAAAGAAACAGAAATTTTAAATGGTCAAAATACATCAGATTTTACACTTACATACTTCATTGATTCAGCCTATTCTATTCCAATTATAAATCCAGAATCTTTTGTTGGTTCTGTATCTGGTGGACAAACCATTTATGTTAGAATGACTAATAATGCATACAATACATGTATTGCAGATACTTCTTTTGATGTGGAAGTTTTCAGTTTACCAGTTGTGAGCAACCCAAGTCTCTATTCGCAATGCGATGATATCTCTAATGATGGACAGGCATTTTTCAATCTTGAATTAGCTCAAATTAAGGAAGAAATTAATCCCAATTACATTGCTGAAGGCTTATCCTTCTCTTATTATCAAACCCAGCCTGATGCACAAAATGCAACTAATCCAATTACTACACCTACTAATTATGTAGATGCACTCGGTTTTACTCCAGAAACTATTTGGATAAGAGTTGAAAATTCGAACGGTTGCTTTAGAGAAGTACCTCTAACAATATCTGTAAGTCCCTACAGTGGTGCTCTAGACTCCTACATACCCACTCCATTGTATCAATGTGATGATGGAGCAAATGAAAGAGATGGTGTTGCCACTTTTAATTTAAGAAATATTGAAACAGATGTTTTAAACAATCCCGCTTTTTCTACATTCAATATTTCTGTTGATTTCTACGAGTCTAGACTAGATGCCGAATTAGAAATAAATGCAATACCAGATATAGAAAATCACCAAAATACTAATTCACCAAATGTTCAAAGTATCTGGATACGAGTAAAAAGTGATATAGGGAATGACTGTTTAGGACTTCATGAATTGTCCAATCTTTTAAATGTAGAGGCCTTACCAACTGCTAACCCTGTAACATTTTTAAGGCAGTGCGACTATGATACTAGTGACAATATTCTATCGTATCCATTTGACACTTCTCAGCTAGAGGCAGATGTTTTAAATGGACAAGATCCAATGAATGTTTCTATCACCTATTTTGATAATACTGGTACTCCATTATTGTATTCAGATGGCTCCCCAGTTACAAGCCCAATGCAATCTGTATTTTTAACTTCAAACCAAACCATAACGGTTAGAGTTACAAATAATTTAACGAATGACCCTGATGGAGCTTGTTATGATGAAACCTCTATAGAATTTACAATAGACGACCAACCTGTTATTGCTAATACTGTTCCATTACAAGAGTTTTGTGATGACGGCTTAGATATTACTGATGAAAATGATGGTTTGCATAATTTTGATTTATCATCATTTGAAAGTACTATTAGAGGTTCTCAAACCAATATGGATATTTATTTCACCTATATAGATGAAGATGGTGCAACCGTAACAAATGAAGCTGCTAATTTTCCAAATACCCTTATTTCTTCAATTCAAACAATTTCGGTGGAGGTAATTAATCCAATAAACACAACTTGTACCGCTTCAACTACTATAGATTTAATTGTACATCCAATACCTGAATTTACGCTTGAAGAAGAAATTATTGTTTGTGGAAATCCATTCGTACCTGAAGATATAATTCCAATTCAAACGAACTCCTCTGAAACATTTATTTATGAATGGGTTTTTGAAGACGGTAACATTGTTGGCAATACACTTGTTTTACCAAATAGTAATATAACCCAACCAGGAAAGTATACGTTAACTTTAACTAATCCAATAACGTTATGCCCTAAGTCACTAACGGTTGACGTGAAAGCGGCTGACCCACCTAATATTACGCCCAATGATTTAGAAATCGTTGAGCTATCTGAAAACAATTCTGTCACCATTATAAACCCTTCCAGTCTAGGAAATAGCACCTATATGTTCTCTCTAGTATCAGATGATGGACAAATTTACTTCCCTTATCAAGTTAGTCCTGTATTTAATAACCTTAGAGCAGGATTTTATACGCTTTTTGCACAGGATGTAGAGTCTATTTGTGATGAAGTAGAATTGCGAATTTCGGTTATTGGGCATAGAAAATTCTTTACTCCCAACGGAGACGGCACGAATGAATATTGGCAAATACAAGGTTTAGATATTTCTCAGGCTAATAGTGTTATTCGTATTTATGACCGCTATGGAAAACTATTAAAACAACTTGATCCTTTATCTGTTGGTTGGGATGGAACTTTTAATGGTAGTAGAATGCCAACCGACGACTACTGGTTTAGTTTAGTATTACAAGATGGAAGAACACTATTAGGCCACTTTACCTTAAAACGTTAATTTTTTTTAAAACTTAAATTCGAAATCCCAGTAACTTTAAGTATTTTAGGCATTTAGTGGAATATGCAATTTATAATTGAATCAGAATTTAGTCCTACGGGAGATCAGCCTCAAGCAATAAAAGAACTAGTTGAAGGCTTAAACACCAATGAAAAGTACCAAACCTTATTAGGAGTTACGGGTTCTGGTAAAACTTTTACGGTTGCCAATGTTATTGAAGAGATACAACGCCCTACCTTAGTATTAGCCCACAATAAAACCTTGGCAGCTCAATTATATTCAGAGTTTAAACAATTTTTTCCTAATAATGCTGTTGAGTACTTTGTTTCATATTATGACTATTATCAACCTGAGGCTTATATCCCAGTTTCTGGCGTTTATATTGAAAAGGACCTTTCAATAAATGAGGAAATTGAAAAGATGCGATTAAGCACAACCTCTTCCCTACTTTCTGGTAGAAGAGATGTACTAGTTGTTGCTTCCGTATCATGCCTTTACGGTATTGGTAATCCTGTTGAATTTCAAAAAAATGTTATCACAATTGAAAGAGATCAGGAAATTTCTAGAACAAAACTCCTCCATCAACTCGTTCAAAGTTTATACTCTAGGACAGAGGCCGAATTTAATCATGGAAATTTTAGAATTAAAGGTGATACGGTTGATATATTCCCAAGTTATGCTGATAATGCTTTTCGTATTCACTTTTTTGGTGATGAAATTGAAGAGATAGAATCTTTTAATATCCAAACCAATCAAGTTATTGAAAAATACGATCGCTTAAATATTTATCCGGCAAATATGTTTGTAACTTCTCCTGACATATTACAAAATGCGATAAAAGATATTCAAGACGATTTAGTAAAACAACATGATTATTTTAAAGAAATCGGAAAACATTTGGAGGCTAAACGTTTAAAAGAACGTACCGAATTTGATCTTGAAATGATACGAGAATTAGGTTACTGTTCTGGTATTGAAAACTATTCTAGATATTTAGATGGCAGACAAGCTGGCACACGTCCATTTTGTCTGTTGGATTATTTTCCAGATGATTTTTTAATGGTTGTGGACGAAAGTCACGTAACCATTTCTCAAGTTCATGCAATGTATGGTGGAGACAGAAGTCGAAAAGAAAACTTAGTAGAATATGGATTCAGACTTCCAGCTGCAATGGATAACAGGCCGCTTAAATTTGAAGAATTTGAAGCTTTACAAAATCAAGTTATATATGTGAGTGCAACTCCGGCTGATTATGAATTACAAAAAACAGATGGTGTATATGTAGAGCAAGTGATTCGTCCTACTGGATTATTAGACCCTGTAATTGAAGTAAGGCCCAGTTTAAATCAGATTGATGACTTAATTGAAGAAATTCAACAACGTGTTGAAAAAGATGAGCGTACATTAGTTACAACACTCACCAAACGAATGGCAGAAGAATTGACTAAATATTTAGATAGAATACAAATTCGTTGTAGATATATTCATAGTGATGTTGATACCTTAGAGCGTGTTGAAATTATGCAGGATTTACGCAAAGGCTTATTTGATGTTCTAGTAGGCGTTAACCTTTTAAGAGAAGGCTTAGATTTACCTGAAGTTTCACTAGTTGCTATTCTAGATGCCGATAAGGAAGGATTTTTACGGTCTGCACGTTCGCTAACTCAAACAGTTGGTAGAGCCGCAAGAAATATTAATGGAAAAGCGATAATGTATGCTGACAAAATTACTAATAGCATGCAAAAAACTATTGATGAAACGAACTACAGACGTGAAAAGCAAATAACCTATAACACAGAAAACAATATTAAGCCAAAAGCTTTAAATAAAAGCTTAGATAATGCCCTGTCTAAGAATTCTGTTAGTACTTATAAATATCAATTAGATGCATTAAAAGCTGCTGAACCAGAAAGTGATTATTTAACTAAGCCAGAATTAGAGAAAAAAATAAAAGAAAAACGCAAACTTATGGAGGAAGCTGCTAAAGCATTAGATTTTATTGTGGCCGCCCAATTGCGTGATGAAATTAAAACTTATCGCAATAAAATAGAAAAGCTAAAAGTTTAATCTTTTAGCTTTTCATACAACACAATATCTTAATAAATACTTAGCAGATTATTAATTATACTGTGTTTTAAAAATATCTATTAAAACATCTGGTGGGACTATCTTATTAGGAAAACTTTCCATCAGATATAATACTTTAGTAATAGATTCATGACTTAAACCCATCCGCAAACCAAAGTTATATAATTTAGTCACTACAACAGTATTATCCTTACTTTCTTGATCAATATTCATTAATAAAACTAACCTATGAAACTGTACAATACGCTCACTATGGGATTTTAAGTGCGTATAAGTAACGGGGTGTTCAATTAAATAATCGAAATCTGATCTGATAATTCCCAGTTGTTTAGCAACACCTAGTAAAAAGTTATATTCAATAACATTTATCTCTTTATCGTATTTGGCAAACGCAATCATTTCAGAAAGCAGACTCAATTTTTCTACTCTGTTTATCATCATGAAGAGGGATTAATTAATTATGCTATAAAGTTACTCAAAATCATTATTTTATAATCGTTGATATAATGTATCTTATCGAAAATCAAGGCGTATTTAATCGTTATTTTCATATAATTCATCTCTAACTTCTATAATAGTTCCTCAATTGCTTTGTGTTTTATGACATAAACTTTTCGAATTTTCAATATTTTAATTATTTGTTTTACAGTTAATTACACTATTTTTTTTCAGTAAAAAGTAGTTGTCATGCTAATGATATAATAAAAAGTATCTTTACATAACTAAAAAACGCTTGTCATAACAAGCAATAAAAGAAAATTCACAAAAGACATGAATCTTAAAAAACATATCCTTTTTTATGACAAACAATGATGTTTTAAAAAAATTAAGAGTAGCTCTTAAATTAAGAGATGATGATATTATAAAAATTTTATCACTTGTTGATTTCCGAATATCTAAAAGTGAACTTGGAGCATTTTTTAGAAGAGAAGATCACCCTAAATATATGGAATGTGGTGATCAAATATTACGTAATTTCCTAAATGGTTTAGTAATCCACTTAAGAGGCCCTATGCCTAAAAAAGGTGAAAATAACGTACAAAAAAAGAGCAACAATTAATGTTGCTCTTTTTAATAAATATGATATTATGTCTTAAGACAATACTTCTTGAACTTTATCTGCTGCTTCCTGAAACTCGGTAGCACTTAATACTGCCAAACCAGAATTATCAATTAATTCTTTAGCAATATCAGCATTGGTTCCTTGTAAGCGAACAATAATAGGAACTTCTATATTACCCATGTTTTTGTAAGCATCAATTACACCCTGTGCCACACGATCACAACGTACAATACCACCAAAAATATTAATTAGGATAGCTTTAACTGCAGGATCTTTCAAAATAATTTTAAAGGCTTGCTCTACACGCGCTGCATCTGCTGTACCACCAACATCTAAAAAGTTTGCTGGCTCACCTCCTGCTTGTTTAATCAAATCCATCGTTGCCATTGCTAAACCTGCACCGTTTACCATACAACCAACATTCCCATCTAAATCAACATAGTTTAAACCAACTTCTTTAGCTTCAACTTCAATAGGGTTTTCTTCACGTAAATCCCTTAAATCTACATAATCTTTATGTCTATAAAGTGCATTCTCATCAATAGTAACTTTAGCATCAACTGCCATGATTTTGTTATCGCTAGTTTTTAAAACCGGATTGATTTCAAATAAAGACGAATCAGAATTCACATAAGCAGTATAAAGCGCCATAACAAATTTTGTCATTTCCTTAAATGCTAAACCTGATAAACCAAGGTTAAAGGCTACTCGTCTAGCTTGGAAAGGTAATAAACCAACAGAGGGATCAACTTCTTCTGTGAAAATTAAATGTGGAGTTTCCTCTGCCACAGTTTCAATATCCATTCCTCCTTCTGTTGAATACATGATCATGTTACGCCCAGTACCTCTATTCAATAAAACAGACATATAAAACTCATCTGTTTCGCTTTCTCCCGGATAATAAACATCCTCTGCCACCAATACTTGATGAACTCTTTTACCTTCAGCAGATGTTTGAGGGGTCACTAAATCCATTCCAATAATTTGTCCTGCTATATCTTCAACTTCTTGTAAATTTTTAGCAAGCTTAACGCCACCACCTTTACCACGTCCACCAGCATGTACCTGGGCTTTAATTACGTGCCAGCTAGTTCCGGTCTCACTGGTTAATTGTTTTGCAGCAGCTACAGCTTCATGAGCATTTTGGGCAACAATTCCTCGTTGTATACGGACTCCAAAACTGCTTAATATTTCTTTACCTTGATATTCGTGTAAGTTCATAATTTGCTCAATATTTTAAGAATAGCAAATGTATATAATAGCAATTACTTTCACTAATAATTAATTGCGAAAACTTGCTATATTTTTAACATGTTAAATAATTAACAGATTGTTTAATTTGTATAATTTTTTATTTATTTATTTTTTATTCAATTGAATAAAATATCTTTGGCAAAAATTAGAAAATTATGACGGAAAATCAATTGCTTAAAATAGCACAAGATTTTGGAAGCCCAGTGTACGTTTATGACGCCGAAAAAATTGAAGGGCAGTACAATAGGCTAACTAGTGCCTTTAAAAATGTAAAGAATTTAAAAATAAATTATGCTGTTAAAGCATTGTCTAATATATCCATTTTAAAACTTTTGCATTCATTAGGTTCAGGTATAGATACTGTTTCTTTACAAGAAGTACAACTTGGTTTAGCAGCTGGTTTCTCGCCTGATCAAATAATTTTTACACCAAATGGGGTTTCTTTACATGAAATAGAACAAGCAGCAAAATTAGGTGTTAAAATAAATATTGATAATCTTTCTATTTTAGAGCAGTTTGGTACAAAGCATCCAGAGGTACCGGTTTGTATCCGTATTAACCCTCATGTTATGGCTGGAGGAAATGCTAATATCTCTGTTGGTCATATTGATTCGAAATTTGGAATCTCAATTCATCAAATTCCTCATATTTTAAGAATAGTTGAAAATACTAAAATGACGATTAACGGTATTCATATGCATACTGGAAGTGATATTTTAGATATTGAGGTGTTCTTGTACGCAAGCGAAATTTTATTTGAAACCGCAAAACAATTCAAAAATCTAGATTTTATTGACTTCGGTTCAGGGTTTAAAGTACCTTACAAAGCGGGTGACATTGAAACCAATATTGAAGAATTAGGTAAAAAACTATCTGCTAGGTTTAATGACTTTTGTAAAGAATACGGAAAGGAATTAACATTAGCTTTTGAACCAGGTAAATTCTTAGTAAGTGAATCTGGTAGTTTTTTGGCACAGGTAAATGCAGTTAAACAAACAACATCAACGGTATTCGCACAAATTGACTCAGGTTTCAATCACCTTATAAGACCAATGTTTTATGGGTCACACCATGACATTGTAAACATTTCTAATCCTAAAGGGCGTGAGCGTTTTTATACGGTAGTAGGATATATTTGCGAAACAGATACTTTTGGAAATAATAGACGCATTAATGAAATAAGTGAAGGTGATGTGTTGTGTTTTAAAAATGCAGGTGCTTACTGTTTTTCAATGGCCAGTAACTATAATTCTAGATTTAGACCTGCCGAAGTTTTATGGTATAAAAACAAAGCCCACTTAATTAGAAAAAGAGAAACGTTTGAAGATATTATAAAAAATCAAGTTGAAGTAGATTTCTCTATAAAAAAAGAAAAGCAATTGGTTAAATAAATTGCATTTAAATCTTAGTTAAAAAAAGCTCAACATTAATGTTGAGCTTTTTTTCAAATAATCCAGAATGAAATGCGTTTTATTATTAAATTCCATCTATTTTTGATGATTAAAATACTTTTTAATGAATTTCACCAACCCTCTGGTTTATGGTGTTCCTTGTTTTCTTGGGCTCATCTTACTAGAATTAGCTTATAGCAAACACAATAAAAAAAGCAAAGATTTATATCATTGGAAAGATTTAGCGGCAAGCCTTACAATGGGTATAGGTTCTACCATTATTGCTCCACTTACCAAAACAATTGCTGCTATTGTTCTTTTCAATTATGTATATGAGGTTTTCAATCCAGAAATTAATGGTATTCGTACCAATATTATGGGCTGGGAGTCGTTTGGGTATGCATGGTATATTTGGCTGTTTTGTCAATTAGCAGACGACTTTAGTTACTACTGGTTTCACAGGCAAAACCATAATGTGCGTTTTCTTTGGGCTGCACACATTGTACACCATTCTTCAGATAATTTTAATTTAGGTACAGCGGTACGAAACGGTTGGTTTACCATTTTTTATAAACCTTTTTTTTATATGTGGATTCCGGCTATAGGCTTTCCTCCAGAAATGCTTGTAGTTTGTTTGGGAATTGAGGCGTTGTGGCAATTCCAGTTACATTCCGTATTTATCCCGAAACTAGGATTCATTGAAAAATTCATGAATACCCATACAATGCACCAGGTACATCACGCGCAAAACATTGAGTATATGGACAAAAATCATGGTGGTTTTTTAAACATCTTTGACAAAATGTTTGGTACTTGGAAAGAGTTGGATGAAAATATTGAGATTAAATATGGCGTAACTCATGCCCCAAATTCATACAATCCCTTAGTTATTCTAACACATGAGTATAGAGATATATGGAAGGACATGAAAAAATCCAAAAATTGGTATCACAAATTCATGTATGCTTTTGGTGCTCCAGGATGGAGTCATGATGGCAGTACGCTTACTATTAAGCAGCAACAAAAACTTAACAAAAGTTGAACATTTTTTTTATAAATAGTTTTTACCTACATTTATAATCTCTCCCTAGGTCTTTTTATAATGCTCATTAATAATGAAAAGACTAAATATGCAAAATTCAAGTTTTGAATACATCAAACAGTTAACCATTCTATTTAAAATTCGTAAACAAATTTCTATTCACATTTTTAACAGCATTTGTTACCAATAATTAATCATTATTAAATCAATATTTTTTAATCATTACTTAATTAACAAAATGCAACCAAGTGAAAATAAGAAACACTCAGGTAAAAAAACAATATAATTTGTTTTTAACCGAAAACCCCATTTTAAGGTATATTAATTTCTCGCTATTGTACATGGCTCAAGGAGCTCCAGAAGGAATCACATTTTACGCCATTCCTGCTTGGTTAGCAATTAATAACAAAACTCCAATGGAAATTGCTAGCTTTCTTGCCGTTATTGGTATTCCATGGAGTTTTAAAATCCTTATTGCCCCTTTAATGGATCGTTTCACTATTTTATCTATGGGGCGCAAAAGACCGTGGGTGATTTTTGGCCAATTTGGTCTAATTATAAGTTTTATATCAATTGGATTTGTTCCAGACCCTTTAAACAATTTGGATGGTTTAATGTTAGCAGGGTTTTTCATTAGCTTTTTTGGTGCATTTCAAGATGTAGCAACAGATGGTATGGCCGTAGAAGTTATACCAGAAAATGAACAGGCACGTGCCAATGGTCTTATGTGGGGTTCTAAAACCATTGGAGTTTCTGCAACACTAGTTATTGGAACAGCATTAATTAACTCACTTGGTTTTTCAACAGCAATTCCTTTTATGTCTGTCGCATTTGCTTTTTTTATTTTAGTCCCTATTTTATTTAGAGAAAGACCTGGCGAAAAATTAATGCCATGGACTAAAGGTAAAGTTTCAGAATATTCCAAGTCTGTTCAACTAAAAAGTTGGATAAAAATATTTAAAGATCTTTTTAAAGTGATAATTCTTCCATCAAGTATATTTATGGCTATAGGGATATGTTTTAATGGCATGTTAAATGGATTAGTTGATACACTTTTACCAATTTATACCATCCAAGAACTAGGATGGAGTAATACTTCCTATTCAGAAATATACTCCATTACAACTTTAATAAGTGGTATATTCGGAATGTTTGCTGGTGGTGCTTTAGTAGATTTTTTTGGAGAAAAGAAAATGATCACTATTTACTTCATATTAACAATTAGTTTACTTGCAATTATAGGTATGTCATCAGCTCTCTGGGGATATAACCAGTATATATTCGGATTTATATTATTAGCAACTTTATTAGCTACATTCTTAAGTATAGCATTTTTTTCATCTGGAATGAAATTAAGTTATAAAACAATTGCTGCTACGCAATTTACGCTTTATATGGCAATCTCTAATTCGGGAAGAGCCTATGGTGCGGGTTTAGTTGGTATTTTAAAAGAATCCTTTAGTTGGGAACAAATTTTCTTATTAATTGCAATTGCTCCATTAATATCAATGATTATGATCCAGTTTATAAACTTTATTAAACATAAACAATCTATTCAAAATTTTTCACATAGAAGTACAGTTTAGCTTTTGGTTCTAATAAAAATCTGAAATGCCTAAACAAACACTAAACCTAAAAAAAGCATAAGTATAAAACATTTAAATTGGTACTGCCTTCTTTGTAGAATTTTGAAACATGTAAAAAATGAATTATATTTAAATTCTAGATTTAATAATCTATCACTAGATTTTCCCTTACTTAGTAATAGCAAAGAATAACAATAGCCCTAAATTAATTTTAATACAAATGATGTTAGAATGGTTCTAACACTTTTATATATTAATTAATTTAAACCAATCAAGATTATGAGAAAATTATTGTTTTTAATGCTGCTACTACCTCTTTTAGTAGTTTCACAAGAGAATGAATCCGTATTATTAAATCTATCAGAAATCACAGTAAAAAATGGCCATAATGCTCAGTTTATTGAGGGGGTAAAGGCATGGAAAGAGTGTTATTTAGAAAATAATGGCGAAGACAAATGGAATATGTGGAAACGTGTTCAAGGCGAGGGTACCGTTTATACTATGACAAGCATTATGGCAAATTGGGCCGAAATGGATGAAAAAGGCGATGCTGCTGGAAAAGAATGCAGAATGATTGTTGTTAATTTAATTATGCCGCATGTTAAAAGTATTAATTATAATTTAGCTTGGTCTATGCCAGACTATAGTAGATCAGGGCCATTCCCAGAAGGTACCGAATTAGTATGGGTTTATAATGTAAAAACAGAAAACTCAACAAGTTTTAGGGAGTGTATAAAAGAAACGTCTACTGCCTTGAAAAATACAGCAGATGGTACTAGAGCTATATGGTATAATGTTATGGGAGGAGCACCTGAAGTAGCGGATTATTTTGTTGCCGTTCCTTATAAAAACTTCGCCGATTTAGATGTAAAAAGAGATGGTGTTTGGAAAGTTTATGAAAAAGCCAACGGTAAAAAGAAGACTGACGCCCTAAGGGCAAAATTCAGAGCTTCCGTTTCAACTGATTGGTCATACATGTATAGTCTTAACAAAGCTATGTCTAATTAGTTTTAAAATTATGTGGAGCATAAAAAAGTCCATCTATGTGTTGGACTTTTTTATGTCTATCTTTATTAAGTACATTTCAAAGCAAAAATAATTAACCACTAAAACCAACCAAAAATGAAAACCAGTTTAAAACTTCTTCTATGCTCTATGTTTATTTGTGCAATGTCTTGTAAAGATGCACAATTAGAAAAAAACATAACTATGTATTCCAATGTTTGGGATGAAGTCATTAATAAAGGAAACTTAGAATTGATTAATGATACTAATTTTGACGCCAATATTACTCTAGTTTCAAGTCCAGAAAATGTAGTTGGTATTGAAGCTTTTAAAGCCTATTATTCCAATTTTACTACCGGATTCTCTGATATTGAATTTACTATTGAAAACATCTTTGGTCAAGGAGATAACATTATGAAACAATGGAATTTTAAGGGTACGAACACTGGAGAATTCTTTGGTATGCCGGCAACTGGTAATACCGTAGATTTAAGTGGAGTTACTCTTGTAAAAATGAAGGATGGAAAGATTGCTCAGGAACAAGATTTTATGGATAACCTGCAGTTTATGCAACAATTGGGAATTGTTTCTTCTCCTGAAAATGTTGGGATAATTGATGTTATGTATAAAGCCTTTGCAAAAGGAGATATACCTAATGTATTATCTGCTCTAGACCCAAATATTGTTTGGAATGAAGCTGAAAACTTCCCCTACGCTGACAACAACCCATACATAGGTCCAGATGCCGTTCTAAATGGTGTTTTTGCTCGCGTTGGTGGTGATTGGGATAATTTCACATTAGTTGACTTAAAACTTCATGATATGTCAAACAATTATGTTTTAGCAACGGGTCGTTACCAAGGAAAGTACAAAAAAAATGGTGCTTCAATTAATGCACAAATGAGTCATTTATGGCAACTAAAGAATGGGAAAGCTATTAGTTTCCAGCAAATGGTTGACACAAAACATGTGAGTGAGGCTATTAAAAAATAAATTTTAATACACCTTATAGCTAACCATTATGATTACTAATCTAGGTGATAAGTTTTCAACACTATTCCAAAAATACATGCCAAATGCATTTGTTTTTGCGATGCTCTTAACATTAATAATAGGCTTAACTGCCTTAATTTGGCTTGGTTCAACACCGTTAAAAATAATTCAATCTTGGTATGATGGTTTTTGGTCCTTACTTGAATTTGGGATGCAAATTGTACTGATTATTATAACTGGTTTTTCCATTGCACTTTCACCTAATGTAAAAAATGGTATTGATAATCTGACCAAATACATTAAAACTCCTAAACAAGTCTATTTTTTTGTAATGTTAATTGGTGCACTTTTAGCACTTATAAGTTTTGGTTGGATAGTTATTACTTGCGTCTTAGCACGAGAATTAGCCATACGTATAAAAGGAATTAATTATCCTTTATTAGTTGCTTGTGTTTATTTCACCACTGGAAGTTGGGTATGCGGATTGTCAAGTTCTATACCACTTTTATTAGGCACAAAAAACAATTACTTAATTGAGGCTGGTATTCTATCAAACACAATCCCCTCGTCTGTTACTTTAGGTTCTGGATTAAATATTGTTATGATTTTTTTATACGCAATAATAGGGCCTATAATGATTTTATTTTTGATTCCTAAATCCACAAAAGGGAAAGAAATAAACGACATGCTTGAATCAAAAACTTTAAAAAAAGAAGTTTCCATAAAAGATGAGGCTATCAATCAAAATTTACCTTTTAAATCCCTTTCAGACAATTTGAATAATGGAATAATACTTCAAGCTATTATAGTAATTATGGGTTTTACATACATTATTTTTCATTTTTACACTAATGGTTTTCAATTAGATTTCAATATTATGATATTTATATTTCTAGTTGTTGGCATGTTACTACACAAAACACCAATGCGCTTTGTCATTGCCATGAAGCGATCAAGTAAGAATATTTCAGGCATCTTATTTCAGTATCCTTTTTATGCAGGTATTATGGGAATAATGCTATATACAGGTTTAGGTGAAAAATTGGCAGAGTTTTTGGCTTCCGTAGCCACAGTTAACACATACCCTTTTTATGCTTTTATAACAGGCGGATTGGCAAATTTTGCTATTCCATCAGCAGGTGGAGAATTTGCGGTAATAGGTCCTAGTATTATTAATGCAGTAAAAGATATTGGTGCAGGCTTGCCAGCTAACCAAATAACTGCAATGATATCTAGGGCATCTATTTCAATAGCTTATGGAGAAAGTTTAACCAATGCATTGCAACCTTTTTATTTATTACTTGTGTTTCCAATTATGGGAAATGGTATCAAAATTCAAGCGAGAGATGTTATGGGCTATTTGGTCATTCCGTTTATTGCGTTTTTTATCATTCAATCTATGCTAGTTACTTTGATGCCTTTAAAACATACTTAAAAAAACGACAAACCAAAATGAAATTAAAACAAGCTCTCATTACTGCGTTTTTACTAACCCTTGTTGGCGTTACAATTTGGGAATTCTATTGGCGTACCCAAACCGATTATTACATTGCTTATTTAGAAGATGATAGAAATCAGTGGGCTGAAGAAAGAGCAAAAGTAGAGACCGCCACATCCGAAGATGTTATCTTAATAGGCATGTCTAGAACAGGGTATAATTTAAACACACATGTTTGGGAAGCCACCCAAGGTATTGATCCTATAAAGCTTACCATTAATGGTAAACTCCCTGGACCAGTTTTAAAGGATGTTATCAACAATACCGACTTTAACGGTACTATTGTTTTAGGCGTTGTTCCTATAGGGGTTTTTGGTAGTAAAAAAGGTTTTAGGTATAGAGTTGCCCAAGAATGGGTAGATCATTACTATAACAGGACCAATGCACAAAAATTGGGGCATATATTATCTAAACCATTGCAGCGTAATCTTGTATTACTGTCTTCTTCAGAAAACAATGGTTACAATGATCTAGATCTTAAATCTCTTATCAAAACCATTACCTTAGATGATGGTAGGGTGCCAAGTAATGATTTTAAATTAGTAAGGATAGGTTATAATGATGAAGATAGAAACCTAATCATGTATGATAGATTGGTAGATAATATTAAATACCAAAAAGAAATCACAGACCAATGGGATAAGGCTCTTCCAGGTTTACCAGCCTATTCAGAAAAAACGGAAAAGAATGTAACAGAGAGTATTAAAGAATTAATATCCCTAACAAAAAAGCTAAAAGACAGAGGAGGTAAAATCATTTTTATAAGACATAAAGCTGAAGATGGTTGGCTAAAGCATGCCGAAAAAAATATGCCCAAAGCAAAAGCATGGAATAAGTTTGTGGAACAGATAGATGCGCCTACTTATCACTTTCAAGATTATGATTTCATGTCTAAACACTACCTACCAGATTGGTCTCATATGAGTGCCAAAGATGCCAAAACCTACACAAAAGACATGGTAAATCAATTAATTAAAGATGGGCATTTAACAAAACACTAAAACACAACCAACCGAAATGAAATTAAAAAAATCACTAATCTTTGCTATTGCAATTACCCTTATTGCAACCATAGGGTGGGAACTCTATTGGCGATCCAATGGGTTTGTTGCATCGGTTGATGATAACGATGCACTTTGGGCAGTAGAGCGGGCTAAAGTAGATAAATTATCTAAAGATGACATTGTTCTCATTGGCTCATCAAGAGTTCATTTTGATATTCAATTAGACAAGTGGAAAGAAAAAACGGGAAGAAAACCTATTCAGTTAGCATGTGGTGGTAGTTCTCCACTACCAATTTTTCATGATATTGTTAATACGTCCAGTTTTAATGGAACTATTTTAGTTGGAGTTACACCTCCTCTATTTTTTTCAACCACATTTCCTGAAGCACAACCTTGGGCATGGCCTTTAGCAAGAGTAAATCATTTTCATGATAGAACCTTTGCACAGAGATTAAACCATCAACTATCAATACCTCTTCAAAATAGTTTTGCATATATTAGTGAGGCTCAAGGTGTTGATGGTCTTAAACTAGAAGAGCTTATAGGTAAAGTAAAAATTGGAGAAAGGACTATTGACCCTATGCCTCCATTTCATGATTTTTCAGTTACAAGGCTTGATCGAAATGTTAGGATGAAAAAGCGCATGGAAACTGACACAACTTATGCAAATACAGTAAAGCGAGTATGGCAGTTCTTTTTTGAAAGTGGCGGTCCGCCACCAGACAAAAAATCAACCATGGAATTTTTTCTAAAAGATTTGGAAAAGTTTAAAGAAAAAGGTGGTCATGTTATTTTACTTAGATGCCCATCTTCAGACGTCTTCAGAGAAATAGAAAACAAAATTACTCCTAGAGACACTGTTTGGGATGAATTAGTTGCAAAGGCAGGTGTAAAGGCATATCACTTTGAAGATTATCCCCAACTTCAAAACTTTACATTACCTGAGTGGTCCCATTTAAAAGCGGATCATGCTGACTATTTTACAGAAGAATTAATAAAAATTTTAAAACAAGACAACGAAATACCTAACCAATAAACCAACCAAAATGAAATTAAAAAAATCACTAATCATCGCTATTGCAATTACCCTAATTGCAACTATAGCCTGGGAAACGTATTGGAGATCCAAAGGATTTCATCCTACTCTAAACGACGAAAAAGCCCTTTGGGCCATGACACGATCTGAAGTTGAATCGACCACAAAAGACGATGTCGTCATACTGGGATCATCCAGAGCGTATTTCGACATACAGGTAGACCAATGGAAAAAATCAACAGGAAAAGTACCTTTACAATTGGCATCAACTGGTTCCTCCCCACTTCCAACCTTTCATGATATTGTAAACAATACAGACTTTAATGGAACCGTTATAGTAGGAGTTACTCCGGGATTATTCTTCTCGACTACGTTTCCAAAAGCATTTCCTTGGGAAAGGCCACAATCTAAAGTAGATCATTACTTTGATGGAACTTATGCACAACGCTCAAACTTTTTATTGTCTGTACCCTTGCAGCAGAATTTAGTTCTTATGTCTGCCGATGAGGAAGAATGGGCTGACGACCTCGATTTAAAATCGTTATTAAGAAATGTTCATTGGGGAGAACGAACTCCTCCTCCTGCTCAGCCTCCATTCTACAATTTTGCGGATGTTTCCATTCCACGAAACATGAGTATGATGCCAAGAACAGTAACAGATACCGCTTTTGCCAATTCCATAATTAAGGTATGGCATTTCTTTGGTAAAGGTGCTCCACCACCAGACAAAAATGCAACCACAGAGTTCTTTATGAAGGATGTAGAAAAGTTTAAAAACAAAGGAGGAAACCTTATTCTTGTTCGTCCACCTTCTAGCGGCGGTGTTAGAATGGGTGAAAAAATGGGGCTTCCAAGGGAAAAATTTTGGGATTCATTAGTTAATGTTGCTAAAGTGAAGAGCTACCATTTTGAAGACTATGACCAATTAAAAAATTTAACCTGTCCAGAAGAATCACATCTATCATTAGAGGATGCTAACTATTTCACCAAAGAACTAGTTAGAATTTTAAAAGAAGATAACGCATTAACCAACCAAAAACCAAACTAATCATGCTATTTAATTCATTAAGTTTTATACTATTTTTAATTATTGTCCTTGCTCTATATTATTCCAAAATACTCAACTGGACGAACAAAAAACGAATGCTCTTACTTTCCAGTTATGTCTTTTACGGCATGTGGAATCCGCCATTAGTTATTTTACTTTGGATTTCCACAATGATAGACTGGACAGCTGGAAAACGGTTAGCTGTTGAGGAAAACCAGAAGAAGCGCAAAATGTGGTTAATGCTGAGCATGTTCGTCAACCTTGGTTTTTTGGGCTTCTTTAAATATGGTGATTTTCTACTTGAAAATTTCGTTACCATAGTAAATAGCGTTGGAATAGATTTTCAGGCAAAACCTATGGATATATTATTGCCTATGGGTATTTCTTTTTACACATTCCAAACAATGTCTTATACCATAGACATGTATAAAAGAAAAACTGAACGTGCTCGAACATTTCTAGATTTCGCATTATATGTTACGTTCTTCCCTCAATTAGTGGCAGGACCTATAGTTCGGGCAAAAGACTTAATCACACAATTCTACGAAGAAAAGAAAGCTACTACCAATCAATTTATTTGGGGTTTGTTTTTACTAACTATTGGGTTGTTCCAAAAAGTAGTCATGGCAGATACGCTATTGGCTGGAACATCTGATGATGTTTTTGGGTCTACAAAGTTACTACATGGTATTGACGCTTGGGTTGGCACTATAGCATTCTCAGGGCAGATATTTTTCGATTTTGCCGGTTATTCAACCTGTGCCATTGGTATCGCTTTAATGCTTGGTATTATTTTACCAGACAACTTTAAATACCCTTATGCATCACTTGGTTTTTCAGATTTATGGAGACGTTGGCACATTTCATTATCCAGCTGGTTAAGAGATTATTTATATATTCCTTTAGGAGGGAATAGACATGGAATTACCCGTTTGTATGCAGCGTTAATGATAACCATGTTACTTGGTGGTTTATGGCATGGAGCCGCATGGACCTTTATGGTTTGGGGTGGTTTACATGGTACTTACTTAATATTAGAACGCCTACAGAGACGATTCTTACCATTTGAAATCACCAAATGGAATGGTATGTTTTTAGCTTTTATAACTTTTAGTTGTGTAAATATAACTTGGGTTTTCTTCAGGGCAAGAACCTTTGAAAAAGCTTGGGATATGATTAAGTCAATGTTTTATATGCAAACCGGTGGCGAAAAAATCCTTGACACCTTTACTATTATTAAAGTAACAACGGTTATTGCAATATTGTTTTTATGTCATTGGTTTATGAGAAATACCTCCATGAAAGATGTATCATTAAAAACATCTCCTTACGTTTTGGGTGTGGTTTGGGCCATTATGACATTTTTATTGATTATAGCTCAAGGAAGTGGTGAGCAGTTTATTTATTTTCAGTTTTAAAACCAATAAATGTCTAAACCCAAATCTACCAGAATTCAATCTATAGACATTTTAAGAGGTCTTGTTATGGTTTTAATGGCTCTAGATCATACAAGAGATTATTTCCATTTAGGCGCATCAATGAATAACCCTACAGATTTGGAAACCACAACACCAATTTTGTTTTTTACGAGGTTTATAACCCATTATTGTGCACCAGTTTTTGTTTTTTTAGCAGGAACATCGGCCTATTTATATGGGAGCAACAAGACAAAACCTCAACTTTTTAAATTTCTATTTACTAGAGGATTATGGTTGGTTTTTCTTGAAATATTTGTAAATAGCCTTAATTGGACATTTGATCTTACCTATAGTTTCATTGGCTTACAAGTTATTTGGGCTATTGGAATAGGCATGATAGTCCTTTCCTTTATTATTCTACTCCCAAAAAAGGTCATTCTTATAACCGGTATTATTCTTGTTGCCGGACATAACATGTTAGATAGCATCACAATGCAAGGTAATAGCTTAAAATCTATTCTTTGGTACATGTTACATCAACCAAATGTCATACCAATTAGTCAAACTCGGTTTGCCTTTGTTGCATATCCTGTAATTCCTTGGATAGGTTTAATTGCTCTAGGTTATTGTTTTGGTTCATTGTATACCAGAGGGTTTCTAAAGGAAATCAGAAAGAAATGGTTACTTAGATTAGGTATTTGTTCGGTATTATTATTCTTTATCATTAGAGGTGTCAATCTTTATGGCGATTTAAACCCTTGGTCTGTGCAAGACACTTTAGGAAAAACTGTGATGTCCTTTTTTAAAGTGACCAAGTACCCTCCCTCTTTATGTTATTTATTGATTACTATTGGTCCCTCACTACTATTCTTATATGCTATTGAAAAGGCAAATAACAAAATCACTGATTTCTTTTTAGTTTTTGGTAGAGTACCACTGTTTTATTACTTCCTACACATATTTGTAATACATAGTTTTGCCATTCTTGGTGTTATTTTACTGAATGATAACTGGCAAGAAATATTATCAAACTCTACAGGAAGACCAATTTTAACACTTGCTAAACAAGGTTACTCCCTATTTGTAGTTTATGTTATGTGGATTTTCATTGTTACGCTACTGTATTTTCCTAGTAAAAAATACATGATTTATAAAACGAACAATAAGAAAAAATGGTGGTTGAGCTATCTTTAAGGTATGAATATAAAAGATAAAGGTTTAAAAAGATCTATTGGTGTTGTTGGTTTATCAGCAAACATTATTAATATCATTATTGGTGCCGGGATTTTTGCACTTCCCGCTATTATTGCCTCTAAAATGGGAGCCTCTAGTATTGTAGCCTACATCTTTTGCGGTATTTTAATTGCCCTTGTTATGCTTTGTTTTGCTGAAGCCGGTAGTAAAATCACAAATACTGGCGGTCCCTACACTTATATTGAAACGGCTTTTGGGAATTATGCAGGTTTTTTAGGTGGTATTTTTGCAATTGGGGCTGCCCTATTTGCTGATGCGGCGGTTTCAAATGCATTAATAAATATTATAGGTTCTGCATTCCCTGTTTTCGAAAACACATGGTTACGAGTTTCTTTTCTTTTTGTCATTTTTGGCGGATTGGTTTATGTAAACATTATTGGACTTAAACAAGGCATTGGTTTAGTGAAATTTAATACCGTCGCCAAACTAATACCTCTTCTTATTCTGGTTACTATCGGCTGGATTGGAGTTGATTTCACCAACTTGGAGATTGAATGTTTTCCTGAAATTAGTACTATTGGTGAAACGGCCCTCATTTTGTTTTTTGCCTTTCAAGGTGCTGAAACTGGATTAGTTGTTGGTGGTGAAGTACTAAATCCGAAGAAAACTGTTCCAAAAGCAATTTTTATAAGTATTACCACAGTAGTTGTTTTGTACATATTAATTCAATCTGTATCACAAGGACTATTAGGAAGTTCATTACCTAACTTTGAAGCAGCTCCATTAGCTGAATCTGCTAAGGTTTCTTTAGGACCTATAGGTTTTACTATCCTTTTTATTGGTGCCATTATTTCAATGTTTGGCTTTTTAAGTGGCTCAGTGTTGAATAATCCTAGAATTCTTTATGCTCTGTCAAGAGATAATATTATTAAATTAAAAGTGCTATCAAAAATCCACAAATCTTTCGCCACACCTTATATATCTATCATTTGTTATGGTATTATTGGATTTACTCTGGCCATTTCAGGTAGTTTTAAAAGTTTAGCCATTATCGCTAGTAGTGCTATGTTATTAGTTTATTTAGGTGTTGCATTATCAGTAATTAAATTAAGGATATCTCAGAAAGGAGATAGAACCAATTTCAAAATTCCTGGTGGCATAACAATACCATTACTTTCGATACTTATAATCTCATATTTTTTATCAAATATTTCTCGTGAAGAAATGATAGGAACCGCTATATTTATTGGTGCGTTAACAATTATATTTTTCTTATTGAAAATATTGAATAAAAAATAGCGCTTTAGATAACTCAATTTTAAATCAATCAAAATGAAAACAATTTTAAAATCATTGATTATCCCTAAATTAATCATTCTCACAACTCTTTTTACAACAACAATTTCGGCTGATGCTCAAGGTACTCGGTTGATGACTCAACCTGCAATAAGTGATTCTCATATTGCCTTTATATATGCCGAAGATTTATGGGTTGCAAACAGAGATGGTTCTAACCCAAAGAGATTAACCATTGATGAAGGTGTAGAATCAAGCCCGGTATTTTCACCTGACGGAACACAAATTGCTTTTAATGCACAATACGATGGGAATACTGATGTATACATTGTTCCTGTATCAGGTGGTATTCCAACACGACTTACGTGGCACCCTTACCCAGATTTGATTCGAGATTTCTCGCCTGATGGTTCTGAAGTTCTATTTGCTTCACAGAGAAATACACATACCGGGAGACACTTTCAACTCTTCACCATATCCAACAAAGGAGGAACCGTGAATCAACTAAAAGTGCCTAACGCATTTTGGGCTTCGTATTCAAGTGATGGTAGCCATTTAGCATATACTCCCATTTATGATGCCTTCTATCAATGGAAACATTATAGAGGTGGAACTATTTCACGTATTTGGATATATAATACACGCTCTCATAAAATAGAAGAGATTTCTAAACCAGCTGGTGGCTGCAACGATAGTAATCCGCAATGGGCTGGAGATTACGTTTATTTTATAAGTGACCGAAATGGTGAATTTAATTTATTTAGTTATAAAGTTAGCAGCAAGGAAATATCTCAACTCACTAACTTTAAAGACTTTTCAATTATAAGCTTATCTAAAAGTAACAAGGATATTATTTTTGAACAGGCTGGTTATTTACATGTTCACAATATAGCATCTGGTTTAACAAAAAAACTGGATATAAATATCAAAACAGATTTGCTAGAGCTAAGACCTCGCTATGTTTCTGGAGATAATTATATAAGAAGTGGTTCCATATCTCCTTCTGGAGCCAGAGTTGTGTTCGATTTTAGAGGAGACATAATAACAGTTCCTGCAAAAAAGGGAGACCCCAAAAATTTAACTAACACAACTGGAGTACATGAAAAGTTTCCTGCTTGGTCTCCAGATGGTAATTCTATTGCCTATTTTTCTGATGAATCTGGCGAGTACGCCATTCATGTTTTAAACACTGTGACCGAATCAGTTAAAAAGATTAACATAAATGGAAATGGGTTTTATGCCTTTATTCACTGGTCGCCAGACAGCAAAAAACTAAGCTTTGTAGACAATGGAAGAAGTCTTTATTATTTGGATATTACCACTAGTAAAATCAATAAAATAGCATCAGATGAGATGTATACTCCAGGCGTTTATAGAGAACTCTTTGGTGATTGGTCTTCAGACTCTAATTGGATAGCTTACACTACAATAACAGAAACTAATTTTGAACAGGCTCATCTCTACTCTATTTCAGAAAGCAAATCGTATTCAATTTCTGATGGATTATCCAATATTTCAGATCCTACATTTGATCCTAGCGGAAAATACTTATACATGTTAGCTTCTACTAATGCAGGACCAGTTGTAAATTGGTTTGATCAATCTAATCAGGATATGGAATCAAGTAATTCCATTTATTTAGTAACACTTCAGAAGGAAACAATATCTCCTTTTGTAAAAGAAAATGATAACGAAACACCAAAGGAAAGTGACACTAAAGATGACAAAAAAGATAAGGACGACAAGAAAGAAGAAAAAAAGAAAACTGTTGAGATAGATTGGGATAATATTCAAAATAGAATTGTTGATGTTCCAATTCCTTCTGGAAACTATTCAAATTTAAGCGCTCCTAAAGAAGGTGAATTATACTATTTATCAAGAGCACCTCATTCAAGATCTAATAAACTTCATAAATACAGTTTAAAGAAAAGAAAAGATGAAACTATTATGCCTGCTAATTTCTATGAAATAGCTGCTAAAGGAGGCAAAATGTTATATGGGGCTGATGGTAAAATAGGAATCACTGATACAGGTAAAAAACCTGATGGAGGCATATTAAAAACTGGTGCCATTCAAGTTAAAATTAATCCTATTGATGAATGGAATAACATATTTAATGAAGCGTGGAGAGTGAACCGAGATTATTTTTATGATCCAGGAATGCATGGAGTTGATTGGGACGCCATGAAAACAAAATATAACATCTTTTTGCCACATGTCAGTTGCCGTAGTGACTTATATAGAATGATGAGTTGGATGTTTAGCGAACTGGGAGTTGGTCACCATAGATTTTCTGGTAGAGGAGACCGAATGAATAGACCACAAACAATAAATGGAGGCCTTTTAGGTGCTGATTATGAAATAAAAAGTAACAGATATAGAATAACAAAGATATACGGTGGTTTAAATTGGAACCCAAATTTACGTTCTCCTTTAACAGAACCAGGTGTTGATGCTAATGTTGGAGATTATATCATTTCTGTAAATAATAAAAACCTAACTTCAAATGACAATCTACACAGTCTCTTTGAAAACACTGCCAATAAAATCACTTCTATAAAAGTTAGTAAAAGTGCAGATGGTTCCAACTCAAGAAATTTAAAAGTTACACCAGTTGGAAGCGAGAGAGCTCTTCGTAATAGAGACTGGGTAGAGGGGAATATTAGAAAAGTTGACAAGGCCACAAACGGTCAAGTAGCTTACGTTTATGTACCAAATACAGCAGGCGCTGGTCATGAGTACTTTAAGCGTTATTTCTTTCCTCAAGCAACTAAAAAGTCAATTATAATTGATGAACGCTTTAATGGTGGTGGTCAATTAGCCGATTATTACATTGATATCCTGAAAAAGCCAGAACAAGCATATTGGAATTTCCGTTATGGAAAAGATTTAAAGTCTCCAAGCGCATCTATTCAGGGTCCTAAAGTCATGATAACAGATGAAACAGCTGGATCTGGCGGAGATTATCTGCCATGGATGTTTAGAAAGTTTAAAGTTGGAACCATTGTTGGCAAACGTACATGGGGAGGTTTAGTAGGCGTATTAGGATATCCTGAATTTATTGATGGCGGCAGTGTAACAGCTCCAAATGTTGCTTTTTATACAGAAGACGGGTTTAGAGTTGAAAACGAAGGTGTTGCTCCTGATATTGAAGTAGAACAATTACCTGTAAAAGTAATAAAAGGTGAAGATCCTCAATTGGAAAAAGCCATAGAGATTGCACTAAAACAACTTAAGGAAAATCCTCCTAAAGTTATGAAACGTCCAGCATATCCGATAAAAGGTAAGAATAAATAATTCTTATATTTATAAAAACAATATTTACTTTGAAAATCAGATAAATAATGAATATTATTAAAGTATTAATTGTACTCACCCTTTTTCCGGTTACCACCTCTTATTTATTAGCTCAAGATGAAGGCTTTAAAGAAGTTCAACTAACGCATACAAATTCTGATAATAGATATGCCAGCTATAATAATAGTGGCACAAAAATACTATTTGAATCTAATCGTGATGGCAGATGGCAAGTTTATACTATGGATATTAATGGTAAACGCCAGAAAAAATTATTTAGAAGTGCGTCCAACGACAGAAGACCAACATGGCATCCATATAAAGATATGATCTTATTTGAATCTGATAAAAATGGTGGTAATGAACTTTTTATTTACTCTTTTGACACCAATTCTGTAAAAAAAATACCTATTTCTTTGCTTGGGGAAAAATCATTTGCACGATTTGCTCCAAACGGTGTTGAAATTATATTCTGCCATAAAGAGAATGAAGAGGTTACTAATTTATACATATGCTCGCTAAAAGGTAAAAGATTAAGGAAAATTGTTTCTAATAAGCACATTAATTTATACCCTCATTTTTCTCCTAGAGGTGACAATGTTGTCTATTTTTCAAATAGAAACACACAGGGGGAAAGTAATATTATTTATTCTTATAACATTATTACTGAAGATAGAAACAGGTTAACCTATTTTAAAGATCATAGCGAATACCCTAATTGGTCTAAAGTACGTGGTAGCAGGGTGGCTTATTCTGCTAAAGTGAATGACATGGTACATTCTGAAATATTTATCATGCGTAATAACGGTACAAGAAAAGTTCAAGTTACTTATAATAATGTTGAAGATATTCTTCCTTCATGGTCTCCAAATGATATTAATTTATTAGTAACTGGATATAGAAATGGTTACTATCAAATATGTAAAATTCTACTTAAAGAACCTTTAAGCGAAAAAAATAAACCCCTTCATCATCAAACGCAATTTTAGTTTTTAAATTTACTTCGGTTATACTACTGTAGATATCATAAAATACTATAAAATTAATTTTAATGATACTTCTAGATTTTCTCAGGAGAGTAGCTCAACTCATTAAGTAAATAACTTGTTAATTATCAATAAGTTATTTTTATTATCTTTATGACAGCTAACCAAACTTCTATTAAGAAGTTTTAAAACCAAATAAAATGAAAAACAAGATTTTTGCCATTATTGGTGGAACAATTGCTCTATTTGGATTAGGGTATTTAATTTATGTTATATTAGGCTTTAATATGCATAATGGAGAAGCCGCAGGAGCTACTTTTACCAAATTAGAAATTCCATCTATAATATTAATGGAAATTCTTTATTCTACATTATTAACTATAGTTTTTAGTAAATTGGCTCAGATTAACACCTTTTCTTCGGGTTTACAAGCAGGCTTGATAATTGGTGCATTCATCGGTGCTTGTGGAACACTACACCTTTTTGCTACCAGTGAGCTTGTTGAATTAACCGGTGTAATTTCTGCTACCATAACTTTTGGAATTCGTTTTGCCGTTGCTGGGGGTGTGATTGGATGGCTATTGGGTAGAGAATAAGATATTAATAAAGGAAACATCAATGTTTAAAAGATGTTTCCTTTTTAACAATATAAACTTGTATCCTATTTTTTCACTTTCCCACTAAAAACTGACACTTTCGAATTAAAAGGATTCCCAGAAGCACGCCTCAACATAACTACTTGACCACAGTGCCATAAAGCATCAGAAATAGGCCCGTTAATGATATTCCAAAAAGGAACGGAAGTATCTTCAAACTTGAAAGTTTCTTCAGCGTTTTTAAATGTATCCGACACTATTTTCAAATTCATTAAAGTTCGCTTTCGTTTTTCTTGAAAACTAAGTTCTTCTTTATTTACATCTTTATTATTTTCAAGAACACTATTCCTAATAAAACGTGATAGACCGTATAGATGATTAATTGTTTCTCCTGCAGTACGACCAGAATCGCTCGCTTTATAAGCCAAATCTATATCTCTTAATCCTTCAGTTGTCCAATAATATCTAAAACCAAGACCATCAATCATTCTAGCCATGATTAAATTAGAATTATAAGTTTCAGGATACTCCTCTATTTCAAAAAAAGGCAACTTTTCAGAATCTATCTGAGCCAAACTAATACTTGATAGAGACAAAACGAAAATAAAAATCAGTCTATTCATTATTCAATTGTTGTTTGTATAATTCAATATTAGCCTTAACATCATCATCTAATTCTGGTTCAGCAATATCTGTATATTCTTGAAGCGCATCATAAATTGTTTTCGCAACAATATATCTTGCAGAAGGCTTATCATCTGCAGGAATTGTATACCAAGGTGCATGCGCTTTAGATGTTCTGTTAATTGCATCTTCATAGCACTCTTGGTATTTATCCCATAGTTTACGTTCTTTTAAATCGCCTGGAGAAAATTTCCAATTCTTTTCCTGTTTGTTCAATCGTCTTAATAAACGATACTTCTGCTCGTTTTTAGATAAATTCAAAAAGAATTTAAAAATGATTGTTCCGTTTTCAGCTATATGTTTTTCAAAATTGTTTATTTGCTCAAAACGTGTATCCCAAAAGGCGTCATCAATATCTTCAACCGAACTAACTGAAGGAATGTTTTCTCCTAAAATATACCCGGGATGTACTCTAGTTACTAACACATTCTCATAATGAGTTCTATTAAAAACTCCGAACTTCCCTCTTGCCGGAAGTGCAATATAATGCCTCCAAATATAATCGTGTTTCAATTCTAATTCCGTTGGTACTTTAAAACTATGAACCTCAACACCTCTTACATTGAAAGCCTTAAAAACTTCTCTTATTAAACTGTCTTTTCCAGATGTATCCATTCCCTGTAAACAAACCAAAACAGCATATTTACCATGAGCATACATGGTATCTTGAAGCTTACCAAGTTTCTTTCTCAGGTCTTTCAATTTCTTTTCAGCATCATCAATAACAACCTTTGTAGGTTGTTTTATTAGCGAAATGTTGGAAGTCACTTTATATTCATTCATTATTGTACTGGTTAATTTTTCATAAATATACTAAAACCATATTTTCGATGAACGGTAACACATTTTATTATGTTTTTTATACATTTGGCTCACCTACTTATGAATTAACCCAAATACCATGAAAAGTACCTACGCCTTTCTTTTTTCATTTTTCACATTTTCATTCCTATTTGCTCAGAATTTTTGTACTGATGCCGATTCCAATCTGATATATGCCTATTCTAATGTAAAAGACGCCTATGAATCAAACAATTTAGATCACTTAAAATATTATTCTGAAAAGTCTTTAAAATCTTTTGAACAAGCTAAAATCAATTTAAAAAAGTGTGGCTGCGAAACTGCCTATGAAATGGCGTATGATGGCGCCGAATTATTGGCAAAAGTTGAAAATGCTGAAACTTTTGAGGATGGTAGATTCTTTGTAAAAAGAGCTAGAGAAATTGCTCAACGAACAATTACTACATTAAATGAATTTACCGCCACAGACGGAGCGAATAAGGCAGATGAATTGAATGTATTACAGATTGAAAAAGAACGATTAGAGCAACAACAACTTGCATTAAAACAAAAAGAAAAAGAACTTACAAAAAAGCTTGCGGAACAAAAATTGAAAGCAAATACTTTAGAGAAAGAAAAGCTGATTGAAAAATACGAGGATGCGCTTTCTTTAAATATTGAAACATACAATGAGCTTTTAAAAAGATGTGGAAGTAAATCTACAGTTACTGTTAGTAATAAAAGTAAAGATGAATTACTTAATGAAGAAATTGAGGATATTAAAGCTTACTTTATTGAAAACATTAATAAAGTAACCCATTCCTATTTAGCAGAATTGAATGATATGTAAATAAAAAGGCTCTGTTCTTCAGAGCCTTTTTATTTATTTAGAAGCAAAGAGTTTCACATCCTGTTCACTAACTTCATTACCACCAAGAATAATAAGTCTTTCGACTACATTCCGTAATTCACGTATATTTCCAGTCCAATCATAATCTTGTAGAAGTTTGATTGCTTTATCTGTAAACGCTTTTTTTGCGGTTCCCTGTTCTACGGCAATTTTAGCAGCAAAATGATTTACCAGTAAGGGAATATCATCTCGTCTATCATTTAAAGCTGGGACCTTTACCAAAATAACAGCTAGTCTATGATATAAATCCTCACGGAACTTTCCATCAGCTATTTCTTTTTTTAAATCTTTATTAGTAGCCGCTATTACACGCACGTTTACCTTGATATCCTTATCACTGCCTACACGTTGAATTCTACTTTCTTGCAGAGCTCTTAGTACTTTAGCTTGTGCAGATAAACTCATATCACCAATTTCATCAAGAAAAATTGTTCCACCATTGGCTGCTTCAAACTTTCCTGCTCTGTCTTTAGCGGCACTAGTAAAAGCACCTTTAACATGACCAAACAACTCACTTTCAATTAACTCACTTGGAATAGCAGCACAATTCACTTCAATCATGTTTCCTTTTGAACGGTCACTCTTTTCATGTAACCAATGTGCTACAATTTCTTTTCCCGTTCCGTTTGGTCCTGTGATTAAAACTCTGGCATCAGTTGGTGCAACTTTTTCAATAATATCCTTTATTTGAGAAATAGCCTCACTATCACCTACCATTTCATATTTCTTGCTAACCTTTTTCTTAAGAATTTTGTTTTCAACTACAAGTTCTTTCCTGTCTAAGGCATTTCTAACAGTATTTAATAATCTGTTTAAGTCTGGTGGTTTTGAAATATAATCATAGGCTCCTAAGCGCATGGTATTAACAGCTGTATCTAAATCTCCATGACCAGAAATCATAACTATTGGGGTTTCAGGCTTTATTTTCTTAACAGCTTCTAACACTTCAACCCCATCCATTTTAGGCATTTTAATATCACAAAGAACTAAATCAAAATCATCATTTTTTATCTTTTCTATTCCAGCTAAGCCATCTTCAGATTCATCTACTTCATAGGTGTCACTTTCTTCAGAAAGAATTTTAACAAGTACTCTTCTAATTGCTGCTTCGTCTTCTATAACTAATATTTTAGGCATATTTTATTTTTTTATAATATGAATATCTCTTTGAGGAAATGGAATAACAATATTATGTTCTCTAAATAGTCTATCTATTTCAAAACGTATTTCACTTTTTGGAAACCGCACATTAAAACTATCATTTATGGTAAATGACAATTTAAAATTAAGAGAACTCTCACCAAAATCTGTAAATAATACGGTTGGTTCTGGTTTATGTAAAATATCTTTATGTCCTTTTGCAGCCTCAAGTAGAATTTTTTTCACCAATTGTACATCACTTCCATAAGCAACACCAACATCTACACTTTCTCTTGTAGTCACACCATTTTGAGTCCAATTATACAAGCTATTGGTTAAATATAAATGATTAGGGATAATCAACACTTTATTATCTATTGTTGTGGCTCTGGTTGTTCTAAGTTTAATTTCCTCTACTCTACCTACTTTTCCTTCCAATTCAATAATATCTCCAACATGAACAGTCTGATCTAATAATATAAAAATTCCTGATATAATATCTTGAAAAAGTGTTTGTAAAGCAAGACCAACACCTATTAAAAGTCCTGCTGAAGCAGCCAAAACAGCATTAACATTTACTCCGATGGTACTAAATGCAATTAATAAAACAATAACGTAAATAAACCATTTGGAAAAAGAGAATACGGTAAAAAACTTTGCTTTATCCTCACCTGGTAATTTTCTGGTAACGACCCTTCTAATTAAGGAAAGTAATATGTTTGTTAAAATAAAAGAGGTTAATACTAAAAGTACAAATCCAATAGTTATCATAATAGTACCGGACTCATTTTTGTATAGCTCTGTATTCGCAAAATCAATAAAGCTCTCAAGTAAAGAACTTTCACTGATTTTTTCTTCTATTTTCTTTATTTCTTGTATCATCTTAATACTTTATCCATTTTATAAGCTCCTTGTAACTTGGCTTTTTACCATACATTAAAATACCTACTCTATAGATTTTAGCAGCAAACCAAACAGTAAACATAAAAGTACCTACTAGAATTAACAGGGATATTAATTGTTGCCAAATGGGAACCCCAAAAGGTATGCGCATTAGCATAACCACTGGCGATGTTAAAGGTATATACGAAAACACTGTTGAAACAGTGCCATGTGGATCTTCAATAACCGTAAAAATACCAATATAAACAGCTAGAATTAAAGGCATTAATATTGGTAGCATAAACTGTTGTGTGTCGGTTTCATTATCCACAGCAGCTCCAATGGCTGCATATAGAGAGCTGTACAACAAATAGCCGCCAATAAAGAAAAAGATAAACGCAACTATAAGATTCATTAAAGGCATGTTACTTAAGGCATTCTTAAAAGATTCAAAGTAGAATTCAACACCTTGACTTTCTGAAGCCATTTCAAGTAATTCTTGTTGCGGAATAGAAGAATCCATTAAACTTATACCCAATACAAGCGACACAATAGTCATTAAAATACCACCAAATACAACCCAAATTACGAACTGCGTAATTCCAGCTAAAGATGTTCCAATAATTTTACCCAACATGAGCTGTACCGGTTTTACCGAAGAAATAATAACTTCAATAATTCTGCTTGTCTTTTCTTCAATCACGCTTCGCATAATCATGTTTCCATAAATAATAATAAACATGAATAATAAATAACCCGCGGCACAACCAAAAATAAGTTTGATTATGCTATCAATTTTGGAAGACTCTTCTCCCGTGAAATTTTCCTGACCAATATTGATATAAACTTTGGAGGCTTCAATCTTAGAAATATCAATTTCAGCTTCCTGCATTTTTAAATTGGTGAACTCCTTTTCTAACTTTCTTTCTAAATCTGAAATAAGTGACAGCGAAGGTGATTCTTCTGAATAAAACTTGATGTGATTTGAAATGAAATCTAAATTTGTAAAGTTTTCAATATGAAGCAAACCGTAATTAGATGTTTCACCAACAAGTTCTTTAGCTATATCAAGAGTCACGCCTTCTAAAACATCATACTTAGTTTTTTCTGTACTTACAAAAACACCTTCTAAACCGTACTCATCTAATACAGAAATTGTCCTTACTTTTTCATTGTTAAGATTTGACAAATAAGCTACAACGGCTATAAGAGCAATCATTATTATAGGACTAAGAATAGTCATAATAATAAAGGATTTGTTTTTAACCTTGGTTAAATATTCGCGTTTTATAATTAATGGAAGATGGTTCATAATTAATTATTCTGTACGGTTTGAATAAAAATATCGTTAGCACTAGGAATTACCTCAACAAAATGATTAATGTACGCATGCTGATTTAAAAACGAAATAAGGTCCTGAGCTGTTTCATTTTCTGCAAGCTTAATATTTAATTTTAAATCGTTATTTAATGATTTAAAATTTGCCTCAGAAACCGAAAATTTTCCATTTATACTTTCCTTTAAAGCCGTTTTATTTTCGGCTTCCAAACCAACCTCAAACGTATTGGTTTTGTATTGTCTTTTTATATCTATAAGTTTCCCTTCTAGAATTTTATTCGATTTATGAATTAAAGCTATATCATCACACAATTCTTCAACAGACTCCATTCTGTGGGTTGAGAAAATAACTGTAGCTCCATCTTCCCTTAAACGTAAAATTTCGTCTTTAATTAAATTTGCATTAATAGGATCAAACCCAGAAAAAGGCTCGTCAAAAATTAACAATTTTGGATTATGTAGAACAGTAACCACAAATTGTATTTTTTGAGCCATCCCTTTAGAAAGTTCTTGGATTTTCTTGTTCCACCAATCTCCTATTTCTAATCTATCAAACCAATACTTTAAACGCTGTTTAGCTTCCGCTTTACTTAATCCTTTTAACTGTGCCAAATACAAAGCTTGTTCACCTACCTTCATAGATTTATACAAACCACGCTCTTCAGGCAAATAACCAATATCTTTTATATGTGAAGCGTTTAAAGAATTACCATCTAAAAACACTGTACCAGAATCTGGCATAGTGATTTGATTGATCACACGAATTAAGGTAGTCTTTCCTGCTCCATTAGGGCCTAATAGCCCAAATATACTGCCTTTAGGAACTTGAATAGATACATTATTGAGTGCTTTAAAGTCTCCAAAATTTTTAGAAACCCCATGAACTTCTAATAAGTTGCTCATACTTTTTTAAACTGTCTAGATAGTTTGTAAATATATTAAATGTTTGTCTGAGACTATAAGGAATAGTTACAATTTAATAAGGTTGAAATATTGAAATGTATACAAAAACAAAACCCACCCTTAAAATAATATTAAGGATGGGAAAAAAATTGCTATGAAAAAGAAAAATTACCACTAATAAAAATTAGTGATACATCAAATATAGTTTTTTTTTCAATACATTTAACATTTCTGGCACATAAGTTCAGTTTTAATCGTCTATGCGTTTTGGCCAAAAATCATGATTTTCTCCTAAAATATTGTGTTTAAGAGAACATATCTTTTACTTTTTCAAAGAATGATTTATCCGAACTCTCCGGTTTTGGATCAAAATGCTCATCTTCTCTCATGCTTTCAAAAAACTCTTTTTGCTGCTTACTTAAAGTTTTAGGCGTCCAGACATTTACATGTACTAATAAATCACCTTTACCGTAACCATTAATACTAGGAATTCCTTTTCCGCGTAAGCGCAATATTTTACCAGATTGAACACCGGCTTCAACCTTAATACGAACTTTACCTGTAACAGTATCTATTTCTTTTGAAGTTCCTAAAACAGCATCAGGATAGCTTACATATAAATCATAATGTAAATTATCACCTTCACGTTGTAATTTATCGTGAACTTCTTCTTCAATAACCACTAAAATATCTCCAGAAATACCATTACCTGGTGCTTCATTTCCTTTTCCAGACACTTTTAGTTGCATACCATCAACAACACCAGCAGGAATTTTAATTGAAACGGTTTCTTCTGCAACCTTCAATCCTTGAGCATCAGCATCAGCAGGTTTTTTGTCAATAGTCTCTCCGGCACCGCCACACACATTACATGGTGAAGATGTTTGCATTCTACCTAAAATAGTATTCGCAATACGCGTAACTTGCCCTGAACCATTACAAGTTGAACATGTTTTGTAAGTAGTTCCAGGCGCTTTAACTTTACGTTTAACCTTTATTTTCTTCTCAACACCATTGGCAATTTCTTCAAGTGTTAATTTCACTCTAATACGAAGGTTACTACCTTTAACACGGCGTTGGCCACCTCCGCCACCAAAGCCAGAGAAACCACCAAAGCCACCACCAAAAATATCACCGAATTGACTGAATATGTCATCCATATTCATACCGCCACCACCAAAGCCTCCGCCATTTTCAAAGGCTTGATGACCAAACTGATCGTATCGTGCTTTTTTATCACCATCGCTCAACACCTCATAAGCTTCTGCTGCCTCTTTAAATTTAGCCTCAGCCTCTTTATCATCTGGATTTTTATCAGGGTGAAACTCAATTGCCTTTTTTCTATACGCTTTCTTTATCTCAGAAGCGCTGGCTCCTTTACTAACCCCTAATACTTCGTAATAATCTCTTTTTGCCATGTTCTAGTTTTATTGCCCGATAACCACTTTTGGGAAACGAATTACTTTTTCGCCTAACTTATATCCCTTTTCAATAACGTCTATAATCTTGCCTTTTAATTCTTCCGAAGGTGCAGGAATTTGGGTTACAGCTTCATGATCATCAGCATTGAAAGCATCTCCTTTTTCAACTTTAATAGCTGATAGTCCTTTTTGCTCTAAAGTCGATAACATCTTTTGATATATCAACACTACGCCTTTACGTAATTCTTCAGCCTCTTTATCCTCCTCTATATGCGTTAATGCACGTTCAAAATCATCAATTATTGGTAAAAGTGCTACCATCACCTCTTCACTAGCCGTTTTAAACAATTCTAAACGCTCTCGTGATGTTCTTTTTTTATAGTTTTCAAATTCTGCAAACAGGCGTAAAAACTTTTCCTTTTCTTGCTGAACTTCTTTTTGCAGTTTTTCTTCAACCGTTAACTCTTCTACAGGTTCTTGAACTTGTTCTTCAGCTTCAACTGTTTCAGTTTGTGCAGCTTCAACTTGTTCTTGTTCTATATCTGCGTTTTTTTCTTTTTTGCTCATCGCTAAAATTAATTTAAGCCATTTGTAAAATTAGTTGGCAAAAGTACTGCCATTATTATAAAAATGTCAAAATGTCACCAATTATTTTTTAATTTTTTTTATGACATCATTTAGCTAACTTTACGCATAGAACACTAAAAATTATATTATGAAAAAAAGTATCTTATCAATTTGTATAATGGCAACACTAACTTTAACTGTTTTTAGTTGTAAAGACAAAGCTAAAGAAGCTGAAACCAAAGAAGCTGAAACTACTGCAGTTGCAGAAGTTACATCTGAAAAATACACTGTTAATGTTGCTGAATCTTCAATTCAATGGAAAGGTTTTAAACCAACCGGATCTCATGTAGGAACTATAGATTTAGAAAGTGGTGTCTTAACTACTTCTAACGGAAAAATAGATAGTGGAACTTTTTTAATTACCATGAGCTCACTTAAAGATTCTGAAGGAAGTGCCAAACTTGAAGGTCATTTAAAAAGTGCTGACTTTTTTGAGGTAGAAACCTACCCTACTGCTGTATTTGAAGTTACCGGAGTTGAAGAAAGCGAAGGAAAAACTTTATTATCAGGGAATTTAACAATGAAGGATACTAAAAACAATGTAACATTTCCTGTAAGTGTTTCTGATGAAAATGGCACGCTTACTTTAACAAGTGAGACTTTTACAATAGACCGTTCTAAATGGAATGTTAAATTTAAATCCAAATCATTTTTTAGTGATTTAGGTGAAAAGTTCATCAATGATGAAATAGAATTAACTGTATCTGTAAAAGCAACAAAATCTTAAGCCTTAAATGCTTTCTATTAAAAGAAAAACCACTTTGCCTCAGCAAGGTGGTTTTTGATTTCTCCATAGTATAAACACAAAACAATGAAGTACTTTTTTACTATTCTCACTTTAGTTTTTACACTTTCTTCTTGTCAATCTTCAAAGCAAAAAAACAATCCGAATACCGAAGAATGGATTAATCTTTTTAATGGCAAAGACCTAACTGGTTGGGATATTAAATTTTCGGGACATCAAGTAAATGATAATTATAAAAACACCTTCTATTTTCAAGATAGTATGCTTAGAATCAGCTATGATAATTATGAAAATTTTGATGACAAGTTTGGGCACATGTATTACAAAACTCCATTTTCATATTACAAACTAAGTTTTGATTACAGGTTTACTGGTGTGCAAATTCCTGGAGGTTCTCATTGGAATGTTAGAAATAGTGGCATTATGCTGCATTCACAATCGGCAGCAAGTAATGAAATTGGTCAAACCTTTCCTATTTCTGTAGAATTGCAACTATTGGGAGGCTTAGGAGAAGAAGACAGAACCACTGGTAATGTATGTACGCCCGGAACCGCCGTAGTTATGAAAGACACCATTAACTTTAATCACTGCATAAAATCTAATTCTAAAACCTATCATGGTGACCAGTGGGTGCATGTTGAAGCAACCATAATGGGCGGTGAATACATGGAGTTTATTATTGAAGGTGAATCAGTATTGCGTTTTGAAAAACCTCAAATAAATGGGGGTTTTATTAACGAAAATCAAGAAGGAAAAGATTGGGATAAAGCAAAAATCATTGAAGACAGAGATAATTGGATTGCAAAAAAAGGAACGATTTTAAATGAAGGCTATATTGCTTTACAAGCGGAAAGTCATCCCATCGACTTTAAAAACATAAAGCTTTTAGACCTCTGTGGATGTATGGACCCAAAAGCTAAAAACTACAAATCTTATTATGTAAAAGATAAGCCTGAAATTTGTGAGTATTAATCGGCATAACCAACTAACTATTAATACTTTTTGCAAATATTTAAATTGATATTAAAACTTTATTTTTTTATAACTTATAGCCTAGATTAAAAATTTACTGATTAACTAAATGCAACCCATTTAGAATGATTAATATCCATGACATCCAAGAACATTAAAATAGGAATAGTAGGTGGCTCTATAGCAGGTTGTTCTGCAGCTATTCTTCTTTTAGAACAAGGTTACGATGTAACCGTTTTTGAACGATCCAACAAACCACTAGTTGGTCGCGGTGGCGGTATTGGCACAACTACTTCCCTTTTAGAAAAAATAAAAAATGATGGGTTGATTGGAAATGATTTTGTTCAATTCCACACTAGTGAAATGCCTTTTATTGGTAAAACGCAGTCTCATGAACCTTATGGTAGAACTGCTTGGTCTATTCCTTTAGACTTTAAAGTTTTTCAGTGGAATGAACTCTGGAAACACTTACGTAAAAACGTCCCAAGCAACCGCTACAAAGCTGGAATAAAAATTGTAAAGGCAAACTTAAACAATGATTCGAAAGTAGAATTAACCACAGAGAACAATAAAAGAGAAGTATTTGATTTGGTTCTTTTTGCCGATGGCTACAATTCTTTAGGAAGGCAAATTATATTCCCAGATAAAAAATTAGAATATAGAGGTTATATACTATGGAGAGGATTACTTCCCGAAAATAAAATATCGAATTCGTGTCCTTTGGAAAATAAAATTTTAAGATTATCATACCAAGACAAACCAGGGCATAATGTAGTGTATTATATACCAAATTCTGACGGCACATCAGATAAAGGAAATCGCGTATTTAATTGGGCTGCCTATATAGCAATACCCGAAGATGAATTGAACAATTTGCTAACTGATAAAAACGGTAATATTAGGCAAGGCACATTGCCTCCTGGTTATATGAGTTCATCTACCGAAAAAAAATTAAAACATTATTTAACCCAAAATATTCCAGACTATTATTCTGAAATAGTAGAAAAGACAGTAGACAGTTATATACAAGTTATTTACACTCTAGATCTGGATAATTACCATAAAGATAATATCTGCTTAATAGGAGATGCTGGAATTGTTGTACAGCCTTTTACTGGCTCGGGTGTTTTCAAGGGATATAATAATGCTAAAGACCTCATTGATTGTCTTAAAAGCAAAAATACGATTGAAAAAGCTTTAAAACTTTGGAACGAAAAACAACTAAAAACAGGAAAAAATTTGTTAGCCTTAGGAGAACAAATGGAAAAAGCATTCATTTGGGAACAACTTGATTTTGCTAAGGTTGATGAGGAAACCACCAAAAAATGGTGGAAAGATTCCGTTTCATTTCCAGAAAATTTTAATTATTCAAAAAATAAATGACATGAGTAATACCATAAAAGTAGCCGCTGCACAACTTGCCCCTATATTTTTAAATAAAGAAAAAACTGTAGATAAAGCTTGTGATGCCATTCTTGAAGCTGGTAAAAATGGCTGTAAACTTATAGTGTTTCCAGAAGCCTATATTTCGGGTTACCCAGATTGGGTTTGGCTAATTCCAAACAGTAAAGGAGCAGAATTAAATGAACTTTACGCAACTTTAGTTGAAAATGCTGTTTCAGTCCCAGACCAATCCACAAAAAAACTTAGTGAAGCCGCAAAAGAAGCAGGGGTTAATGTTGTTATGGGCATGCATGAACGCAATACCGAAACCAGTGCCTCCAGTTTATTTAATAGTTTACTTTTTATTGATGAGCATGGCAACATTATAGGAAAGCACCGAAAATTAATTCCAACCGGAGGGGAGCGCTTAATTTGGGGACAAGGAGATGGTAGCACACTACAATCTTATAATACCTCAGTTGGAAGAATTGGTGGCTTGATTTGTTGGGAAAACTTTATGCCACTTGCCAGAACTGCCATTTACGAAAGTGGCGCTCAAATTCTTGCATCACCAACCTGGGATAAAAGCCCTAATTGGCAACTGTCTATGCAACATATTGCTAGAGAAGGCGGATTATTTGTTATTAGCTGTTGTATTGCTTTAAAGATGGATGATATCCCAAACACTTTTGATTTTAAGAAACTTTACCCTGAAGGACGCGAATGGGTAAACGTTGGTAACAGTTGTATAATTGGTCCTGACGGAAAAATTATCTCTGGTCCTTTAGAAGCTGAAGAAGACATTTTATATGCCGATATTGACCTCAACCAAATTGTAAAATCTAAACGTATGTTTGATGCCGTTGGACATTATTCAAGACCTGATGTTTTTGATTTTAAATTAAAAAACAAGTGACCCATTGATTTATAAAACCACCCAAGAACTTTAATTAATAGAAAAACAAAACACCTTCTAATGAAAACATTCATATTGAGACTTCTATTAGCCATAACTGGTCTATTTATTATTTGTAGTTGTAATCAAAAGAATGCTGATAAAAACATATATTATTCTGAGTTTTATATGCCTGCAGAATGGGAACCTCATGATGCTATTTGGCTAGGTTGGAAAGGGAATGAACTTACACAATTTCAACCTGGAATTGTTAAGCTAATAAAGACACTTACACCTCATGTCTCTGTTAAGATTGCTGTATCATCTGATAATTTAAAGTTAAAAGCAAAAAAATATTTGTACAACCAAAACGTTGATAGCTCCAAAGTGAGTTTTCATGTAATTCCCGGAGATCAATATTGGATACGCGATTATGGCGCAGCATTTTTAGTAAATAATAAAGGGGAATTAGGTGTTGCAGATTTTGGTTTCGACCAATATGGACTTCCTGAATTTTTGCGGTTAATGCATAATAACAACACTGATAGTATTAACAAATACATTAAACTTAGAATAAATCCCAAAACTGCTCAAGTTGATAGCTTAATGGCTAAGGTTGAAAATGCTGTTATTAACAAAACTAGCGTTGTTCATGAAGGTGGTAATATTGAAGTAAATGGAAAAGGGACACTTATTGTTTGCGAAAGTGCTGTATTAGATAGAAACCCAAATAAAAATAAAGACTTTATAGAAGATGAGTTTAAAAGAGTTCTTGGAGTTTCAAATGTAATTTGGCTTAAACAGAGTCTAGCAGATGACCCCAATGGTTTTTATAGAAGGATCATTGGAAACTATGTTGGTGGAGGTGTACAGCATTCGGATGAATTTGTTCGCTTTTCAGATGCAAACACCATTTTACTGGCTTGGGTTAACGAAGATGAAAAAGATTTAAACCCTATTAACAGGATAAACTTTGAAAGAATGAGTGAGAATCTTAGAATTCTTGAAAATGCAACTGATCAAGATGGCAAACCGTTCAACATAATTAAAGTACCATTACCTGAACTTATCACTAAAGAAATTAAAGCCACAAAAAACATAAACTTTTCTAAATATTCACTTGACTTAGACCCAAACTGGTTTCTTCCTTCTGAAAGACCAAAAGAAGGTGACACTTTATTAAGAATCCCTGCTGCGAGTTATCTTAATTATTTGGTAACTAACAACTTGGTAGTTCTACCAACTTACACAAGAATGGGTACTTCTGAAAAAACAGAAAAGCAGGTTGAGAAGATTTTTAAAGAACAATTCTCAGGCCGAAAAATCGTATTTATAGATTTCATGCCTCAAAATTGGGATGGCGGTGGTATACATTGCTCCACCCAACAACAACCAAAAAGAATTTTATCTAAATAAACCTTTAATAAAGCTATGATGACAAAACCAAGAAGCTTCACTAAAACAATAATGCTATTAGCAGGATTTATATTTACAATGTCAATTGGATTTTATTTAGGCATAGTATACTCTAAAAATCAAGATAGTAATTACGGGATTATTTTTGATGGCGGACCAGAACTAGAAGAAATACAACATGCCACCGATGAGTTTTTACAGGCTTATAACGAAGCTGATCTACAAGGCATAGGAAAAACATATGCTAAAGACGGTGTTTTTATGCCTCCTAACCTACCATCTATCTATGGAAGGTCAAATATTGTGAAGTTCTTTCAAAAGGAAGTAGTTGACAGCAACAGTAAACTGGAAATAGCTGAAACGGTAGAAGAAGTAATCTACTTTAAAGATTGGGCTGTAATGAGAGGCTTGGGAGAAATATCCATTACCATTCCAGACTCTACTTCTAACAATATTCAATTTAAGTGGGCTATGTTAAGCAAGAAAAACCCAGAGGGAAAGTGGGAATCTGTTTGGGATATCTATAACGACATTTAATTAAACTTACTTTAAAAAACATATCGAACTCTAAATGAATATCTACGAAATACATAAAGGAAACCCTGATATTTTTACACAACTATATTTAAAAGATCAGTTATTCTGTTATTATCAATGTCCGCAAAAAGAAAAAATCGTTCAACTTTACTCTAATCACAATCAGTTGACTTTTACCTTAGGCGGTCAAAGAATATTGAGACAAGGAGATAAGAAATGGACACTTACTCAGGATAAAGGTTTTTTAGTAAAGAGAGGCGCTTTTTTACAAGAACTGCCTAATAATTACTCAGATTGGAAAGTTTTAGTTCTATACTTCAAGGACGATTACCTCAAGAAAGTTTTTGAAGAATTTAGGCCACATTTTGTGTTAAAAAATTTACCTGAAGTTAAAGTGGAAATGATTGAGGAATTCACCATTGACGAAAAAATTCAAAATATCTATGAAAGCCTGCTACCCTATTTCTCTAAATCGCAATTATTACCCGACTCCATTTTTGAAGGAAAATTTAAAGAATTGCTATTTAATATCCTCATTCATCCAAGTAATAAACAAACTCTTGCTTACATAAATCAAATAGTTGATGAATATACTATTCCAATATGGCAAGTAATGGAATCAAATTATTATTACGATTTAAAAATTTCTGAGTTCGCAGAAATTGCCAATCGAAGCACTAGCACCTTTAGACGTGATTTCATAAAACATTATCAAACTTCTCCCGGAAAATGGTTAACAGCCAAAAGACTTGAAAAAGCGACCTCATTACTTCAAACTTCAAACAAAACCATAAGTGAAATTACTTTTGATTGTGGATTTAAGAATATATCGCATTTTAGCAGAATCTTTAAGGAGAAATTCAAATTAACACCAACTGAATATCGTGCTAAATACAGTTAAATTAAAGTTGAGCAAGAAAGTAAAAAGATTGACTTTTAAAGAAAAACGAGGTAGAGCATACTAATTTAAATTTGTGATGTATTTATTAATCATTTAAAAATTAACATCATGAAGTATTTAAAGTTTTTACCGTTTTTATTTCTTAGTATTTCGCTTTCGGCACAAAATCAAAAATCTTTTGAATCAGGACAAAACGTTATTCATGAAAATGAAACCATGAAAACCTATGTTATTGAGCGTATTATTCCAGGAGCAGGAGACTTAACTGCTGAACAACTTAAAGGAATCTCTCAAACGTCATGTTCAGTCTTGCAGGAAATGGGACCAATAATTGAATGGCAGCATAGTTATGTTACAGGAGATAAAGTTTATTGTGTTTATAAAGCAATAAACAAACAACTAATTGAAGTACACGCTAAAAAAGGGAATTTCCCTGCAAACTCAATAAACGAAGTGGCCGCAAAAATTAGTCCAATTACCGCAAAATAATAGGCAAAATTTAATAAACAAGAAACTCGTCATATCATGGTTGGTTTCTTGTTTTTCTGTTATAATAATAACTAGATTATGATTATAAAATAATCAGGAAAGAAATGAAACTCCAATTGGTATTTTAATGAGTACAGCCCAACTTTTTTAAAACGCTTTAGGTTCTGATTTTTGTTAAAAATTAGGTAAATTCGTTTAACATTGGATATAAACAATATACAATACGATTTATACCCATAAGACTATTAGGCTGAAACAAATCAGTGATAAAATCTTTCTAAAAATGACACAAAAAATTATGGAGGAAGTTTGTTGGGGAATTATTGGGGTAGGTGATGTTTGCGAAACAAAAAGTGGACCACCACTTATACAAACACCTAATTCAAGTGTTAAGGCGGTTATGAGAAGAAATTCTGAAAAAGCAAAGGATTTTGCCAGTCGTCATGGTGTTAAAAAGTGGTATAATAATGCCGATGATTTACTGAATGATCCTGAGGTAAACGCTATATATATTGCAACGCCACCTGAAACGCATGCTGAATATACATTGAAAGCAGCGGCTCTTGGAAAACCTGTTTATGTAGAAAAGCCAATGGCACGTTCACATAAAGAATGCCTATCAATGGTAGAGGCATGTAAGAAAGCAAATGTTCCGTTATATGTTGCTTATTACCGCAGAACATTACCAAATATCCTTAAAGTAAAAGAACTAATTGATACAGGTGCTATTGGAGATATTAGAAGTGTTGATATAGCCGTACAAATGACAATTGAGAATGACATTGTTGGAACCCATCATCACGTTAATAATTGGCGAGTTGACCCTGAAGTTGCAGGTGGTGGTTATTTCTATGACCTAGCGTCACATCAATTAGATGCACTTGATTTACTTTTTGGCCCTATCACAGAAGCAAGTGGGTTTTCTGAAAATCAATCAAAAACGTATAAAGCTGATGATATCACTGTTGGTGTTTTTAAATTTAAAAATGGGATTATAGGAAAAGGCTTGTGGGCTTTTAATACTAGTAAGGCTTCTCAATATGAAATGACAACAATAATAGGCAGTAAGGGTGAAATATCATTTCCTTTTTGGGGAGATCATCACGTTACTCTGAAAATGGAGAATAAACCCGTTAAGAAATTTGAATTTGAAGTTCCTAAATACATCCAAGAGATACTTATTCAAACTATTGTGAATGACCTACAAGGAAAAGGAAAATGCCCAAGCACAGGAGTTTCAGGAGCTAGAACAAATTGGGTTTTGGATCAAATAGCTAAATAAAACTTGATTATAAAACCGTGAATACTACAATTAAAACAGGAATATTATCTTATGGAATGTCTGGTAAACTATTTCATGCACCATTTCTTCAAGACCACCCAGAATTTGAACTTATAGGTATAGTAGAGCGAACTAAAAAAAAGGCACATTTAGATTTTCCACATATAAAAAGTTATAATTCAGTTGATGAAATTTTATTAGATGATTCTATTCAACTTATTATTATAAACACCCCAAATAACACACATTTTGAATATGCATTAAAAGCTATTAAGGCAAAAAAACATGTATTGATTGACAAACCTTTTGCTACTACTTCTTCACAAGCAAAACAACTATTTGAAGAGGCTAAAAAGAACAAAGTGTTGGCACTGCCTTATCAAAACAGAAGATATGACAGTGATTATCTCTCTGTTAAAGAAGTCATCGAATCAGGTAAGTTAGGCGATTTGATTGAGGTTCATTTTCGTTATGATAGATATAGCAACTCCATAATTGAAAACAGTTGGAAAGAAAAGGCTTTACCAGGAAATGGTGTTCAATTTAATTTAGGGGCACATACAATAGATGCAATAATTGCATTGTTTGGTCTTCCTTTAAAATGGTCTAAACACCCTTCATTTGTTCGTACTAATACTCAAGTAGTTGATTATGTCCATATTCATTTACTATATCCTAATAATTTACAGGTTTTTGTAACTATCAGTTTATTGGTTGCCGATCCGCAACCTGCTTTTGTAATTCAGGGTGCATTAGGAACCTATAAAAAGCAACGCACTGATGTTCAGGAAGATCAATTAAAAGTAGGAATACAACCTAACAATTTAAAATATGGCGTGGAAATGCCTGAGAGCGAAGGAATATTAACCACGATTGCACCGAACGGGTTAAAAAAACAAGAAAAAATAGCTGCAAAAAAAGCAAGTTATATGAATGTCTTTGAAGATGTTTATCAAACCTTGAGAAAGAACAAAGACTATCCTATAACTGAAGAACAAATAATAGCGCAATTAGAAATATTAGAATAGTAGAATTACTTACTATATAAGAAAAACAGTCACATTTATTCTATCCTAAAAATTACTCTAACCAAGTTTTAAAATCTTTAACTCGTTCTCTAGCTACAATAACGTCTTGTTCATTATAAGAATTTAGTTTTATTTGTAGACGTGAATTGGTATAACTTACCATATCTTTTATGGCATTAATATTTACGAAGAATTTACGGTTTATGCGGAAAAACGTGTGTGGTTCTAATTCGTCCTCTAGTTGTTCTAGAGTTTTATCTAGCAAATAGTTTCTACCCTCAGAAGTATGCAAGTAGGTCCCTTTATTCTCAGAATAAAAACATTCTATTTCATCTACATTAATCAGTTTTAAATGTTGCCCTACTTTTACTGAAAACCGTTTTTTGTATTCTCTATCAATAGGATTTACCAATAGTTTTTTTATATCTGAAAAATCTAGAGTGACAGCTTGCTTTTCTGGTGAATTCTCTTGAAACTGTTCTACTGCACTTTTAAGTTCTTCAGAATCTATCGGCTTTAATAAATAATCTATACTGTTAAGTTTAAACGCTTGTAGCGCATACTCATCATACGCGGTGGTAAATATAATTGCCGACTTTATATTTACAGTTTCAAAAATTTCAAACGATAAACCATCACTTAATTGAATATCTAAAAAGATTAAATCTGGATGTTTATTTTCTTGAAACCACTGGATAGACTCCTCTACGGAGTGCAACATTGTTTCGGCTTCAATTCCCAATTTATCCAACATACGTTGTAATCGTCTTGCTGATGGTTTTTCGTCTTCTATTATTATTACTCTCATTTTTTACACTACCTAATTAAATGTACATATTAATATTGTTGATTAAAAGAAAACACTTTGAAGTCGTCATTCTGAGCTTTTGGAAAAAGCGTAAGAATCTCTTCTTCAAATGCAGTAGATTGTTACGTCGTTTCACTCCTCACAATGACAACTACTCCCAAAGGGTTGTTTCTTCTTCCTCTTTTTCTAAATATTCTTTCATTTTTTGGTCTTCCCAGCCTTTCTTAAATATACTCTTACCTTTTAGCGCCCATCTACCATGAAGGATGATAACAACTGTCCACACTACTATGATAATTGAATTAAACAATATGAAAAATTCGGAGTACGGATTATTCTCATCTAAATACAAAAAATTAATTGACAACAGAATTAACACCACAATAAATAACACTAAATGGTAATAGAACATCTTAATATGTCTAACCTTCTCCTTAGCTTTAAAATAACCCTTGTTTTTATCTTGCTCCATGGTTATTGAAATTTTTGTCTTCTATTTTCTTCTTCCATAAATTCTTTCACCTTTCGGTCTTCCCAAGATTTGCTAAAAAACAAATTCTTACCGAATACGCCCAAAGCGTGAAATCCTAATCCTATACCCCAAAATAATGGTGTTGCAAAGGTGCCAAAGTGCCAAATATTCCAGCCAGAACCTCTGCCTATCATTATAATAATAAATATGTTCACGGCAACATACCAGAAGGCATGCCAATAAAAGCCTTTAAGTTCTTTTATTCTTTTTTGAGCTCTAATATAAGCTTCTTCTTTTCTAAAATCTCCTTGTCCGGATTTATAATCTATTCGTTTCATAATACTTAGTTCCAATGGTTACGTTGTTCTTCTTTACGCATAAAATCTTTTATCTTACGTTGTTCCCATTTTTTTCCGAATACCACACTTTTACCAAAAACTGCGATAGCATGAATACCTAAACCAATGCCCCAGAAAAAAGGTGTAGCATAGGTATACCAAGCCGTGAATGGTAAGTTGGTTACAAAATATAGTACAGAAAGAATGAATATGTTAACAACAATATAAACTACAGCATGCCAACAAAAACCCATTAAATCATCTACTTTCTTTTTAGCGTGGAAATAAGCCTCTCTTTTGGAGAAATCTACTTCTTGGTTTTCTATACCTAATTGATTATTAGTTGCTATAAAATTGGCTTCTTCCTCATCTAAAAATTGCTGTAGTTTCTTCTCCTTCCATCGTCTAAAAGACAGGGTACTTTCGCTATATACGGCAAAACCATGAAATGTTATACCTATACCCCAAGCCATCCAAACGGCGAATGTTGAAAAATCAAAGAATGCCTCAGAAAAAGACTCTCCTCCTCTGATGTTAAATGTAATTTTTATAGAAGATATGAATATATTTATTAAAACATATACTACTAGATGAGTATAGAATGCTTTTATATCATCTACACGCTTTTTGGCGCTAATATATTTTTCTTCATTATTAAAATTTTTCATGATGCTTGTTGTTAATCCCATCGCGTATCCTCTTCTTCTTGCTGCATGAATTCTTCAATCTTACGTTTTTCCCAACTACGTCCAAAAGCGCCGTCGTTTACAAAAACTCTGAAAGCTTGAATTGCTAACCCTATTCCCCAACCAAACATTGGAAACCAAAACCACTGGAAGTGCCATGAAGTTTTATAGTTTATAAAGGCTAAAAATGGTATAACGAATACGTATGAAATAAGGCTATAATAAAACCCTTTAAGTTCTTCTACATGATCTCTTGCACGTAAATAACTGTCGTCTATGTCTTTTGATGATTGATGTTTCATAACTGATATTTGTTTTGTAAGCATTGGTATAGCAACCGAAAACTTACTTGTTTCTTTTGTGATATCTATTTTTCTTGTTGTTAATAAATCATAGCGTTGCATGATATTACTTAATCCAACACCACTACTCTTTTTTACTATCTGCTTTGGCTGCAGGTTGTTTTCTACTACTAAGTATCCACTGTCTTCAAAAATTCTAATATGCAACGGTTTGCTACTGGTTACCATATTGTGCTTCACTGCATTTTCTAACAGCAGTTGTAATGATAAAGGCACCACTTTACTCTCAGGGTTAGATGCTTTTGAAGGCAGTGTAAAAACAATACTATCTTCAAATCTCATTTTAAGCAATGACATATAAGTCTTTGCAAATTGTAGTTCCTCATCAACAGATACTAGTTCTTTATTTTTCTGCTCCAACACGTATCTGTAAACTTTAGATAGAGACGTGGTAAAATCTTGTGCCTTCTCTGGATGCTCTTCTATTAAACTGGTTAACACATTTAAACTATTAAACAGAAAATGTGGGTCTAATTGATTTTTTAAAGCATCAAATTTAGCACTAGCTGTACCTGCAATTACCTTTTGTTCTTTTATCCTGTTTTGCTGATACTTATTATAGAAATATATAAAATGAAATATTATTAATGCTGTCAAAGTAATCCACAAACCAAACTGATATTGCTTAAATGATTGATTAGCTAAAAACTCTTGAAAGGACAATCCTCTAAGGGTAAAAGCCACAACCAAATTCAAAACAAAAAGGCAAATTAAAGTAATTAAAGTGGCACCAATGATTCCAATTAAAATACGCTTAACCATCTGATTCTTTTTCCAATTTCTACTATTCATATAATCGAAAAAATACATATTGGAAAACCCTATAACAAAAGAGAATAGTTGATATAATGCAAAACTAACTAAGAAATCTTGTGTGCTTTCAAAATTAAAGCCGTTATAAAGGAAGTTCCCAATTAGAAAAACAACTATTCCTATACAAAAACAGATAATGATATTTTTAACCAGGTCCTTCATTTTTATATTTTAATTATTAATTATTAGATTTAATTACTTAGCGCAAGATTGCAATAACATATCTACTCGTTCTTTTCCCCAATTTGGATGAAATGGTGTTTCTGGTTTAAAATTAGCAAAAAGTTCTTTGGCTTTTTCTAAATCTTTACAAAATGGTGTTGTGTCTTGACCAAAAAATCGTGCGCCACCAATATTCCATTCCGCTTCGCTATAAACTACCCTAGGATTATCTGGCGCTATAGCCTTAGCTTTGGTGTAAAGTTCTACTACTTTAGGAGACATGGTCATACCATAATTAGCACCATCATAGGCTACCCAGGCCGTATATAACAGAGCCTGCATTACCATAATTTCAGGGTTGTCTTTAGAAATGGCTGTTGCATCATTTAAAAAGTCTTGGGCTTTTTTTAGTTGAGCGGTTAGCTTGTCTTTGTCTTTCTCCCCAAAACTACTTACTATATTAACTTGAGCTGCGTAATACGGAGGCAACCAATTATCTGTTTCTGCATTGGCTATTCTTTCAAATAAATTAGTAGCTTCAGTTGGGTTACCACTTCCCCAAATTTCAAATGCTTTTTGCATTCCTTTTTCGTAATTAGTTTGAGATTGTACAATTCCTGTAACTAATAGTGTTGCAATGATGATTAGATGTTTCATTTTAAAAAATTTAGATTAATAACTGTTCGTTTTTTAATTGTGAAACAAATATCTAGCATAAACCAAGGTTTTTAAAAAGGGAATGACCGAACCGTAGAATTTTAATGACGAATTGTAAACTATTCTATATTTAAACAAAAAACCAAGAGATAAATAAATACCTCTTGGTTCACACATTGATATAAAGAATTCTATTTACAGACCTTAACCTTCTTGATACTTGAAGAATATAGGAACCGCATAGGATACTTTAACAGGTTTACCACGTTGTTTGCCAGGTCTCATTTTTGGCAATAATCCAATTATACGTTCAGCTTCTTTCTCTAAAATTTTATCTGGTCCTCTAGAACGTATACCAGCTACATATCCTTGAGTATCTATAGTGAAAATAATGGAAACTCTACCTTGAATACCTAAATCTAAGGCAGCCGCTGGATATGAAAAATGTTTAACAACGTGCTCTTGCATTTTTTTTTGGAAACACTCTTTACTTTTGGACTTAGACAAACCTTCACATCCAGGAAAAACCGGAACATCTTCAATTACAGCAAAAGCCACTTCAACTTCTTCTTCTATTTCTACAACCTCAACATCTTCAACATGAATAACTTCGACTATGGCATCACTTTGATCTGTTTCAGAACTTTCAATAATAGTTTCTTCAACATCTTCAACATCCTCAACAATTTGCAGATTCTCTTGAAGAACTGCAGGTGGCGGCGGTGGAGGTGGTAGTGCTACTTGATCTAAAACAGGAATTTCTTCTTCAAACTCACTTACTACCTCTAATACATCAATTGATACTACGTCATTTTCGTAGGTTTTGAATTCTAACATTTGCCACGAAAGAAGTAACATCAAATTAAGACCAATAGCAAAATATAAGCTACTATTGCGCCCTATTTCTAATTTTGGATTCTTTTTTGGTTTCATGACTCTAATATTTGTATCTTAAATTTAAGATTTTACATCGTAAAAAACTATGACAAAAATCATGTAAACGTATGGCTTATAGGCTTTAATATGTTACTTTAGTTAACTCAAATTTTAAATTATGAACAACTTTCACAAGCTCTTTTTACCTTTATTATTTATTGGCTTTTTTAGCTGCAACAAACAAAAAGCCGATACCAATGAAAGACCAACTTATAAAGTTTTGAAAGCAACAGATTCTATTGTAATTGATGGCATCATGAATGAAACTGTTTGGAAAAAGGCCGAAGCCCGCTCATTAAATTATTTCTATCAGGCAGAAACTAAAAACGAGCATCAGAATACCGTTTATAGAATGCTTTGGGATGATGAAAACCTATATCTCTTTTTTGAATGTGAAGACACACATATTGTAGCTAGAGAAACTAAAAGAGATGGTGCCCCGTATTTTGATGACTGTGCAGAATTATTCCTGATTCCTGCACCTAAACCTCTAAATGCCCATATTGCCTTGGAAGTAAGTGTAACCAAAGTTAAAAACGATGTGCTTTTCTTGAATGATTTTGAAAAAGGCAAAAACCTTGCGGCAAAATGGTACAACCCCAATTATGATATTGGTGTGCAAATTGATGGCACCATAAATGACAACTCTGATACTGACAAAGGATGGACTATGGAATTTAAAATACCTTATAATGTTTTATGGGGCTTAGACAGAGCCTATCCTATTGAAAAAGGCACAAAATATATGTTCTTAGCTTTACGACAAGATCGTAATACTATTGAAGGCGAAGATAGATCTACCACTACTATTTATCCTGTTGAAAATATTGAAATCAAGGATGTCCACCAACCAGATATGTTTGGGTTGATGGAACTTGTAGAGTAAAATATATACTAACGGTTTAGTCTTCCGGAAATATTTCCTTCTAAAATTGCCGTAACATCTTTTACAGTTGCCAAATTAACATCGCCTTCATAAGTGTGTTTTAAGGCGCATGCTGCGCTTCCAAATTCCATGGCTTTATAGTCATCGTAATTTTGCAAACCGTAAATTAAACCTGCTGCAAATGCATCTCCGGTACCTATACGGTCAACAACATGGGTGATATCTAGGTCTTCGGTTTCTCTAAACTCTTTTCCGTTCCACATTCGCGCACGTATTTTGTGCCAAGATGAATTCAATGAGGTTCTAATCTTATCGAAAACCTTTTCTATTGAAGGAAATTTTTCCATAAGATCTGTGGAAGCGGCAATGAAATCTTCATTTGAATAAGAGTAGTTTGTTCCAAGAACCTCGTTAATCTCATTAATTCCTCCTATAAAAACGGTTGACAAGCTTATTAATTCTGCTAAGGCTTCTTTTGGATCTTTACCATATTTCCAAAGTCCACTTCTGTATGTTGGATCCGTAGAAACGGTCATTCCTTTTTCTCTGGCCAGCGTTAAACCTTCTTTTAAAATATTAAATGCTTCTTGAGATAAAGCCGGTGTAATTCCGGTCCAATGAAACCACTCCCCTTTACGTAGCGCTTTTTCCCAATTAACCATGTGTGGTTTAATCTCTGAAAAAGACGAATGCGACCTGTTATACGAAATAGCACTAGGACGCATAACCGCACCTATTTCTAAAAAATAAACTCCTAAAGGACGTTTTGAAAATGCTATTGAAGACGTACTTACTCCAAATTTATTGATATAGGCAATAGCCGTTTCACCAATAAAATCATCAGATACTACACTAATATGTTTCACCTTACCACCAAAATTCGCGATTGAAATACCAACGTTTAATTCGGTTCCTCCAAAAAAGAATTCTACCATATTAGACTGAATAAATTTCTTTTTCCCTCTAGGTGATATACGCATTAAAACCTCACCAAATGTTATAACCTGCCCCATTATATTTAGAATTAACTAGTTAATTTCTTGCAAGATAGTTAATTCTTTAAAATTGGTTAACCAATTTTGAATTATTTTTTCATGATTGATTTAATGATAAATTTTAACTACATTGTTTAACAATTACTAAATAAAAATACGTGTCTCATCAATCATCATCAAAATTAATCAAATGAAAAAAAGCAGAAGAGAGTTTATAGGTATCAGTGCCATGTTAGGGTTATCATCTATGTTACATGCTAGTCCGTTTAACCAATTAATCAATATTGAACCAAGCAATAAAAAATTGAAAATCCTTATTCTTGGAGGCACCAGTTTTTTAGGGCCGCATCAAATTTCGTATGCGCTTCAAAGAGGACATGAGGTTTCTATCTTTTCCAGAGGAAAGACAAAACCAAAAATATACTCAGAACTTTTCTCTAAAGTTGAACAATTAGTTGGAGATAGAGAAGATAATTTAGATGCACTAAAAAATAGAACTTGGGATGTTGTTATTGATAATTCTGGCAGAAAAACCAAGTGGACCGAGGACGCTGCTAAGCTACTTGTAGATCATATAAAATATTACATGTATACATCTTCGGTAAGCGTATATTACCCATTTTTAGGTGATGACTTTTCTGAAACCCGTGATGTGGTAACTGAAATACCCGAGGATGCATCTGAAGACGAAAAACCAACTTACGGTTATGGTGTTATGAAAGCTACCTCAGAATTAGCTGCTATTAAGACGTTTGGAGCAGATAGAACTTTTGTAGTAAGACCTCATCTTATAGTTGGACCTGGTGATCCTACAGACCGCTTTCCATACTGGTTAGCAAGAATAGAAAAAGGAGGCGATTTTATTATTCCAGGCACTAAAGACGAAGTGGTTCAATATATTGACGTAAGAGATTTAGCTGAGTGGATGATACGGTTGGTTGAAAATGAAACTACCGGTATTTACAACGGTGCTGGACCTGGTTTTGAACTAACAACTAATGCCTTTGTACATGGTATTCATGCCAGCTATAATTGCCCAATTAATTATATCCAAATTGATGATTTTGTGTTTTTAAAAGAGAATAGCATCATTGGAATACAACCCTGGGTTATACAATTACCTAAATACGCAGGCATGTCTAAAACAGATACCCGTAAATCTATAGAATCTGGTCTCACATTTCGTTCGTTATCAGATACTGTTAGCGTAACTAAAGATTGGTGGTATTCTGATGCTGTTTCACAAGAAAGACGGGATAATATTTTAAGTGGTGAACGCTCTTTTATGAAACGAGAAAAAGAGATTCTGAAAAAGTGGAAGGCTAAAAAAGGTTAACTCACCAAGATCCATAACACACAATTGTAAAAAATTACACAAGCAACTATTTTCTAGCAACAAACCAATTTAATTATTGACAATCAAATATTTATTTCAAATATCAATATTAGCTAATTTTTAAGGTTAGGCGATATCATTTTAATTAAAAAGTAACTTATAAATGAAAAAATTATTACTAATTCTTTTCGTCATATTAACCAATTGTAAAAATTCAGAACATATTGATCGCGCCCCCTTCGAAAAGCCTAAATTCATACTCCAATTAAATAATACGCAGTTACTTGTTAGTGAGGTTGTACGAGATTTAGATCAACCTTGGGAAATTGTGTGGGGTTCAGATGAACATCTTTGGTTTACTGAAAGAAAAGGAAAAATAATGCGCATGGATTTATCTAATGGAAAAGTTAAAACAGTTTTAAATATCCAAGACATTTATTCAGGAGGGCGTACTCCTGGCCTACTTGGTATGGTCTTGCATCCAGATTTTAAGAATACTCCACACATATACGTGCATTACACCTATATTGACTCAACAAGTATTGACGAACTAGACTTTAGTGGAAACATTAATTATTTCAGATCTAAGGTGATGCAATATGAATATTCCTTTAACGAAGACACCCTTATTAATCCTAAACCTGTTTTATCAAATATTCCTGCTTTTAGAGCTCACAATGGATCTAGGCTATGCATCAGTGAGGAAAACAAACTTCATTTAGCATTGGGTGATGCGGCAAATTCCAAAAATGCACAAACAAAATCAAGACTACCAGGGAAAGTCCTTAGAATGAATCTTGACGGAAGTATTCCTAAAGACAATCCTATTCCGAATAGTTATTTCTTTTCTATGGGCCATCGAAACCCACAAGGACTTGTAATAGCTAATGGTAAAATTTATTCCTCTGAACATGGTACAGATAACGATGATGAAATTAACTTAATAAAACCTATGGGCAACTATGGGTGGCCATATGTACAAGGATATTGTGATAAAAATATTGAAACGACTTTCTGTGACTCACTGAATATTACTGAACCTCTTTACTCCTGGACACCTACCATTGCTCCTGCTGGGTTGGATTATTACAATCACAAAGCTATTCCAGAATGGAAAAACCATTTATTGCAAACAACTTTAAAAGGATGTGCCCTTTGGCTTTTTGAACTAAATAAAGAAGGGGATAAAATTTTAGACAAAAAAATATACTTGCAGAAGCAATTTGGTCGCCTTAGGGATCTATGTGTTTCTTCTAAGGGTGATATATATGTTATTACTAGCAATTCGGACTGGCATATTCCAAGATACAAATGGATGTATGACAGTGTCCCAAAAGAAGGTAATGATAGAATACTTAAAATTTCGGTATTACACAATTATGAGGAGAAAAAATTTAAGAATCTAAAAGTCTTTACTGAAGATGATGAACCCACTCAAATGTTTGTTCAGTCATCACCTGAAAAGCTTCTTTATCAAAACAACTGTGCATCTTGTCATATGAGCAGAGGAGAAGGTATTCCAAATTTTGTTCCTCCACTGAGTGGAACGAAAACCATTGCAAACAAGAAGAAACTTATAGAAACAGTACTTTTTGGAATGTCAGGAGAAATTGAAGTGAAAGGTGAAAAATATAATGATGTAATGCCCGGGTTTTCAGAAAGTCTAACGAATGAAGAGATAAAAGTTCTTTTAAACTTTATACGGGGGCATAGTGATCATACAGATTCTATATCTACAGCTGAAATAGATAAAATTAGAAAAAGAGGCAGGTTATTATAAAAGAAGGAATCATTACATTTTATAGTAATGTAAACTACTTGATTGTAATGCATGTAAGTTAAGGTAATAATTGGTAACTTATTAAGTTACTATTCAAGTTATACAAAAACTGAAGGCACATTTAATTATTATATTTTTATTTTATTTTTAAACGTTTATTGTAATATACCAAAAACTATATTTAACAAAATTTAAAAATACAATATGGCTAAAAAAGTAATCACATTTGGAGAAGTAATGATGCGTTTATCTCCCCCAGGATATTCAAAATTTTCTCAAGCAAATTCTCTTGAGCTTGTTTATGGTGGTGGGGAAGCTAATGTAGCCATTTCATGTGCCTACTTAGGCATGAAAGCTGGACATGTTACTCGTTTCCCTGACAATGCCCTTGGTAAAGCCGCAACTCAATTTTTACGTAAACATTGGTTAAGCACAGAGCATGTTATTTATGGTGATAAAATGATGGGTAAATACTTTTTAGAAAAAGGTGCAGTGCATAGACCGAGTGAAGTTATTTATGAAAGAGAAGGATCTGCTTTTTCTTTAATTGAACCATCAATGATAGATTGGGAAGATGTTCTTAAAGATGCCGATTGGTTTCATTGGACAGGAATTACGCCTGCCATTTCAAATGGTGCAACTATGTGTTTACTTGATGCCATTAAAACTGCTAATAAAATGGGAATAACTGTTTCCGGTGATATTAATTCTCGTAAAAACATGTGGAAATATGGAAAAACCATGCAAGAAGTTATTCCAGAATTAGCTCAAAATTGCGATATAGTAATTACAAGCAGCAGAGGAATAAATGAAATGTTTGGCCTTGGAGAACTAGGTAAAAAATTTCAATCTTCTGCTAAACTACTCATGGAAAAATACCCAAGAATTAAAAAAGTAGTTAGAAAAACTAGAAGAACTATTAGCGCCTCCCATCATCAAATTCAGGGTAAAATATGGAATGGTCAAGATTATATTAAATCAGACATGCTTAACATCACACATATTATAGACCGTGTTGGAACTGGTGATGCTTTTGCTTCAGGATTAATATATGGCTTATTACATTATGATAATGACCAACAAGCTATAAGTTTTGCTACAGCAGCTTGCGCCCTTAAACATACAGTTCCTGGTGATGTTAATATGGTTTCATTAGACAACGTTCTTAGCTTAATGGAAGGTGACACCTCAGGAGCTATAAGGAGATAGTTTAATCAAAACGGTTTGTAAAACATATCTCCTACAGATTATCTAACTGATTACTTGTTTTATCTGTACTAATCGTCCAAAAGAATCCAATAAAAAAGAACTGATCTGCTGCGGGTGTCAATGCACGTCGGTTAAAATTACCATTTAAATCAGGTGTATTAGAATATTGATAACCATTAATATTTTTAAATCCTAATACATTATTTACAGAGGCATAGAGTATTTTTTGTTGAGAAATTAAATACGCCCAGTTCAAACTTAAACTATTAAAAGACTTTGTTTTTTCATTTAAAAACCCAGGAATATTCGGATTGGTATATGTTCTTCCAGAAGCAAATCCATAGCTAAACCCAACCTGACTTTTCCAATCGGTTATAAAATATTTACCAACCACAGACAAGTTATGCTTGTTAGCAAAATTTGGTTCTGCTTCCAAAGTATAATTGTTGTAATTACGCTTGGTATCTAGAAAGGAATAGCTTAACCAATAATCGAAGTTTTTAATAGAATTACTATCTCTCCAAAAGAAATCTATACCCTTTGCATACCCAACTCCTGAATTATCATAATTACTGTTGAAGCTAGCAAAATCAGTATCGTATTTCACTAAGTTATTATACTTCTTATAGTAAGCTTCGGCTCTAAAAATACGTCTATCAGCATTGTATTGATAGTTCATAATATAATGTGAGGTATTTTGAGGTTTTAAATCTTGTTCAAACTTCAACACGTTACTAGACGGGTTTTGGTAAAAATTCCCGTAGGCCAATGATAACTGGCTCTTATTACAAATTTTATAGGCCAAAGACAATCTTGGGGCTACGGTAAAATCTTTAAAAATATCACTATACTCGGCCCTTAATCCCGTTTTAAACGCTAACTGTTTTGAAACAAAAATATCTGCCTCTGCAAATGCAGCCGCAATATTATTATCATAACCGTAACCTACTTTATCTACTTCAATATTTTGAAAAGTCTCACCGAAATCGGTTGCAAAATACTCTGCTCCAAAATACAGTTTGAATCTATTACTGATACGATTTTTAAATTTCATTTTCGCGTGGAAAGAGTTTTCCGTATCGTCAATATCATTATCTTCAAAATTAATTCTATTGTTGGCATGTGTAAAACTAAGCCCACTAAACATGGTCCAAGTATCATTTAATTTTCCTGTGTACGATCCATTTACATAAAAATTTTCATTATTCAATTTAAAATGAGCACCATCAGGATAATTAATATCTTCTTGAGTTAATTCGAAATTTGAAGCATCGAAAGCTCCGTAAAGTTTAAATAAACCATTATTCGTTTTCTGTCTAAATACTGCTTCTCCTGAAACAGTTTCAAAAGGTTTCTTCCAATCGTTTCTATCTGGAAATAAAGCAATGTAAGGTGCTAAGTTTATGTATGATGCGTTTACACTCAACGAACTTTTTTCCCATTTTTGCGTATTGCCTAAAGCGGCCCCCACACTCATAATTCCAATATCGGTTTTATCCTGATCTGGCTCATCTATAGTATTTAATAGTAAAACACTTGATAGAGCTTGACCATATTCTGCAGAATAACCACCGGTTGAAAACGTAATACCATCAAATAAAAATGGAGAATAACGTCCACGAGTTGGAGCATTATTGGTTGTTGGTGTATAAGGTGTAAATACACGAATACCATCAATAAAAATTTGTGTTTCGTTGGCATCACCTCCACGCACAAATAATCGACCGTCTTCAGAAACAGTTGATGTTCCAGGAAGGGTTTGTAAGGCACCAACAAAATCGCCCAAGGCACTAGCTGTGGTAACTACATCTAAAGGGTTAAGTACATTCACTTTACTATTATCACCAGCAGAAAATGTTCCAGCAGAAAGCACTACGGCATCCAAAGTATTAACGTCTTCACGAAGTTTAATAGTCAAATCTTTCATAAAAGAAAGATCACCAACCATAGTAAAAGTTTCATAAGATAAATAGGAAACTATTAAGGTTTGAGTGTCAGTCTCTGAGGTTTTAAATGAAAAAGTACCTGTGTCATCAGAAGTACTACCATCATAAGTACCTTCTAAATAAATATTGGCACCTGCAATGGGTTGATATTTAGTATTAAGCACTTTTCCATTAATAGTGGTTTGTGCTTGTAATTGAAAACTAAGAAGTGCGATTAAAATGATGATTAGTTGTTTCATGATTAAATTATTCTATTCGTTTTTTGTTTGATGAAACAAATGTGCGATAGATCTTTTTATGAAAAAACAGAAAATAACCGAACTGTAAATTCTTATGGATGAATTGAAAAATTGACTTAAAAAGTCTTATTTATTTTCTGGAATTTCCTCTAAAAAAAGTAAAGTATCCATCATAGAGATTGTTTAATATTATTAGAAAGAATGTCGGAATTTTATTTTATTATTTTTTTATATATTAGTAAATAAATAGTAATAAAAATCACAAAATACCAACGATAGATTTTATCTATAATAAAGGTTTAATTATTTAATTATCATTCAAATAAACCTACACACCTAACTCTTTTCTTTAACATATTAAATTTTGAGTATATTTTATAAAAATCAATATCAATCTATTTTTAGAAACTTTATTTTCTGCAATTACTGTAACAATTTAAACCATCAAGCTACTTACCTATTAACTAAACCATCATATTGAAAAACGAATTAGAACAGAATTTTGTAGAACTGCTTGAAAAGCATCAAAATATTATACACAAGGTGTGCAGATTGTACACTAATAATTATGATGCACATAATGATTTATTTCAAGAAATCACCATTCAACTTTGGAAAGCATACCCTAAGTTTCGTGGCGATTCTAAATTTAGCACCTGGATGTACAGAGTTGGTTTAAATACTGCAATTACTTTATACCGTAAGTCTAAAAGAACAATCACCACTCAAGATTTTGAAGGTGTATCTTTTAAAATGAAATCTGAAGAATATGATGATACTGAAGAACAACAATTAAAAGTTCTTTATAAAGCTGTACACCAATTAAATGATATTGAAAAAGCACTTGTTTTCTTGTATTTAGAAGATAAGGACTACAGAGAAATAAGTGAAACAATGGGGATAAGTGAAGTGAATGCCCGAGTGAAAATGAACCGAATTAAGAAGAAGCTAAGAACCATTTTAAATCCGTAAAACTATGGATGAATTAGATTTATTAAAGAAAGATTGGAATAAAAAAGAAACGCATGATAAGCTATCTGCAAAAGATATCTTACCCATGTTGAATAAAAAATCGTCTTCTATTGTTAAGCTTTTATTTTATATAAGTGTTGCAGAATTATTTTTTTGGATTTTAATAAATTCCATCCCCTATTTTCTTTCAGATAGCTACAGAGAAAGAATGAACATGGTTTATTCAGATAGCGCCTTAGTTGGGTTAACTATCTTTAGTTATGCCGTAATTTTACTTTTCATTTTTCTGCTTTACAATTCATACAAATCTATTTCGGTTACGGACAGCGCAAAGCGCCTGATGGAGACCATTATAAGAACTAGAAAAGTAATTAAATATTATGTGCTCTACAATTTAATAATGGCCGGTGTTTCAATGATAATAGGTGTTTATTACTCACTCCACAACGACCCTGAAGCCGTTAGTTTTATTGAAAAAACTGGCGATAAAGGTATGATGATTATAATTGGATTAAGCGTTATTTTTACTGGTGTTCTGGTAGTAGTTATTTGGTTATTTTACAAGCTTATTTACGGTCTATTATTAAAGCGACTAAACCGAAATTACAAAGAACTTAAAAAATTAGAGGTTTAATATATTTGAAAGTTACCATGTCGATTTGGACTTTCCGAACTACAAGGTAACTTCCTTCAATCTCTAACGCGAAAATCTGCCATCTCAATAACATCACCAACCTGCATATTATCGAGCAAGATATTACCCACTCTAACACGCACCAACCGTAAGGTTGGAAACCCGACTGCCGAGGTCATTTTTCGTACCTGGCGAAACTTACCTTCTTTAAGCGTAACCGAAATCCAACTTGTTGGTCCGTGCCTATCATCACGTATATTTTTTGACCTAATTGGTAATTCAGGAATATCCTTAAGTCTAAAAACTTTACAAGGTTTGGTTTGATATTTTTTGCCATTAAATCCAATCTCAACACCAGATTTCAGTTGCTCAATAGCTCCATTAGAAATATCACCATCCAGTTGAGCATAATATTCTTTCTCTACTTTCTGACTATTAATAAAGTCGCTCATCTTTCCATCAGTAGTCAATAACAACAAACCTTCAGATTTTTCATCTAATCTACCTATTGCCATAATCCCTTCTGGAAATTCGCATAACTCCCCTAAAAACTGTTTCTTCTGTTGCTTAGAATCCTGACTTTTAAATTGACTTAAATAGCCAAAAGGTTTGTATATTATAAAATGCCTATGGCTTTTAGAAGTTTCCATTTAATATTTTATACACCAATTCTTTGGTGACTTGTTGCCCATTAATTTTTTGTCTAACCACATCAAAAAACACTTTAAAGTCGCACCCCGATTTATATTCAGAACAACCATAAGCTGTTTTCCCTTTTACCACAGTACCTTTTTCACATTTAGGGCACAACATTTCTCCGGGCTTTGTTTTTATAGGTGTTTGTTTAGGCTCTAACTTTAATTGAAACTTATCATCAAAACGTAATAAACCTTCAACAGTTCCGGATTCGGTTTTAAAACCTTTTAAATTAACAGTACTCCCCTTTTTAAGCAATCTCACAAACTGTTTTTCAGAAATCTTCTTTCCATAAACTTTAAAGGGTAATTTAAAATCACATCCTGTTTTATAGACACTACAGCCATAGGCAGATTTACCTTTTATAACCTTACCTTGTTTACATTTTGGGCACCCTTCAACCGTTATTCCAGTTACTTTTTGGACATTTGCTTTAACCTTTTTCTTTTTTGCATTTGCTTCAGACGAAATATTAGCACGCTTGGTTTCACTGCGCACTTCATAAACCAAAGCATCTACCATGCGCTTCATATTTTTTATAAAAGCTCCTGCGCTAAAATCGCCTTTTTCAATATCTTTTAATTGCTTTTCCCAACGACCAGTGAGTTCAGCAGATTTCAATAAGCTATTTTGTATGGTATCAATCAATTGAATTCCAGTTTCTGTTGGTAAAACTTGCTTTTTATTTCGCTTGATATACTTCCGCTTGAAAAGCGTTTCAATAATATTAGCTCGTGTTGAAGGTCTACCAATACCGTTCTCTTTCATTAAATCTCGCATTTCGTCATCTTCAACCTGCTTACCAGCCGTTTCCATTGCACGTAACAAAGACGCCTCAGTAAACTGATTGGGTGGTTTGGTTTGTTTTTCTACAAACGTTGGCTCATGTGGACCTTTTTCCCCTTCAACAAAAGTTGGTAATATATTTGGTTCCTTTTCTTTTGTATTTGGAGATTCAAAAACCACGCGCCAACCTTTTTCTAAAATCTCTTTCCCCGTAGTTTTAAAAGATACATCTGCTGCTTTTCCGACTACATTGGTATTAGCTACAGAACAATCATCATAGAAAACCGCAATAAAACGTCTAGTAATAATGTCATACACTTGCTGTTGATTGGATTGTAATCTAGACTGTATTCCCGTTGGAATTATAGCGTGATGATCTGTTACTTTTTTATCATTAAAAACTTTAGCAGATTTTTTAATATTCTTCCCTAAAAGTGGTTGTACTAAATTTGAGTAATTAGTAAGCTTTTTTAGAATGCCTTCAACCTTTGGATAAATATCTGTTGGTAAAAAAGTAGTATCTACTCTAGGGTAAGTAACTACTTTTTGCTCGTATAAAGACTGTACAATTTTAAGTGTTTCATCTGCCGAAAACCCAAATTTCGTATTACAATAGACTTGTAAACCGGTTAAATCGAATAATTTAGGAGCATATTCTTTTCCCTTCTTTTTGGAAACAGATACAATCTCAAAATCGCTTTCGTTTACTTTATCAGCTAAAACTTCTCCATCTTCCTTTTTAAAAAAGCGTCCTTCTTCATAACTAAAAAGGGTGTCTCTATATTTAGTTTGTAGCTCCCAATAAGGTGTTGGTTTGAAATTTTCAATCTCTTTGAATCGGCTTACAACCATAGCCAATGTTGGAGTTTGTACACGGCCAACTGACAATACTTGCTTATAACCACCATGCTTTACAGTATAAAGTCTGGTAGCATTAATACCGAGCAACCAATCTCCGATGGCACGTGAGAAACCAGCGTAATACAAATTATCATAATCTGAAGAGGACTTTAAATTATTAAAACCTTCCTTAATAGCTTCAGTGGTAAGCGATGAAATCCAGAGGCGTTGTACTTCACCCTTATAGTTGGCTTCATTCATTACCCAGCGCTGTATAAGCTCTCCTTCTTGCCCTGCATCACCGCAGTTTATAACAACATTGGCTTTGTCAAATAATCTTTTTACAATATTAAATTGCTTTTGAATCCCAGAATTTGAAACCACTTTGGTTTCAAACTTTTCCGGCAGCATTGGTAAATTGTTTAAGTCCCAGCTTTTCCAATAAGGCTTATAATCTACTGGTTCTTTTAAAGTACATAAATGCCCAAATGTGTAAGTTACTGCATACCCATTACCTTCAAAATAACCATCATGCTTGGTTTTAGCACCTAACACAACGGCAATTTCTCTCGCAACACTTGGCTTTTCGGCAATACAGACTTTCACTTATTATTCTAAATTAATGCGAACTGCAAAATATGAATTTCGGTATTTTTTAGGAAGTAGAGTTATTAGTAGTTATTAACTAGATTTAAAAGAAAAATAGAATGCTTGTTTCTCAATTAAATTGAAATATTTTAGCGCTTTTTTGCTTTTGAAGCGCGTTTACTTTTATTTCTTACAAAAATTAATTTATGCCTACTTCTTGAAGTTTCCCTCTGTTCAATATCAAACCTATCTGTAGATTTAATTAGGGGCGTTAATTTTTCAAATCCATAATTCCTTGAATCAAAATTGGGTTGTTTTTTTTGTATTAAACTTCCAACATCTCCAAGAAATGCCCAACCATCATCATCAGATAAATCATTAATAGTGGTTCTGATAAGGTGTATTTCCTTTTCGCTTATTTTATCTACATCAGACTCTTTATTATCAACTTTCTCCTCGGTCTGTTTTTTCAGTATTTCTATGTAGATAAACCTATCACATGCAACAATAAATGGGTTCGGGGTCTTCTTTTCACCCATGCCTATTACCTGCATCCCTGCCTCTCTTAATCTAGTTGCTAATCTAGTAAAATCACTATCACTAGAAACAAGACAAAAACCATCAACTTTTTCGCTATAAAGAATATCCATAGCATCGATTATCATTGCTGAATCTGTGGCGTTTTTACCCGTTGTGTATCCATATTGTTGAATTGGAGTAATGGCATTTTCTAAAAGTAAGTTCTTCCATTTACTTAAACCAGGTCTTGTCCAATCACCATAAATTCTTTTTATTGTTGGGTTACCGTATTTGGCAATTTCTTCCATCATCTCCTTTACCCTTGCAGATGGTATGTTATCACCATCAATCAGAACTGCCATGTTAATATTTGTATTCATGTTACATATTTTTAATGGTGACTAAATAAATTAAAACTCTATTCAATAAGAAAAACTACCACTCCCTAAGCTTGTTAAGCTCCTCTTGTTCTTTTATTTGTTGCGGTGTCAATACTTTTAAAAATGATGGATGCTGCTCAATAGCATACTCAATTTTCTTTACAATTTCCTCGGTGGTTTCAACTTCATAATCAATTTCTAATGGCTGCTTAATCTCCATTGATTGAAGAATATTCTTCTTTTTAATGCGTAATCCTTTTTTATCAAAAGACCTTCTGAATCCATCAATAACAATGGGTACTACAACGGGATTATAACGCTTAATGATATGCGCTGTACCTTTACGAATAGGTTTAAAGGGTGTAGTGGTGCCTTGCGGAAAGGTAATAACCCAACCATCATCTAAAGCCTTACCGATATTGGAAATATCACTCATACGTACCTGACGATTTACATCTTTTCCTTCAGATCTCCAAGTACGCTCAATACTTACAGAACCAACATAAGCTAATATTTTGGGTAACAGACCAGCTTTCATAGTTTCTTTTGCGGCCACATAATAAATGTTAAGCTTAGGATTCCATAAATAACCAACGTTTTTAATAGAATCTACACGTCCGCTTAAACTAGCATTAAACACATGAAACATAGCAACTACATCGGCAAAATAGGTTTGGTGATTTGAAATAAAAAGTACATTTTTATCCGGTAAGTCTTTTATAATTTCAGACCCTTCGATATGCAACTCATTAAACCCGCGAAAACGCCTGTGAGTCATGGTACCCAAAATTCTAATGAGCCACTTTTTTAGAAAAAGTATATGTCCGAAAGGATTTTTTTTAAACAATCCCATGTAAATCTAGTTTCTGGTTGGTTAGTGTTGCAAAAGTAATAGAAACCTACCTAACTACAAGAGTTGTTTTAAAATGTCTTTGATTTCACTAAGTATCATTGCCGTGGCACCCCAAACTATATGTCCGTTCAATTTAAATGCAGGCACCTCAACATCAACATTATACGAGGTGGTTACCTGTTTCGACACCACCACTTTATCGTCTAAAAAATGACCTAAATCAACTTCAATTATAGATTCTACCTCTTCTTCTTCCTTAACAAATACGGGTGATTCTCTAGTTATCCCAACATAAGGCTGCACAAAAAAATTGCTAGGAGGAATATAAACTTCTGTTAATTGTTTAATAACTTCAATACTTTTAACAGGAACGCCAATTTCTTCAAAAGTCTCTCTTACAGCAGCATCTTGTAAGGAATCGTCCTTTGCTTCTAACTTCCCTCCTGGAAACCCAACTTGAGCGGAATGCACGCCATTGTAAGTCTTTCTTAAAATAAATACTAATTTAGTTTGGTCATCTGTATCTGGATAAAAAAATGCCAAAACTCCTGCTCTTTTAGCTTGTTTCATGGCCTCCTTTTGCTGTTTTACTAACTCATGTCGAAATGGTGGTACCATTTTAAACTGTGATGCTTCGGCTGGAAGCCTTATATTTTCTATTTTTGAAATTGATTTTAAGAATTCGTCATAAATCATAAATTATGCGCTATATATTGTTTTTGGGACTTGTACTTATTATTTTGAATTGTGAAGATAAACAAACTAAAAAGAAAAATGTAACTGCGAAATCTCAACCAGATACCGAAACAAATAAAGTTGTTGTTGATTCTATTACTGAACCGGCAAGAGAATTCCCAAAGTTAAACTCTAAGAGTTCAATGGAATTCTTCTTGAAATACAATGAAGAGCACAAAGAGAATAAAGCACGTATTATTACCGATTTTGGAAACATTGATATATTACTTTTTAATGAAACTAAGTTTCACCGATCTAACTTTATATTTTTAACCAAACAAAAGTATTACGATGGCACGCAGTTTTACCGAGTAGTCCCTAACTTTATTATTCAAGGCGGTAATAGCGATGATAAGGCCACCTCAAAAAAAAGAGCTTATATTGGCAAATACCTTTTGCCTCCAGACACTAAAAAAGGGTTTAAACACCATAGAGGTGTTATTTCTATGCCAAGCAGTGAAATTAAAAATCCGCATAAATTAGCTTCTCCGTATGAGTTTTTTATTGTGCAACAGAAAGGTGGTGCTTATCATTTAGATGGTGACTACACTATTTTTGGCAAAGTAATTAATGGTATGGATGTAGTTGATAAAATTGCTGCTGTAGATACTGATGACGGTGAATGGCCTATGCAAAATGTTTTCATAAGAAAAGTTGAACTTATTGAATAATAAGTATAGAAATAATAGGTGGTTTTTTAGTTACTATAAATATTAGGAAGTGCTATTTTAAACTTAACAGCTAATAGCCTAATAATTATAACTACCAAGCCTGCAATTAAAAAAACAATGTTGCTATCTATAGGTAGTTTTATAAATAAAAAATAAGATGCTCCTCCTAATATACAAGCTGTGGCGTAAATTTCTTTTCTAAAAATGACAGGTATTTCATTACACAGAATATCTCTTAAAACACCTCCAAAGCTTGCAGTCATAGTACCTAAAGCTATACAAATAACAGGGTGTAATTCTGCCTGTAAACCTTTTTCAATGCCTACCAAGGTATAAAGCCCAATTCCAATAGTGTCAAATAAAAACAAAGAGGTTCTTAAATAGTTTATTTTACTTCTGAAAATGATGGCAAAAATTGCAGATGCGATAATTACATAGGTATAAGTCATATCCATCATCCAACTAACTGGAGTATTTCCAATAAGAAGATCTCTTAAAGTGCCTCCTCCCACAGCCGTCACAAAAGCAATAATTAGAACTCCGAATAAGTCCATTTTTTTATTAAATGCTACTAAAACACCTGAAATAGCAAAAGCTATAGTTCCTAAAATATCAATAGTATAAAACATAACTTTGTTTTTTTAAGAGACCCTTCGACAAGCTCAGGGTAAGCGACCTCTAAGACTTTGCAAACAAAGTCAAGAGTCTGCTTACATATTCTGTGTATAGTAATTATAATCTTTTAAAATAACATCAATAAACTCAATATCCGATTGCTGCTTCATTTCCTTTATCTCAACCACCTCGATAAGTTTCTTCCTGAGCTTAATTAAAGTAGGATAATCTTTTGAAGCTTTTGCCGTAGTAAAAGTATCTTTAATAATTCGAGCATCATTATCAGATAATTTAATCACGTTGGGGTAAGTTGGAATATAGTCTTGTTTTAAATCTTCTAAAATGGTATGACTAATATTCACCTTATTCTTTAAAGCTATTACAGAGGTTCCCGCAGTCATATCTCCTAGACGTTGATTTTTATCACTCATAATAATAGCTATAAGTGCTACAACACCACTAAACATATTTAGATCAACTATTCTAAAAAACCATCGAATAACAAAATCGGCTAATGATGCTTGATACCCATCTATTTTCACAACCTTTATTTTTAAGATACGCTTACCTAAAGTTTGACCATCTAGCAAGGTTTCGAATATTAAAGTATAGAAAATAACAGGAAGATAAAAGGATACATATATAGCTGCTTGAGACCAATTATCCATATCTCCTACCAACTCATCTACCTTAAACAAATTAAATATTAATTGATAGGTTACAATGATGTAGGCAATTTTAATAATCCAATCAATACCATATGCCAATATACGTTCACCAACACTAGCTGCGGTGAAATTGATGTTTACATTTTGAGTAGTATTTATTTGTAATTCAACCATTAAAATTAGGTGTTTACTTTTACAAATCTATTGTAAATTATTGTAAGACAAGAAGTACTTTTAATAAAAATTTGTGTAGATTTGAATCTACATGAGAGAAGTAGCTTTTATCAAGCAGAACAAGGAAAAGTGGTTGAATTTTGAAAAAGCCATTTTTGGAAAAACCTTAAAAAACCCAGACGAACTAGCCTCACTTTACATTCATTTAGTAAACGATCTCTCTTATGCCCAAACCTACTACCCTAAAAGTAAAACCATACTTTATTTAAACAATTTAGCTGCTAAGGCATTTCAAAAAATTTATAAAACAAAACGTGAAGACACAAATCGATTTGTGCATTTTTGGAAAATTGAAGTACCCTTAATAGTCCATCAATATAGGCGCTATGTACTTTATGCTTTTGTCATTTTTTTAAGTTTTTCTGCTATTGGAGCTTTATCTGCTGCATATGATGATTCATTTGTGAGACTTATTTTAGGAGATCATTACGTTAATATGACTCTCGAAAATATTGAAAAGGGAGATCCTGTTGCTGTTTATAAAAGTGGCAGTAATTGGGGAAGTGCTTTTGGTATAACTTTAAATAATCTTTACGTTGGTATTAAGGCGTTCATTTTTGGTGTATTTGCCGGTTTAGGAACCGGTTTAGTAATGCTTTATAATGGAATCATGTTAGGATCATTTCAATATTTCTTTTACAAAGAAGGCGTATTTTGGGAAAGCGTTAGAGGCATTTGGATTCATGGTTCTATGGAAATTTTCGCCATTGTTATAGAAGGAGCTGCTGGATTAATTCTAGGCGCCAGCATACTATTTCCAAAAACATATTCCAGAATGACTTCGTTTAAAATGGGCATGAAAGACGGTGTTAAAATACTTATCAGCACTTTTCCTTTTACCATTGCTGCAGGTATTTTGGAGGGATATGTTACGCGCTACTCTAACGTAATGCCTAATTGGTTATCTGTTGGTATTATACTAACAACCTTAAGTCTCATTACGTTTTACTATCTGGTATATCCTTTCATTTTACATAAAAAATTAAAAAATAAATATGCAATTATATAAATCTAGAGGATTTAGCGAATTCTTTCAAGATACATTTGGCTTTCTAAAACAAAACGGAAAGCATTTCTTTAAACATTACTTTATTATTAATGGTATTTTCCTTTTAATACTAATGACTTTTGGGTACTTCTTTACCAAATTTTACTCAGAACTAATTTTTGGGGGTGTTCTTCAAGGAAAAAGCACAAACGTTTTAGACGAGTATATTAATGAAAATGCTGGCTGGTTTGTAGTTTTGCTTTTACTCTTTTTATTAGTGGCCTTAATTTCGGCCATTATCTCCTATGCCTACACTCCAATTTATTTAAAACTTTATGCTGAAAAAGGAGGCAAAAATTTCGAGACCAAAGACCTAGTGGATTCATATAAAAACATCATTGGCAAATTAATAATTTACTTGGTTTGTTGTATTCTATTAGGAATTCCATTAATAATTGTTTTTGCTATTTGTGGTTTTATTTTAGCCATTACTATTGTAGGCATACTAGCCCTACCTCTATTAGTAGGAGCTTTTATGCTCCTATACACAATGGCTTTAATGGAATACTTAGAAGACAAAAAAGGAATATGGGAAAGCTTTGGATATTCATGGAACTTATTGACATCAAAGTTTTGGGCAGCCGTTGGAAGCGTAGGTATTTTTTACTTAATAAGCTATATAGCACAAAATGTAATCTCGCTTATACCCTATGTTTTTGGTATGGCAAGTTTATTTACAACAATAGACCAAGGAGCTCCTACTGAAGAAGAATTAGGTGCCACCATGATGATAATTATGCTACTTGTTTTCTTCCTAACTTTTATTGTAAGTGCTACCTTAGGAACAATTGTTCAACTTAATCAGGGTATTATTTTTTACAGTTTAAAAGAAGACAAAGAAAATATAAACACAAAGGATATTATAGACCAAATAGGATCTGGTGCGTAACAAATTTTGGCTACATATTATTTTTCTTTTCTTCGGATTGATTTGTTATTCTGAAAGTCATGCCTATAATTATAATGTAACTATAGAGTTCACAACTATAAAAACTGATAGTTTAAAAATTGACACCTCTACTGAAATAACACCTCGTAGTTTTGATGCCCTAAATGATTTATATACTGGCGAAGATTATATTTATGAACGTACCATTGAAAGTTCCGGTTGGTGGACACGTTTTAAACAATGGTTGAATGATTTATTTAGAGACCTGTTTAATATAAAAAATCAGGGGCAAGCTTCAAAAGCGACCGATTTCGCGTTGAAAACGGCCGGTGTTATCATCATTCTTTTAGTTATTTATTTCATTTTTAGGGCTGTAATGAATAAAGAAGGAGCTTGGGTTTTTGGCAAATCTTCGGATAAAAATATCATTCCTGTAACAGATATAGAGAACAATATTCATGTTACAGACTTTAAAAAACTTATTGCAAAAGCAGAAAAAGAAAATAATTTCCGATTAGCTATTAGATATTACTATTTATGGCTTTTAAAACTGTTGACGCAAGCCGAAATAATTGAATATGATGTTGAAAAAACCAATAGTGATTATCAAAATGAAATCACTCAAGAGAACATAAAAAAAGAGTTTGCATACACCTCTTATTTATACAATTACATTTGGTATGGTGAATTTAATGTAAACCAAACTGAGTTCGATAAAGCAAAACATGCTTTTACTAAATTTTTAAAATCTGTAAAAGCATGAATAAAACAATAAAAGTCTATATAGGCCTATTACTATTACTTTTTACGGTTGTTATTGCAATAGATTTTTCCAAGCCTAAACCAATTAATTGGACGCCCTCGTATAACGAATTACACAAAAGACCTTATGGCGCCTTTATATTACACGATCAATTAAAAAAACTATTCCCTGAGAGCGAAATAAAAAATATTAAGGTTACGCCGTACGAGTATTTCGACGATTTATATAATTGGGAAGACAGCACATACAACACTTCAGGAAGCTTCATGCTGATTCAGGATTTTACTGAAGTAGACGAGGTTTCGGCACAAGAGTTACTTGATTTTACCTCACATGGAAACGATGTTTTTATAGCTTCTAATTATCCACCACAAAAAATACTTGACACGCTTTCAATAGACATTAAAAATCAATATGATTTCAAAGGGAAAGCCCAGTTAAATTTTGCAAACCCAACATTTAAAAAAGATTCTATCACAATTGAAAAAGGGTTAAGTAACTACTATTTTTCAGAATTAGATTCTTTAGCAACTACTGTTTTGGGTTATCAAAAATTTGATTCAATAAACAGAATCAATTACGTAAAGATAGAACATGGTTTAGGCAATGTTTTTATACACTTGCAGCCTGTTGTATTTACTAATTATCATTTATTAAAAAAGGAAAATAAAAAATATGCTGCGGCGGTTCTATCCTATCTTAATGATGACACCATTCATTTTGATTCTAAAAATAAGATTGGAGCAGATTTAAGTAGGTCTCCTTTACGGTTTATACTCAGTAAACCAGCCTTAAGAAGCGCATGGTATTTAGCACTTATCACCCTTATTCTGTTTATGATATTTAATGCTAAACGCAGACAACGTATTATAAAAATTATTAAACCTCTGGAAAATTCTACAATTGCGTTTACTAAAACTATTGGTAACCTGTATTATGAAACCAAAGACCACAACACTATTATTGAGAAAAAAATCACGTACTTTTTAGAGCATTTAAGACGTGAGTTTTATTTAGACACTCAACTTTTAGATGAAAAGTTTGTAAAGAACTTAAGTTTAAAATCGAATAAAGATAAAGAATACATACAACTATTAGTAACACTTATTATACATTTAAAGGCAAAAAGTAGCTGTACAGAAGTAGATTTACTTAAGCTAAATAAAGCAATTGAAGATTTTTACACCAAATAAATTATGGAGCATTTAGAGAACCAAAATGATGACGCCTTAAATCCTGAAAACGAACAACAAGAGTTTGAAGAAACCTTATCCGGCGACAAGGCGAATATTGAAGATAATTTAGATTTCAAAAACCGCATTGATTTAACGGAATTGCTAGAGGGCATCACTCTAATTAAAAACGAAATAGGTAAAGTGATTGTTGGTCAAAAGGGCATGATTGATTTACTAATTGCATCTATTTTGGCTAACGGACATTCACTTATTGAAGGTGTACCCGGAGTAGCAAAAACAATATCTGCTAAACTCTTAGCTAAGTCATTAGATATTGATTTTAGCAGAATTCAGTTCACGCCAGATTTAATGCCAAGTGATATTTTAGGAACTTCGGTTTTCAATATAAAATCTTCAGAATTTGAATTTAAACAAGGTCCTATATTTTCAAATATGATTTTAATTGATGAGATAAATAGAGCACCGGCTAAAACACAAGCAGCTCTTTTTGAAGTTATGGAAGAACGCCAAATCACCATTGATGGTAATAAATTCAAAATGGATTTACCTTTTATTGTTTTGGCAACCCAAAACCCTGTTGAGCAGGAAGGAACATACCGTTTGCCGGAAGCGCAATTAGATAGGTTCTTGTTTAAAATAGATATTGATTACCCCAATTTAGATGAGGAAATAGAAATTATTAATAGAGAACAGGACTTACAAGGTGCTATTAAAACTGATAAAATTACATCTCATTTAACCAAAAAGCAGATTGCGAAATTTCAAGATTTGGTAAATCAAGTAATAATTGAAGCTCACTTGGTAAAATATATTGCAGATATTATTATTAACACCAGAAGTAATCCGTTTTTGTATTTAGGAGCTTCACCTAGAGCATCTATTGCTATTTTAAAAGCCAGTAAAGCTTTTGCTGCTATGGGTGGACGCGATTTTGTAACACCAGAAGACATTAAACAAGCTGCGATTCCAGTATTACAGCATAGAGTTATTGTAACTCCAGAACGTGAAATGGAAGGTGTTACCACCAAACAAATTATTAAACAAATTATTGAAGCCGTAGAAATTCCAAGATAATATATTATGAAACCAATGTCTTTCAGAGCGCATTAAAAAACCTAATTTATAATAGAAATAGTGAAACGCCTTAAACCATTTTATATACAAAACCGCTTTTTTTATGCCTGCATAGGCATCATGGTGCTATTCGTGATTAGTTTTGTATTTCCAGTTTGGTTTAATGCAGTTAAACTCGTGTTATTGGCTTTAGTGACGTTAACCTTTCTAGATGCTTTAATTTTATTTGCAACAAAAAAAGGCATTAATGGTCTTAGAACATTACCTGAAAAACTATCAAATGGTGATAAAAACCCTATTCATTTAAGCATTGAAAACTTTTACACCTTTCCCATATACATAAGAATCATTGACGAAATTCCTGAACAATTTCAGGTACGCCATTTTAAAATAGACAGAAAACTTGATGCCTCAAGTATTACAGAATTCGAATACGAATTAAGACCAACCGAAAGAGGTGAATACCACTTTGGTAAACTAAATATTTATGTATCATCTGTTTTCGGATTAATTGCCCGTAGGTTTAGTTTTAATGATGGGGAAATGATTCCTACTTACCCTAGTTTTATTCAATTACGTAAATACAACTTATTGGCTATAAGCAATAATTTGAATCAGTATGGCATTAAAAAAGTTCGGAAATTGGGGCACACCATGGAGTTTGAGCAAATTAAAGAATATGTTTTAGGTGATGACTTACGCACTATAAACTGGAAAGCTACAGCTAAGAAAAACCAGTTGATGGTTAATCAGTTTCAAGATGAGAAATCGCAACCCATTTACTCAGTAATTGATAAAGGGCGTGTGATGAAAATGCCATTTGATGCACTTTCACTTTTAGATTATGCTATTAATGCTGCTTTAGTAATATCAAACGTTGCACTAAAAAAGCATGATAAGGCAGGTATTTTTTCGTTTTCTAAAAAAGTAGAAAACCGCGTAGTAGCAGAACGTAGATCTTCTCAAATGAATTTGATTTTAGAAGGCCTTTACAATGTAAATACCGACTTTTTTGAAAGTGATTTCGGCAGATTGTATGCAGACATTAAGCGAAATATTACGCAACGAAGCTTAATACTTCTCTACACTAATTTTGAAACTTTAGATGGATTGCACAGACAACTACCTTATTTAAAAGGTATTGCTAAAAGCCATTTATTGGTGGTTATCTTTTTTAAAAACACTGAACTTAACAGCTTAATAAATGATAAAGCCGAAACAGTTCAACAAGCATACGATAAGGTGATTGCGGAGAAATTCACTTTTGAAAAACGTTTAATTGTGAATGAATTGAAAAAGTATGGTATTTATTCGATTTTAACAACCCCTGAAAACCTAACAATTGATACTATCAATAAATATTTAGAGATTAAAGCTAGAGGTTTATTATAAAGAAAAAGTCCCTTTTGAAAGTTAATTCAAAAAGAACTTTTTGCTATTAATCAAACCAAACTAACTAAACTTCTTCGTTCAACCATGCTTTCATCATCCACACGGTTTTTTCTTGTTCTGTAATAAAATCACTCATCATACTATTAGTTCCTTCATCATTAGCATCACCAGATTTTTCTAATATGTCTCTTTCAATTTTTAATAATTCTGTTAAAGACCTAACTATCAATCTTACAGCCTTAACATCCTCGGAAATGTCTTTTCCTACTGGAACTTTGGCTGAAGCTGAATAATCTGCAAATGTATGCAATGGAGTTTCTCCTAATGTTAAAATACGTTCGGCAATTTCATCAACCTTGATGTTGGCATCATCATACAACTCTTCAAACTTGGCATGTAAATCAAAAAAACCTCTTCCTTTTATATTCCAATGAATACCTCTTAAATTCTGATAATATATCTGAAAATTTCCTAATAAGATATTCAAATCATGAGCCAAATCTTTTGTTTTTGAACTGTCTAATCCTATACTATTTAATGTTATCATTGTTATAATTTTTATCTATCACAAATTTAATTTATAATTAACATTGTTTATTATAGTTTTTATCGATAGTTTTTATATTTTTATAATCTAAATTGATAACAATGACAATAACACAATTATATTATGTTTTGGCGGTAGCCGAAAATCAAAACTTTACAAAGGCAGCAGAAAAGTGTTTTGTAACTCAACCAACATTGAGTATGCAAATTCAAAAGTTGGAAGACCAGTTAGATGTTCAAATTTTTGATAGAAGTAAAAAACCTATAGAATTAACTGAGGTTGGCAAAAAAATAGTAACCCAAGCTAGAAATATCGTAAACGAATCATACCGAATTCAGGATATTGTTGATCAGCAAAAAGGGTTTATTGGTGGTGAGTTTAAATTAGGTATTATTCCTACCATTATGCCCACTTTACTCCCCATGTTTCTAAAATCTTTTATAAAGCGCCACCCAAAAGTGAAACTTAAAATAGAAGAGCTAACTACTGAAGAGATAATAGCTAGAATTAAAGATGGACATTTAGATGCTGCTATAGCAGCTACTCCTCTGGAAGATGAAAACATAAAAGAACGTGTGCTTTATTTTGAACCTTTTGTAGGTTACATTCCTAAAAACCATAGGCTCTTTGGTAAAGAAAAAATCAGCTCGACAGATTTAGAAATTGATGATATGCTTTTACTTGAAGATGGGCACTGCTTTAGAGATGGGGTTATTAACTTATGTAAAGTATTTAAAAATCATATTGATGATAAATTTCAATTAGAGAGTGGTAGTATAGAGACTCTAATCAAACTATCAAATGAAGGTTTAGGCATGACACTCCTACCCTATTTACACACATTAGATATTAGATCTACAGAAAAAGAGAATTTACATTACTTTAATGACCCACCACCAGCAAGAGAAGTGAGCATTATTTATCATAAAAGTGAATTAAAAATGCAAATTATAGAAGCATTACAAGATGTTATTTCAGGAATAATTCGAGGAGCCATAGCATTTCAAGACGTGAAAATAATAAGCCCATTACCTAAATAGTAAGCCTAAAAAAGCGACCTGTTGGTCGCCTTTTTTTTTATGGTTTTAAATAAATTAAACATTGATTCAGTTCCGGGTTTTGCTGTACAAGAGAGTGAATAAAAATTTTAAGCTCTTCAATCTCATAAGGTAACAAACGTGTTACAGCTTTTTGTACTTCTTTGCAAAACAACGCGGCATCAAAACTAACTTTATTAAGCACAGTTTTGGTGTACTCCAACATTGCTCTCGCCATAGTAATCTTAAGGTTTAAGGTTTAAATTAAAAGTAGATTTGTTTTATAAGCTTGCTATTAATTATTAAACACCTAAAATTAATAAAAAATTGCATTCAAAACTCTTTTTAGTCAAAATTTAACATTTAAAATCGATTATCTCCATCCAGTAAATCCCCTAAACCTCCTAGTATACTGCCTTCTCCTTTGTCTTTCCCTCCTCCTCTTGGAGCCGATGCTAAAACCCTGCCAGCCAGCCTACTAAAAGGTAATGATTGTATATAAACCGTTCCAGGACCTTGAAGTGTTGCAAAGAATAAACCTTCACCACCAAAAACCGTGTTTTTTATACCACCCACAAACTCAATATCATAATTTACCGTTTGGTCAAAGCCAACAATACAGCCGGTATCAACTTTTAAAGTTTCCCCTGCCATTAATTCTTTTTTGGCCATGGTGCCCCCAGCATGAACAAATGCCATTCCATCACCTTCTAGTTTTTGCATAATAAAACCTTCACCTCCAAAAAGTCCTCTCCCTAATTTCTTAGAAAACTCTATACCTACACTTACTCCTTTAGCTGCACATAAGAAGGCATCTTTCTGACAAATGAATTTACCTCCAAATTGTCTCAAATCTATAGGTACAATTTTCCCAGGATACGGTGATGCAAACGATATTTTTCTTTTACCAATTATTTCATTGTAAAAAGCAGTCATAAACAAACTCTCACCGGTTAAAATACGTTTACCAGCTCCTAATATTTTCCCTAAAAACCCAGAGTCTTTTTGAGAACCATCTCCAAAAATAGTTTCCATTTTAATACCTTCATCCATCATCATAAAGCTACCTGCCTCGGCCACTACACCTTCTTGAGGGTCTAATTCTATTTCTACGTATTGCATTTCTTCACCGTAGATAGTATAATCAATTTCGTGCGCTGTCATTTTATTGTTTTTTGTTTGATTCCTTTATATGTTGATATGTTTTATATTTTGTTACAAAATCAATTCTTTACTTTAACACTCCATTCAAAATTAAATGTAGAAACCTCAATTCCTTCTTCATTAACTCCAACAGATGTTAACCATATGGTTTGTCCTTCACCAGTATCAATAGCCTTATTTAATGTTTCATCAATAAGCTTTCCCTGATTACAGGTAAAATTAATTCTCCCAGTTGCCTTTTTGGTATATTTTGCTTCATTAGAAATTACCAACATGGATGTTTTTTTTCCAGATTCTTGAATTTTTCCAATCATAATTGAGGCCGTTGAAAGTTCTGCTGCCATACCTTGAACTGCCCAAAACATAGATTTAAAAGGATTTTGATTTATCCATCGGTACTTTACAGAAACCATACATTCTTTTTCATCTAATTGTTTTACCCTAACCCCGCATATATAAGCGGCAGGTAATTTAAACATACTGAAAGCATTTAATTTTCTGGGAGTTAACTTCATATTACAAGCTTTAATTGTTCACTAATTTATGAAATAAAAAAACATCAATAAATGTTAAATTTATGTTAATTTTCAGTACTATGTGTAACAAAGTACCTTATTTTAGACATATATTTGCATAAGAAACTATTATATGTTTTAAATCAATCAAAAAAATCATGTTAACTAATCACGTAAAAAACATTGCAACATTTATTCACTTATCAACCTTTAGTAGGTTTATAATTCCATTTGGAAATTTTATTGGCCCTATAATATTATGGATTGCTAATAAGGATAAATCTGAATTTATAGATGACCATGGTAAACAGGCTATAAACTTTCAGATTAGTATTTTACTTTATGCCATAATAATTGGAACATTAACTATTCCGCTTTTTATTTTCAAAGTTTTTAACGGCATAGACTTTATTGACTTTCATGGGTTTCATGATTTTCATGTAAATATTGGAAAACCATCACCTCTATTATATATAGGTGGGGTTTTAGGAGCTTTTGCCATAATAGCTTTTATACTTGAGTTAGTATTTATTGTTATTGCAAGTTTAAAAGCTAGAGATGGAGAATATTACAAATATCCGTTAACTATTAATTTTTTAAAGTAATGAGTGCGCGCGTTAGGGATTGAAGCGGCATCCTTTTTTGAGACTGCCAAGACCAAAATATATTTTGGTTGAAGGTATCGAAGCGAAGCTTAAAAAAGATATAGCACAAAGCCCGACCCGATAGGGTAACGCCCAAAAAGAATAAACAAAAAATTTCATCAATACAATCAATCATTAATCAAATCAATCAAAAAATGAACAGTCTTAAAATATTAAACGAATGAAACTATGAAGATAGAAAACACAAAAGCACAAATGCGTAAAGGGGTATTAGAATTCTGCATTCTTTCTGTCTTGAAAGATGACGATGCCTATGTTGCCGAAATTTTAGGCACCTTAAAAGACGCAAAGTTGCTAGTAGTTGAGGGAACAATTTATCCGCTACTTACGCGACTAAAAAACGCCGGACTCTTGAATTACAGATGGGAAGAATCAACCTCTGGACCTCCAAGAAAATACTACGGTTTAACAGAAACCGGGAAATTATTTTTAAAAGAATTAAACACTACGTGGAGCGAATTATCAAACGCCGTTAACATAGTAACAAGCCAAAAAACAACAAAAAAATGAATAAAACAGTCAACATAAATTTAGCAGGTATCTTTTTTCATATTGATGAAGATGCGTATCTAAAATTGCAACGCTATCTTGAGGCTATAAAACGTTCATTTACAGATTCTCAAGGACGCTCTGAAATTATTTCTGATATTGAAGCAAGAATTGCCGAACTTTTTAATGAGCGTGTACAAAACGACAAACAAGTTATTAGAATTAAAGAGGTAGACGAAGTTATATCTATCATGGGACAACCAGAAGATTATTTGGTTGATGATGAGATATTTGAAGATGACCCTCAAACAACTTACAAACGTAAATCTGCTCCTTCTAAAAAGTTATTTAGAGACACAGATAACTCTTATATTGGTGGTGTATCATCTGGATTAGCCCACTATTTTGGTATTGATACTATTTGGGTGCGTTTAGCTTGGATTATCTTAATTTTTGGAGCCGGAACTGGTATTTTACTATACATCTTGCTATGGATTTTAGTACCGGAAGCAAAAACTACAGCCGAAAAAATAATGATGACAGGTGAGCCTGTTAATATTAGTAACATTGAAAAAAAGATTAAAGACGGTTTTGAAAATGTAACAGAAACCGTAACAGATGTTGCTAAAAATGTATCAGAAACGGTATCTGGAGCAGCTAAAAGCGCCTCTGATGCCGCCAAAAGTGTAGATTTTAAAAAGCAAACTAATAAAGTAAAATCTTCGTCAAGTGCTTTTTTTGATACTATTGGAGAAGTATTTATGTTCTTCTTTAAAATATTTGCAAAATTAGTTGGTGTACTATTAATATTTATTGGAGCTGTAACTATCATTTCATTAATAGTTTCGTTACTATCTGTAGGTGTTATAGATATTATTCACGTTCCGTGGATGGAAAATGCACAAATGTTTAGTGCAGGAGACTCCCCGCTTTGGTTAGTATCCTTATTTACTCTTTTTGCTGTTGGTATTCCATTTTTCTTCCTGTTCTATTTAGGAATAAAAATTCTTATCAATAATTCAAAATCTATTGGAAACATAGCGAAGTTCACTCTATTAGGTGTATGGTTAATATCTATTATTGGACTTACTGTAATTGGTGTTAGAGAAGTAAGTGAACGAGCTTATGATGAATCTTATACCGAAAAAAGCGAGTTATTAGTAACAGCAAATGACACCCTAAAAATTAAGATGGTTTCTAATGATGTTTTAGATAATCGTTTTTACAGAAATCAGAATTCTTACAAAATTGCCAATAATGAAAATGGTGAAAAAGTTATCTATAATTCAGATGTAAGAATAGTGGTGAGATCTACAACAGATTCTGTAGCTTCTATTCACATTAAAAAAAGTGCTGATGGCAGAAACTATGATAAAGCCATAGAACGTGCCAAAAACATAAACTATAATTATGCCTTAAAAGATGACACCCTGTTTTTAGATGCGTTTTTATCAACAAACTCTAAAAATAAATTCAGTGACCAGGAAGTATCTGTTATTCTAAATTTACCAGAAGGCACCATTGTTAACTTTAATAACAACGCAAAATCTTACTTAAATTATTACAAACACAGTAATAATATAGTTTCAGGAAAACAAACCAATCATTTCCTTAAGATAATTGAAGATGATACTGAATGTTTGGACTGCCCTGAAGAAGAATCTTTTGACGTTGATGTTGACGTTCACAATGAAACATCTGGCTTGAAAATAAATGAGGAAGGTGTTGAAATTAAAGGTGATAATGTTAATATTAAAGTGGACGGTGATGGTATTAAAGGTGAAGGAGAAGAAGTGAAAGTAAAAATTGATTCTGACGGTGTAGAGATTAAATCAAAAGACGATTAACAATTCATCTAGATAAATCTACAATTCAGGTAAATTAACTTTATAACAATCTAATTAAAAGAGATATTTGAACAACAAAACAATCAAAAAATAAATAATCATGACAACGCTAATTAAAATTATTGTAGCCGCCGTATTAAGTCTTACTCTAGTATCATGTAATTTCGACATGAACTTTAGCACAGGTGTTAAAGGAAATGGTAATGTAGTCACAGCTGAAAGAGATATTACAGAATCTTTCTCAATAATTAAAGCTACCGAAGGTTTAGATGTATATTTAACTCAAAGTAATGAAGCTGAAATTGCTGTAGAAGCTGATGAAAATCTACACGATCTTATTTTAACAGAAATAGAAAACGGTGTTTTAAAAATACATACCAAACAAAGCATTGGTAGAGCCTCTGCTAAAAAAATTCATGTAAGTTTTAAAGACATATCTAGTATTGTATCAACTAGCGGAAGTGACGTGTATTCAACCAACACAATTTCTGCAGATGAATTAACACTAAAATCAACTAGCGGTAGTGATATGAAGTTAAGCATAAATGCAACTATATTAAACTGTACCTCTACTAGCGGAAGTGACTTACGCTTATCTGGTAAAACTCAAAAGCTTATTGCTCAAGCTACTAGCGGAAGCGATATTAAAGCTGGAGATTTAGAAGCTGAATCTAGTCAAGTTAAAGCAACTAGTGGTGCAGATATTACTGTTAACATCTCAAAGGAATTGACTGCAAGTGCTACTAGCGGTGGAGATATTAAGTATTATGGTAATCCTGAAAAAGTAAATAAGAATAATAGTTCAGCAGGAAGCGTAAGAAAAAAATAAACCAACCTATACATCAATCAACTAATCAAAAAAGGACTTCCATATGGAAGTCCTTTTTTGATACTCTATGGATTTCAGGATATTGTCTTTGTTTTTATAAACTATTACCTAAACAATCCTCTGTTAATCATTACCTAATAGACTAAACCAATCAAAAAAGGCTTTATTCTTTGTTTTATCTCCAGAGGACGTTGCGTACATCCCTAAATAAACCCCATTAAAACGTTGCGCTACATCATCTGAAACTATGGTATAATCTTGGAGTTCTCCTATTGGGATTAATTCCTCTTCGCTATTACCATAGAAAAATTGAACATTAATTCCATCAACCTTAGCCGTTAAAACAACATTCTTTTCGTTATATGAAGCGGAAGCTACTATTCGGGGTTCAAAATCTCCTTTATTTCCTTCTTGAAACACTTTGATTAAAACAATTTTATTTTTTGTTTTTAATAGCTGGTAATTATTTCCATGCCTTCTATATATCACTAAACCTGCCTTTTCATTTTCCGTTTTAGCCTTAAACGATAATTTTGAAGCAGCTACATAACTATGATGACGTGTGCGCTGTGCTATATAGGACGGATTCGATAATTCTGTCACCATTTCTGGACGTAATTGCATTTCCAAATGGCTATCTTTTTGTGTATACCACTTATACTTAGGCGATCTTAAAAAATTCCATTCCAAACCCAATTGTTCGTTATCAAATTCATCACGCTCAACTATTTCAGGTACAGGTGTCCATGGTAAATCAGGACGCTCTTGCGAATTCACCAAAAGTCCAATTCCAGGGTTGTAAATAGGTGTTACACCACTTTCTTGTTGGGTCATTATCACTTTTGCCAAAAACGTTTCTCTTGCCAAAGTTATAAACCCTTCCACCCTTCTTTTGGCTAATAATACACTCCACCAATCACCATTTTGAGTTTGCACTAAATCTGCATGTCCCGTTTGACCAATTGGATATGTTTTTCCTAAATGTCTATGAGTCATTACTGGATTTGCATGGTTTGGGATATATGGTCCCCATAAGCTTTTACTATTAAAAACAGTTACTGCATGATACTCTCCTGTTCCACCTTCACCAATTAATAATAAGTATTCGCCATCTATCTTGTATAAATGCGGCCCTTCTGCCCATCTTGCATTAGAAGCATGTCCATATGTTAATTGCTTCTTTTCACCTAAAAGTACACCTTCATCAGGATTAATTTCTTGCATCCAAACTCCATTTTTCCCTGGCCATTCCTTTTTAGTTCTGTCTACTATACCTGCTCCTGTATAATAACAACGTCCGTCTTCATCCCAAAACAATGAAGGATCTATTCCAGGAGCGTCTTGAATCCACATAGGGTCACTCCAAGGTCCAGAAGGGTCTGTAGCTTTAATTATAAAGTTACCCTTTTGACCAACCATAGTACAAATAATATAAAATGTGCCGTTATTGTACCTTATACTTGGCGCGAAAATACCATTAGAATTTCTAAGTCCGTCCTTATAAACAATTTGGTCTGGTCTATGTAAACCGTGTCCAATCTTTTCCCAATTCACCAAATCTTTACTTCTATGAATTGGCAATCCTGGATACCACTCAAAAGAGGAGTTCACCATGTAATAAGTATCTCCAACTCTACATATAGAAGGATCAGGATAAAAACCTGATAATATAGGGTTCTTAAAGGTTTCTGGAGCATTTTGGGCATGCATTGAAATACTAAAAATAAATGTAATTAAAACACAGGTGATTCTTAACATAAAATTATTGTTTATTATCTGCAAATTCTGCCTTAGTATTTCTATTTCTAGAAAAGCTAAACCTTGCCAAATACTGATCTCCAGCCCACCAAGGCTTACCTGGGTAATTATGTGAAAGGTGATGCAAACCCCAACTTAAACCTTCAGTTGGATGCTTGTCATTATCTAAGGTTGTTACCAGCCCCATTGCCGAAGGGACCCAATTCACATAAGACATAATTTCAAAATTGATTCCATCTTCAGAATACTGAATAGTTTGTCTTTCTGGACCATCTGCAGACGAAACCATCGCAATACCATCTTTATATTTCCAGACACAAAGTTCATGTCCACTGTGAGTAATAGGGTTATATTCTGACTTCACATAAGGTCCTTCGATACTATCTGCTATGGCAACACCCCACCGAATTTCTCTTCCGCCAGCAGTATTTCTTTCTCCCATACGCTCGCCTTTATAATAGAGATAAAACTTGTCTCTGTAATATAATAATGTTGGATCATGTACCTTTTGACTATCGAAACTACCTTGTGATTTAACGGCAAAACGGCTGTCTTCTTCTCCTAACCATTCGCCATCTTGAGCTGCTTCTAAAATGGGAGCTTCCAAGCGTTTCCATGGTCCGTTAGGACTATCGGCAATTGACATACCTACCGTATTGAAAGAACGGTTTACATATGGGAACTGAACACATTGGTACACTAGGTAATACTTACCTTCGTGAGCCAATACCTCTGGTGTAAACACAGAACGATCATCATACTCTCCTTTGGGACCATAGGTAACCGCTACTCCTTGCTCCTTCCAGTCCCAACCATCTGATGAAGTGGCATACCATATTTCTGTTTTATCCCATGGAAATACCTTTTTATCAGGATCACCAGTGCCAAAACCGAACGTCTTCCCTACCGATTTGGAATACCAAGTATAGTACAAACCATCTACTTGAATTACCATTGTAGGGTCACGCCGTATCACACCTTTTTCATAACCAACGTCTCCTTTTAATGTCTGACTACTAAAGGTACCAAACCATTCTTCATTTTTGTGATAGTTATTTCTGAGTGCTCGTTTTGAAGCTGCACTCATTTTTTCCGGATTTCCAATTGCCAGAAAATCATAATCTTCTTGAGTATACTGTTCCTTTGTTGAAGTAGTTTCAACCTCTTTTTCTTTAATATCTTGACAAGAAAACAATAGGCAGGCTAAGCCAAAAATGGCTGTAATTAATCTCATAGTGTTTAGTTTAGTGTTAATAGAAAGACTAAATTAATCATTCCAGTGTTTATCTACAATAGCTTGTATTTCTGGAAAATCTTTATCTGTTTCGTTTAGCTCTTCTCTCTGGCTTTTTAATTCAGCTTTAAGTTCGGCTATGATATCATGATATTTTGGGTTGTTATACTGATTATTTAACTCTTCCGGATCATTTTTTAAATCATAAAATTCCCAAGTATGAGGCGTTTCTCTTTCTATGCCATAATACTGAGTTGCCCAATAATGATTTTCATATTCAGATTCAGGTAAGTAATGTTTGCCGTAATAGAACATTAGTTTATAATCTTTAGTTCTAACTCCAAAATGTGCCGGCACATAATGATGAATAATATGCATCCAATACCTATAATACGTGGATTTCCTCCAGCTTACTTCTTCTTTTCCTTGAAGCGTGTTTATAAAACTCATTCCCTGCATATAATCAGGTGATTTCCCCCCTGCCAATTCAATCATGGTTGGGGCAAAATCGGTATTATTAATTAATAAATCTGATACGCTCTCAGGTTTAATCATTTCAGGGTAATGCATAATATACGGCATACGCATGGCTTCATCATACATCCAACGTTTATCTTGTAAATCATGTTCACCAAGCATCATACCTTGGTCTCCAGTATAGATAATTACCGTGTTTTCCCATAACCCTTCAGACTTCAAATACTCAAACAATCTACCTAAGTTATCATCAACTCCTTTTACGCAACGCAAATATTTCTTCAAATATGTTTGATATCCTATATGTGCGGAATTATTTCTTCCTTTTAAGCTGTCTTTATGAAAAAACTTATTATAATTTCTGTACATATGTCTATCAGAAACAGACGTCCCTATATAATCTATTAGAGAATCATTTTTCCCTCTTGTTCCCTCAGAGCCCCAATTAGGTTGATAATATAAACTTGAAGGTTCTGGTATTTCGGTATCTGCCAAAAAGTTCTCATATCTTGGTGCGTACTCAAACATATCATGAGGCGCCTTATAATGATGCATTAAGAAAAAGGGCTTCGTCTTATCTCTATTCTTCAAATAATCAATGGTGACATCAGTAATAACATCAGATGAGTGTCCTACAGACTTTACCTTATTATTTGGCCACTCTCCTTTTCCTTTTTCATGAAAACTTGGGTTGAAATATTTTCCTTGACCAGGTAAAACTTTATAATAATCAAAAGCAATTGGCTCATTATGCAAATGCCATTTACCAATAACAGCTGTACTATAACCCAACTTTTTAAGTTCTTTTGGTAAATATTGTTTACTCTGATCTAATTCAATATCTAAATCAAGAACACCATTAGTTTGTGGGTATTGCCCTGTGATTATTGATGCTCTACTTGGTGTGCAAATGGAGTTATTACAAAAGGCATTATCAAATCTGATACCTTGATTAGCTAACTTATCAAGATTAGGTGTTAAGTTTAATTTTGAAAGCCTACTACCATAAACCCCAAAGGCTTGGGCTGCATGATCATCAGACATGATGAAAATGATATTTGGCTTTTGCTTTTCAGTTTTCGTTTTTGAATTACTGCAACTAAAAAGTATCATTAGCAGTGCAGCAACAATTAAACCGTGTTTTTTCATAAAAATAGAATCTTGAATTTTAAAATTTAATGTTTGAAAAGGTAAAAATTTTGTTTTATCTACGGAAAAATATAATAGTGAAAATTAAATTATTTATCCCAATTATCATTCACAACCTTTTCTATATGTGGATGTTTAGAATCATCTTCTAAAACTTCACTTCGAAGCATTTTTAAACGTGTTTTTAAGTCCGCAATAATGGCGGCATATTTTTCATGATCGTATCGATTATCCATTTCTTCTGGGTCATTTTGCAAATCGTAAAACTCCCACGCTGGAGGCGTTTTAAAATTTGATACAGACTCAGGGTTATCTGCCCATAATTGTTCTTCGGTATTTCTATTGATAACGTAATCTAGGCCATAAAAGAAAATAAGTTTATAATCTTTGGTTCTTATTCCGAAATGTGCTGGATTATTATGCTGGTGCGCCATATGCATCCAATAACGATAGTAGGTTTCTTTTCTAGCTTCTACAGGCACGTCGGAAGATGACAAAACAGATTTAAAGCTCTTACCTTGCATGTAAGTTGGTGTTTTGCCCCCTGCAAGTTCTATCAATGTTGGGGCAACGTCGGTGTTATTAATAACTGCATCTGTTTTTGAAGCAGGTTTAATAATTTTTGGAAACTTCACAATGAAAGGTATTCTTAGGGATTCTTCATACATCCAACGCTTGTCAACATAGTCGTGTTCTCCTAACATAAAACCTTGGTCGCTTGTGTAAACTATGACTGTATTTTCCATCAATCCCTCGGCTTCTAAATAATCTAACAAACGTTTGATATTATCATCTACACCTTTTACACATCTTAAATACCGCTTTATATAATCTTGATACACCATTCTTTTGTATTGCGGATCTGGAATACTTTGGTCAAATTCTAAAAACTTACCTTTATTTCTAATCACGTTCCTGTGTCCAACAGAAGACCCAATAATATGAATCAGCGAATCATTTTTACCGCGCGTGCCGTCAGAACCATTATTGGCATTATACCATAAACTTGCTGGTTCAGGAAGTTCAGTACCCTCCAAATATCCTTCATAACGAGGTGCATATTTAAACTTGTCATGCGGTGCCTTAAAATGATGCATTAAGAAAAAAGGTTTAGACTTATCTCTCTTGCTTTTTAACCATTCTAAACTTATGTCTGTAATCACATCTGAACTATGCCCCTCATATTTGGTAGCATTCACAGTTCTAGTTAAGTCCTGAGCAAACTTAATCTCTTTCTTTTCTCCTCCTGTTTTACTATAAAGTGTAGGGTTGTAATAATCACCTTGTAAAGGCAGTACATTATAATAATCAAATGCTTCTGGAGCATGTTTTAAATGCCATTTTCCAACTATAGCTGTTTCATATCCAAGCTTGTTCATTTCGTGTGCTAAATATTGATTTTTAGGCTTTAATTTACCTTCTAAATCAAAAACGCCATTTACATGCCCGTGTTGCCCTGTCATGATGGTAGCTCGTGCTGGTGTACATATAGAATTTGTACAAAAGGCATTTTCAAAAAGTATCCCTTCTTCAGCAAGTTTATCTATTGTTGGTGTTGGATTTAACCTTGCAAAGCGCATACCATAAGCTCCCACAGCTTGAGATGCATGGTCATCAGTCATAATGAAAATGATATTAGGCTGTTTCTTTTGTGCAATTGTGCCAGTACACATAAGCACTGCAACTAACAATTTTAAGATTTTTAGTTTACCGCAATTAAAAGTGATTTTCATTATCCTTTAGGTTTATTTATTCTTATTTTTTACTGATTTCTAGAGGTATTTGCACATTCCATGAATGTAACACATTTTTTGTATCAAGGGTGTCTGCTGCACAAAATAGAGCCACTGGTTTTCCATTTTCCATGTACAATTGTGGGCGCTCTAAATGTTTTAATTTTAGAGTATCTCCATTTTCCCATTTTATTTCAAGTTTTGATACTAATGGATTTTTAGCAAGACTCCAATCGAATCCATCAGTCGATTCAAATAAAACTAAGGCTTGACCTTCATCGGTAAAGGCTCCATGCATATCTTTTACAATAGCACGGTATTTCCCATCCTGATACCAGATATATGGATCTTCTGCAGGAAAATCGGTTCCTTTAGCCTCAAACACTGGTTTATTATACTTTTTGAAAGGTCCTGTAGGATTATCGGATGTCGCTACACAATGTACCACCGGCCCACCAGAAACTCGTTTTATCTTTTTCCCAACTGCTTTGTAAACCATTAAATAGCCACCATCAGGTCGTTTGGCTATTGAGGGATTGTTTGCCAATAAAGCATCTAAAGCATCTTCATCATCACTCGCATTAATTAAAGGCTTATCGAAACGTTTCCATGGTCCGTTGGGATCATCAGCCACCGCAACTCCAATTCTTTGGTTGTTTCTATGTGTCCAATTGTATTTGATTTTTCCGGGGACACATGGATTCAAGTCATCACCAGTGTTTCCCATATAATACAAATAATATTTCTCATCGAATTTATGAACTGTTGGATTGTGAGTACACAGACCGTCCCAATACTCGGCTCCTCGCCTTGGAAAAACAACATCTTTATATTTGAATGGACCGAATGGAGATTCAGACACAGCATGCGCTATTTCGGAATGTGTAACCCAAGCCCATCCTAAATCTTTTTTCCAACGGGAATAAAACATATGGTATAAACCATCTTCTCCTTTGATAGCCGAAGCGCCCCAAACGGTGATATCATCTCTATCAGTAAAAGTTGATTTTTTGGAAACTTTTCCTAATTCGATTTTAAAATCTCCAATTTCCTCTAACTTGTTCACTTCACTTTCAATTTTGGTTTGTTTTGTCTTGTTCACACAAGAAGTCAACAAAATTGACGCTACAATTAAATATAAAATTTTATGCATTATTTATCCTTTAATTTATAAACACGTATATAATCTATATAGGTTGTTCTATCTTCTTTACTTGCTGTTGCCACTTTACTCCCAATTTCGGGTATAGGATTCCAATCATAAGCTTCAATTGAAAATTGAAGGATTAGTTCTTGATCAAAAGGAACGGGAGGATTCAAAGTATAGACATATTGACCGTCTAAATAAAACAATAACTCCGTTGGACTTTTCCAATAAAAACCATAAGTATAAAACCGTTCAGAGTTTTTCGTTGGTGGCATCATTTTCTTTTGATCTCTCACAGGTTTATTACAAGAAGTTTCTCTATGAATGGCGTTGGAATGCATAATCTGATCCCAATCATACGCCCATTTATGTGTTGCTTCGGTTAATTGACCAACAGATTCGGTGATATCAATCTCGTGTTTATTTTCACAGGTTCCTTGATGGCATAACCAAAACCCACCACCCATTTCGGTTTTGTTCATCTTCATTCTACATTCATAATAATGACCTATCGATGTTTTTTTATAGGATCTTAAAATCCCACCATGGTACTTGTAAACCATTGGCTTACTATACTTTTTATCTTCAACATAAGGCTTTTTTAACTTACCAACTTCTATGGTTAAATAGCCATTCCGAATATCAAAACTCTCCTTTTGAAATAAAGCTGGTGATCTACCAATCCAGTTTAGTTCATAATGCCCCTCAGGGTCTATATTCCACTTTTTATTATCAATTTTTTTTCCATCGAATTCATCACTCAATTGCTCAACTTTTTTCCAAGTTTTCCCAGGTATTTCGGGTTGTGCATAAAAAACTGAAGTAGAAAGTATTAAGCTTAATACTATTGCTCTTTTGATTAAAACCAAATGTGTCATAATTTAGAGTTTGTTTAGCCTAATCGATGTTTATTTTTAAGGGTTGGCTTTCTATTGTTCCAATTTTTGCTGTGATAGTAGAGAAACCAGATGCTTTGGTGGACCTTATAATAGCTAAGGCTTTCCCGTTATGCGTTTGAACTTTATTTGAATTGTGTGGCGCAATATTCATTTCCCAACCATTATCTACAGCCAACAATTCTGCATTTCCTGTTACATTAAGCGTGATTTCCGTATCCAGGTTTTTTATCTCATTTCCTACTTCATCTAACAGTTTCACAGATATGTGAGCTACATCATAACTATTAGCCTGAAGCTCCTCTTTATCACTCTTAAGTTCTATTTTGGCAGGTTTTCCTGTTGATGTCAGGACATATTCGTCAACAATCTTACCTTTGTTATATCCAACTACTTTTAATTCTCCTTCTGTATAAGGCACCAACCACTTTATGATATTATCTACTTCTGAAAAATCTGCCAAGGCTTGTTTTCCCAGGCTCTTACCGTTCAAGAACAATTCGGCTTCTTCACAATTGGTGTATGTTTGGACTACAATGTTTTCTTCTGAAGGATAATTCCAATGTTCATTTACTTTATACCATTCCCATAATCTGAGTTTATCCCAAACGGGAGGCGGCGTGTATTGCATATCAAATTTCCAACCATCTTTATCTGAATAAGAGTATTCAGATAAAGATTCTGGGGTGGTGACCATATAAACTTTGGGTTCAGGTTTCCAAAGACACTCAAAAAAATGACCCCTTGGGTTTTTAAATCCAGCAAAATCGAATAGGGAAATATTCAATCCTTTGCGTGGCCAAGGACCAGCTTCACCTAAATAGGCAAATCCCGTCCAAACAAAAATACCCGCAACAAACTCTCTATCCTTAACAGCCTTCCATTCGGAATAAGCTACCCAATTTTCCGACCCCCAAATTGGCTTATTGGGGTATGTCTCATGGGCTATATCATAATTGTGCTGTCTATAATTAAAGCCCATAACATCTACAGCGTCGGCATATCCACTTACAAAAGCAATTGATGGACGAACACTACCACAAATAACGGGTCTTGTTGTATCTACCTCTTTAACCCATTTAGATAGTTGTTTAGCTACAATGGCCAATGAATCAACTCCTCCACTTAGGCGTTCAAAAACAGGTTTAATTTTTTCAGCGTCGAACTCAGGAATACTAACATAAGCTATAGCATCGGGATTTAATTCACTATAGGCCTCAGAATAATATGGAAATGTCCATTCTATTTCGTTACCAATACTCCACATAATGGTTGATGGATGATTAAAATCTCGCCGAATAAGGTCTTTTAAATCCTTTTCTGCCCAATCAAAAAAGATATCACTATACCCCTTTGAAATATCTTCACCGGCAGCATTATCCCCTAAGTAGTTAACGCTTTTATCTTTAGCATTATGCCACTCGTCAAAAAACTCATTCATTACCAGCATCCCCATTTCATCACAAACGTCCATTAGTATTGGTGCATGCGGGTTATGAGCCATACGGATAGCGTTTACACCAATAGATTTTAATTGTCTAACACGGTATTCCCAACTGGCTTTAGTGGCAGCTGCACCAACTGCACCAACATCATGATGTAAATTGACACCTTTAATTTTTTCAGGTTCTCCATTTAAAAAGAAGCCCTTATTTGCATCAAAACGAATACTTCTAATCCCAAAACGAGTCCTTATTTCGTCCACAGCATTTCCGTTTTCCAATACAGTAATACGAGCTGTATATAAGTTAGGGGATTCAATACTCCATAGTTTTGGTGCATTAGAAACGATATCTTGAACTACAACACCATCCTTTATCAAATTCCCTTTAGATTCGGCAATAATGTTTTGGTTTTCATCTAGAACAGCAATATCTAAAGTTGTGTTTTCTGAAATATTTTTCACCTTGGTTTCTATGTGAATTGTAGCTTCACCATCATCAACCTTTGGAGTGGTAATGCGAACACCCCAATGAGGAATATGTGTTTTTGAAGCCTTTACCAATCTCACATCTCTATAAATACCCGAACCAGTATACCATCTGGAATCTACATAAGCCGTGTGATCTACTTTAACGGTAACAACATTTTTGTCTCCGTAGTTAAGATGATTTGTTAAATCATAACAGAAGCTAGTATATCCATTTGGACGGAATCCCAACTTTTCCCCATTAATCCAAACGGTAGAATTGTTATAAACACCATCAAATTCTAACCAAATTATTTTTCCTTTATCAGATTCTGGAACATGAAACGTTTTTCTATACCAGCCAATACCACCTACTGTAAACCCGGTACTTGCTGCAGTATTCTCTCTTTTGTAACCAGCTATAATACTCCAATCATGGGGCAGTCTCACGCCTTCCCATGATGCATCGTCAAAAGTTATCTGTTCGGCGTTAATCTGCTCTCCTTTAACGAACTTCCAATTAAAATTGAAGTCTTCAACAATACGCATTTGAGTTTGCTTATTTTCACAAGACAATAAAACAAAAGCTGCGAGCAGTAGTGAATAAATTGTAAATCTCATTTTTTAGTTTGGTTTGAATTTAAGTTTATCTAATTAACTTTCATTACTCTAGACATAGGCTGTGAAAAAGTAATTGAGAAAATTAATTCACTTCATTCTATTTTAAGAGTTTTATTTCAACATAATTTTAATCTATTTTGTCTTCTAAAACCTTATTGAACACCTTTATACCTCAATTTAGAATATCTGCTCAGTTTTTAACCTAATTTGTTCTTAATTAAGTTTGGTCAAATAAACATAGTACGTTCCAGCAATTACATTTCCTAACTTATCCAGCATGTCACTTTTTATTCTTGTATCTCCTTTGGGTAACTCAATATTGAAAGCGACATAGGTGTCTTTAGTATTTACTAAGGCGGTTTTTTTGTTTTCACCAATTTCCAGAGTAATACTCTTAACTGGCAACATTTTCATTTCATGACCATAGAGCAATCTATCTATTTCACCATCTTCTTTCCACGCATCTATTTTTTTATGGAATTTAGGAACACCTGTTATTGGTGCACGAGCTTCTCTAGGCCATCTCCTAGCTTCTATATGATAAGTTCCAGCCTCTGCTATTGTAACCTCCCAGGAACCGGAAAACAATGGGCCTTGTGCTACTTGGGCATGATTCCATGGCACTTTTGGCAAATACCAATCTGATGGTGTGAGAAATGTTTCTTTGTCATTTGGATGACCTACAATTACTTTTGGAAGTTCACGATCATTAGGACTAACCAGTTCCCAATAGGCTTGAAATTCTTTTCGAATATTATCTACAACTTCAGGGTAGTCGTCTATTAGATTATGCTTCTGCTCTTGGTCAGTTTTGATATCATATAACTCTGTATTATTAACAAATCGCCAACGGTTGGTCATTCCAGACGTACTTAACCATTCTTCAGCTTTAAATGATCTTTGGTTTTCAACAAAAAGTGTTCGCTCTGGAAGTTGCAAACTGGTCTCCTTAAGTTGCTTTTTAAAACTTCTACCATCAAAAACATTCTTTTCCGTTCCTTCTAAACTACATAAGTCAACAAGTGTTGGTAATACATCAATATGAGCCGTTAAGTCCGGTATATCTTTACCGTGAGCCAAATTTCCTTTAGGCCAATGGATAAAAAAGGGAACTCTGTGCCCTCCTTCGTAGGGCTGCCCTTTTCTTCCTCTCATTCCTGCGTTGTACAATGGAACTCCTGCGGTTCCACCATTATCAGACATAAAAATTAAAACAGTATTGTCCGCTTTTCCAGAAGCTTTCAATGCTTCTCTTAACTTTCCTATATTTTGATCTATTCGGTTGATTCCCGCATAAAAATAAGCAACGTGTTTAGAAACTTTATCTCCATAAACCTCAGTCATTTTTGTATTTGGAACAGAATGTGGATCATGTGGTAAATACGTTGCCAAATATAAAAAAAATGGTTTTTCATGCTCTTCTTTTAAAAAGTCTATGGCTTTGTTAAAAAACAAGTCAGGTGCAAACCCTTCATGCTTTTCCCTATCTCCATTATGCCAATAATAATCATTCACACGATCGTTAAAAAACCAATCATCCGTGGTTCCCGTACCTCCATCACCATTGCCCAGCCATTCCTCAAACCCCCTATCCATTGGCCTGTATGGGTAATTTGCTCCCAAATGCCATTTCCCAAACATAGCCGTTCTATACCCTGAGGATTTAAAGATATCGGCCATTGTTCTTTCCCCTTTTCTTAAATGATTTCCGCCACATACGGTGTGCCATACTCCAACATGGTGAGAGTACTTGCCCGTCATTAAAGCAGAACGTGTTGGCGCACAGGTTGGGTCTACATGAAAATCTGTAAACCGAACAGATTCTGAATGCAATAAATCCATATTGGGTGTTTTGATGTACGGATTCCCGTGACAACTCAAGTCCCCATAACCTTGATCATCAGTAAGAATGATAATAACATTAGGCTTTTCAAATTTTGAAATCTTTGATGTTTTGGACGAACATGAAAAAACAGTTAGGATTGCGATGACAAGCACTAACGACTTCATATTTGCATTGATTTCCCTATTAATCCTATTTTGTATACACATTAAAATTTACATTTCAATTTTAAACACCCAAGCATAGCTTAAATTGACATCTTTTGGTAGAGTTATGATTGTACCTTCAGCAGATTGCTCAAATTCAATTTTAGCATCCGAACCCAATAATTTAATTGATTTAATATTGATTTTAGAATCTGTTAGATATTTAATATGAACATCCTTTGTTGGCGCTTTTAACACAGTGGCATACAAAGCACCTTTGTTCTTTGTAAAGCGGATATCTTCTTGGGTAAAGCCTTGGTTTTTGTCTTCTGAAAGGTGCCCAGTTGCAGTTTTAGTTGGACCTTCTCCGTAAACATCATAATATTTTGATCCATAAACAGACTCTCCATTAACTTTTAACCAAGCTCCGATATCCAACAATGTTTTCTTTTGGTCATCTGGAATTATTCCGTCTTTTCTTGGTCCGATATTTAAAAGTAAACACCCATTTTTGCTAACTATATCCATGAGGTCTGCTACTAAGTCTTCGGCGGATTTTGGTATCCAATTTTTAGTATAATACCATGAATTTTTTCCAATAGAAGTGTCTGTTTGCCAATATGCTGTTCGAAGAGAATCCATTTTACTACGCTCTAAATCCAGCATATGTGTGCCAGGTTTATAGGATTCGTAACGCAAGTTCTTTGTTTGAAGCACCACATCTTTATCCCTTTCTAAACCTGAATTATAATAATAAGCCGCCAACTTTTTATGATACGGTGCAAACTCCGGTCGGTCTAAATAGAAATCAAACCATAAAATATCTGGTTGATACTTATCAATAATTTCCTTAGTTCTCGGCCACCAAATATCTGCCAACCACTCAGCACTGGCAGGAGAATAAGGCTCATGAGGTGGTGCATACAATGCGGCATATTGTGGATCACCGGTATCGAAATGAGGTTTTTGAGTATAGAAATTCCAATTAAACGCTAAATGAGAACTTGCTCCACAGATTAAACCTTGTTTTTTAATTTCATCTGTTAACTCTTTGAAAACATCACGTTTTGGTCCCATATCCACCGCATTATATGGTGTAATGCTTGATTCATATATAGCATAACCATCATGATGTTCAGCCACTGGAACCACATATTGTGCTCCGGCATCCTTGAATAAATCTACCCAGGCTTTAGCATCAAAATTTTCCATAGTCCACATTGGGATTATGTCCTTGAATCCAAAAGTTTTTGGGTCACCAAACTTCTCCTTGTGATAAACCGATGCTGGATGTGGAATATCATTCACTTTTTCTCCAGTGACATGGTCTACATGTGCCGAATCTAGATACATCCAGCGTGGATACCAATCTGTATGTAATTCTGCGGCAGAATTTGGTCCCCAATGAATAAAGATTCCAAATTTGGCATCCTTCATCCATTGTGGAATTTTATAATTACTTAGACTTTCCCAGTTTTCTTCGAATTTAAACTGGGCCTCTTCTTTTTCTTTCTTTTTAGAATTACAAGATATAAAGATGCAAATAGCTATTACGCCAAATACATTTCTAATTAATTTGATATTATTCATGACTAACACTTTTGTTTTTGACTACTTTTTAAAACTTTCAGGATTTTTATATTTAACCGTTTGAAGATGCTCACAATACAAAACCAAATCACCTGGTTGCTTATACACCTCATAACTTACAGTAATAAGGCCCATTTCATCATACTTTGGTGTTTTATTAAGATGTGTTCTTACCGTGTAAATAGTGTCCCCAATAAATACAGGTTTTATAAAACGTAACTTGTCATAACCATAACTAAATGTATTTACATTATTATTGGCCATTAAACCAAGTCCTAAGCTAAATACCATAGCTCCTGCAACTAATCTTTTTCCAAAAAGACCTTCTTCTTTTGCAAATACTTGGTCTCCTACATAAGGATGCATGTCTAAAACCAAACCATTAAACATCATAGCCTCGCCTTCTGAAATGGTTCTACTAATGGAGCGGTCCTTTTGACCAATTTTAAAATCTTCATACAACCACGTTTCTGTGTTATATAATGGAATGTCTTTATGTTGTTCTATTGGTGTGTTTTCTGGCATGACTATAATTTTTTTAATTTATTTTGAAAACAAATGCGTGTTCACATGGTTTAGTGCTTGGTAATTGAATCTCCAGTGCTTCGATTGTTGGATTAAATTCAATTTTACCTTCGTGACCAATTAGTTCTATATTCATAATGTTACCATTATAATTACTAGTACCTAAAGACTTCACATGAAGCACTCCCGATTCTGGCCATCCAAGAGCGATTGCATATAATTGCCCATATCGAGTTGTAAAACGAATGTCCTCATCACCAAAACCATCAAATTGCATATCAGCTAAATGACCTGTTTTTGTTTCAGTTGGGCCTTCACCATAGATTAACCAAGGGCGACTTTCATAAATAGCTTCACCATTAAGTTTTAACCATTTACCCATTTCGCGTAAACGTTGTTTCTGCTCTTCGGGAATTGTTCCATTAGGATGAGGTGCAACATTCAATAATAAGTTTCCATTTTTACTTACAATATCCACTAAATCATCTATCAAGTTATTAGTTGGATAACACTTTAAATCTTTATGCCAAATCCATTTTTGCTTAGAAATAGAATTATCTGTCAACCATGGGTCAGGATATATTTTTGGCATTCTGTTTCGTTCTAAATCTACAGTTCCAGTTCCTAAAGGAAAATCAGGACGCTTAAACGTTAATACAAATTCTTGCTTTTTTTTAGCAGCCTCATTGTAAGCGTAAGCTAACATCTCCTTACGAATATCTTCAGAAAGTATTTGAATTCTATTATCAAACCATAGCAAATCTGGAGAATAACCATCTACTACCTCTTTCACCTTTTCAAGCCATACACGCTCAAACTCAGCACTTGGCATGGGGTTAACTTTGTAATAATTGTGTCCATTATCAACTTGCCACGCAGTTTTAGGTACTTTTTCTCCATACAGTGAAGCGTTAGCGGGATCCGCACAATCGGTGTTTTCATCCCAAGTGGGAAACCAACCCCATAACCAAGAATGGTGTAAGCTTACCACATATTTCAAACCACGTTTACGAATGGCTTTTTCTAATTCGGCAGTGATATCACGTTTGGGTCCCATAGCAACAGAATTCCATGGATTTACTTTAGAATCCCACATAGAAAAACCGTCAGCATGTTCTCCAGCAGGACCTGCAAAACGGGCTCCCGATTCTACAAACAAGTCTGCCCATTCATCGGCATTAAATTTTTCTGCTTTAAAAAGTTGTACTAAATCTTTATATCCAAATTCTTTTGGATTTCCATAGTTCTCTTTATGGGTCTTGTTATTTGGATGCCCTTCCTTATACATGTAAGTTCCATACCAGTCAGATTCGTCTTCTGGTACAGAGTAAACACCCCAATGCGTATAAATACCAAATTTAGCATCTCTAAACCACTCTGGGCATTCATATTGCGATAGCGACTCCCAAGTAGGCTCGTAGTGTTTTACAACCTTTACAGATATTTCATTAATTTCTTTTGTTTCCTGGTTGTTGCATGAAGTAAGAATCAAGACTCCAAAAATTGCAACAAATAGTTTAGTTTTCATTTAGTTTAATGTTAAGTTTAGTTTGTTGAAAGTTTTAAAGTTGTCTCATATCCTGCCATTTTTCTTGAATTGAGCTTTCGGGGTCTGTTCTTTGAAATCTAGCCACATAAGTTTGCCATTCTTCTTCCCGAGGTAGCTTTTGCCATTTGGGACCAACTTCCTCTAAATTGAAACCCAATTTGGTATCCATAATCAATACGACCCGATCATTCTTGATATAAATCTCCATATCCTTAACACCTACCTCTTTCATGTTAGCAGTTATCTCAGGCCATGCTTGACTCATAGCGTGAACATTTTTGTATTCTTCAATTAAATCAGGTTCTAATAAAAGTGTCCAAACAAAACGCTTATATGGCGCTACTGTTGTTTTTAATTGTCCATCCGTAGGAGCGTAAACTTCTTTTTGCTCTAATTTATAGATTCGTTCCAATGGCGAAGATTCAAAAGAAATTATATTAAAATCATCAGAAATATTTAATAAAATCCTATTTATAGCAGCACTGTTCATATGCTTTTCTCCATCAATCAATAAAAAGTTTGAATCTTCATTTTGATAGATTTTAAAAGATAATACTCCCGCTTCATTCAGTGTATTTTGAATGCCATTGGATTTTATCCGAGTTACTATTCTGGAAATATCTTGAACCTTTGAATTGACCAGATAGGTAAATCTCCTAAATTGTTTGACACTCATTTTAGCTACGCTTTAATTTTAACTACATGACCTTTTAAAGCGAAAAACAACAAATACACGTAACAAACTAATGGAATAATGAATGAATATTTAATTCCAACCGTATCTGAAATGTATCCCATTAATGGTGGTACAATGGCACCCCCAACAATTCCTAATAAGAAAACTGAAGACCCTGTTTTTGTGTATTCCTTTAAATCCTTCATACTTAAACTGAAGATTATTGGGTAAATAATAGAAGTAAAGAACCCAACAATTGACAAGCATGTTAAAGAAAAATAACCATTGGTTATGATAGCTAAAAATACCATGATAAAGGCACTAATACTGCAAAAAGCCAATACATGCTGTGGTTTGAATCGTTTCAGAATATATACTCCCAACAACCTACCTATAAGTACCAAGGCCATAAATGCTGTAATATATTGTGCCGACTTTTGTTCCGTAAGTTCAGGCAAATTAAACCACTTTGCATATCTAATAATAAAACTAACAATACCAACTTCCGCACCAACATAGAAAAACTCAGCACCAACACCGTAAAGCGTATGCTTAAACTTTAAAATATCTAATAACGGTTTTTTATCACCACCTTTTTCTTCCTGAATACTTGGTAGTTTTGTAAAAACCACAATAATAGCTATAACCACTAATATGGCACCTAAAATTATATAAGGGGGTTTTACTAAATCTGCTTCACTGGATAAAAAGGTTTCCAATTCTATAGCCGAAAATGCATCAATAGTTGCTTGCGCCACATCTTCTTCATGTAAAAGCAATAATGCTGCTAATGATGGTGCAATAGTAGCTCCAAGTGAACCTATAGCCGCAGCCATACTTAAACGACTTGAAGCACCTTCAGGGTCTCCCAATTTAGTAATGTATGGAGATGCTGTAACTTCTAAAACTGCAAAACCTGCCGCCATAACAAATAAGGCTATTAGAAACAGCGAGTAAACCCGAGTCTCTGCAGCTGGATAAAATAGAAAAGCTCCGATGGCAGCTATAAGCAAACCGGTAATTATCCCATTGCGGTATCCTTTCTTCTGAATGTACCAACCTGCAGGCAATGCCACTACAAAATAAGCTCCAAAAAAAGCGGATTGCACTAATGATGATTGAAAATCGGTAAGTTGACATGCTCTTTTAAGATAAGGAATCAAGACATCATTAATATTTCTACTTAAGTTCCAAAAAAACATTAATGCCATGACTATAATTAACGGCACCAGAAACTTCGAATAATTTACTTTTTTGTTTTCCATTCAATCTTGTTTTAGTTAGTTAATTTCTATAATAGCCTTTATCAAATCCTTTTGCTTATATAGCTTTTCAAATTCTGTAGGAACCTCATCAAAACACATTCTATGCGTGATGAAAGAGGTGGCATCAATTTTACCTTCCTCTATTAACTTGATGATTCTTCCAAAATCAGTTCCCAATGCAGCTCTACTAGCTTTAAGGGTCAATTCCTTTTTATGAAAAGAGGGGTCGTGAAATACAACATCCCCCATAAAAAGCCCTATAAACACAATAGTTCCTCCAGCTGCTGCATATTTAAAGGTATTCATCATGGAGGTTGGATTTCCAGTTGCATCCAAAATTACAGTTGGCAAATCTCCATTTAAAAGAGTAGCCAGTTCTTCCTCTACATTTCCCAATGCATTAATAGTATCTTCTACCTTTGTGATTTCTTTACATTGTTCCAATTTGGAATCATCAATGTCCATAGCTATGACTCTTGCTCCTTTTAATTTGGCAAACTGAATAGTTCCCAATCCAATTGGTCCAACACCAATTACCAAAACAATATCATCTTCTTTAATATCTGCTCTATCAACAGCATGACAGCCAATAGCTAAGGGCTCTATCATTGCTAATTGGTCATCTGACAACGAATTTGTAGCATGTAAAAACTTTGCTGGATACACAAAATACTCTTGCATTCCGCCATCAACATGAACTCCTAAAACTTGCAAATGCTCACCACAATTGGTTTTACCTCGTTTTACAGCTTGCCCAATTATATCATTGTAATAAGGCTCAACAGAACATTTATCTCCAATGGACACATTGATTACGTCATCTGCAACTGCCACTACCTCAACAGCCAATTCATGCCCCAAAACACGTGGGTAATTAAAAAAAGGTTGCTGCCCCTTAAAAGCATGCAAATCGGTACCACAAACGCCAATTTTTTTCACTTTTAAAAGCGCATTTCCAGATGATAAGACCTCACTTGGTTTATTTATATTTAACTCTTCCCAGTTTCCTGGTTCGTTTAATCTAATTACCTTCATCTTATTATGTTAGAATACAATCTGTTACTTCATTAAATAGTTCTTCTGATAATTTCCCAGCTTTCCAGTCGTCTATCGTTGATTTAATCTGAGCCGGTGTTCTTGCTCCCATTACAACTCTGTCTGCTTCTTTAATTGAGAACAGGTAACGCTGAGACAATGTTGCTAAGGGCATATCATACTTGTCTGCCACCGCTTTTACCCTAATAGCATTTTCTAAATCTAATTGCCTTATCCATTCGCCATCAACACCTTCACTTTTATACTTTTCATAACGATTTCCTAATAACGCAAAATGTAGTGCAGAAGCTGCATAATAAGCAATACCTTCTTTTTGATAACTTTGAATTTCACCATTAAACGCTGATAAATTACAAGCATCCATATGCAAAAACCCTGATACAACATCAAAATTCTCTTTAATTATGTATGGCGTAAATACCTCTGAAGGATTACCGCCCACTCCTAATGAACTTACTAATCCTTCAACTTTAAAACGTTTTAAAGTGTTTAAAACCTCCTCTATATTTTCCATTGGAACCAATTGAGGTTCGTGCAAAAACAGTAAATCTATTTTATCTAAACCTAAGGTTTTTAAACTATTGTCTAGACTTCGCTTCATGCCATCGGTACTATAATCTAGTTTAGTTTCAAAAGCATCTTTACCCTTTAATCTCCCTATTTTGGTACTTACAAAAGGTTTTGCCCCTTTCCATTCTCTAAGTGCCATACCTACGTAATATTCAGCATTAGCATAAGATGGGGCAGTATCTAAAGCAGAAATGCCATTCTCAAAAGCGTACAATAAGGCATCAATAGAATCTCTTTGCTCGACTTTTCCCCAAACGCCACCTAATCCTGAAGTTCCATAAACTAATCGACTTTTATTATCAAATGCTGGACTTATAGAATGGTCACCTGTTATATAAGTTGGCTTTTTCATTTACTTTTTCTAAAAATTCACTGTTGCTCCACCATCAACTGGTAAAATAACACCTGTTATATATTTAGCACCTTCAGAACTTAGAAATACCGCTGCATTGCCTATATCTTCGGTTGTACCGAAATGATCCATAGCAATTCTGTTGGTTATTTGTTCTTTACGTGCTTGGTCTTTATTAACTGCATTTATAAACATATTTGAAGTAATCCAACCCGGTGCAATTGCATTAACTCTCACATTATCTTTAGCGTATTCTGTTGTTAAACTATTCACCAACCCAGTTAACGCTGTTTTTGAAGCACTATAAGCAATTACCCTATCAATCCCGAATAAACCAGCCATAGAACCTATCATAATCACAGATCCCCTTTTACGTTCAATCATTTTTTTTGCGCATTCTCTTGTTAGAGCAAACACACTTATTAGGTTGGTTTGAATGACGCGTTCAAAATCATCATCGGTTGTATCTTGAGCCCACGCCTTGTGGTGTATCCCAGCATTATTAACTAGAATATCAATACCGCCCATATTATTCTCAATATCTTCAACTAATGCTGGAATAGAAGCTCTGTCCGTAATATCATTTACGCGGTAATATGCATTATCACCTAATTCTTTTACTGCTTCTTGCAAAACGGATTCTCTTCTACCAGTAATGACTACTTTAGCCCCAGTTTCAACAAAAGCCTTTGCTATACCCAGGCCAATTCCAGTACCTCCTCCAGTAACTAGAGCTAATTTATTTTTTAACGAAAAAACTTCTAAACTCATTTATAACTTGATTTCGGTTAATTTATCTTCAATAAAATTGAATCCCCAACCAGGTAAATTATGTGGTTTTGCGAATCCATTTTGAATCACCATCGGGTTATCAATTAACGGGTCTACCCAATCAAAAGATTCTGCACCCACGCCATTGGAGATGGTGCACAATAAAGGCACATCATAGTCTTTATAATAATGTGGCAATACTGGTAAATTGAAACTTTGTGCCAAAGCAGCACTTTCACGCCATTTTTCCACCCCACCAATTCTTAAAATATCGGGTTGCCAAATATCTAATGCGTTCCTACTAGCCAGCTCCCTTAATGGTAGTGTATCGTATTCACGTTCTCCCATAGCCAATGAGATGCCTGCTTGATTTTTAAGAATTTCAAAAGCTTGGAAATTTTGGTGATTTACAGGTTCTTCAAACCAGTTTATATTTAATTCTTTTGCTTGTCTGGATAATTTCATGGCTGATGGTAAATCCATGCCCTGGTTGGCATCCATCATAATATCAACCTTTTCCCCAACAGCCTCACGTACTAAACGTAAACGCTCTACATCTGTACTTACTTTGGGCGAGCCAACTTTTATTTTTACAGCTTTAAATCCGCGGTTGGCATAATCGGTTACCTCTTCTATAAGTTCATCAATAGTATATGAAATCCAACCACCACTCCCATAAATAGACACCTTTTCCTTGCAAACGCCTAAAATATCTTGAACAGGTTGACCAAGTGTTTTTCCCCAAGCGTCCCACATGGCAATATTTACAGCTGCTTGTGCCCACCTATTAATACCTTGATTACCAAAATATTCTCCTAACTGGTCCAATTTATCATACACCATGCCAATTTCATTGGTTTTATGACCAATAATATGAGGGATGACATCTTTTAGAGCACCTACAATAGCGTTGGGGGAATATTGAAATGATAATAAATAGGACTCTCCAATAACACCATTTTCCAGCTGGATTCTAAGCACTAAAAATGATATTTCTGTAAGCGTATGGGTAGCGTCAGATATGGGCTTTTTTAGTGTTGTAGCCGTCTTGTATATCTTAGCATCCCTAATTACAATGTCTTTAGACATATTATATTTCTTTTTAATATTAATGGATCAGTTAAATCTGTCTTTACAAATTTATTGATTAAAGCGTTGGATGATTTCCACAATAGCGCTATTTTTATACACTATTTTGGTAATTTTACTTAAATTGACTTTTAAATTTTCCAAAAACATATACTTTTAACCAAAATTGTCTTAAATGAAAGCGAGATATCATGATATTAGAAACTCTCCTGGAAGCTCATTTAGGGTTTCCCTCTTTGAAGACAAGGAATTTCCTGCTGCATGGCATTTTCATAAAGAATATGAATTAACCTATATTATAAAGAGTACCGGAATTCGATATGTAGGTAATAACATGGATACTTTTGAAAATGACGATTTGGTCATGGTAGGTGCCAATCTTCCACATTGTTGGAAAACCATTGGTGAACAGACTGAAGACGTTGAGTGTATCATTATCCAATGGAATGAAGACCTTTTACATAATTGGTTAGACAAGAAAGAAGTGCAGCATATTCATGAGCTCTTAAAGCGTTCGCAACGAGGTGTCAAGTTTAATAAATCCTTCGCTAAGGAAATAAAGCAAAATTTGGTTAAATTGGTAGAAGCCCAATCCTTTGAACGCTTAATCCTCTTTTTACAAATTTTACAAAAATTGGCTTTGACCAATGAATTTGAATTATTGGCAGGTTCTAGTTTTTCAGAGAGCCTATCTTCAAAAGAAAGCGAACGTATTAATTCAATTTATAACTACCTAAAAGAGTATCATTTAGACAAAATAACTTTAAGTAATATTGCAAATGAAGTTTCTATGAGTAATGATACTTTTTGTAGGTTTTTTAAAAAGACTTTCAACACGTCATTCTTCTCTTTCTTGAATGAATACAAGGTTAGTATTGCTAGTAAAATGCTTATTGATACCGACTTATCAGTATCTGAAATTGGATATAAAACAGGGTATAATAATTTAACCTTTTTCCATAGGCAGTTTCAAAAACATATGGGAATGTCTCCCTCTAAATTCCGGAAAGCTTATCAAAGGATTCCTATTGTTTCAACTTAAATTCCCTTGCTGACACCATATTGGCATTTGGAAAATCTTTAGGTATTTCTATTGTCACCTTACCGGTTGCAGCCCATTCTGTTCCCCTTAATAGTGTTGTAATAAAACCAACACACTCGAAGGCTCTAGTATCATGCCCCAATGTAGTATGAAATACGCGTCCTTTATGATAATCAATTGTCATGAGCATTGGTTCTGCCCTATTTGACTTGGTGCTCATAGCAGTTCCAAGAATAGTAACCTCTTCAGCTGGTCCTCTAAGTTTGGCATAACATTCATCAAAAGTATGCATCCATTCCTTAGGAATTCCTTGGCTAATAGGATGCTCTTGATTATACATGGAAACTATAAATTCTTCCTTAGGACCATGTGCGCCACCGTAACCTTTAGAATCATCTTTGATTACATTGCCTTCATTATCAACATATAAGTAAGACCCGTGTTTCTCATTTCTATCCCAACCACCTATACCAATGGCTCTATTATATTCTTTCCATTCGGGGAAACAATTATCAGCTGCATGAACAGACACAAATCCACCACCTTTCTTTAAATACAAATCAAATTCGGTTTGCGTTTCCTTGGGCCATGGAGCAGCTCGCCAACCAAAATTTGAAATGATAACATCATATTTAGAAAAATTTGGTTTAAAATCAGGATCTGTAATTGCAGGATCAGTTTCAATACCTTCCTCTACTTTAGCTAATGACAAATATTTTGCTTCCCGCTTGCTATTGGTTAAATACTTAGTTCTTGCAATATCAACTTTAAACATTCCTGTTTCTTCAAGGTACTGACGCATCATTATAGTTGATTTTGGCCATACTGCATGATTATTTTGGCCGTCTATAATTAATACCTTAATTTTTTTCTTTGCAAACCCTTCGCATGAACTGCTTATAATTATAGTAAGCAAGAACAACAGAAAATGTTTAAATCTCATTTAATCAATTTTTTAATTTAAAGCTCTAATTTAGTTTATATTCTTGAGAATTAACCACTCTTTTTTGAATGACTATAATAAATATGATTATTACTTTTCAGATATGATTTTAGAAAGACAAAAACAAAAGCCTAATATTATTAGGCTTTTGTTTTTCAGAGTATGGGAATTACATCCCACATTTAGATATTCTTATTTCAACTCTAACTTTTGAATCTTTTTATAGTTTTCCCCTCTTAATGCAATAAATTTATTATGCATCTCTTTAAGTTTTTCTGGGTTAGACTCAGCAACGCTGTTTTGTTGACTTAAATCGTTCTTCAAGTTATATAACAATGGTACATCACTATTACCAACTTCAATATTAACTTGTGTATTTAATGGTTTACCTCCGTAAGATGGAATATACAACCAATCTCCACTACGTAAAGCGGTTCTAGAGGTTGCTTCGAGGATTAAGTCTTCACGACCTTTCTCACTTTTGCCTAAAAAGGCATCCAATAATTCTTGACTATCAGTACTTTTATCTTCAGTACCTACTAATTTAGCCACTGATGCTAATAAATCCATTTGACATACTAAAGCATCTGAAACTCCTGGTTGTATTTGACCTTTCCAGTATGTGATAAATGGCATTCTTGTACCAGCTTCAAATAAACTGTACTTACCACCTCTTAAAACGCCTGCTGGTGTATGCTCTCCGTTTTTAGTATCTGAATCGTCATAATAACCATCATTTAATACAGGTCCGTTATCACTAGAGAAAATAATTAAGGTATTATCTAATACTCCTTCTTCTTCTAAAGTCTTAACAAACTCACCTATACACCAATCTGCTTCAACAATTACATCTCCTCTAGGTCCTAAATTAGTTTTACCAACAAAACGAGGATGAGGCGTACGTGGTACATGTGGTTGTTGCATAGCATAGTATAAGAAAAATGGCTTTTCTTTATGACTCTTCACATAAGCTTGCGCCTTTTCTAAAAAATGATCTGCCATATCAACATCACTCCATTTAGCAGCGTCTCCACCTTTCATAAATCCAATTCTAGGAATACCATTTACAATACTGCTATTATGACCATGATGCCATTTCATAGTTAACAACTCTGGATTGTCTTTACCTGTTGGTTGTCCTTCAAAATTGTTTTTATAATCTACTTCAATAGGATCATTAGGATCTAAATTTACCACATACCCATCTTTAATATAAACGGTTGGAACACGATCTTGTGTAGCTGCAAGGATATAAGATTCATCAAAACCAACTTCATTTGGACCAGGAGTTACCTTTTCATTCCAGTTAACATTTCCTGATCCCAAACCTAAATGCCATTTTCCAACTATAGCTGTATCGTAACCTTCCTTTTTAAGAAGCTTAGGTAAGGTTTGTTGTTCTGTACTAATAATTAAAGGTGCCGTACCTGGTAATATTTTAGCACTCGTGTTTTTCCATGGATACATTCCGGTTAGTAAAGCATATCTACTAGGAGTACAAGTAGCAGATGAAGCATAACCGTTAGTAAATTTAACCCCTCCGTTAGCAAGAGCATCAATATTAGGCGTACTTATTTCTGTAGCACCGTATGAGCTTAAATCTCCATATCCAAGGTCATCTAAATAAATGACAACAATATTTGGGTTCTTAGCCTTTTCTTCTTGTACAGGTTCCTTTTTTTTTGTTTTAGCACAACTCACTATAAATAATGCGCTCAATAGAAGTAATGATAGTTTTTTCATTTTAATTAATTGATTTTACTTTTCTAGTGTTATATCTTGAATTACAAATATTATCTTTTTTTGTTAATCTGTTATTACCAAATGCTGCTAAAAGTATAACATATGGTTTAAAAGTGATTACTAACAAAAAAGGTTGTTCTTTTAGAAGAACAACCTTTTTTATAAACAACAATTATTTATGATCTTGGATCTAGTGGAATCCATTTTAAATCATCAAAATACATGGTTTGTTCTCCAGATACTCCAGGATTAGCTGCAGTATCAATGGCTAAATCAAATCTAGTTCCCGATCTAATATCAGTTCCAATGGTTTCAACTCTACTAATTTCTACCCATTTGCCACGTTCAACATTTTCAATATCCCAAACCATATTCATAAATGGATCTAATAATGCATTCCTAAATGACTTAATTGTGTTTCCTGCAGGTAAATAAACCTTATATGATATATGATATGTTCCCGCTGGTATACCATTCGGTTTTGAAAAATCAGAACCTTGAAGCTTCATGTTTTTTGAAAAATCGAATGTAAAACGCATACTTGCATCTCCTTCAGAAGCCATTTCAGTAGTTCTTCCAAAAACTGGTATAGCTTGACCACCAGAACCATCATCATTACTATTTCCTACCCAATAACCTTTAACTAACCCACGTTTCCAATTAGCATCTTCAGTTTCAAAACTGGCCCAAGAATTTACAAGAATACTATTACCTAAATCAATTTTAACCGGTTTGGGTCCAAAATCTAATAAAGTTCTTGAGTCTACTGATGCTATATTACCACCTGAAAATGAAATTTCTATTTCATCTGTGTTAAAAGTAGGGTCTGCTAAGGTTAGTTCAATTACCGTAGCATCATCTTCATTTATTTTAGCCGATGCTACCGGGATATTCTGATCAAAACCAGCAGCCGAATTTGTAACGTGAACTGTAAAGTTACCTTCTTCATTAACTAAAGTTTCAACCTCTCCAGTTACTGCAAATGAAATTACACCATCTGTGTTCATATTAACACCTCCTCCTATTTCAAAAGGTTTGGTAGAAGGTATTATTTCAATGTTTAAAGGTATTAATTTAGAACCTGTATATGATGGCACCTCTGCACCACTTCTTATACTCTCCATCCAAGCTGTATAATTTCCTAATTTATTATATTTTATTATAGCCTGTTGTTGATTACTTTGTTCTGGCTTTCCTCCCTCAAGATAAAAACGTCTTGATGTAGGTGCACCAGTTGTAGATAAATCTTCGAACATTAATTCTTCACCAGCTTCAATAGATACTGTTGGCCATGAACTCTTATTATTAATTGATGGCATCTCCGCTTCTGTTAAAGATAACACCTCTACCAAAGTTGGGTTATCTGGGTCTAAACTATAGTCATATTTATAAACCTTACATGCTGGGTTTGTTCTTGCAAAAACATCAATATTAAAAACTTGATCAATTACCCATTTTCCATTTACATTTACAGCATTTTCTACTTCATGTTTGAATATATTAAATAGTTTAACTTCATGTAAACCCGGTTCTTTAAACAATACATTAATTAATTTCTCTTCAGAAACTTTACTAGAAGTTTGTATAATAAAATTATCGTAAACGGAATCATTTCTTGTAAAATCGCCATTTAAGAACCACGCTGATTCTGGAATAGTCCATTTATGATCTATCACATTTTGCGACACATCATGAAACGTAAGATAATCATCTACATTTATTGCTCTGTTAAAGGTTCCAAAATCTCCACCCGTAGTAAAGGTTTGAAAACTTGAATAGTCGTCATAAGGCACTTCATAATCTTCATTATTCTGAGAACAACCTGCCAAAATTAAAGCCGTTATTCCAAAAAACACCAAGAGTTTATATATCTTTTTCATCTTGTTAAGTTTTAAATTAATTTGCATTTTGATTATTTAAAGTTTCAGATAATGGAAGCGGAAAATAATCGTGTAATGCTTCAACATAATTTTCAGCAGCCTCACGGTGTTCCATTACTGTATTAGTAATAGAAGGTACTGCTGTAGGATGTGGACCTTCTTGAATTAAGCTCAAATTTCTTGTAACTCCATCATTAGAGGTATAATTAGCTAAGTGATAGACTCTAGTAGCTAATTCTGTAAAACGCTCTTTAGCTACTCCCCATCTTCTTAAATCTGTTGTTCTTGTATTGCAACCTTCCGCCGCTAACTCTAAAGGGTATTCAATATACATTAAATGATCCATCAATGTTTCAGCTGTATAGGTAATCTCATCAAAATCATGAGCAGACCCATCACTTAAACCTAGACTAACTAAACCCCAACGTTGACGTATAGTATTAATGTTTTCTAGAGCACCAGCAAGGTCTCCTGTTTTAATTTGACATTCTGCAAGGTTTAAATACACCTCGGCCAACCTCTGAACTACTACATTTTTATGAGATTTCCATCCAGTTACTAATGTTTCAGGTTCACCAGCAACAATATCATGATTTGTGTATTTTTTGAAGTGTGAAAAAATAGTTGCTCCGAAAGCGTACGCTGAATTTGCCGGCGTATCTCCATAATAGGTAGATTCTTCATCATTTACAACCTGACAAAATTGTGCACATCTAAGTGGTACACTTCTAAACCTAACTCCTCCAGAACCATCATCAACATAGTTTCTTGGATCTTGCGAGTCCATTTGTTCATTTGAATATTCATAGGTTAACCAAGCTGTAGGTACGAAATCGGTTCTACCGCCATAACGTCCTCCACCAGGAGCCGTATATCTTGCCCATCTATGGAAAAAACTCTCTTCATCCCAGTTGCTATCTTCCACTTGATGTTTATCAGAATAATTAATCTCAAATATAGACTCTGAGTTAAAATCTCCTGCATGAGTAAATAGTAAACCAACATCGTCTCCTTCCAACAACTCAAATCCGTATTCTGAATTATCAATAACATCGTTAAGGTAAACCATAGCTTGCGTATACTCTTCAGTATGCAAATAACTTTTACCTAAAAGTGCCGCCGCAAAACCTTTATCAACTCGAGTTTTATTTTCAAATTGAGCAGGTAAATTATCATAAGCATATTTTAAATCTTCTCTAAAAAAAGCAATCACCTCGTCTGAAGAACTTACAGAGACAGAAAATTCATCTGATGTTCCTGGTATAAAATCTCTAATAATAACATTTCCATTATTGTATGTTGCATTTAACCACATATGAGCTAAACCTCTAAACAAACGCGCTTGTCCCATTTGATGAGACCATTCTTCTTGACTTTTTAAGTCCTCATCCATTCCGTTTAAACCAGTAATTACCTGATTTGTTCGAAACGCAACTTGATATAGGGCATCCCATTGTTGACCTATGGCATTACTTGCATCTGTAAATCCTTTTTGATAATATGGTCTACCAGACCCAAAAGGAGTTCTTCTACTCTTAGGAAATCCTATATCACTTCTCCAAGCATCAACCTCTAAGTTTAAAACAAACATACTTAACATACTTCCATAAACCGAAGTAAGGTTTGAATTAGACTCTATTAAACTTGACCAGTACACATCTGCCGAAACTGCATTTGGGTTTGTCTCCTCCAAATACTCTTCACAGGATTGCATTGTTAAAAACAATACAATAAACCCAATGAAATAAGAGCTACATTTTTTTATTTTATTAAAATTTTTCATATTATTTTTTTTAAAATTTAAGATTCACACCAAACGTATACAACGCGGTTAAAGGGTATTTAGCTTTATCAACGCCTCTTGCAAGTACATTACCCCCAATTTCTGGGTCGTACCCATTATAGTTAGTAAATGTAAGTGCATTTTGAGCTGATAAATACATTCTCAATTTTGAAATTCCAATTTTTTCTGTAACATCATTTGGCAAACTATATCCAAGAGTAACCTGTTTTAATCTTAAATAGTCTCCATCTTCCAACCAATAATCTGTATCTCCTCTATAGTTAAATGCCCCTTGAGCATCATCTGCATGAATAGGAATACCAGAAGTTGGGTTATCTAAGGTCCACATGTTTACCAAATTTTTATGTCTTCCTCTAACATGAGTTTCGGCACTGGTTCCATTTAAAATATCTGATCCAATACTTGCATACCAATTCATAGAAAAATCCCAACTTTTATAATTCCATCTTAAATTATACCCTACTTCGAATTCAGGTAAACCGCTACCATGATAGTATCTATCATCTAAAGTGATATCACCATCTCCATTATAGTCTACATATTTTAAATCTCCCAATCTAGCATTTGCTCTTGATGGAAATTGTCTATAAGCATCTAACTCTTCTTGAGTTTGAATAGTACCATCTGTTTCATATAAGAAATAAGCACCAACTTCATAACCTTCTGCAATTACTGTTGATCCACCATGACCGTTAACTAACTGAGCATTATTATTATAAATTAAAGTACTTCCAAACATTTTGGTTACCTTATTTTCATTTTTTGTAAATGTTGCCCCCATAGTAAGTTTACTTTTACCAATTTTGGTTCTATAGTTAGCAGCTAACTCTAATCCTTTATTTGTCATATTACCTACATTCAAAGTAATAGTTCTATCATAAAAAGACCCTCCAGAACCTGGCAGTTGTACAGGGAATAACATATCTTCTTTTCTTGTATGATAATAGTCTGCTGTAAGTGTAATTTTATTTTTCAAAAAAGATAAATCCACACCAATATTTCTTGAAATAGAAGTTTCCCAAACCACATCTCTATTAGCATAAGATTTTATTGCCGTACCAAATTCTACGGTACCATCAGTTTCATCAAAAATATAATCGGTATCCTGAACCAAAACAGGAGCATATTCATAATTAGGGAAACCATTATATCCTATTTCACCGTAACTTGCTCTAATCTTGAAATTATTTACTGTTCGTTTTAAAGAACTCCAAAATGCCTCATCAGAAACATTCCATGCTAATGATACCGATGGAAAAGTTCCCCAACGATTAGCAGCTCCAAATTTAGAAGACCCATCTCTACGTACTAAAGCTGACAATAAATACTTTCCTTTATAATCATAAGTAAACCTACCTAATAAACCAACAACGGTTTCTGTATAATTTCCATTACCAAAGTCACCACCAGAAAACACATCAGGGTTTACTGTTGCACCGTTTAATACCGTAATGTTATTATTTGCAACACCCTGTTTCATAGCAGTAAACTCTTCCCTAATCCGTTCATCAATTGCTGCCGTAGCTTGAAGACCTACATTATGATTTCCAAATTTTTTCTTATAGTTTAAACTACCATCCCATGAAAGTACAGTAGCTCTAATTGTGTTAGCTGTTACACTACTTTTTGTTGGATCTACTTCAGTTGTATTATCCGTAACATCAAACAACGTATATTGAGGAATGAAAATATTACGAATATCATTAGTAATACTACTACCCAACCTTGTAGTAAACGTAACATCGTTTCCTAATTTTCTTGATAAACTCAAGTTTCCTTGAAAACGATCTCTATTACTATCATCTTTTCTTTTAAGAGCCAAGGCTAAAAGATTAAGAGGCGTTGTAACCCCTCCATTACCATTAGTTATAACAACATCAACATCTGGGTCAACTTTTGGATAATAAGGTTTGTAACGAATAGCACTATTAATTAACCCTCCACTTACGCGAGCACGTTTTTCTGTTGTGAATGATAAACTACCGTTAATGGTCCAATTTTCGGATTTATAAGTAGTTGATATACGTGAATTTATCCTTTTAAATCTAGAATTAATAAGCTGTCCGTCTTGATCAAACAATCCTACAACAGCATTATATGTGAAATTCTTTGTACCCCCCGTAAAATTTAAATTATGCCTCTTAGTTTCGGCATTATTCACCAAAACATAATCATCAAATTTGTTATCATTATTCAACCATGTAACATTATTAAATGGTCCTGGTTGAAAGACTGAAACACCATTATTAAATTGAGCTGTTTCATAATAAATTTGTTCTGCAGTATTCATTAAAGGAATACCGTCACCCAGAGTTTGAATTCCATAACTGGAATCAAAAGTAACACTCATTCTTCCTTCTTGACCGCGTTTAGTAGTAATTAATATTACACCGGCGGCACCACGTGTACCATATACTGCGGTTGACGCCCCATCCTTCAAAACATCAATAGTTTCAATTTCGTTTGGACTTAAACCAGGGTCTCCTATTTGCGGAACACCATCAATTACATATAATGGCTCATTTGTACCACTAATAGAAGTTACACCACGAATTTGTACCTGAGCAGCAGCACCTGGTTCTCCACTAGAGGCTACAACATTTACACCTGCTATCTGACCTTGTAAAGCTGAAGAAACATCAGATGTTACAAATTGTTCTATATCTTCAGATTTTACCTGAGCTACTGCCCCTGTAAGTTCTTTCTTTTTAACTGTTCCATATCCAATTACCACTACTTCTTCAAGATCTTCTAGCGAAGAATCCATGGCTACATTTAATTTGCTTCCTGTTACTTTTACAGACTCATTTTCCATTCCCAAATAACTAAACTGGAGCATATCACCAACTTTAGCATTAATTGAATAGTTTCCATCAAAATCTGTTACCGAGCCAGTATTAGTTCCTTTTATAACAATGGCAACACCTGGAATAGGTAAACCATCTTCAGAACCGGTAACCGTACCTGTAACAGTCAGATTTTGTGCTTGCACTGACATAGCACTACACAAGGCAACAAAAAGTAACGCAAGTAAATAGCTGTACGTCGATTTGTTGACCTTTATTAGTTTGTTCATTTTCATTTGTTTATAATTAGTTTGTTGTTAATTATTTAAAAGATTTGATTGAAAAAATTATACTGATAAAACATCTTGTTTTATCCAGAATCAATTATTCTTTTACTGTGGTTTTGTTTGTAATTCATATGTTAATGCTAGTATTAATTAAATTCTATTTTTTGCATACCTTCAGCTAATTCCAATACTGAGCTAGCTTTACCTTTATAGCTATTGTTTTCGAAATAAATATTCTTTGATGCCTGTACTTTAACAGCAGGGTTTTCAGAATGTAACATTGGAAATGTTCCAGAATTAGTTATAGTGTTACCTGAAAACTTTAGTCCGTCTGTATTAGTAACTTGAAGTATTAGGTTGTCAAATTGATTGAATGTATTATTGGATATTTCAATGTTCTTAAAAGCAATATTCTCATTGTCATCATCTGTAGCAAAACGAATAACACCTCTATTTTTTCCTCCATGCTGACAATCTTGAAACACATTGTTTCTAATAATAACATTGGCTGCATTACCAGATTCAAACCAATGTCCACTTTCAACAGGAATTAAAATGGCTTCCATTTCGGTATTAAAGAAGTTATCTTCTATAACCGTATTTACCGGATTGGAAATCAGTAAGCCTCTTGCTCTATTACTTCCTATTTTACAGTTCTTTACTAATAAATCAGGATAACCATCTAAGTTTTCAATTAGGTCACCTACTTTGAAACTTTCCGGTAGATTTTCGTTAAAAGTGATGATTTGGTATCTACTGTTTACGTATTCAATATTATTAATTGTTACTTCTGCATACGGGAAAAAAGAATCTTCTAAACGCACCAATCCTATTTTTTCATTAGGTTGACCAATTACAAAACCTTTTTGTTGATGGTGCATCATTCTAACTCCTAATTTGTTATCCCCTAAAACATCTACAGATTTTTGATAGGTACCATGCACATTTGTAGCATCATCTAACTGATTATTGAATGTTGAATTTTTTAACACCACTTTTCCACTACAACCCACAAAATGAGTAGCATCAGCTGTAGTTGAAACCATTCTTCCTTTTGATGGCGTAATGTTGAAATTATCTAATATCAAATCAGATGAATTTTCGGCAATAATACCCATACCACCGGCATGATGAATATTTACATTAATTCCATTAAAACCTTTTGTGTGCGTTACTCTAAAAGCAGGTGAAATTCTATTAAATCCCTGATCTCCCTTCATTGTTAAAATCATTCCAACTGGAGGCATTTCTTTCTTATGACCATGAACACGGACTAAACCTGGTTTGAGTTGCTCTACCGTTAACCTATTTTCATTACCTAAACTCTTATATTCAGGAGCTCTTTCATCATTTATGTATTTATAATCAATATTTTCAATTCCATTTCTAACAGAAGCCTTTGTTCTTGTAGAAATGGATGTATAGGCCTCTGTATTAAAAGCAATAGCGCTTCTTTCTGGGTCATATAAAATAGTTTGACCTACACTATGCTCATAAAATTCTTTAATGAAGTAAATCTGTTCGTTACGAATTTCATAAGGAAACGCCTCTGATATTGTCATGTCAAAAGTTTTATTTTTATTGTTATTTGCAACTATTAACCCTTCACTATGAAACGGTTCATGCCAATCTATAGTTACATTTTTCACCTCAATATTTTCACTGTTTTCAATTAAAAACGGAATCATTACTCCATGAAAAATGAAAGTAGATCCCTGACCATCAATCGTTAAATTTTTAAAATGTTCAATAGGAAAAGGTGTGCTAACCATTAAATCACAATGGTTAGAAATATATTCAAAAGACTCTTTTCCTTTATCTGGATAAAAGTGATAAGTACCTTTTTCAAACTTAATTTCAGAAATAGCTTTTTCACCAGCAGAAAGAATTCTAGAAACAACTGCAGGGGTTGCATCTTCAGAAATTTCAGAAGTAAATAAAACAGATTCTGATAATCCTGTTTTCTGAGTTGATTGCTTATTACAACTTGTGATTAGAAACAACAAAGCAAATATTGCTGACAACTTTAATTTTGTGTAAACTTTACTGAAAATCATATAGTTAATGGGTCTTAATTCTATGTAAATATCAAAATTTGGTATGCTTACTATGTACACGCAAGTACAAAAATTGTATTCAGTAGTAAATCATTTAAAAAGAATGTTAAAACTATATACCTTGGCTATTTAAAAGGCATTTACATCTACTTTACCGTACACTGAAAATCGCCAGAAAGTGAATTTGAGGTTGCCTTTACACTTATAGTTCCCGCTTGTTTTCCAATTTTAATCAAAGCAGTTGCTATTCCAGCCTCGGCCTCAATGCTCCCTTGATTCATAAGTTCAGCATCTCCATTAATTTCTACTGAAACTTCATTGGAATACCCTGGTACTATGGTTCCATTTTCATCCACAACTACCATATATAAAAACAATACATCATTTACTCCAGCTTCTGCCGGCACACTACTTTCATCTAGCCACATTTTTAGTTTAGTGGCAGCTTTGGGTGTTTTAACAATATGTTCAGAAACTTCTTTTCCGTTAACATAACCAATTGCCTTAAGGGTCCCGGGCTTAAATGATTCAATGTTAAATGAAAAAGGAGGGTGCTTTAAATTATTTGAAATACTGCTCTTAGTTGGTAATTGTTTAGCTACTAACTCATCATTTAAGAATAGTGCCACTTCCTCACAATTTGAAAATACAGTCACATTTAAAGGAGATTCTTTAGTCCAATAAGTAGCTATATGAAGCACTTTTTCTTCATCTAAATCTCTTTGACTTTTATAGAAATAGTATCCGAATTTAGGCAAGCGAAAAATATCCATAACACCTGAATATTCTATATCATCGTGATAACCGCGATTATAGTCATACATTACCCAATAACTATCGGCGTAAGCCGTAGTATTAAAATTATCATTATGAGATTCCTGTAAATTTAAAGCTTGCTGTAACAACCTAGCTTCACCGTATCCTCTTTTTTGACGACTACTCGTTTCATAACGTTCTGTTCTAGATAAACTATGCTGATTTAAACCGGCATTGTTAGAATAGTATTCCCAATCTCCGTATTCAGATACCGAGTATGGTTTAGACTCGTCATATCTTTCCGGATGAAGTAATCTATGTTGACGTGCTTGAAAGAAAATATCATAAACATCATTCATCCATCCACAGGAATACACATTATCACCAGGATATTGTTCATGTACAATTTTGTTTAATTCTTCCATAAAGAAAACGGGCATCTTTGTTTCATTTAAAGACACTTCCCAAGCCAAAACACAAGGATGATTTCGGTCTCTATAGATTAATTCTTTGGCAGATTTATAGCAATATGCTCTAAACTGATCATTATCTAAATAATACTGCCAACCTAAAATGGCATCGACCACTACTAATCCCAATTCATCACAAGCATCCATAAATGCAGGCGAATGCGGGTAATGTGATAATCTGATATAATCAAACCCAGCCTCTTTTATTTTTTTTGCGTCTCTATATTGTGCATTATCAGAAAGCGCATACCCAATAAACGGGTAATCTTGGTGACGATTTACACCGCGTAAAAAAGTCTTTTCTCCATTTATATAAAGTTGATTGTCTTTAAAGGTGAATTCTCTAATTCCAAATCTATTTGATGACGAATCAACTATCTGATTGTTAGCATAAACCGTTGTAGCTACTTGATATAAATTGGGTGCTTTTGGAGACCATAACTTCGCATCGTTAATATTAATTTCTTCAACAAATTCGAAATCTGTATCTGCCTCTATAACATTGACATTTGATGTTTGTTCCTTTATTAATTCTCCATCATAAAAAATGGAATGAACAACTTTAACTTCACTTGAATCTTTATCATCATTAACCACATGCGTTTTAATCTTAACAACAGATTCAGATTCGCTAACCCTAGGATAAGTAATGAACACACCTCCTCCTGCTGTTTTATCTGCTAAAACCGGATGTGAAATATGAATTTTATTCTGAGCTTTCAACCAAGCATTTCTATAAAGCCCACCATACATATTAAAGTCTAATATTTTTAAGGGTTTTGGTCCTGTAAGCGGATTATCAGTATTGTTTAACCTAACAGCAATTTTGTTAACCTTTCCGGCTTCTAAATACTTACTAGCATCAATAACAACAGGTAAATAGCCACCTAAATGCGTAGCTACTTCCATACCATTAATCCAAATCTTAGAATGGTTCATTGCAGCCTCAAATTCAAGAGTAAGCTTCTTATCTTTAAACGAAGCCGGCACCTTCAATTCTTTTCTATACCAACATATTCCCTGCCATTGGTTATTAACCACTAACGGTTCTAAATTTGCAGTGTGTGGTAAACAAATAGGGTCCCAATCTGCATCATTAAAATCTGCCAAATGGTAATCACTTTCAACAGCATCATTCTCCTCCAACAACTTAAACTTCCATTCATCATTAATCTTAATGGTTTCAATATTGGCATCTTCGCAATTGTAAAAGCCAAATATTGAAACAACTACTATTACCTTAGTTAATAGTCTTACGCCTAATCTTAAATCTTTAATTTTCATTATTTCTTTTGTGATTTTTTATATTCGTTTACTACTTTTTTAAACCCAATCTCAACACCGTCTAGCATATCTTGATATAGTATGGGTCTTTCCGTTTTAACCCAGTCTAAAGCGTCTACAGATATAGGATGAACAGGATTATAAACATTACTTACCGGAACAAAATCATCTTCAAAACCAATTGTTTTAGCCCTTAAATCTTCTAAAACTGATTGGTAATCAGCGTTGTTTACCAAATTGTTTATCTCTAAAGGATCATCCTTAAGGTTGTACAATTCCTCTTTGGGCTTGGTACTTTCAAAAAAGAACTTTTGGGCATCATTCAATTTATCTTCTTCATTTAAAGTTCTCATTACATGAACGGCAGGTCTATAAAATTCCAAATAAGCCTGATGCGAATCAAATGGTGTATCTGGTTTATCATTTCTAATATATTTCCATTCTCCTGATGTTATTGCTCTTGATTTTTCATCTATCTCGTCCCATAAATCGCGAGCAGCAAATACATATTCTCTATCAAAGTCATTTTTGAAAATTGGTTTTCCTGTCATAAAACTTGGGGTATCAATACCTGCAAAATCTAAAATTGTAGCCGTAATATCGGTAGCACTAACTACATCGTCTCTTACTTGACCTCCTTTAAACTGCTCAGGATAATACACTATTAATGGAATATGTAACCCTGGATCATGTAAATACCCTTTTCCTTTTATATTGCAACGTCCATTATCACCAATAAAAACAACTATGGTATTATCTGCCATTCCCTTGTCTTCCAACTCCTTAAAAATCATAGCTACCTCATTATCCATATATTCAATTTGATCTAAATATTTAGCCCAATCTAAACGTACTGTAGGGTGATCTGCCATAAAATCTGGCAATACCACCTCTTCTGGGTTTACGGGATGTTCTGATTTTTCACGGATTTCGTTCCACCAATCCCCTCTATGTGTAATTTGTAATTGAATTTGAGCAAAGAAAGGCTGATCATCTTTTTCAAAAGTGTCGTATTTATCAAATAACCCAAATTTGGTTTTACCATCCCATTCGCCTAAAGCTTTATGTTTGAAGTTAACATCTATCTTTCTCCCCTTATTATAAACACCATGGTTCCCAAGAATAGTAGTATATCCATTTTCTCTTAGTAATTGAGTGAATGGTGTGAATTGATTATCTAGTGGAACATCTCTATTGCTCCTGTGGTGATGTGTGTTTGTTTTAACTTGATGCGTACCAATCATCATTGCTGACCTACTTGGAGAACATATTGAATTTGTTACAAAACAATTGTTAAACTTTACGCCTTCTCTAGCCATTTTGTTCAGCATAGGTGTTTTTACCGCTGGCATACCATAGCATTCCAAATCTAAACTTATGTCTTCTGCCATTAACCAAATAATATTTGGTTTTACTGTTTTCCTTTCTACTTCAGTTTTCTCCTTACAGCAATTTAAACTTAAGGCTAGAATTATTATGACTAAACTTTTCTTCATTAAAAATGGATATTAATTAAATCAAAAATATCCAGCCATATTAAAAAGTATGTGCGCGTGGGTTTAGAAAATGTGTCTATCAATAAATAAAAGAAAGAAGAGTACTTAACTAATTATTTATCAGTACATTAATTCAAAAAAAGTGTAGTGGATTTTTAAACATAAAAGTAAAATCTATAAAATCTGTTTATTCTCAATATCCTTCAACTTAGGTGCTTTATATCTTGAATAACTCTCCTTTATAGGTCCATAGCCATTTTCCCAATCATTACCACATTCCTTAAACAGAATAGCTTTTAGCGTTTCTAATTTTTCAGGATACTTTTCTGATAAATCATTCTCCTCTTTATAATCTTCTGGTAAATAATATAATTGAAAAATATCCTTTTTGATATAATACCTTAATTTCCAACCATCTTTTGTTACCAAAGCTGGTCCTAGTTTTGAGGATGTTGGGGTATACCCCCTAACTTCACTTTGACCACCAAATAGGGATTTAGCATATGATATACCATCTTTTTCTGTTCTTTGTGGTAAACCCACAATTTCGGCCAGAGTATTTAAAAAATCGTAATTACTTACCATTTGATTTGATACCTGCCCTTTTTTAATATTGCCCTTCCAATACCAGAACAATGGCACTCTAGTACCACCTTCCCAATTAGAGCGCTTCAATCCAGCCATACCATCATTACCATCAAAAATATCGTTTCCTGTTTCTGAATAAAATTTGGTTTTAACGTCATCATAAGCTTCACCAGATTTTACATCAAAATCTGTGGCAGTTCTTCCTTCTTCTAAGGTGTATACCTCATGACCATTATCACCCGTAAAAACAATAATTGTATTATCTAAAATACCTAGTTCTTCTAGTTTTTTATGAATCCTTCCTACATCTAAATCTAAAATTTTAACCATAGTAGCATACTCCTTTTCCAGTTCTGTCAAATTTGGGTTGTTTTTAAAATCATCATGCACTTCAGGCACGCTTACCGGTCCATGAGGTAGTTGTGATGGAAAATAAATAAAAAAGGGTTTATTGGTCTCCTTTGGATTATTAGCATCCAAAAAAGTCATCATTTTATCCATAATAATATCTTCGGAATACACCTCTTTCCCTTCCATATTTCTTCTGATAGTAAGATTTTCTGGAGACTCCGCTTGGGGTGTTTTGGCACAATTGATATGAGTATTGCCAGGAATGTCTATTTTCTGTCCGTTTTCAAATAAAAATGGTGGATAAAATCCGTGACATCTTTTATGGTCATAAAATCCAAAGTGATAATCCCAACCGTGTCGTTCCATCCTCTGTGGAGTAGTTGCAAACCCCCATTCCAATTTTCCAAACTGAGCCGTTTTATAACCTGCCATTTGAGCTACCTGACCTAAAAACACTTCGCCCTCTTCAGCTGGTTTTATAACCTTATGAATTATATCAGTAATTTCATCCATAGTTAAGCGTTGGTCTAATTCCATCCAAATACCCGCATTGGATATGTTAAACTGGTCTCTTCTAGCATCATGCATTCCTGTTAATAAACTTGCCCTAGCTGGAGCACAATACATACAGCCATAGGCATTATCAAACCTCATCCCTTGATTGGCTATCCTATCTATATTTGGAGTTTTAACTATTTTTTGACCGTAAGTACCCAACATCCCTCTTCCTAAATCGTCTGCATAGATTAGAATTACATTTGGTTTAGAGTTTTGATTATTTTCAACTTGTACTTCCTTTTTCTCATTGCAAGATGCCAATAGTATAAAAAATGCTACAAAGACAATTCCTGAAAATTTTGTTTTACAATGTTTCATAACTAATTAACATTTAATTCATCTATAGATAAACCATTAACATCCTTACATCTAATTTTTATATAATTGGCTCCTGCATTTAAAGTAGCCTTAGTCTTAAAAGTCTTCCAAGATTTTCTATATGCTTTGGTTGCCTTAAGTTTTACATGCTGTTTTTGTCCGTTTACAATTATTACAACTTTATGTTCTTGATTAAACCTTGCCGCAATTGGATATAAATGTTATGATCAATAATCCAAAAATTAGTTTTAAATATTTGCTCATTATTTTTATATAAAATCAATTTGTTTGGAGTCTAGAACACTCCACTATTAAAAATTTAATTTGGTTCTAAACAAAACAGGTTTAGAATCTCTGGATAGTATCTTAATAGCCACGGGATAGGTTTTCCCTTTTATAAGTTTCTCCATAAGAGTTAATTTTAACTCTGTTTTCCCATAAGGCTTAATTACTGGTACAGGAATATTTATCCATTCTTGAGATTTACCATTTACATCAAAACTATTCAATGTCAAATAGGTTGGTTTAGAAGAAACTTGACCATGGTTTTCAACGACAATAGTTAATTTCCCTTTTTTAAACACCGGTTTACGAGCAGAAAGAATAGGCTCTATATAACTTACCCAAGGTAAACGACAATATCCAAATAACATATCGCCTTTTTTGGTTTTACCCAATATTTTAGGGGCAAATACCCCTTCATCAATGTAATGGTTATTAGCTTCAAATACTACAATAAGGTCTTCTCCATCGGGGATTCCCTTTAAAGCTTTCGCACCTCTTCCATAGTTCACTTCAGAATGCACTCCAAAACGCAATGATTCTATGTCGACTTCAATAATTGGCTTGAAATTAGCCTCAGCTTTTATCCGTACCTCAATCTTCTTTGTGTTTTTATCAAAAGGTAGCGTGGTTTCCATAGTTAATAGCATTCCCGGATTCAAAGGAATACCAATATTTTTGGAACTGTGCCTATCGTTTGATAAGTCGTCATGTTTATTAGCATCAATCACAGCAAAGTTGGCTTGTATGGCGCGTCCGTAGTCATCTTGAAACACACGCATTCGTTCATATTTATACCAATTTTCAATATGACCATTTTCATGATACGATACACCAGGAATATAGGCTCTACCGTCTTCAATAATCCAATTTACACCATCCTTAGAACGTAAATAGAATGCAGTCCGCCCAATCCAATCGTTTACAATGGCATTGTATTGAACATGGTCTTTCCAGATAACCGGGTCTTCATATTTACCCGAAGCCATAGGATAAACGGATTTTGTTGTGATTAAATGATAAGGACTAGTGCCTGTTTTGCTAACCCATATAGAGCCCATTCTGCTCATCATCAAAACCGAACCATCTTCTCGTTTTGTAAAGGTCATGTTATGGAACCAGGTTCCGCCACCTAAACGAGTTTCCCGATCACGCTTATCCAATTGAAATACGTGCTTTTCCCACGGCCCCTCCAAACTTTCTGATAACAAATAGTTACAATGTTTTTCAGGATTACCTCCAGTAACATGATAAACCATATACTTACCGTCATTTAATTGAAGTATTTCTGTATTATGGCCTTCTCCAAGCACTTCCTTTACCTTAAATGGCCCTATAGAGTTTTCAGATACCGCATGATACTGTATAGAGTAAGTTTTATAGCCCATATGTCCTTCTGGGTTATCTTCAGGCCATCCGCATAAAAACATATGATATTTATTGTCAACTCCTTTTATAATATTACCTCCCCAATATGAAATTGAATCATCTTCAATGCCGTTATCTACATATCGAGGTCTGGTTGCATAAGCTCCCCAAATGTCTTTTTCTAATGTCCGTTTTGGCATTGGGAGAAAACGGTCCATGAAGTTACCTCCGGAAACAAGGTTTTCCCATTCAGCCGGCAATGGTCTGTAGACAATTTGAGCATCTATAAATGATACCTTTAAACTTATAATAATTAGAAAAAATATTAAATTCAGTTTAATCATGTTTCTAATTACTTAAAAATCCCACCTGAATTAGGGTAATGTTCTATAACCTCACTTTCTGATTTAAGAATATTGTTCATTTCTTCAACTATTTCAGGGTGTTGTTTTGAAATATCATTGGTTTCAAATAAATCTGCTTCTAAATCGTACAATTCCGTTTTATAAGAAGCTCCATAACGAACCACTTTCCATTTTCCTTTTCTAGCGGCTTGTCTGAATCCTTTTTGTGTTGGTCCTTCTTGAATTTCCCAATATAAGTGGTTATGTTTAGGTTGATCTTTTCCAAGTAGTTCAGGTAAAATTGAAATACCATCTGTTTGCTTCGGAATATCTACTCCTGCAACTTCAGCTATAGTTGGCATTACATCATAGAAAGTTGAAGGGTGATTAGTAGTCTGCCCTTCATTAATCTTACCTTCCCAGTATGCCAGCATTGGTACTCTAATACCTCCTTCATACACATCGCGCTTGTAACCTTTTAATCCGCCAGAACTATTGAAAAATTTATAACTATGATGGTTTTCGTTAGTTGGACCATTATCACTTGAAAATAGTATTAAGGTGTTATCTAACTCGCCTTTTTCCCTGAGTTTATCAAATAAACGCTTTATTTGAGTATCTAGCATAGTTATTCTAGCTGCATGACGTCTTTCTATTTCCGGCCATTCTTCAATCTTATCATTATATAAATCTGTTTTGCTTAAAAAGAGCTCATGCGAATGCGGAATTCTATATGACATGTATAAAAAGAAAGGTTTGTCGGCTTCCTTTTCATCTAAATAATCAAGAGCAAAGTTTGTTCTAAACTCATCTAAACACTTGTAATTATTGTAATTATAAAATACAGAATCTTGGTCATTATTCACCCAATGTAAACGTTCATCAAGATCATTTCCTTTTGCTGAAACACCCCATTGCTCTTGTACCGCATAATCAAATCCTCTACCCTTGGCCCATGTAGACATATCTTCTGGAATGCCCAAATGCCACTTCCCTATCATAGCAGTTTGATAGCCTCCTTTTTGCAGCATTTCTCCAATTGTAACTTCTGATTTTCTCAATGGCACTCTATCATATTTATCAGGATAAAGTCCTTTATTACCTCGAATACTCACATGCCCTGTGTGCATTCCAGTCATTAAAACCGCTCGAGAAGGTGAACAAACCGATGTTCCTGCATAAAAATCTGTAAAACGAAGTCCTTTTGAAGCCACTTCATCCAAAAATGGTGTCTTAATCGTTTCTTGTCCGTAACTACCTAATTCACCATACCCCATATCATCAGCTAATAGAAAAATGATGTTTGGTTTTTTGGTTTGATTTAAAGAGATTGAAGCTTGTGCTTCTTTTGATTCCTTTTTTTCTTCACAAGCCATAATTAGCATTATGGTAAGTAATAGGAATACGTATTTATTTAAATTCATATTTGGTTATTTAGATTAACGCTTAAGCATTAATTCAACACTATTTTTTGTTTATAATTATCATCAATGTATAATAGGTAGACACCCTTAGATAGAAAGCCTAAATCAATTGTTTTTTTGTTAATTATTCTATCCTTAAAAACCTCTTTACCAAGCAAGTTTTTAATTTGAATATTTTTTATAATTAAGTCTTTAGGAACCCTAAAACTCAACAAACCAGATGATGGATTAGGATAAACTTTAAGTATCCCTGAAGATTCTTCCTCAACGCTTAAACCGTTTTCCAATGGATTTCTGGAGTTTGGCGTATTTCTTTCGTCAACAGGTATCCAAAAGCTAAGACCACTAACACTTTCATTACATATTTCATAATCATCGTAACTATCAACAAAAAAGGCGTTTTGTGGCAAATAATAGGCATTAATATTATACCCATTTGCCGTTACTTCAGTTACAGGAAAATCTAAATCATAATCGCCAGGTTTATCTGCTTGTCTTATAACAGCACCTATGGCCGGCCCCGTTCTACTTTCTCCATCAACATTTAATGTAGTAGCAATACCAATGCCTCCAGAACGTTCTACTCTTAATGCACACGGTATATATCGTAATCGTTTTGATTTGTGTAATTGTGCATTTTGGCCAAAAGTTGAGGTTACATCTCTAATTTTTGACGTACTGTTATAGGAGCCAGGAGTTAGACCATTAGCCTCCTCATCATCTGTTGTAAAGCCTGAAGACCAAACAACTGCTGTTTCACAGCTATTCCCAATTACCCCACTTACATTAAAATATCCCTGGTCCAAAGTATGTGGTGATAATTGTAGGGCACTTTGACCATTAGTACATTCAATATTTCTTGCCCAAATATTATCTAATTTTAAATCTTCAAAATCAAATAGTTCGGTATACTGTATTAGTGAATAACCGGTTTCTAATCTTAAGGTAGCACCTCCAATACCATTTAAGTTCCTAAACAATAAGTTTTTCCCAGATTGTGTTTGTATTAACCCGTAACCGTAATGAGCATTTGTTATGCTAACATTTTCAATTATGCCTCCGTTTGGAACACCTCTAATTGATTGAATTCTATTGCCGTCTGGTGTACTAATTGTTACATGATTACTACCAAAGATTAACCCAGAGAATACGGTGTTATTATCATTAATATTAAAATTAGCAACTTTAAAATTACTACAAAACTTAAAACTAATTGCTCTAATTCTAGCATCTGGTTGTAGACTAGCGAAATCTATATTAAAATCTCCTCCAATTCCAACAATACTGAAATTACTGATTCCAGAATTAGAATCGGCATCAAATAAAGATTTATTATTACTTATATAATTGTAAGGCAATAACGTTACATTTGAATCTACTTCTATATGTACATTAGATTTTAAAGGAACCTCTAAAACCCTATAAGTTCCAGCATTTACAATTACTCTTCCGCCACCAGAGGCATTAACAGTATTAATAGCATTTATGAAGGTTTGTGAATCATCACCAGTTCCTGCAGAAGGGTTAATAGTTTGTACAGAAGCACCAATTGTTGGATTAAAAAAAGTGATATCTGCCGGTAAGCTTTGTGAAAACACATTTGATATACTAACAAAAACTACTAATATGTACGTGCAAATATGACTCATGCTTATTCTAATTAGCTTTAATAAGCTGGAACAGCTTCTTTTTCCCATGTTGCGATATCTTCTTTGAGAACATTCTCAATTTCTAAACCTGTTCCAATCAAATCGTTTTGTTCACTTATATCCTCAGCTACATTAAATAGTTGAAATTTACCAGAATGGTATTTTACTAATTTCCAGTCTCCTGAAATTACTGCAGCATACTGATCTTCATAACTTCTGAAGAAATACAAGCTTCGCTTTTCTAATTCACCACCCTTCAAAACAGGTAATAAGCTTACACCTTGAATTTGATTGTTTTTATACTTTTTACCTGAAGCTATCTCAATTAAAGTTGGATATAAATCAATAGATTGCACAGGAATATTAGTTTCGGTATTTGGTTTGGTAATTCCTGGGTAATAAACCATAAAAGGCACTCTAGCACCGCCTTCTCCAAGAGTGTTTCCTCCTTTTTTCCCACCACTTAATGGCGCATTTGAGTAAGCTCCTCCTTGGTCTGATAATACTATAAATACTGTATTTTCAGATATTCCTTTATCCTTTAGAGCTTTTCTAACACGACCAACTGATTCATCCATAGCCTCAACCATGGCTGCATGATGTGCATACTTACCTTTTAAACCAGCATCCTGATATTTCTTTAATAAATCTTTTCTTCCAATAGACGGACCATGTACCGAATAATACCAGAAAGACATCATAAACGGTTGGACTTTATCATAATTCTCAATAAAGTCAACTGCTCCATCCGTTAATACGTCTGTAAGGTAATCTCCTTTTTTATAGTTTTTCATAAACCCCCTTGGGTCTCCATCTTTAAAAAATGGGTAGTAATAACTTTTTGGGTGACCATGATCAGTTACTCCAAATTCAGCATCAAAACCCTGGTCAATAGGATAACGACCAACATGCCCTAAATGCCACTTGCCAATAAACATATTATAATACCCAAGCTCCTTTAACCTTTCCGCATAAGTAACCTCTTCAAGCGGCAAATAATTCCTAGAAGGCCTTTGGACTGGGTCTGTTGGCCATAAATTATACTCGGCTTCTGGATCCTTAGGATCTATTGATATATGACGTGGCATCCCTAATCTAATAGCTTCTTTACCTGTTAATAAAGACAATCTGCTTGGGCTACAAGTTGGAGTTGGAATGTAAGCCCTCTTAAAATCTAGACCTTCTTTTTTAAGATTATTTAAATTTGGTGTTTTAAAAATAGGATTTCTGTATTCTACATCTGCCCAACCATAATCATCTACAAATAATAAAACGATATTAGGTTTTTTGGAATCCTTCAGAGAACTCTCTATAGTGTTTTTTTCTTCCACCTTACTCTTACAGCAAAATAGAGACAGTGTAACTAATAAAAATGTAAACGTGCTTTTTAGACTCATAGGACTAATGATATTAAAAAATGATTTTCTTGATGGTAAATATATTATTTGGACAGTTAAAAACTGTACCCTTAAGTTAAGTATGTGTCTTTGACAGTAAATCTATAAATAATAGTCCCTATTTGAATCAAATTTAACGCAGTCTTACCGCTAAGAACTTAACCGTTTCATTGGCAATTAAATTATACCCTGTAGTATTTGGGTGCCTATCATAATACCACTGTTTTATATGTCCTAAAATAGGGTCAAGAGACATATCATTAACTTTTACAACATATCCCGAAGGTTTGTTGCCCCAGCCTTTTCTATAATAGGTATATGGTTTTAACCATTCGTGATATTTTTCGGGTATATGTGATAAATAACACTGACGAACACTTAAACTATTTCTACCATTAGCTATTAAGTAATTGTTATAAGGTGTGAAAATATCAAGAACTTGTAATTTTTCGTCCTTAGCAATTTGATAGATTAAATCATTAACTTCTTTACATTCATTGGGTTTCATAAAACTAGTTATGGTACACAAATAAATAATAGCTTTTGGATGATCCATACGTAATTGATCGATTAGTGCTTTCATTTGCAAAGGATACTCTGCTTTTAGGTCTTTACATTTAAACCAGTCATTTATTCCCATTCTTAAAAATATATAATCTACATTTTTAACAGGTGCTATGGCTGTTTTATAATGTTTACTTCCTAGTAAACGTTTTGCTGTCTCTCCACCCTTTCCTGCATTAATAACTTTTATATCTGGTAAACCCTCTCCCTTTGCCAATTGTTCTATCATTTGCTCCAAATGAAGGCCTTCAGGATTAATTTCCCTTGGCACATTACCAATGGTAGTACTATCTCCTACTAATAGTATTCTTATTGGTTTAGGTTCATTATTCCATGAAATGAAAAATAATACAACCAAAGAAAAGACTAGTGTTTTAAAATATCTCATATTAGAATAGAACGGTTATTTTAATTTACTTAAATCTCTGGTTCCCTTTATAGTTGGGTCAGCATCGGCGTCAACATAATTTGGAGGCTTATCATAATGTAGCTTTTTAGGTTCTTCTCTGTGTTTTGGTACCCATTTTTTCAATTCATTAATCTCCATTCTAAATTTTGAATTAGATGCCAAATTATTCCATTCCAAAGGATCATTATCAACATCATATAGCTCTTCAACTCCGAACAGATTGTTAATGTAATGCCATTTTTCTGTTAATACCGAAGTTCCTTGGGTTGAAACTGTAATACCCGGGTATTCCCAATTAGCCTTTGGATTTTTTAATAAGGTTGAAAAATCATGTCCGTCAATATTAGCCTTTTCTGGCAGATTGCAAAGTGACACCAAGGTTGGATATAAATCCACCAAGTTAACTGGTTTTTCACAATAAAGTGTTTTGTCCATATTAGGTAACCTTACAAACAAAGGCGGTTTAACGGCCTCAGACCATAGGGTATTCTTTAAATAACGTAGTTTTTCCCCTAGGTGCCAGCCATGGTCTCCCCAAATCACAATGATGGTATTATCTGCATGACCACTCTTTTCCAAAGCATCTAAAACAATTCCCAGGCATGCATCAACATAAGAGGTATTGGCTAAATAAGCTCTAGTCGCTTCCTTTTCAAGTCCATGCTTTTTTATCCATTTATATTCTGCCGACGGTTTGTGTATTTCCTTGCCAATTGAGTTTACAATATCATTTAAATCGTTCTCATTAATAATGGGCGTTTTTATGTCTTCTAGTTTGTATTTATCAAAAAACTCCTTAGGTACAAACCAAGGCAAATGTGGCTTTATAAAACCAACAGCCATAAAAAAAGGTTTATCAAAATCTCTTTGTAACTGATTTTTTGCCCAATCGGCAACTTTATAGTCTACCGTCTCTTCAAAAGAATCTACGGTTGGTCCCCAACTTAATTTTCCTTTGCCCTTATAATCTATATTCTTTTCTCCATTAATAACTCCAGCTTTACACGCAGTAACATACTTTTTATCCGCTATATCCTTATTATTCCTTCTTGCTCGGGCATGTTCATCAAATGCCCAATGCCCGAAATCAACGCCATGCTCCGCAGCATGTTTATGAAAAATTTTTCCGTTAGATAAGGTATGATATCCATGTTTTGAAAAGTATTCGGGTAATGTAGCATTTTCTTTAACCAAATCTGAATATATCATGTTACTGGCATTCCCGTAAACCCCAGATCTATTAGGCATAAATCCAGAAAGAATAGCTGAACGTGAAGGCCCGCAAATAGGCGCTGGACAAACAGCATTATTAAAAACCATAGCACCTTCCTTACAGAAGCTATCCATATTTGGAGTAATGGATTGCTTGTTACCATTTAAGGGCTCTACCCAATCGTTTAAATCATCAATGGCAATAAATAGAATATTTGGTTGACCCTTGATATCATTAATAGTGGACTTTTGAGCATATAGATTCGTTATAAGAAATAAGGTTAAAATTTGAATTAATCTCATTTTAGCATTTGTTTTAGTTCCCTTCTAAACATTTCCAATACACTATTTGCTGAGGACTTAGCAGCTATATTTTTCCATTCATTAGGATCATTGTCATGATCATACAATTCTTCAAAACCATCTGGATAAACTGTATATCTGTAGCGTTCATTCCTTAATGAATGCATCCCTTTTGCTTTTGATGTTAACGCCATATCATCCCATTTAGCCTTCGGGTTTTTTAAAACGGACGTTAAACTTCTTCCTTCGTTGGCATCGTTTATTGGTAATCCACATAATTCAACCAAGGTTGGATAAACATCTAACAAGGATACTACTCTTGTATTAACGGCTCCTTCTGGGTTTCTTGGATCAAAAATAAGTAAAGGTGTTTTAGCCGATCGTTCCCAAAGTACATTTTTAGACCAATGCTCTTTTTCCCCTAAATGCCAACCATGATCTCCCATCAATACTACAATAGTATTGCTATTATATTGACTACCATTAAGTGCGTCTAAAACATGACCAACACAGGCATCAGCAAAAGATAAATTTGCCAAATATGCTCTTACGGCTTCTTTCCATTTACCCTCTTCTAAAACCGCCTTATGCACTGTTCGTTTTGCCATATTGTTACCCATTCTACCTACATCATCCAAGTCATTTTTGAGAACTTCTGGAATTTCTATATCGTCTACATTATATAAATCAAAATACTTTTTTGGTGCAAACCACGGTAAATGAGGCCTAAAAATACCACAGGCTAAAAAGAATGGTTTGTCATGTTCTTTTTTCAAATATTGAGCGCAATAATCGGCTGATTTCCAATCATTATTATCTTCATCTTCAACATCCACAGGGTACCAATCAAAACTTCTTATAAAAGATCCTTTTACACCACGTTCTTTCAGTTTTAATCCATGAGATTGCATATGCTCTTTACTAGGAAATTTACCACCTAAACCACCTTTATGTTCTTCTTGGAATGACCCGGGGTCACTACCTGGTTTTGGTAACTTAGCTGTTCCTCTAGGGCTATGAAATATTTTACCCGCAGCTGCGGTTTTATAACCGTTAATTTGAAAATATTGGGGAATAGTAATTGTATTTGCAAAACCATTCATTTTTCTAAACACTTCATTATTACCATAAACACCTGTTGTTGATGGTCTGTGACCCGTTAAAAGGCTAGTTCTTGACGGATTACATAAAGGTGCTGAACAATACGCCTTTTCAAAAATGGTGCTTTTAGTAGCTAAGGCATCCATGTTTGGTGTAATAGCTTGTGGATTGCCACCAAAGGCACCTACCCAATCATTCATATCATCAACCATAATCAACAATACATTGGGTTTATCCTGTGCAAAACATAAAGTAGAAAACAGAATACCGAAAAGTAATAAAAGTTTTTTCATGTGAATATTTTAATAATACCCAAAATAAAAGCATAATAAACTAAAAAGTGTATTTACTGGTTTAATAAATGTGCCTCTAAGTAAAAAGCCGTATTTGGGAAGAAATATAATTATTCTGATATACATATAATTGACTCACAACCACATTTTAAAGGAATTAAAGAATGATATTTGAGTGTAATTAAAACTTAATAATATGAAAATTTTAAAAGCAGCTCTTCTGGTATTTGGAGTACTTACGTTCTCGCAGTCATACGGACAACAAGATTTAGAAGCAAAACAAAAAAAACAATTTGCCAAAGTAGATAAAGACTCTGATGGTTATGTAAGTTTAGAGGAAATGAAAGTAAGATTTGCAGACAAAAAAACGAAAGACGGAAAACCATTTAATATTGAAAAGATGTTTCAAAAGAAAGATGTAAATGGTGATGGTAAATTAGACAGAAAAGAGTTTTTTACAAAGGGTAAAAAGAAGAAATAAATAATAAGTGAAAACATTAAAAGCCAAGTATAAATTTCTTGGCTTTTTTTTATTTCTATATTAAACTTTTCAGTTGTGGGATAGTCATATACTTTTGCAAAATCAACAACCTAACCCAATGCTAAAGCAAAACCTCCAAGTTGTTCTGTTTTTTTTAATTTCTAATTGTATTTATTGTCAATCAGCCCTAATTAAAGGCCAGGTAGTTGATGAACAAAAAAATCCGTTAGAATTTGTTTCTGTGGCATTATTAAAGCAAAAAGATTCTACCTTAATAAACTATACCATTACAGATATAAAAGGTGACTTTTCTATTACAGAAGCTCCAAAAGACTCACTCCTAGTTCAACTATCTTATATGGGCTTTTTAACGCACACTCAAAATATAGTGTACAACAACACTCCCCTAGATTTAAAAATCATTACACTTAAAGAAAGCCCCAATGTACTAGATGCTGTAACAATATCTGCGGTGGTTCCCGTACAAGTAAAAAAAGACACCATTGCTTTTAATGCAGGTTCCTTTAAAGTAAATCCGGATGATAACCTTGAAACCTTACTTAAAAAGTTACCCGGGCTGGAAATAGAATCGGATGGAAAAGTTGTAGCACAGGGAAATGAGGTTACCAAAATTTATGTTGATGGCAAGGAGTTTTTTGGAGGTGACCCCGCTATTGTTTTAAAAAACCTATCAGCTGATGCTATTGCGAAAATAGAAGTCATTGACAAACAAAGTGAAGAATCAGAACTTACCGGGGTTGATGACGGTAACAAACAAATGGTCATAAACTTTTCGTTAAAGAAATCTAAAAAGAATCTTGGATTTGGAAAGTTTTCTGCTGGAATGGGACTAGACAAAAGATACTTTAGCAACTTAAATTACAATAAATTCAATCCTAAAACTCAAATATCGGTCATTGGAAAATTCAATAATATCAATATTACAGGTTCAAATATTCAAGGCTTTTTAGAAAATGCCAATGGTATTGCCGATGAGAGTGATGAAAATGATGACGATTTTGATAAAACAGGTAATCGTAGTTTGAGTGGTTATTTAAAAACCGAAGTGGCAGGCGCTCATATTGGTCATGAATTTAAAGACAAAGTAGCTTTTAATGCAGATTATTTTTATAACCTTTCAGACAACAGCGGAAATTCTACATCAAAAAGAATCTCCTACGTTAACGCCAATAATTTCAACTATGAATCTGAAAACGCTTTTGATAGAGTTTCTAAAACTCATGGTTTAAATTTCAATTATAAAGACAGAGCCAGTAGTACTAATAGACTATCCATTACCGGAAAAGTAAATACCTCAAATACCATCTCAAATTCGGGAAAGGATGGCGAGTTTTCCAATGAGGCAGGTGAGTTGACCACTACAAACAGTCAGCACCTTTATAATGAAAATGACAGAAAAGCAGCTAATTTCAATGTAGATTTTTATCAGAAACTTAAAAAATCCGGACGAAGTTTTAGCACTGGTTTCAACACCAATTTAAGTAAGCAAGACCGTATTAATGAACAGAACACTTTCGTTACAAGAAATATTCATAGAGATAATCCTTCCGAAAGGGAAATTAGAACGTCTAGAGATGAAACCTTTAACAGCAACACCTTTGGTTTCAACTTTAAATACACAGAGCCTCTTGCTAAAAACCACTATTTCAAACTACAGTCGTTTTTAAAGTCTAGGAATGATAAAGAAGATATTTACCAGTTAAAGAATACGGTTACCAATAATAACGAGGAAGAACTCTTAACATTTAAGTATAAGCATTTAGAAAATAGCTTTCAAACTCGGTTTGCCCATAATTACGTAACCGATAAACTTAATATTTTCAGTGCTTTGGAACTTCAAGAACTTAGTAGAAAATTTGGAATTATTGAGGAAAACCCCATAAGCAGAAACCTTTTCTTTTTAAACCCCATATCAACTATTCAATATAAACCCAAAAGAGGTCGTAAATACAGATTCTCTTATAGGAAAGCCATTAGAAATCCTAGATGGAGCGAAAGCTCTACTGTTGTTAATGATTTAAATCCTTTTTACATCAGACAAGGAAACCCGGATTTAAAAGCCGAAAAGATGGATGAATTAACGCTAAATGCGAATATTTTCAACTTCAAATCATCAACCACTTTTTTTAGTAGAATACAATATCAATACTCTAAAAATGCCATTGTACAAAGCATTGAAATAGACGATGATTTTGTGAGAACAAGAAGCTTTCAAAACAGCGGTGATAGAAAACGATTAACAGCTAACTTCAGCTTTAGCAAAAAAGTAAAAGGCTTAGGCGTTAGATATACTCTAAAAAACAGGAATGCTTACAGAACTTCTAACTCCATTATTAACCTGCAGTTAAATGATGTAACCTCAAAAGATTTTATGGCGAGTGTACTTCTTGAAAATACAAATAAAAATGTTCTTGACTTTAAATTTGGTGCCGATTACAGTATTAACGACACCTCTTTTTCTTTAGAAGAAGATTTAAACAGAACCTATAAAAAACAACAGTATTTCTCCATGTTTGACTATGATGTTTCCAAAAAACTAAGCATCAACACTCAGTTTGATTATATTGTATTTACTGACAACCAGTTTTCTTCAGATTTATCATTACCTATTTGGAGTGCTGCCTTTTCATATAACCTAACCAAGAATAAAAACAACATTTGCAAGCTACTTCTAATTGATTTGCTCAACAAAAATGTGGATGTTTACAGACGCAGTACAACTAACTATTTTGAAGAAACTACATCAGAAAGTTTAGGGCGCTATATCATTTTAAGCTATACCTACAGATTGAATAAAAATCAAAGTAAAGGCAAAAAGAGAAGAGCCTAAATTGTTTAAACTTTAATAGGACACATCTATGAAACGCATAGATCCTGCAGGAACTTTTAGCTTCAATTGGTTATCAGATATTTTTAGCGTTTCATTACTTAAAATATCTATTGCTTGTTTTGGCTTTCTATTCTGAAATTTCACTACTACATGCCTTTCCTGAGGGTCTAAATAACCAGGGTCTACCATAATCACCCGTATGTGGTTTTCATCTAATTTAATAGCACTCCAAGAAGCTCCTTCAATTAATACAGGTAAATTTTCAGCACCTTCCTTTGCTACTTTTTTCAGCTCAGGTCCAAATGTTTTGGCATCTACTTTTTCGTTATTTATAAAACCATGTTTACCATCACTTATAGAAAAACCTACACCTGTTTGTTTTAAATCTTTTGCCGATTCTATTGGAGCTATTGGAACCATACCATTTGGCATTTCAGGCATATAATTAGTCCAACGGTAATTCACTCCCAATGCTATTTTAGAATAATCATATTCTGGAATATTAGTTCCTGCCCAATGCATTTGAGCAACTGAAAAAACAGCATTTTCATCATCAGATTCATATAGTTTTAAATTATGATGATTATCAACAGAATGAATTAAATGTTCATCTACATCTTTTATTAAATGCCATGAACCGATAGAAAGTATATTTTGCTTTTCCACAATAGGAAGCACTCCAGACTTCATTAAGGCAAACATGGTATTAAGACCAGGTTCTTCTACAAATCCACTAGTTGAAACAACACCATATTTTGCTCCATAAGCAGCCATTATCACTCCCTGCCTTAAGTATGGAGACACTGAATTCTGACCTCCTGGAGATAATGGCCTCCAACTTGTTGGGTTATCATCAATTAAGCGCATAGCAAAATCATTAACATAACCTCCCGAAAACATTCCTACTCGTCCTGCTAAATTTAAATCTTGTATCCTATTGCTGGTATCTTCTGATGCTGGTACTAAGAAATCACTATATTCTCCTGAAAAAAACATGTCTTTCCATAAAGGCAAATGTGAGGTGGCTGCCCAAAACATATTCTTATACCTAAAATAGAGTTTTGCCTTATTGTTTTTTCTAATGGCCTTTGCTAAACGGGGCAAATAGTCATTTATAAAATGAACCACTCTAGGATCTTTAGGGTTATGCATTTCGGCATAAACAAAACCATAACATGTATTTGGTGCAACTTCAAGTATTTTTTCTAAAGTTTCTATTTGAATATAAAAAGGGTCATTACCATGTCCTGCCCAAAAAGTAAATGGTTGCCCACTTGCTTCATAGTCTCTGGCCATTTGTACAATAGCTTCTCTTGAGTCTTGATATTTTCCACGCCTATCTTTTTTCAAAGCTACATCACCCATTATTTTTACTAAATGAGAGCGGTCTGTGCTTTCTTTTGGAGATTTTTGAATCACAAATTTTATTTTACCTCCACCAAGATTATCCAGTCTAGGGTCAATATCCTCAGGAGTTATCATTACCCATTCACTTTCAGACTTTTTTTGATAATCAGGAAGGTTAAACTTAAGAGTTTGTTTGTATAACGTAGATAGATTATTCTCAACTTCTAACATTCTACCTACCTTTTTATGTACAGTTTTCCACCAGTTTTTCTTACTTAAATCATAAAAATAAATAGCATTACCTCCATCTACTTCACCAGCTGCAATTAATTGATTTGAATTTGGTTCTAATGTAAAATCACTAAATACCATTTTACCATACCTAGAACCTCCAGTTTCTTTAAGTTTTCCCTGGTTATCTAAAATCAACATAAGTCCGCCATGTTGAAATATAATTTCACTTTTACTAGGTATAAATGTACCCTGAGAGTGCGCATATCGTTGAGCCTGTTTATTATTGCCAACATATTGAGCAATCACATTAAGTTCTCCGTCTAAAGCAGCAAAAAATGGTTTAAATGAGCTGTCTGAAAACAACATAATATCATCTTTACCATCAGTATTAATATCAGCCACATTGATATCGGTTACCATGGCTCTACTTAGTTGTTTAAAATTTTTATTTGAATATTTAACTTGTTTTATAACATTTTTGGAATTAGCATCAAGAATCCCCATGAATTCCCAACGAAATTTATCATGGCTATAGGTCATTAAAAAAAGAGATTGCTTCCCTGTTTCTAAAAAATCACCCGCTTCAATCTTTCTTACAACCCCACTTATTTTTGTTTTTGAGACGAGTTGACCTTTGGTATCTAATTCATATAAGGTATAATCATTTCCACCAGCAAAAATTTGGGTTTCCCCATTGTTCTTAACTACCGCTACTTCAGAAAATCTTATTTTATGGTCTCCAGAATAGTTCCATAGTTGCTCTCCTTTATAATTCCAACAGGAAATATTTCCATTTGCCGTTGCCGCAATTAGCTCATCATTACCATCTCCATTAATGTCTGCTGATTCTATTTCAAAAAGTACAGAAGGTGATTGGGTTTCTACTCTCCAGAACTTATTTCCCTTTAAGTCATATAAAGACAAACTACCATCTAACTCCCCTATATATAAAACATTGGTACCATTTATTTTTGCATTTGCAATATGACGAATGGCATTACCATTAGTTGAAAAATTTTGACTGTTAATATTTTGGCTAAAACAAGCCAAAACCAATACAACTATTAAACTTTTAAATAGGCTCATATTTTTTGTAATTATTTGCTTTTAAAAAGCCAAGAAACGGCTTCATTAGTTACTTCTGTTGGCGCAATTTTATGTCCACCTGGATGTGAAAAGTATTTTACAACACAATTTCTGCCTCTAAGGTTTTTGGCATCTATATCTTCCCATTTGTTTGCCCCCTTATCATTATCACCGTTAATCATGGCAACGTACATATTTTCTTGATATGGTTTATTTTGATAATCGTTACCACCTAACCATCCTCCGTATGCTAAAATACCAGCGAAGGTTTCTTTTCTTCTAGTTGTTAGTTGATAAGAACGCATGGCCCCACCCGAAAATCCTGCTAAATAAATTCTATTTGTATCATGCGGAATATTTTTAAAAATATCGTCTAACATCTCATCTTCCATCCGCTTTTCAAAAACTAAATCCTTCATACCATTTTTTAATTTATCACAGCCCACCAGAATAAAATTGTTTCTATTAGCACTTTCTTTTAGTTTGCTAAGTATACCCAATCCTTTACCATTAGGACTAAATGCGACGATTATAGGCAATTTATCCTTTGGATTAAATGTTGGGGGTACATACACATGATAGGTGGCATTTGTTATACCTAAAGCCCTAAATTTAATCACCTCATCAGGTTTTAATTGTGTAACACTTTTAAATGGTTTACCATTCAGCTTTTTATCAATATGTATTAAAGTCTGTGCAAAAGCTGTACCTAGACGTTTTTGCCCTTCGGCTTTATAATGGGTATTATCAGAATATTTCGGAAAATCTTTCCAAGTAGTATCTGTAGATGTTTCTATAATTGCATGCCTTAAATCTGAATTACCTACTTTCAGTTGAGCTTCTCTTACCAAATCAACGCCTGGTTTATATTTTCGTGGAAGTACATTTACTTGACCAATTACAAAGGGTAACTCCCTTACTTTAAGGTCTGTTCTATATTTATTAACCAGTTTTCTTAAATTGTTCCTATAACTTTTTGCTGATACTTCGGCATTGGTATCCTTTTCTCCTTGCATCCAAGTTAAACCAATAAACTTATATGATTTTCCTTTCGACTTTAATCCCGCAACATTTTCCGCAATATCATTTAAATGAAGATTATACAATTTTATATTTTTTTTAAGGTCACCTATTTCAACTTTATTAGACTTTTCGGCAGACCAATCTGGATTCCAAGCGCCATACAGTGAAGTTCCTCCTAACGCTCTTTTTATAAGTAAATACTCTTGATTTGGATTTGCCTCGGCTAAGGTTAAACCAATAAATATTTCAGGGCCAAATCGTTTCGTGAAGTTATACTTCTCTGAAGGCTTATTGTTAAAATATGATAATGGCTTAGCTTCATTCCCATTAGTACTCAATAAAACTCTGTTGGATACCTTTTCTATTCTTTCTTTATCCAAAGTAGTTAGTTCATCAAAATCTCCAGCGCCAACCATATTAGATTGTCCAGCTAAAAGCACAATATGAACACCTTTTCTGGTTTGCTCTTGTGCACAGGATACTATTGAAAAAGTGAATAAAACAAATATTAAAACCGCTCTTAATTTATAAGACATCATTCTTTTGATTCTATAAACTGATAATACTCTGGATTTACTTTATTGGCCTCTTTAAACTGTTTTTTCTCTTTCCATAAATTATAAGTTGCCTTGAGCTGATCAGCAGATTCTTGATATTGTCCTTGGTCTCCAGTTTCTTCTACCCAATTATCAAGTTGGCTTCTGTGTTCCTTTAAAACAGCAGCAAATTCAGGGTTTCCAGCCAAATTATTCATTTGATGTGGGTCTAAATCCAAATCATATAATTCTTCAGAAGGACGTTCCCCAAACCAAAATTTTTCTTGATAAGGTGTTAAATTACCAGCTTCATGTTGCTTTTTTATGTCTCGGAGATTTGCATGCGTATCTCTATAACTTGGTTGAAGCACCGGTCTATCCATCCAATAATTTTTAATGTACCTATATTTTTCAGAAACGACGGTTCTAATCCTATCAATAGTAAAATCACAACGGTCTCTAGCTCCTATCACATACGCTTGGTTTTTGTATTCTTCTGAAAACAAATCCTGACCATCTAAATATTGTGGAAGTTGAACGCCTCCCATTGCTAAGGTAGTAGCAGATACATCTAACAATGACACTAAATCGTTTCTAACAGTGCCTTTATTTAAAGCGGGAGAATTACCTTTTATAATTAATGGCACTTTCATACCGCCCTCATAACAAAACTGTTTGTGACGCAATGATGTTGGACTTCCGTGATCTGAAAAGAAGAAAATAATGGTGTTTTCTAATTCACCATCGGCTTCCAGTTGCTTTAAAATATTTTCAACGGTTACATCAGAACCCCTGTTGGCATTGTAGTGTAAGGTCCAAGATTTTCTTTGAACCGGAGTATCAGGATAATAAGGTGGTAATGGCACATCTGTATCATTAAGTTTTTCTCCTTCACGCACATATTTAGCATCCTTCTTTCCACCCATAATTTGAATCTGCCCAAACCAAGGCTGGTTTTTATCTGGTCTTGAGCTCCAAACATAATCTGTAAAAGACATATAGTTAATTGCCGTATTACCTTGCCAACCATTCATTCCTGTTACATAATCTTTCTTTGATCCCACAGTATAAAGTCCTCTTCTATCATAATGAAAATTATAATCGTCTTTCCCGCTGTTAAACGTAAAATACCCTACTTCTCTCATAAGCTCAGGAATGGTTTTAATGTCTTTTGGAAGATGAATTCTAAGTTCCTCTGGAACCACTTCACCATCAGTAGTTCTGCTAGAACGGTGATTATGAATGCCAATAGTTGTTTGCATGCGTCCTGTGATAAAAGCTGAACGACTTGCGGAACAAACAGGTGCAGACGCATAAGCCCTAGTAAAAAGCACTCCATTTGAAGCTAATTTGTCAATAATAGGCGTATGCCCTTTGTTGATAGAGTCACCGTAGCATCCCATAAATGGGGATAAATCTTCGGCTATAATCCAAAGGATATTTGGTTTTTTTACCTCCTGTGCATTATTATCATTACATGATAATAGCAAAACAGACATTAGACTAAATAATATAGTTCTAAATAACATTTGACTATTAATTGCGATATTCATTTTAATTCTATTTATTCAGTGATATAGGGTCTATTCAGTTTTAAACCAGGCTCATCAAACGTCTTAAGTTGCCTAAATAATTCATCCTGCATCTTTTTTGCAATGTCTTTATAATTCTTATCGTAATAATAATTAATCAGTTCATCTGGGTCTTTTTCTAAATCGAACAAATAAGGTTTTTCTTTTTTATCAATAACCAATTTGTAGCGGTCATTCACCGCCGAAACCCACCATCCACCAGATTTGGCAAAATAGGTGATTCTATCACTATTAATTTCTTTCTTATCATTTAAGAAATCATTTGAAGTATCTAACCCATGGAACTTAGCATCTGTTTCTACTCCCATAAGACTCAGTATTGTGGGAACAAAATCTACATTAGTATAGGCTGTATTAATTACTTTTCCACTTTTTATTTTATTAGGATACCTTATAACAAAAGGAATACGTGCTGAAGCTTCATATGGTACGCCTTTATTCCTTCTATTATGCTCAAAAAACATATCACCATGGTCTGCTGTAAAAATTATGATGGTATTATCTGTTAAATTATTTTCATCTAAAAATTTCAAGATTCGTCCAACACTATCATCAATATGGCTTACCATTCCAAAATATTGTTGCAAAGCCTTTTTATTAAAAGCTTGTCTACCAACCGCTTCATTCGTGTTCTCAGTTCCTACTGCCCATGTTGGTTTAATAGCAGTATATTCAGCAGCCATTGTTTTAGGAGCTTTCACATCCATTAAGTCATACATGGTATTGTACGGAGGTTTTGCATAATCCGGTGTATGCGGATCAGGAATTGAAAGCATTAATGCAAAAGGCTTCTTTTTAACGCGTTCTAAAATCTCTAGTGTTTTATCTGTAAAGTAATCTGTTAAATGAATAATCTCATTTTCTGGAAGTTTAGCTGCTGCCTTTTCGTTAATACCTTTTATTTTATCATTCTTAATATGAAAATAAGGAGCGTGACCACCACGCATCATATATCGATTATCTTCAAAACCAGCCTTATACTTAATACCAAAAGTATATTTTTCATGGCCTGCCAAATGCCATTTCCCCACATAAGATGTGGCATAACCTTCATCTCTTAATATGGTGGCAAATGTTGGAATATCTTCCCTTATATGAAGTCCATTTTTTGGTGCCCCCGTGGCTTGTGGATACAACCCGGTAACCAAAGACGCACGTGAAGGGGTACAAACTGGAGAAGCACAGTAATAACTTGTACTTATAGCACCTTGATGAGCTATTTTATCAATATTTGGTGTTTTAGAATTATTACCTTTTCCCCAAACAAATGCTTGTTCTTCAGATAACAATTCTTGATAGCAACTAAGTGTTCTAAAATTGTGCTCATCTGTGTGAATTATTATTAAATTTGGTTTGTCCTGATTTGAATTGACTTTCTTTTGTGCATTTAACTTTAAACAGAAAAAAGAAACAAAAACAAAAATTAAATATCTCATTTGGCTCATACTTTTAATAACAACGAATTTCAAACATTTTAATATTAGGTTCTCCATAAGTATCTTTTAACTTAACCCGAACTGCAGAAGTTTTAATTTCATCAAATCTCACTTTCACTAAACGTGTTAAATTATTTTCTACACTTCCAATCATAACCCATTTTCCTTTTACTCTGGCTTCTACCGTAAAATTTTTAACTAGCTCCTTAGGAATTTCCATTGGCTGAGTTTCATGTTTCTTAGGTTGTTTATGCATATTAATTTTACGGTGAAGATTGGTGTCAAACTTCATTTCAACACTTGTTAAGCTTTGATTTTCTTCCCACTCTACTTGTAATTCTGCGTTCAAACCATCAGACTGCCAATGGTGGATTTTATCAACTTCATCCCTAGATACTCCATCAAGTAAATTTTTAGCATCTCCTGATATTGTTGACGAACCGAAAATTAAACTTGCTTTTTTTGCCTTATCATTTGGATCATTTGCTGGACGATTAGGAAAATAAGAATCATCTCTTAACAACTGTTCCTGTAATTCATTAATATGGTTTTGGTACAATCCTCTTGGATTAATATCCTTTTGAGAACACATAGCAGCTGCGGTCCCCACTGCTTGCCCCATCATAGAGCAAGTACCAATAATTCTTGTTGATGATAACGCCATATGAGATACGCTAACATTTCTTCCGGCGAATAATAAATTAGAAATATTTTTAGAATACAAACAACGAAATGGCACTTCGTATATATTATCAAAACGAGAATGGAAAAAACTTGCTGGTTGACTTAAATCTTCAATACCTCCTGGATTGTGTTCATCCAAACTCCAGCCACCAAATGCCACAGCATCTTCAAAATGACGAAGTCCAAGCATATCATTTTGAGTTAAAATAAAATCGCCCATAAATCGTCGAGATTCTCTTCTTCCAGGAATAGATCCTATCCAATCTAAAACTACGTTATCGGCTTCAGGGTGTTTCCCTGAGTTTTTAATATAATCCCAAACACCATAGAAATAAGCCATTAACTTATGTCTAATTTCATCACGCTCACCTATTATATCTACATCACTACCAACTTCTACCCACCAAAAACCTTCTTTTACTTGCTTAATTTTTCTATGTCCAGTGGTTTCTGCTTTTTCACCATCAAAGGGAATAGCATAATCTGGTGGATAAAATGGTACAGGTTTACCCATATCTTTTGTAATCATCATAATACAGTCTCCCATTACCCAACCATCTGGTTCATCTGGTGCAAAAGACTCATTAAATTCTGCTTTTCCCTCACGCCCCATTCTATATTCTGCTCCCGCTGTAGCAGCTACCAATCCATCTCCCGAACAATCACAAAACATATCTGCATTTAATGTAAACATAGTTTCGGTTGTACTTTGCCAGCAAATTGCAGAATTAATTGTATTACCTTCCATGACTACATCCATTGCAGATGTGTTTAATAATAAAGTGAGATTCTTTTCTCTTACAACATAGTTATATAAAACATGATCCCAAACATGATAAGATGCTTGCGGATTATAATGCCAATTTTCAATTAGCGTTTCTTCAACTATACCAGTTTCACGCTCTACTTTATGCTTATTCTTTAAAGCCTGAACACCATTAACCGTTACCCGCATTTCACTAGAAGCATTTCCACCTAAAACAGGTCTATCTTGAACAAGAACTACTTTAGCCCCATTTCTAGCTGCTGAAACTGCAGCCGAAATACCAGCCATACCCGCACCAATAACGGCAACATCAAAATTTAAAGTTTTTCTTCTTTTTGGGTCTTTTTTCTTTGTTCCAGAAGGTTCATTAAAATGAATTAATTTGTTTTCTCCTGTTTCTATATTATGTGCAGCAACACTCCCTGTTATTGGTAATAATCCTGCAGCTAGCACTCCTTTAGCACTCTTCTTAAAAAAACTTCTACGTTTCATATGTTGAATTATGTGATTTTTTAATACTGATATAAAAGTAATCTCCTAAACCTAATTAAGATTATCAGGCAGTAAATTAAATGTCTTTCTTAGTTCAATTAACAAAACCTGAGTTATAAATATTTCGTAACTACATTTATATGTGGCCATTTCTGGCCTTCAGGAAGCGGATCATTTTGTTGTTTTTTTCCTTTTGTACTTCTTCCGGATTTTATAATATCTGCTAAGCTTTGCTTTAGTTTTTCAACTACTCCTGGTTTTTGGTTTGCTAGGTTTATATTTTCCGTTGCATCGTTTTCCATATCGAACAACAATAAATTTTGGTTATCCTTAATAGGTTCACTCTTTCTTGGATCACCTCTATTGGAACCCCCAGTATTATCAAACATTAATTTCCATTTAGTATTTCTTACCGAAAATACTCCTTTATCTGAATGATGAATAATGGTGCGCTTGTCTAAAACTGAATTATATTTTCCTTTTAAGGAAGGTAATAAACTCATACTGTCCTCACCTTCATTATCTTTAAGTTTCAAGCCTAAAATGTCAGCAGTTGTAGCCATAAAATCAGTGGTGCAAGTCAAAACTTCTGATACGGAACCAGCTTTTATTTCATTAGGCCAACGTACTAAAAATGGCATTCTATGTCCGCCTTCCCAATTAGTTCCTTTCATACCCCTATAAATCCAACTAGAGTGATGGCCTTTTTCTGCCATTTCAGGGAATCCAGCTTTTGGCGATGTACCGTTATCTGTCGTAAAAATTACGATGGTATTCTCTGCTATTCCTAATTCATCTAAAGTATATAACACTTCTCCAACAGCCCAATCAGACTCCATACAGAAATCCCCATGAAGGTTTAATCCACTTGCATTTTTAAACTTTTCACTTGGAACAATTGGTGAATGAGGCGAATTTAAAGGCATATAAACAAAAAATGGTTCATCTGCATTTGCTCTAATAAACTCACAAACCTTTTTAGTAAAGGTTGGTAATACCTGGTCTTGTTCAAACTCTTTGGCAGACCAACCTACCTGCGCCCCTAAATACCCTCTTTTATCTAGAGCCGCATTATCTCTTAAATATTCAAAAGTACCCAAGGGTCTGTTGTTTTCTACAAACACATGTGGTCTCATATTTAACGATCCTGAAATTCCAAAGTAATAATCAAAGCCAACAGCGTTTGGCCCATTTTTAATGGGAGCATTCATGTCTATGTTGTTAGCTTTCTTTCTAATGGAAGTACTAGGATTGAGTTCTTTCCAATCCATTCCTAAATGCCATTTTCCAACACAGGCCGTTTTATAACCCTGTTTTTGTAACATACTTGCAACGGTTTCTCTGTCGGTATCAATTAAATGAGGGCTATGACCTCCTAAAACACCTTGTTTTAATGTAGATGTTCTCCAAGAGTAGCGCCCAGTGAGAATACCATAACGTGTAGGCGTGCATACACCAGAACTTGTATGAGCATCAGTAAACAACATTCCTTCATTGGCAAGCCTATCAATATTAGGGGTTAAGATTTTGGAGTCTTTATTATAGGCCATAACATCTCCAGGTCCCATATCATCTGCCAAAATGTAAATAATGTTTGGCTTTTTGCTCTTTATTTTTACTGATTGAGCCATTAAAAATGGACAAGTCATCAATAAAGCCAAGACAAGATAAAGTCTACTAATCATATTTTTTATTGATAAATAAATTAACACTCTACTTAAAAACAATAAAACAATAACCTCAAATTATCAGATAAGAATTTATTGCACTTGCTATATATTCTATAATAACAGTTACTATCAAAATAATTCCTTTATAGCGTAAAAGATGTCTTTACTGGTTTTTTAAATGTGAACCTTGGTAAATATTAAATTATATTAAGCAGAATAGACTTGAAGTGATAAATCTATTATTATTTATTTTTATTGACTGGTTTTTTTATTATTGTTTGGGGCCATTTTCATGGTGCGCCATTTACTTACAGGAATAAAGTTATCATCATTATAATCCCTACCGCTATGACTTTCTTGGGCATCGTCTAAAAATTTGAGAATTTCATCTCTCATTTTAGAAACCATTTTAGGATGAACACCAACAATATTATTGGATTCAGTTTTATCAGCCTCCAAATTATACAACAGGTCTTTTGAATTATCTTCTCTTGACTCAATAATCAATTTGTATTTGCCCTTTACCAAACAAGCATAGTTTCTATACCTAAACGGAATTGATTTTTTATGCTTATTTACTTTACCTTTTAAAATGGGCATCATATCCTGCCCGTCAAAAGGTCTATCATTAGGCATTTTGGCACCAGCCATGTTTTTAACGGTTGGTAAATAATCTAGTACAGAAACAGGTACATCAATAACAGTTCCTGGTTTAATATGTTTTGGCCAAAGAGCCAAACTAGGAACTCTTACACCTCCATCGTACACATCACGTTTTCTTCCTCTAAAACCACCTGTAACCCCAGCCCTTTTAATTGGTCTTTCTGGTTTCATTTCTTGTTTACCTTCAGGCCCGTTGTCACTAGTAAAAAACAAAGCGGTATTATCGGCTACTCCAAGTTTTTCAAGTTCCATTCTTAATCGCCCTACTTGATCATCAACGGCATTAACACATCCATAATAATGTGCAGCCTCTCCATGACCTTCATATCTTTTTAAATATTCAGGTCCGGCTTTAATATCTTCATGAGGTGCATGAAACCAGATAACTGCCACGAAAGGTTGGTTGTTTTTTACAGCATTTTGAATAAAAGGAATGGCCCTATCCATAAGCACTTTGGAATCGTCTCCTAGTACATTTTCATTATAAGGATCCTTAATTGGAATGCCGTTATGGTAGTACGGATTATTTTTTGCTCTTGGACCTATACCAGGATCCCAAGTACACACCGCTGATTCTGTTACAAAACTATCGTCATAATCCCTTAACCATGGAGGCGCAAAATTCACTTCTGGTTTTCTTTTCGACCCTTTTGCCGAAATAGTTTTACTCAAAGTTCCAAGATGCCATTTACCAAAATGACCTGTGGTATAACCTTGCTGTTTTAGCATTTTTGCAATGGTATATTCCTGTGCTGGTAAATGGGCTGTGTTAGCAGACCAAATTCCCATGCGATAATAATGACGCCCTGTTAGGAATGATGCTCTTGTGGGGGAACACACTGGACCTATTGAATAAAAATGATTCAATTTTGCTCCTTCAGAGGCCATTTTATCCAAATTGGGAGTTTTTATAATTGTATTCCCATTAAAGCCAACATCTCCCCAACCTAAATCATCGCACATCATTAAAATGATATTGGGTTTATTATTTTTTGAATTTTGAGAATGGGAGGAAATAAAACTAAAAAAAGCTATGAATATTATTATATACTTCATTATTAATGTTTCTTTTTATAGTTTTCTTCTAAATCATAAACAAATGATTTCTTTTCATTCCAAGTTATACTTCTGTCAAACAATGCAGAATAACGCCTATAATTATTGTAATTAACAGCCTTAGCTTTCCAACTCTTAACGCGTTCATCATAATCATTTTGTAAGTTTATCAAATACTCTTTATGCTTTGGACTATCAGCAACATTTTCTAGCTCCAACGGATCATTTTTTAGGTGATATAATTCTTCAGTCGCCGCATATCCTTCATCAGCAAATCCCCAATAGATGTATTTATAATTTTTCGAAACAATAGATAAAGAATGTGTTTCTGATGGCCCCCAAACATTAATTAACGCCATTGTATTATGAATTTCTTCATTAGGGTTATTATACAAAGGCATTATATTCTTTCCATCAATCTTTTCTTTAGAATTCAAACCTGCAAGACTCAAAATTGTAGGTGCTATATCTATGTTTCCTGTTAATGCTTTAGAGCGAAAACCTTTGTTACTGTTAGGGTGCCGTGGATCATAAATAATCAATGGTACCTTTGATGATTCTTCATACGGCAACACTTTAGATCCGTAACCATGAGAACCACAGAAAAAGCCATTGTCTGAAGTATAAATTATCACTGTATTTTTATCTGCTCCTGTTTTCTTTAGTGTTTCTATAATCATACCAACTGCTTGATCTATACCGTAGATTTGCTGATTATATGTGGCCATTACCTGATCATACTTGTCATTGTAGTGCCAATCAAAAAATCTTGGGTACTGCCTTCCTTGTTTACTTTGTTTTGAAAAATGTTCTCCAAATTCCCTGCCATAATTACCTGGTTTCTCAAAGGTTTTGCCTTTGTAAACAGCATTAAATCTAGGGTCTGGTGTTGTTGGTCTATGTGGTGCTTTAAAACTTATAGATAAACAAAAAGGCTCATTTTTTTGAACAGATGATTTTATAAAATCACTACCGAAAGCCCCATAGGCTAAGGTAGAATGTGGATACTTTTCTGCATATTTTAATAGTGCCTTATTCTTTTTTGTGTCATAAGATGTTTGAGCACTTCCACCTGCCCAAGCATCAAAATCTGCTTCTGGCATTATTGCGTTTTCCTCGGTCTCTTTTTGTATTTCAAAACCAAACTTACCTGCAAATGCTGTTGTATAACCAGCTTGCCTTAATAAAACTGGGTATGACTGGTCCCAAGTTTCTTGTTTCATTGGCCCATGAAGAAAGTTAGTTCCTGTTCTATATTCTAGCAAACCCGTCATAACCGTTGCCCTACTTGCCATACAGATGGCTGTTGTTGCATAATTATGATCAAAAGTTACTCCCATTGATGATAATTTATCAATATTAGGCGTTTTAACGTCTTCATTTCCGTAACACCCCAATGTATAGGATGCCTGATCATCTGCCATTAAAAAAATGATGTTAGGCCTTCTAGTTTCATCCTGAGAATTACATGATGATACGGTAATAATTATATTAAGAAATAGGAATAATTTTAAGCTTAATTTCATTCTTTTAAAAATTGAACTAATCGATGCTTTCTGGCATCCATTCAGGTATTTCTCCTGATTCTTTTAGTTGTTGATTATACAAAGTTACCATTGGTGCTTCTTTTTCCCAAGTATTATTTTGGTTAATCATATAGGGCACCATAGCATCCCACCAGCTAAAATGTGCTTGGGTCAGTTCTTTTACAACTTCAGGGTATTGCACTGCCACATCATTATCCTCATAAGGATCTTTACTAATATCAAATAATTTATCTACAACCAAGCGCCATCTTTGTGTTCGAACTGCCCAATTTGTTTCTGAAGCTTTCTTTAAATCATTTCCAAAACCAGCTCTATGAGTAAATAACATTCTATCTTCCCATTTAGTATTGCTATCTTCTAAAATAGGAATTAAAGTTCTTCCTTCTAATTTTTGCCCAATATTACTATAATCGGCTCCAGCCAAATCGCAAAACGTCTTAAATAAATCTATATGCGCTGTTAAAGCTTTGGTTTCTTTATTTTCAGGTAAAACATTCTTCCAATACCAATAGGCAGGTACATGAACTCCACCTTCATAAGGCGACCCTTTACCAGTTTTAAATCCTGCGTTAAAAGTAAATTTATTTTTAGCTTTATTAGAAACCTTATATGGTGCACCATTATCTGTAGTAAAAATTATCAATGTATTTTCTAGCATGCCCCAATCTTCTAACTTGTTCATAAGCAAGCCAAAATTGTCATCAATATTTTCAATCATGGCCCAACGTCCGCTTGCTTTATCTATCCTATCATCTCTATCTTCAATACGCATATAAGATTCCTTAGGTGCAATTAAGGGCGAATGTGGTGTATTGGTAGATATATAAGAAAAAAACGGCTTGCTATTGTCATGGTTTTCTTTCATCCAAGCTAAAGCCGCATGAAAAAACAAATCTGTACAATATCCTTTTGTTTTCACAACTGCTTCATTGTGAAGCAAAACATTATCAAAATACCTAGTCTCTTTATTTTGGTTTGGCGGAAAATCTACATTGCTTCCTGAATAGTTTTGACCAATGCCTCCGGCACCATGAACAAGCGACTCTGTAAAACCCCTATTTCCAGGACGATAAGCCTCTATGTCACCTAAATGCCATTTACCAAAAATACCAGTTTCATAACCAGCCTTCTTTAATAGTTCTGGAAAAATAGTTGTAGTTAATGCAAGTAATTCTCGTTCTTTAACGGTATGTGTAACACCACTCCTAAATTCATGAGCGCCACTCATAATGGCTGCTCTGGTTGGTGCACAATTAGGGCTAACATGAAATTCTTTAAAACGCAATGACCTACTAGCAAATTTATCAATGTTAGGAGTTTGGATAACAGGGTGACCTTCATAGGACAAATTGTGTCCTTGGTCATCGGTCATTACAAAAATAATGTTTGGTCTAGAATTTTTAAGACTTTTGCTTTGGGCAAAAAGATGAAATCCTAAACTTATTGTAATTAGAAAAAGTACTTTTTTCATATGTGAAATTGGCTGTTATTACTTTTTCTTTGAGTTGTTCTTCTTTTTTGGTTTTTTAGCATTTACATTTGGTCTAGAAAGACTAGATGTAGTACTTCTGTGAACCCAAGGCTTCCATTTTTCAAGAGCAATTTCCCATTCTTCAATTGTGCGAGTTGGGTACCATGCTGGCCAGCCATATTTATTGAAATTATAATTTGATTTATTGGCCTCCACCCATTTATCAACCGATTCTCCAGAATAACTTTCTGGAAAAATATTCAAGGCTCTAAAATCTTCTGAAACGCCCTGATCATCAATGACATTTGTACGCCAATTTTCTAATTCTTCCAATAGCACTTTTTTAATGTTTGTATACTCAGGATTATCAGCAACATTGTAAACTTCAAAAGGATCTTTCTTTAAATCGAATAATTCAATTTCAGGTTTTTTGGTGGCAAAAAATAAAGCTTGTTCTTTATTTAACAATCCCTTCATGTTCATGATATTCATTTCAGCTAAAACAGGATAAGCCCCTTCCTTATATTGATTGTATTGCAACCAAGGGCGCTCTGGCATCAAATTCAAAATTAATTTATAATCTTTTGATCTTACGGCCCTCATAGCATCGTGAGTCTCATCCATTTTATCTCTAGCCGTAAAAACATATTTTCTTTCAGAAACCTCTTTACTGAATAAACTCTTACCATGCAGCGCCACATTGGTTTTTACCTCTAATATCTCTAAAATTGTGGCACAAATATCAAGAGACATAACCAAGTCATTATTTACACTTCCGGGTTTTACTTTCCCTGGATAACGCATAATCATTGGAATACGCGTACCGCCATCATATAAAAACTGCTTTCCTCTAATATGACATCTTCCATGGTCACCAATAAAAAACACAATCGTATTGTCTGCTAGCCCATCATCTTCAAGCTTTTGCAAAAGTTCTCCAACTTGTTTATCAACCAATTGCATTTGTTCTAAGCCATTAGCCCAATCTCTTCTAATTAAAGCCGTATCTGCATAATACGGTGGAAGCTCTACATCTTTTGGGTCTATGGGATTAATAGAATCGCGGTTCCAAGAACGATGCGTACCACCAAATGATACCCTAGCAAAAAATGGTTGTCCTTCTTTTCTATTTCTCCATCCAATTTCTCCATCCTTTGTCCAGTCTGCAAGTTCTGTAAATAATTCTCCTCTGGTATTTGGAGTAAAGTTACAGTCTGTTTTCCAACTCATTAAACAAGTATAATAACCAGCTTCTTCCATTAATTTAGGAATTGGTTTTATTCCATGTGGTAAAGGCTGTTTATTATGTTCTCTATGTTGATTTGCTCTAATATAGTTTTGGTGAAAACCTGTCATCATAGCGGAACGTGAAGTTGAACAAACTGGAGATGTTGTGAACGCTAAATCATAACGAACTCCCTCTGAAGCCAACTTATCTACATGTGGTGTTTGAAGACCTTTAGTACCATAACATGATAAATCTGGACTCCAATCTTCAATGGTAATCCATAAAATATTTGGTCTTTGCTCAGGTTCTTCTTGGTTTTTAGTTTTACACGAAAAAAAAGATATACAGATTAATAGTGCAAATATGATTTTATTCATTTCCAATAAAATTAACTTTTTGGTTTTGCTTCTTCTAAATATGGAATAAACTTTTCAACTAATTCTGGATATTCCTTAGCAATATTTGTAGTTTCAGAAATATCATTATCCAAATTATAAAGCTCATAGTAAGGTTTATTGTTCTTTCCTTTTTCCGGAGTGATTCTGAAAAATTTCCAATTATCAACTCTTACAGCTTCATATTGTGGTCTTTTACCATGTTTCCATTCCCAGTACAAATATTTATGTTTGATTTGCGTTTCTGATTTCCCTAAAATAGTTGGGAGTAAACTTACTCCATCAATATTATTTGGTGTATCAACACCTGCCAAATCACAAGCAGTGGGTAAAAAATCCCAAAAAGCACTAGGGATAGAAGACTCTTGACCTCCTTTCACTGTTCCATTCCAATTGACAACAAATGGAATGCGAATACCTCCCTCATAAAGATCTCTCTTTTTACCTCTTAGCCCCTTTGAACTATCAAAGAATTTAATGCTTTGCCCCCCTTCATCTGATGGTCCGTTATCACTAGCAAACATGATTATGGTATTTTCATCAATATCCAATTCCTCTAAAAGATCTATAATGCGTCCAATGTTCTTATCCATTCTGGTAATCATTGCTGCATACGTAATATTAGGCTCTTCTTGAGCACAATACCCATCTGTATATTGACTACCATAACCGTGTCCTTTTCTAGCTCCGCCTCCAACTTCTTTTGGCGTCTCAGGCCAATTTAAACCTCTATATTCTTCCTTTGCATCTTCTTGAATTGTTAATTCCGCATGAGGTATTGCAAATGGCAAATACAAGAAAAAAGGTTCATCTTTACTTTCATTAATAAACTTTAAAGCCTCTTCTGCAAACTCATCATGACTGTAGGTTCCCTTTCCTTTTATATATGCTCCGTTTTCATCACGAATGCCCAGGTTCTCCGGATATTCTACTTTTGTATGATTACGCCATAAATACTCTGGATAATAAAAATGAGCAAATCCTTGATTGTCAAATCCAAAATAGTGATCAAAGCCTTGTTGATTAGGACAATTATCTTCTGTAACTCCTTCTGAAAGTCCCCACTTACCAATAATTCCTGTTTTGTAACCAGCGGTTTTAAGTAATTCTGAAACCGTAACATCATCCGGGTTTAATAATTGCCCGTTTCTTGTTACAGAGGCATTTCCCATGTGCATCCCTGTCATTAGTGAACAACGTGAAGGAGAACAAACAGTTTGACCAGAATAATGGTCTGTAAACTTTATACCTTCATTGGCTAGCTTATCAATTACAGGCGTTTTAATTTTTGTTTGTCCATACACTCCAACATCTCCATAGCCCATGTCATCTGCCAGAATATAGATAATATTAGGTTTTACTTTTTTTTCTACTTTTTCAGATGATTTATCATTCTTCTTTTGAGCGCAACTTGATACTCCAAAAAGTGAGCATAATAAAATGGCAGTGAATAAAAATTCTTTACGTAATATCATTTTGATTATAAAAATTGTATGAATATAAAAACTTACTTCAAATTTTGATAAGTTTACTCAATATTGAATCCATATGGGTAAATTAAATGTAGCTATGCGTACATTTAGAACTCAATGAAATAATTTTATAATTTTAATCTTTGACTACCTGGTAATCATCCCAAGTATCCGTTCTAAAAGAAGAGGCTGGTAAACCTGCCGTATTATATAAAGCACCGTCAACATACTGCTCCCATCCGTACCTAACGGCCACCGGATTCTCTACCTGTGAACTCCATACTTCTAGAGTTCCATTTCTGAGTATATTATATTGAGCATTGTAGAACATTTTATCATTACCAGCTATTCTAATACTTGTAAGTTCCTTCCCAAAAGTGGACAATCCCAAATCGGCATAATCAAAACTAACATATGCTTTATTTCCTTTTATTTCTAACGACTTATATACTGGACCGGAATATTGAATATCTGTAAAGCCGTAATCTTTTGCTAAAGACCATAAAGCTAAACGCTCACCTACTTTTTGTTTTTCAGCAGGATGAATGCAAAGCCTTTCACCTATATCTAAAGTTACTGCCATTCCTGTATTAGGAACCGTAAGCATGGTTTTTAATTGTTTTTCTCGTAAATATGCTTGATTATCTCCACCAAATCCGAACGGAGCTATTTGAACGAAATAAAAAGGGAAATCTCCTTGTCCCCATCTATCTCTCCAACTTTTTATCATTGCTGAAAATAACTTTGTATAGTTTTCGTGATAGGTTTTATTCCCTTCACCTTGATACCAAATGGCTCCTTTAATCGTAAAAGGAATTAGTGGGTGAATCATACCATTATACAATACAGTTGGATCTCTGTGAGGTTTGGATGGAATTAGAGGCCATTTGAAATCTTTAAATTGTGAATTTAAAACTTCCTCTGGAGTCCAAGCTTCCGCCGGTGTACCTCCCCATGCGCTGCATATTAGACCAACTGGAACACCCAAAGTTTCCTGAAGCATTCTTCCGTAGAAATAAGCTGTAGCACTAAAATTCTTTACCACACTAGGTTTAGCAGACTGCCATTCTCCTACACATGCTTCAAATGGTTCATCAGATCTTGTTTGCTTTACAGTAAACAACCTAAGCTGCGGATTATTACTTTTAAGAATAGTGGTATTACTTCCATTAATAGGTTGACCAGAATTACCTTTAAGCGGCATTTTCATATTTGACTGACCAGAACACAACCATACTTCACCTACTAAAATGTTAGATAAAGTAATTTCATTTTTACCCTTTAGTATTAAGGTAAAAGGTCCCCCAGCTTCTGATTCATCAAGAAAAACTTTCCAATAACCATTATTAACTTTAGCTAAATATTCTTTGTTTTTAAAAGTAATACTCACGTTTCTTTCAGAAGTAGCCTTACCAAAAACAGCTATAGGCTTATTCCGTTGCAAGACCATATTGTCTTGAAACAATGAATTAGGAGTTATTTCTGCATGAACTGAAACACATGCTAAAAGCAGCAGTGTAAGGAATAGTCTTGTCATTCTATTTTTTATAAGAAAAGCCTTTGTTCTTTTTAACCTTTAGTGTTACAGATGTTTTTTCATCTGTTTCAAAGAAATTGGTAGCTTTTCCTTGATAAACATTCTCAATGATATTAATATCATTACAATTTTCAAAATCAAATAAGGGTGCTTTTGGAAAAAGTTGTTTTACACCGTTGGTTTGTTTAATAGTATTTCCTTTAAAAACAAGACCATCTAACCTATCTGCCCAAACAATTCTATTATCAAAAGTTTCAATCAAATTACCTTCAAAAATAATGTTCCTATCGTAAAGTTCAGTTTTATCAAACGATTTATTCAATTTTGGCGACACCCATAAAACAGCATGTTCTGCCCCACCATGAGCACAATTAAAAAAATGATTATTTCGTATTACAACATCCTCTACAGCTCCAGATTCATACCAATTTACAGTTTCTCCTCTCAAGCCTATAGAAGACATTTCTGATGATAAATAGTTGTTTTCTATAATGATTTTTTTTGGTGTTTTAATCATCATATTTCTCGCTCTGTGTTTTGTAATCTTACAGCCTCTCATGGTGAAATATGGATTCCAAGTTTTATTCTCTAAAACATCACCAAGGACTAAATTGTGAGGAATTTTATTCTCAAATTTTAGATCAGAATAAGTCTCATTAATTTGAGTTACCTCTGAAACTGTATTTACATGTCCCCTTTTGGGGCTTGGGCTTTGAATAAACCAGACCTCATCACCAATACCTGCGAATTCAAATCCAGCTTGTTCAAAATGTTTTAAAGCTACCCTAACCGTATAATCATTAATAATCCTATCAACTTCAACATAGGTACCATGAACGTTTGTACCATCATCTAACATACTTTCAATTCGGCAATTTTCAATTAAAACATCTCCTTTACAATTAGCAAAATGCGTTGCATCAGCAGTACTTGATATATATTTGTCTGACCCATCTTTGGTATAAACACCTGAATTTAAGATTTGTATATTCTCAGTTCTTTCAAACAAAAAACCCATTCCTAAAGCATGATGTACTATTACCTTATCAAAAACAACATCTTTACAGTTTTGGGTTTGAAAAGCTGGTGCATATCTATTTGTACCTTTTTCTCCTTTAGAAGCTATGATTGTGCCTACTTGAGGATAACTTTTAAGTTTTTGATAAAATCTATAAGCTCCATTTTTTAACTTTTCCACCCTTTCAGGATTCAAATGCAAACCTTTAGCCCCGTGAGCAGTCGATTTAGTTTCGGCATTAAAATTATGAGTATGTCCTAACTCATGATAACTAAACCCTCCAATATTTGGAAAGGAAATATGATTACCTTTTAACTTCCATGAAAAACCTTTGGTTAAAGGATTTACATCCATCCATCCTTCTACTTCATTCACAGCTTTAACCTTTGCCTCAAAGATGAATGGGATGTCCCAATCTAAAGCTATATTTTGAACGTTAATATTTTTGCATTTTTCGAACTGAAATGGCGCTACTTGACCATGAAACACAAATTCTGAGTCATTACCTTCAACTTCAACTGATTCAAAGTTTTCAAAACGAAAAATTACTTTTTTATATCCGTTTCCATGATTCGTGATAAACGAAAATCTCTCAAAAGCATACTTCGGGTCAAACCTATACACCCCTTTATTGAATACTAATTTAATATGTTTATCTGATGTGTTTTCAATGGCTTGTCTAACCGAAGAAGTAATATCACTATCTGTTGGACTAAATTCATAAACAACTTGTGCACTAGTAACAGTTACTACAAACATTAATAAACTCAAACAAACTAATTTTAAAATTTTATATTTCATTCTACTCTGTACTTTGTCAATAAATTCAATGTAAATTACCGATTTATATACTGCTTCCTTGTATTTCAGAATTAATAGAATGTACCTATGGGTAAAATACCTTATAACATATAGTTTTTATTATTTATATAAAAAAAACCTACCCATGAGATTTCATAGATAGGTTTAAATATTATAAATTATTCTTTTTAAAGATTTACACCAGTACCTTGCAATGAGCTGTCATGGTCCCACATAATTAACCAGGGGTCTTTAGTTTTCAATTGAAATGCTTTCATTTTACTTTTTAAAGATTCTAAAACATCACTAAAATCTTCATTTTTAGCCAAATTATTTGATTCGTTTGGATCTTTTGATAAATCGAATAGTTCAAATTCCGGCCTAAACATATAATCTTGAACTGTACGGTTACCAAAGTACTCTTCTTCATTTCTATAAGTAGCTTGCCACGTTGAAGCTGCCCATAAATCTGAAGCAAATGGGTAATCTAATCTGTAGGCTATATTCCAAATAAGCTTGAAATTTTCATCTATAACTACTCGCATGGGGTAATACATGGTAATTTCATGAAACGTATGAGATGCATAAATCTGATTCCAATCTTCTGAGTTTTCCTTATCAATAATATTTTCAAATGACTTACCATGAAAATCTTTCTCTTCATAATCAACCTCTACCATATCTAAAATTGTTGGTGTTAAGTCTACCCAAGATATTCTAGCTGTGTTGGTAGTTCCTTTTTTAGATTTAGTTGGATCTTTAATGATACAAGGTAATTTAATACCGGGCTCATAAACTGTTGTTTTTGCCCCAGGGAATGCCATTCCATTATCAGATATATAGAAAACAATGGTGTTTTCTAATTTACCAGCCTCTTTTAGATGCCCCATTAACTTACCAAAACCTTGATCTATTCTTGAAATACTTTGGTAATACTGAGCAATCTCTTCTCTACTTTGCTTGTTGTCTGGTAAAAACTCAGGCACCAAAACATTTTCAGGATTATAAGTAACTTGATTAACCCCTGTATAACCTTCTTTTTTATTCCCAAATGTATTCGGTGTATCCCAAGGTTCTGGCTTAAATGGATGCCCTCTGTGTGGATCGTCTGTACAGAAATACAAGAAGAACGGTTTCTCTGAATTAATAACATCTTTACATTTATCAGCCATTTCAACTGTATTTCTTGGATCAGCCTCTAAAACTTCATCAAATAAATAAACCTTTTCTGGAGCTACATGATATTTGCCAATTCTTGCTGTTAAATAACCTGCCTCTGTTAACCTGTTTGAAAGTGTTTTAACATTATCAAAGGTGCTAAAATGATGATAATCATGCACATGCCCATATGATCCCGTTGCATGACCATACTTACCTGAAAGAATAACAGACCTACTTGCTGCACAACTTGCACTAGTACAATAGGCATTTGTAAAGCGCACCCCTTCTGAGGCCAGCTTATCTAAGTTAGGTGTTTTTATTATTGGATTACCGTAACACCCCAAAGCATCTGTTCCGTGGTCATCAGCAACAAAAAGAATGATGTTTGCCTTATCACTTTCCTCTGTTTTAATTTCTGTTTTTTTATCGTTTGAACAGCTTACAAATAAAAAAGCTAGAGTTACTAAAATCGAAAACTTTAAAGCTTCTAATTTTATTGTCATTTTATATGGTTTTGGTTTGAATATTAAGCACTAGATTTATTTAGTAGAAATTACAAGCATTTTAGACTCATGAGGTTTAGCCATTACAGAAATACTTCCTTGAAAAGCCCCTAAATTTCTATGATTTATTATATCTCTACCAGTCACTTTATAATTAATCCCTAAATCTTTTAAATTAATAGCTATCTCTCTTTGTTTTGAGTCATCCAAATTTAAAAATAACAATGCATAATCATCATTTTTAAGTTTTTTTGCCCACACTTGCATTTTATCTTCCCGTTTAACTATTTTCCCCTGTTCTGTAGCATCCTGATTTACAGCAATCATTTCCTTGTTAAGGATTAAATTCTTTTCAAACTTATCCATATGCTCAAGATTATTACCAAGCATTAACGGTGCACTCATTATACACCAAAGTCCAAAATGAGAGGTTTGTTCATTTCTAGATAAACCTTGAATACCAGTAATTAGCATGTCCGGATCATTCCAATAGCCATTTCCTGCAAATTGAGCAGCTCTATTGTTTTCCTCTGCAATCTCCATAACACTTAAATGCGGTTTTTTATATTTTTCGGGCTTTACAAAATCTGCCCCTCCTTTATGGATTCGGGCACGTATATCATAAGTTGTTCTAGCCATATTGCAAACCTCAGGATACCAATCTCTATATACATATGCTGAAATACTAAATACAATATCCCTACCGCAGTTTCTTAAAAGCTTACTCCATTTTCTATAAGACTTCTCTACTATTTCTTCACTCCATCCTCCATTTATACTCTTAGAACAGTCATCACAATCTTCATCTATAAATGTACACTTATCTAATTTTATAAAATCAAGCCCCCAGTCTACAAATTGTTGTACATGCACTTCTTCATATCCATAACCTCCAACAAGATCCCCACCACAATCGTGAGTTCCGGGTACCACATGAACACCCAATTTCATTCCTTTAGCATGTGCATAATCTGCTAATGGTTTAATGCCATTTGGAAATTTTACGGGATGCGCCAACAATTCTCCATTTTTACCCAATTTAGTGTCCCGCCATCCACCATCGATTATAACATAATTATAACCTGCTTCCCTTAGACCGTTTTCAACCATAAAATCAATGACTTTTTTCACTTCGTTTTCATTAATATCATGTTTTCCGTACCAATTCCAACTATTCCAGCCCATTGGTGGAGATTTGGCAATCTCACTATTTATCTGACTATTTACAATTCCAATAAAACATATTGAAAACACTAGTGTTAGAATGTTTAAGCTTTTAATTTTCATAAATTGTATATCTTATTACTGATTAATTATAACTTTTTTTAATTGAAAAACCTTATTCATATTACACTTTTTACAAAATATAACCCAGTGTGCAAATTTCAGTTCTTCAAAATCTTTTGGTAACAGCTAAATTATAGCTTGACCTTTTAAATTGTGTACTTAAGAATACATGACATGTATCTAATAGTAATTTTGATATATTGTAATACACAAAAAAACCTTCAAATCATGTTTGAAGGTTTTTTTTAATATTGTGACTATTACTCTTACTTTATTACCACTTTTTGAGTCATAGTTGCATTCTCAGAAGTTACTTTTAATAAATATAAACCAGATTTTAAATCGGATACATTCATTTCATAATTTCTAGAAATATCTTTTTGTGATTTAACTAATGAGCCTAAAATATTGTATAAAGCAACATCTCCTCCTCTTGGAGAGTTTATTTTTATAAAGCTTGATGCTGGGTTAGGATAGATTGAAACACCTTCTAAAGTGTTTTTATCGTTTGATAGGGTTGTAGCATACACCAGCTCTCCAGTTGGTCTTTGCGCTAATGCTCCTCCTGCTCCATCATGAGTTATTCTATTTAATTGATCCGCTGTTAATGTAAAAGTAAAATCAAGAACATCTTCTTGAAATCCAATAATATTTAATATTCTAGTAGCATTTTGAACTTGCAAAGTGTTAACGACAACTTCTGCTACGACAGGGTCAATATCCAAATTCAAAGTACAATTATCTGCTCCTACCTTGAGGTTTCCAATATTATTTTGATTGGCATTCAAATCAAGTGTTGAAGCTGCTCCCGCTATTGCACTATTTACAGTACCTTCAAGCGTATTAGCCCCATTAATAGTTACTACTAAACCAGGTTGTGAAATTTTGACAACTACATTAGCAGCTCTGAAAAGTCCTGGTCCATTAATATTAGAAATAACATTAGTTAAAACCCCATCATTATCTACTAGAGAAATCTGTCCAGTATGTGCGCTTAAGTCTGCCGTGGAACCAAATACCAAATCAGCAATTGAACCTTTATGTAAATTAAGTGTGCCTGCCCCGTCAACATTACCATTAACCTCCATAGGGTTAGGAGAATAATTTCTAAAATTAACAGTTGGTCCAGTTAATGTCAATGTTTTCCCTGCTGCAAAAATAATTTTATTTAAGGGATTATTGCTTGAATCAACATTAGCTGCTCCATCTCCAGGCGCCAAATCAACGTCACAGTCAAAAGTTAACACCTCGTCTTTAGAGTTTTTAACAAGCTGCGCATTATCACTTAATGTTAAACTAACGGCCCCAGCTGTTCCAGTAATTGTATAACTTCCATTTCCTAATGTTACTTTTGAGCCTACACCATTTACATCTAAGGTTGCATCAGCTGCCAAAATAATTTCATCTGCAGAAGTTGGTAGAACTCCACCTACCCAATTTGCAGTGTTACTCCATAAATTATCACCTCCACCATTGTTAAATGTAACTTGTGCATGTAATTGATTAAAACCTAAAAATGCTAAAGCAACCATTGTGATTCTAAGTAATTGTTTTTTCATAATATTATTGTTTTATAGTTAGTCCGGTAAAACTAAATGGGTTAAACAGCTTTTTTGTATTTCCAAATACATAAAATGTATTCACTAATAAATAACCATTAAAAATTGATTAATTACATTTTCTGAGATAACTCTATGTCAATAAACCTAAATCCTCCCAATGGAATATCTATTTTAATTTCAGAGTTACTATCAGATATAAATTCCTCCTCACTTAAAATATCACTAACTTTTAAAGGTTTAATTGTATTCAATTTAATTATTGCGGTCGCATTAGTTGGATTTATATAACCATTTTCAATAAGCGTTAGTCTTAAATTATTTGGAGATGTTTGAGCTACTACCCAAGCTACATTACCAGACACCGTAACAGGTAACTTTTTAGAGTTTTCCTTTAAATCAGATTCAATAACCTTATAATACTCATTAGCTCTGAAAGTCTGAGTTCCATCTGAGGAATAATAATTTCGTCCGTCTGTTATATATTCTTTCATGATGTTTTTATAAAGCGGATGCAAATTATCAGCTAGCTTACCTCTGGGAACATTCTTCTTAGCAAAAACACCATTTTGAGGTGGTGTAATAAGAACAAGTCCGTTTTCATAGGGTGCCAAAAAATTCAACCTTCTTTCCTTTACGCCGGCAGCATATCTTGAAAAATCCCATTCCGTTACTGGTGCCCCTGGCCATGTTCCATTTAATCTACTTAATACAAACGGATTATTGTTTTCGTATTCTTCATCAAAAAATGCTGTCCACTTTACATTAGCACCATCATTCAAGTAGTGATGGTCCGGGTCCTTCATGCTTAAATGTACAGGAGAAATACTTAAAATTTCATTTCGTTGAGGTACATATAAAGCGCCCTTAGCTATAAGTTCCCAATATATGCTCAAGTAATCTTGATCTACGGCAAAATTGTTAATAAACTGTGCGCCATTGGCAGTATGAAAAATGAGCATTCGTAAAAAATGATTTGGAAGCCTTTGGTAGCCTAATTGTCTAGATCTATCAAAAGAGACATTATCTGGTACTGCTCTAGTTCCCCATCCGTTAACAGCTCCGCTTGTCCACATACCCATACGTCCTGCAAAACTTAATTCCATAGATTTATCTGTGGTTTCTTCCATTGAAGGCACAAATACATCTGCAAATTCTCCTGACATTAAACGAGACCAAGAGTCTAAATAATTAGAGCCTAACCAGAATACATTTTTAGATCGTAAGAACACATTGGCATTTTTACTTCGAGAGTATTTTGCCAATGGATACATTAAGTCATTCACCAAAAAATCTAAATTTTCTTTTGAATGATCTTCTACCTCTGGGTAAATTAAAACTGTTTTCTTTCCGTTAGCCTTATCTAATACCTTTTTTGTAGTACTTAAACTAAACATAAAGGGATCGTTACCATGACCTGCCCAATAGGCAATTCCTGGTGCTCCATCATATTCATTTGAAATTTGATTTACAGCTTCTTGCTGTGATAAGGTATATTTCTTTCTTCTATCTCTGGTTTTTCTATATTTTTCAATTGCCAATGACGACCTGTCAAACTTCTCTACATTTCGCATATGTAAAGAATTTAAAAACATAGGGTTTTTATACTTTCTATCAATTTCATTCTTTAGAGCAAGTTGACTTTGTGGAACCTTCTCCGTCATTAAATACACTGGTTGCGATTTATTTTGACTTGATGGCTTTTTGAAATGCTTTAACTGATTTCTAACCAAATTTGTATTTTCAATAATTTCAGAAATCTTTCCCTTTGGTTTTAAATCTTTAAAATCTTTTTTCCAATTTTTGCTTTCTGTATTTATTATATGAATACAACTGCCTCCACTTTGTGCACTAGCCATAATAACCTTACCCGTAATTTCATCTTTGCACATATCGTTATAAGCGTATGTACTAACTAGACGCTCAACATCTTTTTCAGTTGAATTTGGTGTAAATAAATGAATTTGACTTCCAACTCTTGTTAAATAAGTGGCTTTATCATTTTCCTTTATTAAAACCGAATGGGCGATATCATACCCAAATTTCACTTTTGTTATTCTGTTAAAGCTAAAGTTATCATTTGCCATATCGTAGGTAGACACTAAGAGATCATTAGCATGGGCCGAGGACCCAAGAATGATTTCTTCGTTTCCATCTCCGTTAACATCTCCTGTTTTAAAATCACCTAATGGACGAATTCTAATTTTCTTTTTAAGCTCTGGTGTTGCTTGAATTTTTACTTTTTTAAATGGTAAATCTTCAAAGGGATTGAAAAAGTATAAAGTCCCCGGAACATTCATATGATTATTTGTTCCTAAAACAACAAGCACTTTAGAGCCATCAGCTTTTTTAACTGAACGAATAAAGTTTGAGGTACAAACATTACTTTCAGGAATATCTTTTTTAAACATACTCCTTGGCTTTTCAATTGAGAATGTTTTAGATTTTATCTCTTTGAGTTCTATTCCTGAAGTAGACAAATAGTATATACTTTTGTCAAAACCACCAGCCACTACATAGGATTCTTTTCCTTTTGAAATGGCATGAACCGCGTACATGGGTGCGTCATTCTTTTTAAATGACCAAAGTGTTTCACCCTTGAAATTCAAACAATAAATGGTTCCATTAGCATTTGCAACCAAAATTTCGTCTTTACCATCAGCAGTAATATCAGCGCACCAAATATCATGGTTCATAAAACCTGACAGTTTATTCTCCCAAAGTTTTTTCCCTTCATAGGAAATCCCTAATACCGTCCCTTCAAAGCTACTGGCAACTATATAGGAGTTTTTACTATTGTTAGCTGTTCTAACTTTTGAAATGGTATACCCTGTTTCTATACTAATAATTCCGGAATTGGCTTTTTCTGTTGAAGCTCCAAATTGGGAATTTATATCTGATGTTATTTCAAAAAATGACAAACCTAAAGCTAAAAAGAAGACCGAATATTTAAATACTATAATAGTTGTTGTTTTCATTAATATAAATACTTAGAGCTGAGTTACCGTTAAAATCTATTTGTAAAAAAAGAACATACTCAAAAAACGAATGTGCTTTAAGGTGTATATTATGTATGACTCCGTAAATTCCAATAAAATATAGAATGTTTTCAATACTATTCTAAGGTATATTTTTTAGGACTAATATGAGCAGATGCTAGCATTACATTATATGCTACATTATAATTCTTTTCTACGGCCAACGCCTTATATTTTTCGGCTGTTTCATTTTGATTTAAGTAATTATAGCATAATGACAATACGTACTCACTTACTCCTTTATTACTGCTTCCTGCCCTTTCATTTGCTATACTCTCTTCTAAAGATTCTGTTTTGATTTTATGCTTTAATCTATCAACTAAATCAGCAATTATTTTGTCTGCCTCTTTTTGACGTCCTAACTCTTTTAAAGCACTAGCTCTAAATACTACCGCACCAGAAACTGGATTCATTTCTTGGTTTATAGCTTTTTTGAAATAGGTTTTCGCCTTAGAAGATTGTTTATCTTTTTTATAGGCCAACCCTACAAAATAATCTGTTTTTGTTGTTACCGGATGGTTCACTTTTGCTTCATGAAGGTAATCAGGGTAAAGATAAGCTCGCTTTAATTCTTCAATGGCATTGTTATACTTGCCTTCATTGAGCAATTTTTGTCCTTGTCCTAAAACTGCTTCGGTATAACGTACATGGCGATATGGAGTACCTAAATTCCTCTCTGCGGCACTAAAATATGTGTTTTTCAATACCTTTTGAGCATCAAGAAAACGGCTAGTTTTAGTGTAAAAATCAGCTGCGTTTAACGCAGATTTTCCCTTTCTATGTAATATATCCATATTAGTATCATAGTGTGCTTCCAATTTTTTGTAATCGCCTTTTTTGATATATAAATACTCCAATTCACTAAAAGTCCTTAAACTCTTATTGGATTTTACAAATGAAGCCTCCATGAGCTTAATGGTAGTATCTAAATCGTCCATTTTCGCAACATGACGCCCAATAGCTAGATTTCGGTTGACTCGTGAATTATTTGGATTAAGTTCATTGGCCTTCTCCCATAAATTAATAGCTTCGCTATGGCGTCTTAGATGGTACATTAAATCTCCTAAATACATAAACGCTATATCATCATTTGGGTTATTTTTTAAAACGTTTTCCAATACTACAATTGACTCAATTCGGTATGGAAATACATAATCGGAATTTGTATCGGTAGCCTTTTTATAATATTTTAAGGCTTCATTTTTATCACTTATTTTCATAAAACAATAACCCAAATAATAGTTTATAAGCGGGTAAGTAGATTCTTTTGAAGCATAGTTTTCTTCAGCAATTCTTAAAACTTTTAATGCTTGCTGATAGTCTTTTAAATCAATATAAAATATAGCGGTATCAATATAATTTTGTGAACCTAGAAAGAGTTTATCTTTTCTATCAAACAGGAAATTAATTTTATCAATACGCTCTTTATTTTCGCCATAAAGTTCAATTTCCTCAATATAACCTACAAAATTAAGAGGGTCTCTTTCAAATGATTTTGTAAGGTAGCTCTTGGATTTTTTTAGCTTCCCTAATTTACGTGAAACATATGTTGAAAGATTATAAATATGAGGGTGTGTTAAATATGATAACGGGACTTCTTCTAACCTACGTAAAGCCTCATGGTAATTACCTTTTAAAACTTCCAACTGAGCTAAATAGAATAATGAATGATCTATTTCTTCTCTATGGCGGGAAGATCTTGCTAAATATTCGTGTGCTTTATCATAATTACCCAATTGTAAATTGGCATAACCATTCAAGAAATCTGCTCTTGACCGTCCATAAAAATGCCCTGTAACAAATGACTTTTCTAGCGTTTGGGTTGCTTTTTCAAATTCTCCTCTTTTTACTTGTATGGTTCCTTTTAACCTAAGCGCTCGAGATTCATTAGGATCTCTAGATAAAATTTCTTCAATATAAGCGTCTGCATCGGTACCATAGGCATCAAAATAATTAGAAACAGCTTTGGTATAAAGTTGGTCTATGGTTAGATTCTTTTCAAATGTTTTTGGTATGGTATGATGAACCGGCTTTTCTGAATTCATTTTACTTTTCCACTCAAAAAAGGGTTTCTTGTTGTTGTCAATAATTTTAATTTCAAGTGTATCTGAATCTGATGATGTTAACTTTAATTTGTTCTTATAAATTTCGCCTACCTTAAAATCATAAGCTAATTCATGAACTTGATTTCCATTCTTTAAAACAGTTACCGTAGAATTAGGTAAATTAAGTGTTGGCAACAAATCTAATCGGTAACTTTTATTATCGAGTTGTTTAAAATTTACAGCTATTTCCTTAGTAGCTTTTGTAAAACCTGGAGTGTTTTTAATGGGGTACCAAAAAACTGAAAACTCTTTAACTTCAAAGGGTTCCAAAACACCATAACCATGATTCATTCTTTCATTAAACGCTTGGTGTTGCAACTCTACATAGCCCCCATCTTTATCACTCAAAAACGTATCCCATTGCCGTCCGCTATCAGATTTTCCCCAAGTGAAATATTTTTTACCTGGTGCCAGACGATGGTCTGCTACAACCACAGTACCTGCATCAATATCCTTTTCGTGTGAATACACTCCCCAATAATCCAAATTTATACCTGTTCCATCCGCAAATGCAGAGAGTCCATGTTTAATGTTTTTAACCCAATTCCAATCGGTGCCATCATTAGAATACTCAGACCACTTCTTTAAATTACTAATTCCATGACCAGTAGCGTAAGTTTCCTGCGGAAATATTAGCTCCATCTCATCGGTAGCATGCATAGCGGCATTATTTGATGACACAAAAGGAACCATATATGGCACTGTACTAATAAAACGCCCTTTGGTTTCTACAAACAAAGCATCGGGGCGTAGAATTATTTCATATTCCCATTTCATCATTCTTACCGGTTCTACCTCTGCAATAACAACTGTTTTGCTTCCATCAATATTATCCTTAATATCATATGAAATTTTGTTCATCTGAGTATAGCCATGACCTCCAGGGTGATTATATTCCAGCCCACCAGATAACCAAGCAGAACGAACGGCAATTTCAGCAGGTTTTATAGCATGATTATAGTACAAAAAATCCCAACCATTACGTTTGTCTACCGCTCCTTGTATTCTTCCTCTTAATTGAGGAATAATATCTACATAGATATAATCATTCTCTAAACGAACAATTTCATATTCAACATCCTGTTTTGTTGGTTTATAATCATTTTGAAATGAATATGGATAAGTAGACCTTTTATCTCTAAAATAAAAAAGTCCCTCAATTTTAAAATCTTTTAAATATGAATTCTTATCATCTGGTCCCATATCATAAGTGGGGATTTTTTCTTTGAAAACTTTAACTTGAACAGAGTTGTTTTGAGCATGTAGACAGATGCCTAAAATGAAAATTGATACTGTAAAAACTGTTTTAAATAACTTCATGATAAGTTAGATTTATGATGTTGCTTTAGAATTATATTTTTTAAAGTTTAAAAAAAATTTCCGCTCTTTAAAAAGAACTTTAACACCCACATTATAAATTACTTATTATACTTAAGCATGATATCCTAAATAAAAAATTATGGATGCTTTTCATTCAAGTTTTTCAAAAAAAAGAATTAGTAGTTTTTCTTCTTTCATTAATTCCTTTAAACTCTATATACAATTATAATTATAGAATTAATAAACTGTGTAGCTGTGAATTAATTTAATGTAGCCAATAGTCAATTGAAGTTAGTTTGAATACGAGATCAAAAAAAAAGCGCTACAAAACGTAGCGCTCTTTACAAACTATACTTAAACTTATTAACCTAATTTTTATGAATTGAAAATACAATTACTTAAAAAGCTAAACTACTTTTTAAAACATAAAACTATCAAGCACAAATTTAGTTCGCCTACATACTAAATTTGTATCTATAGGTAAAAAGTATGTCTTAATACGTAAAAAATTAGGCGTTAAACTCTTTGATTTTATTCGCTGCATATTTTCCAGGAGTTATATCATATTTCTCCTTAAAGAGCTTACTGAAATGGGTTCTGCTTTTGAACCCTGTCATAGCATATACTTCATTAACAGACACTTGTTTTTGTACTAAAAAATCTGCCGCTTTTTTTAGCCTATAATCCTTTAAAACTTCAAAAGGTGTTAAATTTGTAAGTGCCTTAACTTTTTGATAGAAATGTGTTCTGTTTAAATATAACTCTTTAGCAAAAGTATTTAAATCTAGGTTTTGATTGTCTAAATTCTCCTCTATTAAATTATACAACTTCTCTAAAAATGCATTATCATTTCTATTATTTAAATTGTTCTCCTTAGTTAAAGGAATACCTATTTGAAAACGCTCCCTTAATTGTTTTCTGTTATTCAGTAAAGCTTCAGTTCTGGTAATTAAATGCTGAACATTAAAAGGTTTTGTAATATAGGCATCTGCACCATCTTTTATACCCTGAATTTTATCATCAATATTAGTTAGAGCCGTAAGCAGCACAACCGGAATATGACTAGTCTTAATATCTGATTTAATAGTTCTACACAAATCAATACCGTTAAGTTCTGGCATTTGTACATCACTAATAACAATATCTGGCCACTCATCTTCCATTGCATCTAAACATTCTTGACCATTACTAAATGTTTTTAACTTGAAAAATTTAGAAAGAGCTTTAGCAACATAGGACCTCATATCTGAATTGTCTTCAGCATAAAAAATAACAGCTTCAGAAAAAGCACCATCTACTTCTAAATTTGATGGATTATTCTTTTCTAGTAATTGAGACTTAAACTCAAAACCTTTTTCTGCAAATAGGATGTCTTTTTCAACTTTTGGCTGATCCTCAGAAGTTTCCTTTTTAACCACAGGTATTCTTAAACTAATGGTTGTGCCTTTGCCTAATTCACTATCAGCACTAATATAACCATAGTGCATTTCTACCAATAACTTAGCAAAAGACAACCCAATTCCCGAACCAGTCGTATGCACACTTTGGAAATTATGTGATTGATAAAAACGTTCGAAAATATGATTTAAATCCTCTTTATCAATGCCCTTTCCTGTATCTGAAATTGAAACTATTAAATCTTTGTCCTCACTCTTATAACCTACTGTAATAGTGCCTTTAGCCTGAGTATATTTAAAGGCGTTACTTAGAATATTATTTAATATTTTTTCCAATTTATCACGATCCGCGGAAACAATAATATTATGATCAACACCTTTAACTTCAAACTTTTTATTATCATTTTCAGCCATAAACTGAAAATCTTTGGTAAACTCATCTATAAAGACGTTGAAGGAAAAACGAGAATAATTCATTTTTAAAGCCTGTGCTTCTGCTTTCTGAAAGTCATGTACTTGATTTATTAATTGCGATATTTTTTTAGACTGACGTTCTATTATTTGCAATCTCTCTTTAACATCAAACCTATGACTAAACTCACTTAGCAGATTGTTAACGGGACCAGTAATTAAAGTAAGAGGTGTTTTTAACTCATGAGAAATATTAGAAAAGAATTTAAGCTTAGCAGCATTTATTTCTTTTACCTGATCTTTTTCTAATTGTTCTATTTCAATATTATGGTTAAGTGACTGAATTCTTAAAAAAATCTTGATTATGGCATAAATAAGTAGTATTGTTAGTAAAACGTAAAGTAAATAAGCCAAGTTTGTTCTCCAAAAAGGTGGTGTTATGGTAATTTTAAGTTCCTTAGGTTCTGTCCAATTATTCAAGGAATTAGAAGCCGTAACTTCTAAAAAATATTCCCCAGGCTGTAAACCGTTATAATAAACATATTGTTGATCTGAAGATACTTCTAACCACTCCTCATTAGTTGGAAGTAGCCTATATTTTAGAAAGTGATTATCTGGATTTGAAAAGTGTAATGAATTGAGTTGTATTGAAAAAACGTTCTCGTTGTACTTTAACACCAATTCATCTTGATCTCTTAATTGCTTATCATATAATACCCTATTTCCAATTGAATCACCAGGTAAAACAGATTTATTGAATATTTTAATATCACCAAATTCGAACCTTGGTAAGGGCTCTGTATTAGACATTGTATTTGGCTTAAAGTAGCACAAACCATCTAGACCTGAAAACAGAAAGTAGCCATTACGTATTGTTGAAGAGGCAAACCAAAAATCTTCAAATGGCAATCCATCTGACATTCCGAATTTTCTAAAACGTAATTCCTTAGCATCAAATTTGTTAAGTCCTACATTTGTAGCAATCCACAAATTATATTCATCATCATATAAAATAGTTTTAACAGCATTATTTGAAAGCCCTTGTTTTTCAGAATATGAAATAAACTCAGGATTAGTATCACTATTAATTACTTTACAAATACCACCTCCTTCTGTACCAACCCAAAGCTCTTCATTGGGCAATCTAATTATACTTGTTACAAAATTACTAGATATTGAAAGTTTATTATCAATATCATTTACATATCTATTTACTTTTAAGGCTTCTACAGATTTATTCCCTTCTAAATCTACTCTAAACAAACCATCTGAATCTGCACCTAACCAAATAAAATCATGAAGTGGATCTTTATAAATATAACGGACTAATGACAAACCATCATTCCTGAAAAATGGGTTTTTATTAAGTGATTCAATTTTAGAAACTTCATTATTAATTAATGAAATTTTATAAACATCTGCCATACACCCAATCCAAATATTTCCAAAATCGTCTTCAGCAAAAGAACGAGGTGTAATTCTTCTAAAATCTGGTCCGTCATCAGTTTGAACTAATTCCATTTTTTTTGAGCCGTTCCTTACTAAATATAACCCTTTACCAATAATCATTATCCAAGTATTCTTTTTAGAATCCACGTAAATGGCTCCAGCTCTTAATTTATCTGCTTCGGAAATATTAAATGGAAGTGGTTCAAATAATCCTGTTTTTGTATTAAATAGTCCAACACCTCCTTTATTACTTCTTAAAATTGGATTAGCCCCCAAATACACTCGATCTTCATCTAAAGGAGATATATGCGCTACATCATTGGTAGATATAGCGTATTTATAATCCATCTCAATATTATAGTGCTTAAAGGGGTTTTCATTCATGTTAAACTTAAAAATCCCTTCATTAAAGGTACCATACCAACACGTATTATTTGAAACCGAGACTATACAACTAGACCTAAGTATTCCAGAATTTGGTTTAAATACCGAGGTTTTATATTCACCCCCTTTAATTAAATCATTAGCATTATTAATTTGAATCAGTCCATCATTCAAAGTTCCCAACCACAAATTACTAGAATCATCAACCAGAGCACTATTAATTACATTTGACTCAAAACATTTTCTCCTTAGCCCAAAAGAACTTTTAAGATTATTTAAATTATAATTAATAAAAGCAATCCCTCCTCTAAGGGTTACCAATAGTGTATTGTCATTTACATTAGTAATATAATTGCTAAAATTAATTTCATCATTTAAAACTTGCTTAAACTTCTTATTCTGTAGATTGAATTGTAAAAGCCCAACTGATGTAGTAAATAAATAATTTTCATTATTGAGTTCTATTCCACTAAAAAATAAAATATCATTTCCAAAAACATCCTTATCAGGAATAACTCTTTCTAAAAACTCTTGCTCCTTATTAAAAATAAGCACTCCACTACCTTCTGTTAAACAAAAAACTAAATCATCATTAGAACTTATTAGTATTTTGCGAACAATTGGACCATCTAATACCAGGTTACTTAGCTTGTTAGAATATATATTTTTAAACTTTGAAGTTGAATAGTTATAAACAGATAATCCCTCATCAGTTCCTATCCATAAATTGTTAAAATTATCTTCGGCAATGGTTCTAATACGGTTACTTACAAGTATATTTTCACCTACTGTATTTTTATAATTTTTAAGTTCATAACCATCATATCTGTTTAAACCATCATAAGTACCTACCCATAAATAACCTCTGGAATCCTCGTGAATTGAAGTAACTCCGTTATGTGCTAAACCTTCAGAAATTGTTAAGTTCTGTTTATACTCAAGCGTTTTGTCTTGAGCAAACAAGGAAGATATACAACACAGTATAATCAATAATAAGAAATGGCCTCTTTGAATCATTAAATTACTATTATTTAATAAGCGCTTTAACGTGTAAATACAATATTAAGGTAAATTCTAAATTTCCTAAAATTATTTAGATGGTTTTATAGGAATAAGCTCTAATATGTAGTATTTACACCAAAGACCAAGTAATCTCATAATTATTGTATATTGAATTGTGCTGAATTTATCAATAATTGATATTCATTATGTTGGAAAATATAAAAATAAGCAAAAGGCATACTTTAATTTTAAAGCTAAACTTTACAAGGCTACAACTATTTGCAGCAGACATTAAAAACCATATAAAACCCTTAATTTAACCTATTTATTAAATAGTGAATTTGACTAAACAACCATTAATATGAGATTATTAAATATTGTTTTTGCTTTTGTGGTTATTGTAAGCTGCAAAACTCAACCAAATCAACCTTCTTTAAACCAAAATCCTAATGTGCTTTTTATAATGGTAGATGATCTAAATGATTATCAGGGGGTATTTGGTGGACATCCGCAGGCCAAAACACCAAACATAAATAAGTTAGCTAAATCGGGTACCATGTTTATTAATGGCCATACCAACGTGCCTGTATGCTCACCATCAAGAAATAGTTTGATGACTGGAATTTACCCTCATAACTCCAGAGACTTTGGCTGGACCCCACACTACAAGCATACTGTTTTGAAAAACCACAAAACCTTTGTAGAACTTTTTAAAGAGAATGGATACAGAACTTATGGAACAGGTAAATTGTTGCATAAAAACGTAAAAAGCTATTGGGATGAATGGGGCGTGCCTGAAGGAATTAATTATGGCCCTCACGCCTATAGTGGTATTGATGAAAATGGGAAACGCATTATGGGGCATTCATCGGTTCCAGAACCATTTAGAAGCATTAATGTAGTAGATGGGTCTTTTGCTTCGTTCGCAGATACACCCGTTAGAATTGACCATTCTGGAAATAAAATTAAGACTGGGTGGACCTATGGCAAGAAAGCATATAATTATATAGATGACAACAATCGGGACCTACTACCAGATGAGCAACATGCAGAATGGATAGGCGAAAAAATTAAAGCCCTAGAAAAAAGCAATGATTCTCTACCTTTCTTTATGGGTGTTGGTTTTGTTAATCCGCATACCCCACTGTACGCGCCTCAAAAGTATTTTGATATGTTTCCATTAGATAAAATAAAAATGCCTGTTATGAAGGAAAATGACAAAGATGATATTCATTATGCTTCCGCATACGAACCCACGGAAATGGGCATTGCTTATTATAAAAAGTTAAGGCAATCATTTCCTAATGGTGATGAAGGCTTGCGTAAATTTCTACAAGCTTATTTAGCCTGTGTTACTTTTGTGGATGACCAAATTGGCAAAGTGGTTAAAGCATTAGATAATAGTAAGTTTAAACATAACACCATTGTAGTTTTAGTAAGTGACCATGGATGGCAGATGGGGGAAAAAGATTATTTATACAAAAACTCCCCCTGGGATGAAAGTACTAGAATCCCTTTTATTATAAGAGACCCTCAACGATCTAAACCCGGAAGCAAAGTAAAACATGCCGTTTCTTTGATAGATATTTTCCCAACTTTTAAAGATTTGTGTAATTTAAAAGGTAGTTTAACTAAAAACCAAACACAGTCTCAACTTGATGGATTTAGCTTAAGACCATTTTTAGAGGATTCTAATACTACCAATTGGAATGGACCGGAAGGTGCCTTAACTGTATTAGGGGCAGGTATTAACAAACCCATTGAAGGACTTGGATTTAGTAGTAATCCAGGTGCCCTTTGGCATATAGAAATCACAAAAGATTTAGACACTTCTTATGTAAGGCAACAAAACTACAGCTACCGCACAAAAGATTGGCGTTACATTCTTTATAGAAATGGTAAAGAAGAATTATACAACCATAAGGACGACTCTTATGAATGGCATAATCTTGCTCATGACTCAAAGCATGAAATTATAAAAGCTAAACTCCGAAATGAAATGGAGGAAATAATTCATTAATTTATTAAGTTAAAAACTTAGGAGTTCAGATGCCTAAAATGATATTTTATGGGACCCTTTTCTCAGTTCCAAAAAATTGCTATTATTGATTTTTTCACCATTAATGAAGATTCCTTTTTTATCTTCCAAATTAAAACTATCCAAATCAATCTTAATAAGCATTCCTTCTGGAATATTTAGATTTAAACTCGATTCATTGCCAATATCCCAACTAACCGTAAGGATTCCGTGCGGACTAGGGATTTCCCCATCAATATTAAACAAATTAACTTTTCGTCGTTTTATAACAACTTCACTCATACCTGGTTTTGTAACCTCAACGCCTAATACATATTTAGCAAAAAGTGCTGGAGGAAAAGCACTTTCAGTTTGTGCATCACTTCTTGTTCTTTCTTGAAACTTACCTATACGCCCTGTTCCATTGCGCCACCATTCTTCCCATAAAGTTCCATTGGCATGAGGCTCCAACATATGACCAAAACGAGTATTTAACATATTAAGAGCTGCTTCCTCATTGCTATAATCTGCTAACCCTTTATGAAGAAAATAAGACATAGCCGGAGTTACCATGGTGACCCCATTTTCTCTTTTAATAAAATTATGTTTATCTTTTGCTAGTAGAAATTTAGAAATAACCTTAGCCTGTTTCTGTGTTGCAATACCTTCTGCCAAAGCCATGGCATTTGCATGCTCACTAAACATTTTTGATTGTTCCCCATCTATAACTGCGTCTACAAATAGTTCTTTGTTAGCGTCCCAAAATTGAGTTCTAACGGATTCTTTTAAAAGTAAAGCTCTATTCCTATATAATTGGGCATGCTCATCTTCAAGCCATTCAAGTATCTTGCTAAAATCCTTTAAAGCACCTTGATAATGACCATTCAAACATAGATTAGCCCCTCTTCTATCATTCAAAGCATGGTCTAACCAATAAGCATATGGTGGACTGTCTAAAACTCCTAAGCCATTGGTATAAGAATGCAACAAACTCATAAGTTTTTTTGCTGAAGGAAGCAGCTCTTTAACTGTATCAAAATCACCTGAATACAACAGATAATCATGTAAACTTCTAACCCATAAACAGTTGGAATCTAAAATCACCATATAATCATCTCCAGTAAGAGGTGCATAAGCCGGCATCAAACCTCCGGCTTCTTGTTCTTGAGCTACTTGTATCAGGTATCGTCTTTGTAAAGCAAAATCTCCATAGGTGAAATAATTTCCCTTAGCAGCATAATATCCTGTTTGTGCATATTGCCTGCGCTCTCTATAATTATCGGTAAAGGCATCTGTTGTGCAGGTGTTTATTGTTTTTACCGAGGCTTCCCATAAAGCTTCAATCCAAGGAGCTTCAGGTGTCGAAATATGACCTTTTAACTCAAAAGGGTATTCCAATTGGTGGATACTCAAATCATAAATTTCAACAGGGCTTCCTTTTATTACAACTGCCATATAACGCGCTGGTTTAAAATACATGGCTTGCCAAGTATCCTTTTTTCCAGATAAGACCAATTCATCCTTAAAGTTTGAGGCTACAATATGATGTGTAAATACATCGCCCACAATAAACGGTGCCGAAAGAATACTAACTTCTGTATTCTTAACTCCTTTAATTTCTAATTTGGGCATGCCACTTATAACCTTACCAAAATCAAAAAGCAAAAACCAAACCTTATCTGTTTCACTTAATTGAATTGACAAGGGCGCTTTTCCCTTTAAGTATTTCTCATAACTCTTATCAACTTCTTTTTGAATACCACCGGACAATAATATTGAGGCCTTCTCTATATCTTCAATTGGCACCTGCTTAGCCTCAATTAATTTAATTGGAGTAATATCTGTTTCGTTTAAATAAGGTATATCTCTTGGGATTAAACTTGTCCAGGGTGTTGTTAAAGATTTAGCTTTTTCATCTTTCTTTGGGGAAGGCCATCCAGAATTCCTTAATAATGGTAAACCTTGAGACCATTTGGAATCATCAAAATTAATAAGCTCAAATCCTGTTATTTTTTGGTTTAAATTGATGTTATCATTAACCACTAATTGAAATCTGCTTATTGGCTTTGAATTACTGTCCCATGACAAGTCTGGGTGTACTTTCCAATTCTCATCACTAACGATTGATTTTGTTTTGGTCTCATCTTCAATATCTAATTGAACCAATAGTCCTGCACGTCCGTTCAAATGATAAGAAGTTGTTCCTCTCTGATAATGAACACGAACTGCAATACAGTTTTCTCCTTTTATTAATAACGAAGAAACGTCGAAAATATCAAAAGATTGGTGATGTGGAGCAGACCTCGCAGGTCCTTGACAGATATATGTTCCGTTAATGTACAGTTCATATTTAGAAGAAGCTGTTATAAGAAATTTTGACGATTCCGGCTTTTTAGAAAGGGTGAAATTGCGTCGCGCCAACATAACATCATTCTTCACACTTTCAGGCAACCAAATCCATTGAGCTTTCCAATCATTTAAAAAATCATTATTCAAAGAACCCTGTGTCCAGAAACCTTTAACCCCGTTTGGCAATTCTGAAATCTCTTGTGCCAAACAGCAAAATTGGAAACAAATAATGAAAAACATCCAAAATTTCCATTTCTGTAGTATTATATTTTTATGCATTATTTACTAATGTAATTAATAATGTTATAAAGTAATTTTTCTGCTACAGGATCCTTGTCTAAAAACTCAATAATTCTTAAAGTGGAAAGTAGCATTTTACCATTTCCAAAAGGTGTTTCCATAACATCCGCTGCCCACCATACTTCACCAGGACCAATAAAATGCCTACGCATCCTATCTTTATTAGGAAAATGATCATATCCAATTAAACCAGCAATATAGTTGCCTTCTTGCTTAGCCAGAGCTACATCTGGATGCACATTCTCATATACACCATGCATAATCATTTCTGTAGGTAAACCTTTAAAAACTGGATGATTAGTAACAACATGAGACTTAGCAGCCCAACCTCCTCTTGTTGGCCATTTACCAAACATTTGAGCTCCTAACGGTAATACTTCAGTGGCTGTATCTTTTAGAATTATTGGATCTTCCGGTCCACCCATTTGTTCACCTAAAACTTCAAAAAACACAACATAACCCCCTTCTTGTGCATACCTACGTAAGCTTTCAACAGATGCCCTATATTTTGCGTCCTTTTTTGCAGTTATACCTACTAATACTGGAATGTTTTTATCCAGATCTGGACGGAAAGGGATGAATTCAATTCCCTTTTCATCAAGAAAGGATGTTAACTTATTATCAAAATCCATAACAGCTATTTTAGCCTTAGGTATAGTAAGTTGTTCTTTTGAAAATACATCAAACGATTGGCTATTATTAGAAATCACTTTACCAGACACATTTTTAACCTCAACCTGAACAATATGTGCTCCTTTCCAGTTGTTAGTATTTAATTGATCCATTAAAAAAGTAGAAATTCCATTTTTAAATATTTTATCAAACACCTTGTTAAATACCTCATTACCATTTTCTGAAATAATTTTTACCGAAACCGTTACATGTTCATTAGGCAATTCGCTAACCCCATAAACTTCCAACTGAGCACCTTTTTCTCCGTAAACATTTCTGGGCAAAATACGTATTGGAGTTATCTGTTCTTGATTAGCTTCCATAGTCATATCGTACACCAAGGTTTTTGGGTTGCGCCATAAATCCAACAGACCTGCACCTATAACCCAATCACCACCGACAAGAGCATGTACACAATAGCCTTTTACAACATCGTTTAAACGGGTAGCTTCAATCATACGCTTATTAGCAATTCCATGCATTTTTTGCTGCTCCAAATAAAAATCTTGAACATTGGGATAAATTTCATCAAAACCAACTTTTTTTAGGGCTGTTATATAACCATCATTTAATTCTTTATGATAAATAGATGGTGCTACTATTGGATTGCCTTTTGATTCAAATTCTTTAATATTGGAAATCAAATCTGGTGTACTACCATACCCTAATTCAGATATATAAGACATCATTCCTGGAACCACATTTTTACCATACGATTTCACCCCTTGTAAGCCCAAGGCTTCTTTCTTCTTATTAGTTTGTGCAGTTGCTAAATAACCATCAAACTCCTTCTCATCAACTTGAGAACCACTATAGTGGTGTATATCATTAAACTTTTTAGATGTTCTTTCAAATGGCAGAAAAATGTTAGCGCCTTCTCCCCAACCGCCAGATTCATCTAAAATCATACGTGTTGGATCTAATTCTCTTGCTAAGACAGACATAGAATTTAACATTTGAGCCAAAATAGGTCGGTTAATTTCATTGAATAACTCCCATTGTACTATACAAGTTCTATTTCTATTACTTAATATGGTTTTACGCAATTCGTTTTCTACCACAAAAGGCAATCTTGGTGTAGAGATTGGTCTGTGCATGCATTCTACAACCAAACTTCCCACAGTTAACACACCCATTTCATCACAAAGATCTAACCACATTTTTGGCGCCGGTTTACGCCATGGCCTAATCATATTAAAGCCCGCTTCTTTAGCCAGTTTTATTTCTTTGATGGCCATTTCACGAGAATCTGGGTATCCTAACTTTGTAGGGTAAAGTCCTTCAAAAAATGCAGCTTTCAAATAAATTGATTTTCCGTTTAAATGGAACTGATCATTAACAACAGTAAATTCACGCATTCCAAATTTATGTGACCATTGGTCTGAAACTTCACCATCTTTTTTTATAGTCACTTCTGCTTTATACAGAAATGGGTTATTTGGTGACCAATAGGTTGCGTTAGGAATGCTTATATTCCAGTTCAATGCATTCATTCCTGGAAAGGATTCTATATTTCCTTTTTTTGAAGCAATCACTTCCCTGTTTTTTGATAGAATATTTACAGTTACTTCAACCTGTTCAGTAGTGATTTCCGTATTTTCAATTTCTATATTAAATACAGCTGTATTAGTGTCAATTTTAGGCTCAATGAATACATCTTTTAGCCCTATAGTTCCTTTAACTTTAATAGATACTGGTTGCCAAACACCTCCAGTAATAGCACCACGCCACATTGGAACTTCCTGCCTACCTAAACCATCAATATATTTGTCTGTAAGTATTATTGGACTAATAACCCGAATTACAAGTGTGTTCTCTTCTCCCATTTTTGCTAGATTGTCAACTCTAAAAGAAAATGGTGTATATCCGCCTTCATGAAATCCAACAACTTGATCATTCAACCAAAATTCAGATTTATAATTAACAGCATCAAAATTTAATTCTATAATCTTTCCCTCCCAGCTCTTGGGTACATTAAACTTTTTCCTATAAAAACCAACTCCTTCATAGTTCTTATTATATTCCTCCCAGCAACTTGGAACATTTATTTTGCGGAAATTTTGTTTTTCATAAACATCATTCTTATACCAATCTTCACTAATTCCTTGGTTGGTATCGTCAAAAATAATATCCCATTCTCCGTTCAATGACATTTCGTTCTCTGGTTTGGTTTGAGAGTTACAGCTAAAACCTAAAACTTGAATAAAAATAACTAGCATTGTTTTACAGAAGAACTTCATTTGTTATAATGTTTTAAAATATGGGTTGTTTCAATAAAAATGTAATAGTAAACGGAATATCTCAAATTTACGAAACAAATATTGAAATTCCGGAAAGCAAAAAGGTCACAATAACTATCTAAAATGAATCAAGATTTATCAAAAAAAACTATCATAGACGCTAAAAAGGAATATCTAAGAATCATCAACGTAATAAAAACATTTAAAATGAAATAAGTAACTGTAAATACAACTTCTGTTTTAGTATTTTAGTTATTAGATTATAAAACAAAAACACTGATAATTAAAAAATTATCAGTGTTTTCATGTACCTAAACTTAGTTTGTCGGGATGACAGGATTTGAACCTGCGACCACACGGCCCCCAGCCGTGTACGCTAACCGGACTGCGCCACATCCCGTTTAAAAATTGTTTTCAAAGAAACATATTTTTATAAAAATACAAAAGCCAAAGTATTTAAACTTTGGCTTTTGTTTATTAAAAAATCTTCTTAATTATAAGTTGAAGTAGAAACTTCAAAAGTTGAATCTTTAGCAGCTAAATAACGTTCTGCATCCAAAGCAGCCATACAACCAGTACCTGCAGCCGTAACTGCCTGTCTATAAACATGATCTGCAGCATCACCAGAAACAAATACACCTTCTATATTTGTTTTTGAAGTTCCAGGCGTATTTATAATATACCCTGTTTCATCTAAATCTAAAAACCCTTTAAAGATATCTGTATTAGGTTTATGACCAATAGCCACAAAGAATCCTGTTACAGGAATTTCATGTTTTTCACCAGTTTTATTATTAAATACTCTTACTCCAGTTACTACTTGTCCATCTCCTAAAACCTCATCTGTTTCAGTGTTGAATAAAATTTCAATATTCTCAGTATTTTTCACTCTTGCAGCCATTATTTTAGAAGCTCTGAAAACATCTCTTCTAACAATCATAGTTACTTTTTTACATAATTTTGATAAGTAGTGTGCTTCTTCACAAGCGGAATCTCCAGCACCAACAATTACTACCTCCTGGTTTCGGTAAAAAAACCCGTCACATACAGCACAAGCCGAAACTCCACCTCCCAATTTCAAATATTTCTGTTCAGAATCCAATCCTAAATATTTTGCAGATGCTCCGGTAGAAATAATTACCGTATCACATTGAATCTCTTTAGTATCATTAACCCATACTTTATGTATACTTCCAGAAAAATCAACTTTAGTAATCCAGCCATCTCGAACATCGGCATCAAAACGTTGTGCTTGTGCCTGAAGCTGCATCATCATTTCTGGCCCTGTTACACCATCTGGATATCCAGGGAAATTCTCAACCTCATTAGTTGTGGTTAATTGTCCACCTGGTTGTGTTCCTTGATATAAAACAGGATTCATATTAGCTCTTGCAGCATAAATGGCAGCAGTATATCCTGCAGGTCCTGAACCTATAATTAGGCACTTAACTCTTTCAATTGTATCAGACATATTTTTATCTTAATTTAATTAAACAAATGTAGAATTTTTAAAGAAATCCTTACTTATAAGTTATCAACAGTTTTTATAAAAATATAAACTATAACTATATAAGAAAGTAGCTCCAAACTACACCCTTTCTCCTTTATTAGACGCATTTTCAATTAAATACCCTTATTATATTTTATAACAAATTGAATTATACACTTTTAATATTTTTTATTGCTTTCAATACAATAATCGAAATTTAATATTTATGATTAAAGTCTTACATATTATTTTTTTTTGTAACTTGTTATAAACCAAAAAACTTACCATCATGAGAAACAGTGTGTTACTTTTAACGGTCTTTTTATTTATAGCGTTTTCTTGTAATAATACAAAAGAAAAAACCGACATAACTTCCGTAAATTCTAATGAAGAAAGTAGTCTTTCACTGAAAGGCACTTGGGAAAGAACTAGTTTTTACAATTACAATGATGGCGTGGTTACTGACACCTTTAAATCAAACGAGGCTAATAGACATATTAAAGTTTTCACTAATAAAAATGTTATGTGGTGTAGAAATATTTCTGCTGATTCCTCTGAGTGGTTTGGTTATGGAAGTTATAAGGTAACAGATACTCTTTTAACTGAAACTTTAGAATATGGTTCTATAAAAATGAGTCAGTTTATTGCAAAAAACCCTGAATTTGTATTTAAATATAATTTAGAGAAGGACAAATTCAGCCAAATTCAAATAGATGAAGAGGGTCATCCTGTTTTTGCAGAAAACTACGTTAGATTAGAATAGTTAATCTAATCCAAACATTTCTACGACATTTTCACCGGTTGATTTTTTATAACCCCTACACATCCCTTTTGTGTTAAAATCCCAAAAGATATTAGCATTTTTGTCTAAAAGAATCATACCACCCTTACCTCCAAGTTTTCCTATTTGGTTGTTCAAAACTTCATGTAAAGCATCTTGTGGGCTTACTTTTTTATACTGAATTAAATTAGACACTTCATGAGCCGCAACAGTTCTAATAAAATACTCGCCCGTTCCAGTTGCGGAAATTCCACAAGTTAAATTATTAGCATAGGTCCCAGCTCCTATAATAGGTGAGTCTCCAATTCTACCATATTTTTTATTGGTCATTCCTCCCGTTGAAGTACCTGCAGCAATGTTACCTTCTTTATCAATGGCAACTGCACCAACCGTTCCATATTTACTATCACCTAAAAAGTTCTTATTTAATATTGAATTATTATCAATTGCATTATCATTTTCTTGCAGCTTAATTCTTTTTAAATCATTATATCCACTACTAGTAAAAAAATAAGTACTATCAACCATCTCTAACCCAAATTGTTCCATAGCTTGTTCAGCTCCTTTACCTGAAAGCATTACATGCGCAGTACTATCCATAACTATTCTAGCCGCCAAAATAGGATTCTTTACATGATTGATACCGGCTACCGCACCACTATTTAGGGTATTGCCTTCCATAATTGAGGCATCCATTTCCTGGTTGCCATCAATATTGTATACGGCACCTTTTCCTGCATTAAATAAAGGTGAATTTTCTAAAACGCAAATAGCAGCTTGAATAGCATCTATAGATGAACCACTGTTTTCTAGAACTTCAAAACCGGAGTCCAAAGCTTCTTGAAGTTTTTGAGTGTAAACTCCTTGAATCTCATCATCAAAATTACCTTTCATTAACCCATCACCAGCACCTCCATGAATAACAATGGCAAATGAGTTTGGTTTGGATTCTGGAGTTCCTTCTTTTCTATTTGAATCATTTATACATGACAAAACTATTCCGAAAAAAATAAAGACTAATGCTAAATTTTTCATATTTCTAATTATTAACTTACATTAAGTTGGCAAAAAAAATGGCATTCATTAACAGCTTGTTAGTGCCATACCAAAAGCCTCTAAAGTTAGTATTGTCAGTAAACACCACAACCTTCCCCTTCCCTCGTTTTTTGACTTGAAAAGGAACAGTCCCCTCTAAAACATTTAAATTAGGCTCTGATACATAACCACTTAACAATGGCTTATTAGCATACTTAATTGGGTTGTTATAACTTAAACTATCTGGTTTAATAAAAATTTTGGTTCTTCTAAACATAGGTAGTTTTTTGTTTTTAAAACCAAAATTTATTGGATGAGATCTATCTAATTCAGCTTCAAAAATGGCTCCACCAATAACTTGTGCTCCTTTAAAATCAGCTTTCTGTTCAAAAGTCACATTATTAGCTGGCACAGCAACTTTCTCAAATTCCAACTCTATAAACTTTTTAGATACTAACCATTTAACCACATCTTTATATCCAATTAATGTGCCACCACTTTTAACCCAGATCATTAGTTTCTCAATAGTTTCAGAACTAAGATTAGGGGTTCCACTAGGTAGTATTAAAGTACTGTATTTTGAAAGATTTACATTTTTCAATCGATACATATCCAATTTAGATAAATTCATTTGGTAACGCTGATCAAAGAGATGCCATATCTCACCAGCGTCATAAGACCTGATCCCATCTCCAACAACCATAGCAACTTTATGGTCCTCCAAAGATTTGAATTGAGGACTTCCTAAATCAATACCTTTTGTTAAACCTGTACTTACTCCTTGAATATTAACACTACTCTCCTTTGCAACCGCAACTAGAAAATCAAACAAATCTTTATCGTTTAATTTCTGACCTTGAATTGGGATTAAAATAGTACCGTAATCATATGATTTGTTACCCAATGAAAAAGGTTTCAAGCCTACTTTTGCCCTAATTCCTCTATCCAATATTTTATTAAGTGCTTTGGGGACATAATATTCATGCCATTCCATAAGATAAGCATAATTACTTCTCGAGGAAACCCGTCCTTCCTGCAGTACAAGACTATTTACTGGAACTCCTATATCATTGGTAGATTTTAACTCTGCATAATCCAAATTAAATGCCATTGGATACGTCCATGCTGAAATATCATAAAACAAACTATCCTTAAAGAAGGTACGTTTTTCAAAAATAGCTTTCACTATTTTACTCTTGGTTTGATTGATGGGAACAATAAAACTGGTCTCTCTTTTAAATGATTTCCCATTAATACTAATATCAGACTTAAGCTTATTAAACTTAATTTCATGTCTCTTTAAAACTTCCGCTAGATGAAAGGTTTTAGCTTGATCTTTTTCATCTCCAAAGACAATGGCTTTAAAATTACTCTTAGTATTTTCAATTCTTACATTATTAAAAAAGTCCTTTTGATAGTTTAATAACTTAACTCGCATATCTTTTCCCGCCATCAATGTTGACAAAGCCGTTTTAAATTGATTACGAATAGTGAATGGGAACGTAAGTAGTCCGTTTACGGTTTCCTGAGCATGTCCTCTAGAACTAGCTTGTTCAAACAAAATTCCAATGGCCCCATTAATATCTGGAAAGGTTGACCCCTTTCCATAGTAATAATCATCAAATCTTTCCTCTGTAAAGTATAAAGAACCAATCTCATCTAAAACTTTGGCATGATAATTAGCAATTTCTTTGGTTAAATCTTGATTAGCTTTGGGTGTTAAAGGGTGCACTCTTGATTGAACTCCAGGTTGAAAAAAGAAGGTGGAGTTGGCGGACATTTCGTGATGGTCCGTCACAATATTTGGCATCCATTCATTATAGGTGTTAATTCGAGCCCTTGACTCTGGCAATTGTACAGGTAACCAATCTCTATTTAAATCGAACCAATAATGGTTAGTTCTTCCTTTAGGCCAAACCTCATAATATTCTCTATCATTAGGGTCCGGATTTATATGCTCACTTTTATTTACATTAACCCAAGATGCAAAACGCTGCAATCCGTCAGGATTCAATGAAGGATCTAACAAAATAACCGTATCCATCAATAATGCCTCAATAGCATCTCCTTGTGCCGCAGCCAAATAATAAGCCAGCAATAAACTGGCGTTTGAGCCGCTAGGTTCATTTCCGTGAATAGAAAACCCTTGATAGACAACCAAAGGCATTTCCTCTACACTAATTTCATTACTTTTGGATTCAATAATTTTTAAATGATTCAACCTAATGTTATCAATATTTTTATGATTTTCTGCTGAAGTTATTGTAAGTAGTAGCAAAGGTCGTCCTTCAAAAGTGTTCCCTCTATCTTCAATAGAAACCCTATCAGAAGCCATACTAATAGCTTTCATATACTCGACAAGTTTGTCGTGAGTAACATGCCATTCACCTACTTGATGCCCCAACACACTTGATGGTGTAGGAATATTAGAATCATAAGTGATATTTTGGGGTAAATGATAGGACAAATCAAATTGATTTTGCCCTCCGGATAATCCCATACAAAAAATTAGAATACCAAATATATAAGGTCTCATATCTTTAAATATTTATTTTTCTTTAATTCACTATTTATTCGGATAATTATCATCCCAATTTTTCACATGAGGCTCTCCTAACTTACCTAATGATTTTGCGATAATTGTTGAAACCGTCGCATCTCCTGTAACATTTACAGTAGTTCTACACATATCCAAAGGTCTATCAACAGCAAAAATTAAAGCCAAAGCAATTGGCAACAAATCAGAAGGAAATCCAATGGCTTCCAATACAATTACTAACATTACCATTCCAGCTCCAGGTACTGCCGCACTTCCTATAGAAGCCAATAGCGCTGTTAGAATAATCATTAATTGATTGCTAAAAACCAATCCTTCAGGCCATAAAACTTGCATAATAAATACAGCTGCAACCCCTTGATACAAACTAGTACCGTCCATATTTATGGTTGCTCCTACTGGTAACACAAAACTTGATATTTCCTTATCTACACCAACATGTTCTTCTACGCGTTCCATTGTAACAGGTAAGGCAGCAGCACTACTACTAGTTGAAAAGGCTAATAATTGAGCTGGACTTATTCTACTTATAAACCATAATGGCGATTTTTTGGCATAGACGGATATTAAAACCATATAGAAACAAATCATTAGAAATAACCCTAAAACAACAACACCTGAATATTTTAGTAAAGCTAAAAGAATATCAGGATCGTCAGCAGAAACTACTACAGTTGCTAATAATGCAAAAACCGCATATGGTGCAGTTAACATAATTAAATCTACCATTTTCAGAACCACTTCATTAAGCGAATCAAAAAAGTTTTTCAATGGTTTTGCTTTCTCCTCTGGCACCAATAATAAGCATATACCTAAAAGAATAGCAAACACAATAACCTGCAACATAAGCTTATTATTACTCATGGCATATACTGCATTGTCAGGAACCATATCAACTAAAAACTGCAGTGGTCCAGCTTCCTTTTGAGCCTGAGCGTTTGTAAGTATTGTTTGAGCTTTATCACTAGAAGAATACTTATCTTTAAGCATAGTGACCGTTTCTTCTGTAATGCCTTCACCAGGTTTTATAGTATTAACAAGACCTAGACCAATGGTAATAGCGATAACCGTGGTCAAAATATAAATGACTATAGTGCGTAGCCCCATATTTTTGAATTTGGAGATATCCTTTAAGTCTGAAATTCCTTTTATTAGGGAAGCCAAAATTAATGGTACTGCTATAAGTTTTAATAACTTAACAAATATTTTTCCAATGGGCTCAATCCAATCCATTACAAACCCTTGACCATTTACTGAAGCCATTATAAAACCAAAAATGACACCAAGTATCATTCCTATTAATATTTGCCAATGTAATGCTAGTTTCTTCATGCTGAAATCTTAAAGATTAATCTGATTATAAACTTACGGAATTTGTATCACTTAATTTAAACGACTAATCAACACAACCCAATCGATGTTAAGTGAGTTTTGATTTTACTATTTATTATCCACATAATCCAACAAATAAGAAAACCGTTCTGTAAGCATTCCATTCTCAGTGATTTTTGCTCTTTCCAAAACTCCATCTTCATCATTATTAAAAAAGGCAGGAATTACTGATTGCAAAAACATATCTCCAAAACCTTCACTTGCATCTTTAGGAAGTTCACAAGGCAGGTTATCTACGGCCATTACCGTTATAGCATTTTCGTCTTTATAATCAATTTCAGATTCCTTTTGAGGGTTATAGCCATAAACTGGATCTGCAATAGTAGAGGCCCTTAGTGTAGTAGCAACCGGTCCATCAACATCGCAACTAACATCTGCAACTAACTTGATCTTAAAGCCTTCTAGTTTAACATCTTCACGGGTGTATAAATAAGGCGCGCCATCTCCATAAAAATGACCAGCAATATAGAAATCCGTCACCTTTGCAAACCTCATAAAATCTGAATCATAATCTTCAGGGTTATTAAAGAAATCAAATACATCATCAATTACATTTCCGTCTTTACGCTTGTTGTAATCAAGTACATCTATTTTACAATATACTGGCTCATCGGAAGATTCATTTATATAAGTATCTACTGAAACCTTTTTAATATTCATAGCATCTAACATTTCTTGAGCTCCATTAGCCACCTTTCCACTTCCAGTAAGTAATATTTTAATATTTGGTAATTTAATAGCCTTTAGCTCTAATACCAAAGCTTTCTTATCAGCTAAAGTTTCTGCCTTTGGTAAGTCCCAAGAATTATATTTGAGACCCCAAGCCCTAAATCCGTTGTATGCTCCAACTACTCCAGCATAAAACCCAAAACCTATTAATCTAAAACCTTCTTTATTAACAATTGTTTCATGATCATACAACTCAATATTTTCTTTCAAAATGGCTTGGAGCAATTTTCTATTATAAGGTTGTTTTTTGATAGTATGTGAAAAGAAGAAGTACTTTTTATTAGGTATTAGATCATCTATAGGCACTTCTTTCACGCCTATCAAAATATCGCAATCTGAGATATCTTCCGTAACCTGAAAACCTCTTTTACTATAGTTTTCATCAGGAAAAACCCTAATATCAGAAGACTCAATTTTAAATTCAATTTGAGGAAATTCCTTTTGAGCTTTTTCAAGAATCTCAGGAGAAAACACCACTCTACGGTCTGGTGGATTTTTACGTTCTTTTATAATGCCAATTTTCATTATTGATGACTTTTATATATGACTTTGTTTAGCTTTAATTAGTCAGGTTAAGTTTTAAAAGAATATATCAAGGCCTCTCTTAAAATACTTATTGGGTGTTGTGATTGTCGGTTTGTACCATCCATTATTTGATGGCGACAACTGGTGCCCGAAGCGGCAATTAGAACATCTTCACTCATGTTTATTATTTTAGAAAACAAGGTGTCTTCGCCTATCTGCATGCTAATTTGGTAATGCTCTTTTTCATAACCAAAAGAACCTGCCATTCCGCAACAACCTGAATTAATAATACTTACTTTATAATTCTTAGGGAGATTTAACAGTGCAAATGTAGGTTCAGTGCTGCTCAAGGCTTTTTGATGACAATGTCCATGAATTTTTACCGTTCTATCCTCATTGGTAAATTGATTTTCTTTAATTTTTCCTCTTAATGATTCCTGTTTGATAAACTCCTCAAATGTGAACGTATTTTGAGCTATATTTTGAGCATCAGTTTTATTATTTGCCAACCTTAAATATTCATCTCTAAATGATAAAATTGCTGAAGGTTCAATTCCAATTAAAGGTATTTTCTCAGAAACTAAACCATTGAAAATAGATACATTCTTATCAATTATCTCTTTAGCTTCATCTAAAAACCCTTTTGAAATAAGGCTTCTACCACTTTCTTCGTGATCCACAATATTCACTTTATAGCCTAATTCAGAAAGTAATACGAAGGCGTCAATACCTACCTGAACATCATAATAATTAGTAAATTCATCTACAAACAGATAAAGTTCTCCTTTATCAAATTCATTGTTTTTAGAATTGGCTTTATTTATAGAATACCACTTTCTAAAAGTAATCGATGCCAATTTAGGAATACTTCTTTCCGGAGCAATACCCATAATACTTTTTGAAATACCCGTGTTTAATAATGCATTTGTAAGTTTTGGAAATCTACTCCCAATCTTATTAAACTTCACATTATTAGCGATCATTTTTGTCCTAAAAGACGGTGGGTTTTCTTTCTGGTATTGATATAAGAATTCGACTTTAAAACTTGCAACATCAACATTACTAGGGCACTCACTTGCGCAGGCTTTACAACTTATACACAAATCGAAAACCTGTTTTAAGGCTTCATTATTAAATCGATTCTTTTTATCCGAAGTTGTTAAAAACTCTCTTAGAGCGTTCGCTCGTGCACGAGTAGTATCCGTTTCGTTTTTAGTAGCTCTATAACTAGGACACATAGTGCCACCAGCAGATACTGGCTTGCGGCAATCTCCTGAACCGTTACATTTTTCAGCAGCTCTCAAAATGCCTTCAGAACCAGAAAAATCGAAAATGGTTTCTATTTCTGGTTCTACTCTATCAACTTCATATCTTAAAGATTCATCCATAGGAAAAGCATCAACAATCTTACCCTTGTTAAAAATGTTATTAGGATCGAAAGCATTTTTTATCCTTTGTAATAATTGATAATTAGATTCACCAATCATTAATGGCAAAAATTCTGCCCTAACAATACCATCACCATGTTCACCACTAAAAGAGCCTTTATATTTTTTTACCAATTTTGCTGTTTGAGTTGTAATCTCTCTAAATAAACCTACATCCTTAGATTCTTTTAAATTTAAAATAGGCCTTAAATGAATTTCACCTGCACCAGCATGTGCATAATAAACAGCCTTTTGCTTGTAAGCAGTCATCATTTGTGTGAATTCAGAAATATAATTTGTTAAATCTACTAATGCCACAGCAGTATCTTCAATACAAGCAACAGCCTTAGCATCTCCAACAATATTTCCTAAAAGGCCTAATCCTGCCTTTCTCAACTCTATAGCTTTGTTAATATCCTCTCTATATAACTTAGGGTGTGCATAACCAAATTTGTTAGTTTTTAAATCTTGTATAAGCTTTTCTACCTTTGACTCTAAAACTTCATCTGAATCAGCCCTTACTTCCAACATTAAAATGGCCTCTGGATCATCCTCAATGAAAAATCTATTTTTAATTTGTTCTCTATTATTTTTGGTACAATCAAGAATAGTTTTATCCAATAATTCACAAGAATATAAGTTGTGCTTCATAGCAACCACAGTAGCTTCTAAACTTTCTTGAACACTCTTAAAATGAGGTATTATAAAGACTTCTTTTTCTGGAGGAAGATCATCTAACTGTAATTTTATTGATGTAGTAAATGCTAGAGTACCTTCACTGCCACAGAGTAATTTGGCAACATTCAGTTTTTCAGATAATCCATCATTTGTGTTTACGTCCAACAAGACATCAAGAGCATACCCCGTGTTTCTTCTATGAATGGATCTTAACGGAAATTCTTTATGTATTTCTGACTGAATTTCTTTCTTCGAAAGTTCAGAATATAAAGTTTTATAAATAGAACTTTCCAAATCTTCACCTTTTGCTTTTTCCTTTAAAGCCTCCTTTTTTAAACTGTTAAAAACACACTCAGTACCATCAGACAGAATAGTCTCTAGCTCTAAAACTTTGTCTCTTGTAACACCATACTTAATTGAAGTTGAGCCGGAAGAATTATTTCCTACCATACCCCCAATCATACATCTATTACTTGTAGAAGTATTGGGAGAAAAAAACAAACCATGAGGTTTTAGAAAAACATTAAGTTCATCTCTAATCACTCCAGGTTCTACTACAACGGTTTTTGCTTCGACATCAAAATCTAGAATATTCGTAAAATACTTAGAAACATCCACCACAATACCATCCCCCACACATTGGCCAGCCAATGAAGTTCCAGCGGTTCTGGGAATAAGCGTCGTTCCCTGCTCATGAGCAAATGCAATAAGTTTCTTTATATCGTTCTTGTCCTTCGGATATGCTACTGCTAATGGAATTTTACGATAAACAGAAGCATCTGTAGCATAAATACTTTTATGTAAATCATCAAAATAAAGTTCGCCTCTGAGCTGAGAAGTAAGTAGCTTTAAGCTATTATTGATGTTCAAATCTGGCATGAATTGTTTTGAGCTAATATAATTCATTCATAAAAGAAAGCCTAGACTAATTTTTTATTATAGATAAAAAATATAGTACTTTATGTTTTACATTATGGTTATTTTAAAAGTGAAATTTTTAATACCTTTCTACAAATTAAGAATGCAGGTTCCATCAGAATATTTATATAGAAACCAAGGCATTACATTCAACTAAAAAATCAATATACTACACTAAAATAGGGTATCATGAAGAACTTATTAAACCCATTTAACCTTTCAGCTCCATTTAATAATTCAAGTTCTGGTCTATCAGGGTGGATTAGTAAATCGGATAAGGTAATAACAATTAACTCTCCAGTAGATAATCTCCCTATTGGTGAAGTTGAATTAACTAATGAGGAAGGATATAAAACTTTAGTTTCAAAAGCACAAGAAGCTTTTCCTATTTGGAAAGCAATGCCCGCTCCTAAAAGAGGTGAAATTGTTAGACAATTTGGTGATGCCTTAAGAATAGAAAAAGAAAACCTAGGTAAGCTTGTAAGCTATGAAATGGGGAAAAGTTTACAAGAGGGATACGGAGAGGTTCAAGAAATGATTGATATCTGCGATTTTGCGGTTGGATTATCTAGACAATTATACGGACTGCAAATGCATTCTGAGAGGCCTAACCATAGGATGTTTGAACAATGGCATCCGCTTGGTATTGTTGGTATTATTTCCGCTTTTAATTTCCCGGTGGCTGTTTGGGCTTGGAATAGTGCCTTATCCTGGGTTTGTGGAAATGTTTGCTTATGGAAACCTTCAGAAAAAACACCTTTTTCCGCTTTAGCGTGTCAGGAAATATTTAAAAAAGTTCTAAAGAAAAATAATTTACCAGAAGGTATTTCTAACGTTATCATTGGCGATAGCGACATTGGGAAACTTATGGCATCAGACCCTAACATTGCATTGGTCTCTGCCACTGGCTCCACAAGAATGGGAAAAAGCGTTGCTGAAACTGTTGGCAAACGTTTAGGGAAATCTATTCTAGAATTAGGAGGCAATAATGCTATTATTGTAACAGAAAAGGCAGATTTAGATACAGCTATTGCTCCAATTGTATTTGGTGCTGTAGGTACTGCTGGTCAAAGATGCACTACAACTAGACGCTTAATAGTTCATAAAAGTCTTTATAAAGGCCTTCTTAATAAACTCGTTAACGCATACAAACAATTACGTATAGGTGACCCTTTAAATGAAAATAATCATGTTGGCCCTTTAATTGACTCCCAAGCAGTTGATGCTTATTTAAAAACCATTAATGAAGCACAAAAACAAGGTGGAAATCTTGCTTATGGCAATGAAGTCTTAAAAGGAAGTGAATACAAATCAAATTGTTATGTAAAACCAACAATCATTGAGGCTAACATCGATATGCCTATTGTAAAGCACGAAACGTTTGCCCCCATTCTTTATGTGTTTTCATATGAAACATTAGAAGAAGCTATTACCATTCAAAACAATGTGCCACAAGGTTTATCTTCAGCTATTTTCTCAATGAATATGCAGCAGGCTGAAATGTTCTTATCTCATGCAGGTTCAGATTGTGGAATAGCAAATGTAAATATTGGAACATCCGGTGCTGAAATTGGAGGTGCTTTCGGTGGTGAAAAAGAAACTGGTGGAGGAAGAGAAAGTGGTTCAGATTCTTGGAAAGCATACATGAGAAGACAAACCTGCACCGTTAATTATGGCAACGAAGGATCTCTTGCTCAGGGTATTAAATTCAACTTATAATACCATATAGAAATCAGAAAAGGCTATTCTAAACAAGTTTGTTATTTGCGGTTCTCATGGAGTATAATGCTTTAAAAATATGTGATTCAAAGGCTGAGGACATTCTAAAAAGGCTGTTTAACATTAAAGGAACTGCCTCTAAATTACCGGGTGAAGTTGATTTTAATTTTAGAATTCATCTAGAGAATCATGAGGAGTATGTCTTAAAAATATCTCGTCCTGATCAAGATTATAATCTCCTAGATTTTCAACAGAAACTTCTATTTCATATTGAAAACAATAATGAAATATTAATTATACCTAAACCCATTCGTGATATAGATGGAAATTATATTTCAGAAATCACTGATGATTTTGGAAACAAACGCAAAGTCAGGTTACTAACCTGGATTCCTGGAGACTTGTGGAATAGTATTAGTACTTATTCAGATGGATTGAAATTTACCTTAGGACAGCAATGTGGTCTTCTAACAAAATCATTGCAGGGGTTTGATCATAAGGAAGCTCATAGAGCATTTGTTTGGGATGTTGCGCAATCATTGTGGACAAAGGAATATCTTTACTTGTTTTCAGGTGAAGAAAAAGAGATTATCCAAAATTTTCAAAGGCTGTTTGAAAAATCTCAACCATCATATTCAACTCTAAGAAAAGGCATTGTTCATAATGATGCCAATGATAACAATATAATTGTTTCATCTGATTCTTTTAGTCCTTCGGTTAAAGCAGTTATAGATTTCGGGGATTCATGTTACACACAAATTATTAATGATCTAGCAATAGCTTGTGCTTATGCCGTAATGAATCATAATGACGTATTAGAAGCAGCTTTACCCATAGTTAAAGGTTATCATTCCGCCTTTCCATTGTTGGAAGTTGAATTAGAGCATTTATATAATGCAGTTGCAATGCGTTTAATAATTTCGGTTACAAAATCTGCTATAAATAAGATTAAAGAACCTAATAACAAATATTTATTGATTAGTGAAAAACCTGCTTGGGAAGTATTAAAAAAGTGGCATATAATTGATTCTAATTTTGCCCTTTTTAGTTTTAGAAATGCTTGTGGATTTAATGCACACCCTAATGAAAAACTATTTTTAACTTGGTGTAAAAAGTACACTTTTAATGTATCAGATTTATTTCCATCTATATATAGTAACAATATACTTCCCATTGATTTAAGTGTATCGAGTAAATGGATAAATCAAGTAGATGACTTCAATAATTTAAGTTTATTAGAATCCAAAATAAAAGAGTTTCAAAAAGAAGTTCCACATAAAATAATAGCGGGTGGTTATTTAGAACATAGGTCAATTTATACAACAGACTCTTATACAAAAGCAGGTAATTCAGGCATAAAAAGGAGAAACATACATTTGGGTGTTGATTTTTGGTTACCTGCAAATACCCCTGTACACACAATATTAAAAGGTGTCATTGTTACTTCAACTTACAATTCAGAAAATAAAGGCTATGGTGGGTTAATCATTATAAAGCACTCCTTTGCAGAATTATGTTTTTTTACGTTGTACGGACATTTAAGCCACTATAGTACAACCCTTCATAAAGTTGGAGAAATTGTTGAACAAAACGAAAAAATAGGTGAATTAGGAACTAATTATGAAAACGGCAATTGGGTACCCCATCTTCATTTCCAAATAACTCTATCGCTACTTAATTATATTAATGATTTCCCTGGAGTAACTTATTTAAGTGAATTAGACGTATGGAAGAGTATCTGTCCTAATCCGAACTTATTATTTATACAGGAGAGTTTGTCTAAATTAAATAATATTTAAAATTTAGGAACAAAAAAAAACAGTTAATTGTTTAATTAACTGTTTTTTACTAATATTTGTTGGAGGTGACGAACCTTCATTAAACCTCCAATATCTTATATTATTACTTCAGTTATGCAAATTTCAGCAATTTAAGATAACAATACCTAGCAATTGGAAAAAGTTAAGCAAGTTGTCCTTAGACTAATTACATGGCGTTGTTGCCTTATAAATCACAGCTGATGAGTTTGAAGATATTGAATACTCACACTTGGCCATTATAAAGGCCGATTCTCCATTGTTTAGTTGCAATGTAGCCCCACTTTCATCAGATAAATTAACACGCCCATCAATAACAATAAGAATTTGAGCTGATTTTGAATTACCCACATACGGTTTTTGCCCATTCAACTTAATTTGACTTAATTCAAAGTCTGGCGCAGGACTCTTATAAATTCGCTCCAATCCATCAGATTGGTTATCACCTTTAATAATATTTGGAATAGTTTCTTTAAATGCTACATGTTTTAGCAATTCCTGAACATCAATGTGTTTGGGTGTTAAACCACCTCTAAGCACATTGTCAGAGTTTGCCATTAACTCCATATTTTGTCCTTCCAAATAAGCATGTGGGATACCAGCATCTTGAAAAACGGCATCTCCGCTTTCAACTCTTACTATATTAAAAAAATAGATGGAATAAATCCCCTTATCAATTGACGTTCCAGTTTCATTCTCAATGGCTTTAGCTGCCCAAAACCCAGGATCAAACTTGCTCAACTCTCCCCTTTTGTATAATGGCAAAATTCTTTCTGCCAACGGTTTTAAAACATGATTGGTTTCCTCTTGGCTTTGTTCCATTACAGTTTTGTATAGTCCGTAGTATCCTTTTTCATTAAAAACATGTAATAATTCTGAAAACTCAGGGACTGTACTCAATACTTTTGTGATTTTTTCTTCTGATAAAAACCCGTGTAACAACCAAAACTCGCTCAAAGCCACCATGATCTCAGGCTTATGATTGTCATCTTTATAATTTCTATGAGGAGCAGATAAGGGTATTCCCAATTCATTTTCATGTTTAAACCCTTTTTCTGCTTCAATTTTGGTGGGATGCACTTGAATTGATAACATGTCGTTTACGTCAAGAACTTTAAATAAAAACGGAAGTTTTCCAAAAGTGCTTTTAACTTTTACGCCTAAACTCTCTTCCAAATGATGGTTTAAAAAAGCATCTAAATTAACATCCCCCTCTGCACTTTGTATTACCGATGGGGCATTAACATGAGCACCCATCCAATATTCAGCGTATTTTTTATCCTCTTTTGAAATACCTAATAGGTTAGGGATATACTCATTGCCTCCCCAAGCATAGTTTTGAATTTTTCCTTTTAAAGCAAAAATCTTTGTCATAGTTCTCATTTATCTTTTTAATATTCGAATCGAATTAGAGCGAATTATTCATTCACGGCAACCACTTCAAATTGTTCTCTAAGTTTTATATCCACCGAAGAGCCGCCAATTAAAACCTCAAAGGTTCCTTCTTCAACTGTCCAATTCATTTCTTTATCTAAAATAGCCAAATCGTCTGGATGAATAGTAAAATTAATGATTTTTGTTTCACCAGGTTTTAGAGGTACTCTCTCAAAACCTCTGAGTTGAGAATCATAGGTGGTTACACTGCTTACCTTATCTTTAATATACAACTGTACTATCTCATCTCCTGCCCTATCTCCTGTGTTTTTCACTTTAAATGACACTTCAACATTAGCCTGAGCTTTTAATTTAGTGGGAGTTACTACTAAATCGCTGTATTCAAAAGTTGTATAACTCAATCCGTATCCGAAAGGATATAATGGTCCCAACACACGCGTATTACCATATCCGTTTGGTCCTGCACCTGGTTGTCCTGCTTGTGACCCTGGCTTAAATGGAAAATTAAAAGGAATCTGCCCTACTGTTTTTGGAAACGTAACTGATAGTTTTCCTCCTGGGTTATAATCACCAAACAAAGTTTCTGCAATAACATCACCTGCTGCCGTACTAGGGAACCACGCTTCTAAAATAACCGGTAAAAATTTGTTTTCCCAGTTTATGGTTAACGGCTGTCCGTTTATAAGTACTAAAACCACAGGTTTTCCAGTAGCATATAGAGCTTGTACCAGTTGAAATTGTCTCCCTGGCAACCCTAAACTTGTTCGTGATTTTGTTTCGCCCACGCGTTTTTCATCTTCACCAACTACAGCTATCACAATATCTGATTGTTTTGCTTTTTCAACAGCCGCATCAATATCCGATTGTTCTTTAGAGGATAATGGCACTGGAATTATTTCACTACCTGGCCAGTTTTCATCTACAATATCGCAACCTTTATCATGGCTTACATTTGCATTGTTACCGGCATAATTCTTTATGCCTTGATATACCGAAACCGACGGGTTGAATGCCGGGCCATATCTGCTATAAGTAAAACTTACTTCATCTGCCAAAGGTCCCGTTACCAATATATTTTTCACTTTATTAACATCAAGCGGCAATAAATTATTCTCATTCTTAAGCAGAACTAAAGATTCTCTATTTATCTGTTTAGAAAGCACTTCATCTGCTTCAGTATGCACTAATTTATCTGCCTCTTTAGGGTTTTCAACATAAGGCTTATCAAATAATCCTAATCTGAATTTCACTTTTAATACTTCTGAAACCAAACCATCTATGGTTTTCATTGAAATCTTCCCTTCTTTTATTAATTCCCGTAACGGTTCTATAAAAGATTCTGGTGTTCTGAAAGTAGTACGAACATTTAAACCTGCTTCAACTACCTGACGAACAGCTTCTTTGTAATCTTTAGCTACTCGGTGCTTATCAGACACATACTCTACGGCTTCACTATCTGAAACCACATAACCATCAAAACCATATTTCTCTCTTAACAATTCGGTTAAAAAGTAATAACTAGCTGAAACAGGCACACCATCATAATCGTTATAACTGCTCATAACTCCCATAGGTTTAGCTTCCTCAAGGACTCTTTTAAAAGGATATAAGTGCAACTGAAACATTTCTCTAGGGGCCACATGTGGGTCAGTTCTGGCATCACCATCTCTAGCACCTTTCGGAATACTATAAACGGCAAAATGTTTTAGTGTTGAAGCAACGCCTTGCGATTGTATCCCTAATGTCATTTGTTTACCCATTTCGGCAATATGAAAGGGTTCTTCGCCATAACACTCTAAAACACGTCCCCAACGTTGGTCTCTAGCAACATCTAGTATAGGCGCATAGACATTTGTATACCCTAGAGCCTTGGCCTCTCTACCAACCATTTCCCCAGCTTTTCTAACTAGATTTTTATTCCATGTACTCCCTATTCCTATAGGTGCTGGTAAGGGTGTTGCTTTTTCATGGCACAACCCATGCACACCTTCATTTGTAAAATCTACCGGGATTCCGAGACGTGTTTCTTCTATAAACCATTTTTGGACTTTATTTATAGATTCAGCGTGTATGCTATAAGGGTATGCGTAAGGTGTATGTGTTTTTTCTTGATTCCAAATGGTGTTTAAGTGTTCATCAATATTGGCAATACCATCTTTCCAAACCCTATTTTTCCAGTTCGGAGTTGGAAACTCATCTTCTAAAACACGTGAAAAACCATACAAAGTAGCCATTTGGCAGGTTTTTTCGTTAACATTCATTAAAGAAATTAGATTAGATACCCTATCATCTATATGAGCTTTAGAATCCTCATAAACATCTTTTACTCCATTTTTATTAAAATCAATCCAGTCTTTATGGTAAATAGATTTCTTACCAGTTTTCATTCCTATGAATAAAAATGATATTGCTAAAACAACTACTATTTTATATGACTTCATAATTTAACTTTATTACTTGGAATATTAAAACTATTTGAATTTCCTTTTTTAATTAGTCATTCGGGAAACCATCAGGTAAAGGAGGTACATTTAAAACCTCTTCCATGTTTGGTTTTCGGTTTGATTCTGTTCGGGCATCGCCGTACCAGTACATTCCAACACCATATCCCATTTCACAATCTGTACCAGACCAAACTTCCATATCCAACTTCAAATTACTACCAAAAGGCATCACATCTAAAGCTCGGGTACGGGTTTCTGTACTGTAACCTTGAGTATTACGCGTACCTATTGCTTTTTTCCTGTTTATTTTGTTATAAATATGCGCATGAGGCTGTGCATGGAACGGATGCTCATAAAAATCTGTACTCATCCCACCCCAAGAATAGGCATAATAATCTTCAGTACCTGTTCCAAAAATTGAAGGAAATGTTTCATTATCCACCCATATTCTTTCATCACCTTCACCCCACCATTTCTTTACCGGATTCATTATGGTAAGAGCATCTCCTACATATACTCCGCGTCCTTTTATGGTTATATAATTCCAATCTGAAAACGGCCTTGTAGAAACTGGATATTGACCTCTCCAAGCTGCATTGAAATACATAGATTGATTATCCCATTTCCAATCTTTAATGTTCGCTTCTAAAGACACATTGATTGCTCTATTACTGAAGTTTAAAAGGGATACTTTTCCAGAATTCTTATATGGCATGACCCAACGGCAGGAAAGAGCTCCATCTTCCGATACTGTTCTGTACCAACCTTGAAATGGGTTTAAGCCAATTCCTGAACCAAAAAAATCTCCTATAGGACACCAAACAGTTTCATGCCCATCAAATTCAATTTTTAAAACAACTTTTCTTGTGATTTCAGGGTCTTGATAATCGTCTAATTTTAATGATAATGAATGAATAGCCGCTTGCCCTTTTGGTAAACTTATTTCCTGTTCATTATTAGATTTTATTTTACCATTGAAAGAGACCATATGCCCTTTAACATCATTTTTAGGGTTTAATAAAGATTCAGAAACACTTTTAATCAAGGCATGGTTTTCGTTAAACTCTTCCATACTGAAAGTTTTAATCTTAGTTTCTGCTTTATACTCCCTAAAAGTAAACTGATAGAAAAAAGGTCGTTTGCTAGTGGTTATTTTACAACTCTTACTATAAGGAATTGGAAAAAAAGAAACTGCAGATCTCAGAGATTTATGTGCCAAAGGAAATGGAATAAAGCCCTTGCCATTAAACACCTTAAACATATTTCCCTCAAAAGTTGGTTTTTCAGCGCCGTCTAAATAAATGCGAATCCAATTATCAGTATCAGGGCTATTAGGTTTTTCAAAAGGCATCCAAGTTCTTACAAGAACCCCAGGTTTTTTATGATCCATTAAAACCCATTCCTTCTCTCCATTATGTTCTTCAATACGTATAAAGTTGGCATCCTTTTCAGAAGAATTATAATCATGATTTTTAAACCATCCCGAAGGCTCCATTTTAGGAGCTTCTTCCTTTATAGATTCTCTATTATAACTACTTTCTTGTTTTAAACGAAAATCTGTTTTTGGGAAAGACGCTAATTTACCCCTATTAACCATGTCTTTCAACAAAGTGGCTATGGTTATAGTTTCTGTTAATTCAGAATTTGATTTAGTGCTACAAGAAAAAAATAGTACTAAAACAAAGAAAACATAATATAAAACCTTAAAGTATTTCACTATTTAGTACGTAGGCTAATTGGACAATTTATAGACCTTAAAATTATCAACCGTCATATGGTTATTTACAGTTCTAAAACCAAAATGACCAGACGTATAAGGTTCATCATCATAGAAATCTGCCAGTAACTGCTCGTTTCTATAATATTGAATATATCCATTATGGGCAATAATTTTTATTCTATAAGGTTTGTTTGCGGTTAACAAATACTCTTGACTGGTTAAATCATGCTCTGGTAGGAGCGGTCTGTCTCCATTGCCAACATAACGTCTGAAACGTGTTTTGGTGTTAAAATGACCACCTACTCCCATATAATACAACCTTAGACTATCATAATTTGAAAATTTTCCACCACGCTCATCAGAACGTTCAAATAGGTTATTCATATTTTTAGGATCTTTTGCCATCCAAAAACAATTTAAATCAGATACTCTATCCTGAGGTCCTCCTTGGTCTATAACCAAAACATCATACTCAATCATTATGGGGCCTTCAAATTGATTTTTAAGCCAAATAGTACAACCAGAAACGTCTGTTATTTCTAACTTACCATCATTTATCTCTGCTTTACCCCCTGCCATTTGTTCAATAACCCAATCTTCTAAATCATTATCAAATTCATTAAGATAAATCAATTCCGCATGTACTTTTAATTTGTCATTAATAGTAACTTCTTTGGCATTATCGCATCCACAAATAAACAGAAACACAATTATTAAACAATGCTTTATTAAACTTGATTTTAGTGTTTTCATTTGTTTTAATTAATCTGTTCTATTAATATTACACTCCAGGGGGCTATTTCTTGTTTAAATGATAACTCCCCATTTTTCCCTGTGCTAACAATATTGGTTTTTAAATTGCTTGCCACACGTTTCATAACTTTTATTTGCTCTCTAGTTGGAGGCTCTGGTTTGCCCATAGATTCCCAATAACTATGAATATTGCCATGATCTTTATCTAAAACCTCAATTTTAAATTGAGTTCCAGGTTTTAAATTAGTTAAAGTAAAATTTAGTTCTTTAGAGGTCCCTTTACTTAAATACTCATAACTTTTATAACCAGCAGGAGCAGCATTTTCAGCTTCTTTAGGATAATTATAAGCTAAAGCCTTAACTTTTCCATTACCGCTATCTTTACTTATAAACAAATAATCATCTTTATATAATTTTTCATTTCCTAATTGATTGAGCATTCTATATGCATGATATGAAGGTTTTACCAAACCTTGAAAATTTATCATTCCGAACCCTCCATGAAAAATACTTGCTGCACCACCTTTTTCTTCAAAAATATCAGTAAACGTCCAGAAAGCTAATGAATTAGTTAAACCTATACAATCTAAATTTGTTTTTACTATGTAGGCAGCCGCAGGCAGTAAATCATGCATTTTATCTCTACTACTTGGACTTGTATTCCATTCGGTTAAATGAATCTCCGCATTGGGATACGGGCTGTTTTTAATAATTCTATTCAGCCATTCAAGATCCAATTTAGTAGATTGGACAAAACGGGTTAAACCTCTACCTTTTCCTGTCTCTGGGTTAAATGCATAGTCTGTAGGATAAGGGTGTGTAGTTACAAAATCTACAGGTAGGTTTTCTTTATTACAGAATTTTAGAAAATCTTCAATCCATACCCCATGCCATTCTAAGCCATTAATATCATCTGAATTAAACACAGCTTCAGACACCTCATTATTTGTAAGCTCACCATCAAAACGTGTATCTGGAACAAAATTACTGGTTGAAGGTCCTCCAACCCTAAGTCTTTTATCAATAGATTTTACGGCAATTGCTGACTGTTTATATAATTCGAAATATTGTGATTTTGTTCCATCCCAGAAATGTGGATACAAATTGGGCTCATTCCAAACTTCGAAATACCAAGTTAACACCTCATCTATTCCGTATCTATCTACACAATGCTGGGTAAACGCCTTTACCAAATCATGAAACATTGTAAATGATTCCTCCTTGGGTGTAACATTAGCTTTCCACCATTTAAAAACTGTTTTTGAGTTTTCGGCTGCAAGAAGTTTTGGAAAAAAACCAAGCTCAACAAAAGGCTTCACCTTAAGATCTAACATCCGATCAAATACATCATCTATGTATTGCCAATTGTAAATAATTTTTCCATTTCTGCCTTCAAAAACTGGAAACATGTCATCATGAAACAGTCCATGAAAGCGTACGTACTCAAATCCACAGTTTTCTTGCACCACTTCAAGCTGCTCTAGCCAACCAGCGCGTAAAGCTTCATTGGCTCTACCTGCACCTACACATTTGCTCCAATAAGGTTCAAAATCTTCTCCTTTTTCCTGAATATTAATAGTTATTTGTTCTTGTGCTTTTAAGTTAAAAAAACTTACTACCAATAAGAATATAATTGCATTAATTTTAATATACTTTTTCATAATTTAATTTAGACTTACTAAAATGGTGTTAATTGATTTTGGCTCTAAACTCAAAGCTAAATGCCTATTACCAGCTTTAACTTTTATGTTTTTTAATTGTTCATCTGGATTGTAAGTCATTAACATAATGTTTCCATTTTTAAGTTTAAATGCTAAGTGATTCTTTCCTTTTGAAGACTTTAAATAATGGTCTCCTGGTTGAACGAACTTTGATAGGTGTTTAAATAAATAAAATTCATCTGTATAAGTTACTTCATTAGAGACTCTATCAACAATAATCATAGAATTTTGTGGCCAGCCCCAAGCACTTTTTCCGGTTTCATCTAACACCATATTCCAATACATGTAGGAGCCTGCACCATTATTGATATAATGAACCATGTCTTTCCAAGACCTTTCCAAAGAAGTCCAATCATTTTCAGATTCACCACATTTATTTTCCGTTTGCATTAATTTCATGTCAGGAAATTCCTTATTAATTGTTGGAATTGACCTTGCTCCACCCCATTGAAAACCTACACCTGTAATGTATTTAGCTGCTTCTTTGTACTCCAAAACTGTTTTTACATAATTGGGATTACCAGAATTAACAGTACCCAGCCATATTTCAGTATCAAGTTTGTCGGCCTTAAATTGAGGACCAAGAAAATTGTTTATAAAATACCCCATATCTTCTGGTCTCCATGTACAACTAGGCCAATTTGGTTGATATGCTATCTCATTTTGAGGTTGAATAGAAAACAGTTTTACACCCTCTTTTTTATAAGCCTGAACAAATTTCGAAAAATAAAGGGCATATGCTTTTAGGTAACGTTCCTGCATTTTAAATGCGGTAGCGTTATTTAAAACTTCGGCTCCCGGGTCCATCTTATTACCCGCTTTGGCATTTTCAAAACCCCCACTTCTCATAGCGTAATGCTCATTTACCTTCATCCACGTAGGTGGCGACCAAGGAGATGCCCAAATTTGTAAATCCGGATTTACTTTTAGAGCCTCTTTTAAATACGGAATGAGAATATACCTATCTCTATCAATATTAAAATCTCGCATTTCAAAATCTTCAAATACATCATTACTTGAATAATAGCTTAATGCATAATCTGAGGCTCCCAAAGGAATTCTACACATAGAAAAATTACAGCCATCTTCTGAAAACAAAGCCTTAAACACTTCATTTGATGCTTCCTTAGAAAGGGTTGTTAAAGCATCCCACCCTAGTTCATTAAAAGCTCCCCCTACACCATCAATCTCCTGTAGTAAACTATCTGGATAAATGGTTATATCTGCCTTTTCAAATTCTTTTAACTGTTTCACTTTCGATTTAATCCATCTCTTAGATTGGGTAGTGGAAACTAAATCAACTTTTTGTGCGAACATAACATTAACAACAAAAATAACTGCTATCAATAATGTAGGTTTAATTCTGTTCAATCTCATTTTACTATTATCTATTTTAATAATTCTATAACTCGCTTGAAAACACAACTTCAGGCAGTCTTCTCTATTCTATAAACATTTAGACTATGAAATTGTATTCTTTCAAGAAGCAATTTTGCAAAAAAATAGACCTTAAAGTATAACTAATGATTCATACTATGTAAATAATAACCCATATCCAAAATATGATCAATAGGTTACAATTTCATAGCTGTTTTTTTTCGTTTAGAAACTGCAAAGGAGAAAATAATTACTAATAAAATTAATTATATTTTGGTTAATCCATTTACTTAGCATCCGTTTGATTCCACAATCTATACGGGTCATCGTGGGCAATCATTTGCTCTAATAATAAAGCTTCCATTTCGACTAATTTTTCTGCATACTTTGGATTTTCTGCTAAATCTGTTTCCATGTCACCAGGCTTATTATGTTCTGCCACATACTCATGGGGATTTTCGGCCAAATTGAAAAGTTGAGTTTCTCTAACAGCTCCTCCCATAACATCATATTTAATCAGCTTCCAATCTCCTTTTTTAACGGTTCGCATACCTGGTTTAGTTCCACCTGCATACACACCATAACTCACCTCTCTAACCACTTCTTTTTCACCTGTTAACACTGGTACAAAGCTTTCACCTTCTACTTTTTCAGGTGCCTCAATACCAGCCAAATCGCATAAAGTTGGTAAAACATCTAATAGGTATATATTTCCTTTTACGCGTTTACCTGCTTCTATTCCCGGGCCTTTAATTAAAAAAGGTACCCGCCACGTGTGTTCGTATAAATTTTGTTTTCCCATAAGCCCGTGTCGTCCAATAGACATACCATGGTCTGATGTATAAATAATATAGGTATTATCAAGCTCTCCCATAGCTTCAAGTTTATCTAAAACTTTACCTATTTGGATGTCTATATTTTCTGAACACGCATACTCCCTACCTAGTTCATTACGTACAGTTTGTTCATCTCTATTCTTCCAAACACCGCTAACACGCTCTTCATCCCTAAGTTCTGGATGCCCATGATGAAATGGATGAGCAGACAAATAATTTTCTTGTAATTGAGGCTGCTTAGGGTTGGCAGGTGGTAAACTTTCTTTATCCCTGTGGTTAACCGCTCCATATTTTTCTAATAATTCTGAGGTTCCGTCTCTTCTATCGTGAGGATGCGAGAAACCAAAATAGATTAAAAATGGGTCTTTTTCATCTAATGAGTCTCGTTCCTTCAAATAATTTAAAACTTGTTTTGAATGCCATGCACTACCAGTTTCTTCTGTTCCTCCTCTTTTTGTAGCATCTTTAACCACTGTAAACTGATTATTTGCATTTCCATAAGAATTCCCCTTTTTGCAGGTACGCATGGTTTTATAACCTGCTCTGTTGAAAACAGCCCCCATAGTCATACTATCAATAACGTGCGGATCTCTTTGTTTCTGAAATTGTGCACTTGGTGGTAAATGCCATAGCGTACGGCCTGACATAATCATATGTCTTGATGGTGTACATACCGCTCCGTTCATAGAACCCATGTGTCTAGCATCATCAAACACTAAGCCTTCTTGAGCCAACTTATCTAAATTTGGGGTTTCTAAAATTGAATTAGGGTCATAAGTCTTTAAATCGAACGGAGATTGGTCATCAACCAAAACAAATAAAAAATTAGGTCGTTTCTTTTCTTGCACTTTAGTTTTTTCTTCTTTACAGCCAACCATGATCAAAGAAAATGTGCATACAGCTATTATGAATGTTATATAATTTTTCATGTAATTCTATTTTGTTGTTTCGGTTCTAATAATTTTATTGTTCAATACCTCTTCAATATGCACTTTTGCACTTTCTTGCTTTAAATTCTCAATCAAAATATTGTGAATACGTCCATCATTCAAATAGACTTTTAAACGATTGGCATTTTTTGATTCTATTTTCTTCAGCATATTTTCTCCTTTATAAGGTTCTAATACATGTAAAAACTGGGTTTCTTTTTCATTTACACGTACACCATACGTTCTACGCTCTGGGTTGTTACGCATGATGCGTCGCTTTCCGCCGATGGGATAATCAGAAACCAATATATTCGCCTTCTTTGGCCATAGTGTATAAACATCTAATTTGTTTCCGTTTTCATCAAAATTTACCTCTGCACCCTTATTTGTTCTATACCATTGGGCATTTGCAAAGTATTTATAAGGTGAATCGTTCTGATGGTTCAAGGTATCCAATAACTTTCCTTTCTTTTTAGCTCCTTTGATTGATTTAAAACCTACGGGGTGGATTAACCAATCATAATTATGTTTTTGATTAGATTTCATATAATCGGCAATTACCACATAATCATCTGTAACTATTGATAAACGCTTTTGTTGTATTGGATGAAAATTTGGTTCATAATCTGTATCGTCCCATGGTGGAAACTTATCGGCATTCCATTTAGGAATCTTTCGCCATCTTGCCTTTGTTTCTGTTACCGTGGCCTGCATAATATCGCCTTGAAAAAATAAGGTCTGATTTGATGGTACTGCTTCCTGTTGTAACTCATCTACAATGACCATATTATGGGTAGCAGATGTTTGTACACACTCTTTGTACCCGGGATTCCCATAACCATACCATACCATTTCCGCTCCAAAATATTTATGTCCGTTACGGTCTAAAGCCACCATACTGGCTCTATCAAAATGACCATGCCAACCCCCGTGTGTGCCATATTTAAAATAGGCCTGAATTTGTTCTTCTGGGTTGTTTCTTTTTTCTTGAGACCTTAAAGCTACCAACCCAACACTTGGTGCTAAAGCAGAACTTGTTCTTGGATCTTCTACTTCTGGTAATTCTCCCACTCCATACAATAAAGACAACCAAGACTCCCTCTTGGTTTTACTTATCACCCAGGCCAAATCATCTAATTTATAAGATCTGTAAGCAAGCTCATAAAAAGGGTCTGGTGTTTTTAAATTAGAGTCGTTACTAGCCACAACATTGGCATTTTCATCCATAAATGGAATGTATGGAGCCACCATGTCTTCTAATCCTACCGTATTTCTAGTTATTGGTCCCCAATTGACAAACTTCATTCCTGTAAACCCTTCTTTAACATTTTCAAAATCTTTGCTTTTAAACTTTACAGGGAAACGTTTATGGTACAAATCCCATCCATAATTTTGAAATGCCTGTGCCACTAAACTATAGCGTTGTACTACTAAATAACAATAGTTGGCTGTTCCTTCAAACCACCAGCCGTCATCCATAACGCCTTTACCTATTTGGTCCGCCATACCGCCGGGAGCATTGGTTAAATAATCAACTTCGGCAACATCCTCTAAAAAAAGGGCAGATAATATAGCTCCAGCATTGGCACTAGCTTGATGGTTCATGATGCCTAAGCCATCCATATGCTTTCTATTCAACTCTAGGTAATACCTAAAAGAATTAATAATGTTTTCTCTATCCTTATCTGAAAACTCTGGCTCATTAAAAACGATATCACAAGCCGCTGCCAAGTGCAAAAAGAAATTACCCTCATGAACCTGTACACCATAGGTTGCGGCCCCTATTGAAAGATAACCAGCTTCCTTATCACAAACTTCTTTAATGAATTGTATAGCTTTTTCCTTATAACTTTTTTCACCAGTTAATTTCCAAGCCAAACATAAGCGGAACACTTTCTCACTATCACTTGGCCCGTAAGCTAAACTAGACCATACTTTGGTAGGTCTGGGTTTGGTAACAATTTTTCTCTCTGGCACTTTATAGGCATCCAGTTCCTTAAGCATTTTATTGAAATTATTTTTTGCCCAGGTGTAATTTTCAACTTTCTCTTTAGTTTCTTCTAATATCCCATTGGTTACCAATAAAAAAGGGTGCGGTTTTGACCTAACCGAAATAAACTCTAGCTTATAAATACTATTGTTAGATACATTTTCTACTAGCACGAAACTAGATTCATGTCCGCCTTTTGGCATTCTATCACTAATAATAACAGCCAATTTTCCATTATAAACGTTGTTCGGACCAATAGTAATATTATTAGTTTCCAAAATATATTTACAGGCTAAAAGCCTAGGGTTTTGTATAGAAAATTTAAATTCCTGCGGAAAGGATGCTGTATTTTTGATTTTATAGGAATAATGAATGGTGTCATTAGCCTTAGCCGACTTACATTGCACCTTCTTTAAATGTGATGTATCATTCCCTTCACTAGCATAACTAGTTAGTGTTGTCAAACAAAGAACAATAATTAGATGAATTTTTTTCACTTTTTTTATTTCAGTTTTTATCTATTCTATTGTTTCTCAACGGTTACATAGTAGGCTCCTAAAACCTCCTTCGTATCTAAAGTAAACCATGTTTGTAGTTGGGTTTCTCCTTTATTCAGTTCTATATTGAATTCTACAAACCCCTCATTGGGGTTTACGGTTTGTGTTAATTCAATATCTTGAATACTTATTTTAGCTTCTTGAATATTTAGGGCTTTGCTCGCTTTACTTTTTGATACACTTGTTCCTGGAAGTGCTGGTCTTATATGAGCTTTAGCGTTTAAAGCTAAGCCTGTCTCTTTGGGCCATCTTCGTAACTTTAAAGTGTACTTCCCCGCTTCTGAAACTCTAACCAACCAATGTCCGTTATCAATATATCCGGTTCTAATGTGTCTTTGATGCCAAGGACTAGCCTCCCTATCGGTATGCCAGTCATGACCATATAATGTTGAAGGGTTTTCTTTTTCATGACCAATAATTATATATGGTTGGTCTTTATAACTTGGTGAAATATCTTTCCACCACTTTTTATAAGCCGCTCTATAGGCTTCAACTTTTTCAGGATGTTGGTCTGCAATATTATGTCGCTGTTCTGGGTCTGTTTTTAAATTATATAACTCTGTACTATCAACTAATCTCCAGCTACCTTGCATTAAGGAAGTTCTTCGCCAAGGTTCTGGGTTTTCAACACGCTGAGAATTGGTGATAACTATTCTATCCTTAAAGGCTGTATTATCACCATTTATTAATGGTACCATACTTTCTCCATCAAATTTAATTTTGGAATCAACATTCAAATCGCATAAATCCACTAAAGTTGGTAAAATATCGTAATGGGCAGTTAATTCGTTGATATCCTTCCCCATAGCAATGTTTCCATCTTTCCAATGAATGAATAGTGGTACTCTATGTCCGCCTTCATATTTACTCGCTTTAACTCCACGCATGCCAGCATTATAACCTTTCTTGATAAAACCGTCTAAACGATGCCCCTCTGTTTTAGCACCTTGAGCAGTTCCGTTATCTGTTGTAAATAATAGAATAGTATTATCGAGCTTGTTACTTTCCTTGAGATAATTGACTAACTTCCCTAGGTTTTCATCTATATTTCTAATCATTCCTAAAAAAGGTGCATGGGGAATATCTTCATTCCCTTCTAAATCTTTATAGTAATTATCTTCTACATTATAATTTGAATGTGCTGTATTTGAAGGTATATAGCAAAAGAAAGGTTTGTCTTCTTTTGACCCTATCCATTTAATGGCCTCATCAAACCAAACGTCTGCACTATAACCTTCATATCTTTTAAGCTGGCCATTGTGTAAATACATATCATCAAAATAATCGTTATCCCAATAATCCATGGTCTGTCCCATACCTCCGCCACCGTGAGTTAAGACTTCTTCAAACCCTTTATCTTCGGGTCTAAAAGGATAGTTATCACCTAAGTGCCATTTCCCAAACATGGATGTAGCATATCCATTTTCTTTAAAAATTTGGGCCATAGTAATTTCTCGTTCCAAAATTAGCGAACGCCCATTTACAGTATGCCAAACCCCTGTTCTATTATTATGACGCCCCGTTAGTAGGGCCGCTCTAGTAGGTGCGCATGTTGGACTAACATGATAATCTGTAAACCGAGCGCTTACACCATGAAGTGCATCTATATTGGGAGTATTTATGAATGTATTTCCTAAAGCAGAGATATCACCATAGCCCTGGTCATCAATTAAAATAAGAATTACATTAGGTTGTTGCTTTATTGTTTTCTCTTCTTTTTTACAGGAAAAAAGAATAAGTCCTAGAGCAATGGTTAAATAAAATGGTAATTGTTTCATGCTTAATATATTCACTTATTCAAATTGATTTAAATTATTTTTTCTTCAAAAAAATAGCATTTCCTCCACCTTCAACTAGTTTTACGGTAAGTTGAGATTCTGATGTGACCTCTATTTTTCTAATACCATAAACTTCTTTATTGGTCAGAAAATGTGAATCTTCTGCATCTTCATAAAGCGTAGCTTCAAATGATTGATCTTTAGGTAAAAAACTTAAATCAATCGTTAAGTTTCGGGCTTCCCTATTGGTTAAAGATCCAACAAACCAATTGTCTCCTGCTTTTCTAGCCACGGTAACAAACTCATCTAATCTAGCATCTAAAACTTGAAAGCTATCAAACTGAGTAGGCATCTGTCTTACGCACTCAAACAAATCGTCTTTCTTTAAATATTCATCAGGACTATCTGGAAGCACCATCCAACCAGAATAAACGGCAATTAACTTGGCAACTTCGGCTGCTACCGTGCCGGGTATTACTTTAAAAACTTTTTCTCTACTATGTGCCTTATTGAGTCCAAACCAACCATTAGTCATATCTAAAGGACCTGAAATCATGTTAATAAGCACAGTATTCACAGCAGTCTCCGGATAATACGAACGGCGTGCATCAGCTTGTGCATGCCCGTATTCCTTTGTAACCAGATTAGGCCAAGTTCTACGATCTCCACTAGGAGCAACGGGACCATCATGAAAATTAACCATTAATCTATATTTAGCACAAAGCTCCACAACCTTTCTTGTATGTTGCACCTTGGCTTCACCTTTACCGGTCATGAATCCGTACTTCACTCCAACCGCACCCCAATCAGAAAATTGCTTAAGCACCCTTTCCAATCCAAATTTTTTAGCGCCTATATCATTCAAATAGAGAATTACCCCTATCCCCTTATCCTTAGCATAACTCATACATTCTTCAATATTGACATGTTGACCGGAAGAGGTTGGATCTGAATTTTGATCAAATTCCTCCCCATACCAATCGGCGTCAATTAATAAGTACTGAATATTATTATTGGCAGCGAAATCTATCATTCGCTTATGAGTAACTGTGTTTAACCCATAAACAAAGTCATCTTCGGCCTCATATCCCGCTATCCTCCAATCCCATAAGGATTTCCCCGGTTTTATCCAGGATGGGTCCTCAATCTTACAAGGTTCATTTAGGTTAACTATAATATTTGACTCCACCAAGTCTCCTATTTTATTACCAAGAATGAAAGTTCTCCAAGAAGTTTTATACGGTTGGTCTTGACTAGAATAATCTGTATTGAAACTCAAAGTTTGGCTATTACTTGATGCATTTATGGTAAAGGGAGCATGGCTAAGAATTTCAGATTCGTGAATGCCAATAAACTTATCTTTATTAGTCTGAACAACAAGTGGCAGCCGTACTTTTTCTAGAGAACTCCCAGACCGTTTATTAGGCCCCAAATTATGTCTTTCACCATTATAAGCCCAATATCTAAAATCGTCATTAAACCTAAGATTTGTTAGTTCGTTATCAATCAAAGAACCATTGGAAACCATTGATTCTGAAGTAAACTCATAGCGATAAGCAAAGCCATCATTATATAATCTAAAAATGATTTCATATAATAATTCTTCACTCGCTTTTTTTGAAACACCAATCCTAAACTGGTTATAATAATTGTGAATTGTTGACTGTTTGCCGTTTACGGTATTCCATGTATTATCAAAAGACTCTTTTGACAATTCAGAAAAGCTAACATCTTTAGTTCCATTAATTTTATTGACCATAAGACCAATCTTTGATGATGCCAATAAGGTAACCCCTTGAAAAACAACACTAAATTGACCTATAGAATTGTTGTTTGACAAATGAACCTGTACATGTTTGTCAGGTGATTCTAGCAAGAATGATTCTGTCCTTCCACAAGAAAACAGGGTAATCAAAATGAAACAAAATAAAAACTTGGATAAGCCACTCAAATTGTAAAATCTAGTCTTATTGATGTTCTTCATAATATTATGTTGATATTTTGTTTTAATCACTTTTCGTCAAAGGTTTTAATCCTACTATCTATTTTATAAAACCTTGAAATTAAAAATCACCTTTACGTTGAAAAAAAATATTTTCTAGTAAAACCAAATAAGTTTATCAAAATAAATGCATGAAAAATAATGGTTTCAAAATATTCTCATTATTGAGAGCGGGTTATAAATTGATAATATTAACCTTAGTTCCCTTATTTTCAATTACACTTCCAAACGTTTTTAATTCACAATCTTTAGCTTGACCACCAATAATTAGTGGCATCCTTGTTTCATTGGTTAGCTTTAAACCCGAAGTTTCAAAATCCGCTATAGGCGACATGGATTCACCATGTCTAGGAGGTGAAAAACCAATGAGGATTGGGACTTTAGAAGGACGTATTGTGCCCTCCTTTTCGGTTTTAATTACAACTTCATTATTAGATTCTTGAATAGTCCCCAAAACATGTACCATTACATTTGCCGTGGTTGACATTAATGTGAATTGTGCCTTTACAGAACTTCCTTCAATATAAAATAAAGGGCCATGGGCTGCATCACCTTTGCAATTTTCTAAAATAGCATTATCACCTACCCAAAATCCTCGCTCTGTTCCTATTGCTTTGCAATTTTCAAGGTTGACATTACTAGCTGCTCTTAATTCAAACCCAGCTCGTGTATTTTTAGCAGTACAATTTTTAAATTGAATATTCTTTATTCTCCCATAAGTACGAAAACCATCTTCACACAAAGATTTCACATAACCAGGTGTAACCTTGTATTCGCCTGATCGGTTTTCGGTCCAAGTTTTAAAATTCACATCAAAGGCAGGTCCTGATGTTTCACCTAGTATTTCGTCTGTCTTTCTTACTTCTCCTTCCACGTAACAATCCTCAAAATAGATATTTTCGGCATTCTTCTGAATAAAAAAACCATGACCGAAAGACTTCATATAAAGTTTACAACCAAGAATTTTTGTATTACTTCCTGTCACCAAAAAACCACTATGTTTCTTATGTCTAATGACACTTTCTCTTCCCTTTCCAAAAAGATCACCATACCCATAAGGATATGACCCTGTAACATGTATTGTAACACCTCTAACTATGTTGTTGTTACCCGCAACCTCAAGGGCTACTCCACCCGGAGAAGTTCCTTTCCCAATATATTCTAGCTTTAGTCCACTAATAGTATTACCACTACCGGAAATAAGAAATTCTGTTGAATGAATTTTAGGTTTTAAAATTGTTCGTAATTCTGTGTCTACTAAAATCTTAACACCTTTAAAATTGAATGTATTATTATCACCACTAAAGGTTATGAATTGATACATTTTTCTATTACGTCTGGCTTCTAAAGAATCTACGGTTAAAAATTCAGCTAATTTATAGATGCCCGGTGCAAGTGTAATACTATTTCCACTTTTTTCAGCATACTCCGAAAGTTCTTCAAGACTGCTTATTCGAATTTGTTTTGCGAACAAATCAGAAAAAAAACATATACATAATATTATTAAAGCGCTACGAACTTGAGACATGGTTATTTAAATTGAATATTCTTCACAAACTCATTTGCTTTGACCTGATGTTCTTCAACTTTTTTACCATCTAACACAACATTATCAAAAATGATATTTTCTGCTGTGTGGGTGTCATCAAAGCCGGTTAATAGCATACTTGCATGGTCTCTTATTATGTACGGTTTCCAATCCGTTCCATCTTGAAACCCTGTTAACGTAGTATCAATTGGTGCTGAAGTTGCTACAATGTCTTTAAATACAACGCTTCTAACATTGCCTCGCTCCTCTGTTTCTGTCCAACGGGTTTTACCAATCCAAACAGAGATTAACCTACGAGCTTCTTCAATTCGTATGTCTTTAAAAGTAATATCACTTATCAATGCATCATCACAATGGTAAACACGTAATGCTGTTTCTCGTCCCACATCATGAATAACATCACAATCCTCAAATAATACATTGGTAACATTTTCACGTACCTCAGCACCTATACTTAATGAATGGGCCAACTCATTCCAAACTACACATTTTCGGGTATGTATATTTTTGACCTCACCCCGACCTTCAAATGATTTTACCACCACAGCATCATCCAAGGTTCTAAAAAAACAGTTTTCAACCAATACATCACGACTGTTAGAAATATCTACACCGTCTGAATTTCCACGCCATCCCAATATTTTAATATTGTCTACATGAATATTGTCTGAAGCTTGCAACGGAATAGTCCAATGGCTTGGGTCCCGAATAATAACCCCTTCAATCTTTATATCAACAGACTTTTGTGTAAATATGGTATACCGTCTTTTGGGTCTTGGAATAGCAGATTGGTCTATGATTCCACGTCCTCTAATTGTCATATGTTTTCCTTGAAGGAAGAACGTTGGAGGGTTTCTTTTTCTACCTCGTAATTCAACTTCATCTTCTTCAGAATCCAATCCTGCCTTTAAATAAGCTCCTCCAGCAATATACACGGTGGTACTATCATCAACGACTACAGTAGTAACATCATGAACTCCTGGTCCAAAATATATAACGTTAGGATCGTCTTTATCTGGAACATTTTCTTCAAACGAATTAGCAAAAATGTGCAAAGACTCATACCAGTCACCATTTACTTCTATTGTTAGATTACTAGGTTTATCAATTGAAAATGTAATGACATTACCTTCAACAGTTGATTCTACCCCATATGACGTAGGCAATATTTTTACTGAATTAACCGCTTCTGGGTAGGTTACCTTTACTTCTGCCTTGGCATTCATATCAAATGAAGCAAATGAAGCCAACCCAAATTCACTTCGAGAATGATTGAGACGTGGAATTGGTTCACGTGCAGGAATTGTGAAATTGTAAACAGGTACCTCTTTGCCTTCAACTTCCACTTTAAAGGCTTGTGAAAGTTCAATACCTTCTGGTGCTGGATATACTTTTACATTCTCTGTATTTTGCTTGTTCTTAGATTTATCATTACATGAAAATATAAAAACAGAAACTAAAAAAAGCCCCATAAATACGTAAATATTCTTAAGGTAAGCTGTATTAAAGTAAATCATAATTAATCGCTTTTATTTTAAATGAGTTAATATAAATTGAGTAGCGTAATCGTTTAATTCTTGTATTGATGGTGAAATATTCTCACCATGAAAACTATGTGCTGCATTCTTAATGGTTAACAGCTCTACATCTGCCCTTTTTTCTTTGGCAACCTCTACCATATAAGTAGAATTAATGATTGGTAGCACCTTATCTTTATCACCATGAATTAATAAAACTGGTGGACTTTTTTTGTTCAGCTGCTCTGTTGGACTCAGTAACTTAGCCAATACCGGCTTATTACTTAAACTATCTCCTAAAATCCTGTCATATGAGCTTTGTTTTTCGAAAAGTGACCCTGGTACTAAATCTTTATTTACAAGTGAAGTTGCAGGAAAATAAGAAACCACACATTTAAACTTAGGAGCTATTCCTGTTAATTTATGGTTTCCCAAGAAATCTGAATCTTTCCCTAAAGCAGTTAATAAACTTAAATGTCCACCAGCAGAACCGCCCCAAACACCATATTTCTTTTTATGCAATTTGAAATGTTTTGCATTTTTTAAAAGGAATCTGGCAGCATCTTTGGCATCTACAAGCGCATCATAGGCATTGGACTTACCTCTAGCCAAACGGTACTCAATTGTTACGCAAATTATACCCTTATCTAAAAGTGATTTTAAAGTGCCTAAAAATGCCTTTTTTAATACATTATATTTACTTCCACCAGCCCATCCTCCACCATGAACATGCATCATCCATGGATTTTTAGATGTAATTTTTTTTGCATCTGGATAAAAAATAGTCATATCTAACTCTTGTTCATCAACGGTTTTATAAATAATCGTTTCCTTATTTGGAAATGCATCTAGTATTTCCTTTTCATGAGATTTTTGAGCCAATATAACCAAAGGACAACATAGCAAAAGAAATACTATTAATTTAATGTTTCTTAACGTAATTTTCATTTTTAATACTTTCAGTATTTATTCAAGAACAATTGTTCTTAAGTCACCCTCTTCAAACTTCATCTTATTATTATCAAAAATAATTTCAACTGGAATCTCATTGTGCAGCATTAAATTACCGTTCTGCTGTTTCAAAACAACATTCCCTATTTCTGATGTTGAAAATGCTATATCCCTTGGCAGTTACCTCTTTTCCATTTCCAATAAAAACAACCCAATCACCATTAGTTTCATTTGCTACCAAAGTATAGGTAGCATCTGTAGTGATGCTTTTATAATTTACTTTTTGCTGATTTGCTAAAGAAAACACAATATCTTCACGACCAGATTTATGCTTAATATTTAAGCCAACAAATTCTGAACTACCGTTTTCATCCTCAAAACTTGAAATACTTTGAATACTTTTACCTTCACTTGAAGTAAATGGTTCATAAATTGAGATGAATGGGTGCTCCCATGCTTCACCATGTTGGCGAGCCGTTAAAGTCAAATAAGGACTTTTACTAACTTCATAAGGCAACCCTCCATTTCCCCTAAAGGCCTTATTTGGAGGTGATTTTATGGAGAACACTTCGCGCCCTTCTGTTCCCTGCATCCACAAGTTCATGAATACATCATCTTCTCCTTCTGGCATGTCTATTTTCCATTCTGCCTGATAGTCCTCACTCGTTTTTATAGATTTTTTATCCCACATATAATCCAATGCATATAAATGCCCTCCTGCAAAACCCATTTCTTCACTTGTGGTAAGATTTAGTGGTTTTCCTGAGGCATCCATAATCTGCATGCTCTGACCTAAATTATGATAATAGTAATCATGAAACTTGTCTCCTTTTCTTTGTTTTTTAGAACGAAAAACATCTACATAGTAGCCTGTAGTTTCACCTGTTTTTACAATACTTACCAAACGAGATTGGTCACTTCGTGTTTCTGGTTCTAAAAAGAATACATCTGAATATGTAATATCTGTATAATAGCCTTCTTTTTGTTCAGACTTTGGATATTGCCCCATTAAATCAAATGCATGATAACTCAGCATCTCAGTATATGAAGAAGCCCCATCAACCATCACTGTATTATGTGCAGGGAACTGCGAGTAATATTCCAAATAGATTGGTTGAAGATACCCGGCTCCTTTTCCAGGGTCTGCCCCTTGAACAAATCCTTTTCCATACAATTCCATATTAATACCATTGGCATGCATATGATTTCCTAAAGATCCGTTTAAAGAAACCATCATACCATTTTTCCCTTGGCCCATACGTTGTACATGCCAACTCACATTTGGTGCATAGAAGGTTTGCGTTATGTAATCCCCTAAGTTACCTTTGGGATATTTGGGGTTTAATTCTAATGGTTTGCTTGCAAAAAATGAACTAATATTTGCCCGTGGCCTTCTACCCCGATTTGACGATCTAGAATCTTGGGAAAATAATCGATACATCCCCGTGAACTCTTTCTCCAATACCTCATCTCCATTTTTTTGGGCAGTACGTATCATATCGCTTATTGCGCTAGTGCTTAGTCCTCCATAATTGCTATCTCCAAAGGCAACGGTTTGCCCGTTTGGAAAAAGATACTGAGGGAGTACTTTAACTGCCTTATCCATTACCGGCATATAAGGAAGTATGTTATGATCAAATGTATTATCAAAATCATTAATAAAATGCGTTAAATCTTTAGTAACCCCAAAGGAATAACCTGGACATTCAGCCCACACTCCATTATTTTTATCATAACCATAATCTAAAAATTTAGTTGTAGACCACTGCCTTGGTGATGTTACATTCAAAATATAGTCCATGTAATATTCACGGCCCTTACCATCTTCATAAAATTTATTATCCTTTAAAACCATTCCCGCTTTAAGAATAACCTTTGCCTGATGCAAATTCCAGTTGTTTTGAGGCACACCATTCTTGATTATTTGATCATTCCATTTCTTTATGGTTGCATCATAAATTTTAATTTTATCCGGATAATTCTTTTCAATGTATTGATGCAGAAAATCATAAAGTTCTGAAATCGAAATCAAACTGCTCTCATGTATAACTTGAAAACACTCTAGACCAACTAAAGTTTGAATATGGCCATTGAGTAGATCGATGGGCTCATTTCTATAATACATACCCATCGTATAAGTATCAAAAACATCAAATGCAAATTTTGCAAAACGTTCATCTTCTTCAAGCCAATACAAAAAGGAAGCATCTCTGGCTAATCCCAGAATTCTCTGGTTATGTCTATGTATTTGGCCTCCTGTTTTAGACTGGTCTACCCACTCCAAAGGTCTTCCTTCCTTAGTTTTATTTCGAAGATAAAGGCCACGTTCATCATCCATATACGGAAGAATATCTTCCAAATCTGGCATGGCATAGTTAGTAGTATTATCACGCGAACCAGTAAAGCGCACTGTTGGAACCGGTGCTTCTCCATCGGCATGTGAATAATAAATACCATTGATATAAACGTTAGTGGCCCTGGTTTTCCAATACATCATAAGGCGGGATACCATCCACTCCGGATCCCCTACATGACGCTCCACATGTTCATCAATACGTTTGTGAATTCCAGAAAGCACTTCTTGGGCCCATGCCTCCTTTTTTATAGTTTTTTGTAAATCTTTCTTTTCAGACTGGCTGATATAAATTCTAGGATAACCTTGTTCCAAATTTTCGGGAAGTGGAATTTTGTTTAATTCTTGAGCTGTCCCAAAACTTGCAAAACATGTTATTAAGAGAATTGTCTTGAACTGTTTTATCTTATTTTGAATATTATATACTAGGTGCTTCATTTTTAATCAACTTTAAATTTTATTGTTCTACTTTAACAACTTCTGCTGTACCAACCAAATCTTCATTAACCGTTCCAGGTAATAGCAAAACTTTTGTTTGGGTTTGGTTATCTAGCTTAATATTAGTGGCATGCATGCTAGCATTTTTATGGAAATTCCCGTAACTCTCCCAAGTAGCCAGTTTAATTACCATAGTTTCAGGAATATATTCAGGATTTGCGGTTTTAATTTTAACCTCATGTCCCGACCCATTGATTTTTGCCAATAAGTTGTTGGCCATACCATCACGACTATCTAAAATTTCAATTTCTACATAGGCATTTTTTGCCTTGGTATAAGGCACGCCAAAAGCTTCGGCGAACTTAGCGTCTGCCCTACAATTAACTATGCTATCATTGTTACCCACATTGAAACCTGTTGCCACGCATTCACGAACCATACAATTAATTACTTTATCTCCAGATGTACTAAGTCCTGTACAAATACCTCTTCGCATTTGAAACACGGTACAGTCCTTTATAGTGGTATTCTTTGTTGGATGCCCATTATATTCTGGATACATACGTATACCATCTTCACTTAATGAGATAATTTCACCTGGGAGTATTTTACCATCTAAACCAATTATAGTCCCCTCTACATATCCCGGTTTATGAGCATGTTTTGGTTTTTTTGCATAAAAGTCTTTATCGAACATATACCCTGAGGTTTCAGCAAGTATAGCATCTGTAGTTCTTAACAAACCATCTACATGACAGTCTTCTATAAATGTATTTTCAGCGCCTTGTAAAAATATAGCATGCCCCATAGCCCGCATATGTACTTTGCAGCCAATTAGTTTTACATCTTTAGCGGGATACCCAACACGAATACCGTTCATTTTTCTAACGTCTCCACCTCCTAGTCCAAACAAACTACCATAACCATAGGGGTTTGAACCTGAAGTCCTCACCTCAACATCTTTAAGCGTTACGTCAGTCCCAACAATATTAAATATCTTGTTTTTACTTTGTCTACCTGGTTTATCGCCATAGGTTTCAATGTATAAACCTTCAATAACGACATGGTTACCTGAAATTTCTATAGCACAATACATTGAGTTTCCGTCATTGCTTATTTTCAAATCCTTACGGCTAAACAATTTGGTATCAACCATAAAACGAACACCTGTAAAATCATAATGGGAATTACTACCTGTAAACCTCAAAAAACGAATACTTTCGGCTTCATCAATTTGATAGTTCCCACTTTTTAACCTAATCTTTACGCTATCTTTAGCAGCATACAATTTTAAATCTGAAAGATTATCTATTACAATAAAACTAGGCTCCGGTGCCTTATCTTCCTTGGGCGATTGACATGAGATTCCAAAGAATAAAAATGTGACTAAAACACAAAAAAACAACTCTATTCCGTATTTCGTTTTTAACTTCATTATTATTGATATTTTCATTTATTCTTTAAGGCAAAACCTCTTGATACATTTCTTCGGTCTTTTTTCTTAATTCTTTAAGCACCGTTCTATGCTCTTTACTATTTACTAAATTATGCTGTTCTTGAGGATCGTTTTCTACATCATATAACTCTTCAATTTTAGGGGTATGTTCGTAATACACAAAGTATTTGAAACGGTCTGTTCTAACCCCATGTGAACGGTACGATTTGTTTTCTTCTATTAATTTTTGGTTAGCTCTTAAAACTTCCGCTTCCGGCTTTGCTCTTTGTTTAAACATATCGACCAGAAATAAATCTTCCATAAAGACGGCATCACGCCATTGCGACATATCTTGAGTTTTGTTTATCACCGGAGTAAAATCTTTTCCTTGCATACTTTTAGGTGCTTCAATGTTAGCAAAAGATAAAATAGTAGGCGCTATATCCACGGATGAAATCAATGCGTTTTCTCTTCGCGCATTTTCTTTGGAAGCCACTCGGCCATCATAAACAATCAGTGGTGCTTTTACAGATTCTTCATATAACAAACACTTGTCAAACAATCCATGAGATCCTTGAAAACGTCCATTATCACTTGTATAAATAATAACGGTATTTTCTAACATACCCTTTTCTTTTAGTTTTTCAACTAACAGCCCTACTTGTTGATCTACAGAATAACCTTGTGTTGCAAAACGACGAACCAATCTCTGGTGTTTATCTGGGGTTGACGACCGCTGCTTATGCAAATAATACCCTCTGGCATTATCCTTTACCACTTTTGGCAATTCCTCATTGGTGCCTTCTACCCAATTCTGTGGTACGGAAAACCTGTTATTTTTAAACAAATCGAAATGCGGCATATACATATGATTATTGTTATCATGTTTTACAGCATAAAAACTAACTGATAAGCAAAATGGTTGATCTTTAGGTTGTGTATCTATAAACCTTAACATAGCTTCACCTGTTCGAAGCGTTCTAGTGTATTTCTTTCTATTGGGCTCCGCATATATTCTTTGTAATTCTACATCATTTTCGGGCCATGCAATGAAGCCTTTGGTATCCACTGTTTCTGCTCCAGCAAAAAAATCGAATGTGCCTGATAAATTTTCTTTGTAAAAATGTTCCTTCGGGGTACTTGGTCTTTGCGCTTTTTCTGAAACGGTGAATCCAACTTTACCAATAAATCCTGTTCTATAGCCTTCTTTTTTTAACAAAGCCGGATAACTTCTAGAAAAATCATCTTGAGAAAGGGTAAAGTTATCTGGAGCCACAAAACCTACTCTGTGATTAGAATTATACCGCCCTGTGAGCATAGTTACTCGACTGGGCATGCAAATAGCCACTGCGTAAAAGGCTTTATCAAAAACAACACTTTCTGTGGCTAACCTATCAATATTAGGGGTTTCAAACTCTGGCTTACCATAACAGCCCATATTATCCCAACGTTGGTCATCGGTCATTAAAAAGATAATATTGGGAGGTGTTTTATTTACGCTATTAAGATTCGAATCTTTTGATTGGTTATCCTTGCACGATATATTTAAAAAAATAATCATTAGAATACTAACCATACTTTTTATTCGATAACCCTTCATTTTATTCATTACGTTTTAACCTGCTAAACATGCATATAGGAACAAACCCCATAACTAGAATAGAGCTTGTTTACCTATTTAATTTATAAAAGAATAAAAATATGGTTTATGTAATTTCTAGATTATAAATCAACGTTCATATTGTATAAACTATGAACTGTTTATTCAAGTAAGACAAAGTATTTATCATAATAGATCATTCCCCAACCAAAACATAGCGCTGCCCCATGTTTGTTTCAACATCATATAAAAATGTATCAGGAATACTAAATCCTTGAAGTTTTGCTTTACTAGAAATTATGGCATCCTTTATGTTAGGTGTTGAATAAAATGGATTTTCATTTTCTCCTTCTGACTTTTTAAGCGGATTATCTCCTTCAAGTTTCAATTGTGAATACGAACGAATACGGCAATTGCCGCCTAAATTTGATTTAATAATCACTTTAACTAATTTACCTTCTGCCCATTCCATTAATTCTATATCGAATGCGCCTCTAGCGCGAAGCCCACTAACACTTCCATTTTTCCAAACATCTGGTAAGGCAGGAATAAAATGAATGGCTCCATCATGGCTTTGAAGTAGCATTTCGGTTAAACCTGAAGTAAACCCAAAATTCCCATCGATTTGAAAAGGAGGATGTGCGTCTAACATATTGGTATAGGTACCGCCACCCTTTGGAGAATCTGGTCTTCCTACCAGTTTGATTTGATCGGTCATCATTTTGTACGCATGGTTACCATCTAACAATCGCGCCCATTGGTTTATTTTCCAGTTCATAGACCAACCTGTTGATGGATCGCCGCGATATACCAATACATTTCTTACGGCCTCGGCCAATTCTGGAGTACGAAAAGGGGAGAATTGATTGGAAGGGTGCATGCCATACAAGTGGGAAATATGACGATGTTTATCCTCTGGATCATCCCAATCATGAATCCATTCCTGGATTTGACCGTATTGACCAATTTGGTTCGGTGCTAATTGTGGGATGGTGGCTTCAATTTCCTTAATAAGGGCATCATCTACACCTAATATCCTAGAGGCAGATGCGGTTTTTGTTAGCATATCAAATACCAATTGGTTATCCATTGTAGCGCCATATGCGATATTAACATTCTTTGGGTGATGCGCAGGTCTATTCTCTGGAGATGTTGATGGCGACATTATCAACCAATTGTTCTCAGGTTCAGGAGTTAAAAAGCTTAGACAAAATTCTGTAGCACCTTTCATGGCAGGATACACTTCTTTTAAATATTCTGTATCACCATTAAACATAAATTTATCCCATAGATGTTGGCTTAACCACAAACCTCCTGTTGGCCACATACCCCAAGTAGCACCATCTACGGGGCCACAAATACGCCAAAGATCCGTATTGTGATGCGTTACCCAACCATCCGCTCCGTACATATCTTCTGCTGTTTGTTTACCAGCCACTGCAAGTTCTTTTACCATTTCAATTAATGGTTCGTGCATTTCACTAAGATTAGTAGACTCTGCTGGCCAATAATTCATTTCTGTATTAATATTTACCGTATAAGCACTTTTCCATGGTGGTGTTAGTTGGTTGCACCAAATCCCTTGTAAATTACCGGGTTGTCCACCTGGTTGTGATGAGCAGATAAGTAAGTAGCGGCCAAATTGATAGTACAACGCTGCCAGCGCAGGATCATTTCCTTTACTAAATTCTTTAATGCGAATATCTGTTGGCTTATTTATAGAATCCGTTGTACCCAAATTAAGTTTTACCCTATTGAAAAACTTATTATAATAGTTGGCATGATTTGTCTTTAACTGTTCATATGTCTTCTTTTCTAAATTTAACAAAGATTTTGCTGCATGTTGGTGTTCATCGGCACTAACATCTTTATAGTTTTTGAAGTTCGTATTAATAGCCAAAAACAAGGTTGCGCTGTCCGCACCGTTCAAAATTAATGTGTTATCCGTTGAAGTAAGCGAACCTCCTTGTGGTACTATTTTTAACCTTGACTCAAATTTAACTTTGCCTTCAATAGGTTTGGCATCCTTAGGCGTTCTTTTACTTTTTAAATCAGCACCTCTTCCTGTCATGGTTAAAATATTATTTCCTTCGGTGCTTACCTGAACTACAGATGGTTTAGGACGATCCATCCCCGCAGAAAAACTAATTTTACCTTTTTCACTAGCCGTTAGACGAATAACAATAACTTGATCCGTAAACGATGTAAATACCTCTCTTTGATACTGAACACCATCTACAGTATAAGACATACGATTAACGGCTTTCTCTAAATCCAACTCCCGATGATAGTTTGAAAAAGAATCATGTCCTTCAAAATTTAACCTTAGATTTCCAACGGTTTCATAGTTCATGCCATGCGAGGTTTTGGAAATAATTTTGGCATTTGCCAAAGTATGGGCTTCCTTATATTTTCCTTCAAAAAGCAGCTGCCTAATTTCTCCTAAAATCTCCTTGGTTTCAGAATTATCATTTCTATGGGGACCACCTGCCCAAAGGGTACCTTCATTCAACTGAATATTTTCTTGATCAGGGATTCCATAAACCATGGCTCCTAATCTACCATTTCCTATTGGCAATGCTTCATTCCAATCGGCTGCTGGCGCATTATACCAAAGTTTTAAACTATCACTATTTTTATCGGAAGTTGTGGTAGTACATGAACATATAAGAACACAAAATAAGATAGCAATGAAACCATTTAAGTCCTTGTTTACATGAAGTTTAGTCATTCTGTTGAATTTCATAAAATTTAATCTACTTTTTAAAAATTTATTCTTTTAATCCTGTTAGTCAATTACTTCAAACTAGCATAGTTATAGTATACAGCGCCTTCCATATCCCCATCTTTGTTGTAAAACCAAGTTTGAATAAAAGCCGGCCCTTTTGGTAAATTTTTAATAGTAAAATTAACACCATCGGCATTTATATTTGCCTTCTTTTTTTCATCTACATAAACCGCATCGTCATGCCAGATTTTTATTCGAGCAGTCGCTATATCTAGGGATTTCGGGCTATTCTTACTACCAAATACTTTATCAACTGGTGCCACGGTTAAAGTTGTTTGGTTTGCTATTTCCTTAGGCCAACGTCTTAAATCAAAATTATAGGTTCCCGATTTTTCAAATTCAACAGCAATGAACCCACTACCAGGTTTACCTCCTGCCACATTTCCTTGATTCCAAATCATGTTATCATGAAAGTCATGTGCATTAAGACGTGTTTCAGGCTCAGCTGGATTTCCAATAACAATTCTTGTATATTCATCAGCGCGTTCTTTTACAAGTTGCCACCAAGTTTCGTAGGCTTCCGTTAACTCATTAGTAATGTCTAAATTCTTAGGGTTTTCAATGACATCATTCTGTTGCTTTTCATCTATTAAAACATCATAAAGCTCCCAATTTGTGTCTTTACTCTCCCTTACCATTCGCCATTTATGTAAAATTTCGTTTCCCTTCCAAATGTCCTTTTTAACAGCTACTGCTTTAAACTTTTCAACATGTTCAGTACGCATATTCACTATGGTAATGGCTCTATTTTTATAATCCTCAGGATCATTCTTTGAGTCTGTATCTAAAAATGGCTTGAAACTCTGCCCATGAATTTTCAACTTTTCCGGTCTGTTAGGAATATCATTTAAACCAAGAAAATCCATAAAAGAAGGTAACCAATCTATATGGGCTGTAAGCGGCGTAAAATCTCTTCCTTTGCCATCTCCCCCTAGGTTTCCATTCTTCCAACGAACAAAACAGGGAACTCTTGTTCCACCATCATAATAAGAGCCTTTCTTACCACGTAAATGTGTACTAGCCCCATTATCTGTAGTAAAAACAAGTATGGTATTATCTGCAATTCCTCTATCATCAAGAAATGCCATTAACCTCCCCATGTTTTTATCTATATTTTCAACTGTGCCAGTAAAAGCTCTAACGTCTTCTCGAGCATCGGGAGGTGAAAAGTGAGGACCATGTGCCGTAGCGGTAGGTATATATGCAAAAAACGGCTTCTTCTTTTTTATATTATCATCCATAAATTCCATAGCTCTATTGAAAAAGAAATTGGTAGTAAAGGCACCTTCTATACCATCATCTTCATCAGTCATTTTTACTAAAGAATCATTAACCCACATACTGGCACTATTATTTGTGTTTCCCCAATAATCTGGCTGTTGACCTGTACCGCCTCCTTTGGTCCAAGCCACGTACTCAAAACCTCGGTCCTGTGGTCTAAATGGATAATTATCCCCTAAATGCCACTTAAAAAACAATCCTGTAGCGTAACCATTCGCATTAAAGACATCTGCCATGGTTATTTCATCTTTACGCAATTGATTTCGTCCAAAAATTGTATGCCAAACTCCCGTGACATCATTATATCTGCCTGTCATTAAAGCAGCTCTTGTGGGTGCACAAGTTGGAGACACATGAAAATCCGTAAACCTCACACTTTCACTCGCCAATTTATCAATATTAGGTGTTTGCGGGCCATCTTTCTTATAATAGGAAAAGGCGTTATGGCTAATATCATCAGGAATTACAAAAATTACATTTGGTCTATCCTGAGAATAAACTGAAGTGATAGCCAAAAAAAGTAAAATGAAAGTGTAAAATGTTCGCATTTTTTTTATTTAAAATTTTAATAACGTTAGTCTAAGTTTGTTTTATAAGAAGGTGGAGGTATGTCTACTCCCCATTCTTTATTTGGATTTGCCCCTAGTTGAAGTTCCAAGGTTCCTCCTTTGACAAAACTTTCATGGTAGAACCAGCAATTGTTTAATTCTCCTCCATTTAATTTTGCTGATTGTATATATATATTCTCTTGATTAACTCCTGAAGTTTTTATATTAAACACTTCCCCTGAGTAATAATCATTATTGAGTTTAATGGTTACTTCATCAAATAGTGGACTGGTAATTTCATAATAAGGTTTCACTGAAGCGCCTCCGTCCACTTGAAAAAGCCCCATGGCCATTAAAACTCCTAGGGCTCCCATTTGCCCTTGATCTTCATCTCCATAATAGCCCCCATAGGGCGTAACATCTCCATAAACTTCTTTGACCTTCCTAACCCATTTTTGAGTTAACCAAGGAGCTCCGCTATAGTTAAACAAATGTGCCATACCAGTACCGGGTTGGTTACCATAATCTACCCAACTGGCAGCATGATTCTTATTGGCACCAACAAAATTCAATGTTTCCCCTTTTACAAAAGATTCATTTAAGAAATTGTTATACTTCTGCTTACCTCCAAATAATTGAACTAAGCCACTCATATCATGAGGAACGAAATGCGTATATATAGCCGAATTGCTTTCACAAAATCCTCGGGCATTAAAAGTTTCTGAAACTGGCTTAAAATCTTTAATCCAGTTACCATCCATTTCTCGAGGATGCATCATTCCTGTATCTGGATTCCACAAGTTTTTATAATTCTGGGAACGTTTTAAAAACATCTCATAATCATCATCTTTCCCCAATGTCTTGGACAATTGTGCCAAACACCAATCTTGGTAGGCATATTCCAAAGTCATGGAAGCACCATCCTTATGGGCACCTTTTGCCTTAATACCTTCGGGTATCCAACCTTGGTCTATGTAATATCGCATCCCCCCTCCGTATGCGGGACTCTTATGTTCATAACCCGCATGGTCTCTAGAACCTCCAACAAAAGCATTTTTACGTAAACCTTCGTATGCTTTTTGAATATCATAACTTCTAATACCCTTATTATAAGCGGTAGCAAAAAATGAGGTTGAGGGATCACCAATCATCACAAAGGTGTAATTTCCTCCTGATGGCCCTCTGGGTATTAATCCACCATTGTTATACATGTCTAACATGCTATTACAAAACCCATCCATGACTTCTGGGTATACCATAGACCATAAAATATTCAAAGACCAATGACTACCCCACCAAGCATCAAAATTATAATGTGGAAACAGCGGTTTTCCTTTGTTATCTAATCTAACAGTTCTTGTTACAGCCTCATCACCAGTTCTATCTATGTACTTACCATCTACATCACTTACAATGCGCCTCCCTAGTAACGCATGCCATAAATCTGTATAAAACTTTACTCGCTGTTGATGTGTTCCTCCTTTAATTTCAATTTTACTAAGCCATTCATTCCAAGTATTTAACGATTCATCTACAACCTTATTAAAGTCCCAATGGTTGATTTCAGCATCCAAGTTTTTACGGGCTTGCTCTACACTTACATATGATATACCCACTTTCATTAAAACCTCATCGGTATTTTTTCTATCAAAAAACAAGCCCACTCCTGCATTTACCCCTTGAATGGTGTCTGTTGATTTTTCGACCAATTCCTTATTTTCCCAGCCTTTGAATGATTTAAAAGGCACACTCAATTTTGCAACAAAATAAACTGGAGTATCCTTAGGTCTTCGTCCTGTTTTTCTAAGTACCTGAACACCTGCTATTTCGAAGTTGCTCACTTTCCAAACTTTAGAATAGGTTGTTGGCCCATGTGCTAATCTTGCCCCGGTATCAAAAATGATTGATTTTTGTTTATCTTTTGGAAACTTATATTTATGAAACCCAACTCTAGTTGAAGATGTTAACTCCACATGAATATCATAATCATTTAAATAAATTTTATGATAACCGGGTTTGGCTATTTCTCCTTCGTGACTAAAAGAAGACTGATACGCATCCATTCCCAAATGCCCTTTAAACTCTCCAGTTGTTGGCATAACCGCTATACCTGCCAGTTGCCAAGCATGAATATGGCTAAAACATCTTATATACTCACTATCATACAAATAGCCGGAACTCCAAGTTTTAGCGGTATTGGTATCCGGGCTTAAATTAACCATTCCAAAAGGCCTACTCGCTGAGTTAAAATAAAACCACCTTGAATTGTGCGTATCAATAAATGGGTTAACCAAGTCTACCGGTTTTCCCTGGGCATGAATATTTACATTCTGTAAAAACAGAATGACGACGAAAAAATATTTTAGAGTTTTCACCATTATTTCATTTTTTACTGATTTGTTCATTTGCTAAACTGATATTGAACTCTGTTGGAAAGTTTTCTGGAATCTTATATGTCACACTCTCTGAGGCTAACCACTCAGTAGCTCTAATAAGAATGGTTTGAAAACCAATACACCTATAACTAATAGGATAGGTTTGCCCCTTCCATAAATGCCCCATGCTAGAATTATACACCCTGCCATTTCCATATGAAACCACCCATTCTACCGGCCAATTAATATTAGTTATATCATCCCTTGCATAGGATAAAACTGTTAAATTTTTAGCAGGACCTCTGGCATATTTATAGAGTTCCATATCTGGTGTTTTCCATTTTTTAGGCAAATCTCTATTTATGGGGTGATTATTCAATTTGTAAATAATGACATCCTTTCTTGGACCATGATAAGTTGCTTTACCTTCTCCTAATGGAATCTCTTTAATTTTTTCATCATTTGTAACTTGTAATGCAATTCCTTGGTTGGGTTGCCTCCACCCCAAACCAATCATTAAATTATAACCTTTCCAATGTGGGAAAGCATTATTAGCAGAATGTAGAATGTATAAACCACCTCCAGTGGTTACATAATGCTCTAAATGTTTTTCAATTTTCTTAGGCCATTTAATCTCTTTATTATTTATGTTATTACAATTTATAATAATGACATCGAATTTTTTGAACTTGGGTTTCCAATGCTTCCAATTCTTATCTTCTGGTTCAGCAGGTGAGGTTGACACAGAAACATTAAACAATTCGCTTTTTTCTAAAATTGTTTTTACCACATAAGTTGTCTGCTCCCAATCGTGATTACTAAAACCATCAACAATTAATACATCTATCTTTTTAGAAGTAGGTTGACTGTGCACTGATGTAAAAATCCACAATGAAAATAAACAAACAAAAATGTGATACTTTTTCATTTTAAACTAAAATTCGAATTCATTCATATATCTCGGTAATTACTTAATTAGCAACAGGAACTACACCTTCCCAAACATCATTTTTCCATTTTTCAATTTTATCCTGCATGTCTTTTACGCGCTCTGGGGCTGAATCTGATAAATCATTTTTCTCAGATAAATCCGCTTCCAAATCGAATAACTGGGCCACTTCTTGCTCATCTTTTATAAAAGTCACCAACTTCCATTTTCCACTTCGCATGGCGGTTCTTCCCTTAAAACTCCAAAACAAATCGCGTTCAGGTAATGATTCTTCATTTACCAACATGTTTTTAAAACTTATGCCATCTAAATTTTCAATATCGGTTTTACCACCGGCTAAATCGACAAAAGTTGGCAGAAAATCCATTGACATAATTGTTGTACCATTAACCGTTCCTGCTTTAATTTTATTTGGATAACTTATAATTCCTGGTACACGATGTCCTCCTTCATAAACAGAGGCTTTTGCTGCCCTTAACACACCATTATCTCCTCTACTTCCCGCAGCTCCATTATCCGAACAAAACACTATAATTGTGTTTTCATAAAGTCCCTCGTCTTTTAAGGTTTGTATTACTTGCCCAATACCTTCATCCATAGTTTCAATCATTTCGGTATAAATAGTTTGAACGCTGTCCTTAGGAACTTTTCTTATAAATTTACCACTTCCAACTTTTCTAACAGGTTTATCATGCCTCCCTTGAATAGGATAATGCGGTGCTTCTTGTGATAAATACAAAAAGAAGGGTTTACCAGTTTTCTCAGAATTATTTCTTTTTATAAATTCTGCGCCATAATTGGTGATTAAGTCTGTAGTATACCCCTTTTCATCATCAACTTTATTGCCCTTCCACCAATCTAAATAGCCTTCTTGATCCACATGCGAATGATAATCCACATTACCACTAACAAAACCTACAAACTCATTAAAACCTTGATGAATGGGATTATATTCTTCGGCATAGCCCATATGCCATTTCCCGAACATACCGGTATGATATCCTTGTTTTACTAAAGCTTCGGCAATGGTTACCTCTTCCAAGCTCAGGCCTACCTCTCTATGACTTTTTGCCGTAATAACCCCTTCTACTCCAGTTCGCTGCTGATATTTCCCTGTCAATAAAGCGGCTCTAGTTGGACTACAAACTGGGCCATTTGAATGAAAATCTGTAAGCTTCATTCCACCAGCTGCCAAGGCATCTATATTAGGCGTGTTTATTTTTTTGCTACCATAACACGATAATTCTCCATATCCTAAATCATCGGCCATTATTAAGACAATATTAGGTTGAATACTTTTTTCACTACCGATACTCGAGTTTTTTGGTTTATTCTCTTTACATGATATACTTAAAAAAGTAAAAATTAGAATACATGCTATACTTTTTATTTGGTCAATTTTCATTTTATTCATTTAATATCTTGTTATAAATTTTAATACAAATTATGTTTTAAAGTTGCTGTTAGATTCAGCAAACACAGGGCTTATACTTAAAAATACAAATATTTTAATCATTGAAAATTCCATTCTATTGAAATGCTTGTTTGATGTTTTCAATGGTAACTCCAAATAATTTTTCAATTATTGGGTTTAAAGCTTTTTTGCTTCCTTCCAAATGAAATGTTGTTTGAATATGTTTACCACTATCTCCTGCTTTTAAAGCCAAGGCAGGTGATGAAGTTTCCAATTCATAAAAGGGTCCTAAAGGTTTGGCCCCTGGTTCTGGTTCGCCATCATTGTAGGCATTAATAACATCGCCTTTATAAGGCTCCTCTTGAATTTCCCACATTGAATTTACATAATCTGTAACTCCTTTAGGTTGATTGTATTTAACAATGGTTAATATTCCGTTTTTATCATCGTAAGAACCTGCAATATTTTTTGCTCGTTGTGGAGTCAATCCAATTTTGCTACGGTATTTTCCGTCTCCTTTAAAATAGATTACCTTTTCTTTTACCACCAATCTATCCGAAGGCACTTTTCCAAAATAGGCATCGTTTACAACAGCTCCCAAATCTGTCTCATTTCCTTGAACATAAGGTATCATAATAGTTGTATTTGGTGAATGATTGAACATTCCCAAAACCCAAATTGACAATAAACCTGTTTCTTTTTCCCAAGCCTCGTCTCCAATATTAGTTAAGGTATTGATAGTTTTATAGGCCACTGAATTTAAATTATCTAACAACTCTGAAAGCCCTAATGCTTCTTGGGTTTCGGTTTCGGATAAAATAGCAACCTCTCTTTGAATTCTCATATTAAACTGGAAGCCTGAATAGTTTTTTAAAGAAGCCTTTTTTGAGAATACGACTTTGGTTGCAGAAAGACTTTCTACATCAAAATGCTCTAAGTCAATTAATTTAGGTGTATACCAATCATCTAAAGTAAATTCTGTTCCCTTTTTAAAAAAGATTGAATATTGGCCGCCTTCTGGCCCTAACCAAAAACGTTCTTCCCCACCAAATACATTAATATGCTCCAAGGTATCTTGCGATTTGAATAATTCGCGATTAATCCACCCATAACTTCTTCCATTTTCACCATCGGCACTACTAGACATTACTCTACCTTGTAATGCAGCTGATACCGCTACCCTAGATTGATTTGAATCTTCTGATAGCTCAATAACTTCAATATAATCTTTCATAAAACTAACATCATCTCCATAAGTACACATAGTAGCTACCTCTGTTAGTTTATCAATATTTGGTTGAGCACCATTTTGGTAGCTAATTTTAAGATCATTCGATTTATTCTCTTTACATGAAATACACAAAAAAGTAAACATCAAAATACCAGGAATACATTTTATTTTCTGATTTTTCAATTTATTCATTTAAATATTGCTATAACTTTTTTATTAAATTTTCACCTATTAAACTATTTTAACTAAAAGACATCACCAAACGTGAACCTTCATTAAAACTAAATCCTGAATCAAACTGTAGAATGTATTGTTCTGCATCCTCTTTAAAGGAAGCCTTGATGCGTTTACCGTCTAATTCTACCTTAAAATCTGCTACCGAAACACCATTTACCTTATCCAGTGCAAACTCCTTTAACTCTAACCTCCCGAACTTCAAATCTATTCCAGCTATAAGCTTGCCTAAGGATATCTTTTGAGTAAACTGCCCCCAACCTTCGGCCGTCGTAAAAGCAGCTTTAAAATTATTTTTTTGCATTTTAGGTCCGAAAGCTAGTTTGCCCTCAGGCCCGTTATAACGGTATCCACATATAGCCATAAAAGCACTATAACTTGCTAATGCCCGAGCGTAATGGTCTCCACATTCCACTTCGTTATATGGATTGCGGTGTTTAGGTTGATAACGATCACTAATGGCTTTACCAATAGCCAATCCTTTTTCAAGCATACCTTCCCAAATCATATGTGCAGCAACCTGCCATTCAAAGCCAGACATGCATTCATTATAATATTTATGAAAATTTGTTTTTTGTGCATTCTCCTTTCCAAAAGGCCATGTGCACATTACTAATCCTGCATCTCCCTCGGCGGCATACCAACGACCTTTAGGGTTTTCCTTTCGGAAATCTCCAATATTTGGAGAAAAATTATACAACCAAAGCGATTCTAATGTCTTACGAACTTTTTCTCTTGGCAATACCGGATCAAGTCCAAGGTTATATAACCAAAATTCACCAAGTACCTGATCAATATGGCATCCAGTAGTTGAACCACGAGTTTTTTCAGCCTCCAATTCAGGAATATGTATAAAGTAACCAAAATCCTCTCTCCACATTAAATCTATCATAGTTTTAGAACCTTTGCTAACAAGTGCTTCATATCTATCAGCTACTTGAGGTTCATTCATCTGACGGGCCATTTGAGCAGATGCCTTAAGAGCCGCATGATACATATTAATTAACCAGTGTACTTGCCCAAACCAGTTCCCATCTAAGGTATTGTGTTGAGCTCCAGCCAATAGTCCATCTTCATCTTTATCCCATGTTTTGATGACGAAATCCATTGACAACTTGGTACGCTCCCAAATACTTTCTAGAAAGCTGTAGTTAGTGGTCATTTGGCTTTCCCTTAAGACACGAAGAATGGTACCACATTGGCCATCTGGAGCTTCTCTAAACGTCTTTGTAGAACAACGAAAGTTCACGGCTCCATTCTCTTTCTTAAAACTGAGGTCATAATCCACCTGTCCTCGACACTCCCTCTCAATTACAGGAAACAAACGTGCTAAGCCTTGAGCATAATGCCATACATGGGTGCAATTCCCTTCACAGCAGGTCACTCCCTCATCTAAACTGTATCTAGCATCTTGCAACGCCATACGGCCTGCCAACTGAGTTTGCATACAATTAATTGGAATGAATGTTCTTTCTAAAAACCAGTATGGTAAGGTAGAATCGTACCAATTCTCCATCCATAATTTTGTTTTAGCTCTTAGTTCTTTTTCCTGCGAAACAACTGCACTGGCAGATGCGCTCGCACTGGACCACTGAGTGGCATAGTAGTTTATATCCCGAGTCCATTCTGTTTTTCCAAAACCTGTAACATGTCTTGCATTTGGAAAACGCCAAGAAAGCGTAAACGAAACCGTTTCACTCGCTCCTGGTAACAATTTTATACTACGACCTATTGAGGCATATGCCTTATCCGAAAAAGGACGTTCCTGCTCTTTTTTGCTTTTTTTGTTCGGTTTCTTGGCATCAAACAAACCTTCATCTCCTGGTTGAAATCTCAGGGTGTCAACCCAATCTGGTTTATTTTCTCCTAACAATCCTAGAGCAATTGCTCCAAAATCATTCGCATGATCAAAAGGTACATTATCCCTATGAGGGGCGTTATCGTTCAAAGGTTTTGCCCAACATTCAACCACTGACAATCCCTTGAACTCACTATATTGGCTTAAACGGACACCATTACTATTCTTTGCACCTGTTCTATAATTAGAAAAATTTTCTATCCACCCTCCAATTGACACATCTTGCTCTTTATCCGAAATATTTTCAATAGTATATCTCATTACCGTTACAGGGTAGCTGGAGTCATCACGATTTAATGGAATAAAAGGCGTATAAGCCTCTAATTGTACTCTTACCGGGCAAGCTGCATCAGCATAACTTACATCTCCCATGGGATACTTATTAGTAAATACTATATCCCTAAAACCGCTAGAATCCAATCTAAAAACCTGCTTTTCTTTACCCAATCCAACTTGTAAAGCAAAGCCCTGGTCCATTGGACTATATGGAGTAACAGGTTTCATATACTTGTGTCCTTGGCCCATTTCTTTCCATATGTCATCGGGCTCACCATCGAGATTCCAACACCAGAGACTTCCATCACCACCAAGATAAACTTGCCCCGTACCAATACCATTGATTGGCATACCTATAAACTCTAATTCTTTACCTGTAGCGCTAAATGCGTCTCCTCTAGCATATAAACTTTCAATCCACTCTTTGGATAGTTTTTTATCTTTTGGAATTCCATTTTTAAAATCTTGCTGACTAAAGGGACCTGCCATGAGTTTTAAAGGCCCAACTGCAAGCATAGCTGCGGTTAAACTTGTGGTCTTAATAAAGTTTCTACGACCAACCGACGTATCGTTATCAGCACAACAATTAGATGATCCGCAACAATTACTTTCAGTTTTGTTTGTTTTCATTATTAATATTTTCTCGCTTAACAATTATTCCACCCCTTATATCTACTAAATTCGCCTTAATTGGTTACAGATAATAGTCTAAGGTGACAAAGCCCCTTAATTAGGGGTAATAGGTACATACTTCACTTTGATACTTCCTTCCTTAACCGGTGTGATAAAATCAACACCTATTCTATAGGCCGGTCCTTTTTCCCTTAAATGCTTAACGGATACCAATTCATCATTGATTTTCACTTGACCGTCAACTCCTAAAACTTCCACCTTTAATTTTTGATTCTCAGAAGTTATAATTACTGTGTTATCATCAATGATTTCATAATCTTGAAGCGTCATAATGGCTGTACCAAATTCAACAGGTTCTGTTGCAACAAATTCATCTGTGATAGAAATGGTTCCAAAATTTGATTTGTCATTTTTCATGGTTCGCTCCAACTTGGTCAAAGAAGGGATTTCATAAGCCGCTTTAATATCCATTACCACAAGATCTTCAACATTAGAAAAACTGGTGGATGTTATAGTCCCTTTGAATTCGATACCATTAGATTGTAGGGTATTGTTTATCTTAGGTACGGGGTGTCGCCATGAACTACGTGCTGGATTATCCTTTGCAAAGGCTCCCGCTCTATAAGAAGGCGCTCCAATATCGCCAGTCATGAAGCCATTATCCAGTAACAGCGTATAACTCCCCACATCACTGTGATTATGATTTTCGGCGTTATGTCCGGCCTTAATAGCGATTGATAAGGGTACTTTTTGTTGTCCTCGAGAAATCACTATTCCAAAATCATCAAAATACGTATGGCTAGGAAGCTCTTGTAATTCTAGGCTCTTATCATTGATTTTCGTACCTGCTTCATAATCCCATTCTATTAATTGGAATGCGGCCGAAAAGGAGTCATGACTTTTTGATTTTTTAGGCGTAATGGGCATACTTAATCCATACTTTCTAGCGGACATATCATATGCAAAGCCGCCATCATTGGAAACATGTGAACTACCATCTGAAAATGGGGCACATACCCCCACATGTATTTGATATGTATACGGAAATAGCCCAACATTTCTCAACTTCTCAGGGTTTCCGGCATCAAAAAGGTCTATTTTCCCATTGGTGTAATCAAATAAGATTTGCGCCAAATATAAATAATGACCAAAACCATAATTCCAGTATCCAGCACCTTCAGAACAATAGCCATCTTGCCCGAAACCGGACAAGAAATATTTCATACTATTAAGCGCTGCACCAATGGCTTCTAACCTTTCATTTACGTCATTAGAAGTCGCCATGGCAACAAACACGGAACCACTTGTACATACCGAGTTCCAATTGCTAGTACTCTTAATCCACTTATTATTTTCATCATTCTTTTTACAAGAAGTTAAATAGGTATCAACAATACGCCATTTTAACTGTTCTGAAATTTTATCATTGATATTTTTAGATAGTTTATCTCCCAATAAAACTTGGGCCAAAGCCAAATCAGTACCAAAGCGTCTCGCTCCTAGATCTATGGATACGCGCCTTCCTTCCAACACGCCATTGTCGTCATCGTCATGGTTTGGGTGCAACCAGGATTTCATGTCCATAATGGCATTCAAATAGGTTTCAATTTGAGGAAGAAAACGTCCTTTGTTCTCCATACATTCGGCCAATACAAATCCTTCCAACCTTCCCATGGTTCGGTAATACCTAGGTTTATAAATGCCTCTGTTCCCTTCTTTGTTAGCCTTTCTATAAATAGAATCTGAAATAGGGGCTTCGGGTGGCTTGCCAATTAAATAAATGGCATCATGTAACCATTTTTTTCCTGTTTCTGTTTTTGAAATTTTATCCCAATAAGTTCTATTATTTATATCCGGAGCAGGCTGAAATGCTTTTTCAGGTATTACAGACCTTAACATTTCAAGCTGTTTAACCGAGGGATAAATAATATCGTTATCGGCTAATTTGTGGTATTCAGAAATATTTAATATTTGTTTTTGGGAGTCACCATTACAACCAATTAACAAAAACGTAATTAGCAAAAAGAGTAGACTAAAAGCACTTTTTATAATTTTCATTCGATATAATTTCACGTGAAATTTAACTTTCCTTTAATGCCAGTTTAATGGCCTTTTTCACTAAAGGTTCCATAACCTTGTAACCCTCTGCATTGGGATGTACCGTATCCCTGCCCAATTCTTTTTTAAACCCTCCATTCTCATTAACCATTAGCGAATAATAATCAAGGTAAATTATATTATTTGTTTCGGCATAAGCCTTAATTTGCTTATTAAGCTCAATAATTTTATCCGCCGGCTCAATTGATGGACTCCAGGAATAACTTGTTGCTGGCAAAACAGAAGCCAAAATGACTTGAATACCATTTTCTTTCGCCAATTCTGCCATAGAAAAAATATTTCCAGCTATTCGCTTTATGCTTATAGGACCTCTATTTTCAGCAATATCATTGGTTCCAGCATGTATAATAACCACATCTGGATTTAATTCTATAACATCAGGTCTAAAACGAACAAGCATTTGTGGGCTTGTTTGCCCACTTATCCCCCGGTTTATAAAAGAGGGGTTATCATCAAAAAACTCCCCGTGATCTCTAGTCCAGTTTTGAGTAATAGAATTACCCATAAACACTATCGTTTTTTCCTTTTTCAGCGAAACTTTGAACTCTCTATTAGCCTTTTTATATCTCTCTAAGTTTGCCCAATCTTCATTTGGAACCAATTCAATTTTAACCACTAAGGGTAAAGAATCTGGTGCTTTCTTGGGCAGTAAAATAGTTAACTTGCCATCAATTAATTTTGTTTTTATCTTTTTATCCAGAGTTGAAAGCAATGTTGCCTGTCTTGGCTTTATAGCCCTATCAATTACTAATTTACCATCCTTTGGCCAATTAAAGATATGAGCATATAAAAACCCGCCCTTGGTGGTATAGTTTCCCCAATCTGGTTTAGCATAAGAGTTTGCTTGAGAAAACCCAATGCCAATATTTAAAACTGCGACAACAGTAATAATTATTACTTCCCTATACAAACTCATATTCTTTTTGAAATATCTCTTAATGGTATTAACACACAAACATCATAATAAAATGTTTGCGTGTTTTTGGCTATATACTTACAAACTTCTAATTAATTTTCCAACTCAATTTTCACCACAGAAACAGGGTTATCAGGAGCAAAAATTGGTACCTCAACTAATACTTCTCTTGATGTTTTCAAGGATTTTAATTCGGTATCTGGATCGGTCAAAAGTGTTGCTTTTTTAACTTTAATGTTTTTATGCAGTTTTAGTATTCCGCTTTTTGGCCAATTGAAAACATGGGCATAAATAACACCGTCTTTCTCGGTGTAACGTCCCCATTTTGGTTTTTTATATGGACTGGCAGAGGCTCCGTAAATAGCTTCTCCGTTTTTCTTAGTCCATTCTCCCATAGCATTTAGTCTACGGATACTCTGTGCAGGAAATCTACCAAATCCATCTGGACCAATATTTAACAAAAAGTTACCTCCTTTAGATACAATATCCACTAACTTTTGAATTAAATCTTCGCTACTTTTCCACTTATTATCGTCTGGTTTGTATCCCCAAGTTCCATTCATAGTCATACAAGCCTCCCAGTCAGAATCAATTCCTGTATCTGGAATTTCTTGTTCTGGCGTTCCAAAATCACCTGCAAAATTTCCTTCTGCATCCATACCTTCCATACCTTTTCTTCCTTTATCAACTCTATTGTTAACAATGGTATTAGGTTGAATATCACGAATAAAACTGTAAAGCTCTTTTCCCATTTCGGTTGTATAATCTGAAATCCAATCACCATCAAACCACACCACACCAATGTCTCCGTAATTGGTTAATAGTTCTTTTACTTGAGGTTTCAAATAGTTTTTAAAATATTTTGGGAATTTAGGATTCACAACTGATGGATCATCATGCTGCCCAATATTATAGTTTGGGTACAAGTTTCCTTGCGCTTGTTGATGGTGCCAATCTACAATTGAATAGTAAAAACAAAATATAATACCTTGTTTTTTACAAGCCTCAGATAATTCCTTAATTATATCTCTCTTAAATGGTGCGGTATCCATAACATCATACTCTGTGGCTTTAGAGTCCCATAAACAAAATCCATCATGATGCTTAGAAGTAATTACAATATACTTCATGCCTGCATTTTTTGCCATAGTTACCCAAGCATCTGCATCAAATAATTGCGGGTTAAATATTTTTGGAAATTTCTCATAGTCTTCAACCGTATAATCTAATTTATCCATAGCCCATTCCGCTCCACCACCTGCTATATTTGTACCGCGTTCACCACCAATTATAGAGTAGGCTCCCCAGTGAATAAACATTCCGAATTTAGAATCACGCCACCAAGCCATACGCTCATCATCTGATAATTTTTTCTCCGTTTGCGCAAAACCCAAATTACAATTAAGGATTGCCACCAACATAATAAGCACTAATTTGTTTATTGTTTTCATCTTTTACAATTATATATAGTTTTATTAATTTTTAATTATTTTAAATGGATTGTTATTTCCTGTTCCGTCTGATTTCTCATAACTACGAGGTTCATCGTATCTGATTCACTTTTCGACATTATTTTGAAAAAATCTTTTATGGTTGATATCTTAACGTCTCCGGATTGAAGAATAACATCTCCTTTTTTAATACCATTTCCTTTTACCGCTGGACTGTGTTTCCAAACACGAAGTACAATTACACCTTGATCCGTATTTAAACCATAAGCAGATTGCTCTTGTTCTGACTCTACATTCTTAATATTATTGCGCAACCAAGCTACAACTGGACTTGCTTTACCATTATTTGAAGTTGGATCTTTTAACACCGGTACTTCTGGTGTTTTTGCAATGGCTTTAAATTTGGCCTTTTTCACCCCAAATTGATCCATTGGAAAATTCTTGAATCCGATGTTAAGTGCTGGTGAATCTTTCGTAACTCCAAAATCTAAATTACAAGGATCAATAAATAGCGGATCTCCAAAAGCACTATGCTTATCCATGCCATATATTTGGGGTTTCATCATGGATTCTTCTGTTGGAAATAAGTTATAATCCAATTCCTTTCCCCAGCCTAATAAGCCCACATCTTGATAAGTATCTCCAACAATGTTATTTTTAAATATATCTTCACTTTTGGCGAACCACACATGCGGATGCAATGAGTTATTTACTGTAATATTATTTGTAACTACTCTTTTGAATCCTTCTCTTAATTTAATCCCACTATTAAGACATAAATTATTATAAATATGGTAGTTTGAGGAACCATCGTCTAAATCGATATCCCATCCATGATCACAACGAAAACGATTATTTCTAATGATGGTAGTCTTAATAGCATCCCACTTTGGCATTTCCGGATTAGCGGTTGTTAGGCTGTCCATTATTTTCCTGTTAGGATACCAAAAACGATCTCTTCCCCAAGAATTAAAAGACCCATGGTCACTGGTTTCTAACACTGTATTAAATACATCATTATACTCTAAAATATGTCCTCCCCAAGTGCCGTCTCCAATATTGATTCCTGCCCTGGGTACATCATAAATACTGTTATGGCTTACGGTAATATCCATGGCCATTGAAATTTGAACTCCAGCCGTTTGTTTTTCTGTTCTACCAATTCTGTAAATTAAATTGTCTTCTACAAGACATGCCCTAGGATATAATTCATTTTTTGGACCAGCTATAGTATCCATCTCTTCCAATGGCACAAATTCTCTGTAATTAAGAGAAGGTGACCTTACCGCTGAAACATCGCCCACAAATGATATAGCACTTGCCCCACAATCGTGAATATGATTTCCAATAACTTGGAGGCCTTTATTATATTTACTCGCCATTATTACATTGCCTCCTAAATTCGCAAATTCACTATTCTCTATCTTACAGTTTTCAGTACCTTCAAAAAACAAAACGGCACCGCGGTAAATAGTCCAATCGCTTCGCAACAAGGGCTCAAAATCTTCCATAAAAGTTCTTGCCGTATTTTCTAAAGTAATCCCGCTAATAGTAATGTTTTTTGCCGGCTCCTCTATAGTACCAGTCACCTGAATCAAATCTTTTAGAACAGCCACTTCAAATGTGGCATTTTCAACAGATACATTCTCTGTTGGCCAATAATATAATTTACTTGAAGTTTTATCTAAAAACCATTCTCCCGGAGCATCCAATTCTTTAAACACATTTTCAACCATGCGGTATTCTTTATGCGGTCTAGATCCTCGGTTATTTTGATGTCCGCCTGTCAACTTTGGTGTTCCATCTTCATTAACCCCAGTAATTTCAAAATGAAAACCGCCCCATCTACCACCGTGCAAAGCGTGAAAAAAAGCACCTTCTGGATTTTTCCAAGATTCCAATCGTTCCTTAGAAATTGCGTCTTCGGCATACCCTTGCCAATAATGTCCACCTTCATTATAATTCGGGTATCGTGCCAATATCTGCGGATTATTATTTACAACAAATTGGTCAAATTCTAAACCGGCTTCCACCGAAGTCACATAAATAGATTCATTAAATTTTTCCCATTTTAGGTTAAGTGGAATTGCACCTTTAATTATGACATCGGAAGCATCAGTTCCCTTAATTGAAAGCCCATTTAGGCTGGCATCGATTTTAATGGATTCTGAAAGGTAATAGGTCCCTGGAAGAATATTAACCAAAATATTGGCTTCTGGATTAATTGATTTAATCTCTTTGGCTTTTTGCATAGCCGCCGATATATTGGAAAACGGACTATTTTGTGTTCCATCTCCATTTGTTTCAGCAGTAGGAGAAACAAAAACAATGTCCATTTCTTGTTGTGCTTTACAGGATAGTAAAACTGATAATACAACGAATAAAACAAATACTTTTTTCAATTTAAAAACTTATTATATAGTTGGTTTTCCTTTTATTATTCCCAGTGATTCTAAAAACACATCGGTTTCACGAACTGTTTCTCTATAACACCTATCCTCTTTTTGCCTCCCTTTATTAAAAAATCCATGAGGCTGATTTTCATAGATAAAGACTTCACATCTACTATTAACAGTTTCCATTCTATTTTTATACTCATAGGCTGTAGAAACGGGTATAAGTTTATCTTTTGAACCCAAAAAGAAAATGGTTGGAGGCGCTCCTGTTTTAATGTTATGTATTGGTGAAAATTCTTTATAACGCCTATTAATTCTTTCATACTCAAAAGCCGTTGGATTGGGACCATTATCAATAACAGGATTGAAAAGAACCAATGCATTAACTTTTGGGCTAACTGATAAATCATCTGTAGTTTCGTTTATCCCTTCCAACAAGGATGTGGCAGCTGCCAAGTGTCCTCCAGCAGAACCACCCGACGCCACAATTCTGTTAGTGTCAATACTATATTTTGCAGCATTAAATTTTAAGAATCTTATAGCAGATTTGGCATCTTTAACAGATTCAAATGGCGTAGTTTTGTGTCTACTTTTAACTCTATAATCTACTAAAACAGCAATCATGCCTCTTGAATTAAAATATAAGGCCTGGTCTTTAAATTGGTATATGCTTCCACCGTTCCAACCGCCACCAAAATAGAAAACTATGGTTGGGTATTTTTTTTCGCTATCAAAATTTACTGGGTTATATATCTGTAATTTTAAAGTATCTTTATTTACAACCTTATAAATTAGTTCGTGCGCAAATTCATCTCTAACTTCCTTTTTCTTTTGGCAGTTAGCCACGCCTACAAGGAGCACCAAAATTATTAGATATGGATACTTTTGCTTCATTTTATAAAATCTGTTGGTCTTGGTTTTATAATTTAATAATCACTTTACTATAGGCCTTTTCCAATTTAAATAATTGTTGGAATGGTTTGTTTCTATTTAATACTGCTTCCTTTGTAGCTACCAGTTTTCCATCTTCATACAACATCAATTTAGCACGTTTACCGCCTTCTTTAAGTGGTAAATTAATAGTTACTGGGTTGTCATTTTGAATCAAATAACGGTCTTCCACACTTTCAATGGATATCGTTACAGGTTTTGCGGATGCTATTAATGTCCATTCTTTATAATCTAATCGGCTAATGCCTGATAAAAACATAAAATCTAATGTATTTCCAGTCTTGGATTCTCTAATAATAGACAACAATCCTTTTTGATAAAAGCCTTCTTCTTGTGCTATATCATTTTCCGAAGCATTTAAAACAATTCTATCTGTTGTTATTTTATCGGCTAATAGCACTTCTATAATTTGTGTACTAGGGCTGCCCTCCAAAGAAGCATAGGAAACATTTTCAATAGGGTTTTCTTCGCCTTTTAAATACGGATTAAAAACTACAGCGAAAGGGTTATTCCAAGCAGCTTCATCACGTTTTAATACCAAAGTTGGAATAGAATCCTTTAAAAGATTCTTGGGAGCAGTGCCTTCACTTAAGGCGTTAGACCGGGGCGATTTTAGTTTGTAAATGGTTTGATTGGAGCTGCCTTTAACCCATAGCTTCATTAAGTTATCTGGCCTACCAGCTGTTTTAAGTGTAAATATGGGCTGTACAGCTTTAGATGTGCTTGCCTTATATTTGCTACTGAAGAAATCATAGCCTGTTAAATCTCCCTTCTTAGAACTTAAATCATCTGTTGTAGTGAACTCTAAAGTGCTAGTATTAGCATCTAAAACATCCAATGATTGTCCTAGGTTACGATAAAAGTATTCGTGCTTTTGTTTGCCGTCTTTTTGTTTTTTAGACCTGAAAACATCAACCACATAGGCTTTGCCTGAATTCGATTTTATAATTGCTGAAAAACGTTGCTGATTAGAAACAGTTTTTGGTTCTAGAAATGACACTTTCGAGAATGTTACTTTATCAAATATTGAAGACTCACCAGATTTAGGAAAACTATTATCCAACTTAAAAGGATGATAAACCCTCATATTATTATAATCAGATATTCCATCTACAATAACGGTGTTATGGGCCGGCATTCTTGCATAGTAATCCCTAAAATCAGGATGCCAATAACTAGGACCTTTACCAGAATCTGGACCTAACACATAATTATTAGCAAATAGTTCTATAGAGACCCCATTGGCGTGAGCGTGATTTCCATAAGAACCAACCGTAGATAACATAACGGCGTTATCTCCTTCACCCATTCTCTGGTTAAACATACTCACATTTGGCGCATAGAATGTTGGCGTTGTTAAGGCTCCTAAATCGGCTTCACTATCAACAATATCATCTACGTAAAAGAATAAATTAAATAAATCCTTAGCTTTTCGTGTATATAATTTGTTGGACATGAACTGGGATAAAAAACCCGATATTAATACCTCTTTTTCCTTTTGATTATACTTTCTATAATTTGCTATTAACAATTCAAAATTCTCAGGAGGCAATATTTTATGACCTGAATCTCCAAAGCCCAACATGTAACCAGACGGAAATAAATATTGAAATGATGACAATACGGCCTTTTCCAAAATGGGATAATTAGCCATTTCGTTATTATTTGTTACATGGTCTAATAGGGTAAATATTTTTAAAAGCGTGGTTATAACATGGACTGAATATGATGGACACTCTGGCCAAATACCAGTTTCTTGGTCATAAACCAATAGCGACTCATTAACCGCTATTTGCCTATCTGTAGAAACATTAAAGGTGTAATTTAAATAATGCTCCCGACCTTTTCCATTTTTGTAAGTTTCATTGCTTTCTAACACTAAAGCTATATAGGTCAAAAACCTAGCCTGAAATAGATTCCAGTTATTATCTGGTACACCATTTTTAATAATTTGGTCTCCCCATTTTTGAAAAACAGCCACAGTATTGGATACATCCTTCTTTTCCGATTTTAAATAATCATATAGAAAATCATAAGCGGTGACTAAAGAAATAACGATGCCCTCATGAATAACCTCAAAAGTTGCCAACCCAGAAATGTTTTGCTGGTTTGAATTTTTCAAATCGATGGGGGCATCTCTATGAAACATACCATCTATATAGGTGAAAAACACAGGTGCCGCAAAGTCGGCATATTTTTGCTCACCGGTTAACCAATATAAAAATGCGGCATCTTCAACCAGCTGCATGATTTCCTGATTTATTTTTTCAATGGCATGCCCCGATTTTGATGGATGAATCCATTCTTTCTTACCCGTTTTCTTATGTTCAAAATACAAGCCTCTGGAGTCATCAAAATAAGGTTCAACATCAACTAATTTAGGTCTTTTATAGTCGGTTGCCCAATCTCTGGTTCCAGAAAACCTAACCGTTGGAACCGGTGCTGTTCCTTTAGAGTATGCAAAATTACCACCCTTGAGATAGACCTCATTGTGTTTGGTTTTCCAGTTCATTTGCAACCTAGACACCAACCACTCTGGATTGATATCAACGAAGTTTAAATACCTTTCTAAGTTTTGTTTTTTCTTATCTATTAATTCCCGCTTCCATGCTACATTTTCCAGTTTCTCTAAAAAAGCCTGCTTATCCAAATTTGTGGTATAGATTCTAGGATGCTCAAAAGATTGTGCTCCCAACGGGCCCATAACCAAAACCATGGAAAAACATAAAACTGTTCTAACCAGATACTTTTTCATCATTAAACCAAACACTTTATACATGTAATAATTAACAAATAATTTAATGTAGCGGCACTGTTTCTACATCTGGGTTATCTTTTGCCTCCAAGTACTTTCTAAGAATTTCCTGATCTAACTCTGAACTATCTCCATATTGTTCCCTTAAATCGGCAAGTTGTTCTTTTAGTTTTACAACAACCTCAGCATAATCCGGATCATTAATCACATTTGTCATTTCTTGCGGGTCTTTTTTACGATCGTAAAGTTCCCACTCATCAACATCATAATAAAAATGTGCTAGCTTGTATTCTTGGGTGATAATGGCATAATGTCTTTTTACCATATGAATACCAGGATACTCATAATAATGGTAATATACCGCATCTCTTGTCCATTCTTCTTGATTGCCCAATAATAAAGGCACTAAGCTTTCACCTTGCATATCTGAAGGTGCTTCAATATGTGCTGCTTCTAATATGGTTTGAGCAAAATCTAAGTTTTGAACCATTTCAGTACTGGTGGTACCGGGTGTAATTACATTGGGCCACTTAACTAGTAATGGTGTTTTGAAGGATTCATCATAAACAAAACGTTTATCAAACCAGCCATGTTCACCTAAATAAAACCCTTGATCTGACGTGTATACGATAATTGTATTTTCATCTTGACCTGTTTCCTTTAAATAATCTAGCAAACGTCCCACATTTTCATCGACCGAAGCTATACAACCTAAATAATCCTGCATGTACCTTTGGTAACGCCATCTCATTAATGCTTTATCATCCATTTCAGGATATTTAGCTTTAAACTCTTGCATTACAGGTCCGTAAACGGAATCCCAAACAGCACGTTGCTCTTCATTCATTGCTCCTACCTCACGCTTAAAAGCTTTTAAATCCCAACCAGATTCATCTTTTAAACCGAGTTCTTTCATGAGTTCTGGATAAATCTTAGCATCTCCAGCCCAATTCATATGCTTTAACAAATTCATTTCTGCTGTTTTGGCGGCACTTCCTCTGCCTTCGTAATCATCAAATAAAGTTTCTGGTTCTACAAAGGTTTTCTTGGTGTATTCTTTAAAATGACGAGGTGCTGGCAACCACTCTCTATGAGGTGCTTTTTGCATGGAGAATAACATAAATGGTGTGTCATCATTTTTATTTTCTTCCAACCACTCCAAAGTCATATCCATAATGATATCGGTCACATAGCCCTCAACAGTAATTTGTCCATCATTTGTGTTGAAAATAGGATTGTAATATCTTCCTTGACCTGGTAAAATTTTAAACTCATCTACACCTTTAGGGTTATTTCCAAAATGTAATTTCCCAAACATGGCCGTTTTATATCCTGCTTTTTCCATGATTTGCGGAAAGGTGGTTTGAGACTCATCAAATGGAAATACATTATCCACTTTTCCATGCATATGACAATGTTTACCCGTTAGTATAGTAGCTCTTGATGGTGCACATATTGAATTGGATACACAGGCGTTGGTGAATTTGATACCTTCATCTGCAATACGGTCAATATTTGGCGTCTCAATTAAATGATTACTATATGCACTAATAGCCTGATACGCATGGTCATCAGACATCATAAAAATGATGTTCGGCCTTTTTGCAGGCAATTCTTTCTTCTCTGGTTTCTGCTCTTCTTTCGATTTACAGGAAACCATTCCCAATACAAGGAAAACGGTCAATAATTTCAATAAAGCTATTCTATTCCTCATTTTAACTTAAATTATAGTTTAGTGATTTGCATTGCAAAACCATTATTACTTTTTATTTTCAAATTCAATTTTGAAGTATTTGCTAATTCAATTTCTTCAATTTTAACTTTAGTTCGTGTATTTACAGTGTCATCATCTGTATATAACTTCGCTTTGTATTTCGCATCAGACTCTAAAAAGGAAAAATCAAGTTCAACCTCACGTTCAGTAGTTCCATTAATACCACCAACAAACCATTCATTGCCTTTTCTTCGAGCAATTACTCCAATTTTTCCAATTTGAGCTTCCAGCACCTTGGTCTCATTCCAAGTTGTTGGTACATTGTTAAAGAACTCTAATTCTGGCTCATTACCTATGGTTTTAGTGTCACCCCAGAGTCCATCATTTTTAACTGGAGCTGTAGGAGCCTTATCATACCAGTACAAAAACTGAATGGGACTAAACAAACACACAGTTTTTGCTAATTGTGAAGCATGAGACCCCATTTTATCAACGCGTTTATTGTAGTAACAAACAGTATTGTCTGCTGCTCCTGCCAACATTCTTGTAAACATGGTAATTAATGTATGCTCATTAGGCACCGTTTCTTCGTCACCACGAATTCCTTCTTGTGTTAACAGATTCGGATAGGTTCTAGAGAAGCCAGTAGGTCTGTATTCATCATGAATATTAATTACCAAATTGTATTTTGCTGCTTTCTTTACAGCTTCATGCATCCAAGTAGTAGCATCTTGATCGCCTACCCTAACAAAACCATACTTTACACCAGAAACTCCCCATTTTTTAAGTACAGGAAACACCTCATCAACTTTACCTTCTAAAGCTCTTCGATTTATATACAGCATTACTTTTACGCCTTTTTCTTTGGCATACTTACAAATAGCTTCAATTTCAAAAGGCCCTTTAGAACGTTTTGGGTCTAAAGTAACCGTTGTGGCATCTGATGCATTATCCATTTCATTGCCATACCAACCGGCATCAAAATGTACATATTGCATATTATGGCTTGCAACAAAATCGATAGCTGCAAAACCTCCTTGCGTTGTTAAAGTTGTTTCGCGCAATACTTTTCCGGGTTCTACCCAAGAATCGTCAAAAGCAGATGGTGGATTTAAATTTTGAATGATATAATTATTTTCTAACAATTCGGCATGACTATCTCCTATCATTACCACTCTCCAAGGAGATGAAATTGGCAATTTTTGGTGAATTTTAAAACCGTCTTTTTTTCTTTCTGAAATTGCTGCTCCTGTTACAAGGTCATGTTTTACTTCTTCCATTCTTCCATCTAAGGAAGAAAGTATACTATAATTAGAAGATGTTCCTTTATTGTAACTCAATCTTGCATAATCTACCAATCGTGCTTCTGCTAAAGCCATTTTTACACTGTCTGAAACTTCAATAACTAAAGGTCTTTCACATCCTTCCTGTAACTCAGTCATTGGAATTTTTCTGTACTCCCCTTGTGCAGTCAATACTCGTCTTTCTCGTTTAGGTGTTGACCAAACCGAATAATCTTCTAAAAAATTATAATTAATTTTTTCACTTAAACTGATTTTGTCTAAGTTGTTTTGCTCAGGGATTTCATAAGATATGGCAACTCCTTCATTATAAACCCTACAAATAATGTTCAATAATGCTGTATCAGATTTCAAATAAACTTTTACCTCATTATAATTATCAGGAATTGTACTTAACTCACTGAAGTTAGATGTCCATGTATTTGTTACCGAAGCATTTTCAACATTTAATACAGACCATTTTTTAGTAAAATCAATGTTATTGGAACTTAGTTCTAATGTTGACGGTAATAACAGGTCTAAATCATCATATTTAATTGAAAAATTAAGGAGACTACTTTCTGATTCATTGAAAAGTGTCAACTCCTTTTTTCCATCTGGAGAGTTTACAATAATTTTATTGCTTAATTGAGAACAACTATACATTGTTATCAAAACTATAAGACTTACTAAAACTGATTTATTCATTATATATGTTAATGCCTTCATTATTAATTTTATTGGCTACTTAAGACTTTTTGTTTTCTTCTTCACGTTTCCAAACATGGCTTTCGTTCAGTAATTCATTATATTCAGACTTCACCAGTGTTTTCATATCTTCAAAAACTTCGGGATGCTTTAAAGCTAAATCCTCTGACTCGCTTATATCTTCCTTTAAATTAAACAAAACAAAATCTGTTAATTCAGCACGTTTCACCAATTCTATATTACTCTCTGCTAGATTGTGTATATGCGGTAACTCCTCATTATCAGCCACTAAACGCCCCATAATTTTCCAATCTCCTTTTCTCAACGCTACTCTATGGGCATTAATGGCATCGTAAAACGCCCATATCAATGGCTTTTCTCTATTGAATTCTCCTTGCTCTAAAAGCGAAACAAACGATTCACCATCTAATGCTCTATTAGGCAATTTGGCTCCAGAAAGTTCGGCAAAAGTTGGCATGTAATCTAAAGCTGAAACCACCTTATTGGTTGTACCTGTATGAATATCTTTTCCTATCCAGTTAATGATTCCCGGCACTCTAAAACCAGCTTCATTAGTCCAAAGCTTCATGCCTTTCAACTCACCCGGTGAACCGTAGGATTTTTTGGCTCTGTTATATCTCATAAAAGTTTCTGGCCCGTTATCTGAACTAAAAACTATTAAGGTATTATCCATATTATTTTTTTCGAAATATTCAATCAACCTACCAACAGCTAAGTCTACATTTTCAACATTAGCAAAATACTCAGCTTCTTCTTTGTTTTTTGCTTTTGGTAAATATTTTTGAACCAAATCTTCCGGAGAAGCAACAGGCTCATGTGGTTCATGAAATGCTACCTCAAGAAAGAAAGGTTTATTATCCGTTCTATTATCTAACCAATTGATAGCTTCACTAACAATGATTTGACTACTGAAACCTTCAATCTCACCTACTTTTTCTCTATTCCTAACAAAGTTTTTTGGGTTTTGATGACTTGGTGCAGCATTGTTATGAGTAGCCATCCAATGGTCAAAACCAAAATCATCTGGTTGTGGTTGTTTATCTGAATTAAATCTGGAACTACAATGCCATTTACCTACCAAGCAGGTGCTATAACCAACAGATTTTAACATAGCAGGAATGGTTTGTTCTTGTGTTTGTAGGTGAACTAAATGTCTATTATCCGGACTTTTTTTAAGTCCCGGAATAAAATCATAAATACCAGCTTTGTTTGGACTTCTACCAGTAAGTAAACCTGCGCGAGATGGCGAACACACAGCTGCAGTGGAATAAAAATCTGTTAGTTTAATTCCTGTTTCCGCTAATTTATCCAAGTTTTTGGTTTCGATAATAGGGTGACCGAAGGACGATAAGTCTCCATACCCTAAATCATCACACAATAGCACAACAATATTAGGCTGACTATTTGCAAATGTTGTAGTATTTGATTCCTTCTCTTGATTGTTTGAATTAGTATTGTTTTTACAAGAAAAACAAAAAACCGTAATTAAAGCAAGAAGATAAACTGTTTTAAAGTTCATTATTAATTAGTTATTTGAATTATTAAAATATTCATTAAAAAACACCATATGATATTTTGTGGAATTTTTCCAGTAAGGATTGTTGTGCCCTCCTTTACGTTCAATATAGTCATGCGGAATATTACGTTCCAAAAGTTTTTGATGCAGTCTGACATTAGCATCATAGAAGAAGTCATCTACCCCACAATCAAAAATAAATTTCAGGTTTTTACCATTCAATAAATGTACGAGGTTTATAACAGTATGCTCCTCCCAATTTTTAGGGTTTTCTGCATAAGAGCCTAATCGTTTTTCAATTTCCCATCGTAATGGAAATGGTCTTATATCAACACCTCCACTCATACTACCTGCAACACCAAAAACATCTGAATGTTTAAAAGCTATATAGAACGCTCCATGACCTCCCATACTTAAACCGCTAATAGCTCTATGCACCTTGTTGGCTTTTGTTGTGTATGATTTGTCAATGGCCACTATTAATTCTTTTGAAACATAGGTTTCGTATTTCATGGTAGCATCTATTGGGCTATCAAAATACCAACTGGTTTTTCCACCATCAGGACACACAATAATGACATCATAATCATCTGCATACGCTTTTATTTTCGGCACTTTTTTTAACCAATCTTTATAATTGCCACCAGCACCATGAAGTAAATACACCACTGAATATGATTTTTCAATTGTGCCATAGGTATCAGGAGTGATAACCACATTCTTAATCTCTTTATTCATGGATTTACTTAATACAACCAAAGTATCAACTTTAGATGCGTAAAGTTGAGTTGAAACACAAAAGACTAATATCAGTAAGATGGCTTTCCTCATGAAAACACGTTATTATTTTTTTAAAATGATATCTTCTAATTCTTCCAAGGTTTTTCCTTTTGTTTCTGGCATCATAAAAGCCACAAATAATAGCTGTAATACCATCATTCCTGTGAAAATTAAGAACACCACACCTGCACCGATTGCCGGATGATTAAATAGGAATGGTATTAAAGAAGGAATAATTGCAGCTAAAACCCAGTGTGTTGAACTCCCGAAAGCTTGCCCTGAAGCTCTTAAATGATTTGGGAATATTTCTGAAATAAACACCCAAATTACGGCTCCCTGACCAATGGCATGTGCTGCAATAAATATGAATAAGAAAATTGGAACCGCCATACCTGTCCAACCCAAGAAAAAGGCTGCTGACACTAAACCTAGAGATATTATGTACCCTATAGAGCCAAAATACATTAGTGTTTTTCTTCCCAATTTATCAATTAGAAAAACACCTAATAAAGTAAATACTAAATTAGTAACTCCAATACCCACACTACTTAATAATGCCGTACTTTCTCCTAATCCCGCCTCTTCAAAAATACGTGGTGCATAATATAAAAAGGCATTTATTCCAGAAAACTGATTGAAAAAGGCAATAAAAAATGCTAACATTAAAGGAAACCTATACTTTTTTATAAAAATGGTTTCTGACGAATCTTTAGGTTCTGAATGACTTTGAAACTCTTGTAATTGTGCATCAACATCAGCATCCGGATTAATTATCTGCAAAACATCTTTGGCTTCTTCAGTTCTACCTTTTGAAGCCAACCATCTTGGGCTTTTAGGAACACCTAACGCAAACACAATATATAAAACTGCTGGAATGGCTTCTACACCTAACATCCATCTCCAAGCATTTTCTCCAATTCCGCTCAACAAATAATTAGACATAAAAGCAACCAGAATACCAAATACAATATTAAACTGATACATGGCTACTAAACGTCCTCTATCCTTCGCAGGTGCAATCTCAGAAATATAAGCAGGAGCAGCAATAGTAGAGGCTCCAACACCTATTCCACCAATAAATCTTGCAAAAGCAAAAACATAGGGGTCATTTGATAATGCCGATGCAATGGCTGATACTGCAAATAGAACACCAATTACAATTAAGGTTTTTTTACGGCCATATTTATTAGTTGGAAAGCCTCCAAAAATAGCCCCCAATACGGTACCCCAAAGTGCAGCTCCCATAACTACCCATCCGTGAAATGAATCTGAAGATTCCCAAAGTGCTTGCAATTTCTTATCGGCTCCTGAAATTACAACCACATCGAAACCGAATAAAAATCCGGCCAATGCCGCTGTAATAGACCATAATAATATTTTTTTACTCATCTTATAAAGGTATTAGTTAGTTTGAATTGTTTTTAATTATTTTAAAGGAATAACCATATTCCATGTTTTTGTACCGTTGCCAAATCCACCAGGACCATCCATAGTAGCAAAGAAAATATGGGTGGGCTGGCCATTTTCAACAAAAACAAACGGGCGTTCTAATTGTCCTTGCTTTAAGGTTTTGCCATTATTCCATTTTACTGTTTTGGTATAGGCTCTTGGGTTTTCATCTACCACCCAATTAATCCCATCTTTCGAATGTGCCAAAAGCCCATCACCTTTTCCTCCAGTAATCAATCCACGCTGGTCTTTTGCTACTAGATGAAAACCTTCATTATCACTCCATAGATGCGGGTCCTCAACTTCACCTAAATGTTCCATTGAAAATAATGGTTTAGTTCCAACCACAGTATATACTCCATCAAATGATGGCGCTGTTGCTACGCCAATACTCATATCACTGTGCTTTATAGTATCTTCTTTATAACTTCTTCCTTTAAATAAAAGCACCACAGAACCATCTTCCTTAATTAAAGGTGAAGGATTTGATGTTAAAAAACTATAGAAACTATCCGGGTTTACATTTAAAATTGGAGCATCCAATCGTTTCCATGGTCCATAAGGGCTTTTTGAAGTTGCAATACCAACACGCTTTCTCCATCTAGCTGTAATACACCATTTACTAGATAAATTGAAATCATCAATATTATCATTATTTATGGCTTCAAATGGATGCGTAGAACCCATATAATAAAGAATATACGTGTCTTTATGTTTTACTATTTTAGGGTTATGACATGAACGACCATCCCAAAATTGCGCTCCTCTAATACCTAATGCAACATCCTCATATTGATAAGGTCCTTCAGGAGTATTTGAAGTAGCATGTACAATTTCCGAAGCTACCATCCACCCTGGATGGAATGGTAAAAATTTTGGCCACCGAGATGCATACATATGATATTTCCCATCATCACCCTTAATAACTGAACTTCCCCAAACCCAAAAATCTTCCATTTGCAAGCCTCCATCAATGGGTGCTTCTTTCAAATTATCATAAATGGCATTTTGCGCATTACACGACATCAAAAAACCAATTAAAAAAAGAAAAATATACTTCATTGGTTATATTCAATTAATTCTTAATGGGTTGAATTTTAAGCTCTTTTAAGTTCAAAGCATTCCATTTACCAGCCACAGGTATAAAGGAAACCTCATACTTACCAACTTTATCTACCTTAACTTTACTTAAATCCAATTTTCTAAATCTTTTTGTATTACCACTAGCAGGCACATTAACATTTGTTGATACACCGTTAAATGACATTGTTATTTTGGCATCTTTTTTACCTGAAAACAGTGCTGTTAATTGAAAATCTCCTGGTTCATCTATATTGAACGCCCAATACACTCTTGCTGTTTCACTGTCCCAACTCCCCACACAATCTAGTCGTTCGTTATATTGAGCTCCAGGACCTTGTAAGTTTTCATACTGTGCTCTTCCAGCGGGTAAAACAACTGCTCCATACTCATCTTGCCCTAATGGTTTTTGAGGAAGTGCATTGGGCTTTTCTTTTAATTTTAGAACAATTACCGAAGCCACTTCATCAGGAGCTTCTCCTGTTAGTTCTACATTTATACCATTACTATTTGATTCTGTTTTAAATGTTTTTGATTTATCTGTAAGCAAATAGCAAGTGTCCACTTGGTTTATAAGACGCACAGGAATTGATACTCCATCTTCCCAATTATAAACATGCAAATACAAAAGCCACTTGCCTTCAACAGTCTTCATTGTAATTCTACCCCATTCTGGTTCTTCCGTCAAGGGGCTTGCTTGTGTACCATAAATAGCTTCACTGTTTTTATTCATCCAAACTCCCATTGCCTTTAATCGGTCTACAGCTTCATCTTTTAATGTACCTTCATGAGTTGGACTCACATTAAGCAGATAGTTGCCGCCTTTACTACTTTGGTCAATTAAATTGTGAATTAATGTTGGGATAGGTTTAAAATTATCATCATCACTTCGGTACCCCCAACTGCCACTAATTGGTTGACATAACTCCCAATATTTTGCTTCTGGTTGATATCTAGGTCCGTGTCTTTCAAATGTTTTATGGTCACCAGGATAATCATCTCCCAAACGATCGTTTGTAATAATTTGCGGTTGCAATGCCGTTGTAATATGATATAAAATATCTACAACAGATTTTGTCATTTTTCGAGGTGTATCCCACCAAAAAATAGCAATGGGACCATATTCGGTTAGCAATTGTTTAACCTCTGGAAGTGCCTTTTCATAAACATATTCATCACTGCTCACACGTTCTATAGATTCATCCCAATTATTACCCATACCTCCCGGGTGATGCCAATCTTGTGCTTGGGAATAATAGAATCCGAATTTAATTCCTTGCTCCTGACATTCCTTTGCTAATTCCTTTAAAATATCTCTTTTAAATGGTGTAGCGTCAACAATATTATAATTACTAGCTTTAGAACCGAACATGGAAAAACCATCATGATGCTTAGCTGTAATGACCATATATTTCATACCAGCCTCTTTAGCTAAATTCACAAATTCCTTAGCATTAAACTGGCTAGGATTAAAATCATCGGCTAATTTTTCATATTCGGCAATTGGTATTTTCCCCCGGTTCATTATCCATTCTGCACTATTGGGTTGAGCCTTACCATTATAAAACCCTGCAAGTTTTGTGTAGATACCCCAGTGAATAAACATACCGAATCTAGCCTCAGACCACCACTCCATGCGTTCTTCATCGGTAATTTGCTGACTCTGTTCTATGGCAAATACTGTTTCTTTTGAATTACTTTTTCCACAGCCAAAGTTTAACGCTAGAGCTACAAATACAACTAGCAAGCCTACTTTTTTCATTTATATTATATTGCTTTTATCAATTAAAAAAAGCCCGATTAAATCTGAAAATATACCAACTTTCTCAAAGAAGTAATCGGGCCACAACTAAAACTAACTACTAAATAATCATTAATTCAAACAAGTTGAAGCCTCTTTTGAAGAGATTCTATATCAATGATAAATTCAATAACAATATTAAAAATAACCCTTATAATTAGTTATAAATCATGATGCATTAGGTATAAAGCATTACTCATTTAGAGCATATAAATAAACACCATCAACATATAAATCAAAACTCTAACACCTATGTAACATAATAACAAACGAAAGTATAATGCAATTAAAAACCTCTAAAGCTCAATTAGGCTTCTAGGAGGTTTTTAATGAGCAAAGAAACTTTTATTAATAAAATTCTGCTTATTCTTATTATCAATAAGCTATGTCTAACCCAAATAAGCACCGTGATACTTTAACATTGCTTCCAATTTTGAATACTCTAGGGCTTCTGGTGTCACTTTATTAATAACTGATAATCCGGCTAAAGTTCCAGCTCCTTGACCTATGGCCATTGCAATAGGAGTTACTCTTAAACCTGCACTAGCATAATGATCGGCTCCAATGGCACGCCCAGATAGAATTAAGTTTTCTACCTCATTTACCAATAAAGCTTCTTTTGGAATGTAATAGACGCCTTCATCTCTTAAATGCGTGGTTTCTGTAGTACCTCCATCTGGAGAATGAATATCTAATGGATAACCTCCAACAGCTATTGGTTCTTCAAATTTTACTTCGTTTACTAAATCTTCGGCAGACAATACATATTTTGCATGTGGGTGGCGTGATTCTCGAATACCAATATGAGGTGCTGTACTCACAAATGTTGCATTTTCAAAACCTGGGGCATATTTTCTAAGGAAGTTGTAAATTTCTACGCATTGTTTACGACCCAACGTTTCTGCTTTACTTAAATCGAATGGATTTAAAGGGTTAAAGCCTAAGACACGGGAGGTATTAAAAATAAACTCTCCTTCCGTATTTGTTTCAAAAAATAGCACATTATCCCTTGGTACAGTAACTTCTCGTTTTACTTTGGCTTTATTCCATAAATCATAAAAGCCCCAACTTGAAATACGTTTGGTTTTTTTTAAAATTTCGGCTTTATCATCAGATCTTTCTTCTGCATCAAACTGATCCCAATTGTTAATCATGTATTCCCGAAGTTTTTCAGTATTTACATTTCCCACCTTTATATTAGTGGTCATTGGCTGTGATTTATTGTCTTCAAGACGACCCTCCGTAAAAGGCACACCAGACAATTTTACTATTTCGCTATCACCACTGGCATCAATAAAAACCTTGGCTGGTATTTCTTGTATACCACCACGATTATGAATAAATACTGTTTTAATTTTATTTTCTTCTTTTGAAATATCTATTAATCTGGTGTGATATAAGATTTCTGCCCCAGACTCTAACACCATCTCCTCTAAAATAACTTTCAGCATTTCAGCATCAAAAGGCGTTACTGTTGAGCAATAACCTGTACCATCTACAATATGACCAGGACTTGCTCCTTTAGCAACCAATCTACTAACCATCTCATTAGGTGAACCAAAAACTAATTGCTTTCCTGCTTTATTATGAAATGTCATCATTGGCCCAACGCCCATAGCCGTTAATGAACCTCCTAAAAAACCAAACTGCTCTATTAATAATGTTTTGGCTCCTGTTTTTGCAGCAGCAATGGCTGCATGACTTCCAGAAACTCCCCCTCCAACAACGATGACGTCGTAACCCTCTATTTGGGTTGTCTTAAATTCTTTCATATCTATGCATCTCCTTTTTGAAGATTTAATTTTTTATTTTTTCCTGCTATATTCCAATGTAATAATGTTACAGCCATAACTACAACTGCACCAACAGGGAACCACCAAAAGAAACTTATACCTTCATAATGCATCCATGCTATCACAAGTATAGCTATAAATGCCCCTGATAAAACACCTATAAATTTTCCTTTTCGCATGAGCGCTAAAAAGGCTATTCCTATCAATGCCCCATAAGCATACCCTGGCACTTTAAAGCCTAATGCTAATAAGCCCCCATCTTGGAAATAGCTAAAACCATAAGCTAATACCGCCAAAATCACACCCCAGATAATAATTGCCATTTTGGATATTTTAACCACCTTATTTTCATCCATGGTTTTTAATTTTGGAAATACTAAAGTTCCTATTCCCATAACGCTGGTTTGTGACAATGCCGTTAATGCCGAGTCTAATGTAGAAATACCTGCTGCGAACATGGCTGCTATTATTAATCCTGAAATACCATTTGGCAATTCGTTTACAACATAATATGGGAAAATTCTATCTGGTTCTTGAGCTATTGAATTACTAAGTAATTCCGATAGTGGATTGATATCATAATAGGCCACTAAACCTATACCTACAAAAGCCATAATCCATGTGGTTGCAACCCCTATCACTGAAAAAGCGACCGCTTTACGGGCTTCTTTTAAGTTTTTACAGCATAGTGCGCGTTGTGTAACCACTTGATCTACGGCGTTTGAACCAAATTCAAAAAACGTACAACCTAATACCCCTACCCATAAAGTATATGTTTTATGAGGATCTAACGACAGATCGAGTAGCACTAATTTTGCCTTTTCATCTGCTATAACCATCATCTCTCCAAAACCTCCTGGTATGTCTCCAACAGCATAAAACAAGGCAAAACAAGCACCGAAAATAAATATCATAAATTGAATGGCATCTGTCCAAACCACAGTTGTAATACCTCCAATATAAGACCATACAACAGCGAACGCTGCAATAATCAATATGCAAACCACCGTACTTTGACCTGTAATAACACTAAGCACCAAAGCGGTTCCTAATAGCCTTACACCTTGACTCATGGTAGCACCAACCATGAAAAAGGTTCTGGATAACTGACTTATTTTAATTCCTAGTCGTTTCTGAATAAAATCATATGGACTATAAATATTTTCATCATAATATTCTTTTAACAATACATAAACGAATAATATATTACCTAAAGCAAAACCTATAGTCATTTGCAAATAGGTTAAATCTCCATTAAGAGAAAACACAAATGCCGGTACTGCTATAAAGGTTGCTACACTGGTTTTTGTTGCTATGAGTGATAACGAAACTGCCCACCATGGTAAGTTTTGACCACCTTTAAAAAAAGCATCCAAACCTTTGTCTTTATTTTTAACAAGCTCTCCTATCACCGTTGTGCCCAAAAGGAAAACTATAAGAATAATCCAGTTCAAGGTACTAAAACCACTTGAAGCCACTTCTTCCTGATTTAAAGCAAATAGAGACATACTAAAAAAAAGAAGAAGCGACACTGTAATTGTTTTCCTCTTTACTTTTTTAAATTTCATTGAGCATTTGATTTAAGAATGATGGATAATTTTCACCTGTAATTGTTCCTGCTCCTTTGGCACCAGAACCTTTTGTTAATGAATCTCCAAAACAAACAATACTTTTATACCTAACTTGTAAATTGTTTTCAACCAAATATTGAAATACTATTTTAGCAATAAATTTGTAGCCTAGGGATGTTAAATGAACACCATCTTTTTTATTACTATTCTTTTCATTTATTATGTAATCGTCCTGATTGTGAACTGGTAAACCTCCTTTGCTAAAAACACTATTAACATCCAAATAAAGTGTATTATTCTCTTTGGCTACCTGAGCTACAATATTTTTTGCATTTTGAAGCTTTATATTGGGGTCTTCCTCGAACAGGGTTTTATCATGTCTTCCAAATAAATACACACTATCAACCGTAGGTGAACTCATTAACAAAACTTCTGTCCCGTGTTTTTTAATTTTTCTAACAATTTGAGTTAGGTTTGCCTCGTAATCTCTGTAAGAAACAAATTTGTTAGAATTAAGCATATCATTTGTACCTACCATGAGAATGACTAAATCTGATTTTTTGCCTAATACATCTGCATCTACTCTATTTAATAAATCTAATGTAGTGTTACCCGCTATTCCATTATTATCAACAACAATAGGCCCCTCTTTAACTTCATTTTGAATTTTTCCAATCCCACAAGAAGTACAAAAAAAAAGAGTGAATAACAACAATTTAAGAATAGTGTTATTGATTGGTAACATTTCATTTGGTTTCATTACAATTAAAAAAGTATGATCTATTTTGATCATACTTTTCATCTAAAACAACAATCATGAATATGAAATCCATTATTTTTTATCAAATTTAATTTGTAGCTACAGCTCCATCAGCATCTGTTAAAGATTCTTCTAACTTGTTAAGTCTTAACAGTGCTTCCATAAAATAATAATCTGCATAAATAATTGGCACATTTATTTCTGAGTTCTTAGGGTGGTGACCTGTAGAATGTAACAATAATGCTTGATTAGTATCTCCACTTAAGTAATTATCAGATGATAGAATCTCTAAAAAACTCTTCGCAGCATCAATATATTTTTTCTTTAAAGATTCCTCTTTCACCAATCCCGAAAGCTCCAACATTCCACATGCCGCAACAGCCGCGGCAGAAGCATCTTTAGGTGAGTTTGGTATTTTGGGGTCATCAAAATCCCAATATGGGATTCCATCCTCGGGCATGCGTTTCAAAAAATGATCTGCTAGCCTTTTAGATGTATCAAGAAAATCTTCCCTTTCTGTTTCTCTTGCGGCAATGGCAAACCCATAAATACCCCATGTTTGTCCTCTTGCCCACATAGATTCATCTGCATAACCTTGATGCGTATATCCTTTAAGAAATTCTCCGGTTTGATCATCAAAAGACCCTAAATGATAAACAGCATTATCTGGTCTTACAATATGCTTCATTGTAACCTCCGCATGACTTTCAGCAATATCATATAATGCCTTATTCTCGCCATTTTTTGATGCCCAAAAAAGCAACTCCAAATTCATCATATTATCTATAATAGTATTATGCTTATATGTGTCCAAGTGCACAGGCCAAGATAAAATACTACCTACATTAGGATTATACAACGTAGCCAATGTATCTGCGGCCGATAACAATACCTTTTTGTAGTTTTCATTTCCGGTTAGTCTATAACCATTTCCATAACTACAATACACCATAAAACCAATATCATGATTGTCTGCAGAACTAAATGCGATTGTATCTATTGGCTTCGTAAAAGCTTCAGCATAATGTTTTATACTCTCATCTTTAGAGTACTCATAAGCATACCATAAAACCCCAGGCCAAAATCCACTACACCAATCTCTTACACCTACTGTTTTCCAATTGGTTTCTCCTTCTTCAATATTTCTTGGAAATCCATCAGAAACGGATAGCGTTTTGAGTGTTTCTTTAGTTTTAAGAACGTTACTATTTAGAACTTTATCTAGACTGAATTCTTTAGTTTGTTCTTCTTCTTTTTTTAACGAATTACAAGAAACAAAAAAGAGAATTGATAAAAGTAAAACGATTCGTGTCATCATCAAATATGTTTAAGTTGGTGTAGTTTATTGAATTATAAAAACCAAAGTCGTTTATACCAAATAAGTAAATCAATTTCAGACTTTGAATTAACATAATACAAGATTATACAGAATAACCTTTATGGCTAATAAATTATAATTCAAAGGCTATAAACTATTGCTCTTTTAATGAATTTACACCCATATTTTCTATTGTATAAAGCTAATTACAACTGTTCGAAACCAAAATGAATTAAAAAACTAGACCACGCATTAATGCGTATGTAAACCATTAAATAATAGCACAACAAGATTCCATTATATTATAAATAAGTGCTGCATTAAATTTTACAATTAAAAATAATTTCATGAACTAAACTCGTATTATAAGTATGTACCTTCATATAAGAATCTATTCAATCAATAGCTTTTAAAAACAGGTAAAACCTTATATAACAAAGACTTAACATCTTTTTAAATAAAACAATGAGTCTAAAAACGGAAGGGGTTAATCTTGAAACAGCCTAGTATCGTACCAAAAAAATCACAAAAAATAATAATAATTAACCATGCTATTATCTTTATATTGACATACAATTATTTGATTGATTTTTTACAATACAAAAACCAGCCATTTTAATTAACAAATATTTTTTAGTTTCACATCTTTTAATACCCAAATTAACAAAAGGACTATAATTTATATTCTATGAGTAATAATTTATCAGCGAGCACCTCTTTTCTTTCTAACATTGTCATAATTATAGTTTGGTGTTTATTTAACCATTTTTCAAACACCAATTTTTACTAACTAATTTATTAACAATTTAAACTAAAAATTTATGACTAAACTTAGACATTATCAGCTAAGACTGAAAAATTACTCAAGTCTATTTTGGGTAATGGCCTTTATGCTTTCTGTCTTATCTACACACGTACATGCGGCGAACGCCTCATTAGATTCCGAAGTTGTTCAAACTTCTATTACAGGAACCGTTATTAGTGCTGATGACAACATGGGAGTGCCTGGGGTAAATGTTCTTGTTAAAGGAACATCAACAGGTGCCGTTACCGATTTTGATGGAAATTACTCCATTAGTGCTTCTGCAGGGGATGTATTAGTATTTTCTTATATTGGTTTTGCAGCACAAGAAATTGTAGTAGGAAGCAATACTACCATAAATGTTACATTACAACCAGACCTTGCTCAATTAGATGAAGTTGTAGTGGTAGGTTACGGTACTGCAAAAAAAGAGACTCTAACTGGTGCAGTTGAGCAAATAAAAGCTGAAGCTTTTGAAGATTTAGCACAAGGTAGTGCTGCATTAGCGCTTCAAGGTAGAACACCAGGTTTGGTGGTTACACGTACTTCTTCAAGACCAGGTGATGAAGGAATTAATTTTCAAATTAGAGGTGTATCTTCTATTAATGGAATAAGTCCTCTATTTGTTATTGATGGTGTTCCTGCAATTAACGCACAAACTTTTAATAATATGAACCCTAATGACATTGAAAGCATCAGTGTCCTAAAAGGTGGTTCTGCATCAGTTTATGGTTCTCGTGCCGCTGGTGGGGTAGTTCTTGTAACAACCAAAAAAGGAAAAGGTAAGGTTAAGGTAGATGTGAGTTCTGTATTCCGTATGGGTACTATAGGTATTCGCCCTCCGTCGCCAACCATGTCTCAATACGGACAGCTTTACTTAGCTGCTGTTGATCAAGATATTGCAGCTGGTTATCCACCTCGCTATTTCTTTTGGGCTAATCGTGATAATGTACAGAGAATTGCTAATGGAGAAGAAGGCTATTATGATTTACCTATAAACGGAAACATCTGGTTAGGTAATTCAGCTAAGTTTGATGAAATGTTCGGTAACTCTTATTCAAGTCAACATAACGTGAGTGTCTCTGGAGGCGATGAAAAAAGTAGCTTCCGTATTTCTGCTGGTTATGATGAGAATGTAGGTGGCTTAAAAGTAGCAGATGATACAGCCGACAGATACAACTTTGCTTTAAATTACAGTAATAATATAAGTGATAAACTAAGTATAAATACAAATATTTCTTACTTTCACAATAGTTTTTCAGGACCTGCTGAAGGTTTAGCAAGAGAAGCCGCTACGTGGGATGCACCTTTATTCCCTACTTATAATGACCAAGGGCAATATTATGCCAATTTTGGAGGTGTTAATATCACAGGTGACAGAAATGCCATTGCAATGGTTAAAGATGGAGGTAGAAGAAATGACAAAGATGAACAACTTAGTTTAACCACACAGGCCACATATAAAATTAACGATAATTTTAATGTTACGGCATCTTACTCGTTTAATAAACAACATAGAGAAGATCAAGAATATCAAACTGAAGTACCTCTTTATTCTTGGCAAGGCGGTTATTCTAACAGTATAAATAGAACAAGTTTCATTGATGAAGAATCTGGCTCAATAGTTTATAAAAAGTATAATGCTACTTTAAACTATAACAATAGCTTTGGAGACCATAATGTAACGGGAATGTTAGCGATAGACTCTGAAAAAAATATTTCTAATAATCTAGGAGGTAGAATACAAGGTACACCAGGTTTTGTTGATCTTGGTGTATATGATTTAAATGTAGGGGAGCCTTCATCGGATACTGCTGTTTATACTAACAATGGTGGTGGTAGTGAATGGGGATTCTTTGGGTATATTGGTCGTATAAATTATGATTACAAAAGTAAGTACTTATTAGAACTCCAAGGAAGACGTGATGGATCTTCTAGGTTTGCACAAGGACAAAAATGGCAAAATTACTTTAGTGTTTCTGGTGGTTGGGTTCTTAGCTCAGAAGATTTTCTACAAGACAATAACATCATATCATTCTTAAAGTTACGTGGTGGTTATGGAGAATTAGGTAGTACCGCAGGTATAGGAAACTTTGATTACTTATCAACTGTTGGAACTGGTTCAACAATTTTTGGACAAACCAACGCCGCTCAGCAAGGAACATCAGTTGCCAGTAGTTTATTTAGTAGTACCACTACATGGGAACGTCTTGTAAATAAAGAAATAGGTTTAGATTTCAGATTATTTAACAACAAGGTATTCGGTTCTGTTGACTTATTTAAAAAGAAGAACATTGGTATGCTTATTAGAAGAGCTAGACCAGAAACTTTAGGTACAAATCCACCGTTTACAAATGAAGGTATTCTTGAAACCAAAGGATGGGAATTTGCAATTGGCTGGAGAGACCAAATTGGAGATTTTGACCTTTCTGTTAGTGCTAACATGAGTGACAGCCGAAATGAGGTAGTAGATTTCTATGAAGAAGAAGGTTTCTTAGGTGTACCTACAGAAAACCTTAATAGTGGTAATGAAATTATTGAAGGGAAGCCAATTAACTCCTTTTATTTATGGGAAACTGATGGGTATTTTGACTCGCAGGCCGAAGTTGATGCTTATTATGCTGGTCTTACTGCAGGAGGTATTTTACCTTCACAAACTTCAAACAATGCCTTACGTCCAGGTGACATGAAAGTTGTAGATTCTAATGGTGATGGCGTTATTAATAATGACGATTTAACTTACCATGGTGATGCTCAACCGCATTATGTTTACGGATTAAATTTTGATGTAAAATATAAAAACTGGGATTTAAGTGCATTCTTCCAAGGAGCCCTTAAGCATAACATTTATAGAACAGGTTATTTTGCACAACCATTTCAAGCTGAGTGGCAAAACCAATCTAACACGTGGTTAGGTAGAACTTGGACCGAAGATAACCGTAATGCAGAATTCCCTAGATTAACTACACAACGTGGTATATCTAGATGGAACTACAGAAGTAAAGACCATATTTTACAAAACAATAAATACCTTAGATTAAAACAACTAATTATAGGTTATAATATTAAAGGCTTAAAAATAGGTGGTACTCCAATTAATAATGTACGTGTTTATTTTTCAGGAAACGATTTGTTTGAGTTCACAAGTGTAAAAGATGGTTATGATCCAGAGTTTAGAGCTAGCACAAATGCAAGTGTTTATCCGTTCATGCGTTCATGGGCCATGGGTATAAAATTATCCATTTAATATTATTAATAAAAAATTATATACAAATGAAAAAAGTAATTTATCTAATATTACCATGTTTAATGGTGTTCTTCACATCCTGTGAAGATGATTTTATAGACTTAGATCACCCTTCGTCTTTAACAGAGGGCTCTTATTACAATCAAGTTGATCACTTTTTAACTGGTTCTAATGGTCTATATGGAGGTTTATATAGATGGCAAGATCAAGCAATCTATTCAGATCATGGTTCTGATTTGGTTGGATATGAAGAAGGTAGTGCTATGCAAGAATACAGTAGAGGTGAGACTCAAGCACCAGCTACTGATGGTTATTACAATAATCCATACACTCAAATTAGAAACTTAAACCTATTAATTGAGAGGGCAGAGGTTTTTGAAGACCAAGCTGCCATATCACAATATGTGGCAACAGCATATTTTTTCAGAGCGTATCATCATTTCAATTTAATGCAGCGTTATGGAGGTGTTACAATAGTAACAAGATCTTTAGACGTTGATTCTGACGAACTATATGGACCACGTAATAGTAGATACGAAGTTACTGCTCAAATTTTAGCAGACTTAGATGCGGCCATAGCTGGCTTACCAAATGAAGCTAATATAGGTGGTAGTGAAAAAGGTAAAATTAGCAAAGAAGCTGCTCAAGCTTTTAAAGCGGATGTGCTATTACATGAAGCCACTTGGATGAAATATGTAGGAACAGATACAGATGGTGATGGAACTTCATCAGGAGCTGGTAGTGCTGGTTATGATCCAGCAAATATCAACACTTATTTAAATGAAGTAGTTTCATTAACAAAATCTATTATGGATTCTGGCACTTTTGAGCTATGGGACTATAATAATCAGCTTAATAATTTAAGTTCAAACTTCTTATTTATTTTAGAAGATGGTGGTTCTAATCCTGCCGGATTAGACAAAGCAACAAATAAAGAATTTATTTTCTATACTAAATATGATTTCACATTTAGACAAGCTGGTACCCTAGTTAGCCATGTTTATGGAGGTAGAGTAAAGCCAAGTAGAAAAATAATAGACATGTTATTATGTTCTGATGGGCTACCAATAGATCAATCTCCATTATTCCAAGGGTATGCAAATCCAGAAGATGAATTCCAAAACAGAGATTACAGAATGTATTCTTACTTTACCAACCATGATGATGTTGGGGTTATACCTACTATAGCAAATGATCCGGATTTAAGATTAAGTGGTACTAATAACTTTGGATATTTCAACGCCAAGTTTATGAGTTGGAAGTGGGGGTCTTCAGATGCTTATAGAGCCACAAGAACTGAATCTTTTGACATGCCATTAATGCGTCTTGCTGAAGTTTATTTAATGTATGCTGAAGCACTATATGAGTTGAATGGAAGTTTAACAGATGCTCAAATGAATGAATCTATTAATTTGGTGAAGGCCAGAGCGGGATTACCAGCGCTTACCAATGCGTTTTTAACTGCTAATAACATGGATATTGAAACCGAGATTAGAAGAGAGCGTACGGTTGAGTTATATTCTGAAGGTGCTACTAGGTTTAACGATTTAAAAAGATGGGGTATTGCCGAGCAAGAATTAGGTGCAACTATATTCGGAGCTGTTATTGAGGGTACTGTTTGGGAAACTGACACTAATTTATACAATCCTTCTAATTATGGTTTTCCAGAAGAAACAACCACAACTGGTGTTGGACCTAGAAGATGTTTAGTAGTACAACCTGGATCTACTCGTAACTTTAGTAAAAGCAATTATTTGTTTCCTTTGCCAACAAATGAAATTGGTATAACAAAAGGGGTATTATTACAAAACCCAGGATACTAATTATTAAAATCAAATCAAACCTTGTTTTATTTACAGGGTTTGATTTAAAGCACTATTCATTAGTTTTGAAATAGTTTAGTTTAGTTGAATTAGATTGAGTAATAATCTTTTTAATTTAGTTCACAATTATATAAGCCGCAGCTAGTCTGCGGCTTATTTTTTTAAATTTATACTGCTAAAAAATCGCAGAAATAAAAAAAACTTAAGTTATAAGACTAAAATATTCTATCAAGACGGGAAATACCTTGATAGATCTTTTCACAAACGAATCTTAAAAGTATATTGTAGATTATATTATACTATTCCGCCAAAATTTCTTTTAACGATGGGAGACAATAAGTCTCATTCGCTTCACCTTAAATTATATTAAATACTTAACAACTAATTAACATTAAAATGATTGCAATAAATTTAACCGGTAAAACACATAAATGGTCATTAAATAAATTTAGACTTGATTAACAACTATATAAAGAATATGATTAAGACACCCTTTCATTTGAAGCTTTATGTTTTTCTATAAACTCAGTTGGTGTCATATTAAATAATTCACGGAAAGTTTTACTGAAATAAGCCGTAGAATTGAAGCCCGCCATATATGTTACCTCTTTAATTGAATAACCCTCACTAAGAAGTTTCTCTGAAGCATATTTTAACCTAATAGTTCTTATAAATGCACTAGGGTTTTGTCCAGTTAAAGCGCTAATCTTTCTATAAAATTGAGACCTTCCAATACCAACTTTTTTTAACAAATCTTCCTGTTTAAAATTAACGTCATCAATATTGTCAATAATGATTTTTGTAGTTCGATCCAAAAAGGCCTTATCTATATTATTAGTCGTAACCTCAGAAGACGATGGTATTGTACTACCTAATTCCGTAAATCGGTTCTGTAACCTCTTTTTAGCTGCCAACAGGTTTTCAACCCTAGCCTTGAGTACGTCAAGCATAAATGGTTTAGACAGATAGCTATCTGCACCGTTTTCATAACCTTCAATTCGATCTTCCTCATGACTTCTTGCAGTTAATAGCAGTACAGGTATATGACAGGTATCAAAATTTGTTTTAAGAATTCTGCACATTTCAAAACCATCCATTTTTGGCATCATAACATCACTGATAATAACGTCTGGAAAATATTTATCTACTGCCTTAATACCTTCTTCCCCGTTAACCGCTTCTATTACATTATAATTGGCCTTTAAATCATTAATTAAATGTAAGCGCAATTCTTTATTATCTTCTACTATTAGAGCAGTTGGTAATATCTTATTCTCACTATTCTGAATTTTTAGAGCACTTTTGTTGTCTACCAATTCATCAGAAATTGACAACATCTCGTACTCTGCTGATTTGATTGAATTTAATAAAAATTCATCTTTAATATTTTTAACAGTACTTGTTGAACTAGCCTTTAAATCTAAAGGTAACCTAACTATAAATTCACTTCCCTTTCCTAACTGACTTTCAACAAATATGTTTCCTCCATGAAGTTCAATAAGTGCTTTGGTGAAATTAAGACCTATTCCTAAACTCGCCTTGGTTGAATCAATATTATTAAAACGAGAAAACACATTTTTTAATTGATCTTTATCTAATCCAACTCCTGTATCTCTAATACTAATTTCTAAAAAATCACCCTTTTCTCTCCTTTTTAGTTGAAGTAACTTAGATTCTGAATTGCTACCAGCAACCAAACCAATTGAAACCTCAATTTCTCCTCCACTATCAGTATATTTTATTGCGTTCGATATTAAGTTTGTCACTATTTTCTCAATTTTATCAAAATCAAAAAAAGCACTAATATTAATTGATGTTTTAACAAATTTATAATCAATTTCCTTTTTAAATGCTAACCCTTTAAAAAGAAGAAATATGTCTTCAACAAACGTAATGGCATCACCTTTTTTAAGCTGAAGTGGAGCCATACCTACATCCATTTTTCTATAATCAAGCAACTGATTTACAAGATGTAACAAACGTCTTGCACTTCTTTGAATTGAAATAGCAGATTCCTTTATTGTTTCAGGGTCACTTCTAAAACTGGAAAGTATTTTATCAACTGGGTTCAAAATTAAAGTCAAAGGAGTTCTAAATTCATGTGAAACATTTACAAAAAACTTAAGCTTCATTTGATCTAACTCATGTTGTTGTTCTTCTTGTACTTTTAAGGTATAGAAATGAATAATGATCCAGACTATTCCTGCACTAATTAAGAAGTATATCAAGTAGGCCCACCATGTTTTCCAGAAAGGAGGCAATATTTCAATATTAATAAATGTTGTAGGAACATTTTCCCATTGACCATCTGTTGATGCCTTTACTTCAAAAGTATATTCTCCAGATTTCAAATTAGAAAGATTAACATTTCTATTGGTTCCAATATATATAAAACTATCATCAAGACCTTGCATTTTATATGCATATTGCACCTGTTCTGGGTTTTCAAAATTTAAGGCTACAAATTCAAATGAAATGTAATTCTCATCGTGTTTAAGTAATAAATTATCTGTACGCTCAATTGCCTTTCTAAATAAAACCCTATTATTTAAAGAATCACCTGATGTGATTATTCTATTATTTAATTTAAAATTGGTTATCAGCGGTTTAAGTGCTTTAGGAGATGATATCACAATATCATTTGGATGAAAAATATTAAATCCATTTATACCTCCAACCAGAATACGACCATCATCCAATCGTTCAATTGATTTACTTTGATACTCTGGCCCCTGAATTCCATCATGAATATTAAAGTTCATGAATTTATTCGTAACAGGATTTAACAAAGAAAGCCCTCCTTTTGTAGTAATCCACAAATTTTTATTGTTGTCCTCTGCTACCCCAACAACTAAATTATTTGGTAATCCGTCCTCCGAAGAATAAGATCTAACTAACTTCAAATTTGAATTAAGTTTGTGAATTCCATTATCGGCTCCTAACCATATATTCCCTAAATAATCTTCTGTTATATAATTTATTCCAGTTCCGTTTATTGTTTTATCATCTATATGATTAAATGTTAATTCGTCTGGAATGAGAACATCTAAAGTTGTCAAATCTACAACGTTAAGCCCAAGTGATGTACCTATTAGTAACCGTTCCTTAGAATCAATGAATACATATAACACATTATTACTTAGTAAACCATTACCTCCTTTAAATGAATCACCATAATTATAAAAATGTTTCTTTTCACGATCGAATAAACTTATACCTTTAGTTCTTAGGGCAACCCATAATCTGTTTTTAGAATCTTCAACACCAGCCCATACCGAATTTTGAGCTATTGATAAGGAGTCTGAAGGGTCATGCATAAATGTTTCAAAAGTGTTACTGTTTGGGTTAAATCTATTCAAGCCACCATCTAGGGTACATATCCAGATATTACCATCAAGGGTCTCGAAAGTATAAAGTATTTTATTGGAACTTAACTTATTTTTGTCACGAGGATTGTTTCCAAAATGTGTAAACGTATTCTCCTTTTCATTAAATAAGTTGAGGCCTCCATTATACGTACTAATCCATATTCTATTCTTGGAATCCTCTAGAACAGACTGAGCTGTTTTTTCACTCATTCCTCCTGTTTTACCAGGTTTATAATAATAATGACCAAAAGTATATTTTGATGGATCTAACTTACTTACACCTTTATCATAACTTCCTATCCAATATATACCGTCCTTATCTTCAAAAACCTTTGAAGGTTTATTATTTGGTAATGAAAATGGGTCAGAAATATTATTTACAATATGCTGTTTTACTTTGTACTGTCCTTTTTCAAACAAATAAATACCATTGACATCTGTAGTTACCCAAAACAAACCGTTCTTATCTTGATATATACCCAAAATTGGCGTACTCTTTTCGACAATTGAAATATGATCAAATGTGTTATTTGACCTATTCCATAAAACTAAATTTGAAAGATCATTTCCTATTAAAAAATCACCATCTGCGTCAATAAATACTTTTTTTGGTAAATGATTTAATTCATATGGCTTTTTGTTCCATATATAAACTCTATCAAAATTATCTTCTTGTGAATTATACTTATTTAAGTGAGAGCCATTAGTTCCAGCCCAAATATTTTCATTTTTATCCTTTAAAATAATATTTACGTTATTATTATCTATTGAATTAAAATTAGATTCTTCATTTATGTAATATGAAAATTTAAAATTCTCAGAGTTTATATTATCATCTTGTAAAACAATTTTTATAATACCATTGTTTGTTGCTACCCATAAATGATTATTAATCTCATCATACAGCAAATCGTTGATTATTTTTTGTGGACTAGATGAAAGGGATAGTTGTTTATACAAATCAATTCTTATGAATTTCTTTGTTCCCTTATTGTAAAGGTTTAAACCATTGTTTGTTCCAATCCATAAATTACCTTCATTGTCTTCTTTAATAACATTTACTCGATTGTTACTTATGGAGTTTGGGTCGCTTATTGCAGATCTATATATTTCAAACTCGTATCCATTATATTTATTGAGTCCATCAATTGTTCCAAACCAAAGAAACCCCTCTCTATCCTGAAAAATCTCAAAACAAGTGCTACTAGACAATCCCTCAGTTGTATCCAAGTTTTCAAACTTAACATTATTAAATTGGGCCGATAATACAAGACACATTAAAAAAAATGAAATTGAAAAAAATGCTTTAATTCTCATCTTAGATTAAAGTTTAGTTTAGTTGTTAGTTAAAAATCTTATGAAGAAAATAAGCCTATTAAAAAGCTATCACATAAGATAAAATTACCAAAATTAAATTTAATCCATTATATAGCAATGACAACCTAAAATATTGCAATAAACAATACTATTTTTGCCTTAATACCTTTCGTATGTAAATATTAAATAATTTTAGTATTATATTTACACGCAATCTTTCAAATTATGAAACTTCACCTCTTAGATAGAAGTAGTATTAGCAACAGTTCATTTACCACTAAAGTAAATGAGTACCCCTATTTTTTAAAAATCTGGCATTATCACCCAGAATTAGAACTAGTTGTAATTCAAAAAAGTGAAGGCGCCTGTTTCATTGGTGATGGTATTGAAAAATTTGAACCTGGAGATGTCGTTTTAATTGGAAAAGACCTTCCACATATGTGGCTAAATAATGAAGATTATTTTGATGAAAGTTCCACCAGATCTGCTAAAGCAATAGCTATTCATTTTAAAGAAGATTATTTAGGGAACGGCTTTTTTGAAACACCAGAAATGATCCATATTCTAGAACTTTTTACTAGAGCTAAGTTAGGTTTAAAATTTCTTAATTTAGAGGAGTATTTAATTGAAGATATACTCCATATGCTTGAGTTAAAAGGTTTTGAAAAAACCATTGCATTTCTCAATATTCTTAATAAACTAGCTAAACACAAGGGCACGAAGAGATTATCTAGTTTAGGTTTTCTAAATTCTTTTAAAACTACAAAGAGCGATACTCAAGACAAGGTTCAGGCTTATATTTTCAACAATTTTAATAAGCACATTAGCCTTGAGGAAGCAGCGAAAATAGCTTTTATGAATACTTCGGCTTTTAGTCGTTTTTTCAAACGTGTCAATCGCAAAACTTTTTCTAGATACGTAACTGAAATACGTATTGGTTATGCCTGTAAACTTCTTATAGAAAACAAACTAAATATTGCCGGAGTTTGTTACGAATCTGGGTTCAAAAACATTTCAAATTTCAACCGCCAATTTAAGCTAGTTATGAATTGTACTCCCTCTGACTATTTAAAGAATTACAAGATTAAGACCTCATCCTTTTAGGGTGTTTTATTAAAATTCAATGACCAAAAACAACCAACAAATTTGCCTTGTTTTCTGTATTATTTTTATTTAGGCAAAATAAACATCATAATCTGTCAAATAATTATAAGACGCGTCCCTTATTTACATGTACTATTGTACTAGTAAATTTCATGATTTAATCTTAATGAGTAGTCAGAATAAAATTTTAAAAATACATCCTAAGGATAATGTCTTAGTTGCCTTAACTAATTTAGCTAAAGGTAAAAGGTTCCAGTTTAATTCTAAAGAATACGAGATTCAAGACGATATTCCCGCTAAACATAAATTTGCAACTGAACACTTTAGCAAAGGAGATATTATATATATGTACGGCGTAATTGTTGGTAAAGCTAAAAAAGAAATTCCAATGGGAGGCCTTATTAGCACCACCAATTTACAACATGACACGGAAACGTACAATGCAGAAGACTCAATAGAAAAAATACAATGGCAGGCTCCAGATATTTCAAAGTTTATTGAGAAAACATTTAATGGCTATCACAGAACCGATGGTAAGGTTGGTACTGAAAATAACTGGTTAGTAATTCCTTTGGTATTTTGCCAAAACAGAAATATAGAAGTTTTAAAACAAGCTTTGGTTGAAAAACTGGGGTTTGGAAAACAACAACATTTAGGTTTTGATGTTGATTCTTTAATAGAGGATTATAAAAATGATGTTCCTGTTGAAACTATATTGAACAGGAATATTATAAAGCCGAATACCGAAAAGCTTAAAAACCCAATATTTCCAAATATTGATGGTATTCATTTTTTAACTCATGAAGGTGGTTGTGGAGGTGCAACTTCTGATTCTGTTGCCCTTTGCAATTTATTGGCTGGTTACATAAACAATCCAAATGTTGCAGGAGCCACCATATTAAGTTTAGGCTGTCAGCATGCCCAAGCTGGTATTCTTGAAAATGCATTGAACAAAATGTCACCAGACCATAAAAAGCCTATTTATATTTTAGAACAGCAGCAAAGTGATTCTGAACAGGAATTTTTGGCAGAAGCTGTAAAAAAGACTTTTGCAGGTCTTATTATGGCAAATAAAAACGAACGAAAATCAGCCCCTTTAAGTAAACTTGTTATTGGCTTGGAATGTGGTGGTTCTGATGGATTTTCTGGAATTTCTGCAAACCCTACATTAGGTTATGTTTCAGATCTAATCGTAGGACTAGGCGGTGCCACTGTATTATCTGAATTTCCAGAATTAAATGGTGTAGAACAGGAATTAATTAATAGATGTGTTACTAAGGAAAAAGCAAAAAAGTTTTCTAAAATCATGTCAACATATAGTGCAAAGGCAGATGCTTTGGGTGCTGGTTTTTATGCAAACCCATCTCCGGGTAATATTAAAGATGGACTGATTACAGACGCCATTAAATCAGCAGGAGCCGCTAAGAAAGGTGGAACTTCGCCTGTAGAAGATGTTTTAGATTACACAGAGCAAGTTGTTAATGCAGGGTTGAATTTACTTTGTACACCAGGAAATGATGTAGAATCTACAACAGGTTTAGCTGGTTCAGGTTGCAACGTTATCCTATTTACTACTGGTTTGGGGACGCCAACAGGAAACCCCATCACACCCGTAGTAAAAGTATCTTCTAACACCAAGTTATTTAACAAAATGCCCGATATTATAGATTTTAATACCGGTGCTATCATTGAAGGAACCTCATCAATTGAAAAAACAGGTGAAGATTTATTGGATTTTGTAATTCAAGTGGCTAGTGGTAAACTAACCAAAGCTAAACAATTGAGACAAGATGATTTCATCCCATGGAAACGAGGTATGTCACTATAATCAACTAATACCTAATAAAATGAAAAAAACACTTCTTTTAATTTTATTTGCCCTTATTGGGTTAAATGGTCTTTCCCAAGAAGACTATGCACCTACTGCTTCTAATTTAGAAGCCAGAGTATGGTTTGAAGATGCTAAGTTTGGACTTTTTATTCATTGGGGTGTATACAGTATTTTAGGAGATGGTGAATGGGTAATGCAAAATCAAAATATTTCTGTTGATAACTACGAAAAACTTCCCACTTTTTTTAACCCAATTGAATACAATGCCGATGCATGGGTTAAAATGGCCAAAAATGCCGGAATGAAATATATAACCATTACCAGCCGTCATCATGATGGTTTTTCAATGTTCGATTCCCAAGCAACAGATTATACTATTGTAAAAAGCACACCGTATAAGAAAGATATTCTAAAAGAATTGGCAACAGCTTGTAGAAAAGAAGGCATTAAGCTTTTCTTTTACTACTCTCTTTTAGATTGGAATAGAGATGATTACTTCCCTAGAGGAAGAACCGCAAAAGGCGTTAAAGGTAGAAGCAATGGTGAATGGTCATCTTATATTAAATTTATGAAGGCTCAATTAACAGAGTTGTTGACCAATTACGGAGAAATTGGTGGTATTTGGTTTGATGGTCACTGGGATAAAAAAACTGCAAATTGGCATTATGACGAAATTTACAAACTAATACATGATTTACAACCACAATGCTTAATAGGGAACAATCATCACGAGGCTACAAAAATGGGTGAAGACTTTCAAATGTTTGAAAAAGACCTACCAGGAAAAGCTACTCAAAACTTTGCAAGTAAAGCCGAAGATATTGGACAACTTCCCAAGGAAGTTTGTGAAACCATTAATGGTTCTTGGGGTTTTAATCTGCAAGACAACAAACATAAAAGCAGAAAAGAGCTCATTCAATATTTAATAAATGCGGCAGGTTATGGAAGTAATTTATTATTAAACGTAGGCCCTATGCCTAATGGAAAAATTCAATCAAATCACGTTAAATCTTTAGAAGAAATTGGAAGCTGGTTAAAAGTTTACGGAGAAACAATTTATGGCACTAGAGCCGGAACAATTTCTCCAACAGAAGATATGGTTTCTACTCAAAAAGGAAAGATTCTTTACCTGCATTGGTTAAACAAGAATAAAGATATCATCTTCATTCCTGGATTTAACGAAAAAATTAGTTCAATAAAATTATATGGAAACAACCAAAAACTAAGATTTAAAAAAGACGATTATGGGTTAACTTTAAAAATTCCTGAAAGTGTTTTAGACCCTATAGATACAATAATTGAAATAACTATAAAATAACATGTCAAAGTTTAGTTTAAAAGATAAAGTAGCCATTGTTACCGGTGGTGGTAGTGGCATAGGAAAAGCCATTTCGTTAACCTTTGCACAACAAGGTGCCAAAGTACATATTTTAGATTTTAATTTAGAGGCTGCCGACGATACAGTTTCTGAAATTTCTAATCAAGCAGAAGCTCATAAATGTGATGTTGCCAACCAACAAAATGTGACCGAAATTATCCAAAAAATATCAAACAAAGAAAAGATTGATATTTTGGTTAATAATGCTGGTATTGCTCATGTAGGGAATGTAGAACAGGTTGAAGAAGCAGATTTAGACCGCCTTTATGATGTAAACATCAAAGGCGTTTATAACTGTATAAAAGCATCTATTCCATCTTTAAAAAATGGTGGCGGTGTTATTTTAAATTTGGCCTCTATTGGTTCTACCGTTGGATTAGACAATCGCTTTGCCTATTCCATGAGTAAAGGAGCTGTACTCACCATGACCTATTCTATTGCCAAAGATTATATAAATGATGGTATTAGGTGCAATTGCATTGCCCCTGGAAGGGTTCACACGCCATTTGTTGATGGGTTTATTAGCAAAAATTTCCCAGGAAAAGAAAAAGAAAATTTTGAAAGATTATCAAAGACACAACCTATAGGGCGCATGGGAACAACACAAGAAATTGCAGATTTGGTACTTTTCTTATGTTCTGACGAAGCTGGATTTATAACAGGTTCTAACTACCCTATTGATGGTGGATTTGTAACATTAAACGGATAATAACAAATTAAAATAGCAATATGAAATTAATAAGATTTGGAGCTGTTGGAGAAGAAAAACCAGGGGTTCAATTAGCAAACGGAACAAAAATAGATGTATCTGGTTTTGGTTCAGATTATAATGAAGATTTTTTTGGAAATAATGGTATTGAAAAATTGGCGAAATGGTTAGAAACCAATCAAGATTCTTGTCCTGAAGTTGATGGTGACACACGTTTAGGCGCACCATTAACAAGGCCTTCAAAAATTATCTGTGTAGGTTTAAACTACGCAATGCATGCCGCCGAAAGTGGTATGGACGTGCCAAAAGAACCTGTAATATTTTTTAAGGCCACATCTTCAATTATAGGTCCAAATGATGATGTTATAATTCCTAAAGGTGGCGATAAAACAGATTGGGAGGTAGAATTAGCGGTTGTTATCGGCAAAAAAGCATCTTATGTTTCTGAAGCCGATGCTTTAGACCATGTGGCTGGATATGTTTTACATAATGATGTAAGTGAAAGAGCTTTTCAATTGGAACGCTCTGGTCAATGGGTTAAGGGAAAAAGTTGTGACACATTTGCTCCATTAGGACCATTTATTGCTTCTGCCGATGAAATCGAAGACCCTAATAATTTGAACTTATGGTTAAAATTAAACGGCGAGGTTTTACAAAACAGTTCAACATCAGATTTCATTTTTAACATACAAGAGGTGGTGAGTTATCTAAGTCAATTCATGACTTTATTACCAGGTGATATTATCTCTACAGGAACACCTTCTGGAGTTGGGTTTGGTTTTGATCCACAACGTTATTTAAAGGAAGGCGATGTAATGGAATTAGGTATTGAAGGATTAGGAGTTTCTAAACAGGTTTGTAAAGATTATAAGTAATCTTTAATTAACAGACTGTAAACATCCGCTAAAATGGATTTAAATTTAAAAGACAAAGTTATAATAGTAACAGGAGGCTCAAAAGGTATCGGTTTAGGTATCGTTGAGTCTCTAGTTAGAGAAAATGCCATACCAGTTATAATCACCAGAAATAAAGCCAGTGTTTTGAAGATTCTTCCAAAATTCAAAGAACAGGGCATAGATTTGTTTTATGCACTTGCTGAACTTACAGATAATGACCAGTGTAAGGCTGCCGTACAAAGTGTCATAGATAAGTATGGTAGAATAGATGGGTTAGTTAACAATGCCGGCGTAAATGATGGTGTAGGTTTAGAAAATGGCGATTATGAAGGCTTTATGTCTTCCCTAAGACGTAACGTAGTCCATTACTACCTTATGGCTCATTATGCTTTACCTGAACTTAAAAAGAGTAAAGGTGCGATTGTAAACATAGGTTCAAAAACAGCCGATACCGGACAGGGAGGAACTTCTGGTTATGCCGCTTCAAACGGAGGCAGAAATGCCCTTACAAGAGAATGGGCTGTAGAATTATTACCATACAGCATTCGTGTTAACGCATTAATTGTTGCTGAATGTTACACCCCTTTATATGAAAAATGGATTAGTACCTTTCCTAATAAAGAAGAAAAGTTAGCAACCATAACTAAAAATATACCTTTTGAAAAACGCATGACAACCGCCGAGGAAATAGGCGATACTGTTGCTTTCCTGCTATCAGATAAATCCAGTCATACAACCGGGCAACTTTTATATGTAGATGGTGGTTATACCCACTTAGACAGGGCTTTATAATTATCAATTATTAATAGCATTAAATTTTTCACAAATGAATACTAAACCAGCCGTAGTTTCTAAAAAAATAATTATTCCGTTTATTTTAGTTACCTCATTGTTTGCGCTTTGGGGATTTGCCAATGCCGTAACAGACCCCATGGTTCAAGCATTTAAAAAAGTGTTAGAACTTTCTAACTCTCAGGCTGCATGGGTGCAAATGGCATTTTATGGCGGATACTTTTGTATGGCGCTACCTGCAGCCATGTTTATGCGCAAGTACTCGTACAAAGTGGGTATCTTAATTGGTTTAGCTCTATATGCAACCGGTGCATTATTATTTTATCCGGCTGCTCAGTCAGAAAGTTTTATTTTTTTCTGTTTAGGTCTATACATATTAACCTTTGGTTTGGCGTTTTTGGAAACAGCTGCAAACCCATACATATTGGCCATGGGAGCAAAAGAAACGGCTACTCAGCGTTTAAATTTGGCCCAAGCCTTTAATCCGGTTGGTTTAATAGCTGGGTTAATTGTGGCACAACAGTTCGTTCTAAAGAACTTGCAATCAGATGATATTGCAGATTTTAACGCCCTTGATGAGGCCTCAAAAATAGCGATTAAAATAGCTGATTTAATGGTTATTCGCAATCCGTACGTAGCATTAGGCTTAGTACTCGTTGGTATCTTTGTAGTGTTTTTGGTTAGCAAAATGCCACAATCTAAAGATGAAGGGGGCATGCCAAGTATAGGAGATACTTTTGCAACCTTAGCTAAAAATAAAAAGTATACTTCAGGTGTTTTAGCTCAAATATTATATGTGGGCGCACAAATTATGTGCTGGACTTATATTTATCAATATGCAGAAGCTATTGGTATTGATAGTGTTACAGCTGGAACATATCAATTAGTTGCTTTTATTCTATTTATTGTAGGTAGAGCCGTTGGTACAGCTTTATTGCGCTTTATAAGCTCAGGTAAACTACTAATGTATTTTGCGCTATGCTCATTATTATTTTCTTGTGGCACTATGTTCATTCAGGGCGAAGTAGGATTATATTGTTTGGTAATAATATCATTCTTTATGTCATTAATGTTCCCAACAATTTATGGTATTGCTTTGGGCGATTTAACCGAAGAACAATCTAAAATAGGGTCTGCTGGTTTAGTTATGGCCATTGTTGGTGGTGCCTTAATGCCTAAATTACAGGGAATGATTATAGATGTTGGAGGAAATGGGGTTGCAGACACAAAAATCCTAGGAGTTTCAGAAGTTAATTTTTCATTCATCTTACCACTAGCCTGTTTTGTTTATATTGCTTGGTACGGTTTAAGAATTTTTAAAAGACATGAAGCAGATGACGACATTGAATTGATTGGTTCACAAAATTAATCGATTATGAATTCTACACCTTTAAAAAGATACTGTTTAGCTTTAGATTTAGTTGATGATTCTGAAAGCATTGCAGCTTATAAGAAGTATCATAAAAATGTTTGGCCCGAAATAGAAAAAAGTATTACCGATTCTGGTATTAAAACTATCGAAATTTATTGTATTGACAATAGGTTGTTTATGATTCTAGAAGTAGATGATTCCTTTTCTTTTGAAAGGAAAGGTAAAATGGACGCAGATAATCCAAAGGTTCAAGAATGGGAAACACTCATGTGGAAATATCAACAAGCCTTACCAACCGCAAAAGAAGGTGAAAAATGGTTGCTAATGGATAAGATATACCAATTAAAATAGAAATATCTATAAATTATGAAAGTAGGTTTATTTATACCTTGTTATATAAATCAGTTATACCCTCAAGTGGGTATCGCTACTATTGAACTCTTAGAAAAACTTAATGTAGAAGTTGTTTACCCTTCTCAACAGACTTGTTGTGGGCAACCAATGGCCAATTCAGGTTACGAATATGAATCTGTTGGCGCCTATAATAATTTTGTAAACAATTTTAAAGATTTCGATTACATCGTCACACCATCAGGAAGTTGTGCCTATCATGTAAAAAAGCATTATGACATCATCCCGCAAACCGAAGAAGTAGTCGCTGTACGTAAAAACGTCTATGAACTTTGCGATTTTATACTAAACGTTTTAAAAAGAAAAGACTTAGGAGCTGCCTTCCCTTATAAAGTTGGAGTTCATAAAAGTTGTCATGGTCTAAGAGGGTTACGCCTAGGGTCTTGTTCTGAGGTTGTTGAAGAAAAATACTCTTATATAGAAGAACTTCTAAATGAAGTAAAAGGAACTGAAATAATGCCCTTAAAACGTGCTGATGAATGCTGTGGCTTTGGTGGCACATTTGCTGTTACAGAAGAAGCCGTTTCTGTAAAAATGGGAAAAGACAAAATCAAAGACCATTTAGAAAGTGGCGTTGAAGTTATAACTGCTACAGACACCTCTTGTTTGATGCATTTAGAAGGATTGGTTAACAGAAACAATCAACCTCTAAAAGTTTTGCATATTGCCGAAATTTTGAATAGTAATATCTCATCTAAAAACTAAAATTATGAGCCATCCTAATTTAGCAAGTATTTTTAATAAAGATGAAAAAAGAGTAGATTGGCACGACAAGGCCTTATGGTTCGTTCGCCATAAAAGAGACCGCTCAGTACATAATGTAAAAGGCTGGGAATCATTAAGGGAATTGGGCCATGGTATCAAAGCACACACACTTTCCAATATAGACAATTACCTCATTCAGTTTGAAGTAAACGCTTTAAATAATGGTGTACAAGTACACTGGGCAGCTAATGCCGAAGAACACAATCAAATTGTACATAAAATCCTCAAAAAAAACAATGCTAAAAAGGTTGTAAAGAGTAAATCTATGTTAACCGAAGAATGTCATTTAAATCCATACTTGGAAGCTGATGGCATTGAGGTTATAGACACAGATTTAGGAGAACGTATTGTACAATTGGCCAAAGAACCACCCAGCCATGTTGTACTGCCGGCCATTCACAAAGATAGACACCAAGTTGATGAATTGTTTCAAGAACATCTGGGAACAGAACCATGTGATGGAGACCCACAATATTTAACAGCTGAAGCAAGAAAACATTTAAGAGAAAAGTTTATTCAGGCAGATGTAGCAATAACAGGCGTAAACTTCGCCGTGGCTGAAACAGGAGGCTTTGTAGTTTGTACCAACGAAGGAAATGCCGATATGGGTGCTCATTTAGCTCCTGTACACATTGCCTGTATGGGTGTTGAAAAAATAATCCCTAAACAGGAACACTTAGGCGTGTTCCTAAGATTATTAGCTAGAAGTGCGACGGGACAACCCATTACAACCTACTCGTCTCACTTTAAAAAACCCAGAAAGGGAGCAAAAATGCATATTGTGATTGTAGACAATGGGCGTTCAGAACAATTAAGCAGACCCGATTTTAGGGCCTCTTTACATTGTATTCGTTGTGGAGCTTGTATGAACACCTGTCCTATTTACAGAAGAAGCGGTGGGCATAGTTATGATTACACCATACCAGGGCCTATAGGTTCCATTTTATCTCCTGGTAAAGATTTGAAAAAATATAGTACTTTACCTTTTGCATCAACGCTCTGTGGTTCATGCTCTGATGTGTGTCCCGTTAAGATTGATATTCATTCCCAATTATATAAATGGCGCCAGATTATTACCAAAAATACGCCACAGCCTTTTATTAAGAAGAAATCCATGAAAGTAATGGGTCAGATTTTTGCAAAGCCATCGCAGTTTGAAAAAATTGGAAAAGTTGCTAGATGGTCTTTAAGAAATCTACCAAAATCATTTATTAATTCTAAACCTAATGCCTGGGGAAAAGCTAGGGATTTACCAAAAGGACCAAAGCAAAGTTTTGACGATTGGCACAAACAAAGAGAAGATAATAAACTAAAAAACAAATAAGTTATGGCAAACAGAGATACTATTTTGGCAAGTCTTAAGGCCAATAAACCAAAGCTTATTGATTTACCTTTTATCGATGCAGCAGTTTTTGATGAACAATTAGATTTGGCGGCAGAATTCACAAAAATACTTGAAGTTGTTGGTGGAAATGTGGTCGCGGTATCCAACGATGATGAAATCGCTTCGCATTTACAAAATTCGTTTTCTGAATTACCCATCAAGTATTCTACAATAGACGAATCATATGGATCTATCGATTTAGAAACCATAGCAAACCCAAAAGACCTAGAAAATCTTGATGTTCTTGTTTTAGAAAGCACTATTGCCGTAGCAGAAAACGGAGCCATTTGGTTAGCTGACAAGAATCTTCCAATAAGGGTATTGCCTTTCATAACAAAGCATTTAGCTATTATTATTTCTAAAAAAGACATTGTACCCTATATGCACCAAGCATATACTAAATTAAACAATACGGAATCTGATGATTATGGTGTTTTTATTTCAGGACCATCCAAAACAGCGGATATTGAGCAATCCTTAGTTATTGGTGCTCATGGAGCATTGAGCTTGACTGTATATTTAAAGGGCTAATATCTCTAACTCATTTCTTCTCATAATTAAAAAACTAAATGAAGGCATCTTGGGTTTATATATTCTAATTCTATTTGAAAAAGAATATAGAAAAATAAATTCCCATAAATATTACAATCAATAACATTTTTTTCATGAGTATAGATGCTTTTATTTGAAATAAAAAGCCTGAAAACAAAAAACACTGTTAATCATATGATTAACAGTGTTTTATTTTTACCTATTAAAAGGTTTGTCGGGGTGGCAGGATTCGAACCTGCGACCTCCGCGTCCCAAACGCGGCGCGATAACCGGGCTACGCTACACCCCGAATTTAATTTTCTTGTAGCGGGATGCAAATATACTTTTTTTATTCATTTTGCAAATCATTATTTAAGAAATATTTCCCATTTAATAAAGGTTCTTTATTATTCTAAATATATATTTTAGAGGTTTCAAATTTTCAGCTTATAACCATAAATTTATGTTCATTAAACAATACCTCTTTTTCATTTTTATATTCTTGAGTTTTTCAAATATTTTTGGTCAGTCAAAAATTACTGGAAAAATAATAGACACTAATAATAGTACACCAATTGCATTTGTACAAATAACCAATATAAACTCAAAAGTTATTATGCAATCATCATTGAACGGTAGTTTTGAACTTATGGAATTTGGCACCTATATTTTTAAAAAGGAAGGCTATCTGGAGAAAACAGTAATAATAGAAAATGATAAATACCATATCATCCAATTAAATCTCAATCCTTCTCAATTGAATGAAGTTATTATAAATAGCAACCATATTGCAAAGAAATTAAAAAATGCCACAGCTTCAATTAATATTATTTCTTCTCAAGACATTGAACGTTCAAACAACATTAACATTAATACTGTATTAAACAAAACTCCAGGGGTTTTTATGCAAAGTGGAGCTCTTAATACCAACAGAATAACAATTAGAGGTATTGGCTCAAGAAATTTATTTGGGACCTCAAAAATACGAGCATATTTTAAAGATATTCCATTAACCAATGGTAGTGGTGAAACTAATATTGAGGACTTTGAATTGGGAACGATATCTCGCTTAGAAATTATAAAAGGAGCTGTTTCCAGTGTCTATGGGGCAGGTTTAGGAGGAACAATTCACTTAATACCAGAACAAGGAGATTTTAGCAAACAACAAATAGCTAACCAACTATCTATTGGTTCATTCGGTCTTGTAAAAAACCTTTCAAGTTTAAATTTAAGTTCTAAAAAAAGTAGTTTAAAAGCCATTTATAGTACTACCCAAAGTGATGGCTACCGAGACAATAATGAATATAACAGGAAAACATTTACTCTTAACTCATCACACTTTATTGGTGATAAAGATGAACTAGCATTTTTAGCCAGTTTTATAGATTTAAAGGCCTTCATTCCAAGCTCTTTAAATGAAACTAATTATTTAAACAATCCCACATCAGCAGCATTTACCTGGAATCAAGCAAAGGGTTTTGAAGATTCTAAAAGAGGTATTTTAGGTTTATCATGGAATCATGATTACAATTCCAAAATCAAACAATCCACCAGTATATTTACATCTTATAGAAAGGGTTATGAACCAAGACCTTTTAACATCCTTTCTGAAAAAACAATTGCCGTTGGTATTAGAAGTAGACTAATAGGGCAAAACAAAATTTTCAATAAACCTTTGAACTGGACTTTAGGAGGTGAGTTATTCAAGGATACTTATAAATATTCTACTTATGAAAATTTATACCAGGACTTTCCACCAGAAACTGGAAGTGCAAAGGGAAATAGATTATCTGATTTTAAAGAGAAAAGAAATTACTACAATGCATTTTTTGAAACCAATTATAATATTTCTAGTAAAACTATTTTATCCATTGGTTTAAACTTGAATGAGACTTCTTATACATTGAAAGACAGATTTCCGGTTTCAGAAAGCAACCCAGATCAATCTGGCGATTTCAAATTCAAAACCATACTGTCTCCAAAATTTGGAGTTTCGCATGAATTAGCAAAAAACATAAATGCTTTTTCAAGTTTAAGCCATGGCTTCTCTCCTATTTCGTTGGAAGAAACACTGCTTCCTGATGGACAAATAAACACCAGCTTAAAACCAGAAACTGGTTGGAATTTTGAATTTGGAACTAGGGGCTCTATCATTCAAAACAAACTTCAATTCAATGTTTCTATATACCGATTAAATATTAAAAATTTACTTGTTTCAAGACGAATAGAACAGGATCAATACATTGGAATTAATGCAGGTAAAACTCAACATGATGGTATAGAAATGGGACTTGATTATCAATTAATTTCAAATAAATCTTTTCATGTAAGTACTGTCGTCAATTATTCAATTAACGACTATAAATTCAAAACTTTTATTGATGAATCCAATGATTATTCTGGTAATGATTTAACAGGTGTACCATCTCAAATATTTAATGGCATCATTGATTTTTATTCATCTATCGGTATTTATGGAAACATCAATTTTCAACATGTTGGTGAAATGCCAATAACGGATAGCAATAACTTATATTCAGACAGTTATTCATTAACAAACTTAAAAATCGGCTTTAAAAGAAATCTATTTAGTCGATTAAACTATAATCTGTTTTTAGGTTTAAATAATATATTTGATAAGCATTATGCATCTCAAATTTTAATTAATGCTTCTGGTTTTGGTGGAAACGCTCCTCGATATTATTATCCAGGGAATCCTGTAAATTATTATACCGGAATCAACTTAGATTATACTTTTTAATGTAATTTTATGGAAATTCACTCACTATGAAAAAGTTAAACATCCTACTAATAGTCATTTTCGTTACATGTTTTTCATGTGCACAACAAGCAGAATCTGAAATAAAAGCTGCAGAACCAGCCAATATAAACTACATGACACAAGTAGTAGTTCCTGAATTAACTATTCCATGGGGAATGACTTTTTTACCAGATGGAAGCATGCTTATTACAGAAAAATCAGGAGAATTATTTCATTTTAAGAACGGAGAAAAAATAAATATTGAGGGAGCTCCTGATGTTTATGTTCGTGGTCAGGGTGGATTTTTAGATATTGAATTACATCCAGATTATGAAAACAACGGCTGGATTTACATGACACATTCATCTACCGAAGGAGAAGATGAAGGCGGCAACACAGCTTTAATAAGGGCAAAATTAAATGGAAATACATTAGTTGACACTGAAGTACTCTACAAAGCTGGGCCTAACACAAAAAAAGGTCAACATTGGGGCTCTAGAATAGAGTTTGATAATGAAGGTTATTTATATTTTTCTATTGGAGATCGTGGAAATAGAGATGTAAACCCACAAGATATCACTAGAGATTGTGGTAAAATTTACAGATTACATGATGATGGCAGTGTTCCTGCTGATAATCCTTTTGTAGATGCAGAAAATGCTAAAACAGCAATTTATAGTTACGGACACAGAAACCCACAAGGTATGGTTAAAAACCCCTTTACCGGAGCTATTTGGGTTAATGAACACGGACCTAAGGGCGGTGATGAAATTAACATTATTAGAAAAGGCAATAACTATGGATGGCCAGTCATTTCTTATGGTATAAACTACAGTGGAACCACATTTACGGATATAACGGAAAAAGAAGGTATGGAACAACCTCTTTTTTACTGGGTACCCTCTATTGCTCCTAGCGGAATGACTATTGTTTCTTCAGATAAATACCCAGATTGGAAAGGTAATGTTTTAGTAGGGTCTTTAAAGTTTGAATATCTAGAACGCTTAGTTTTAGAAAACAATGAAGTGACAAAACGGGAAAAGCTTTTTGAAGGTGAAGGACGCGTTAGAAATGTAGTTCAGGCACCAGATGGTTATATTTATGTGGCTATCGAAAATTTAGGAATTGCAAGAATTGTTCAAAAAAAATAACTCAATGAAATTACTTTTAGCATTTTTTCTAATCGTTTTATCAACCTTAGTAATTTCAAATCAAAAAACCAATTACAATACTGATCCTTTACAGGAAAGTATTCAAAGAGGCAGTGAAATTTACACAGATTTTTGTATCACCTGTCACATGCCAAATGGAGAAGGTGTTACAGATGTGTATCCACCTTTAGCCAAATCAGATTACTTAATGAATAATAGAGAAGGAAGTATCAAAGGGCTAAAATACGGTCAAGAAGGTGAAATTATAGTAAATGGCAAAACTTATAATAGCTATATGGCTCCTTTAGGTTTAAGTGATGATGAAGTTGCTGATGTTATGAATTTCATAACAAATAGCTGGGGTAATAAAAATGATAAAATGATTACCGAAGAAGAAGTTTCAAACATTAAAAATTAGACAAATTTCCTATTAAATAATTTACATTTAAGTAACTTTGTAAAGAGCTCATTAAACACCAACTAATTATGCTAGTGATAGGAATTGCAGGTGGAACAGGTTGTGGTAAAACTACAGTTGTAAACCAAATTTTAAACGAACTACCAGAAGGTGAAGTTGGTGTAATTTCTCAAGATTCTTACTATAAAGACACTACACATTTAACGTACAATGAACGTGTAAATATCAATTTTGATCACCCTAGGTCAATAGATTTTGATTTGTTAACCGCTCATATTAAAGAATTAAAATACAATAATCCAATACAACAACCAGTTTATTCGTTTGTAAAGCATAATAGAACCGGAGACACCATTTTAACACACCCTAGAAAAGTTATGATTGTTGAGGGCATTTTAATTCTAACAAACCCAGAATTAAGAGATATGTTCGACATAAAAATATTTGTACATGCTGACTCTGACGAGCGGTTAATAAGACGATTAAAACGTGATATTGCAGAACGCGGTAGAGATTTAGACGAGGTTTTAGCACGTTATCAAAACACTTTAAAGCCTATGCATGATCAGTTTATTGAGCCTATGAAAGAATATGCTGATATCATTATACCCAACAATAAATATAACACAGTTGCAGTAGATATTGTAAGAACCATAATAAATGAAAAACTATAATGTCTTTTTTAAAACATAAATTTTTCAAACCACTCAAAAATATTTTTATCCTCATTTTGGTTGCTTTTGCCGTTTGGATGTTGTTTTTTGATGCTAACTCATGGATTATTCATCATGAATTAAACACAGATATTAAAGATTTAGAAGACGAAAAAGAATACTATAAAAAGGAAATAGAAAAAGACAATAGAGCCATTAAAAAGCTGAGTACGGAAGACGGTTTAGAAAAATTTGCCCGAGAAGAATATTATATGAAGCGTGAAAACGAAGAAATTTTCATAATAGAATACGAAGACAGTTTAAAAACCAAAAAATAATGAACAAACCCTTGTTTGACGAGTTTGATTCTGTTTCATCTAAACAGTGGAAACAAAAAATACAGTTCGATTTAAAGGGAGCCGATTATAATAATACGCTTATATGGAACACTAACGACAATATTTCGGTAAAACCATTTTATCATTCTGACGATTTTAACGAATCCCCTGCTCCTTCAAATACAAAAGGAACTGAATGGAAAATTTGCGAAACTATTTTTGTTGCAGATGTTGAGAAATCAAACTTAAAAGCTATTGACTCCTTAAATAGAGGCGCCGAAAGTTTAAGGTTTACTATTCCCTCCAAAGAAATTTCAATAGATCATTTATTAAAAAACATAGATCTGTCATCAGTGCCAATTCATTTTGAATTACAGTTTTTATCACCAGATTTTATAAATAAGCTACATGCAATTCTTGCAAATAAAAAAATCTACATTGAAAACGATATTATTGGAAATTTAGCCAAAACTGGCAACTGGTTTAGCAATCTTAATGATGATTTTAGGACGTTTGAATCAATAATAAAACAAACTAATTCATTTAGTGTTAACTCTTCTCTGTATCAAAATGCCGGTGCTAACATGACACAGCAATTAGCCTATTCTCTTGCTCATGCAAATGAATATTTAAACCATTTAGATACTAAAGAATCAATTCAAGTAATTTTCAATGTTTCTGTTGGGACCAATTACTTTTTTGAAATTGCAAAATTAAGAGCCTTAAGAATACTATGGCAATCTTTGGCTTCAGATTATGAAATCCAGACAGATTGTCAAATTTTTGCAACACCTACAAAGCGGAACAAAACTATTTATGACTATAACACTAATCTGTTGCGTACCACAACAGAATGCATGAGTGCTATTTTAGGAGGAGCTAACACCATTTGCAATGCGCCTTATGACGCCATTTACCATAAGAATAATGAATTTGGAGGTCGTATTGCAAGAAATCAATTGTTAGTTCTTAAGCACGAAAGTTTTTTTGATAAGGTTAACAACCCTTCAGATGGGGCATATTATATTGAATCTATCACCATTCAATTAGCAGAAAAAGCTTTGGCTCTTTTTAAAAACATTGAAGCCAATGGTGGTTTCTTAAAACAATTGAAAGAAGGCACTATTCAGCGTAAAATAAAAGATAGTGCCGCTAAGGAACAGAATCTATTCAATGTTGGAGAAGAAGTTCTTTTAGGCACCAATAAGCATCCCAATGAAAATGATAAAATGAAGGATGACTTAGAGCTTTACCCTTTTGTGAAAACCAAATCTAGAAAAACCTTAATTCAGCCTATTATAGAAAAACGATTAGCAGAAAACTTAGAACAAAAACGATTAAAAAATGAAAATTAACATGAAACCCATTTTAAGACTTATTGTATTCTCATTAACTATTATTTTGTTTAACTGTAAAAACGAAACTATTCAACTAGAATACAAATACGCCGATAAACCAGAAACTATAATCTGTAATGTTTCCAATACAAAACTATTCCAAGAAGCCTTATATTCTTTTGAAGATGACATATTTAAGTATTACAAAAAAAACAACTTTAAAAGTACCTTAATAAATGCCTATGCACAATTTACAAGAAACGCTATTAACGGAAGAATTAAGTATGACGAAATAATTTCAGAACATTCTTTGATAGTATTTGAGGCTTTAAAAAAAGACAATTCATTATGGGATTCAGAAAATACTAAAAGTCATTTAAATTATAATGGCCCTTTAATAAAGTGTATTGCCAATAATATAAAAGACAAAAATTTAAACACTACATTTAACTCATTGCTTTCAATAAATGACTTAAGTCCTAAATTGTTTGGACCACCTTTAACCACAAAATATAGAAATGCGATGAATGATAAATATTTAGCGTCATTTATAGCTTTTGATTTATACTATTCTAAATTTTTTGATATGGATTTAACCAAGATTAATTTAGATAAGCCTGATACTAAAGTAGATTTTAATAAAACCCCGCAATAAAAAATGAACAACCTATTTTCCATATTATTTATAGTTGGAATACTTTTAATAGGTTATTGTTCTTACAGTTTTTATAATGGGGTTAAAACAAAAAGTAGCAAAAAGAAAAAGGTAGCACTATTAGGAATTATTTTGGGAATTCTACTTTGTTTGAGCCCCATAATATATATACTTTTTGGTTTCCTTATAGGAGGAAGTTATAGGGAATAATTTCAACTAAATCATCAATTAAAAGATGAGAAAAAATATTCAACATATCTCTTTAAAGACAGAGAGCAAAAAACAGAAGAAAGAAGAAAAAAGTCCTTTTACTACTGCTGAAGGTATTTCTGTTAAACCTAGCTATTCAAAAGATGATATTGACAACCTAGAACATTTAGATTTTGTTGCTGGTATAGCACCTAATTTACGAGGACCGTATAGTACAATGTATGTACGCAGACCGTGGACTATTCGTCAATATGCGGGTTTCTCCACAGCCGAAGAAAGCAATGCCTTTTACAGAAGAAACTTAGCTGCTGGTCAAAAAGGTTTATCAGTAGCATTTGATTTGGCAACACACCGTGGATACGATAGCGACCACGCGCGTGTTGTTGGCGATGTTGGAAAAGCAGGAGTTGCTATAGATTCGGTTGAAGACATGAAAGTGCTTTTCAACCAAATCCCATTAGATAAGATGTCTGTTTCAATGACAATGAATGGAGCTGTTTTACCTATTATGGCATTTTATATAGTAGCGGCTGAAGAGCAAAATGTTGAAATAGATCAATTAGCGGGTACCATTCAAAATGATATTCTAAAAGAGTTTATGGTTAGAAACACTTATATCTATCCACCTACTCCTTCAATGAAAATCATTTCTGATATTTTTGAGTTTACCAGTAAAAACATGCCCAAATTTAATAGCATAAGTATTTCTGGTTACCATATGCAAGAAGCAGGCGCTACCTGCGATATTGAATTAGCCTACACTCTAGCTGATGGATTAGAATATATAAGAAAAGGATTAGCTGCGGGAATGGATATTGACACCTTTGCTCCACGCTTATCATTCTTTTGGGCCATAGGTATGAATCATTTTATGGAAATTGCCAAAATGCGAGCTGCCAGAATGCTATGGGCAAAATTGGTAAAACAATTCAATCCTAAAAACCCAAAATCTTTGGCTTTAAGAACACATTGCCAAACATCAGGTTGGAGTTTAACAGAGCAAGATCCATTCAACAACGTAGCTAGAACTACTATTGAAGCTGCCGCGGCTGCATTTGGTAGCACACAAAGTTTACATACTAATGCTTTAGATGAAGCAATTGCTTTACCAACTGATTTTTCTGCTAGAATTGCAAGAAACACACAAATATATCTTCAAGAAGAGACAAAAATCACTAAAACAGTTGATCCTTGGGCTGGAAGTTATTATGTTGAAAAACTAACACATGATATTGCTCAAAAAGCATGGTCATTAATAGAGGAAATTGAAGCTCACGGCGGAATGACAAAAGCTATTGAAGCCGGTATTCCTAAAATGAGAATTGAAGAAGCTGCTGCTAAAAAGCAAGCCAGAATTGATTCTGGACAAGATATTATTGTTGGTGTTAATAAATATAAACTTGAAGACGAAGCTCCGATTTCAACCTTAGAAGTTGATAATCAAACAGTAAGAAATCAACAGATTGAAAGTTTAAATAAGCTGAAATCTGAAAGAAATTCAGAAAAAGTTAAAACTGCACTTTCAAAATTAACCGAATCCGCTAAAACAGGAAAAGAAAATTTATTAGCTTTAGCTGTTGAAGCTGCAAGAGAACGAGCTACCTTAGGAGAAATCAGTGATGCTCTTGAAGTAGAATTTGGTCGTTACAAAGCACAAATTAAATCCTTTTCCGGAGTTTATAGTAAGGAAGTGAAAGACGATAAATCATTTAAGAAAGCACAAGAATTAGCAGATGTTTTTGCTGAACAAGATGGCAGAAGACCACGTATTATGGTTGCCAAAATGGGGCAAGATGGTCATGACCGTGGTGCCAAAGTTGTAGCCACTGGTTACGCCGATGTTGGCTTTGATGTTGATATTGGCCCACTATTTCAAACACCGGCAGAGGCTGCTAAACAAGCTGTAGAAAATGATGTGCATATTTTAGGCGTTTCATCATTGGCTGCAGGTCATAAAACATTGGTGCCTCAAGTAATTCAAGAACTTAAAAAATACGGACGAGACGATATTATGGTTATTGTTGGAGGTGTAATACCTAAACAAGATTATCAATATCTGTTTGATGCTGGTGCCATTGCTGTGTTTGGCCCAGGCACTAAAATAAGTGAGGCTGCTATTAAAATTCTTGAGATTCTAATCGATTAAAAAATTGGGATAAATCAGTACCAGTTCTATGAAGAAAAAGAAACTCATGATTTTTTTTCTGGTTATCATAATTATTATAACAATAATTATGATAATTATTCCTACGTTGAATTCAGCTAGAGATTCTTCCCCAGCTGGATTTCCAGAAGAAACAATTGATGACGCCATTGAACTAGATTTAGAATATATCTGCCCAATGAATTGCGAACAAGGTAAAACCTATTCAAAAAAAGGATTTTGCAATGTTTGTAAAATGCCATTAATTATTCTTCAAACAAAAGATGTTTTTGATGGGCAAAACTTTGAAGATAACATAGAATCGAATAGGAAAGAAAATTTGAATGGTACAGATACAAAGTAGCGGTGTTAACTCTGTTATAATCAATAAATTCCTTTGCATTAATTTTTAACATCGCTATATTCCAATCTTCATCAATTATTCAAAAACACATTATCTTGTAGAAGTATTATGTTAAAAATCAACGCAGAAGTGGCCTTTAAAACAATACATTTCTCATACTCTGACTTATAATTACTCTTTGAATTGTTGTTAACAAGTTCCGTTTTTATTCCTCGTAAATAATTGTATTTTTACCGTTGTTAAAATCGAAAAATTTAATGGGCAAAATCATTGCAATTGCTAACCAAAAAGGAGGCGTAGGAAAAACAACTACTTCCATTAATTTAGCAGCGTCACTAGGCGTTTTAGAAAAAAAAGTACTATTAATTGATGCTGACCCTCAAGCAAATGCCACTTCTGGAATTGGAATAGATGTAGAATCTGTTCAAGTTGGAACATACCAACTTTTAGAGCATTCTAATTCTGCCAAAGAAGCTATAGTAAAAACAGAAACACCAAACCTAGATATAATTCCCGCTCATATAGATCTTGTTGCTATTGAAATTGAACTAGTAGACAAAGAGTCTAGAGAGTACATGCTTAAAAAAGCTATTACTGGTGTTAAAGAAGACTATGATTACATTCTCATTGACTGCGCACCATCATTGGGGCTATTAACACTAAACGCATTAACCGCAGCAGATGCCGTAATTATACCAATTCAATGTGAATATTTTGCATTAGAAGGTTTAGGAAAACTTTTAAACACTATTAAGAGTGTGCAAAAGATTCATAATAAAGATCTAGACATTGAAGGTTTGTTACTTACCATGTATGATTCCCGCTTGCGTTTATCCAATCAGGTAGTAGAAGAGGTTCAAAAACATTTTAATAATATGGTTTTCCAAACCATAATTCAACGAAATGTACGTTTAAGTGAAGCACCTAGTTATGGAGAAAGCATAATTAATTATGACGCAAGTAGTAAAGGTGCAAACAATTACTTAAGTTTGGCAAAAGAAATTATCAATAAAAACTCCTAGGTTATGGCTAAGGCAACCAAAAAACAGGCTTTAGGTAGAGGTTTATCGGCACTTTTAAAAGATCCTGAAAACGATATTCAATCGGTTCAAGACAAGAACGCCGATAAAGTTATAGGTAATATCATTGAATTGGATTTAGATTTTATTGAGGTTAATCCATTTCAACCTAGAACCAATTTTAGCGAGGAGTCTTTACAAGAATTGGCTTCTTCTATTAAAGAATTGGGTATAATTCAGCCAATAACTGTTAGGAAATTAAGCCTTAATAAATATCAACTTGTTTCTGGTGAACGCCGTTTTAGAGCTTCTAAATTAGTTGGATTAGAAACTATTCCTGCCTATATAAGAATAGCTAACGACCAAGAATCGTTAGAAATGGCCTTAGTTGAAAATATTCAACGTCAGGATTTAGACCCCATTGAAATTGCCTTGTCTTATCAACGTTTAATTGATGAAATTAACCTAACTCAAGAACAAATGAGTGAGCGTGTTGGTAAAAAACGCTCTACCATTACAAACTATCTGCGTTTACTTAAGTTAGACCCAATTATTCAAACGGGTATGCGTGATGGATTTATATCTATGGGACATGGGCGTGCTTTAATAGCCGTAGAAGATCAAACGGTTCAATTAGACATATATGAAAAAATATTACAAAACGAACTTTCTGTAAGAAATACAGAAGCTTTAATTAGAAACTACAATACATCAAAAGAAGTTAAAGTTCCTTCAAAAGATAACACCGAAGAAGCTCCAAAATATATCAAAAAAGGAATTGGAGTGTTTTCAGAATACTTTGGGCACAAAATTGACGTTAAAGTCTCTAAAAATGGGAAAGGAAAAATTACGATACCTTTTCATTCAGAAGAAGACTTTAATCGTATAAAAAAATTAATTCAGGGTGCTAAATAAATCTGTAATAATAAGTGTACTTGCCTTTATATTTTGTTTTTCGTTAGTTGCTCAGGAGAAAGAGAAAAAAACTAAGAGAAAAAGAATTTCAAAAGAAATTGTTGTTGATTCCATTATAGAGAGAGAACCTATAGACCCCTTATCACCCGCAAAAGCAGCATTTTATTCAGCAGTTTTGCCAGGTTTGGGACAAGCCTATAACAAAAGATATTGGAAAATCCCACTTGTTTATGCTGCCCTAGGAACGGGTGTTTATTTCTATACTACCAATAACAAAGAATACAATAGATACAGAGACGCCTATAAAAGAAGGCTGGCAGGTTTCACAGATGATGAGTTTTATTTAGACGGAAACGGAAACCAATTACCTTCTCCAAGAGTAACCACAGAAGGATTGGAACGCGGGCAAAAATTTTACAGAAGAAATAAAGAAGTATCTCTTTTGGTTACTTTGGGAATATATGCTCTAAATATTATTGATGCTAATGTTGATGCACATTTACTTCAGTACAATGTAGATGAGAATTTATCTTTTGCACCACATTATAAGTTTAACGAATTTAACGCAAAGAGCAACGTAGGTTTAACCCTAAATTTTAAATTTTAGGCCATAATTGGCATTTAACAAAAAATAAATTTATAAAATGAAAATTGCTTTATTAGGATACGGACGCATGGGACAGACCATAGAGAAAATAGCAATTAGCCGTGGGCATGATGTTGTTTTAAAAATTGATAAAGACGATAATGATTATGATATAACTTTAGCCGATGTTGCTATTGATTTCAGTTTACCATCTGCTGCATTTGGAAATATCACAAATTGTTTAAACAACAATGTTCCAGTAGTTTCTGGAACTACCGGTTGGTTAGATAATTACGACAAAGCTGTAGCTCTATGTAAAGAAAAGAATGGTGGATTTATATATGCGTCAAACTTTAGTTTAGGGGTCAATATCTTTTTTGAACTTAACAAAACCCTAGCCAAAATGATGAGTAACCTTAACCAATATAATGTTACTATGGAAGAAATACATCATACAAAAAAGCTAGATGCACCAAGTGGAACTGCAATTACATTGGCAGAAGGTGTTATAGACAATAATAATAACTATGACGACTGGAAACTTGATGAATCTGATAAAAGCACTAGGATTCCTATAGTAGCAAAACGTATTGAAGATGTACCTGGAACACATACGGTAAATTATGAAAGTGAAGTTGACTCTATTAATATAGAACATGTTGCTCACAACAGACAAGGTTTTGCTCTTGGTGCTGTAGTAGCTGCAGAATGGTTAGTTGGAAAAGCAGGAGTTTTTTCAATGAATGACGTGTTAAATATTGGTTAATACTAACTACAATTTGTAACATTAACAATATGTTAGCAACAAACAAAACGATTTAAAATTTACGATTATGACATTAATGCAATGGTTTATATTCATTTTAATTATTCAAGTTATTCACGGGTTAGGCACTTGGAAATTATACCTTAAAGCAGGAAGACAAACATGGGAAGCTTTTGTACCTATTTATAACGGAGTTGTATTAATGAAAATAATCAACCGTTCATGGTGGTGGATTATTTTATTGTTTTTGCCTATTGTAAACATTATAATGCTTGCTATAGTTTGGGTAGAAACGGCACGAAGTTTTGGTAAAAACCAAAAGACAGATACTTTTTTAGCAGTAGCTTCCTTAGGTTTTTACAATTACTACCTAAATTATGTTGCTGATGTAAAATATGTTGAGAATAGAGATTTAAACCCAAAATCATCATCTGGTGAATGGACTAGTTCTATACTATTCGCTATTGTTGCGGCTACTATAGTACACACATATTTTATGCAACCATTTACCATTCCATCGTCTTCTTTGGAAAAATCATTATTAGTTGGTGACTTTTTGTTTGTTAGTAAATTTCATTATGGTGCTAGAATACCAATGACCACTGTTGCAGCCCCAATGGTGCATGATACCATTCCGGGTCTTAAAAAGAAATCTTATTTGTTTGATGATGATTTTACAAAACGTAAAACCTCGTGGATTAACAAACTACAATTACCTTATTTAAGAATTCCTGGGTTTGAAAAAATTGAAAGGAACGATATTGTAGTTTTCAATCAACCAGCTGATACTTTGCTGGATATGAATGATTTTCATCCAGACAGAAACTATTACAAGCCTATAGACAAAAAAACAAACTTAGTAAAACGCTGTGTTGGTATTCCTGGTGATTCTTTGGAAGTAAGAGATGGTTATGTGTACATTAACGGTAAGCAAAATGAATTACCAGACAGAGCGCATTTACAGTTTAGTTACAATGTACAGCCAAAAACAAATCAGTTTAATCCACAGTATCTTAAAAGTCGTTATGATATTACTGATATTGTTTACCCAACTAATGCTCAATACACTAATTATAGGTTTTCGGCTGTATCAGATGAGGCCTTAGCTAAATTTAAAAATCATCCTAATGTAAAAGGTATTTCTCCTAACAAAGAGGTTGAAGGGGAAAGAAACCCAAACATTTTTCCGCATGACCCAATTTACAACTGGAATGTAGACTTTTTTGGACCACTTTATATTCCTGAAAAAGGAAAAACTATCGATATTAATTTGGAAGTATTGCCATTATACAAACGTGTTATTTCTGAATACGAACGCAATGATTTACAAGTAAAGGGCAACCAGATTTTAATTAATGGCGAAGTAACAGACACTTATACTTTTAAACAAAATTACTATTGGATGATGGGTGATAACCGTCACAACTCAATTGATGCACGCGCATGGGGTTTTGTTCCTTTTGATCATGTTGTGGGTAAACCTGTTTTCATTTGGATGAGTTGGGACGGACTGAAAAACCCACGTTGGGAACGCTTCTTTACTACCGTTGGTGGTAGCGGTAAAGCCACTTCATTTTTTATTCCATTTATAGTTTTACTTTTTGGATGGATTGGTTTTAACAAATGGCGCAAGCGAAGAAAAGCGAATAGTTAAATATATTCCTGATTTCTCAGGAATGACAATATGCAATGAACATCATCATTCACCCAACATACTTTCCTAATATTGCTCATTTTGTGGCAATAATTCAAGCTAAGGAAGTTATGTTTGAGGTTGATGATAATTTCGTAAAACAGACGTATAGAAACCGCGCTTATATTTATGGTTCTAACGGAAAACAAACCTTAAACATCCCCGTTGTATATTCTCAAAAGCACCGGCAAAAATACAGGGATGTAAAGATTTTTAATGAAGAAAGGTGGCAAGACAATCATTGGAAATCATTACTATCATCGTATAGAACTTCTCCTTTTTTTGAATTTTACGAAGATGAATTACAACCTCTATTCCAACAAAAAACTGATTATATTTTAGATTTTAATTTAAAATGTTTTGAAATCATTTGTGATTGTCTACAACTAGATTTAAACGTATCTAAATCTGTTTCCTATGAAAAAACTATTGAAGATAAAGTAGATTTCAGACACTTAGTAACGGCAAAAAAGGAACAACCTCTACCATTTGAAACTTACACACAAGTTTTTAGTAACAAACATGGTTTTATTAGCAACTTAAGCATCTTAGATTTATTATTTAATGAAGGTCCAAACGCAACTAATTACTTAGTATCTCAATCTTTAATTACTCAATAATGTTACAACCCTTTGCGCATTATGGGTGCCATTTTCTAATTCCATTAATTGTAGCTTTAATATGGTACAAACCTAAATGGCAGTTAGCTTATTTCACTATGATTTTGGGTATGCTAATTGATTTAGACCACTTATTAGCGAACCCAATCTTCGACCCCAATAGATGCAGCATAGGTTTTCATCCGCTTCACTCCTATTTCGCCATAACCTTTTACTTGTTTCTTTTAATTCCGAAAAAGTCAAGATTGGTTGCCTTTGGATTAGTAATACATATTATTTCTGATGCAGTTGATTGCTCATTTATGTAGTAACTCTTCCCAACCTTTAAACAGCTTAAAAGGAAGAAATTACTTCTATAAAGATAATGTAGCCATTATAGGATAGTGATCTGAATAATGTTCACTAAAAGATGTAAAACCATTTACATTAAAAGCTTCATCTGCAAAAATAAAATCAATTCTTACCGGAAATATTTTAAAGTCATGTGTACGTCCAAATCCACTTCCTGCCTCTTTAAAAGCATCCTGAAAATCACCTTTAATCTTTCTATACACATAAGAAAAAGCCGTGTTGTTAAAATCACCACAAACCACCATTTTGTATTTGCACTGTTTCTTATGCATTAAAAATAATTCCGTTTGAAACTGCTGCATCTTAAATGTAGAACCTACTCTTTTTAGCAACCTTTCGGAGTCTTCATTTTTAAGATTATCTACATCTGCATTGATTCGTAAAGACTCCAGATGAATATTATAAAATCTTATGGTATCACCTCCTTTTACTACATCTGCAAAAATAGCGTTGTTACCCGTATCGGGAAACTCGATGGACCCCGAATTAACTATAGGAAACTGTGAAAATATTGCTTGTCCGTATTTTGTTTTTTTTCCTGATAGTTTTTCAAACTTATACTTAAAAAAAGATAAGTTGATATTTTTATGGGGATGGTATTCTTGAAAACTCACTATATCTGGTGACTCACTCTTTATAAAATCAACCATTTTAGTTTCAATTGAGTCTTCCTTAATCCATTCATATAAATTAAACAACCTCACGTTATAGTTCATCACCTTTATATTTCCTTCACTCTCAATTGCCTTTGGTGACGAAAACTTATACAATGAACCAAAGGACATGTAACCTATAAATAGTATAAAAGCAGATAAAATGAACTGTTTTTTAAACCTGAGGAGCCAGTAAATAGCAAATAAAATATTAATTATAATTAAAAAAGAAACGCCCAAATTAAGAACAGACAAAACTGCAAATGTTTTTGGAGGTAAAAAAGGTAGAACAAATGAAAAAAGTAGTACTAGTGCCACCACAATATTAACGAAGTAGATAATTTTATTTATAAAACTTAACTTCTTCATGTGGTATGTTAATATTGATTTTTAAAGATTATTTCCCTGCTCTAAATAAAAAGTCCTTTTCTTCAGCAGTTAAGCTGTCATAACCACTTTTACTTATCTTATCTAAGATAACATCAATTTTTTTCTGATTATTAAACTCACTAAAATCAGCTTTAGTATAACCACCAACTTTACTTTTATTCTTATGCACTGTTTTTAGTGGACTTTTCTTAGACGGTTTAAACATACTAGCCAGAGCATCCATTATCTTTTCAAAACCCTTACCAATATCTTTTCCTTGTACCAATTGTTTAGCATAAACATAACCAAGTATAGCTCCCCCAAGGTGAGCTAGATTTCCTCCTGCATTACCACCAAACAAACCAATGCCATCTAATACAACTATAGCAGCACCTATATACCAAAGTTTTAATTTTATTGTGAAAAACCTGACTTCTTGATTGGGCATATAAGCACATATAAATATTAATAATGCTCTTACTGCTGCAGAGGCTCCAACTAATTTGGGATTACCTCCAAGAAAGCTTGGAAATAACCAATAACCCAACATGAATAATAAACCGCCACAAATAGCCCCAAGAAAGTAAATGTTCAAAGCCATTTTAGGGGAAAACAGGTTTAAAATCATACGCCCGATAAAATACAGCCAAAGCATATTAAATAAAATATGCAACACATCACCATGTAAAAATGCATAAGAAATAAGGCTCCATGGTTTTACAATAAAATCAGAAAACTCACTAGGTAATTTAAACCATTCTAAACTTAAACTAAAAAGTCTTTCAATGATAAAAACCACAACATTAATGGCAATTATTTTTTCTAAAACATTAAGCCGTTTTAATTTATCCTTTATATCTTGAGTAAGTGTCGTCATTTAATACCAACGGTTTCTATTAAACTGCTTTTTCTTCCAATACCACATGATTAGAAATCCTGTTAGTGCTCCTCCAACATGGGCAAAATGCGCAATATTACCATATCCAAAAATGGACTGCCCGCTTATACCTGATATTAAATCAATCAGAATGATTCCAGGAATAAAATATTTCGCTTTTATAGGAATTGGTAGAAATATCAACATCAATTCAGCATTAGGGTTCATCATACCAAAAGCTGCCATTATACCCATTAAACACCCAGAAGCCCCAACCATAGAATTTCTAGCTATAACATTCATATCAAACAACGATTTAAAAACGCCATCAGTAATTAGGTCTGGATTGAAGTTATATTCATTCAAAATTGGCATCATCCGATCCGCTAAAATTTCACCTTTAATATATGAACCTTCGCTAGCATCAATAGAAATAACCTTACTAAAAAGCTCAGAACTCATGTTCAAATCTGCTATTTGTTGGTAAGCTGAATAAAAGTCAATATAATAATAACCTACTTGCATTGCAACAGCCCCCAGGCCTGCAGAGAAATAAATAAATAAAAACCGTTTAGAACCTAATACTTGTTCTACAGGTGTTCCAAACATCCAAAGTGCGAACATATTGAAAAACAAATGAGACCAACCACCATGCATAAACATGTGTGTAACAATTTGCCAAGGTTGAAATGCTTCATGTTGTGGAAAATGCATTGCGAACCAATCGTAAAACAAAACTCCTTCTCCTATCGCAATCGTACCTATAAACATAATCACATTAATGATTAATAAATGTTTAACGGTTTCTGAAATTCGCATCATATTCTAAATAAATTTTTTATCTAATTCATCAACACTCATGGTAATAAATGTTGTTTTATTAGTTGGCGATACATTAGGTTCTTTACAGGCAAATAACTTGTTTACCAAATGTTCTTGTTCATCTTTTTGTAACGACTGTCCTGTTTTAATTGCTAAACTTTTTGCCATTGATTTCGCTAGTAAATCAGTAGCACTAAAATGTGCATCAGGAACTTCATTTTCAACATCACTAATAAGTTGTTCTAAAATAATAGAAACCTCACTTTCTGGAACACTAATTGGCACTCCAGTAATTTCTATCGACTCCTTTAAAACGTTTGAAAACACAAATCCAGTATGTTCTAAATCTTCTTTTAATTGATTTAAAATCTGAATCTCCTGAACTGAAAAATGCAATTGCAACGGAAACAACAATTGTTGACTTACAGCTTCTTTAATAGTCATGTTTTTCAAGAAATCCTCATATAAAACACGTTGATGCGCCCTATGTTGATCTATAACCAACATACCAGATTTAATAGTACTTACTATATATTTACTATGAAGTTGATAAGTAGTTTGAACTTGTTCAACGCTATTATCATCATCAAACATAGAGGCTGTTGATTCTTCACTTTCAAAATGAACCTCACTAAAATCTTGTGGTTCGCTATTACTTTTAGATTCTAAACCAACATACAAACTTTCCCAATTGGCAGCAGGTTCCTTTTTAAAACTTACACTTTTAGTTGATGTTCCAGTATTAGTTCTCCCTTCGTCTTGGAAAGGGTTAAAACTTTTGTCTACTTCTATTGCAGGCGCACTTGTAGATTTCTTATTAAAGTTATAAGGCGTATCAAGACTTGAGTCTCTTTCAAAGTCTAAAACCGGCGCAATATTAAACTGCCCTAAACTGTGCTTAACAGCAGAACGCAATAAAGCGTATAAGGTGTGCTCATCATCAAACTTAATCTCTGTTTTTGTTGGATGAATATTGATATCTATAGTTTGTGGATCTACCGTTAAATTCAGAAAGTAACTAGCATGTGTGCCGTTTTTTAACAGGCCATCAAATGCTGAGGCAATAGCATGATTGAGATATGCACTTTTTATAAATCTGTTATTTACAAAGAAATATTGTTCTCCTCTAGTCTTTTTAGCATATTCAGGTTTCCCTACAAAACCAGATATTTTTAGTACTTCAGTATCCTCTTCCACGGGTACCAATTTTTCATTGGTTTTGTTTCCAAAGATATTTACTATACGTTGTCGGTAATTACCAACTGGTAAGTTAAAAGATTCACTTCCATTATTATACATAGTGAAACTTATATTGCAATGTGCCAAAGCAACACGATGGAACTCATCAATAACATGACGAAGTTCAACAGCATTCGACTTTAAAAAATTACGACGTGCAGGAATATTAAAAAACAAGTTTTTCACAGAAACCGAAGTTCCTTTAGGCGTTACAATAACTTCCTGATCTCTTACTTCACTACCTTCAATAACGATAGAAGTACCAACATCATCACCCTCTTGTTTCGTTTTCAACTCTACATGTGCAATGGCCGCAATACTAGCTAAAGCTTCACCACGAAACCCTTTAGTGTCTAGTTGAAATAAATCTTCTGCTGAACGTATTTTAGAAGTAGCATGACGCTCAAAACTCAATCGAGCATCAGTTACACTCATGCCTTTACCATCATCAATTACCTGAATTAAGGTTTTGCCTGCGTCTTTTATTATAAGTTTTATTTTAGAAGCTCCCGCGTCAATAGCATTCTCAAGCAATTCTTTAACCACAGAAGCTGGACGTTGTACAACTTCTCCAGCGGCAATTTGATTTGCTACATGATCAGGTAAAAGCTGTATAATATCTGCCATGTATTATTTAGAAAAGAAAATAGATAAATCGAACCCAATAATAAATAAGAAAATTAAAACTAGAATACCAATTATAATAAGTACACGCCTGTTTGCTTCTCTATCTGGGTTATTTTTATAATCGTTTACAGCATTATTAAACTTTGCTTTTAAACCAGAATTATTACCAACAGTAGTTCTATGTTCATCAAACTTATGCTTAATTTCATATGGATTCCCTTCACCTTTATAGTAACGCGGTGTATAGCTAAACTTCTTGTTTTTACGTAATTTTAAAAGTCCCATGATTTTTAAGTTTTTAGGTTACATGTATTTTTTTTCTAATACATACATGAGAATCAATAATAATACCAAAGCTAATATTAATGTTCTAACCGGTAAAACACCTTTAACCGTTCGCTTACCATCTCTTGTTTCCTTCCACCTAGAAATAAAATCTTTATCAGATGTTTCATTGAATTCAGAACCTGTTTGATTCTCTTTTGAAAATCTAGGTTGATAGTTGAATCTTTTATGTTTACGTTGCTTAAACAAAATCTAGTAATGCTATTATTCCTATCACACCCTGCATAGGGTAATGGGCATTCTTCAAAAATACTTAAAAATAGATAAAATTAACCTGCAAAAAAGCCAAAAATTGTTAACAAAATAAAGACCGTAGATAGAAGTTAAAAACTGAAATTAGTACCTAAATACAACTAACTATTTTTACGAAGTTCTGCCATTTTTATAGCAGCAATAGCAGCTTCAGTACCTTTATTACCGTGTTTACCTCCAGAACGCTCTATAGCCTGCTGCATATTATTATCTGTGAGGACACAGAAAATTACTGGCGTCTCACGCATTACATTTAGGTCTTTTATGCCTTGAGTAACACCTTCACAAACAAAATCGAAATGTTTAGTTTCTCCTTGAATAACACTTCCAATGGCAATAACTGCATTAACCATTTGTTCCTGCATTTTTTTGCAACCGTAAACAAGCTCGAAACTTCCAGGAACATCCCAACGAATGATATTATTTGGCAATGCTCCGTTATCAACAAGCGCATCATATGCACCCTTATAAAGTCCTTCTGTTATGGTATCATTCCATTCAGAAACAACAATCCCAAACCGAAATTTACTCGCGTTTGGGATTGTAGCTTTATCGTATTCTGATAAATTTTTATTTTCAGTAGCCATATTACTTGCTAGCTAGTACTTGTGCTTTTCCTATAAATACATCTATATTAGCTGCCTCTGTGGCACTAGGGTAATCCGCTTTAATTCTTTCAAAATAAGACAATGCTTTGTCCGATTTTCCTAAATCTAAAGCAATATTTCCAGCTTTGTATAAATACATTGGTGTAGTATATTCATTGTCACGCATTTTAGCTGCTTGCTCATAATACCCTAAAGCATCTTCAGGTTGGTTTAACTGCACGAAAGCATCACCAATATTTCCTTTTGCCAATGGCGCTAAAATTTCATCATCACTTTTAAAATCACTTAAATGCTCAACCGCATTTTTGTAATCTTTCAATCTTAAGTAAGCAGTACCGGCGTAATAACTAGCTAAATTAGCAGCATCTGTACCTCCATATTCATTAATAATATCTAACATTCCAAACTTCCCTTCTCCTCCGTTTAAGGCTAAAGTGTATAAGGAATCTTTTGCTACTGCAGTAGTAGCTTCATCAAAATATTTTTGAGCTTGAAACATATCGTTCATTGCAGCTGTTTGTTTTGGGCCAGAAATAAATTCTTTATATCCTAAAGAACCTAAAACTACTGCCGCTACAACTCCAATAATGATAAAAATATACTTTTGGTTTTTCTCAACAAAAGCCTCTGTCTTTGAAGCTGTTTCATCAAGGGTATTAAAAACCTCAGCTGTTGTAGATCCGTCTTCAATATTCTGTTGCTTTTCTACTTTAGTTTTAGGTTTAAAACCTCTCTTCTTGTAAGTTGCCATATATTATAAATTAATGCGCCGCAAAAATATAATTTTTCTTCAGAACTAAAAGGTTATTTATTTGATAATTTTCGATAATTTGCACTTCTTTTTGAAGGTTTTCCTCCTAAATCAGTTTTTAAGTTGCTTTTGGTAGTATGATTTTAAAATCACTTTCGTTACTTAACTATAAAAATTTCGATAACAAATCGTTTGAATTCGACAGTAAAATAAACTGTATTGTTGGAAATAACGGTATTGGGAAGACCAATGTTTTAGATGCTATATACCACCTTTCTTTTGGTAAAAGCTACTTTAATCCTGTAGCTACTCAAAATATAAAACATGGTGAAGATTTTTTTGTGGTTAATGGTGAATACAACAAAGAAGATAAAAACGAAAAAATTGTAGTTAGCTTAAAACGAGGTCAAAAAAAAGTCATTAAGCGAAATGCCAAGGCCTATGAAAAATTTAGTGAGCATATTGGCTTTTTACCTTTGGTAATTATTTCTCCCGCTGACAGAAATCTAATTATTGAAGGCAGTGACACCAGACGTAAATTTATTGATAGTGTAATTTCGCAAAGCGATAAAAGCTATTTATCACATTTAATTAATTACAATAAAATTCTGGCTCAACGAAATGCCTTGTTAAAATATTTTGCTTTAAACCACACATTTAATGCCGATACTTTAGACGTTTACAACAGCCAACTTACCGAATACGGCACACTTATTTTTGAAAAACGTGATGTCTTTTTAAAAGAATTCATTCCTATTTTCAAAGAACGCTATGAAGGCATTAGCAATGGAAACGAAGTGGTTGATTTAGCATATCACAGCCATTTATTTGAAGATGATTTAAATAGCCTTTTACAACATGCTTTAAACAAAGACAAGGCGTTACAATACACTAGTGTTGGCATACATAAAGATGATCTACATTTTAATATTGAAGAACATCCTATTAAAAAATTTGGGAGTCAAGGTCAGCAAAAATCGTTTTTAATAGCCTTAAAGTTGGCGCAATTCGATTTTATTAAAGCACATAGTGGCGTAAACCCTATTTTGCTACTTGATGATATTTTTGATAAGTTAGATGAACAACGTGTATCACAAATCATTAAATTAGTAGATGACGAGAATTTCGGCCAATTGTTTATTAGTGACACCCATGCCGAACGTACCGAAAAAGCAGTAAAACAGGTACATCAGTCTTATGAAATTTTTAAACTTTAAAAATGCCTAAACGCAACAACGAACATATCAGTATTAAAGATGCCTTAAAGGAATTTGTTGAAACCAACAAACTGGAAAAAGGTTTGGACAAAGTCAATGTTGCCGAGGCTTGGGCAAAACTTATGGGAAATGGTGTTAACAATTACACTACCTCTGTAAACCTACAAAGAGACACACTTTATGTTCAACTTAGTTCTAGTGTATTAAGGGAAGAATTGAGCTATGGCAAACAAAAAATTATTACCATGCTTAATGAAGAACTAGGTAAAGAAATTGTTAAGAAATTGATTTTACGCTAATTACAGATTTCAATTAATTGTAAAAACTTCATTAAAAACCAACAACCTATTATTATTTACGTTACCTTTGGCGCTTAATTATTATTTTAATACAAATTACAATGAGTAAAGGTACCGTAAAATTCTTCAATGACTCTAAAGGTTTTGGATTTATCGTTGAAGAAGACAACAACAAAGAACATTTCGTACACATTTCAGGACTTATCGATGAAATTCGTGAAGGTGACAATGTTGAATTCGATCTACAAGAAGGTAGAAAAGGATTAAACGCCGTAAACGTAAAAGTAATCTAAGATATATACTTTAACAATTACAAATGCAAAGTCTGCTAATTTATTTTGGCAGACTTTTTTTATTTATTATCTTTTGGTCGCATAACACTATGTAGAATAATTGCTTATGATTATTTGGCATAGGTTTTGTAAAGTAATTAGTATTAATTTAATATTTTAAACATGAGTAAAGGAACAGTAAAATTCTTCAATGATTCAAAAGGTTTTGGATTCATAATAGAAGAAGGTTCAAACAAAGAACATTTTGTTCACATTTCTGGATTGATTGATGAGATTAGAGAAGGTGATAATGTAGAATTCGATCTTCAGGAAGGTAGAAAAGGCTTAAACGCAGTAAACGTAAAGGTAATTTAACATATATCATTTCACGTTTTAGAAAAAAAAAGCCCGCAACTAAGTTCCGGGCTTTTTAATATTTAAAAGTTATATAACTTAAAATTGTTCTCTACCTGAAAAATGAAAAGCACCTTCAATAGCCGCATTATCATCACTATCACTACCGTGAACAGCATTCTGACTGATAGATTCTGCATATAATTTTCTTATGGTTCCTTCAGCAGCATCAGCAGGATTTGTTGCACCAATTAATGCTCTAAAATCATCAACAGCATTATCCTTTTCTAAAATAGCTACTACTATTGGCCCTCGAGTCATATATTCAACTAACTCACCAAAAAACGGACGCTCATTATGAATTGCATAAAAAGTCTCAGCATCTGCTTTTGTCATTTGAGTTAATTTCATGGCTACAATTCTAAATCCTGAAGCCGAAATTTTTTCTAATATTGCGCCAATGTGTCCTTTCTCAACAGCATCTGGCTTAAGCATTGTAAATGTTCTATTTGTTGCCATTATAAAAATATATTTCGTGCAAAAATAACCTATTTCTAATTAAAAACAAGACAAAGCAATTTTAAAAAATTGTATATTCGTCGTCTATGAATAAACAAGACATTGAGCGCATAAAGCAGTTATTATCAGCACCTAAAAAGATAGTAATTGTTCCACATAAAAACCCTGATGGAGATGCCATTGGTTCAACACTTGGATTGTATCACTACCTTTTAAAGGGAAACCATCAAGCAACTGTAATAACACCAAACGATTATCCTAAATTTTTAAAATGGATGCCAAGTGAAAGCTCCATTTTAAAGTATGATTCAAAAACCCAAGAATGTAAAGACTTAATAAATGAGGCCGATATCATTTTTACCTTAGATTTCAATGCTTTTCATAGAACTGGTCATATGGAAAATGTACTCGCAGAAAGTAAAGGCCTCAAAATAATGATAGACCATCATCAAGCTCCCGATGACTATGCTACATTTATGTATAGTGATGTTAGCATGAGTTCGACCTGTCAAATGATATATCATTTTATTGAAATGCTGGAAGATTTAAATGAGTTAGACTCAAATATTGCCACATGTTTGTATGCTGGTATTATGACAGATACTGGGTCTTTTAGATTTGCTTCAACAACAAGTACAACACATAAAGTAGTGGCAGACCTTATTGAAAAAGGTGCTAAAAACTCTGATATTCATAATAATGTTTATGACACCAACAGCTATAACAGGCTACAATTATTAGGCTGTGCTTTAAACAATTTAAAAGTAATTCCAGAATCAAAAGCAGCTTATATAACCTTATCTCAAGATGAACTTAATAAATATAATTACTCAAAGGGAGATACCGAGGGAGTTGTAAATTATGGCTTATCATTAGATGGCGTTGCGCTAGCTGCTATTTTTATTGAAGACAAACAAGAAGGTATTATAAAGATTTCTCTTCGATCTAAAGGCAACTTCTCTGTAAACGAAATGTCACGTACGCATTTTAACGGTGGAGGTCATACCAACGCCGCTGGGGGCAAGAGCTATTTATCATTAAAAGACACGATTGAAAAATTTATTAGTATATTACCTTCTTATAATAAAGCCCTAAATGATGAATAAATTACTAACCCTTACCTTACTATTGCTAGTAATTGGCTGTAAAACACCTGAAGCCAGAAGACCTATCTTTTCAAAGTCTGGTTCTTTTATAGATGAATCTGTAGCAAGGAACAAAGAGTTAAATTCTAAGGAACAAGCTGCTATAGAAAAAATCATGAAACAGCATGATTATAATTATATAGCCTCACAAAGTGGATTTTGGTATTATTACAATACTAAAATAGATACAGACACTTTAAAAACTCCGGATTTTGGAGACATTGTTAATTATAATTACAATGTAAAAGCTTTAAACGGTAATCTGATATATTCAAAATCAGACCTTAAAACACAAACTTATGCTATGGATAAAGAAGAGCTTTTTACTGGTTTACGTGAGGGCTTAAAACTTATGAAAACTGGAGAAACAGTAACTTTTCTTTTCCCGTCACAAAAAGCATATGGTTATTACGGAGATGAAAACAAAATAGGAACCAACGTTCCTCTTATCTGCGAAGTAACAGTAAATTCTATTACCCAGATTAAAAGCCAATAAAATGCCCTATTTTAAAAACTTAATAAAGATTTCATTTTTATTATTAGTTATTATTAGTACCTCTTGTAAAGCTCCTTACCCCAAACTTGAAGATGGCTTATATGCTGAGTTAAAAACCACAAAAGGGGTTATGATAGCTAAATTAGCATATAACAAGGCACCTATTACAGTAGCTAATTTTGTGTCACTTGCAGAAGGGACTAGTACTATGGTTGACAGTGCTTATCTGGGAAAAATGTTTTATAACGGACTAACTTTTCACCGTGTCGAAGATGCCTTTATGATTCAAGGAGGAGATCCCTTAGGGACCGGAAGAGGAAACCCAGGTTACAGGTTTAAAAATGAATTTCATCCAGATTTGAATCATGACAAATCAGGTGTATTAGCAATGGCTAACGCTGGACCTAATACAAATGGCTGTCAATTTTATATAACTGAAGTACCAAGACCAGACCTAAACAACCGATATAGTGTTTTCGGCGAATTAATACAAGGGGCTGACATTCAAGACAGTATTTCAAATGTAAAAACTGACGAACGAAATAAACCTCTTGTAGATGTTATTATTCAAGAAGTGAATATTATAAGAAAAGGGAAAGACGCCAAAAACTTTGATGCTCCTAAAATTTTTAATGAGCATTTTGCAGTAGAAGAACGAAAAGAAAAAGAGCTGAAAGAAAAGGCCGAAGCCATTTTAAAAGCTTCTAAAGAGAAGTTTGAAAAACAAAAAGCAAAAGCCATTACACTCCCATCTGGTTTGCAATTTTTTGTTTCAGAAGCAGGAGAAGGCCAAAAGCTACCAAAGGCCGCCAAAGTAAAAACGCATTATGCAGTGTATTTTGAAAGCGGAAAACTACTTGAAACCAGCAGCCTTAAAATTGCTGAATCATTAGATGCTGTTAACCAAAAACGTAGGGACGTTAATAGGTATCAACCTATAACTGCAGATATTGGTCCAGATGCACAAATGATTCCAGGGTTTAAAGAAGGTCTACAACAATTAAGTGTTGGTGACAAAGCCACTTTATTTATACCTTACCACCTAGCTTACGGAGAATCTGGAACAAGAGGAATCCCTGGAAAGTCTAATATTATTTTTGAAGTAGAAATACTAGAACTTGTAAAATAAAACTATAACATAATTATCTAAATAAAACCATGCATCTATTAAAATTTGATTGGAACCCTTTAACAGGAATAGATATTATTGGCAATTTTAAATTGCATTTTTACAGCCTTATGTGGATTGTAGCTTTTGTAGTTGGCTGGTATATTATGAAACGTATTTTTACTAAAGAAAAGATTTCAATTACCTATTTAGACCCTTTATTTATATACACCGTTGTAGCAACTATGATTGGTGCACGTTTAGGTCATGTTTTGTTTTATCAATCAGAATTAATAAGCGAAGACTTTTTTAGCATATTCTTACCCTTCAAGTTTAAAGGCGGATTTGAATTTACCGGATTTCAAGGGTTAGCAAGTCACGGAGCCGCTATAGGTATTATTATAGGCATGTATTTATATCGAAAAAAATACAAGTATAAATCTTTGCTCTGGGTGCTAGACCGCGTGGTAATTTCTGTGGCCTCAGGTTCTATATTTATTAGAATTGGAAACTTTATTAATTCTGAAATTATTGGAGAGAAATCGGGTGACTTTGCTTTGGGTGTTCGGTTTATTCAAGATTACTATTATAAAAGTCAAATTACACAACTCACTGGTATTAAAGATGTACAAAAGGCTTATAATGCTGTTACAGACAATCCACAATTTGCAGAATTATTAGAGCAAGTTCCTTACCGTCACCCTGCTCAATTATATGAATCATTTTGCTATATTTTTGTGTTTTTAATTTTATGGTATTTCTATTCTAAAACACCAAAGAGAGATCAAACTGGATATTTATTTGGTTTATTCTTAGTTTTACTTTGGACGGTACGTTTCTTTGTAGAATTTGTAAAGGAACCTCAAGGAGATGAATATATAAATTGGTTTGGTTTACAAACAGGACAATGGTTAAGCATTCCATTTATAATAATTGGCCTGTATTTTATGTTTTCTTATAAACCAAAAGTCCCTGTTAAGTAGTTATGACAGTAAAATCTTTTCTAATTTGTTTATCTATTCCTTTTTATTTACTTGCTTGTAAAGGCGAAAAAAAAGAGGTAAAACAAACTGAAATCACTTTTAAAAAAGAAGGTGAATTATTGATTCATAAAATAAAAACAGATTCATCTACAGTTGCTTTAGATATTGAAATTGCAGATACTGATTTTGATATTCAAACGGGATTGATGTATAGAAGTTCCATGAAGACAAATAGGGGGATGTTGTTTGTTTTTGATGATGTTGCTCAGCGTTCATTCTATATGAAAAACACGAAATTCCCTTTAGATTTAATTTTTATTGATGAAAATAAAATCATTGTAAGTTTTCAAAAAAACGCAAAACCTTTTGATGAATCTTCGTTACCATCAGGTGCGCGAGCAAAATATGTTTTAGAAATTAATGCAGGTATGGTTGATACTTGGAGGCTTACTGTTGGAGATAGTTTGAGTTATACGGAATAACAAAGTTTATTGTTTAAATACATATTGACTATAATACTAGACCAAAACCAAATTGGAAGAAGACCATAAATTTACCGATTCTATTTTCAATTCGATGAAAACGCTCCTTAAAGGAGAAATAATATTTATTGAAAGAGTTAACAATTGGTCAATAGAGGTTCTTGTAAAATGGAATAAAAGGAGAACTACAGTTGTAATAAAATCAAGAAAATCAGATTTAAAACCAGATTTCGTTTCTTGTTCTTTGAGTAAGGCACATTTTATAAGTTTTATCTCTAGGTCTGATACTTTTAATTTTTCTGGTGAAAAAAGTGAATTTTCAGAGTTAATTCTCGCAAGCCCATATGCTATTTCGCTTATGAATTCTAAAAACCCATCAATAGAACTCAGGAAAAATCAATTAATTTTTAAAGGAAGTATTAAGAAAAAAGATTTAACTAGTTTATCTAATATTTTTAGATTAAATGAATTGCTAATGGAGGAAATTGACGAATTACATAATAAGTCAAATAATCGGTAATAGTAATTATTTTCTTTTTCTTTAATTTAGTTTTAGAAAACCATGCTAATCATGAAAACCTTGAAGAGACTACCAGCTTTAATACTATTAAGCATATTAATAATCGCTTTAAGCTGTAACACCAAAGCTGAGGCCATACATACAGAAAACTGGGGAGAAGCAAACAACAAACCAGTCTATTTATATACCCTTACAAACAAAAATGGGACACAGGCGAAACTCACCAATTACGGCGCTATTCTTACGTCGTTATTAATTCCTGACAAGGACAATAATTTTACCGATGTTGTTTTAGGTTTTGATAATCTGGATCAGTATGTTGCTGATAATCCATGTTTCGGTGCAACAATAGGACGATTTGCAAACCGGATTAGAAACGGTCAGTTTAAAATTGATTCAACAACTTATAATATTGTTAAAAATGCAGATAAACACCATATTCACGGTGCTTTAGAATTTAACAGAGCTGTTTGGGATGGAAGTACTTTTACAAATGAATCTGGTATTGGGGTTGTTTTTAAATACCTTTCAAAAGATGGCTCCATGGGGTTTCCTGGTAATTTAGATGTTACAGTAACTTACACGTTGACAAATAATAACGATTTAAAAATAGATTTTGAAGCCACTACCGATAAAACAACCCATGTTAACTTAACGCATCACAGCTATTTTAATTTAGCAGGAACTGATAAGTTAATTTATGATCATAAAATTAAAATTGATGCCGATAATATTACTACCATAGACGAAGACATTGTTCCGACTGGCGAAATGGAATTAGTGAAAAATACCGACAAAGATTTAACTTCTTACACTAGAATTAGAGACCATATTGGTAAGTTTAAAAACAACGGATACCATTTTTGTTATGTTTTTAATAAAGACCTTAAAGAAGCTAAAAAAGTAATTGAAGTAATAGAGCCAGAATCTGGAAGAACCATGGCTGTAACCGCCACACAACCGAGTGTTCAGTTCTATTCGGGGAATGCCATTAGTGAAAAAATTATTGGTAAATATGGTGTGAATTACAAACCGCATTCGGCCTTTTGTTTAGAAACTCAACATTTACCAAACACACCTAATTTACCTAATTTCCCAACTACATTACTTAAACCAAATGAGACTTACAAAGAACATGTTATTTATAGTTTTGGAATTACTAGTGAAGAAGCTTCAACAAAACCTAAGAAAAAGAAAAGGCCAATAGCATTAGAAAACGGTAAATTCTTTGAAAGCGATGGGCGAAAAATGCTTTATGGTGGTAAAGATTCCATTCAGCATTTTGATATTAGTAACAGTTCGTTAAAAGATGGCCAATTCCACTATGGTATTGGTCGAGAAAAATTCCCCGCTTTATTGAACCCTGAATTTATAACTATAAAACAGGCAGACACCATTTGGGAAGATAACTCAAGGTTTCTCCTAGCCCATTCAGGGAATGATATAAAAGCATATTCAGTAAAAGATTTAACCCGTCATGAAGTTGTTAATGATGTTTTAAACGGACAACCTATTATGGCTGTTTATTGCATTCTGGCAGATTTAGGCGCTATTTATGAACGCAACTATGGGGACACAGAATTAACCTTTGCTCTAAGCGGTTATACTTACTTTGATAATGATGTTTGGGATGGTTTAGATGGTTTTGTGCTCTGGGATAGAGAAACAGAAAGTCTCTGGTGGCCTTTAATTGGTAAAGCAGTATCTGGTTCTTTAAAGGATGTTAAGCTTTTAGAAATGGATAAGACTAATTGGAAAGACATTACATGGAAAGACATAAAAACCAATTACCCCAATGCCCAAGTTTTAAAATCTAATCAAGATTTTGAAAGACCAACAAAGTGGACTAAACTAGAAGATGTTACTGAGATAAAAAACCAATTCATCCAAAATGACAATTAGTTATAATTGTTGTAGTGAATTAGTTGCTTTTCAAAAGCCACTTCCAACTATTACAACAGCTATTTTGTCTCCATTTCGTTGTCTATTCTTGTAATTAGCTTATTTGTGGTAGATATCATATTGTTATACTTTTCAATCAATGAGTTGTTATTAAAAATTATTAAGGCACATCCGTTTTTAAATTTTTGACTTTCCAATAATAATTGAACTCTTTCTTTGCCAATATCTACTCTGTTTTCTGGTGAATTACCAACCTGTTGGAAATAGTTTTTTATTGAACTATTTACATCTGCAAAGGTATAATACTGGTCATATATAAGTATATCTAAATCATGCTGAATGTGATTTTCAAGATATCTTATTTTTTTATACCCAATATCCATATTAAGTAAATCATTCTTTATAGAATCGTTCGAAATAATAGCAAGGTTTCCTGAGTTTAACAATTCCTGAAAAGTATTATTATTAAAGTCACTAGGAAACCAAAGACAAACATTAATAACATGGAGGTTAAAATGATCTAAATCTTCAACAAGTTGATTTTCGTAATAATCAATAATAATATTTGAGGACTCTATGTGCGCTTCTCTTGCCTTTACTGTTTTTTGAAGTTCTAACAGGTTTAGTGATAAATCGGCTTTGATCCCTCTTAAATAACTAAGTTCTCTTTCTCTAGTTTTATTGGCTTCGTTAACATTATTAATCTGAAGGGCAATGAGTATGCCTATTACCACAAGAAAAATTTCACCAATGGCATACAAAACATACTTAGTGACTTTATTTTCTTTTATTAAGTTTTGACGGATTTTTCTAAAGAATTTTATCATTGGTTGGTTGATTACATTTTGACGTAGCTTAAAATTAGTCCAATTGGACTCACCTCTTGTTACAGGCTACTCAAATATAATCAAATAGTTAGTGATTTGATATTTAAGGCTCTCGTGCTTGCGTTAGGGATAGAAACGGCATCCTTTTTTGAAGCATGAAAAAAAGATATAGTGGATAGCCCGACCATAATGGGGAACGCCAAAATAAAAAAAAGCCTATCAACAAAAGTTAATAGGCTTTTTACGAAGATTAGTTTTACTTTGAATTAGCTTTTCTTCTTCTTTTTATCTTCTAATTTCTGTACGGTATCATACATAATTGGTGTTGCTATAAATAACGATGAGTAAGTACCAACTATAACACCAACTATTAAAGCAAACATGAACCCTCTAATTGAATCTCCACCAAAAATGAAGATTGCTAATAATACTACTAATGTAGTTAAAGAGGTGTTTAATGTTCTACTTAATGTACTGCTTAATGATGAGTTTACTACACGGTCAAACTCCCAGCTTGTATGCTCATTAAAGAACTCACGAATTCTATCAAAAACAACCACGGTATCATTCAATGAGTAACCAATTACAGTAAGGATTGCCGCTATAAACGCTTGGTTAATTTCCATGTTAAATGGCATAAACTTATATGTTAATGAGAATATACCTAATACAATTAATACATCATGGAATACCGCTGCAACGGCACCTAAAGAATATTGCCAACGTTTAAAACGAATTAATATATAAAGGAATACCACAATTAAAGACCCTAATACGGCCCAAACTGATGCTTGCTTAATATCATCGGCAATAGTTGGACTCACTTTATAGAACTCCATCAAACCAACTTGTTTGTTTACATCATTTAAATCAAGGAATCCTTCATAGTTCATCCCTTCTAAATATGGTTGTAAACCGTTAAATAATTTTCCTTTTATCTCTTCGTCAACCTCAGCACCACTTTCGTTTACTTTATACTTAGTAGTAATTTTTAATTGATTAGCACCACCAAAAGTTTTAGCATCTGCACTTCCAAATACATCTGGTTTTGATAATGCATCTGTGATTTCGGCAGCATTAACGTCTTGAGCAAAACGTACTAAATATGTTCTACCTCCAACAAAATCAACACCTTGATCTAATTTGTTTGTGAATAAAGACCCTAAACTTAAAGCTAATATTGCACCAGAAATAATGAATGCTACCTTACGTTTCTTTAAAAATTCAATATTGATGTTTCTAAAAAGGTTTTTAGTAATAGGAGTTGAGAATTTTAACTCACCGCCTCTATTTACGTACCAATCAATTAATAATCTAGTAATGAAAATAGCAGTAAATAATGATGTACCAATACCAATTAATAAGGTAGTTGCAAATCCTTTAATAGGTCCTGTACCAAAAATAAATAGTATTAATGCTGTTAAACCTGTTGTAATATTCGCATCTAAAATTGATGATAGTGCATTACCAAATCCGTCTTTAATAGATTCCTTTTGGCCTTTACCTTTAGCCAACTCTTCTCTAATACGCTCAAAGATAAGTACGTTAGCATCTACCGACATACCAATTGTTAATACAATACCCGCAATACCAGGTAATGTTAATACAGCTCCTAAACCTGATAGAATACCAAAGATTAATAAGATGTTTAATGCCATAGCTATATCTGCAAATCCACCAGCTTTTCCGTAGTAGAAAATCATCCAAAGTAACACCACTATTAAAGCAATGATGAACGACATAGTACCACTATCAATAGCTTCTTGACCTAAAGACGGCCCTACAACTTCACTAGAAATAATATCTGCTGTTGCAGGTAATTTACCGGCACGTAATACGTTTGCTAAATCTATAGCTTCATTTAATGTGAAATCTCCGGAGATTGAAGAGTTACCACCTGAAATAGGCCCTGTAGTTACTCCTGGAGCAGAATAAACAACATCATCTAAAACAATAGCAATTTGACTACCTTGATTAAAAGCTTTTCCGGTCATTTCTTCCCAGATTTTCGCTCCTTTTGCATTCATTTGCATAGATACTTCAGACTTACCTGTAGGACCGAATTGGTTACGAGCATCTGTTACAACCGCACCACTCAATTGTGGAATATTATCGCGGTTTCCTATTAAAGCATATAAATCTACAAGCTCTGAATCTTTGTCTGGTTTCCCAAAAACAAACTTAGCATAACGTTGTTCTGCAGGAAGTAAGGCTCTTACTTCTTTCTTGTTTAAGTATTCAAGAATCTTTTCTTTGTCTTTTAATTCAAACTTAGCAATTACAGGTCCACCTTGATAACCAGGTCCTCTAATTAAATCTAATAACGGATTAGTTTCACTAGCAACTGCTGTAGAATCTGTAGTAGCAGCTCCTAAAAGGTCTTCAACAGCATCTTCTGCGCTAGCATCTTCAGAATCACTTGTACCTGCATCTTCAACTACCTCTTGAGCATCTTCAACTAAAGGTTTTAATACTTCATTAGCTTGCCCTAAAAAGTTAAAAAACTGCTCACCTTTATAAGCATCCCAGAATTGTAACTGGGCCATTGTAGTAAAGTTACGCTCTGCTCTATCAATATCTTTTGCTCCTGGTAATTCAATTAAAATTCTACCTGAATTTCCTAAACGTTGAATGTTTGGTGATGTAACCCCTAAACCATCAATACGTTTACGTAATACTTCAAAAGCAGAAACTACAGACTCATCAATTTTAGTTTGAATAACTGTTTTAACCTCATCATCAGTCATACTTCCGTCTATCTCACCATCCAAATCTTTGGTGTAAAATATATCTGGAGATGCTAATTTAGTATCACCCTTAATTTTATCGAATTCTACGAAGAAATCTTCTAAATACGTATTCTGGCTGTTCTTTTGAACTTCGGAAGCATTATCTAAAGCTGTATTAAAAACAGGATCTTTGGTATTGTTAGCTAACCCTTTTAAGATATCTTTTACAGATACCTGAAGAATTACATTAATACCACCTTTTAAGTCTAAACCTAAGTTCATTGCCTTAGATTTTACATCGTTATATGTGTATTTTGCAATACCAATGTTATACACGGTATCTGTAGCAATAGACTCTAAATAGTTAGCTTCTTCCTGACTTCTTAGTGCGCGATAATCAGTTTCAGTCTCAGCAATCTTTTCAATAGCTTGCTCTTCTGCATTTGTTTCAATTTGATTTGCTTTAAATGTAAACGACAATTGGTAGATACTTACCAAACCGAATAATAAAGCAAACAATTTTACTAATCCTTTGTTTTGCATTCTTATGTTAATTTATGGTCAAATTTTTAAAACGAGCAAATGTATAATTTACCGTATAACTTGACAATTATTTTTATTGATTATAATTGATTTATAAGCGTTTATAAATTGAACGCTTATAATTTTTGTATGGTAGTTGGGAAGTGTAAAATCAATAACACTTATAATGAAGTACCCTAACAGTTAGGACCTGCCCTAACTTCTGGTTTTTGATATGAATTGTTATCTATTTCAATGGCAATATTTCTATTGACTCTATAAGCCGTTTTTACAGACCTATCAATTTTGCTAATCTTAGTGCTCTCATACGGCACATATACATTTGGATTAGAAAATCTATCGTAATCATATTTTATTTCTAAAACATACTTACCTCCAAGGCTTGATGATTCCGTACCTTTTTTTATCTCGTAAACATCGAGATTATAATTATTTGATGAATCATTGGAAGAAGAATTACCACTTTCGTTCTGAACATTAGTGGCATATCCAAGTACAATATGGTTTTCTTTTGAAAGGACTTCTTTGATACTAGCAACTTTGACATTGCTGAAGTAAGTGATTTTTAAAGTTCCGTTTTGTTCTTTTTGAACTTTAATGTTTTGTGCCCCAATACATTGCAACTGCCCTTTCACATCTGCTATTGCCGTTTGAACGTAGTTTGAAGTTACATCAACATCAACAAACTCCATAACAATTTGCTGATTGGGAACAGAAACTTGTTTTTGGCAAACACCAAGAAGTGTTAATGCTATTATTAATGTACTAAAGTACCATTTTGCGTTCATGCGCCAAATATAAAAAAATAAAGACTGTATTACTACAGTCTTTATATAAATTATGTTATATGATATTCTTTTGAAATATTAAGCCTCTACGTTTAATAATCCGTTAGTTTTTCTAACACCTTCAGCACTTGATTGCATGTGCGCTTTTTCAGCTTCACTTAAAGGAATATCAACTATTTTTTCAATACCGTTTTTACCTAGAATAACTGGCACGCCAATACAAATATCGTTTAAACCATACTCACCTTCTAATAGAGTTGAACATGGGTAGATTTTCTTTTGGTCACAAGCGATAGCTTGAACTAAACCACTTACTGCAGCTCCAGGAGCATACCACGCAGAAGTACCTAATAATTTAGTTAAAGTAGCACCACCAACCTTAGTATCTGCAGCAACTTGCTCTAATCTTTCTTCACTTAAGAACTCAGAAACTTTTACACTATTTCTAGTTGCATGACTAGTTAATGGTACCATACCAGTATCACTATGTCCACCAATTACCATACCATCAACATCACTAATAGGAGCTTCTAAAGCCTCTGCTAATCTGTATTTAAAACGAGCAGAATCTAAAGCACCACCCATACCAATAATTCTATTTTTTGGAAGGTTGGTAGATTGATGCACTAAATAAGTCATAGTATCCATTGGGTTACTAACCACTATTATGATTGTATTTGGTGAATGCTCTATTAAGCTTGAAGATACCGTTTTAACAATACCTGCGTTAATACCAATTAACTCTTCACGAGTCATACCAGGTTTACGAGGAATACCAGAAGTGATAACACAAATATCACTACCTGCTGTTTTACTATAATCGTTTGTTACACCTGTAATTTTTGTATCAAAACTGTTCAATGACGCGGTTTGCATTAAATCCATGGCTTTACCTTCGGCATACCCTTCCTTAATGTCTAACAAAACTACCTCTGAAGCAAAATCTTTAATGGCAATATATTCCGCGCAACTTGCACCTACTGCTCCTGCTCCTACAACTGTTACTTTCATATTCTTATTTTTAGTGTATAATTAAAATAATCTATTGTTACCTTAATCTAATTTGATGGCACAAAAGTAATCTTTTTAATGGCGAACACCTATGATTAAAGTCATGCAAAATTAAGAATTAAAATGCTCTAAATAAAAAAAGTACGAGACTAAATCCCGTACTTTTTTAAAACAAAAAATTAAATATAAACTAACTAAAATTAAAACATATTTTTTAAGAACTATTCAATAATTCTCTTCATATTTTATCTAAACCCAAAATTGATTCCTAACGAATAGGTATTGAATTCTGAGAAATGGTACTCGGCATTAATTCTAAAAAAACCAAGTTTAAGTTTTGTTCCTAATGTGCCTCTAACAGCGGCTACTTCACTTGAAACTGAAAATGGGTCTACAATGGCATCTGCAGTTAATACACCATTAGACACTATATAAGTTCCTAACATATCCGATTCAGATTCTCCTTTTATATAACCAAGTCCACCATAAAAGTTAATTACTGGCAATTTTGTTGAAGCTATTAACTGTAACAATAATGTATTGGTATCATTTTCTAATCTTTGATCTTCGCCCTGTATTCCCGAAGATTCTGTTAAATTATAAGTGGCGTCAAGGTGGGTATATGCCACCAAACCAGAAATTGCAATTGGCATCAATTTATCGGCTGGAAGCCATTTTGTGAATTCTACCTGCACACCAGCACCATAAGCATTAAACTTAACATCTTCTGTATCAATTTTGGGAATAAACCGTGCTTTTAATTCAATTCCTTTCCCAAGACCTATGGCGCCTTGTATAAAAGCGGAAGGTATCATATTTATGTTTTCAGAAGCTAATCCTGTTGGTAAGGTAATATCCTCCGTTTGTTGACCAAAAATGGGATCATCATAAGTTACCTGAACAATCACATCGGGATCATTATGTCCTAATACTGTTGCTACCATTTGAGATTGAGACCCTTGAATAAACTGAACATTATTATAATCAGCCGAATTCATCAAAAAGCTTTTGTTTTCGCTATTAGGTGAAGCTGCATTTGCTATAATTGAAATTTCAAAACCGCCTAAAGGTTTAGCATCAGCCGTATTAAACCAGTTAGTGTTTATACTATGTATTAGACCATCTGTCCCGGGCATGAGGTAATCATTTGCAAATTGTGCAGCATCTTCTACACCAGCAGCTAATAAGGCATCAATTTCATTTTGGGCCTTAGAGGTAAATGTTATTAAACACAATAACATAAGCAGGATAATCTTTTTCATTTTTTTTAATTTGGGTAAGACAAATATAGTAAATATTTTACAAAACATAACACTTTATCGTACTTTTATACCTTTTATCGGTAATATTATACAAAAAAACCATGATTTAAAACCATGGCTTTGTAAAATTACAACTATTTCTTTAAACAAAATCTACCAGTACTGCACCTCTTCAGTATACATAGCATCTAATGATAACTGGACTGCTTTGGCGGTACTTGCGCCTGTTTGAATGTTTGAAATAGGTTGCTTCCCTTCTAAAATTGCATTCTTAAAATCCACCAACGCTTGCTTACTAGGATCTAAATGCTCTACTTTTATCGGCATACCCTTTTCCGAATTATATTCTGCCGGCAATGTAGCTCCAGCAACTCCATCTACTTCAGAAAGTTCAGTTTTCTCAGGTTTCTTGTAATAATTTATCCAAGCCTTTCCTGTAGTCATAGTAATAATTCCTTTATCACCGATAGCTTTAATTTCATATCCACCAGGAATATTACTTGTTAAACATTTAAAATGTGCCTTAACACCACTTGGGTATTCAAATATTAAATGCGTATTATCATAGGTTCCCCGACCATCATTCCAAATATTAATACCACCAGTTCCCATTATTTTATTAGGGTTTTCGTCTAGCACCCAACTTACAAAATCAATTTGATGCGAACTTAGTTCTGCTGTCATTCCTCCTGAATACTCTTTGTACATGCGCCAATTAATGGCTCTTTCATATTTAGGCTCAGGAACTTCTCTTCTCCAGTCCCCTTTTCTATACCATCGGCATTCAAAAGATCTTATATTACCTATTTCTCCTTTTTGAAGCAGATCTACCACATGTTTGTATAATCTGGAGCTATGATATTGGTGACCTGTTTGAAAAATAATTTTTGAATCTGATACTTTATCAGCTAAAGTTTCAATCTCTTTTAATCCCTTGGCCAATGTTTTTTCACAATACACATGTTTACCAGCTTCCACAGCTGCCATAGCAATTTCATAATGAGAACTAAAAGGGGTTGCAATTAATACGGAATCAATAGCTTTATCCTTTAATAAATTCACATAACTATCATAAGCTTTAGCCGTATTGTTAGTTTGAGTTACTCCTTCTTTTAGCCTAAAAGGCAAAACATCACATACAGCTGCCACATTAATTCCTTCAATATTATTCATTAAAGACATTAAACCAAGCCCACGCTGTCCTGTTCCTATAACCCCAATATTAATTTCACTTTTACCAAATGAAGTACAAGAAACCGCTCCGAGTGCAGAAGTGGTAGCTATCACGCCTGCTGATGCTAAACCGCTTTTTACAACAAACTCTCTTCTTTTCATTACTTAGTATATTATTTTAAATTAAATGTAAAAAATAAGAGGCTGATTTGCCTCTTATTTTTAATTCATAATATGTTTACAATTTTGGCTCCCAACCTGGTTCATAGGTTCTTGACCACAACTTCATAGCATCTCTATCGTATATACGACCAGAGTTTTCATCAACATCAAACGACTTACCTATTCTTGAAGAAATATTTGCATAATGTGTAAGCATTTGACTTATTGCCCCTTGCTCTATAGGTGATGTTAACTTTTCTTCTCCTCTAATTGCCTTGAAAAAATTATCACAATGCCTTGTTGTTAAGTTTCCTCCTCCACCTAAGGCAACACCGGCTTCTGTTTTAGAAGACATATTCGTCTTAATCAATTTACCAGCAATATCGAACATTTTATATCCACTTCGATCAATAAAAACAGAACCTTTCGAACCATAAATTATTGTTCCTCTTCCAGCTCCATATTTATTATACCCGTTCCTACTTTGTCCGTTCCATTGGATTAATCTATTATTGGAAAAATGAAAATTCGCTTCCATAGTATCATACATTTCCCATCCATCATCCTTATACTGAAACTTTCCTGAATATACATTTACGTGTTCAGGATACTTTACATCTAATGCCCAACGTGCAATATCAAGCTCATGTGTAGCATTATTACCAGTTTCTGCGGTTCCAAAATCCCATCCATACCAATGCCAGTTATAATTCCAAGTGTCATGCATATAATCTTTTCTAGGAGAGGGTCCTTGAAAAAGATCCCAATCTAAACCTTCGGGTGGAGCCGCTATTACAGGTTTAATCACTCGTCCTCTAGTGTTTCTATAAAAGGCTATCGCCTTATACACATCTCCAATAATCCCATTATGAATATCATTAATTATCTCTTGTGACTGAAATGAAGATCGTTGCTGGTTTCCCATTTGCACGAGTTTATTATATTTCTCTTGAAAAGCAACCAGTAACTCACCTTCTCTAGGGTTATGACTACATGGTTTCTCTAAATAAACATGCTTTCCTCCTTCCATAGCCATACATGCTCCAGGTGCATGCCAATGGTCAGGAGTAGCCATAAAAATGGCATCCACCTTACTATCCTCTATCACTCTTCTTATATCATTTTCAAGAATTGGTTTATTTTTAATATGCTTTGAAAATTTTAAAGCTGCGCTTTCTCGTTGACTCTTCATCACATCACACAAATAAAGTAATTTTACATTATTTTTTTCTGATGCAATAGATTCAACATATCCAGGATATCTTCTTCCTAAACCTTGAATAGCTACATTTATTCTATCATTTGCGCCAATAATTCTTGAATAACTCTGTGCTGAAGCACTAGTAAAACCACCCGTTAGTGATACACCAACAGCCCCCGCTGTTGCTTTCTTTATAAAATCTCGTCTATTCGATGCCATAATTATTATCTTTTAGTTGAACTCTCTAATTTTTATACTTCTAAAATGAACTGTATCACCATGATCTTGTAACAAAATATGACCCGATGGCCACTGACCAAAATTATCCCAATCTTTATATTTGCTATAAGCTACAAGTGCTCTAAACATATGAGAAAAGCGGTCATATTCTACAACCTTTTCATTGTTTAACCAATGCTCAACTTTTCCACCCTTTACAACTATTCTTGCCTTGTTCCATTTACCTATACCTTTAAACTGCTTTTTACGTCCTGCAATGGTATATCCTTCAGCTGTTATTAAATCATATAAAGACCCTATCGTTCTGTTTCCATTCACTCCTCTCTTAGCATCTGGATGTTTTTTATCGTCCAAGATTTGAAACTCACATCCTATAGCAGAACCTGCTCCTTTATTAAGGTTAGGATCAACAAAATATTTAATACCACTATTTGCAACTTCTGTAATTTTGAATTCTAACTCTAATTCAAAACTACTATATACATCTGTAGTTACTATATCTCCAGGGCCAGTAGATTCACCACCATCGGTTGCTAAAACAGTTAGAATACCATCTTTCATTTCCCATCCAGATTTTGGAAAATCATCAAGTTTAGCTCCACGCCATCCATTACTAGTCTTACCATCCCAAAGTAATCTCCAACCATTGCGCTTTTCTCCAACAGTAAGTTGATTTAATAGATAACTTAATTCCTTAACTTCTGGATCTTGATCCCAACTACTTTCCTCTAAATTATCAGTTTTAATTCTAATATTTTTCCATTTAATTTGTTTACCATCTTTTTGTTTACTTCCCCCAATACTGTGCACTTGAAGACCAATAAAACCTGAAGCTGTAATATCATCTACTAAATTAGAGCATTGAACCCCATTTATCCAAGTTTTTATTGAGTTCCCGATAGCTTCAATTCTACATTTATTCCAGCTACCGTTATTAAATGCTTTTCTGCCTTTTTCATTTACAGCTAATGGATATAACCAACCACGTCTGGCCTCATCAAAAATACCACCACTGAAAGCACGATCACTAGGATCTAATTCAAATTGATACCCGTGAACTCTTCCATTATTATGATCTTTGAAACTATTAGACCTGAATTGCACTCCTGAATTAAGAATTGGGTCTACAATAACGTCAAATTCTAAAATAAAATTATCGTAATTCTCCTTAGAACATAAAAAACTATTCGGTGTTCCAATTTTTGAGGTTCCAACAATGACACCGTTTTTAACAGTATAATCAGCTTCACCATTTAATTGTTTCCAACCATCTAAATTTTTACCGTTGAAAAGAACTTTCCAACCATCATTATTTGCCTGAGCATTACCTTCTATAGGATTAATTCCAACAAAAATTAAACCTACAATAACTAACCATTTGAATTTTAAATACATCTTAAATTTTAATAATTTGAATTAATTTATTTAGTTTTGTGTGCGTGCACGTAAAATTATACATTTAGTTAAACTATATCAAATAAAAGCACATTTATTATGTATTTTTGGACGTAGAAACAACATTTTTTTATTTAGAACAACATTGACTACTATAAAGGACATAGCAAAAAAGGCAAACGTATCTACAGGAACAGTAGATAGGGTTATTCATAACAGACCTGGAGTTTCTGAAAAGACTAAAATTCTTGTTAAGAAAATTTTAGAAGAACATAACTTTCAAATAAACACTATTGCCAGTACACTAGCTCTAAACAAAAGTTACAAAATAGCTGCTTTAATACCTGAAGCTAGTGCTAAAAATGAGTTTTGGTCTGAACCAAAAAAAGGTATTGAAAAGGCCACTGAAGAGATTAAAAATTTTAGGGTTTCAACTACTTTTTTCTTGTTTAATCAATTTGATAATAAATCTTATTTAACAGCATTTAAGAATCTAATAAAGGATGAGTTTGATGCCGTTTTGGTAGCTCCTGTTTTTCACAAGGAAACCATCAAACTTGTTGAATATCTTGACAAAAAGAATACACCTTATATTTTTATCAATATCGAAGAAAAAGGTTTGAACGCCCTATCATTTATTGGGCAAGATTCATTTAAAAGCGGCTATTTAGCAGCTAAATTAATGAGTGTTATGATTCCTGATTCTAGTAATATAATGATTCCTGTTTTTAGACTTAATACAGGCAACTATTTATCTATTACCGAAAGAATTAGTGGGTTTAAATCATTTTTTAATGATAAAAAATCAGATCTTGAAATAAAGGATTTGGTAATTCCTGATTTAGAAAATACGGATGGCATAACTAAAGTATTAGATGAGCAATTTAGGGACCATATATTTGGCGGTATTTTTGTTCCTTCAAGTAATGCGTATTTAATTTCGAAATACTTAGAAGCTTCAAAACGAAATAACATTAGATTAATAGGGTACGATACAAATCAAGAAAACATAAATGGTTTAAAGAACGACACCATAGATTTTTTAATCTGTCAAAATCCATATATGCAAGGCTTTAAAGGCATTAAACTTTTGAGTGATTACCTTGTAATGAATAAGGTCCCCGAAACTAGCTATCATTCCCCAATGACCATTGTTACAAAAGAGAACATTGATTCCATTTAAAAAATAAAAAATCCCATAAAGAAATCTTTATGGGATTTAAGTTTTAGTTTATTTGGTCTAATTATTACGCATCAATATTGGCGTAAATAGCATTTTTCTCAATAAAATCTCTACGAGGTGGTACCTCATCCCCCATAAGCATAGAGAAAATTCGATCTGCTTCAGTACCATTATCTATTTGAACTAAACGCATGGTTCTAAACTCAGGATTCATAGTAGTATCCCAAAGCTGTTCTGCGTTCATTTCTCCTAGACCTTTATAACGTTGTATCTTAGAGCCATCACCAAACTGAGTTACTATTTCGTCACGTTCAGCATCCGACCAAGCATATTGCTTTTTAGCACCCTTTTTAACCAAATATAAAGGTGGAGTTGCAATATAAATATGTCCGTTTTCAATTAACTCCTTCATATACCTAAAGAAGAACGTTAAGATTAAAGTTGCAATGTGACTACCATCAATATCGGCATCACACATAATAACAACTTTATGATATCGAAGTTTGGAAAGGTTTAAAGCTTTACTATCCTCTTCAGTTCCTATAGTAACACCAAGAGCTGTAAAAATATTCTTAATCTCTTCGTTTTCAAACACTTTATGGGTCATAGCCTTTTCAACATTAAGAATCTTTCCTCTTAATGGTAAAATAGCCTGAAATGCTCTATCACGACCTTGTTTTGCAGTTCCACCTGCCGAATCTCCCTCAACAAGAAACACTTCACATTTTGCAGGATCTTGCTCAGAACAATCAGATAATTTCCCCGGTAAACCGCCAATACTCATTACCGTTTTACGTTGCACCATCTCACGAGCTTTTTGAGCCGCATGACGCGCCTGAGCAGCAAGAATTACTTTCTGAACAATAATTTTAGCATCATCTGGATGTTCCTCTAAATAGTCAGAAAGCATTTCAGAAACCGCTTGACTTACTGAAGCCGAAACTTCTCTATTTCCTAATTTAGTTTTGGTCTGTCCTTCAAACTGTGGTTCTTGGACTTTTACAGAAATAATAGCTGTTAATCCTTCACGGAAATCATCACCAGAAATATCAAATTTTAGTTTATCTAACATTCCTGAACCATCAGCATACTTTTTCAATGTATGTGTTAATCCACGACGAAAACCAGATAAATGCGTTCCTCCTTCATGAGTGTTGATGTTATTTACATATGAGTGCAAATTCTCAGCATATGATGTATTATAAACCATAGCCACCTCAACTGGCACTCCATTTTTTTCACCTTCAAATGAAATAACATCTTTCATTAAAGGTTCGCGTGTAGCATCTAAATATTGAATAAATTCCTTAAGTCCTTCCTTAGAATGGAAAGTTTCCCCTTCAAAAGTACCATCTTCTTTTTTGGTTCTTCTATCAACAATATGTATTGTTATACCCTTGTTTAAGTATGACAACTCTCTCAATCTGCTAGCTAAAGTATCATAACTATAGTCCAAGGTTTGAGTAAATATAGTAGAGTCTGGTTTAAATGTAACTGTGGTTCCTCTCTTTTCAGTATCACCAACTTGTTTTACTGGGTATAATGTTTTACCTCGCTCATATTCTTGCTCCCAAATTTTACCATTTCTATAAACAGTAGCCTTTAAGTGCTCAGATAAAGCGTTCACACAACTTACACCTACCCCATGTAAACCACCAGATACTTTATAAGAATCTTTATCAAATTTACCTCCAGCACCAATCTTAGTCATTACAACCTCAAGGGCAGAAACACCTTCTTTTTTGTGTAAGTCTACTGGAATACCACGACCATCATCTTCTGTAGTAATGGAATTATCCTCATTTATTGTAACGGTTATATTATCACAATGTCCTGCTAAAGCTTCATCAATAGAGTTATCTACAACTTCATAAACTAAGTGGTGCAATCCACGCGTTCCAACATCACCAATGTACATTGAAGGACGCATACGTACATGCTCCATACCCTCCAATGCTTGTATACTATCGGCAGAATAATTATGCTTATTAAATTCTTCTTTTTCTTCGCTCATATTTAATTTTATAAATAATTAAGAAATTAGTTTTACTACATAAAAAAATGACGCAATAGCATCATTCTCAACTATAACAAATATACGAAATATAAAAGCTGTTAAATAGCATTTTAAAGTGTTTGTTTAAAAATTATCAACAATTGTTAATTAATTAAAAATGGCTTAAAACAGCTTAAAAAGACCTTAAAATTGATTTTATGGGATTTTGTTATGCTTGAGAATAAGAAAATTAACAAAACGCTTTAAAAGTTCTTATATGCATTCCTGTCACCTGAAATAAATATTTCAGAGAAAATTAAACATCGTAAGATTTAACTAAACATAACTAACTAAACAACAGTATTTTAAACAAAAAAAAAGAAATATTTTTGTATCTTATATGAGAAAATCCTTCTCTTATGAATTTCAATATTTATAATACCATAATTCTCGCTGGAATTATTCAAGGGTTTATTTTTGTGACCGTTGTCCTGTGTTCTAAAAAATTCAGGTCAAAAAGCACCTTAATATTAGCGGCTTTGGTATTTTGTTATTCTATAAGTAATGTTATTTACATAATTCCTGATATTGGACTTATTACTTTAATTGAGGCTTACCATTACTTCTTTATTCCTCTTGCTCCCCTAATACCTGTTTTAATTTATTTTTATGTTTTGTTCTTTTTAAATCCAATTAGAAAATTCTCGGTAAAGGATAAACTTTTATTTGTGCCATTTATATTTTTTCTTGCTGTTTTCTTAGCCTTCAAATTTGTAGTATTATTTGACTCACTTAAAACCACTGAAATAACACCATCCTTTTTGTTTTGGATTAGAAGTAATGAAATCTTTTCTGTTATTTACAGCATTGTTTTATTAGTATCAGTACTTATTAAAGTTTACAATCATGATAAGTTAAAACAAACCTTCGATTTAAAAAAGATTAAACCAAGCCTTGCATGGTTAAAATTAATGTTAACCACCATTTTCTTTTTCACTTTGGTATGGGCTTATCTTACTTATGCCAATATTTTTGGAAATAACATTGGTGAAAACGACTTTTATATTCTCTGGATTTCTATGGCCGCCTTAATCTATTTAATGGGGCATATTGGTATTTACAAATTTGGAGTCATTAAAGAGCGCAAAAGAATAAGGCGCTTTATTATTTCCAAACAACTAGATATTTCACAAGTTAGTATAAATAAGCATATCAGAGATTTTGAAAATTACCTTAAAGAAGAAAAGGCTTATTTAAACCCCCATTTATCTTTGGAAAGTGTGGCTGAGCACCTTAAAATTAGTCCAAGTTATTTATCAAGAACAATACATAGTGAACTTGACAGCAGTTTTTCGGATTATGTTCATAATTTGAGAGTTCAAGAAGCTAAATCATATCTATGCAAACCTGAGTTTTCAAATTACACTATGGTCTCTATAGGTCTCGAGGCGGGATTCAACTCTAGATCTTCCTTTTTCAACATTTTCAAGTTGGAAACAGGCAAAACCCCATATCAATACAAAAAGGAGTATTCTAAAAATAACTTAAAGCGTTAGGACCATCGGTTAAAATCATAAAAAGGAAGTTGATTTAATATTACTTACAAAATAAGTCCAGATAATTGACATTTTCAGGAATTTGGACTCCAAAAACAGCTCAAGTCTATATTTTGATAGATAACCAATCCTTTCCATAATCTCACCTGCTTTCCTTGAGCATTAATAGCAAAAACACTTTACCTAAAAACTTTAGGTACAAACATACTATTAACCCTTTTTAAAACACTTGAATCATGAAAAATTTTATGTCATTTTCGAAAAGCCCCCTAATCTTTTTTGCATTTCTATTGTTTGCAACATTAATGGTTGCACAAACAACACACATAGTTAACAACAACCCAGATGTTTCTACAAATTTTACCGATTTACAGGCAGCTATAGATGCTGCCAATAATGGTGATATCTTGTACGTACAACATTCTCCATCAAGCTATGGAAATGTCGAATTAGATAAAGAATTAACAATTATTGGACGTTCTCATGCCGATGTTGGTTATACCACCACCATCACAACTTTAAGCTTAAACGGTGGTGCAGACAATTCTGTTATTAAAGGGTGTAGAATTAATAGCGTTAATAGATTAGGTAGTGGCTCTACCATAGACAATGTTTCTTTTAATGATAACAGTATTGGATCTTTCGATTTAAACAATACTCATAACTGGACCAATTTCACAATTAAAGGCAATGTAATTACGGGGTCAGTAACTATTAGATCGACCATGGAAAATGTCGTCATAACAAATAACCTTTTACTAGGTGCGGGCTTTACTTTTTATGAGGTTGAATCGGTATTTTTTAGTTATAATATTATTGGCTATGGTACCAATTACCCTATTAATAATTTTGACTCAGATGACTCTCAACAGCTAAATATAAGTAACAGTATCTTTGTTCTTAATAGTGGTGCTAACCGAACTATTAGTCTAAATCCTAATGGTACTAATACTATACAAATAGACAATTGTGTAACCTACAATTATGGTAGTGGAAATTATACGTTTTCAGGTGGTGACATCAATGGAAATGTACAAGAGAACACAAACCCGAATTTTACAAGCGTCAACTCTGGAACCTCTTCATCCTTAGCAGGAACTGGCTCAAACTACGACCCTCTAAATGACGATTTAACCTTAACAGACGGACCAGGATTATTTGGTAGTGAAGGCCTATTTGAAGGGTATAATTTTATCAATTTAGGATTACCTACAGGGTATCCCAGTGTAAAAATATTATCCCATGACCCTACCATAGCTAAAAACGGAAATTTAAGCGTTACTATAGAAGCCAAGACTAACTAGAAAAATCCAGAAATCATGAAAACAAAAATCATAACTTGGTTATGCTGTTGTTTTGTTATGCTTGGGTTTGGACAATCTATAGACAAAATTGAGTACTTTTTTAATTCAGATCCAGGACTTGATAACGGTATAGATATTACACCAAATGCCAACTCTGGAAATTTAACACAAACAGAAAGCATCAGCATAGGTTCCTTAACAGGTTTTAATAGTCTCTATATTAGAACCATGGATAACACAGGAACTTGGACCATGTACGAAACGCGCGTATTCTATGTCACAGATTTTATGCCAACAGTAGGAGCATCAAACATTACAGCTGCCGAATACTTTTTTAATACAGACCCAGGTTTTGGCATGGGTGATCCTATTACTTTAGGGAGTTTTCCACTAACCTTTTCTATAGAGACGTCATTGGAAGGCTTACCAGTAGGATTTAACAGCATCTACGTGCGTGTTAAAGACAATTTAGGCTTATGGAGTATATATGAGAAACGGATCTTTTATATAACAGATTTTATGCCTATGGTTGGGGCTTCAAACATAGATGCTGCAGAGTATTTTTTTAATTCTGATCCAGGTTTAGGTAATGGTAAGCCAATAACGTTAGGCAGTTTTCCTCTAATGTTTGATATTGATACTACTTCCAATAATTTATCAGTTGGTTTTAATAGTTTATACATTCGAACACAAGATGATTTAGGTGTATGGAGTATATACGAAAAGCGGATATTTTATGTAGAAGACACCGCTAATTTAAACATACCAACAATTACCGGAGCCGAATACTTTTATGACACCGACCCGGGGTTTGGAAATGCTTATGCCACCTCTATAACAACAACTGGCAACTCTAATGAATTCACTATTGATTTAGGAACCTCATTAGAAACATGCGATTTGCACGATTTTTATATTCGATTACAAAACTCAGATGGCACTTGGGGACTTTACGATTATAGTGAAGATTTAGATATTTTTGATAACGCACCACCAACAATTGTAGTCTTTCCAAACATAACTGCAGAATTAGATATTAGTGGACAAGCATCCATAATATTAGCAGACGTAGACAACGGCACCTTTGACGATTGCGAGTTGGTCTCTGTTGTTCTAAATCAAGCTCAATTTGATTACACCTGCTCCGATTTGGGTATTAATTCAGTTACTATTACAGCCACCGATGCAGAAGCCAAAGTAAGTAATCAAAATGTAGATGTTACTGTAGTAGATTTTATAGATCCAGTAGCAGTTGCTCAAGACATTACTGTACAACTTGATTCCAATGGAGAAGCAACCATTATAGGAGCACAAATAGATAATGGGTCTACAGACAACTGTTCTGTTACCAATTTTTCTTTAGATGTTTCTAGTTTTGATTGTAGCCATCTTGGCTCGAATACTGTAACTCTAACAGCAATTGACCAGAGTGGTAACAACAGTACAAATGCCCCGACAGCAACTGTAACCGTTGAGGATAACATGGCTCCAAATGTAATTACACAAAACATCACAGTACAATTAGATGGGTCTGGTAATACTTCCATTACCCCTGCTCAAATTGATAATAATTCTACCGATAATTGTACGATTACAAACAGGAGCCTAGATATTACATCTTTTACTTGTGCTAATATAGGTGCTAATGTTGTGACACTAACTGTAACTGATCAAAGTGGAAATTCAGCTAATAATACGGCTACAGTAACTGTTGAAGATAGCGTTGATCCTAACATTGCTACACAAAATATTACCGTACAGTTAGATGGATCGGGTAATGCTTCAATCACTGCTTCTCAAATTGACAACAATTCTACTGATAACTGTAACATTACTAATAGAAGCTTAGATGTAACATCATTTACATGTAATGATTTAGGAGCTAACTTAGTTACACTTACAGTAACAGATCAAAGTGGAAATTCTTCCAATGACACGGCTACAGTTACAGTTGAGGATAATATAAACCCAATTGTTATTACTCAAAATATCACAGCTCAGTTAGATGATTCGGGAAATGCGTCAATTACAGCTTCCCAAATTGACAATAATTCAACTGATAATTGTAATATTACTAGTAGAAGCTTAGATGTAACATCATTTACATGTAATGATTTAGGTGGCAATGTGGTTACACTTACAGTAACGGATCAAAGCGGAAATTCTTCCAATGACACAGCTACAGTTGCTGTTGAGGATAATATAAACCCCACAGCTAATGGGCAGAATATTACAAGAGATTTGGCAGGCAACCCATCTGTTACGATCACAGCTAGTGATGTAGACAACGGTTCTTCTGATAATTGTAATTCCTATTCTTTATCAGTAGATGTAGATACATTTAATGCTGTTGGCGTTTACCTTGTAGTTTTAACAATTACAGACGGTTCAGGAAATACAGATACTGCAAATGTAACAGTGACCATAGAAGATTCTCTAGATGTGGAAGAATATGAGGTCAAAGCTAAAAACATTATACTTATCCAGTTCCAACAGATGAAACCTTATTTATCTCAACACGTTTGATTATAAATCATATTGATCTTTACGATTTAGCCGGTAAACATCTGAAAAAAATAATTCAGCCAAACAAAATGATAAACATTGCGAATTTACCTTCTGGTATTTATTTTCTAAAGATTAATGTGGAAAATGAATCTCTTATTAAACGAATGGTAAAAAAGTAAAACACCAAGAGATTGTAGATAGAGTTATAAAATAAAAAAGGATAATACTAACAATTAGTTACTAATATCACAACATAGCCATTTCTTTAAAAGCAGGAAAACATAATTATTTTACGAGTGTTTTAATTAATGATTTCCAAGTTCTGGAACTGCTTTCTTAGAAATGGCTTCTTTAGGGTATTATTAAATTGGGATAATTATTTCTCAAAAAATTCCATTTTAAAAATCATGGTAGCAAGTATTTTTTAAACCTCAAGTGATAATTCTTTACTTCAAAACACAAGATATAATAAACAATTTAATCAAATAAGTTGAGGAACTTTCAAATTAAAATCAAATTTTTATCAATTCGACAATAATGAAATAGGAGGTGAAAAAAATTAAGCATACTACGTTAATTCTGATTATCTTTGAGCCGATTAAAAAACAATGAGAAATAACAATAACAATAATAATTTCAATAATCCTAACATCTAGGAAAGGAAGGTTATTGTTTGAAAATATATGAAGCCTTCCTACTACGGAAGGCTTTTTTAATATAATATTTGAACCATGAGTAAAATTATGACAGTCGACGTATTGTCGAGCATTAAAGGGGCAAAACCCTCTGAAGCAGTTAGCCAATTATTTGATGTGATTAAAAACGCACATACCACTAATAATTCCTTTAATGCTAATATCAATAATAATGCGGTTTCTGTTAATGATTTAAGGGAAGATGTTGTCATTGAAAGTTCTGCTATTGAAAAGGAAATCATAAAAGAAAATTTCCCAAAACAAAAAAAGGGTTTTTTGGTAGTGTCTAAAGTTATTGAAGAATAGTTATGGAATCTCAAATTCACACACTACATAAAAAACTAGTAAGCCAAGAGATTTCTTGCTTAGACCTAGTTAAAGAAAAATTAGAAGCACTTAAACAGAACACTAACAATACAGTTAATAGTTTATTAGAAGATTCAGCATTGGAATCAGCTAAAAAAGTAGATCAAAAAATTGCCAGTGGTGAATCTATCGGACTTCTAGAAGGTATTCCTTTTGGAATTAAAGATGTGTACATGGTTCAGGGAACCTATACTACCGCTAGTTCAGATTTATTGAAAAATTATAAATCGGCATATACAGCCACAGCCATTCAAAAACTATTAGATGCTGGAGCTATTCCTATTGTAAAAGAAAACTGTGATAGTTTTGGTCATGGTTCATCTAGTGAAAACACCATTTTTGGGGCTGTAAAAAATGCAATTAACCCAGAGCTTGTTGGTGGTGGTTCCAGTGGAGGCTCTGCCGTAAACGTTGCAAAAGACTACACGGTATTTTCTATTGGTGGTGATACTGGCGGTTCTGTGCGTCAGCCTGCTGGCTACAATAATGTTTATGGTTTAAAACCAACTTACGGACGTATTTCTAGATACGGATTAATGGCTTATGCTTCATCTACAGATTGTGTTGGACCTATTGCTAAATCCATTGAAGATATTCGTATTGTTTTAAATACTATGAGTGGTAAAGATGCAAAAGATCAAACCACATATACTTCTAAAGCAATTACCGAAGAGGCAATCTCATCAAACGGTTCCATCAAATCTGTTGGATACTTTAAAAACTTTGTTGAAAGTGATGCTATTGACGAAAAAATAAAAGCTGATTTTTTCAGTGCTATTGAAAAGATTAAAGCTAAAGGTATTGAAGTAAAAGAATTAGACTTCTTTAAATCTGACACTTTGGTTTCCACATATTATACTTTGGCAATGGCCGAAACAGCCTCTAACCTATCAAGATTAGATGGTACTAACTACGGTAACAGAATAGAGTCTGATAATTTGAAAGAAACATATTCTGTCACCCGATCAGAAAACTTTTCTGAAGAAACAAAGCGAAGAATTGTTGGTGGAAACCAAGTATTATCTCAAGGATTTAGTGATGAGATTTACTTAAAAGGTTTGTCATTAAGAGATCAGATATCTCAAAATTTTGAAGAAGATTTTAGTGAGGTGGATATTATCATTTCTCCAGTAACACCAATGTCTCCGCCTAAAATTGGAGATAGCTTAAAAGACCCACTTGCTATGTATTTATCAGATGCTTATACCGTAGGGTTTAGCTTGGGGCAATTACCAACACTTACCGTTCCGCAAGGAACTGAAACGGGCTTGCAAATTACAGCCGCAAAAGACAACGACGAACTTGTTTTGAAGTTTGCTAACTTCTTAAAAGATACGATATAATGGATTTAGAGCAATTAAACGAGGCGCTTAAAGCCCAAGAATTAGAATTGGTTATCGGGTTGGAAACACACATCCGATTAAACACAAAAACCAAACTGTTCTGCTCTTGTCCTAATCAAGAGATTGAAACTCCTAATGAAAACATCTGCTCTGTTTGTACTGGGCAAATGGGTGTTCTACCTGCTGTGAATAAAGAAGCTATTACAAAAGCTATTTACTTTGGAAAAGCTGTGAAATCCACTTTTAATAACAAGGTTATTTCCTGGGATAGAAAACACTATGAATACCCTGATAACCCAAAAAACATTCAGATTACACAATTCCATAATCCGATTATTCCTGACGGGCAAGTATCTTGTTTCAGAAATGACGGAAGTGAATTCACTGTAAACCTTACTCAGGTTCATATAGAGGAAGATGCTGCAAAATTAATGCATGAGAAAACGGTTTCTTTGGTTGACTTCAATAAAGCCGGAGTACCACTTATTGAAATTGTTACAGAACCTTGTATTCATCATATTGAAGACGCTTCAACATACGCACAATACCTTCAGCGTATTGTTCAAAACTTAAAAATATCAGAGGCTAACCTTGAAAAAGGAGAGTTTAAATCCGATGTTTCGGTTTCGCTTAGAAAAAAACGTAGTTACAACTTAAATCCACGTACGGAGATTAAAAATCTTAACTCATTTAAGTTTATCACCGAAGCTCTAATTGAGGAAGTTGAAAAACAACTCAACTACTATATAGAACACAAAGATTTTAGACCAGACCAAACTACAGTTTTGTTTGATGCCGATTTAAAGCAAACCAAAACCATGCGTAAAAAAGAGTTTGAAGCAGATTATCGTTTCATCTCTGAACCAGATTTACCTTTTGTAAATATTAAAGAAGTAGTAGAATCTATTGACGTAGATACCAGCACCCTTCCTTATGCGGTAGAACGTATATTGATTAAAGGTGGTGTTTTGCCTCAAGATGCAAAATTCTTCACAGCAGATTCATTACGGTCTGAAACTTTTATTGCAATAAATAATGTAATAAACGACCCGTCTTTTGTTGCTAAAACATTAGTAAACAACATTGGTTCAGATGATTATGCAGACATTTATAGAATTGATCATTTAATTGATATTTTCAAACTCTTTAAAGAAGAGAAAATTACATCGGTTTTAGTTCAAAATGCTATTACATCTTATTTAAAAGATAGAAATTTTGACTACAACAAGTATTTTGAAGACAATACTATTTCAAAAGAAAAGATTGAGAATGCAATTGCAAAAGTTATCACCGAAAACGAAGCTATTGCAATCGACATCAAATCTGGCAACCAAGGAAAGGCTGGGATTTTAGTTGGAAAAGTAATTGGAATTATTGGAAAAGGTGCTTCAGGAAAAGTGATTCGCCAAGGCATACTTAATGCTTTGACAGCAGATTCATCATCAATTACTAAATCTGAAAACAAAACCGCAATTACTAAAACAAGTGATGCCAAAATCATTAAGGAAATTGAAGAGGAAGTATTACCAGAAATCCCTATGGTGGTTAAAGATGAGTACAGAACTCATATTGCAACCGATTTAAATGAAGCTTCTATCTCAGATAAAGTAACATTATCTGGTTGGGTATCTAGTGTTCGTGATCACGGTGAATTAATATTTATTGATTTACGGGATTCTAGTAACGAGATTTTTCAAGTGAGATTAAGTAGAGAATCGTTCCCTAATTTAGATGAATTGGTTAAACTAAAACCAGAATCTGTAATTATGGTTACTGGCGAAATTGTAAAACGAAAAGAAGACGATTTCAACCCAAGTTTAAGAACGGGAACTATTGAATTAGAAACATCAGAACTAGAGATTTTAAACCTATCTAAAACACTTCCATTTGAAATAAAACGTGCAATCAAAACTAACGAAACTACGCGTTTTCAATACAAGTTTTTAGACCACAGAAATCAAGATGTCCATCGAGTTATCAGAAACCGTCATAGAGTCATTAAATTGATGCGTGACATTTTAGACGAGCAAGATTTCTTAGAAATTGAAACCCCAATTTTAAGTGCTGGAACCGATGAAGGAGCTAGGGAATTTATTGTTCCTACGCGTAAAGAAGCAGGCTCATTTTACACATTACCACAAGCACCTCAGCAGTTTAAACAGATGCTAATGGTAAGTGGTTATGAAAAATATTTCCAATTAGCGCGTTGTTTTAGAGACGAAGATTCTCGTGGTGATCGTCAGCCAGAGTTCACACAGTTAGATATTGAGGTGGCGTACGCCAGTATGCAGCAAATTATAGATTTGAACACCAACATGTTCAATGATATTGTTAAAAAAGTATATGGTAAAAAGTGGATTTTAAAACCATTTGAGGTCTTAACTTATAAAGAGGCCATAGACAAATATGGTTGTGACAGGCCAGATTTACGTTTCGGTTTAGAAATGCAGGACATTACAGATATAGTTAAAGACACTACCTTTCAAGTATTCAGCAAACCCATTAATGAAGGTGGTATTGTAAAGTGTATTAAAGTTTCTGCAGAAGAACAAGGCAAAAAAAGAATGTCTAAAGGGCAAATAGAAAAACTCACTAATATTGCACAAAAAAATGGCTTAGGAGGATTAGCATATATTATTGTAAACGAAAATGATTTACAATCGCCAATTATAAAGTTCTTAGGCGAAGATATTGCTGTAGGAATAATAAAAGTTGCTAACGCACAAGTTGGAGATATTGTATTCTTTTCTGCTTCAGATTATGTAACTGCTAATAAAGCATTGGATGCTGTTCGTCAAGAAATGGGTAAAATGCTAAAATTAATTAACCCTAAAGAATTAAGACCTGCATGGGTAGTTGATTTCCCAATGTTTGAAAAAACAGATGAGGGCAGTTGGACATTTACTCACAACCCATTCTCAATGCCAGCAACCTATGACATTGAAAAACACATTAATGGTAAAGAGGAAGAAATTGGCTCAATAATAGCTCAACAATATGACTTAATATTGAACGGTTATGAAATTGGCGGTGGTTCTGTTCGTGCTCATAAACCAGAAATTTTAGAAGCCACCTATAAAAACATGGGCTACAATAAAGAGGAAATGATAAAAAGTGTTGGCACCATGTATAAAGCTTTCCATTACGGGGCACCTCCACATGGTGGTATTGCTTGGGGTGTAGATCGTTTAATGATGATTCTTGAAAAGAAAGCATCTATTAGAGAGGTTATGGCTTTCCCAAAAACGGGAACCAGTGAAGATTTATTATTCGGAGCACCTTCACCTCTATCTGATAAAAAAGTAGAAGAGATGAATGTAAGAATCCTGAAAAAGTAAATTCATCCTTAAAACATTTTGAAGAGCTATTCATTTTGAGTGGCTCTTTTTTTAGGTCATTGTAAACTTTAACATTCACATTCGACTTTTATAAGAATGTTAACAGAAATTCCTCTTAACTTTAAGCCTAATCATAAATCTAAAAATTTCATTATGAAAAAATCATCATTACTTTCCACTATTGCTTTTGTATTTATTATGTTATTATCTACCAATGTAGATGCTCAAAAGTTTAGAGGATTAGACAAAAGTCCAATGGATGCCGCCTTATATAAAACTTCAAGAAATGCTCCAGCAATGGCCAAAGTGGTTTATAGCAGACCACAACTTAAAGGCAGAGAATTAAGTGCTTTAGCTCCAAATGGAAAGGTTTGGAGAACAGGTGCCAATGAAGCTGCAAGCATTACGTTTTATAGTGATATGAAGATTGGTGGAAAAGCAGTTAGTGCTGGCGAATATTCACTATTTACTATTCCTGGTGAAAAAGAATGGACCATCATTATTAACAAGGATATTAATGTTTGGGGTGCTTATTCGTATAATGAAGCTAACGATGTTATAAGAGTTTCTGCTCCTGTTAGTTCTGGAGAATCTTTAGAGGCTTTCTCAATAACATTTTCAGAAGGCAACCTGCATTTAGGCTGGGGCACTACTAGAGCGACTGTTTCAATTACGAAATAATAAGAAAATTTTTGATTCAATTAAAAAAGCCTTGATTTTTCAAGGCTTATTTTATTTATGGTATATTCAAATACTTATGCGTTTGAAGTGACACTTTCCACTTAGGGTTTTGCATAACATAGTCTACAATAAGTGGAACTACTTTATCACGTTTACTCCATTCTGGTTGTAAATACAAAATACAATCTTCATTTACTTTTGCAGCTTGTTCTTCAGCAAATCGTAAATCATCTTTGTTATAAACGATAATTTTTAGCTCATCAGCATTTTTACAAACCTCATCAGTTGGTAATTTCATTTTTTTTGGCGACAAACAAATCCAATCCCAAATCCCTGTAAGTTTATAAGCTCCAGAAGTTTCAATATGAGTTTTTAAACCAGACTCCTTCAATTTTGAAGTTAATATGGTCATATCCCAAGTTAAAGGTTCACCACCTGTTACCACAATTGTATCACTATTCTTTTTGGCATTTTCAACTATTTTAGAAGTCTCAGTAGGCGGATGTAAATCTGCATTCCAACTTTCTTTAACATCACACCAATGGCAACCTACATCACAACCTCCTATTCTAATAAAATAAGCCGCTGTTCCTTTATAGAAACCTTCACCCTGAATAGTATAAAACTCTTCCATTAAAGGAAGCATTTCACCCTTATCTACTAATTCTTTTATCTCCATATTCATAAGTCTGCAAAGATACATAATCCCTTACTTTTTTATCATATTTTGATTTCCATTTCAATTTTCCTAATTTCGCGAAAGGATTAATTAAAAGTAAATTGCATCTCTCACTCTCTCAAAGATGAAAAAGACAATATTGCCCCTTGCCTTATTTCTATGCATGCATAGCATAGGGTTTTCTCAAGTTGGTATTGGAACTACCAACCCAACTGCCGAATTAGAAATTGAAACAACTAATACTGGAATTCCTGCTTTGGAATTAAATTCCCAAACAACTCCTTCCGGAACAGTTACTGGACAAATTTCATTAATTGGCGACAAGTTGTTTATGTATGATGCCACTAGAATCAAGTGGTTAAGTCTAGAAACCACAGCTTTACAATACGGAAGAAATGGTGGGGCTGATAACGAAAGGTTAAGATTTGGTGGAGATCTTAGAGCCAATAGCAGTGGGCCTAAAATGCCTTTTGATGGCACTATTGTATATATGACCATTCAATCTTCCGGAGGAGAAGATGATAAACAATTTGACCTCAAAATAAACGGAACAGATGTTGGGAATAATGCAGACCCTACTTTAGATGGAAGAATTAGTCTTTCAAGTGGAACGTTTACAAGCACATCTTACAATATTGATTTTAATGTTGGAGATTATATTACACTAGAGGTTAGAAATTCTGGTGGAGATGTAGATGATGTAGGTGCGGTTATCTGGGTAAAATGGCGCGAATAATAAAGTAATTACTTCCTATTTCTTATTTTTTTCTTCCTCTTATTTCCTTTACATTTATACAAAATTAGACCCTATGGATGCTAAGGACACTTTTTATAATTATATAACTGAAGGAAATAAGACTAAAGGTGATTTTATTCCAATTGGTGCAGCCATGTTAAATGGCGAAACTGTAACTGGAGCTCATGTTAAGATTCCCTTAAAAACAATGAATCGTCATGGCTTAATTGCAGGAGCTACAGGTACCGGAAAAACAAAATCACTTCAGGTTTTAGCTGAAAACTTAAGCGATAAAGGCATACCGGTATTACTTATGGACATTAAAGGTGATTTAAGTGGATTAGCTAAACCAAGTCCGGGGCACCCTAAAATTGATGAACGCCATGAAAAAATAGGATTACCATTTGAAGCAAAATCGTTTCCTGTTGAAGTTTTAACATTGTCAGAGCAGGATGGAGTCCGTTTAAGAGCTACCATAAGTGAATTTGGACCTGTACTACTCTCCAGAATTCTAGACCTAACTCAAGCTCAATCTGGAGTTATGGCTGTTCTTTTTCAATATTGTGATGACAATAAATTACCCATCCTAGATTTAAAGGACTTAAAGAAAACTTTGCATTATGCTACCAATGAAGGAAAAGAAGAATTCACAAAATCTTATGGCAGAATTTCTACAGCTTCTACAGGTGCTATTCTTAGGAAAATAATAGAATTAGAACAGCAAGGAGCCGACCTGTTTTTTGGTGAAACCTCATTTGACGTTGATGATTTATTAAGGATTGACGAAAATGGAAGGGGCTATATTAATATCATAAGGCTTACAGATATTCAAGATAGGCCTAAATTATTTTCTACTTTCATGTTAAGTTTATTAGCTGAAATATATTCTACCTTCCCTGAACAAGGGGATAGTGATAGGCCTGAACTCATCATGTTTATTGATGAAGCACATTTAATTTTCAACGAAGCTTCAAAACCTTTATTAAACCAAATTGAAAGTATTGTAAAACTAATTAGAAGTAAGGGTGTGGGACTATATTTTGTTACACAAAACCCTACCGATGTTCCAGAAGAGGTTCTAGGTCAATTAGGTTTAAAAGTGCAACATGCCTTAAGAGCTTTTACTGCAAAAGATAGAAAAGCCATTAAATTAACGGCAGAAAACTATCCAGATTCTGAATACTATGACACAACAGAAGTACTTACCTCTTTGGGAATTGGAGAAGCATTAGTTTCTGCTTTAGATGAAAAAGGACGACCTACACCACTAGCTGCTACCATGATGCGTGCTCCAATGAGTAGAATGGATGTCTTAACTGATTCTGAATTGGATACGCTAGTTTCACATTCACAACTTTCAAAAAAATATAATAAAGAAGTTGACCGTGAAAGTGCTTATGAAATGCTGAATGAAAAAATAAAAAAAGCTGAAGCAGACGAGGCCAAAGAAAAAGCGCGTATTGAAAAAGAAGCTTTGAAAAAAGCTGAAGCTAAACGCAAAGCAAAAAGTACATCTTCTACCCGAAGGCGAAAAAGTACTAGAATTAATCCGGTAGTAAAAGTTTTAACAAGTGCTACATTCATTAGAAGTGTATTCGGCATCCTTACAAAAGTGATGAAAAAATAAGACCCATAATTTCAAATTAGTAATTAAAACTCTTTTTAAAATAATGTATAAAACCCTTTTTAGCCTCATTTTACTATGCACTGTATTTTTAAGCTGTAAAAAAGAACAAGACCCATTTCAGGTTTCAAAACAGCATATAGGTCTGCTCACAGACTCTACTCAAGTTAAAGACCTTAAAATTATTTTTGCTACAGACTCAATATCAAAATTTATTAGTGGTGATGAGTTCGCAGGCGGCATTAACAATATTGAAATATTTAAAAAAGATGGAAATAAGCTTCTTATTTTGACACCAGAAAAGGTTTTAGATTCTACCTCCACTATAAAAAGTATTCAGATTATTGATCCACAGTACAAAACCGTTAAAGGCATTTCTACCTTAAGTACTTTTAAAGACATAAATACTGCTTATAAAATTTCTAGTATTAATAATAGTATTAATTCATTGGTAATCTCTGTAAAAGAATTAAATGCCAGTTTTGTAATTGACAAAAAAGAACTTCCTGCTAATTTACGTTTTGACATAAACTTAAAGTTTGAAGAAACTCATATACCTGATGATGCCAAAATCAAATACTTCTTTTTAATTTGGAACGATTAACAAATTATAAATGAACCCATTTTTAACTAAAATAATATTTGATTTAGCTAGAAAAAGGCTAGAAAAAACACAACCTAAAAAACCGGTAAGCAAGAAAAAGATTGTACCTCTTGTTAGGAATTTACAGGTTGAACTCGCTCATACTATATCAGAATATATATTTATAATTATAGGTATTTTTTCGGCTGGTTTTGGTTTAAAAGGTTTTTTATTACCTAATCAGTTTATAGATGGTGGTGCAACTGGTATTTCATTATTACTAGAAAATGTTACCTCATTAAAACTAGGTATTCTTTTAGTTTTAGTTAATATTCCTTTTATAATTTTAGCATCAAAAACTGTTAGTTTAAAATTTGCCATTAGAAGCATTGTTGCAATCTCGCTTTTAGCATTAGTAGTACATTTTGTTGACTATCCAAAAATCACAGATGATAAATTACTAATAGCCGTTTTTGGTGGTTTCTTTCTTGGTTTAGGTATTGGTATGTCAATGCGTGGGCGAAGTGTAATAGACGGCACCGAAGTTTTAGCCATATTTTTAAGTAGAAAATTGTCAGTTACGGTAGGAGACGTATTATTGATAATAAACATCATTATATTTTCTTTCGGAGCTTATGTTCTCTCAGTAGAAACAGCATTGTACGCCATTTTAACATATATGGCCGCTGCCAAAACCGTTGATTTTGTAGTTGATGGTGTAGAAGAGTACGTAGGTCTCACCATAATTTCTGACAAACATGAAGAAATTAAATGGATGTTAACAAAAAAACTTGGTCGTGCCTGCACCATTTATAGCGGCAAAGGTGGTTATAATGAAAAAGGTGAAAGTGTACCAAAAGAGATAATCTATAGCGTGATTACTCGATTAGAATTACCTAGAATAAAAACCGAAATTGACAAAATAGATAGAAAGGCATTCCTGATAATGGGCATTGTAAAAGACATTAAGGGTGGCATGATAAAACGCAGACCTTTCAAAGATTAAAATGAAAAAATATATTATTCAGAATAATCCTTTTATAGTTCCAACTACTGATGGCAAAACAATTAAAGAGCATTTTGGATTTGCAACAGATGGCAACTCTGAAATAAGTATCGCTCACATGACAGCCCCTGCTGGATGGAGCGAACCTTTTCAAACACCAGAATTTGACGAATTCACTTTTATCATTAAAGGCAAAAAACAGTTCATTATTGAAAATGAAACGGTTGTAATAGAAGCTGGTCAGTCTATTAAAATAGAAAGAAATACAAGGGTTCAATATTCAAACCCGTTTACTGAACCCTGTGAATATATTGCTATTTGCACCCCTGCATTTTCTATTGAAAAAGTGCATAGAGAAGACGATTAATCTATGGAGAAATACATTATAAAACTAATAGGTTCTTACCTAAATGTATTGAGCTACTTTTCTGGAGATTATGCTGCAAATAAAGCATTACATTTATTCTCTACTCCTAGAAAGGGAAAGTTGAATTCTCAAAATGAAAAATTCTTAAATTCAGCAAAAAAGGAAAACCTTAATTATGAGGGATTAAATATTGCTACCTATCATTGGAAAGGAGATAAAGCTACTATTCTATTGGTTCATGGATGGGAAAGCAATTCTGCCCGCTGGAAAAACAAAATTAAAAGATTTATTCCTCAAGGATTTAATATTATAGCTATAGATGCACCAGCCCATGGTGCTTCCGGAAGCAAACTATTTAATGCACTTTTATATTCCGAATTCATCAATATTGTAGCTCAAAAATACCAACCAGAAGTAGTTATCGGGCATTCTGTTGGTGGAATGGCTTCCATTTTCTTTCAACAAAAATACCAACTAAAATCAATTAAGAAAATGGTATTACTGGGAGCTCCTTCAGAATTTGAAACTATTTTAAAAAGCTACATCAAACTTTTGGGATACAATAAGAAGATAGAGAAACATCTTAATAAAATTATTTTAAAAAGATTTGGAGCAGTACCAGGTGATTTTTCAACTTCAAAATATTCAAAAAGTATAGAAACCAAAGGCTTAATTATTCACGATGTAAAAGACGCCGTTATTCCGTATTCTGATGCTAAACTTATAAATAAGAATTTAAGAAATAGCATGTTAATTTCTACAAAAGGTTTAGGACATTCACTAAATGATTCATCTGTAACAAAAAACATTTTAGAGTTCATACAAAAATAAGATAGTTTACTTTTGCAATATGGAAGCACCATTAAAACGAATCAATAAATATTTAAGCGAAGTAGGTTATTGCTCGCGAAGGGAGGCAGACAAACTTATTGAAGCAGGCAGAGTTACCGTTAATGGTGAAATACCCGAAAAAGGAACAAAATTATCTCCTAATGATGAAGTTCACGTTGATGGCGCATTAATTTCAAACACTAAAAAAGAGTTTGTTTATTTAGCATTTAACAAACCCATTGGCATTGTTTGCACCACAGATACTCGGGTTGAGAAGGATAATATTATAGACTTTATAAATTATCACAAACGCATATTCCCTATTGGAAGATTAGACAAACCTAGTGAAGGTTTAATTCTTTTAACAGATGATGGCGATATTGTAAACAAAATTCTTAGAGCCAGCAATAACCACGAAAAGGAATATGTTGTTACGGTTGACAAACCTATTTCTCAAACATTTATTGAGCGTATGTCTAGAGGCATTTATTTAGAAGAACTCAAGCAAACAACAAGACCTTGTTTTGTGAAAAAAATGAGCTCAAATAGATTTAAAATTATTCTTACTCAAGGACTAAATAGACAAATTAGAAGAATGTGTTCGCATTTAAACTACGAGGTTCAAACACTTAAAAGGGTAAGAATTATGAATATTAAACTTGACATCCCCATTGGTGAATATAGAGAACTTACTAAAGAAGAGCTCATTGAATTAAGTCATTTAATTAGTGATTCATCTAAAGAATTTGTTCCTAAATCTATAAAACGCAGACAGTAAAATGAGCCATAATATTTCTCCATTTCATTTAGCAATTCCTGTTCATAATCTAAAGGAATGTCGAATTTTTTATAGAGAAACTCTAGGTTTTACAGAAGGTAGAAGCAGTGATATTTGGGTAGATTTTAATTTCTTCGGACATCAATTAGTAATTCATTTTAAACCGAAAGATTCAGATTCTGATTTACACACCAATCCTGTTGACGGAAAAGACGTTCCCGTTCCACATTTTGGAGTAGTACTTCCTTGGGATACATTTTTCGATTTCGCGGAAACTTTAAAAAGCCAAAACATTCATTTCATTATTGACCCTTATATCAGGTTTGAAGGGTTGGCAGGAGAACAAGCAACCATGTTTTTCAAGGATCCATCAGGCAACGCTCTAGAATTTAAAGCCTTTAAAGATATGAATCAATTATTTGCAAAATAACTACTAATGATGAAATACATACTTCTATTTTTATTATTGGTTACCAGTGGTTTTGTATCATTTTCACAATCACCATCCACTGAATATGGAGATATTGATATTCAAGATTATCAATTTCATATTACTGTAAATGATGATAATAATATCATAGAAGCTCAAGCCCATATTGGCGTTTTATTCAAATCAGATTTGATCAGTTTCAGATTAGATTTAGAAAATACAGATGAAACAAAAAAGGGAATGATTGTTACTAAAATAACTGAGAACGGAAAACCTGTTTCTTTTAAGCATGAAAATAATGTGCTAGAGATTTATGACAACTCAGCTATTGGTAATAAAAAAACCTATTCAATAAATTACCATGGTACCCCAAAAGACGGTCTTGTGATATCAAAGAACAAATATGGAGACCGCACTTTCTTTGGAGATAACTGGCCAAATAGAGCACATCAATGGCTTCCTACTGTAGACCACCCATCAGATAAAGCATTTGTTGAATGGCATGTTACAGCACCTTCACATTATCAAGTTGTTGGAAACGGGTCTCAAATTGAGGAAACAGATTTAGATAATAAAAATACTTTATATGTATGGAAAACAGAGGTCCCCATTCCTACTAAAGTAATGGTAATTGGCATTGCTAAATTTGCTGTACAACACATAGGTGAAACACACAACGTACCAATTTCTTCTTGGGTTTACCCACAAAATAAAAGTGAAGGGTTTTATGATTACGCCTTGGCAAAAAGTGTCATCAACTTTTTTATTGAAAATGTAGGCCCGTACCCTTATACCAAACTGGCTAATGTTCAGTCTAAGACTCGTTTTGGTGGTATGGAGAATGCTAGTAATATTTTCTATTTTGAAAACTCAGTAAGTGGTAAACGCAAGATTGAAAACTTAATTGCTCATGAAATAGCACACCAATGGTTTGGCAATTCAGCTTCAGAAAGTGATTGGCCACATGTATGGCTAAGTGAAGGTTTTGCTACTTATTTCACAAATTTATATGTTGAAAAAACAAAAGGTGAAGAGGCTTTTAAAAAGCTTGTCAATGAACACCGTAAACAAATCATAGACTTCTCTAAAACGCAAATGACACCTGTTTTAGATTTTGAAACTGAGAGTTTAATGAGATTATTAAACACCAATTCATATCAAAAAGGAGGTTGGATTTTACATATGCTACGTAAAAAAGTTGGGGATGATCTTTTTTGGAAAAGCATTAGAAAATATTATGAAACATATGCCTTAAAAAATGCTTCCTCTCAAGATCTTAAACTCATTTTTGAAGCTGTTACGAGCCAAGAATTGGACACCTTTTTTTCTCAATGGTTAGAAAAACCAGGGCATCCTATTTTAAAAACTTCATGGGAATCTGATAAAAAAAGTATAACATTTAATATTGAACAAACTCAAGCAGGACATGCTACTTTCTCATTCCCTATTGAATTAAAAGTGATTTATACAGATGATTCTTCAGAAATCACAACAGTGATGGTACAAGACAAAAAGCTATCTCAAAGGATCAAGGTAAAATCAGAGGTTAAGAATATTGTAATCGACCCGAACTCGTGGCTACTCTTCGAGGAAGATTAAACTAATGAATACTAAAATTTATTAGTTTCTTCTTTCTCTGGCTAAAAGCGTATTCTTTAAAAGCATGGCAATAGTCATTGGACCAACACCACCAGGAACAGGTGTGATATAACTAGCCTTTTTACTTACACTTTCAAAATCCACATCACCAGCAAGCCTGTAACCATTCTTTCTAGTTTGGTCTGGTACGCGTGTAATACCAACGTCAATAACAACTACATCTTCCTTCACCATATCTCCAGTTAAGAATTCTGAAATCCCAATAGCCGCTACTATAATATCAGCTTCTCTAGTAATCTCTTTTAAGTTTTTTGACCTACTGTGAACAACAGTAACAGTGGCATCACCAGCTTTACGCTTCTGGCTCATTAAAATACTCATTGGGCGGCCAACAATATGACTCCTTCCCATTACGACTACATTTTTACCTGACGTTTCAACTTGATATCTTTCAAGTAATTCCATTATCCCGTAAGGAGTAGCTGGTAAAAAGGTTGGCAAGTCTAAAGCCATTCTACCAACATTGGTTGGATGAAACCCATCAACATCCTTATCAGGATCAACTGCCATTAGTACTTTTTGTTCATCAATTTGATCTGGTAAAGGCAACTGTACAATAAACCCATCAATATCATCATTGGTATTCAATTCATGGATTTTTTCTAATAATTCTTCTTCCGAAGTATACTCTGGCAATTCAATTAGAGTAGAATTAAAGCCAATTTTTTGACAAGCTTTTACTTTAGCACCCACATATGTCATACTAGCTCCATCACTACCAACTAAAACAGCAGCCAAATGAGGCACCTTTTCTCCTTTAGAAACCATTGCTTTTACATGTTCAGCAATTTCTTCTTTAATATCGTTGCTAACTTTTCTACCGTCTAAAATTGTCATTTTTACCGTTTATAAATTATTGAGAAATTTTATTCTTTTAAGATTAACGCATATTTTTCATCATCTGCATCATCTTCTTGCCGCCACCGCCTTGCATCATCTTCATCATTTTACTCATTTGATTGAACTGCTTTAAAAGCTGATTTACTTCTTGCACAGAAGTACCAGACCCAGCACCAATTCTTTTCTTTCTACTAGCATTTATAATAGATGGATTTGCTCTTTCTTTAGGCGTCATGGAATGAATAATAGCTTCAATTCCTTTAAAAGCATCGTCATCAATATCAACATCTTTCATCATTTTACCAGCTCCGGGTATCATACCTACAAGGTCTTTCATGTTACCCATTTTCTTAATCTGTTGAATCTGCTTTAAGAAATCATCAAAACCAAATTTGTTTTTAGCAATCTTCTTTTGAAGTTTTCTAGCTTCCTCTTCATCAAATTGTTCTTGAGCTCTTTCAACAAGAGATACCACATCACCCATTCCCAAAATACGATCCGCCATACGAGATGGATGGAACACATCAATAGCTTCCATTTTCTCACCTGTACCAATAAATTTGATTGGCTTATTTACAACAGATTTAATTGAAATAGCTGCACCACCACGTGTATCACCATCTAACTTTGTAAGGATAACACCTTCAAAATTTAATACATCATTAAAGGCTTTTGCAGTATTCACCGCATCTTGACCTGTCATTGAATCTACTACAAACAAAGTTTCTTGTGGCTGAACAGCCTTATGAATGTTTGATATTTCGGTCATCATAGCCTTATCTACAGCCAAACGACCCGCGGTATCTATAATTACGACATTGTGCCCATTAGCTTTTGCATGTGCAATGGCTGCTTTTGAAATAGCTACTGGGTCATTATTTCCTCTATCACTAAAAACCTCAACGCCTATTTGATCTCCTACAACATGTAACTGATCTATTGCAGCAGGACGATACACATCACAAGCTACTAATAAAGGTTTTTTTGTTTTTTTGTTTTTAAGATAATTAGCAAGTTTACCAGAAAAAGTTGTTTTACCAGAACCTTGTAGACCAGACATTAAAATTATGCTTGGGGTTACAGAAAGGTTAACACCAGCCGTTTCACCACCCATAAGTTGGGTTAACTCATCTTTAACAATTTTAACCATTAATTGCCCCGGTTGCAACGTAGTTAATACATCTTGACCAAGTGCTTTTTCTTTAACTCTATTGGTAAACTCTTTGGCTATTTTAAAGTTAACATCGGCATCAAGTAAGGCTCTTCTAACTTCTTTTAAAGTTTCTGCTACATTAACCTCTGTAATACTTCCATGTCCTTTTAAAACATGTAACGCTTTATCTAACTTATCGCTTAAATTATTAAACATAATTTTCTTGAAATTTTGAGAAATGCAAATTTAATGAATTGAAGCTATTATTGTATAATAATCTGCGAAAAAGGATAATAAAAAAGAGCTGTCAAATATAATATTTGACAGCTCTCATAAAGGAAACTTAGCTAACTAACCTAACAAACCGAAAATCCAAGTTTCTCTTTTATTAACCAATAACATAATTATTCTTTTCTTTCAAGGACTAATATGCGCTCTATCTCACCTGAAGCTGAGTAATCTTTCAACTCAATTCTATTAGGTGTAATTTCCTTGATTCTCCATCTATGACTCAACTCATTAAACGGAGCATCACCGAATTTCATTCCTAAATATAATCCTTCATTTCTATAAGCTAACCAAGAACCAGCTGTAATTCCTTCATTAGGATCTATTACTTTAACTCTACCACTTTCTAAAAAATTTAAAGTGTACATGTAGAATTTTTCTAGTGGGTCTGTAACATGGACCAAACCGTCATCATAAGCAGCTACTTCCCATAATCCTGTGATAAGAATATCTTCAATATAATTTAGGTCATCATCGGTATTTGGACAATGTCTCTTCAATACCATTTGATTGTTCGCATTAGACAACTTAATTAAATCGTTTCCTAAGAAAGTGATTAACCATTGTAATTTTAAATCTGGTCTTCCTTCAAGATTAATCTCTAATCCAATTCCAGCATTTCTCACTAATACTTCATAAGTACCTTCAACTAACTCACCATTAATTCTAATTTTCACAACGTTACCTTCAAAGAATTTCAAAGGAGTTCCTATATAATCTTTTTCATTATCTGCTCCTTCAACATGTAATCTAGATATTCTCCATAAACATTCTTGTAAGAAGTTTTCAACGCGCTCTTTAGTATGCTCTATAACAACATCACAGTTACGTTTTAATATAATTCTACCACCTTCTTCTTGGTAAACCTTAACTTTTCCTTCTTCTATTTCATAGATGTACCATTCTAAAGTAAAGTCTGCTAAGTTTTCAAACTCCATTTTTAATTTAGCACCTCTACCTTGTACAATTCTAGTTTCCCAAGTACCTGTTAAGATATCTCCATTTTTCTCGCGCATTACAACAACTCCATTTTCTTTAAAGTTAATAGCGTAATCAAAATATCTATCAGTTAAAGCAACTGCATCTCTTTTAAATTCATGTACTAACCAAGGACACTTAACTAAATAGTTATCTAAACGTTCTTTAGTAAAGTCATCATCATTATGATCATTATCATCATCTTCATCACAGGCATCTTTAGCATCTTTAATAGTATTGTGTAACTCTTCGTTATTATTTACAACTATTTCTGTACCGTCTGCCAATACCATAGTAACTGGATAATTAATACTTGCAATTACTTCTTTGTTTCTTACACGCTTCATGAAACGGTGTAATTGTCTGTCGTTTTCAATTTCAACGGTATCAATAATTAAAAAGTCAGCATTAAAAATTGAGAATGAAATTGGGTATTTAAAGTCTATACATTCAATGTCATCATCTTCTTCATTTTCTCCTCCACACTCTTCAACATATTCCTCTAACTCATCTGCATTATTAATTACAATCTCGTCATGATCTGCATTAATAATTGTAATAGGGAAAATCATGTCTAAACTATCATCATCTTCATCAAATTCATCAAAAATGGCTTCAATAACTTTAAAGTCTTCTTCTGAATCGATAATAATTTCAACTCCGTTAGCTATTACTGTAAGAGGTAATCTAACAGATATACAACTGGCTCGGTCTATAATGTTGTCTTTAGATCCGTCCATTTTTGAAGCAGCACTAACAAAGGCTGTCAATTCAGAGTCTGCAACTAAAGCTGCCTCAGCTTCGGCTTCAGAAGGTTCGGTAATGTCAACAACTTCTTCTTGACAAGATGTAAACATTAAAAGGGCAAAAAAAGGTAATAACAAAAGTGTTTTTAAATTAAGTTTCATGATAATTGATTTTGGGTTCAACATAGCTTTTTGATGATAAAACAATTAAACTTTAAAAATTCCTACCCTGTGTTTGCATTTTTTTTATTTTAGTGCAACTAATCCCCCAATAATAATGGCGAAACAGCTACATGAGAATATTTGCGCTGAACATATTTTCTCATCCATATTTAATAAGCACGCAAAAGACTTACACAATTTTTTATACTATAAGTTTGGAGAGCTACTAAATCCGAAAGACAAAGCACAAGAAGCATTTGTTAAGCTTTGGGAGAACTGTTCTAAAATCTCTCCTGAAAAAGCGAAAAGTTTTCTTTTTACTACTGCTAACAATTTAATGTTGAATGAAGCTGCGCACCAAAAGGTGGTTTTAAAGCATCAACAAATTGCAAAACCTAAACTAAGCACCAATGAAAACCCCGAGTTTTTAATGCGTGAAAAGGAATATAATGACAAATTACAACGCGCACTAGCAAACTTAACCGAACCACAGCGTGTTGCATTTATGATGAACCGAGTTGAAGGAAAACGTTTTAAAGAGATTGCTGAAATTTTAGATATTTCTACCAAAGCTGTTGAAAAACGCATATATGGAGCTTTAAAAAAATTGAGAGAGGATATTAAAGAGTTGTAGGTAGATTTGAAATTGCAATGAAAAAAACAGTTTTTGAAATTAGCAAAATGGATTGCCCTTCTGAAGAAAATTTAATTCGTATGAAATTAGATAATCTTTCTAGTATTAAGAATCTTGACTTTAATATATCTAAAAGAACATTAACAGTTTTCCATACTGAAGAATCTACAAAAATTGAAAGTTTATTACATGAACTTAATTTAGGGGCAAGAAAATTAAAAACTGAGATTACGGAACAAACAAAATTCAATGAAAATTCCAACCAAAAAAGAATTCTTAGTATTGTACTAATAATTAACTTTCTATTCTTTCTAATAGAAATGACAACAGGACTTATATCTAAATCTATGGGCCTGGTGGCTGACAGCCTAGATATGTTAGCCGATTCTTTTGTTTACGGACTAAGTCTTTTTGCTGTTGGAGGAAGTATTATAAGGAAAAAGCGCATTGCTAGAATAGCGGGCTATTTTCAAATTATAATTGCTTTAATAGGTTTTGTAGAAGTTTTAAGGCGTTTTTTTGGATCAGAAAGACTACCTGATTTTTCAACTATGATTATTGTTTCGGTTTTTGCCTTAATTGCAAATGGAATTTGTCTCTTCCTACTTCAAAAATCAAAAAATAAAAATGATGTTCATATGAAAGCTACAATGATTTTTACTTCTAATGATGTTATTATTAACTTAGGAGTTATTTCTGCTGGTCTTTTAGTGAATTGGCTTAATTCAAATAAACCCGACTTAATAATAGGCACCATAGTCTTTGTTATAGTAATTCAAGGAGCCCAAAGAATATTAAAATTAGGAAAATAAAAGTGTTTTAAAAAAAAAATCACACCTAAGGGTAGGAAAAAATAAAAGTTAATTGTTTTATAGTTGAATAAGGAATTATGGAAAGAGAATTTTTAATATCGAAATGGTTAAATAACGATCTAAATGATCAAGAGCTTCAAGCCTTTAAAAACCTTGAAGACTATGATGATTTAGTTAAGTTAGATAGCAGTTTACAAGCTTTTAAGGCACCTGAATATGATGCTACTAAAGAGCTTAAAAGTGTATTATCTACCATTAAGAGCAGTAAAAAACAAACTACGCATTGGATTAAACCATTTATGCGTGTTGCTGCAATTCTCGCCATTTGTTTTAGTTTATACTATTACACCACAACTATTGATACTACCATAACAACAGAAATGGCTCAAAAAACAACTGTTGATTTACCAGATGCATCTAGTGTAGCTTTAAATGCAAAATCTGTTTTAGTATTCAATAAAAACTCATGGAAAAACAACAGAGAAGTAGAACTTCAAGGTGAAGCCTTTTTTAAGGTTGCCAAAGGTTCTTCTTTTAACGTTATAACAGAAACAGGAACCGTAAAGGTTTATGGTACTCAATTTAATGTAAAACAAAGGGACAATTATTTTGAGGTTATTTGCTACGAAGGATTGGTAGGCGTTACTTTTAATTCTCAAGAAACAAAATTAAAACCTGGAGACAGTTTTTTAATTATCGATGGGAAAATGATTGCTAAAGAAAAAGAAAACAGCTTAACACCTTCGTGGTTAAATAACGAAAGCCAGTTTAAAAGTTTGCCTTATAAGCAGGTTGTTGAAGAGTTTGAAAGACAATACAACGTAAATATAACCCTTATTGGTGTAGATTCAGAAGAACTATTCACGGGTAATTTCACACATGATAGTATTGAAGTTGCAATAAAATCTATTACCTTACCACTACATTTAACTTATAGTCAATCAAACGATGCTATAATCTTAAAGCGTGAATAAAAAAGGACTCCTTTCTCTTTTTGTTTTACTGTTTTTTTTGAATGTTACTCTGTTAAAGGCACAAACCGTTCAAAAAGAAAAGCAACCGCTTACAACTGTTTTAAGTGTATTAGAAGACAGATATAATATTAGCTTTTCATATGCTGATAAAACAGTAAAAGACAAAAAAACTATGCTTCCCTCTAAAGACATACCATTAGTAGATGTTTTGAGGTTTCTGAAAAAAGAAACTAAGCTAGATTTTGAATTGTTAAATAACAGATTTGTTGTTATAAAACCCTTTAAAAAAAAGAGAAGCAGCTTTAGAATCCAGAATCTAGAGGAAGTCATCGTATCAAATTATCTTACAACTGGTTTAACAAAACTAAATGATGGCTCTATATCTATAAAACCTGAAACTTTTGGGATACTTCCTGGGTTAATTGAACCAGACGTTTTGCAAACCATTCAAGCATTACCAGGTGTTTTAAGCACCGATGAAACAGTATCAAATATAAATGTTAGAGGAGGAACACATGATCAAAACTTATTACTTTGGGATGGTATAAAAATGTATCAATCTGGTCATTTCTTCGGACTTATTTCGGCATTTAACCCATTTATAACTAAACAAATTAATGTTTATAAAAACGGGACCAGCGCCAAATATGGCGATGGTATTTCTAGCATTATAGACATGCGATTACCAGATGATATTGACAATGAATTCAAATCTGGGTTAGGTTTTAATATGATTAATGCTGATGGGTACGCAAAAATTCCACTTTCAGATAAAACAGAATTACAACTTTCCACAAGGCGCTCAGTAACAGATTTAATAGAAACAACAACTTATAATCAGTATTTTAAACGCATTTTTGAAGATTCTGATTTTGATAACAATAGAAATTCCATCTCTCAAAATGAAACGTTTTATTTTTATGATGTAACAGCTAAATTTCTGTATGACATTACTGAAAATGACAAACTAAGAATTAACTTTTTTAATGTTAACAATCATTTTGATTATGATGAGCAATCTACTATTAATGATAGAACTGAAGCTTTAAATAGTAATTTATCGCAGCAAAACTTATCTTTAGGAATCACTTATTCAAAAGACTGGACTGACCAACTATCTACTACAGCACAATTTTATGCTTCAAATTACGATTTAGATGCAACAAACCACGATGTTTTAAACAACCAAAGGCTTATTCAAGAAAATAAAGTGAATGACCGTGCTGCAAAACTTGATATAAATTACGAGCATAACTATCAATTAAAATTTAATGTAGGCTATCAGTTAAATGAAGTTGGTATTAGCAACTTAGCAGATGTTAACAACCCAAGCTTTAAAAGCTATGTAAAAGAAGTTGTTAAAAGTCATTCGGTATATGCAGAAACAGCATTATTATCCTATGGTGCTCAAACCAAATTAAAACTAGGAACCCGCTTAAATTATCTTGATAAATTCGACATGTTTTTTGCCGAACCTAGACTTAGCTTTAGTCAACGTTTTTTAAGCGATTTCAGATTTGAAGTTTTAGGCGAATTTAAAAGTCAGTTCACAACCCAAGTAATTGATTTACAAAATGATTTTTTAGGTATTGAAAAACGACGCTGGGTACTATCAAACAATAACACCGAAGTTATTGAAGAAGGGAACCAAACTATTTACCCTGTACCAGTTCTTAAGAGCAAACAACTTTCGGCAGGTATTCATTATAACAAAAACAAATTTTTAATTAGCGCTGAAACCTATATTAAAAAAGTAGATGGTATTACTACAAGAAGTCAAGGCTTTCAAAACCAATATCAATTCGTTCATAGTATTGGTAGTTATGAGATTAAAGGTATAGATGTATTACTAAACAAACAGTTCGCTGATATTGTGAGTACTTGGATATCTTACTCATTCAGTAAAAACAACTATTTGTTTTCAGATTTAAACAATGGAAATGAGTTTCCTAACAACAATGATATAAGGCACGCAATTACATTTGCTGGCACGTCTACTCAAAATGATTTCAAATTGGCGGTTGGGCTTAACTGGAATTCTGGAAAACCTAACACACACCCTGCTGATTTAACTAACCAGAGTGGTGTTATCATTAACTATGAAAGCCCACCAAATGCACGAAATTTAGATGATTACTTAAGAGCCGATTGTTCCGCAACATATTCATTCGATATTTCAAGAACATCAAAAGCTACCGTTGGAGCATCCGTATGGAACCTATTAAATAGAAAAAACATCATTAATGAGTATTACGTTTTAATTGACGATGTTATTGAACCCGTAAGAAATGAATCTTTAGGCTTAACCCCAAATGTAAGTTTTAGAGTTCATTTTTAAGTATTTTCGATAAAATAATTGTATTTCATCGATTATTTAGTATGTTTTATCGTATAAAGTATATTATTATTTACATTGACAAAAAATAAAGTATGGCCTCACTTAATCCTCTTAATACTAATTTAGATTTAAGAAAAGCTAAACACTTGCTCAGACGAGCTACATTTAACTATACAAAAGAGCAATTAGACACTTTTATAGGCATGTCTGCTACAGACGCGGTAAATAGATTAACAAATAATGCTCCCTATATCGTAACTGAACCCTATGACCCACTTCCAACGAGCGCTCCAGATGGTTTTTGGACATCCTCTACAGAACATCCAAATACTTTTGATGGTCAAGGTAGAAAACGATCTCATATTACAGCATGGTGGTGGCACAATGCCTTAAACCAAGTAAGTTTAAAATATAAATTATCATTCTTTTTACACACAAGTTTTACGGTTGCCAAAGATAATGGAGTAGGATTGTCACCATTCTTTTTTGATCACTTGCGTCTTTTAGACTTTTATGCTCTAGGAAACATTAAAACATTGGCTAAAAAAATCACTTTAGACAACGGTATGTTGGATTATTTAGATAACACACAAAACAACAAAAATAATCCCAATGAAAATTATGCTAGAGAATATTTAGAACTATTCACTATTCTAAAAGGCGAACAAATTGGTGAAGGCAATTATACCAATTATACCGAAGTTGACATCCAACAGGCTGCCAAAGTTTTCTCGGGCTTCAAAAAACAATGGGATAGAAATGGAGACATAGATCCAGACACTAATTTACCTATGGGATATATAAATGTTGGTCAGCATGACACTAATGACAAAACATTTTCTAGTGCCTTTAACAATCATGTTATTACGGGAAGAGATACCGCCGAAACAATATTTGACGAATTAGATGATTTTGTTGAAATGGTTTTCAATCAACCTGAAACAGCTAAGTCATATTGCAGAAAATTATACAGATATTTTGTAAAAAGTGAAATTTCCTCTGTTGCGGAAACAGATATCATAGAACCATTATCTCAAATAATGATTAATAACGATTATGAGATATTACCTGTTATTACAACACTTCTTTCAAGCGAACATTTTTATGATGCAGATGATAGTGATTCATCAGATAATATAATTGGAGCAATAATAAAAAGCCCATTACAATTATTATCTGAAGTAATTTCGATATTCAATGTTACATATCCCAATCCTGAAACAGAACAGCTATACTTTTTCAGAAATTTTTTCCAATGGTATATTCACGGCAGTTACTTTAAGGCTTCAGGAATGCCATTTTTCGATCCAGATTCAGTAGCTGGTTATCCGGCATATTATCAAGAACCAGGTTTTGACAGAAACTGGTTTTCTTCCAACACCATTATTGGCAGATATGAGCTCATACAGGACTTACTAACTAAGAATAATATTTACACTGATCTAGACACCGTTTTATTTGTAGAAAATAAAATTGACCCTGATGCTGCTAAAGACCCAAATACTCTAGTTTCTGGAATTGCCGATTTACTTTTCCCTGAAAGTATTGACACTGATAGAATTAACTACTTCAAAACATTTTTAATAGAAGATTCTAACGACTATTACTGGACTGGAGCATGGTTACAGTATATTAATACGCATAGTGAAAATGACAAAAACACAGTAAAAACCAGACTGGATGCTTTAATATCTGCCTTGGTAAATGCCGCCGAATTCCAATTAATGTAAAAGTTATGAAAAGAAGAAATTTTATAAAATTATCGGCTTCGGCTTCTGTTATTGGATTAACTCCTTTTCAAATTCAAGCTGCGTTAAAGTCATTTACTCCGTATTTTGATTGTCCGGATATTACCGGAAGAAAATTAGTACTAATTAATTTGGCAGGTGCTAATGATGGGTTAAACACGTTAGTTCCATTAAACCAATATGATACTTATAGTAATTTAAGACCAACTATTAAAGTACCAGAAAATGGTACGAATAAATATATAACCTTAGATGGAAGTTTATCAGATAATCAGCAAGTTGGTTTAAATCCAGCACTACTGGGTTTTAAATCACTATATGACAAGGGTGTATTAAGAATAGTTCAAGGTGTTGGTTATCCATCTCAAAATAAAAGTCATTTTAAGTCAACTGATTTATACTTTACAGGAAACGATGGCAATAGTCTATTAAATGGCGCAGATACTGGTTGGATGGGTCGTTTTATGGAGCAATATTACTCCGATTTAATTATTGAAACTTTTCCTCTAGCGGTTGAAATTGGCTCAAATAAAACTTCTTTAGGTTTTCATGCCGAAGAAGCCCATGGCTTATCAATGAATATTACAGGTCAGGACCCTGCTGGTTTTTATAGTATTTTAAGTGGTTTAGGCGGACAACCTCCCTTTAACATTCCAGATTCTGATTATGGTAAACAATTGGAGTTTATTAATAATACCGATGCCTTATCAAATACTTATGCCGAATCTATTTCCAGTGCATTTAATTCTGGTCAAAATGATGTTACTTACCCAGACACTGATTTAGCAGACCAACTGAAAACCGTTGCGCGCTTAATAAGCGGCGATTTAGGATCGAAAATTTACATGGTAAGAATTTCTGGTTTTGACACGCATAATGCACAAGTACAAGTAAATGGTGATGTATTGGGAAAACATTATGAATTGCTGACAGAACTTTCTGAAAGCATGGAAGCTTTTTACAATGATTTAGAAAATCAGAATTTGGCAGATGATGTTGTAGGTGTTACATTCTCTGAGTTTGGCAGAAAAGCTGCCGAGAATGGTAATTTAGGCACAGACCATGGTGAAATAGCACCTATGTTCGTTTTCGGCAAACCAGTTGATGGAGGCATGACAGGAATGAACCCTAATTTATCAGAAGCTGTTGAAGGTAACAATTATCAAATTCAAACAGTACAATATGATTATAGGCAAACCTTTTCTACACTCCTTCAAAATTTTTTAGGAGCAGATAATAACATTATTGATAACACATTCTTCAACCACTCATTAAATGATAGTTTTTCAAATTTAAAAATTGAAGATATTTTAAAAGCTGAATTTGATGTTTCGAAAGGATGTACCGCAGCTAATAATAATCCAGGTGTCGAAAACAAAAACTGGCTGCTTTACCCTAATCCGCTAAGAGATATTATTAACTTTTCGAGTATTGATGATTTTGAAGCTGTAAACTTTAGAATTTATAATGCCTCAGGTATTTTACTTTCAGAAGGAACTGAAACAATGGTTAACGGAAAAGCAAGCGCAAATTTATCTGTTTACAGCAGCGGCATCTACTTTATTGAAGTACTAGCAGGAGGTAAAAAGGAAATTCATAAGGTAATTAAGATATAGAAAATCCAAAAATCTATTAGAGAGGCAAATTTGTTATAATTCTATTCCATAGTAACATTACTATACTTTGCATTAACTACAATGCTTTTACCACTGCTTAAATTTCCTGTTGAAAACGTTGTTAAATTTCCTGTTTCTTTCTTTGGATGACTTAATCTAGAACGATTTCCTTTATACTGTAAATTGCAATCTACTTTTGGAAGTGCAATTATAGCATCACAATTTTGAATTATAACATTTAAATTAGTAAAAGCATCATCAATTTTTAAGATTTTTATATCTCCAATATTTGCATCAATAATGGCATTCCCAATTAAGTTATCAATTGTAACATTTGAAGAATTTGAATTTAAGACTACCTGTTTTACATTGTTCAACTCAACTTGTTTAGCATAGTTTAAATTCAGTTCACCTAAATTCCAATTACTAACATAAACCGGAGAATAAGAAGCATTAATGGAAGTTAACCCTCCATTAATGCTATTTGCAGTTAGTTTAGTATAAGCTAAATCTGCTTTTAAATTATCTATATTAGCAGCAAATTCAATTTCACCATGCTTTACGTTAACTTTCAACTTAGCTTTTTTAGGCATTTTAATTTTAATAGTTTTTTTAACATTAGAATTAGATTCTTTATGAACCAACCTTTCAATTAAAACCTTTCTTTCTTTAGCCAGTTTTTCTCTTTTCTCCTGGTGAACCTTTCTTTCAGCATGCAATTTCTCACGTTCAGCTTCACGTTTTTCTAAAGCTCTCTCCCTGTCTTTGGCAGCTTTTTCTAACAACTTTTCTCGTTTCTCTTGCTGTTCTTCTACGCGTTCAGCTTGTTGTTCCATTTTCTCTGCAAAACGTTCGCCCCAAGCCTCCATTTTCTTTTCAAATTCCTCACTATCAAAATTCTTTTCAAATTTTTCAGCCCACTCTTCCATTTGTTTCCCATATTTCTCACCCCATTCTTTTCCAAATTTCTCTCCCCATACCTCCATTTTTTTTGCATAATCATCTCCATAAGCAGATTCGAATCTTTTCGTGTATTCTTCTAAGTACTTTTCGCCATCCTTTTTGTAAGCTTCATAATCAAAGTGAAAGCTTTTAGCATTTTCAGGTAATGCTGGTAATTCAGGAAATGCTGGCATTTCAGGTAGTGCAGGTAATTCATGAATCCGCACTGATAGATCTCCTAGAATTTCAGGTAATTCAGCTAATTCATATTTAAGTTCTCTTAAAACAGCATTAACAGCCTCATCATCATGAGGTGCCGTTCTATAAGCCCAGGCCCTTGGTGCATATGCAAAACTATTAGTAGTTATGGTTATTTCATTACTTGAAGCATCAACATCAACATTCCAATTTTTAAGTGCATCCTTTATTTCTTCATCGCTTAAATTATCACCTTCAATAAAGGCTTCAATTTCAACGGTATCTTTATTCCATGTATCAAAAACAATATTACAGTAACTTGTATTTAAGTCAATAGTAACATCTTTATCAACCTTAATAGATTGTGATACTTTTGTCTGTTTTTGTGCAATTAAACTACTGACTGTAAAAAAGGCTACTACCAGTAATTTTAATTTTATTAATAATCTGTTCATTTTTTGATTTTTTAGATTGATTGTTCAACTTCTTCAGTTCCTGCTTCTGCAGGTGTTAATTCTTTTAATTGAGATTTTAAACGATATAATAAGTTTAGACGCAATTTTAAATTATCAATTAAGGCATTCACCGTTAATTCACTTGGACCAGATTCGGTTAATTCTAAAGACAATCTTTTGTACTCTTTATCGAGCTCACTAAGCTGTTCTATATAGCCATCAAAAAGGTCTTTGGTTTCTGCGGTATATTTTATTTTAGATAATTCTAAATTAATACTCGCCAAATAATAATCTTCAACTTCTTTAAGTCCTGGAGACACATCGCCTAAAGTCTTGGTATCAGTAGTTTCATTATTTGCCACTTCTTCTGAACCTATTACAACCTTTGGATTAAGAATCTTATAACCTCCAAAACTCAAACCAACTAATAAAACTATACTAGCTGCAATACGCATCCAACCAAAATTAGATTTAGGAGATACCGGGAGTGCTTCATCTAATTTATTGATGAAACGTTCCTGATGATTTTCAGGCATTTTTTCATGTGTTATTTTACCATCTTTAAATAACTCTCTAATATCTTGCGCCATGACTCTTAAGTGTTAACAGTTCCTGTAATTTTACTTTACCTCTTGATAATTGCGTTCTTGATGCCACCTCAGAAATATTCAAAATCTCTGATATTTCCTGATGATCATAACCTTCTATTAAATACAGCATTACTACATACTGATATTTATCTGGTAATTTATTAATAGCTTGTTTTACATCATCTAATGTAATGGCATCATCTACCAACCATTTGTCCTCAATAGGAGTATCTACTACTTTTAGTGACACCGCATCTAACTCAACAAGGTGTTGTTTTTTAGATTTTAAAAAGTCTATACTCTTATTAACTACAATTCGTTTTAACCAAGCCCCAAAAGTAACTTCTGCTTTATATTGATGCAGTTTTGTAAAAGCTTTTATAAAAGCTTCTTGCACCACATCTTCAGCATCATTGGCATCTTTCAAAAACCTATGAGCAACAATATACATACCATCGCAGTACTGGTTGTATAACTGCAGTTGTGCTTTTCGGTTGTTCTGTTTACATTGTTCAATAATGTCAACTTGAAACATACTAAATCTACTTTTGGTCTAAGTTAGTTCGTTTAAAAGACGATTAAAAAATTGAAGTGTTGCAAAAAATTTATTTTTTTATTCATTAAATAACAAAAGTCAACAATTATACGTTTCACTTTAGTAATTAATAGTTTTTAAAGTATATTTATATCCTAAAATTCTCTCAATATGAATACCTTCTTAAAACGTGTGTTAGTACTACTTTCAATAGTGGCATTGGGCTTACTTTTGTATTCTGTTTTTGTTGAAAACATATTTGCTAAACGTTTAAGTCCTAAAGATACCGTAAAATTTGAATTGAATGATTTAAGGTTGAAAGTGTTTTACAATAGACCGTTTAAAAAAGAACGAGAAATTTTTGGAGCCCTAGTACCCTTTGATAAAGTGTGGCGTACAGGTGCCAATGAGGCTACTACTTTTGAAACTAATGAGACTTTAGATATTAATGGTATGATTTTACCTGTTGGAAAATATACACTTTGGTCTGTGCCAAAAGACTCCACTTGGAATATTATGTTCAACTCAAAACAATATGAATGGGGTGTTGATTCTGAAATGAACCCTTTGTGGGATCCAAATTATGATGTAGTAAATATTGAAGTTCCAGTACAGAAATTAGAATCGTTTGTTGAACAGTTCACCATTGCCTTTGATAATTCTACAGACAAGCTATTTTTAACCATGGCTTGGGACGACACCAAAATTGCGGTTCCTCTTAAATAATTATTATTGAAAACTCTTCCGGTTTCAGAATTGTTTATATTAGTTTAGATTTATTCGAAAAAGAGTGAAAAAATCAAAAAAATCTGCACTTCAAGAAACTGGTGGTATTTCCATTTCCGAAATAACTAGCACTAATTCCATTGAAAAATTAAAGAAAAAGCGCAACGCTAAAATTGATACTGAATCTTTAATTACATCTATACTTAATAAAGATATTACGGCTTTAAGTAGAGCTATTACACTTGTTGAAAGCAAAAACCCAAAACATTTAAAAAAGGCTAACATCATAATAAAAGGGTGCTTACCACATGCTAATAAATCTATTAGAATTGGTATTACAGGGGTTCCGGGAGTTGGTAAAAGTACATTTATTGAAACCTTTGGTAAATACTTAACAAACTTAGGAAAACGTGTAGCTGTTTTGGCAATAGACCCAAGTAGCTCGATTACAAAAGGTAGTATTTTAGGCGACAAAACAAGAATGGAAGCTTTAGTTCAAGATGAGAATGCTTATATCCGACCTTCAGCTTCTGGTGATACTTTAGGTGGTGTTGCTAGAAAAACCAGAGAAACTATCACTCTTTGTGAATCTGCGGGATTTGATGTTATTATAATTGAAACCGTTGGTGTTGGTCAAAGCGAGACTACTGTACATAGTATGGTTGATTTCTTTTTACTATTAAAACTTGCTGGTGCAGGTGATGAATTACAAGGTATTAAGCGTGGCATTATAGAAATGGCTGATGCCATAGCAATTAACAAAGCTGATGGCGACAATTTAAAAGCAGCTAACCTTGCTAAAACAGAGTTTACAAGAGCACTTCACCTCTACCCTGCAAAAGACTCAAATTGGCAACCAAAAGTTACTATTTGCAGTGCGGTTGAAAATAATGGTATTGATACTATTTGGGGCATCATTTCAGATTATATTGAAACCACTACCAAGAATAAGCATTTTAGTGTAAAAAGAAATGAGCAAAACAAATATTGGCTCATTCAGACCATTGAAGAAAAATTAAAATCTAATTTTTTCAATCAATCAAAAATCAAATGTGAATTAAAAAAACAACTGGAACTGATTGAAAATAATAAAACAACTCCTTTTGCTGCTGCTGATTTTTTGTTGAACCTATAGAAAATTCTCCTTATACCATAAAACTTGTTCCTCTACAGCTTCCATTAAAGATGTGGTAGGCCTGTAATCCAATAATTTTCTGGCTTTATCAATATTAGCCCTTGTACGAAGTTGGTCACCAGGTCTTTTAGGAATAATGTTTAATTTAATGGATTTCCCTAATGAAGCTTCAACTGCTTCAATTCCTTCTTGAGTTGTATATTCTTTGTCGGTTCCAAGATTAATAATTTCACCATTTAAAACAGCTTCTTTCCCAATAACACTAACAATTCCGTCTACTATATCTCCTACATAAGTAAAACTTCTTAGGTGCTTGTCGCTTCCTTCAAATAATGGAAATGGTTCTCCCTTTAAACCTAAATCAATAAGTTTAGTAAACATTTTTTCAGGTCGTTCTCGGGGTCCTATAACAGAATATAAACGCAAGGAACAGGATTTAAATTTTTGTTCTCTACTCTTTTGTAGAGCCAACTGTTCAGCAGCTAATTTGGTTACACCATAAAATGAAGCTGGTTTAGGCTCTTTATCCTCAGAAAAAGTAGCTTCCAAGCCATAAACAGAAGACGTTCCTATATTGACAAATAATTTAAGATAAGGCAAATTTTCAGCATAATCTAATATACTCCTAGAGGCAAGAATATTATTTTCTAAATAATCCATAAAAGTGGAAGTGGAAGAAATACCAGGTTGAGCAGCAAAATGAAAAATATACTCAATGTCTTTCGGCAAGGCATTCTTTAGATTCATATCGTTTAAATTCTTATCTAAAACTGAAATTCCTTTTTCTAAAAGAGATTGTTCATTTAATCGTTTAAGATCTTCACTGTAGTATGAAGAAAAATTATCTATACCAAAGACATCGTGATTTAAGCTTTTCAACCTTTCGGCAGTATGAGAACCAATAAATCCGGCCGCTCCTGTAATTAAAATTTTCATTTAAGTAAATTCAATGGAATTAATTTATTTATTTTTTATACCAAACCTATTTAATAGAAAGCTAGCAAATTTAAAAAAGATAAAACCTGCTATGGCGCCAAAAGTTAAACCACAAACAATGTCAGTGGGGTAATGCACACCAACATAAATTCTACTATAAGCAACCACCGCACTCCAAAACAACAAAATATAAATGGCGTTTTTATAAAATGGTCTAAGCATTAAACCGGCATAAACGGCAGCTGCCATAGAGTTTGAAGAATGCCCTGAAAAGAAACCATATTTTCCGCAACGTACTGCAATGAATCGCATTTGATCAATTAAATCACTTTCTCCACAAGGTCTTGGTCTTGCAAAACCCCGCTTAAAAACATTAGTGATTTGGTCTGTAAACGTTATCATTAAAGCAACTGTTACAACAAAGACAATCAAAGCCTTCCAGCCATATTTTTTATAAAGTAGATATAGTAATAATGCATATAATGGAATAAAAGTGAGCTTATTTGTGATAACCAACCACAAACCATCCCAAGTTTCAGTTCCTAGATTATTTAAAAATAAAAAAAGCGCTGTATCGTATTCTAAAATCTTTTCTAACATTCAAAAAAAACTAAAACGTTAATCATCGTATTTTTCAATTTCACTATCGTAAAAATCAGTTGCAAGTTTAATAGCATTTTGGGTCTCGGTTTCTAATTCTTTTTGATCTTCAGCATCAAAATCTTCAAACCAATCTACCTCATCATTCTCAAGATTAATAATAAACCTTGGGAATTCTGTATGAATTACATAAATAGCATTTGGGTGTTCTGTATTATCACCGAGTATAAACTTTGGAAGAGACATATTTTATTCTTTAGTCAAAATTAACCTTTTAGTTAAATAATCAAATCGAATATACAACAAAATAGCTGCTGTAGATAATCCTGCTAATAGCCCAAGCCAAATACCAAAACTACCATAAGCATCAGCTTTACCCATAAACCAACTTACCGGGAAACCCACTAGCCAATATGATACAAAGGTTATTATTGTTGGTATCTTAACATCTTGTAATCCTCTTAAAGCACCTAAAACAATCACTTGAATACTATCACTTATTTGAAAAATAGCTGCCGCCACAAGCAGTTTTGATGCAATGGCTAATACCTCTGTATTATCTGCAAGGTTTTTAGCGTCATCAAAATCAACATAGATCTTAGGTAATTGATTATGAAAAGCGAAGAATATTATCGCAAATCCAAAAGCTAGAATAGTTCCCATTAAAAATAACGAAAATGCTATTCGGCGTAACTCATAATACTTTTGCAGTCCTTTTTGATTTCCTACCCGAACCATTGAGGCTACGCTTAATCCCATGGCAACCATAAACGTCATTGAAGACAAATTTAAGGCTATTTGATTTGCCGCTTGAGGGTTTTTACCAAGTAAACCACTTAACCAAATGGCTGCTGTAAAAATGGCAACCTCAAAAAACATTTGCATAGCACTAGGTGCTCCTAAATTCAAGATTTTTCTAATCATTAGTTTATCAAGAACAAAGAATTTTATATTGGTCACATAAGCTTTTGATTTTTCTTTACCTCTTAATAAATACCATAAATACCCTACCATAACAAAGCGTGAAATGAGTGTACCGTAAGCAGCACCAACAATCCCGTAAGCAGGAAAGCCAAATTTTCCAAATATTAAAATATAGTTTAAAAAAATGTTTATAATGTTTGCCAAAAGTGTTGCATACATGGGGTGTTTTGTCATAGACAAACCATCACTAAATTGTTTAAATCCTTGAAAAACTATTAATGGAATTAAAGAAAACGCCACTAAATCTAAATAAGGTATAGCCAGCTCTACCACTTCTGGCGGCTGCCTCATTAAATACATGAGTGGTTTTGCAAAAAAAACTAATAAAAAAAGTAACACCCCTAAAACAGTACATAGAAATAAACCGTGTTTGAATGAAGACTTTCCCTTATCGAAATTTACTTCAGCATCTGCTTCAGCAATTAATGGTGTTATGGCTGTTGAAAAACCTATACCCAAAGACATTGCTATAAACATAAAACTATTACCTAATGACACGGCTGCAAGTTCGGCAGTTCCAAGTTGCCCAACCATGATGTTATCTACAAAGCTCACAAAGGTGTGCCCTAGCATACCTAACATTACAGGAGCCGCTAGTTGCCAGTTGTACCTAAACTCTTTGGTATAGTTCTGAATTTGCATGATGCAAATGTAAACCTTAGCTTTTTCTTTAACCAATTTTAAAGAATTTGTTTGATTTTCAAAAAATTAACATATGTTAATAACTTCATATAACTTTCAGAATATTAAGTCGTTAATTTTTTTACATTTGAAAGCCGATAATCTACAATACATTAAAATCGGAAGTCTTTATAAACTTACGATTTATAGAAACATATAGCTTTTATTTTATAGGGATTAAAAATTACAGCTTAAAGGTTTCAATAAAAAAGGAGGAAATTAATTTCCTCCTTTTTTGCTTTTCAATAATTCTAGTTTATGCTATTATTGGCTTATAACCGATTTGGTTGATTGGAGCTCTGTCCATTTAGCCTTTTTCCAATCTACTGGTGGAGGAAATGCTTTTGATTCCTCGGCATATAAATTCATCATCTCATTTACAATAAGCGGTTTGTCTTTTGACAAATCTTTACTTTCTGTTGGGTCGTTTTTAATATTAAACAATTCAATAATAGGATTTCTACCATCCATATGATCTAAATAGATTCCCTTTTCTAAAGTTCCTGTAAAGCGAAGTAAATAATCATCTTTTATAACCACCCAACATGGAGGAGCAAAACCAGATTCTGTACTATGAGTTTGGGTAGACTTGTTAATCAAATACCCCCATTTATATGCATGTAATCCTGACCATACCAAATGATTATGTAAAGGTTCTTTTTGTACATCATTAATTATTGGTAATAAACTCTTACCATCAATTTTTTCAGGTAATTCTTCTCCAGACACATCAATAATAGTTGGTAATATATCCATGGTAGATACCATTTGACTGGAAACTTTTGGTTGGGTTATACCTTCTGGCCAACTAATAAACATAGGTACCCTAAAACCTCCTTGGTAATAATTACCCTTATGACCTGTAAAAGGAGTATTCCCCGGTAATGGAGACCCTGTTTTATGTCCATTATATGAGCCACCTGCCATAGCACCATTATCAGATGTAAAGACAATAATTGTGTTTTTATATTGATCTTTCGATTTCAGAAAATCAATCATCCGTTTTACATTCTCATCAACTGCATTCACATGGGCATAAAAATTATCCAAATCATATGAGCCTGAATTAAACTTATTAAAATACTTTTCAGGAGCTTTTGGTTCTAAGGAATCATGAACAGCATGATAATGCAACTGGATGTAAAAAGACTTTTTACTTTTAATTGAAGAATCCATTACATCAATGGCTTTATCGGTAAAAACCTCTGTATTATAATTTTTCTGTGTACCAACATACTCAAAATTCTCCCAAACATTTTTTGCATTATAAAAACTACACGCCCAATGATTGTATCCGTAATAATAATCAAAACCATTATTTAATGGATTTTGTTCTTCTACCACAGAACCAATATAACCGCTTTCCTTAATTTTCTTATGAAGAATAGGGTTGGATTTCTTTAAATCATAATAATCTCCTTTTTTTTCTACTTGGTATTCTTTTCTAATATTATTTATAATTTGCTTATCTCTTTTACCAATATGCCACTTACCAATATGAGCAGTTGAATAATTTGCATCCTGAATCTTTTCTGCTAAATGTGTACCTTTCTGTAATCCACTTTCTTCACAATCAACATTGGTGTATACACCAAATTTATTTTGATTCATTCCTGTGGCAATTCCTAAGCGTGATGGTGCACAAATATTACTTGTTGTAAAGGCTCTGTTAAAAATAATGCCCTCATTAGCCAAATAAGATAAGGTAGGAATCGCTTTTTTAGAAAACTCTAAAGACTTATCTAAAGAATATCCTTGAAGACTATCAACTAAATGCACAAAGTAAGGGTTATAATCAGAAGTTGTGATGGTATCATTATATATACCGAATTGCCCATAACCCAAATCATCCATCATTATAAAAAGTACATTAGGTTTTTGTTCTTTTGGATTAGTGCAATTAAATAGTCCTAATGTTAGGATTATTATATAATACAGTTTTTTCATAAATCTTTTATGTTGAATGCTATATATTTGAAAATTCCTTTTTAGAGGCTTCAAATTCGGTAACAATATCTTTTACAATTTGTGATACAGGTTTTATATCATGTATAAGTCCTGAAATCTGTCCAATCTCAAGTTCGCCATTATCTAAATCACCCTCAAACATTCCTTTTTTTGCCCGTGCTCTTCCTAATAAATCTCTAAGTTGATTTATCGTAGGACCTGTTTTATAAAGGGCTTCTATTTCATTATAAAACTTATTCTTAATTAACCGAACCGGCGCCAATTCCTTCAATGTTAATTGCGTATCACCTTCTTTTGAATCAACAACCATTTGTTTAAATGACTGGTGTGCAGAACTTTCTTCACTAGCCACAAACCTACTGCCTATTTGAACACCATCAGCTCCTAAAATCATGGTAGCTAACATTGCTTTACCGGTCGCAATACCTCCTGCTGCAATTAATGGAACAGTTATATGTTCCTTTATCATAGGAATTAAAGTTAAAGTTGTTGTTTCATCACGTCCATTATGCCCTCCAGCTTCAAAACCTTCAGCAACAATGGCATCCACTCCAGTCTCCTGTGCCTTTAATGCAAACTTTAAACTACTTACAACATGAACAACTATAATACCGCGATCTTGTAACCAATTAGTCCAAGTTTTTGGATTTCCTGCAGAAGTAAAAACAATCTTTACTCCTTCTTCAACAATAATATCCATGATCTCTTGGATATTTGGATAAAGCATAGGTACATTAACCCCAAAAGGGTTAGTAGTTGCTTTTTTACACTTTTGAATGTGTTCTCTAAGTACTTCAGGATACATTGAGCCCGCTCCTAAAAGTCCTAAAATTCCAGAATTACTAGCTGCCGAGGCTAAACGCCATCCGCTATTCCAAACCATTCCTGCTTGAATGATTGGGTATTTAATATTAAAAAGTGTGGTTATTTTATTGGGCATGCATAAAGTTAAGAAATAACCCCCGAACCTAAAAGCTCTTCATTAATATACCATGCTACAAATTGCCCTTCCGTGATAGCCGATTGATATTCTTCAAACTCAACATACAATCCTGAATCTACTTTATGTAAAGTAGCCTTTTGCAGCGGTTGCCTGTATCTAATTCTAGCTTCTACCTTTAATGTTTCATCAACCTTTAAAGCTAAATCTTCACGAATCCAATGCAATTCATCATTAGTTACAAATAATGCTTTCTTTAATAATCCTGGGTGTTCTTTACCTTGACCCGTATAAATAACGTTTTCTTCAACATTAGTATCTATAACAAATAAAGGTTCTAATGTACCACCAACAGCTAATCCTTTCCGCTGCCCTTTAGTAAAATAATGGGCCCCTTGATGTTTACCAACAACCTTTCCTAAATCAATTTTGTAATCAATTTTTCTTGAAAGGTATTCCAATTTATCTTCTTGAGAGGAAAACTCGGGCACTTCAATACTAAAAATTTCTTGTTCCTTTGGAATTTCAACAATAACACCTTCTTTTGGTTTTAATTGTTGCTGAAGAAAATATGGTAGCTTTACCTTACCAATAAAACAAAGACCTTGAGAGTCCTTTTTATCTGCTGTTACTAAACCAATATCATCTGCAATTTCTCTAACTTCTGGTTTGGTAAGTTCCCCAATTGGAAACAATGCTTTTGCTAATTGCTCTTGTGACAATTGACATAAAAAATAAGATTGATCCTTATTAGTATCTTTACCAGCAAGTAATTGATATACTTCTTTTGCTTCTTTTTCAACAACACCTTTTCTGCAATAATGACCGGTAGCTACATAATCTGCACCTAAGTCAAGTGCTATTTTCATGAACACATCAAACTTAATTTCTCTGTTACACAGTACATCTGGATTTGGCGTTCTTCCCTTTTCATATTCGTTAAACATATAATCCACAATACGTTCTTTATACTGTTCACTTAAATCAACAGTTTGAAAAGGAATTCCTAATTTTTCTGCAACCAACATGGCATCATTACTATCATCTAACCATGGGCATTCATTAGAAATAGTAACGGAATCATCATGCCAGTTTTTCATAAACAAGCCTATAACCTCATAACCCTGCTGTTGTAACAAATAAGCTGCAACACTAGAGTCTACACCACCTGAAAGCCCAATAATAACACGTTTCATCTTAAAAAATTAGGCTACAAAGATACATATATTTCAAAGATTTTTTCTTCCATAAATAGTGAAGATTGGAGTACTATAATTTTATTTTGTTTAATTATATTTATTTTTTTTTGAACAAAATTTGTTTTTTTGTTTAATCTTTTTATATATTTGCTGAACAAAATAAAATTTTAATCTTATAATAATGAAAACATTAACAGCCTTAAAAAGAATCACAGTGCTATTTTTAGCCACTGTTTTCGTATTATCTTGTAGTGATGATGACGAAATTAAAGTAGTAGAAAAAGCTCCTGAAACGATTACAGAATTAGCAGTAGTTACACCAGAGCTAAGTACCTTAGTAGAAGCCTTACTAGTAGCAGACGGAAATTTAGCAGCAGTTTTAGACAATCCATCTGCATCCTTAACAGTTTTTGCTCCAACTAATGATGCGTTTGCGAGATTTCTTGCAGCGAATAATTTTGCAAGTTTAGATGACGTTCCTAAACCAGTTTTAACTCAAGTTTTATTGAATCACGTAATGAGTGGAGAAAACGTTTCTGGATCTTTATCTACAGGTTATGGAAAAACCTTAGCCACAGAAGCATCTTCAGGTGCTAACTTGAGTATTTTTATAAATACAGCTGGCGGAGTAATGTTAAACAACACTTCATCAGTTACAATGCCTGACATTGACGCCACAAATGGTGTTATTCATATTGTGGACGAAGTGATTGGACTTCCATCTATCCTAGATTTTGCAACAACTAATGATGATTTTTCAATTTTAGTACAAGCTTTAACGCGATCAGATTTAACTTTTGATTACGTAAGTGCACTTTCAACACCAAGTGGATCAGATCCTGCTCCATTCACAATATTTGCTCCAACCAATGAAGCGTTTGTGAATTTGTTAGGAGAATTAGGGGCAAGTGGATTATCAGACATTGATGAACCAACATTAAAGGCAACCTTAGATTTACATGCCGTTGCTGGTGCTAATGTAGTATCATCTGCATTAACCGATAATATGATGGTTGGTACCCTTGGTGGGAATATTACCGCTAATGTAAGTGGAGGAGCAACTTTAACTGATGCCAACGGAAGAGTTAGTAATATTCAAGTAGTAGATGTACAAGCAACTAATGGTGTAATACATGTAATTGATAAAGTAGTACTTCCTTACACTGATGGAACTATAGCAGCAAAGGTTTCTAGTAATGCCAATTTAAGTAGCTTACTTGCTGCAGTTCAAGCCGCAGGTTTAGTAGATGTGTTAAACGGTGCAACTGAATACACTGTTTTAGCTCCTACCAATGAAGCTTTTGCAGCATTTTTAGCTGATAATAACTTTGCAGATTTAGGTTCTGTACCAACGGATGTTTTGACACAAGTTTTATTAAATCATGTAATTACAGGAACCGTAATGTCTGGAGATTTAGTAGCAGGTGGTTCAGGATATGCTAATACCAATGCCACTGGTGCTGGAGATATGCCTATGAGTATTTTTTATGATACTAGCAATGGTGTAATGTTCAATAATAGTGCTATGGTAAGTTCAGCAGATTTGGCAGCTACTAATGGTGTAATTCATATTGTTGATAAAGTAATTGGATTACCTAGTGTTGTTGATCATGCATTGGCTAACCCATCTTTTAGCAATTTAGTAGCAGCACTTGGTGCAGCAGATGGTGATTTGGTATCTGTTTTAAGTGGCAACGGTCCATTTACTGTTTTAGCTCCTGTAAACGATGGATTTACTAGCTTTTTGGCCGATAACAATTTTGCAAGTCTTGGAGATGTTCCAACTGATGCACTTTCACAAGTATTATTAAATCATGTTATAGGTGGAACAACTTTCTCTACCGACTTAGTATCTGCAGGTTCTGGTTATTCAAGTACTAGTGCTACTGGAGCTGGAGATAAACCAATGAGTATTTATTTCAATACATCTAATGGGGTTCAATTCAATGGTGTTTCTACAGTGGCTCTACCAGATGTAGTAGCTGCTAACGGAGTTATTCATGCTGTAGATAAAGTTATTGGATTACCAACCATAGCAACTTTTGCAACTAGTAATCCTGCATTATCTATTTTAGTTGAAACTTTAGCTTATGCAGATACAGGAATGCCAACTGTTCCATACATAACAACAGTATCAGATGCTGCAGCTGGACCTTTCACAGTATTTGCTCCAACAAATGGTGCTTTTGGAAATCTATTAACAGATTTAGGAGCATCAGCTTTAACAGATATACCAACTGGTACAGTAGATTCAGTACTTTTAATGCATATTGTAAGTGGAAACATACAATCTGATGGATTACCAAACGGTACAGTATCAACTTTAGGTGGAGATATAACAGCCGACAATACCAACTTTACACTAACAAATAGTAACGGAACAAGTAACATAGTTACTTCGTTAGTTGATATACAAGCTGCAAATGGTGTTGTTCATGTTATAGATCGAGTGATTAGATAAAACAAATATAATTTACAACCTCATCAAGTTAACCAAATGAGGTTGTAAATTAACCCATATATTAAGGTGGAAATATAACAGCAAATATTAAAGGTGGTGCAATCTTAACAGATGCTATACAATAGAGAAAGCGGACATAATTGCTGTTAATGTGCAGACCTCTAATGGTGTAAATACAAGCAATCTAAAAGGTTGTTTTACCACCTCTACCTTAAAATTATAAATTTAGTTAGTTTGATTTATTGGTTAGTTAGTAGTAGACAATATTTTTATTAATAGCTATCTTTCGCTGAAAAGTTGTCTATGAAAAAGAGGGCTCCCTTTAATTAGGGAGCTTTTTCTTTTTTTTATATTTTGATTTTGGTGTGAAATCTTTTTCCTCTATTAGTTTACCATTTTCATAATATTTCCAAATGCCATGTTTTTTACCAAGTTTATACCTTCCTTCTGCAACTAGCTCACCTTTTGAATTATAATATTTTGACACACCGTGTAACTCATCATTAACATAAATAAAATGTTTTAAAACCACATTCTTAATTGAATACCAAATAGCCTCACCTTCTAATTTACCATCAACGTAATTTTGTTTTTCGGCCATTCGCCCATTAGAATAATACACATATTTTTCTCCATGAAGATTACCCTTGTCATTATAGAATTCTAAGGTCATAATTTTATCAGAATTATTATGATAATACTTCCATTCTCCAATGTACTTTTTACCATCCATTGGACCTTCACTAATAAGCTTTCCTTTTGATGAGAAAAACTTCACATCCGCTTTATTATCCAATTCATTAAATGCCTTTGACGCCGTTAAAACCGCTTTACCTCTTATGTTTTTATAAAACTTAAACGTACCTATTTCCTTTCCATGGTTAAATTGACCTTCATACCTAAGTACTTTAGTGCCTTCAAAATTCTTTTTCCAAATACCATGACGTTTTCCGTTATCATCAAACTGATTCACAGTTTGAGCTGCTACAAAAATTGTATTAAATAAAAACAAAATCAGACTTAACTGTTTCATATGCACACTTAAATTATTAAAGATTTTAAATATTGAATTGACATAAATATAAACGTATATATATACTTTCAAATTGTATATAACAAAAAAGCTGCCAAGTTTAGGAAATTGTTGGCAGCCTTTAAATTTATATAATGAAAACCTGAAACTTGTTCAGGTTGACATATTATTTTTTTCTTTTCTGTTGAGCCTGCTTTTGCTTTTCAGCCTGCTCCATCATATCTTTCATTCTAGCTTGAAACTTACTTTGCTTTTTTGGTTTTTTCTTATTCTCTTGAATCTGAGCATGAATCTTATCTTCATCAAGAATATAATTTTTAATCACCAAAATAATACCAATACTAATCAAGTTTGAAATGAAATAGTATAAACTCAATCCGGATGCATAGTTATTAAAGAAGAAAAGCATCATTATTGGAGAGAAATACATCATGTACTTCATCATTTTCCCCATATCTGGCATACCTTCTTGTTGTGGTTGCGTTTGCATATTTTGCCCCGTAGTTAAACGCATATAGAAGAAAATTGCTATAGACGCTAAAAGCGGAAATAAACTTACATGATCACCATAAAATGGAATATTAAATGGAAGATTAGCAACCGTATCATAAGATGATAAATCTTCCGCCCATAAGAAACTTTCCTGTCTTAAATCAAAAGCAGATGGAAAGAATTGGAACAAAGCATAGAAAACTGGCAGCTGTATTAAAGCTGGCAAACAACCCGCTAACGGACTTGCTCCTGCTTTATTTTGTAAAGCCATAGTTTCTTGTTGGGCCTTCATTTTATTGTCTTTATACTTCTCACGAATAGCATCTAATTCTGGCTTTAAAATTTTCATTTTAGCCTGCGATAAGAATTGCTTGTACTGTACAAAAGACAAACATATTTTCACCAAAATGGTCATTACCACAATAGCTATCCCATAAGGCATCATGCCTCCTAAAAATGTAAATAATGGCATGAACAAGTAACGGTTTATCCATCCAAAAATACCCCAACCTAGTGGTACCATTTCATCTAGATTTCTACCATAGGCATTTAAGGTTCTAAACTCACTTGGTCCGTAGTACCAATTCATATTATAACTAACCTCACCACCTTTTAACTCTAAAGGAATTTTAGAAGCAAAATCTTTTGTATAAACGGTATCAATGGCTTCATCTTCAACTAAATTCTTAGAAGTAATTGTAGCTGTTTTAAATGGTGTATCGGTTAATAAAATAGCTGAGAAAAAGTGTTGTTTATACCCAATCCAAGCAACGTCACTTAAAGTTTCATCGGCATCACGCATTCCTGTATAATCATCTTTACCATCTTCATATTCATAATGAATATCTGTATAACGGTTTTCATATGATATACTCTTTGCATGACGATACCCCTTATGTTTCCAATCTAAATTGATTTCATGTGAACCATTAATAACATCACTTAATCCTTGAGAACGAACGGTGAAGTCCATCATATAATCTCCTTCCTTCAACTCGTAACGGTACTCTAAAAATTTGCTTTCGGAAACTTTTAGTTTCATTGAAACGACAGTAATCTCACCATTTTTAGTTACAGTGGATTGAAAAGGTAAATCTTTAGTATTGCGAATTCTACTGTCTGTAGTTCCAAAATTAATATTGAAAGAAGCATTGTTATCTTTTACTAAATAAATTGGTTCATCTCTAAAATCAACAAAATCCTTTAGTCTAACTTCAGAAAGATACCCTCCTTTAGTGCTAAATTTTAAGGCTAACAAATCTGTTTCTACTAATGTTTCTTCTTCAGAATCTTTGGTAACACTAAAAGCATAAGCCAATGACCCATACTTGTTATTTAATGCTATCTGGTGAAGCGAGTCACCTACAGCACCTATTTCCAAATCTTCAGAGGTAACTACTTTAGTTTGTTCTTGCTCTTGGGTTTTAGCCCTTTGTTCTGCTTCAACTTGCTCTTGCTTAGCCTTTTCTTGAGCTTCCAACTCTTCTGTAGTTGGTTGATTTTGCCAAAGCATGTAAGCCAATATTCCGAAGATAAGTACAAAACCTATTATCGAATTTATATCTAACTTTTTTTCTTCCATATATTCTTTCTATTAAAAAGATTCCTGCCAAAAGCAGGAATGCTAACAACTTATCAATAAGCTATCCAATTTTAATTTTGTGCCATACTGACACCTTTTTGTTTATTTCTGAATTTTAAAGCTGCTCCTACAAAAGCCACAAATAATGGATGAGGATTAGCCACTGTACTTTTATATTCTGGATGATATTGTACACCTACAAACCAAGGATGTTCTGGTATTTCAACAATTTCTACTAAACCAGTATCCGGATTTAAACCAGTGGCAAGCATACCAGCTTTCTCCAATTGCTCCTTATATTTACCATTAAATTCATAACGATGTCTATGACGCTCTTCAATAGCTTCAGCTTTATAAATATCTCTAACCAAACTGCCCATTTTTAAATCACATGCCCAAGCACCTAATCGCATTGTACCTCCTTTATCTGTAATAGATTTTTGTTCCTCCATTAAATCAATCACAGCATTATTGGTTTCGGTATTCATTTCGGTAGAATCGGCATCTTTAATACCAAGTACATTTCTTGCAAATTCAATAACTGCCATTTGCATACCTAAACAAATCCCTAAAAATGGAATATTATTTTCGCGTACAAACCTAACGGCATCAATCTTTCCTTCAATACCGCGTTCACCAAAACCTGGTGCAACTAAAACACCATCTAAATGAGATAATTTCACCTCAATATTATCACTGTTTAAATATTCCGAGTGGATAGATTCTATTTTAACTTTTACTTCATTAGCAGCACCCGCATGAATGAAGGCCTCTAAAATTGATTTATAAGAATCTTGTAACTCTACATATTTACCAATTAATCCTATTGTTACTTCTGTTTTTGGATTTTTATGACGCTTTAAAAACTCATTCCATCTTGAAATATCAGGTTTAGTACTTTTCAAATTAAGCTTTTCTAAAACTACTTTATCAAGACCTTCCTCAAGCATTAAATTAGGCACATCATATATAGTTGAAGCATCTATAGACTGAATTACGGAATCTTCTTTAACATTACAGAATAAAGCTAATTTTCTTTTTAAATCTTTAGGTAAATTATGCTCTGTTCTACACACCAAAACATCGGCTTGAACACCACTTTCCATGAGTGTTTTAACACTGTGTTGAGTAGGTTTTGTTTTTAACTCTCCTGCAGCCGATAAGTACGGAACCAAAGTTAGGTGAATAACTATTCCGTTATTTTCACCTAAATCCCAACGTAACTGACGCACTGCTTCTATATAAGGTAAAGACTCAATATCTCCAACCGTTCCTCCAATTTCAGTAATAACGATATCATAATCACCAGACTTTCCTAAAAGCTGAACACGATGTTTAATTTCGTCAGTAATGTGAGGAACTACCTGTACTGTCTTTCCTAAAAATTCACCACGGCGTTCCTTTTGAATCACACTTTGATAGATTCTTCCAGTAGTTACGTTATTTGCTTGACTTGTAGGCACATTTAAAAAGCGCTCATAGTGTCCTAAGTCCAAATCGGTTTCTGCACCATCTTCGGTTACATAACATTCCCCATGTTCATATGGATTTAATGTTCCCGGATCTACATTAATATACGGGTCTAATTTTTGTATGGTAACTCTGTAGCCTTGAGATTGTAAAAGTTTAGCAAGAGATGCTGCTATAATACCTTTTCCTAAAGATGATGTAACTCCTCCAGTTACAAATATGTATTTCGTACTTGTCATGTTGCGCTTATAAACGCAGGCAAATTTACAAAATTAAAATAGTTATCAGTAAAATACTTTTTAGTTATTTACGGTTTCTTATTAACAAAAAAAATCACTAAAAATTATTTTATATTCAGTTCTTAGGATCGAAGTCATTCAATTCTCATAATACTGAAAATCAAAGTTTTTACTAATATTCTCTTTTTTTTGAAACATTTCTCATTGTTTTCAGTCTTCATAAAAATACTTAGCGCAAAAATGCAATAGATTTTAAAAGTTGCGTCTTTATAATTGAAGTGCCTATTAAAAGTGCTTTTAAATGAATCATCAATCAGAAAACAGTAAAAAGCTTAATGAGTTTTTTAATGAAGAATATACTTCACTTAAAACTTACGTAAGTTCCAAAATTAAAGCCAGTACAAGTATGGGTCCAGAAGACATTTTACAAGATGTGGCTTTAAAGCTATTTACTGGTGCAGATAGATATTCTCCCATAAACAATGTAGCCGGTTTTGTTTATAGAGCATTAAAAAACAAGGTGATTGATGTTTTAAGGTCTTCAAAAAATGATAGAATTGATTATGAAACCCAAAACGAAAATAAACTTATTCAGTTTGCCTCAATCATTTATGAATCTGCAGATAATTCATATCCTGAGGAAATGAAAGAAGCTCTAAAAGCTGCTATAGTAAACTTAAAACCAAATTATAGAAATGTTATTATAGCTATTGATTTTGAAGGCTACACCTATAAAGAAATAGAACTGGAAACTGGTATTCCTATTGGTACGTTAATGTCTAGACGCCATAGAGCAATTTCACTTTTGTACAAAAAATTAAAACCTAAAAAAGAAATTATTAATTAAAAAAAACACAGATATGTCAAATTACTTTAAACACAAAATGCGCGGTAAATCTCCAGGAGAAATTATAGGAATGATAATTTTTGGAGGGATTTTTATAACAGGATTAGCCATACTTTTTGGTTTTATAATCATGTGGTTGTGGAACTGGTTAATGCCTATGATTTTTGGGTTGACAACTCTAACCTTTTGGGAAGCTGCGGGCATATTCATATTGGCTAAAATTTTAATAGGAGGCTGTAATTTTGGTGGAGATAGTTCGTCAAAAAAATCAAAATCTAAATGTAAAAAAGAAGGAAAAGGCGACTTTTCTAAATGGAAGCATTATGATGACTTTTGGAAAGAAGAAGGCAACCAAGCTTATCAGGCTTATATAGAACGTTTAACCACTAAAGCAGAAGACAATGATTAGTCCATTTTATCAACAACGTAAAAAAACCACAAGATTACATATTCTTAAAACAGAAGCTAAAACTAAACTAGCTGTTAATACCATAAAACTACTTTTTAATTCACATCCGGGTATTGTTAAATGGTCTATTGACCTTGAAGATATTGATAAAGTTTTAAGAGTTGAAACCACTAGTAGTTTAACTATGGAAGACATTATTGATCAAGTTAAAGCCAGAGGTATTTACTGTGAAGAGTTGGAGTGATTATTCAAAAAAAAAAAAAACAGAAAATAAACTGACAGAAACAATTGAAACAAATAAAATGAAAAAAAAGGGTACAAAACACTGTATAATTCATTACTTATACTCGTCTTCGAAAGAAAATCTACACAGATTTTCCTTTCGGTTTGTATTTATTAAATTAGTTACTTAATCAACTCAAATAATAAAATACGAATTAAACTGAGCTAGAAATTACCATCTTAAACCTTAGTTGCCTTCAACTCAAAAATAAGCGGGTACAATTTATCTTTTGTACCAAACATGCCATTTTCAGTTTCAACTAAATCGGGCAAGACATTATAAGGGGCCTCGTTGTGTTCTCTCAAGTATTCAATATGTAAACCAGCTTCTGTTAAAGCAGATATTATTTCTCCAATGCCATGATTCCAACCATATTCTTTACTTATCATTTTTGAATGTTCGTCTGCGTAAGTGCCTTCATATTCTTCGTAAATAACCTCATCCTGCATATAACCATATTTCATATCAGGTTGTTCCTTTATATAGTCAAACATCCAAACTATTGGGTGAAATTCAACCATATAAAATGTACCACCTTTATCGAGCCTTTCAGCAATCATTTGTCCCCAAGGTTTTAAATCAGGCAGCCACCCAATAACGCCATAGCTGGTAAACACAATATCAAAAGTGTCTTTTATAAATACCGAAGTATCCAAAACATTACAACATACAAATTTGGCATCTAGTTTCAACTCGTTATTTAAAGATTTAGCAAGTTTAATACCTTCATCGCTTAAATCAACACCTGTACATCTAGCTCCCATTCTACTCCAACTTAAAGTATCTTGTCCAAAATGGCACTGTAAATGAAGCAACTTCCTATCTCTCACATCTCCCAAAGCTTTTAATTCATAGTGCATTAAAGACGTCTTTCCCTTTTTAAAAGTATCTAAATCATACATATCACTTTTAGCATGCACCTTTACTTTTTCATTCCAAGTGGCTTTATTTGTATTAAAATAGATTTCGATTTTACTCATTATAAGTTCTTTATATTTGTAAAAACTCCAATGTATGAAAAAATTAGTATTTGCTTTATGCTTCACAGCCCTTTGTTTTTCCTGTAAACAAAAAGAGAATAAAGTCACCCAGTCTCGAGAATTAACTGTAGCAGAAAAAATAGCCCATGCTCACGGATTTCAAAATTGGGACAAAGTTCATGAAATTGAATTTAAATTTGGCAAAAGACGTCACTGGACCTGGAACCCAAAAACCGATGACGTTAAGTTAACTACAGATTCTGACACTATAATTTATAATATTAAATCTATTGACACCACTTCTTATAAAGCAGACGAAGCATTTATAAATGACAAATTTTGGCTACTTATTCCGTTTCAATTGGTTTGGGACACTTCAGCAACTATTTCTGAGCCCACTCAAGAAACAGGACCAATTTCTAAGACCTTAATGAATAAAATAACAATAACATATTCTTTAAAAGGAGGTTATACCCCAGGTGATGTCTATGATATTTTTTATGATAATGATTTTATAATTAAAGAATGGATATTTAGAAGAGGTGGTAGACCTGAACCGAATTTAATTAACACTTTTGAAAACGTTCAAGATTTTAACGGGCTTAAAATTGCTACAGACCACATAGGAAAAAACGGAAAACCTCTTGCTAAACTATCTGAAATTAAGGTAATATTAGAATAAATTATTGGCTATTGTGCTGTTCTGAAATAGTTTCATTCATTTGTTTAAGCCAATTTAATTGTTCCTTAATTTGTTTACTTCTATCTTTTAGCTTATTAAATTTTTCAGCCCTAAGCTGCTCTTTTTTAACATTTTCTTGACGTACTATTTCATTTTCTTGCTCTTGAATTTTCTTAAGTTTTTTATTTTTAGATTTTTCTAAAAACACAAAAATATTAGCATACACATACATGCTTATAAAAAGCAAAGCAACAATGCCTAAAATGAGCCATCCGTTCATCATGTTCATAATTAAAAGATTTTAAAATTAGACTTCTACAGTATTATAAAATTAAGGTAGCATAAAAGTAAATAAATGTATGATACCCTAAAAAAAATTAAGGTAAATAGCTCAAAAACAAGACAAAAAATAAAAAACTGACATAATCATCGATAAGCTGTTCATATTTGTTGTTTTAGGTTTTTAAGGGTGAAAACTTATACAATAAATTAAATAAGGAATAAAATAGTATAATAAATGATTGCTAATAAAACATTTAAGATAAGGATCTGTATTTGGAGTTACTCAAATATACACATTTTTGTATAATCTTAAAAATAAAGCCGTGATGTTCCATGACTGAACACTATTATAAAAAAACTCCATGTTGATGGAGCTTTTTATTTAATAATTTCAAATCCTTGTTCTTTCCACTTTAGGATACCACCTTTCAAATCGAATGATTTTTTAAAGCCTGTTTTTTGAAGCATTTTAGCGGTTTTACCACTGCGTCCTCCACTGCGGCAATACAACAAAACAGGTACGTTAGGATCTAGTTTTTTAATATCCTCTTTAAAAGTTTCTGAGTAAAAATCAATGTTTATGGCATTTTTAATATGGCCTTCTGCAAATTCCTTTGGAGTTCTAACGTCAATCAACAAAAGGGATTTATCTTCCAACATAGTTTTCATTTCTTCAGCAGAAAGAAGTACTGCCTCAGTTTTCTCAGTTTCTTGACATCCAAGAAAGAAAACTGTAAACACAGGAAAACTTAAAATTAAAAATCGTTTCATGTTTTATTCTAGATCAACAATATCACCAACCCATTGCAAAATACCTCCTTCAAGGTTATAGGCATTTGTAAACCCTAACTCTTCCATTATCTCACAAGCTTTATGGCTTCTATTACCAGAGCGACAATATACATAATAATTCTTATCCTTATCTAACTCGTCTAACTCATCAACAAACTCATCTCCTAAATAAAAGTCTAAATGAATAGCATTGGGAATGATTCCTTCTGCTACTTCAGCATTAGTTCTTACATCTAAAACCACTGCGTTATCATCATTTTCCAGTTTTTCTACCCACTCTTCTTGTGTTAAATCTTCCATTGATATTAAATTAAATAAATGTTTGACAAAACTAATATTTCTTGAATTCATAGACGAAAAAAAACTGAAGTTATTACAACTTCAGTTTTCAATTGAATTATAAATCTTTATTAAGCTTTAATACCACAGCCTATAGCTCTAGTCTCTTTTTGAATTACTTCATTTCCCTCAATTAATGCGTCAACAGCATTTTCAACATACTTAATATTTACGGCTGAAGCATCTTTGTAATTATCATCAATAGCTCCAATATATTCTACTGCAAAACCACTTTTAGTTTTATTTAGCACAAAAACATGAGGTGTTTTTGTAGCTCCAAATTTTGGATACACTTCTTGTTTTGCATCAATTAAATAAGGAAAAGTAAAACCTTTGCTTTCTGCTCTTTGTTTCATTGCATTCAGATTATCACCTGGTTTTTTTGATATATTATTTGGCATGATTGCTATCACCGGATATCCTTTCGGCGCATACTTTTTATCTAATTCTACAATACGGTCTTCGTACATTACGGCATACGGACAAGTATTACAGGTAAAGGTTATAATAAACCCTTTTGCCTTTTTATAATCAGACAAAGACACCATTTTACCATCAATATTTTCTAATGAAAAATCTTCGGCAATATCACCAATTTTATAGCTCTCACCTACATTATTGTTAGGTACGCTAAAGGCTCCTATAAGAAGCACAATAAATACAACTCCCAATAGCTTAATTGTTTTGCTCATCTTTTTTTTAATTTAAAAAATTCTTTAATTCTTCTTCTAATTCATCATAAGTAAATGATTTTTCGTAAAACTTACGTGAATTATTACTATATATAATAGTTGCTGGAATTGAACCAGACCAATCCTTATCTACTTTAGGTATCCAACTGTTAGAATCTACATCATCTAAAACAATTACTTTTGACTTCAAACCCTTATTCTTTATAAACGGCTTTAATTTTGACTCAAACTGATGAGGAAAGTCTAAGCTAATTAAAAGAACCTCGACATTCTTATCCTTATATTCAGCCTGCACTTTTTCAAAATAAGGCAATTCTTTTACGCATGGAGCACACCAAGTTGCCCAAAAATTCACTACATAAACTTTGTCATCCTTATTGTTTAAAAATTTACTTATTTCTTTAAAGTCATATATTTCCAGATTATCATCTTTAACCTGAACTGATTCTACCACTTTATTATTTTTATTAGCACAACTAAAAATTAATAAGTTGCTAACTATTAAAAATAAAATCACACTTAGTTTATTCATCAACATTAAAATTTCAGCATAAATACACTTATAAATTTATCTATTCGATAATAACTAGCATCCATTTTAACAATTTTTTATATAATTATTAATTTATATGAATAAAAACCCTACATTTGTATATACAACAGTTGTATATGGAGATTGAAAAAATTCTGAAAATCACTTCCAATCTACCATTATCAAAAGGTGTTGTTGTCAATTTGATTTATACTGCTTGCATAGTAAATAAGGAGTTAAACATTGTTCTTAAACCGTATGGTATTTCTTTACAGCAATTTAATGTTCTACGAATATTACGTGGGCAAAAAGGAAATTCTGTTACACTAGCAACTATTCAAGAAAGAATGATTGCAAAAATGAGTAATACGACTAGATTAGTAGATAAGCTCAAAAAAAAAGGATATGTTCAAAAGGAATTAAATAAAGAGAACAAAAGAAAGATTGATATTACTATAACAAGAGAAGGATTGGAATTATTAGACAAAATAGATACATTAATTAATAGCGCAGAAAAGAAAATTATAAGTTCATTAACTGATTATGAAGCTTATGATTTGATTAGATTATTAGAAAAGATAAGGTTAATAGCAGACTAAAAATTCTCTTTAAACTAATAATCATTTAAAACTACCATAACCTTATGGTAGTTTTTTTATTTAAAAACTGTTGGTTAATTATATTTTCATTTATATATTTGACCCGCATTAAAAGAATAAATGAACACAAATTTAAATAATACTTGGTGGTGGAGCTTCAGAAACTTAACATTCGTGAAGTAAATCCTAAGTATATTTAAACTAAAATATCAAAAAGGCTTGTCATTCACGACAGGCCTTTTTCATGTTCTGAACTTGTTTCAGAATTAAAACTTAATTAGATGAAAAAATTCAGTCTTTATACACATCACAAACGTATCTTAACAGATACCATTACACCTGTTACAGTCTATTATAAGATACGTGATAAATACCCAAACAGTATTTTACTTGAAAGTGGTGATTATCACAGAAATCACAAAAACTTTTCATATATATGTTTTAACCCTATCGCCTCTATAAAAGTTGAAAACGAAGTTATAACAGAATCATTTCCAGATGGTAGCTCCAAAGATTTAGCTATAACCAAGGAGGTTAATGTAGTCGATGAAATTTACAAGTTTACAAAACGATTTGATGTATCTTCTGAAGAGAATTTCAAATTTATAAACAACGGTATTTTTGGTTACACGGCTTATGATGCTGTTAGGTATTTTGAAGATATTGAGATTGGTAAAAAAGAAAACTCTGTTGAAATACCTGATATGTATTATGCCGTTTATCAAAACATCATAGCAATTAATCATTTTAAAAATGAAGCATACATTTTTTCTCATTGTCCAGATGGGGTTGAGAATAATATTGATGAAATTGATAGACTAATCAACGTTCAAAATTTTGCTTCTTTTAATTTCAATTCTAAAGGGGATATTAGCTCAAACTTAACGGATGATGAATTTTTACAGCATGTAGATTATGCCAAAAAGCACTGTGCTAGAGGTGATGTTTTTCAATTAGTTTTATCAAGAAGTTTTTCTCAAGAGTTTACTGGTGATGATTTTAATGTATATAGAGCCTTAAGGAGCATAAATCCTTCTCCGTACCTATTCTATTTTGATTACGGTGATTTTAAGATTTTTGGAAGTTCACCGGAAGCACAATTAATTGTTACTGATGGTTTAGCTGAAATCCATCCTATTGCTGGAACTTTTAAACGTACTGGAGATGACGAAAAAGATGCTGTTTTAGCTGACGAATTGATAAAAGATGACAAGGAGAATGCAGAACATGTCATGCTAGTAGATTTGGCAAGAAATGACTTGAGTCGTCATGGTAGCAACGTAAAAGTAGAAACATATAGAGAGGTTCAATTCTTTTCACATGTTATACATTTAGTAAGCAAGGTTACAGGGCACAAGCATGATACAACCTCAACAATGCAGGTTGTAGCAGATACATTTCCTGCGGGAACTTTAAGTGGGGCCCCAAAACATAGAGCCATGCAACTTATTGAAGAATATGAAAAAACCAGTAGAGGTTTTTATGGTGGAGCTATTGGTTTTATGGATTTTGAAGGCAACTTCAATCATGCAATTATGATTAGAACTTTTTTAAGTAAAGATTATAAACTTAATTGGCAAGCAGGGGCAGGATTAGTATCTAAATCAAATCCAGAAAGTGAAAAACAAGAAGTATTCAATAAATTAGGAGCGTTGAACAAAGCTATTCAATTAGCAGAAGATATTTAAGATGAAGAAAGTTTTAGTAATAGACAACTACGATAGTTTTACATATAATTTGGTTCATTATTTAGAGGATTTAAATTGCGATGTAACGGTATACAGAAATGATAAGTTGGAATTGGAAGATGTTGAACCATTTGATAAAATTGTTTTATCACCAGGTCCAGGAATACCAGATGAGGCAGGTTTATTAAAAGCCATCATTGAAAAATACGCACCAACAAAAAGTATCTTAGGTGTTTGTCTAGGACAACAAGCCATTGGTGAAGTATTTGGAGGTTCTTTAGTAAATTTAGATGAAGTTTATCATGGAGTTGCCACCAAAGTTGAAATATGTGTTGATGATGAGGCGATTTTTAAAGGACTAGATAAAGAAATTGAGGTTGGTCGTTATCACTCTTGGGTAGTAAATGCCAACTTACCAGAAAGTTTAGAAGCCACATCGTATGATGCCAACGGTCAAGTCATGTCTTTAAGACATAAAACTTATGATGTGAAAGGGGTTCAATACCATCCGGAATCTGTTTTAACACCAAACGGTAAGAAAATTTTAGAAAATTGGGTTAATAGCTAGAGAGGAATATGAAAGATATACTGAATAGATTAATAAATCACGAAACCTTAACAACAGAGGAGGCTAAACAAGTTATAGTCAATATATCTAACGATATGTATAACCCAAGCCAAATTGCATGTTTCTTGTCGGTTTACATGATGCGGAGCATTACAATTGAAGAGTTACAAGGTTTTAGAAATGCTCTTTTGGAATTATGTGTGGCGGTTGATTTAAAAGAATTTAACGCTATAGATATAGTTGGTACAGGTGGAGATGGCAAAAACACTTTCAACATTTCCACTTTATCATCTTTCATAACCGCAGGTGCCAGTGTTAACGTTACCAAACATGGTAACTATGGTGTGTCCTCTACTTCAGGTTCTTCAAATGTGATGGAAAATCTTGGTGTGAAGTTTTCTAATGATGAAGATTTTTTAAGACGCTGTTTAGACAAAGCAGGTATTTGTATTTTACATGCACCTTTGTTTCACCCTGCAATGAAAAACGTTGCTCCAATTAGAAGAGAATTAGGGGTAAAGACTTTTTTTAATATGTTGGGTCCAATGGTTAACCCTTCATTCCCTAAAAATCAGTTGCTAGGAGTTTTTAGTTTGGAACTTTTGCGTCTGTACAGTTTTATTAATCAAAATACAGATACAAACTACAACATTGTTTATGCTTTAGATGGATACGATGAAATATCTTTAACTGGAAAAGCAAAAATTATTTCTAATCATTCTGAAAAGATTTTTTCTCCAGAAGATTTAGGACTAAATACAATTAAGCAAGAAACCATTTTTGGTGGCAATACCGTTGAAGACGCAGCGGAAATATTTGTTAATATCATAAGTGGAAATGGAACAGAAGCACAAAACAATGTGGTTTGTGCTAACGCTGGTTTAGCAATTGCAACCTCAAAACAAATATCACACAAAGAAGGTTTTGAACTAGCGAAAGAGTCTTTATTCTCTGGTAAAGCAAAACAAAGTTTAGATACTTTAATTGAGTTGAGTAAGTAACGTCATGCTGAATTTATTTCAGCATCACACAAAATTATGAGAACCTGAAACAAGTCCAGGTTGACGAAAATGAATATTTTAGATAAAATAGTAATTGATAAGCGCAAAGAAGTTGAATTAAGAAAAAGCTTGATTCCAATTTCTCAATTAGAACAATCAGTTTTATTTGAAAGGTCTACTCTTTCTTTATCAAACAACTTAAGAAATAGTAAATCTGGAATTATAGCAGAACACAAAAGACGTTCACCTTCAAAATCTATAATCAATAACAGTTTAAACGTTCAAGATGTAGCCTTAGGTTATGAAAATGCAGGTGTTTGTGGAATGTCTGTTCTGACTGATGGAAAATACTTTGGTGGTTCTTTAGACGATTTACTTACCGCTAGAGCAAGTTGTAATCTACCTTTATTAAGAAAGGAATTTATTATAGATAAATATCAAATTCTTGAGGCTAGAGCATATGGTGCAGATGTTATCTTATTAATTGCTGCTATATTATCAAGAGAAGAAATCAAACATTTTTCGGAGTTTGCTAAAAGCCTAAATTTAGATGTGCTTTTAGAAGTTCACAATGAAGAAGAATTACATAAATCTATTATGCCTAGTCTGGACATGCTAGGTGTTAATAATAGAAACTTAAAAACATTTGATGTTAGTTTAGAAACCAGCAAATCATTAAGCAGTATTATTCCTGATGAATTTGTAAAAGTTTCAGAAAGTGGTATTAGTAGTGTAAACGCTATTAAAGAATTACAGCCTTATGGATATAAAGGATTTTTAATTGGTGAAAACTTTATGAAAACGGATAACCCAGGAGCTAGCGCAACAGATTTCATAAAAGAACTAGGGGGATGAAACTGAAAGTCTGCGGAATGAAATATCAAGACAATATGGAACAAGTTGCAGCATTGCAACCTGACTATATTGGATTTATATTTTATGAGAAATCCGCTAGACATTTTGATTCAGACATTCCAAAAATTTCGGAAAAAATCAAAAAAACAGGTGTTTTTGTAGATGAAAAGGTGGAGTATATTTCAAGTCAAATAGAAAGACATCAATTATCAGCTGTTCAATTACATGGTCATGAGTCTCCAGAAATTTGTATGCTTCTTAAATCAACTAAGGTTGAAGTAATAAAAGTATTTTCAATCAAGGACGAATTTGATTTTAGTGTACTTGAACCCTTTGAGAATGTTGTTGACTATTTCCTATTCGATACCAAGGGAAAACTCCCAGGGGGTAATGGTTACACTTTTGACTGGAATGTATTAAAAGATTATCCTTCTACTACTCCATTCCTTTTAAGTGGCGGTATTGGATTGGAACAAATTGAAGACATTAAAAAATTTCGAAAAAGTGAAGCATCAAAATATTGCTATGCCTTAGATGTAAATAGCAAATTTGAAATTGAGCCTGGATTAAAGAATATTGAAAAATTAAAAGAATTTAAATTGATTTTAAATCATGAATTATAACGTAGACGAAAAAGGGTATTACGGTGATTTTGGGGGCGCATTCATCCCTGAAATGTTATATCCAAATGTGGAAGAGTTACGACAAAAGTATTTGAAAGTTATGGCAGAACCAGACTTCCAAAAAGAATTCAACCAACTCTTAAAAGATTATGTAGGCAGGCCTTCTCCTTTATATTTTGCTAAACGCCTTTCAGAAAAGTATAACACAAAAATATACTTAAAGCGTGAGGACCTAAACCATACAGGAGCACATAAAATCAATAATACAATTGGTCAAATACTAATGGCAAAACGCCTAGGTAAAACCAGAATTATTGCTGAAACAGGTGCCGGTCAACATGGTGTTGCAACGGCCACTGTTTGCGCTTTAATGGGGTTAGAATGTATTGTTTACATGGGCGAAATTGATATTGCACGTCAAGCACCAAACGTTGCCAGAATGAAAATGTTAGGCGCTAAAGTAGTACCTGCTTTATCAGGCAGTCGCACCCTAAAAGATGCCACTAATGAAGCCATTAGAGATTGGATTAACAACCCTGTAAACACACATTATATTATTGGATCTGCTATTGGTCCACATCCATATCCAGATATGGTTACAAGGTTTCAATCGGTTATTTCGGAAGAAATAAAATGGCAACTTATGGAGCATGAAGGAAAAGAAAATCCTGATTATGTAGCCGCTTGTATTGGTGGTGGAAGTAATGCAGCTGGAACATACTATCATTTCTTACATGAAGAAGGCGTAAAAATAATTGCTGTTGAAGCTGCTGGTCTTGGTGTTGATTCAGGTGAAAGTGCTGCTACTTCTGTCTTAGGTAAAGAAGGAATCATCCACGGATGTAAAACACTTTTAATGCAAACTAACGACGGACAAATAACAGAGCCATACTCAATTTCGGCAGGTTTAGATTATCCTGGAGTTGGACCAATGCATGCTCATTTATGTAAAACAGGGCGCGCTGAATTCCTATCTATTACAGATGATGAAGCTATGAAAGCTGGATTGGAATTATGCGAATTAGAAGGTATTATTCCTGCTATTGAAAGCTCTCATGCTCTTGCCATATTCAAACAAAAACAATTCAAACCTGATGATGTTATTGTTATGAGTCTTTCAGGACGTGGTGATAAAGATTTACAGAATTATATTGATTATTTTAAAATTTAAGTTGTGAACAGAATAAATCAAAAACTTCAAGAGGACAAAAAACTTCTTTCTATATACTTTACTGCTGGGTATCCTAATTTGGACGATACTGTTAAAATCATTCAAGATTTAGAAAAAAATGGTGTTGATTTAATTGAAATTGGTTTGCCTTTTAGTGATCCGTTAGCAGATGGACCAACTATTCAAGATAGCTCTACCCAAGCACTCAAAAATGGCATGACAACAGAAGTTCTTTTTAATCAATTAAAAGATGTTAGACAGTCTGTAAACATTCCTTTAATCATAATGGGATACTTCAATCCTATGTTACAATATGGCGTTGAAGATTTCTGTAAAAAATGTCAAGAAATAGGAATAGATGGATTAATTATTCCAGATTTACCAGTTGATGTTTACCATGAAGAATATCAATCTACTTTTGAAAAATACGGGTTAATTAACGTGTTTTTAATTACTCCACAAACCAGTGGTGAACGTATTAGATATATCGATTCGGTTTCTAATGGGTTCATTTATATGGTTAGCAGTGCCAGTACCACAGGTGCAAAAACAGGGTTTGGTGATGAACAAACCCAATATTTTGAGCGTATTGATAGTCTTAACTTGAGTAACCCTCAAATAGTTGGCTTTGGTATTAGTAATAATGACACGTTTACGCAAGCAACTAAATACGCAAAAGGGGCCATTATTGGTAGCGCCTTTGTAAAACATGTTACTAATGAAGGTATAGAAACTATAGATTCTTTTGTTAAAAATATTCTAGATTAGGTCAAATCAAACATAATTGATTATATTTGGTTAACCAATTTGGTAAACCAATGATAAACTTAAGATTATTTTTTTTACTGCCTTTTGTAATTCTAGCACAAATAACATCTGCTCAAGTACTTTTAGATGCTGATGGACCTGGTGGTGTTGATACCTATGATTTAATGAACTCCGTTTTGGCTCCTGGCTACGACGCAGTTGAAGAACCAGATTGCAGCCATACTCCAACTTTTCAGCATATTGATGAACTTTTTGACACTACATTAGGTATTAATGTTTTTAGATTTTATTTACATGTAGCCACCGATACGGATAGATGTAATGGTTCCACCGATCGTCAACGTAATGAAATAAAAACCTATGATAAATCTCCCGATAATTTATTGGGTGTGGAGGGAGAAACTGTAATTTATAAATGGAAGTTTAAGTTAGACGCTGGTTTTCAAGTATCACCAAACTTTACCCATATACATCAACTAAAATCTGTTGGCGGGTTATATTCTAGCATGCCCATGTACACCCTAACTTGCAGAAAATCTACTCCAGATAGAATTGAATTGCGCTATGCCGAAACAAACTCACAAACTACTTTAATTCAAACGGATATTGCGCCTTTTAAAGGTGAATGGGTTGAAGCTACCGAAACTATAAAATATGGCACAAATTCCAGTCCTGATGCGGGTACATATTCAATAGAATTAAAAAGAGTAAGTGATCAAGCTATTTTATTATCCTATACAGATAATGCTGTGAAAAATTGGCAAACTGATGCTGATTTTGTTCGCCCAAAATGGGGTATTTACAGAAGTTTAAATAATGCTCAAGACCTAAGAGATGAAGAGGTGTTATTTGCTAATTTTAGTATTGAAGAATCACCAAGTTTAAGTAATTCTGATTTACAGAAACGGTCTATTAGACTACATCCAAATCCAACAGAAAAATATTTGTTTATTGAAAAATTAAATAATATTAACTTCAATTATATCACTATATATGACTTTACAGGTAAAAAACTCATATCTAAAAAGGACATAGATAAAATAAATGTGTCTCAACTTCCTAAAGGTATTTATTTTATGAGTCTTAAAACTCAAAATGATTTAGTATTAAAAAAAATATTCATCAAAAAGTAGTTCATTTAATAGACTTTATTTTTAAAAAACTACATATTAATTATATAGGAGTTATTGAATATTTTGTCATTTCAATTTTAAAGTTGATATTTAGTGGTTAATAATCGCAACCTATAAATAATAATTATGAAATGGTATCTTAAAGTAGTACGAGACAATTATGCTAATTTTAAAGGAAGAGCCAGAAGAAAAGAGTATTGGATGTTTACTCTATTTAATATTATATTCTTGTATGCTCTAGTTTTGATATCGGCAGCGCTTGTTTCTGCTACAGACACAATTGAATTTTTATTTTTATATTTTATTTATTTTCTTGCAATATTTATTCCTTCATTGGCAGTTGGCATAAGAAGGTTACATGATGTTGGAAAAAGTGGCTGGTTCTATCTAATAGGTTTAATACCATTTATTGGAGGTATTTGGCTTTTTGTTTTATTTATTACAGAAGGAGACAAAGGACCAAATCAATATGGAGTGGACCCCAAAGCCCCAAATACTTCAGAAATTGAAGATATAGGAAAGCCATTAATAGAATAAATATTATTCCCTTCTAAAATAAAAAAAGCTGCAATTTTTTAATTGCAGCTTTTTTTATTTAAAGTTTTATTTTTCTACCTAGAATAATTAGGTGATTCTTTTGTAATAGTTACATCATGCGGGTGACTTTCATTAATACCACTTGCAGTTATTTTTACAAATTGCCCGTTCTCTTTTAAAGTCTCAATGTTTTTGGCTCCACAATATCCCATTCCAGCGCGTAAACCACCAACAAATTGATGGATACTTTCATATAATTCCCCTTTGTATGGCACTCTACCGACAATTCCTTCCGGCACTAACTTCTTAATATCATCTTCAACATCTTGGAAATAACGGTCTTTACTACCTTGTTTCATAGCTTCTACAGACCCCATTCCTCTATAAGATTTAAACTTTCTTCCTTCATAAATAATAGTTTCCCCAGGAGATTCTTTGGTTCCGGCTAAAAGAGACCCTAACATAACTGTATCTGCTCCAGCAGCAATAGCTTTAGGAATATCTCCTGTATAACGAATACCACCGTCAGCAATTACTGGAACACCACTACCCTTTATAGCTGCAGCAACTTCTAATACTGCCGAAAACTGTGGAAAACCAACCCCAGCAACGACTCTTGTAGTACAAATAGAACCTGGGCCAATACCAACTTTTACAGCATCAGCTCCCGCTTCAACCAAATATTTGGCTGCTGCACCTGTCGCAATATTACCAACTATAACATCTAGTTCTGGGTATTTAGATTTAATCTCTTTTAAAACACTTACTACTCCTTTTGTATGACCATGAGCTGTATCAATAACAACAGCATCAACACCTGCTTCTACTAGAGCAGCTGCTCTATCAACAGCATCTCCAGTAACTCCAATAGCTGCCGCAACTCTCAAACGTCCATATTTATCTTTATTGGCATTTGGTTTTTGTGTAAGCTTAGTAATATCTCTAAAGGTTATTAATCCCGAAAGTTTATAATCTTCATCTACAATAAGAAGCTTTTCTATTTTATGAGACTGCAATATAGATTCCGCATCAGACAAAGAAGTTCCAATTGGTGCAGTAACCAAATTTTCACTAGTCATCACCTCTACAATGGGCTTATTATTTTCATGCTCAAAACGTAAATCACGATTAGTAACTATACCTTTTAGAGTGCCTGCATCATCAACAATAGGAATTCCTCCAATACCATGTTCCGCCATTGCACGCTTAGCATCACTAACAATAGCATCGAGTTTTAAATTAACTGGATCTATAATCATTCCGCTTTCAGCACGTTTTACTCTTCTTACCTTGGTAGCTTGCGCCTCAATAGTCATATTCTTGTGAAGCACTCCAATTCCACCTTCCTGAGCCATAGCAATTGCCATTTTACTCTCTGTAACAGTATCCATAGCTGCAGATATAATAGGCACGTTAATGGTGATATTACGAGTGAATTTTGTTTGAATATTTACTTCGCGAGGAAGAACTTCTGAAAATGCTGGAACTAAAAGAACGTCGTCATAGGTTAATCCTTCTCCGACAATTTTGTTTTGATGTGCAGTCATGGTGCAATTACGTTATAATTGCGTGCAAATATACAATATATAAACGAATAAATTCGTCAAAAAAATGTTAAGGACAGTTTTTTAACTTGAGGTCTTTTGAAGCAACTGCTTCAAAATAATAAGTACAGAAAATGTGAAGGTAAGTGTCATTAAAATACCAGAAAACATAACTACGTATTTCATCCATAACATTCCTGCCCATAATAAGTAAAGTCCTCCAAATGTTAGTATTACTGACACAAAAGGTTCTACTATTAAAAAGAGCTTTAATTTTCTACCTAACCTAGTTATTGAAACTAGCAAGCCAACTAAAAAGAAAATAATTGACATTGATAATATATGATTGTGTACTAAGGTTAGCATTTCTTTATCGCTTTTTTTAAAGCGCATAACCTGAGCATCTTCATCATCTTCATTACCTAAATATTGTTCTTCAATACCATTAGGATTAGCTGATGAAGTTTCTCCTACAAATAACAAACCGGTGTAAAAACCAATACTCAATACAATTATAAACGCTCCTATGAGCAGCTTAATTTCTTTAGGAAGTGATAAAATGAGTCCGTTAAGCTGCATTATATGATGTTTTTATTGTGAAGCACTTTTAATGATTGCAACAAATTATTTATGGCATTAGTCATTGAACGCACCGAAATGGTTGCTCCTGAAATAGCCATAATATTATCTCCGTATTTTAATGAGTCTTCTGCAGTTTTACCAATAAACTGCTTTAACCAACGTTTGCTTCCAATTTCCCCGCCATACTCTTCACGATAAGCTAATACTTTAGATTTTTTTATAACCAAATCTGTATCTAATAAAACCAAATAATCAAATTGAGCAGTTTTACTTGGTGCCTGACCCAAATAAGCATAACCTAAAAATTCACCGTTAGCTTCAATTTTAAAAAGATTATTTTTAGTAAAATCTGAATCCAAAATTTTGGTTATCTCGGGATCAATATCAATATTAATAAACTGGTATGCTTCAATATCGTAAGTAGCTTTGATTTCTTTTTCAATCTTCTTTAAAATACCCTTAGGAACATTAAAAGACATTAATAAAAATACTACCGCTAATATTGAAACAATCTTAAATTTCATTTTACAAAAATATCGTTTTTTTATTCGGTTAAACAATTTAAATACCAAATAGCCAAAGCAACGTACGCTTTAACCATTTGGTATTTATGCGTTAGGGATTGCAGCAAACTACCTTGTAGTGCGGAAAGCCCGACCATGCGCTTGCATGGTAACGCCCATATTACTTTAGAACCAAACGCCTATACCAAAGTTTAATCTGTTAGCAACATCACTTCCTTTTGAGTCTCTAAATTGATAATCTCCTTTAAATACAACTCCAGGAGCAATGTGATAACTAATACCTGTAGTTATATCTGTTTTATTATAATTATCATTTCTTAATAAACTCCCCTCTGTATCAGCATGAGTATCATATTTTTCATACCTCAAGAAAGCGAATAAACGTTGTTCATTTTGTTGAGGTAATAAATTGTAAGCGCCTTCTAAATACCAACCTTGTAAAGCACTACCTAAATCTCTTCCCGTTAAATCATTATAAGCATCTGTATCTGATAAAGATGCTCTAATGAATTGACCACGAGCGGTGAATCTTTGGTAGGCATAACGTGCATCTAAACCAATCATTGAAATACCAATATTTGCGCCGTCAATATCTTCTACATCATCAGTAGCTTGTGTTTTTCCAAAATATCCAGATAATCCTAATCTTAAACCAGGAATACCGTAATAATCTAATTTAGTTGATAAAGTTGGGCTATCAACAGTAGATTTAATAGCTTTTTGACGTCCACTACGTAATCCATTAGACCCTTTTAAAATTCCAGTTACACCACCTTCTCCATCTGAAATTGTTGATTTAAATCCGTTAAACACATAGGCTTGATATCCCAATGAAATATCATTAAATCTTCCTGTAACACCAAATCCTATTTCTCTCCATGTTGTTGGAATGATTACATTATCTGTTGCTGGTCTTTCAACACCATTAAAAGTAGTAGGTTCGTGAAATTCATTCACAATACCCATAGGAACCAACATTAATCCTCCTCGAATACTCATATTAGGTGCCACAGCATAATTAACAAAAGCTTGTTCTACGAATACTTCTTCTACATGCTCAAATTCAACTTCAGTAACAAACTGAGTCTTATCATTAAATTTGTATCCAAATAATAATACCAAACGTTGAACATCTAATTCACCATTCCCCCCTTCTGGTTGGTTATAGGTTAGCTCACCGTATGCCCCTACAGTAACAGCTTTACCATAGTTACCAGAAAGAATTCTTTGGGCTGCATTTAGTTGTTTTTGAGGATCAAAAGTAATAGAATCTTGTGCTGTTTGGGCAAAAGAAAAAGATCCTAGTAAGATTGCTAAAATTAATGTTAGTTTTTTCATTGTATTTAAATTGATATTTTATTTTTATTTAGACTTATTATAAATAATATTTGCTTTTCGAGTGCAAATATAAAACTCAATATTACTTACACAAAGTTTATTTAGACTTATTTTAAATAAACTTTTTAAGAAATATTTAACAATCTAAAAACAAGCTATTTATAGTTAAAAATAATTTTTAAAAATCTTGGATGCTTCATTAAAAGCACTTTCAAAACTTAATGCATTAAGGCTATTAAGTTGCTTTGAAGTAAAATAGGAAAGTAACTTTTCTGTTGGCATATTACCTGTAAGTTCATCTTTAGCCATAGGGCAGCCGCCAAACCCTTGAACAGCACCATCAAAACGATGACAACCAGCATTAAATGCAGCATCTACCTTTTCGAACCATTTACTAGGAGTTGTATGTAAATGTGCACCAAACTCTATATGTGAGTATTGAGGAATTAAATTAGAATATAAATGAAAAATACTCTGGGGTGTAGAGCTCCCAATAGTATCACTTAACGATAAAATTTGAACGCCCATTTTATTAAAACGTTCTGTCCACTCACTCACAATATCAACATTCCAAGGATCTCCATAAGGGTTACCAAAACCCATAGATATATAGACAACTAACTCCTTGTTTGATTTATCCGCCAACTCTAAAATATCATTTAGAATATCAACCGATTGGGTAATGGTCTTATGAGTATTCCTCATTTGGAAATTCTCAGAAATTGAAAATGGATAACCCAAATAATTAATCTCAGGGTGCAAACAAGCATTTTGAGCGCCACGAACATTAGCCACTATAGCCAGTAATTTACTAGCAGTGCTACTTAAATCTAGCTGTGATAACACCTTTGCAGTATCTACCATTTGAGGAATGGCTTTGGGAGACACAAAGCTACCAAAATCTATAGTATCAAAACCTACTCGTAATAAAGCCTGAATATATTGCACTTTCTGCTCTGTAGGTATAAATTGCTTTATTCCTTGCATAGCATCACGCGGACACTCAATAATTTTGATGTTATCGGGCATATACTAGTTTGATTTCAAGCCTAAAAATAATACTATTTTTTGTAAGGCAATCATAATCTCCAAGACTTATAAATGTAAAAAAATGCAATGAAAAAAATTACTGTATTATCTACCTTCATTCTTTTAGCCTCTTATTTATCATTCAGTCAAAGCGTTGCTAGCTATGACATTGTTTTTGAAAGTATTTGGGATTCTGAATCAAATGACGCCTTAAGCGGATGTAGTACCATTGCATTACCCGATGGTGCCCACTGGTCTTCTTTGGTAGGAGCAACTCATGCAAGCGCAAATACATTTTTAGAAATGGGTCAAATGGCTTCCGCCGGTATTGAGTCTGTTGCCGAAACTGGATCTTTTGGTACTTTTCAAACAGAAGTGTCATCAAACTCTGATGCAGATCAATTTATAAATGGCGGTGGACTAGGTACAGCAAAGGGTACTATTTCTATAATTGATTTACAGGTAAGTGAAAACTATCCTTTACTAACATTAGCTTCTATGATTGCCCCTACTCCTGATTGGTTTATTGCCATAAATAGTTATGATTTAAGAAATGGTGGTTCGTGGGTTTCTACAGCTACAATAGACCTCTTTCCTTATGATGCTGGAACAGAAGAAGGGAGCGATTACAAATTAAGCAACCCAGACACAAACCCCCAAGGTATTATTACCAGTCGGTCAAATACAACGCCATTTAATGCAAAAAAAATTGGAACTATTACAATAACATTAAAATCTGTTTTGAATACATCAGATAAAGAGTTGAATGAATTAAGTTTTTATCCTAATCCTGCCAAAGGCAGAATTAATATTTCCAATCAACAAGATATCAATTTACAAGATGTTATAATGTATTCTGTTAGCGGGCAGTTTATAAAAAAATTTAAGATTACACCCTTAAAAAGCATGAGTTTAGATATATCTAATTTAAGTTCTGGAATGTATTTAATGAAGACAATTACCAAAGAAGGCTCTAGTAAAACGCAAAAATTACTTGTTCAGTAAAGCTTTGTTAATTTGTTTAATTAAACTAGGTCCTTCATAAATAAACCCTGTATAAATCTGAACTAAATCTGCTCCTGCTTCTATCTTCTCAAGAGCATCTTCAGCTGAATGTATGCCGCCAACCCCAATGACAGGAAAAGCTTTATCACTTTTTTCAGTCAGATATTTAATCACTTTTGTACTCTTATCTCTTATAGGTTTACCACTTAAGCCACCATTTCCAATGGCCTCTAATCTATCTTTTGAAGCTTTCAAACCAGTTCTATCTACCGAGGTATTACTGGCTATTACTCCATCTAAATTAGTGTCATTTACCAGTGCTATTATTTCATCTAACTGCCCATGATTTAAATCCGGAGCTATTTTTAAAAGAATTGGCTTTTGAGTTTTAAACATAGTATTAGCTTTCTGAACTTCTCCTATCAACTCTTCCAAATAATCTTTATCGTTTAGTTTAGCATGACTCCCTACATTAGGGCAACTAACATTAAGAACAAAATAGTCCACATAAGGATGTAGCCAATTAAAGCACTCTAAGTAATCTTTGGTATAATCCTCTGGTTTCGTGGCTGTATTTTTACCAATATTTCCTCCAACAATTAATTTACCTTTATTTTTCTTTAATTGTTCAACAGCAGCCTCAACACCTTCATTATTGAACCCCATTCTGTTAATTATCCCTTTATCATCTTTTAGTCTAAACAATCTCTTTTTAGGGTTGCCAGATTGTCCTTTAGGTGTAACAGTTCCTATTTCAATAAAACCAAACCCAAAATTTGACAGCTCATTATACAATATTGCATTTTTATCAAAACCAGCAGCTAATCCAACAGGATTTTTAAACGAAAGCCCAAAAAGGTTTCTTTCCAATCGCTCATCTTCTAAAGCATACAAATTCCTAAACAACCAAGACATCCCAGGTATTTTACAAGCAGCTTTTACTATTGAAAATGTGAAATGATGTATCCTTTCAGGGTCGAATAAAAAGAATACAGGTCGAAGCAATAATTTATACATCTCTATTATTTGTGCAAAAATACTCCGAATTAATGTAAATAAAAAATGAAGTGATTTATAAAATCAAAGCGTTTTTAGTCGTATTTTAGAGACTCCTTAGATCTACAATTTTTTTCAGTTTAACATCCAAAAAAATCACACCATACTCAAATGATTTCTAAAGAACATATTACCAATCGGTTTATAAACTACGTTACAATAGATACGGAATCAGACCCAAATTCTGACACAACACCAAGTACTAAAAAGCAATGGAATTTAGCCAATAAATTGGCCGAAGAGCTTAAAACTATTGGCATGCAAGAGGTAAGTATTGATGAAAATGCTTACGTCATGGCAACCCTACCAAGTAATGTCGAGCTTGATGTTCCCACCATCGGATTTATTGCTCATTTTGATACTTCTCCTGATTTTACTGGAGCCAATGTAAACCCTCAAATACATAAAAATTATTTAGGAGGCGATATTTTACTCAACAAAGAAGAGCAAATTGTTCTTTCTCCCGATTATTTTGAAGATCTACGACTTTATATTGGTCAAACCTTAATCACTACTGATGGAACTACGCTATTAGGAGCAGATGATAAAGCTGGTATTTGTGAAATTGTTTCGGCTATGGAATACTTAATTAAAAATCCTGAAATTAAACATGGTAGAATTAGGGTGGGATTTACTCCAGACGAGGAAATTGGAAGAGGAGCTCACAAATTTGATGTAAAAAAGTTTGGAGCAGATTGGGCTTATACAATGGATGGTAGTCAAATTGGAGAGTTAGAGTATGAAAACTTTAATGCTGCTGGTGCAGTTGTAAATGTAAAAGGGAAGATTGTACACCCAGGATATGCTAAAGGGAAAATGATTAATTCTATGTATATCGCAACGGAATTTATAAATTCACTTCCTCGGATGGAAACACCTGAACACACAGAAGGCTATCAAGGCTTTTTTCATTTATGTGCCGTAAAGGGAAAAGTTGAAGAAACTACTTTGGAATATATTATAAGAGATCACGATAGAAAACATTTTGAGGCACGCAAAGAAGTCATGCAAAAACTTACAGATGAACTTAACAATCAATACGGAAGTGAAGTAATTGTTACAGAAATAAAGGATCAATACTACAATATGCGTGAAAAGATAGAACCTGTTTTGCATATTGTTGACATTGCTGAACAAGCAATGAAAGAAATTGGCATTACGCCTTTAATAAAAGCCATAAGAGGAGGTACAGATGGCTCTCAATTAAGCTATATGGGATTACCTTGTCCTAATATTTTTGCTGGCGGACATAATTTTCATGGTCGCTATGAATACGTGCCAGTTGAAAGCATGATTAAAGCTACTGAGGTGATTTGTAAAATTGCTGAATTAACAGCTCAAAAACCAGTAAACTAAATTTTAGAAGTGAGAAAAGTAAATTCTGTCGAGGAATATATAGAAACAAATTCTAAATGGTCTGAAGCTCTGTCTCTTCTTAGATCTATTATAATTTCTACTGAATTAGAAGAAACCTTAAAGTGGAGTATCCCAACCTATACAATTAAGGGGAAAAATGTTTGTGGTATTGGTGCATTCAAAGACCACTTTGGAATTTGGTTTTTTAATGGTGTTTTTCTTAAAGATGAACATAAAATCTTAAGAAATGCGCAAGATGGTAAAACTAAAGCCATGAGGCAACTTAAGTTCACATCCATCGGTGAAGTTAATAAAAAAGTTGTTTTACAATACGTAATGGAAGCCATTGAAAATCAAAAATTAGGCAAAGAAGTAAAACCAGATAGATCAAAAAAAGAAACTTTAATTCCTGAAGAGCTAAAAAAACTATTTGAATCAAATAATGAACTCAAAAGTTCTTTCGATTCATTAACTCCATACAAGCCACGTGAGTATTGTGATTATATTCAAACTGCTAAACGTGAAGCCACCAAACAAAGTCGTATTCTGAAAATTACGCCTATGATTTTACAAGGTGTTGGTTTACATGATAAATACAAAAACTGCTAAATATTAAACCTTAACTATTAAACCATAAATTATGAAATTCAACAACATTCTAGAGAGTATAGGAAACACCCCTGTAGTGAAGTTAAACAGTTTGTTTCCTGAAGCAAATGTTTGGATGAAACTTGAAAAAGCAAATCCGGGGGGTAGCATTAAAGATAGAATAGCTCTAGCTATGATTGAGGATGCTGAAAAAAGAAATATTATTAAAGAAGACACGGAAATTATAGAGCCTACATCAGGGAACACAGGTATTGGTTTGGCTATGGTTGCTGCGGTAAAAGGGTATAAACTTACATTGGTAATGCCCGAGTCAATGTCCGTTGAGCGACGGGCATTAATGGCGGCTTATGGAGCTAATTTAGTATTAACTCCAAAAGAAGAAGGCTTAGGTGGTACTTTAGCAAAGGCCGATGAATTAGTTGCCAATAACAAAAAAGCGTGGATGCCTTCACAATTTACTAATCAAGCTAATCCAGAAATTCATCAAAGAACAACAGCTATAGAAATTACCAATGATTTTCCTGAAGGTATAGACTACTTAATTACCGGCGTTGGTACTGGAGGACATATTACTGGAATCTCTAAAGTTTTAAAAGAAAAACTTACTAATATAAAGGTCTTAGCAGTAGAACCAGATGACTCTGCAATAATCTCAGGTGGTGAACCAGGACCCCACCCTTTACAAGGAATAGGACCAGGTTTTATCCCAGAAGTATTCGATCCTAATTTAATTGATGGTGCAGTTAGAATTACAAAAGACGAAGCTTTTGCAGAAGTTAAAAACATTGCTAAAACAGAAGGAATTCTTGTTGGAATTTCAACCGGAGCATCTTTAGCCGCAGTAAGAAAACAATTAAAAACTCTAAATGGAAGCGAAACTATCTTAACTATGAATTATGATACTGGTGAACGCTACCTTTCTGTTGAGGATTTATTACAGTAGTCCAAAATAAAGAATTAAAAAGGGCTTCCATTAGGAAGCCCTTTTTCTGTAAGCTTTAATTTCTTATTTAGCGGGAGCATTTAATTTGGTGCTCATCTCCATTGAAATGGCAGTACGTTCTAATTTTAGCTTTCCAGACATGGTCTCCATAACACAGGTTCCATCTTTCTCATTCAATTCTAAAATCTTACCGTGTAAACCACTTTTGGTAATTACTCTGTCTCCCTTTTTAAGTTCTGCAGCAAATTTCTTTTCCTTTTTTGCTTTTTTCATTTGAGGTGCAATCATAAAGAAATACACTACTACAAACATTAAAATAAATGGCATAAATGCCCCAATTCCTTCTCCCATTATTGTATATATTTAGCTTTTAACAGCTGGTTTTTTAGCATTTGGGTCTGGTTTTACAAATGCCGATATTTTTACAGTTTCTTTTCCTTTTTCAGTATTTGCAGTAACAGTAATGGTTTTTGATACTTTATTAGTACCACTACCATTAAACTTTACTGAAAATTCTCCAGAAGCTCCTGGAGCTAAAGGTTCTCTGCTCCAATCTTGAGGCACAGTACAACCACAAGAACTTTTAATTTCTGTAATTACTAATGGTGCATCTCCTGTATTTTTGTATTTAAAAATTGTAGATACCGATTTTTTAGCTTCAATTTCCCCAAAGTCATGTTCTGTTTTATCAAACTCAATCACAGGAAATTTAGAGGCATTGGCATCTCTTTCAGCTGCTTCAGCAAGATTACTTGCTTCAATTTTCTTAGCAGCATTTTCTTTGCAAGATGTAAAGGCTATTAAACAAATAGCACTTAATCCTAATATTAGTTTTTTCATTATTGTACCTTTTTTAAGTTAAGCGTGGTAAAAATAGTAATAATTTAACCGATTAAAAATTTTTAATGACTTCTTAACAAGATTTTATAGTAACCCACGCCCCATTTTATTTAATGTTCCAGCTTCTCTAAACTCTTTTACAAGTTTATCCAAAATACCATTTATAAAAATGCTGCTCTTTGGTGTTGAGTACTCCTTTGCAATCTCTAAATACTCATTTATAGTTACCTTTACAGGAATTGACGGAAAGTTTTGAAGTTCATTTATTGCCATTTGAAGCAATACATAATCTACATCTGCAATTCTATCAGCATCCCAGTTTTTCGTTTTCTTTTCTATTTCATTATTCAAAGAAGACCTATTTAATAAAGTCTTCTTAAACAAATCAATTGCAAACTGCTTATCATCATCCTCTTTATATAATTTGGGAGTAAAATGAGCTTCTTGGGTAGAATGCTTAACCTTTCTTAAAAGTTTTAAAATAGCTGTGTTTACAATTGGAAGATCATCCAACCAAGTTAAATTCTTATCCTCAATGTATTCGTAAAGTTTTTCGTTTGGTGCAATTACTTCTTTAAAAACATCAATTATAAACGTCTTGTCTTCTTTAAAATCAGACACTCGAGTCTCCATATATTCTTTATACAACTCGCTTGAAGTAATTGATTTAAAAACAACTTCAACATACTCAGTATCTAATTCCCAATTAGTGATTTCATGTGACTCCATTTGACTTTTAAGTTCCGAATTACTACTTAAAAGCTCAAGTAATTGATTATTAACAAACTTCTTATTAGGGTCTTTATCTTCAGCTGTTGCAAGGTGCTTTTTTTGCTTTTTGCTTAAATCTATTTCAGCTCTTTTTTTAACCTCTAGAAGTAATGAGATTAACAAAAGGTATAAGTTGTACATATTATCTATACTAAACAATAGAAATTTCTGGTCTTTACTAAAATCATCACTTTCACTTCCTCTAAAGGCATACAAAGTTTGCATGACTTTTATACGAATATGTCTTCTATTTAGCATAATTACAAAGAACTTAAATTAAATGGAGCTAAACCTCTACCTCCTTTTGACGACGCAAAAATAATATTATTTCGGAAAGAAACTTCATTTTATTTTTAATAATTGCTCCTAATATTTTAAAGTATTTTTAACAATTACAAACAATGGTTAAAGTCATTTATATATTTATATACCCTATATTTGCTTTCATTGCTGAGAATGATAAATGAAAGAATTACAACATTTAAATAAGTACTTTTTAAAGTATAAAACCCATCTGTTATTAGGTAGTATTATTACGGTTGCTGCTAGAATATTTTTACTATATACTCCAAGATATGTTAAAAAGATTTTTGTTGCTATTGAGCGGTTTAATGACAAAACCATTACTAATGATGTTTTTAAATCTGAACTTGCTGAAGCTATTCTTTGGATAATAGGAGCAGCTTTAATTGCTGCTATACTAACTTTTTTTATGAGGCAAACCATTATTAATGTGTCTCGCTATATAGAATTCGATTTAAAAAATGAAATCTATGAACAGTATCAAAAGTTGTCTTTAAACTTCTATAAAAAGAATAGAACAGGTGATTTAATGAATCGAATCACCGAAGATGTTGGAAGGGTACGTATGTATGCAGGTCCTGCCATAATGTACAGTATAAACACTATTGCGCTTTTTGTTGTAGCCCTTATTTACATGTTTAAAGCTGCTCCTACACTTACTCTATATACCATTTTACCTCTTCCGATACTTTCCGTAATTATTTATAAACTAAGTAGAGAAATTCATAAAAGAAGTACTATTGTCCAAGAATATCTGTCTAAACTATCAACTTATACCCAAGAATCGTTTAGTGGAATCTCAGTTATTAAAGCTTATGGAATTGAACCTCAAACGGCTTCAAACTTTAAATCCTTGGCTATTGAAAGTAAAGAAAAGCAAGTGAATCTTACTAAAGTTCAAGCTTGGTTTTTTCCTATGATGATATTACTCATTGGAACAAGCAATTTACTAGTTATTTACTTTGGTGGTATGCAATATATTAATGGCGAAATTGAGAGTTTAGGAACCATTGCCGAGTTTATAATTTATGTAAATATGCTCACATGGCCAGTAGCAACAGTTGGTTGGGTAACCTCTATTGTTCAACAAGCAGAGGCATCTCAGAAACGTATTAATGAGTTTTTAAAAATAGAACCTGAAATAAAAAACACCGTTGAAACCTCAACTGAAATTACCGGAGATATTGATTTTAAAAATGTATCCTTTACTTATGATGACACTAATATTCAAGCCTTAAAAGGAATAAGTTTTAGTGTAAAAGAAGGAGAAACACTAGCAATCTTAGGGAAAACAGGGTCAGGAAAATCTACCATTTTAGATTTAATAGGACGGCTTTATGATATTGACAGAGGTAATATTTCAGTAAACAACACCAATATTCAAAATCATAATCTATATAATTTAAGAGATAGTATAGGTTATGTACCGCAAGATGCCTTTTTGTTTTCTGATAGCATTAAGAATAATATAAAATTTGGTAAAGAAGAAGCTACAGATGAAGAAGTGATTCAAGCTGCCAAAAATGCCCAAGTGCACAAAAACATTGTCAAGTTTAATAATGGTTATGACACCGTTTTAGGAGAACGTGGAATCACACTTTCTGGTGGACAAAAACAACGTGTTTCAATTGCCAGAGCTATTATTAAATCGCCAAAAATATTATTGTTTGATGATTGCCTTTCAGCAGTGGACACAGAAACGGAAGAGAAAATATTAAAAAATCTAAACAAAGTTTCAAAAGATAAAACCTCTATAATTGTGAGTCATAGGGTGTCATCAGCAAAAAATGCAGATAAGATTATTGTACTTGAAGATGGCAAAATAGTTCAAGAAGGAACCCATGATACTCTTATAAATGTTGAAGGTTATTACAAGCACCTTTACCTAAAGCAAATTAGCGAAACTTCATCTAAATAAACTTTAAATCAGATTTTTAACTTATTAAAGCATTAAATTAAATTCAATAAAAAAGAAGATTTGAAAAAGAAACCTTATATTTTGTTGGTTAGTAACTGTTTTTTTTAGATTTTTGATACGCAAACGACAATTGAACTATTTTTTATTTAACATATGAATAACAATGATATGATGGAGAGAGAAGAGATTTTTTCTAAGGTATTGAGAGCCGGAAGACGTACGTACTTTTTTGACGTAAGAGCTACTAAAGCAGATGACTATTACTTAACTATTACTGAAAGTAAAAAGTTTACAAATGAAGATGGGTCATTCCATTATAAAAAGCATAAGATATATATTTACAAAGAAGACTTTTCTGAGTTTAGGAGTATTTTAGCTGAAATGACAGATTATATTATTGAACAAAAAGGAGACGAAGTCATTAGTGAGCGTCACCAAAAGGACTTTAAAAAAGAATATAATAATGATTATGAGTCGGCTAAATCAGAAACAGAAGATACATTGAAAACGACTGAAAGTTTTACGGATGTGAATTTTGATGATATATAATCAAAGTTAAAAGATTATTTAAAAAAACCGTTATACATTGTATAGCGGTTTTTTTATTACCATTTAATAGCCAAAAGTGCTAAAACCAAACTAAAAGATAAATAGAATAGCCCAATAGCCCAACTAAAATATAATACCAAGAGCATTGTTATTACTAAAAGCCAAATAGGCACTAATGTTAAAGCTATAGTAAACCTGAAGGTAGATTTAAACTCCAAGTCAACAACCTTAGGTTCTGCGAAAAACTTCCAAACTGCATAGGGAATAATCAAATTAATAATTAGCAAAATCTTGAAAACTCTTTTTAAAAATTGAAATTTAGATTTAGGCTTAACCTTACAATCATTAAAATTATTTGCAATACAAGAGTTAACCTCTTGAGGGTTTAAAAAATCAACGTTCAAATCTTGTAATAACAATAAATCACTCTCGTAATTCTCTGATGGAATATGTGTTGTTAGTTTCATTAACTCGATTTGAATCTTAGATTTTAATTTAACAACTCCTTCATTTCTATTATCACTCGTAAATTCCTTTGCAGAAATAGGTTTTCCAAAAAACAAAGCTGCACTATCAGAAAACTTTGCGGCATGTACATAGTTTAAACCAACTGGAACCAATTGTAAATCTAAATCAGGGTATTTTTCTAATGTATCGAAAACAATTCTTGTAAATCCTTTACTTAAAGGTCTAACACGTCTAGCCAAATTATGATTTCCTTCAGGAAAGATTACAATAACTTCACCATCTTTCAATAACTCAGAACAAGTTTCAAAAATGGCATTGTTATTTGCCAAATTATTCCATCCATCTCTAATTCTATAAACAGGTAACATCTGTAAACTACCCAATAAATTGCTGATAAACTTCTTTTTAAAAACTGCTGCTCTGGTTAAAAAGAATGAAAATCGACTTCCTTTTGTAGCAATTAAAAGAGGATCTAATAATGCATTTTGATGATTTCCTAATAATAAAACAGGCTTATCTTTAGGAATGTTTTCTATATTATGAACCACTACTTTTTTAAAGTAAAAGAACATTCCTAACCTTAAATAAACTCGTACACTATGTAACCAAAGTTTTTTCAAATATTATGAATTACCATTTTTGTTAGACCAATAAAAAGCCAACAATAAACCAGAAATTATGTGCCAAATTCCCCAAAAGGCAGCTAAAATTGCCATTCCTCCCAAACCATTAAAAAAAGTAAAAATAAGCAACAATCCCAATCCCGAGTTCTGAATACCTGTTTCAATAGCAATTGTTTTTTTATTCTTAAAAGATAACCCGAATAAGCTAGCCACAAGAAAACCTAAGGTTATAGCAACTATATTATGAGAAATACCTAATAGCAAAACATGATGAATATAGGCATTAAATACGTCCAAATTATTTGAGAATGCAATAACTACTATTGCCGCAAAAATAATTATGGATAATGGTCTAAGAATTTTTGAAAGTTTTAAAGCCAACTTTTCATTATAGTTTCTTACCACCATACCAAAGACCAAAGGAATACCAAGTATTAAGGTTACCAACTTTACCAATTCAAATGGGCTTAACTCTACCTCCTTTAATAATTGGGCCGTAGGTTCATAAAGACTTCCATAAAACTGAAAGTTAAAAGGCGTCATAAATATGGCGAAAAAAGTTGCAAAAGCCGTTAAACTTATTGATAAAGCAGTATTCCCTTTTGCCAAATGGGTCATAAAGTTTGAAATATTCCCTCCGGGGCAAGCAGCAACCATCATCATGCCCAAAGCTATACTTGGTTGTGGCTTTATTAGTAATACAACTAAAAAAGTTAACAGAGGTAATAATATAAATTGAGATAAAATTCCAACCAATACCAATTTAGGCTGCCTTATTAAGTTTTTAAAATCGTTTAGCGTAATACCTAGCGCAACACCGAACATGACAACCGCCAATGCAATATTAAGCACCCAAAGCCCATTAGTATCAAAGTTTATCTTAACCGAGTCTAGTTCTTGCATAAATTATGATACCACGCTTCCGTTTTTCACATTGTTTTCAGGATTCAAAAGAATTACATCCTTTCCGTTTACTGCACCTAAAACCAAACATTCACTCATATATTTACCAATTTGTTTTTTGGGAAAATTTAAAACCGCTACAATTTGCCTGTTCATTAAGTCTTCCTTATTATATAAATTGGTAATTTGAGCTGAAGATTTTTTTATTCCCAAGTCACCAAAATCTATGGTTAATTTATATGCTGGATTTCTAGCTTCAGGAAAGTCATTTACTTCAATAATGGTTCCAACCCGTAAATCTACTTTAGTGAAATCTTCAAAAGTTATTGTATCATTCATTTTTTAAAAATACAAATTATCACGAACTTTGAATAAAGATAAATTTTATGGCCAGAACACCTTCAAACATGCTTCCTTTAGGAACGCAAGCACCAAACTTTTCTTTAGAAGATACTGTTACAGACTCCATTTTGAGTCTTGACCAAATTAAAGGCGAGAAAGGCACGGTTATAATGTTTATCTGCAACCACTGCCCTTTTGTAATTCATGTAAATTCTGAAATTGTATCTATTGCAAATACCTATACCGAAAAAGGAATTGGTTTTGCAGCAATATCAAGCAATGATGTAGTTAATCACCCTCAAGATAGTCCTGAAAAAATGAAGGCTCATGCTAATAATGAAGGCTATTCGTTTCCTTATTTATATGATGAAACACAAGATATTGCCAAAGCTTATGATGCTGCTTGTACACCTGATTTTTATGTTTTTGATGAGGCTTTAAAACTAGTTTACAGAGGTCAATTAGATGATTCTAGACCAGAAAACGGTATACCTCTAAATGGTAATGATTTAAGGGAAGCTATAGAATGTTTAATTGAAGGTACGGATAATACTTCTTTACAAAAACCAAGTATTGGCTGCAATATTAAGTGGAAAGTTTAAGCTGATAAACACCAACATCTTGCCATTTACCAAACTTTAAACCCACCTCCTCTAGGTGAGCTACTTTTTTAAACCCTAATTTTTCATGAAGTTTTACGCTAGCTTCATTTGGAAGTGTTAATACGCCTAAAACAATATGTAGTTTTTGTTGTTTTAAAACCTCAATAAGTTTTGAGTATAACTTTGTACCAATGCCTTTTCCTTGAATGGAATGTTTTAAATAAATTGTAGATTCTACAGTATTTTGATAAGCCGGTTTAGGCCTAAACCTACTTCCATAGGCATAACCCAAAATTTCATTATTTTCTTCAAAAACTAAAAAGGGATATTCTGCATTTATTTTATTTACCTTTTCAGTGAATTGTTCAAATGAAAGTTCTTTATCATCAAAAGTAACCACAGAATTCAGCACGTAGTAATTATAGATGTCTAGAAGTTGTTGCGTATCCTCTAACTGAAACTCTCTAATCATTTACAGCCAACCTTTTTGTTTAAGCAAATTTTCAACATGTGCGTAATGGTGGTTACTATGCCACGCATAATTACCAATATTGTAAGACAGTAAAACTTCTGAATTTGTTTCTGGGTGAATAAAGCATTTGTTCAAGTCTTCTTTTGATAGTTGCTTAAGTAAATTTACCAACTTATAATGAATAGCCTTAACATGCTCTAAAGACATTTGAATGGGGTCATTTTTACTATCACATAATTCTGCCCAATCTGCTTCGTTGTATGCTTTTATAACAGGTTTATCTTCGGTTAGTGCCCATTTAAACCTTGTATAACTATGATGATGACTATCAGCCACATGATGTACCACTTGTCTTATAGTCCAACCATCTGGCCTGTATTGAGTATCAAGTTGTTCTTTTGTTAAATGCTTAACTAAAGCTTCAAAACGAATAGGAAAAGTTTCTAAAGTTGAAATCCAACTCGCAATATGTTCGTCTGAAATTGTATCAGGACATTCAAACTGCCCAATAGGATATTTTAATTTTTCTAGTTCTTGATTTGTCATGCTTAAAGATAAAAAAAGCACCTCAAATGAGGTGCTAATAATATCGTAAAAATATGGTGAATTTATTTCACGCTCATTAACTCAACATCAAAAATTAATGTTGCGTTTGGAGGAATTACACCTCCTGCTCCTCTACTTCCGTAACCTAAATTACTTGGAATAACGAATCTAGCTTTATCTCCAACGCTTAAAAGTTGAACCCCTTCATCCCAACCTAGAATTACCTGACCAACTCCTAATGGAAAATCAATAGGCTGGTTTCTTTTATAAGACGAATCGAAAACCGTTCCATCTGCTAATTGACCTTTATAATGCACAGAAACCGTTTTACCTTTTTCTGCTTTTGCACCATCACCCTTTTGGATGATTTGATATCTTAATCCACTTTCTGTTTTTTCAAAACCTGAAGCTAATTTTTCTAATGCTTCTTCAGCCTTGGCTTTTTCTTCCTCTTCTCTTTTTGCTCTAGAACCTTCAAAAGTTCTAAACGCTTCAATAGCATTATAAGCTTCTGCCTCTGCTCCTACTCTTACAATCTCTAATGTTTCAATTTCATCACCTTGAGCAATAGCATCAACTATATCTTGCCCGTTTTCTACTTTACCAAAAACAGTATGATTATTATCTAACCACGGTGTTTCAACATGTGTAATGAAAAATTGACTTCCGTTAGTACCAGGACCCGCATTAGCCATAGATAACACACCAGGGCCATCATGCTTTAATTCTGGATGAAACTCATCATCAAATTGGTAACCAGGGTTTCCGGAACCACTACCTTGAGGACAGCCACCTTGAATCATAAAATCTGGAATTACTCTGTGGAATTTTAATCCATCATAATAAGGTGTTCCCTGTGGCTTCACTGAGTTTTCTAAATTACCTTCTGCTAAGGCAACAAAGTTTCCTACTGTACCAGGAGTTTTTTTGTATTCTAAAGCTACTAAAATTTCACCTTTTGTTGTATTGAATTTTGCGTATAATCCGTCTTGCATTGTTCTAATTTTTAAGAAAGTGCAAATATAGGGAAAGCATGATAATTTTTACACCTTGATTACATGGATTTTAACAAGTGTTTATACCTTAGCAAACCTCTTGCCTTTGTGAAAAAAATTCACGAATTTAGTTTAACAACCGACAAAGTTCATTGAAACGGAACTTTATCTTTGCATTGTGCGCAAGCCAAAAACCTAACTAAATGAGAAAAAATCTAATCATTTTGATTTTGGCTACTACAGGATTTTTTTCCTTTGGACAAAGTGACAAATCAACGCCAGATACCGTTGACTCAACAAAAAACAAGGGACAAAAAACGCAAACCTATATTCCTAATTCATTTATTGAATCTGAGTTTAAGTATACTGATTCTGAAGGAAAAGAAGTAATAATACAAAACAGCGGAGCAAGAGGTGGAGGAAACATAGACGGAGATAGAGACCCAAACGCGGTAAGAGGATATGATGATTCCACCGGAACACACTATGGACATGGAATATTCTGGACCCGTATAATCAATGAGACTAATTCTCCATTGGAGTTTTCAATAAATTTTCCTGCGGATTCACTATCGATTTCCCCTCCTCCTGATAATTACTTGAAATTATTTTTACTTCCAGATGCCATGAGAGTTGACAAACTATCTTCGTATAACTATGGCATTACTGGTTTAAGATCTTTTTTCGACAATAACTTCGATAAACCGACCGGACTACAAACAAAGATTAATCCTAACGAAGAGTATTTTTTCTATGTCACTACACTCATTCACATGCCAGATCAGCGGGGGCCCATAACAGCAGAGGTTGTATTAGAAGAACAAAATCTTTTTTATAAAGTTAGCGTAACTGGGATTGGCACTAAATTAATTCCCATCGGACAACTTGTTTTCAAAAAATCAAAACAGTAAAATTTCGCTATGTGCGTAGTGGAAAGCGAACGCGAGTTTGCTCACATAATGTTCATAGCCAAACCGTTAAACGAACCCATCAAAAATTAAACAATATTCGGTATTAAAAATAAGCAAGCAGATAGGTGCGTTAGGGATTGCAGCGGCATCCTTTTTATTATGGATTCCTGCCTCCGCAGGAATGACAGAATGAAAAGATATAGCGGAAAGCCCGACCTAAGGTCCTGAACCAAGTTCAGGATGAAGGTAACGCCAAAATAAATATTTAACTAATTGGCAACTTCGCTTATAAATTTAATACGGTATAGACGTAGTTCTTCATCATCATAATCGCCATCAAATTCTTCAATAGCGTCATCAATATCATCGGTTTCAGATTCCATAAAATACTCATGAATTTCTTCTTGCTGGTCTTCATCAAGAATTTCATCAATCCAATAACTAATATTTAGTTTGGTACCTGAATAGACAATGGCTTCCATAGCTTTTATGAACGCTTCCATTTCCATACCTTTTGAAGACGAGATATCATCTAAAGGTAATTTACGGTCTATATTCTGAATGATGTAAAGTTTTAAAGTAGAATTGCTACCTGTAGATTTAACCACTAAATCATCTGGACGAATGATATCATTTTCTTCTACATAATTAGAAATAAGAGCAACAAAGTCTTTACCATACTTTTTTGCTTTACCCTCACCAACTCCGTGAACATTACCAAGCTCTGTTAATGAAATAGGATACTTAAGCGCCATATCTTCTAGCGAAGGGTCTTGGAATATAACAAATGGTGGTACACCTAGTTTCTTAGCATTCTTCTTCCGAAGATCTTTAAGCATATTCATAAGGGTTTCATCGGCTACGGCTCCACCGCCTTTTGCTGCTGTGATTATGGTGCCATCTTCTTGCTCGCCTTCAAAAATATGATCTTCGGTCATCATAAAAGATGTTGGCTTTTTTATAAAAGCTCTTCCTTCATCTTTTAATTTTATAACGCCATATGTTTCAATATCTTTTTTAAGATAGCCCGCAATAAGAACTTGTCTTAAAAGTGCCATCCACATTTTTTTATCCTTGTCCTTGCCTTTTCCAAAGAATGGTTGTTCATTGGTTCTATGCGAATTTATAAGAGCATTTTCATTACCAACAATAACATTAACTAAGTCTTTAGATTTATACTTTTCATTAGTTTTATCGATGGTTTCTAACAAAATAACCACATCATCTTTGGCTTCATGTTTCTTTTTAGGATGCCTAACATTATCATCCATATCACCACCTTCACCAGTCTTGGTATCAAACTCTTCACCAAAATAGTGCAAAATGAATTTTCTTCTGGAAATAGATGTTTCTGCAAACGCAACCACTTCTTGTAATAAGGCATGACCGATTTCTTGTTCTGCCACCGGTTTGCCAGACATGAATTTTTCTAATTTCTCAATGTCTTTATAGGCATAAAATGCTAAACAATGGCCTTCACCACCATCACGCCCTGCTCTACCAGTTTCTTGGTAATAACTTTCAATACTTTTAGGTATATCATGATGAATTACAAAACGCACATCTGGTTTATCTATCCCCATTCCAAAGGCTATAGTAGCAACAACCACATCAATATCTTCCATCAAAAACATATCTTGATGACTAGATCTAGTCTTAGCATCTAAACCAGCATGATAAGGTACCGCCTTAACACCATTTACCTGTAAAACCTGTGCCAATTCTTCAACACGTTTTCTACTTAAGCAATAAACAATACCAGACTTTCCTTCATTTTGTTTTACAAATCTTATAATATCTGCATCAACATCTTTTGTTTTCGGTCTAACTTCGTAATATAAATTAGGTCTATTAAATGATGCTTTGAAGGTTTTTGCACCAGAAATACCCAGATTCTTTATAATATCTTCTTGAACCTTAGGTGTTGCTGTAGCGGTTAACCCAATAATTGGGATATTCTCACCTATTCTTCCTATAATATGACGAAGGTTTCTGTATTCTGGTCTAAAATCATGACCCCATTCACTTATACAATGGGCCTCATCAATAGCCATGAATGACACCTTAACAGTCTTTAAAAAATCTACATTTTCGTCTTTAGTTAAAGACTCTGGAGCTACATACAATAATTTTGTAATGCCGTTTGTTATATCTTCTTTTACTCGTTTAACCTCGGTTTTATTTAATGATGAATTAAGCACATGTGCCACCCCTTCTTCATTAGAAACACCTCTAATGGCATCTACTTGGTTTTTCATCAATGCAATTAAAGGAGATACAACAATAGCTGTACCCTCTTGCATTAATGCAGGCAATTGATAACAGAGTGATTTACCACCACCTGTTGGCATTATTACAAACGTATGATTTCCTGACAGTATACTTCCTACAACATCTTCTTGCAATCCTTTGAATTTACTAAATCCAAAATATTTTTTAAGAGCAGAATGCAAGTCATCTTTTGCTATTAACATGAATTGAATAAATATTAATTAACCTACTTAAAAACACACTAAAACTTCAAAATAAATTCGAATAATTTATTACGGCGTTTTTGGAGAACCCTCATATTTTTTTTCGTTAGTTTTGTAACGAAAATCCAAATTACAATAAAATTTAAATTTGGATATGATTAAAGATAATAAAATCTTTAAAAGCATCAACTAAAAATATACAAATTTTGAATAGCGAGAAATCTATTATACAAATTGCTAAACAAACTATTGAGGCTGAAAGTAATGCTATTTTTAACCTATCTAATTTAATCACAGATGATTTTGCTGAGGCGGTAAAACTCATCTACAATTCCAAAGGGCGTGTTGTAATAACTGGTATTGGTAAAAGTGCCATTATTGCAAATAAAATTGTAGCCACTTTAAATTCTACAGGTACCCCTTCGGTATTTATGCATGCCGCTGATGCAATACATGGCGATTTGGGTTTGATTTTAAAAGACGATGTAGTTATCTGTATATCTAAAAGTGGGAATACGCCAGAGATAAAAGTTTTAGTGCCCTTAATTAAAAACGCAAAAAACAAAATGATTGCTATTACTGGCAATAAAGATTCATTTTTAGGACAACAGGTAGATTATGTTTTGAATGCTTATGTTGAAAAAGAAGCTTGCCCTAACAATTTAGCACCTACAACTAGCACTACTGCCCAATTGGTTATGGGTGATGCTTTAGCTGTTTGTCTTCTAGAAATGCGTGGTTTTTCAAGTAAAGATTTTGCAAAATACCACCCAGGAGGTTCTTTAGGAAAGAAATTATATTTGCGCGTAAATGACATTTCTTCAGTAAACGAAAAACCAAAAGTTTCAGGGGCTACTAGTGTTAAAGATGTTATTATTGAAATATCTGCAAAAAGATTAGGTGTTACAGCTGTAGTTGAAAACGATGAAATTATAGGCATTGTGACCGATGGTGATATAAGAAGGATGTTAAGTAATTCTGATGATTTCACCACTTTAAAAGCATTAGATATTATGAGTGCCAACCCTAAAAGTGTAACGGGAGAAACAATGGCAGTAGATGCTTTAGAAATTATGGAGACTAATGAAATCACCCAATTGCTGGTTGAAGAAAACGGAAAATATGCAGGTGTAGTTCACTTGCACGACTTAATAAAAGAAGGCATTATATAATGACAAAAAAGAATATAAATGAGATGTCTTTTTTAGACCATCTTGAAGATTTACGTTGGCATCTGATTAGAATTTGTATGGCTATTGTTATTATAGCTACACTAGCTTTTATTTTTAGTAGATTTATTTTTGATCAGATTATTTTTGCTCCTTTAGAAATGAATTTCCCAACATATGACTTTTTGTGTAGGGGAGCTACTTTTATTGGTGTAGATACCACATTTTGTAATGAAGAAGTACCAATGATAATCCAAAATAGAACTATGGCGGGTCAGTTTTCAGCTGATATTTGGACAGCTATTTTGGGTGGATTTATTATTTCATTCCCTTATGTTATTTATCAACTTTGGAAATTTGTTAGCCCAGGCTTACATGAAAATGAAAGAAAACATTCTAGAGGTTTTATAATCATTTCATCCATTTTGTTTTTTATTGGAGTTTTATTCGGATATTATATTGTAACACCGCTATCTATAAATTTTTTAGCAAATTATAGTGTTTCTACTACTGTTGACAATCAGATTGACATTAGTTCTTATATAGCTTTAGTGCGTTCTTCTGCACTGGCATCAGGTCTTATATTTGAGCTACCAATCATCATCTATTTCTTTACCAGGATTGGATTGGTAACGCCAGAAATTTTGAGAAAATATAGAAAATATGCCCTAGTGATTGTGTTAGTTTTATCTGCAATTATAACACCGCCAGATATAGTTAGTCAAATTATAGTGGCAATTCCAATTTTAGTATTATATCAAGTTAGCATTTATATTTCGAAGGTTGTAGTTAGAAATCAAAAACGTAAAGAAGCAAAGAATGTCTGATATCGTCAATGAATTTAATGACTATCGCGTAAGAATGAATGACAAAATTCTTGCAGATAACAATAAAATAATAAAGCGCATTTTCAATCTGGACACCAATGCTTTCCAAGAAGGTGCTTTAGATATAAAAACAAAAGAACTCTTAGGTTTGGTGGCGTCTACCGTTTTAAGATGTGATGATTGTGTAAAATATCATTTGGAAACTTGCTACAAAGAAGGCTTAACCAAAGAGCAGGTAGTTGAGGCTTTGGGCATTGCTACTTTGGTTGGTGGAACTATTATTATTCCACATTTAAGAAAAGCTTATGAATTTTGGGATGCACTTGAAGCCAATAATTAATTAAATTTTACGTTATTGCAAATATGATTTTAAGAGCTGAAAATTTAATGAAGTCCTATAGTGGACGTAAAGTTGTAAAAGATGTATCCTTAGAAGTCAATCAAGGTGAAATTGTTGGTTTACTAGGACCAAATGGAGCAGGTAAAACAACGTCTTTCTATATGATTGTTGGCTTAATAAAACCTAATGGTGGTCAAATATTTTTAGACAATACTGAGATTACAAAATTCCCAATGTACAAGCGTGCCCAAAACGGTATTGGGTATTTGGCTCAGGAAGCTTCAGTTTTTAGAAAATTAAGTATTGAAGATAATATTTTAAGTGTGTTGCAGCTTACCAAGCTTAGTAAAAAAGAACAACACCATAAAATGGAATCTTTAATTGAAGAGTTCGGTTTAGGACATATTAGAAAAAACCGTGGTGACCTACTTTCTGGTGGTGAACGCCGGAGAACAGAAATTGCACGTGCCTTAGCAACCGATCCTAATTTTATTCTTTTAGATGAACCTTTTGCAGGGGTAGACCCTGTAGCAGTTGAAGATATACAGCGTATTGTAGCCCAACTAACCAAAAAGAATATTGGTATCTTAATAACGGACCATAACGTACAAGAAACCCTTGCTATTACTGATAGAACATATTTAATGTTTGAAGGAGGGATTTTAAAACATGGTATCCCAGAAGACCTTGCAAACGATGAAATGGTTCGTAAGGTATATTTAGGTCAGAATTTTGAGCTTAGAAAAAAGAAAATTAGGGATTAGATACTAGGTGTTTTTTATTTCTTTTTATCAAATCTGATTACGTGTAAATAAGAATACAAAGAAGTTAAAATAACAAACACTATCAATACTAGAGAGTACTCTATACCTATACCCAATACATTTCCAAAAGAATAGATTGATAAACAAGCATAGAGTAAGACTAGTAAATCAACTCTGAAAAGCAATTGAGTTTTCTTGTTTTTAAATTTGGAAATTACTTTTTCGGCTCTATTGTTTGCATAGAAATAGTAAAGAATAATCATTGATGGAATAGCTATAACAACTATAAAAACAGCTTTTGTCAGTTCAAACGTAAAGTAGTTCTTTAAACGAATTAAACCCGTAGCAACATTAAAAAGAATTAATAAATTAAGTGCACCTATAGAAGATGATACTGGATTTAATTTATTTGTAATAGATGTGTTTCTGTAAATACTATAAAATATATACTCAAAAATTCTCATTATTTATCTTCACCCTCATGTAACTCCTCTCGTGCCTCTTGAGCAATAATTTTCTTTTGGTAGCGGCCTTGAACAATATCTGTAATTACCAAAATAGCTATTACAAAATAGAATGTTGTTTTACTCATAGATTCAATTGGGTTTCCAAAGAGTTCTAAATGTGCTAAGTGACCGCCTTCAGTAACTAACATAATCCCAACAATAAAAAGTATAAATAACCCCAGCACTTCATACATTCTGTTTTTTGCCAAAAATACTGATATCCTATCTGCTAAAAACAACATTAGCAAACCACTAATTACAATAGCAATGGCCATTACTATAAATGCTGTTGATGAATTTTCAATCTCGCTTGTAAGCCCTATAGCCGCCAAAATAGAATCAAAAGAAAACACTAAATTCATTAACACAATACTCACAATTACTGCGTTAGACGACTTTTTCCCTCTGCCCTTATCTTCACCTTCTACATCATGACTTAAATCATGCGTAGAAATCATATGCCAAATTTCCTTAATGGCTGTATAAATAATAAAAGCGCCTCCTGCTAAAACAATTAAACTATGTCCGTTAAAAGCGAAATGAGCAACTCCATCTATTCCTCCTGATAAAAAGGAAAACGGTTCCTGAAAATAACCAATAAGTGATACTAGCACAAATAACAATACTATTCTTAATGCTATGGCAATTAATATACCAACTTTCCTTACCCGCTTTTGATCGATTTGAGGTGCTTTTTTAGATTCTAAAGAAATGTATAATAAATTGTCAAAACCTAAAACGGCCTGTAACAAAACAAGCATTAATAGTGTGAAAATAATTCCAAGCATTTGTATTTTATTTTGAAGTTATATTGTCTAAAACAGACATGATTATATAAAGTAATATGATTACAGGTATAGCCGCAAACTGAAGTACAATCAACAACACCGCACAGAGCATTATAAAGATATATCGCGTAGCATTAGGTTTAAAATTCCAATTTTTAAACTTAAGTGCAAACAATTTTATGTTACTATTAAGTATCCAACAACTTATAATTGTTACAACAATTAAAAACCATTTATTAAGAATAATAGCATTAATGATGTCGTTATTCTGAAACTCTAGAATCAGGGGCAATGATAATATCATCAACGCATTTGCTGGTGTTGGCAAGCCTTTAAAAAAAGATTGTTGTTCTGTATCTATATTGAATTTTGCTAATCTAAAAGCAGATGCAAGGGTTATAAATAATCCTAAAAGCGGTACTAATGGAATTCCAAAATCACTTGATAAATCAACTTCTACCCAATCAGATTGTACAATTTCTAACAATTTATACATTATAATTCCTGGCACCAATCCACTTGTCACCATATCTGCCAAAGAATCTAACTGTACTCCCAATTCACTTTGTACATTTAATTTTCTAGCCGCAAAACCATCAAAAAAATCGAAAAAGACACCCAGAAATACAAAGAACGCAGCCGAAACAAAATTGTCATTAACAGCAAAAATAACAGCAATACATCCACAAAAAAGGTTTAACAATGTTAGGGCATTCGGAATATATCGCTTCATGTAAGAATTTTAATTAAAAGAACACTTCGCCCCATTGCGTCGGGGTTCCGTTAAAATTGTCATTCCTGCTTGTCACACTGAGCGCAGTCGAAGTGAAGGCAGGAATCCAAAATAACAAACAATTTTAGTCTTATACAAGTATTAAACAATATCTATTATATTTTAGAGTTTATAGGTTTATATTTGTAAAAAAATTGCGATTGAAAGTTTACATAAGCGCTTTATTTTGTTTACTATCGATTTCTTTGTTCGGTCAAACCACTAGAAAATATTCTAATGAGTTTATGAATATTGGTGTTGATGCAGCTGCTTTAGGCATGAGTAGCGCCGTTACCTCGCATACTTCTGATGTAAACGCTGGTTATTGGAATCCTGCCGGACTTTTATCCATAGAAGACAACCAATTGGCCCTGATGCATTCTAGTTATTTTGCTAACATTGCTAATTACGATTATGCAGCTTTTGCAATGCCTTTAGACAATAGAAGTGCCATTGGTATTTCGTTAATTCGATTTGCTGTTGATGATATTTTAAATACTACTCAGCTAATTGACGAACAAGGAAACATTAATTATGATAGAATAAGTCTGTTTTCCACAGCCGATTACGGGCTCACCTTTTCTTATGCCAGAGAATTACCTGTTCAAGGCTTAAATTATGGAGTAAATGCCAAGGTTATTAGACGTGTTATTGGAGATTTTGCATCTTCATGGGGTTTTGGGCTAGATGCTGGTATTCATTTTGAAACCAACAACAATTGGAAATTTGGTGTTATGGCTCGAGATATCACAACCACATTTAATGCTTGGGCTATTGATGAAGGCGAATTTGAAAAAATTAGAAATGCTGTTGAAGGTCAAAATCAAGAGTTACCTGAAAGCACTGAAATCACCATCCCTAAACTACAAATTGGTATTTCTAAATTGTTCGAATTTAATGTTGATTACACACTACTTGCGGCCGCTAATTTAAATATGCGGTTTGAAGAAAATAATGATATTATTTCAACCTCTTTTGCAAGTATAAACCCTGCCTTAGGTTTTGAATTTGGCTATATAGACATGGTTTATTTAAGAGCTGGTATGGGTAATTTTCAAAATGAATTACAAATTGATAATACAGAGCAATTAACCTTTCAACCTAGCTTTGGAGTTGGTTTTAAATACAATGGTGTTCAAATAGATTATGCTTTTACCGATATAGGTGACCAAAGTGTGGCCTTATATTCTAATGTGTTTTCTTTAAAACTCGATTTTAGTATCTTTAGATAATGGCAAAAAAAATACTATTTCTTCTTTTAAGCTTTTCTTCATTCATTTACGCACAACAATTAACTTTATCTGACACTGCAGAAATAAGTGTTTTAACTGTAGATAGCGGGCCTTCTTTATATGAAAATTTTGGCCATAGTGCCTTCAGAATTAAGGACCCCAATAACGGACTAGATGTTACTTATGGTTATGGTGAATTCGATTTTGATGCTCCTAATTTCTATCTAAAATTTGCTAGAGGTAAACTTAATTATTTATTAAGTAAAGATGATTTTAGTAGATTTTACCAAGTCTACGAGTATTATAACAGAACCGTAAAGGAACAGGTATTAAATTTATCGCAAAACGAAAAACAAAAACTTTACAATTATTTAATCACTAATTATAAACCAGAGAATAGAGCCTATCTTTATGAATTCTTTTTTGACAACTGTGCTACTAGGATTAAAGATGTTGCTATCATAGCCACTAATAATAGTATTGAATTCAATAACCCTAAAATTTTTAGAGCCAAAACATTTAGAAGTTTAATTTATGATAATGTAGACAAAAACTCTTGGGGTAGTTTGGGGATTGATGTCGCTTTAGGCTCCGTTATTGACAGAGAAGCCACTCCTGAAGAACATATGTTTTTACCAGAGAATATTTATAAGTTCTTTGAGGTGGCCACTAAAAAAGACGGTTCCAAATTAGTAAAGAAGAGTAATCCTATTTTTACTAAAAGACCAAGCAAAGCTTCAAATTCACTTTTTAGCAGTCCGCTATTCATATTAGGTATTATTGCTATTATTATACTTTTTATTACCTATAAAGACTTTAAAAAGAGTATACGAACACTTTGGTTAGATATTACCCTATTTGCTTTTACAGGTCTAATAGGCGTATTTATTCTATTACTGTGGTTTGCTACAGATCATACAGGCACACACCAAAACTATAATTTGCTGTGGGCATTCGCATTAAACATTTTAATGATTGGTCAGCTTAAAAAAAAGAAAGTAAAAACATGGTTTATTAAATACTTAAAATTTTTAATCATCATGTTATGTTTATTGACCTTACATTGGGTTATTGGGGTTCAAGTATTCGCCATTAGCTTAATTCCGTTACTAATAGCTTTGGCCGTTAGATATTTATTTTTAATAAAGTTTTACACCAATTTATCTTAAGTAAAGTAAGTTTGACGTAAAAACAATTAAATATTCATGACAAAGGCAAATAGTATAGATGTTGTGTCGAAAGGTCTTGAAAATAGATAAATTTAATAGGTTTCGACTGCGCTCAACCTGACATAAAATTTCTGATTAAACTTGTAGTTATATAGAACTCACGTTAAGCAAGGTCACCAGAATTATTAGATTTCCCCTTTAATCCATCACTTTATACCTTCAAACAAAATGTATCTTGATTTCAGTAGGTTCGAACTGAAAAGCTCTTTTTAAGAAAATAAAGTTACTTAAAGACTGACTACTGAAAACTAAGTACTGCCTACTAAAAATTACTGTCCTCTAAAGAAAATAACGGTACTAAATGTTTTTATAAGAATATTTATATCCAAGAAAAAACCTCTGTGTTTAATATAATACAAATCATACTGAAGCTTTAGTAAGCTATCATCAACCGAGGCACCATACCGGGTTTTAACTTGTGCCCACCCCGTAAGCCCTGGCTTAACAATATGCCTTGTTTCATAAAACGGTAATAATTGGGAAAGTTCTCTCACAAAATAAGGTCGTTCTGGTCTAGGACCAATCAAACTCATATCTCCTCTAATAATATTCCAAAACTGTGGGATTTCATCTAATCTGGTATTCCTTAAAAATTTACCAAACAGTGTAATTCTAGCATCATTCTTTTCGGTCCAAGCAGCACCATTGGGTTCTGCATTTTTTATCATGGTCCTGAATTTGATTATTTTAAACAAATTACCATTTTTACCAATACGCTCTTGGGTATAAAAAAGAGGTCCTCTGTTCGCCATTACATTACCTAAAGCTATTAATGGTAAAATTATGATACCCGCTAAAACACCAACAATGGCTATAACTAAATCAAAAAACCTATGAAAAAACAGATACATTTTATTTTGATTACTTCTGCTAAATGGGAAGTATTTATAAAAATCCTTTCCAACAAATTGCACAGGTACACGTTGTGTTAACTCCTCATAAACTTGTGTATACTCTTTTATAGGAAAGCCTCCTTCCAACAAAGTAATTAGATCGGTATAAATTTCCGAGGTGATATTTTCTGAGTTGTAGGTAGCCACAACAATTTCAGAAATATTCTCATCTTTGATAACCTGATAGATTTCTCTAGGACTGTACTCTACCAAACCCAAATATTTTATTTTATCCGTTTTTACTTTTTCACAATTAATAAATCCTACAATATGATAATTGGGGTCGGAGTCATTAAAAGTATCTATAATCGTCTTTATATTTGACGTTTCCCCAACCAACAATACCTTTCTATTGAAACGAGGAGCTACAATAAATGTGATATAAGCCAACCTCCAAAAAAATAAAGCCCCAAGTATGCTCGTAAAAAAGAATACTATTTGTAATCTGTTATCTGGTAAAAACGGCGTAAAAAAGGGTGTAAATAAATAAAATAAAACGATGGTTGCAGATGTGAGTACTATATTCGTCCAAACCGTATCTAACTTGCTAGCTTTTTGTAAATCATATAATTCAAAAATAGTTCCAAACACCGATAAATAAAGCACCAAAACAAATACCCAATACCAGTTTTCTTTAGCAATTGTGAAATAATCAAAATCAAAAGTACTACCCACAAATTGTAAAACAGCGAGTACCGATAAAATATCAAAAATTCTAAGTAGAATTTTCCGTTCAGAAATATTGAAATGAATATTTTGACGAGACATGTAGATAAGGATATAATAGCAAGTATAAATATAAGACCTTAATTTGAGACAGCCATGGCATACCTAGTTTAAAACTTTATGCCATAGCTTCTTAACAATACTCCAGTCATACTGCTGCACTTTCGTTCTAGCATTTACCGTCATTTGGGTAGCTCTTTTACTGTCAGAAATCATATTTTTAATGGCATCAATAAACTCGTTAACATTATCTGGGTTAACAAGTATGCCATCTTCACCGTCCTCAATTAAATATGGCATACCCCCTACGTTGGTAGAAACAACGGGTAATCCTAATGCCATAGCTTCAATCACACTCAGTGGCATGTTATCAAAATTGGTTGTATTGATAAAAATGTTATAATCCTTAGATAATTCAATCCAAGCCTCTTTTGTTAGTTTCCCTGTAAATTTCACTTCAACCCCAATATCATTTGCTAACAACTTAATATCCTTCAATGAACCATCAGCATCTGGCCCTACCATACAAAGCTCTGTCTGAAAGCCCTCGTCTTTAAGTGCCTTTAAAACTTTAACGGCTAGTTCAGGGTTATATATTTTAGAAAAAGAACGTACCCATAGTAGCTTAATTTCTTCAAAGGCCCTTTCTTTATATTGGTACTTTTTAACATCAATGGTATTTGGAATATGAACTATATTATCAAATCCAAATCTTTCAAAGCTTTCTTTTAAATACAAAGAGGGCGCCACATTTAAATAGGCCTTAGTAAAAATTGCCTTGGACATTCCAGATGATGATTCAAGTCTATTAGGCAAGTTACCACCATGAAGAATTGGTACATATTTTAAATTTAAGCAGCTACATAATCTGGATACCGCATAAGCATAATAAAAATTTAATGTACTGTAGGTATCTATAAGCACCAAATCTACCTGATTTCTATATCGGAAGCAGGCCCAAAGCATGTCTAAAAAACGCAACCCTTTATTTAGTTTAGAAGATGCATAAAAGGTAGTATAGCCCTCATCTTCAAGCAGTACGCCTAGGACCTCAATGGGTGTTTGGTTGCTCCCACTGCACTTTAACCTGTTCCCTATATATAATACTGGTCTCACAGGGTAAAAATAAAAGAATTTAGACTTTAATATCGTTTATATGATAATTGTTCTTGAAAATTACTAACTGGAAACAGATAGAAATAACTTTTCTTAACCAAGTATAACCAAAAGTGTATCACAAAAACAGGTAGATATGTACGAAACTTATCAAGATAAGAATCGTAGGTTTCATTACAATAATTACAAATTAAAAAAGGGACTCGCTTATTACTCAAATAGTAATATGAAACCAAATCATCATCTACATGATTGGAAGGCAGAAATGATTTATAGGCTACTTTTGTTCCTTGTTTATTACATTCAAATAATTCCATTACTGATAAGGGGGTATCGTTATTCCCTAAACAAAACATAATGGTTTTAGACACATCAATTAAAACCCATTTACCTAATGATTCTGAATAAAACTCGTTAAAGGCATGCCCCCCGAACTCACCATTAAAAGGCATGGAGGTGATGCCCCATTCTCTTACCACAATATCATTTACCACACAAAAATTGTTGAAAACCTGTGCCATATCACTACATACGCCACCCTCACCAGCCAGCATTTTCTGCAAAGCTTTTTCAGAGGATAAGCTAAGACCAGAACCTCCTTTAATATTAAGCCGCAACCATTTGGCTATTTCCATAACCTTATCAAAGGTATTCAAACCCGATTTATCTTTAAAAATAATGGAATTGACAATAAAAAAACTCTTAGGGATTAGCTGTTTTTTATTAATATGATTATAGTTATGGGAAGCCATTACTTCTTGTGACATATCCTTAGACAAGAGCTTAAATCTGGTATAATATAAATAAGGGTGTCGTTTGACCAGCCAAGTAATTTTCTTTTTTATATTAATCATATGGGACCATCAGATTTACTATAAATGTAGGAAAATATTTTTAAAGGCCATTCTATTAGGAAATACATGAAACTCAAAACCATCTAATAAGCCGTTAAAAATGACTGCTTTAAGTAGTTATAACGGAGGAACTGGAAGATTCTTTAGCTTTTCGTTTCCCCTCAATAGTTTTTCGATAAACGCGTTCAGGCACTACATTTAATAAAGCAAATGCATATAATAGTGATGGTGCTGCAATACGCATACCTGAATGATTAATAGTCGCAAACCAAAAAGCTAAAAATGCATAAAAATAGTAGTTTCGCTTATTGCCCGTTCTAAATCCTATGGGTTTAATAATTAAAATCATTATGATTATAATTCCTAAAATCCCATGTTCAGATAGCAAACGCCCTATTTCGTTGTGGGAAGGTAATTGTGTACCATATGCTTCTACACGTCTATCTTTAACACGACTGGCTCCAATACCTAAAAATGGGCTACTTAAAAAGCCCTCAATTTCTTCTTTAAATAAAGTTAAACGCCCTGTAGTAATATCACCTTTCTTAATTCCCTTAGAATTCTCATTGGCGTAGCGTTTATCAATAAGCCCACGTGTTTGGTTAGAGCTAACAACCCAAGATAATCCACTGGTTAACATCAATAAAAAAAATGACACCACAATCTGGTTTCTCATTTTATTAGAAGCATGATAAAATAAAGTCCCTAAAAAAGCCCCTATCACAATGATTGCGGCAAACACCCCACCCCGGCTAAATGTTACAATAGCTCTAAAGGTCATGGCTCCCAAAATAATCAAGTTTAATACTTTTAAAAACAGTGTTGGTGATTTCATAAATAAGCGCACCACCATAGCAAACATACCTAAACCAAGAGCAGTAGAAACCTGATTAGGACCAAATCCTCCAGACAAAGCAGCATTAGACACCGCCCCAGATAGTTTATCCTTTACACTAGGATTATACAAAAATAAGTAGGTGGTCATTGAAATGGCCGGTAATGACAAATACATTATAATATCTAAAAGTTGTCGGTTAGTCACCTTTCGTTCATAACAAAATAAAGCGGCAATACCCAAACACACCGGACCACTTAAAACAAAGGCTATATTGGTTCTAAAGTTCACAAAGTAACTTAAGGTACCTGACGCCACTAAAATCGAAGGTACTAATAAAATCAAATAAAAAAAATAAGGATAACCCTTACCATTTAAGCCTTTAAAAAACATACCCATAAGCATAAATAAGATGACCAAATATTTGGAAGCTTCGTAGGCAATACCGCCATCGGTCATTCTAAATAGCACTTCAGCACCGGTAAAATACGCACAACCTAAAAATATCGTTTGAACTTTACGGGCAGAAGGTTCGAGTACTATGTGAATAATAAAATAACACATAACTACAAGAAAATAAAGCTTTGATATAGATTCTTGAAAATAAAAAATGAAACCCAAAGCAATATGAAATAATACCAAGGCTATATAATTATCAGGTAATGACCGACTTATTCTAGGGCTCAATGTTTTATTGTTTTAGAATTTCCTGTTTTATTCTGCTATTATAATGAGAAAAGGTGAATTTACAAACTGTCTCTTCAAATGTACCCAACAATTTTTTATATTCTGTATGTTCTAGGTTTAAAGCCATTTTTGTTTTAAATATTAGGTTTTCCAGAGTTACATTTTCAAATACAAGTCCATTTTCTCTATTTTTTATATAATGGCCAATGGCCGACACATTAGAAACTATTGGCAAACAACCAAAATTCATGGCTTCCGCAATGACTTTTGGAAAGCCTTCGGAAGCTGAGGTAGGCAATAAGAACACCTCTGACTTTTTATAAATTTCAAAAACCTCACCTCTGGGTAAGGCGCCATGAAACATAAATTTTATATCCCTTTGGTTTGCTATACTTTTAAAATAATTTATTCCCTGCCCTTCCCCCACCAAATGTACTGTACCAATTCTTGACACATCCTTTAAGCTATTAAAAGCATTAATTATTAACTCCACTCCTTTTTCCTTTTCTAAGCGACCAACAAAACAAAAGGAAATCTTATCTTTCAATCCTTTATCTTGTCGTATTTGCTTTCCCAAGTTAATATCGGCATTCGACAAGCAAGGATTCTCAAAACTCAAATGATTTTTAGGTTGATTTGGCCACATTCCGTTTATAGTCACCGTTCTATTCTGATGTTTTAACATCCATCGTTGTATACGGTAACCCAAAGGAGGTTGCTCTTGATTCCAATTGCCTGCGTATTTATACCAGCCTTTATTTTTAATACATAAAGTCAAGTAAGGTATTAAAAACACACCTATTCCCGTAGGTGTTCGTAATTGAAAGAAATCCACTTTCTTTAAGGTTTTAGAAACAATACCAATAATTTTAGGTGATTGCCAAAGTATCCTTAATTTATTATATACTCCTCTGCCACCAACAGCAGGTATTGAGATAAAATGTATGCGATTGGAGGTATAAGGTAAAGCACTTGCCGGAGGTGGTTGATTATATAGCATAGCCAAGTGATACACCTCATCAAATATTTCAAGTAAATAATTTATTTCACTCACCGTAGCACCCCAACCTACAATTTGATTGTCTGCCGTTTTATAATGCTCAGTATGTGATATTATGGCAAGTTTCATCTGATTAGATTCTATTGTTTTTACGGTCAGATGTAATTCACCAATTACCGTTTCAGCTGGTTTTAACTTACTATATTATAGCTTATTTCATAACCTATACAAAGGTGCTATTTTTATTTTAACTTCAAAATTATTTTTATTATTTGTCATTCTGAGTATGGTAGCGAATCTTTTTATTCAAGATATTGTTACGTCCCTACGCTCCTCACAATGACGATATGTTTGCTTTGAGTCGTCATTCTGAGTGAGGTACGAACGTAAGAATCTGTTAAATGTTATGATACTTTTAATACTAGGAGATTACCGTATCCAACTTTATTTCTCCCCACAATGATGAAAAGGCTTGTTTTTGAGGTTCTTCAGTCACTACCTTCTTTCTGAATGACAATGGACCGTTGTCATTCTGAGCAGAGCGAAGAATCTCACCTTTATTCTTACATTTACAATAATGAAAACAATAGGAACACATAACTACTATGTTTACATACTTACGAACAAGACCAAAACGGTACTATATACCGGAGTGACCAATAACCTAAAAGAAAGGTTATATTATCACAATAACCCTATTCCTTTTTCGAAATCATTTACGGCAAAATATAAATGTTTTCACCTAGTTTATTATGAGCATTTTTCTGAAATTCAAGCTGCCATTAAAAGAGAAAAAGAAATTAAAGGCTGGAGTCGTACTAAAAAGGAGAAACTGATAAATATATCAAATTCTGATTGGAAATTTATGAATGATTCCATTTAAGGATACCTTGTCAACCATAGAGATTCTTCAGTCACTGCCCTCCTTCTGAATGACACAGCCCTATATCATTCAAACCGGAGTAAAACGAAACGAAGAATCTCCTATATGAATAGCCTGATTTTGTATGCTCTTAAAACAAAGAGATTGTTAGGTCACTACGTTCCTCACAATGACGGTATGCTTGCTTTGAGTCGTCATTCTGAGTGAGGTACGAACGTAAGAATCTGTTAAATGTTTTGATACTTTTAATACTAAGAGATTACCATATCCAATTTTATTGTTCCCCACCATGATGTAGAGTCCGGTTTTTTAGATTCTTCAGTCACTACGTTCCTTCTGAATGACATAGGACAATTGTCATTCTGAGCGGAGTAAAACGAAGTGAAGAATCTCCTATTTGAATAGCCTGATTTTGTTTGGCCTGCTCTTAAAACAAAGAGATTGTTACGTCTCTACGTTCCTCACAATGACGGTATGTTTGCTTTGAGTCGTCATTCTGAATGAGGTACCAACGTAAGAATCTGTTAAATGTTTTGATACTTTTAATACTAGGAGATTACCATATCCAATTTTATTGTTTCCCCACAATTACTAAGGCTTGTTTTTGAGATTCTTCAGTCACTACGTTCCTTCTGAATGACATAGGACAATTGTCATTCTGAGCGGAGTAAAACGAAGTGAAGAATCTCCTATTTGAATAGCCTAATTTTGTTTGCTCTTAAAACAAAGAGATTGTTACCTCACTAAGCTCCTCACAATGACAGTAGGTTTGCTTTGAGTCGTCATTCTGAGTAAGGCACAAACCTAAGAATCTGTTAAATGTTTTGATACTTTAAATGCTAGAAGATTACCATATCCAATTTTATTGTTTCCTCACAATGACAAGGTTGGTTTTAGAGATTCTTCGGTCACTACGTTCCTTCTGAATGACATTGGACTTGTGACATTTTCTATTTGTGAGATATTAGAATTTTCAATATTTAATCGATACTTCTGATAAGGTCTATATATTGCTTTACTATATGCTCCCAACGGTGCTTATCCGCCCAAATAGATGCCTGTTTTGAAAAAGTTTGTTTATTATTTAAAATGGTCTCCACAGCATTTAAAAATGCCTTTGTATCATTCCCTTTTATAAGAAGCCCCGACTTTTTACTAAGTATGGCATCTTCAATACCACTGCCCATAGCTCCAATAGCAGGTACGCCTAAAGCATTAGCCTCAATGATAGCTATTCCAAACCCTTCCACGTCACCTGTTTTGGTCTCTCCACTTAGCATGACAAAAATATCAGAGCTCCCAACCAACTTCAACAAATCTTCTTGCGACACTTTTCCATGGAAAGTTATATGCTTTTGCACTCCTAAAATGTTGGCTTCTTGGATACAACTTTCCATCTCAGTTGGAATTCCCACACAGTGATAATGAACCTCAGGATACTTTTTTATTAACCGAGGTAAATGTCTAATCACATGTATCTGCCCTTTACGTTCCGTTACATTACCAACCGTAATAAGTTTTGGACTCCCCTTAATTTTTAATTCAGAACTATTTGTTTTATTCCACTTAGTAGCATCATAACCATTAGGGATGATCATCGTCTTTTTATGAAAAGGCCCTTTTAATAATGATTTGGTATATCCGGAAACAGCGATGATAGTTTTAAGGCGCCATAAGGCACCATTTATGGCGGCTTTTAATATAAGACTCTTAAAATTAACTTCTGTACCGTGAACAACGGCAAAATACTTTCGCCTATAAAACAAGCTAAATAAAGCAACGCTCCACAATGAAAACTTACCTGAAGCGAAAACAACCTGATGCCTTTTTAAAGCTTTATTTAACAGCATAAGGCGCTTCACGTACATTATTATTCTCAATTTACTGACCCAAACCCTTGAAACATTAAATGATAAAGCTTCATCAAAAATTCGTTCTTCATCGCCAGAACTGGATCTGGCATCTGCAATAACGGTAACTCCAAAATGATGTGCTTTAAGTTGATTTGCCAAATTATAGGCATGATTGCCAATACCTCCAGGTTGCGGTGGAAATTCAGATGTTACAATAAGAATCTGTTGTTTGTTAGAATCCATCTAAAGAATCAATTAAAGCGCCTTCCTTTATTTTAATACTTGACAAGCGCCATGATTTACCAATTTGAATTAAAACAAAAGGAAAAATAAAAACAGAAAAAATAACTCCTAAAACCAGCATACCTTTGTTTTTCTTAAAACGATAAGGCATTATGGAAAGGGGAACCAATCTTAACAAAGCTAATTTAGCATGGGTATTTCCAAAATAGCTTCTAAAATAATACAAAACACTTGGTATGGGCCTAGGTTGCCATAAATTTTTAGTTCTAAAAGCATCCCAACTCCCCATATCTCTAAGTCCGCCAGTGCCTACCTTTAAATGTAATCTTTTCGCATAGGGATTAGACACATTCTTAAAATGGTTCAAATAAGCACGCATACCAAATTCGCCATCACCCATACGTTGCTTTTCAAACTGTCTATCAAATAACCCTATTTGTTGAAAGACTGCTTTTTTAATCATGACGTTACCTGTATCTAATTGATCACTTATTCGAAAAAATGAATAATGCTCCGGAACCTTATCACCTACTTTAGAAATAGACACCCCTGAAGACAGGTCAACCTTAAAAAAATCAAGACATTTTAAATGATTGCGTATCCAATTGCTATCTACTCTAGAATCATCATCAAAAAAAAGCAAATAGTCTCCAGTACTATTTTTTATGGCCCAATTACGAGCTTGCCACAGTAAAGGCTCTTGCTGATATTGTACTTTTAAATCTAGATGGAAATTTTTATAAAATGTTTCTTGAAACGGCTGGGACTGATCAACCACAATCACCTCAAAATTCTTATAGTCTTGCTTCTCTAAATCTTTTAGTACATCTTTTAAATATTCATACCGATTAAGGGTTGGAATAATGACACTGACTTTTGGAACAGCTTCCAATAATGACGCTTTAAAATGCTGCCAATTCTTATAGGTAATTGGGCTTTTTAGAATTTGAGTGCGCTTTATATGTCTTGTTCTAGACCAAGCTATAATTTCTTTAAAAGGATTATGGAGGCTAAATAGCCTAATCATCAACACATAAAGTACCCAGGCCGTATTAAAATATTTTCTAATAAAATGATATTCATCTTCTAGAGGTAATACCTCAATAGTCTCAATGGTTTTAGCATGGCCTATATAACCCTTTTGAATCAATTGCCAAGAGGCGTCATATTGCTTCGATACTTCACTTGAAAACCTATCATCAAATGCCACATCTTTTAAAACGGTATCCGATAAAGCATTTACATCTGGAAATACTGAAGCCCCATTATAGTTCAATCTGATAAAATAATGTGTTGGCTGTAAATATTTTAATAGTTTAAATAACATGTAATAAAACTAATTTGGAATACAAAAAATATTAGGCGGCATAAACTCCCCCACAATATATTCATTTAAATCCATGTCCAGCACCTTGTAATTTCTTGATTTAAAAAATTCAATGATATCCTTATTTTCATTAGTTTCCACAATAAAAATAGGTCTATATTTTAGCAATGTTTTAGAACAACCTTTTAAAATATCTAACTCTATACCATCCACGTCAATTTTTATTAAATCGCATTTTTGTATAGCATTATCAAATAAATAAGTATCAACTGATGTCATTTGTACATATTCTGACTTGTTTGAGGCTTTTATATCAAGAACATTGGAAGTTGTATTGTTCAGATTTAATTTTACGATCTTTTTTTCACTTCCAACTGCGCAATTTTCTAAAGTAATCATAGTTTCTAAATGATTTTTAGATATTGACTTAGCGAACGCCTTAAAAACATTTTTATTAGGCTCAAAGGCAAAAATAGCACCTTCATTTACAGTTAAGGAATTAGCCCAAACTAAACTTAAAAAACCAAAATTAGCACCAATATCCAAAATAAATAAACTGGTTTCCTCTTTTTTTATTTTTGCACAAAGACGCATAGAGTTTTGTAATAGCTTCGTCTCAAAACCATGTGTTTTTGCCTTAGCGGCATCTTTAATTGAAGCAAAAAACAAAAATTGAATTTCCCTCTCTAAATACCTTCTACTTACAAGTGTCTTAACCACTCTAAACGCATTCTTATCTTTTATGAACCAATCAATAATGCGACTAGTTAAACCGAATTGTCTCAATTTAGTCTTGGTTGATTTAGGAAAAAAATTATAAAACTTAATTAATATGCTCATTATAAAAATTTAAAAAAGCTTCGGATTGCTTTTCTAGGGTAAAACTATTTTCTACTCGCTGGAAGGCATTATACCTAATTTCATATTTTTTATTAGCTGGTAATTTAACAACTTGATACATTCTGTCGGCAAGTAATTCTGGCCTTCTCTTTGGCACAATCCAACCTGTTTCTTCATGAATAATATTTTCATTCAGGCCGCCTCCATCTGACACAACACATAAAACACCACAAGCTTGTGCTTCTAAAACAGCATTACAAAAACCCTCTGAATAACTATATTGTAAATAAATATCGGCATCCTCAATTATGTAGAGGGTCTCTTCATGAGATTTTCTGCCTAATAATTCAACATCCCACTCTAGATTTAATTGACTGATAGCAAACTTTAAAGCCTCATATTCATCACCTTGTCCAATAATTATATATTTAAATTTTACATCTCTAGATTTAAGCATTCTAAGCGCCTCTAAAGTTTCCGATAAACCTTTTATCCAATGTAACCTTGCAACGGTGACAAATTTTAAAATAGCATGACTATCCCTTGGGGATGATTTCTTTTTAATTTTTACTGCTGGTGTAATAATATCGTAAGGTATTGTATCAGGAAGTCCTAAAACCAAGGCTTTATTCAATAGATATTTTGAAATACTATGCACTCTATCAACCTGCTTCCATAATATATCATAACAATGGGGGTGTTTCAATGGGTATAAATCCAAATCAAAACCTCTAAAACTAACTGCCATTTTAGCTCCTATTGCCTTAGCTACATGTTCACTATTCAAACTCAGGGTTGTAAATCCGAAATGCACCCAGTCTAAATCAGCCCTTAAAATATGTGCATTATTATATATGTTTTTTATAATACGGAACCAACTCCTATTAGCAGCCACCTCCAAATTAATAAATCTAATTATTCTTGACCAAAATGGTAGTATTTTAAAAAACATTACTAGAAAAGTAATAATCTGTAATGGAGGGTTTCTATTAAAAACTTTAGGAGCCTTTCTAACGTAACAAAGCGAAAAATCATTGGTTTTATCTTGAACAAATAGGGTCACATCAAAACCATGATTTTGAAGACCTTTTATTTTCGATATAAAAAAAGTTTCAGAATAGCTTGGTGTTTTTGATAATACAATACCTATATTCATTTGACTGTCGTTTTGTATAAAACTTCATGACTAAACATACTCTTGTTTAATGCAAATTTGGAAATGACATATCCCCTCATCTCCAAACCTTCTCTATTTCGTTCTAAATCCCCAAATATCTTCTTATCTTTTATTTTCAATGATAATGATTTGATATTTCCTGGTTCAATTAAATTGCCTCCAAATTCATGAAGTATATCTTTTATACCAGAAACGTTAGAACCTACTACAACTTTACCCATTGCCATAGCTTCCAAAGGAGCAATAGGCTGACCTTCCTTACGACCTTCATTTTTAGTGGGAATCACAAAAACATCAGACAAGGCTATATACGGACGTACATCATTCTGTTTACCAATAAATTGAACCCAATTACTCTCATATCTATTTTTCAAGTCCTTCCCATAGTTGTTGTTATAATCTCCAACAATCAACAATTTAATTGAATCATCCTTTAAGTTTTTCACAGCTTCAATTAAAACTTCAACTCCTTTAACAGGCACCAAATTAGCAACCGTAATCACTACAAAATCAGAAGGCTGAACACCTAATTCATTTTGTAATTTAATAGATTTTTTTTGTGGTTTGTAAAACTCAGTATCCACTCCTAATGGTATATACTCCACCTTATATTTCAGTTTTTGAAAAAACAGAGAAGACATATCTGTATTAATCGCAATTATTCTTTTACTTAATTTAGACCGCCATAACCACGATTTATTCCCCCATCCCATAGCTTTCTTTGTATAAACAAATGGAATACCAGCTAATCTAGCAGCTAATGGCTCAGTAAAATCAGAACTCCAATGCCATGAATGGATGATATCAAATTGATGCTTTTTAAAAAACATGCCAATCTTTAAAATCCTGAATGGCAAGGTTAAAAAAGGCCTATAGGGAGCAGCGAAGTTAAATATATGAATCTTAACATCTAACTTTTTTATGTTCTCAAAATAATCACCCCGATTATGAAAACAACAAATTTCGGGTTCAAACTTCTGTTTATCCAAACCTTTTACCAAGTCATAAACCACCTTACCACTACCAGCAGTATCAAAATTAGGAATGGTAAATAATATTTTTATGCGCTTATCCAATAGTACTATTTTGTTGATTAAACTTAGCTAAAACCAAAAGCATATTTATTGAGTGCGCATACCTCAAACTATCTCCTTGAATAAACTCGTTTAGATGCGTTTTCAATAAAGATTGAGATACCCAATTCTCTAAACCAGACTCCAAAATATATTTTTTCAAAAAGCGCTCATTGGCTTTTCCTAAAAACTGTAACTCCCAATTACGTTGTACATAAGGTTTTCCCGTTAAAGCTTTTATTTCTCTTTTTAATTTATTTATAATGCGATAAGGTAAATTGTATGGCTTCTTATTTAGATGATAATTATATAAATTAAATGGTCTTTGATCTTGCCATTCCATTTTTGCCAACTCAGGCATTCTTTTCTTTATATAAGCTATTTGCAATTGTCTGCCTTTTAAAAAAGACTCTGGAATAGTGCAGATAAACTGACACATTCTATCATCATAATAAGGTAAAGTAATGGGTTTATATTTACTAAATATTGACAAGTTAACTGATGTCCAACGCGGCGCCCAGTATTTAGATTTAAAGGCTCTTAACCTAGCATTGGAATTATCAATATCTATGGTATTTAATAATTCACTTATTCTACTTCTAAAGTAATCTTTAAAGTGCCCTTCCAGTTCCCATTCTTCCCAAAGCAATGATGCAAATTCCAATCCGCCTCGTTTTAATAGTCTTGATATTAAAACTTCTACTTGTTGATCATGAGATAAATCAGATAAATTCATAGAGTCAAACAGTACATCTCCCCAATGTCCTAAAGAAAAGACATCTCCCATCTCATTAAAGTTATTACAAATTGCCATTTGTCTTGGACTCGTAAAATCTGAATAACACCTATTAAGTTCTGTTAAATCTTCAATAACATTCCACAGGTAACCCCTATTAATTTTATAATCTTGGAATTTAAAATCACAAGCTTTTGCCACCTCTTTTGCCACCTTTGTTTCTGGGTAACCTCCTTTAAATTCATAACTATATGTAGAAACATCAGCCTGTAAGGTTTTTAAAGCAGCTGCCTGTGTTCTGCTATCTAAACCTCCTGATAATGGCAAAATCACTTTTTTACCGGTTGTTTGATCCTTAATAATATTTTCAAAAAGTCTTGAGAATTCTTCGAGAGCTTTTTCAAAACTTATATCTCTGGGGCGATAATGCCAATTAAAATAAGGCTTAGAATTTAAAACCTTATTACTTGAATCTAATGTATATTCCGTTGCTGGACGTAATACTTTGGTATCTTGGTAATAAGTATCTTGGTCTAAAAAAAAACCTATGGCGGTAAAAACACAAATGGCTTTTAAATCTAATTCATGAAGAGCATCTACCTTATAAAAGGTTTGTTTTGTTGGTATTATTGGGGTAGTTATAGTTTTCATTTAATACCCATGCAATATACAATTTTACGGCTATTCAAAACAAAGCAAAAAGCCTTATCTGCTTTTAAAAATTCAATAAAGAATCTTACTATCATTAATACATAGCACCTAAGAACTAGAAAAAGCTCATTCAAAATAATTAAAAGCGGAACCTTCATCCTATTAGAATAAACAACTAATTAGACTGAAGAACTTCTACATACAAATCCAAAAACTTTTTTATTGAATCCTCCGCATTAAAATAAGTCTTAACATATTCATGAGCTCTTTTGACAACCTCTTGTAGTTCTAATTCAGATGTTTTATTTAACTCTATAATAGCATCAGATAAAGCCTGCGGGCTTTTTAGGGGCACCAACCATCCAGTTTCTTTAGGTAAAACTACCTCAGCCATTCCTCCACAATTTGTGGATATAACAGGAATCCCTAATGCCATGGCCTCTAAAACCACATTGGCAATCCCCTCTTCTAAACTTGGCAACACCAAAGCATCAAACTCACGGTACTTATTAAATAATTCTGATTGTGAAAGTCCTTTTAAAATTGTTATATCTCTCTCCAAACCTAGCTGATTTATTTGAAAAAGTATATCTTCAGAAACTTGATTAGATGCTATTATGGTATAATGTATATTAATATGCTTCTTTTTAAGAACATCCACAGCATCCACCATATACTTGTACCCTTTTTTCCAATGAAAACGGCCCACAGAAAGCACTTTTATCTGCGTTGAATCTTTCTTTTTGTAAACCTTAAAAGCATTGAATACTTCTTTCTGAACTGGTGAGTGAATAACGGTCATTTTTTCTTCAGGCGCATTATATTTTTGGGCTTCAAGAGCAATAGCTTTTGATACCGCATGAAAAGCATCTATTTTAGGAAAGGTTTTTTTATATGATTGCGCTAAACTAGGGTCTGCTATGGGCGAGTAATTAATGTGGGCTCCTCTTAAACTTAAGATTAGTTTTACCCCAAGTTTATCTTTTAGAAAGCTCCACTGTTCAACATCTTTAGCCCATTGGATATGAAACACATCCGGTAAATGTAGAAGAACAGGAACAATTTTGTTTAAACGGTTATATTTCTCATACCAAGAATTAAGCTGTTTTAATTCTTCAAAAATCAGCTTGAATCTCATTGGACTCACAAATAATAATAAAAGCAAGCGATATAATGTTTGAATCCCCTTAACAATGGGTTTTTTAGAATTTGTATGTTGTTTAATACTGCTTAAACTATACAATACGCTCTCATTTCTTGTTCCAAATAATAGAACATTATGTTTTTCCGCCACCCCTTGAATTAGGCTCTCTATAAAAGTCGTGCTAGGAATAGATCCAGAATATATTGCTATTTTCAAATTAGTTTTTATAACATTAAAAATTCTACTTTCTTATTTGGCTAATTTAAATTATTCTGTATTAACCCTTCACACTGTGCCCATTTCTGCCATGCATAAATATGCCAAACACCCCAAGCAGCCTCATGCTTATTTGCATAAAAATCTTTCACATAATCTTTGATGGCATTGGTTTTAATTAACCCCGCTCCATAAAATGCGGTATCAAAAACCAAGGTCTTCACCTCCTTCTTTAAAGGGCCTTTTAACCACTTTTCCATGGGTACTGCAAACCCTTGTTTTTTATTATTTATACTTGAACTCGAATAAAAATCTAACATTAATAGCTTTAATGTTTTTTTTAAGTCATTGGATGATTGAAAGGTTTCTGGTAGTCTATTAAAGGTTTCTCTTACCACTTCTTTATCTAAAAATGGCACACGCACTTCTAAACTATTAGCCATACTCATACGATCTACCTTAACAAGCACACGCTGTAAATGACCAAAAAATTCATTTTCCCTTAATTTAAGGATCAAGTCTTTATTTGTATTAGCATGTTCAAAATTGTACAACTCCTTAAACTCGTTTGAAAACTCAGCATCCTTAAAAAATTCATTTAATTGGTTTTTAAATATATAAGCCTGTTTCCCTTGAACCCATTCTCCTATGGTTTTATAATGAAACGGACCCCATGTTTTGTTTAACTTTAGCTTACTAGCTAAACGGATTAAAGGTCGCCTAATTAGAATAGGTAGTTTAAACCAATGCCTATTTTTAACAATATCTAACATACGCGGATAGCCAAAGAATAATTCATCTCCACCGTCACCAGATAACATAACCGTATGATGCTCTTTAGCTTTTTTAGTTATCAAATATGTTGGTATACTAGAATAATCCCCGAAAGGTTCTCCAAAAAACATGAAATGTTTGTTAATTTCAGAAATTAAATCCGTTTCTTTTACCTGCTGGATTTCATGATTTATGCCCAACTCCTTAGCGTACAAACTTGCCTGTGCTCCTTCGTCTAGGGCATCATCCTTAACAGATAAGGTAAACGCTCTTAAATCTGGCTTTTTATTTTTAGCAAGTGCGGTAATTAGAGGGCTATCTATTCCGCCACTTAAAAAAGATGCTAAGGGCACATCGCTTACCAATTGCCTCTCTACGGCCTTCATTAAAGCTGCCTTTGTTTGGTTCTTTTCAAAACACTTTAACATCTCTTCTTTTGTAGCAATTTCTTTATTAAAACTAAAGCGTTCAACAGTTTCGTTATCCTTAATCACTATACACTCACCTGGTTTTACCTGAAAAATGTTTTTATATATAGTATTTGGTGCTTGCATGTAACCAAACGCAAAATATTCCTTAATTACATCTGCCCTAAGTTTTAAGCTATCTTTAAACCAAGGATGTTTAAACACTTGATTAAATTGTGAAGCAGCCACCAAACCATTGCTGGACATACCATAAAAAAGTGGTTTTATCCCTGCAAAATCTCTAGCTAGATAGAGTGTATTTGCTTGTACATCCATTACTGCTATGGCAAACATACCATTCAATGCATTTAAGGTATCCTTTACTCCAAGCAGGTCTAATAGATGTACTAAAACTTCGGTATCTGAGGTTGATTTTAGGTTTTTAAGTTTGTATTGAGTCTTTAACTCCTTATAATTATAGATTTCCCCATTAAAAACCACATGATATCTTTTTGAGGGGCTGTATTTTGGTTGGTTTCCATTTTCGGAAAGGTCTAAAACGGCTAATCTATTAAAACCTAACTGGTAGTGATCACAAGAAAATATTTCAGTACTATCTGGCCCCCGGTGTTTAGACAAGCCTAATAAATTAGTAAATATAGATTTACCAGTAATATTTGAATTAAATGAAAACTCGGTTAAGAAGCCACACATATACTTCAGGGTTTTTCAAAAATAGCTATTATGGTAGAAGAAAAATATTTTGAAGGGTATTTATGTACATATTTATTCAAAAAAAACTTAAATACCAATCGATGAATTTTAAAAATTATTTTTTGAATTAAGTTCAATTTTTGATGAACACTAAAAGGGAAGCCTCCAAAATAAGTAAGCTCTACAACCTTTAAGTTATTTCTTTGAGCAAAATCTTCAAACACACTTAAGGACATACACTTTAAATTATGTATTTTCAAGTTTTCATTATCTACTAGCTTTTTATAATATTTTATATATCCTTTCATATTAGGAATCATTAGCATCAATCTTCCTTTTTTGTTGAGATATGAATTGTGTAAATCCAATATATTATTGTATTCTTCAAAATGTTCTACAAAACCATTTGAGAAAACGTAATCATACCTTTTTTGAGGTTTATACAATGTAAAATCTTCTTGAATAATATTATATCGATTTACTTCCAATACCTCAAAAGATTTCTCTATTTGTTGTCTGTCTGAATTAAAATCTAGACAAGTAGGACAGACTTTAAACTTTGAAGCCAAATAGGATAAATAGCGCCCAGGAAAACCACCTATTTCAATAAGTGTCTTTCCAACAGAGCTCTTAGAGTCTATGAATATTTCCCAAAAGTCATCATAGAAAGAACAGACATTAATAATATGCTGTTTATTAGCGTGATTATCACTATAATAGTCTTCCCAATAGGACTGGGTTGTTAATTTCTTATTCAAATCAATTTTTGTTCCAATAAATAAAATCTTCTGTTTCTTCTGCTATGATATTCCAATTATACTTTTCCACAAGGCTTTTTTGATTAAAAACTATTTTATTCAAATACTCTTCATCCTTAATTAGCTTTTCTATATACTCAAGAGTTCCTTTTATATTATCAGTGCTAAAAACAGGTACTCCTGAACTTTCGGGAATATAATCTTTTACAGCGCCAACATCATTAATAATTAACGGGCATTTATAGACCATAGCCTCTAAAATAGCATTAGAAGCTGTACAATCTTTAAGTGACATTAAAAGTCCTTTTGACGTTTTATAATAGTAATATAAATCTTTATCAGACACATTGTGAGTCAATAATATAGCATTATTAAATTGCGCATATTGATTGGCGTACTCCTCAAACATAATAATTACAAAAGTAATCGTTGCCTTTTGAGAAAGCTTTTCCATTATTTCAATATTTCTCTTATGGTCTCTATGAGAAGTTCCTACTAACAAAATTTGATTTTGCCTTACTACAGGTTTAAAATCGTTTTCTTGATTGGTGTTAATGCCATGTGGAATAAACCTAATTTCGGCATTTGTATATAGTTTAAAAAAAGGTGTTTGATTTGGTCCCATAACAATAATTTTATCAAGAGCTCCCAATACCTTTTCTTTATTATAATTGAGTCTCCTTTCTAACTCATAAGTGGGATGATGAAAGGTTGCAACTAATGTGTTTTTACGAATATTAAATGGAAATTTTTTTATGTAGTGTAAAAAATAATAATCCATATCTCCGTAAAGCACATGTATTTTTTTACTTCTAAAAATATTAAAAAGAATAACCAATTCTTTTACTACAGTTTCTCCCCTATAGTTTAAAATATTCGTTTTGTTTTTTAATAACTGAACTAATTTATAGGGAAGCCTGAAACCTTTAGAAACAACCAAAGGAATTTTAAAATAATTAATAATACGCTGATAACCAGAATTCTTCCCGTGTCTTGCCCATTCTTTAGAAAGGACATAAAGCCTTTGTTTTTTAAAGGTTTGCTTCAAAAAATAATCTTTATTAATTGCCTTAAACACCAAAGCACCAAAAGAAAACTTTATAGATTTTATGAAAGATGCTGTGAAAATTATTTTCAGGAATTTTAAAACAATTAAATAGCTGCCACTTTTAATTAGATATTTAATATATTTTAAAGAATACATTCCTATAGCTTTAAAATACGTGTTAAAGGTCCTTTTATCTTCTTCAAATAAATAATTAAGTAATAACACTCTGGCATTTAAATAATTATTATATCTAAATACCAATACATTATCTCTCGTAATGGAATCATTTGAATTTCTAATATATAGTAATGGTTCTCTTATAAAAACGAAATCTTCTTGTTTAATATTTATAGCAGATAATATATGAAATAGCCATTCCTGACCTCCCTGTAGTTCAGTATCCCAAAATTCAACAGACACAGCACTTTTATCCCATAATAATGCACCTGTAGCCCATCTTGTTTTTTGAAGAATTAAAGATTGTGATGTATTTTTTTCACCCAAGTTTTTTGCCCATAAATCATTAGGAGAATCTCCAATAGTCGTATTAAAGAACTCTCCATTAGCAACACAAACTTTACCTTTGTCTTTTAACAATTTTTCTATTTGCAATTCCAATTTATCAAGTGCAAAAACATCATCACTATCTAACCAATTAATATATCTTCCACTACTTATTTTATAACCATACTGTCTGCAGGCATTAGCTCCTTTAGGATAATTACCAGGTCGTTTATAGAATTTTACTCTTTTATCTTTTAAGCTAAAGGAATTTACAATTTCTTCTGTATTATCTGTACTTCCATCATCAACAACAATACACTCCAAATTAGAATAAGTTTGAGCTAACACACTATTTAATGTCTCACTCAAAATATGTGCTCTATTATAAGTAGGAACTATAACAGATATTTGATTAGTTCTATTCATTTAAAAGTCTTGTAAAAAAGCTTTCATATCTTTTAGTAACATTATCTGGAATATGAAATTTATATTGTTGCGTGTAATCCAAGTTTTTATTACTACTTAACCCTTTTTCCAAAGCCTCAACAACAGAATTTATATTTTTAGGATTAAAAAGACAATGATATTTGTTAGATAATGCCTCTCCAATATTACCAATATTAGGACCAACCACCACTTTATTATAAGAAAGTCCCAAATAAACATTTCCGGAATTGAGTTGTTTTATACGCGGTATAAAAACAACATTAGCAGCAGAAAAATATAAAGGAATCTCATCCTGCTTTACAAAGTCATAAAAAAATTTGTATTTAGAGAATAGACTAAAGTAAAATTTTTTAAGCCATTTAAAAAAGGTTTTTAACCGCCATGAAGGTACCCAATCTAAAAAATAAGGCATTCTAGAAATCAATAATATTTTATTTTTAACTTTTAACTTATTAAAAGCTTTAAATATTAATTTATATTCTTTCTTGTCACGAATATTACCAAATACTAAAACTACTTTAGCATGTTCTGGTAAGTTTAACTTTTTTCTCGCTTCTAAAATATTAATACTTTTTTTGTATTTTAAATATAAAGGGTGAGGTATTATCTCATGAAGTTTACTCTTAGTTTCAGGATAATTACTTACCAACATTTTTTTGCTAAAATCCCCAAGATGAACAAAAGCATCACTATAAATAATAACAAGTTCGTAAAGTTTTTTTGAGTTTTTAAAGTTACGGCTATGCGCATTTTCATTATGCACTGTATATACAATTTTAGAGTATTTCTGCCATTTCTTTAAAGCCTCTTCAAAGTACTTCAATGCATCTTCAGATGGATCTTCCCACTTAAAAATGGCTTCAGGCCAATGTATATTAACAATACTGTATGTTTTATTATAGTCACTAATTTCTCCATACACAAAATCACCTTTAAAATAATACTCTATTTCATCAAGAAACCGATTACTATTTCTTCCGAAAGGAAAGAACACTTTCATACTTTTCTATTTAATTAAAGAACAAATTAGTTGATAATATGCTTTTTTTGATAAAACTAGTATTTACATTATAAATTAAAATAACTTCAAAAGCAATAGCCATATTTCAAACATTACTTATGTTAAAACTCTAGATTTTTTTAAAAATTCAACATCTGGAAAATAAAAATCTTTAAGCCCGATAGTTTTTGACAAAACAGTACTCTTATCTTTAATAAAATCAATTGAAAACACATTTTCCAAGGGATCTGGATAGTCTATACCAACAGATAAAAAATAGTCCTTATATTTAAAAATTGGTTCACTCGATTGTGGTTTGACGAATACACATTCTTTATTTAAAGCATGGGCAAAAATGATCCCATGAAGTGATGAGGTATAAACTATTTTTGCTTTTTGTATTTCTTTCCCAATTTTTTCAGGCTTATTATCAATATTAACAACTTTCAATCCTCTCGGATAATTCCCTTTATAAATCCAAAAATCTCTAAAATGAGGAATAAAAATCACATTTTTGTTAGTATTATCGGCAATTTTTAAGTTACACACTTCTTTAATTAAAAGACCAGGGTCTAGCTCGAATTTTAAATTAGATAAATCCGCTCCATATTTTTCAAAAAGTAATCTAGTCAAGGGACCTCTAACACCAAAAACTTTTGCTGAAGCTATAATATCCTGTTTATTAGACAAATCATTACCCTTCCACCCAATACCATTAACAATATCGCCATATTCTATAACTGACAATGTAGATCCTACTAATAAAAGTTTATCTCCTTTAGTCCTAACATTTTCTACCAATTGATTACCATACAAATACCTAATTAAATACTCATTGAATATATCTCCTGAATTACCATGCTTAAACACTTCCTTGGCAGGATTCCAAAGCCTATGCTTATAATATCTATATTGGGAAACTTTAAGCCTATTCCAGTAATAAGTTCTTAATGCCATATTTTATCTTTTGCCAAAGCAATTAAATTCCATTTTAGGTCATTTATGCCATAACCTAAAATAATTTTGTTGTTATTTTTGTTAAATATCCCAGAAAAATAAGTACATGAAATAAGATTATCATTGAACTTTTTTCTAGAACCAAATAAAGATTTTAAAGAATGAAACAAAAACAAATTACTGGCTTTTAATTTAGTGTTTTCTCCAAAATACAACGTAAATGGTCTCCCAATATATAATCTTTTTCTATTTCTAATTATTTTACGATGAGCTATAAATATATATTCATTCTTAAATTCTAAAAGAGGTGTACCAATACTACAATTATGGAAGAACGTTTTTTTATCAACAAAATATTTTTCAAAAATAACTTTATTATTATCTAAGAACTCACCTTTTAATATAGTAAGTGGAGTTATACCATACAAAGCATAAATACTATTCTCATTATAAAAAAACGCCCAATTTTTCTCTATGCCTATCCTGCTTGGATAAAAACACAAATAACTACTTATCAATTTTGCTTTACACAATTCAAAAATCCCCAATTTATTTTGTTCTTTTGAATAACCTGTGTTAAAAGTACCCCAAACAGAATTATTCATTATAAAAAGTTTTGGATCCGCAACCTTATCAATATCTAATTCTTTTTCAAGCTCTTCAGAAATATTAATTTCATAAATTCTTTCATTGTCAGAATACCAGCAGTAAACATAGGCCAATATTGCTTGTTCTACTTCACAATAAACACGCAAAGCTAAATAATTGATGTTTTCATGTTCAACAAAACTTGGGTTAAAAACATATTCATAATTAGACAGCTTCTTCTTTAATTGAATTGGCAAAAAATCTATGCTATATTTTTTTAACGATAAAACCATTTAATAAGTTTCTTTAATCTCCATTTCTTTAAACGAAAATTACTGTTCCGCATATGCAATTTATAATTTTCAAGCCACCCTAGTGGAACTAATGAAGCGTGCAAATTAAGTTTTTGTTGCGTCTTAATATAATTATACTTTTTAATCTTTGGGACACCTGTAAAATGTATTATTAGAGGTTTATGAATATCTTTCTCAAAGAGATTTTCATACCTACTATTAAAGGCTTTATAATCAAATAGTTTGTATTTTTTCATATAAATTTCTTGTGTAAGGAACAAATAAATAAAAATATCTTGATCCCCATTTGAAAAATATCCCAAATCTTTAGTCCACCAGCTTTTTACTTCGACAAGATTAACTTCTAATGCATCTTCCAAAAATCGTTTAGACTTCTTATTACATCTTAATATAAATTGCCCAGAGCTAAAGAATGTTTTAATTTTTTTAAAAGTTGGGCTTCGACATATTGACATGAAAACATTTTCATCAGGCAAGTATTGCATAATATCATTTTCAAAATCCAAGAAAAAGGCATCATCATCAATCCAAACTATATAATCAAAAAGATCAATATAACTTAAAATATAATGTATCTTATTTAAATATGGATTCTTTGCTTTTGTTGGATAATTACAATGTATATAGCTATACGAATACTTATCAGCATATAACTTATGATTAATAGTAGATTCAAATTGAGTTCCAGGGTATCTTCCAGATAATATACAAACTTTCATCACACTTTAAAAATTAAATAACTCTTCCCGTAAATACATCTCTTATCCTACGCTTCTTTTTAATTGTAAATAAATAATTTCGATGTTTACTAGGTTTTGAAAACCACCCAATTTTCCTTATTGAAAAATTATCTTCGTCGATATCATATATCCTATAAGCTTTCGGAAACAACTTTTTAACTTTCTTTAAGTTATTATAATTATTTATTTCTACTAAAACGTCAGGACTATGAACAGATAATATTTTCTGCATCCCAGCTAAAGTATTCAGTTCAGCATCTTCAACATCTATTTTTAACAACCTAACAACATGATTCTTGCTTATTTCACTATTAAAGTCATCAAGTTTAATAGCATCTATTCCTTGATTAAGGTTATTCATTTTCTTTTGAACTAAACTAGCAACCGAACTTATTATTCCTTCTTCTTGATAAAAAGAAAAAGTGGTTTCACCATTAAAATCTGTGCATGCTTTATTATGTCCAAAAACATTATTTAAATCATTTATTAAGCAATTTTTACGTAAACGTTCTAAGGTATTTGTTTGTATATCAAATGCAAATACCTTATTTTCTCTAGAATGTTTTGCAGCTATTATGGAATAAACACCTGTATAGCTCCCAATATCATAAATAACGCCACTTTTATTTAATTTCGAGAGATCATTCCATAAAACAAGACTTGTATATTCCCAACCCATAAAATTAGTCCAATACAGTTCCTTTACAACAGTGTCATCATTTTCATTATACATTTTAAAATTTTCAATTTCTTGAATTTTTATTTCAACTTCCCCATGCAAAGGGTTTTCTTTCCAAAATACTTTTTTCTGTTTTATATTCAAATTTGAATAATTCTTCACTTCTTTGTTATTTATAAGCTCAACTCTCAGTTTAAAAAATATTTTTTCTTACGCTCTAATATATACTTTAAAAAATAACTATCTAAATAACATATGGCATACCATATACCATAAACTATAATTCCCATTTTACTGCGGTGCCCCAGTTCTATCTTATGTTGTGTTTTTAGCGCTTTATTGTACAACTTCTTGTTAATTAGGTTTGGAAATTCTTTTTTAAAATCTTTTAACAGTTGTCTAGATGCCTTAAACTGTCCCCTTTTATTAGTAGTTACAGAATTACGGCTAATATACCTATTCATACGTACCAATACCTTTGGCAGTCCATATACCTGAGACTTTAAAGCAAAGCGTAATACATAATCCCAATCTACGTTAAAATTGTCGTAGGTGTTTTTAAATTGAAAACTATTTTGTTCATGTGTTTCTTTCCTAATCATCATGCAAGTATTAACCACCTTTAATTGATTTTGGTATAAGTAGGTAAACAAATCTTTGCCTTGCGGAAATTGTTTTTTGTACGCCAATATTCCAGGGAATAAATCTTGTCTATTTTCACTCTTAAACTCAGCTATTCCAGACACCAAGCCTACTTTAGGATGTTTCTTCATTAACTTCACTTGCCATTCTAGTCTTTGCGGCACGTAAACATCATCCTGTTCTGCCATGGCAAAAAATTCTGTATTGTTTGATGCCGCCTCAATTAAGGCATTTAAATTTTTGGCTAACCCCAGATTAACTGGATGTTCTATTATACGAATTCTAGAATCACCAAAGCTTTCTGCTATGACTTTAGAACCATCTGTTGTGCCATCTATACCCATCAAAATCTCAAAATGCTTATAGGTTTGCCCCATTAAACTTTCTATAGTAGCCTTTAAGGTATTCTCACCATTATAGACTGGTAACAAAACACTAACAAACGGGGCACTATCTGGCATTTGTTTTTTGTTTTAAAGATACCAATAGTTTAAAAAGTGGATGGTATAATTTTAATAGTTTTAATTTGTTTTTAGGGTGTAAGTGCCAAAACAAGTTTTTATAATAACTTTTATAAAGCAACACATGATCTGGTATGGCTTTGGCTTTGTTAGTGACACTGGCTTGGGCATCATGCAACCTAAAAGACACTAAAACTTCATTAACAAAACCAATGTTATATTTTTTCATTATCCGATACCAATACTCATAATCTAAGGTTTGTTGTAAGTCCTCATTAAAATAACCTACCTCACTAAAACAAGTACTTTTTAAAAGTACAGCCACCGGTTCTCCTATTTTGTTTTTTGGAGCGTTTAATAGGTTTTTATCTTTTAAATAGCTGCTGCCTTTCATAATACCTTGCTCAACTTTTAAAGATTGCCAGGTGGTATGTAAATTGCCATAAAACGCCATAAAATCTTTTATTTTAGGCGTTGTCTTACTATAAAGAAGATGGCGTTTACAATATACTAAACCCACATTAGGCTTTGAAAGCGCCATTTTCATCATTTTTGAAATACACTCAGGGTGCAAAAGGTCATCTTGAAACAAAAACTTAATATAATCGCCTTTGACCTGTTTAACACAGTGGTTCCAATTGGCGCCAATACCTTGTGGCTTATGATTATAAACACTAATAGGAATACTTGTCTTGTGTTTGTAAGCTTTAATAATATCTAAAGTAGCATCGGTAGAAGCATCGTCAGATACTACAACCTCAATATTTGGATAGGATTGTGAAATTGCAGAATCCAGCGCTTCCTCAAGAAAGGTTTCTCCATTATAAGTAGGGATACATATAGATACTAAAGGAGTTGTTTTATGACTCATCCTTGTAGAGCGGTTTATGTTTTATATTTACTAAGACTCCTTTACTATCAATATTCCATGATGCTGATTGATTAGCCGTATTAATATAATAGGCTTGCTCTTCAGTTAAATTATCAACATCTAAATACCATCCACCATGAATGGCCTGCATTGGGTAATCGGTTCGCCATGCCTTAGTAAAGTCTTTAAGTTTATATTGATAGCCTGGTCTATATAAGGCAAATGTGGTGTCTATTTCTGCCTTATAAGCTAAACTATTTATTTTTGTAGTCCAAAATTTAGATTCCCACTCTAGAACGTGTTTCTTGTTAGGGTTCGTGTCTGGAACATCATCTATTTTTAAGGAAAACCCTACTTTGGTGCATAACCAAGCCTTATCTAATAACTTGCGAAAATACTTCATAAAATCATCTGGACATTCATTTAAAGGAACTACATCGGCGTCTGTAACTGCATAATATCCTTTGCAATGGGTATTAAAAATTGTTGTGTTTTTCCAAAGTGCTAAATGACCATCATTTGTTTTCAATCTGTATAAAGTTACCTTATTTTCAATATTCTTAAAATACTCAAGTAATGGTTTATATGAAGAATTATTATCTACAATAATAATATTGGTGTACTCTTTATTTAATAAAAATGACACCAATTTTTCTAAATATAATAACTGATTAAAACTAATAATAATTATGGGAATGGATTTAAAATTAGCCATTTGATGCTTTACCACCGTATTTAAAAGCTGTTGCTTTTTGGTACGCATTTTATATTCCAAAAATGCGATTAGCTTTTTAAAGTTAGTTTTTGACATCTTATTTATCAAACCCATAGCTTATTTCTTATCATATAACGACACTCTACTTAAATAGCCATCACCTTTATTAAAAAAACACATAAAAACACAGCCCATAGCCAAATTAAAATGATCTTTTAAAAATAGTTCTGGACATTGCCTTAAGTTAGTCATCCAAATTATTTTTGCCCTTCTAAAATCTTTTTCTCTAACAAAACACTTAAAGAAAAATAAAAAATTTCTGTAAAGACTTATTTTCGCTTTTGAACTTAATTTTAATTTAAACCTATCATAAATTTTTCTTCTTGCTAAATAATAATTCCACATTCTATCATTTGACATTCCATCAGAAATTGAGTCTGAATGGCGTCTTACATAAACCAAAGGCTTTTCAACTATACCATAATTGGTGTAATCAAATAAAATTCTAGCAAATAACTCCCATTCCTGACCAGCCTGTAACTCCTCATCAAACATGTAATTATTTTCTACTATAAAACTTCTTTTAAAAAGAGGTGCTTGGGTTAACCAAACAATTTTTTTACTTAAAAAATCCTCAAATGGATTTTCAGATTTTAAGCTACAATATCTTAAATTAATGTTCTTTAAGTTATTATGAAACTCGTAAGATTGACAAACAGAAAATGGAAACTTATTACTTTCTAAGCTCTTGATTTGTTCTTTCAACTTTTCAGGATGCATTATATCATCACTATCAAACCAATTAATATAAACACCTTTACTAAACTCTAATCCATAATTTCTACAGGCGTTTGCCCCTTTTGGTCTATTGTCTGGTCTTTTATAAAACTGAATCCGTGATTCCTTTTCAGTATACCCTTTTACAATATTTTCACTATCATCAGAACTCCCATCATCAATAACCAAACATTCCCAATTTGTATAGGATTGTATAATAATTGAGTCTAAGGTTTCTCCTATAAGAGATGCTCTATTATAATTAGGGATGATTATGGAAACTAATGAGTTTATATTCAAAATAGGTAGCTTATAATTCACGAATATACAAAAGTATAATACTGAGCTTAAAGTATTTCATATAACTATCTGAAAATCATTTAAAACAAAATCTACTAATGCGAAAACCTCCTTTAAAGGCTGTTCCAAAATATTCATTGATTTAGCATTTTATATATCTATCTGATATTATTAACAACCAAGTTCGAAGGTTCATCATTATCTCCTTTATAAATGAATATTAAGTTGTGATAAAAATGCATGGATCTTATTTTTTGATCAAAATAACTAGGAGTATAATCAGGTATAATAAATTCTTTATGATTTAAACCATCGGCCAAACTTTTAAAAAAGGACATCATCGTTTTTGGATTATTTAAGTTCTCACTATCCCCTCCTTTATCTTTCCAATAAGAGGCTTGCGTATCTTCAATGACATAAATACCCCCATCCTTTAACTTTGGGAATAATATTTTAAATGTTTCAATAACATGTTCATTTATATGGCTACCATCATCAATAATCAGGTCCAATTCTCCTGTTTGCCTTAAAACCATATTTAAAAACATTTTATCAACTTGACTGCCTTTAAAAATTTTGATTCTAGATTCTTCTAAAGCTGATTTATCATGTATATCCAAGGAAAAGATTTTCCCATACCAAAAATACGATTTCCACATCCTTAAAGAATGTCCTCCATAATTTGGATGTTCGTAACCCCCAACCCCTATTTCAAGAAGCTTAATTTTTTTGAATTTATATGGTCTGAAATGCTTTTGATAATGAGGCAAGTAAAAATGCCCAACCGCCTTATCTGTATTAAACATTAAACCTAATTTAGCTAAATTGAAAGTATAGAACTTTTTTAAGAGGATATTAATTATTTTTAATAAGTGTTTTGTAATCATATCTATGACGTTCTGTACATTTTATATCTAAGCATTATTATAAATATTAATCAATTGTTCTCCTAAAACTTTAGAATCATAATTTTGTTTAACAAACGCTCTTCCTCGATTTCCCATTTGTATTATTTTTTCAGGATTTTCAAATAAAAACAATATTTTCTTCACAAACCCATCAATATCCCCTTCATGTATTACAAACCCTGTTTCTCCATCTAAAACACCTTCTTTCATACCTCCTACATCTGAAATTATTACAGGTATTTGCATAGCTTGGGCTTCTTGAATGACTAACCCCTGACCTTCACAACGTCCACTATCATCAACAATCCCAGGAAATAAAAATACATCAGCGGTATTCATTAGTTTCTTAACTTCTACTTGTGACTTACTTCCCAATAAATGAATATACTTCGCAAGATTATTCTGTTCAATGTATTTTTTGCACTGTAAAAAACAATCTCCCACACCAATAATATTGAAAATAATTCTTTTATCGGTTATTCCGATTAACTGCTCAACAATTTTAATTGATAAAAGAGGTGCTTTTAAATGTATTAACCTACCTACAAATAAAATATTAAATGAATCTTTTTTATGGTTATCTACTGGCTTAAAAAAGGACGTATCCAAACCAACTGGTAAAACATCTATCAGTTCATTTGGAAATCCTAATTTTATTACTTTTTGTTTGGTATAATTTGTATTAACCGTATATATAATATGACTTAGGTTTTGTAAGCCCATAAAATAGTCGGCTGAATAATTATGGGCATCATAACCATGAAACGTAACTATCACCTTACCTTTAAATCTTTTCAACTGCTCTAGAAGATGTACCGCATTATCAGCAAAATGCACATGCACCACATCAAAATGACGAACATTAAAGTAATATTTATAATAGACTTTAGAAAATTGTTGATTAACCCTTTCCATATTACCCGATGTTAGATATCTGGAACTTTTAAGTAATGGGAAAAACGCTTTTGTACCTAAGCTTCTTAAGAGAATTTTAAATTTATTTAAAAGACCTTTATTTTTTTTTAACAGCCCTTTTGGCGTAAACTTTGTTGTTGATTTTAAAAGTTCATATTTGGAAACTAACGGATTAATTACTGGGTTCTTATCAACCTCTCTCGTACAGAAAATGTCTACATGGTGACCTGTCTTTTTTAGAGCTCCTATTTGATTGACAATAAAAGTCTCTGAAACCGCAGGAAATCTTCCAACAATAAAAGCAATCTTAAGGCACTTCTTACTCATACCCTTAATATCCTTTTTATTATACGCATTAAATTTCGCAATAAGGTCAAAAATTTAGGTGACCTAAAAAACAACTTAAAACTTAAACAAAAAGCTCTTAAATAGTAGCCTTTCTTTAGATTAACATTAATAAAGTTTTGAAGAGACATTAAATGTCTCTGTTTTAAAAATCTATTGGTTTTATTATTTAAATAAATTTCCTGATGAGTACGGTAGCCAATAAAATAGCCTTGATATTCTGTTTGTGCTGAATATATACCTTTATCATGAATACGATATACAGCACTAACAAAGTTTAAACATTTTCCTTTTCCATTATTCAATAAATGGGTAATAACATGGGTGTCTTTTATATATTCATAGCGCATATACACCGAATAATCAAAATACCTATTCCTAAACACCAAAGTTTGATTGCCAAGATGCCAACCTTTTTGAAAAATTTGAAAATTAAAGTCAATGGAAGGCTCTTTATTGGTAAAATACTTAGCATTGTAATCTAATACAAACTCTTTTGTAACTTGATTGAGCGTTTTAAACCTCGTATAGCATAAGCTATACTCTTCATGTCCATCTAAAAAGTCTATCTGTTTTTGCAATTTATAGTCGTCCACCCAGTAATCGTCACCCTCACAAATAGCCATGTATTCTCCATTAGCCATGGAATGCACATATCTAAAATTTTTATGAATACCTAAGTTTTGCTCCTGATTAAAATATTTAATCTTAACATTACCATCATAGGCCTGAATTACCTGATTTATTACCTCATGACTATTATCTGTAGAACAATCATTACTTATAATTAATTCAAAGTCAAAATTTGTCTTTTGGCTTAAAACACCTTGTACAGCTTTTTTAACGTACGCTTGGTGGTTATATGTAATCATCAACACACTTACCTTCATTCATTATAGTATTAATTGCATATGAATTTTATTTGATGTTTGGTTTACAAACTCAAAACCAAATGATTGATATAACTTTATTGCTATTTCATTTTCAATTAAAACTTCTAAGTCAAAATTTTTAAATCCTTTATTTTTTAAATTATTGATAGCCATATTTAACAACTCTTTCCCATATCCCTTATTTTGATGTTCAGGATGCACAGCCAACATACTTAAGTATCCTATCAAACTTTTCTTGTCATTATCATAGTAAGCAATAAAAGCTTTTATATGCCCCTGCTTATAAATACTCAAAAAAGTTGCATTCTTTAAAATTTTGTCACAATATTCCCGTATTGATGAATCCACCAAACCACCCTGAAAATTTTCATCTATTAATGATAGTAATAATACTAAATCTTCTTTCATACGAGTTGATAATTACTTAAAAGTGACCTTGTTCTTTCCTTGGAATTAAACATCAACACATCTATAATCGATAAAGAGTCTACAAACCGATGTTGAAATTGATTATACCTTATTGTTTCGGATTGTAAAAAATTGAGATTAATACCTCTATCATTAAAATAAGTCTTATTATATAATTTTTGACCTCCAATAGGGTTAATGTAATTATACCTACCCGCTTCTCTGGCTATTGCTACTAATCTATCCCCTTTTTTGAGTGTTTTACTATTAGTATAATCCCTAGAACTCAATCTAAAGTAAGGTGTTAATTCCAAATAACCGCATACCTTAATTACACTATTAATGGCAATCTGAGATATAGTTTTAGAATCGTCTTCTAAAACATCTTTTACCAAATTATAAACACTTTTAAAATGCAGTGCATTTTTATAGGCATATTCCAAAGTTTTTAGAAAATCATCAACCCATTTTTTTGACAAAGCTACTTCAGTCTCGTTTATTAATTTATTCTGCGACGCTTTTTTTAATGGTAAAGTAAATTGATAACTATCTCCATTAACCAGTATAGCATTCCTGTTAATATATCCTTTTTTTATAAAATTTACATCGTCATAAAATACAAACTCATCTACAGCATTTATTAACTGAAAATAACCTATGTATGGAAAAAAATATGGTTGCATTATTGCTAGTTTCATAATTCACTCAAAACAATTTCTTTAATTCTTTTTATATTAAGTTCACCAAGACCACTATAAAAAGGCAAACAAAGAATGGTTTTAGACACTTTTTGACTGATGGGTATATTACCCATGTTAGACTTTACATAATTAAGTTTGCCTAGGTTGGGAAAAAAATAACGTCTAGGAAAAATTTGAGCTTCATTTAAAGCTTTCTTAACTCTCAACAATACTTCTTCAGTTTCAAATATTATTGGATAATACCCATAATTCCAAACTGTCTCTGGTCTTAAACTCAAACTAGATATATTATGCATTTTAAAAGCTTCTTGATAAAAAATAAAAATAGACTTCCTTTCTTCAATAATAGCATTCAAATATGGAAAAACGGCTAATCCCATTGCTGCCTGTAATTCACTCATCTTCGCATTAATACCCAAACCTTGAAAGGCTTCTTCTCCTAAATGCCCAAAATTATGATGATAATAGGCCTTATCATATAGTGCTTTTGAATTAGTAAATAGGGCGCCACCTTCCCCTGTGTGAAATAATTTAGTAGCGTGAAAGCTACAAGTACTAACATCGCCATAATTAAAAATGGATTGTCCTTTATAGGTCACTCCAAAACAATGTGCCGCATCATAAATAACTTTTAAATGATGTTTCTTAGCAATAGCATCTATAGCCTCTATATGACAGGGGTTACCAAACACATGAGTTGCCAATATAGCCGATGTGTCTGGAGTAATAGCCGCTTCTATCTTAGTTTCATCTATGGTTAAATATTCTGGGTGAATATCTACAAAAATTGGCTTGCAGCCTTCCCAAACAATACTGGAGGTAGTGGCCACATAACTAAAGGGCGTTGTAATGATCTCTCCTTTTAAACCTAGAACTTTTATAGCAATTTGCAATGGTAAAGTGCCATTGGTCATAGCTACCACATGATTTACATTGAGATACTTTTTAAGCTTATTTTCCAGCTCTTTAACTAAAACTCCTCGATTTGTAATCCACCCCGTTTCCCAAGCTCTGTTAAGAATAGCTTGATACTCATCTTGTGGTGGTAAAAATGTTTTTGTTACATTAATCATTAGCGTTATGCCATTCAAATTGAGGTCTAATATATCCTGGTTCTTTACCCATATAAACACCAATATCTCTGGTACCATCAGCCACTACAAAACTAATGATATCTTTCTCGATACAAATAGCTTTTCGTTTGTCTTTAATAAAGAAGAATGATAAAAAGTATTGGCCAGATTGTAAAAATCCCTTGGGGAAATAACAAGACATAATATTCTCTCCTTGTTTTAAAGGTGCTTTTGTACTAGAAAAAGAAAACATAGGATCTCCCATTTCATTAAATATATGATATGTAATATGATAATCCTCTGGGTTGGGCGCTTTAAAATTCAAAAATGTCTTTATCTCAATTTCGGCATCTTCAACAATGGCATCATCTACCAACCTATTGGTATTCTTTACACTTATTTGGTGTAAATGAAAGACTTCTTTATTTATTGCGTTTCCAAATTTACGGTGATTTAATAAATCTGCACCCCCTTTTAAATAAAAGCTCACTGCATCATCGGTTGACCCATTGTATACTACTTCTCCGTGCTCTAAAACCAAAGCCCTGGTGCATAAAGACTTTACAGATGCCATATTATGACTAACAAATAAAACCGTACGTCCTTGCCCTCTACTAATATCTTGCATTTTACCTATGGCTTTTTTCTGAAACTCTGCATCACCAACAGCCAGCACTTCATCAATTACCAAGATATCGGGTTCTAAAAAGGCAGCCACGGCAAAAGCCAATCTCACCCGCATTCCAGAAGAATAGCGCTTAACTGGTGTATCAATATAATTTTGACAACCACTAAACTCAATAATATCAGCTTCCTTTTGTTTAATTTCGGATTTGGTCATGCCTAGTATAGCCCCGTTGAGATAAATATTTTCTCTACCCGTTAGTTCTGAATGGAAGCCCGTACCTACCTCTAAAAGAGAAGCAATACGCCCTCTAGTCTTTACAACACCTGTTGTAGGCATGGTTATTCTAGATAATATTTTAAGAAGTGTAGATTTCCCTGCTCCATTTTTCCCTATGATACCTAAAACCTCTCCTTCCTTGACTTCTATGTTAATATCTCTAAGCGCCCAAACATAATTAGAATCACTTTTTTGATGACGAATATTAACCGCGCCCACTTTAAGAAAAGGATCTGGCTTTTTTAGAAGCTTATACCACCAACGCTTTAAATCATCGCTTAAAGTTCCCGTACCAATAAGTCCTAAACGGTATTGCTTAGATAAATTTTCAATTTTTAAAATTATGGAACTCATGAACTTAATGTAGTTGATTAATTATTACGAAACTGATACATTCTTTTTTTTAGTTTCTTGTAAAGGATAAATATATAATATCTAAAACTAAATGTTATGTTTTCTAAAAAATCAAAGCCATCCAAATATGCTTTTTTGTAAGTAAGCTGATTTCCTAAAGCATTAGATACATTTCTATCATGTATTATTTGCAACCAATAAAAGCCATTCTTCACAGGTATATAGTCTACAACACCTACCCAAGACGTATGCTCTCTATTATATACGGTTAATATGGGTTCGTTTAGTATCAAATTCTCACATAAACTTATAAACGGTCCTGACACCACATTTTTCCTTAGTGCTAATTTATATTCACCCGACACCTGAAGTGTTAATCCATTAGATAAATCAATAATGCTCCGTTTCTTGTTTGTGAAATGCTCTTGAATGACACTTATAGCATCCTTATGAAAACAATCGTCGTTATCCAAGCGTGTTGTGATTACATATTTGAAATTAGCCTCTAAATTGGTTTCAATAATTTCTGGTAATTCAACATGGAAGGCTTCAAAATCTTTAACATATATGGGAGTAAATTGGCTAAAAACTTTATTTAAATTTATATTCTTTTCTCTAAATAATTGCGGTGTGGTTTCATCAAAGAACACTAACCATTTAAAGTCCAAATTGGTCTGGTTCCTCATGGATGGAAAACAATATTTTTCAAAAATATCATATCTATTCTTTAACCATATGTTATTATTAAGCTCTACTCCTTTTTTATCAGAACCCCAAATAGATTGCCTTAAATTAAACCTAGTGATAACAAAATGATTAAAAGGTTTGGACATTATTAAACGGTATCAATAAATTTCTTTTCCGTGGCGTTAAAAATTAGTATCCCAAAAAACAAGACTATCAAAGTAATTACGCAAGTATATAATAAACCATACCAGGACATGGTACCATCACTAAGTAACATGAATCTGGCCGTTTCAACAACATAGGCCATGGGATTATATTCTACCAACCACGCGAAACGTGGCAGTTTTTCGCGCATTAAACTAAGCGGGTACATCACTGCCGATAGATACATTAACAACTGCACTCCAAAGCCTATTAAAAATTTTAAATCTTTATATTTAGTAACCATGGAAGAAATAAGCATCCCAATACCTAAGCCAAATAAACCCATAATAACCACTAATACAGGGAATAATATAATTAATCCATTGACATGTATCTGGGCACCGTTAACGTAATAATATATGTAAAAGCCAATAAAAATAAGTAATTGAATCCCAAATTTGAACAAATTTGTGATGACCACTGATAAGGGTATAATGATTCTTGGAAAATACACTTTACTAAACATACCAGCGTTTGAAGCAAAGGTATTTGAAGTACCAGTTAAACAGGATTTAAAATAGGTCCATACAGAAATACCAGCCAAATTAAACAAAAACGATGGTACTTGGCCTGTTTCTATATTGGCCACCTTATTAAAAATAATAGTAAATGTAAGTGCCGTAAACAAGGGTTGAATCAGATACCACAGAGGCCCTAAAATAGTCTGCTTATAAACAGTAATAACATTTCGTTTGACAAACAGAAACATGAGGTCTCTATACTTCCATATTTCTTCAAAATTGAAGTCAATAAATTTTCTGTTAGATGAAATGGTATATAACCATTTATTATTAGTAGAAATACTCAAAGTTAAGGGCTTAAAATTATACCGCTAAGATAAAATAATTTAGAAACTCTTTATTAGATTTAAAAGATAGACACTTTATTAGGTATTTTTAAAGTGTCTTTTTTGTCTTATTATAATTTATGACCAAAGCTTTAGCCAGCTCTTTAATTTATATTTTAGGCCTTTTTTAGAGCTTTCATGATAAGCCTCACCATACACCCCATAACCATAACCATAGCCATAGCCATAACCATACCCGTAATTTTGATTGGTTTTGTGTTTATAAAAATTCAGGACAAAACTTACATTTTTCAACTCTCCCTTTCTGTATTTGGCATTCACCAATTGTAACATCCCTTTTTTTGTATAATCTAAACGCACTACAAACAAAGTAGCGTCTGCAAAATTGGAAATTTCCAAAGCGTCAGTCACCAAACCTAAAGGTGGTGTGTCTAAAATAATCATATCATATTCCTGTCTTAAATCTTCTATCAATTTAGACAAACGATTGCCCATAAGCATTTCTGAAGGATTTGGAGGGATAGGACCAGAAGTCACCACATCTAAATTTTCAATATGCGTTTTATTTAAGACTTCGTGAAATTGAGCGTCTTCAATCAAATAGTTCACAATGCCTTGTTCGTTATTTAAATTAAAATCGTTAAAGATTTTTGGTTTTCGCAAATCAAGACCTAATAAAATGGTTTTTTTGCCAGATAAGGCATAGGCCGTAGCTATGTTAATAGAGCAAAAGGTTTTTCCTTCTCCACTCACCGAAGAGGTAAGCATAAGTGTTCTGCCTCCTTCTTTCTTTTTATTTTTATAAAAAAACTGCAAACTAGAACGAATGGACCTAAAGGACTCTGCCTCCGCCGACTTCGGTTTTTCATTAACGACCAAATTATTATGATACCGATACTTACCTATTAACCCAAGGATTGGAATGGTAGACAAACGTTCAACCTCATCCGATCCGTGAATGGTAGTATCTAGTAGAAACACCACAAAAATAAGAGCTAAAGGCGCAAAGAAGCCCACCATTAAGGCCATCATATAGTTCAGACTTTTATTAGGCCCTATGGGGCCATTCCCAATATCTTTGGCTTCATCAATCATAGAAATATCAGACACATTAGCCGCTTTTACAATAGCCGCCTCACTACGTTTGGCCAAATAGACGTTATAAGCTTCCTGACTCAGGTCTAGCTTACGCTGAATTTTTAAAAACTGTTGTTGATCTTCGGGTAAGTCGGATAACTTAGACTCTAATCTGGCGATTTGGTTATTTATAGAATTTAACTGAATGTTGACTGTCCCTTTTGTGCCTTTTATTATTTCAAATAAGACATTCTTTTCCGCATCAATCCTACTATCCAATTCCTTAAATAAAGAAGAACCTTCCTTTGTAGTGGCTTCCAGATTTTGGCGTTCAATGGCCAAATTTGTAATTTTACCTACACTTGTTAAGATATTAGACTCCTCAATACCTACGGAAGTCGGTGCCGCTATTTCGGTATAATCTGTTTTAGTTCTCAGGTAGTTTTCTAATAAATCTAAGTACTTTATCTTATTGTTTACAGCTTCCTTTTCCTTATCTAACGTCTTTAATTTAGAAGATACTTCTTGCAATTCCTCATCTACATCAAAAACTTTACTTTGTCTTCTAAAGTCATTCATTTCCTCATTCACAGATTTCAAATCGGAATTAACAGCTGCTAAACTACTATCAATAAATTTTATGGTATTGGTAGCATATTGGTTTTTATGCTCTAATTCTGTCTTACTCAATATGGCAACCGTGGCATTTAAATAATCTACAATTTTCCCCTTGTTTGCACCATTCATTGATAGTCTTAAAACTGAGGAAGTCTGTCCACTCGGGCTAGCTCTTACTATATTTTTGTATTGGTTTACAATACCATCAAAATCTAAGAACTGCACATAATATTCTGATTTGGGTGTTATTGAAGTTGAAGGTCTTTTATGTAAAATAAAGTGAGCAAAGGGCAGTGAAACCTTTTCTCCAATTTTAAACTCTTTGGTAAACTCTCCCAAAGGAACCTTAACTCCTACTTTTTTCTTATTTAAATATACCTGCCCACTCGCATTTTCACTTTCGGAAGATGTAAAAACCTCATAACGCTCATTACTCAAAAAGCGTATACCAATATACCGTCCCAAAACTTGCGCTTTAGACTTATCAATTTCCAAATAAAAAGGCGCTTTTTTATAAATATCTATCTTTCTGTATTTCCCTTCGACCATATAACGCATATAGTATTGCAAGGAGTCTACCACTTTCTCATTATGCCGTCTGGTCCCTAATGTTGTGATGACTTTGCCTACCTTTCCAGAAACGCCTCCCCAATTAAAGGAAATACTGGTATTGGCTGTAAAAAACGGATTTTGATCATTCTCTATAGATACCAAAGCTCCTAATCTGTAGACATTTTGTTTCCTTACATTAATAGAATACGCTACAATAAGTGCCACCCCAATGGAAAGAAAGATTAACTTCCAAAGGTGTAAGACCTTAAATAAAAAGCCTTTAAAATCAAAGGTCATCCCCTTTGATTCTACATGGTCTAAATCTTCAAATTCGTTATAAGACATAGGTTAGATTCGTTGAAATAGCAAAATAGACGTTGTAACAAGTGATAAAATAGTGGCTATTGAACTTATATTTTGTAAAGCATTTGTACCCGTGCCCCATGATTTTTGCTTTACAGGCTTCACATAGATCATATCATTGGGTTGCACATAATAGTAAGGCGAATTCATAACATTAAGATCGGTTAAATCGATATGATGAATTTTTTGACCTTGTGGATACTGCCTTACAATTAAAACATCTGTTTTATCACCTGTATCTGTTATGTCTCCAGCATTAGCGATGGCTTCAAAAATATTAACACGTTCTTGGTATATGGTTTGCATACCTTTACCTATCTCTCCATAAGTGGTGTATCTTAAACCGGTAAGTTTTACCGTTACAAATATATTAGCCGTTTCCTTAAATTGATCTTCTAACAGCTTATCTGTTATCAATTTTTCAATTTCCGTAGTGGTATATCCTAATACATTCATCTCACCCAATTCCGGGATTCTTATGTTCCCATGTAAATCAACCGTAAAACCATCAAAATAAGCCCGTTCTGATCCACTGGCATTTAAATTACCGATACCAATAGGATTGAAAATCTGCACATTATCCTGATCTGTTACCTTGATACGTACATTTAGAATATCATTAATTTGTACGCGATACGGTTTTTGTTGTTCTACAATAACTTGAAGCGAATCTGTAGCCGTACTTTTATTCTGTAGATACAAGGTGTCCTTATAAGGAATACATGATGTATAAAAAATGGATAAAAGTATTATAGAAACTAAAAAGTATCTCTTCATATTGAGGCACATTGATGAAACACAAATCTACATATTTTTTTTGTTTTAAAACATCCTAATATGGTGCTTTAGTGGAATGCTTGGACCAGTGGTTGTTCCGGATATTTATACTGAGTCCTATCGAAGAGCAATCCTGATAAAAAATGGGATTACTTGAACTGAGGTATTCATATATTCTTGATTTGATAAGCATAACGGATTCGATACGTATTTTATTGGTGGAACCTTTAAGTTTTAATATGAATGTGGAAGTCATAACACTTCGACTGCGCTCAGTGTGACACAGTTAATTTACTTTTCGGGTGCCATAACTTAAGAATAACATGTTTTTAATGGTCAATTTTAATGAAAACGTGAAACTACACTTCGACTAAATCCTCTAGCTACTTTCAAATAAAATATATTTTATTTTCAGCAATGCTCAGTATGACAATGGTCTTTGTTGGGTGAGATTCTTCAGTCGCATACTCCTTCTGAATGACAAGATATATATGATATTAGCTGTCAGTTTAACGAAAACCTAAATAACCACTTCGACGGAGTCTATGCTGAGCGCAGACGAAGTACTCAGTGTAACAGTAATATAAAAATTACGCGCCGTCATTCTGAGCGAGGACTTGTCTGAGCGTAAGAATCTTTTGGTTTTTAGTTCAAATAATGAGATTCTTCAGTCGCATACTCCTTTTGAATGACAGGACATATATGCTATTAGCTGTCAGTTTAACGAAAACCTAAATAACCACTTCGACGGAGTCTATGTTTTACGCAGAAAAATTACTCAGTATGACATTAATATAAAAATCACGCGCAGTCATTCTGAGCGAGGTACGAGCGTAAGAATCTCCTCCAATCAAAACCACATAATCAAAATACTCTTCTTCAATTAATAGATTATTCAGTCGCATACTCCTTCTAAATGACAAGATCTAAGTTATTTAAAGTAAACCGCTGTTAAGCACAGAAACTCATACATAAATCACTTAATTTTTCCTCAATTTATCCCATATTTGCAAAAAAGCATTCCTTTGAACTACTTAACAGTTGAAAATATAACAAAATCTTATGGCGAATTGGTTCTTTTTGAAGACCTCTCATTCAGCGTTCATAAGGACCAAAAAATAGCCTTTATTGCAAAGAATGGCACTGGAAAAACATCTATACTAAACATCTTATCAGGTGATGATGAACCAGATAATGGTAATATTATTTACAGAAAAGACATTAAAGTATCTTTCTTAAGTCAAGACCCAAAGTTTGATAATAAACTAACCATTGAAGAAACAATATTTGCAAGTGACAACCCAATCTTGTCAATCATTCATAATTATGAACAAGCGCTTTTAAATCCTGATGATACCGAGACATATCAGAAAGCTTTTGAATCCATGGAGCAACACCAAGCCTGGGATTTTGAAACCTTATACAAACAAATACTTTTCAAATTAAAACTTGATGATTTAAGTCAAAAAGTAGGACTACTTTCTGGTGGGCAAAAAAAACGATTAGCTCTTGCTAATGCTCTAATTAACAAACCAGATCTACTTATTCTAGATGAGCCTACAAATCATTTAGATTTGGAAATGATTGAATGGTTGGAATCCTTTTTTGCTAAAGAAAATATCACCTTATTTATGGTTACCCATGATCGGTATTTTCTAGAACGTGTTTGTAATGAAATCATTGAATTAGATGAAGGCATATTGTACGGTTACAAAGGTAATTATTCATACTACCTAGAAAAACGAGAGGCAAGAATAGAACGTGAGGCTGTTGAAACGGGAAAAGCCAAACAACTCTTTAAAAAAGAATTGGCTTGGATGCGCAGACAACCCAAAGCTAGAACTACAAAATCGAAATCTAGAATAGATGATTTTGCAGATATAAAACACAGAGCGCATCAACGCAGAAATGACCATGAAGTTCAATTAGAATTGAATATGGAACGTTTAGGAAGCAAGATTATTGAATTCCATAATGTTTCAAAATCTTTTGAAGATAAAACCATTTTAAAAGGATTTGACTACACTTTTAAAAAAGGCGAACGTGTTGGAATCATTGGGAAAAATGGCACAGGAAAAACAACCTTTCTAAACATTTTGACACAAACCGCACAACCTGATGGTGGTAAAGTAGTTAAGGGGGATACAGTTAAATTTGGCTACTATACCCAAAGTGGTATTACCATAAAACCCGAACAAAAAGTTATTGATGTTATAAGAGAATTTGGTGATTACATTCCACTAAAAAAAGGTCGCCAAATTAGTGCTCAGCAACTTTTAGAACGTTTTTTATTTAGTAGAAAGAAACAGTATGATTTTGTTGAAAAACTAAGTGGTGGAGAACGTAAACGTTTGTATTTGTGTACGATTTTAATTCAAAACCCTAACTTTTTAATTCTTGATGAGCCAACAAACGATCTAGATATTGTTACACTCAATGTTTTAGAAAGTTTTCTAATGGACTTCCCAGGGTGTATCATAGTAGTGTCTCACGATAGATATTTTATGGATAAGGTGGTAGATCATCTTTTTGTATTTAAAGGTGATGGTGTTATTGATGATTTCCCTGGAAACTATACAGACTATCGTGTTTATGAAGATAGTCAGCCCGTAATTTCAAAAGTCACGGAGGATAAAAAGGATAAACAATCTTGGAAACAAAACGAGGCTTCTAAGCTTTCTTTTAATGAAGAAAAAGAACTTAGAAATATTGAAAGTAAACTCAAGTCTTTAACTTACGATAAAAAGGAATTGGAAAATAAATTTTTAAATCCGGATTTATCTCAGGATGATATAAACAAATTATCTGAAGAACTTCAAGGTATTATTTCTACTATTGAATCTAAAGAAGAGCGTTGGTTTGAATTATCCGAAAAATTAGAGGGTTGATAAATGTTTTATCAAATAATTCAATACATAAAATTTATATTTAAATCTACCAACCAGCATGGTGTACACTCGCCTTTTATGTATGATTTGGTTACTAAATGTTTTTATGATAAAAAGATATATCCAGAGTATAAGAATATTGCTAATTATCGTAATGAATTATTAAAAAATAATAACTTCCTTGAAGTTAACGATCTTGGTCCTGGCTCTAGAAAAACTAAAACTAACAAAAGACAAATTGGTGAAATAGCAAAAACATCTGGAACTACAATAAAACGAGCAAAATTACTTTATAGAATTTCTAAATATTTTAAGTCTAATACTGTTTTAGAACTGGGAACCTCTTTGGGGACAGCAACACAAGCTATTGGTTTAGGATTTCCCGAATCCAATATCACTACTATTGAAGGTTGCCCTAATATTTCATTCTTTTCTAAAAGTAATTTCAAAAAACAACAATTGAACAATATTGAAGTTTTAACGGGAGATTTTGATGAAACCATTAAAAACCTGTCTAATAAAAGTTATGACCTCATTTTCTTTGACGGGAATCATCAAAAAGAAGCTACTTTAAGTTATTTCGAGAATTTATTGCCTAAAACCAATAACAATACAGTTTTTATTTTTGATGATATTTACTGGTCTAAGGAAATGACCGAAGCTTGGGAAACCATAAAACAACACCCAAAAGTCACCGTTTCTCTTGATACTTTTTATTGGGGATTTGTATTTTTTAGAAAGGAGCAAGCCAAGGAACACTTTACGTTAAGAGTTTAATCGTCATTCTGAGGGAGGAACGACCGTAAGAATCTGTTTAATTAAATAGACAAACTTTATCAATGAAGGCTGTATATGAGGAGATTGTTACGTCACTTCGTTCCTCACAATGACGTAATGTTTATATTATTTTTCGTCGTTCTGAGAGAGGAACGAGCGTAAGAATCTGTTTAATTAAATAGACAAACTATATCAATGAGGTTTGTATAGGAGCAGATTGTTACGTCACTGCGTTCCTCATAATGACGTCTTTTTTAGCTATCAACCCAAAAATTATTTTTAAAAATAAATTCCTGCCTTCGCAAGAATGACAAAGGTCGGTTTATTAGAATTCACACAAAATCTTTTAACTTTTAACTTTTAACTTCTAACTTTGAATTATGAAAGTTTACACAAAAACAGGCGATAAAGGTACCACAGCGTTATTTGGAGGAACACGCGTACCAAAACATCATATTAGAATTGACAGCTACGGAACTGTAGATGAATTGAATTCTTATCTTGGTTTAATTAGAGATCAGGATATTAATTCGCACTATCAAGACCTTTTAATTAAGATTCAACACAACCTATTTACCGTAGGAGCCACCCTTGCCACAGACCCTGATAAAGCCATTTTAAAAAGTGGAAAAGAACGTTTAAATATTGATAAAATTTCTGAAGAGGACGTTATTCTGTTAGAAAAAGAAATGGACACGATGAACGAAGCCTTACCTCCTATGACTCATTTTGTGCTTCCTGGAGGTCATCAAACCGTGTCATTCTGTCACATAGCCCGGTGTGTTTGCCGTAGAGCTGAACGTTTAGCTACTGCGTTAAATGAAATTGAATCTGTTGAAACTAACTCTTTAGTCTATTTGAACCGCCTTTCTGACTATCTTTTTGTATTGGCACGAAAGTTGACCCACGACTTACAAGCGAATGAAGTTAAATGGATTCCTGAAAAGAAATAAATTCTTGAAGGCAAAATCCGAAAAGCAGAAATTTGAAAGTATGCAATTACATATTTTATGTAAAATGAAAATTGCAAACTAGTACGCGTTAGGGATTGAGGTATTGTTGGAGCTACTCAAAGAGAGCGACTACCGAAAGCGCGACCCAATTGGGTAACGCCCAAATTATTTGCACAATAATTGTTATGTTATATTATTATTAACATAGCAGAAATAATTTCAACTGTTTAGAGTACAAAAAGATATGTTCTTTTAATTAATGATTAAATGAGGTTAAAAAATGTTTTAAAAATATTGAGACTATTTTATACCATTTTTTTAACGAAAGCGAAGCGGTTGATATTCAACTAAACCTTTTAATTACTTTTTTTGAAAAAATTAAAAGTTTAAATGAATATGAAATAATTCAATTTTTTCTTGCACGTTTAAACTAAAAAATTATTTTTGCAGAAAAATAAACCTAGAAGAAATGTATTGGACTTTAGAACTAGCATCTTATTTAAGTGATGCCCCTTGGCCAGCGACAAAAGACGAGTTAATTGACTACGCTATTAGAACTGGTGCTCCTTTAGAAGTTGTTGAAAATTTACAGTCTATTGAAGACGAAGGCGATTCGTATGATTCTATTGAAGAAATCTGGTCTGATTACCCAACAGATGAAGATTATCTTTGGAATGAAGATGAATATTAAAACAAAGCATAAAGAATAGTTTAAAAAGTCTCGGTTTGAGACTTTTTTTTATTCTAATAGGTTTATAAACACGGTAACAAAATGTATCTTTGAATGCTTTTGTTACAAGTATAAAAAATTAAGAAAAACACCTAGGGAAACCCTAGTAAAAATATATAAAACATAAAACCATGAGTTTTTTAAATTCTGTCCTAAAAGTATTTGTAGGAGATAAATCTAAACAAGACGTAAAAGCCATTACGCCCATTGTTGAACAGGTAAAAACATTTGAGTCGGCTTTAGAGGCTCTATCACATGATGAGCTTAGAAACAAAACTGTTGAGTTTAAGGCAAAAATTGCTGAAGCTTGTAAAGATTTAAACGATAAAATTAATAATCTAACCGAAGAAGCTGAAAACACCGAAGATATTGACAGACGTGAAGACATCTACCAAGACATTGATAAATTACATGATGATGTTTACAGCGTTACAGAAGATGTATTAAATGATATTTTACCCGAAGCTTTTGCTGTGGTAAAAGAAACTGCTAAACGTTTTGTAAATAACACGTCTATAACGGTACAAGCCACCACTTATGATAGAGAATTATCAGGGTCTAAAGAATATATAACTCTTGAAGGTGATAACGCCACTTGGGCAAATTCTTGGGATGCTGCTGGTAAACCTATTACTTGGGATATGGTTCATTATGATGTGCAGCTCATTGGTGGTATTGCCATGCACCAAGGAAAAATTGCCGAAATGCACACGGGTGAAGGTAAAACACTTGTAGCTACTTTACCAGTTTATTTAAATGCGCTTTCTGGCAAGGGTGTTCATTTGGTAACAGTTAACGATTATCTTGCAAAACGTGATAGCGCGTGGATGGCTCCTATTTTTGAGTTCCATGGTTTAAGTGTTGACTGTATTGATTATCATCAGCCAAATTCTGATGCGCGTAAAAAAGCTTACAACGCCGATATTACTTACGGAACCAACAATGAATTTGGTTTTGATTACTTACGTGATAATATGGCGCACTCTCCTGACGATTTAGTACAACGTCCGCACCACTATGCAATTGTGGATGAGGTAGATTCTGTATTAGTTGATGATGCGCGAACGCCATTGATTATTTCAGGTCCGATACCTAAAGGAGATCGTCATGAGTTTAATGAGCTTAAACCAAAAGTTGAAGACATTGTTAGTGTTCAACGTAAATATTTAACAGGTGTATTAGCAGAAGCAAAAAAATTAATTAAAGAAGGTGACACTAAAGAAGGTGGTTTCCAGTTACTTCGAGTATACAGAGGTATTCCCAAGAATAAAGCCCTTATTAAGTTTTTAAGTGAAGAAGGTGTAAAAATGCTTCTACAAAAAACTGAAAACTTTTATATGCAGGACAACAACCGTGAAATGCCTAAGGTTGATGCCGAATTATACTATGTTATAGATGAAAAGAACAATCAGGTAGAACTTTCTGATAAAGGTGTTGAATTCTTATCTGGAAAAGATGATCCTAATTTCTTTGTGATGCCAGAAATTGGTATTGAAATTGCGAAGATTGAAAATCAAGGTTTATCATCTGAGGAAGAAGCTGATCTTAAAGAAGAATTATTTAAAGAGTTTGGTGTAAAATCTGAACGTATCCATACACTTAACCAATTATTGAAAGCATATGCTTTATTTGAAAAAGACACACAGTACGTGGTCATGGAAAATAAGGTCATGATTGTAGATGAGCAAACGGGTCGTATTATGGACGGTCGTCGTTATAGTGACGGGTTACACCAAGCTATTGAAGCCAAGGAAAACGTAAAGATTGAAGACGCTACACAAACTTTTGCAACCGTAACATTACAGAACTATTTTAGAATGTACCGCAAACTATCTGGTATGACGGGTACGGCGGTTACTGAAGCTGGCGAGTTCTGGGAAATTTACAAATTAGATGTTGTTGAAATACCAACCAACAGGCCTATTGCTAGAGATGATCGAGAGGATTTAGTATATAAAACTAAACGCGAAAAGTATAATGCGGTTATTGATGAAGTTACGCAACTTTCACAAGCAGGTCGTCCCGTATTGATTGGTACAACATCCGTTGAAATTTCAGAGTTATTAGGGAAAATGCTTAGTATTAGAAAAGTACCTCATAATGTACTGAATGCAAAACAGCATAAAAAAGAAGCCGAAATTGTTGATGAAGCTGGTAGAACAGGGCAAGTTACTATAGCGACAAATATGGCCGGTCGTGGTACCGATATCAAGTTATCTGATGAAGTGAAAAAAGCTGGTGGTTTAGCTATTGTAGGTACGGAGCGTCATGATTCACGTCGTGTAGATAGGCAGTTACGTGGTCGTGCTGGTCGTCAGGGTGATGTTGGTAGTTCTCAATTCTACGTATCCTTAGAAGATAATTTAATGCGTTTATTTGGTAGTGAGCGAATTGCCAAAATGATGGATAGAATGGGATTGAAGGAAGGTGAAGTGATTCAGCATTCTATGATTTCCAAATCTATTGAACGTGCACAGAAAAAAGTAGAGGAAAACAACTTTGGAGTTCGTAAACGATTGTTAGAATATGATGACGTTATGAATGCACAACGTGAGGTTGTTTACAAACGTAGAAAGCACGCATTGCATGGTGAACGTCTTCGAGTAGATTTGGCAAATATGATCTTCGATACTTCGGAAGGAATTGCTAATACAAACAAAGGTGCGAATGATTTTAAAAATTTCGAGTTTGAATTGATTCGTTATTTCTCAATGAGTTCGCCTATTTCGGAAGACGAATTTGGAAGTTTATCTGAACAAGAAATAACTTCAAAAATTTACAAGTCGGCTTTTGAGCATTATCGTGAAAAAATGGAACGTAATGCTGATATTGCATTTCCTGTAATTAAAAATGTATACGAAAATCAGCGTGATAAATACAAACGCATTGTAGTTCCTTTTACTGATGGCGTAAAAAGCTTAAACGTAGTTACAGATCTTGAAAAGGCTTACGAAACAAATGGTAAGCAGTTAATCACCGATTTTGAAAAGAACATTACACTAGCCATTATTGATGATGCTTGGAAAACCCATTTACGCAAAATGGATGAGTTAAAGCAATCTGTTCAGTTGGCAGTTCACGAGCAAAAAGATCCGTTATTGATTTATAAGTTTGAAGCTTTTGAATTGTTTAAAGCTATGATTGACCAGGTGAATAAAGATGTTATTTCTTTCTTATTTAAAGGTGAATTACCGCAAGAAACTCAAGATAACATTCAAGAAGCCAGAGCAAGAAAACAAGAGAAGGTACAAACTACTAAAGAGGAAATCCCTAATTTGGATGAGCGTGCTGCCGAAAGTAGAGCTGCTGGTAACACCCAACGTCAGCAACAAGTGGTTGAAACCATTGTACGTGACAAACCAAAAATTGGGCGTAATGACCGTGTAACCATCAAACATGTTATTAATGGTGAAAACAAAACCTTAAAATACAAACAAGCAGAACCTCTAATTGCTAAAGGTGATTGGGTTTTGGTTGAAGAATAAAGACGTCATACGAGGAGAGAATCGACGTAGTAATCTCTTTCTAAGTAGGTAGATTTCCAAATCACACTTAGGTGTGATTCGCAATGACAAACAAAAAATCCCGATAGAAAAACCTATCGGGATTTTTTGATTCTGTTTTACATTTTAACCTACATCCTTTCAGGCACCTGAATACCTAAAACACTAAAAGCATTTTTAATAGTATTTGCAACCACTTTAGACAATTGCACTCTAAACATTTTTTCTTCTTCATTATCAGCACCTAAAATAGACACGTTCTGGTAAAAGGAACTAAATACTTTTACTAAATCATAAGTATAATTAGCTATTAAAGCAGGACTATGTTGAGATGCTGCATTCTGAACCACTTCCGGAAACAATTGTAATTGCTTTAATAGTTCTTTTTCCTTTGCATGTAATTCAACGGTAACGTCTTTTTCTTCAATAGAAGCCTTTCGTAAAATAGATTGGATTCTTGCGTACGCCATTTGAATATATGGTGCCGCATTCCCCTGGAAATCTATAGACTCCTTTGGGTCAAATAGAATGCGCTTTTTAGGATCTACTTTTAAAATATAATACTTCAAAGCACCTATACCAATGGTTTTATATAATGCCTTCTTTTCTTCTTTAGAATAGCCTTCTAACTTTCCGAGCTCTTTAGATATCTCTTCTGCAGTAGAAGCCATTTCCTCAACCAGATCGTCGGCATCAACAACGGTACCTTCTCTACTCTTCATTTTGCCACTTGGTAAATCTACCATACCATAACTTAAATGGTATAGATTCTTAGCCCAGTCAAAACCTAACTTTTTCAGAATTAAAAAGAGCACTTGAAAATGGTAATCTTGTTCATTTCCAACGGTATAAACCATTCCACCAACATCTGGAAAATCTTTTATACGTTGAATTGCTGTACCAATATCTTGAGTCATATAAACAGCCGTTCCATCTGCACGTTGTACTATTTTTTTATCGAGACCTTCATCTGTTAAATCACACCAAACAGAACCATCCGCTTCCGTCTGAAAGACACCAGATTTTAACCCTTCAGCAACAAATTCCTTTCCTAATAAATACGTGTTACTCTCATAATACAAGGTATCAAAATCAACTCCAAGATTTTTGTAGGTTTCATTAAAGCCATCATAAACCCATGCGTTCATGGTCTTCCAAAGGGTAACCGTTTCTTCATCGCCAGCTTCCCATTTTCTAAGCATGTCTTGGGCTTCTAACAATATGGGAGCGTTCTTTATTGCCTCCTCTTCTGATGCTCCTGAAGCTACTAAACTTTCAATCTCCTTTTTATATTCTTGGTCGAACTTAACATAATAATTACCAACTAACTTATCGCCCTTTAAACCAGTACTTTCAGGAGTTTCATTATTTCCATAACACTTCCAAGCCAACATACTTTTACAAATATGAATCCCTCTATCATTAATAATTTGGGTCTTGTAAACCTTTTTACCAGAAGCTTTCAAAATTTCAGAAACACTATAGCCTAAAAGGTTATTTCTAATATGCCCTAGGTGTAACGGCTTGTTGGTGTTTGGTGAAGAATACTCAACCATTATAGCTTTTTCATCTGGATTTGGCTGGACGAATCCGAAGCTATCATTATTCTTAATCCCATTAAAAAAGTTAAGGTAGTATGAGTCACTTATTTCAATATTCAAAAAACCCTTCACAACGTTAAACGCTTTTACATCATCTACATTTTCTACTAAATAACCGCCAATAGTCTCACCAATTTGTACTGGGTTTCCCTTTAGATATCTTAACATTGGAAAAACAACTACGGTAATATCTCCAGCAAATTCTTTTCTTGTTGCTTGAAACTCCACAGATTCAATTTCAACATTAAAAGAGGCTAAAACAGCTAGTTTTACTTGGTTTGATAAGGTTTCTTGAAGGCTCATTAATAGACTTTTTTTAGGTGAGCAAAGATAAAACTTTTATTAAAGCTTTATTATAAAAATGAATAGATAAAATTAAAGAGAAAATCTTTAGATAAATATCATTAAATCATGTATTGGGGTTTCAAATAAACTATTAACCTCACTTAGTTAAGATATGTATTTCATCGACAAAAGTGCATTTTTCCCATGATTTATGCCGTTCATCTATTCGTCGAATTTTTAACGAATTTTACGGCTTCATTTTATCTAATATATTGGTATTAAAACGCAGAAATTAGATTTTAAAAGGGCTTTTTGCAAATTTTGTTATACAGAGCTATTAATTATTCATAAAATATATCATTTTAAAAGCTAACTAACAAACGCTATAACTTAATAAATAATAAAGTATTCTTAATCTCCCTCCATATTAGAAAGCTTTATATATAGAAGAGTTTCAGTATATACATTGTATGAGGAAATTTATTACGTTAAGTTTATTATTAATTACATTTTTTGGTTTTTCTCAGACCAAAGAAATAGATAGTCTCACTATAGAATTAGCGTTTCAAAAAGAAGATAGTTTAAAAGTTGATACTTCTTTAAAATTAATCAATTCGTTTTATAACCTTAAGGATTATGATAAATCACTTGATTATATCATTAAAAGTGAAAAGCTATCAAACGACATTGGTTACCAAAGAGGTATTGCCGAAACAGCTTACTTTAAAGCTTTAATTTATGCTCAAAAGGATGATTATATAAATGCGATTAGCGGTTATAACAAAGCTAAAAAATTATTCAGTGATTTAAATGACACGCTCGGTGTGGCTAAAGTGCATAATGGCATTGGTTTAATAGAAATTAAACGCGGGAATTTCGCAAAAGGATTACAGTACTCACTTTCAGCAATTACAACACTAGAGAAACGTAGTTTGAAAGGAGAACTTAAGCTAGCTTATGGTAATTTGGCCAAAGCCTACCAAAGTGTTAAGGCTTATGACAAGTCTGTTGAATACTATTTAAAAGCTTTAGATCTACAAAAAGAACTCAATGACACTGAAGGTATAGTTCAATCTTATAGTGAATTAGCAGGTTTATACTCTATAAAGAAAGAACATAGAAAAGCCATTGAATATTATGAAAAAGTTTTGGCAGCAACTGATGCCGAAAATGTGGTTGTACGTGGAAACATTTATTCAAAATTAGGCGGTGAATATTTAAAATTTAATGATTACGCTAAGGCAACAGACTACCTTGTACAAGCCTACAATATTTCTATAAGAAGTATTGATCAAAGCGGTTTATTACCAGTACTAAATAATCTTGGAGATTTAAATTTACGTAAGAGTAGATTAATTGTAGCTGAACGCCAATTATTGCAGGCCGGAGCTATCGCCAAAGAATTGGACAACAAAGTTGAATTACTAAAGCATTATAAGCTCATGAAATCTTTAGATTCTACTAAAAGAAGATTTGATAGAGCTTTTGTATGGCAGCGTGAATATTATAATTTAAAACATGAGCTTGACATGGCTCAAATATTAGTTAAAACAGAACCAGAAGATGCCATTAACCTAGAACTTGATCCAGGATTTGATCAAATCGTTAAAACGGATATTGGCGAAAATGAATCACAAAACACATCAGGTCCAACCAATAAAACTTCTAATAAGTTTAAGCTTATTTTTTACATTTTACTGGCAGCCTTGGCTATAGTTTCTACGTTTTTGATTTTAACCTATTTGAAACAAAACAACAATGTTCGGCATTCTCAAGAGTTGGAAGAAAAAAGCATTAAACTTGAATTACAGAATGAAGCTTTTGAAGAGCAAATAACGCACCTGGAAAATATCAATAATGTAAAGGATAAATTATTTTCTATTGTTTCTCATGACTTAAAGGACTCTCTATCCTCAATTAATGGATTTATTAACTTATTAAGCGATGGCTCACTATCTAGAGAAGAATTTGATAACTTAATCCCTGAATTAAGCGAGAATGCTAATAATGCTTCTTTATTATTATTCAATTTATTGAACTGGTCTAAATCGCAAATGCAGTCCTTAGAGCCTAAACCAAGCTTATTTGATATTCAAGAAGTATTTGAAGATAAGGTAAAGCTTATTGAGGGGCGTATGGAAGGCAAAGGCATCACCTTAATTGATCATTCCTTGAGAGATTTTGCTTATGCTGATAAAAGTATGTTTGAAATAGTAGTTCAAAACTTATTGGCTAATGCTTTGAAGTTCTGTAAAAAAGGAGATACTATTACTATTTCTAATCATATTAGCAACGGAAGCTGCATTATTAGTATAGCAGATACAGGTATTGGTATCTCTAAAGAAAACTTATCAAAATTATTTAAAAACACCTCTTTTACAACCGTTGGAACCAGTAATGAAAAAGGGACTGGTTTAGGGCTTTCTATTTGTAAAGAGTTAGTTGAACTAAATCATGGTAAAATTTGGGTGGAAAGTACCTTAAATGTTGGAAGTACATTTTATGTCCAGTTACCTAAATCTAAGCCTAACACCTAATCTTAAGCCCTAGGCAAGAACACCTCAGCCATCATACAGCGTGCACTTCCGCCACCACATGCTTCAATAGTATCTAAGGAACTAGAAATTATGGGGCAGTGTTTTTCTATTTGTTTAACCTGATTAGGCGTTAAACTATTATATGCCGCTTGACTCATTATTAGATATAATTGGTCATTTGCCCCTTTTACCTGAAGCATATTTCCAGCAAAACAATTCACCTGACCTTCAGTAATGGCAATAACTTCCTTATTATTCTCTTTCAAATGTTTTACTACATGCTTGCGCTCCTTTTTGTCATCAATAGCATCTAAACAAATTACAGCAAATGTTTCTCCTAAACACATCATTACATTTGTATGATAAATGGCTTTTCTGGATCCATTTACAGTCTGGTTTGCGGTAAAAACAACTGGTGTATATTCAAAGTCTTCACAGAACTCAATAAATAAATCTTCATCTGCTCTAGGTGATAAGGCACAATAGGCCTTTCCATTGTCTCTATCTAACAACAAACTTCCGGTTCCTTCTAAAAAAATATCTTCAGCTTCAGCCGACGTATAATCAACTACATTTTCAATTAAAAATCCACTTTCTTCAAGTGTATTTAATACATCTTCTCGTCTTTCATGTCTTCTATTTTCAGCAAACATAGGATACAACGCAACAGTTCCATCTTGATGAAAAGAAATCCAATTATTCGGAAAAATTGAATCTGGTGTATCATACTCATCTGTATCAGAAACAACAATAACATTAATACCAAACGATCTTAACTTATCAACATAAGAATCAAACTCTTCCTGTGCTTTTTTATTAACGGATGCTGGCAGCAAATCATCTATTACCTTCTGATAATAATTGTTTACAGCGGTCTGCTCATTCATCCTAAAGTTAATAGGACGAATCATTAAAATGGTATTTGTTGTTTGTTGCATCTTGTAAAATATTGAGCAGCTAAATTATGATTATTTCATAATATGATTACTTGATTTTAAAGAAAAATCAAGCTTACTTATAACACATTCGCTATTCCAAAACCTCAAATTTATATCCTGTTCCATGAATATTTACTATACTAATTGCCAAGTCTTGCTTAAAGTGTTTTCGTAATTTTGAAATAAAAACATCTAAGCTCCTACCCACAAAATAGCTATCATCTTTCCAAATGGTTTTCAGAATATATTCCCGTTTTAAAAGGGCATTTTTATTAGTAACAAAAAGTGCTAAAATATCTGCTTCTTTTTGTGTTAACTGTATGGTATTTGTAGATGTTGTAAGACTTAAGTTATTAAGGTCTATTTTATAATCTAAAAATGATATTTCTTTTTTGGTAGTTTCCAGAACAAAACCACGTTTTAAAATAGCTTTTATTCTAAGCACCAATTCTTCAACGCTAAAAGGTTTGGTTACATAATCATCTGCTCCCAGCTTAAACCCTTTTATACGATCTTCTTTCATGGCTTTAGCTGTGAGAAAGATAATGGGCACATCAACATTAGTCTTTCTAATTTCTGAAGCTAGGGTAAACCCATCCATATTGGGCATCATGACATCTAACAGACATAAATCGAAATGGTCATTTTTAAACGCTTCTAAAGCGGATTTTCCATCAGGTGCATGTGTGACGTTATAAAAATAACTTTCCAAACTATCCTTTAACAGAAAGCCCATACTTTTATCGTCTTCAACTAGAAGAATATGTTTTTTAAGCTCCATAAATTATTGTGGTAAAAATATGGAAAATGTACTACCTAAGTCTTTAGCACTATTAAATGTAATGGCTCCATTATGTTTTTCCACTATAAATTTTACATAACTTAGACCTAAACCGTAACCCTTTGTGTTATGCAAATCACCACTTTCTTCTCTAAAAAATCTATCAAATATTTTATGCTGATTTTCTTTAGCTACCCCAATACCCTTATCGGTTATTTCTAATAATATTCCATCCTTTCTGTTTTTAGATTTTACCACAATCTCTAAAACATTATTCGAATATTTTATGGCATTATCAATGAGGTTAGAAATAGCATTTGACAAATGTGTTTTATCTCCTATAACCTTAAAGTTATTTGCTTTTAAATCATGATTAATAATTCCGTTCTTACTAAGAACAACAGGGCCAAAACTACTAGTGATAGTGCTAATTATTTCATGAATATTTAATTCTTCAAAAGAAAAAGTATCTTCTTCCTTTTCTAAAGAAGAAATTTGCATCACCTTATCTACTAAACCATGTAATTTTTCATTTTCCTTATAAATAATATCTGCATATTGCTTCCGCTTTACCTCATTCATTTCTTTATTCCGGAGTGCTTCAGAAGCCACTGAAATATTGGCTATTGGCGTTTTGAGTTCGTGCGTCATATTATTCACAAAATCCTTTTTCAACAAGGCCAGTTTCTTGCCTTTTATAATTGAAATTACAATAAACGTGAATACAGCTAATACTAGCAAAAGGGTTATTGATGAATACATCCAAATACCCATAGCCCCCAGTAAGTACGTAGTTTTATTGTTTACTCTTACTTTAAAATCTACATTTTCTCTACCATCCGTTCGTTCTAAACAAGCAGCTTCAGAAGTATCAAATGCACTAGAGAGGGTATTACCCAATATTATTTCATTACTAACAGATTTTAATATTAGATAGTCATAGTTTATATCAATATCTCTTATTGAAAACTCATTCTTAAGAATACTATCCAATGATTTTATATTGAAATAACATTCTGTTCTTACGTAAAACTCATTTGAAGACAGTTTTACAACAGGTGCAATTCTAGAAAGTGAGTCGTTATCTTGTTTTAATAATCTATCCGCGACATTTCTCAAGGCAACATTTAGTTTTTCATCAAACTGACGTTCCTCCAGCCTAAAAGATTTATTAAACCAATACCCTTGTGTAACAAACAAAGCTCCTAAAGTGAGGAGCATTATAGCAATTATTAGCCTTATAGTTTTACCAGACATACAGCGAAATTAACCTATTTATTGCTTGATATTGTTGAATTTACATTTCATTAACATCTTTTTACATTTCGTTTTCACAATTTACTTTAAGTGGGTATTAGATTTGTTTCAAGAACTTTAAAAACAAATCATCATGAAAAAACGTACAGGCACTATTCTTACACTTGCTATAGCCACCGTTGGCTTTATAGCCCTAGGTTTTAGTAAAAAGGAAGTTGAAACTAAAGTTGATAATGCAAATATTTCAGAAGCAAATTTTAGTCCAACAACGGTAAACACCAACTTTTTTCCAGCTGAAATAATTAAAATGAAAAATACAAAGAAATCAGATTTAGATTTATTTTATATGGTAAAAGGTAAATACTCACTTTCAGTTTCTGAAGGCAAACTAAAGAAAGCTCGAGACATTAGTGAATTTATTCCAGATTTACCCACCTCATGGATATCAAGCTATAACTTTATAGAAATTACAACAAAATCCAATAACAAAATCAGAACCGCATATAGCGAGAATGGTGTTTTACTAACAGACGAGCAAAAAAATCTTTTGTCAAATGCTGAAATTGACACTCCTGTAAGTATTGCTGTTAACTACAAATCTAGAAATTCAATATCGGAAAAATACGATGACCGAGAAATGCAAGTTTCTTTTACTGTTGTACCTGAAACAAAAGCAGAATTTGTAGGTGGGTACGATAATATGATTGTTTATTTAAAAGAACATAGCCTTAAAAAGATTGAAGCAGCCAAGATTAAGGAATTCAAACCTGTTTCCATCACTTTTCAGGTTGATGAAAATGGAGAAACTGAAAGCATTAACCTCACCAATTCTTGTGGAAATCATCAAATAAACAGTTTGCTAATAAAAGTTATAGAAAATATGCCTAAATGGAAACCAGCTGTAAACTCTAATGGAGAAAAAGTTAAACAACAATTTGAACTTATAGTGGGACCGGATATGTGCTAACCGGTTTAAACATAAAAAAGCCTCTTGATTTTTCAGGAGGCTTTTTGTTTTAGAAATTTACTGCTCTTAATCTGTCTTTTACAACTTCCTTTATTTTTGGAAGTACTTCCTTCATTATAAAAGGAGGATACGCACTATCTCCAGCTTTTTGAATTTCTTCAAATGCATGTTTCATATAAGTAGTGTGCACTATTGTACCAATATTAATCTTACTCATTCCTATTTTAATAGACTTTTGAATATCGGCATCTGGAATTCCGGTACCTCCATGTAGAACCAATGGGATTGGAATGGCATCCGCTATCTCTTGTAATCTATCAAAATGAATTTTAGGCTCTGTTGGAGTAAAGCCGTGTGCTGTACCAATACCAACTGCCATAATATCAACATTGGTTTCCTCATATAATCTAACAACTTCTTCTAAATCAGCTAAAAAATCATTATCAGATTTCACTTCAACACCTCTGCCCATAATTTTCCCAATTTCAGCTTCAACTACAACACCTCTCGGTTTTGCATAATCAACCACGGCTTTGGTCATTTTAATATTTTCTTTAAGCGATACTTGAGAACCATCAATCATAACAGAATCATATCCCGCATCGATAGCATGTTTACACTGTTCTACTGACGTACTATGATCTAGGTGTAAATAAATATTATTCTTTGATATCTTTTTAAAACCATCAACTAAAGCTCTAAACACCTCAGGTGTATTTAATTCTGCAACCGGCGGATAGGTCATTACCATAACATTGGTATCCATTTCTTCAGCGGCTTCAACAACGGCTTTTAAATCATAATTATCATTTACATTAAATGATGGTAGACAGCGTTTGGTTGCTCTATAATCAACAAACAACTCTTTTAAACTAGTGTAATTATTGTTATACACTCTGGGTTTTATATTACTAATTACTGTGTCCATACAAATGATCTTTACTTTTTTCTATTTCTATATTTTCAATTCCTAACCAATGGTTAAGCTCGTTTAAATCTTTTTGAAGATAGCCTCTACCAATAATCCAATGATGATCTAATCCGTTATTTAAAACAGTGGCTAAAATATCTCCACCAGAATTTCTTTTTGGTTCAACCTCAGCATAACTACCCCTAAAGGCCATTTCAGAAGGTCTAATATCTCCTTCCCAAACTAGTACTCTACCAGCATTTGGGTATTGATATTTAGCTATAGTAACCTCGCCTTGTTTGTGTAAAAACTCTAATAACATCCCTACGCTACTTTCTTCACTATAGTTTTCAAGAATACTATGGTTACGAACTTCATAACCTGTGGACTCATTAATCAACTTTGTAGGAGCACCACCACAGTGCCAAAATCCTATTTGATTATCTTTTTTGTTGATTAACGATAGGTCGACTAATGTTGGAATAGATTCACCAAAACTTAACTGGTTCATAATAACCATAGTCAATAATGCTCCCATATCAGATTCGTCTGCCACAGGAATTCCTAAATCTTGGATTAATGCCCCAGCTCCATCACCTGCAATTCCATAATGATCAAATAATTCAGGCCAGTTTTTAAGACCTATTCCTAAATAATCATTTATACGAGCATAATCTGCTACGGCCAATGAAAGACGAATTGACTTTTCAACTTGTTCATCTGACACGTTATTAAACTTACATAATGGATGATTCAACAATTCTGACTTAATCTCAAAAATAATTTCTTCTGTAAATTTCTCTCCATGTTGCCAAATAGTTTGAAAATCTATTCTATCTACTTTTATTCCGAATCTATTCAACAACGACAATTCATTAAGTTCACAATCATAGAAACCAGGGACTCTAAATCCTCCTATCATACCAACTGCTTTTTGGTTGATAGATGCTTTTACATATACTGATTTTGCAAACTTTAAAATATTGGAATTGAATTCATCATCATCTGGTGATTCAAACAACCACGAATATTTTACCCCACAAGAATTCAAAATATTTAATAAGAAATTCTGACCGCATAATCTATTATTTGATAATCGTCCTCCAGTCACCTCATCATGTGACCAACTCAATACAGGAATTACATTTTGATTCATCCATCTTGCAATGGTCGCTGCCAAATCCCCAGCAATAAAGGATGCTTGATATATAATTAATCCATCTATATTTTTAGCGTGCATGTTTTGTAACCAGTCATGAATTTCTTCTTTGGTTTGTAAAGGTTCCTTTGAGGTTATTAACTCAAATTTATCTTGAGGCAATGCTTTTGTTAAACCGATTTTTGCCTTTTCATAATTCTCAAGTATAGACTGCCAATCAAAATGCTCTTCTAATCCAATACCAACCAAAGCAATTTTTGCCACGTAAGCAGGTTTAGAAGGTGTAATTACTTTTTCAAATAAGTGACTTACAATGCCTTTTTTTACCGATATATTATTTAAAACTTCCATAAAGTATTTTTTTAATGTTCAACTTGAAGTGGGCAATTTACTTCCATAAATGTTCTATCTGGAAAGAAGGTTCTTCCTCCAAAATGTTGTGCTACTTGAGACGCAAAGAAACTGCCATAAATCATTCTATTTTTCAAATCTAAACCTTGCAATAATGCTGATGCATAGGCTGCATGAAAGGAGTCACCGCAACCAGTGGTATCTACTACATCTACCTTGAAAGCCGGTTGATGTATAACAATTTCATTTTCCAAAGCGTAAGAACCATTAGACCCATCTGTTATCACTATCTGACCATTAGTCATTTTTGAAATAACCTTTAAACAATTTGCGGCTTCTTTTTCCCCAGAAAGGTTCTGCGCACATTCTAGTGGCAATATTGGATCTGTACTCAAACTCAACATAGTTTTCATAATATCCATATCTGCACTTTCCATATCAAGGACAGTCCTAATACCGTGTCTCTTAGCTATTTCTAATAGATGAATATTTATAGTTGTATCGTACCCATCAACTAAGAATAGGTCGAAATCTTTTACCGCATCTTCATCTAAATCCACAGGATTAAAAGGCACATAATCCTTAATAGAATATAACACAGTTCGTTCTCCTTGGTCGTCAATCTGTACAATAGCAATTGCCGGAGACGCTTCTTTCTTGTACATTAAAAAGTCGTCTTTTACATTGTAGTTTGTTAATTCATTTTTTGCTACAATACTTAAAGGGTTGTCTCCTACATATCCCAAAAAATAGGTATTATGACCTAAACTTGCCATTCCACAAGCTGCGTTACCAGCAGGTGCTCCACCTTGCATTAAAATTTGATCACATTCATTTTTATGACCCACTTTTAAATCTTTTGGAGTTGAGACTAATAAGTCAACCACATTTAATCCGCTACAAAGTACTTTCATAACTTCAATTATTTATTCAAAATTACTGATAGAATGGTCTACAATTAAATCTGCTATTAGACAAAATATATACTATTTTGTCGTTAAATAAGTATTTATTAATTTTATATTCATTTTGAAAGCACAATTAGAACATATTCCACATGAGCTTGAAGGCTCTATTCATGCTTTTAAGTATGTTAATTCATACTTTGATGCGCCTTGGCATTACCATGAAGATTATGAATTAACCTATATCTCAAAGAGTAGTGGTATTAGGCATATTGGTAATAATATTGACAATTTTTCTAAAGGTGATTTGGTATTAATTGGGAAAAATGTACCTCATAATTGGAAAAACGAATTCAACTATTCTGAAGGTGTAGAATCATATTGTATTCAATGGAAAGATGATGCTTTTTCTTCATTTTTGTCTGAGACAAAAAGCTTAAAGCCAATAAAAAAACTGCTTGAAATTTCACAGTCCGGAATTAAATTTAGTGATATTGAATTCAGTGCAAAGATTGGAAATAGGTTAGCTGAAATTATAAATTTTAACCCAGGGAAAAAGCTAATTTCTTTGTTGGATATTCTTTATCAATTGAGTGAACATCAAGACAAAGAATTACTTTCAATTGAGGGGAACTTATATCAATATTCAAAAAAATCTAACTCACGAATTAAAAGCATTCTAGATTTCATAGAAGAAAATTACAGACGAAAAATAAAAATTGAAGAGTTATCGGCTATTACTTATATGACTGATGGTGCTTTTTGCAAATATTTTAAAAAGGAATTTAATAGATCTTTCACCAACTACTTAAATGAGTTTAGAATTAGAAAAGTTTGTATTCTATTACAAGACACAAACGATAAATTACTAGATATTGCTTTTAGATGCGGTTATGAGAACATGTCCTTTTTCCACCGACAATTTAAAAAGTACATTAAAATGACACCTTTAGAATATAAAAAGAAGCTGTATGCTTCTAATCATCAGTTTTAGATTAACCTTAATCTCTTGTTAAAGGCATAGTTGTACAACGCAGTAAACCTTCTTGTTTTCCAATTTCTGCATAAGGCACTTCTTCAACCGTAAAACCTTGTTTTCTTAACCAATTATTTAAACGTGTAAAGTTCTTTTCAGAAATAATTACGTCTTCAGAAATGGAGAAAACGTTACTGTACATTTCGTACATCTCATCTTTAGTAATTTCAAATACGTTATCTTTTCCAAAGAAGTTTATCAACCATTCATATTCACTTTCAATTAAAAAACCATTTTTATGTATAATAGCTTTATTCTTTCCTATAGGTTGAAAACAACAATCTAAATGCAATGCATTTTCCTTAGGGTTGGTATTAGATTTCCTTAACTCAAATGCCTTTACTTTCTTATAAGGAAACATATCTTTAATAGCATGAACCGCATGTATATTTGTTCGGGCCGTAATAATATCAGGGTAATCTTCACCAGTATATGTACCAATAAAAATATAATCATTCCAAGGCATTACATCACCTCCTTCTACGTGACATTCTTCAGGCAAAATAATTCTGTTCTTCCTGTCTATTTTATTCCAAACATATCTAATAGCCTCAATTTCTTTATCTCTATCAGGTAAAATATTGGCCTTAAAAACTTTATCATCAATAACGAAGGCAATATCTCGTGAAAATATCTGATTACAATCTTTTAATACATCTGGTCTAAAAACTGTTACATTATATTTTTTAAAAACATTAGCCACAGCTTCCATTTCCAAAATCATATCTTCTTCCCTAGGGTATGTTCCTGCTAAAACGTGCTGAATACTTTTTGGGTCATAACAGTCTTCTACTTTAGGCGTTGGCCCACAACTTTCAGCGGTTCCTAATACAACTACTCTAAGTCTGGAAGTTTCATTCTGAATATTTAATTTCACAAGCTTTGAATTAAATCTTTTAAAGTTTCAAAACTAATGATAAAAAAGTATATTTTGAATTATTCTTAAAAATAACTCTTAAAAAAGAAAAAGCTTCATGAAAAATCCATGAAGCTTAACAATTATTTAAAAATAATTAAGTTTTATCTTTCTGAAATAGGCTCAAAAGACCTTTCTGTTTCACCAATATAAAGTTGTCTTGGTCTACCAATTGGTTCTTTGCGTAAACGCATTTCTCTCCATTGAGCAATCCAACCTGGTAAGCGCCCTAATGCAAACATTACAGTAAACATTTCTGTTGGAATACCCATTGCTCTGTAAATTATTCCTGAATAGAAATCTACATTTGGATACAATTTTCTATCAACAAAATATTGATCTTCTAAGGCTTCTTTTTCCAATCCTTTGGCTATATCTAAAATAGGGTCTTCAACACCTAAATCTCCTAATACTTCGTCTGCAGCTTTTTTAATGATTCTAGCTCTAGGGTCGAAGTTTTTATAAACTCTATGACCGAATCCCATTAAACGGAATGGATCATTTTTGTCTTTAGCCTTAGCCATATACTTTTTAGTATCACCTCCATCTTCTTTAATGGCCTCAAGCATTTCTAATACAGCTTGATTTGCACCACCATGAAGCGGTCCCCATAGTGCTGAAATTCCTGCAGATAGGGAAGCGAATAACCCTGCATGCGATGAACCTGTTATTCTAACAGTAGATGTTGAACAATTTTGCTCATGATCTGCATGCAAAATAAGAAGTTTATCTAAAGCATTTACTAATATAGGGTTTTGAGTATATTCTTCATTTGGAACCTTAAACATCATTTTTAAGATGTTCTCAACATACCCCAAGCTTTTATCTCCATAATCTAAAGGTAATCCACTTTTCTTACGCATTGTCCATGCCACTAGAACAGGAAATTTACCTAAAATACGTACCACAGAATTATACATATCTTGTTCAGAAGTAACATCTACTGAACCAGGGTTAAATGCTGTTAATGCACTTGTCAAAGAAGATAAAACGCCCATAGGATGAGCTGCCTTTGGAAACGCATCTAAAATCTTATGAATATCCTCGTCTACTAGAGAGTTTCTTTTTATATCCTCATGAAACTTATCTAATTGTTCTTTTTTTGGTAAATCACCAAAAATTAAAAGATAAGCAACTTCTAAAAAATCTGCTTTTTCAGCCAACTCCTCAATAGTGTACCCTCTATATCTTAAAATTCCTTTTTCACCATCTAAAAAAGTTACTGCGCTTTCACAAGAACCTGTGTTTTTATAGCCAGAATCTAAAGTTATATAACCACCTGTAACAGCTCTAAGACTGGTAATATCAATTGCAATTTCGTTTTCAGTTCCCTTAACTAAAGGAAATTCATGTTTTTGACCATCTATTTCTATGGTAGCAGTATTTGCCATAAGTTCTCGTAAATTTATTTTTTTAAGCGGAGCGCTAATTTACAAAATATATACGGATTTTTAAAGTCAACAATAAAGCAGTCAAACCAAATTTATAAATTGTCAAAATTGATATAAAATAAAAAAGTGATTGTTAAAAAAACTATCACTTTTTTATTTAATCATAATCCTTAAATAATCTTGCTAATTCGTATTCACCAAACTAGGCTCAGACTGAACCATTTTTTCTAACATTTCAGTTGTAATTGATTTAGGCCTTTCTAAAGGATACCCTAAAGCTCTATCCCAAATAATATTAGATAAAACACCAAATGCTCTTCCTATTGCGAACAATACCGTATAAAAATCAAATTGAGTAACTCCATAATGCCACTGTACAACACCAGACTGAGCATCAACATTCGGCCATGGGTTTTTAGCTTTACCTTGTTCCCTTAAAATGTCAGGAACTACTTTATACAATGCATCTACATATTTAAACAATTCATCATCTGGCATATGCTTTAAGCAAAATTCACGTTGAACAGTATATCTTGGGTCTGTTTTTCTTAATACAGCATGACCATATCCAGGAATAACCTGCCCACTGTTTAGAGTATCCCAAACATATTTTTTCATTTCTTCTTCCGATGGCAACCTTCCATTCATTTGATCTCTTAAACCCTGTAACCAGCGTAAGACCTCCTGATTTGCCAATCCATGTAATGGACCTGCTAATCCATTAATCATGGCTGAAGTTGAATAATAAACATCCGACAGAGAACTTGCTACCAGATGCCCCGTATGAGCACTTACATTACCACTTTCATGGTCTGCATGAATAATAAAATACATTCTTGACACATCATCATAGGGTTTATCTTTACCTATCATATAAGCGAAATTTGCGCCAAAATCTAACGACGGATCTGGATACCTATGCCCCTTTTCAGGATGGTAAAGCTTATTGTAAATATAGGCAGCAATTAAAGGCATTTTTGCTAAAAGATTAGTGGCGTCTTCAAATGTTGAATCCCAATAATCCATTTTACTCATACCCCTTTTGTATTTAATATTAAAATGAGATTCTCTTTGCAAACTCATTACAGCAGCAGAAAAAATGGCCATAGGGTGACTTTCACTTGGAAAGGAATCTATTACCTGCCAAACATACCGAGGAATGACACGCCTATTTCTAAACATCACCCTCACTCTACTAACCTCTTCTAACGAAGGTATTTCCCCTGTCAACAATAAGTAATATAATCCTTCTACAAAAGGCATTTCAGCTCCTTCTGCTTTAGGTAATTTTTTTAGTACTTCAGGAAGTGTATATCCTCTATACCTAATGCCTTCATAAGGGTCTAAATAAGAAATATCTGTAACTAAACTTTTTATACCTCTCATACCACCTATTAATTGAGATACCGTAACTTGATCTATAACTTTATCTCCGTGATCCTTTAAAAGCTTAGTAGTTCTTACTCTATGCTCTTGAATTTTGTGGTATAATCTGTCTTTCAATTTATTCATGGTAGTATATGATATAAAATTACACAAAAAGTGAATTTCATAAAGTTACCACCTAATTAACATTTAAAATATGATATATATCACCAAATCACCCTATCACTGTATAATTATCAATAAATGACAAATCACACTAAATAAAAAAAAAGCCAAATTCTAGTTAGAATTTGGCTTTTCAATATAAATAAGTTTTAGATTATTTTACCTTAAACGCTTTTTCCTGTGGAAAATACGCAACTTCTCCTAACTCTTCTTCAATACGTAATAACTGATTGTACTTAGCCATACGATCACTACGAGAAGCAGAACCTGTTTTAATTTGCCCACAGTTAAGTGCCACCGCTAAATCTGCAATCGTGTTATCTTCAGTTTCTCCAGATCTGTGAGACATTACAGAAGTATAACCAGCATTTTTAGCCATATTAACAGCCGCAATAGTTTCTGTTAAAGAACCTATTTGATTTACTTTTATAAGAATAGAATTGGCAATACCTTCTTCAATACCTCTTGATAAACGTTCTACATTAGTTACAAATAAATCATCCCCAACTAGTTGTACTTTATCTCCAATTAATTCAGTAAGATATTTAGTTCCTTCCCAATCATTTTCATCCATTCCATCTTCGATAGAGATAATTGGATATTTAGCAGCTAATTCAGCCAAATATTCAGCCTGTTCTTTTGAATTTCTAACCATTCCTTTATCACCTTCGAATAAAGTATAGTCATATTTTCCATTTTCAAAAAATTCTGCAGAAGCACAATCTAAAGCAATCTTAACCTCATCCCCAAATTTGTATCCTGCATTTTCAACAGCTTTAGCAATAGTATCTAAAGCATCTTCAGTTCCTCCAGGTAAGTTAGGTGCAAATCCACCTTCATCACCTACTGCAGTGCTTAAGTCTCTATCATGTAAAACTTTCTTTAAATGATGAAAAATCTCAGTACCCATTTGCATTGCATGCGTAAAAGTTTTAGCTTTTACAGGCATAATCATGAATTCTTGGAATGCAATTGGCGCATCACTATGAGAACCACCGTTAATGATATTCATCATTGGAACCGGTAAAGTGTTTGCAGACACACCACCAACGTAACGGTATAATGGCATATTCAATTCGTTAGCGGCGGCTTTTGCAGCAGCTAAAGAAACACCTAAAATAGCATTAGCTCCTAATTTTGATTTATTTGGGGTACCATCTAAATCAATCATTATTTTATCAATTAGGTTTTGTTCAAAAACTGAAACACCTATTAATTCTTCTGCAATTACGGTGTTTACATTTTCAACAGCTTTTAAAACACCTTTACCCATGTAAGTATCACCTCCATCACGTAATTCTACAGCTTCATGTTCTCCAGTTGATGCTCCAGATGGTACTGCAGCTCTCCCTAATATATTATTTTCAGTTACAACATCTACTTCAACGGTTGGATTACCTCTTGAATCTAGAATTTGTCTTGCGTGGACATTAATTATTATACTCATAATTGGTTTATTTTTAATCTTTTAATACTTCAAATTTACGGCTAAATCTTCTGTTATTTTAGATGTTTTTGAAGAAAATAACAAAATAACATCTATAACGTTTTAGTAAAATATAAGCCTTAAAAAAGAATATTTATTAAGGCTTATATTGACTATTTACTTTTTTATATTCTCTATGAATTGATCGAATAAATACGATGAATCATGTGGTCCAGGACTGGCCTCTGGGTGATATTGTACAGAGAACACATTTTTGCTTTTCATTGCTAAACCTGCAACGGTATCATCATTCAAATGAACATGTGTTACTTCTAAATCAGTATTAGCTTCAGCTTCTTCTCTATTAACAGCAAAACCATGGTTTTGAGACGTGATTTCACCCTTACCAGTTTTAAGGTTTTTTACCGGATGATTTATTCCTCTATGACCGTTATACATTTTATAAGTTGAAACCCCATTTGCTATGGCAATAACTTGATGCCCTAAACAAATACCAAACAATGGTAGATCTCTTTTTATAATTTCTTTAGCGACAGCCTGAGCTTCAACTAAAGGTTCAGGGTCTCCAGGGCCATTTGATAAAAAGTACCCATCTGGATTGAAAGCTTCTAAATCTTCAAACTTAGAATTATAAGGGAATACTTTTATGTATACATCTCTTTCAGCAATGTTTCTTAAGATATTCTTTTTAATACCTATATCTAAAGCTGCCACTTTGTAGGCAGCATTTTCATCACCAAAATAATATGGTTCTTTAGTTGAGACTTGTGATGCCAATTCTAAACCTTCCATACTAGGTACTTCGGCTAATTGCTTTTTTAATCCTTCAACATTGTCAACTTCAGTAGAAATTACAGCATTCATTGCTCCGTGATCTCTAATGTAACTTACAAGTGCTCTAGTATCAACATCAGAAATAGCTAAAAGATTGTTCTTATCTAAGAAATCTTCTAAAGAACTATCTGCTGCCTCACGTGAGTAATCATAGCTAAAATTTTTAACTATTAATCCAGCAATTTTAATAGAATCTGATTCTACTTCATCTACATTAGTTCCGTAGTTACCAATATGTGCATTGGTAGCTACCATTAGTTGCCCATAATATGAAGGGTCTGTAAATATTTCTTGGTAACCAGTCATACCTGTATTAAAGCAAACTTCGCCAAATGCTGTTCCTTGCTTATTACCTACTGCCTTACCGTAAAAAATGGTACCATCTGCTAATAAAATGATGGCGTCTTGCTTTTTTTGATATTTCATTTTTAAAAAAAAGTTTTACAAAAATTCAAAAAAAAAGGATAAACTAAAAATAGTTTATCCTTTATATATTAAATGCTTATTAACATTTATTCTTCTTCGTTAGTTGAAGCTTCTACAACTGGAGCAGCTACAGCTGGTTTGCTACCACCTCTTCTACTTCTTCTTGTAGTTTTCTTCTTAGGTTTATCTGCATTGTAAATCTCGTTGTAATCTACAAGCTCTATCATAGCCATATCAGCGTTATCACCTAAACGATTTCCAAGTTTAATAATTCTTGTGTAACCACCTGGTCTATCTCCTACTTTAGTTGCAACATCTCTGAACAACTCAGTAACAGCATCTTTTTGTCTTAATTTACTAAAAACAATACGTCTGTTGTGAGTAGTATCTTCTTTAGATTTTGTTACTAATGGCTCTACAAATTGTTTTAAAGCTTTAGCTTTTGCTACAGTTGTATTAATACGCTTATGTTCTATTAAAGAACATGCCATATTAGCTAACATTGCTTTTCTGTGAGCTGTTTTTCTTCCTAAGTGGTTGAATTTTTTTCCGTGTCTCATGACATTTGTTTTATCATCTTGCTACCAAACTCGAATTATTCGAGGAGCAAAATATGATTAATTAATCTTTATCTAATTTATATTTACTTAAATCCATTCCGAAGTTTAATCCTTTAACGTTTACAAGCTCTTCAAGCTCAGTTAAAGACTTTTTACCAAAGTTTCTGAATTTCATTAAATCATTTTTGTTGAATGATACTAAGTCTCCCAAAGTATCAACTTCTGCGGCCTTCAAACAGTTAAGTGCACGTACAGATAAATCCATATCAATTAACTTAGTTTTAAGCAACTGTCGCATATGTAATGACTCTTCATCATATGTTTCAGTTTGTGCAATTTCATCAGCTTCAAGAGTAATTCTCTCATCTGAGAATAACATGAAGTGGTGAATTAAGGTTTTAGCAGCTTCAGTTAAAGCGTCTTGCGGCGTTATTGATCCATCTGTAATGATTTCAAAAACTAATTTTTCATAATCAGTTTTTTGTTCTACACGATAGTTTTCAATACTATACTTAACGTTTTTTATTGGCGTATAAATTGAATCTGTAAAGATTGTTCCAATTGGAGCAGCAGCCTTTTTATTTTCTTCTGCAGGAACATAACCTCTACCTTTTTCAATTGTAATTTCCATGTTTAAATTCACTTTGGGATCCAAATTACAGATTACTAATTCTGTATTTAATACTTGGAATCCTGAAATGAACTTTTGAAAATCACCAGCTGTAATTCTTTCTTGACCAGATATTGAAATAGAAACAGATTCGTTATCAATATCCTCAATTTGTCTTTTGAAACGTAACTGTTTTAAATTTAAAATGATTTCTGTAACATCTTCAACCACACCAGCAATTGCAGAAAATTCGTGATCTACACCTTCAATTCTTACCGAAGTGATTGCAAATCCTTCTAAAGAAGAAAGCAATACTCTTCTTAATGCATTACCTACTGTTAGTCCGTAACCAGGTTCTAATGGTCTGAATTCGAATTTACCTTCGAAATCAGTAGAATCAATCATGATTACTTTGTCGGGCTTTTGAAAATTAAATACTGCCATAATTTTGTTTCTTCGTTTTAATTGTTATTTAGTTGCGCGGTTTATAAGTTTGAAGAAGTACAAATAAACCCTTTGGCTAAATACCAATATTGTTAATTTATTATTTAGAGTATAATTCGACTATGAATTGCTCGTTAATGTTTTCTGGAATTTGAATTCTAGCAGGAACAGAAACGTAAGTACCTTCTTTAGTGTCATTGTTAAAAGTAATCCACTCATAAACATTAGATGAGTTAGAAAGAGAATGATCAATTACTTCTAAAGATTTAGATTTTTCTCTTACAGCTACAACATCACCAGCTTTTAATTGGTAAGAAGGAATGTTTACTAATTCACCGTTTACCGTAATATGTCTGTGAGACACTAATTGTCTTGCTCCACTTCTAGAAGGTGCTATTCCCATACGGAATACCACGTTGTCTAATCTAGATTCACATAATTGTAAAAGAACCTCACCAGTAATTCCTTGTGCAGCTCTTGCCTTTTTAAATAAACCTCTAAATTGACGTTCTAAAACACCGTAAGTGTATTTAGCTTTTTGCTTTTCTGCTAATTGAATTGCGTACTCAGATTTTTTTCCACGTCTTCTGTTGTTTCCGTGTTGACCTGGAGGATAATTTCTTTTTTCAAAAGATTTATCTTCTCCGAAAATAGCTTCACCAAATTTTCTAGCTATTTTAGTTTTAGGACCAGTATATCTTGCCATTTTTAATTGTTTTTAAGAGTGATTATGAATTAAGGTCTTAATCTTATCCTTCGATAATCATTTTATCTCTTGTTGATACTTGTTATTACTAATTTTTCAGTCTGCAAATTTATGCAAAAAATTAATACCATCTGACAATCAGATGATATTAATTTTTAGCTTATAAAAATCACATTTTACAGTGATTAAACTCTTCTTCTTTTTGGAGGTCTACACCCATTATGTGGTAATGGAGTAACATCAATAATTTCCGTCACTTCTATACCTGCATTATGGATAGAACGGATAGCAGATTCCCTACCGTTTCCAGGACCTTTTACATAAACTTTTACTTTTTTCAATCCAGCTTCTTGTGCTACACCAGCAGCATCTTCAGCAGCTAATTGAGCAGCATAAGGTGTGTTTTTCTTAGATCCTCTAAATCCCATTTTACCAGCAGATGACCATGAAATAACATCGCCTTTTTTGTTGGTAAGTGATATGATAATGTTATTGAAAGAAGCTGTAACGTGTGCTTCACCAACAGCGTCAACAATAACTTTACGTTTTTTACTACTTGTCTTTGCCATGTTAAATTATGCTTTTTTCTTGTTAGCAACTGTTTTTCTTCTACCTTTTCTAGTTCTAGAGTTGTTCTTAGTACGTTGACCTCTTAATGGTAAACCAGCTCTGTGACGAATACCTCTAAAACATCCTATATCCATTAAACGTTTAATGTTTAATTGAGTTTCTGAACGTAATTCACCTTCTATTGTATAAGCTGCAACAGCTTCACGAATTCCACTAATTTGGTCATCGTTCCAATCTTGAACTTTAATGCTCTCATCAACCTTAGCGGCTGCTAAAATTTCTTTTGCTCTACTTCTACCTACTCCGTAGATATAAGTCAAAGAGATTACTCCTCTTTTGTGTTTTGGGATGTCTACCCCTGCAATTCTTGCCATATTACTTTTTAGTTTCTAGTTGTTAGCTTTAGTTGTTAGAATCCTAAACATTTCTATTTCAAGCAGATTCATCTAACTTCTAAACACTAATGACTTAATGTCTAATTTTAACCTTGTCTTTGTTTAAATCTAGGATTCTTCTTGTTTATAACGTAAAGTCTTCCTTTTCTACGCACAATTTTACAATCTGCGCTTCTTTTTTTAACTGATGCTCTTACTTTCATCTTGCTAGTATCTATAAGTTATACGAGCCTTAGTTAAATCGTAAGGACTCATTTCTAATTTTACTTTATCTCCTGGTAACAACTTAATATAATGCATACGCATTTTACCAGAAATATGTGCAGTCACAATGTGACCATTTTCTAATTCAACACGAAACATAGCATTAGATAATGCTTCTATAATTGTTCCGTCTTGCTCTATTGCTGCTTGTTTTGCCATAGTATAATAATTAAGCTATTGCTTTTCTATTTTTACCCGTTTTCATCAAGCCATCATAATGTCTATTCAACAAATAAGAATTAATTTGTTGCATAGTGTCAATTGCAACCCCAACCATAATTAATAGCGATGTTCCTCCAAAAAACAGAGCCCAACCAGCATTTACATCCATAAGCTTTACAATAAATGCAGGGAACACTGCAATAAGAGCTAAGAATATTGAACCTGGTAAGGTAATTTGAGACATTATTTTATCTAAATATTCCCCCGTTTCAGAACCTGGACGAATACCAGGAATAAATCCACCACTACGTTTTAAATCATCCGCCATTTTGTTGGTTGGCACCGTAATAGCCGTATAAAAATAAGTGAATACAATTATTAATAATGCGAATACTAAGTTGTACCAAAACCCAAATAAATCTGCAAAGTTTGTTTGTAACCAAGCTCCAGTAGCTGTATCCTTTAAGAAACCTGAACCACCAATTAAACCAGGAACAAACATAATAGCTTGTGCAAATATTATAGGCATTACACCCGATGCATTAAGTTTTAATGGAATGTATTGTCTAGATCCTCCAGCTGCAGCTCTTTCATAACTACCAGAAGCAGTTCTTCTTGCATACTGTACAGCAATCTTTCTAACAGCCATTACTAACATAATAGAAGCCAAAATAATAACAAACCAAATTACCAATTCAAAAAGAATAAGCATGACGTTATTACCTTCCATTCTTACAACAGCATTTTGAACAAATGACTGTGGTAAAGTTGCAATAATACCAACCATAATTAATAATGAAATACCATTACCAATACCTTTGTCAGTAATCTTTTCACCTAACCACATAGCGAAAATACATCCTGTAACCAAAATAGTTATAGATGAAAAATAGAATAAAGGCCCTGTACCTAATAAGAAAGCACTAGGCGGCACTCCTAAAGTTGGTAAACTTGCTAAATATGCTGGCGATTGAAACAAACATATTGCAATAGTTAACCAACGCGTAATTTGAGTTATTTTCTTTTGACCACTAGCACCTTCTTTTTGCAGTTTTTGCAAATAAGGAATAGCAATACCCATTAATTGTACAACAATAGAAGCAGAAATGTATGGCATAATACCCAATGCAAAAACCGATGCTTTAGCTAAAGCACCTCCGGTAAACGCATTTAGTAATCCTCCTAAACCACCATCCAACGAATTAGATAAACCAGTTAATTGAGAAGCATCAATACCCGGCATTGTAACCTGAGCACCAAAACGATAAACTAATAACAGACCAAGTGTTACAATGATTCTGTTTCTTAGTTCTTCTATTCTCCAAACATTCTTAATTGATTCTATAAATTTCATACTTACAATAGGGTCTTATAATGTTACAGCTTCTCCACCAGCAGCTTCTATAGCAGCTTTTGCTGAAGCAGTAAACTTATGAGCAGATACTTTTAATTTAGCTTTCAATTCACCTCTACCTAAAATTTTAACTAGATCATTTTTTCCAGCTAATCTATTAGATAAAATAATATCTAAATCTACAGTATCCTTAATTTTCTTATCGTCAACCAATTGTTGTAAAGTATCTAAGTTGATACCTTGATACTCAACACGGTTAATATTAGTGAAACCAAACTTAGGAACACGTCTTTGAATTGGCATTTGACCACCTTCAAAACCAAGTTTCTTAGAATAACCAGAACGAGACTTAGCTCCTTTGTGACCACGTGTAGCAGTACCACCTTTACCAGAACCTTGTCCTCTACCTATTCTTTTTCCTTGATTTTTTACTGAACCTTCTGCAGGTTTTAAATTACTTAAATCCATTTTCAGTTTTATATTATTTAAGCTTCTTCAACAGAAACTAAATGTGAAACTTTAGCAATCATACCAAGAATATTTGGTGTTGCGTCATGCTCTTTTACTTGTCCAATCTTTTTAAGACCAAGAGCTTCTAAAGTTCTTTTTTGTCTTTGCGTACGATTGATTGCGCTTTTAACTTTTGTTACTTTAATTTTTCCCATCATTGATAGATATTAAGCGTTAAAAACTTTTTCAAGTGAAATACCTCTATCCTTAGCAATAGTGTTAGCATCTCTTAATTGTAATAAAGCATCAAATGTAGCTTTTACAACATTATGAGGATTAGAAGATCCTTGAGATTTTGATAATACATCATGTACACCAACCGCCTCTAAAACCGTTCTTACAGCTCCACCAGCAATAACACCGGTACCAGGAGCAGCTGGAATAATATTTACTCTAGCTCCACCATATTTACCTTTTTGCTCATGTGGTAACGTACCCTTTCTAATAGGAATACGAACAAGGTTTTTCTTAGCATCTTCAACAGCTTTTGCAATAGCACTAGCTACATCTTTAGATTTTCCTAAACCTTGACCTACAACACCAGCTTCATCACCAACTACAACAATTGCTGAGAAACCGAAAGCTCTACCACCTTTAGTTACTTTTGTAACTCTTTGCACACCAACCAAACGATCTTTAAGATCTAATCCACCTGGTTTTACTAATTCTGCGCTTTTATAATTTTGATACATAATTTCTTAAAATTTTAATCCAGCTTCTCTAGCACCTTCAGCTAATGATTTAACTCTACCGTGATATAAATATCCACCTCTATCAAAAGCAATAGTTTCTACTCCAGCTTTTAAAGCTTTTTCAGCAAGTGTCTTACCTACTAACTTAGCAGCTTCAACCTTGTTTACTTTTGCAGAATCAATATCTTTATCTCTAGAAGATGCAGCGCTAATAGTTTTACCAGAAACGTCATCTATAATTTGAGCGTAAATTTCTTTATTACTTCTATAAACAGCTAATCTAGGTCTAGTTTCTGTACCAGAAACAACCTTACGGATTCTGTTTTTTATTCTTTGTCTTCTTTGTTCTTTTGTCAATGCCATAACTTAATTATTAAGCTGATTTACCTGCTTTTCTTCTAATTTCTTCACCAACAAACTTGATACCTTTACCTTTATATGGCTCTGGTTTTCTGAAACCACGAATCTTTGCAGCTACTTGACCTACAAGTTGTTTATCATGAGAAGTTAACTTTACAATTGGGTTCTTTCCTTTTTCACTAATTGTTTCAACTTTAACTTCTGGAGCTAAGCTTAAAACAATGTTATGAGAAAACCCTAAAGCTAAATCTAATTTTTGTCCTTGATTTGATGCTCTATAACCTACACCAACCAATTCTAATTCTTTAGTCCATCCTTTAGATACACCTTCAATCATGTTATGCATTAAAGATCTATATAAACCGTGTTTTGCTTTTTGATCTTTTGTATCAGATGAACGTGTTACCCAAACACTTCCGTCTTCAACTTTAATCTCTATAGAATCGTAATTTTGTGTTAACTCTCCTAATTTTCCTTTTACAGTTACTACGTTATCTTTAACATCAACTGTTACACCTTCTGGAATGGCTACTGGATTATTTCCTATTCTTGACATTTCTTTCTGGCTTTAAAATTAGTAAACGTAACATAATACTTCACCACCTACATTATCTCTTTTGGCTTGTTTACCAGTCATTACTCCATGAGAAGTAGAAACAATAGCAATACCAAGACCATTAAGAATTCTAGGTAGTTCATTAGCACCAGCATACTTACGTAAACCTGGTTTACTAATTCTCTGAATCTTCTTGATTACAGGCTCTTTAGTTACACTGTTATACTTAAGTGCAATTTTGATAGTACCTTGAGTAGTAGAATCATCAAATTTATAACTTAAAATATATCCTTGTTCGAATAATATTTTAGTCATGTCTTTCTTTAAATTAGATGCAGGAATCTCAACCACTCTGTGGTTAGCACGCACTGCGTTTCTAATTCTTGTCAAAAAATCCGCAATTGGATCTGAGTACATAATTAATTGATTTTGCGATTTTGGTTTTCGGTGTTGGTTTACCGAACCTTAAACCTGATTATTTATAATAATATTACCAACTAGCTTTTCTAACCCCAGGAATAAGACCTTGATTGGCCATTTCTCTGAATGTTACACGAGAAATACCAAAAGTTCTCATATATCCTTTTGGTCTTCCTGTTAATTTACATCTATTATGCATACGAATAGGTGAAGCATTTTTTGGCAACTTTTGTAATGCCTCATAATCTCCAGCTTCTTTTAAAGCCTTACGTTTTGCTGCATACTTAGCTACTGTTTTAGCTCTTTTTACCTCACGGGCTTTCATTGATTCTTTAGCCATATCTTAATTCTTTTTAAAAGGTAACCCTAATTCAGTTAATAATGATTTTGCTTCTTTATCTGTTCCAGCAGAAGTTACAAATGTAATATCCATACCAGAGATTTTATTCACTTTATCAATGTTAATCTCAGGGAATATAATTTGCTCAGTAATTCCTAAATTGTAATTACCTCTTCCGTCAAAACCTGTAGCTTTAATTCCGTTAAAATCTCTTACACGTGGTAAGGCAGATGTTACTAAACGATCTAAAAACTCATACATTCTTTCTCCACGTAAAGTAACTTTAGCGCCAATAGGCATACCTTTACGAAGTTTAAAAGATGCAACATCCTTTTTAGATATTGTTGAAACCGCTTTTTGTCCAGATATAGTAGTTAACTCTTCTAATGCATAGTCAATTAACTTTTTGTCTGCAACCGCTGCTCCAACACCTTTAGATATTACTATCTTTTCTAGTTTAGGAACTTGCATTACATTACTGTATCCAAATTCTTCTGTAAGAGCTGCAATTACTCTGCTTTTATACTCTTCTTTAAGTCTAGGTGAATATGCCATAACTATATTACTTCGTTAGATTTTTTAGAAAATCTTTCTTTCTTATCGCCTTCTACTCTAAACCCAACTCTAGTTGTTTCTCCTGTTGAAGTTAACAATGATAAGTTAGAAATATGAATAGCAGCTTCTTTCTCTACAATGCCACCTTGAGGATTTTGCGCACTTGGTTTAGTATGTTTCTTAACCATGTTTACACCCTCTACAATTGCTTTGTTCTTATCTTTTAATACTAGTTGTACTTTACCTTCAGATCCTTTATGATCTCCAGCAATTACTTTTACAGTATCTCCAGTTTTTATTTTAAGCTTTGTCATCTTAATAATGTATTAAAGCACTTCTGGTGCTAATGATACAATCTTCATGAATTGTTTATCACGAAGTTCTCTAGCAACAGGACCAAATACACGTGTACCTCTCATCTCACCTGTAGGGTTCAATAATACACAAGCATTATCATCAAATCTAATATAAGATCCGTCTGGTCTTCTTACTTCTTTCTTAGTACGTACAACCACTGCAGTAGAAACAGCTCCTTTTTTAATGTTTCCATTAGGAGTTGCATCTTTTACAGAAACAACTATTTTGTCTCCTACAGAAGCGTATCTTCTTTTAGTACCACCTAGAACACGTATTGTTAATACTTCTTTTGCTCCAGTGTTATCTGCTACTTTAAGTCTTGATTCTTGTTGTACCATAATTACTTAGCTCTTTCAATTATTTCAACTAATCTCCAACACTTAGATTTACTTAAAGGTCTTGTTTCCATGATCCTTACTGTATCACCTTCGTTGCAGTCATTTGTTTCATCGTGTGCAACGTACTTCTTCGTTTTTAAAACGAATTTTCCATACATAGGGTGTTTTACTTTTTTCACCTCAGAAACCACAATAGATTTCTGCATTTTGTTACTTGTAACAACTCCTATACGTTCTTTTCTTAAATTTCTTGTTTCCATCTTTCAGCAGAATTATTGTATTTCTCTTTTAGTTAATTCTGTCGCAATTCTAGCTACAGTTCTTCTTACTGAACGTAGTTGAATTGGATTTTCTAAAGGAGATATTGCATGAGCCAGTTTTAGGTCTGAATAACTTTTTTTAGTCTCACCAAGTTTTTCTTGTAACTCAGCTGTAGATAATTCTTTAATTTCTGATTGTTTCATAATATTAATAAATTATGCTTCGTAATCGCGAGCAATTATAAACTTAGTTTTTACTGGTAATTTTTGTGCTGCTAAACGTAATGCTTCTTTAGCTACGTCTAATGGCACACCACCAATTTCAAATAAAACTCTTCCTGGTTTTACAACAGCTACCCAATATTCTACGGCACCCTTACCTTTACCCATACGTACTTCAAGAGGTTTCTTTGTAATAGGTTTGTCTGGAAAAATTTTAATCCAAAGTGACCCTTCTCTTTTCATATAACGAGTAGCAGCAATACGTGCAGCTTCAATTTGACGAGATGTAATAAATACAGAATCTAGTGCTTTTATACCAAAAGTTCCGTTTGAAAGTTGATGTCCTCTACCAGAGATACCTTTCATACGTCCCTTCTGTTGCTTGCGAAATTTTGTTCTTTTAGGCTGTAACATGTTTCTTTACTTTATAAAAAATTACTTTCTACGACGAGGGTTTTTATTTCCACGTCCACCACCTTTTCCTTGCTTCTTAGATAACCCAACAAGCGGAGAAAGCTCTCTTTTACCATATACTTCACCTTTCATGATCCATACTTTTACACCTAATCTACCATAAGTAGTATGTGCTTCAACTAAAGCATAGTCAATATCGGCTCTAAAGGTTGATAAAGGAATACGTCCTTCTTTATAGTGTTCAGAACGTGCCATTTCAGCTCCGTTTAAACGACCACTAATTTGAATTTTGATTCCTTCAGCATTCATACGCATTGTAGCAGCAATAGCCATCTTGATTGCACGACGGTAAGAAATTCTATTTTCTATTTGTCTTGCAATACTTGATGCTACTAAAAATGCATCTAGTTCAGGTCTTTTAATTTCAAAAATATTAATCTGAACTTCTTTTCCAGTAATCTTTTTAAGCTCTTCTTTTAACTTGTCTACCTCTTGACCGCCTTTACCAATAATGATACCTGGACGAGCCGTTGTGATAGTAACGGTTACAAGTTTTAAAGTTCTTTCAATAATTACTCTACTAACACTAGCTTTAGATAAACGCGCGTGAACGTATTTTCTAATCTTATCGTCTTCGGCAAGTTTATCACCATAATCGTTTCCTCCGTACCAGTTAGATTCCCATCCTCTGATAATTCCTAAGCGATTCCCGACTGGATTTGTTTTTTGTCCCATACTGTTATTAAGCTTGTGTGTTATTGTTAGCTCCCACCACTAATGTTACATGGTTAGAACGTTTTCTAATTCTATGCGCACGACCTTGAGGAGCCGGACGTAATCTTTTTAACATAGATCCTCCGTCAACTCTAATCTCTTTTACAAATAATTCAGCCGACTCAACATCTGCCTCTTCGTTTTTAGATTGCCAGTTTGCAATTGCAGATAATAACAATTTCTCTAAACGATTAGACGCTTCTTTTTGACTAAATTTTAAGATATTAAGTGCTTTTTCAACGCTTTCACCTCTTACTAAATCGGCTACTAAACGCATTTTTCTTGGTGATGTAGGACAATTATTAAGTTTAGCGAAAGCAACTTGCTTCTTAGCTTCCTTAATAGCGTCTGCCATTTGTTTTTTACGACTTCCCATAGCTTACTACTTTTTACCTTTATTTTTAGCACCTGCATGTCCACGGAATGAACGTGTTGGTGAAAATTCTCCTAATTTATGACCTACCATGTTTTCAGTTACATAAACTGGTACAAATTGACGGCCATTGTGCACTGCTATTGTTTGTCCAACAAAATCTGGTGTAATCATACTTGCTCTAGACCAAGTTTTGATTACAGTTTTTTTGTTAGCTTCAACATTTGCAGCTACTTTTCTCTCTAATTTATAATGAACGTAAGGTCCTTTTTTTAATGATCTTGCCATGTCTTATTTCTTTCTACGTTCTACAATATATTTATTACTAGCTTTTGTTTTAGAACGGGTTCTATAACCTTTAGCAGGTATACCGTTTCTTGAACGTGGGTGTCCACCAGAAGATTTTCCTTCACCACCACCCATTGGATGATCAACAGGATTCATAACTACTGGTCTTGTTCTTGGTCTTCTTCCTAACCATCTTGTTCTACCTGCTTTACCAGATACTAACAATTGATGATCTGAGTTAGAAACCACACCAATAGTTGCCATACAATTTGCAAGAACTAATCTTGTTTCACCTGATGGTAACTTAATGGTAGCAAATTTACCATCTCTTGCCATTAACTGAGCAAAAGCACCAGCACTACGCGCCATAACAGCACCTTGACCTGGACGTAATTCTACACAAGAAATAATAGTTCCTAATGGAATTTGACTTAAAGGCATTGCATTTCCTATTTCTGGAGCAATTCCTTCATTACCTGACACTATGTTTTGCCCAACTTGTAAACCATTTTGTGCAATTACATATCTTTTTTCACCGTCTTGATAATTCAATAAAGCTATAAAAGCTGATCTGTTTGGATCGTATTCTATTGTTTTAACTTCAGCAGGAATACCATGCTTACAACGTTTAAAATCAATAATACGATACTTTCTCTTATGACCTCCACCTTTATAGCGCATGGTCATTTTTCCTTGACTGTTTCTACCACCAGACCTTTTTTTCGGAGCTAACAAACTTTTCTCCGGCTTATCAGTAGTAATGGCGTCAAATCCATTTACTACTCTAAATCGCTGTCCTGGGGTGATTGGTTTTAATTTTCTTACTGACATTTTTGTCTAATTACATATTAGCATATAAATCAATCATCTCACCATCCGCCAGTTGTACAATTGCTTTTTTAACAGCATTTGTTTTACCATGTTGAATACCAGTTTTTGTAAACTTGGTACTACGATCTGGACGGACATTTATAGTACGAACTTTTTCAACAGAAACACCATAAGTAGCCTCTACAGCCTTTTTGATTTCCACCTTGTTCGCCTTTGTATTCACCGCGAAAGTATAGCAGTTTCTTAACTCGCTATCAGCAGTCGCTTTTTCCGTGATTATAGGTTTAATTAAGATACTCATCTGTTTCTTATTTACTTAAGTTAGATTCAATTCCTTCAATAGCACCCTCTACAAGCACTATTTGATTAGCATTTAAAATCTTATAAGTGCTTAATTCTGAGTTAGTTATAACCTCAGAACCGTTTAAATTGCGCGATGACAAATATACGTTATTATTTGACCCACCCAACACAAACAAAGATTTTTTGTTTTCTAAATCTAAAGCCTTTAAAACAGCCGTAAAGTTTTTAGTTTTAGGAGCATCAAAATTGAAGTCTTCTAAAACTGTTATTGCTTTCTCTCCTGCCTTAATACTCAATGCAGATTTACGTGCTAAACGCTTTAAATTTTTATTAAGTTTAAAGTTGTAATTTCTTGGTCTTGGACCGAACATACGACCTCCTCCTTTAAATACACCAGACTTAATACTACCAGCTCTTGCTGTACCAGTTCCTTTTTGCTTTTTAATCTTACGTGTACTACCCGTAATCTCAGCTCTTTCCTTAGATTTGTGAGTACCTTGTCTTTGGTTAGCTAAGTATTGCTTAACATCCAAATACACTGCATGATCATTTGGTTCAATAGCAAACACTTCTTTAGAAAGCTCTGCTTTCCTTCCAGTGTCTTTTCCGTTTATATCTAAAACTGCTACTTTCATTACTTCTGAATAATTACATAAGAATTTTTGTGCCCAGGTACGCAACCTTTAACAACAAGTAGGTTCTTTTCAGCAACTACTTTTAAAACTCTTAAATTTTGAACTTTCACTTTTTCACCACCCATTCTTCCGGCCATTTTCATTCCTTTGAAAACTCTTGCAGGATATGAAGCAGCTCCAATAGAACCAGGTGCTCTTAAACGGTTATGTTGACCGTGAGTAGCTTGACCTACACCACCGAAATTATGACGTTTAACAACTCCTTGAAATCCTTTACCTTTAGATGTTCCTGCAATATCAACAAACTCTCCTTCGTTGAAGTGTTCTACAGTGATTGCATCTCCTAATTTGTACTCCTCATCAAAACCTTTGAATTCAGCAACTTTACGCTTTACAGAAGTACCCGCCTTTTTAGCATGACCAAGGTCTGCTTTAGTAGCGCTTTTTTCTGTCGCGTCATCGAAACCTAATTGAACAGCATTATAACCGTCAACCTCTTCAGTTCTGACTTGGGTAACGATACATGGTCCAGCCTCTATAACAGTACAAGGAATATTCTTCCCGTTGTCATCGAAGATGCTGGTCATACCGATTTTTTTTCCAATTAACCCAGACATAATTATTTATTTAATTTATTTACTTGTTTAAAAAAATTCAGGGACAAAATACCTTTCGTCCCTGAAATGTATTTATCCGTTTTTCCCGCGACCGCATCGGTGGGACATGTTTCCTTTCTGCTAAAAGCAGAAATTGCAACTATACTTTAATCTCTACTTCTACACCACTTGGCAACTCAAGCTTCATTAACGCATCAATTGTTTTTGATGACGAAGAATAAATATCCAATAATCTTTTATAAGAAGATAATTGAAATTGTTCTCTTGATTTCTTGTTTACGTGTGGAGAACGTAAAACTGTAAAAAGTTTTTTATGAGTTGGTAAAGGAATTGGTCCAGTTACAACAGCCCCTGTACTTTTTACTGTTTTTACAATCTTATCAGCAGACTTATCTACTAAATTGTGATCGTAAGATTTTAATTTTATTCTGATTTTTTGACTCATTTTCTTAAATTTTAAGCTTCAACGCCTTTAGCTGCCTTAATTACTTCTTCAGATATATTAGAAGGAGTTTCAGCATAGTGTGAAAATTCCATTGTTGATGTGGCACGACCTGAAGATAATGTTCTTAATGTGGTTACATATCCAAACATTTCAGATAATGGTACTGTAGCTTTAACAGTTTTAGCACCAGCTCTATCTCCCATGTCACTAACTTGACCTCTTCTTCTATTTAAATCACCTACAATGTCACCCATATTTTCTTCAGGAGTAATTACCTCAAGTTTCATAATAGGTTCCATTATTACAGCTTTTGCAGCTTTTGCAGCATTTTTGAATCCTAACTTAGCAGCTAATTCGAATGATAGCTGATCAGAATCTACATCATGGTAAGACCCATCACTTAAAGTTACCTTCATTGAATCAACTTCGTAACCAGCTAATGGACCATTTTGCATAGCCATTTTGAATCCCTTCTCAACAGAAGGAACAAATTCTTTAGGAACGTTACCACCTTTAATAACAGATTCAAACTGTAATCCAGTTGCACCTTCATCAGCAGGCTCAAGTGTAAATACAATATCTGCAAATTTACCACGACCACCAGATTGTTTCTTATAAACCTCTCTGTGTTCAGCACGTTGTGTAATAGCTTCTTTGTACTCTACTTGTGGTTGACCTTGATTTACTTCAACTTTAAACTCACGTTTAAGACGATCAACAATAATATCTAAGTGAAGCTCACCCATTCCAGAAATAATTGTCTGTCCTGAAGCTTCATCAGTTCTTGCAGTAAACGTTGGATCTTCTTCAGCTAATTTAGCTAAAGACATTCCTAATTTATCAACATCAGCTTTAGTTTTAGGCTCAACTGCAATACCAATTACTGGATCTGGAAAGTCCATAGATTCTAAAACTATTGGATTCTTTTCATCAGATAAAGTATCACCAGTTTTAATATCTTTAAAACCTACTGCAGCTCCAATATCACCTGCCTCGATAAAATCGATAGCGTTTTGCTTATTAGAGTGCATTTGATAGATACGAGAGATACGCTCTTTTTTACCAGAACGATTATTCAATACGTAAGAACCAGCATCTAAACGACCAGAATAAGCTCTAAAGAATGCTAAACGTCCAACAAAAGGATCTGTAGCAATTTTAAATGCTAAAGCAGCAAATGGCTCCTTTACATCTGGTTTACGAATTTCTTCTTTATCTGTATCTGGATTAGTTCCTACAATACCTTCCTTATCTGTTGGAGAAGGTAAGTAACGACATACAGCATCTAATAAGAACTGAACTCCTTTATTTTTGAAAGCAGAACCACAAATCATTGGAATAATTGCCATATCCATCACAGCAGCTCTAAGTGCAGCGTGCACTTCTTCTTCTGTAATAGAATCTTCATCTTCCATGAATTTTTCTAACAAGTTCTCATCATAAGTAGCCACTTCTTCAATTAAAAGTGCACGATACTCACGAGCTTCTTCTTTCATATCTTCTGGAATATCGATAATATCAAAAGTTGCCCCTTGAGTTTCATCATGCCAAACAATAGCACGGTTTTTAACTAAATCGATAATTCCTTTAAAGTCTGCTTCATCACCAATGTTCAATACAATTGGCACAGCATTAGACTTTAACATGTCTTTTACTTGTTGACAAACACCTAAGAAATTAGATCCTTGACGGTCCATTTTGTTAACAAAACCAATTCTAGGTACTTTATAGTTATCAGCTAATCTCCAGTTAGTTTCAGATTGAGGCTCAACACCATCAACAGCACTAAATAAGAATACTAACCCATCAAGTACACGTAAAGAACGATTTACTTCAACCGTAAAATCAACGTGACCCGGAGTGTCAATTATATTAAAATGATATCCTTTAGTTTCAGGAGTTGGTTGCCCGTTTTCAATTGGGAATTTCCAAGTACAAGTAGTAGCAGCAGAAGTAATTGTAATACCTCTTTCTTGCTCTTGCTCCATCCAGTCCATTGTAGCAGCACCATCATGTACTTCTCCAATTTTATGAGATACACCTGTATAATAAAGAACACGTTCTGTAGTAGTAGTTTTTCCTGCATCAATATGCGCAGCAATACCTATGTTTCTTGTAAATTTTAAATCTCTTGCCATTTCTTAAAATCTAAAGTGAGAGAATGCTTTATTAGCTTCTGCCATTTTATGAGTATCAACTCTTTTCTTAACCGCTGCTCCTTCTTCTTTAGCTGCTGCTAAAATTTCTGACGCTAATTTTAAAGCCATAGATTTTTCATTACGCTTTCTAGCATAACCAATTAACCATTTCATAGCTGTAGAAATTTTACGGTCTGGACGAATTTGCATTGGAATTTGAAATGTTGCACCACCAACACGACGACTACGTACTTCTACGTGAGGCATCACATTAGATAAAGCATCTTTCCAAAGCTCTAAAGCCGTTTTCTCTTCATCTGTTTTTTTAGCATCTACAATATCAATTGCATCATAGAATACTTTGAACGCTACAGACTTTTTACCGTCCCACATCATGTTATTAACAAAACGTGTTACCAATTGGTCGTTAAACCTTGGATCTGGTAAAAGTGGTCTTTTTTTCGCTGCTCTTTTTCTCATGTCTTCTTCTTAAAGTTTAATTACTTTTTAGGGCGTTTAGCACCGTACTTAGATCTACGTTGGGTTCTTCCAGCAACACCTGCCGTATCTAAAGCCCCACGAACAACGTGATATCTAACACCTGGTAAATCTTTTACCCTTCCACCTCTAACCAATACTATCGAGTGCTCTTGTAGATTATGTCCTTCTCCACCAATGTATGCATTAACCTCGTTACCGTTTGTTAAACGAACCCTTGCTACCTTTCTCATTGCTGAGTTAGGTTTTTTAGGTGTTGTTGTATAAACACGAGTACATACACCACGTCTTTGCGGACAAGAATCTAAAGCAGCCGATTTACTCTTCTTGGTTATTTTGGCTCTTCCTGTTCTTACTAATTGTGAAATTGTTGGCATATATAATTATTATATAAAATTTAAAATCCTCTTATTAGAGGGCTGCAAAGGTAGAAATTAAAATTTATAATTCAAACCCTAATTCATTAATTTTCAAGGGAATTTAAATTTAACCTAGAAAGCCATATTATATCTCTAGTATTTCCGTTAGATTTACATAGAAATTCAGTCAAATTTTAGCGTGAAGAAAAGCTTTCTCTTACTCCTTATTATATACACTCTTTTTTCTTCGGAAATTTTTTGTCAAAATTTGAAACTAAAAATTACGGGCAATACACCTTTAGAAACTCAAGTAATTGATTCACTGAATTATTTGAAAAATCATAATAATTATGCTTCTGTTAAAAATGAGGCTAATTCTATTCAACAACGGCTTTTTAGAAAAGGATTTATTGAAAACAAACTACTAGGAATAAAGAAAGTTAAAGACTCATTATTCAATGCCAATTTCTCTTTAAAAAGGAAATTTAAAACCATATATATATACTATGACAAATCTTTAGTCACAAATTCAATTTTAAACCTAGTAACTAGTCATGTATTTGATGATTATTTCGAACTTAAATTCACCGAAGTTGAAAATGCATTAAAAACTATTAACTCGAAAATTTCTGAAGAAGGATTACCTTTTTCAAAATTGAAACTATCAAATATTAGAATTATAGATAATACTAATTTATTAGCACAATTATCAATTGATGCAACGGAAGAAAAAAGAATCATTAACAACATAATTATTAAGGGGTACGAAAATTTCCCAAAATCATACCTAATGCATTATTTAAAAATTAAACCAAAGCAGGTTTTCGATATAGATGAAATTAAAGTCAAAACGGAACAACTTAACAATCTAAGATTTGCTAGCGAGTTAAAATCTCCTGAAGTGTTATTTTCGAAAGATTCTACCACCTTATATTTATACTTAAAAAAAACTCAAAGTAATTCGTTTGACGGCTTTCTTGGTTTTGGCACTAATGAAGAAACAAATAAAATTGAATTTGATGGTTATTTGAATCTAAACCTAACAAACAATTTAAACTTCGGAGAATCTTTCAGACTACTATATAAAAGTGATGAAAACGATCAAAAGACTTTCACAACAAACTTAAGCCTACCCTATTTGTTCAAATCTCCAATTGGAGTTGATTTATCTCTTAACATTTTTAAAAAAGATTCATCTTTTACAACAGTTAACCAATCAGCCAAAATTCATTATCAAATAAATTCACGTCATAAAATTTATGCGGGAGTTTTATATGAAGAATCTAACAACCTTCTAAACGAAAATTCTGTAACCCAAATTTTTGACTACAAAAAGAACTTTTTGTCTCTAGCTTATGAATTTCAAAAACCACAAACTAACAACTTTCTTTTTCCTACCAACACCTATTTATATTTAGAAACCAATTTTGGCAACAGAAAAGAATCTAACCAAAAAGAAAGGCAGTCATTCCTAAATGTTAATACATTTAAGATTTTCAATTTAAACAGAAAGAATAGTTTATTTATAAGAGCAAATGCTGCAACCATTAATTCCGACACCTATTTTGAAAATGAACTGCTACGTTTTGGTGGTATTAATTCAATAAGAGGATTTGAGGAAAACAGCTTATTTGCAACCATGTACGGACTTCTTAACACAGAGTATAGGTATCAACTTAATAATTCCATTTACATTCACTCTATAATTGACTTAGCTTATTTTGAAAATGATATAGCTAAAATAAATCAAAAATTATTTGGGTATGGCTTTGGCTTTGGACTGTTTACAAAGGCCGGCCTTTTCAAATTCAATTACGCCAATGGCAAAAATGAAGGTCAAAAATTCAAATTTTCAGACTCCAAAATACATTTAAGCTTAACTACCAATTTTTAATCAATAACAAACAATCAACTTCAGTTCTTAGTCAAAAATCAATTTTTAACTAAAATTTATTGTGTAATTAACTTTTTATTAAGATTTTTGATGCTGACTAATTCAAATAATTATAACATGAAAACAAAGTTTAGTGTAATTCTAACGCTAACACTAGCGTTTGTTGTGCAATTATCTTTTGCTCAACAAAAGACAATTTCAGGTACTGTAAGCGATGAAACAGGTTTACCATTACCAGGAACAACTGTCTTAGTAAAGGGCACCTCTTCAGGGGCCTCAACAGATTTTGATGGAAAATACTCCATTCAAGTTAATCAAGGTGATATCCTCGTGTTTAGCTTTATTGGATATACTACACAAGAAATTTCGGTTGGATCTTCCAACACAATCAATGCAATTATGACTGAAGACGCAGCTTCTCTTGAAGAAGTTGTTGTTGTTGCATATGGTACAACAACCAAAGAGGCATTTACAGGTTCGGCAACAGTTGTAGGATCTGAAGAACTTACGCTTAGAAATGTCACCTCTCCGATAGCTGCTATTGAAGGTAAGGCTACAGGTGTACAGTTTACTTCACCATCTGGACAACCAGGCTCTTCTCCTGGAATAATTATTCGTGGTGTAGGAACACTTAACGGTAATGAGGCCCCTCTTTTCATTGTTGATGGCATGCAATATGAAGGAGCTTTGAGTACAATTAACCAAGAAGACATATCATCTTTTACAATTCTTAAAGATGCTGCTTCAACATCTTTATATGGTTCTCGTGCAGCAAATGGAGTTGTATTAATAACCACAAAAAGTGGTAACAAGGGAGATATTAGAACGACGGTTTCCACATCTGTTGGTATCGTAGACAGATCTATTCGAAATTATAATGAGGTTACCCCTGGACAATATTATGAAACCATGTGGGAGGCTTTAAAAAATACCAGTGCAGCTGGAGGAGATCCAGCATATGCGTCTGCAAACATTTATAATAGCTTAGGTTACAACCCATTTAATGTAGCAAACGATCAGATTGTTGGAACAGATGGACGTTTAAATCCTAACGCAAGCGTGATTTACAATAGCTTAAATTGGTATGATGTAATGGAGCAAACCGGAATAAGAAGCAATTACAATGTTAATGTATCTGGCGGAGGAGAGAAGCATAAAGTATTCTTCTCAGCTTCATATTTAGATGAAGAAGGGTATGTTGTAACTACAAAATACAATCGTTTAACTACAAGATTAAATGCCGAATTTGAACTAAATAATTGGCTGACCATGGGTGGTAGTGCTAATATTACAATATCAGAAGCTAAAGGCCCTTCTTTAGATGGACTTGGAAGTATTGTTAACCCATTTGCTTTTGCTAAAAACATTGGGTCAATTTATCCTGTATATATCAACGATTTGGGAGGGAACCTAGTGCTTGATGCTGGAGGAAACCCTGTATTTGATTCAGGAGAAGGTTTCTCAGAATACAACATTGGTTCAAGACCAATCAATCAAGGTCGCCATGCTCTTCAAGAATTACTTTTAAACGACGAACGAGACCGAGATAATACTTATGGCTTCAGGTATTTTGCAGACTTTAAAATCTTAGACGGTCTTAACTTTAGAATAAATTATGGTAGAGATATTAATGAAGGCTTAGAAAAAGAATACGAAAACAACATTATTGGTGATGCTCAACCAACTGGTAGATATTCAGAAGAAAGATCTAGAAGAGAAGTAGAAAACTTCAATCAGATTATATCTTACAATAGAAGTTTTAATGATGTCCATAATTTAGAGCTAACATTAGGTCATGAAAGCTACAAAAGAACATTTTCAGATATTGATGCTCTAGGTGTCGATCAAGTTGCTGAAGGCATTTTTGAATTTGACAACTTTGCTACTCCAGTAAGCCTTGGAGGTTCTTCGTCCAAAAAAACAATTGAAGGTTACTTTTTCAGAGCTAACTACAATTATAATAACAAATATTACCTTAGTGCTTCTGCCAGAAGAGATGCTTCTTCTGTTTTTGATGCTAAGTCAAGATGGGGTAACTTTTATTCCTTAGGAGCTTCTTGGAGAATTGACCAAGAAGATTTCATGAAAGATGTTTCATTTGTAGACCGCTTAAAAATTAGAGGGTCATATGGTGAAGTTGGTAATGATGCCCTTGGTGGTAGAGATGCAAGAAACCGTTTTGTTCCTGACTTTTTCATTTCTCAACCTAGATATATTTTAACATCTAATGCGGGTAATCCAGCTATTACATGGCGAGAAATTGGTAGTTCTGTTTTGCAATGGGAAACTATTGAAAGCTGGGATGTAGCCTTAGAATTTGGTCTGTTTAATAATTTCCTTGATGGATCCATTGAATACTATAAAAGAAACTCTTCAGACCTTCTATATGACTTACCAATTGCACTTAGTAACGGTTTAAATTCATTCCCTGATAACGTTGCAGATATGTTCAATTCGGGTTGGGAACTTGGCTTAACTGGACATCTTGTGAGAAATGACAATTTTTCTTGGGATTTAGGGTTACAAGCGTCAACATTTAAGAATGAAATCACCAGTTTACCAGACCCATTTATTAATGGCTCTAAAAGATGGGAAGAAGGAAGATCTAGATATGATTTCTACCTATTGCATACCGCTGAAGTAGATTCTGCAACTGGTGATCAATTATTTTATATGTATGAAATAGATGATGATGGCAATAGTATACCTGTACTTGATGCTAGTGGAAATCATGAGACTACAAATGACTGGGAAGAAACTGAAAGAGCATATACAGGTGCCAAAACAATACCAGATTTAATAGGCTCTGTTAACAACAGCTTTAATTATAAAGGATGGTCTTTAGATGTACTTATAACATACGGAATAGGTGGAGAAGTTTTAGATAATGGGTATTCCGATATGATGCATAGTGGTTCTTATGGAAGATCGTTACACCCAGATATATTAAATGCCTGGCGTCAACCTGGTGATATCACAGATGTACCTAGATTACAAAATGGATCTGTAGACTTAGTAAGAACTCAATCTACAAGATTTTTGACTGACGCCTCTTTCTGGACACTAAAGAATGTTAATATAGGTTATTCATTTAATAGATCTCTTACAGATAAATTAGGAGTAGAAAATTTAAAACTCTCAATTACTGGTGAAAATTTATACTTAAAAAGTAAAAGAACAGGTTTAGACCCTCAATATAATATAGCGGGTACTGGTGCAGGTGATGACTTTAAACCCGCAAGAATAATATCTCTTGGTTTAAATGTATCATTCTAATTAACAACAAAAAACATAATAGAAATGTTAAGAAAAATAAACTTTATGTTATTAGTAATAATGACTATTACGATAACCTCGTGTTCGGAAGATTTCCTAGAAACCAAGCCAACAGATGCTATTTCTTCTGCTGATGCATTAGCTACACCAGACAATATGGCGCTTATACTTAATGGGCTACATCGTCTTTTATATGCGCAGTCACAAGTGATTCTTCCAGGAGGAACAAGCACAAGAGCTGGAAATCATTTTTGGATACCACTAGGCGATAATCTTACTGGAGATGTTATTCATACTGCCCCAGCCAATAATTTAGGTTGGCAAAACCAAACAAAATGGATATCTCATACGCTTGAAACATCAAGAACAACTGAGCATTTATGGTACCAACGTTATCATATTATTGCTAGTGCAAACGCAATAATTAATAGAGCTACAGATGGCAGTATCCCTGAAGATGCTAGATTAAAAGAAATTTTAGGACAGGCATTTACCTATAGAGCTTATGCATATCTTTCGTTAGTTCAGCATTATGCTAAAGGTTATTTAATTGGAAATCCGGCTTCTGATCCTGGCGTACCTCTATTATTTGCTTCTGAGGCACCATTTACTAGTGAACCAAGATCTTCTGTTCAAGTTATTTATGACCAATGTATGGCAGATGTTGACACCGCAATAGGTTATTTTCAAGGTGCTACGGCTAGACCTACCGGAAGTGCAGATGCTAAATCACAATTAAATATTGATGTTGCGTATGGTCTTAAGGCACGTATTGCTTTAAATAGTGGACAATGGCGCATTGCCGCTGACGCTGCGAAAAAATCACGTGAAAATTATCCGATAATGGATGAAACTGATTGGAAATCTGGCTTTAACACTACTCTCCTTCCAGAAGTTATATGGGGAAGCAATGTAATAACTACAGAAACCACATTCTTCCGTGCTTATTTTTACTTAATGAGTAATACATTTAATGGAAGTCAGATTAGAAATAATCCTAAAGCTGTAGATATAAGATTATACAATCAAATTCCTGATACAGACTACAGAAAGGACGTCTTTTTAAAGGATGCTCCAAATTCAAATGGTTCAGCATCCAATGGAGAAGGTGGTTGGGATAATAATACTAACCCTCTGTATACAACTGAAGATGAATTTGATTCCGCCATAGCAGCAATTAAAGCTGAGTATGGTTTAGCTTCTGGCCATAATACCCATCCGTATATGCATTTTAAGATGAAACAAAAAGTACCTGGTGGTATTGAACCAGATGATATTATTTTAATGAGAGCTTCTGAAATGTATTTAATTGAAGCTGAAGCTGAAGCTATGTTAAATAATATTGCCGCAGCTCAAGCAGCCCTTCAGCCATTAGGCTCTGAAAGAGATACCGCCTATGACGCCACCTCATTCACCACACAGGCAGCACTAATGGATCATATTAAGTTTCAACGAAGCCTTGAATTATGGGGTGAAGGATTTGGATATACTGATCATATCCGTTGGGATGAAGGTATAGATCATGCAGCCAATGGGGGCTCTGGAGCCTCTGAAGTACTTTATGTAGACGGCTTTAAACAAGACAAGCCATCCATTAATGATGATTGGGTTTTTAAAATTCCTCAAGCTGAAATAGACGCTAATCCAAATATTACCTCATCTGATCAAAACCCTTAATAGTTTAAACAACAATTTATTTAAACCACCTTTAAAAAAGGTGGTTTTTTTTATCCATTTTCCAATAACACATTATCCTAAAAAGCAAGCTTAAAATAACAATTAGACCATATTATTAGCCCATACACCTTAAATTTTGAGCCGAAAATCAAATTAAACTAACATTTTAATCAATTTTAACCCTTATTAATTGTTTTATTAACTTTTTATTATGATTTTTGACATTGACTAATTCAAATAATTATAAAATGAAAACAAAGTTTAGTGGAATTCTAACGCTAATACTAGCGTTTGTTGTGCAATTCTCGTTTGCGCAAGAAAAGACAATTTCAGGTACTGTAAGTGACGAAACAGGCTTACCCTTACCAGGAACAACTGTCTTAGTAAAAGGTACTTCATCAGGTACATCTTCAGATTTCGATGGAAAGTATTCAATAAGAGCAAATCAAGGTGACGTCCTTGTTTTTAGCTTTGTTGGTTATACATCTGCAGAAGTCACTGTTGGCGCTTCTAACACCTTAAATGTTACCATGAAAGAAGATGCAACCTCTTTAGAAGAAGTTGTTGTTGTGGCTTATGGTACGCAAACAAAACAATCTATTGTTGGGTCCGTTGGTGTTGTTTCCGATGCTGTTATAGAAACACAACAGGTAACCTCTCCTCTTAGAGCTATTCAAGGAGCTGTTCCAGGTGTTAATTTATTAACTGCTGGTGGGCAACCAGGTAACAATCCAGTCATTAGGATTAGAGGTTTTGGTAGTTTAAATGCATCCCAAGACCCTTTAATTGTTGTTGACGGTGCTGCCTTCAATGGTAATTTAAATACCATTAGCCAGGATCAAATTGAATCGATTTCCGTTTTAAAAGATGCATCTTCTACGGCTTTATACGGTTCTAGAGGTGCGAATGGTGTTATATTAATTACCACTAAAAAAGGATATAAAGATTCCGCCCCTAAGATCACTTTTAGATCTCAAATAGGTATCTCAAATCCTACTGTAGGTCTTCACGATTTAGTAGAGCCAGAAGATTATTTAAAACTTAATTGGGAAGCAATTAAAAACACTAATCAGTATGAAAATGGGCAAACAGCATCAGTTGCTGCACAAAATGCCACTAATCAATTAATTGATTATGTTGGTTATAATCCATTTAGCGTTTCTAACCCTATTGATGCTAACGGTAACCTAGTACCAGGTGCTAATTTATTATGGAATACAGATTGGGAAGATGTACTTCTTAGAGATGACGTTTTACGTGTAAACCACAATGTAAGCCTTTCAGGAGGTGATAGCAAGTCTACTTATTTTATGTCTTTAGATTATTTAAATGAAGATGGTCCAGTAATCCGTTCTGGTTTTGAAAGAATATCATCTCGTTTAAATTTAGAATCACAAGTAACCGATTGGTTAAAAGTAGGTTTAAGAACAAGTTTCTCACGTTCTAACTCTGGTAATCCAGATCAAACTAGTGGTACTGTTCAACAAGTTATTTCATATATATATGGTGTTTCTAGTATTTTCCCTATTTATGTAAGAGATGCTAATGGAGCCTTAATTAGAGATTCTGCAGGGGAATTAATTTATGATATTGGTGATGGTTACATTCCAGGACAACCAGTAAATAGTGTAAGAAATGCCTTTGGTGGTGAAAACGTTTTAGCTTCTATCAACTTAGGTGAAGAAAACAGAAAAAGAACTAATTTTCTAGGAAACGCATTTGCCGAAATTAAAATTTTTGATGGCTTGACTTTCAGAACTAATTTTAGCTATGAAAACTATTTATTTGATTCATTTAGTTTTAATGATGATAGAGTAGGTTTTGCGGCTGGTATAAACGGAAGGGTAACTAGAGATAGAGATATCACTACTACTGTTAATGCAGTTCAAACACTTAATTATGTTAATACTTTTGGTAATCACACTATTGGTGCTGACTTAATAACGGAGGCATACACCTTTGAGTATGATGAACTACGAGCACAGGGTACAGGCTTTTTACCAGGTGTAACAGTACTTGATGGTAGAACTGTTCCAGAAGATGTTGCAGGAAATTTATCAAAAGAACGTCTTAACAGTTATTTGGGAAGAGTTTCTTATAACTATAACCAAAAATACTATGCTGAGTTTTCTGGTCGTAGAGATGGTTCATCTAGGTTTAGTCAAGACACAAGATGGGGTAACTTCTTTGCTGCTGGAGCCAGTTGGGTTGTTTCGGAAGAATCATTCTTAAGAGATAGTAACACATTAAGTTACTTAAAGTTTAAAGGATCTTATGGTGAGTTAGGTAATAACAGAGGTATTGGTTATTTCCCTTATCAATCGGTATTTGGTTTAGGATGGAACAATGAAGGAAACACCGGTGTTTTATTATCTGGTGTTGCAGATCCTCTTATTTCTTGGGAAAAAACAGCTTCTACCAATGTTGGTGCAGATTTTGAATTATTTAATGGCGCTCTTTCTGGTTCCGTTGAATGGTTTAACAAAAAATCTATTGATTTAATTTATGACAAACCACTTCCTTCTTCTACAGGGGTTAGTGAAATTAGAACTAATGTAGGATCCATTAAGAATTTTGGTTGGGAAGCATCGCTTCAATCCACCATATTCAATACTGACGAATTTACATGGACTGCGGGTCTTAACTTCTCACTTATTAAAAATGAGATTGTTGAATTAACTCAGGACGAATTTATTAACGGCTCTAAATTATGGAAAGTTGGTAATTCAATTTATGACTTCTATATTAGAGATTGGGCTGGCGTAGATCCTGCTGATGGTAGAGGTATGTGGTTTTTAGACGTTGAAGATGCTAATGGGGATGTTATTGATAAAGTGACAACTAAAAGTTACGACGAAGCTACAAGATATCAAAACGGAACTTCAATACCAGACATTTTTGGAGGTTTTACAACCTTTTTAAAGTACAAACAATTTGATTTAAACATCTTAACCAACTTTAGTTTTGGAGCTAAATTATTAGATACAGATTATTCTGGATTAATAAATCAATTTGAAAACCCTGGAGCTTCTATTCATCCAGACAATGCTAACAGATGGCAAAATCCAGGTGATATAACTAATGTTCCTTTATTATTAGCTAGTAATAACGATCACGCAGCAAGATCTTCAAGATTTCTAGTTGACAACGATTATATTAGACTTAAAAGTTTAACATTTGGATATAATTTCCCAAGTAATGCTTTAAGCAGATATGGCATTAGCAAGTTACGTTTGTTTTTACAAGCTGATAACATCTTAACTTGGCAATCTCATAAAGGTATTGATCCAGAGCAAGCTTTTAATGGTTTAACAAATAATAGATCTCCACTTTCTAGAACCATTACATCTGGAGTAATATTTGAATTTTAAAAAAAATGAAAATGAAAAAAATAATTAAGTTAAAAAGATTTGTAATTCTTTCATTACTAGCAGTTTTTACATTTGTAGGCTGTTCGGAAGAATTTTTAGACGACCCAAAAAATACCGATGGTGTAACTGCCGATGTTGTCTTTGGAGATAAAGCAACAGTAGAAGCCTTTATTACAGGTATTTTTAGACTTTTCAGAAGGCAATATACATCAGTTGATTCGGCTGGATTGCAGTCCATCTATTTTGCAAGAACCATTAAGGGTAATGATTTAATTCAAGCCCCAAGTTGGTACTTGTTTGATTATGCTCATGAAAATAGAGAGCCTACTTACAGGCGTACTGTTTTTAACTGGGATTTTAGTTATGATATGATTAATCAAGCTAATACCTTAATTTTAGGAGTTACTAATAGTTCAGCTCTTGATGACAATGCAAAAAAAGAGTATATTGCAGTTGGTAAAACTTTAAGGGCCTTCTACTATTTTCAATTGGCGCTAGATTTTTGCCCTAACTTAAATACTAATTCAAGTATTTCTAGATTACCAATTTATTTAGAACCAGCTACTGGTGCTTCTGAAGGGAACCCAACAAGTCCTTTAAGTGAAGTGTATAGTTTAATTGTTTCAGACTTAAAAGCAGCTATACAAGATCTTACAGATACTCGTATAGGTAAAAGTTATATTAACAAAGCGGTTGCCCAAGGTATATTAGCACGTGTTTTATTAGTTACTCAAGACGATTGGAGTTTAGCATCATCTTTAGCCAAAGATGTTTACGGTGGTAATGCCGCCACTGCAGTACCATCTTCAAGCTATGGCACTGGTTTCTTAGACATGACCGACCCTGAATGGGTTTGGGCTATGTACCAAGATGCCGTTGAATCTACGTATTACTACGGTGCTCCTGCAAACTTAACAGATCACCTTTCGGCACCTGCTTTTTACAAAGCTACGTATGTTAACACTAATTTTGTTGCAACATTTTCTGCCACAGATGAAAGAAACCTTTTCTTTGATTTATATGGATCTTCAACTCCATACAGAGAGTTTATAACAACAAAGTTCTCCTTTACATTAGAAGAAGACTTTGCTATTATGAGAAAGTCTGAAATGGTATTAATTGATGCTGAGGCTCAATATCATATGGGTAATGAAGGTCCAGCGCATGATTTATTATTTGCTTTACAAAGTGATAGAGATCCAAACGCTGTTAAGTCTTCAAATACAGGGCAAGCTCTTTTAGATGAAATTTTACTTGAAAGACGTAAGGAAATGTATGGTGAAAACGGTGTTGAGTTTTTTGATGCTAAAAGATACCGTTTGCCAATAGACAGAGATCCGGTTCATAGAGTAGAGATTGATTTACCAGCAGATAGTGAATTATTCTGGTTAAAAATTCCACAAAAAGAGATTGACGCAAATCCAAATATTGATGATAGTATCAATAGTTAATTGGTAGGCTATTTTTAAAATTAAAATATATGCAATCATCTAATTTAGATGATTGCATATATTAAAACTCTCTAATTCTCTACCCCTAAGAATGAAAATGACTAAAATTCTTGTTTTCTTGTTTTTTCTAATAAGCACTATAGTAACAGCGCAAACAGATGCTGAGCGCAAAAAAATAGCTGATAGCTATGACCAAAATGGTATTGCAGTGCTTAAAGCAAAACTGCATCAAAAAAACTTAGAAAAAGAAGCTAGAATAGCTAATTATTTTAAAGGGAAGACTCTTAAGCGAAAAGACAAAAAAAATGGTAAATCTTATTATATCGATGATATAGTTGATGGTAAGCCAATTTATATATCTACGGATAATGCAGAATGTGCCCAAGCCACAAAGGCCGATAAATTACATACTGGCGGAATTCTTGGGTTAAATCTTGATGGTGAGAATATGATAGTTGGTGTTTGGGATGCTGAAAGTGCTCTTGCTTCTCACGTAGAGTTTGCGGATGATCAAATCATACCTCAATCAAGAGTTACATTTGCTGATCTTTCGGGAACTATAATTGATGACCATGCGACAATAGTTGCTGGCGTCATAATAGCTAAGGGAATTGATCCTGATGCCAAAGGAATGGCTCCTAAAGCTAAAGTTAATTCTTATGATTGGGATTCTGCTGAATTAGAAATGACAGCAGCAGCAGCTAATGGCTTAATACTATCAAACCATTCATATACAGTTGCAATTTTTAATAATAGTGGTACTCAAGTGCAAAGTGCTGACCGTATTGGAGCCTACCCATCTCGTTCTAGGGAATGGGATCAAATCACTTTTAATGCACCTTACTTTTTGCCTATAACTTCGGCGGGCAATGAAGGGGTATATACTTATACTGGGGGAATCGCATTTGGATATGACAAACTAACTGATTTGAGTGTAGTTAAAAACAACCTAGTTGTGGCATCTGCCAATGTTTTTTTTAATGGTTCAGGAGGTGTACAATTTTTTGCAAGGAGTAGTTTTAGTAGTCAAGGACCTACTGATGATTTTAGAATTAAACCAGATATAGCAGGATATGGAGAAAATATTTATTCTCCAACCGATACTGGCAATACTGATTATACGAATGAAAACTTAACTTGGGGCACCTCATTTTCGGCTCCTAATGTAACGGGATCGCTTATCTTATTGCAAGAATATTATAATCGTCTTAACTCAACTTATATGAAATCAGCCACTTTAAGAGGGTTGGCTTGTCATACAGCTTTAGATGATAATAGTAAAATTGGACCAGATCCTTTTTTAGGTTGGGGATTACTGGATGCAGAAGCTGGAGCAAATGTCATTACTGATAACTCCAATAGTTTAGCTGTTATTACTGAATTAACTTTATCTGACGGTGCATCTTATACCTATAATTTCTCTGCTAATGCAGGACCAATTAGTGCAACCATTTGTTGGACCGATCCGGCAGGTACGGCTTCCAACAGCCCAAATAATGTATTATCACCTAGATTGGTAAATGATTTAGATTTAAGAATTGAAGACCCAGGTGCAATAGTTCATTTACCTTGGAAACTTGATAAAACAGATGTAACTGCAGCGGCTATTAAAGGTGATAATGATGTTGATAATATTGAAAACATTGACATTACATCGGGAACTGCTGGTAATTATACCCTTACTGTTACTCATAAGGGCTCTTTAACTAATGGGTCTCAAGATTTTTCTTTAATTTTAACGGGCACTAATTTAACTTTAAATACAGTTGCCAAAGATGCTATAGCTAATGTTTTAGTTTGGCCAAATCCGGTAAAAAATGTTTTAAACATCGACTTATCTAAACTAGTTGGTGACTCTAACATTAATATTCTGGATATGAATGGTAGAAAAGTTTATCAAGAGCATAATATTAAAAATAGTAAATTACAAATAAAAACAAATTTCTTAAATTCTGGTTTTTATATACTTAGTGTTAAAAATGAAGGCCAAAATTTTTATAAAAAAATTATTATTAAATAATAGTGACTAACTTAAAAACAATATAATTATGAAAAGAATTATAACATTATGTGCAATAATGCTGAGCCTTGTTGTATTTACCAATTGTGAAAAAAATGATGATACCCCTGCAATATTAGATATAGATTATGTAGGTCTTGAATCTGGTTTTACTATTGGTGTAGACCCTACTGGAACTGCTTCACAAGAAGTGCAAATTGCAACTTCTAATACTGCCAGCACTCCTCGTATGTTTAATATTGCTGTAGATACAGATTTAACAACAGCAGATGCCTCTGCTTATTCTGTTCCAAGTTCGGTAACGGTTCCTGCAAATTCAAATGTTGGGATGTTTAGTATAGATGTGGTTGGCCCTAATGTAAGTACTTCTGGGAATGATATTTTAGCTATTGGTTTTACTTCACCTGATGATGGTCTTTTTATTAGTGACCCAATTAGTTTAAACTTAAAACAGGTTTGTCCACAACCTGAAACTATATTAGATTTTACTTTTGATGATTGGCCAGAAGAAATTTATTGGGTAATAGAAGATGCAGGTGGTAATGCTCTTTACGAAAGTGCTCCTGGTGCCTATGGGGCTTATGATGGACTAGAGGGTGGTATAACTAGATCTATTTGTTTAGCACCCGGTGATTATACATTTACGATATATGATCGGTTTGCTGATGGAGCTGGACCTTATACAATTAGTCAAGGTGGTACAGTTTTAGTTTCTTCTGATGGTCTTTATGGACCTGGTGAAGCAAGATCATTCACCGTGTCTGGAAGTTAAAATATTATAAGTAATAGAAATATAAAAAAGCACCTCATTAAGAGGTGTTTTTTTATACCTTTACCCGATGGAAAACCAAACTCAAATTTTCGGGATTAGAGCCATTATTGAAGCTGTTAATGCCGGAGAAACCATAGATAAAGTATTTCTTCAAAAAGGGCTAAGAGGTGAGTTGTTTTCAGAACTCGAAGCGCTTTTAAGAAAGCAAGGTGTCAATTCCTCTTATGTTCCTATTGAAAAACTTAATCGACTTACCAAAAAGAATCATCAGGGAGCCGTAGCTCAAATATCGCCCATTGAGTTTCATGATTTAGAAAATATGGTTTTGAATGTGGTAGAATCTGGTAAAACACCATTATTTCTTTTGTTAGATCAAATAAGCGATGTTAGAAACTTTGGCGCTATTATACGTACTGCAGAATGTACTGGTGTTGATGGCATTATTATTCAGAAAAAAGGAGGCGCTCCTGTAAATGGAGACACTATAAAAACAAGTGCAGGTGCGGTTTTTAAAATCCCTATTTGCAAGGTAGATCATATTAAAGACGCCGTATTTTACATGCAAGCATCTGGTATAAAAGTGATTGCTGCTACAGAAAAGACACAAAATACTTTATACGATGTGTCTTTTAAAGAACCTTGTGCTATTATTATGGGTTCTGAAGATAGAGGTATTAACCCTTCTACCTTAAAAGTAGTTGATGACAAAGCTAAACTACCTTTACTTGGTGACATTGAATCTTTAAATGTATCTGTGGCCTGTGGGGCATTTTTGTATGAAGCAGTAAGACAAAGACTTGATTAGATAACTAGACTTCTTAGATTGTTAGTTTGAATTAGTCCTTATCCTCTTTGAATATATAGTTAATTTTAGCTTCCTCCTGCTCTTCTTGAGGGTCAACATTTTCAATAAAATTCCCATCCTCATCAAAATGTTTTAAAAACGGATCATTGTCCTCATTATAATGATCTTGTTCCCAGTCGAATTTTTTTGGTTTTGCTATTTGTCTTCTAAAAAATAACGCGAATAACAACCCTGTTATTAAACCAGCTAAATGCCCCTCCCAAGAAACGCCTTCTTTAATAGGAATTATATACCATATCATACTTCCGTATAGAAAAACCACTAATAATGACAATGCTATTAACCGATAGTGTTTAGCGAAAATCCCTTTAAAAAACGTAAAGCTAACCAATACATAAATGAGTCCGCTAGCCCCAATATGATATGATGGTCTTCCAATGCACCAGGTTAAAAACCCCGAAATAATAATACCCCATAAAATAACTTTCCAAGCTATGGACCTATAAAAATAGAAAAGTGCCATACTAAGCACAAAAAGGGGCATAGTATTATGATACAGGTGCTCTATACTACCATGAATAAAAGGGCTAAAGAAAATTCCTCTCAAACCTTTTAAGGTAAGAGGATACACACCGTATTCATTAAAGTTAACATTAAAACGGACCTCAAAAGAAAGGACCGACCAAATGATTAGCACAAAAAAAACAGGATATGCTATAACACCCGTTGTAAATTTAAACTGTTGATTTTGCCTCATAATACTAAAGATAGCAAATAGTTAACCAAAACATTGAAAAATGATAAATTGGCAGATATGTGCGTGAGGGATTGTAGCAAGTTACCGTGTAACGCGAAACATTTATGTTCATGAATTCAATAATATAGAATATAAAGCTATGAATAAAAGCCCGACCCAAAATTAATTTTTGGGGCACGCCCAAAACCAAAAAATAGATTAATTTTACATTCATGAATGAACCTTTAGCTGAACGATTGCGCCCAAAGACTTTGGAAGATTATGTGAGCCAAGAACATTTGGTTGGAGCAAACGGTGCCTTAACACAAAGCATAAAGCATGGGTTGATACCGTCAATGATTTTTTGGGGCCCACCAGGAACAGGAAAAACGACATTAGCGAATATAATTGCCGCAGAATCTGGACGTCCGTTTTATACATTAAGCGCCATAAGTTCTGGGGTAAAAGACGTTAGAGATGTTATTGAAAAAGCAAAACAAAGTGGCGGGTTGTTTACTACAAAAAACCCAATTTTGTTTATTGATGAAATTCATAGGTTTAGCAAATCTCAGCAAGATTCTTTACTTCAAGCTGTTGAAAAGGGCTGGATAACCTTAATTGGTGCCACCACGGAAAACCCTAGTTTTGAGGTGATTTCGGCACTTTTATCTCGGTGTCAGGTTTATATTTTAAATGCCTTTGATAAAAATGATTTAGAGACCCTATTAAAGCGGGCCATTGATAAAGATGAGTTGATCTCTAAAAAAAACATAAAGCTTAAAGAAACCTCTGCCCTTTTAAGGCTTTCTGGTGGTGATGCCAGAAAACTGTTAAATATTTTTGAACTCATTATAAGTTCTTATGATGACAATGACGAAATTATTGTTTCTGATGATCTGGTACTTGAAAAAGTTCAAAATAATACGGTGCGCTATGACAAAACCGGAGAACAACATTATGACATTATTTCGGCTTTTATAAAATCTATTAGAGGAAGTGATCCTAATGGAGCAGTGTATTGGTTAGCACGAATGATTGAAGGTGGTGAAGATTTAAAATTTATTGCTCGCAGATTACTTATTTCGGCTAGTGAAGATATTGGGAATGCTAACCCCACAGCACTAGTAATTGCCAACAATACCTTTCAAGCGGTTTCAACCATTGGGTATCCTGAATCTAGGATTATTCTAAGTCAGTGTACTACCTATTTAGCCTGTTCACCTAAAAGTAATGCTTCCTATGCTGCCATAAAACTAGCACAACAAAAAGTAAGGGAGACTGGTGATTTAAGTGTGCCTTTGGAGATTAGAAACGCACCCACCAAACTAATGAAAGAACTTGGTTATGGAGATAACTACAAATACGCGCATAACTATGAAAATAATTTTGCCGACCAAGAATTTTTACCCCATGAAATTAAGAACACTAAGTTTTACCAACCAGGAGATAATACTAGAGAACATGCCCATCGTGAATTTTTAAAACAACGCTGGAAAGGTAAATACGATTATTGACATTAGATTAAAATAATTTTAAGTAATTATTTTATTTAGATTCCCCTTTTAACAGAAATGACAGTGCAAGCGGAAACCTAGACGCAGAGCATCTAAGAATTCTCTTCAATCAAAATTTGATATTTAAAGTTTCCTTTTTTAAGACGCCATTAGTGTAATACTCAATTACCCAAGCACTTCCTTTTTTATAGATAATAGCACTTTTACCTTCAACCAAATAAACATTGTCTAGCCCCGTACTTTTAATCTTATAAACCACTTTTGGACTACTATCCACTAATTGAAAACCACCTGAGATTTCCTGAGCATATAATATATTAGACGTAGGTTTAGCTACTATAGGTTTGGCTGTTTCAATTTCTGTTTTAGGCGGTATTTCAGGCTCAAGTTCAGCAACAGGTTTTGGCTTAACAATCAAATCTTGTTTAGCAGCTGCTAATTTCGCTTTTTTAAGGATTTCAATTTCTTCTTTTAGTTCTTGTATTTCTTGAGATACTTCTCTTTTAGCGGCCGGCTGTGACGTACTAGTTATTGTGGTTGTAGCCAATGATGTAATGCTCTCATTAGGCACATAAGAATAATTAAGATCTCTTATAAAAAGGAATGCTTCTCTTATTGATTGGTTATAAGCTTTTTTAAACTCTTTCTCTCTACTTTCTCCCAACCCAGTTGTATAAATCACTTGATCATTACAATCTTTAAGCTCTACTTTTAATCTAGTCTTGAACATACCTGATTCTTTTAAAACATCAGATCTAAGTGCTAAACAGCGATTAGATCTCAAATCTTGAGGATAGTCTTCACCTTCCTTTAAGGCAGTAAAACCATATTTACCAAATAAAAATTGAGCTAATGAGTTTAATTGATATTGGTCTTTATCTTTTAAAAAATCAAACTTATTAGGAACAATTACATATTTGTAATTGTTTAAATTAGTTTGAGAGAAAACATTAGAAAATAGTAATAAAAAGGCAATGGAGAATAGAAACTTACTTTTCATGTGTTTATGTTTGTTGTTTTCAATTGTCACATGTAACATCCATAAATTCATACGTCACGAGCATAGAACTTTTAACTAGGATGTTTCATTTTAATTAAATATATAGTTAAACCCGAGTTGTAAAGATACACTTTGTGCATCATAAATATTATTATATTCTAAAAAATTGTCTGCCATTATATAAAAATTCAAACCTCCCAATTGGGCAGACATTCCTAATCCAATATTACTAAATGAATACGAATCTAGGGTATAGGTAGCCTTAATATTTAATCCGTTAAATAATCTTCTATAATAATAAGCCGTAAGTGCAACCTGAGGTAATCTAGGTCTTTTTATTGCATATAGCTGTAAACCAACTCTGTTTAAATACTCAGAATCTTCAGAGGTACAATCACATTCTTTATCTAATTTTTCTCCAAAAGCATAATTTATAGAAGCATTTAATTTAATAGGGCGCAACGTGGTGTATTTAGTTTTTACAGTGTCTATAGTAAAAAGGTCTTCAAACTCTTCTTCTATTTCTGTCCAGTATTCATCCGCCGTTTGACCAGATCCTACTTCTGGAAAAAAAGGATTAATTCCTTCAAAAATATAATCGCCTTTCAATTCGTAACTTTCAATATTCTTACTATGCCTTATAAAACCTATATCTAATAAACTCCCGTCTAAATACCATTGTTTATCTATTTGATGAGTAAATCCTAAATCTACACCTAAGCCTAAATTACCTCCTAATAGTATTTGTTTAGTAAGATCATTGGGTTCAAAATCTGTTTTTTCAGTTAAATTAACTAACCCCGATGTTTCAAGACTTAAGTCTAAATCGAAAATATGATCGTAAACATTATTATCCCCTGGTTTGGTTATAAATGTTCCATTATTATTTAAAGATCTTAAATTTATTATACTTGAATAAATCTTTCCTCTAACTCCAAACGTAAATCTTTCGTTTACTTTCTTATTGTAACCAACATGTAAAACTGAAATCAATTCAGCAACTCCATTTAAATGATCTAAACTAAAAGGTCTATTAATATTGTTCTGGTTTCCTTCATAAACTAATACAGCATAGTCTTTAGGGAAATAAACAATGGCATCTAATTCTTGATACAATCCAAAACTTATATATTCATTTTTATTATAACTAGGTCCATAAGCAAAACCTCCTGAAAAAATTTCATGTTGCTGATTTATAGTAAAGAAATCATTAGGTTTTAAATCATAGACAATAGATTCTAATTTAGAATTAAAATCAACACCATCATCAGCAAACAAATCGTAAGTTGAAACGCCAGAAGCTCCAGCATTGGCATGAATATGTGAAAATAATGGTATCCCGAAATACCAATTATTATCTACTTTTCCGCCAGGGTTTTGTAGTAATGACTGTGGGATTTCTGAAAACCCATATAAAATCTGTTTGTTTTGTGAAAAACCAATTACGCAAGCTAAATATAGAATAAACCCAAGGTATTTCTTCATAAGGTATTATCTATATTTAAATAAAAAATTCCTTTAGATTTCAATTGAATACTTCCAAGAGTACTCTCATTTATAGCTTCTCCTGGTTGCAGATTTAATGTAAAAAGCAATTTTTCTGTAGCTAATAGGCTTAAAAGTTCATTACCTTCAAAAACCTCAGTGTAGTTATATATTAACACTGAATTGGTGGGAGATGCGGGCACCGAAAAATTAAAAGTATGTTGGAGCGTATTTGTATCTGTTAGGAAATCAACTCTTAAATTAAATCCACGGTCAATACTATTTGAGGTTTCAAAAACCAACTCAGCTTTAACTAAGTGATCTTTAATGAACTTATCCTTAAAAATTTTAATTGCTACAGAATCTTGAAAAGTTGTTAATTCAACACCATTATTATAGAATTTGTTTGCAGGCTCATTTAAGAAGATAAGACTTGACTCAACAACTGGCGAAACTTCAAAATCATTAATTTGATTAAAATCAACATCTTTAGTGCAGGCACTAAAAACCAAACTATATATCACTGAAATTAAGCATACACATAATATTTTCTTTTTCATTTGCCTTATGAGTTAAAACACCTGATTAAAAAATCGTAATTTATAAGTATTCCTTTAACTCTATGAGCTTATTAACTTGTTTGACTCCCGTTTTATTGTCTCCGTTATTACTAAAAAAGACAACATCCATCCCTATATTTTTAGCTCCCAATATATCGGCTTCATAACTATCACCTACCATAACACTCGTTTCAGCCTTGGCATTTGCCTTTTCTAAGGCGTAATTGAAAATTTTGGGATTTGGTTTTTTGACACCCACCATTTCGGAATTAGTCACCGTATTGAAAAACCCATTAATATTTGATTTTAACAATTTCTTGTGTTGCACCTCTTCAAAACCATTTGTAATTATGTGTAAACTATAATGTTTTTTTAAATAGGCTAATACTTCAATGGTGTTCTCAAACAAAAAGTTATAGGTTGTTAAATAAGTTATATAATCTTCTGAAAGTTTAAAAATTAAATCTTCATTTATTTGCTTACCAATAGCCAAAAAGGCATCATTTAATCTACCAAAACGTAAGGATTTTTTATCTATCCTTTCTTCTCTGTAAAGTTTCCAATAATTTAAATTAATAGGTTCATAATGAAATAAAAAGTCTTCAATTTTAAGATCAATTTCATTGAGTTTAAAAATCTTATCAAACGTGAGTGCTGAATTTCTATCAAAATCCCATAGCGTATGATCTAAATCGAAAAAAATATCTGTTATACCATTAACTTTCATTGGCGGAATCTAAAATAATATTAAACAATTCTTTGAAACCATCCCATCTTTCTAATTCAGAAAAAGTATAATTATGAAAAACCGCTACAAATTCACCGTTTACTTGTTTTATTTCTCTAATAGTTTCATTTAAGACCTTCTTTTTATCCAATAACGATTTGTTTTTTAACAAAGCATAGTCCATCAACTGATATGAACAAATTTTTAATGGCGTTTGAATTTCATAATCTAAATCATAAAAGAAAAACGGTGTACAAGAACCTGCCCTAAAACCAATATGATTTACATAGCCCATAGTATAATCTTCTTTAATTTCTAGGTCGATTAAATTTCTATATGACTCTGGAAGGTTAAGCTTTGAAAAAGACTGTCTAGAAGATTGTAAAGGATTATTTAAAATATCTTCCATTCGATTTTTTTCTTTTTTTAAAACATCAATATTATCAATGGCGAAAAAAGAAGTCTTCAACCCAACATTACAATAATCTGCCACATGTTTTATGAGTGAAACAAAACTCTTTTTATTGGGATTAATACCCTTATCATAAGTTGAATAATCGCCAATTAGAAAGAAAAACAGAAACTTAAACTCACTTGATTTCTGCCTATTAATAATATACTTGAAAGTATCATAAGGATCATGTTTAAAACCTAAAAGCACCATAAAACGCAGATATAAACTTCTAAATCTAAGCTGAAAGAGATCTTTAATTGTTCCGCCTATGGTACGCATTATACCTTTTAACTTATAGTCATAAGCACTTGGAACATCTATAATAGGTTTGATACAATAATTTCTAGTGGGGAATTCAAAATCGGGAAATTGTTTCTGTAAGGCTTCCTTAAATTTGTATGCCCAAATATCAACAACAGGTTGATGTAAAAAATCATGCTTATAGGCTAAACTTTGGGTAGCCGTAAAACGACCATACTCATCTTTTACATGCGGTAAATATTCTTCATATCTAGACAATAAATAAAATGAAGACGCAAAAATATCAAAAGGCAAGCCCCCTTTATCTCCAATAGAAAAGAATCCTTTTGTATTATCCCAATCTTGAACATGAACCTCAATATCTGATAGCCCTTGCTCAAACATCATATCATGGCTTTTTATAAAAAACTCGTTACCAAGTTGTTGTTTGGTATATGACATTTTTAAACTACCATGAGCAATAAACTTTTCAATTTTAGTAGTGAAATCAATTTCAACCCCTAATATTCTACTACAAATATGCTTAAAAACATATCTGACTCGAGGTGATATTTGATGGGTATAAACTAGAAGCATTTACAGTATGTTTTCGTCCGCAAAACTAAAATAGGCGTTTTCGGTAATTATTAAATGATCTAATACCTTAATATCTAAACTTTGAGCAGCATTTTTCAGTTTAGCGGTAATTTGTTTATCTGCCTCACTTGGTTTTAAAGTTCCTGAAGGATGATTATGTGCTAATATTAATCCTGTGGCACCAACCTCCAAAGCATTTTTAAGCACCAAACGCACATCAACCAAAGTACCTGTAATACCACCTTTGCTTAATTGATTTTTTTGAATAACCTTGTTGGAGTTGTTTAAATAAATTATCCAGAATTCTTCATGTTGCAACTCTCCAATTACTGGTTGCATGAGCTCAAAAACAGAAATGCTGGACGTGATTTTCTTTTTCTCCAAAGCTTCCTCACCTCTACGTCGTCTGCCTAATTCCATTGCAGCTGAAATGGTAATAGCCTTTGCCTCTCCAATACCTTTAAACTCCATTAATTGCTTTACCGAAAGTTTTCCTAACTCACTTAAATTATTATCAACGCTAGCTAAAATTCGCATGCATAAAGCTACGGCACTTTCCTCTCTGTTACCAGAACCTATTAAGATAGCAACTAATTCTGCATCACTTAAGGCTACTTTTCCTTTGTATAGAAGTTTCTCTCTGGGTTGATCATCTTGCGACCAATTTTTTATTGAAAAAGAAGCCTTGTTTTCTGCCATCTGCTAAAGATAAATATTGTAAATTTCAGGTGCAATTTAAATTAAGATTTACTATGAAATCATTGTTTGAGGCAGATACTCACAAAGAAATTCTAAATAGAATAAATAAATTGAAAGTCAGCAACAAGCCTCATTGGGGTAAAATGAGTGTAAGTCAAATGGTAAAACATTGCCATCGACCTATTGAAGTTGCCATGGGTACAAAAGAACTCAGCGCTAATCTTGGGTTTATGAAAAAAATGATTTTTAAGCTTTTTAAATCAAGTCTTTACAATAACAAACCATGGAAAGAAGGCATTCCAACAGCTCCCGAATATGTAGTTAGAGATAATCCTGAATTTAAAACAGAAAAGGAACGTTTACAAACTCTTGTAAATGAATTTCATTCTTTAAATGATAAAACTGATTGGGCTGCTCACCCACTTTTTGGCAACCTCTCCAAAGAACAATGGGGAAAGGCACAGTACAAACATTTAGATCATCACTTAAGGCAGTTTGGAGTTTGATTCCATACGATTAACACTTCCTTTTAGAAATTAATATTCAACAATTCTCCGGCGAGCTGCAATAGTTCTAATTCAACTAATTTAGCTTCATATTTAGCATTATTCATTGCTGTTTGTGAGTTCAAAAGATTTATTTGAGCTTGACGAAATTCTATCGAAGATACTTGTCCAAGTTTATAACGTTCTTGTGTTCTTTCAAAGTTATTCTGATTTGTAGCTACATTTTGTGTTTGTGACTCAAATATAAAAAGTGAATTATTATAAGTTTCGTAAGTGTTCCTTAAAGTATTGTCTAAGGTTTCAATTTGTTGTTCTTGAAGTATTTTTTGATTCTCCAAAGCAATTTTAGCATTCGCTAACCTAGTCTTTGATGACCCCCCATCAAAAAGATTCCATGACAAATTTAGCCCTCCATTAAACCCTGTTAAATTAGAGCTTGCCAAAAATGAAGTAGCTGGATTAATACTTTTATTCCAACCATAAGAACTCGTCAAATTGACTTTAGGAAGAAAACTAGATTTATTAATCTTAATATTGAATTCGCTTATAGCTATGTTTTTTTCATTTTGAATTAAAATCACATTATTCTCATGAGCTTTGGCTAGCAATTCTTCAAAAGAAATTAAAGCAATAAAATCCACATCCGTTTCCACGTTATAATCTGTATTGGTATTTGTTCCTAAAACTATATTTAAATCGCGTTTAGCGTTCAAATATATCTGTTTTGTAGAGATGTAATTAATACTATCATTATTTACATCTACCTCAGCATTTAACAGTTCTAACTTGGTAGATTGCCCATACTCATACTGATATTTTGCACGCTGAAGTCGTTGTTTAGAAACTTCTAAAGTTTCTTTTAAATTTCTGGTGTTTTCAGATAATCTTGCAATTTGAAAATACACATTAAACAACTGTAAATGCATATTTTCAATTGTCTCACGTGCCTGAAATTCTGTTAGATTATAAGTTTCTTTTAATTGTTGATAATTATATTTTCTACCTAAACCATCAAACAATGTATAGTTCAAATTTAAAGATGCATTATAACTTTTTGTTTCTGCACCGTCAACACTTATTACATCTCCACTTTGTTGCTCAATTTCTTGGTTACTGTTATTATAATTAGCTCCTGCGTTAGCAGATATAGTTGGTAAATAACCTGAATTGTAAACGCTAGAATTGTTTTTGGCAATCTCCAAATTATTGTTGGCAATTTTAACGCCGTAATTATTCTCAAGCGCAATTTCTAAAGCTTCTTTTTTGGTTAGGAGGTTTTGCCCAAAAGTATATTGAACACCTAAAATTAGTACTATATATAATATTTTTTTAGTGTAAATCATCGTTTTCATTATTTGATTCAATAATAGCTCTTTCAACTTCTTCATTTGTTACATTTTCTCCTGTTATCATCCACTTAATAAAAACCTTAATAGAATTTGAAACAGATAGCATTAACGGCAGAAGTACAAGGGTTAATACAGTAGCAATACCAATTCCGTATGAAATAGCTATGGCCATAGGTTTTAAAAATTGTGCTTGTAAACTACCTTCTAATAATAAGGGAGCTAAACCAGCTATAGTTGTTAATGATGTTAGAAATATAGCCCTGAAACGAGATTTCCCTGCTTGTACTAATGCCTCATTAAAAGGCATACCTTCTCGTAGGTAATTATTAAACTTTCCAATTAAAACAAGTCCGTCATTTACCATAATACCAAGTAATGCTATAATTCCTAACCATGATAATATGTTAATCATAAATCCATGAACAAAATGCCCCAAAACAACACCTATTAAACTAAATGGAATCATTAACATTAGTATTAGTGGCTGACTATATGTTCTGAAGGTAAAGGCTATAACAATATATATTAACAGTAAAATAATTGGTCCCACAAACTTTGCAGAATTCATAACTTTAGAAGCCTCTCTATTCTGACCCTCATAAAGTGCAGAAACTGTTGGATATTTAGATGATATCTCTGGCATAATGTTTTCTCTAATGTTGTCCAAAATATCAGAAGCACTATCATCCAAAGATTTTAAATCAGCTGTTATTTGAATTTCCCTTTGTCCTTCTAAGTGATTAATTGCTACATCACCTCGCTCAATTTTATAGGTTGCTATTTCAGAAAATGGCACTTTGCTTCCTAATGGCGTATTAATCCACATATCATCTAAATCTTTGATTGATGATCGGTCTTCTTTTTTATAACGAACCCAAACTCTAATTTCATCCTGTCCACGCTGAAAACGTTGCGCTTGAAATCCGAAAAAACCGGATCTTACTTGACTCATCACGCTCTGAAGATTTAAACCTAAAATATATGCCTTATCTTTTAACTGAATTTGAATTTCCTTTATTCCAGCGGGGTCATTATCTGAAATATCTTTCAATATTGGAATTGAGGTTAATTGAGCTTTCAATTCGTCTTTAGCAGCCTTAAGCTCCTCTATGTTATTTCCTAATAAGGAAACTGCAACAGGACTGCCTCCAAAGTTAGTACCAGAACCAAAAGTTAAACTTTCAACACCTAACACTCGCCCAACTTTATTTCTGATTTTACCTGTTATTTCTTGAGATGATAATTCACCTCTTAATTCACCAGGTAATAAGTTTACAGTTAACTTAGCATTTGATGTTCCTGGGCCAATACTTTTAATAACATTTCGAACAACGGGTTCATTATCAAATAGGTTTTTATCATATTGCTCATTTACTTCCCAAACTTTTTCCTCAATATCAGAAATAATAGAGTCTGTAATCATTTCATTTGTTCCTTGAGGCATTTTTAAACTTATTGAAACAGTATCACTTGCAACTCTAGGAAAGAATGATGTACCAACAATGCCACCACCAAGAGCACCAATACTAAAAACAAATAAGGCAATTGGAATGGCAAACCCTAAGAACTTATGCTTTAAAAAGAAGCGTAAAAATGGCACATAATAGTTGTCTCTAAAAGAGTTTAAATATTTATCAGCGCCCTTATTTAGCTTAATAAAAAATGCATTTAATTTATTTGGCTTTCTATTTTCGCGTTGAAGTGCTTTTGAATGCGCAACATGAGCGGGAAGAATAATTAGTGCTTCAACCATAGAAACTAATAAAGTCAAAATAACAACCGTAGAAACTTCTCCAAAAAAATCTCCAACTCTTCCGTCTAAAAAGAAAAACGTTGAAAAGGCAATCATGGTGGTTAACAAAGCGGAAACAACTGGTGGCAAAACTTCAATGGTACCATCAATAGCAGCTTTAATTGGTGACTTTCCTTGTTCATAATGATGATAAATATTTTCACCAATAACAATACCATCATCTACAAGGATACCGATAACGATTATCATTCCGAAAAGTGATAGCACATTAATTGTAACACCCATTTGGGCAGCAAAAATGAACATACCAAAGAAGGAAATTGGGATTCCTACTGCCACCCATAAAGCTAAACGTGCATTCAAAAATATGGCTAAAAACAGTAAAACTAGAAGCACTCCCATTATAGCATTTTCTACTAATAAATCCGTCCTTTGATTCAAGGTGATGGACTGGTCACTAGAAATATCTAATTGTACATTATCATATAGTTGATTAAATTTATCAAGGTATTTTTTTACATCATCAGCCGAAACTAATAAGTCCTCACTATTGGTATTACTCACCGTTATATCAATGGCTTTTTTACCATTAAAAAAGCTTCTCTCGGGAGTTTCAGACCAAGCATCTTTTACATCTGCAACATCTTTTAACCTAATAATATTCCCATTAGGTTCTGCCCTAACTATAATATTATAAAGTTCATTACTGTAATATGACCTATTACTTGCTCTAATTAAATAATCTTCTTCATCGGTTTTTATATTTCCTCCAGTAATTAAAATATTTGTATTACTTACAGCATTTGCAACATCTTGAAAAGACAAATTATAAGCTCTCAAATCATTTTCTCGCACAGAAACCGCAATTTCCTCTTCAGGAAACCCAGAAATAGTAACTTGAGAAATTCCGGGTATACCTCTTAAATCATTTTCAACAGTTCTAGCATATTGTTTTAATGTTACCAATGGAATATTCTCCCCACTTAAAGTCATACTAATAGTTGGTCTAACACTTTCAACTTTAGCAATTACTGGAGGCTCCATACCACTTGGAAAAGATGGCACTCTATCTACAGCATTCTTAACATCGGTTAAAACAACATCAATATTTTTTCCTTTTTCGGTCTCAACGTTAATAATTGCAGCATTTTCCTGAGACACCGATGTAACCCGTTCTACTCCAACAATTCCTTTAAGATTGTCTTCAATTTTAAGAACAACACCCTCTTCCATTTCCATAGGAGAAGCTCCTAGGTAAGTAAGGTTTATTCGTATTAATTGGGAATCAGTTAATGGAAAAAAGGAAGATTTTATAGATTTCACACCAATAAAACCAAAAATCACAAATGCAAAAATTAATACATTAACTGCAACAGGGTATTTTATAAAATAACTTATGAGTTTTTTCATGATCTATTGCTTGTCTTCAAAGATTTTTACTTGCATTCCTGAATAAGCTCCTGGTGTAGGTTTAGAAAGTATAAGTGTGCCGTTTTCTACACCTTTTATTACGGCATGTTCTGCTGAAAAATAAATAGGATTAACATCAATAAGATCCAGAACAGAATCTCTAACAACATATAATTGTTTGTTATCAACTAATAATTTTCTTGAGACCTCCAGAGCATTGCTTTCGCTCCTTGCTGTTAAATTAGCCTCCAAATACATACCCTCTTTTAAATCTTTGTGAGTCACTTTAATGTAGGCTTTAATAGTTTGAGAAATAGCATCCACCTTTCCATTAATCCTAATAACTTCTCCTTTATACGCTTTAGTTTTTTCTAGGTTATGAAGTGTTACTGTATTTCCTTTCTGCAGTAAATCGGCAAACTCTGAATTAACAGACACTTCCATTTCATAAACACTTGGATCTATAAACTCTCCCAATTTTTGCCCTACTCTAACCAAAGTCCCGGGAGTGACCAAAGCCTCAGTTAATACGCCTTTAAAAGGTGCCCTCAAGTCGTATTTACCAAGTTTAACCTCCATGTTTTTAACATTGTAGTAGGCCGTATTAATTCCTCTACCAGAAATAAAATACTTTTCTTTTTCAGAACTTGTTTTTGGTAATTCTGGAATCGATTTGTTAATATCAAAATCCACGAGATAAGTTTGCCATTTTATATATTCATTTGGATAATCCAATCTAATATCAGGCATTATAGCAGTAATTAAGTTATAAAAATTACTTTTCTGTGATTGCAAGTTGGCATAGAACTCATCACTATTAATTCTGATAATATGTTCTCCTTTGGAGTAAGAATTACCAGCCTTAAAATCTTTAGTTGATTGTTTTAAAACACCTTGAACTTCAGCAAACAATTCAATTTTGTTTTTAGCTGTTAAATTTCCGCTTGTTGTAATTACAATTGGTATTTCTCCATTAATTACTTCCTCTACAAAAACAGTTTTTACTACTTTTTCAAATGTAGGCTTTGGTTTCTTTTTATTATCAATTAAACTTTTAGCAATAAAAACAGCTAAGGCTAATAATAAGACTCCTAAGGCAATAGATATAAATTTTCTCATCTTTGATTTGTTATATTGTAGAGAAGGACTCCCCAAAATTTGATTGTATTTTCTTTAAAACAGAAATCATTATTTGTTTCTCTTCTTTTGAAACATCCGTTTCTATTTTATTTATAATCTCGTTAATAATTGGTCTGGTTTTTTTAAAAACCTCCCTCCCTACATCGGTTAGAAAAAGATTATTGCAACGCTTGTCATCAGTACATTGTACTTTTATTATATAATTTTTGCGCTCCATTTTTGAAAGTAATCGTGCCAGTGATGATTTATCTCTTAAAACTAAAAGAGCCAGTTCATTTTGATTTAGCCCATCATGGCTATGCAACCTTTTAAGAACAATCATTTGTTCTTTTGTTAAGTCTAATCCGGCCTCCTTGAAACCCTTGTGCAAATAATACTGAATCACCTTAACGGTTTTACCTAGCCAAGGCCCGAGTGAATTATCAAAATCTATAAATTGTTCTTCCATGGCACAAAATTAGACCAAAACTTTAGATAGTTGCATATGCAACTATCTAAAGTTTTGTTAAAAAAGAGATAGAATATAGTCGAATCGAAAGACTTTATCTTCTATCCTATATACTAAAACTATATTATTAATTTAAACCCTCTGAGATTAAGTCAAAAAAATCCTTTTAGATACAGCAACAAAATAATTTCTATTATTTATTGTAACTTTAAAAACCTCAACAAACTTACTTCCATTAAATTCTACTTAAAAACCACAATTATGAAACCGTTAAAAAAAGAAGACATTAAACAAGATGTATTTGACCTTTATGATGATTATGCCCATAACAAATTAGACCGCCGGCAGTTTATTGAAAAGTTATCACTTTATGCAGTAGGCGGAATTACTGTAACATCTTTATTAAGTTTTATTTCACCTAATTATTTTGACAATCTGGTGGTTAAACCAGACGATAAGCGTATAGATTCAGAATATATTAAATATGAATCTCCTAAAGGTGGAGGCACAATAAAAGGCTTATTATCTAAACCAAAAAAGAAATCTAAAAAATTTCCTGGAGTTATTGTGGTTCATGAAAACCGTGGCTTAAACCCTTATATAGAAGATGTTGGTAGACGTGCTGCTACAGAAGGTTTTATAAGTCTAGCACCTGATGCACTTACTCCTTTAGGTGGTTATCCTGGAAACGATGATGAAGGCAGAACCATGCAACGTAAAAGAGATAGAAATGAAATGCTAGAAGATTTTATAGCTGCATATAACTACCTCAAAAACCATAAAAATTGTGATGGAAATATTGGTGTAGTTGGTTTTTGTTTTGGCGGTTGGATTTCTAATATGATGGCCGTAAGAGTACCCACTTTAAAAGCAGCTGTTCCTTTTTACGGCGGACAACCATCGGCCGAAGAAACTGCTAAAATTAAAGCGCCATTAATGTTGCAATTTGCTGAATTAGATAAACGCGTTAATGCTGGCTGGCCAGATTATGAAAAAGCCTTAAAAGCTAATAATATTGAACATACCGCTCATTTTTACCCTGGTGTTAATCACGGTTTTCATAATAACAGCACACCAAGGTACGATGAACCTGCTGCAAATTTAGCTTGGGAACGAACTATTGATTTTTTTAAGAAAAAACTTAAGTAATATCTTGTTGATTTCTGTTTCAAAATATCAGAAAAAACGTTTAAATTAGTCATCTATCTAATTTAAAAGATTGAGAATTAATTTTTCTAAATATAGTAGGCAGGTCAAATTATTAGCCATAATCCCTGTGGTGGCAGGTTTACTTACTTTTTCTGAGTCATTCTTACCTTATAAAGAGATTGAAACCACAGTAGTGTCTAAAAACGAAAGCTATAGAGCAAAGTTTGACAGAACTACGTACAGCATCTATTTTGAAAACAATAACGATCAATTCACTCAAGAAGTATTTAATGCTCTCAAAGTTGGAGATAATGTAATTTTAACAACGTCTTTCTTTCACGAAGAAACTTCAAAAATAACCAAGGTAGATACTGGTAAGTGGTATCTAAATTCTACAGGTGAAATTTATATACAGTATGTCTTTGCATTAGTATTTTTATTACCAGCATTAAGTTGGTTAAAACAAAGAAGTTTAAGCTCTAAACAAGTAAAATATATTGCTATAATTATACTTTTTAGCCTTTTTGATTTTTATAGAATTTTAAAGTAATACAAACCATGAAACAGCAACACAAACTAACCCTAATTCTAACAATTGTATTCGTTTTATTTTTATTTATTGACCCGGTTTATGCAGGGCCAGGAGGAACAGTAGCTAAGGCGCTATTTAAAACTTGGTGGGGTAAAGTTATCTTAAGCCTTTTAGCCATAATTCTTTTACCGTTAATCTTTTATTTAAGAACAATTGAGTTTATAGCTATAAGAAAAGCCAAAAAACAACTTGCTAAACTTGGACTTATAAATAGAGATTTTATGTGGTTAAACCTTGAAAAGAATGTTTCAAATGTTTTTAGTAGAGTTTATTTAGCATGGAATAAAGAAGACATGAAGGAGGTTTCTTCTTATGTTAATCATTGGTATTGGCAAAATCAACAGCTGGTACATTTGGATAGATGGAAAAGTGAAAACCTTAGAAATGTATGTAAACTTCAAAGTATAAGTAGTATAAAACCTTTATACCTAGAAATTACTGATGAAGACAACTTTGAAGGATCTAAAATTGCTTTCAGTATTACCGGAAGTATTGAAGATTATCTCATTAATAGAGAGACTCATCGGGTGGTTCAGGGCAAAAGAGGATTCTATGATGAAACAAAAGTTTGGATAATGGAATATACCGATGGCAATTGGCTTCTTGATGATATACGTAATGATGAATTCACCTTAGCTTATGCTAAACTTGATAATGTTATTCCAGAAAAATTACAGCCAATAAGGGTTAAATCATAACTAGCTTAACCAATTAAACCTTTAACAGCTTCAAAATCTAATCCGCCATAATTCCCAGAACTCATCAATAATAAAGCCTTATTATCAAAGTTTTGAGAAAATAGAAAATCTTTAAAATCGTCTGGGTTGGTGTAAATAACCAAATCATCACGTTGGAAAGCATTGGCTATTTGCTCATGCGAAACAGCATCTAGTTTTTTAATTTCTACAGCATGCGGTGAATAGAAAACAACAGCAACATCGGCAGCATTTAAAGCGCCTTTATATTCTTTTAAAAACTCAGCATTTAAACTACTGTATGTGTGTAATTCTAAGCATGCAACCAACTTTCTATTTTGATATTGTTCTTTAACTGCATTGGCTGTGGCTTCCACTTTACTAGGTGAATGCGCAAAATCTTTATAAGCCACACTATTGGATCCTTCAGCTATTTTCTCTAAACGCTTACTAGCTCCTTTAAAAGTAGCAATGGCTTCATAAAAATCATCTTCATCAATACCCATGTGTTGACAAATCCACTTAGCACCTGCCAAATTATTAAGGTTATGTTTACCAAATACTTCAATAGGTAATGGTCCTTCAGGAGTTTCTAAAAGAGTTTCACCATTTTCAACAGTATAATCTGGAGTTTGATACGGTATTTTTCTAATGGTATTTTCTGAAGCTTCAACAACTCTTTTTACTTCTGCGTCTTCTACATTATAATTAATACTTCCACCATTTACAATAGAATCTATAAAAATGCTGAATTGCTCAACATAATTCTCGTAAGTTGGAAATACATTAATATGGTCCCAAGCAATACCACTTAACAGAGCAATATTAGGTTTGTACAAATGAAATTTTGGCCGTCTATCAATTGGAGAACTCAAATATTCATCGCCCTCTAAAACTATAAAATCGTTTTCTTCGGTGAGTTTCACCATCACATCAAAACCTTCCAATTGTGCCCCCACCATATAATCAACATCTCTATCATGATAATGCATAACATGTAAAATCATTGAGGTAATGGTTGTTTTACCATGACTTCCACCAATTACAACTCTGGTTTTATGTTTAGACTGTTCGTATAAAAACTCCGGGTAGCTATAAATTTTCAATCCTAATTCTTGAGCTTTCAATAACTCCGGATTATCCTCTTTGGCATGCATCCCCAATACAATAGCATCAAGATTTTCTGAAATTTTTTCTGGAAACCACCCAAACGCTTCAGGCAATAAACCTTTTGCCTCTAATCTAGACTTTGAAGGTTCAAAAATAGTATCGTCACTTCCCGTAACTTGATATCCTTTGTTATGTAATGCCAGTGCCAAATTATGCATTGCAGCACCACCTATAGCAATAAAATGTACGTTCATGTAACAAATGTCAAGAAGGAAACTTCAAAAAGCAAATTAAAGAGCCAATATTTTAGCTTTTTCTTCTTCGGCTTGTTCAAAATCAACTTTAGTGGCCAATGCTTTATTAATCCACTTTAAAGCACCTGGTTTATCCAATTTGTTTTTACGTATTTGAGCCAACCTAAAATAACCCCATTCTAACGGCACACCATCTTTTACTGAATGGTTTTTAATAAAGGCTTTTAAACAACGTTCTCCTTTCTCTAATTGAATATTGTAGTCTGCACAAACCTTACCTATTTGATAATGCATAGCATTTCTGTTATGCTTTCTGTATGCCTTTTCTAAATTACCAATGGCCTTTAAGGGTTCATTTTGGTTTTCATAAAAGCTAGTAAGTTTTTCAAAACAAGTAACAGAACCCCCAATTTTTAATGCTTGCATATAATATTTTTCAGCAAGTTCTGGTTCTTTGTCGTATTCATGAATGTACCCTTTAGCTAGATAACCATCTACAGGTGATAGATTTTCTAATTCGCTGGCATACTTTAGTGATTTACTTTTACTACCACCTATAATTCCAGGTAATTGCATATACAACTCTACCAAAGCCCAACGAACATCAACATGCTCTGGATCTAATTCTGCCGCCTTTAAAAAAGAAGCCTTTACATCTCCAATGATACCTAAAGCTTTAAGCTTACTTACAGAAAGTGATTTCATCCCTAATACACCTCCATACTTGTAATGATAATTTGCGTTTTGTGGACTAGATTCTACCAGCTTCTTATATTGCTCAATAGCCTCATCCCATTTTTTTTGATGACCATACGCATCTCCTAAAAGCTCTGTAGCCTGAATATCATTGGGGTTGCCATTGACATACTCTACCAGTATTTGTTCTGCTTGTTCAAATTGATTCTTTTTAATTAAATCTTGAGCTCTATCAATATTAAGCTGGCCGAAGCCAAAAATGGGTAATAATAACAAGTAGATAAATTTGTTCATGGAGTTTATGTCGGAAGCACAAAGTTAAACATTACAAGTTTCTTTAAAAATAAGTAACTTCACTCAACCATTTATGCGGTTTACTCATTCTACTTTTTTTGGTATAGCTTTTGAATATACTTTAGATGTAAATTAATTTACAATGAAACGAATTTTACCCTTTTTAATGATAATATTATTTGCTCATGGTTCAATAGCTCAAAATAAGGATTACGCCACCCTTTGGAAAAATGTTGAGAATTTTGAAATTGAAGGCTTGCCTAAATCTGCTCTTAAAATAGTAGAGGATATTTCGGCAAAAGCCAAAAAAGACAATAACACGCCTCAACTTATTAAAACCATGCTTTTTAAAAGCAAATTTGCTTTAATATTAGAAGAAGATGCACAATTTAAAATCATAAATAATTTTAAAGCTGAAATAGAAAGGAGTGAATTCCCTACTAAGAACATTTTAGAAAACTTGCTTGCAAACTTGTATTGGCAGTATTTTAATAAGAACAGATACAAATTTTATAACCGAACCAAAACATTAGAAAAGGTAGACGACTTAGATTTCCGTACTTGGGATTTACAAACCTTATTCAATGAAATTCATGGGCATTACCAAAATTCATTACAAAATGGTTTAATGCTTCAACTAGAATTACTAAATAAATATGATGACCTTCTAGTTACTCTAGAAAATTCTAAAACATATAGACCTACTTTATTCGATTTTTTAAGCCACAATGCTTTGGTGTTTTACAAAACCAATGAAACGCATATTACCAAACCTGCTTACAAATTTGAGATTGACAATCCTGAATTTTTAGGTGATGCTATTGTATATTCAAAACTAAAATTATCATCAAAAGATACAACTTCTCTACAATTACATGCTTTAAAAATATATCAAAATTTAATTCAGTTTCATTTAAAAGATGAATCACCAGAAGCTTTAGCAAGCATTAATATTGAACGATTAAAGTTCGTTAATCAGCACGCTACTTTTAGCAACAAACAAGACATTCTTTTAAAAGCATTACAGGCTGAAAGTAATAGATTTGAATCTCATGAGATTTCTGCTTTATATGACTTTGAAATTGCTTCTGTTTACCATGAACAAAGCAAAAAGTATAGTCCGAATTCTAATGAAGCATTTAGATGGAAAGCAAAGGAGGCTATTGAAATTTGTGATGGGGCAATCTCTAAATTTCCAAAAAGCACAGGTTCTGAAAAATGTAAAGCCCTAAAAAAGCAAATAGAGCAAGAATCATTAAATATTACTACCGAAACATTTTTGCCTATTCAAAAGCATTCCAGAATATTAGTGCGCTACAAAAACTTAGACACTCTTTTCTTTAAAGCTTTTAAGTTAAGTGAAAAACAATTTGAAAAATTCAATAAATCTTACAGACAAGAAGACAAATGGGAATTCATAAACAAATTAGATGCTTCTAACACTTGGGAAAGCATTCTAAGAAATGAAAACGATTATCAAACTCATACCACCGAGGTATTAGTACCTAAACTTAATAATGGCAGGTATTTAATTGTAGCAACAAGTCAAGAAAACAATCAAGATTCTTATGCTTTTACCACACTTCAGGTTACAGATATGGCATTAATTGATTCCGAAACTAATACGCATCAAATCTTTCAAATTATAAATAGAAATAATGGAGAGCCTATAGTAAATGCAAGTATTGAATTATCTTTTTATATAAGTAATCAGAAGAATAGGCAAACACACCATTACACTACCGATAGTTACGGAATTATAAAAATTGAAAAAAGTAAGAGCTACTATAGAAACTTAAAATTAAAAGTTAAGAAGGGAAATGAAACAGCCTATTTTGGAAACTATTGGATGGGTAATCGTCAAAACACTGAAAGAGAAGAAGAGCAATACAAAGCCTTTCTTTTTACAGATAGAAGCATATATAGACCCGGTCAAACTGTTTATTTTAAAGCTATAGCTATGAAATTAAAAAACAGGAAATCTGAGGTTGTACCAAACGAACCTGTTTATGCAGCCTTATTTAATTCTAATGATGATGAAATAAAAGAACTTGAATTTAGAACCAATGAGTATGGATCTGTTTCCGGCGAATTTATTCTTCCTAACAATGGGTTAAATGGTGAATATTATATCGAATTTGATGGTGATGATGAAGATTTTTATTTAGAGCATAGATTTTCTGTGGAAGAATACAAACGTCCCAAGTTTGAAACAAAATTTGAACCTATAACCGAAACCTTTAAAATTAATGATTCCATTACCGTAAAAGGAAATGCTTTAGCATATGCAGGAAGTAACATTACCAATGCAAAAGTAGTTTATAGAGTACATAGAAAAGTACAATATCCACAATGGTATTATTGGTATCGTCCGCGATTCAATAGTGAACCTCAAGAAATCACACATGGTAAAAGCATAACAAATGACAAAGGTGAATTTGAAATCACATTTAAAGCGATACCAGATAAAAGCGTTGACAAAAGCGGTTTACCCATTTTTAAATATGAAGTTATTGCTGATGTTACCGATATAAACGGCGAAACCAGAAGTGCTAATACTATAGTTAATATTGGGTATCATGCCTTGGTTGCCAATATAAATATTGAAACCGAACTTGATAAAACAAAAAAAGACCATAGTATTACAATTGATACTAAAAACTTAAATGGCGAGTTTGCTCCTGCTAGTGGTACCATTAAAATCTACAAACTTAATGCTCCAGACCGTGTTTTAAGAAATCGCTTATGGCCTTCTCCCGATTATCAAGAATTTTCAGAAGAAGCTTTTAAAAATCTATTTCCACATGATGCTTATACTAATGAGCATAATCCGGAGAATTGGGAAAAAGGTGATTTAGTTTTTGAAAAAGAATTTAACACCAAAGACTCCAAAAAACTTAAACTTGGTAAAATTAAAAAATGGTTATCTGGTCAATATCTTATCACTTTAGAAAGTAAAGACAAGTTTGGTCAAAAAGTGAAAGACCAAACAAAAATCACACTTTTTAGTGAAGATGACAAAACCTTAGCAGACCATCAATTGTTCAGTGTCTCAAGTAATAAACCGTCTTATAACATTGGTGATACGGCATACATAACCTTTGCCTCTGCTGCTGAAAATATTTCTGTTACTATTACTGTTGAAAAGGATAAAAAGATAATTCAAACCGAAATTCTTCAATTAAATAATAATAAAAGAGTTATTAGTATCCCTGTTAGTAAAGAAGACGTTGGAGGCTTTGTAGTTCATTATAGCTTAGTGGCCTTTAACAGTTTTAAATCAGGTACGAAGTCCATTTCAGTTCCATATCCTAAAACCGATTTGAAAATAGTAACCAAAACTTTCAGAGACCGTTTACAACCGGGAACTGATGAAACTTGGAGTTTCAATATTAAAGGACCAAAAGGAGATAAAGTTAGTGCCGAATTATTAGCTAGTATGTACGATGCTTCTTTAGACCAATTTAAACCACATTCTTGGAGCTTTAATCCAATTAATAATCCAATCTATAATTCATCATTTAGAAGTAACGCTGGACAGAGCTTTGGAACAAACAGATTTAACGTTTATAATAAAAATAGATATCGTTTTCATTACCCTAGTCAAAACTTTGACACTTGGAATTGGTTCGGGTTTTCTATGAATTTCAATAAATGGAGATATGATAATTATTTGAATAACCTCCGAACAATAAGATCTGAAGAATTCCATGAAAACTTAAAAGATGGTTTTATTTCTGGAACTATTAGGGATGAAAGCGGTCTTCCTTTACCTGGCGCTAATGTTATGGTAAAAGGAACAACTAATGGTACCACCACAGATTTTGATGGTAATTTCATGATTAAGGCTAGTTCAAAAGACGAACTTGTTATTAGTTACTTAGGCTTTAACACCCAAAAAATAGGAGTTAGCCAAAACAGACTTAATATTACACTATCTGAAGATGGTGCTGCCTTGGATGAAGTTGTGGTTGTTGGGTATGGCACTCAAAGGAAAAAATCTATTACAGGTGCTGTTAGTATGGTTGTCTCCGAAGAATTAGAAGTTTCAGAAGGTATGGCCGATGCTATCCAGGGAAAAATTGCAGGAGTATCTGTTTCAAGTTCTTCTGGAGTTCCAGGTGCTACTGCAAATATTCAAATACGTGGTATGGGTTCTGCCGATAAAAACAAAAAGCCATTATTGATTATTGACGGAAAAATAATTGAAGGAGATTTAGATATCCCGACTTCGGACATTCAATCCATTGATGTTTTAAAAGATGCTGCAGCAACAGCTATTTATGGAGCACGAGGAGCTAATGGAGTTGTTATAATTACTACAAAAAAAGGTTTAAATGAATTAACTCAAGTACAGGTTAGAAAAAACTTAAATGAAACCGCCTTTTTCTTCCCTCATTTAAAAACTGATGAAAACGGGAGTGTAAGTTTTAGTTTTACCACACCCGAAGCACTAACACAATGGAAATTACAATTGATAGCACATACTAAAACTTTAGAAAGTGCTACAAAAACCTTAACCACAGTAACTCAAAAAGAATTGATGGTGATACCTAATGCACCACGTTTTTTACGTGAAGGAGACCAAATAACTATAAGCACTAAAGTTGCAAACCTTACGGAAAAAGAACTTTCTGGTCAAGCACTGTTAGTTTTAACCGATGCTATTACTGGAAACAATATAGATGCTAAACTTTCTAATTCAACCAATAACAAGCCTTTTGTAATTAATGCTAAAGGAAACACACAAGTGTCTTGGAATTTATCTATTCCAGAGGAAGTACAAGCCGTTCAGTACAAGGTCATTGCCAAAACAGCAGATTTTAGTGATGGCGAACAAAATGCCCTTCCAGTATTATCAAACAGAATGTTGGTTACAGAAACTTTACCCATGTGGATTAAGAGTAATGAAACCAAAACATTTACTTTGGACAAATTAAAAAATGTGTCATCAGGTAGTCTAAAGCACCATAAGTTAACTTTAGAAATGACTTCCAACCCAGCGTGGTATGCTGTTCAGGCTCTACCATATTTAATGGAATATCCGTACCAATGTAATGAGCAAACATTTAGCAGATATTACGCTAATACATTAGCGAGTCATATTGCTAATTCAAATCCTAGAATCCAAGAAGTATTTAATCAATGGAAATCTCAAGACGCCCTAATTTCTAATCTTGAAAAAAATGATGAATTAAAATCAATTCTAATTCAAGAAACACCATGGTTACGAGATGCACAGAGCGAAACCGAACAGAAAAAACGCATTGCTTTATTATTTGATTTAAATAAAATGAATAATGAACTGCAATCTGCTTTAGATAAACTTGAAATCAATCAAATGTCATCAGGTGCCTGGGCTTGGTTCAAAGGAGGATACGAAAATAGATGGATTACGCAACATATTATTGCTGGTTTTGGACACTTAAATAAACTTAGTGTCACCTCGAGTTCAGTCGAAGGGTCAATGATTAAAAGAGCCATTAAATATTTAGATGCTCAGTTTGTAAAAGAATATAATAACTTAAAAAAATATGATGCCAAAAGAGATTTAAGCAAAGACCATTTAAGTTATACTCAACTACATTATCTGTATGCGCGTAGCTTCTATCCAGAGAATAAAAAATCAAAAGAAGTTGAAGAAATTAGCAAGTATTATCAATCGCAAATACAGAAATATTGGTTAAAACGTTCTTTATACGCAAAGGGTTTAATGGCTTTGGTATCTCATAGAAACGGTGACATTAAAACTGGTGGTAAAATTTTAAAATCGTTAAAAGAAAACAGCATTACATCAGAAGAATTAGGTATGTATTGGAAAACTAACACCAATTCTTGGTTCTGGTATCAGGCTCCTATTGAAACTCAAGCGTTAATGATTGAAACTTTTTCTGAAGTGGGTGCGGTCATTCAGAATGAAGCGAAGAATCTTGAAACTATTGATAATCTTAAAATTTGGTTACTTAAAAACAAGCAAACCAATAAATGGAAAACAACAAAAGCAACTACAGATGCAGTTTATGCTTTATTACTTCAAGGCAGTGAATGGCTAAGTGTGACTGATATGGTTGATATAGTTTTAGGTGGTCAAAAAATTGAACCTTCAAAACTAGAAGATGTAAAAGTTGAAGCAGGAACCGGTTATTTTAAAACCTCCTGGAATACTTCAGAAATTAAACAAGATATGGCAGAAGTTGAACTCACAAAAAAAGGTGATGGTATTGCTTGGGGAAGCCTGTATTGGCAGTATTTTGAAGATTTAGATAAAATTACATCGGCTGAAACACCGCTTAAACTTGCGAAAAAACTATTCTTAAAAAAGAATACTGATACTGGTGAGGAAATCTCTGAAATTACTTCTGACACCAATTTAAAAGTAGGTGACTTGGTAAGGGTAAGAATAGAATTGAGAAGTGATAGAGCTATGGAATTTGTTCACATGAAAGATATGAGAGCTTCTGGCTTAGAACCTGTAAACGTGATTTCGAAATACAAATGGCAAAATGGATTGGGGTACTATGAAAGCACCAAAGATGCCAGCACCAACTTCTTCTATGACTATTTACCAAAAGGGGTTTATGTCTTTGAATACGATTTACGAGTAAACAACGCTGGTAATATGAGTAATGGCATCACAACTATTCAAAGCATGTATTCTCCAGAGTTTAGTAGCCATAGTGAAGGTGTTAGAATAAAAGTTCAGTAATGAAAGCGTATTAAAACTGGTTTTAATTTAAAGCTGATTCATCTCGGTCATCAACCTTATCAATTCCAAAAAGTGTGCTTCCAAAGATTAACAAAATAACACCAAAATACAGTAAGTAACTCACAAAATGAGCCACTACAGCACCCTGAATGCTATTGAACATATCAATAAAGTTGATGCTTGTTATATATAACATCACAACCAAAAATGCTTCGGTTATAATATAATGCCAAAACATCTTTTTAGCTAAAAGTTGATAGGCTATTACCATTGATAAGACTTTAACAAAATCACCTAACAACTGCCATAAAAACAAACCTTCCATAGGTCTAAATTCCTCAGTAAATACCACAGTAACAATGAATGGTCTTAAAAGGTAAATTAGAAGAAGCCCCAAGCCTAGTTTAGGCATTACGGTTTTATAAAAACTAAAAACTTCTTTTTTAAAATCCGCTCTATTATCTATTTCTGCAAACCTAGGCAAAATGTATAATGCCATTAAAGAGGTAACAAACATTAAATAATATTTAGAAATTCTTGTCATAGCTTCCCAGAAACCAGCATCTTTATAACCTATATTTTCGATGATATGAGATCTTATCGCTATTGCAACAATTGGCAACATTATCATTGGAAAGAAAGCCATAAAAGAATACGAACTAATTTTCTTTAAAAAGGTAAAATCTACGCTTTTTACTTTGATAAGCGATATTAAACTTCTTCGGTTTACTATACCCACTAAGGTTATTAAGAAAATCAAAGATTCAGCAATTACAACAGATATCAATGCGCCTTTTAATTCCATCTGATAGATTAATAGCAAAGCAACTAATACACTTAAAATCTGCCCGATGATATTTATAACAATAAGAATTTTATATTTCGAAAAACCGTTCATTATGGAAAATGAAAACATGTTCAAAGCATAAAATGGAAGTACAATTGCAAAAACCCTTATAATCTTGGTATAGTGATTATAAGAAGGAAATATAATATCATTTATTAATTCTGCATTAAAGTAACATAATAATGAAACAAAAATTGTTGCTATAAAACCAGTATAAAAAACAGTTGAAATAGTTTTGCTTAATTCTTCTAAATTTTCTTTAAAACCTGAAACATACTTTACAACTCCTTTATAAAATCCAAGTATAGAAATAGTATGAAAGGCGCTTACAAAATTTCTTAAATTTCCAATTAAAGCTAAGCCTTCAGCTCCTATAAAAACAGCTATGGCCTTTGAAGTTAATAATCCGGCAACTATTCTGGTTACAACTGAAGCAATCTGTAACGAAGTAATTTTAACTAAAACGTTATTATTTATATAATCTATTAATCTCCTCAATTAATATATGTTTTCTTTTTAAGCAATTTCACCTTTGTGCAAATAATTAGGCGTAGATATTGATAAGGTCAAATATACGAAATCGATTATCTTTCAAAAGTAAATTTACCACATTATAAAATGAAGTGTAACTTAACTATTTTTTTTTATCAAATAAAACAAGTTAACACAGAAAATAGCAGCATTTGCAATAATTATGGGTAGACCAATTCTTAATGTAGACATTAAAAACCCGTAGATAACGAATAGAATACAACCCATCATGTTTACAAGACGAAGTATTTTAACTTTACGCATTGTAAAAGATAACAATACCATAAAGGATGCTAAATAACCTATATATTCCGTTAATGTAATTCCAAATAATTCCATAGAGCAGTATAATAAAAAAAGAGAAACTCTAGTATTAGAATCTCTCTTTAATTTAATTATTACAATTCTAAATATTCTTAGATTGCTTTGTTTCGTTTGCGTTCTACCTCTTTCAAGAAAATCTTTCTTAATCTTAAAAAGTTTGGTGTAACTTCTACATATTCATCTTTTTGAATATATTCTAAAGCCTCCTCTAATGAGAATTTAATAGCTGGCACTATTTTCGCTTTATCATCTGCACCTGCAGAACGTACATTACTTAATTTTTTTGTTTTAGTAACATTAACCGTCATATCGTCTCCGCGAGAATTTTCTCCAATTACTTGACCCTCATAAATATCTTCACCTGGATCAACAAAAAACTTACCTCTATCTTGTAATTTATCAATAGAGTAAGGAATAGCCTGACCTTTTTCCATTGAAACCAATGACCCGTTTTGACGCTCTGGAATACCTCCTTTAAGTGGTTGATATTCTTTAAATCTATGTGCCATGATAGCTTCACCCGCAGTAGCAGTTAATAAATTATTACGTAAACCAATAATACCTCTTGACGGAATAACAAACTCACAAACCATTCTATCTCCCTTAGCCTCCATGCTTAGCATTTCACCTTTTCGCATAGTCACCATTTCAATAGCTTTACCTGAAACTGCTTCAGGTAAATCAATTGTCATTTCTTCTACAGGTTCACATTTTACACCATCGATTTCTTTAATGATAACTTGAGGCTGACCTATCTGTAACTCATACCCTTCTCTACGCATGGTTTCAATTAATACAGATAAATGCAGAACACCTCTACCAAAAACCATAAACTTATCTGCGCTATCAGTTTCTGAAACTCTTAATGCTAAGTTTTTCTCAAGCTCTTTGGTTAATCTTTCTTTTATATGACGAGATGTTACAAATTTACCATCCTTCCCAAAGAAAGGTGAATCGTTAATAGTAAATAACATGCTCATTGTTGGTTCATCAATAGCAATAGTTTTTAAACCTTCTGGATTCTCCCAATCGGCAACGGTGTCACCAATTTCAAAACCATCTAATCCAACAATAGCGCAAATATCACCTGCTTGAACTTCCTCAACTTTCTTTCTACCTAAACCTTCAAATGTATGAAGCTCCTTAATTCTTGATTTTACAATACTTCCATCTCTTTTTACTAAAGAAATATTCTGACCAACTTTTAATTCACCCCTGGTTAAACGCCCAATAGCAATTCTTCCAGTAAATGATGAAAAATCTAAAGAGGTAATTAACATTTGCGTACTACCTTCTTCAATTTTAGGTGATGGAATATGATCAATAACCATTTCTAATAATGGTTCAATATTCTCAGTTGGTTGTTGCCAATCTTCACTCATCCAATTGTTTTTGGCAGAACCATAAACCGTTGGGAAATCTAATTGCCACTCTTCTGCTCCTAATTCAAACATTAAATCGAACACTTTTTCATGAACCTCATCCGGTGTACAATTTTCCTTATCAACTTTATTTACAACCACACAAGGTTTCAATCCTAAATCAATAGCTTTTTGTAGCACAAAACGAGTTTGTGGCATGGGCCCTTCAAAAGCATCAACCAATAACAGTACACCATCAGCCATATTTAAAACACGTTCTACTTCACCTCCAAAATCGGCGTGACCAGGCGTATCTATAATATTTATTTTAGTGTCCTTATAAGTAACTGATACATTTTTAGAAGTAATAGTAATACCTCTTTCACGCTCTAAATCGTTATTATCAAGAATTAAATCACCTGTATTTTCGTTTTCACGAAACAACTGACAGTGATACATAATCTTATCAACCAAAGTAGTTTTACCATGATCTACGTGAGCTATAATAGCAATATTTTTTATTTTGTTCATACCCAGTGCCTTAAATTAAGCGTGCAAAGTTACTCATTATTAATGGATATCTAATACATTATTTAGGGCATTACTTTTTTTATAAAAAAGTCGCGCTATCCGCTATATCTTTTGCTTTAGCAAAAGGATGCCACTTCTATCGCTAATGCGGGTGGAGGTTAAAAATTAAACTTCAGTTAAATATTCGGCATAAGTAGTATCTTTGTGCCTTAAATTATTGATATTTTTATATGAATCTTCAAGATATTCCAAAGATAAAACACACCAATTCAAATAATTTCTTTTTACTATGCGGTCCATGTGCCATTGAAGGAGAAGAAATGGCGCTACGAATAGCTGAAAAAGTGATTACCATTACAGATAAATTAGAAATACCTTATGTGTTTAAGGGCAGCTTTAAAAAAGCAAATCGTAGTAGAATTGATAGTTTTACAGGAATTGGTAATGAAAAAGCACTTGAAATTCTTAAGAAAGTTTCTGATACTTTTGATGTTCCAACAGTTACAGATATTCATGAAGTTTCTGATGCAGCTATAGCCGCTCAATATGTTGATGTATTACAAATACCTGCATTTTTAGTGCGCCAAACCGATTTAGTAGTTGCTGCAGCCAAAACTGGTAAAGTAGTTAATTTAAAAAAGGGACAATTTATGAGTCCTGAAGCCATGAAACACGCTGTACAAAAAGTTAAAGATGCTGGCAGTGATAAAGCTTGGATTACAGATAGAGGTACCATGTTTGGTTACCAAGATATGATTGTAGACTTTAGGGGTATTCCAACAATGCGTGAATATGCTCCAACCGTTTTAGACGTAACGCATTCGCTTCAACAACCTAACCAAACTGTAGGTGTAACAGGAGGCAGACCAGATATGATTGAAACTATTGCCAGGGCAGGAATTGTTAATAATGTAGATGGTTTATTTATTGAAACCCATTTTGATCCTGCCAATGCAAAAAGTGACGGTGCTAACATGCTTCATTTAGATAATTTAGAAAACCTCCTAACTAACTTAGTAGCTATTAGAAAAACTATTAATAACCTATAGTTTCTCCACACCTTTTTGTGAGCATCAATAAGTTTTGGCAGCAGTATTTATTATTTTAGAAAGTTCCTGCTGATTAATAGATTCTATACTTGTATACTGCATTGACCTAACATTTTTCCTATTATTATAATCTTTCAATTGTGGGAATTGGTCTTTCATTAATACACCTTTAACAAAAGCAACATCAACAAAATTGGTGCGTTTCAAAATATTTAAATAAATAAAAGGTTTCCCTTTGTAATGATAAAAAGGTATGCCATAATTATACTTTTCCTGTACTTCAGGTAATGTATTTTGAATGATATCACGCACATAGAGCATAATGGATTGATACGGCTCTGTCTGGTTCAAAAAATATTGATCTACTGGCTTCAAATAAACTATTTATTTAGTCAAATTTAAAAAATGAGCATTTAATTCATAGCCTGTTTATTTTTTTTTTGGTAATACCTCTTCAGGGAAAGGGAATAAAATGGTTGAATTCTTCTCTGCGGCTATATTTGATAAAGTTTGATATAACCTCAATTTTATGGCCGATGGAGATTGATCTATTAATTTACCTGCTTCTAATAATTTACCAGCAGCTTGTTCTTCAGCTAAAGCCAAAATAATACGTGCTCGTCTAGAGCGTTCAGCTTCGGCTTGATTAGCCATCATGCGCTTCATATTTTCAGGCAATTGAATATCTTTTATTTTAACATCAATAATATCCACACCCCATTCCTTAGTTTCAATTTCAACAATATTTTTAATATTCTTGCCCATTTCCTCGCGTTTAGATAAAATGGTATCCAATTCAACTTTTCCACATACATCCCTTAGAGCTGCTTGAGATAATTGTGTAATTGCGAAAGTATATTCCTCTACCTCAAGAACGGCTTTTTCTGGGTTTTCAATCTTGAAAAAGACAACACCGTCAATGCTACAAGGTACATTGTCTTCTGTCATAACTTCTTGAGAAACCACATTAATAGTAATAACTCGAATATCTACTACCTGTATGGTCTCAACAATAGGAATAATCCATCTAAATCCAGGTTGTAAAGTTTTAATATATTTTCCAAATCTAAATTTTAAAGCGCGTTTATACTCGAAAACTACTCGTATCCCAGAAAGCAAGAATACGATAATAAAAACCGTAAATATTAAAGGAGGATTCATAATTCATTCTTTTAAATTAATATCAGTTAAGTAACTCTTTAAGATAGTGAATTTTGATGAAATTTGAAAGAATTTGAAACTGTAAATAGTTAAGTTAGAAACAAAAATTAAGAAATTTTTAATAGTCTCATTCAAAATATTTTATTTACTTTGTATTACAAAGTACTTTTACATGGAATCAAAAGATTATTTAAAAGACATAAGTGAGATTAAAGATTTAATGAATAAATCTTCTCGCTTTATTTCACTTAGTGGTTTATCTGGAATACTAGCAGGCATTTACGCATTAATCGGAGCTGCCATAGCTTATTGGTTAGTAATGACCTATAGTAACGGCATACTAATATTAGATGGCCAAATATATAGACTCTGTATGTTAACGTTATGTTTGGTAGCTTTTTTAAGTATAGTTACTGGAATATTTTTAACAACTAGAAAGGCAAAAAAACACGGCGCTAAAATTTGGGATGCCACCTCTAAACGTTTAGTACTTAATTTTTTAATTCCTCTAATAGTTGGCGGATTATACATCTTAATAATTTTAAGTCAAGGAAAATATGGGCAATCTGGTGGTTTAATGCTTATATTTTATGGCTTGGCATTGGTTAATGCCTCAAAATATAGCATAGGAGACATAAGGTATTTAGGCTATATTCAAATCATCCTTGGTTTAATTGGAGCATGGAGACCCGGTTTTGGTTTCTGGCTTTGGGTAATTGGCTTTGGTTTCATGCATATTATTTATGGCACTTGGATGCATTTCAAATATGACAGAAAATAGTTCTGAATTTTCAGCGACAGTTTTCAGTAACTTTGAACTTTAAGAATTATTAGAAAATGAGTATCATAACCAACATAAACAAACTTTTTGATCATAGAATTAGGCTTGGTATCATGTCTGTTTTAATGGTAAATGAGTATGCAGATTTTAATATGTTAAAAGAGCTACTGGGTGCCACCGATGGTAATTTAGCAAGTCATACCAAAGCCCTTGAAAAAGGTGAATATATAAAAGTTGAAAAACAATTTATAGGTAGAAAACCAAATACCCGCTACTCTACTACAAAATTAGGAAGAGCAGCCTTTAAAAAACATATTGAAGCATTAGAGTCAATAATAAATAAACAAAAATAATTTTTTTATCATTATACTTTGAATTTCAAAGTACTTTAAAATAAGAATATGAAAAAAATATCACTACTAATTGGCGCTGTACTATTCAGCACACTCTTTTACAAACAAAGTCTTGGTTTAAACATGTCTTTATTCAGCATAGTGACCATAGTTATTTTGGCAACCTATAATCCAAAATCCTTTAAGCAGAAAAGCTCCATTGCTTTCAGTTTACTCTATTTAATATCCGCAATCTCAATTTTCTTTTTTCAATCCAGTCTGTCTTTTATCGCAAACTTTGTAGCCTTCTTTACATTAGTTGGTCATGTTTCAGAACATAAATCCTCAATTTATGTCAGCTGGTTAAATGGGTTTTACTCTTTTGTCGCTGGTTTTTTTCATAGAAATTTTAATCCCCATGAAAAAGAAGAAAAAGTGAAGATTAAAAGGGATATTGACTATGTTCATTGGATAAAAATCATAGGCATTCCCCTAATAGTTGTTATCATTTTTATTCTTCTTTACAGAAATGGTAACCCAGTATTTAATGACCTTACTTCCAAAATAAACTTCAGTTTTATAAACATTCAATGGTTATTATTAACAGTACTGGGATATTATCTGCTTTATAATATTTCAGAACCTATTCCGGTTAATCCAGCAACTACGATCGACTTAGAAACTAAAAATACTTTAAAGAATAAAGGGGAATTTTCAATCAAATCAGTTAAAAATGAGAACCAATTGGGTGTTGTACTAATATCGCTTTTAAACCTGCTTATCATCTTTTTCCTTGTTACGGATTTCACCTTTTTGTTTTCAACCCAAGATTTAATGGCGTCAGTATTCTCAAGTCAAGTACATAGTGGTATAAATGCACTTATTGCCTCTATAATCATTGCCATAATAATTATTCTATACTTTTTTAGAGGAAATCTAAACTTCTTTGAAGGGAGCAAAAAGCTAAAATCTTTAGCCTACATCTGGATTGTTCTAAACGCTATTCTTGTTATAAACACAGCTATAAAAGATTGTCAATACATCTACTATTTTGGTTTTACATATAAAAGAATAGGTGTTTTAGTCTACCTATTATTAACCGTTATTGGTTTAGCAACAACAGCCATTAAGGTGAATCAAATTAAAAACTTATGGTATCTATTTAGAGTTAATTCGGTAACTGCTTTTGCCATTTTAATTATTGCATGCACTATTAATTGGGACAAGCATATAACCTACTACAATCTTAATCATGCCCAATCCATAGATTTCTTTTACTTAACTAAATTATCTAATAACAATACCTTTCTACTCAAGGAATACAGTGATAATATTCCTTTAAAAGGTGAAAATAAAATAAGGGTAGACAGAAAGTACCGCAATTATTTAAAAAAACTTAAAGACAATAATTGGCAGGAGTTTACTTATGATAACCTTAAAATAGATTAATCATTATGAGCATAGGAAAAACAATTGCCAAGGCAACTCTTTTAGCTACATGTATCTTCTGGTTTCTAATCTTTTGTGATGATTTAGACTTGGGAATGCTTCCATTTGTTTTCTTATCAATGATACCTATTTGCCTTTGCTGCTCATTGGTAATTATTTTTACTATTGCTCCCTTCTTTTGGACCTGCAACAAAGAGCAGAATGGCACCGAAATAGTTTTCCAATGGTTTTTCCCATTCTATGCCATAGCATGTTTTTGTTTATGTGCTTATGGATTTTGGAAAGCTCCTGATGCTGTATCTTTTTTTACGGCTGCATTTTTTACGTCATTACAATCTTGGGTTTGGTTAGCTAAGAAAAAAGTAACAAAGCTTGAGTCATGAAGTATAGAAAAAAACTCATAGAACGGCTGTTTGAAAAAAGCCAAAAAACATATACGAATATGTTTAAAAACCATGAACCTTGGGGGATTTACAAAAAGGAATTACTCACATATCCTGAAGATTCTATAGGAAAACACCTAGGTGTGTTTTTAGATAAAAACAACTTTGAATTAATTTCAAAAGTCGAACGACATGACGCCTACCAAACCATAACTGGTTATGGAACAAAAGTTGAAGATGAAATAGGCCTACAATGCTTATGCTTTGGAAACGGAAAAAGAAGCCCTTATCTATATGGAGCCATGATACTGGGCATTATCATTTTACCGGATTATTATAGATACTATTTCAAATCTTATTGTATAGGTAAAAATGCCAACTTATTTCATCATTATGATTATAAAAAGCTTTTAAAAGTCTCCATTCATGACTTTAGACAAGCCATCTTTTCTATAAAACAAGTTAACCTAATAAAGATCAAAAATGAACAAACTGAAATATTCTAAAACCTTGAAACATCTAATTGATTTTTTCAAACCGAAAGAAATTTTTAAAAACTTAAAGCGTTTATCTCTAATTACCATTGTTTATGTAGTAATCATAAATATCTGGATTGATATTCAGGCCAAAAATTCAACCTATAATGATGTTAACCAAATTCCAAAGAATAAAGTAGGTTTGATTTTAGGTGCTAGTAAATTTACTTCTTATGGTAGTATTAATCTTTATTATAAATATCGGCTAGAAGCTGCCCTTGCTTTATTTAAAGCAGGTAAAATTGAATTTATTTTAATAAGTGGTGATAATGGTAGAAAAGAATATGACGAACCAACAGATTTTAAAAATGATTTAATTAAAAGAGGCGTCCCAGAAAGCAAAATTTATCTTGATTATGCCGGCTTCAGAACACTTGATTCCGTAATAAGAGCTAAAGAAATTTTTGGTTTATCATCAGTAACGCTTATTTCTCAAAGATTTCATAATGAGCGTGCTTTGTATTTAACCAGACATTTTGATATTGAAGCCGTAGCTTTTAATGCAAAAGATATTAAAGGAAAGTACGGTATTAAAACAAGGGCAAGAGAATATTTAGCTAGAACAAAAGCCTCAATAGATTTATTGTTTAACGTTCAGCCAAAATATCTGGGTAAAAAAATTGAAATAGTATAAAATGAAATTGAATAAAACTTATATAATGTTGACTATACTTATTTTAACTATTGAAATTCTAATAGCTACCTATCTAAAAACAGGTTTGATCAGACATACATTTGGAGACTTTCTAGCTACCATTTTGCTATACAGCATAGTTAGAAGTTTTATAAAAGTCAATGCCTTAAAACTTGGGGTTTCTGTATTAATTTTCTCATTTTCAATTGAATTTATTCAATTACTGAATATTCTAGATTTATTAAATATTCAAAATAAAATCATACGAATTATTCTAGGTACTTCATTTCAATTTTCAGATTTAATGGCCTATACTTTAGGTATTATAACAATAGTAATTGTAGACTTAAAAATTTTAAAAAATGAACAACATAAAACAACTCATATTTAGTCAATTTAAAACATTTTCACTTTTAAGTGTTTCTATAGTATTCAGCATAGTGCTGTTAATGATTAGAATGAAGCTAACACATTCCTTTTTTTACTTGTTTTTAGTTTGGAATGTCTTTCTAGCAGTCATACCTTTTGCCATTACAACCTATTTAGTAAGTTTGCCCAAGCTTAATAAATTAAAGCTGATTATTTGGTTTGGTGTATGGCTGCTTTTTTTACCTAATGCCCCTTACATTATAACAGATCTTCTACACTTAAAAATTAGTAACTCTCACTTACTTTGGCTTGATATTTTGGTGATTAGTTCGTTTGCATTAGTGGGGTTGATGCTATTCTATTTATCAATGGTTGATATGAAAACCATACTTCAGGAAAGCATGAAAAGCAATTATAAAGACTCTCTCATAATATTTATTCATTTTCTTTGTGGGTTTGGTGTTTATTTGGGTAGGTACCTGCGTTATAATTCTTGGGAAATAGTTCAAGATCCAATTTCTCTTTTTACCGATATTTTAGAAATAATTCATCAACCAAGTCAATATTACGAAGCATGGTTGTTTACATTATTATTTGGAGCTTTTTTGACTATTGGATATTGGGTATTTCAAAACTTCAAGTACAAATCAGAAACCTAAATTAACGCCTTAATGTAAAATGTGCTCTAAATTGTCTTTCCATATTGTCTAATGGGTCTACAAAATATACCATAAACCAATAATCGTCTGTTGGCATTGGTTGTCCATTAAACGTAACGCACAACCAATACCTAACGAGTTAAGTTGCTTTAATCACCCAAAAAGGCATAATTTTTGTTAGTTTTTAATACCTTTGCCCTCCGCGTTAGGGATGGAGGCATTGTTGAAGTTCTTTTTGTGTTGTTGCACCTAAGCAACACAAAAAAGCGACTGCAGAGAGCCCGACCCATTGTGGGTAACGCCCACTTCTCGATACAATTCCGAAAAAGAATCGGAATCACTCGAAGTGGCAATTAATTAAGGGGTCGACTGGTTTTGACAGCGAGATTAATTAAACGGTAAGCACGTGGTGTAATGACTTTGAAACACCTTAAAGGCTAGGTCAAATTTTAAACGGCGAGAATAACTACGCTTTAGCTGCATAATCCGAATTATAGTAGGATTGGCCTAGGTACACAAGGTGTACAAGCTTTATGTCTCCGGAAAGCCTTGGTTAACGGCGTTCCATTTTGAGGCATCGTAAATGTTAACATAGATTGGGTAGTGCTTTGTTGCTCTTTCGAAACTAAAGAAGTTAAGTTATATGTAGGTTGTCTTTAACCAGCTTATAATCGAAAAAACAAGAAAAGAATAAACGTGTAGAAAGCTCTTTGGTTACTTGTTTGGACGAGGGTTCGAATCCCTCCGACTCCACAGAATTACACTTAAAAATCCGATTTATATAAATCGGATTTTTTTATTTTAACTCAAATATCCTTCAATTAAATACCTATAAATCAAACGTAGAACATGATAAAAATCATTGGATATTTCTATTATAGTTAATACATTTTTAAGTGAAATTTTGTTTAACCTAAATTATTGTATCATGACTTCATTGACAAAACGCAAAAGAAGACATCGCACTTTAAATCCATGGAGTAACAGACTGTTTGCCCCTTGGAGACATGGCCCTTTATCACCTTTGAGTGATCGTATTCTGGTACCAAATTATAATGATTTTAAAAGCTTAATGAGGTTTGACAATCCCTTTGAAAGTGATTTTTTTGATAATGACAATTTAGTGCCTGCAATGAACGTAAAAGAACTGGATAATCATTTTGAAATAGAGTTTGCCGTTCCAGGATTTAAAAAAGATGATTTTAAAGTTTCTTTGGAAGATGATGTGCTTTTTGTAAGTGCCAAAAAGGAATCTGAAGAAACTAAAGAAGAAGATAATTATTCTAGAAAAGAGTTTAGTTATAATTCTTTTAATCGTTCATGTGCCTTACCAGAAACTGTAGATTTAGATCAAGAGATTAAAGCCGTTTATAAAGATGGCATTTTATTAATTACACTTTTAAAAAACAAAAATGGTTTTAAGGAAGAACCTGTGAAAAAGGTTATAGACATTGAGTAGAAAAGTAGAATTTAAATCTGCATTAGCTTTATGATGACTCTACATAGGGCTAAAAATAAAAGCCCTTACATATTGATGCAAGGGCTTTTTAATTGCTATTAACACTAAGGAGATTAAACTAAATCTCTTATCATTTGAGCAGCTTTTTCTGCTGTAATATCGCGCTGTGGAGATCCGAACATTTCGTAACCTACCATAAATTTCTTCACAGAAGCACTCCTTAATAATGGTGGATAAAAACTCATGTGGAAATGCCAATGACTATTATCTTCTCCGTTTGTTGGTGCTTGATGAATACCACTAGAGTAAGGGAATGACGTATTGAAAATCTTATCATAAGCTTTGGTTAATACTGAAATGGCTTCGGCATATAAATAAGCTTCCTCTTCATTTAAATCTGAAATACTAGATTTGTGAGCTTTAGGAACTATCATAGCTTCAAAAGGCCATACAGCCCAAAATGGAATTAACACAACAAAGGCGTCGTTTTCAAAAATGATACGCTCTTTCTTCTCTAATTCTTGAGCTAAATAATCACCTAATAAACTACTGCCATTTTTTTGGTAATAGTTTAATTGTTGGGTGTTCTTTTTATCAACTTCGTTAGGAAGTGTAGACTGACTCCAAATCTGTCCATGCGGATGCGGATTACTACATCCCATTACAGCTCCTTTGTTTTCAAATATTTGTACGTAGTTGATTAAATCATTACCACCTAAATCTTTGTATTCTTTTTGCCATGCAAAAACCACTTTTTGAATTTCGTTAGCATCCATGTCTGCTAAACTCTTTGAGTGATCAGGACTAAAGCAAACTACTTTACAGATACCTTTTTCGCTTTGAGCAATTAATAAACCATCATTAACAGAAAAATCTGGTGAATCTTTTTGTAGTGCAGCAAAATCATTGGTAAAAATAAATACATCCTCATATTTAGGGTTTATTTCACCATTAATTCGTGTGTTGCCAGCACATAAATAACAAGACTCATCATGTGTTGGTCTCTTTTCATTATTTACAGCTTCATTCTGGCCCTGCCAAGGTCTTTTAGCTCTGTGAGGTGATACTAAAACCCATTCGCCTGTTAGTATATTTAAGCGCTTATGTGAATAATCTTCTAATTCGGTACTCATTATTTTATAACTTATTAATATTATTGTTTTACTAAATGTGTTCCATCAGAAAGTGCCACAGAATACACTGAGCAATCTTTTCCAAATGTTTCTCTATAAGGACCAGATACTAAAGTTTCAAAGTCATCTGCTTTTCCTTTTTCAATAAGGTTAATGGTGCAGCCACCAAAGCCACCACCCATCATTCTTGCTCCTATAACGTAACCACTTTCTTTAGCTTTTTCTACTAGAAAATCAAGTTCATCACAACTTACCTTATATTGTTTAGAAAGTCCTTCATGAGAACCGTATATTAATCTTCCAAGTTTTTCTAAATCACCCTCTTCCATAGCTTTAGAAGCATTTCTTGCTCTATTATTCTCTTGAATAACATACAATGCTTTTTGATAATTTTCTGGTGTTACTTCATCTTTAATAGTTTCTAAATCATCTTCTGTAGCATCACGTAATGCTTTTACATGAAGTAGTTTTGCTATGTTTTCACAAGCCGAACGTCTGTCGTTATATGCACTATCAGATAAACTGTGTTTTACATTAGTGTTTATTAAAAGAAGTTCGTGATTTTCGAAATCAATCTTGAAAGGTTTGGCTTTTATCGTTCTACAATCTAACAACAATGCATGGTCCTTAATACCAAACATACTAGCATATTGGTCCATGATTCCACAATTAACACCAACATAATTATGCTCTGCTTTCTGAGAAATAAAAATCATTTCTTCTTTTGTGAAACCAAAATTAAATAGTTCATTTAGCCCAAAAACCACACTGTTTTCTAATGCTGCCGATGAAGACATACCAGCACCTCCCGGAATATCACCTTTAAAAACAATGTTGAAATTCCCAACTACTTTATTTCTGTTTAAAATTTCTGCAATCACGCCAAAAACATAGTTTTCCCAACTACCTTCTTTTAATGGCTTAAGATCACCTATTTTAAATTCTACTTTGCTATCCATATCTAATGCATAAGCTGTAGAAACCCCAGAATCACTCTTTTGAATGGCCGCTGCAATACCTTTATCTACGGCAGCAGGAAATACAAATCCGTCGTTATAATCAGTGTGTTCACCAATAATATTGATTCTTCCAGGTGAGAAAATTAAAATAGGTTCTGTGTTGAACTCTTGAATAAAAATGTCTTTTACATCATTAATTAATCTTGCACTCATTTTATATGTTGTTTAGTTGTTGTTTTTAATATTTAGGCTCCAAGTAATAGCGCAGGTTTCACCAGCTTTAAGAACTTTCAAACCTATTTCATTATTAAAACTATCTGAAACCCCGGTAGTTGGCTCAATGGCGATGGTATTTACCTTTGGTGGTGTATATACTTGTAAAAAGTTATTATCTCCTGTAGCGTTGAATTTTAGCTTGTAATTTGGTGTATGAAACACTACCTCATCTGAATTTAAAACCCAACAATCATCTAATTGTTGTCCAGCAATTTTAATAGGTAGGGTAGTGTCCGTTTTCATTGTACCTGTTGTGATATTTCTATCCCCTAAAACTAATTTGCTGGTACTATTTAATTGAAGTAAACTATCATATAAATTACTACTCAAAAAGTAAGGGTGCCAACCTAAAGTAAACGGAAACGGTTTTGCATCTGTATTTTTAACTGTAACTTTCAACTCAAAATCTTCATTACTAAAAATATACTCCAATTGAATATTATATAAATAAGGAAATCCTTGAGATTCATTGGTCTCGTTATATTCCAGTTTTACTGAAGCTGAATCTTCATTTGATGTACTATCAATAACAGCAAAAGTTTTGTTGTAAACTAAGCCGTGTAAGGCATTGTTTTCTTCTTTTTGATTGGCTTCAAACTGAAAGTCTTCTCCTTTAAAGGCATATTTACCATCCTTTATTCGATTAGCAAATGGAAACAGAATAGAAGAGGCGTAAGTATCTGCATAACTTAGCGGAGTTAGATCTTTTATTATAGCATGCCCGTTAAGGGTAAGTTCCTGCATGCTGGCACCATCATTTAAATAAATTTTTGCATAAACGTTGGCAGCTGGGTTTTCAACTTCTAAAAGTCCAGATTCTTGGTTATGTTTAATGTTATACATTTAGTTATAGTGAGTTTCTAATTATTAATTTATTTGGGTTTTCAATTTGCCCTTGCTCTTTATCTAAAATCATTTCTGCCAAACGTTTGCCCATAGCATTAAAATCAGTTGAAATAGTGGTGATACCTCCTTCAACAATCTCCTTAAGCAGGGTATCGTTATATGATATAACTCCAATATCGTTTACTAATTCTAGCTGAGATTCTTTCATTTTTTTGATAACTCTTAAAAGGCTTTTATCATCTGGCATAATGTAGGCTTCCCCTTTTTGAAGCTCTCTATCTGTTAAATCATTAACTAATTCATAAGATTTATTATTCTCTTCACAAAACATAATAAACCCATTGCGCATACCCTTAGGTTGTTTGTTTTTATTGAAGACCAAAACAAGCTTTTTATATTTCTTAATTAAATGATTTGCTTTAGTTAGATTATTAAAAATAGCCTTGTCAAAGTTTTGGTATACAGCAGAGTATTTAGTTAAGTCATCATGTATCTGGTCTAAAATATAAACCTTGTCTTCCGGAAGATTTTGAATATCATCATTAGTACCTTCCATATTTGCAGGCATAATTACATAATAATTATAATCACCAACATTTTCTTGTATCAGCTTACTAAAACTATTTTTATTAAAGTGATGAAAATATATATCTACCTGAATATCATTACCTAAATTTTCTAAAAAGGAATTATAAAGATCTTCTTTAAAGGAATTAAGTTCATCAAAAAGCAAAAATATTTTTTGACTAACACTTACATTTTCACTAGAAACATAATACCCTTTACCTACAACAGATTGAATGATTCCTCTATTCTTCAATTCGTTAAAAGCCATTAAAACGGTGTCTCTTGAGAGGTTATGATCATTCTTAATCTTGTTTATAGATGGAATTTGATCACCTTTTTGAAGCACACCGGTAACTATCATTTCTTCAATAGAATTGATTATCTGCTTATACTTAGGTATACCTATTTTACTTTTAATTTTTATCATAATGTGTGACTACAAATATATAAAAATTATTTTAAAAACCTACTAGACCCTACTAGTTTGGTTTTTTTATTGAAAATTGGCTTTTTTTTAAAATTTAATTTCTATATTTGAAACTTATTAATACTAACTAAACTAAATTTTTTACTATGACAGCAGGATTTGAAACGTTGGATTATGTAATCTTCGTTGCTTACGCCATTTTGATTTTGGGTGTAGGATTATGGGTATCCAGAGATAAGGAAGGGCACCAAAAAAATGCCGAAGACTATTTCTTGGCAAGTAAATCGTTACCATGGTGGGCTATTGGAGCTTCATTAATTGCAGCGAACATATCGGCAGAACAATTTATTGGAATGTCCGGTTCTGGATTTGCATTAGGATTAGCAATTGCGTCTTATGAATGGATGGCGGCACTTACCTTAATTATTGTAGGTAAGTACTTTTTACCAATTTTTATTGAGAAAGGTCTTTATACCATTCCAGAGTTTGTTGAAAAACGATTCTCTACTAATTTAAAAACTATTCTTGCCGTTTTCTGGCTAGGACTATATGTTTTTGTTAACCTAACTTCTGTATTATACTTAGGAGGTTTAGCCATTGAGACTATTATGGGCGTTGATATGATGTATGCCATAATTGGTTTAGCATTATTTGCTGCGGCTTATTCGTTATACGGTGGTTTATCGGCTGTTGCATGGACAGATGTAATTCAAGTTGTATTTCTAGTTTTAGGTGGTTTAGTAACAACATATTTGGCATTAAATACTGTATCTGGAGGAGAAGGTGTTATGGCTGGATTCAGTAAGGTATGGGAAGCTGCTCCAGACAAGTTTCACATGGTATTAGAAGAGTTCAATGGCGATGGAAGTGCCAATGCTAATTACTTAGATTTACCTGGTGTATGGGTATTGGTTGGAGGACTATGGGTTGCCAACTTATATTATTGGGGATTCAATCAGTATATTATCCAAAGAACTTTAGCTGCTAAATCTTTAAAAGAATCTCAAAAAGGTATTTTATTGGCTGCCTTTTTAAAATTAGTTATTCCTTTAATTGTTGTAGTGCCAGGTATTGCAGCATACGTAATGGTAAATGACCCAGAAATAATGGCTAGTTTAGGAGAAGTAGGACAATTAAATATACCTTCTGGAGAACAAGCAGATAAAGCTTATCCATGGTTACTTCAATTCTTACCAACTGGATTAAAAGGTGTGGCATTTGCTGCTTTAGCTGCGGCAATTGTATCTTCTTTAGCTTCTATGTTGAATTCTACGTCAACTATCTTTACAATGGATATTTACAAGCAATATTTCAATAAAAATGCTAATGATAAAAAGACCGTTAATGTAGGTAGAATGACAGCAGCCGTGGCTTTAGTTATTGCTGTATTAGTAGCACCTCTTTTAGATGGGTTAGATCAGGCATTCCAATATATTCAAGAATATACAGGTCTTGTGAGTCCAGGTATATTAGCAGTTTTCTTATTAGGTTTATTCTGGAAAAAGACATCAAACAAAGGGGCTATTTGGGGAGCTGTTTTATCTATTCCAATAGCTTTAGCACTAAAACTTTTACCAATATATGTTGAGTCATTTGATTTCTTAGCACCATGGATGCACCAAATGGGTCTTGCAACTTTACTATCAATGGTAGTAATTGCAATTATTAGTAATAGCGAAAACAAAGGAGCTGATGATGTGAAAGGTATTCCACTTACCAAAGAATTATTTAAAACAACACCACTATTTAATATTGGTTCGTTTGCAGTAATGATTATTTTGGCTGTATTGTATGCTATTTTCTGGTAGAAAATAATAAATTGATATAATTAAAGCGTCATATTTATATGGCGCTTTTCTTTTGCCTAAAGTTCTAGGTAACTTCGGCATTAAATTTGAGTTTATTCCAATAAAAAAAATAGTTTATCTGTAATTTTACCATCCAGATTCCGACTAATACTCGTATATAAAGTATAACAGAATTTTCCGCACTAGCGTCTATATATATGAAAAGGGCTTCAATCAATGGTTGAAGCCCTTTTCCTTTTTTAGTGAAACTCAATTTTTGGAAGTTTTTATACGACCTAAAAATTCTAAGTTGAACTAATCCCGATGAAAATCGGGATCTCAACTACTAATTTAATCTTTAAATCCTGCTTTTAAATGAGCACCATCGCAGTAAGGTTTATTGTCAGACGCACCACATCGGCAAAAAGCCGTTGTTTTATTTTTAACTTCAGAAGTCCCATCCTTATGAGTAACCGTTAAGGTTCCGTAAACCAAAAGCGGTCCATTTTCCAGTACCTCCACTTTAGTTTCTAATACCTCCGAAGTTTGGTCTTCTTCATCGTTCATATAATAGCTCAAGGCGCCAGACGGACATTGTTTCACCTGATCCATTATGGCCGCCGTTGTGGCCGCATCAATTTTAATCCAAGGACGTTCCCTAGGCTTAAAAACTTCCGGCAACCCTTTAGCACATGTAGCTGCATGGATGCATATTTCTGGTTTCCAAACCACGGTTACCTCCCCGTTTGAATATTCTTTTGTCTTTCCCATATCTTAGTGATTTCTTTAAATATACAAAAAATCAAGCTTTAAGATTATCTTCAGTTTAGACAGTAACTTCATTTTTTAAATTCTTATTTTTGTTAGAAACCGATAAAAAACTTCAAATTGCCAACATATAAATTAGGTTTAGATTTTGCTTTAGAATTAGACAAAAATGACGACTTAGCATCATATAAAAATCAGTTTCATATTCCTAAAGACAAAGATGGAAACGATTTAATTTATATGACAGGAAACTCTCTGGGGCTTCAACCTAAAATCACAAAATCTTATGTGAATCAAGAGTTGGAAGATTGGGCAAATTTGGGTGTTGAAGGACACACCGAAGCTAAAAACCCATGGCTACCATATCATGAATTTCTAACCGAAAGTATGGCGCATATTGTAGGCGCTAAACCTATTGAAGTGATAGTAATGAATACGCTCACTGCCAATTTGCATTTTATGATGGTGTCATTCTATAAACCAACGAAAACCCGTTATAAGATTTTAATTGAGAGTGCTGCCTTTCCCTCTGATAAATATGCTGTAGAATCTCAATTGAGACATCATGGATATGACGATAAAGAAGGCGTGGTATTATGGAAACCAAGAAAAGACGAAGAGTTATTAATACACGAAGATCTAGAAGAAATTCTTGAGCAACAAGGTGATGAAATAGCACTTATTATGATTGGCGGTGTAAACTACTATACAGGACAGTTTTTTGATTTAAAAAGAATTACAAAACTAGGTCATAAACATGGATGTGTTGTTGGTTTTGATTGTGCCCATGGCGCGGGAAATGTTCAACTCAACTTGCACGATTCTGGAGCTGATTTTGCCGTTTGGTGCACCTATAAATATTTGAATTCGGGTCCGGGAAGTTTAGCGGGTTGTTTTGTGCACGAGCGTCATGCACACCAAAAAGATTTAAACCGATTCACTGGTTGGTGGAGTCATAATAAACATACACGATTTAATATGCGTGATGAGTTTGATCAACTTCCTGGAGCAGAAGGCTGGCAATTAAGCAACCCTCCTATTTTATCTATGGCAGCGATAAGGGCATCATTAGATATTTTTAATGATGTTGGTATTGAAAAACTGGTGGGAAAATCTAAAATACTCACAGGCTATTTTGAGTTTTTACTTAAAGAGTTAGGAGAAGATGTAATTAGAATTATTACACCTAAAAATGAGGATGAACGGGGTTGTCAGTTATCTATTCAGGTGATTAATGCTGATAAATCCTTGCATAATAAATTAACAGAAGCTGGTATTATAAGCGATTGGAGAGAACCTGATGTGATACGTTGTGCTCCTATTCCTTTATATAATTCATTTGTAGATATTTATAATTTGGTGGAACGCTTGAAAGCTATTTTGAATGGATAGTGTTAAATACATAAATTCAATTCTTAAAAAGGAACAAAACATTTTCCTACTAAAAAAATCATCGGAACCAGGTATTCTCGATAATACCTTAGTTGGGTTGGCCTACCTTATCTTAAACAGAAACAAAGACTATTTGTTAATTACCAATAAACGGATAGTTTGCTTGGTTAAAAACAGGTTAATCACAAACGAAGAATACAATAGCTTTTCTAAAATTCAATTTAATTCTAGTAGTGATAAAATTATTTTTGAAAACCTAGAAAACAAAAAACAGAATTTAGGACTAAGAAAATTTAGACTTAGCTATGAAGAAATTCAAAAATTAAAGCAAATTTTAAACTAACTTGTCATTCCTGCGAAGGCAGGAATCCATTTGAAATTGAAATAATTATGAGATCCTGAAACAAGTTCAGAATGACGAAAATGAAAGAAAAAAAACAAAACATACTTATAGTTGGTGCGGGTCTATGCGGCTCATTGTTAGCCTTACGGTTAGGGCAACGCGGGTACAATGTCACCGTTTATGAAAAACGTCCAGATTTAAGAAAAGTGGACATAAGTGCAGGCCGTTCCATAAATTTAGCATTTTCCAATAGAGGCATCAAAGCCATGAAACTTGTTGGTTTAGATGAGCAAGTAAAAGCACTTTGTATTCCAATGAATGGGCGCATGATTCATGACGGTAAAGGCAATACCTTTTTATCAAACTATAGCGGAAGAGAACATGAATATATAAATTCCATCTCTCGCGGTGGATTGAATGCGCTACTTTTAGATGAGGCCGAAAAGCATGATAATGTAACCATTCATTTCAACAAAAAATGTAAATCGATAAACTTTGAAAAAACAACCGCTCTTTTTAAAGATTACACAACCAAAACAGAATTTATAGAAGATGCCGATGTTATCATAGGAACAGATGGAGCAGGTTCTTCTCTTCGAAAAAGTTATTATTTAGGTAAAAAGTTTTTATTCAGTTTTTCACAAGATTATTTAACCCATGGTTATAAGGAATTGAGCATCCTTCCAAAGGGAAAAGACGATTTCAGAATCTTCAAAAATGCCCTTCATATTTGGCCTCGTGGTAGTTTTATGCTTATAGCACTACCCAATCTTGACGGTAGTTTTACAGTGACTTTGTTTTTAAGTTACAATGAAGGTGAATACAATTTCAATAATTTAAATACAGATAAAAAAGTGCTGGAATTTTTCAAAAAAGAATTCCCGGATACCTTAGCTCAAATGCCAAATCTGTTGGAAGACTTTAACAACAATCCTACTTCGGCTTTAGGTACCGTAAAATGTTCACCGTGGCATTATAAAGGCAACACACTTTTAATGGGTGATGCGGCTCATGCAATTGTTCCGTTTTACGGACAGGGCATGAATGCTTCTTTTGAAGATGTAGTTGAGTTTGATAAGGTTTTAGATGCCAATTTAGGAAATTGGGAAGCCATTTTTAAGGCCTATGAAAAATCCAGAAAAAAAGACACCGATGCCATTGCAGACTTAGCTATCGACAATTTTTACGAAATGCGAGACCACGTAGCAAACCCTATATTCCAAGAAAAGCGTAAATTGGAAATGGCTTTGGAGAAACAATTTCCAAATGAATATGCTTCAAAATACTCATTAGTTACCTTTAATGAAGATTTAGATTATCGTGAAGCCATGCTAAAGGGAAGGGCTCAAGACAAAGCCATTTTAAATATGCTTTCTGATAGTGATATTGATTTAAATGCTGATTTAAAATTGACTCTAGAAAAAGTTCAAAAAGAGACCCAAGAAATTCTTGAAGAAGATAAAATTGCAGGTTTG
>NZ_VRKQ01000008.1:0-576926 GCF_008056315.1 Seonamhaeicola maritimus | reverse complement strand
TTAGCAGTTAGCAGTTAGCAGTTAGCAGTTAGCAGTTAGCAAAATTATAAAAAGAGTGATATAAAAAATGAATATAGAAAAAAGTCTAGTCCCGTGTTCGGATATAATCCGAATCATCAATCTGTAGAAATAGTGAGTGAAAAAACGAAATTGCGAAGCGAAGCTTCAAGCATAAAGTTTTGAAAGCGAACGATCTGAAGGAATTTCCTTAGATTGATTTGATTTTTTGGTTCGTTTTGTATCAAGACAAAATGGACAGAACAAATAATAAAATATGAGCAACAAAAAAGATGAGATTCCTGCCTCCGCACGAAATACTGTAACACCCAGAGGCGCTTACCCTCATACAAAACGCGTTGGCGATTTCATTTATGTTTCAGGAACCAGCTCCCGAAGACCAGATAATTCTATTGCTGGAGCAGACAATGTTGATGATATGGGTACCAAACAACTGGACATTCAAATTCAAACACGCGAGGTTTTAAAAAATATAGAAAAGAATTTAGCTAATGAAGGGGCTTCTTTAAATGATGTTGTAGATGTTACAACCTTTTTAGTTAACATGAATGATTTTGGTGGCTATAATAAAGCCTATGCTGAGTTTTTTGATATAGAAACCGGACCAACAAGAACAACCGTTGCTGTTCATCAATTACCTCACCCTGATTTGTTAGTGGAGATTAAGGTTGTGGCTTATAAAAGGCTCTAATGAAAATTCAAAACTACATAAACGGTCAATTTGTAAACCCTATTAATAATGATTGGGTGGATAACTATTGTCCCGCGGATGGAGAAATTTATGGACAATTACCCAATTCATCATTAGAAGATGTAGAAAAGGCTTATAATGCCGCCGAAACCGCTTTTAAGGAGTGGTCTCAAAAGCCAATTGAAGAGCGTAGTAGAATACTAATAAAAATCTCAGAATTATTAGAAGTCAATTTAGACCGATTTGCAGAAGCCGAAAGTAAAGACAACGGTAAACCTATAAGTTTAGCGAAAGCTATTGATATACCCAGAGCCTCTAGTAACTTTCGGTTTTTTGGGAATGCCATCACCCAATTTAGCAGTGAGAGTCATGAAAGTATTGGTCTAGATGCGGTGAATTATACACTGCGTCAGTCCATTGGCGTAGTTGGTTGTATTTCTCCTTGGAATCTCCCACTCTATTTGTTTACCTGGAAAATTGCTCCTGCTATTGCAACTGGAAATTGTGTTGTTGCAAAACCGAGCGAAGTAACACCCATGACCGCCTTTCTTTTAGGAGAAATTTGTACTGAAGCAGGTTTGCCAAACGGTGTTTTAAATATTGTTCATGGTTTAGGAAATCTTACAGGGCAAGCTATTATAGAACATCCTAATATTAAAGCCATTTCATTTACTGGAGGAACCTCAACAGGTGCTCAAATTGCCAAAGTAGCTGCCCCCATGTTTAAAAAGCTGTCTTTAGAATTAGGTGGCAAAAACCCAAATATCATTTTTGCAGATTGTGATTATGATGATATGCTGAGTACCACTGTTCGTTCGTCATTCGCTAATCAAGGGCAAATATGTTTATGCGGAAGCAGAATATTTGTTGAGAAGTCCATTTACAAAAAATTCAAATCCGATTTTGTTGAAAAAGTAAAGGCATTAAAAATTGGACATCCTTCTAACTCAGATACCGATATTGGTGCTTTAGTATCAAAACCGCATCTGGAAAAAGTAAAAAGCTACATTAATATTACAAAAGATGAAGGAGGAACCATTCTATGTGGTGGAAAACAAGTAACCATTGATGGCTATGAAAACGGATATTATTTCGAACCAACTATTATTGAAGTTCCAAATAATGAATGCAGATTAAATCAGGAAGAAATTTTCGGACCTATAGTAACTATAATGCCTTTGGACAATGAAGACCATGCTTTACAAATGGCTAATGATATTAAGTACGGGTTATCAGCTACGATTTGGACTAACAACTTAAAGCGCACTATGAGAATGAGTAGTAAATTACAGGCAGGTATTGTTTGGGTAAATACTTGGATGCTTCGTGATTTACGGACACCTTTTGGTGGTGTAAAAGCAAGCGGCGTTGGTAGAGAAGGTGGCTTTGAAGCTTTACGCTTTTTTACAGAAACTAAAAATGTATGTATAAAATACTAACAATATGAACTTAAACTTAAATAATAAAAATGCACTGGTTTGTGGCAGCACACAAGGCATTGGTAAAGCAACCGCCATGTTACTTGCTGCAGAAGGTGTTAACGTAACCTTGGTTGCCAGAAATAGAGAGAAACTAAAAGCGGTATTAGCAGAGTTACCTCAACATAGAAACCACAGTTACATTGTAGCAGATTTTTCAAATCCAAGAGAGTTACAAGAACAAGTCATTAAATTCATTGATGACAACCACGGTTTTCATATTGTGGTGAACAATACTGGCGGCCCAAGAAGTGGTGATATTTTAACAGCTAGTTTAGACGAATTTGAAAACGCTTTTACCATGCATATTAAATGCAATCATGTATTGGCACAGGCTACCATTCCGTTTATGAAAGAAGAAGGTTTTGGAAGAATTGTAAATATAATTTCAACATCTGTTAAGGAGCCTATTCCTGGGTTAGGTGTTAGTAACACTACAAGAGGTGCGGTTGGTAATTGGAGTAAAACATTATCTACCGAAGTTGCTCCTTTTGGAATAACTGTGAATAATGTATTACCGGGATTCACAGAGACAGAACGATTGAATGAGATAATTAACATAAAGGCCAATATTGAAGGTAGAACACCAGAAGACATGGCTGAAATAATGAAAAACTATGCGCCTGCTAAACGTTTTGCTAGTGCTGAGGAAGTAGCAAACGCCATAGTGTTTTTAGCAAGTGAAGCTGCTAGTTATATTACCGGAATTAACGTTCCTGTTGATGGTGGAAGAACAAAAAGTTTGTAACTTTAAACATAGCAAATAAACGCGTGAAGGATTGAGATATTTGTTGGAGCTCCTTGAAAAGAGCGACTGCCGAAAGCCTGACCTGAAAGGGCACGCCCAAAACATTTAAAAAGATGGGTAAAAAGAAATTAGTATCACCTTTAAATTTTAAAGATTGGATTGATGAAAACAGACACCTTTTAAAACCACCAGTGGGTAATAAATGCGTTTGGAAAGATGGTGAATATATTGTTATGGTTGTGGGCGGGCCTAATAGTAGAAAGGACTATCATTACAATGAAACACCTGAATTTTTCTATCAGGTTGAAGGTGATATGGTTTTAAAAATAATACATAAGGGTAAACCTGAAGACGTGCATATTAAGGAGGGCGATATTTATTTATTACCGGCTAAAGTGCCACATTCACCACAAAGAAGTGCTGACACCGTTGGGTTGGTTATTGAATATCCGCGTTCTAAAAAAATGAAAGATGCACTTGAGTGGTATTGTGAAAACTGTGATAATTTATTATACAGAAAGAAGTTTAAACTTGATGATATTGAAACCGATATGCCAGTGATTTTTGACAAGTATTATAGCAGCGAAAAAAAGCGAACTTGTAAAAAATGTGGTGCTAAAATGGCACCTCCTAAAACCCTTTAAGTTATTAAATGAAAAGAAAACTTAGAATAAACGGGCACTCGCATTTGCTTCCTTATCCGGAAGAAATACCCGATTACATGCAAGAGAAAGGTATTTTTTGGGTGGATAAAGACAGGAAATTTATGCTTCAAAAAGATTGGAGCAGGCCAGTTACAGATTCCTCTTTCTTTTTACATGAAAAATTAGAATGGATGGAACGGAACAAACTGGACCATGCTGTTGTTCTAAATCTTTCGCAACTTTACGGGAATGGTTTGCGCGTTGAAGAAATGAAAAAGGCATTACGTTTTCAAAACGATTTTAATGCAAAAATTCAACATGAACACCCAAGTAAATTCACTTGTGGTTTTGTGGTTCATCCTGGGTTTTTACGAAGTGCTTGTTGGGAAATTGAACGTTGTGTTGAAGAACATGGCCTACAATTACTTTGTTTACCAACGCATTATATGGACACCATTGGCACTTGGCGCAGCATTTATGATGAAGAAAACGAACCTATTTTTGAATTAGCAAATAAATACAATTTAGCCGTTGAAATTCACCCTTATGATGGTGAAAAATTTATTAAGTTAGAAAACACTTCATGGCGGTTTCACCTAATTTGGATGCTAGCGCAATGTGCAGATGCCTATCATTTTTTAACCCTAAATGGCTATCAGGAGAAATACCCGAATATGCGAACTTGTTTTGCTCATGGTGGCCAACTAGCCCAAATAAATTTGGGCAGACGCATACAAGGTTTTGACGGTAGACCTGATTTGTTTGAAGGCAAACATCACCCGAGAAAGGCCGTAGGGCATAAAAATATCTTTTTTGATACTTTGGTCCATGATACAGGAGGATTAGAATTACTTATTCGAAACCATGGTACTAAACAAGTTATTATGGGACTTGATGACCCATACCCTCTTGGTGAGATGGAAAGCGACCAGCAATCATCTTATCCTGGTAAAATTTTAGACTTAGCTATGAAAAGAGACATTATAAACCAAAAAGAATATAATGCTATTTGGGAAGATAATGTTATACAATGGCTTTGTGGGAATGATGAAGCCGCCAAGGAAAAATTAATTAAAAGGATTTTAGCTTAATGCACTTTATACCCGAAACACTTGACAATTATGTGGTTGCACATTCTGAAGATGAACCAAAACTATTGCAACAACTAACAAGAGAAACCTATCAAAAAATACTACAACCAAGAATGCTCAGTGGGCATTATCAAGGTAGGGTTTTAAGCATTATTTCTAAATTGGCAAATCCAAAGAACATATTGGAGATTGGGACTTACACAGGGTACTCCGCATTATGTTTAGCAGAAGGTATACAAACATCTGGAGAATTACACACCATTGATATTAATGAGGAGCTGGTTAATTTTCAGCGAATGTATTTTGACAAATCTGCTTATGGAAATCAAATTATTCAGCATTTAGGTAATGCTTTAGAAATTATTCCTAAACTTGATAAAACCTTTGATCTTATTTTTATTGATGCTGATAAAGAAAATTACCCGAATTATTTCAAAGTAATTATTGATAAGCTCAAACCTGGAGGTATTATTTTATCTGACAATGTACTTTGGAGTGGTAAAGTTCTTGAAGATTTAAAACCTGACGATATGGACACTAAGGCGCTAATTGAATACAATAAGCTTCTTAAAGATGACCCAAGAATTGAAACGGTTATTTTACCAATTAGAGATGGGTTGACTATTAGCAGAAAAAGGAATTCTTAACTTTTAAAGACATGACTAAATCAAAATTTTATTTAGTGGCTATTTTAGTATTATTTACCAGTTTTGGATTGCTTAATGCACAATCCTCATCACTTTTTAGTTATGAGGAATACATAAATACTGAAGGAGACAGTTTAAAATACAGGCAATTAATATCTGATTTTGCTATAGAAACTAAATACCCGCTAGTTGTCTTTTTACATGGATCTGGTGAGCGAGGTAATGATAATGAAGCCCAATTAAAATGGGGTGTTAAAAATTTTGCAATTAGTGAAATCATGTCGCATTATCCATGTATTGTAATTGCACCACAATGTCCTGAGGGAATGTCTTGGGGGAATTTTTATAGGGATTCAACTAAAACAAAGTTACTTAAACCAGAACCATCAAAGCCTATGAAACTCTTAATAGAACTGATTGATAAAACTATTAAAAATTTACCTGTTGACACCAATAGAATTTATATTACAGGACTTTCAATGGGAGGTGCAGGAACCTTCGATGCTATTACAAGGCATCCTGATTTGTTTGCTGCTGCAGTACCTGTTTGTGGACTTGGTGATACAACAAAAGCGTCTGAGATATCACATATTCCTATTTGGATATTTCAAGGTGCTAAAGATAGCTCCGTAAATGCCGTTATATCACAACAGATGGTGAATGCATTAACACATGCTGGAGCTTATCCTGACTACACACAATACCCAGAGACTGGTCATTTTTCTTGGATTGCTACTTATAGTGACAAAATGATGATGAACTGGCTATTTAATCAACGAAATAAATGATTGTCGTGTTAGGGATTGAAGCTAGTTAACATATAACGCAGAAAGCCCGACCTGATAAGGAAACGCCAAAATATTAAAACTTACGTTTTACTGAACCAGTAAAGTCATCAATATCGTCCTTTACCTTATCTAATTCCTTTTTAACATCTTTAGTAATACTGGTATCAATACCATGATTTTCAGCACTTTTGGTTATTTCATGCTTAATATCATTGGTTGCATCTTTTAGTGTACGCATACCTTTCCCTAAACCACGAGCAATTTCAGGAAGTTTGTCGGCTCCAAAAACCATAATAGCAATAAAGAGAATAAAAGCTATTTCTCCGCCGCTAATAAATAAAAATGTGGGTTGATATATCACAGCACAAATATAGTGAGTTGTTTTTATTAAAGAAATAAAAAAGTCGGCATTAATGCCGACCTTTTAAGATTTTTAAAAATGGAGACTAGCCCTTTACTTTATTTTTGAATTTTTCAAAATCATTTTCCTTAACTTCTTTAGGCCATGAATTGTTAGAAGTATCAATATCTGCAGTTTCTAACTTTGGGTCAACTATAACATTAACAATCTCTTTTTCTGAGGCAATAGCTTTTGTTACTTCATTATCATTAAATCTCCAGATCTGTGCTGGATATGTTTCTGTTTTCTTCGTCCCGTCTGCATACGTATATTCAACTATAATTGGCATAACTAAACCACCTGGTTTTTCAAAAGTAATGTTATAGAAAAAGTTAGGTGATTTAATGGTTTTTTGCTCCTCTGGAGTAAAATTATCCATGATATAATCTTTAACTGGAACTGAATTCTCAAAAAGTGTAGATGTTTTCATGTCATCTTTAAAGTCCTCACTTCCTTCTTCTACCATATAAACCAATGGTGGTAAACTCTTTAAGTTAGCACCTCTTTCTTTGGCCATATCTTTAATAAAAGTATTTGGTTCTGATGACACATAAAACTTCTTAATGTCTTTTACACCAATATCAACCCAGTCGGTGGTATAAAACCATCCTCTCCAAAACCAATCTAAATCAAATGCTGAAGCATCTTCCATAGTTCTAAAGAAATCCTCAGGTGTTGGGTGTTTAAACATCCATCGTCTTGAATATTCTTTAAAGGCATAATCAAATAAATCTTTGCCCATTACAGTTTCGCGCAATATATTTAATGCTGTTGCCGGTTTTCCATAGGCGTTATTTCCAAACTGGTAAGTATTAAGTCCTTTAGTCATTATAGGTGCAATGAAATCTTGATTCCCTCCCATGTATGGAACAATCAATTTAGCAGGTCCTCTATCTGATGGGAAATTTTCATGCTGAGGCGATAAAGCATCCGGATATTTTTTTCCAAAATCCTGTTCCGCAACATATTGAACAAAAGTATTTAACCCTTCATCCATCCATGTCCATTGACGCTCATCACTATTAACAATCATTGGAAAAAAGTTATGACCTACTTCATGAATAATAACTCCCATCATACCATACTTTACACGATCGCTATAAGTACCATCTTCTTTAGGACGACCATAATTCCAACAAATCATAGGGTATTCCATACCCTGACTTTTAGCATGTACAGAAATGGCCTTATGATAAGGATAATCAAAGGTCATTCTTGAATAAGATTCTAAGGTACTAGCAACTGCTTTAGTAGACCATTCTTCCCAAAGTGGATTTCCCTCTTTCGGATATAAGGATACCGCCATAACATCTTTCCCTCCTATTTTGACGGCCATCATATCTAAAATGAATTTTCTAGAAGTAGCAAAACCAAAATCACGAACATTTTCTGCTCTAAGTTTCCAAGTTTTAGTTTTTTCAGAAAAACCTTTTTCAGCTTCTTCGGCCTCATCTTGACTTACAATAATAACTGGTTTATCGTAAGACCTTTTGGCAGATTCATAGCGTTGCATCATCTCCTTTGAAAAAACTTCCTTACGGTTAACTAATACCCCTGTACCATCCAAAATATGATCTGCAGGCACAGTAATATCCACTTCATAATCACCGAATGGTAATGCAAACTCATCACGTCCCCAAAACTGAGAGTTTTGCCAACCTTCAACATCACTATAAACAGCCATTCTCGGGAAAAACTGAGCTATTACATAAGCTCTATTTCCATCTTTTTCGAAGAATTCATAACCAGAACGTCCGTCTTCATCAACATGGTTATTTATGTTATACCACCATTTAATTGAAAAGGAAAACTTATCACCTGAAGCCATTGGTTTTGGTAATTCAACACGCATCATAGTTCTATTAATTGTATAGGATAGTGATTTACCATTAGTATCACTAACTTGTTGAATATTAAAACCTCTTTCTAAAGGTGTTTTCATGAACTTAGCGGCAAATTCTCCTGGTCTCATAACTGGACGTACACCACTACCTTCTATTAAAGGTGATTTAGAATCTTTTGCTCTTTTGTTTTGATCTAACTGAACCCAAAGATATTTTAACTCATCAGGAGAATTGTTAGTATAAGTAATAGTCTCGAATCCAGAAATTCTTGCATTTTTATCATCTAAAACAATATCCATTTTATAGTCTGCCTGCTGCTGATAGTAAGAACTCCCAGGAGCGCCTGAAGCTGCTCTATACATATTAGGTGTGGAAAACTCATCATACAACTGCTTAAACTTATTATTGTTTATATGGCCAGTTTTCACCTCTTCAATTTCATTTTCTTGAGCAGATACCGCTACCGAAATAAAAATTATAGAAAGGAAATAATACTTTAGTGTTTTCATTTTCAAATTTTAATTTTTATTGAATATAAGATTTCTAATTGAAATAATTTATGACTAATTATCCCAAAAAACGAACGAAAATAACCAATTTAGATAGGTTTATCTTATTTTTAATTAAAATTTAACATCGCCTTATCTTTTTGAGAGACTAGGATAAAGCTTTTTTGTTTAGAATTTATTTTGGTTTTAACAATGTTTTGTTGGTCATCAAACATGTCAAACAAAACCTTATTAGTAATTTCAAATGATTCTATAATTTCTACATCTTCAATTTCTAAGTAACACCTAACTACATCTAAATCATACTCTTTTCCTATGAAGACAAGTTCTGATTCTACACCGTTAATCTTAACTTTTATTTTATCACTGAGATATCTCTCAATATACATTTCTGTTGTACGAGATTCATTTTTATCATCTAGAGTAATAGACTCATCATAACGCTCTCTAAGTAAATTTTCAAAATCATCAACAAAAATTCTAGTAATTATTTGAACCGATTGTTTTTCTTGAATATACTCAATTTGAGTAACGCTGATGTAGTATTTATGAATCCCAGTAAATGAAATCAACGGAATTATTAAAAATAAGAATAGTGGTTTAATAAACTTCATTTACATTTTTTTGCTAAAGTAAATATATTTGAGATTTCAAAAAGCATTCCAAATGATTAATCATTAGATAATTGAAGGTTTTTCTTGTATTTTTGAAGTTTTTCTTTTAAAAATTCGAATATTTCTAAATCTGACATTCCGCTGCAACGTTCCTTAAAATCAGGAGCTTCTGCGCAGAAATAGAAAAAATCCGTTCTTAAGCCCTCCTCTAGGTCATTAACTCCAAAAAAATCATCTGATAAATCAGATTTAATTTTTCTTAATAATTCTTGCCTATGCTCTAATTCAACCCGTTCTTTAAGCATTTTGGTTCTTCCTGAAATGCCATTCAAAATAGGGTTTAGAGGAAGACCTCCTGTTAACAAGCCTAAAAACATTAGTGGCTTAAATTCACCTGCCTCACTTAATCGTCTTTCACTTTGCGTAGCTATTTTACCTTTATAACCAGGAATTCCAACATCATAAAAATTAATTGGCCTATCATCATCAGCATTTTTAATATCAGAAATTAAATTCCCCGAAAGCACTTTACCAACAATAACTTCTTCTAACTCATTCACTTGTTCATCTAGTTGTAATAACATAGTTCTTGAAGTAATTATATCTTTCGAAATTATGACATTTTTGACACCTTGCTGAATAGATGAGAACTGAAGTGTATCATTAACTTTAGCAGTTATTCTAAAAGCGCCTTCTCTATTAGTAACAGTGAAAGATTTTGCTGTTTTATTAATAACATGGATGTTCTCTACGTCTGTTTTACTAATCACTCTACCTAAAATTTCTACAGACTGAGAAAAATTGATATTTGTAAAGAGAAGAAAAAATATGAGTAGATAACTATTCCTTCTTATCATGCTGTTCTTTTAAAAACTCCTCACTTTTTTCATATAGAAATTGTAAACATTTAATCTCATTTCCTTTTTTAAGAAGTTCTTTATCTAAATCTTGTGTGTCAACATACGCGATAAAAGCATCTACAAGGTCTAAAGGAATTTGAAACATTTCACTTATATATTCAGAAGAATAAATATCTACAAGTTCAACTGGTTTTTCAATTGAAAAAAAATCAGGCCTTTTGTATTTCTTGTTCTTATCACCAAAAACAAGTTTAGAGATTTTTTTTAAATCGAAACCGTTATATAATTCACCTTTACTTATTCTAGATTTTAAATCACCCTGAACAACTTTTTCATCAAATGCCTTTTCGTCATAATATTCAAAATCCACATTCATGCTCCCCATATTTAAAATCGTAGGCTTTAAATACTTTACATTAGCCACATCTGTGATTATATTCCCTGTAAGCCCTGAAGACAGCAAAACAGCATCTAACTTATGAATTTGTTCAACCAAATGAATTTTGAATTTCTTTGATCTTACTACATCTTCATTAACCGTTATAAAAATAGCCATAAATTGGAGGGCAGATATATTGATAATATCATTAAGAGCTACCTCCAAAGTAAATTCTCCTTTTTCGTCTGTTATAGTTCCTTCGTTAGACGAAGTATTAAAAATGGTAACACTTTCAACATCATTAGAAGTGGCATAAATTTTACCTTGAACCCTTACCCTTTCAATTGTTTGCGCTTCCAAATTGAAAACCACAAATAAAATGCCGAATAAAAGAACTATTTTTTTCATTTAAAGTTGGTTTGAACTATAAATTACGGTTTTCTAATCTTAAATAAAAGGAAAAACCATTCTAAACTTTTGTTAAAACATTCATTTGGCTAATTTTACTCACAAAGTAATTCTTAGTGGTCTAAATTAAAACCTATGAAAAACATACTCATTGCCAGTACCTCAACCATTCATGGAAGTAGTTATCTAGAATATATTCTAGACGATTTAGCAACTTTTTTTAAAGATACTGAAGAAATTTTATTTATTCCATATGCAAGACCTGGAGGAATTTTTTATGACGATTATACAAAAACGGCTCAAAAAGCTTTTTCTAAAATAAATGTTCGAGTAAAAGGTATCCATACATTTGAAAATCCTATCGAGGCTATAAGAAATGCTAAAGGCATTTTTACTGGAGGTGGCAACACATTTATTTTAATCAATATGCTTTATAAAAATAATTTAGTTGAGGTATTAAGAGAAGTAGTAAACAATGGCACTCACTATTTAGGAACTAGCGCAGGAAGTAACATTTGTGGGTTAACTATTAGAACCACAAATGACATGCCCATTATTTACCCTCCAAGCTTTGATGCTTTAAAATTAGTGCCCTTTAATATTAATCCTCATTATTTAGATCCTGATATAAATAGTAAACATATGGGTGAAACCCGTGAAACCAGAATAAAGGAGTTTCATAATTTCAACACGCAACCAGTTATTGGTTTAAGAGAAGGCAGCTGGTTACATGTTAAAAATGATTCTATCTTATTGAAAGGTAAATTATCTGCCAGAGTATTTGAAGTAGAAAAAGCACCTTATGAAGTTGAATCTGGAACCGAACTAAATGGTTTAAAATAAAAAAAGACCTCATCTTTTGGATGAAGTCTTTTGAGCGGGAGACCAGGTTCGAACTGGCGACATTCAGCTTGGAAGGCTGACGCTCTACCAACTGAGCTACTCCCGCATTACGGTTGCAAATATATGCAATCTAATAACTGAAAAGCAAGAAAAAATTACAACTTTTTTAAAAAATGATACCCTAGTATTTTAAAGTCTTCATTGAAGTAAAACTTATGAGACTGATAGTTACTTACATAGGTGTTTAGTTCGATTGCTTCGTAACCTTTTTGTTTAGAATAATTATAAATCCAATCAAAAAACTGTCTGCCCAGTCCTTGCCCCCTATAGGCTTCATCTATGTAAACATGATCTGGTTCTACACTTTTACCAGAATAATGTCTTGTACAAAACCATAAGCCACTAACACCTATCAACTTATCATTATCATATATTACAGCGCATTCATAATTTTGTATAATCATTTCTGAGAAACGTTTACTCAAAACATTTTTAGTAATTCTCCCTTCATTAAGTTTATGTACCAGAGGAACTACTAAACTAATTTTTTCCTTCTCTAATATTTTAAATTCAAAAGACATACAAATCAAATTTAGGTGTATAACAAAAGTAAGTGACTTTTGTTAAAATAGGTGTCTAATTAATACTTTCAATAAGATTTAATATAATGATTAAGTATATTTTGTAAATTTAGTACACTAGTTTTAAAATTATGAGAGGAAGAAATCTTAAAGTCAGGTTATTAATAGGTGCTGCCATTGCTGTTTTTTTTATTTTAAAAAGATGTAGTCAACAAGAAGTAAATCCATACACAGGAAGAACACAAACAATTTCTATGACTCCTGATAAAGAAATTGCTATTGGATTACAGAGCGCTCCGCAAATGGCGCAACAACATGGAGGATTACACCCAAATACTCAGTATCAAGCATTAGTTGATAATGTTGGCAATAAACTAGTAAACAGTAGTATTGCAAAAAAAACACCGTATAATTACGAGTTTCACCTACTTGCTGACGAAAAAACCATAAATGCATTTGCACTTCCAGGAGGGCAAATATTTATTACTCAAGCCTTGTTTTCGAAGTTAGAGAATGAAGATCAGTTAGCAGGTGTTTTAGGGCATGAAATAGGACACGTTTTAGGAAGGCATAGTGCTGAACGAATTGCGGAAAGCGAATACTGGCAAGGTCTGGTTACTGCAGGTTCTGTTGGTGCAGACATGGGTGGTTTAGTTGGAGGTATTGGTCAACAAAAACTTTTAACAAATGGTAGAGATGATGAATTAGAAAGCGATGATCTTGGTGTTCTTTTTATGATAAAAGCTGGATACAACCCAGAAGAAATGATAGGTGTTATGGAAATTTTGAAAGCCGCCGCTGGACCAAATAGAGTTCCAGAATTTCAAAGTACACATCCTGACCCAGATAATAGAATAGAAAAAATTAAAGAAGCCATTAGAAAACATAAAAATCAATAACAAAAAAAAGCCTTTCAAAATGAAAGGCTTTTTTGAGTGACTAACTCAAAATAATTATTTTAACGTTATAATTACTTTTTCTTTTTCTTTTTTAATGTCTCTTTAATAATCGTTGCAGCGTCGTCTGCTCCATGTAACTCAGCATATTTTGCTGCAGTGTAACTTTTATTAGAACATCTTAACTTTAAATTAGCTCCTTTTGAAATTAAAAGATTCAAAATTTCCGTACGATTAAACTTTGCAGCGTACATTGCTGGTGTCATTCCGTTTGACCTCTCGTTAACATCTGCTCCTCTTTCAATTAATTTTTGAACAGTATCAAAATCGCCTTTGGCAATAGAAACACAAAATGAATTTACTTTAAAGAAATACTCTGATGTACTATTTTCAATAGTTGAAGTGGCTGGAGTAGCATTAACCGAAAAAACGGCAACGCACAAAGCAAGTGCTGTGGTAATGATTGTTTTTTTCATGATGAAAGATTTTAAGTTTGATTAAAATGATTTGTTTTTTGATATACTAAAGAGACGATATTTTTTTCAATCTGTTACACCAAAATTCACAAATAACACTTTTTTAACTTTTATTTCACAAAGTATTAACGAAAACGTTTTCTTTTATAAATATTCGAAAAAGCCTTAAAAAATAAGGTATTTCAGAGGTTTTTATAGGTTTCCTTTTAACAAACTTCTGTATCTTTGCCTTGTTTTAAAATTTAACAAAAAAATGAATAAAAAAGTTATTTTAATGATTCTTGATGGATGGGGAAATTCTCCTGATCCTAAAGTTTCTGCTATAGATCATGCCAATACTCCTTTTATAGATTCTCTTTATACAAAATACCCATATGCCACTTTAAGAACTGATGGTCTTCATGTTGGATTACCTGAAGGACAAATGGGAAATAGTGAAGTTGGACACATGAATCTTGGTGCTGGAAGAATTGTATATCAAGATTTGGTAAAAGTTAATTTAGCGGTTGAAAATAAAACGCTTAATAACGAAAAAGTATTAGTTGAAGCTTTTAACTATGCTAAAGAAAACAATAAAGATGTTCATTTTTTAGGTTTATTAAGTAACGGTGGTGTACACTCACATATTAATCATCTATTTGGTTTGTTAGATGCTGCCAATGAATTTGGTTTAACAAACACATATGTTCACGGATTTACTGATGGTAGAGATGTTGACCCAAAATCTGGATTAGGATTTGTAACAGATTTAGAAACCCATTTAGAAAAAACCAATGGTAAACTGGCTTCTGTTACTGGGCGTTATTATGCCATGGATAGAGATAAGCGTTGGGAACGTGTAAAATTAGCTTATGAAGCTATTGTTAATGGAGCAGGTGAAAAATCTACGAACATGGCAGAATCTATTCAAAATAGTTATGATGCCAATGTTACAGATGAGTTTATAAATCCTATTATTCAGGTTGATGAAAATAATGAACCTGTTGGAAAAGTAAAAGAAGGTGACGTTATAATATTTTTCAATTTTAGAACAGACCGAGGGAGAGAGTTAACAGAAACCTTATCTCAAAAAGATTTCCCTGAGTTTGACATGAAGAAACTAGACTTACATTATGTCACACTTACAAACTATGATGACACCTATGATAATGTCAACGTCATTTTCAATAAAGAAAACTTAACCGAAACGCTTGGTGAAGTTTTAGAAAAGAACAATAAAAAACAAATTAGAATTGCTGAAACTGAGAAATACCCTCATGTTACTTTCTTCTTTTCTGGTGGACGTGAAAAACCTTTCGATGGTGAACAGCGTATTTTAAGAAATTCTCCAAAAGTAGCAACCTACGACTTGAAGCCAGAAATGAGTGCTTATGAATTAAGAGATGCTTTAGTTCCTGAATTAGAAAAAGGTGAAGTTGATTTTGTATGCTTAAACTTCGCAAACGGAGATATGGTGGGTCATACAGGTGTTATGGAAGCTGCAATTAAAGCTTGTGAAGCTGTTGACGAATGTGTGAAAGACGTCATCTCTACAGCTTTAGAAAATAATTATTCTACTTTGTTAATTGCCGATCATGGAAACTGTGAAACTATGGTTAACCCAGATGGGTCTCCACACACAGCACATACAACTAATCCTGTTCCGGTTATCTTGATTGACAATAATTTAACCGAAATTAAAGATGGAATATTAGGAGATATGGCTCCAACCATTTTAGATCTTATGGGTGTTGAACAACCTGAAGCTATGACACGTCATTCACTGGTATAAAGACTTGTTAAATATAAACTATTAAGACCCCTACTTTATAAGTAGGGTTTTTGTTTTAATATAGCATCAGAAAAATAATGTACTTTTGTATAGATTCAAGTCCACTATCTAAATGAAATTTGACCAACACTTAATTATTGCTGTAGATTTTGATGGTACTATAGTTGAAGATGCTTACCCTAAAATTGGGAAGCCACAATTATTTGCCTTCGAAACATTAAAAAAATTACAAGATGAAGGCCATAGGTTAATTTTATGGACATACAGACATGGTTTAAAACTTCATGAGGCTGTTGCTTTTTGTAAAGAAAACGGTATTCATTTTTACGCAATAAACAGCAGTTTCCCTGAGGAACAATTCAAAAATGATGCTAGTAGAAAAATTAATGCAGACATATTTATTGATGATAGAAACTTTGGAGGATTCCCTGGCTGGGGTGAAATCTACCAAGAATTAACTAATACTGCTCCTCCTAAAATTGAAAAGAAAAAAGGTTTTTTCGGACTTTTTAAATAATTCTATATTAATTCAAAATATGCCTTATCTATAGATTCTCTATGATCAGGATGTGCAATATTTACTAGTGCTTTAACCCGTTCTTTAATTGTTTTTCCATATAGATTAGCCACTCCATATTCTGTAACAATATAGTGTACATGAGCACGTGTGGTTACAACTCCAGCCCCAGGTTTTAAGCAAGGTACTATTCTACTAATCCCTTTCCTAGTTATTGAAGGTAATGCAATAATGGCTTTTCCTCCTTCACTTAAAGATGCTCCCCTTATATAATCCATTTGTCCGCCTACACCTGAAAACATTTTAGACCCAATAGAGTCTGCACATACTTGTCCGGTAACATCAACTTCAATAGCAGAATTTATTGCCACCATTTTTGGGTTTTGTTTTATAATATAAACATCGTTCACAAAATCACATGCACGCATTTCAACAAAAGGGTTATCATCCACATAATCATATAAGCGCTTAGACCCAATAAGAAACGTAGTTAAGGCTCTACCTGGACTAATGTATTTATGGTTACCATTTATAACATCATTTAAAATTAAATCAATAACGCCATCAGAAAACATTTCAGTATGTAATCCCAATCCTTTGTGGTTTGTAAGGCAAGATAAAACAGCATTTGGAATACTACCTATGCCCATCTGCAAGGTACTATTGTCTTCTATCAAATTAGCAACATAGCTTCCTATTTTTGTCTCTGTTTCTGTAGGAGTTATAGCTTCATGAATAGGAATTGGTTCATCACATTCAACAAACAAATCTATTTCACTACAATGAATAATACCATCACCATGGGTTCTAGGCATTTGTTTATTTACTTGGGCAATTACAATTTTAGCATTGTCTATAGCCGCTAAGGAAGCCTCGACCGAAACACCTAATGAGCAATACCCATGTTTATCTGGTACAGAAACATGAATAAGTGCCACATCCAACGGTAAAATATTTCTTTTAAACAACAACGGTAATTCACTTAAAAAAACTGGCGTGTAGGAGCCATTACCTTCAGATAATGTATGACGTACATTCTTCCCAATAAAAAATGAATTTACATGAAAACTATCTCTATAATCTGGATTGGCATAAGGCGCTTCTCCTTCAACATGCAAATGACATACTTCAACATTTCTCAATTCATCATGTCTATTAGTCATAGCATTGATTAGTAATTGAGGGGCCGCAGCGGCAGCCTGAACATACACTCTGTCGTTACTTTTAATAACCTCAACTGCCTCATGAACATTTACAACTCTATACATAATATTTGGGTTTAATAGAGAAAGATAATCACATTAAAAATGAAAAAAAATGAAAAAAGTCATATAACCAATAATAAAGTAACAGTTATGAATTTTAAGTATCTTTGCCATTATTTTTTTGAAGCATGGTAGTAGTAAAAACGAGAGAAGAAATTGAATTAATGCGCGAAAGTGCTCTAATTGTATCTAAAACCTTAGGTGTTCTTGCAAAAGAAATTAAACCAGGGGTTACCACCTTACAATTAGACAAAATTGCCGAAGAACATATACGAGATCATGGTGCAGAACCTGGATTTTTAGGTTTATATGATTTTCCTAACACTCTTTGTATGAGCCCTAATGAACAAGTGGTTCATGGTATTCCTAATGGAACACCATTAGAAGAAGGTGATATTATATCTATTGATTGTGGTGCCTTAAAAAATGGTTTTTATGGAGATCATGCTTATACTTTTGCCATTGGAAATATAGATTCTGAAATAGAAAAATTACTTCAAATTACTAAAGAATCTCTTTATGTTGGTATAAGAGAGTTTAAAGCAAACAACCGGGTAGGAGATGTTGGCTATGCCATTCAGCATTATTGTGAAGCTCATGGTTATGGTGTTGTAAGAGAATTGGTTGGTCATGGATTAGGAAAAAAAATGCATGAAGACCCAGAGATGCCCAACTACGGAAGACGGGGTAAAGGCAAAAAGTTTGTGGAGGGTATGGTAGTTGCTATTGAACCTATGATTAATATGGGAACTCATAAAATTAAACAACATAGAGATGGTTGGACCATTACGACTTTAGATAAAAAACCGAGTGCTCACTTTGAACACGACGTGGCATTGGTAAATGGTAAACCAGAATTGCTTTCAACCTTTGCCTATATATACGAAGCATTGGGAATTGAAAGTAATGAGGAAGCAGAATTTCGTCAAGAAGCTCTTGTGCTTTAAATACAATGAAAAAACTTTTCAAGATTGTTCTAAACATCATCCCAAGGCCTTTACTTATTAGGTTAAGCTATGTGGTTAGACCAATTTTAGCATTCTTTCTAAAAGGAAATAAATTCACCGACCCAATTGATGGTAAAAGTTTTAAATCATTTTTACCGTATGGCTACGGTACACAGCGTAATAACGTACTATCGCCCTCTACCCTTTCTTTGGAAAGACATCGATTATTGTGGTTATATCTAAAAAATGAAACAGATTTGTTTTCAACAAGTTCAACTTTTAAGGTGCTTCATTTTGCTCCAGAACAAGCTTTTTATAAGCGATTTAGAAAGCTTCAACATTTAGATTATATAACGACAGATTTATATTCTCCTTTGGCTGATGTAAAAGCAGATATTTGTAACCTACCGTTTGATAATGATTCATTCGACATCATTTTATGCAATCATGTTTTAGAGCATATTCCAAATGACACTAAAGCCATGAAAGAATTGTACAGGGTGATGAAAACTGATGGTATGGGAATTTTTCAAATTCCTCAAGATTTGTCAAGAAAAACAACTTTTGAGGATGATTCTATTACTGACAAAAAGGAACGTGCTAAAATCTTTGGACAATACGATCATGTTCGCGTTTATGGGCGTGATTATTTTGATAAACTAAGAAACATTGGGTTTAATGTTGAAGAAGTTAATTATACAACTAACTTTTCAGAAGAAGAGATTGAAAGGTATTGTTTAGCTAAAGGAGAGATTATTCCTGTTGTTCGTAAATAACGTTAATAAATCATGTCACAAAACATTATAATTATAACAGGAGCCATATTTGGAATGTTATCTGTAATTTTTGGTGCATTTGGAGCACATGCCCTAAAGAAAACACTTTCAAATGAACAATTAAAAAGTTTTGAAACGGGGGTGAAATATCAAATGTATCACGCCATTGTTTTGCTAGTACTGGGTTTTAATTCGGAATATACTTCACAGTCAATTTATTGGTGTTTTAGTATAGGCATTTTATTATTCTCGTTTAGCATTTACGGATTAGTTTTGAGTGATGCTAAGGGAAAGAAAATACGTTTTTTAGGTCCTATTACACCTATAGGTGGTTTACTATTAATAGTAGGCTGGGTTTTAATTATTATCAATTCAATTTAGAATTATTCCTCAGGAAATCTGTTTAAAGAAAGGGTTTCAAATTCTTTCTTTTCATTTTCAAAAATCAAAAATACTTTTAGTTCTTGGTGTTGCTTTAAAAAAGCTTTCACCTTATCAATTCCCATAGCTTTAAAAGCAGTGGCATAGGCATCGGCAGTCATACAGTTATCAGCTATAACAGAAACACTTAATAAATTGGTTTTACTAGAATATCCGGTACTAGTATCAATAATATGTGAATAGCTGTTACCGTTTTCATCCACCTTAAACTTTCGGTATGTTCCAGAGGTTGCCATAGCGGCATCTTTCAATATAATAGCTTTTAAAATAGATTGCTTATCATCAAAATGTGGTTTTTCAACACCTACTTTCCATGGTGCTTTCTTTTCTTTATTCTTCCCTTTTACTCTAATTTCACCACCAATCTCAACCAAATAATTATTAATTCCTTTTTCTTCTAAAAATTCACCAATAACATCTACCCCATATCCTTTAGCTATTGCATTAAACTCCAAATAAATATTTGAGTGTTCTTTTATAACTTTTCCATTGCTTAAATGCGTTTTACTAAATCCAACAAATTGCATTAAACTTTCAATTTTCAAGCTATCTAACTCCTTGATTGCTTCATCTGCCCCAAAACTCCATGCGTTTACAACATTACCTATTGTAGGATCAAAAGCACCATCAGTAACCTCAAATATCTCTTTAGACTTAAGGTAAACTTTTTTAAAATGTTCATCGATTTCTACATATTCATTTCTGTTTAACTTTGAAATATCTGAATTCACCTGATAAGTAGACAATGATTTATTTAGCACATAAAACAAACTATCAAATTGTTTTTGATAATCTACCTCAGAATCATAAATAGCGGAATATGACGTTCCAAAAACAACACCGGAAAGCTTGGTATTTTTGATATCATTACTGCATCCAACAAGTAAAAGCGAAAAAAAACAGTAAAAAAAAGTATTCTTCATTCTAATTCAAATTAGTTTCAACAACCTGTATGCCATTATATTCTAAAAGATAATCCTTATCTAAATAAATTGGAAGTTGTTCACCATTGGGGTTTCCTAATCCCACACCCGCATATAGCACCTTGGCATCTTTTTCTCTGGCATGCTTTTTAAATGTCTCCATCCAAACTATATCATAATTATTAGGATTATCTGGCAATACTACGGCTTTGACAATCACAAAATAGTACTGTTTATTTTTGTCTATACATACAAACTGCGGATGTTTTTTAAGCTGACTATTTACTGCTATAAATTCAAAACCACGTTTTTCTAAATCTTTGCCAACATGGTTCATGGCTAAATTATGTAATTCCTGCTCTGAAAGTGCTTTACTCATGCTGCAAAAATAACACTTAAATACATCATAAAAAATTGCTTAACTTTAACTATTGGCAACCATTTTAAAAATAAATAGTTACCAAATCATTAATCAATCCAACTAATCAATGACTTTGTTTTTTAAAAGACTCAAAAGGGTGTATCTTCAATTAACTACCCTTATTCTAATTATCCTTCTTGCTTGTAGCTGTAAAAAACAAGAAAGCCAAAAAAGTTCAATAGATTTTGAAATTTCTCCAGATTCATTAGAGGTTCTATTCCCAAATGAAATTTCATCGCATTTAACCCAACGAGATTTTGCCTTATCTCCTGATAAAAATGAGGTTATTTACACCTTGGGAGATCAAAAAGAGACGAAACGAGTATTAGTTAGTATGATAAGAGAAAATGGTATATGGAGCAAGAAAACCATGCTACCCTTTTGCGGTAGTTATCAAGACATTGAACCTTCCTTTTCACCATATGGCTCATATTTATTCTTTGCGTCTACTAGACCCATTTACGGAGATTCTACAAGAACCGATTATAATATTTGGGTAAGTAAAAAGGAAAATAATGTATGGCAAGATCCTATTGCATTAGATTCAACAATTAATTCAAAGGGGCAAGAATATTTTCCTTCGGTTACGAATTCTGGCAATATATACTTTACAGCTTCTAGACCAGAAGGTTTAGGATTAGAAGACATCTATGTTAGCGAGTTTAAAAATGAGACCTATCAAAATCCGAAGGTGTTAGACTCTACTATAAACTCAAAATCCTATGAATTTAATGCTTTTGTAAATCCAGATGAAAATTTAATTATTTATAGCTCCTATGGAAGACCTGATGGTTTGGGTGGTGGTGATCTTTATTACAGCACAAAAAACTCTAAAGGCCATTGGAATCCTGCTAAAAACTTTGGAGAACCCATAAACTCTGACAAACTAGACTTTTGTCCATTTTATTATGCCCAAACAGGCACGTTATACTTTTCTAGTTTAAGAACTCATTACCCTGACACTATTAAATCGGTTGAGGAATTTATCTCACTTGCAGAACAGCCTGGAAATGGGTTAAGTAGTATTTACAGAATTACCGCAAAAGATATACTTGAATAATATGATTAAATTCTTTAGAAACATTCGTGAAAAATTACTTTATGAAGGTAAAACTTCAAAGTATCTTAAATACGCTATTGGTGAAATTGTTTTGGTAGTGATAGGGATTTTGATTGCGCTTCAAATAAATAATTTGAATGAAGAAAGAAATACGAAAAAAATAAAACAAGTGTATTATAAACAGTTATTGCAAGATTTTGAAGAGGACAAAAATCACATTAAAAAATGCAAAAAGTATATGACTCCAACAGGGTTAGGTTAGAAAAATATAAAGATCTTTTTAAGCAAACAAATTTGCCGCTTTCACAAATTAGAGAAGGCTTAGGTGATTTAGATTGGTCATTCCGTGGTATTTCATTTGAATCCAATACAATCGCAACACTACAAAGTACAGGGGACATTAAAATAATACCATCCCATATAAGAGATAAATTAATTCGTCATAAAAAGTTTCAAATTGAAACGAATCTTGCTTCAAAAACCAATAATGCCAATGGTTTGGAGTTAACCAATTATGCCTCAAGATTATTTGGAGGCTCCTCACTTCTTAATAGGATTACAAATCAACCTAAATTGGCAGAATATGTATCGGAGGAAAATAGATTAATCGAAATTATTTTAGCTTTAGAAGCAGCATATAAAAGAAAGGAATTGGCAGAAAATAATAGCCTGAGGAGCTTTGAAACCGTTTTATTTAATATAGATGAACTTACGGAACTAATAAACAAAGAACTTAAATGATATTGAATAGCTGTATACACCATTATTCACTTTATGACAAAGAATTTAGGATAATATCAAAATAACTAACCATGATTAAATTCTTTAGAAGAATACGTCAAAGTTTATTACAAGAAAACAGAATTACCAAATACTTAATTTATGCTTTTGGTGAAATTGTTTTGGTTGTTATAGGAATCCTGATAACGCTTCAAATTAACAACTGGAATGAGAACAGAAAACAAAACGAAGCACTTAAAATTGCTTTGTCTAATATTATATATGATTTGCAATCAGACCTAAAAACTTTGGATTGGGTAGAAAACACGTAAAGTTTCAGGTATCATTCCATGCAATACCTTTTAAAAATGTCTGGAAACGCTCTCTACGACCCTAGAGCAGATCAAACCTATATCCCCCCGTATGACATAACAAACTCACTATGGGAACAACCAATTCCAGAAACGTACAATAAAGAATTCATTCAACTAGCATTTATATGGTCTCATCGAGTAAGAGTAAGGAAGGCTAATAAAATGACCTTAGATGAACTTAAAAATACTGGGCAATATTCTTTAATTAACAGAACTATTAAACAGGAACTAATTAGCTACTACAAGGAATGGGATAATTATTACAAAGATATTGTTATAGATTTGGGAGAAAAATGGCAAATATCACTTGGAAGAGAGGGTTTACTCAACTCAGAAACTTATAAGCTTGAAGAACCTTTAAGCTTATTAAAATATAATACTATAAGAATTAACTTGTTTAAACGAATGATTAGAGAAGCTGAATGGCAGCTAAAAGGCATCCCAAAACTTAAAGAAAAAAACAACGATTTAATCACTGCTCTTAAAGATGAAATTGAGTTACTATAACTTCTCCTTAAACCTAACAAACTTAGAATTATAAAACGTGTAATTAGATACTGGAATAACGGCATCTTTTTTTAATTGATACCAGGGTGAGATTGTGTTGTCTTCCAAATTCTTAACCAGATGTACACTTTGTGCCGGGGTATTTCCTTGAAATAATAAATACAACTTGTCCCCATTTGCATTTACCACCTCATCGCAAATCATCACAATATGTCCGGGTGTTCCACCAATTATTAGCATATCGCCTATTTTTAAACTATTAACATTATTGATTTTGGGTAATTCATTATAAAGGGATAAGGTTCCAGAATAGGTGTAAATCAAATTTAAATACTTATAAAAATTAGATTTAGAATGGTCTTTAACAGCCGTTATATGAAAGTTTACTTTATTGCCATTTATTTTTGGCCTATAACCATCAGCATAATATTTCCATGAGCTATAATGCCCACTAGTAAAATTGAAACCTATTTCATTTTTACGGTTATTATCCCATAAATATTCACTTCTAACTCTTATTAAGGCATCAGCACATTGTTGCAATCCGTTTTTAGGAACAGGAATATCCAGAATACCAATATGTCCCATTTGCCAGTAATATTCAGAGCCATCATAATTAATAATTTTAGAACCAAAAGCTTTTAGTTTGTAGTTGCGTAAGTACTCTTGAAATGATCCTTTAAGGTATTCGATACGTTTGTACCCTTCAGGAACTTCCACCCTACTCTTAATAGTTAAGCCGTTTTTATTTAATAAATCAATTGGTTTTACAGTAGTGATAATAGCATTAGCTGTTCGTTTTACAGGTTTAATTTGAAGTGCGGCAAATACCACTAAGGCTAAAATAGATAGAGTTAAAATTAATTTTCGCATATAAAGAAAAACGAAAGAAGTAAGCCTTTTCGTATTTACAATAAAAAATATGTACATTTAAAACGCATCTGTAACATTTTAATTGGTGTTTATACAGATTATTAACCAACCCAACCTATCCTGCGCTAGCCTACTTGCTATTTAAGTTAGAATATGATTGCATTTTTTAGAAACCCTAAAAAACTTATTTATCTGTTTTTTCTATTTGCTTTTAGCCTTGGCTTTGGTCAAAATGATGATTTTCGTATTATTCCATCATTAACAGATTGGATTGAAGAAATAAATAATTGGCCAGATTCTGTTTATCGTCAAAGTAGAATAAAAATATATTTTGATTATGAAAAAGACAAAGATTTCATTGCTGTAAATGATGATTCAGTTCTAGATTCTATTACCGATTCTACAACAAGGAAAACAATAAATAAAAGAGTTGTAGTATCTGAAGTCCAGTTTCATAAAAACAATTATCTATATGAGCATGTAACACTTAAAAACATACATTTTAAGAACGAGTTTTTAGTTTACAATCTAAGAAATCATCGATTGGCTTATAAAAACTGTGTTTTTGATAAATTGCATCAAGTACGTGTTATACACACTCGTTTTTATTTAAGCTATTTAGATTGCGAATTCAATAACATGTTTCAGTTAAATAATCCTGATGAACCATTAGATTTAAATTTTATAAGATGCACTTTTAATGGTACGTTTCAATTATCAAGTGCAGATGGTGTTCCTAACATTGAATTTTCTGAAAGTGTTTTTAATCAAAATGTCCTTTTTGGGCCAAATAGTGAGTTTAATTCTTTAAAGGTTTATAATTCTATTTTCAATGCAAATTTTGTATTCAAGAACAATCAAATTAATAACGCTTCTGAAATTATTTCAAGTAAATTAAATTTATTTAATATTGATGGAAGTTCATTGCCACCTGCAAATACTTATATTCCATTTAACCAGATTAGTAATAAAGTTGCGCTTAGTTACCGAGATTTAGAAAATGACTATTTAGCGAACAAAGAAAATGATTTTAAAAACAGGGAAGATTATGATCGATTAATTGCATCTTATGCTAAATTACTTTCGGTATATAAAACGCGGTCAGAATCTGAAAGTTATAATGCCTGCTATGTTGAAATGCGAAAAAAGCAAACCGCATATTCAAAATACATTTTAAAAAATAATAGAACCTTTTCCAACTATACAGTTTATCAACTTAATAGGTTTATGGAGATATTTAGTGATTATGGAACTAAACCAACAAAGGCCATTATATTCTCTATATATGTTATTCTGCTTTTTGCACTTATATATCTTTTCTTTCCAAATACCTGGGACAAACATGGTAAAAATCGTATAATAAACCGCTATACCTTTTTCTTGAAATATATGAACAGAAAGGCAGGTATTCATGAAGTATATCTTGATGATAAAAAAGAAGATATAATGGCTTATGATGAATACAAAGAATTGGTTGAAAGTTCTCAAAAAACAGTCCCAAAATTCTTTGAAGCCACAGCACTCCCTTTATATAAATGGGCTATTTCTGGTACTAAAATTTCTGCTTCTATATTAAAACGCGTAGATATTATGAAAGGCACCTGGCAAGAAGTACCTCAAAAAAATCGCATTTGGAAATCTACCGTTTTAATTTGTGCTTTTGTTATAGCTGCCATTTATGATATTATTATCAAAATACTAAATGCATTAATGCTCTCTATAAACACATTTACCACCTTAGGTTTTGGCGAAATACCAATAAAAGGGTTACCTCGTTATTTGGCCATTATACAAGGCTTTATTGGTTGGTTTATGCTTACTATTTTTTCTGTCTCATTAATCTCTCAATTGCTGAATTAGTTATGATTAAATTCTTTAGAAAAATACGTCAAAAGCTGCTTGCTGAAAACAGGATTAGTAAATATATGGTTTATGCCATTGGTGAAATAGTTTTAGTTGTAATTGGTATTTTGATTGCTTTACAAATAAATAACTGGAATGAAAATAGGAAAGACAGGGATTTAGAAAAGTATTATTTAAATCAGCTTTTAATAGAGTTTCAAAACAATATTAAAGAGTCAGAATTCCTCAGAATATTTGGAGAATTCCAAAGCAAAAATATACAATTACTTCTTAAAAGCCTAAAACAACCCTTAGATAGTAGTGAAATAGAAATTTGGTTTTTTGCTGTTGAGCATTCATATTACCTCCCGCATGCTAACTACCATAAGAACGTTTGGAATGAGCTAAAATCGACTGGGAAAATGGAAATAATTGAAAACAAAGAATTAATAAATACCATTAGCAAGTTTTACTCTTCTGTTGACATCTTTGATAAATTATATGAAGATGAATGGAACAGTTATAGCATAAAGCATAGAGATAAAATAAATGACCTACTTCCGCCTGATTTAAGATTTACTATTAAAAAAAAATTAAGCCTTTCGAATATTAAGGAGCCTCTTGATTCTATCCCAAACTATTTTCCATATTTGAATAAATTAAAGAAGATTGAAGGAATAGATGGTGATTTAGTCGATATAGCTGATAGCAGAAGAGTTTCTCTTCGCTTTTCTAACAGCCTATCAAAAAAGGCGAACAACATTGTGAAAATTTTAAACAGTGAACTTAAAAAAACAAGTATTGAATGATTAAATTCTTTAGAAAAATACGTCAAAAACTCCTTGCTGAAAACAGTTTTAGCAAATACTTGCTATACGCCATTGGAGAGATTCTTCTGGTAATGATAGGTATTTTATTAGCATTACAAGTAAACCAATGGAACGATGAAAAAAAAGACCGGCAAATTGAAAACACTGCTCTCCTCAATTTAAGGAAAGAATTCGAAAAAAATATAATGAATATTAACAGGCTTGCAAAGACAAGACTTAAAAGAGAAGACGAATATAGAACTTATTTGACTGTTTTAGACAATGACACTATACCACCAGAGGAAAAAGTAAAAAGGCAATTACCCTATTTACCTAATGGCTATTTGAACCCCACCAACACAGCGCTTAAAAGTTTAATGAATACAGGTTACATTGATAAAATTAAAAACGACTCACTCAAAACCTTACTCATTAAGTGGACAAAGGACATCACAATGATATCTCTTAATGAACAACGTGTTCTTAAAGCATCTCAAGAGCAAAAAGAATATTTAAAAAAGCATATTTACCAACCTATTGTAAAACAAAAAAGGCGTGAATTTGACATGTGGCCGGGTACAAGTTTATCAAAAAACTCAGAAGATAAAAATAAGAATTCTAGGGCTTCTCTAATTCAAGATATTGTGTTTTTTAACACTTTAAGTAACTCACTGTCAGAACTATACCGCTTAAATTCATATACCAATTATATGAGAAACAAAGCTGAAATCATTCTTAAATTAATAGATAAAGAGTTAAAAACCAGAAAAGTGGCTATAGAAAATTAGCCAAAAAATTATGATTAAATTCTTCAGAAACATCCGTAAAAAACTTTTAAAAGAAGGCAAAACAGTTAAATATTTTAAATATGCCATTGGCGAAATAATATTGGTGGTTATTGGTATTTTAATTGCACTTCAAATAAATAACTGGAATGAAAATCAAAGGCTGCTCAAAAAAGAGCACTATATATTAGTTTCAGTAACTAAAGAACTAGAAGATAATCTAAAACAACTTAAGAATGGCATCAGTATTAACACCAATTATTTAAATTCTCTTAGCACCTATATAAAAAACCCAGCGATTAGGCATAATTTGGATTCAGAAATGTTTAAAAGTCTAATGTCTTACTTCCCAGCAACAATAAATAGTCCTATTTTAAATGATATTTTAGAAACTGATAAAGGTGAAATTATATCAAACAGTTTATACATGGGTAAGTTTCGAAAGCTCCGAATAAGTTATAACTTAATTGAAAAACAAGAGTTTTATCTGGATGAATTTTGGAATTCAAAGGCAACAGATTTTATGATTCAAGAAGAAGTGTCTTTGGACGATTTGGAATCAGAATCAGATATTGCGACCAAAAACAAAAAGTTGCAAAACTTAATCAATAGCCAAAAACTACTAACATTACTTTCAATAAAAAAAATATTACAAAGAGATTGGTTTAATAACCAAATGGAAGCTTTGACAAAATCAGAACATGTACTAGCCACCTTAAAGCATGAATTAGAAAAAGATTGATTTTTTTAAAAAACACCTAATGTCGTGTCGAGCGCAGTCGAGACATCTCACAATGAGATTTCTCAATCGAAACAATGTTTCTCATTTCGAAATGACAAAATACATTTAAGTTATGATTAAATTCTTTAGAAACATACGGCAAAAGCTTTTAGCTGAAGGCAATACTGGCAAGTACCTAAAATATGCAATTGGTGAAATTTTTCTTGTTGTTGTTGGTATTTTAATAGCGCTCCAAATAAATAACTGGAATGAAGACCATACTCTTAAAAATGAAATAAAAAAATATAAAATAGCCCTTATTTCTGATCTTGCAAAAGACACCCTCACCTTGAATAAAACCATAAATAACTTGGTTACCGACACAACTAAGTTGGGCGTATATTTTAAACGCATGTCTAATCCTGAAATTAATGTTGACACCCTAAAAAACATCTTCAAAGTTTATAATCCAACTATTTTTGGGAATATAGCATTCAACAAAAACACTGTAAATAGTTTAAAATCTACAGGTAAAATAACTGAACTAGAAGATTGGCTTCAAAAAGATTTAATTAAATTAAACGAACTTCAAGAGAACTATTATACATCATCAAAAGAGGATATTAGAAACTACGTTGATCTATTTGTTCTCAACAACACCAAGTTTGTCCAAATGGATCACCTGAACAACCAATATAATGACAAACTTTCAAAAATCATTTGGAGCGAAGTTGATTTTGCAGAGTTTGGAGGATTTCTTTACAAAGTCTTCAAACTAAAATATTTTGTTGAGGGCTACACTTTAAACACGCTAGAGAAAATTCAAATTGAGACCAAAGCACTACTTTACAAACTAAATACAGAAACATAACCATGATTAAATTCTTTAAAAACATTCGCAAAAAGCTTTTAGCCGAAGGCAACACTGGTAAATACTTCAAGTATGCTATTGGTGAGATTATTTTGGTAATGATTGGTATTTTACTTGCCTTACAAGTAAACACATGGAATAATACCCGCTTAGACCTTAAGGAAGAGCAAAAAATTATTATTAATTTAAAAAATGAGTTTGAGGGTAACCAAAACCTTTTAAAGGTAATGATGAGACATCATGATATGATGTATAATAGCGCTAAAGAATTTTCAGCTTTTTTTGGTCCGGAACAAGACCCTATTGATGCGACGAAGTTTAATCAATATATCTCTGCCTTAGGATGGACACCCAGTTATCATGGCCAAAAAGGTGTTATAAACTCGGTTATTTCATCTGGCAAATTATCTTTACTAAAAAATAGTACATTGGTTATTGCCTTATCATCTATTACCAATATAGAGAGCGAATATTATAGAATTATAGAACTATTGAATTTAAATAGCGAACAGCAGTTCGAAATTTTTTCAGACCATTATTCTTATATTAACATGAATACCGGAAGTTCATCCGCTTCGCGTACAAGCCTATTTAAGATTGATCAGAAAAGCATACTTCAAAACCGCAAAGCAGAAGGTATTGTAGACATTAAGCGCTTAACATCAAGTGAAGCAATTAAGTCCTCACAGAACCTATCTGAAGCACAAGAAAATATTTTAAACCTAATTAATTCAGAATTAAAACGATTTGAGTAAGTATGATGAAATTCTATTGAGAACACCCAATGTCATGTCGAGCGAAGTTGAGACATCGCATAATGAGATTTCTTATTAGAAACAATATTATTCATTTCGAAAAGACAAAACACATATAAGTTATGATTAAATTCTTTAGAAACATCCGTAAAAAGCTTTTAGCAGAGGGCAATACTGGTAAATACCTCAAGTATGCTATTGGTGAAATTGTACTGGTGGTTTTTGGTATTTTGATAGCTCTTCAAATAAATAATTGGAATGAAAATCGAAAAGAGCACAAAAAGAAGATAGAATTGACACATTCATTAATTCAAGATTTAGCAAAAGACACTTTAAAATTGAATCAAAGTATTGAAATCCTCAAAAGTTTTCAATCAAAAAACAAATCTCAAGTTAATAACCTCTTTGCTCCTCAAACAAACATAGACTCCCTAAAACAGCTTGCATTCTATGATTTCGTCCCCCATTTCTGGGGAATCATTACAGAGTTTAATATCGTTACATTTAATTCTTTACAGTCCACAGGTAATATTGAACTTTTCCACAAAGACATTAAAGAGGAAATAATTAAGCATTATAATTTTTTAGAAAATTTTAAACTTAATAATGATGATCGAGACTTATATTTTGAAATGAGAAATACTTATAACAATAAGTATCCCTATGAAATGGGAATCCAGCCCAAAGATAATTACACTAATCTGGTTAGAAAAGAAGTGTCTGACGAACATGAATTTGTTAATTTATTAACTAATATGGTTATGTTCAAAAATTATATTACAGATAAGTTTATAGAAAGCTATAATGCAATTAAAGAACAAACTATTTCATTAATCAATAAGCTTAAGGTATTATAATGATTAAATTCTTCAGAAACATCCGTAAAAAACTATTAAGTGAAGGCCACACTGGTAAATACCTCAAGTATGCTATTGGTGAAATAGTACTCGTAGTTATAGGAATATTGATTGCTCTTCAGATTAATAATTGGAACAATAACAGAATAGAGGCTAAAGAAGAAAAACACCTACTCATTAATTTAAAAAGTGAAATTATTGGCAATCATGAGCGTCTTCAGGAAATGATGAAATTTCATGAACATATAAACCGCCATATGGTGGAATTTTCAGAATACTTCGGTCCAGATCAACAACCAATTGAAGTTGAAAGCTTTGAAAATTATATAAGTGCTTTATCATGGACACCATACTATAGCCCACAAAAAGGTGTTTTTAATTCCTCTCTTTCTTCGGGAAAAATTGGCATTATAAAAAATGATAACTTAAGTTTTAAATTATCAAGTATTACAAGTTTAGAAAAAACTTACGGCAATATTCTAGACCATTTAAAAAACTTGTTATCGAACCATTTTACCGCTCATATTATTGATAAATATCCTTTAATTAATATGAGAACTGGTGATTTAACTGCTGCCAAAAGGAGTTCATTTCCTTTAGAACAAAAAAAAGTTCTACAAAGCATGGAGTTTGAAACTTTAGTTAACTTAAAAAGACTTAACACTAGTGATGCATTAGGACATGCTGAAGAACTTTATCAAGTACAAGACGAGATTATTGATTTAATTAATTCCGAATTAAAACGGTTTGAATAGTTATGATTAAATTTTTTAGAAATATTCGCAAACAACTATTGGGTGAAGGTAAAACAGGGCATTATCTTAAATATGCTATAGGTGAGATAGTACTTGTGGTAATTGGAATTCTTATTGCGCTACAAATTAATAATTGGAATGAAGAACGTAAAGACCGTAAAACAGAAATTCATTATTTGCATAGACTTCAAGAAGATTTCATTAAAAACCAAGAACAGTTAAATTATCAAATTTCTTTCAGTCAATTTCAATTAGACAATGTAAAACTTCTACTTAAAAGCTTTGATGATCCATTGCAAAATGACGAACTAATTTTATGGCCTTATGCCTTAGAACACGCTTATTTTTTAGCACAATTAACATTTGCCAATAATACTTGGAGTGAACTTAAGTCAACAGGGAATCTAGAGTTGATTTCCAATAATAAAATCTCTCAAAATGTAGCAAATTGTTATTCTAGCATCTCAGGTCTTCAACAATTGAATGACGAATGGAGTTTAACTCATTTGAGATACAAGGATAGAATAAATGATTTATTGAGCCCTAAATTGAGGAATAGAATAATGGATAATTTGCGTCCAACTCAAATTTTGAAACCCACAGATAGTATTTTAGATTTGGAAAACTACATTTTAAAATTCAAAAAAATAGATGGTGTTCAAGGAGACCTTGGAGATATATTGGCTTCAAAAAAAGTGGTATTAATGAATTACGACAAATTAAAAATTTCCGTTGAAAATATAATTCAAATTATTAAAGATGAATTAAAGACTAAAACAGGGTAGAATGATTAAATTCTTTAGAAACATCCGTAAAAAACTTTTAGCCGAAGGAAATACTGGTAAATACCTCAAATATGCTATTGGTGAAATTGTACTGGTGGTTTTTGGTATTTTGATAGCTCTTCAAATAAATAATTGGAATGAAAGTAGAAAAACGAAAAACATTGAACATATCTATCTAGAAAATATTAAAGCCGATTTAATCTTAAATCTTACTTCACTCAAGGTTTTTATTGCAGATAGAGAAAAGTCTATTAAATCTAGTGACAGCATATTAGAGTTCTTTAATAAAACTAAAGCATTAGATGTAGTTGCATTTAATAGACAAGGTTTAAATGTAATGATCTGGTATCCGTTCGAGCAACATAATAATACCTATCAAGAATTATTAAATTCAGGGAATCTATCCATAATTTCAAATAAATCTATTAAAGATGGCATTCAGAATATGCAAACCAGTTTTAAAAAGATTGCCTTTATAGAAAATGAAATGCAACAAGATTTTGAAAGATACTTATATGACCCCTTCTTCACCACCATAGATTTAGAAACATCATTAAAAGGTTTAGAAAATGAAAGAATTAAACTAGACGCCATTCAAGCAAATATGCTATTGAATAATATTGCATATAAAAATGGATTTATTCTTTCCTCATTTAACAGTGAATCATTAATTACCGAATATTCGAAAATCATGAAAACCACCAACCAGCTTATTCTTTTAATTAATTCAGAATTGACACAATGATTAAATTCTTTAGAAATATTCGCAAAAAGCTTTTATCAGAAGGTAACACAACTAAATACCTAAAATATGCTGTTGGTGAAATCTTGCTTGTGGTTATAGGTATTTTGATCGCTTTACAGATTAATAATTGGAATGAATTTAAAAAGGAACGTAAGCAAGAAAGAAAAGTGCTCACCGAATTATTGAGTTCTATGGAAAACAATTATAAAAGTATGATTACAGATTCTTTACTAAGAATTCGTTGGAATACCTCTAGTGACATTGTTATTAAATCACTCGAAAAAGGTATGCCTTATATTGATACTATGAATTATCATTATCAAAATGCTAGAATACCAGGAACAAACCTTTCACTTTCATATGCCGGCTATGAAAGCCTAAAAAACGTTGGTTATGAAATTATAAGCTCAGACACCTTAAGGAAAACCATTGTGGATTTATTTGAGCTAAAGCACAAACGTTTGTTAGAACAAATGGAATATTTTGAGTCTTTTCAATCAGACCGACAAATTAAAATTGACCAGCACTTCAGTTATGAAACGGATAAATTCAATGCGGATGACCCATTTCTTATTCCAATACGTCCTAATAATTATGATGAGCTGCAAAAGGATGGCACCTATCTTCCTATGATTAAATCAACAACTATGCACAGAAAAATGATTAGCACATTGGTTAATGATAATATGGAAGCCACCAGAAAAGTTATTGGCATGTTAAAGGATGAGTTAAACAAGAACACCGATGATTAAATTATTTTGTAACTTAATACTCTATGAAAACAACACCACGTTTTGAAGCTGCTATAAAAAAGCTATATACTGCTTTTCACAACAACACTCTTTACCCAGAGTGTTGCAAGCAATGTGCTGTTGGTAATATTTTAGATAATACCGATAGTTGGAAACACATATCAGATTTTCATGGCTCCCTTAAACTAAATTATGTTGGGAAAATACACCAAAGTTTTGGTAGAAAATTTAATGGATATTCGCCTTTAGAGCTATTACAAATTGAAGCTGCGTTTTTAAAAGCTTGTGGTTTTGAGCTACCGCTTCATTATAAAAACAAAAAACCTAAAAATCCAACCAATAAAAATGTCTTATTCAACGGGCTTTCTAAAGTTATTGAACTGTTATGTGTATTAGATAACATAGCTAACGTAATGGATTATCAACAGCTATTTGAATTTGAAAAGGCTAACGTTCTAGCATAAAAAAACCAACTCATATTGAGTTGGTTTTTTGTTTTATATGAGACCCTTCGACTACGCTCAGGGTGACATTCTTAGTTAATTATCGATTAGCGACCTATCCTCCAAAGTCATCAAATCTAATATTCTCATCGGCAAGACCAAAGTCTTCACCCATTTTCTGAACCGCTTTATTCATTAATGGTGGTCCACAAAAATATAATTCTATATCTTCAGGAGAATCGTGATGCGCTAAGTAATTATCTATTACACAATTGTGAATAAACCCAACAAAACCATCACCTTCAGTATCATTAATATCTTTCTTCACTTTCCAGTTATCTGCCTCTAATGGGTCTGATAAAGCGATGTAGAATTTAAAATTCGGGAAATCTTTTTCTAATGCTTTAAAGTGGTCTAAATAAAACAATTCTGCCTTAGAACGTCCACCGTACCAATAGGTAACTTTTCTACCAGTTTTTATCGTTCTGAATAAATGATATAAATGTGAACGCATTGGTGCCATACCAGCACCACCACCTACGTATAACATTTCAGCTTCAGACTCATTAATAAAGAACTCACCATAAGGTCCTGAGATGGTACACTTATCACCTTTCTTTAAATTAAAGATATAAGATGATGCTACACCAGGATTTACATCCATCCAACCGTTTTTAGCTCTATCCCATGGTGGCGTTGCAATACGAACGTTTAACATAATCTCACGTCCTTCTGCTGGGTAAGAAGCCATAGAATATGCACGCTCTACCAACTCATCATTCTTCATTACTAATGGCCAAAGACCAAATTTATCCCATTCTGCTTTAAACTTATCTGGCGTTTCATGCTCTTCAGGATGCGCTGTAATATCCATATCTGAATATTTCACTTCACATGGTGGAATTTCAATTTGAATATACCCCCCTGCTTTGTAACCCATATCCTCAGGAATTTCAACAACAAACTCCTTAATAAATGATGCTACGTTGTAGTTACGTACTACAACAGCATCCCATTTCTTAATTCCGAAAATCTCTTCAGGAATAGAAATATCCATATCCTGCTTTACTTTAACCTGACATGCTAAACGCACACCATGTTGAAGTTCTTTTCTACTAAAGTGAGGTGTTTCTGTTGGCAAGGCTTCACCTCCACCAGAATTAACGTGACACTCGCACTGAATACAAGTTCCACCTCCACCACAAGCAGATGGCAAGAAGATTTTTTCGTTTCCTAAAGTAGATAATAAAGTACCTCCAGAAGCTACTTCAATTTCTTTTTCACCATTAATGGTAATCTTTACAGGTCCTGATGGTGATAATTTTTGTTTTACAAATAATAACAACCCAACCAATGCAAGTGTTAACACTAAAAAGGCTGCTACAGTCGCTATAATTGTTCCTAATGTACTAGCTAATAATATCATGTTACTCTACTACTTTAATTGTGTTATCAGCGATGTCTTTCTTGATGTCGTTCTCTTCAATCTGCTCCTCTATCAATGCTGTCTTTTCTTCTTTAGGTTCTTCATCACCACCAGTTAACATTCCTCCAAAACTCATAAAACCAATAGCCATTAAACCTGTAATGATAAACGTAATACCTAAACCTCTTAATGCAGGTGGTACATTTGAATATCTTATCTTTTCACGAATAGCTGCAATAGCCAAAATAGCTAAGAACCAACCAATTCCAGAACCTAATCCGTAAACTGTTGCTAAACCTATTGTTGGAATTTCACGAGATTGCATAAATAAAGAACCTCCTAAAATTGCACAGTTTACAGCAATCAGTGGTAAGAAAATACCAAGTGAATTATATAAAGATGGAGAGAACTTCTCTACTACTATTTCTACCAATTGTACCATGGTTGCAATAGTTGCAATAAACATGATAAATGATAAGAAACTTAAGTCATATGATGCAAAGTCTTCACCTAACCATTTTCCTAAAGCACCTGGTTGTAAAATATACTGATCTAATAACCAGTTTAAAGGAACTGTTACCAATAATACGAAGATTACCGCGGCTCCTAGACCAACTGCTGTTGCTACTTTTTTAGATACTGCTAGGTAAGAACACATTCCTAAGAACGTGGCAAACACCATGTTATCTATAAATATTGATTTAAAAAATAATTCTAAATATTCCATGTGTATATCTTCTTTCTAGTGGTCTTCTATTAATGCTTTATTTCTAGAGCGTTGTACCCATATAATAATTCCAACTACAATTAATGCCATTGGAGCTAATAACATAAATCCGTTATTCTCGTAACCTGTAGCATATAATCCTGTTTTCGCAATTGGATCACCTAAAACTTTAAATCCTAATAAAGTACCAGATCCTAATAATTCTCTAAAGAATCCTACTATTATTAATATGATTCCATATCCTAATGCATTACCAACACCATCAAGGAAAGATTTCCAAGGACCATTTCCTAAAGCAAAGGCTTCAAAACGTCCCATGATGATACAGTTAGTAATAATAAGTCCAATAAAAGCTCCTAACTCTTTACTTAATTGATAAGAGAAAGCTTTTAATACCTGATCTACAATAATTACTAAAGCAGCAACTACTGTTAACTGTACAATAATTCTAATCTTAGATGGAATAATATTTCTAATTAAAGAAATAACTACGTTACCTAATCCTAATACAAAGATTACAGAAATAGTCATTACAATTGAAGCTTTCAATTGCGCTGTAATTGCTAACGCAGAACAAATACCAAGTACTTGAATAGTAATTGGGTTATCATCTGCTAAAGGATCTAATATTAACTTTGCGTCTTTTTTTGATAATAGTCCCATAGATTAGTTATTTAAAGTTTTAAAATAAGGCACATACAACTTAAGCTCAGACTTAATCATTGCAGCAACACCATCACCAGTAATAGTTGCTCCGGCAATAGCATCAACCTCATTATCAGTTTTTTCTTCATTTAAAGGATCTCCATTACTTTTAGAAATTGCAATTCCAGCAAAATTTCCAGAAGCATCTTTTAAGTGCTCTCCAATAAAATCGTCCATAAAGAAACGTTCTTTAATATTAGCACCTAAACCTGCTGTTTCACCTTTATGATCAAAATAAGCTCCTTGAACCACCATATTGTTATCCATGGCAACATAAGCCCAAACAGCATCCCAAAGCCCTTTTCCTCTTATAGGGGCTACGTAAAAAGTATTTCCATCTTTCTCACCTACAAATAGTGGTAATCGTCTTTCTATACCTTCTTTAGCATTTGACTGCTCTTTCTTAATATCAATTAAATAAGCTTGTTCATCTTCAACAGCATTTGTTCCTTCAGTAATCACTAATTGTTTAGTAATGTACTTTTTGAACTCTTCTCCTACCACATTATCTGCAACAAAAACCGCACTACTCTCGTCGTTTTCATTTACACCCATGGCATATAGGATGTTTTGCTGCTTTTCAATACGCTTATTTTCATCAATTTTTGGCCTTAATGACGAAGCTACAAACGCCAACAAAGCTCCTACAACTACCACCATTCCTATGGCGAATAGTACTGTATATACATTTGAATCTGTTTTATTACTCATAGCTTAAGCAGTTTTAGCTTTTAAACGTTTCATTCTTTTCTTAACATTTCCTTGAACCACATAATGATCAATAGTTGGAGCAAATACGTTCATTAATAGTATTGCTAACATCACACCTTCTGGATACGCAGGGTTAAATACGCGAATCATTATTGAGATAAACCCAACTAAGAAACCGTAAATCCATTTTCCTTTATTAGTTTGAGAAGCAGTTACTGGATCTGTAGCCATAAACACAGTACCAAAGGCAAAACCACCAATAAGTAAGTGATGCCACCATGTTGTGCTCATTAACCCATAAAACTTGCTGCTTTCTGTTATAACACCAGCATCAACAACCCAGTTGAAGATTAAGCCCATAACTATTGCTCCTAAAGCAGAAGACAACATGATTCTCCAACTTCCTATTTTAGCGAAGATTAAGAATAAACCTCCTAATAATATTAATAAGGTAGAAGTCTCTCCAACCGATCCTGGAATAAATCCGTAGAACATATCCATGATACTATGAGTCACTTCATTATTTTGAGCTAAACTACCAAGTATAGTTTCACCAGAAATAGCATCTGGAGTTCCAGCTCTTTCAACAGCACCATGAACCCAAACTTTATCACCACTCATCCAAGTAGGATACGCAAAGAATAAAAAGGCTCTAATAGTTAAGGCTGGGTTTAGAATATTCATTCCTGTACCACCAAATACTTCTTTACCAATAACAACACCAAACGCAACTGCTACTGCTAACATCCACAACGGAATATCAACTGGAACAATTAATGGCACTAACATACCAGTTACCAAGTATCCTTCTTCAACCTCATGTCCTTTTATAATGGCAAATAAGAATTCAATTCCTAAACCAACACCATAAGAAATAATTACCAATGGTAATATTTTCCAGAATCCAACAAAGAAATTATCAAATGTCCAAAACTCAGCTCCAAAGAAACCACCTGTAAGCGCTTGAATATCTCCTATTGCTAAATGGTGCTGATAACCGGCATTAAACATACCAAAAATCAAACATGGTACCATAGCCAAAATAACGGTATTCATGGTACGCTTTAAATCGTCAGCTGCTTTTATATGTGTACCATTATGAGTAGTCTCATCTGGTAAAAATAAAAACGTGTGTATTGCAGAAAATGCAGGCAACCATTTTTTGCCTTTATTTTTTACTTTAAATTTATGTAATTTACTTTTTAAACTCATTATCCTATCTCTTTAAGCATTAAGTCTAAACCTTCTCTTATAATTTTTTGATGTGGTTGCTTAGACACACAAACAAATTCTGTTAAGGCAAAATCTTCAGGTGCTACTTCATACATTCCTAAAGCTTCCATTTCATCTAAATCCTTATACATGCAAGCTTTTAAAATTTGCATAGGAAAAATATCTAATGGAAATACTTCTTCATAAGTTCCTGTAGTTACAAAAGCACGATGTTCACCATTTGTATTGGTATTTAAATCGTATGCTTTCTTTGGGTTTAACCAAGAAAAAGTTAAAGCTCTTGACGTAGATATTTTATTAAAAATAGGCTTAGTCCATCCAAAGAATTCGTAATCGTCACCTTCAGGAATCACAGAAACAACATTACTGTAATAATCTAAAGCACCATCTGGTTGTACATGCTTTCCGCTAAGAACATCACCAGAAATAATTCTAACATTGGCATCTTTAGAAATACCCTTATCATATACCATAGTTGATACTTCACTACCTATTTTAGTAGTAAAATATCTTGGTTTTTCTACTGAAGAACCAACTAAAGCAACAACACGTTCTGCGTTAAATTTACCTGTTAATAATAACTCACCAATAATTACTAAGTCTTGAGGACTAACTGTCCAAACCACTTCTCCCTTATTTACTGGATCAATTTTGTTGATTTGAGTTCCAACATTTCCTGATGGATGCGGACCAGACACTTTATGAATGGTTGCTCCTGAAACAGATGCTAAAGGCGAATTAGAATTTTTACCTACAGAAACATGTACCGTTCCTTCAGTAAGCTTTCCAAGTGCAGTAATTGCAGCTTGTAATTCTGCTTCCTTCCCTTGTAATGTAAAATCTAAGTCTGCTGCAAGAGGTGCACTGGCATAACCAGAAACAAAAATTGCTTTAGGTGCTTTATCAGGTTTTGCTATCACGTCATACGGACGTTGTTTTACAAACGGCCAACAACCAGAGTTTAGTAATTTACCCAACACTTCTTCCTGTGTTGCTGAATCTACATCTAGCTTACCGTTGTCTTGATAAACTTGCTCTTTGTCTGCTTGAATTTTAATTGCTAAAATTCGTCTTTTTTCACCACGTGCAATTTCAATTATTTCACCAGAAACTGGAGAAACAAATTTTACATTTTCGTTAGATTTATCATAAAAAACAGTGTCTCCTGCTTTTAATTTAGCTCCAACTTTTAAATTCAATTTTGGAATGACGCCGTGGAAATCTTCAGGTCTAATGGTACAAAAATTACTAACAATTGCCATTTCTAACGTTTGTTCAGCTGCACCTTTAAGATTAATGTCTAGACCTTTTTTAATACGAATGTCGTTTGACATATTTTTTTTATTGAGATTAGTTGTCTAAAAATCGGTGCAAAAGTACAAATTTAATATACAGTTTTCATAAAAAATATGTAGAATTTCGCTAACATCTCTAGTCGCCCATTTTTAGGCATAAAATTTGTTTATCTTTACATAAACTATTTCAATACATGCCCTTAAAACTCAATTCGCTTTTATTTTTTTACTTAATATCTTACTTAGGATACGGTCAAATTAAAGAGATAAACCCTCCAGACTTTATTAAAACTATAAATTTTAAAGGAAACACACCTGAAACACAATTACTCGTGCTAAGGCTTGGAGACCCTTTAGTATTAGAATTTGATGCCCTTAACGGAAATGAAGATGATTATTACTATAAAATACAACATTACAATTTTGACTGGGAACCATCAATTTTAGCAAAATCCGAATATTTAGATGGCTTTGACAATCAACGAATTAGAAATTACGAAAATTCATATAATACGCTTCAAATTTATTCAAATTATAAACTCACAATTCCTAATCAATTTACTAGACGATTGAAGAAATCTGGCAATTACCTAATTAGTATTTACAATGATGACGATGAGTTAGTGTTTTCAAGAAAGTTTATGATTTATGAAGACAGAGCCAATGTTGGAATTAGCATAAAACGCTCTAGAGACATTCAATATATTGAAGGAAAACAACGTGTTGAAATAATAATTGCACCTAGAAACATGCAATTAAACAACCCAATGCAAACCCTAAAAACATTGGTAGTGCAAAACAATAATTTAAACACGGCAATATCAAATTTAAAACCGCAATATACTGTTGGCAATCAATTAATCTACAAATATGACACCGAGTCTAGCTTTTGGGGAGGTAACGAATATTTATATTTTGAAAACAAAGATGTAAGAGCTGCAAGTAACGGTGTCTTACGTATTGATTTACAAGATTTGTATCACAACTATTTATACACCAGTATTCAACGCAGCAACAGACCCTACACCTATAATCCAGATATTAACGGTAATTACCTAATTACTAATGTTGATGGTGGAGACCCAAGCATTGAGTCTGATTATGTTTGGATGCATTTTTCATTAAGACCAAACCCCGATTTTGACACAAATACTTCTGTCTTTATTTATGGTAATTATAATAATTATACCCTAAATGAAAGTAACAAAATGACATTCGATACTTCTCGAAATATTTATACAGGATCCCTTCTATTAAAACAAGGTTTTTACAATTATAAATTTGTTACTCTTAATAGTGATACTGTTAACGAAGGTGCTATTAGCGGAAACTTCTACCAAACCGAAAACAATTATAAAGTTTTAGTGTATTACAGAGATTTAGGGGGACGTTATGATAAAATTATTGGACTAGGAGAAGCAAGTTCTGTTAATATTAGCAATTAAAACAGGTATTTTAACTATTTTTTTAATGGTAGGGTTTAAAAAATGCTATTTTTGCTGTTTAAACCTATTGTCTATCAGTAATTAACATGGTACAACAAGTAACCAAAGGCATAAAAATTTCAGTCGAAACCACTTTCGAGGGCTCGTTTTATAGAAATTATAAAATACAGTATGCTTTTGGATATAAGGTGACTATTGAAAATCAGAGCAAAGATTCTGTACAGTTATACGCACGTCACTGGGAAATTCTAGACGCCTTAAATAATGAAGAAATTGTGGATGGTGAAGGTGTTATTGGTAAAAAACCTGTTATCAAACCAGGTGAATCTCACACCTATACATCTGGCTGCCTACTTACCTCTCCGTTTGGAGCTATGCAAGGGTATTACAGTATGGTAAACTTTACTACCACTAAAAAATTCAATGTAGATATCCCGCCTTTTAAACTAAGTGCTACGTTTGCAATAAATTAGGGCGTTACCCTTCGGGTCGGGCTTTTCGCTATATCTTTTTCTCGATACTCAAAAAAGGATGCCGCTGCAATCCCTAACGCGGAAGTCAATTGCGGTCTAAAATTTCATTAATTTACTTTTGTCTAGAAATTATTAATATTTAGATAAGGTTTCAATCAACCTTTCACAACCGCCATTTTTTATGAAACTTGTATGGTCTTGAATACTTTTAAATTCCCTTCCTATAATTTCAGAGCATAAAATCTTAGAGTTTGTTGCTTTATAAAAAATATCTAGAGAATTCTTTGAATAAGGATTAGTCATTGATGTTTTTTTAGCAACTTCCCTACACCATTTAAGAGATTTCATCCAAACTGCTGCTGCTAATGCGCCACATGCTGCTCCACATAAACCTAGCCCACCTGCAAAACCAGATACCATTACTACCTCCTCTTTACTTGCTCCCATTTTTTCAGCAACTTCGCTAGCACAACTTATACACATTTCAGAATCATTTTTTTGAATACCGGACAATCCATCCATGGCAGATTTCACTGCTTCAGGCGCCCACTTTTCAGCTAAATAAAAACAATGTAAAAATCTTCCTGAAAAAAAATATTTAGCCATACTTAGTTTACTTGAAAAATTACAACGAGTAATTTCTCTGCAATTAATAGTGTGTTCTCGGTTAGAAAATGACACCATTACTTTTTGTGTTGCATTTATAGCAACCTTTATAGCCTGATTTTGATCTTTGCATTTCCGATACGCTTCTGCACCAACAGCTAAAGAAGCTCCCCACAACATACCACATTGGTGCCCTTGTTGCATTATTCCGCCTGCTAAGGTGTCTGAAGCACGTTCCTCAAGTTCTTTGAGATAACCAAATTCCCTATTTAAAATATAAAAAAAAGTACGTGAGCAAGTTCCTAACTTTCTAAAAACCTTTTTACCATCCTTAGGACCATCTACAATATTTTTAACATCATAATTCATCGTACAGCCGTTTCTATAATTTAGAAATTTACCAACAACAAAAATATAATCCTATGACATTCATCATTTTACATAAATAACTTAAGCAATTTACCGGTCATTTCAGAATCAAGTAAAAATAAAAACCTTAAAGATTGGAATCTTAAGGATAGTATTAATAAAACTAATGGGGTTTACTTCTAAATATCTTGCTTTTAAGAAGGACAAATACTCTAGGCTTTTCTTTCAAACCTAAAAACCCTTTCATTCTGTTTTACATGAAAGAATTTGCAATTGGAATAATGCACAAACTGAAAGGTTTCTTTATAAACAAACCCGTTATCTTCAACTCTAAATATAGTATCTACATCAATATTACCATAAGGAGACAAACGCCTAAAACGATATTCCAATTCATTTTCTGTTTGGTGTAACTCAAACCAAGCTCCTGCAGCAATTCCAGATAACCACTGGCCCTTTTCATGAACTTCATCATTGTGCTTCGGCTCTAAAGTGCCTACCAAATTAACTTTATGCTCTTTGAGTTTATCTAAAAAGCATCGTAAGTTTTCACTTTTTTGCGAGCCTGTAAACTCAGAAATTACTCCAGTTTCAGACACCTCATAAACCTGATTTTCAGTATCAGCTAACAATACGTTGCCAACGGTGCTAGGTGTAAACCACTTAGATTTTACAAGTCGTTTTTTAATAGTCTTATCAGTAACAGAAGCAATTAAACTATCAGTCACAAAACGGGCACAATTACAGGCGTCTTTTATAAAAGCAGCATACCTTATAAAATGCTTTTCCTGCATCAAAGTTATATGAGCTCTAGCTTTTTTGTAATCTACTGCATTACAAACCGAGGCCACCAACTTTCCATCACCATGTGTTAGTTTAGGGTGCGTACCTAAAAACTCGAGAATATCATTTAGGTTTTTTATCTCTTCATTTTCAATCTCAGCTTTTAAGGGAAAATGCAGTTCATTGTCAGTATCTCTTCCACGTACGCGTCCCGTAGGTTCTGGTGTTATATAACGTCCAAAATCATGGTATTCTAAAATACCTGTAGACTTATCAATAAGTACCAAAGCGGCATGACCTGCACGTAAATAATTCTTTTTACCAACGCCCAAATAGCGTAAAAAAGGAGAAAACCATTCCTCAGATACCATAACAATAGTATCGGGATACGCTAGTGTTAAAATAATTCCGGTATTATTCATTAACTTTTTGAGGTAAACTAATGGTTTTATTAGCTATGGTTCCGTCTTGTAGGTTTTCATAAGACATTTCTAAATCATCACCATGTTTTTCAACTTGGGTAATACTCGTAGTTTTTACAAAATGTCTATCCATTATAACGCCATAATCGGTATTATCTCCTCCAGCCTGGGAATGAAATTGCATTAAAGTATGCGCATTCAATTCATTATTAATCTTAAAATCCTTAAACCATTGTTGGCGTTCAGCTTTCATGTCTTCATTATACAAGGTAGAAGATGACCATAACTTTGGTTCTAGCGGCAATTCTGAAATGTGTTTATCAATACCATCCCAAACCAATTCAAAAAACTTTACATCTGTATTCCAATCAGCAATTACCATGGTAAATGGTTCAATATCTTCTAAATCATAAGCCTTTATTAAATCAAGTAAATCCTCAGCAATCAAAACATCCTTAGCAACCAAGCCTCTACTCTTTCTGTATTCAGCCTTACGTTCATGAATAACAAATCCACCATTTAACACACAAATCAATCTGTTTTTGTCACTTACACCTATCCAAGTACCATCAGATAATTCATCTTTAGGAAATAGCGTTTTCACACCTTCAATACTATAAAACTCAGGAGATAAAGAAACCCGATTAGGTGCTTCGTCTCTATTAGAAGTTAAAACAAAATCATTGTTTCCTTTCGGAATAATTGTAACAGTACACATGAAAATTGTAGTCTTAATACCGTGAAGCAACTTACAAAAAATAAACTTTAAATAATACTATATAGCACTTTTGAATTCCATAAGAACGGTGCCACACGCCAACCTATTCTCATTATCAACGCCACTAAACACGCCTTCTTGAGATTTCTGATTGTTGTTTAAATAATATGTTTTTAAGTAAACATCCACTCTATCTAAAACAATTAATCCAGCAAACTTAAAACTAAAATGAAGTATCGATCCTTTATTCAAAAGTTTAAAATCATCTTCCTCTAAATATATCTCTTCGTTTAATAACTTCATTTTGTAATCTGAACTTGAAATTTCTAATTTCAATTCTTGTTGACTATCAGTGTTTGTAATAAAAGTAAAGAAATAAACACCAGGTATTCTTTTATAGATAGCAGCATAAGGTGCATCTGCAGATAATTCATGATAGTGTTTAGCCACTATATTTTTAGCAACAATTCTACTATTTCTGAGTTCTTGTGCTATATAAGCGGGGATATGGATGTCTTTAGACTGTGCTTCCATTTCCTCCTTAGTACTACATTTTTCAAAAATACTTTTTCCTGCTACTGGCTGCGTATAAATATCAAATGTTGAATATGTGCCAACTAAATAATTTGTATTTGCGGGATCGTTATGCCCTATATAATAAATTTCACTACCGCCTTCTACTAGTTTACCATCCAACAATGTCTTGGTATTAATATGTAAAGTGTCTTCACGCCTTACAATTGACCCATAATTATAATGTGTTTTATAAGATCCGTCGTCTTGTGGATATACATAGGTATGTTGAATCTTTCTAAATCCTTCAGAAATAATAGTCTGACCCTTTAATAGACTATTATCCTCGCCAAAATAGTAACTAATATAATAATAAGTTTTAGTGCTGTCTTCATTATAAAGTAAAGCCAATTGCTCTTTGGTTATACTTAAATCTTTTTTATGGGCGTCAAAAAATTCCTTAATATTATCATAACCCAAATACAACAAAACAATTGACTTATAATATCTATTCAATTTTATAATGGGCCTTCCTTTATGCGCCTGCCGTGTTTTATCATACAAATATTTTCCATTTATAAATTCTGTTCCAACATCCTCAAAATCTGTCTTTAATGAAGGTTTAGATTCATCAAAGTCTCCATAACCATATAATTGATAATTCTTCGGAAGCTTTTTAAGATTATGTCTTTTTAAAAATGAATTATGAATATCTTCAATTAAAAGCTTGAAAAATTCAGAGGTTAGAGTCAACGCATAATCTTCTATTTTTTTCATAATATTATTATTTGTACATTAAAATTATTAAAAATATTATTATTAATTAAAATTAATGATAATAAATTTTTGTTACTATAATTTTACGCTGTAACAAAAAAAACTATTACACAATGAAACGCATTCTATTTTTATTGATTTTTCTTCCTGCTTTTGGCTGGAGTCAAAACTTAATTGTTTCAGGAAAAGTATCTGATGTTAATAATGCAATTCCAGGGGCAAATATTATTGAAAAAGGAACTTCTAACGGAACTACATCTGACTTTAATGGTAACTTCGAAATATCGGTATCATCCAATAATGCAGTTTTAGTATTTTCTTTTATAGGCTATACCTCTCAAGAAATTACTGTAAATAAACAATCATCTATTAACGTGGTACTACAAGAAGATACAGAAGCTTTAGAAACAGTTGTTGTTCAAGGTTTTTCCGGAGTTATTGGTAAAGCCAGAAAACGTACAGGCTCTATTCAAACCACACCAGAATCGGTAACCGCTTTAAATGCTGAAGGCATTGAAAGTGCCGGAATAACAGATATAAGTTCTTTTTCAACATTAGTTCCAAACTTGAAGTTCAATTCTGCTCAAGCCATAGGTTTAAACTTTATCACTGTAAGAGGTATTCCTCAAGTTAGAGGCGGAGACGCTCCTTTGGCTTTCGTTATTGATGGTGTTACCATACCAGACCCTAGTTTATTAAGCCAAGAGTTATATGATTTGGCTTTGGTAGAAGTAGTAAAAGGTCCGCAAGGTGCCTTATATGGTAAAAATGCAATTGGTGGTGCAGTTAATATTTACACCAAAGACCCAACAAATAAAGCTTCTAATCGCATTAAACTAGGAATGGGTAATGGTGGTAGTTTTCAAACACAGTTTATTTCATCTGGTGCTATAGCCAAAGACAAGGTGTTTTATAGATTTTCTTCTCAATACAAAAATTTTGATGGCCTACTTACAAACGACATTTTAAATGAAAATGTTGATTTCATGAAAGATATTAATATTAGAGGTCAAATTAAAGCAAATTTATCTAATAGAATTACTTTATCAGCTACCTATCAGCATTTTAAACTAGATGGCGGAGCTACATATTATTCTGTAAATCCAACTGGTTTTGAGGGTGAATTTCCAGGTGGAATTCTTAATCCTAATCCAAAAGATGGAAACAATATTATAGCTTCCGATGTTTTAGGAACGTCTGATATGATAAACAACTATGGAAACCTAAAAGTGGATTTTAAATTAGGAAAAGTTAAGCTACAGAGTATTACTTCATTAAATAAAGTAGAAAGATCAACATTTGGTGATTTAGATTTTATTGATTTGGATATATTCACTCAAGGAGAAGAAGCTATTACAAAAACATTTAATCAAGAAATTAGAATCAACAACACCAATTCAGACACTAATTTTGATTGGAGCTTTGGTGGTTTTTATCAAAAAATTGAAAAGGATATTTATCAAAACGGCACTGAAGGAGTAGATGCTGAATTTGGACCAGCAGAATACGATGTAGCCGATTTTATAAATGAAACCAAGACCATTGCCTTATTTGGATTTGCTGACTATAAACTCTCGGACAAACTTACCGCATCAGCTGGCTTTAGATATGATATTGACAAATTCAATCAAGAAGATTTTTTATTTGTAACAAAATCCGACAGAGATAATAATGAGTTTCAACCTAAAATTTCCTTATCATACGAGCCATCAAAAAATGTATTGTTCTATGCAAACTATGGTAGAGGCTATAGAAATGGTGGATTTAATGCTGATGCTACGGACCTTTTCAACAGAAGTTTTGATGATGAAACATCTGATAATTATGAATTTGGATTTAAGACCACTACATGGGAAAACCGCTTTATTTTCAACGGCTCTATTTTTAGTTCTAAATTAGATAATCAACAACAGTATATTTTAGACCTAAACACTTTTATTGCTGGTGTATATAATTATAAAGAAACAAAGGTATTTGGATTTGAATTAGATACTCGAGCAAGGTTATCAAACTATTTAGATGTATTTGCAAGCTTTGGTATATCAGATGCAGAAATTATTGATGGTGGAACAACTGGTGGTACAAACGGAAATACTACAGATAACTCTAATTATAATGGAAATAAAGTTCCTTTTGTTCCTGTAAGTACTTTTGGAATTGGTTTAGAATCATCGTTCAATATTACAGACGACTTGAAATTTAATGGATTCCTAAATCTAGACAGAACTGGAAAAACATATTGGCATGAAAGTAATAGAACTGAGCATACTACAGATGCCTATGCACTATTAAATGCTAGAATGGGTTTTTCATTTAAAAATTGGAGACTTGATGTTTGGGGTAAAAATTTAACCGACAAACAATACTACCAAGAATTTTCACCAGGGGAATTTGTAGGAAGTCCTGATGATGTAGCATGGAGAGGTCAACCATTAGCAATTGGCACTTCACTGGCATTAAAATTTTAATATAAAACCCTATTTAATGCGGTGCATAAACCAAATGGAATCCTGGTTCTTTCATTAAACAAACAATTAATAGTATGATAGCTGATTATTTTTTAGAACACACAAAAATATCTAAAGTCTTAATTGAAGATATGTTTCAGGTTAAACCTGGTGAAACAATTGCTATTACAGGAGATTCTGGTTCTGATAGAGATTTGGCGGACGCCTTGGCAGAGGCGGTATTTTCGGTTGGAGGAAAACCTTTAATATTATGGACCCCAAAGGCAGCACATGATGGACATGCTGGCGAAATTGATTTACCTGCAAAAGCCCTAACAGCAGCACTCTGTAAAGTAGATGCTTGGATAGAAATTGGCTCATCAGTTATGCTTTATTCTCATATTTGGGAAACAGCTTTTTCAAAAAACAAAAAATTAAGATACTTGGTATTAGGCAATTCTTCTGTTCAATCTTTAATGAGAACTTTTGTAGGTTTTGATGTTGATGTGTTAAATAGCTTTCTTTTAAAAGTGAAAGCAATGACTGAAAAATCAAAAACTATTAGAATTGTTAGTGATAATGGCACAGACGTATCATACGAAACAGATGCAAATTATATGTTTGACATTGATAGTGGAGATTACTCTAAGCCCATTTTTGGAACAGCCCCTGGTTATGTTAATGTAGTGCCAAAAACAGGTAGTATGAACGGCACCATTGTATTTGATTTGTTAATGAACACCAATGTTTATGATACTAAAAACTCTGTAGAGTTTAAAATGAAAAATGGTACTATTGAAACCATAAATGGCGGTGAAGAAGCAGAAAATTTCAAAAGTTATATAGCATCATTTCATGACCCAAATATGTATAAAATTTCACATAATATGTTTGGATTCAATCCAGGAGTTAGAGCTTTAAGTGGTGAAATAGTTGAAGATGAACGCATTTGGGGAGGTGTTGATTTTGGATTTGGACATACTAGTCCAATGGACATGCCCCCATACGGTCAACCTGCGAAATCACATTTTGATGGCGTTGTTGAAAAAGTAAGTATCTTTTTAGACGACATACAAATTGTTGACAATGGTGAGGTATGTCACCCGATACTTAAACCATTGGCCGAAAAATTACTTAATAACTAATAAATCATGGAGCCATCCAACCAATATACAAATACTAAGGTTCAACCTAAAGACTTTACTTCCGGATGGCTAATAGCACTAATTATTGCAGGTACAGGACTATCACTTCCAACACTTTATCTAGGTTCTGAAATTGCCTTGAACCTAGGTTTAAAAAATGCATTAGTAGCTTTTGGTATTGCAACACTTGTTTTAACGCTTATGTGTATGGCAACAACTGTGATAGGTAACCGTTCAAGATTATCAACGTATATGATATTACATTTTAGTTTTGGTGAAAACGGAGCTAAAGTTGTAAATACTATTTTCGGAATCACTTTAATAGGATGGTTTTCCGTGGCTTTGGAATTATTAGCTATAGCAATAAAAGATGCCGCATTCGATGCATTTGAAATAACAATTTCTAAGTGGGCAATCATTATTTTAGCAAGCTTATTTATAACAATCACTACGATTTTCGGAATTAAAAGTTTAGAGAAGTTGGCCAACATAGTCATACCAATACTAACTTTATTTTTAGGATTTGTAGTTTACAAATCCATTGGAGAACTAGAATCGCTTCAAAAGCTATTTCATAATCATAACCAAGATTCTAACATGACTTTGTTTGATGCCACCTCAATATTAGTTGGTTCTGCCATTCTTTTCCCCGTATTAATGGCAGATTTCTCCAGATTCATAAAAAATGACAGACACAGTTTAATAGCTGTCTTAGGCATCACCATAGGTTTTCCTGTTGCACTAACTTTTAGTGCCATACCATCTTTACAAACGGGTGAAGTTGATATAATTAAAATCATGAGAGAAATTAACTTGGTAATTCCTGCCATAATTTTGTTGTTTATATCCACTTGGGTTACAAACGCCACAAACTTGTACTCTGCTGTCTTAACATTTTCAACCATTAAACAAAAATGGTCTTTTAAAAAAATGTCTATAGTAGCCAGTATTATAGGAACAACCTTATCTATTCTTGGGTTTTCAGATTACCTTTTCGAATTTTTAGAATTTCTAGGAATTTTGGCTCCATCAATTTCTACCATATATATTATTAATTTCTTTTGGGTAAAAAAACAGGAATACCTTTTAAAAGATATTACCAAATGGGAATCTTCGGCCCTTATTAGTTGGATTTTAAGTTCAACAATAGCCCTTTTAACATATTTAGAAATATTTCAATTAACAGGCGCATATTTTGTGGATTCATTTATTTTGGGAGGCTTGTTTTACTTCATATATAAAAGAAAAGAGATTTTAAAATAATTTAAAATTATGCAAGAGGTATTAATAAAATCTAAAGTATTTATTAAAAAGGAAGCGCAATACGGAGCACACAATTACCAGCCGTTACCTATTGTTTTTGAAAAAGGCGAAGGTGTTTTCGTTTGGGATCCAGAAGGAAATAAATATTATGATTTTCTATCTGCATATTCTGCAGTAAATCAAGGACATTGTCACCCAAAAATAATAAATGCATTAATTCATCAAGCTCAAAAACTCACCTTGTCTTCAAGAGCATTTTTTAATAGTAAGTTGGGAGACTATGAGGAATTTATAACATCTTTATTTGGTTTTGACAAAGTTCTACCTATGAATACAGGAGCAGAAGCTGTTGAAACAGCCATTAAAATTTGCAGAAAATGGGCGTATGAAAAAAAAAGAGTTCCATATAATTGTGCAGAAATTGTTGTTTGTAAAGGCAATTTTCACGGTAGAACAACTACGATAACTTCATTTTCTACAGATGGAAATGCTCGTAATAATTTTGGACCTTATACTCCAGGTTTTATTACTATTCCATATAATAATTTAGAAGCACTTGAAAACGTGCTAAAAAATAACACCAATATTTCTGGGTTCCTTGTAGAACCAATTCAAGGGGAAGCTGGAGTTTTTGTTCCATCCGAAGGCTATTTATCGGGTGCTAAAAAAATATGTCAAAAATATAACGTCTTGTTCATAGCCGATGAAATTCAAACGGGAATTGCCAGAACTGGAAAAATGCTTGCTATAGACCATGAAAATGTAAGAGCTGACATACTTATTTTAGGAAAAGCTATATCTGGTGGAGTATATCCGGTTTCAGCAGTCTTGGCCAGCAACGAAATTATGAAAGTCATACAACCCGGGCAACATGGCTCCACATTTGGAGGGAATCCTTTGGCTTGTGCAGTAGCAAAAGCTGCCCTTAAAGTAATTATTGATGAAAATCTTCAAAGTAATGCACTAGTACTAGGGAAGGTTTTCAGAAAAAAGATGCAGAAAACCGTCGAAACCTTAGATATTGTGACCGAAGTCCGAGGCAAAGGATTACTAAATGCAATTGTTATAAATACAGATGAAATGTCAACTCTTGCGTGGGATATATGTTTAAAATTAAAAGAGAACGGATTACTAGCTAAACCCACCCATGGTAACAAAATTAGGTTTGCCCCACCTTTGGTGATAACAAAAACTCAGCTTGATGAATGTATTGAAATTATTGAAACCACATTAATGTCATTCTCATGAAAAACATTAAAATAATAAAAAACCGTTCAGACATTGGGGCTGGAACGAGGGGAGCTGACCTAGGAATTGATGCTATGGAAATTGCTGCAATAAACATGAATAATGACTTTTTTAATCATATTCCTTTTGTTGATGTAAAAACCCATAATGAAACCATTTATAATAAAGTAAATTCCAGTTCTGCCAAACGTATTAAATTTGTTGAAGAACAATGCCAACGTGTTTCAGATGCTGTAAAAGAGACCTTACTAAATAATGAAACGCCTATAGTACTATCTGGTGACCATTCTTCGGCTTTAGGCTCCATTTCTGGTATAAAAGCCGCTATGCCAAAGTCTCGTCTGGGTGTTATTTGGATAGACGCTCATGCAGATTTGAATTCTCCCTACACTACTCCATCAGGAAACATTCATGGCATGCCTTTGGCCGCAGCCTTGCATCAAGATAACACTGAAATGCAAAATAATAGACCAAATGACGAAACTATCAGCTATTGGAATAAGCTGAAAAACTTAGGTACCAATTTTCCGAAATTCGAGCCAGAAGATTTAATATTTTTTGGGGTTCGAGATACCGAAGAGGCAGAAGATGTACTTATTAAAAGATTAAATATTAAAAACTATACCGTTCCAGAAGTTAGGTTTAGAGGAATAAGCACATGTATTAAAGAAGCCATTGAAAGACTCTGGAATTGTGACAAATTCTACATTACATTTGATGTTGATAGTCTAGATTGTGATTTTGTATCTAAAGGCACTGGGACCCCAGTATCATTTGGTTTTAGTCCAGATGAAGCGAAACAACTTATTACCGGCTTTTTAAGAACCGAAAAAGTTGTTTGCCTTGAGGTATCTGAGGTAAATCCTCTGCTAGATAACAAAGGAAACAAAATGGCTGAAACTGCTTTTGGTGTTTTAGATTATACTTTAAAGCAAAAAACATAATAAAATGGAAATATTAACGCTATTTTATGCAATTAACTCATAAATTATCATTTAAATATTCTTAGATTTGCAGCCTATTCACTGAATATTTTTTATTAAAAACAGACAAATTATGGGAAAAGGCTTTTTTAATGTACCAATTGCGGTTAATGAACCCGTAAAAGGTTATGCTCCAGGATCTCCTGAGCGTAAAGCAGTTTTGCAAGCTTACAAAGACATGTTTAACAGTAAAATAGATGTGCCTTTATATATAAACGGTAATGATGTTGAAACTGGAAATACCAGAACCATGTCGCCACCACACGATCATCAACATGTTGTTGGCACCTATCATTTAGCAGAACAAGCTCATATTGATGACGCCATTGCAACCGCTTTAGAAGCTAGAAAATCATGGTCTCAGATGCCTTGGGAACAGCGTGCTGGAATATTTTTACGCGCTGCAGAATTAATAGCTGGCCCTTATAGAGCAAAGATTAATGCTGCTACCATGATAGCACAGTCTAAAACTATTCACCAAGCAGAAATTGATTCGGCTTGTGAATTGATAGATTTTTTACGTTTCAACGTGCAATTCATGACAGATATTTATGCTGAACAACCTGAAAGCACAAGTGATGCATGGAACCGAATTGAATACAGACCTTTAGAAGGATTTACATATGCAGTAACACCATTTAACTTTACTGCTATTGCGGGTAATCTTCCTGCTTGTATGGCATTAATGGGTAATGTAGTGGTTTGGAAACCTAGTGATAGCCAAATATATTCTGCTAAGGTTATTATGGATGTATTCAAAGAAGCTGGTGTTCCGGCCGGTGTTATAAATGTTGTTTTTGGAGATCCGGTAATGATTACCAATACCGTTATGGCAAGTCCTGATTTTTCTGGTTTACATTTTACTGGTTCTACATTCATCTTTAAAGAACTTTGGAAACAAATTGGAAACAATATCCATAACTATAAAACTTACCCAAGAATTGTTGGTGAAACGGGAGGAAAAGATTTTATAGTAGCTCATAAATCTGCGAATGCAAAACAAGTGGCAACAGCTATTGTAAGAGGTGCTTTTGAGTTCCAAGGTCAAAAATGTAGTGCCGCTTCTAGAGCATATATTCCTGAAAGTTTATGGAAAGATGTTAAGAGTTATGTGATTGAAGATGTGAACTCTTTTAAAATAGGCTCTCCTGAAGATATGAGTAACTTTATTACTGCAGTAATTCATGAAGGTTCTTTTGATAAATTAGCTAAATATATTGATCAGGCTAAATCTGATACCGATGCAGAAATTCTTGTTGGTGGCGGATATGATAAGAGTAAAGGATACTTTATTGAGCCGACTGTTATTGTAACATCCAATCCTAAATACACTACTATGTGTACTGAATTATTTGGACCTGTTATCACCATTTATGTTTATGAAGATGATACCTATGCTGAAACTTTAAAGCTTGTGGATGAGACTAGCGAATATGCTTTGACAGGTGCTATTCTTTCTACAGACAGATACGCAGCAACTCAAGCTACAGAGGCATTACAAAATGCAGCCGGAAATTTCTATATTAACGATAAACCTACAGGAGCTGTTGTTGGACAACAACCTTTTGGAGGTGCAAGAGCCTCAGGAACTAACGACAAAGCTGGAAGTGCTCAAAACTTATTGCGTTGGGTTTCACCTAGAATGATTAAAGAAACATTTGTTACGCCTTCTGATTATAGGTATCCGTTTTTAGGAGAATAGTACATAATTAAATATATATCAAAAAAGCAATTAGAATTTTCTAATTGCTTTTTATATTTTGAATAAAATTTATTTATCTTTCCAATAAAATTACGGCATATTATTTGTGGTTTTGGTTGACTTATGAAAAAGCTTTTACTCATTTTAATAATTATTTCACCAATTCTTTCTTTTGGTCAAGCCAATAAGTTTTATCGAAAAGCAATAAGAACAGTTGATATAGAAGAAAGAATTAATCTTCTCAATCAAGCTATTGCTTTAGAACCAAACCACCTAGACGCTTACTTTTACAGAGCCCTCGCAAAGAATGAACTCGGAGACTATAGTGGAGCTATTGTTGATTATTCTAAAATAATTATAACTAATCCAGACGCAGACTCCTATTTTAACAGAGGGAATTCAAGATTTAGCCTAAAGAATCTTGAGGGTGCCAAATTTGATTATGCTAAAGCCTATGAACTAGACCCTAATTTCATTGATGCCCTGTTTAGTTTAGCATGTGTTAAATTTGATTTAGAAGATTATAAAGGAGCTATTGAAGATTTTAACAAAGTTTTGAAAATTGCACCAGATTTCTCTAAAGTATATTTACTTAGAGCATCTTGCTACAAAGAACTAAAAGACTACAAAAAAGCTTTAGCAGATTATACTTTAGCCGTTATAATTTCTCCAGATGCCAACACCTACTACAATAGAGGTGTATTTCTAATGGACATAAATTATTATGCCAAGGCTAATCAGGACCTCACCAAATCATTACGCTTAAATAGTAATAATACGTTTGCTCATTTTTACAGAGGAGCTTCTCATTTACTTTTAGGAAAGTATGATAAAGCCATTCAAGATTTCTCGAATGCTTTGGAATTAGATTCTATGGACTTTGATGCCCACTTTGGTCTTGCATTCACTTACTTTAAAATGAAAGATTATAAAAATGCTAAACTTCATTTACAAAAGGCAAAAGGGATTCTTAATCTCGATAATACTTCAAATGGTTCTGAGCAATATGAAAACACGTATTGGCACCAGAGTCAGTACTATTTCTTTGTAAACAACCTTAATGAAATTTCTAAACTATAATAGCCTTTTTTAAAGAGCAATTATCTTACTAATCACACCGTTTTCGGTTGAAACATTGAGAATATAAACCCCTGAACCTACTTTTAATGTAAATGTAGATGGTGTAGCTTCAGTTATAATATATTCCACCTTTAGTCCGTCAAAATTATATAAATTAACATCTTTTATTTGATATTCGTTTGTTTTACTTAAAACCTTCAGTTCTGAAGTATTTGCATAATAGAACGTAGCCAAAACATCATCATTTACATCTTCATCACTTTTTACAACTTGCTCACTTGGTTGAAATACTAATTTAAACCTATTATTGTAAATTCCTGCAGTTAAAGCTATATCAAAAGAGGTTTCATTTATTAAAAATGTCTGGTTTGTTTCAGTATCAAGAATAAACATATCCATACTTGAATCTAGGTTTTCTGTACCATCAACTTTAATGGAAATTAACCCATCTTGACTCAAGTTGATACCAAGATCAAACTCTTTTGACTTATTAAAGCTTGATACACCTTGTATCACAAACTCTTCTTCATTCAATAGCCAGTACATATCATCCTTATTAACATCTGCCATTGGTGCATCATAGCCGAAATTAAAATCATCAGAAGCTTTTTCATCAGCTCCAATTAGTAATTGCCTTTTAAAACCGGTTGCCGATAGAAATTCTAATCTTATTTTGGACCTTTTATCTTTATCAACATTTGAAACAGCAGCTTTTGCCTTACCAGCAGATTTAAAAAACATTGAACCATCATTAATCCCAGTAAACCCTTCACGCACAAAAACACGCTGACTGTTTTTAAACACAATGGTTCCTCCATCTACAGCAGACGTTGTACCGCTAATTCCAGATGGCAGTTCAGTACTAACAAAAAAACCTTGACCTACAGGTATATACTTTTCAGGAATTTTACCCCCACCAACTTCCGGTGATGAGTTATCAATAAGATTATGGGTAGAATAAGCCTCTGTGCCTCCCATTAATGTGTAAGTTGCATAACCTCCAATATAATCTGACATATAATGAGAATCTACATCTCCAAAGTGGTGCCAAAAGTACAAGGCACCGTTAATTACATTTGCTGAGTTTCTTCCGGTTTCTCCATTTATGGTTTCGGTTGTTTTAATATTATCAAGTATAAACTCGTCTGCATCAATTGCTGAGGGGTAAGGGTTTCCTATGAGTCTTTCTACATCACCTGATGATTTGTCTAACTCTAATGTAATATCTCCATTATTAGGCAACCCCTTAAACACATAGTTCTGTTCACTACTTATTGCAATAGATCCCGAAGTCCCTTTCATGGTATACCCCTCTCCTGGAAGAAGTTCAGAATTCTGATTTAAAGAAGCCCATGAACTCATATCATCTGGAGCCCCATAAAATTTATATAACCAATAAGAACTAATTACACGTGGTGTTGATGGCGTATCGGAATCGGCCGCGGTATAACTACTGTTGAACAGAACGCTTTGATATGTTTCAGAATCAGTACCATCCATTAAAACACCTGAAATAGTAAAATTAGAATTCGATCTTGAAACGCCCGTTCCCCTTGTTCCAGTATTTCCGCTTATTGGGCCAACAGATGACGACCAATAATTATAGTTAAAAGCATTGGCTGTACCTTGTTGATCGCGCTCAATATACCCGCCACTATCAGTATCTACAATACTTCCTTCATCTTGTATTAATTGGGACTCTCCAACTAGGTCAATAACCCCATCAATTTCCAAATAATGAGTAACACGAAGACTTTGACCATCATTATCTTCTATAGGAGCAGTTATCACGGGATCCTGAATAGTAAGCTTGCCTCCAGTTTGTGTTAAACCTAAAACGGTTATATCCTTATCGCCAGAAGTGATATCATGCCCTATTTCAACAATATTCCAATCAACATATGTACTACCATCCAAGCTTAGTGAATTTGGAGCTACGACGTCAGTACTATTTGCCCATGTACTAGAACTACCCCATTCTCCACTGGCAGTAGATATATAAGGCACAGGAATACTTTGATCTTCAACTAGAGTTTTGTCTTTATCTAAATACTTTAATCTTAAAAAGTTCCTGTCGTCAGTCATTCCTTCAACAGTCGACCCATAGAATACATTAAAGTCATAATACGCTTTTAGTTTACTCCAAGGAATAATTGCCACCTCATTACAAGATGCATCTTGAGGAAGCATTTTTCCAGATACAAAATCGCCTGTACCCTTTTCTATTTCCTGATTCATTAAATAACGTACTTGAGACTCTGTTAACCCCTGATCCCAAACATAAATCTCGTCTATTTCACCTAGGAATGGATTAATAATATTTCCCTTATCAATATAAACCGCGCCAACCGAAAATCTATTATAATTTGGAGAAGGAGCACTAACATTTTGTTCAGATTTATCCAATACCCCGTCTACATATAAAAATATAGAACCACTATTATACACAAAACTTACCTGATGCCATTTGTTGTCATTTAAAACCATTGAAGAAGTAAATCTTGGTGTAACATCATCATCAACCATTACTTCTATTTGATGGGAACTATTAAGCCTTAACTGAAGTTTAGTTCCTTTTGCCATAATGGTTCTCGTACTAGTTTGAGTATTATCTGCCTTTACCCAGGCTGAAATTGTAAAGTCATTTATATTTAGGTTTAAAGCATACTCACCTACCAAATAATCTCCTGTGGCAATACTTACAGCTTGATCTTCTTCAAGTTTAGCGACTTTTCCAAACGTAAAAAACTTAGTCCCATCAAAATCATACCAGGTTTGAAGATTAGAACCACCATCTGATTTTAGAGGAATTACATCAATAATATCTCCATTGGCAAAATTGGCATTATCAGCTACAATAAGTGCATATTCCTCATCTACATCCAAAGCGAACCCGCTAAAGGTATCAGAAGGTATGGACAAATAAACATTACCCACATCACCATTAGCATCTTCTTTAGATTCAACAATTTTCCATTTTCTGTCTATTCTAGTTATGGATGTTGTTATACCAGAAGCAATAGTTATTGTATTTGTATTGGATCCTGAATAAGAATCATTATTACTCCCCCAAACTAAAAAATCTCCGTCTTCAACAAATTCATTTATATTGGCACTATTAGTACTAAATATACCATTTAAACCTATTGTTACTTCATTAGAAGTATTTATGGTTTTTGATTGTTTCTGATTTAAATCTGAAATAGAATCTCTTCCAATTCCAGCGACATGGTGGTTATAACCAGAATTAGTTGTAAAATCCCAGACAGAAGTTCCAAATGAATTAACATAGTCCTTTTGAGCCTCTGTTGATGCGCCTAGTGTTATTCCGTATTTAATAGCTAAATAAGATTCTATTTTCTGTCTATCAGTATCTGTTACACTTTCTGCAAAAGTGAAAATTTCTGCAACGCGTCCATTTAAACTTCCTTGCACATCATAATTTCTCCCAATCCAATACTCCGTACCATAAACCACGTCTGGATCAGGGGTCGTATTTATCCAACCTACATTAGCAAAAGCTATATCATTAATAGAAGATGTTGTTAATACACTAGAATTATATAAGATATCTTGTCCTGTTGGAGAACTAGAAGCATTATTCCTAATATTAATAATTCCTGCATTTGAGTAGGTAGTACTAATTTCTGCTTCACCATTATAAGAAAAGGATGGCGAAGGAATATCTTGATTGTATGAAAGTGTTTCGTTAGTAAAACGAGATGAATAATCTCCAAAACCAACTCCCGTTTCATCTCCCGTATTACCTGAAGACACACCGGCAAAAATTGTACTTCTTGAAGTTGAACTCGTCATGGTTGAGTTTGGAATCATAACAATAAAGATATCCTGACTATAAAAACCATTAGAGGCATTATACATATATTGCTCTATTGAGCCTCCATCATTCTCAAACTTAACAACAGGATTAAAATTAATATTATCGGTAACTGAATCAGCATAAGTAGGTTCTTTTCCAGAAACCGTTGTAGCATCCTTACCGTTTGAACCTAAATCTAACCAATCTGTTACATTATTCCCAGAAGTTGTAATTCCCCTAGTAGATTTTAACCATAATCTAAAATCTGCCGTAACCCCACCTGGTCCAGGAATATTAAAATTGAACATTTCTGCACTTACATCAAAAGTAAAAGTGGTATTATCTGAATTAGAAACACTTATAGTAGAGGTGTATGTTCCTGAGCCAGCCAATGGCGCTGTAAAAACAACTGGCAAGATTACATAAGAACCAGCATCAACACTGGTAGTAAATGGAGACGGTGTATAATTTGGAAGCAACACATACGATGGTACAACAAATTCAGTTTGTGAACTTGAAACCCCAGTAATATCTAATGGACAACTACCTGTATTAGCAATAATATAATATCGCGTTTCTGAAACCCCTTCTTCAATTACACCAAAATAGGTTCCGTTAACGGAAGATGTTGTAGAACTAGCATGAATAATATCTGCAGAAGGGCTACCTCCTAAAACATTAATCTCGGGGGATCCATTAATAGAAAAGGTAAACAAAAAATCTGGATCACTATTACTAGCAACCGTCACATCTGTAGAAGCACCACAAATACCGCTGATGTTTGTTACAGTAAAATCCATAAATTTTGTACCATTTCTACAATGTGAAGGTTTTATATTCTGAGGAAGACCGCTATGAGCAATAGAAAAGTCTGTATTATTGGTCAATGTAATATCCTGAACTCTTAAATTGGCACAACTACTTGCGGTTGTTGTAATTCTAAAACTAATAGCATTACCAGCAGTTATAGAAACTGTAGAACTTTGTGATACAACAGATCCTCCAATAATATCTATTTGTATATTTTGGGAATTTACACTTAGTACGGTTAATAAAAAAACGACAGTAATGTTCCGTAGGAAAAATTGGAGGGATAGGGCTAGTCTCATTTAAAAATTTATTTAATTATTAAATTTGGGAGAGATTAGCAATTTACAAAAAACACGATGAAATGCATTTTTCATCGATAAAAGTAGTGTAATTTATTGAATCAACAAGTTTTTCTCTTGTTTTTATATAAAAAAAAGTAGGACTAGACCGTTTATCGGGTTTTTAAGATAAAAATTAAATCAGACTAATAATTAACCTTTAAACTTTTGAGGTAAGTGCACTAATTTCTTGGTTTCGAAAAAGTCCTCTGAATAATAATCTGATAAATTATGGATGGTTGCCGTAGTATAACCTTCAAGTTCTTCTTTTAAATCCCCTCCTTTAAGATAAAGAATACCATTCTTTAAATCGTGATTCTGTTTTTTAGCAATTTTCCCTTTTATCCAATGTACAAAAGTAGGCATTGCGGCAACTGCTCTACTTATAATAAAATCATAAGTATCATTAATTTCTTCAACCCTACTATGGGTAGTCTTAACATTAATTAATCCCAATCCATCAACCACTTCATTTACTACTTTTAACTTTTTTGCAATACTATCCACTAAATGGAAAGTACACTCTGGAAACATAATGGCTAGTGGAATTCCAGGAAAACCACCACCTGTACCCACATCCATTATTTTTGTGCCATTTTTAAAAGTAATCAACTTAGATATTGCCAAAGAATGCAGTACGTGACGTAAATAAAGTTCATCAATATCCTTTCTTGATACCACGTTAATCTTTAAATTCCAATCTTGATATAAACCTTCTAACTTTTCAAATTTTGAAATCTGATCTTCAGTTAAATTTGGGAAATATTTTAAGATGAGCTCCATCAGTTCAGTTTATTTTAAAAAATTGTAAGAAACAATTCTGTTAAATTTTCAACAAAAATATGTTTTTTATGTGCATATTTTTACAAAAAAACGTTATTACTTAAGTTGGTTTATACCTATCTTTGCCCGTTGTAAAGTATAAAACCTATTTTACGAACAGAAAAATTAATAGCATAATGAAACAAGCACTATCTTTTTCAAGAGTTGACTCTGCAAAGTTTTTTAAAACATTGAATAAGCGAGTTAACAATTACTTCAAAGAAAATAACATAAAACGTACTGGTAATTGGGAATTATATACCAAAGCCATTGTAATGTTTAGCTTATTAATAGTTCCAGTAGTTTTAATATTAACTCTTAAAGAAGATATCCCTGGTTGGATTCAAGCACTATTTATGGTGATTGTTGGCGTAGGTATGGCAGGTGTAGGCATGAACGTTATGCACGATGCCAACCATGGTTCTTTCTCAAGCAAGAAATGGGTTAACAAATTAATGGGTAGCAGTATTTATATTTTAGCTGGTAACGATTATAACTGGAAAGTACAACATAATGTTTTGCACCATACTTATACAAATATTCAAGGGCATGATGAAGACATTGACGCTGGCAGAATTATAAGGTTTTCTAAACATGCTAAATGGTTCAGATTTCATAAATACCAAAGATTTTACGCATTCTTTTTATATGGTCTTTTAACTGCAAATTGGGCAATTACTACAGATTTTATCCAAACCTATCAGTACCTAAAAAGAAAATTAGCTTATGGGAAATTCCCTAACCCAGCAACACAATGGACAAAACTAGTTATTGGAAAAATAGTATATTATGCTATATGGGTAGTGCTACCACTTTCTTTAGGATTTACTTGGTGGCAGGTTTTATTAGGTTTCTTCATAATGCATTACACGGCAGGAATAATTTTAAGTGTTATTTTCCAATTAGCACACGTTATGCCAAATACTGAAATGCCACTTCCAGATGAAAATGGTAATATGAAAAACACTTGGGCCATTCACCAACTATTCACTACTTCAAACTTTTCACCTAAAAGTTGGTTAGTTGGATTTTATACAGGTGGGTTAAACAGACAAGTTGAGCATCATTTGTTTGCTAATATTAGTCATGTTCACTACAAAAAAATCGCAAAAATAGTTAAGGAAACGGCTCAGGAATTTAGCTTACCATATAACGAGTATAATACTTTTTGGAAAGCTGTAGCTGAACACTACAATCAATTAAAAGCACTAGGGAAAAAACCTAGTTTTGCATAAATCATATAATTTACCCTATAAACAAAAACTAAAATGAGCTTACTATCTGACAGAATTTTAAACATGTCAACGTCTGCAACTTTAGCTATGGCAGCTAAAGCGAGAGAATTAAGAGGAGAAGGAAAAGATATTATTGGTTTAAGTCTGGGAGAACCAGATTTTAACACTCCAGATTTTATTAAGGATGCAGCAATTAAAGCCATTAATGATAATTACAACTCTTATACTCCAGTTGATGGGTATGCTGATTTAAAAGAAGCTATCATTACAAAGTTTAAGCGTGATAACAATTTAACTTATAAACCATCTCAAATTGTAGTATCAACTGGTGCTAAACAAGCATTATTTAATATTGCCGGTGTTATGCTTAATGATGGTGACGAAGTAATTCTACCATGTCCTTATTGGGTAAGCTACGCGGATATTGTAAAATTATTTGGAGGTGTTCCTGTTGAAGTTAAAACTTCTATTGATACAGACTTTAAAATGACTGCTGAACAACTAGAAGCAGCTATTACGCCTAAAACTAAAATGATGTGGTTTAGTTCTCCTTGTAACCCTAGTGGTTCTGTTTACAGTAAAGAAGAATTACAAGCTTTAGTTGATGTATTTGCTAAACATCCAGATATTTATGTAGTTTCTGACGAAATTTATGAACACATTAATTATGGACAAGGACATACAAGTATTGCAGGGTTTGAAGAAATGTACGATAGAACCATTACTGTAAATGGTGTTTCTAAAGCATTTGCAATGACCGGATGGCGTATTGGTTATATTGGAGCTCCTGAAAAAATTGCGCGTGCTTGTAACAAATTACAAGGGCAAGCAACTAGCGGAGCAAACTGTATTGCTCAACGTGCTGTTATTACGGCATGTAATGAGTCTCCAGAACGTGTTCAATTTATGATTAATGAATTTAAAGAGCGTCGTGATTTAATCTTAGGATTATTGAATGACATTGAAGGATTTAAATCTAACGTTCCTGATGGTGCTTTTTATGTATTTCCAGATGTAACTCATTTCTTTGGAAAAACATTACGTGGAAAGAAAATAAACAATGCCACAGATTTTTCATTATACCTTTTAGAAGAGGCATTGGTAGCTACAGTTACTGGTGAAGCATTTGGAAACCCAGATTGTATAAGAATATCTTATGCAGCTTCTCAAGAGCAAATTATTGAAGCTATTAAAAGAATTAAAGAAGCTGTGAGCTAAATTATAATTTTTTATATATAATTAAAAAAGCCACTTTTTAAAGGTGGCTTTATTAATTTATGAAGTATAGGAAGGTTGAAAACAGTATTATAAAAATAATTAAAAAGGTGAGCCATTGCCGTATTCTAGTTTTCCTGTTTTCCTTCTGAATTTTGTTTCTAATTACATTTAATTCCTTTTTTGAAGCCTTTGGAAAATCTATAAGTTCATCTTTAGACCAGGCATAACCACCAACAGTTTTTCTAAATCGTCTTGATTTATCGAGCATAATATTCCTATTACTCTTTAACGTACTTAACATGGATTCTGCTAATGGCATAATTTTAAAATTAATTTATTAAATATAGAAATCATGAGAGGAGCACTACAAATAGGATAAGAAACAAAACTATTTGCTTTAATTTAGACATTCTATTTTGTTACTGAATTCTCTGTCTAATTTTTTCTAATTGGGCTTCTGTGGCTACTGGAAAATCTTTTAATTCAAGATTGGAATAACTTCCACCTAAATGAGATCTTTCCTTTCTCTTAGACAACATACCCCTATTATTTTTTAAGGATACATTCGCATTCATCATGGAGCCTTCTCCCCCCATAGTTTTGATTTTTTATCTGATTAAATAAACAAAAGTTGAAACTAAAATTGTCATAAATACAATTAAAACAACAATTTGTTTTCTCCTAATTCTTTTGTTCTCTAAAAGTACCTTATCCCTAATAGCATTTAATTGATAAGAAGTTCCTTTGGTGTTTTAAATTCTGGCTTTGTTTCATCCTTTCCTGAAAGCCTATTCTTTAACCTATCTCTTTTAGATAATAAACTTCTATTATACTTAAAAGATGCTATTGCATATTGTATTGACCCTAGCCCCATACTTTTCTAAATTAGAATAAATTACCTAAAAAGAACCTTTACAATATAGGTAGCAAATAAGATGGAAATGTTACACCATTACCGCATGTAACAAGCACCTGCGTTAGGGATTGCAATGGCATCCTTTTTTGAGATTCGAGAAAAAGATATAATGGAAAGCCCGCCCTGTTTTACTGAACAGGGAACGCCAAAAAGCAAGCCTGCTATTAAGAGAAAATGACTATAAGCATAGTAGTAAAAGCACATACTTTTAAGGCAGTAGCTATACCAGAAGTGAATTGGTATCGGTGACTTTTAATACGCTGCTTAATACCGAAAATTGAGCGTGAATTTTTATTGTAAAAATTGCTCTTTACAAGTCTTTTATAAGATGAATTTAAAATTCCTTCTGGTTCAAAATCTTGTTCTGTTAGTACTGTTTGCATGATTAATTATTTTATTAGTTTATACAAATAAGACGTATAACAAATAATTTTGTTACACTAACTACTTAAAAGTCAAACAAAAGAGTCCTGAAATCACCTATTACGCCAGAAGAATGGTGTAAATAAAATAAGCACCGTAAAGAGTTCTAAACGCCCTATAAGCATTAAAAATGATGCCCACCATTTTGCTAATGGTGGCAATGGAGCGTAATTATTTACTGGTCCAAAATCACCTAATGCGGGTCCAACATTTCCTAAAGTTGAAGCTGATAAACCTATGGCGGATTTAAAATCTATATCGAACATAGAAAACACCAAACTACCTATTATAAACGATAGCATATACAGAATAAAAAACGCCAATACATTGAACACAATAAATCTGTTTATAGCTTTTTTATTGTATCTAACTGGTACAATAGCATTTGGGTGTAGCGTTCGCTTAAATTCTAAAAATCCGTTTTTAATAAGGATTAAATGACGTACGACTTTCACTCCACCTGAAGTACTTCCGGCAGAACCACCTAAAAACATAAGACCAAAAAAGAACACCATTAAAAAAGGTGTCCACATAGTATAATCTGCTGTCACAAAACCAGTAGTTGTAATAATGGCCAGTACTTGAAATAATGAATGCCTAAACGCACTTTCACCTTCGCCTAAAACCATTGGATGATCTACAGATGATGCACTAACATCAGCTCCAAAATAAATTACAAGTGCCCCAATCACGGTAAAAACAGCGATAAATTTAAAATAGAGCTTAAACTCCTCATCTTGAATAATCTTTTGAACCCTGCCTTTAAAAGCAAAATAACTCAACACAAAATTGGTTCCTGCTAAAAACATAAACAGCATAATTATGTACTGAATTACAGGTTGTCCATTCCAATGGGCTACGCTTGCATTTTTGGTTGAAAAACCACCTGTTGAAAGTGTACATAAAGCATGATTAATTGCATCAAAAAACGACATACCCGCTACTTGTAAAAGTATAGTTTCTGCAGCCGTATACCCGAAATATATTAGCCACAAACGCTTAGCGGTATCCGTTATTCTTGGGTGTAACTTATCTCCACTTGGCCCAGGAGCTTCTGCCGCAAAAAGCTGCATACCACCAATACCCAATAAGGGCAAAATGGCTATGGCTAAAACAATGATTCCCATACCACCAATCCAATGCGTTAAACTACGCCAGAATAGAATGCCTTTTGGCATTGCTTCAATATCATTTAAAATAGAGGCTCCTGTTGTAGTGTAACCAGACATGGTCTCAAAAAAGGCATTGGAAAACTCTGGTATACTTTGGGTTAAAATATATGGTAATGTTCCTGAGAGTGACATAATAATCCATCCAAAAGTTACCACTACATAACCCTCGCGCTTATTAATTTCCTTTTTATGGTTTCTGGTAAAAACCATTCCTATAAGCCCAATTATCAAAGTAATTATTCCTGCATAAAAAATCTGTGATGTAACACCATCTTCATAAAGAAAACTTACTAATGAAGACAATAGCATAAAACCACCATTAAATAATAGTAGTAATCCTAAAAAGTGAAAAATAATTTTGTAGTTAAGTTTCATTTACCAGAACTAAAGGAATAATTTTTCAACGCGTTTAATAGATTTTAATAAGCAACATACTACTACTCTATCTCCTGTTTGAATTTTAAAATCTCCAAGTGCTATCATTCCAACACCATTTCTAATAACACCACCAATAATAGCGGTTCTTGGAAAATCAATTGATTTTATAAGCTTATTACAAACAGCCGATGTTTCCTTTACTTCAAACTCCAGTAATTCTGCATTAAGGTTACTTAACTTGGTCATAGCAACCACTTCTCCTCTACGTATGTATCTAAAAATGTCATTCGCAGCTAGTAATTTTTTATTTATTAATGTTTCAATTCCAATGGAATGAGACAAATCGAAATAATCCATATTTTCAACTAAAGCAATGGTCTTTTTAACCTCTTTAGATTTGGCTACTAAACAAGACATAATATTGGTTTCAGAGTTTGGACCCACCGCAATAAAGGCATCCATATCAGCAATATTTTCTTCATCAAGCATATCTACATTCCTTCCATCACTATTAATGACTAAAACTTTGGTAAGTTCTTCTGCTATTTCAAAAGCCCTATCTCTATTACCTTCAAAAAGCTTAACATTTAGTCCCTTTTCGCTTAAATCGCGTGCAGTTTTATAAGCAATCTTAGTACCACCAAGAATCATAACATTTTTGATTTCTTGGTTTATTTTTCCTGTGAGTCTACAAAGTTCATCAGCGCCACCTTCAGATGTAATAAACACCACATTATCGCCTCTTTTAAACCTAGTATCTCCTCTTGGAATTATAGTGTATTGCGTACCAAAACGTTGAATAGCAATTGGCACAAAATGTATTTCAGGGAAAATTTCCGCAGCTTCCTTAACCGTTTTACCAACAAACGAAGCTGTTTTTGAAAGTGTTAAACCAGCCATGGTTAAGGCTCCATCTTCAAACTCATAATTTTCATTAAAAGAAGATTGTTTTAAAGACAATTCAATTTCCGCCGCGGCCAAGGCCTCAGGAGAAATTAGTTCGTCAATTCCCAATTCTGTAAAACCAATTTCATCTTTATGGCGAATAAACTCGGTATTAGTAATTCTTGCAATGGTTTTTTTTGCTCCAAGCCGTTTAGCCAAAACAGAAACCGTAATATTAGTAGGCTCACTAGATGTTACCGCAATAAATAAATCGGCGTTATTTATTCGAGCCTCCTTTAAAACAGAAATAGAGGTAGCGTCACCCCTAACAACTCTAATATCTAACTGAGAATCTGCGTATGCTAAACTTTTTTTATTGGGGTCTATTAAGGTAATTTCTTGAGATTCGTAAGACAATAATTTTGCCAAATGAAATCCAACTTCACCGGCTCCAGCAATAATAATTTTCATTTCTGATTAATCATAAAAAGTAGAGCAAATATACTATAAATTACATATTGGCACATTAAATTACCTTAATATAATATTTGACTAGGTATTCCTTTTTGATTTTTCAAAGTCGGAATAAATTGTGTAGGTTTGCCAAAAAATATTAGTTTGTCAAAAATAAAACCCTACAAAGACAGCGATTTAGGTAAGAAGGAACAGGTTACCAAAATGTTTGATAATATTTCTGGTGATTATGATGGTTTAAACCGTGTCATTTCTTTTGGAATTGATGTAAAATGGCGAAAAAAAGTGGTTAAGTTAGTTAAAGACACTTCTCCAGATTCGATTTTAGACATCGCAACAGGAACTGGTGATCTAGCCATAAATCTTGCCGAAACTAATGCCTCTAGAATTGTTGGCCTAGATATAAGTAGTGGTATGTTAGAGGTTGGTAAAGAAAAAATTAAAAAGAAAGGTTTAGAATCTAAAATTGAAATGGTTTTAGGAGATAGTGAAAACATGCCTTTTGACAATAATACATTTGATGCTATTACAGTAGCCTTTGGAGTAAGAAACTTTGAAAATCTTGAAAATGGTTTAAAAGAAATACACCGTGTACTTAAACCTAATGGCACTTTTGTTATTTTAGAAACATCTGTTCCTACAAAAACTCCTTATAAGCAGGGGTATAATTTTTACAGTAAAAACATCCTTCCATTAATTGGTAAAATCTTTTCTAAAGATAGAGTCGCCTATAAATATTTAAGTGAATCTGCTTCTGTTTTTCCTTATGGGGAAACTTTGAACAATATTTTACGTAAAATTGGGTTTATTAATGTTGAAGATTTCCCACAGACTTTAGGTGTGGCAACAATTTATAAATCATCGAAATAAGAAAATGAAGTACTTTCTTGCCTTAATATCATTTTTATTTATTTTTCAATCTACTGAAGCGCAGTTGTTTAAAAAAGAAAAAGTAACATATGATGCTAATCAAGGTAGAGGTTCTACAGACAATGATTTATTACGTTGGGGCTATTATTTAGGTTTTAGTCATTACGATTATAATTTTGACTACGAGTTTAGCAATAACATTGATTTAAGAGATATTTATGTTAAAAGAAACCCTGGATTTAATGTTGGTTTAATAGGAAACCTTAGAATTAACAGCTTTTTAGATTTACGCCTGGAACCTGGTTTATTTATAACCTCAAGAGAAGTTCATTATAGTGGATTATATTTTCAAGGAACTTCATTTAATGATTCCGATTTAGTTAGAGAAGTTAAATCTACATATATTCATGTACCTTTATTGTTAAAGGTTTCAACAAAACGAATTAATAATTTTAAACCTTTTATTGTTGGTGGTTTTTCTACTGCTTTAAACCTATCAAGTAATGAGAAAAACCCAAACGATAATAGTAATGGCCAATTTAGGACTACTAAAAATAATGTTTTTTATGAATTAGGTTTTGGAATTGACTTTTACCTATACAATTTTAAATTCACTCCCTCTGTGAGAGGTGTGTTTGGGCTAAATGATGAGCTAGTTAGAGATAAAGATCCTAATAGCCCTTGGACCAGCAATATTCATAGCATGAAAACACGAGGTGTTTTTGTAAACTTTACATTTCAATAACATTTGGTGTCAACAGTAAAATTGCTTTTAGTTTATATTTTCAGAAGTTAAGAATACAAATAAACAAGCATCACCTTCTCTTAAATTCACTAAGTAAAACAGCGGTAGCGGTAGCAACATTTAAACTTTCAGTAGCACGAATATTACCAAATCTAGGTATAGAAACCCTTTCATTTATTACGGATTCAATCTCCTGGGAAATACCATTCGCCTCATTTCCCATAACTAAAACTCCTTTTTCTAGTAAATTGGTTTGGTAAACATTTTTACCATCCATAAATGCTCCATAATTAGTGGTCTGGTTATCCTTCAAAAAACTAGCTAAATCTATATAACTAATATTAACTCTAGTAATTGAGCCCATGGTTGCTTGAATTACTTTAGGGTTAAAACAGTCTACAGTTTCTTTACTACAAATCAAATCTCTAATTCCAAACCAATCACATAACCTTATAATAGTTCCTAAATTTCCAGGATCTCTAACATCATCTAGGGCCACAATCAATTTACTTTTATCTATTTGTTTTACTTCAGGAATTTTAAAAACAGCCAATGCTTTGTTAGGTGATTTCAAAAAACTTATACGCTTCAAATCGGCTTCCGAAATTAAAATTTCATCTTTGGCATCAATATTGAATGTTTCCGTCGTATATAGTTTATGAAGTACTAAGTTAGATTGAAGTAGCTCTTTTATGGTTTTGACACCTTCAACAACAAAGAGTTCATGTTGCAACCTATATTTTTTTTGCTTTAAACTCGTTATTAATTTTATCTGACTTTTGGATAGCATGTAACCTATGGTAGTTTCATTTTATTTTATAAAGAAAATAAAAAATCTGGTTATGGTTACCCAAGATTAAAATTATTTAAATAAACAGATGAAATAGTGTATTTTTGAGCACGTACTCAATAAATATTATTTCTTTTAATTTATAAACAACAGAACCCTTATTAATTTTTAGTTTCATTTGAAAAAGCTTCTCTCAAAAATATTAGTTTTCTTATTATTTATTGAATGCTTAACAGGATGTGAGGCTACCAAAAGAGTTGCTGAAGACGAATACCTTTTAACAGATAATACCATATTGGTAAACGGTAAAAAAGAGAACTCTGAAACCATTAATAATTTGTTGGCTCAAAATCCAAACAGAAAGATTTTAGGCGTTCCCTTAAGATTACACGTATATAACTTAGGTAGAGAAAATAGAGACTCTTTATTTGAAGTTTGGCTAGATAAAAAGCCTAATCGTAGAGAACGATTAACTCGAAAATTATCAAAAAAGCAGGTTGATAAACTAAAAGAATCTTCGGTTGGTTTCAATAATTGGTTAAGAAAAACTGGAGAAGCTCCTGTTATTGTAAATGAATCACAAACAAAAAAGTCTATTGGACGTTTCCAAAATCACTATATAAATAATGGTTGGTTTGATGTAAACACAGACTACAAACTTAAAAAAAACGACAATAAACGTGCTCAAATTGAATATATTATAAACACTGGAGAGGCTTTTATTCTAGATTCTATTTCATCTAATGTAAAGTCAGAAATTGTGGATTCTATTTATCAAAACACAAAAGAAAAAGCACTAATAAAATCAAATGAGCAATACAGAACTAATAATTTTGAGCAAGAAAGAGAACGAATTTCTAATGAATTAAGGAATTCTGGTGTTTACCATTTCAATCAAGATTATGTAACCTTTGAAATAGATACCGTTGGAACAAATAAAAAGGTTAATGTGGGGGTTCAAATTCAAAATAGAGCAATTAGAACTCCAGACTCTATTAGAAGAGAGCCATTTAAAATTTACGATATTCGTGAAGTAAATATTTATACTGATTACTCTTACGATAAAAGAAACCAAACTCCACAAGACACGATTAAATTTGGAGGCTATACATTTTATAGCTACGGGAAAATGCGTTATAAACCAAGAGCTTTAACCGATGCTATTTTTATAACACCGGGAGATATTTTTAGAGATAGAGATAGAACGCTAACATATAGACATATTAACCAATTGCTCACGTTTAAATACCCAAATATTGAATATGCCGAAAATTTAGATAATTCGCTTTCAAGCACTATCAAATTAGCTCCATTAAAGAAATTTAGCTTAAGCATGGGAGCAGATATATCCCAAAGTAATATTCAAACTATAGGTTTTTCAGTAAATCCAAGTCTTTTAATTCGAAATATTTTTAGAGGTGCTGAAACATTACAAGTTTCAGCTATTGGTTCAGTTGGAGCCTCAAAAGATAAAAATAACCCCGATGATCCATTCTTCGATATTAATGAATTAGGTCTTGACGTGAAACTTACAATTCCTAGATTATTATCACCTTTCTATACCGAACGAATTATACCAAAATACATGTCGCCCAATACAAGAATTGGTATATCAACTTCGGGGCAAACTAACATTGGCCTTGATAAACAAACTTTTACAGGAACCCTTAATTATAACTGGTTTCCCAATAGTAAAAAAACAAATAGGCTCGATTTATTCAATATACAATACGTAAGAAACATTAATATTGACAACTACTTTGAGGTTTATCAAAACTCTTATGACCTTTTAAATCAAACCGCAAAAGATGTAAATTATATTGATGAAGATGCAGATTTATCTATACCTGATGGCGCTAATACATTTATTGATTACGCCCTTGCTGATAATACACCAAATGAGATTTCAGAAAGCCAATTATCAACAATAAATAGTATAGACGAAAGAAAAGAACGTCTAACAGAAAACAATCTAATACTGTCATCTAGCTTTAGTTTTACCAATGATGGAAGAACCAATTTATTTGATGAAAACTTCTCCATTTTTAGATTTAAAGTTGAGTTAGCTGGTAATTTATTATCTACTACCTCAAAGCTTTTAGGTCTTGAGAAAGACGAGAACGACCGTTACAAACTATTTAATGTGGCTTTCTCTCAGTACGCTAAAACTGAATTAGAATACACAAAACACTGGGATTTAGGAAAAAAAAATGTATTAGCATTTAGAAGCTTTTTTGGTATTGCCATTCCTTACGGAAACTCTACCAATATTCCATTTTCAAAAAGTTTCTTTGCAGGAGGTCCAAATGATAATAGAGCGTGGACTGCTTACCGCCTAGGTCCTGGAAGTTTACAATCCGCAAATGAATTTAATGAAGCTAATTTAAAATTAGCTTTTAATTTGGAACAACGTTTTAATATTTTTGAAAATTTAAATGGCGCCCTATTTGTTGACGCAGGAAATATATGGAATGCCCTAGATGATGTTGAAGATGAAAGAGCCACTTTTACAAGTTTGAACTCATTAAAAGATATTGCTGTTGGTTCTGGTTTTGGCTTACGATATGATTTTAGCTTTTTCGTATTTCGTTTTGATATAGGCTTTAAAACCTATGACCCTGTTTATGAATTAGGAAATAGATGGTTAAAAGATTATAACTTCTCAAATGCCGTTTATAACATAGGTATAAACTACCCCTTTTAAGCTCCTTTTCAATAATTTATACTATAACGTTTTAGTGGTTAATTCATCTTTTCAGTACAAAAAACTGACTGTAATTCTCTAAATTTTAATTACTTTTGCTGCCACTAATTACTAAATTAAAATTAATTCAAAAATGGGACACAATATAAAACCGGGAGTAGCTACAGGTCAGGAAGTTCAAGCTATTTTCAACCATGCAAAAGCTAACAATTACGCACTTCCTGCTGTTAATGTTATTGGTTCAGACACTATAAACGGAGTTTTAGAAACTGCAAGAGATTTAAATGCTCCTGTTATTATTCAATTTTCTAACGGTGGTGCACAGTTTAATGCTGGTAAAGGTTTAAGCAATGAAGGACAAAAAGCAGCTATTGCAGGTGCAGTAGCCGGAGCTAAACATGTTCACACCTTAGCTGTAGAATATGGTGTTCCTGTTATTTTACATACAGACCACTGTGCTAAAAAACTATTACCTTGGATTGATGGTTTATTAGATGCAAGTGAAAAACACTTTGCAGAAACTGGAAAATCACTTTTCAGTTCTCATATGATTGACCTTTCTGAAGAGCCAATTGAAGAAAACATTGAAATTTGTAAAACCTATTTAGAGCGTATGAGCAAAATGGGTATGACTTTAGAAATTGAACTTGGTATTACAGGTGGTGAAGAAGATGGTGTGGATAATACAGATGTAGATGATTCTAAATTATACACACAACCAGAAGAAGTAGCTTATGCTTATGAAGAGTTAAGCAAAGTAAGTCCTCAATTTACAATTGCAGCAGCTTTTGGTAACGTACATGGAGTTTACAAACCAGGAAACGTTAAGTTAACACCTAAAATCTTAAAGAATTCTCAAGAATATATTACAGAAAAATATGGTGTAGAGCATAATCATATAGATTTTGTATTCCACGGTGGTTCTGGTTCTACGGTAGAAGAAATTAGAGAAGGTATTAGCTACGGCGTAATTAAAATGAATATCGATACTGATTTACAATATGCATTTATGAGCGGTATTCGCAATTACATGAGTGATAAATCTGGTTACTTACAATCTCAAATTGGAAACCCGGACGGAGATGACGTGCCTAACAAAAAATATTATGATCCACGTGTTTGGTTACGCGAAGGAGAAAAAACTTTTGTTGAGCGTTTAAAGAAGGCTTTTGAAGATTTAAACAATGTAAATACTTTATAAATCAATATTTTAAGTATTCTAATTATAAAAAGGTTCTGAGTTATCAGAGCCTTTTCTTTTACCCATACTTCAAAAAAGTAATATGCACGCATTACAATAAAGTACTTGGGTGTTACCACAAAATTAAAAAAAGGTTTAATTTTGTCTTCAGGCTTTTGGCAGTCGCTCTCTTTGAGGAGCTCCAACAAATGCCTCAAATGCTGTGCATTCACGATTTCATAATTTACGATCAATATGCATGAGTAATCCTTAACACAAATACAATGATAAATCATTAAATATTGGTATCATTGTAAAACTAAAATTATAAATCATATGTCTTGGTTTAAAAGAAAAAATAAAGGAATAACCACTACAACCGAAGAAAAAAAGGACACTCCTAAAGGACTTTGGTACAAATCACCAACCGGTAAAATTGTAGACACAGAAGAGCTAGAACAGAACTTTTATGTAAGTCCAGAAGATGGTTATCACGTACGTATAGGTAGTAAAGAATATTTCGAAATACTTTTTGATGATAATAAGTTTAAAGAACTTGATGCTGGCTTAGAGTCTAAAGACCCTTTAAAATTTGAAGACACTAAAAAATATCCAGACCGCTTAAAAGCAGCTCAAAGTAAAACTAAACTTAAAGATGCTGTTAGAACTGCAGTTGGTAAATCTAAAGGAAAAGACTTAGTAGTTGCCTGTATGGATTTTAGTTTTATTGGTGGCTCTATGGGTAGTGTTGTTGGCGAAAAAATTGCACGTGCAGCAGATTATGCATTAAAGCATGAACTACCTTTAATGGTTATCTCTAAATCTGGTGGTGCAAGAATGATGGAAGCAGCCTTATCTTTAATGCAGCTTGCAAAAACATCGGTTAAGTTAGCACAATTGGCTGAAGCTAAATTACCTTATATATCATTATGTACAGACCCAACTACTGGTGGAACAACAGCCTCTTTTGCTATGTTAGGTGATATTAATATTAGTGAACCAGGAGCTTTAATTGGGTTCGCAGGACCAAGAGTAGTCAAAGACACCACAGGACAAGATTTACCCGATGGTTTCCAAACCTCTGAGTTTTTATTAGAACACGGATTCTTAGATTTTATAACTCTTCGCAGAGATTTAAAAAACAGGGTGAATCAGTATATAGATTTAATACTAAATCAACCTTTAAGAGCATAAAAAAAGCGACCTAAATAGGTCGCTTTTTCTTTTCAATATATTCATTTGCAAATCAATAAAAAACCGTATATTTGCCGCTCGAAAGAAGACCTTTCGTATACATAAAAATCATTTACAATAATATTAGCATGTATTTAACAAAAGAAATTAAAGAAGAAATCTTCGCAAAACACGGAAAAGGGAAAAACGATTCTGGTACTGCGGAAGCGCAAATTGCGTTGTTTACTCACAGAATTAACCATTTAACTGAACACTTAAAAAACAATCGTAAAGATTATAACACTGAGCGTTCGTTAGTAAAATTAGTAGGTAAGCGTAGAGCGTTATTAGATTACTTAACTAAAAAAGATATCTTAAGATATCGTGCGATAGTTAAAGAATTAGGATTAAGAAAATAATCACAATAAGTAAAGACCACGCATTTAGCGTGGTTTTTATTTTTTACCCTGAGCGAAGTCGAAGGGTGCGTTAGGGATTGAGGTATTGTTGGAGCTCCTCAAAGAGAGCGACTACCGAAAGCCCGACCCCTTGCGGGTAACGCCCAAAATATAAATACTCTATTCGGGAGAGTTAAAACTCCGAAAATTAGAAGAAGCTAATTATAGTTTTTCATTGGTCACAGACATTTACATGTCTCACACAACAACTACAACAACACAACGACCATTGTTTAACATGATTCAGGCATAGGTTTGCTTGAACGAGAAGAAAAAATTTATGATTCCAAAAACATTTAAAGAGGTTATAGACCTTGGTGACGGTAGAGAAATCTCTATTGAAACTGGAAAATTAGCAAAACAAGCGCATGGTAGCGTTGTTGTGCAATCTGGAAAATGTATGTTACTATGTACAGTTGTTTCCAACTACAAACAAGCAGACGTAGACTTTTTACCTTTAACGGTAGATTATCGTGAAAAATTTGCTGCTGCTGGACGTTATCCTGGTGGTTTCTTTAAAAGAGAAGCTAGACCAAGTGACGGTGAGGTATTAACAATGCGTTTAGTAGACCGTGTTTTACGCCCATTATTCCCGAAAGATTACCATTCTGAAACTCAGGTAATGATTCAGTTAATGTCTCATGATGATGAAGTTATGCCTGATGCTATGGCAGGTTTAGCGGCTTCTGCAGCTATTCAATTATCTGATTTCCCATTTGAATGCCCAATCTCTGAAGCTAGAGTTGGTCGTGTAAATGGTGAATTCGTTATAAACCCAACACGTGCTCAATTAGAAGAGTCTGACATCGATATGATGATTGGTGCTTCTGCTGATTCTGTTATGATGGTTGAAGGTGAAATGGATGAGATTTCTGAAGAAGAAATGACTGAAGCTATTAAGTTTGCACATGAGGCTATTAAAGTACAATGTGCTGCTCAAGTTGCATTAGCAGAAGCTTTTGGTAAAAAAGAAGTTCGTGAGTACGAGCCAGAAAGAGAAGATGAAGATTTAGCTAAAAAGATTCATGATATGGCATACGATAAAGTGTATGCTGTAGCACAAGCTGGTTCTGCAAAGCATGAAAGAGGAGCTGCATTTGCTGAAATTAAAGAAGAAATAAAAGCTACTTTTTCTGAAGAAGAATTAGAAGATTTTGGTGATTTAGTTTCGAAATATTACTCTAAAGCTGAAAAAGCGGCGGTTAGAGATTTAACCTTAAATGAAGGTTTACGTTTAGATGGTAGAAAAACTGACGAGATTAGACCAATTTGGTGTGAGGTTGATTACTTGCCTTCTACTCATGGCTCTTCAATCTTTACACGTGGAGAAACTCAAGCTTTAGCTACAGTTACTTTAGGGACAAGTAGAGAAGCAAACCAAATAGATATGCCATCTTACGAAGGTGAAGAGCGTTTCTATTTACACTATAACTTCCCTCCTTTTTCAACGGGTGAAGCTAGACCTATTCGTGGAACATCTCGTCGTGAGGTAGGACATGGTAATTTAGCACAACGTGCTTTAAAAGGTATGGTTCCTGAAGATTGTCCTTATACAGTACGTGTGGTTTCTGAGATTTTAGAATCGAATGGTTCGTCTTCAATGGCAACTGTTTGTGCTGGTACAATGGCAATGATGGATGCTGGTGTACAGTTAAAGAAACCTGTTTCTGGTATTGCAATGGGATTAATTACTGATACTGAATCTGGCAAATATGCTGTATTATCTGATATTTTAGGTGATGAAGATCACTTAGGAGATATGGACTTTAAAGTTACTGGTACTGAAGATGGTATTACAGCTTGCCAAATGGATATTAAAGTAAAAGGATTAAGTTACGAGATTTTAGTAAATGCTCTAAAACAAGCTCGTGATGGTCGTTTACATATCTTAGGTAAGATCACTGAAACTATTGAAACTCCAAATGCTGAAGTTAAGGATCATGCGCCTACAATGGTTACAAGACGTATTCCTAACGAATTTATTGGTGCCTTAATTGGCCCTGGTGGAAAAGTAATTCAAGAATTACAAAAAGAAACTGAGACTACTATTGTAATTAATGAAGATCCTGTTACTGAAGAAGGTGTTGTTGAAGTTTTAGGTGTTGGTAGTAAAGGTATTGATGCTGTTTTAGCAAAAATAGATTCTTTATTATTTAAGCCTGTAGTTGGTAGCGTTTATGAAGTTAAAGTCATTAAAATGCTTGACTTTGGTGCAGTTGTAGAATATGTTGATGCTCCTGGAAATGAGGTATTATTACACGTTAGTGAATTGGCATGGGAACGTACTGAAAATGTATCTGATGTTGTAAACATGGGTGATGTATTTGATGTAAAATACTTTGGTATTGATTCTAGAACTCGTAAAGAGAAAGTATCTAGAAAAGCTATTTTACCAAAACCTGAAGGTTACATAGCAAGACCACCAAGAGATAACTCTAGAGATAACCGCAGTGGACGTGATAACCGAGGTAGAGATAATCGTGGACGTGATAATCGAGGTAGAGATAACCGCAGAGACGATAGAAAACCAAGAGAAGACAAAAAAGAAGATTAATTCTTTTTGAATACATACTTTTGAAAGCCCGTCAATTTAAATTGATGGGCTTTTTGTCTTATATAACTTGAATAAATAGGTCGGATCTTATAAAGCTCTCTTCTATTTTTCAATTTATTATATTAGCTAAACTTTTTGAATTTAAATAATATAATTCCATTTATATCAGATGTTTAAGCGGATATTTTTTTTGAATTGCGAGAAATTTTGATTACATTGAAATCTCAAATTTTTGCATGAGCAAGCCTTTGGAATTATTATTCTCCCTAACAATAATTTAATTCTAAAGTAATTTTGATAAAACCGAGAATTCTTTTAATCAGTCCGACAGGTTTGGATAAAAAGGGGGAACCCATCATCCAAAGAAAAACTTATTTACCTGGGTTGACCATGCCACAATTGGCTGCAATTACACCAGAATATTTTCACGTGACTTGTGTGTCTGAGACGTCAGAGCCTATTCCTTGGAACGAAAGGTGGGATATTGTTGGACTTACTGGTATGGGAGGAGCAGGAGTCATTAGAGCATATCAAATTGGAGACGAATTTAGAAGAAAAGGTGCCATTGTAGTTATGGGAGGCATAGCCATTTCCTTATTCGATGAATCTATGACCAGACCCCATGCAGATGTAATTATTAAAGGCGAAGCAGAAGATACTTGGCCAAGGTTTTTAAAAGATTATTTAAACAATGAGGTAAAGTCTATTTACAAAATGGAATCGGTTCCAGATGTTACTTCCTTTCCGCCTCCTGCATATCATAAATTTAATGCCAAATACTATGGTTTTTGGAGACCTGTGCAAGCCACAAGAGGCTGTCCGTTTCCTTGCACATTTTGCTCCATTTCAGAATTTTTTAAACGTAGTTATCGAAAGAGGCCTGTTGACCAGGTGATTCGCGATGTTAGAGCTGCCAAAGCAAACGGCAGTAAGTATATTACTTTTATCGATGACAATATTGGGGTAGACTTTAATTACTGCAAAGAACTTTGGACGGCATTAATCCCCGAAAAAATAATCTGGGCCAGCCAATGTAGTCTGCAAATAGCTAAGGAGGATGATATGCTTCAATTAGCTTATGATAGTGGATGCAGGATCCTATCTTTTGGAATTGAAACGGTTAACGAAGCTAGTCTTACGCATATTGATAAAGAATGGAATGATCCTCAAAATTACAATACCGCATTTGCAAACATTAAAGCTCATGGTATTGAAATAAGTACTGAAATGATTTTAGGGCTAGATGGTGACGATGAAACCGTTTTCGACAAGACATTTGATTTTCTTATGAAAAATAAAATCGCCTTACCAAGAATGTACATCCTTACACCTGTTCCCGGAACACCAATGTATGACCAACTTATTAAAGAAGAAAGAATTTTTGATTTTGATATTGAAAAATATGTAGGAGGGTCTGCAGTTTTTCACCCTAAAAAAATGTCCGCTCAAACCTTGCAAGAAGGTTATTGGGATCTATATAAAAGATTGTATTCCACAAAAAACATCATAAAGCGATTAAAGGGAAACCACGCCAATCTAAACTACTTTATGAGATTATTTGTGTTTGGCACCAACATGATTTACCAATCTCATATTCGAAAAGGCATAACACCAGGTATTGTTTAATTGTTCTGAGACATCTAAAAAATGGATTAAAAATTACAAATATGAAAATTTTATTAGTTCGCCCACCTGTTCCCAAACACACCATCGGATTAAAGCATATTATGATATGTGAACCTCTGGAACTAGAATATGTTGCCGCAAGCATCAATGGGCATGAGCTCATGATTTTTGATCATTTGGTTGAAAAAGGTTTCAAAAAACGATTTAAAGACTTTAACCCAGATGTGGTTGTGAGCAGTTGCTATAAAACAGGAACTAATGAGGTAATTAAGATTTTTAGATATGTTAAGACAATTGCTCCAAAATGTATAACTATAGTAGGCGGCGTTCATGCAACACTTGTACCTGAAGATTTTGCTGATATTTCTGTAGACATTATTGGCATTGGGGATGGTACTATGCTATTGTCTGAAATAATAAACGCCATTGCACAAAATCAATCTTTATTAGATATTCCCGGAGTAGCTATTCCGATACGGAAAGGCGAACTGATAAAATCTCCAAAGCGACCCTACATGCCAAAAGCAGATACACTACCCCTTCCAAGAAGGGACTTGGTGAAGCATTTAAAACATAAATATTATTATTTAATGCATAAGCCAGTGGTTACGATGAAAACAACTTGGGGATGTTGGTATAAATGCAATTTCTGTTTCACATGGAAAATTACCGATGGACTTCCTTATAGTCGCTCACCAGAATCTATCGTAAAGGAATTATTAACAATCGAGGAAAGTGAGATTTATATAGTTGATGATATTTTTTTGATTAATAATAGTAGACTTGAAAAACTGGCAAAACTTATTAAAGCTCATAATATCAAAAAAAACTACCTCTGTTATGCCAGAGCTGATTTTATAGTTGAAAATGAAGATGTTATAAAGTTATGGGCAGAATTGGGGTTAAAAGCTGTTTTTATTGGTTTAGATGCCATTACAGATGAAGAGTTGAAGGACATGAACAAACAATCTCCTGCACATTACAATAAATTAGCCATCGAAATATTAAGAAAATATAAAGTGGACACCTACGGTTCGTTAATCCCCGGTGCAGATTATGTTAAAAAGGACTGGAATAAATTATGGAAGTTTATAAAAGAAAGTAAGCTGTACTATGTAAATATATCGCCAGCCACACCTCTTCCCGGTGCGGCGGACTATAAGAATCTTAAACCGTACTTAACAGTTCCAGAAGATGCACACGATTTATTTGACTTATCGCATCAACTTTTGCCTACAAAACTCACAAAAAAACAATATTATAGGGAACTTCTTAAACTTTATGGCAAAACCATATTGAATATGAAGCGGGCCAATGAGAATACATTTAGAACCTTACCATCTATATGGACAATCAACTATTGGAATATTATTTTGGGAGCTATAAAAATAGGATTACAGTTTTACAACGGGCACAATCATCATTCTGAGAAAGAATTAATGATTTCAAGGTACAAAGGCATTGAACTGAAGGATTACAGCTTTAACAGCAAATTTAATCATCCGTCATTCCAAAATTTTGTTACTAAAGAGGTAAGCTTTACAGAAGATATGGCTAATGCGGTTGGATAATAATTTAAAAATAACAACTTTAAAATCAGCCGACAAGTTAGATTTAGATTGGGATGTATTATGTGATAGCACCTATCAAAGGGTGAGGTTTTTAAAACATATTGAGCTTTATAATTATTGCAACCAAAAATATTATCAGGCTCATAAAAATGAGAAGTTGGTCGCTGGAGCTGTTGTGTATTCGTTAAAGGTAAATGTGTTGACATTTGCTAAATATGAATTGAAACTTCCAATGACCATCATTGGTATCCCTGTTTCTGTCGATGCGCAAGGCATTATTGGAGCTGAGGAGTATTGTGAAACTATACTTGATTATATCATGCGTCAAGAACATGGAATTATTCTATGTTTAAATTACGATGTACCTATTGAAATTAAAAAAATAATAGAAATGCAAACACTGCCTTCCATGATTTTTAACTTGAAGATTCCCAGTTGGGAAGCTTATTTAGATACCATGCGGCATAATCATAGAAGGCGCATATTAAAAGCTCAAGATAAATTCTCCAATGTTATATTAAAGGAAAATTTATGCGCAATGTTTACCACGGAACACTATAATCTTTATTTGGATGTTCTGAAGGTATCCAAAACAAAATTAGAAGTTTTGAACTTTGATTTTTTTATCAATTTACCATCTGAATTTAAGCTACACTCTTTCTATTCGGAAAACAAGCTACTTGCATGGCATATCAGCACTTCATTTAACAACATATACTATTTCTTGTTTGGAGGCATAAATTATGAGCTTAGAGATGCATTTGATTCGTATTACAACAATTTAATTCAAATCATAAAAGAAGCCATAGCTGTATCAAGCACTACCATAAATTTTGGTCAAACGGCCGAAGTTTCTAAAAACCGATTGGGGGCCACACCCCATAACAAAAAAATGTTCATTTATCATAAAAACAGACTTGTTTCCTCAATTTTTAAATGGAGCAAAAACTTATTGACCTATAGCTTGCAGCCAACAATGGTTGATATTCGTAAAAAAAACTTTAATAGAGGATAAATAGGGGCGCTATGGGAGACGATATTAAAACTATATACAAAGATTTTTCTAAACCATTAATTAGCGAATTAATAGGTGCATTAAAATTGGATAAAGTGTATCATAGAGCTCAAGGTGATTTTGTGTATTACTTTAATAAAGAGAAGGAAGTTAAGGTTTTAGATTTAACCGGAGGCTATGGTTCGTTATTATTAGGTCATAACAATTTCGAGTTAAGGGAATACATAAAATCCTTATATGACCAAGAAGTGCCGGTGCATACTCAATTGTCTGTTCGTTCAGGATCTGCTTTATTAAGCAAAAAAATAGGCAATCTAATCTCATCTAAAAGTGGCAAGAAGTACTATTGCACATTTCTAAATTCTGGAAGTGAAGCCATTGAAGCAGCTATCAAGCATGCGTTCTTGAGTTTCAATAAAAATTTGAACGCATTTTTCGAAGAGCAAGAGTTAGCTTTTCTAAATATTAAAAACTTTTATAACGCTCAAAAAGACAGTATTCAATTAAATTATAATGATAAAAACTATAACAGTTTTGAGGGCTTAAAAAAAGATATCGAAGCCTCTAATAGTCATAAAATAAAACATTATGAAAAATGCGTACTTGCATCAAAAGGGTCTTATCATGGTAAAACTTTGGGAGCATTATCTATAACCAATAATATTAAATACAAAAACCCCTTTTTTCAAACCTCTCCCATAAGCACCAAATTTTTTGAATGGGATTTAGAGAACATCAAGAATCATATTTCGGTCAATAGCTTTATCCTGGAAATCCCTAAACTAAATGCAAAAGGCAAACTTCTGATAAAGCATAAAAAAATGAATGCGATTACAGCCATTATTATTGAGCCTATTTTAGGCGAAAGTGGCATTCATGTTGCTCCGGAAACCCTATTGAAAAATCTCAAAACTGAAGCCGAAAAGAACGGCATACCACTAATTTTTGATGAAATACAATGTGGTTTTTATAGAACGGGAGAATTTTTATCCTCTTTCAAATCAAAAGTATTCGCAGATTATTATGTAATGGGAAAATCGTTAGGGGGCGGACTTGCCAAAATTAGTGCTTTGGTAATTAATACCGATGCCTATATTCCTGAATTTGAAATGAAGCATACCTCAACCTTTTCTGATGACGACATCTCCTCTCTAATAGCTTTAAAAGCCATTGACATAGCTGTCGATCAGAAAAAAAATATTATCAACAGTGGAATATATATTCGTCAGGCATTACGCAAAATAAAAACCAAATATGCAGATATTATTACAGATATCCGTGGTGATGGCTTGATGATAGGTATTTCGTTTAAAGACTTTGATCTTAGTCAATGTTACGGCCTACAATCGTTATCAAGATCAGATTATTTCGGATATATGCTTTCTTCTTATTTACTGAACAAAGAACATATTCGAGCTTCAGTTACGCTTTCAAACTCAAAAACAATTAGAATTCACCCCAGTGCTTTCATTTCAAAATCGTCCATAGATTATTTTATAAGTGCAATCGATACTTTATGCTATATATTACAATGCAACGATTTTTACGCATTAATTAGTCCTGTATTAGAAGAAAAGCATCAAAATTTAAGGGCAATAAAGCAATTTGATGTTGGAACCATTCAATTGGATGACGATAGTCATAGTTTGACCAATGTTGGCTTTCTAGTGCATTACATCAATTTAGGTTCTATTAAACAATGTATCCCGTCTTTAGATGGATTGCCAAATGGAGTGATATCTGATTTCGCCTTAAAATGTACAAGATTTGGTGCTCCTGTACTATTAGGTCGGAACGAAATTAGAAATTTATATGGGGAAAAAATTACGATAACGTTTGTGGGCGTGCCTTTTATTTCAAAAACAATAAAAGAACAATTAAATCGGTCTCGACATTATTTAAAATACTATCAAGATACCTGTAGTAAAGCCATAAATTTTCTATATAAAATGGGCATTACTACAATTGGATTAGGGCAGTTTACATCCATTATCATGCAAAATGGTCGTGCAGTAAACAATTCCAAATTAAATATTACTACAGGGAATAGTTTTACAGTGTATTCTGCGTTAAAGCAGGTTCATATGGAAATTAGGGAAAGAAAAAAGGCGTTTACCAAAATTGCGGTTATAGGTGCTGGTGGGAATATTGCAACTGTTCTATCAATACTTCTGCTGGATCACTGCGACAGTTTGTTGTTAGTTGGAAATTTCAAAAATTCTGAAAATAAAACTATAGGTCACGCTGAGCTATTATTAAAACAATTACTGTCCGATCTTTTAAACAAAACCTCTGTTCAACTTGGAAAACTTCATAAAAGATTTCTTGGTAGCACATTGTTAAAAAAAGCAAAGGCAGATAGTACATTTTTAAATTCAGGCAAATTGTGTGAACTCTATAACATGGAGTTTTCCAAAAAAGATGCCCCTGTTAAAATGTCCTGTAATCTAAAGGACCTTAAAGAATGCGACATAGCGGTGGTAGCAACGAACCAAGGGGAGCCTTTTTTAAAAACGGAGCATTTTAAGGCAGGCAGTCTGGTTTGTGATATATCGGTACCCTCAAACTGTACTGACGAACTTTTGAATAACCAAGATATTAAAACCAAAAAAGGAGGCATTGTGCAGCTTCCAAATAACGAAGACTTGCACCCTAAAGGACTACCTATTGAATCAGGAGAAGCTTTTGCTTGTATGTGCGAAACTATGCTACTGGGTTTTGAACAAAGCAAAACGTCATATTCCTACGGAAGCCTTAAAATTTCGCAAGTTCAAGACATAGGAAAGCTTGGAGAAAAACATGGTTTCAAGCATTTAAAAACGCTTCCAAGCACAACTCTAAATCTGTAATGTAAATGGGAATTGAAGTTTTAGAAGTAAAAACGAATGCAGACCAAAAGAAATTTATTCAGTTCCCTTTTGACTTGTACAAGGACAATCCGCTTTATGCAGGAGAGCTCTATGTCACAACAAAGTCAATGATTACAAAAGATAATCCTTTTTTTAAACACTCTAAAATTACGTTGTTTCTGGCCTTTTCAGGTCATAAAACTGTTGGACGAATTGCTGTAATTAAAAATCAAGTACATCTTAAGCTCTACAAAGATGAAGCTGGTTTTTTTGGGTATTTTGATGCCATTAATAATCCAGAAGTTGCAAAAGCTCTTTTTAACAAAGCCCAAAATTGGCTTAAAGATGAAAGCTTAACAAAAATTATTGGCCCTACAAATTTAACTACCAACGATTCCTGTGGCATTCTTATTAATGGATTTAAAAACCCTAATGTGATATCAATGCCTTACAACTATAAATATTATGATACACTTTTAACCCTCTGTGGATTTGAAAAAGAACTAGACCTGTATTCCTATTGGTTTGATGGAAAACAAATCGAACAGAAATATGGCAATGTTCTAAAAAGGTGCACGCAATCCATGGATAAAAAAGGCATTACAATTAGACCTGTTTCAAAAAAAACTTTTGACCACGATATAAGCAGACTAAGAAACGTTTACAACGCTTGTAATCAGAACAATTGGGGCTTTATACCATTAAACGAAATTGAATTTAAAAAAATGGCTAACGAATTAAAATTGATTGCTCCGCTAGAGCTGGCATTAATAGCAGAAAAAGGCAACGATATTATTGGTTTTATTTTGGCTGTACCCGATTTAAATCAGGCCATAAAGCATGTGAAAAATGGCAAACTGCTTCCTTTTGGCTTTCTCAAACTTTTATGGTATAAGAGAAAAATAAATAAGGCCAGGGTCATGATTTTAGGCGTATTAAAAAACTATAGCGGACTGGGTCTAGATCTTATATTATATCATAAAATTACGAAGGCCCTTATTCAAAATAATGTTATTGAGGCCGAGGCTGGTTACGTTCTCGAATCAAATAACATTATGAACTCCGTCCTTCATAAAATTGGTGGAATTCGCACCAAAACATATCGAATTTATAATAAAACTATCTGAGCGTAATTAAATATGAAAGCAGCCAATATGGATGTAATTAAAGTAAAAGGGCCTAATTTTCTGAATTTCTTAAATAGAAGAAACGAGTATCCGGCGTTTCACTTTCATGACTTAATGCATAAATATGGTGCAGTTGTCAAATGTAGTCACCTTTTTTATCTTGTTAATGATGCTGATGTTGGAAAAGAAATTTTATTGAAGGATTTAAAATATTTTAATCAGCAAGATTTTATTAGTAAAAGAACAAGAGCTGTATTTGGAGAAGGATTGGTAACCAACGAAGGGGCTTCATGGGCGTCGCAACGAAAGTTACTTTATTCAGTTTTTAGATATAAATCTGTTCATGAAAGTATAAATGAAACAATTACTACAATTAATGATTATTTAGATGAATGTGTCTCGCCGTTTTCTGATAAAAATGAACTAATCGATATTGCAAAAGAAATGGAGCATTTAACCATCATGATATCTGGCAAGGTGTTTTTTGATACAGATTTAAAACCATATATCCCAGATGTGCAAAATATAGTTTTAACCAGCACAAAATACATGAGTGATGGGTTACCATTTTATATTCCATTATGGGTTCCAACCAAGACACATCTTTCGCTTAAAAATTTGGGGCGAAGAGTTGATAATATACTCAGCCCGCTTTTATCTAAACGGCTGAAATCTAAAAGAGTTAAACCAGACCTAATCCATGCACTGCTTCAGGGTTTAGGGAGTCCAGATTTGTTTTCAAAAAATCGTAGGCTCATAATTGATGAAATGAAAACCATGCTAGCAGGCGCCTATTTTCCAACTTCTTCTACTCTGTCATTATTTTGGTTAATGATGGGACAAAACCCTAAATGCTTTCAAAAAATAAAACATGAGATTAAAAACACCCCTGAAGGCTATACGTTTACATCACGTTTTTATAAAGACTTTCCTGAAACCACAAAGGCCCTATTTGAAACTATGAGGCTTTACCCATCGGCTTTTTCCATATGGAGAAAAACCAAACAAAAATGCACCATTAAGGGCTATGTTTTTCCGAAAGGAAAGTCGGTTTGTATTTCCATGCTTAACATACATCGGAATCCAAAATATTGGAAAAACCCAGAGGAATTCAATCCAGAAAGGTTTAACGAAATAAACTCAAAAAACAGACCCAAACATTACTTTATGCCTTTCGGCTGGGGACCCCGAAAATGCATTGGAGATTATTTTTCAATCATGGTTATGCACTTAGCGATTATAAAGATATTAGGTAAATTTGATGTTGAAATTATTGAAAACCAAAAACTCATTCCAAGACCATTGGCCATACTGTGCCCTGATAAAGTGATCGCTAAAATAAAGAGCTTAGATGATTAATACGTTGATAAAATACCGACTCGTATTTATTATAATTATTATTGGTTTGCTCATCTTTTCACTAGGAAAGGTCTCTTCAATAAAAATAAATACCGACGTTTCGCAATTCTTTCCTACGGATGATCCAGATTACACGTTCTATGAAAACGTAAACACCAAGCTTCAAAAGGATGAATATTTAGTATTGGTTGGTATTCAAAATAAGGATTCTACATTCAGTAACGCACTATTAAACAATATCAGAAGTCTTTCCAATACCATAAAAAACTTGGAATATGTAAAACAGGTTACTGGAGTTCATAATTCTAAATACATCGAGAAAACATTATTTGGGTCCATGGAGTTGCCATATGTTGACTATAGTGATATAAACAACATTAAGTTTAATAAGGTGCGTGCGTTAAAAAACTTCGACACCACGCAAAATTTTATGTCGAAAAACCTTGAAGCTTTATTTATATGGGTTGAGATTGAGGATATTATCAATAATGAACAGCTAGACTCAGTAATGAGAGCAATTGAAGTTATTAAGAAAGATTATAAAGAAATAGCTATATACACTTGGGGAAGAAAATACATAGATAAATCCTTTGAAAAAATATTGATTCAGGAAATAGGAAAGCTAGGTTTATGGATATTTATTTTCATGTGTATTGCACTGCTTTTAATATTTAAAAACCCATTGGCTCTTGTGCTCCCATTAATTTTAATTACATCTGTAATCATATTATTTGTAGGTGGTATGGTGATGTTTGACAGGCCACTAGGCACCATGTCTAATTTGTTTCCTACAATTATATTAATTGTCGGTATTTCAGATATTATCCATATGTGCATAAAATTTAATATGGAGACGAGCATCAATCAAAAATCGGTTCATGAGGCTACAGTATTAACATTAAAGGAAATTGGTTGGACTACTTTTATCACATCATTCACAACAGCTCTAGGCTTTTTTATACTTATCATTTCTCCAATGAAAGCCATGAGGGATTTTGGCATGGAGTCTGCCATAGTTGTATTACTAACTTACGTATTGACCATTTTACTCGTGCCTACATTTTTCAATTTATTCAAAACAAAGAATGTTTTTGCTGTTAGAGCTATATACCATATAATATGGGAATTTCTTCTAGAAAAAATCGATCGATTAAAACTAAAGCCCAAAAAAGTCATCCTTTTTTATTTTGTTTTAATTGTAATTTCTTTGTTCGGGATGCGTACGATAAATACCAATACGCATCAATATTCCATTCCAGAAAATAGCGAATTGTTTACAGACTATCAGTTTTTTGAGACGAATTTTGGGGGCTCCAGAACTTTTGAGTTGGTGTTAACATCTGAACAGGGACATCAACTAAATAATGTTGAACTACTTAAGTTATCCAATACCATTCATGACTATCTTTCAAAGGATAAAAAAGTAAATACATTAAAATCGCCCATCACTTATTATCGAGCGGCGCTAGGCTATCTCGGATTGGATGATGACTCAAGTTTCGCCTCAATATTAAACGAAAGAAATGTAAAAAAAGCAGAAAAAGAGTTTCTTTCAAAAGCAAACAATACATTTTTATTTGATACGGACAGAACCGTTTTTAAGTTTTCAGGCCAAATCAACGATATTGGTAGAGATGACATTAAATCTTTTAACCAAGAAGTTATGAAAGACCTGGAATTAATTATTGGCACAGCACCAGTTAATGCCAGAATATCCGGCCTAGATCATTTAATCGATAGGGCACACCATTTAAGTATTCAAAAAATGGTAGTTGGGTTGATAATGATTATTATGGTGGTAGCACTAATTTTAGGTTTAATTTTTAGAAGCTTAAGTTTAACTGTACTTACTCTAATTTTAAATATTATTCCATTAATTATTTCTGCTGGTATACTTGGGTTTACTAACTTAGAACTTAGAGGAGAAATTACCTTAATATTTACTGTTGGTTTTGTAATAGCTATAGATGACACCATTCATTTACTAAGTAAGTTTCAATTTGAACGAAAAAAAGGGGCGGATATAAAAGAAGCAATTGATAAAGCATTAATTGAATCAGGAAAAGCTATTCTAGCCACTAGTATTATTTTAATCGGGGGATTTTTCGTTTTACTTATTTCTAATTCTTATGAGATTTTCACTCTGGGTTTAATAGTAGGTATTATGTGTATTGTTACTTTAACTGTAGACTTGGTTTTAGCCCCTATATTGATTTTGAATTGGTTTAAAAAATACATTTAAGGTATTAAAGCGTATTTCATTAAAGTTTGAATTAATGCTATATTCAATAACAATATCAATTAAGCACTAACATAACAGCGAACTTATGTTTGATTTTTTTGAGAAGTAAATGAGTATTTCAAAGCGACTGATTAAATGCTGGAGAAAAAGAGTGCTCACTATTTTTCCTTATCTCTAAATCCTTATTTGGTAAATATCTTCGGCCTTAATTATAAGTATTTCACTTTCTTTTTCTAATGGTAAATCACGTATAATCTTTAAGGATTTATCATCAACAGCATACAAAAAACCCTTTTGTTTGGTTTTATTTGTAAGTTCTACCCAAACCTTATAAATTCTTACTTTTTTAACTTCTTTTTGTGAATGCACTTTAAAACATAACAAAAATGTTAAGCATAGTATTATTAAACTTAAATGAGTTCTTATTGTTTTCATAATTACTAGTTTAAAAAAATTATTTACTCAAATATGTTCCCATTATCTTCTTCTATTAAACTGCCATCACTATCTCCAAAGGCATTAGCACTTAAAGCATAACCAATATCTAACCCTGCATAGAATGATTCTGAAAGATTGATTCTTGAGGCCACTGAAATTGGTATAAAAACATCCGGAATTGAACTAAACAAACCATTTGAGCCATCTGCATTATTACCTTCTCCTAAAAACAATAAAACCCCAGTATTAATTCCTAGATCAAAAGATTCAGACAGTTTCCATAAATAATAAAAATTTCCTTGAAGTGCATAGGAGAAATACTCTTTAGAGTCTCCAATAGCAGGTCCTATGTTAACTTCGGCTCTAAATCCTTCTTGCGCATTTAAATTCAATGTGAATACCAGAAATAAAAGCACTGTTAATAGCAGATTATATGAGTTTCTCATAATAAAACAATTAAATTTTAATATATTCTTTATAATAATATGATGACGTATCATCAGCCCCACAAGGGTAATCATCATCATATTGCCCAACTTTTAAAGTATTTCCAGAGATTTCAAAAAAAGTAACTTCTGCCTCTTCAAATTCGCTTTCGTTAACTATTAATTTACCATTAACTATTTTCCAAGTCCCGTTAGAGACCCCATCTTCTTCGCACATATTATCTGTATATTCATAAAAATAAGTTTCAGCCCAATTGCCATTCGCATTAATAGTTAACCTTCCTGTTTGCTCACAAGTAGAATAAATTTCTGTTTCCGAGCTCCCAGAAGAGCACGCCGCAACGAATTTTATTGGTTTCCATATACCTATAAATTGTTCCTCTAAAGTTTTTTCAGCATCTGTAGCATCATCACTCTTAGAACAACCTAGACAAAGAATGAATGAAATTAGTAATCCCAAAAAGAAAGCATGTTTTGTTTTCATGATTAAAATGTTTTAAATGAACTTAAAATTGCTAATAATTGATTCTGAGAGATTAAAATATTTTGTTTTTAAATATTGCATGAATGTGACATTTATAAAAGTATCCTTTTAACAAAATTAGCCCTTTAACTATTCTGTCAAACTATAGGATTATTCAATCATTCTTTATAATAAAATTCATTGGGTTCCTATAAATTATTATTAGAGAATCGTATACAATTACTTCTTTATAGCCTTTTTGATTACAACTCAAAGCTATATTCTTAACCTATTTTCATGTCCTACAAAATGTATGGTAGATAATTTAGGACAGCTTTTAATAGTTTTCATAATCTTTAGTTTTAAAAATTGCCATAGTTTAATTGTTTGGATCTATTTTTTTCTTGAAGTTTCCTAACAATAGATGTTACGGTATCTCTAGGAATAAATCTTGTAGCAAATGCAAATAACCTATTTATAATTCCTGGGATAGCAATTGTTTTACCCTTTAACATGGCATTGTAACCAAATTTCGCAACTGCCTTAGCATCTGCTATATTCATTTTAATTTTATTTGGAGCAGCTGATTCTGAAACCACTTCTTGAAATCCAGTTTTAGTTTGTCCGGGACAAAGTGCGGTGACAGTTACTCCGCTACCTTTTAATTCATTAGAAATAGCCCGAGAAAAAGACAATATATAAGCTTTTGACGCATAGTATATTGACATTAGCGGACCAGGTTGAAAAGCAGCCAATGAAGCTACATTTAATATCCTTCCATGACCTTGTTCTACCATGAATTTTAAAGCTAATTTTGTTAATTGCGTAGTAGTGTTAATATGTAAATTCAGCATATCCGATTCTCTTTGCCAATTTGTAGTATTAAAAGGACCAAAAAGACCAAAACCAGCATTATTAACCAAAACATCTATAGTCACATCTAAACTCTTAAAAATTTCTATGGCAATATTTTGTTGACTTAAATCTTTAACCAATGTCATAATTGAGATAGGACTCTGTTTTTCAATATGATTCTTTGCTTTTTCAAGCTTTAAAGGTTCTATATCGACCATAACAAGGTTATAATTATCTGCTGCCAATAATAACGAAAACTCAAATCCTAATCCAGATGCTGCACCTGTTACAAGAGCTGTTTTATATTCTGTCTTTTTCATGATTTTTGTTTTAAGAATTGTTTTTGAAGTTGTTTTGTTGTAAGTGTCTCACCATTTGGACTCCACCCTGGTGGATAAAAGATATATTTTAACTTATTTAACCAACAAGATGTCTTTTTTACATCTTTACAAATACTATAAAACTCATGTATATTTAAAATGAATGGGTTATGAGTATTTGGATCTTTCAATATTCCATATTGAGGACTAATTTCAGCAAAGTAAGGTTTATAGGTGCCAAATAATTTGTCCCAAATAATGAATATACCACCATGGTTTTTATCGAGATATTCTATATTACAGGAATGATGAACAATATGTAGTTTTGGTGTGTTAAATACTTTTTCGAGTATCCCCAGATTGGGAACCAATTGTGTATGTAAGAAAAACTGATATACACTATTTATAATAAGACATCCTGCTATCATTAATGGCTCAAATCCCACCGCTGCCATCCAAATCCAATAAATTGGCTTATATAAACTAATAAACCAGCCATTTCTCAGACCAATAATAAAGTTATAAGTTTTACTTGAATGATGAGGCACATGAGCCGCCCAAAGTAATCTTATACTATGACTAAATCGATGATGCCAATAAAAGTTAAAATCGTCACTTACAATTGCAAAAAACCAAACATACCATATCCATCCAAGCGATTCATACCCTAAATATTGTAATCTAAAATCCTTTAATAAATTAAAGATTAAGATAAAAATAGCTAATGCAATAGTTTTTGAGAATAATGATATTAATGAAGCTCCTACTCCAATAAATATCCCTGAAAGAGATTCCTTTAGTTCGAAATGATGTCGAACCAATAAGTATTCGAAAACTATCAAAAAACTGAAGACAGGAATAACATATTTAGATAATTCATTTAATTCTAGTTCCATTTTGCCTTTTTTAATTTAATATATTTCATCCTTTCTTGTAGCTCATTTAATCTCAGGTATAAGCTTCACTTTATAAAATGGTCCTTTAACTTCAATCATTGTGCATTTTCCATTTTTATAATGATATATGCTATTATTATTTTCGGGAAAAACAATCTTATATTTACCTTTACTCAAAGGCGTAACAGAAACCATTTTTTTGAACTTGTCTGAGTATATTTTTTGAACACTGACGGGTTCGTTAAAAAACAGCGTGACTAAATTTCTATGAATTGTATTGAAGCTAAGTGCTTCTTCTTTACCCATATTTTCAAAAATATATTGTCCATTATGAAATGATAAAGACTGATTTATTTTTACTTTATCATTTAATTTTCGAAAAATAGATGAATAAACTAAGGCTCCTTCCTTATAAACAGATTTTTCCCTTGCTTCAATATCAAACTTGATTATAAATTGGGTATCAATTTTGCTCTCCAAAGTGTAAATAATAGAATTTTCAACTTCTTGCTTATAAATAGTTACAGAACCAATAGGTTTATTATTTTTCACTATTTTGAAAGTAATTGTTTGAGAAGTTCTATAAAAATTACTTGCACTTACATTGGTTACCAAAAGAATAAGGAGAAGACTTAATCCTCGAACAACAATTGATCTATAACCATTGGCTTTTTCAATAATGAGCCTACCGAAACTAGACCTTTTAAAAATGTAGATAATCAACATAGGTATCATGACTAAAAGTTTAACGATTAATAACAATCATAAAATTATTAGCATAACTCAACATAGATATCCTAGAAGGTCTAGGAAGAAAGAATTAGGATGTCCAACGATAATCTAGGACAAAAATCAATTGAAATTTGCCCGAAAGGAAGTTGGCGTTTCGGAAGTAAATTTTTTAAATGCCGAATAAAAGGTAGATTTAGAATTAAAACCACATTCTAGTCCAATGGCAACTATAGTATACTCACTAAAATCATCATTCGACAAAAACTTTTTAGCCTGTTCTACTCGAAAAGAATTAATAAAATCTGAAAAATTAAAGTTGCTATAGGAATTGATGAGTTTAGAAAAATAACTCTTGCTCACACCCATATCTGAAGCTAAAATTTCCATACTTAAAAGTGGATCTAAATACAGTTTATTATTCACAATGTGGTTTCTTATTTTTTCAAAATCACTTTGATGCTTTTCATTGAAAAAACCATCCTCTTTACTAGAATTATTAATAATTTCACCCGAACCAATTAATACCTGGTTGGTTTCAATAGTGCTCCTTAACAAAATTCTATCCTGTACTACGTTATATCTATAAAACCCTTGATAGCCCAACCAATAAAGTAGGATTGACATACCTAATCTAAGAAATATATAAGCGTCATCATTTCCTGTCAATATATTCACAGTTAAAGCGACAGCCCATAAAAAAAGAACAATTGAACCCAATTTAATAAACCACTTTATCCAGTTTAAATCATCAAACGACAAAATATATTCTGTTAACCGATGCCTTCTAAAAATAATGACACAAGCATTTAAAAGTAAAAATATCGAATAAATCAAATTGAAAACATCCTCAACAAGCGTGTAAGTTTTAATTATTTGAGGGTTGTTCTCCGGAACTTCATAATATACATAAGAAATTAAACATAAGCGTATAATCAATTCTGTAATAAAAATAATGACAGACAATTTTATAAAACCACGAACCTTTTTTTCAACTTTTAAAAAATGAGTCGTAAAGGCATAAAACATTGGCAAAATAAACAGATACCATGGTATATATAATTGCTGAATTATAAATAAATCTAAAATGTGGTTTTTCTCTATAAGCCAACGTTGAAGATTATTTAACGAAATAAAAAGAATAATTAGATTAAGAAAAAGAATCGTTTTATTAAATTTTTTTCTAATAAAAATGGTTACCAGATTAAATCCAAAACCTTGAACAACCCCAGCTATAAGAAGAAAATTTATAATCGAACCAAAATTCATAAAGCTCTTTAAACATTATAATAATGTAAGATTCTTAGCATCTTTTCACTAATATAATGAAAAAGGACTCTGAATTAAAAAAACAAACAATTATTTGCTAAAAATGATTTATATAAATTATTGAATTAAACTGTTTTAAGCTAGTTTATAATTTGCTTTTTTAACGCCTTCCGTTGAAGTTAAATTTTTAATAGACTCTTTAAAATCCTTTTTTACAACTACACTACACATGTAGCTATCTATCATCTTTGAAAAGATGCTTGGATAAACATTTGATTTCGATTTTGATTTCATGGCTCTGACTTTATAATAGGGTTATCTTCTTAATTTCATTAACATTTAATAATATCTTACTTATCTGTCCTTTCATATTTTCCACTCCAAAATATCTACCGGATTCTAGACCAACTTCTGTAAGTTTCAAAATGACATCTTTAACAGTAACTATTTCAACAGCCTTAACTCTATTTATGGCTTGGTTGAGTTGGCTACATTTCTCTTTATAAGTCTCTAGCATAGAAATACTTGGTAAAGACCAAAAGAGAATAATAGGAGTGTTAATATTTTGCTTGTGATTTTTCATCATTTAATTACTATTACACAAACTTACATTGCAATAATTGAAAACCATTTGACCAAAATGTAGAAATAATAATATATTTTTCTTAATTTTCACAAACCAGATTACTTTCCTACTTGTATATTTTCAAAAAATGCAAGAACAATTCATCAAATACCTTAAGGAGAAATCTCAAAACAACACGTCTTTCGTTGACGAAATTGCTGATGTCTTAGACATTGGTTATGATGCCGCTTACAGGCGTATTAATTTAAAAACAAACCTTTCTTTAGAGGAAAGCGTAGCACTAGCAAGGCATTACAAAATTTCTCTAAACAAACTATTTGAAGTTGGCAGCTCTAATAGTATTGTTACTGAATTACCTCCACAGCCAAAAAACGAAAAAGCCTTGGAAATGTATTTCAAAGTGTCTTTACAAAACGTTTTACCTTTAACAAAACTTAAGTCTGCTGAAATTGTTTGGTCCGGAAAAGACATTTCTCTATTTCACACGCTCACAGACAATCACTTAGCTCGCTATAAAATGTATGTGTGGCTTAAAGACTTAGATCTAGAAATGGCCAAAAGTCAAATTTCTTTTGATGATTGGTCAAAAACCATTCCTGATTCTCTTTTAGAAAGTGCATTTGCTCTAGGTAGCGTGTATAAGAATGTCAATATTAGTGAGCTATGGAATGACAACACTGTTACGGGAACATTACAGCAAATCCTATATTATTTTGAAGCTGGTTTAGTTTCAAAAGATATTGCCCTAAAGATTTGTGATGACGTGCATGAGGTCATTAATCAGACCGAGAAACAAACCATTGAACAAAGTATTGGCTCTCCAAATAATAACACATTCTTCCACCTTTACAAATGCGACTTGCATATGCTAACTAACACAGTTATGGTAAGAACACCTCATAAGAAAGTATTCTATTCACCTTTTACAGTATTGAGTTATTTTAAAATTGAACATCAAGACACATGTGAAATGATGAACGATTTCCTAAATAAACAAATGTCAAACTCAAAACTACTTGCTACTTCCGGAGAACGTGATAGAACGCTTTTCTTTAAAACAATTCATAAAAAAATTTCTATTGCCAAAGAACGTATTAACATGGATTATAAAATGACCTTTTTATAAAACCACATTTTAAAAAATTTACTTTTTTAAGAACCCAATTGAATATTCAATTGGGTTCACTTCAAATAACTATACAGATTAACTATATAAGTTAGGGTTAACTATTTTCTTTATTTAATGGCGAATGGTGCTCGTGTACCAGTTTCCAACCACTATCTGTTTTCACAAAAAGCAAAGTTATTTGGTCATTTACAATAACTAAATCCTCCCCAAATTTTAAATGAAAATCTGAATGAAACGTAACATTAGCAACATCACCATAAACAGCAACATTTAAATCGTTTGTATTAAACTACACCACCCTCTTACCTTTTAAAAATGGCATAGGCTTCTAGACCTAAGTTTTTAAGCGTGTCCTTATTACCATGTATTTCAAATTTCATGCTTCCTGTTCCTATTAAGGCTCCAATTGCTCCTCCTGCTACTCCAAACCCTACTACAACTGAGCCTGTATCTAACCAGCTATTATCAGCCTCATTTATAATTGCCCCTGCAGCTGCAGAAATTGTCATTCCAGTCAAAGCACTTCTCCAAACTCTTCCTTTTCTTTTAATAAATATTGTAGAAATGTTGTTGGCGTTTAAAGTCAATATACTTTCTTCCTGAACTGAGTATTGCTTTTCCGGGGTGATATTAATTGATGATTCATTAACAGAATGCAGTAAACCCTTATGTTTCTATCCATTTCTAAGCTCTACACGTACTTTAAAAACCTTTGTTTTTTTATCTTTTTTTTGTGAATGGACTGTTGGTATAGAAATAAACAGAAAGGCTGCAATCATCCAAAAAAAATTGTTACAGTATATTTTCATAATAATATTTTTAACTAATTTTCTTTATTTAATGGAGAATGATGTTCATGCACCAGTTTCCAGCCATCATCTGTTTTTACAAAAAGCAACGTGATTTGGTCATTTACAATCACTAAATCTTCTCCAAATTTTAAATGAAAATCTGAATGAAACGTCACATTAGCAACGTCTCCATAAACGGCCACTTTTAAATCTTTGGCATCAAACTTTAAAACTTCTGTCACTGAGCCAAATACTTTACGTTCGTGTGCTTCATTTTCTTTACTTCCCACACGCGGCGCTCCTGCGTTGAATTCTGTAAATTTTGGCCCATAAGCATGAAATGAAATTAACTTATCTATATCGCCATCTAAAATGCTTTGTGCTATGTCACCAAAAGTCTTCATTACTTCTTCTTTCGCTTGTGGAAATTCATCATTAATTAAATCTACTTTTTTTACTTCTTCTTTGACAACCTCAGCTATTTCTTGCGGTTTTTCTTTGCAGCTAATTAAGAAGAATGTTAGACTAAAAAGTAAGAGGGCTAAAATTTGTTTTGTTTTCATAATTGTTGTTATTAAATGGTTAAAATTTGTTTTTAAAATGATTAGATATTTTTATCAATTGCGTTATCTAAAACCCGAAATTTAGCCCCAAACTAATAGATGAGGAGTTATAATTCTTTTCACTAATAGAGGAATATGCAAGAACTAAAGCCAACTTTTCCTTTATCTTATAAGCAACTAATGGTTTGAAGTAAAAACCTCCATAGTCATCACTTATTAAACCACCATCACTATCACCAAAACCATTGGCGTTTAAGGCATATCCAATATCCAATCCCATGTAGAATGACTCTGCTAGGTTAGCTCTAGATGCTATTGCTATGGGTATAAATACATCTGGAATTGAACTAAACAAACCATTTGACCCATCTGAATTATTACCCTCTCCTAAAAACACCAATACTCCCGTAGCAGCTCCGAGATCAAACGAATCTGAGACACTCCATAAATAATAAAAATCGCCCAGAAGTGTATAGGAAAAATAATCACTAGAATCTCCAGTTACTGGACCAATATTCACACCTAAACTAAAGCCTTCCTGAGCATTAACTTTTATGAGAAACAACGCCAACAAAATCACAATTAATAAACTTCTTAAATTTTTCATTATAAAACAGGTCTAAATTTTAACATACTCTGTATAATAATGTGACGATACATTGTCAATACCACAAGAAAAATCATCATCATATTGCCCAACTTTTAAAGTACTTTCTGAGATTTCAAAAAAGGTAACTTCTGCCTCTCCAAATTCACTTTCTTTAATTATTAATTTGCCATTCACTATTTTCCACGTTCCACTATCAACTCCATCTTCTTCACACATGTTATCAACATACTCATAAAAATAAGTTTCAGACCAAGTACCATTAGAACTAATGGTTAATCTTCCTGTTTGTTCACAAGCAGAATAGTTTTCAATTTCGTTTCCTCCATCAGAACATACTATCACAAACTTCAACGGTTTCCATGTACCTATAAACTGTTGCTCTAAAGTGGTTTGACTATCAGCCCCATCATCACTTTTGGAGCAACCTAAATTAAAAACCAGAAATATCAATAATAGCTTAGCAGATAAATATTGTGTTTTCATATTACACCTATTAGGTTAATAAAATTGCTTATTACTAATAATTAGGAAGAGAGAAGAAATACTATACCACAAATGTAGATGTGATAGTATGAAATGACTTTAACTATTCCGTCAAAGCCTAGGAGTATTAATGCAATTATGATGAAAGTGCTTCATTATTCCTGCACATAAAGCTTGGAATAATTAAGGTTTAGGAAGATTACTAGGAGAGTGACCAAATTCATCTTTAAATACTCTACTAAACCAAGAGGGATCATTAAAACCAACTTCATAAGCCACTTGAGAAATGGTTTTATTACTAGTTTGTAAAAGAAGTTTTGCTTTATTTAATCTAACAGATCTTATAAAAACCGCAGTAGATCTATTAGTAATTGCTTTAATTTTTCTGTAAACCTGAGATTCACTTAAATGTAATTTTGATGCTAACTGAGTTGCTCCGAATTCGGAATCATCTATAGCTTCGGTAACTGCTTGAATTACTTTTTTAATGAAGATAGCGTCTGGGTTTTCATCTTTCCTTTCAATAAATTCTTTAAAATCTTCTTTACCAAATTTTTCAATCATCTTTTTACGAAGACTCACCAACTGATTAATTCTAGCAAATAATTCTTCCTTATTAAAAGGTTTAATTAGGTAAGCATCAGCCCCATATTTCAATCCTTCAACTTTAGACTCATCCGAAGCTTTTGCAGTTAGTAAAATAATAGGGATATGATTAGTGACCATTTCTGTTTTTAAATGCTTACAGACCTCAAACCCATTCATTTTGGGCATCATTACGTCACTTATAATGATATCCGGTATATACTTAAACGCGGTCTTTATTCCTTCTTCTCCATCGGCTGCATGTATGACTTGATATTTATCTTCTAAACAACTCTGCAAATAATAGGCTACATCTTTATTATCTTCTATTATTAATGCAATAGTCGATTTTTCTGCAATCTTTAAAACAGGGGCATTTTTAATCTTCTGTTTACCACTACTTTTTATGGCTTTAGTTTTATCAGAATCATTAGCATTCTCTACAACTTTGGAGGTATTTGTAATAGGCAGTGTTATTACAAACTCACTACCTTGCTCCTCTTTACTTGAAACTTCTATCTCCCCTTTCATAAGCTCAACAAGCTCTTTGGTAAGCGCAAGCCCAATACCAGTTCCTCTAGAATCTGGCGAAGAAGCCTTTTTAGATTGATAGAATTTCTCGAAAATACTAGATAAATCTTCCTTCGGAATTCCAACACCGGAATCTACTATTTTTAAAAATAATTGACTGCCTTCGTTAGTTTTTAAGTGACAGATAATTTCTCCATCGGAGGGCGTGAATTTAATAGCGTTAATTAATAGGTTTGTGATAACAGTAGCCAATTTTTCATTATCAAAATCCATTAACAAGTAATCAATCTCAGAATAAAAAGTATATTTAATGCGTTTCTCATTAGCCAAAGACTGATAGCTTTCAAAAAGATACTTTGTAAAACTGATTATATCTGATTGAGTCATATTCAGTTTCATTTCGGCACTTTCAAGCTTCGTTAAATCCAACATATCATTTACCATTTTTAATAAACTTTCGCTATTGTTTTTGATAAGATGAATTGGCTTTTCTAAAGTTTTTGAAGATTTACCAAGTTTGGTTTCCAAAGTGTCAATCATGCCTAAAATAACTGTTATAGGCGTTCTAAACTCATGCGTAATATTTGTATATAATGAATTTTTTAATTGGTCTATTTCTTTAAGTCTTTCACTTTCAGCTAAGGCTAGTTTTCTAGAAATTTGAAATCTATAAAACCAATATGCTAATAAAGCTAACAAGACTACATAACCAATAATTGTGACGGTTGTTAACCACCATGGTGGGTTAACCTTTATATTAATAGACAATGGTAACTCATTCCATTCTTCGCCTCTTGAAAACCCATTAACCTCAAGCTTATAATCACCAACAGGTAAACTTAAAAATTGTATTTCGGTATCATTTAAGAAATTCCAACCATCATCCAGTGGTAATAATCTATATGCATATTGGGCATTTTTATCAAAACGAAAATCAGTTGTTGAGAATTTTAAATAAAATGGAAACTGGTCATGATTAAATTCAATTTCCGCTGTTTTCTCAATAGCCTTATCAAGAATATTTGATCTGGGACTAATAACTTCATCTTTTATTTGTAATTGCGAAAAATATAAAGTCTTTGGAGTATCTAAAAGCTTTAATTGATTGGGGTTAAAATAAGTAACACCATCAACACCTCCAAGATATACGTTACCCAGTTGATCTCTGTACCTTGCGTGTGAATCAAATTCTCGACCTTGTATATTATCCAATGTACTGTAATGAAAAAACTGATTGTTGCCTGAATCAAACCTAACCAATCCATCATTAGTTCCTAACCACAAATTTCCATATAAATCATCTTGAATACTATATATTAAAGCATTAGGAAACTGCTTTTGCGCAGTCCAAGACATAAAACTCCCATCATCATTTAACAGGCTTAATCCATTTCTTGTTCCAATCCAAACTTGATTACTTTTATCTATTAAAATATCATTTATAGATTTATGAGGTAGCGTAGAGGTTGTCCTATTATTCTGCACATAGTTTTCGAAACGAATGCTATTATTGTCACCGTTGCTGAGATTAATTTTAGAAATCCCATTTTGAGTTCCTACCCAAATAACATCTTGATTATCAATCTCTATACAATTAGTTTCATTGTGCACTAAAGAATTCTTATTTCCTTCTTCTGAAGTAAATCGGGTAAACGTATAATTATTATCATTATTATAAACCAATTTGAAAATACCATGTTCGTGCGTAGCACCCCAAAGATTATTTTCACTATCTAATTCTAAGTCCTTCAAAAAGTTTGAATTTATAGAATTATCGTTCGTTGGATTGTAATAAAAATTCTTGAAAACAGGATTATCGGGATTAAAGTTGTCTAAGTTTAACAAACTAAGTCCTCTGGTTGTTGCAAACCACATGCGCTGATTTTCTTTATCATGAACTATAGCTCTAACAACAGAACCCGCTATGGTGTATGGGTTATTTTGATTATCAATGTAATAATAGGTTTTGTGTTTTGTTATCAAGTTTAATCCGCCATCTGATGTTCCAACCCATAAATCCTTGTCCTTATAAATTGAAAATATAACATTGTCATTAAGAATATTTTCTCCCTTTTTGTTTTTGGAAATATTATTAAACCCGGAAGCATTAAACTCTAAACAATTGAGTTCATTAGCAGTACCCACATACAACAAACTAGGAGAGACTCTTAGTAAAGATTGAACTGTATTATTACTTAATCCAGTTCCTATTTTCTCTAGGTACTCAATTTTATTTTCAACCTTAAAATTTAAATAATCATATAAATAAAGCCCTCTACCTGTAGCTACCCAAATATGCGTATCATCCTCTTTTAAGAAATCAACCACATGCATGGTTTTAAAATTTCCAGAGGCTTCAAGTTCAATAGTTTTTATTTCAGTAGTATCGAAATTATACGAAAAGAAACCGTCATAAGTCCCGATAAACAAATGGTTATAGGCTCTAAAAAAGGATTGCACATTCCCTTCTACCTTTAACCTCATTTTGGGTTTATTAAAATCTTCAGTAAACCCATAAACTTGACCATTTAAAGTACCTACCCAAGTAACACCCTTTCTGTCTTTGAAAATATTGGTGATTGAAAGATTTGACAAAAAAAGTTCCTTATCAAAACTTTTCTCATTATTGCTTAGTAAAACCAGTCCATCATTGACGGTAGAAACCAAAACATCACCATCTGTTTCAACTATAATTCCGGTGATTATTTCATTTTTGGCACTTGAATTAATACTCACCTTTTTAAAGGAATCTTTAATAGGGTCAAACAAATTTAGTCCATTACCTCTGGTACCAACCCAAATTTCACCATTAATTCCTTCAACAATTTTTGTTATATAATTTCCCGAAATTGATGTGGAATCACCAGGATTATGTTTGTACTGTTTAAACATATTTCCATCAAACCTATCTAAACCGTCGGCTGTTCCTATCCAAACAAAGCCGCTACTATCAAGCATCATATCATTAACCGATACTTGAGACATTCCATCCTTCATGGATAAATATTTTATTCTAGGATTTTTGGTTTGAGCTGAAGCTAAAAAAAAACAAACACAAAGGCACGAGAAAATTAGGCGTTTTATTGTTGTCTTTGGAATTAATCTCATGCTTTAAAAGAATCTTATAATCCAATTTACAAATTATAAGATTCTTAAAAATAATAATTTTCTGCTAAGTAATATAGCATTGGAAATAAAGTATGCTAATTTCTGTCTTAATAAATGAAATAGATAATAGAAAACTTAAAAACCTGTGTTTTTCTTAACATATGTTAAGAAAACTCAATAATAATGTGACTTTACCGAGTTTTTTGCGTCTAATTGATACAAGAGAAAAATAAAATGAAACTTTTTGTAACATTTATCGACATATAAACGTATAACTACTGAATGCCCAAAATATTCATATTTAACATAGGAGATTTTTAGATGAGACAACTTAAAATTACGAAGCAGGTTACCAATAGAGAAACTGCGTCGTTAGACAAATATTTACAAGAAATTGGTAAGGTTGATTTAATTACGGCCGATGAGGAAGTGGAGTTAGCACAACGTATTAAAGCTGGTGATCAAATAGCTTTAGAAAAGTTGACAAAAGCTAATTTACGTTTCGTGGTATCGGTAGCAAAACAATACCAAAACCAAGGACTTACTTTACCAGATTTAATTAATGAAGGTAATTTAGGGTTAATTAAAGCGGCTCAACGTTTTGATGAAACTCGTGGATTTAAATTTATCTCTTATGCTGTTTGGTGGATTCGTCAGTCTATTTTACAGGCGTTAGCAGAACAATCTAGAATTGTACGTTTACCGTTAAACAAGATTGGTTCTATTAATAAGATTAACAAGACTTTCGCCTTTTTAGAGCAAAGTCATGAGCGCCCACCAAGTGCTGAAGAAATTGCCAAAGAGTTAGACATGACTATTAACGATGTTAAAGAGTCTATGAAAAACTCTGGTCGTCATGTAAGTATGGATGCACCTTTAGTAGAAGGTGAAGATTCTAACTTGTACGATGTATTAAATAGTGGTGAGTCTCCAAATCCTGACAAAGAATTATTACATGAGTCTTTACGTACAGAAATAGAGCGTGCTTTAGAGACTTTAACACCTCGTGAAGCAGATGTAATTCGTTTGTATTTTGGTTTAGGAAACCAGCACCCAATGACTTTAGAGGAAATAGGTGAGACTTTCGATTTAACTCGTGAGCGTGTAAGACAAATTAAAGAAAAAGCTATTCGTAGATTAAAACATACGTCTAGAAGTAAAATATTAAAAACTTATTTAGGATAATTATCAAATTACTCCTAAATTACGGCAACAACAGTTACACATAACTGTTCGTTTTTTGATTGATGAAAGAACCTCCGGCTGATTACCGGAGGTTCACTTTTTTATACTATTTTTGCCAAATAAAACTACTCTTTAAGAATGAACTCTAAGTTAATTGCACCTTCAATTTTAGCAGCAGATTTTGGCAACCTACAGCGTGATGTAGAAATGGTAAATAACAGTGATGCCGATTGGTTTCACATTGATGTAATGGATGGACATTTTGTTCCAAATATATCCTACGGAATGCCCGTTATACAAGCAATAAAAAAGCATGCTACTAAGCCTCTTGATGTTCATTTAATGATTGAAAAGCCAGAACGTTATATTGAAGAGTTTGTTAAAGTTGGAGCAAATATCATTACCGTTCACTATGAATCTACGGTTCATTTACACAGAACTTTAACTCAAATAGAGAATGCTGGTTGTAAAGCTGGTGTTGTTCTAAATTTGACTACTCCGGTTTCTGTATTGGAAGATATACTACCTAAATGTTTTATGGTTTTATTAATGTCTATCAACCCAGGTTTTGGAGGACAAAAATTTGAAGACATCACTTATAATCGTGTAAAAAAACTTCGTAAAATGGTTGACGAAAGAGGTTTAAATACGCGCATTGAAATAGACGGAGGTGTTACTAATAAAAACATTAAAGCACTTGTTGAAGCTGGCGCTGATACATTTGTAGCAGGAAGTTATATTTTCAAAAGCGAAAACCAAACAGCAACAATTAAAGACCTAAGAGCTCTAGCCAACTCTTAAATCTGTTTTATAAAATAATTTAATAAATCGGTTGTGGTAACAATACCCACAAGTGTATTATCATCAACAACTGGTAGTGCATGAAATTCTCTATCTGCTAAAATCTTTGCTACTTCCTTGATTGAAGTTCTACTATTTACGGTTACAACATCTTTTACCATAACCTGTTCAATGTCAAACATGTTATAAACTACAGAGTCAACCGAATTACCGTCTTCATCCGCTAATTCAGCATAACTTATTCGCATTAAATCTGTATAACTTAAAATTCCTATTATAGTCTCACCAGATACTACAGGAATATGCTTAATCTTGTACCTTTTAAAAAGTAATTCGGCTCTTTCTAAGTCATCAGAACGCGTCAATGCAATTACATTTTTGGTCATTATACTTGAAACTGGAACATGATGTCTCATATCTCTAGAATTTGAATATTTCTAATAAATGGTACTGTATATAATCAGGTTTTTAGAACTGCTTTAAAAGATACTTTATTAAATCTGTAGTAGTTACTATACCCACTAGTTTATTGTTCTCTAGCACTGGTAATGCGTGAAACTCCTTGGTTGCTAAAATTTCAGCCACTTCTTTAATAGAATTAGACGGAGAAACGCTTGCCACTTTTTTCTTCATTACTTGATTTATTGTCAACATATTATATACCATGGCATCCGCATCACTATCAAACTCATTAGTAATGTCTACGAAACTTAAACGCTTTAAATCAGTATAGCTTAACATACCTATTACAGCATTTTCCTCAACAACAGGAATGTGTCTTATATGATAATGTTTAAACAACTTTTCGGCTTTTTTTAAATCGTCTGTTTTCTTTAATGTGATGACATTTTCCGTCATTATCATTGAAATCGGTGCTTTTCGTATCATGACATCTAATTTTTAGTTAACTACCTTAAAAATATTAAACCAAGCTTTAAAATATTATGACATTAATCATACTTTATGCTATTATCGCTTTAATAGAAAATATTGGCGAATACTATCAGTTTTTAAATTTTTAATAAATTTTATTCGTATATTTAGACTAACCTCCAAAATTCTAGCCCATTAACTTCTTCTGTTAGGAAAACACAAGTTTTTTAATTTAAAAAATGGAATGCTATGAAAACACAAATCACAATTTCGATGCGAATATTGCTATGTGCAATATTCTGCCTATCACTAGCAAGATGTTCAACTGAGCAAACTGACCTAGAAAACAATTTACTTGAAGCCCCTTTAAATGCCAAAACCAGTTCTAAAAAAGTGACTGAAAGTAAATATAATTTTACTACCCATTTATCTGGAAAAAATGAGGTTCCCGCCAGAGAGACCAGAGCAACTGGTGAAGCCATAGTAAAAATTAGTAAAGATGAAAGCATGATATACTTTAAAGTTATGGTTGCCAATATTAAAGATGTAAGGGCGGCTCACTTTCATAAAGCGCCTGCTGGTTCTAATGGGGGTGTCATTATTGGCTTATTTCTTGGCCCAAAAAAAGAAGGTAAGTTTAATGGCATATTAAACGAAGGTTATATAACTTCAGCAAGTTTTAGTGAAGATGGTGAAAATAGACTACCCTTGCTAATACAAGACATTAGAGCTGGCAACATTTATATTAATGTCCATACAGACACTTTTCCACCAGGAGAGTTGAGAGGACAACTTTAATAATTTATACTTCACAAAAAATGCCGATAATTATACATCGGCATTTTTTAATACCCTGCAAAATTATAGTTTAGCATTTGCTTTACCATTTTATATATATCAGGGAATTGTATTTTGAACTCCTGAGGGGTTTCAATAAAATTTTCAATAGCCACAGCCAAAAATTCAAACCTATTAGTAAACGCATAGTTTCTAAAATAGTCTGAAGTCATCAGTTCTTTTCTTAAAGATTCATTATCAGCAAGCATTTTAGACAGTTCTTCAAAAGAATCACTAAAAATAGTTGAACTAACATCACGTTCCTTCATACTATTTAAATGAATAGCATGGGTGAATTCATGAATAGCAAGATTTATGTTATCAGTTCCATCTTCATAACCTTTTTTAAAATCTTCCCAAGATAATACCAGAGCCTTAAATTTAGGATTGAATTCTCCTTTGTGGTAAGCATCATTAATTTTAGAATAAAACTCACTAGGATAAATAACAATTTTTGAAATTAACCCTATGTAAAAATCTCTAAATCCAAACGTTAACATAACGGCGGAAGCAGAAATTAGAACTTTCATTTCTTCAGTAACTTTAACACCATCCCGCCCCAAGAAATCTTTATCTTTTATAAACGAAGCTACCCTATGTTCAAAAGAAGATTTGTGCTTTAAGTCTAATTTATTATAAAACGGTAAACCTTGTCTTAAAATAGATTTTTGAGATTGACTTAGCTTTTTTTTGAAAAGACAGAAATGTGTGTAAAGTGGTTTTCTATGCTTTATTACATATGCCATTTCAATAAGTTTAAAGGCATACCGTAATACCATAAATAGTAAAACAGCAAATAAGATTGCTAAAATTACGTTACTACCAAGATCATGTTTCTCCAGCACTAAACTCTTTTTGTATAATTTACAACGAATTTACGTAAGTAAAATTACACCATACCTATATAAGTTGAGTTAACTATTTTATGATACTGTAGTTTTCTTAATAAAACTTGAGGGAGATTCTCCAAAAAACTTTTTGAAGCATTTTCCAAAGTAATTTGGGTCATTAAACCCAACCATATAGCTCACTTGCGCAATATTAAGCTTATTCTGTTCTAACAATTGAGCAGCCCTTTTTAGCCTAACAAGTCTTATAAATTCATTTGGAGTTTGTCCTGTTAACTTTTTTAATTTTCTGAAGAATGTTGACCGACTGGTATTCATATCTGCCGCCAATTCATCAATCCAATAAGATTCATCTGCCATATTTTCCTCCATTAAGCTCATAATCTTATTTAAAAATCCTTCATCCAATGAATTAAGCGTAATTTCCTCTGGAGTAAGCTCCTTTTCAGTCTGAAATCTTTTTCTTATTATTTCTCTGGATTCAATAAGTTTATCTGTTCTAACCTCTAATAGTTTCATATTAAAAGGTTTTGGAATATAGACATCTGCTCCAGATTCAACACCTTTTATTCTATGCTCAACAGAGTTTAAAGCAGTTAACATAATAATTGGAATATGACTGGTTCTTAAATTATTTCTTAACTCAGTACAAAACTCAATACCGTCCATTTCTGGCATCAAAACATCGGTAATAATTAAATCTGGCATTTCTTTTAGGGCAACGTTAAGCGCCTCCTTACCATGAATAGCTTCAAGAACATGATATTTTTTTACCAATCCATTTTTAACAATGGTTCTAATATCATCATTATCATCAACTACTAAAATGGTATACCTATCTTCATCTTTTTTATATCCTTGCTCATCATTAGCATCAAAACTCTCATCCATTTCCTCTTCAGACAATGGTTCAGAACTAGAAATTTCAACCATTTCATCTGATAAAAGATGTTCATTTCCTAATGGTAGTTTAATAGTAAAACAGGTGCCCTTATTTTCTTCAGAATCCACCTCAATACTGCCGTGATGCAGATCTACCAAATCTTTTGTGATGGCTAATCCGATACCTGACCCCCTATCGGAATTCTTTTTTGAGGTTTGATTTACTTGATAAAAACGTTGAAAAATATAGGGCAATTTATCTTTATGAATGCCTATACCGTTATCTTCTATTTCAATTTGTATGTATTCAACAGATAATTCTCTACCAACAATGTCAATTTTACTGTGTTTTGGTTTTTTGACTCTTACTGTGATTTCTCCTTCAGACGTCGTGAACTTTATAGCATTATAAATAAGATTATTTAAAATCTTTTCAAGTTTATCCCAATCAAACCAAATACTTGCATCATACAACTGACTTTCAAAAGAAATTTCCACTCTTTTTTTCTTAGCAGAAGCACGAAACGAAAACGTAATTTCTCTAACAAAATTTATTAAGTTAGATTTTGTGGCTCTTAATTGAGTTTCTCCAACTTCAATCTTTCTAAACTCCATTAACTGGTTTACAAGTCTTAATAATGAATTAGCATTTCGCTGAATTATTTTTAAACTAGATTTTAAATCGATGTTATTGCTAACAGACTCCAGTACTTCCTCTAAAGGATTCAATATTAAAGTAATGGGAGTTTTTAACTCATGAGATATATTGGTAAAAAACTGAAGTTTTAATCTATTTACTTCTTCAATTTCCTTTTGTAATTTTAAAGAAGCCTTTTGCTGAGACTTCATATTGCTATATGAATTGATACTCCAAACAAAGGCTAAGAATAATAGAGTGTATAGAAGGTACGCCCAATTTGTCAACCAAAAAGGAGGGTTTATTTTTAACTCAAGTATAGCATCTTCGTCTGTCCAAAAACCATCATTATTTGAAGCTTGAACTTTAAACACATAATTACCCGGTGATAAATTAGTATAGTGAGCAAAAGATATGTTTTTACGACTCTCCCATTCCTTATCAAACCCTTCTAATTTAAACCTAAAATTATTCTTCTCAGGAACGGCATAATGCAAAGCGGCAAACTCAAAAGTTAGAGTATTTTCATGATGCTTCAAGTTTACACTTTCATTAATATGAGAAAGAGATTTGTTTAAAATAACCCTACCATTATATTCTTGCCCTACTTTTATTTCTTCATTTTTAATCTTTAAGCTAGTAATCTTAACTTCTGGAGGAATAGTATTTTCTTTTAAGTTGCTTGGGTGAAAAATATTAAGCCCTCTTAATCCTCCAAAAAGTAAGTAGCCATTCTTGTTTTTAAAATAGGCATTCATTCTAAAGTTATTACTTTGAAGGCCATCATCTTTCCTTAAGTTTTTAAAAACTTCTTTTTTAGGATCAAAATATGATATTCCGTGGTCTGTACTTATCCACAGTTTTCCTGTGCCATCTTCCAAAATACCATAAACAGCATTATCTGCTAAACCCTCATGCTCTGTATAATGTTTAAATGTGGGAGCTGCGTCACCAACCAAAGGAAAGGTCATTTTATTTAAGCCACCCCCAAAAGTTCCTATCCAAAAATTCCCTAAAGCATCTTCATGAATTGAATAAACCGAATTATGACTTAAACTATTTGAGTCTTCTGGATTATGTTGATAACTTACAAAACGATCAGGCTCTCCTTTTTTGCCCGGAACCACCAAATTTATCCCTCCTCGTTGAGTTCCTACCCATACATTTCCCTTCCTATCTTCATAAATGCACGTAATCTCCTTTGCATTAATACTATATTTATCATTTGGGTTTGGTAAATAATGAACTGCGTTAGAAAAGTCAAATTGATTACTATTTGGTAATAACTTCTTTTTCCACTTCACTAAACCATCTAACATAGAACCGAACCACAGAACACCATTACTATCCTCTAATACAGAAAAAACTTCATTCATATTTAGACCTGTAGCAGTGAACGAGAATTTCTTTTCTGCATCGTCTGCCTTCATATGAACAATTCCCGCAGAACATCCTAACCAATAATCATCATCTTTATCTTTTATAATTGAATAAACTGGTTGTTTAATTCCAAAATCAGATTTGGCCAATTTTTCATCAACATATAAGTGTTTATAGGATGGGTTCTCATAACTTCCATCATCAAACACAATTTTATTGAGTCCGTTTTGTGTGGCTACCATAATTGAATTTTCAGTATCACTAATAATAGCATTTACTGAAGGATCACTTAGGGAGTTTTTGGTAAGGCCGTTTTTGCCAAAGAAAAGAATATTCTTTTTTTCTAAATCACATTTATTAAGCCCTCCTTCTTCTGTTCCTACCCAAAGAACATTGGTACGATCTACAAGTATGGTTTCTACATTATTACTACTTATACTTTCTGGGTTTAATACGTTGGGAATATACAGCTTGAATTCTTCCGTTTCTGGATTAAACCAACACAAGCCATAACCATGAATTCCCAACCATAGATTATCTCCAAGAGCCTTATTAATAGCAATCAATCCGCTAATTTCACTTATATCATTACCAACATCATTATTGAAAGCATATTTTTTTATTCCCTTAGAATTTCCTGTCTTAAAATTAGCAGGATCCATTATCCTAAATAATCTAGCCCCTCTTAAACCAATCCAAAGTTCACCTCTTTCATCTACGAATAAAGATTTTATCTCCTCATTAACTTCTTCTATTTGTAGAAAACCATTTCCTGACTTGGTCTCATACATTTTATTAAGACCAGTAAAAGTACCTACCCAAAGGTTTCCTTCATGGTCTTTAGTAATTGATTGAACCTTATCACTATCTATACTTGTAGATTTACTAAGTTGGTGTGTATAATGTTCTGGATCATTTCCGTATGAATCATCTGCCTTCAAATGATACAACCCCGAGTGTAATGTTCCAACCCAAAGACCACCATCCTTTTCAGGATAAATAGCACTTATCCGACCATTTTTTAAGTCACCTGGAAAGGTTGAAAATGTTTCCTTTAACCTATCAAACTTGCATAATCCACTTCCAGTTCCAATTAAAATATTACCATGAATATCTAATTCTAACTCGTAAATAGAATTATTTGATATGGATAGTGAATCATTTGTTTGGTGTCTATAAACCTTATATTGATTTCCATCATATTTATATAGACCATTGGGAGTACCAATCCACAAGAATCCATCTAAATCTTGAAGCACATTCATAATAGAATTTTGTGCTAGCCCTTTTTCATCAACAAAATGTTCAAACTTCAATTCTGGAGCCTGCCCAAAAATCGATATACTTGACAAAAAGAAAAATGTGATATATAAATATAATACTCGAATCAAAATAAGAATTTATCAAATTTACCTAAAAGAATAAAGCGGCTCCAAACTATAGAGCCGCTTTTTCAACTAAAACTAACTTCATGAACTAAAAATATTCTAAAAGCTATAATTTAAAGACTAATAATTCGGGTCTTGTGTTAAAATTCCTGGTTGCAAATCCAACTGGGTTTGAGGAATTGGCCAATGATCATCTTGACCTGCCGTATAAGTAGCTCCTTGTATCCAATTTAAACGACCATTCGCTAATTCTGAATTCAAATAACTATTAATTGTAGTTCCATCAATGCCCCATCTAACTAAATCCTGAAAGCGCATACCTTCTAATGCAAATTCCAAGCGTGTCTCATGACGTACCGCTTTTCTAGCATAGTCTTGATCTGGAAACGAGGTATATAAACCCAACATATAATTGGCTGCTGGTGCATTTTCGTCAATAACAATAGGGTCTCCTGCCCCAAATGTTGTATTACTAATTTTACCCATCACAATATCATCCTGAGCTCTAAGGCGGATTTGATTGACCAAATTCATTGCGGTTGGAAGGTCATTTTCCTCAACAGCAACCTCGGCACGCCATAACATTACATGACTCAATCTAAACAACCTCCAATTATTACCATTCATTCCGGCAGACCATGTAGGCGTTGCAATGGAAATATCTCTAAAGTTACGCTTGTAAAACATAATCTTTTTATTAAGGAAAGGCCCCATACCTGCTTGATCCAGCATCCAATCTCCTCCACTCATTGGTCCCCAATCGAAAAATGGTATTCCTCTTCTTGCTATTGTCCAATCAACTCTTGGATCTAAAAGCTCATCAGTTGGTGTAAATGGATCTACATCCAAAAGTCCATAATCCTCAGTTAACAAATTATTTTGAAACGTATCCAAAAATGGCAATCCGTTTGCATCTACCTTGAAAGCATTAAAAAGGTCAAAACTAGGTGCACTATAAGCACAACATAAGCCTATATCAGCTCCTCTAGGGAATAAAGTTCTATGGTCTGCTCCCGCATTCCAGCCTCCGCCAGCACCATCATTCACCGTATATTGTACTTCAAAAATACTCTCTGCATTGTTCTGTTTTTCTTCATCATGATTATCATAAAAGTGATCCATCAAAGTAAAGGGACCATTATTAATAATATCATCCAATAAAGGTTTAGCTTGAGAATATTCTTGTTGAAATAAGTGCACTCGAGCTTTTAAAGCTTTAGCAGCCCAACGAGATGCACGCCCAACATCAGATGGTACTTCATCCATATTATTATCAATACCCCATTGTAAATCGGCTTCAATATCATCCCAAATTTCTCTATCATTAGGAACTTCTCTTCCAATTACGTCTTCAGTAATAAAAGGAACCTTTTCAATTTTTGAACGCAGTTGAAAGTGATACCAAGCACGTAACCATCTTGCTTCTGCTTCAATTTGATTTGCTTTATCTACAGGAATGTCTTCTCCTGCATTTCTAATTACTCTAAGTACATCATTGGCCCTAGCTACACCATCAAAATTGGCTTTCCATAAGCCTTCTACCCAAGGGTTAGTTGGATCTACTTCATAACGTTCTATTAGGTTAATGGCACTCCAACCCCCAGTTTGATCTCCACGATGCATGTCATCTGAAGGAACGTCTCCCCAAACCCAATTGGTTGCCGAGGCCTCACCTGCTCCTCCAGGACCTCCTTGAGATACTCCATCAATTAATGAATAAGCTCCTATTAGAAGCAAATTTGCTCCAGCTTCATCAGCTAGTGTTTCACCAGTAACTAGACCTTTTGGAAATTCTTCCAAAAATTCCTCTTTACAAGAACTAAATACTATTAGCACGATGGCTAACAGACTGATTTTAAAATTTATTTTTTTCATGTTCTATTTTTTTATTATTTATATACCAATGTTAACACCAAAAATAAATTGCTTTGGTGTTGGCCAGGTACCTTCGTCAAAACCTCTATCTATCTCATTTTCTGGAGTCACCTCTACATCTAATCCAGAATAAGTGTCAAACAATGTAATTAGGTTAGTTCCCATCACATATAAACGCATACTTGACAATCCAAATCTATCTAAAACATTATCAGGAACATTGTATCCTAATTGAAGGGACTTCATACGTAAAAAAGACCCATCTTCAATATGATTAGTATTTGTATTCTGCTCAAAACTAGTAGTACTAGAAGCTTTTGGTAAAATGGCATCAGCGTTATTATCTAAATAAGGACTTCCCCAAGAGCGGTATAAACGATCTGCAGATTTTGGTCCTTGAAATAAACCATCTCTTGTAAAACGATTCAAATAATTCACTACATCGTTCCCAACACTAGCATACCAAATAGAAGTTAAATCAAAATTCTTGTATTCAATCCCTAAATTTAAACCAGCTGTAAAATCTGGATGTGGATTTCCAATCCAGGTACGGTCTGCAGCAGTAATCTCACCATCACCATCTACATCTCTTATTATTAAATTCCCTGGTTCGTTATAATTGCCATTAGCTGGGTGTGCATCTGCTTCAGCTTGTGTTTGAAAAATGCCATCCGCTATATAACCAAAGAATTCAGGGAAAGCCCTTCCTACAACAGCTCGTGTATAAGTTTGTCCACGCTCACTTCGTCCTATTTTTACATCTCCCTCTCCTCCAGCTAGTTTAGTAACATCATTTTTATATGTAGAAACATTTAAACCAATACTATAGCTTAAATCTTCATTTACAGTTTTTCTATAATTAAGTTCTATATCAAATCCTTTATTTTCCATGGTTCCAATATTTTCAAAAGGCTCAGATGCCTGACCCTCTACTGCAGGTACTGTTGATGGGAAAAGCATGTCTCTAGTAGTTTTATTCCACATATCAACACTTAAATCTAACCCTCCAAACAAGGTTGCATCAATACCAAAATTGAGTGACTCTGTAGTTTCCCATTTAGCATCGGGGTTTCCAAATCCTGTTGATTGATAACCCAATGAAATAGTGTTATCACCTCCACCTATACCATAGTAAGAATTACCTAGGCCAGAACCAAAGGTTGTGAAACCATTATAGTTTCCTATCTGATCATTACCTGATTGCCCCCAACCAGCTCTAAACTTTAACTGATTTAACCAACCACTGGTACTATCCATAAAATTCTCTTTTGAAATTATCCATCCTACCGATGCAGCAGGAAAATAACCATAACGGTTATTGGCACCAAACCTTGATGAACCATCACGACGTACTGTACCTTCTAGCATATATTTACCATCATAAGAATAAAATGCTCTAGAAAACAATGAAAACAAAGACCATGTTGCAGCATCTGATCCGTTAGTTACTGCTTCGGCTCCAGAACTTAAAAAGTAAAAATCGTCATTTGTAGAAATAAATCCAGCTCTTCCAGCATTCACTTGATCAAAATTAAATTTTGTAGACTCCATACCAATTAAAACATCAATATCATGACGATCAGATAATGTTTTAGAATAACTAATAGTATTAGAGAAGTTCCATGTTAAATTATTAGTTCTTGTCTCAGCTAATGTGTTTACCGCAGAACCATTGGTGTTTTCAGGATCGCCAAATCTTGGATCATGATTGCTAAACCAATTCATATTATATCCAAATAAAGACTTAACCTTTAAATTTTCTATTGGTGTAATTTCAACGTGAAAGTTCCCAACTAAATTTAGATTTTTTCTTAAATCTTTTCGTTGTCTATAAGCTGTCCCTAAAGGATTTGCCCCATCATTTAAATTTCCACCAACAACCCCACCTGCATAATTTCCAGCAACATCATAAATGGGGATTAAAGGACTTGTTTCAACAAAACTATTAAAACCAGGTACATTTCCTTTACTTTCTGTAAATGTAGCTCCAAGTCTTTGCCCAACTGTTAACCAATTGGTTATTTCAGATTCAACATTTGATCTGAATGCATATCTATTAAAAGAATTGTGTTTAAATACACCTTCCTCGTCGAAAAAACTAGCATTGAAAGAGTAAGTGGTTTTTTCTGACCCTCCAGAAACAGACAAACTATAATCTTGCAAAAGCGCTGATCTTAACACTTCATCCATCCAGTCGGTTCCTTTCTGATTTGTCAACGTAATTGGATAGTTTCTTTCTTCATACAACGATGGATCTGCAGAAGGGTCACCTATTGATGCTCCATTAGGGAATAAATAATCATTTACTCTTGTAGCCATTATATCATTTGGATCAAACTGAAAATGCGCATGAGTTGGTGTTATTCCATCATTAGTCATTTCTAACCAAAGCATTTGCCCAATTAAATTTGGATCTGTTACTAAATCATATTTAGCATTACTTTTACCCATACCGGTTCGTACATTAAACTCAAACTTCGCAGCCTGATTTTTTCTACCAGATTTAGTAGTAATTAAAATTACACCACTTGCTCCTCTAGAACCATAAATAGCTGTAGATGAAGCATCTTTCAAAACCTGCATAGATTCAATTTGATCTGGTGGTGGAACAGCACCTCCAGTAACTCCATCAACAATAAATAATGGATTATTACCATTAATACTACCCAAACCACGAATTCTTATTTGTGAATTCCCTCCAGGTCTAGCAGAAGCCACAACGGTTACACCAGATGCACTTCCCTGTAATGCCCTTGTTGCATCAGCAGAAGGTTGTGCTTGCAAAAAGTCATTATCTACGGTACTAACGGCAGTAACTACATCTGATTTTTTTCTGGAACCATATCCAATAAGTACTACTTCATCAAGAGCCTGAGCATCCTCGGCCAATTGAACATTAATAGTACTATTAGCACCAACAGTAACCTCTTTAGTTTGAAATCCTAATGAAGAAAATATTAATACTTCACCTTGGTTAACTGAAATAGCATAGTTTCCATCAAAATCAGTAACAGCCCCATTAGAAGTACCTTTAACCAGGACATTAGCCCCTATTAAAGGCATATTTGTTTCATCGGTAACCACACCGGTTACCTTAATTGTTTGTGCTTGCATTAATAAAGCACTGAAAAAAAAGAACCCCAAGAGTGCCTTTTTTTTACCTCCTATCTTAAATCTGTTAAGCAGGAGTTTAGTAAAATAGTTTTTACTCATAACTTTAGTTTAGTTAATAAATTAGTTAAATAATTTTTGTAGTAATTATTGTTACTACACTAGTTTAGCACTGCAAATTACATTATAGTAGAATGCTTAACGGGTAATAAAATCTCAACTAAAAGGAAAATAATGTCAAATCGAATTAATCCTTCTTAAGCCCTAAATAATTAGCAAATAATTATTAATTTCACTTAAAGTCAATTAATGACATTACACTCACCATGGTACATTTTCAATTAAATTACACAAGATCTATATTGACTTTTCGTAATATATTATTAGGAATTGGAGTGTCTTTATTTTTTTCTTGCCCTCCACAAAAAAAACTACCTGTATCAGAAAATGACAAGCATTTTTCGTTAATAAACTCTAATCATACAGGCATAACATTTTCAAATAACTTAATTGAAACTGCTAAGGAGAATCATCTTATTAATGAGAATTTCGTCACAGGCGCAGGTGTTGCTATTGGAGACATTAATAATGATGGACTACCAGATATTTATTTTGCAGGGAATCAAGTAAAAGATAAATTATACTTAAATAAAGGAAACTTGGTATTTGAAGATATTTCAGAAAAAGCTGGAATCAATAAGATAAATTCTTGGTCTACTGGTGTCACTTTTGCCGATGTTAATGCAGACGGTTATCAAGATATTTATGTTTGCAAAAATGTTCCTAACAAAAAAAATCATAGTAATAACTTACTTTTTATTAATAACGGTAATAATACTTTTAGTGAGCAAGGAAAGAAATATAGAATTAACGACTCTGGAAACTCTATTCAAGCTAATTTCTTTGATTATGATAAAGATGGATTTGTAGACATGTATTTAGTTAATCAACCTCCAGGATACGGTAATAGGTCTGGAGGAAAGACACCTTTAAAAAATGTTAACCCTCTATATAGTGACAAACTTTATAAAAATTTAGGTTTCGATAAAGGTTTTGTAGAAGTCTCTAATCAATCAGGGACTAAAAATTTGGCTCATGGATTATCGGCTAGCATAGGAGATATTGATAATAATAATTGGCCGGACATTTATATTACAAACGATTATGACAAGCCTGATTTCATGTATAAGAATAATGAAAATGGCACATTTACCAATATTGCAAACCAATCTTTTAAGCACATTTCTAACTTTAGCATGGGAAGCGATATAGCTGATTATGACAACGACGGTAACCTTGACATTTTTGTGGTTGATATGGTTGCCGAAGATCATAAGAGAATAAAAACCAACATGGGCGGTATGAATCCAGAGGATTTTTGGGCTATTGTAGATAGAGGCTGGCACTACCAATATATGTTTAACACCTTACAGCATAATAACGGCAATAGTACTTTTAGTGACTTAGCTCAATTAGCTGGTGTTTCTAATACCGATTGGAGTTGGGGCCCTTTAATTGCTGATTTTGATAATGATGGCCTCAAGGACATTTTTGTTACTAATGGTATAAAGAGAAACATGAGGTATAGTGACGTAAACAATAAATACGAAGTCATTCTAGATAGTATTGAAATTGAAGCTAAAAATCAAAACAAACGATTTCAAGATGTTGTAGATGTATTAGCACTTGCAAAAATGGCTCCTGAAGACAAATTAAATAACTACATATATAAAAATAATGGCGATTTAACTTTTGAAAACAAAATAAAGGATTGGGGTTTTAATCTTCCCACCCTATCTAACGGTTCATGTTATGCAGATTTAGATTTAGATGGTGACTTAGACCTTGTTGTCAATAATATAGATGAAGAAGCTTTTATTTATAGAAATAACACCACAGAACGGAATATTGGTAACTTTTTACAAGTTAAATTGAAAATGCCAAAACACTCTAATATTTATGGCTCAAGGATAAAACTATTTAAAAATGACTCCTTATGGCAAATGGTTGAATTGTCAAACAATAGAGGGTATATGTCTAAAAGTGAAGATATTGCACATTTTGGACTTGGTAAAGAAACTCATATTGATAAAATTGAAGTAACATGGCCAGGAGGCCAGATAACCTCTATTAAAGATGTAAAGGCAAATCGACAGCTAACTATTAAACCATCAAATATTGAAAAGAAGAGAATTCCAATACCTAACTCTTTTGTATTTCAAGACATTTCAAAGAACCTAAATCTGAACTTTAAGCATGAAGAAAATAATTATAATGATTATTTAAAAGAAGTTCTATTACCTCATAAAATGTCACAATTTGGACCATACATGGCTATTGGCGATGTAAACGGAGATGATTTAGATGACTTCTTTATTGGTGGTTCTGCGGGGAAATCTGGTGTTCTTTTTTATCAAAATCTCAATGGTACTTTTACAGAAACAGAAGATGGTCCATGGTCTGAAGATAAAAAATGTGAAGACATGGGTAGTACATTTTTCGACATTGATAATGATGGCGATTTAGACCTTTTTGTTGTAAGCGGTGGTAATGAGTTTGACATAAACAGTAATCTTCTTCATGATAGACTTTATATAAATAATGGTAAAGGTGCTTTCAAAAAAGACAAGAATAGAATACCTAAATACAAAATAAGCGGTTCGATAGTTGAAAAGGTGGATTTTGATGGTGATGGTGATATAGATCTTTTTGTTGGTGGCAGATTAACACCTGGTAAGTACCCTCACCCTACTAGTAGTAAATTATTAGAAAATGAAAACGGTGTTCTAAAGGATGTTACCAAGGAAAAAATTCCTGATTTAAACAATATTGGTTTAATTACATCAACTACTTGGGTAGATATAAATAATGACAACCTACTAGATTTAATTGTTGTAGGAGAATGGACCCCAATTCTAACCTTCTTAAATGACGGAACTGGAAAGTTTAGAAGACATAGATTTGAAGGTTTAGAAAATTCCGAAGGTTGGTTTTACAAAGTTTCTAGTGCTGATATGGATGGTGATGGTGATAATGATTTGGTTATTGGCAACTTAGGGTTAAATTATAAATATAAGGCATCGGAAAACACACCTTTTCAGGTTCATAGCTATGATTTTGATAAAAATGGTTCAAATGATATTGTATTAAGTTATTATGACCACGGACAAGTTTATCCTATTAGAGGTAGATCTTGTTCAATGGAACAAATTCCATCACTAAAGAATAAATTTCCAACTTTTGAATCTTTCGGTAATTCAAACTTAAATGATATTTATGGAGATGATTTAAATAATGCTCTTAACCTTAAAGCTTATTCTTTCGCTTCTTATTATGCTGAAAATATTAGTGGAAAAGATTTTAAACTTCATCCGTTACCCAATTTGGCTCAAACATCAAGTATCAACAATATAATTATTGAAGACTTTGATCAGGACCATAATTTAGATATTCTTATTTCTGGAAACTTATATGCCTCTGAAATTGAAACGCCTCGTAATGATGCAGGAATAGGACTTTTTTTAAAAGGTAATGGAAGTGGAGAATTTAAACCTCAAACCATAAACCAAAGTGGTTTTTATGCTCCATTTGATGCTAAAGACATGAAGAAAATTAAAATTGGTAAAGCCAATGCTATATTAATTGGCAATAACAATAGTTACATCCAAGTATTCCAATATTAACTATATAAGGCAACCTAATTGTTATGCTTTAGAAATACTTCTTTTTGGAATAATATTACCCTTCTTCAAATAGTATACTCCATACATTTATAACTAAATAAATAACAGTTTTTGATTTATATCATCTATTAAAATCAATAATAGAATACCCATGTACATCAAATCCTTATCAAAACAAAAATTATGAAATCAAACATTGTTTTAATTAGTCTTTTGGTTATACTATTCTCTTGCGACAAGGAATCAAAAATTAAAAAAGAAAGCTATGTAAATTCGAGTGATTTTCCATATGGTAATGTACCAAGAACAAAACCAGAAATAGCTTTGAGTGCAGCTTTCAATAGAATCTATGATGGCACAATAAAAGGATTTGAAGTTGAAAACAACGAATTATTTTCAACTTTTAAATACACACCACTTGAAGGTTTTGATTACGGCAATAATGATGGAACAATCTCTAGGCGAGATGTTTCTAAAGTGATTAAGGCAAATGGAAAGTATTATGTTTGGTATACACATAGAGAGACATCAAGCCCTCCAATAGAAAATGGAGGGAATGATACCATACCTAATAGAGATTGGGATTTATCTGAAATATGGTATGCAACAAGCAAAAATGGTTTTGTATGGGAAGAACAAGGTGTTGCAGTAACCAGAATGGAGAAACCATACGCCGGGTGGCGCTCTATTTCAACTCCAGATATTCTTGTTTACAAAAACAAATACTATTTATATTATCAAGCTTATACAGTAATGCCAGGGGCACCTGGAACAACTGGAGATGATTGCGCCGTATCAGTTGCGGTTTCAGATTCTCCAGACGGTCCTTGGACACCTTCAAATAAAATTGTACTTCCAAACGGTCCCGAAAACACATGGGATCATTATAAGATACATGACCCATACCCTTTAGTCTATAAAAATAAAATATACATGTATTATAAAGGCGAAATGGGAGGTGATCCAAGAGTAAGAGCTCAGGGATTAGCTTTAGCTGATAATCCATTCGGTCCTTTTAAAAAACACCCTTTAAATCCAGTAATTAACTCAGGGCATGAAACAGCATTATTTCCTTTTAAAAAAGGACTTGCTGCATTAGTAGGAAGACATGGTCTTGAACATAACACTATACAATATGCTCCTGATGGCGTTAATTTTGAAATAGCAGCTATCTCTTCAATATTCCCAATAGCACCAGGAGCTCATATCCCAGATGCTTTTCTAGATAATGGTAATGGCAGAGGGATTACTTGGGGGTTATGCCATTTTAGAGATGTACTAAAACGAGGAGGTACTTGCCAAAGTTATAGTATACTAGCTAGATTTGATTGTGATTTAAGCTTAGATACTCATGATCCTTTAATGAAAGACAGTGATATTCTTAATGACACAGAAATTTATTTTAAGTTTGGATTGACTAAAGAACAAAGAAAACGATTAGAAGAAAATTAAACTTCATTTGTCGAATTTTTAAAAATTACTCTCATTTGATTTGATTTTACCCTTAGCTGTAATCCTTAAACATTAATTTTAAGGTTATGTATAAATTGCATTTTTATTTTGTTTTTTTCTTTTTAATTGTCTGCAACCAAGGTTTTACACAACAATTTGAGCAACAGTTTATTAATGTTTTCAATTCCATGAATGAAAATTATGGAAATGCTGTGGCCGACTATGATTTAGATGGTAATCTAGATGTCTTCATAGTAGCATATAAATCATTTAATTCAAGTGACAAATCTACTTGGAGTCGTTTACTAAAAAATACTCGTGGTAGGTTTGAAGATGTAACTGAAGAAGCAGGTTTCAATATGCAACACTCTAATAGTACAAATTCAGATTTAAAACTTGGGGCTTCATGGGGTGATTATGATAATGATGGTTACCCTGATCTTTTACTAACTCACCAAGATGGCACTCAGCTATATCATAACATGCAAAACGGCACTTTTAAAGACCTCACTTTGTCTTCCGGAATCACATCTTGTATTAAATGTAATAACACCAGTGGTTTATGGTGGGATTATGACAATGATGGTGATTTAGATTTATATTTAAACTATTTAGATATACCAAATAGACTTTTTAAAAATAATGGTGATGGCACTTTTCAAGAGATACTTGGCGCCTTAAATTTGAATGACCCAGGCAGAACGTGGTCCTCTTTACCAATTGATGCTAACCATGATGGATGGACAGATATCTATGTAGTTAATGATTTTGGTTTAAGTAAATTTTATATTAATAATAATGGTGAATATTTTATAGAATCTACTGAAGAATATGGTTTAACAAACCGAGGCTGTGGCATGGGATCTACAATTGGAGACTTCAACAACGATGGCGTTTTTGATATTTATGTCACAAACATTGCCGAAAGCATCATTAACCCTTTATTCAAAGGAAATACAAATATGATGTTTGAAAACAACTCAATGCTAGAAGGTGTAGAAAATGGTCATTTTGGATGGGGAACTCATTTCTTTGATGCTGACAATGACGGTGACCAAGACCTATATATTGTTAATGGTGATAATGAGTTACATTATAAAAATGTGTTATTCAAAAACCTAAGAACAGAAGGCGAAACTCAGTTTCAAAATTGGTCAAAGGAATCAAACGCAAATGGTATTGCCAATGGAATGGGAGCTGAAGTTTTTGATTACAACAATGATGGAAGACTAGATATACTTGTATGCAACACCAATAACTCTCCATATCTCTATAAAAACACCTTGGCAACCGCAAATGCCTGGATTCAAGTTAGTTTGGAAGGCACAACTTCGAACAGAAATGGTTTTGGAGCTATTGTAAGCGCCTCAAGTTCTGGTAAGCATTATACTAGGCTGAATCACGGATCTACCATGTTGGGTCAAAGTATTAAACCCGTACATATTGGTTTTGGAACCTCTAATAAGATTGATAGTCTAAGCATAAAATGGTCTAATGGCTCTATGGAGACCATTTATGATATTGCAAAAAATCAAAAGATAAAGGTTGTTGAACTACAAGGTATGGTCGAAGGTGACAACTATGTACCAGGTTCTGAAAACGAAAATCAAGAAATCATTGATGAAATAGTAAATGAGTCCATAGATGATTTAGAGGTCACTACTATTCCAAACCCGTTTTCGAACTTTGTAGATTTCCATGTTAAAAGTGAAGAGGTTTCAACTGTTCTACTCCAAATTGAAATTTTCAATATAAATGGGATTAAAATAGATCAAATAAAACAAGAAATCCCTGAAGGCAATTGGATTAAACGTTGGAATGGGAACAAAAACAATTTAAACCTTGCTCCGGGAATTTACATCTACAAATTTAGTCTAAACAACAAAACCAAAATAGGTAAGCTTGTATATACACCATGATTATAAAATTAATGAGGAATAAATCTTTAACCAAAAGTTAAAACACGCTAAGATAAGGTCTTCTTCTTAACGAAATTTGAAGGTGAATCACCAAAGAACTTTCTAAAGCATTTACCAAAATATCCAGGATCTGCAAACCCTACCCTATAACTTACTTGGGCTATTGTTAATTCATTCTGTTCAAGTAATTGAGCCGCACGTTTTAAACGTACCATTCTAATAAAGTCATTGGGTGATTGACCTGTTAACTTTTTAAGTTTTCTGAAAAATGTGGATCTACTTGTATTCATATCAGAAACTAAATCATCTACCCAATAGGAATCGTTACTCATATTTTCTTCCATGAGGTCCATTATTTTCTTCAAAAATTCCTCGTCCAATGAATTCAAAGTAACCTTTTCAGGAGTCAATTCTTTTTCCGTTTGAAAACGCTTGCGCATTAAATCTCTAGTTTCTATAAGCTTTTCTGCCCTAACAGACAACAACTTCATTTTAAAAGGCTTTGGAATATAAGCATCTGCTCCAGACTCTAAACCTTCAATACGGTGTTCTACAGAATTAAGTGCAGTAAGTAATATTATTGGAATATGACTTGTCCTTATATTAGTTTTTAGTGCTCCACATAATTCAATGCCATCCATTTCGGGCATAAGGATATCGCTAATTATTAAATCTGGCATTTCCTTTAAAGCTATATTGAGACCTTCTTTCCCATTTTCAGCCACCAGAACATTATAACTACCCAAAAACCCTTCTTTAATTAATAATCGAATATCTAGATTATCATCAACAACCAGAACCGTGTTCTCTAATTTAGCTTCAGCAGAATCTTGATCAAACTCTAATTCTTCCATAGATTCTTCTAGCTCCACATCAAAATTAGTAACAACATCAGAAACGGCTGTTTCAATCATTTCCTCAGGTAATAAATGCTCACTACCCATTGGTAATTTAATGGTGAATGTGGTTCCTTTTCCCTGAATGGAATCTACCTCAATAATACCATGATGTAATTCAACCAAATCCTTAGTAATTGCTAACCCAATACCAGATCCCTTACGCGTTCTTTTTCTTGTTTGATTTACTTGATAAAACCTATGAAATACAAATGGCAACTCTTCTTTACTAATGCCAACGCCATCATCTTCAACTTCAATTTTTAAATAATTAACACTAAAATCCTTATCGTTTATCTTAATTTCATTGGTGCCTATATCCTTGCTTACTATTACTTTTATTTGACCACCAGGATTAGTGAATTTTATAGCATTAAATATTAAATTATTCAAAATCTTTTCAAGTTTATCCCAATCAAACCAAATTTCTGATGTCTTTAAATCACTTTCAAAACTTATATCTAACTCGTTCTTTTTTGCAGATGATTTAAACGAATAAGTCATTTCTCGCACAAAATTAACAATGTTAGATTTTGTGGCCCCCAATTTAGTCTCTCCTACCTCAATCTTTCTAAACTCCATTAATTGGTGTACTAACCTTAATAATGAATTAGCATTACGCTGAATAATCTGTAATTTTGGTTTCATTGAAACATTACTACCGATAGATTCTAAAAGCTCCTCTATTGGATTTAATATAAGCGTAATTGGTGTTTTAAATTCATGCGAAATATTAGTAAAGAATTGTAGTTTTAATCGATTTACTTGTTCAATTTCCTTTTGAACTTTCACCGCAGCTTTTTCTTTTTCTTGAAGGCTTAAGTATGAAATAATAGCAAATATCACTCCTGTTAACAGCAATATATAAAGTACAAATGCCCACCAGGTGTACCAAAATGGAGGACTTATTCTAAAATTAAACAGAGTCGAAACCTCACTCCAAACCCCATCATTATTTGACGCCTTTACTATAAAAGTGTAGGTTCCAGGAGATAGGTTAGTATAATGGGCAAAGGAAAGTCCTTTAGCATCTTGCCAAACATTATCAAACCCTACTAACTGATACTGAAACTTGTTCTTTTCTGGAGCCGCATAGTGCAATGCCGCAAACTCAAAAGTTAAGGTGTTTTCATGGTGTTTTAGCTTAACTAGGTCATCACCCAAATCTGACTTTTCATGATTTAAAATGACTCTCCCATTATACTCCTTACCAATTTCAACTAATTCATTTTTTATTTTAAAACCTGTAAGTTTTGGTTCAGCTAATATGTCATTATCCTTAAGGTTTTTAGGGTGAAAAATATTCAGTCCTCTTAAACCTCCAAAAAATAAGTAATCATGTTTATTTTTATAATAGGCATTTTTTCTAAAGTTATTACTTTGAAGTCCATCACCTTTATTAAAATTTTTGAAGGTTTTATCCTTAGGATTGAAGCAAGATATTCCGTTGTCAGTACTCATCCATAATTTACCTGATTCATCTTCCAAAATACCATATACAGCATTATTCGCTAAACCATCTTCTTCCGAAAAGTGTTCAAAAACGGGATTACCATTTTCAGATAAAATCATTTTATTTAAACCACCTCCAAATGTACCTATCCAATAATTACCATCTTTGTCCTCATGTATAGCAAATACCGAATTATGACTTAAGCTATTTGGGTTGTTTAAGTTATGACTATAAGTTACAAACCTATCATTATTGCCATTTTTCCCTTTAACCAAAACACTCAAGCCTCCTTGTAAGGCTCCTACCCATAAGTTGCCTTTACTATCTTCAAATAAACAACTAACAAAATCTCCACCAATACTATATTCATTGTTTAAATCAGATTTATAATGCTTAGCATTTGAAAAATCAAAATCATTATTAGATTTCCATTTCTTTTCCCATTTAACCAAACCACTTCCAAATGAACCGAACCATAAAGCACCTTGTCTATCCTGCAGAATGGAAAACACATTAGGAAAAGACAAATCTGTTTCAGTAATAGAAACTTTTTTTGAGGCATCGTTTACCGACATATGTGTAATTACATCCTTTCCCATCCAATAATCACCATCATTATCTTTAAAGATAGATTTAATGGATTGCAATTTTATGGATTTGTTTGACTCACTATCCTTTTCGTACAAATGATGTTTTATACTGGGTAACTTATAATTATCTTTAAATTCAATTTGATTTAATCCATTTTCAGTACCAATCCATAAAAAATCATCATCCTCTAATATGGCATTAACAGATGCGTTACTTAAAGTATTATTTGTACGCATATTCCTGGATAAAAAGTAAATATCCTTCTTCTGTAAATCACTTTTATTTAAACCTCCAACTTCAGTACCAACCCATATTACATTAGTTTTATCAATTAGCAATGTCTGTATTCGTCTATTACTAAGGCTCTCTTCATACATATCATTGGGCGTATACATATTAAAATCTGCAGTCTCAGTATTAAGATGATATAATCCGTAGCCGTAAACACCTATCCAGAGTTTCCCATTTACATCTTCTTCTATCCCATTTATCTTACCAAAATCCTCATAGAAAGTATCTAGATTAAGGTCGTGTTTTTTAAAACTTATCTTATCTAAAGCATGTACACTTGTTGGTTTTTCTAAGCTCCATACACCTGTTCCTCTTTCTCCCAACCAAAGTCTTCCCTTCTTATCCAACAGCATGGAGTTAACGGGTTTATCAAAACCCTTTACATGCATAAAATTTTTTGAATCTGATGTAGACATGAACATTCTATTCACTCCTTTGTCCGTTCCTATCCAAAGGTTATCATATCTATCCTTAGCGATTGATAGTACCGTATTGCTATTAATTGTATTTGTTTGGTTAGGTTGATAGATGAAATGTTCAACACTCTCTTCTTCCGTATCAGGTTTTGAAATATGATAAACACCTGACTTATTTGTACCTACCCACACTGAACCATCAGATTTATCAGTATAAATAGCCGTTATATCTTTATCCGATAAATCTTTATTTGAATTGAAAAATTGTTGTTTTTTTACATTGTAAGCGCATAAACCTCCAACTGTTCCAATCCATAAAACATTGTTTTCATCAACCTCTAATTTGTGTATAACATTATTTACAATGCTATTTGGTTGATTTGGGTTGTTTCTATAAATAGTAAATCTTTGACCATCATATTTATATAAACCATTTGCAGTACCAATCCATAAAAACCCATCTTTATCTTGGGCAACATCCATAATAGTATTTTGGGTTAAGCCCTTATCATCAATAAAATGTTCAAATTTAAGTTCAGGAGATTGAGCACATATTATACTACAGGCAAAAAGCAATAAAAAAATGCAAAATCCTCTATTGAAAAACATGTAAAAAAAAGATAAGAATTTAATCATACTAACTTATTGCCTTAAAAATAACCAAATAGACTACCACAAAAAAACTTTGAAACTAAAAAAACGACCCAAGACAACTAGTATCCCGAGTCGTTTTAAAAACTAAAACAATTCTAAAAAATATGAATTTGACTAACTAAAATAATTATTAATAACCCGGGTTTTGATTTAAGTTAGGGTTTCTATCCACATCATTTTGTGGAATAGCAATATACTCTCTTCCAGGCTTGTATGCAGCTGTTCCTGCACTTTCTGATTTTAAATCAGGATTATCTACAATTCTAGATTTCACTCTACCCCAACGTAACAAATCAAAATACCTTGAACGCTCAAATGATAATTCCTTTATGCGCTCATCCTCTATATCTTGCATAGTAATGCTAGCATGTGCAGGCATATCTGCTCTAGCTCGCACTTGATTAATAGCATCTAAAGCAGCAGATGTTGACCCATTTAAATTGAATTCTGCTTCAGCAAACATTAAAAGTACATCTGCATAACGCAATAATCTTAAATTATTTCCAGCACCATGCCATCCACCTTGATCTTGGGAATGTGCATGTCCGTTAAATTCCCAATCTAAGAACTTATTAGCATAAATATTACCATCACCTGCAGGATACGCTTCATCATATGTTGCGTTCTCATAAGTTCTTGACGCTAATGTTTTTCCTTCATAATCAGTAGTTTCATCAGTATCCCAGAATAAAGTAGTATATGCTCTAGGGTCAATTTCTCCATTTATAGTTTGCTCATCTAAGAACAAATTTAAAGCCCAATCATTAATACGCATTCCATTTTGGTTGGTATATCCTTTTGGAGCTAAATCTGGCTGATAACCAGCACCTTTACCTCTATTAGGAGCATCTGCTCCCCAACCTGTTAAACCATCAGCAACTAATTGGATTTCCCATAATGACTCAGCATTATTTTCAAATTCTTCAGTAAAGTTATGAGCATAATCATCCATAAGCTGATAGGTACCACTAGTCATTACACTTTGGAATTCAGCTTTTGCCTCAGCCCATTTACCTTGATATAAATATGCTTTACCCAAATAACCTGCAGCTGCACCAGACGTTGCTCTACCCAATTGGTCCGATGACCATGAAGCTGGCAACATGCTTTTTGCCATTTGTAAATCAGATTCTATCTGTGCCCAAACTTCTTCAGGAGCCGCTTGAACCACAGTAAACAAATCTACCTCAGCTGATGGCACTGTAATCAATGGTATATTCCTCCAGCTATTTAAAAGATTAAAATAATTAAAGGCTCTAATAAAGTAAGCTTCACCAACAATATTATCTCTATAACTAGCATCCATTTCTATTTCCGGAACATGTCTTAAAACCTCATTAGCCCTTGCTACACCTTGATACATAGCTTGCCAAACCCAACGTGCAGCATTACTATCTGATGTTGCACTAAAATAACCTGCGGCAGTACGCTCAGAAGTATTAAAACCATTAATCAAGTCATCTCTATAATCAGAGGCAAAAATTTCAAATCTGGTATAATACCAAATATGTGTAAATGGACTATAAGCTCCTATAACACCTTTTTCTGCATCACCTTCAGTTTGCCAAAAGGTATCTGGTGACAACTTATTAGGGTTTGTTTGGTTTAAAACATCATCTGAACAATTAATGTTCACAATGCCCACTACACCAAGTAAAAACAGAGCTGTAATTGATATTTTTATATTTATTTTCTTCATAATTCTATTTTTTTGTATTAAAACGAAACTTGTAAACCTAACTGAAATGTTCTTGGTGTTGGGTAAGACCCTTCATCAATACCGGTATTTAAAACCGCTCTACCGTTTGAACTTCTTCCGTTTCTACCTACCTCAGGATAGTATCCTGTATAATCTGTTATGGTAAATAAATTTGTTGCAGAAAGATATAGTCTAGCCTTAGATAATTTAACTTTATCCAATATGTCGCTAGGAATTGAATATCCTATTTGTGCATTTCTTAATCGTAAGAAAGATCCATTTTCTAAATAGAAATCTGACATTCTTCTGTTAAAACCAGGGTCTGCCTGTGTATTTCTAGGAATGTTTGTATTTGTATTAGATGGTGTCCAAGCATTTAATGCATCAGCAAAATAGTTACCATTGAAATCAAAATAACCTCTATACTTTGTACCATTTAATATTTTGTTACCAGAAACACCATTAAAGAATAAGTTTAAATCCCAATTCTTATATTCAGCTGATAAATTAAGACCATATTCAAAATCTGGAATACCTGACCCTAGTGCAGTTTGATCATCATCATCAATATCTCCATCGCCATCAATATCTTTAAATCTTAAATCTCCTGCTCTTGGATTTCCTTTTTGATCGTTAGCAGCAGTTGCTTCGGCATCAGATTGGTAAATACCATCTACTACCCAACCAAAGAAAGAACTCACTGGACGGCCTGGTGTAATCTCTAAACTATTAATAGTATTAGATGTAAAAGACCCTTGAACCAAACGTGTGCTACTTCCTAATGATGTAACCTCATTAGTAATTGCCGCAAAATTAGCTGTTGCAGAGAAACTTAAATCACCTATATTATCTCTATAGGTTGCTAAAAATTCTAATCCTTTATTCTCTATGGTAGCAATATTCTGCGGGAAGTTATTACCAAATCCTGAATAAAATACCGGAGGTGCACTTAAAAGAATGTCTTCAACTTCATTCTTAAAATAATCCATAGTTACACTCAACTTACCATCTAAAGCATCAAACTCTAAACCAAAATTTATAGTTTTTGTAGTTTCCCAACTTATAAGTGGATTTACCATTCTAGTAATAGCGTATCCAGTCTCTCTCTGCTGGTTTTCTCCTAAAATATACTCACTAAAAAAGTCAATCACGAAATCTGTTTGGTAGGCATTTACATTATTAGACCCTACCTCTCCATAACTTGCTCTAAACTTAATGTTAGTTAAATCATCAAAACCTTCCATAAATGGTTCATTACTTACATTCCAACCAATAGCTGCAGATGGGAAGGTAGCATCTCTAAATCCTTCTTTAAATAAAGACGATCTATCTTGACGAACAGAGGCTGTTAATAAATATCTATCAGCAAAGTTATACTTTAATCGTCCTAAATAAGAATGAATAGCTGTGGTAACATCATTTGATGGTACTTCCACATAAGTTTGAGCTGCTGATGCTACTCTAATATCATTATTAGGAAAATCTCTCGCATCAACACCTAATGATCTGGAGTGTGTTTTTTGCTCCGTAAAACCAGCTATTAAATCAATATTATGATCACCAAAGCTCTTATTGTAGTTTAAAGTATGTTCAACTAAAGTTGAAGTAAAGGTTGTATTTGTTTCTTGTAATCTAGATTGATTATCGTTACCTCCATTACCTACAATTACAGGCACCAAAGGTGTAAACGTATAATTATTAGCATTAAAATGATCTAAACCTAAATTAATCTTGTACGTTAGACCATCAATAATTTCATAAGACATGGCAATGTTACCTAAAAGTGAGTTTCTTGTATTGGTTCTATCTTGTTCAGCTGCCCAACCTAACTCATTTATTATAGTTCCTTGTCCGTAAAAAGTACCAAGGGTTCCAGATACACCTCTTGCATCTAAATCAGACGTACTCCAATTTCCATCATCATCTTTTAGTCTAATAGTAGGCAGTAGGTTTCTTTCCTTATTAAAATAATTATTAGGATTATTAACTGTTCTTGTAAGACCAATAGTATTTTCCAACTTGAATCTCCCTTTAGTAATTCCAGCGTTTGCTCTTAATGTTTGTCGTTTAAAATCTGAAAATTTTACAATACCTTCATTTTCAAACTGAGTGAAAGACAAACTGTAATTTGTATTCTCTCCTCCACCTGTTACTCTAACGTTTGTATTTTTAACTTCAGCAGTTCTCAAAGATTCGTCATACAAATTACTGCTGTAACTTGGGTCAAATTGCGAATCATTAGCAGGATATCTAGCAGAACCATCATTATCATTAGCTCTATTAACAATTTGAACATACTGATTTACATCAGCCCAATCAAAGGTGTTAATAACTTTCTGAACACCATAACTAGTATCTAATGAAATGTTAATTTTTCCTCCTTTACCCTTTTTAGTTGTAATAATAACTACACCATTTGCAGCTCGAGACCCGTAAATTGCAAGAGCCGAAGCATCCTTTAATACAGATACAGATGCAATATCTTGTGGTGCAATAGAACTCATACTTCCAGTAATCATCCCATCTATTACATATAATGGTTCATTGTTTGTGAAAGAAGAAGCTCCTCTAATAAGAATATTAGATCCAGCTCCAGGTGCACCACCTTGAGATTGCACACTAACACCTGCAACACGCCCTTGTAGCGCTTGAGATGCATCACTGTAGGTATATTTCTCAATATCCTTAGATCCAACAACAGAAACTGCTCCTGTTAAATCTGATTTCTTTGCAGTACCGTAACCTATAATTACCACCTCGTCTAATTGACTAGCATCTTCGGCTAAGGTTACATTAATCTGGCTTCTGCCATTAATAGCTACTTCTTGGGTTATAAACCCTAAGTAACTTACAACAAGTGTAGCATCACCTGCTGCAGAGATTGAATAGTTACCATCAAAATCGGTTTGTGCTCCACTGGTAGTTCCTTTTACCAAGATGTTAGCCCCCGTTAATGGTTGACCTGATTCATCGCTAACAACACCACTAATATTTATGTTTTGAGCAAAACCAACCGAGACCCCGGCCAGTAACAATACTGCAAACATAAAAACGCGATGTTGACATTTCTTCTTAAGTAATTTTAATACTCTCATAAGCGTTTTGAAGTTTTAGTTATTTAATTTAGTTTGATAAGCTAGTTTAACTACTGAAATTAATCCTAAATGTTTTTTGATTTCTTCGGAATTTAAATCTGAAACATCAAGACACACTTTCGACATTAAATGCTCAGTCCAAAGTAACAGATTTGACTTTTTATCCTTTGGGAAAATATGTTCATTTATATGGACAATTAATTCAGAACCCTTTAAAATCAAGGAATTCCAAAATATTCGAAAGAATTCTTACAAGAAAAACGTTATGAAAATTACAGCGAAGGCTACACAATGCCATGGTAACTTATTAGAATAGAATTATAGGGAAATTGAAAAAAAAGAACGAGAATAATAGACCCAATACAGATATCTTATTGATCTTTCTAAATTATTGTTCAATATTGATTTGCATTAATCTTAAAGTATCATCATTACGTGCAAAAAGCACACCTTGTTGACCATCATTTCCTAGTTGAATTGTTTGTAGGTTTCTAATTTCACCTTTAACAAACAAACCGGTTGTACTTGTTGGTAATAAATTTAGGGCTCTTTTATCGTTAAATTTAATAACCGATCCAACCCCGGCGTCATTTCTTGGAGTTTCAACTTCGGCATTATATAAATTGCCGGCTGTTATAAAACAAAAGCTTGTTTCTTTTAAATCTATCTTTTGAAATGCATTAATAGATGTAAACTGAGCTTCTTTTGGTAATTTATGAAGTTTGTACTTACCATTGCCTTGATTCTCAATCCAAGAATTTTCAAAAACTGAAGCTTCGTAATGCAAAGATTGATCTAGCATAGCTTGTCCGTAAATATCAGCTAAAGATGCATCCGCAAATAATTCAAAAGTTTCAAAACGAACTGCAATAGCTGGTACTTGTTGAGAAGAACATTCTCTTCCTCTTAATGGTAATTGTTTTCCGTTCTTTTCATAACTCAAAACAATATCCATAGTACCGTTTTCATCAAAGTCATTAGCATACACTTCAAACGGTTTGTCTTTTTTAGCTTTATATTTATAGTTAAGCCCTAAATTTCCAGCTAAATAATCTGTATCTCCGTCTCCATCAACATCTCCTTTCTCTAAACCATACCACCAACCTGTAGATTCATTAAGCCCAATATTTTTGGTTACTTCTTCAAAATGTTTTCCTTTATTTTCAAAGAATCTTATTGGCATCCACTCACCTGTAATAATCAAATCTGTTTTACCATCTTCATTAAAATCATCCCAAAGCGCTGAAGTCACCAAACCAGCATCATTAAGTTCTGGCAGAATCTCGTCTGTTACATTTGTATATTTTAAAGCTTCTTCTTTACCTCCATCATTTCTTAAAATATAACTTTTAGCCGGAAAAGGATATTTTCCGGGAACAATACGCCCTCCAACAAATAAATCTAAGTCATCATCATTATCAAAATCAGCAGCAACAACAGTATTTCCACTAGATGTGATTTTTGGCATTGAAGAATCCGTTTTTACAAATCCAGATTTTGTATTTATATACAATCTGTCTTGGTAGAAACTTTCTGGCTTTGTAGCATCATTACCTCCATTAACTACATACAAATCATTATCTCCATCCTTATCTGCATCAAATAGTAAAGCCGCAGTGTCTTCAAATATTCCATCTGCTTCCCACGGGCCACTCATAACACTAAAAGACCCATTTTCATTCTGAATATACATTGAAGCAGAACTACCAGTTGCATTCCCAATAAAAAAATCTTCTAATCCATCACCATTTACATCTCCAACAGTTAATGCAGGACCGAAGGCTGAATTCTTGTGAGGCAACAATGGCTCCGTTAAAAAATCATCAAATATGTCTTCTTGATGCTTAAAACTAATACCAGATTCTTCTGTTATATCTTTAAATAATTTTGATTTTTCTTCAGTAGAACTATCTTTTCGATTAGAATCTTCAAACCGAATTTCTAATTCCTGATTAACGGCAACATTATTTAAACTTTGAACATTTCCATTGGGCCACATCACTTCCAATGCCTTAATATTAGAATCTCCTAAACCAAAATATAGCTTAGGCTCAACACTAGACTGAAATCCTCTACTTAGAGTCAGTTCTTGGAATTGTTCACCTTCATCCGTATTCAAAGTAACTCTAACTCCTAAACCAAAATGATTGTTTTCAGGTCCTTTAAATTTAACTTTTAAGTAATTCCGAGGAGTCTCATCATTGGTTTCATTTTCGAAAACTGATGCTACGTCACCCAAATTATTAATTACTATATCTAAATCGCCATCATTATCAAAATCCGCATAAGACACCCCGTTAGAAAAACCTTCATAAATCAAACCCCATTTTTTATTTGCTTTAGAAAAGTTATAATTCCCTTCGTTTTTATAAACATAGTTATCAATTGGTGTACTTGGGTATTGACGGTAATCTATAGACTTATTTAAAGCTGAAAAACCTTCCGCTTTAGTTCTTTCATTTATATCATTATTGTTCACATCTCGCTTCATGCCGTTAGTAACAATAACATCTTTTAAACCATCATTATCAAAATCTGCAAATAACACACCCCAACTCCAATCGGTTGTAGCCATACCTGCTAACCTAGAGATATTGCTAAAAATTGGTATACCATTATCTTCAACCCCATTGTTAACTTGCAATGTATTTTGCATGTACTGATAATGCAGGCCTAAATCTACACCTTCATAAAAGGTTTCTGGACTCATACTTGCCATATTAGTTTTTGCTCGTTTATAATCTTCAGGCGTCATATCTAACTGAACTAAATCGAGCAATTTATCATTATTGAAATCCGCTACGTCTATTCCCATTCCAAACATTGACGTTTGATTTGTAGCCTCTTTTACAATTTCTTTAAAAGTCCCATCACCATTATTTAAGTAAAAGTAATCTGGCACATTAAAATCATTTGATAGATATAAATCTTGCCAACCATCATTATTAAAATCAGAAGCAAGTAAACCCAAAGTCATTCCAAAATTATGAACGCCAGATGTTGTAGTAACGTCTGTGAAAGTGGCATCTCCATTATTCTTATAAAGATGACCAGAATCTTCAAACTTATTATCTTGCATCTTATCAAAATAAAATTGATTTCCTTGACTCACAGGCACAATAGGATAATTAGCAACAAAGACATCTAAAAGACCATCATTATTATAATCAAAAAAAGTAGATTGTATAGAATATGAGGCATCAGCAAGACCATAATTCTCGGCTTGTTCTGTAAACGTAGCATCCTGATTATTAATAAACAGTTGATTTTTTGTCTCGCCATATAAGCCCGAGACAGAAACATAAATATCTAACCACCCGTCAGCATTTACATCTGCCATGGTCACACCTGTATACCATCTGTCGTCTCCAGTAACACCTGCAGATTTAGAAATATCGTCAAACTGCATATTACCTTTGTTCACATACAGCTTATTATCAGTCATATTTCCGGTAAAGTAAATATCAGATAGGCCATCATTATTAATATCTCCTATAGCTACTCCACCACCCATGTACATATAGGGAAAAGTAAAATAGTTTAAGGTATCATTCTCAATAATATCGTTCGAAAATGAAACTCCAGAATCTTCTTTTGTTAAAGATTTAAAGGAAGTTTTTGAAGTGATTTTTGTTTCGGTTTCCTTTTTACAAGAAACTATTAAAAACGTAATACTTAATAAGAGGATTAACTTTTTCATTGTTTGATTTAAGTAGGACTAATTTAATCAATAGGTAATAAAAACATCATCCATTTGAGTAAAAATTATTTAGCATATGGACGTAAATTAACTCTTAAAAGATAGTTGTCTGCAGTAATAAATAAATATCGATAATCATCTGTAAACACACAGTTTCCTGTTGTTCTTCCAGTATTAATGGTTCCTATATGCTTTCCTTCTGGAGTAATAACAAGAATTCCATCGCCAGCAGCTACAAAAATATTTCCATGTTGATCTAGTTTAATACCATCCGGATTTTGTTTTGCTACACTAGTCTTTATAATCTCCCCCGGATTAAAAAATATTCTTTTATTTTTCACTACACCTGGTTTAATAATGTCATATGCCCATATTATTGGTCTCGGAATATTCGATTCAGCAACATAAAGTATTTTACCATTATTGGAAACTGTAACACCATTTGGTCTTTGCAAATCGCCATCCACTAATTTTAACTCTCCTTGATTACTTAAAAAATAAACGCCATTAAATCCGAGATCACTTTTTCCGTTTTTCCCTAAACCATACGGCGGATCAGTAAAATATAAATTATCATCTTTATCATAAAAAAGATCATTAGGTGAATTGAACTTTTTGCCTTTGTAATTTGAAATAATAGGTTCAAAAACAGGGCTTAACGAATCCTTTAAACTCACAAGTCTACTCACAGATCTACTACCATGCTGACAAAGAATTAAACCCCCATTTGCATCAATGGCAAGACCATTTGACCCTTTTTGGCCCCCTTCAGTAGTCTCGCCCGAATACCCAGAAGGTGTCAAATAAACACTTAAACCATCTAAATCATTCCATTTATAGACTTTATTTTCAGGCACGTCTGAAAAATACAAATTCTGTCCTCTAGGTTGCCAAACCGGACCTTCAGACCAATTAAAACCTTCTGCTACTAAATCTATTCTTGCATGTTTTGATATTATTGAATCTAATGCTGAATCTAATCTTTCAATATGACCTACTGTTGGGTATTTTTTTAAAGAATCAATTATACCATTAAATCTTTCCTTTAGAAGTTTTTCCTCATGAGAATTTGCTTCAATAGTAGATTCCTCTAAAACATCATCCTTAATATTATAAAATCTACCATCACCATAAAGCTTATAGTCAGTATTCATTACAAACTCTGCTGGATGAAAATGATCTTTCCCTGCTCCTGGTTTAGGATTATAACTCATGTAAACCCAATCTCTTCGATCTTTAGATTCTCCATTTAAGATTGGTAAAAAGCTTTCACCATCGGTTTGAAAATCATCTGGAATTTCAGCATTAGCTATATCCAAAATAGTGGGAAGAAAGTCTATAGCATCAATAAATTCATCAGTTTGTTGACCTTCCTTAATATGCCCAGGCCAATGCGCTACAAAAGGCACTTTAATTCCCGCCTGGGTAGTTAAACCCTTACCACCTTGAATCACTTTGTCACCCATTTTAGAATACAATCTTTGATGGGTACCATTATCTGAATAAAATAAAACGAGTGTTTCTTCTTCAATACCTTGAGCTTTAAGGTTATCTACAATCTTACCGACTAGTTTATCAGCATACTCCACCATATCGGCAAAGTATTTAGGTGCTTTATCCATTCTTCTTTCTTCGTCACTCCAAATATTACTATCCGGCGTTGGCGAAAACGGATCATGGGTTAAAGCCATAGGATAATACACGAAAAACGGTTTATCGTCCTGACTGTTTACATAGTCGTTTAAATAATCTACAAAAATATCAGGCCCGTATTTTCCATTGGTTGTATCTAAAAACTCACCATCTTGGTAAATCGTTGGATTTGCAAATCGAGAACCTTTATCTTCTGTATGACCAACATGCCACCCGCAATATTTATCAAAACCGGCATCACTTATTTTCATTCCGGTATCGCGTCTGTATTCTGATCCTGGATACTTAACCGGGTCATAACTTTGTAATTGCCATTTCCCCACTATACATGTACTGTAACCAGCATCCTGCATTAAATGACCAAAAGTTTTTTCTTCTGGATCTAAAATCCCAAAAGCAGTCCAATTTCTAAAATTATACTTACCTGTCATGAGCTTTACTCGGGTATTAGTACAAAGTGGTTGAGCATAGGCCTGATTAAATTGAATACCTGTTTGTGCCAACTTATCAATATTAGGCGTTTTGTATGAAGTTCCACCGTAGCTTCCAATGCATTCGAACCCCAAATCATCTGCCATTATTAAAATGATATTAGGCTGTTTATTTGCTTTATTTGATGAACAACCCAACAATAAAAGAGCAAATATTAAAGTTATTAATCTCATATATTATTTCTAAAAATTACCATTCTGTTATATTCTCGTCTTTAAGCCTGCAAATGCGAGCTTACCTATTGGACATTATTTTTAATGTTTAAACCAAACTGCACAAGCTCTATCTTCTAAATTATTAGGCTATTCATATTTTTTTACTTGCGCAATAAATTGAGCTGCTCTTTTCTTAACAGCTTCTAATTCAGCTTTACTTGTAACTGATTTTGTAAGCGCACCGCCAATACCAATACCTGCTGCACCAGCTGCTAACCAATCTCCCACCGTGTCTAAATCTATTCCTCCAACGGCTAAAAGTTTTACATGATTCAATGGTGCCTTTATAGATTTAAAATAATCTACACCCAAAATATCTGCTGGAAAGAGTTTTACAAAATCGGCACCTGCTTCAGCTGCATTACAAACTTCGGTTGGTGTCATAGCTCCCATTAAAACAGGAATATCATTATTATGAGCTACTTCTATAACTTCAGCATTCGTATTAGGCGTTACCAAAAATTGCGCCCCAGCATTTGAGGCAACTTTAGCAATTTTAGAATTTATAACTGTTCCCGCCCCTATTAAAACATTGGGGTATAATTTTCTTGCTTTCGAGATTTCTTCTGCAAAACCCGGAGTATTAGAAGTCACTTCTAAAATCTTAATACCAGATTCAACTAAATTCTTAATAACACCAGCAACTTCATTTTGATGTTGTAACCGAATTACAACAACCAGTTTCTCTTGCTCAACAATCTCTACAATAGTTTCTCTATTCATAAAGTTTTAGGTAAATAAAGTAGAGACCTACCAGTTAGTAAGTGATCCATCCTTACGTTTCAACCTAGGTATTTCAATAGGTTTAAAACCTTGTTCTATGGCCAATTCTTCATTAAACTCAACACCTAACCCCGGTTCTGTAGGCACTGGGTAACGTGGTCCTGCCAATTTTGGTTGTACCGGATAATATTTAGGATCGTTTGTTGACACATGTGCCCCAGTATTGACTTCTTCTAACCAGCTAAAGTTTGGACAAGCAGCAGCCACATGAATAGTAGCGGCTGTACAAATAGGCCCTAACGGATTATGTGGCATTAAATCTATATAATGAGCTTCTGCCAAAGAAGCAACCTTCATAGATTCTGTAATACCTCCAACATTACAAACATCAATACGAGCATATTGTGTTATGTTCCTTTCAATAAATGGTAAAAATTGCCATTTACTGGAGAACTCTTCACCAATAGCAAAAGGAATGTCTATCATTTTTCGAAGACTTTCATAAGCCTCGGGGTTTTCATCTCTTATAGGTTCTTCTATAAAATCTAAAGTTCCAGGTGGCATACGTTTCATGAATGAATATGTTTCCGCAGCGGTTAATCTGGTGTGATAATCAATTCCTATAGTGACTTTTGAACCTACTTCCTTCCTTAATGTTACCATCCATTCTGCTAACATAGCGATAGAATTCCTGGGTTCAAAAAGTGTAATATCATCTTGTGCTTCAAATTCGGCCGGTGCCAAACGCAACATGTTCCATCCTTCTTTAACCAAACGCTTTGATTGCTCTAACAATGCATCCAAAGTTGAAAATCGAACCGAAGCAAAACACTCAACAAAATCACGTTGCTTTCCTCCTAATAATTCGTAGACTGGAACTTCTAAAGCTTTCCCCTTTATATCATGAAGTGCAATATCAATGGCAGAAATAGCGGCTGTTAATACACGTCCGCCTTCAAAATATTGCCCTCTATACAAGTCTTGCCAAATGGCACCAATTTGCATTGGGTTTCTACCAATAATTAATGGTCTGTAGTGATCTATAGCTCCAATAACTGCTAACTCTCTACCAGACAAACCGGAAGCACCCCATCCATGTAAACCAGAATCGGTTTCAATTTTTATAACTAACTGACTTCCTGAACCTATGTTAACAGGAAAAGTTTTAACTGCTGTAATTTTCATGTGTAAACTTATTTCTTTGGAACAATGCGTTCTACCTTTCCAACTAAAAATGTATAAGAGAAGAACCCTAAAAAGGCAATAGCTGCAATAAATATTAAAGCAGGACTAAAATCGCCATCTTTTACAAGATACCCAATTACAATTGGAATAACAATACCTGATAACCCACCAATAAAATTAAAGGCACCACCAACTAGTCCTAAATTTTCCTTTGGAGCAATTAAAGACACAAATACCCAAGCAATACTTGCTAAACCAGTCCCAAAAAAGGCTATTGCTAAAAACAATATTATAAAAAAGGTGTCGTCTGTATAATTAGCGCCAATGATACATGTTGATAATAGCATTCCTATAATGATGGGTGCTTTTCTTGATATTTCGTTTGAGACTCCTTTCTTTATTAAAAAATCAGAGGTGAAACCAGATAATAGAACGCCAACAAAAGCCGCTAAAAAAGGTAAGGATGCTAAATATCCAGATTTAATAAAATCTAATCCTCTAAACTCTACCAAATAGGTTGGGAACCAAGTTAAAAAGAACATGGTAGTCGCTCCTAAACAGAATTGACCCAAATATATTCCCCACAGTTTTCTGTAAATAAATGCTTGTTTAAAGTCATCCCAGGCAAACTTTTTCTTTTCATTATCCTTCACTTTTGAACCAACAAGCCCACCACCTTTCTCAATATATTCTAACTCTGATTCACTAACAGATTTATGGTCTCTAGGATCTCTGTAAAAAATGTACCAAATAGCCGCCCAAACTAATCCAATAATACCTGATACAACAAATAAGCCTCTCCACCCTAAAGCATTTTGAATAAGTGTAAGTATTGGCATTAAAAAAGCTAATCCTAAAAATTGACCAGATGTATAAATACCAATAGCAGAAGCTCGCTCTTTTTCGGGAAACCATCTACTTACCACTAGATTATTAATTGGATACGAAGGCGCCTCAAAAACCCCAATACTGGCTCTTAATCCTAATAGAACAATGAAGGAATTTATTAATCCTTGCAATAATGTAGCTATAGACCAAAAGGTTAAAAGAAAGGCATATAATACTCTTGATTTGATCTTATCGGCCACAATACCTCCAGGAATCTGTAAACAGGCATAAAACCATCCAAACGCAGAAAACACGTACCCCATTTGAACGGTGTCAATTCCAAGTTCCTGCCTCAAGGCAAAAGCTGCTACTGAGATATTTGTTCTGTCAAGGTAATTTATTACAACGGTTACAAATATCATTGCTAAAATATTATACCGTTTACGCGTCTCTGGTTTTCTCATATTTAATGCCATTCTAAACCACTTAAAAACTTTTTTTTTAAATTCTTTGGTCTGTGCCAAAGTACTTTTCTTCAGCCAAACCAAATATATATATTAACGCATACAGGTACATCATATCAACAATAGATTGACCAGATATTACCCCTAAAATCTCATATTTTACAACATTAAAGCGATTAAAATAGCAAAAACAAACAGCACCTCAAACTTAAAGAACATATGTTTCATCTTTGAACTCATTTGTTTTCATTTTTAAAAAAATAAAATAAGACCTTTAGTCCTCAACTAAACTAAACATATTATGACTCGTATTTTATCCCTCACAGTAGTCTTCTTTTTTGCATTATTTTTCAAATCGAATGCCCAAAGTTTACCTTATGGATTTCCAGATACAGACCGAACAAAAATAAGTCTGAATCAAGATTGGAAATTTCATTTAGGTAATCCTGAAGCTAAAAATTTCGTAGTCGATTTAGATGATTCTAACTGGGAAACAGTAAGCATTCCGCACACTTTAAAATTAACCTCGTTAACGCTTGATGGCTTAAATGATGAAAAAACACAATTGGTTTTTCACAGAGAGGTTGGTTGGTACAGAAAAACCATTCCCATAGCAAACTCCAACAAAAAAGTATTCTTAGAGTTTGAAGGTGTTCATCAAGTTACCGACTTATGGATTAATGGTAAACACATTGGGCAGCATGCAGTTGGTGGCTACACACCCTTTCATTTTGACATTACAGATTTTGTTGAAAAAGGAAAAGACAATCAAATAACTATTTTAGCAGATAATAGACGTAACGAAATGGTGCCACCGGATCCTGGACCATTTGATTATGTTAAATTCAGTGGTCTTTACAGAGATTTGTATCTAGTAGAAACAAATCCTGTGCACGTTACTTTTAATTGGGAAACCCTTAATTCCGGTGTTAGTATAACTACCCCAACAATTGATATCATTAACAAAAATGCCGTAGTATCGGTAAAAACATCGGTTAAAAATGAAACTACAAAATCTACAAAATGCCAACTTCTTACTCGAGTTATTGATAAAGATGGTTTGGTTGTTTTAAAGTTAACAAATGAAGTTGATATTTGGCCAGGACAAGAATTTCAATTCAATCAAATTGGAAGTTTAGAGGATAATGTAAAATTTTGGGGAATTGATAACCCGTATTTATACAGAGTAAATAGTGTTGTAATTGTTGACGGAAAAGAAATCGATTTTGTTGAAAATAAAATAGGGCTTAGAAAATTTGAACAAGATCCAATAAGAGGTTTTATTTTGAATGGCGAACCTATTGAATTAATTGGCTCTAACCGTCATCAACAATATCCATATTTAGGTGATGCCGTTCCAAATGCACTACATTATAAAGATATGCTTCAATTTAAAGAATATGGTTGGAACATTATGCGAACCGCTCACTACCCCCAAGACGATGCGTTAATAGAGGCTTGTGATGAATTGGGTATTTTAGTATACGAAGAAGCACCTACTTGGATATCTATTTCTGATAAAGGAGTTTGGTGGGATAATTTGGAAAAATCAGCTAGAACCATGGTGCGTAACCATAGAAACCATGCATCAATAGTTATGTGGGGTGCAGGCGTAAATCATAGAGGGTATGTTCCTAGAGTTCATAACACCATCAAACAAGAAGACCCTACGCGTTTAACAGCTTCACAAGGAGCACGTTGGACCGGGTGGCAAACATCTGGACTAACAGATATTAATGCTAATATGCTTTACGGGCCATTCCTTTGGGATAGAAGTGAGCCTATTTTTGCAATGGAAGGCGGTCGTGGAGCAGCTGCTGTGGCTCCATATAAAAAAGACCCGTTAATGACAGGGTTAATTTCGTGGACGGCCCATGCCTATTACACCTTTCATCCTACTCATAGTAGAGCTAATGATAAAAGAGACCGTACAAGAAGTGGTATGATGACCATTTTTAGAGATCCAAGACCTTATTTAGAGTGGTATAAAGCTGAAATGCTAGAAGAACCATTTATTAACATTCAAGAAGAATGGGTTCCTGACGCTAAAAAAATTACTGTCTTTAGCAATGCAGATGAAGTGGAGTTAACTTTGAATGATAAATTAATTGAACGTCTGAAACCAAGTAATGACACTATTTATGACGGTTTAGACCATGCACCTTTTCATTTTAAAAATATTGATTACAAATCTGGAAAACTAGTTGCTAAAGGCTATTTAAAAGACGGAAACACCATCGAAACCTCTAAAAAAACTCCAGGAAAACCTTATGCTATTCATTTACATTTAGATACTGAAGGACGTCCGTTTATTGCCGACGGAACAGACATATTAGTTGCCTATGCCACAGTAGTAGATAAAAATGGAACTCCAGTTTTTGATACAGACCATCTTATTAAATTCTCAGTTAAAGGAGATGCTTCTGTAATTGGTGATAATGCTGATATTAATGCTAATCCTATGTTTACAGAATATGGTGTTGCTCCTGCTTTGATAAGAGCTGGAAATAGTGATGAAGAAATAACAGTAACCGCCAAATGTAAAGGATTAAAATCCGCCAGTGCCTCAATAGCATTAGCTCCTTATGACAGGAATGAAATTCAAAAAAATGCCGAGGCCATTTATGATTTCAAAAGTGAACGTGTAGATCTTGGTGCACCTGATCAATTATTGCAATTTGGTTGGCAACCTTGGTATGGTACCGATGAAGCTGAAAATGTGTATTCATTCCAAACTTTCAAAGGATCAAAAGCTAAAATCGTGAAAGGATCTGATGATGGGATAACACGCTGGTTGGGAGAAATGAATGTTATAGGTAAATATGGATATGCTTACGGAGAAGGGCTCCTTGCTATAGATGATAAAGGTGTAAATTTAGTATTTGATAACCTTCCAAAAGGCACCTATAAATTAACTACATGGCATCATGCTCCAAGTAGTAATTCAGATTCTATGGATCCTAATAAAGAGAAACTAAAGTCAGTAACCATTCATAAACTACCATATGAAAAGTCAATAATTGTTGCATCTGAAGCATTGGTTGGTGATAAACAAGTTGATGTTCAGGTGACTGATGGTAAGCAAATGCAGTGGGAGGCTCCTGGAATGGGAGTAATAGAATTTATTTCTGATGGAATTTCTCCAGTGACAATAAACTTTAAAGGTAAAGGCAATAAAGGTATATGGCTGAATGCTTTTGAATTAAGTGAATGGAAATAATTTATATATGAAAAAAACACCTTCTTTTATTCTCCTTTTAACTCTTGTTTTAAATGGGAATCTTTTATTCGGGCAAAAAAGCAATTTACCAGAACCACCTAAAGGGAAGAAATGGGTTAAAATTGAAGCAGTGTCTGATGAATTTAACGGCAAACAACTAGATTCTAAGAAGTGGATTCCTTACCACCCTTATTGGACGGGAAGAAACAGCACACACACACCTTCTAATGTTTCCGTAGATAATGGGAATTTACAATTGAAATCAACACTAAGAAATGGTGCCTCAGATGTAAAAGCAGAAACAGTAACTGCTGCCTGCGTAACTTCAAAAAAGCGAAGCTGCTATTATGGCTATTATGAGGCAAAAATTAAATGTTCTAACATATCCATGACTTCAGCGTTTTGGTTTCAAGGAAATTATTCAGAAATTGATGTTATTGAAAACCTAGGTGCCCCATCAAAACCAGAGCGTAATGGCGTTAAAGACACCATGATGATTAACACACATTACTTTAAAAAAGGATGGGATAAAGACCTTAATACACCCATTAAATATAAAATGCCCAAACCAGCCGGAAGCACATATAACGTTTATGCGGTTTGGTGGAAAGATGCGAACACTTGCATTTTCTATTTGAATGGTAAAAAGGTTAGTGAAGTAGAGTTAAGAGGGCCGTTTAAGGAAAAACAGTATCTCTTCTTTGATACTGAAGTTTTTACATGGCAAGGGTGGCCAACAAAAGAATCTCTTTTAGATGATTCTAAAAACACGATGATGGTAGATTGGGTTCGAGGTTGGAAATTAGTTAACAACTAAACATAAAACTACAAATAAATGAAAGTGCTGCTAAAATCAATATCCATGGTTTTAATAACCATGGTTGCCTTTTCATGTCAACCAAAAAGTAATACCATATCTATATTTGTAGAGGAAGGTATTAAAGAAAAAGTAGCTTTCGGCCTTAATCAATTTGAAACCTTTCTCATTGAATCTGGAAACCAAACTATCATAACTAATTCAAAGGAAACAGCTCAAGTTATTTTAGAGTTGAAAAATTCTGGAAGTTCAGATGATGATAGTTTCACTATTACAAACCAAAACAACGTTATAACCATTTCTTCTTCACATAAAAGAGGTGTTTTCTACGGTCTTCAGGATATCACTGAACAATTAAAATCAGGAGAAAGCTGGAAAGATATATCTGGAAAAGCTGTTGATGCTCATTATAAATTTAGGGCTATTAAGTTCAATCTCCCTTGGTTTTCTTATCGAAGTGGTGAAAATTTAGCACTACATTATGATACTTGTAAAGACCTCAAGTTTTGGGAATCATTTTTGAACATGATGGCCGAAAATAAGTTCAATGTGTTATCGCTCTGGAATTTGCACCCCTATATGTTCATGGTTCAATCGGAAAAATTCCCTAAAGCAAGACCCTTTTCTGATGAAGAAATGAAGGAATGGCAATCGTTCTTTAAAACCATTTTTAAAATGGCTAAAGATAGAGGTATTGAAACCTATATTTTTAATTGGAACATTTTTGTGTCCAAAGAGTTTGGCGAAGCATACAATATTGGGGAATATTCAAAAGATAGTGGCTTTTGGGGTGAAGGAGAAACCAATGCGCTTCTTGAGGAATATACTAGAGAAATGGTATCTAAAACCATTAACGAATATGAAAACTTAACAGGTATTGGCATCACTTTAGGAGAACGCATGGGTGGTATGACTTCTGAAGAACGCAGAGATTGGATAAATAGAACCATGATTGCAGCTTTAAAAGAAGCCAACAGAGAAGTTAAATTATTCTACAGAGCACCCCTTTCCGCAGGATTATCAAGTCATGGAACGGTTAGTAAATCTACCGAAATATTAACAAGAGAAGCCATTGAAAGTATAGACATGGAGGATGATGTTTATCTTGGTTTCAAATACAATTGGTCTCACGGACATTCATCCCCAAAACTTTCCATAGTTCACGGCGGTATTTTAACAGACACATATTGGAACCCAAAACCTAAAAACTATAAAGGCGTTTATACTGTTAGAAATGAAGATTTCTTTGCACTACGTTGGGCACAACCGGACTTTATTAGAAATTATTTAAGCAACAATAGTCAAGACTATATTGGAGGTGCTATAATAGGCTCTGAAACATATATTCCCGCAAAGGATTATATTACTAAAGAAGAACATAGAACTTGGGATTATGCTTTTGAAAGACAATGGTTATTCTACAAAGTTTGGGGTAATTTGTTGTACAACAACTCTATTTCAGATGATTACTTTATAAATTCCTTAGAAGAAAAATTCAATATTGAAGACGCCACAGAACTATTGAATGCTTGGAAATTAGGTTCTATGAATGCCAATCGGGTGGCTAGTTTTCATAGAGGTACCTGGGACGCTACTCTTTATACCGAAGGCTTCACTACCATTGGAGGTAAGTTTATAGATATTAATAAATTCATCAATCATCCAGTATTAGATTCCAGCTATGTTAATATTAAAGATTTTGTTGCTGGTAAATTTAAAGAAGAACAAATAACTCCAATTGAATTAGCAAATATTACTGAAAAAGAAAGCAATGAAGCTTTAGCTTTTGTAAAGTCATTTAAAGAAAACCATCAGGACAATAAGCTATTACAGATCGAATTGAATGATATTGAAGCTTGGGGGCATTATGGTTTATATTTTGCCGACAAAATTCACGGAGGCACTTTTCTTGAAACTTACAGAAAGTTTGGTAAGGATGGAGCACAGTTTAAAGCCGTTAAACACTTGGAACAAGCAGCAGACCATTGGAAAGTTTATACAGAAACCATGGAACGCTATAATGTTTCTGAAATGCCCTATCAATTCGACCCTAAATTTTCTTGGCGAAAACATATTGCTGATGCTGAAAATGATGTTTCTATTGCTAAACAAGATTAATCACTTATCTTTAAGAAACTAACCTTAAACCAGTTAAAATGGCTTCGAAAAAAAACCTAGTTCCTAGAAGAGACTTTATAAAAACCTCAGCCTTAGGACTAAGTGCCCTGAGCATTGGGTTGCCCTTAAATTCAGCTTTGGCCACAAGTTGTGGTTCATCAGGTAAGGATAAACTTGGTATTGCCTTGGTAGGTTTAGGGAATTATTCAAAAGGTCAATTGGCACCTTCCCTATTAGAAACTGAACATTGTTATCTGTCCGCCATTGTTACTGGAACTAAAGAAAAAGAAAAAGAATGGGCAAAAAAATACAACATTCCTAAGGGGAACATTTATAACTATGAGAACTTTGATGACATCGCGTCAAATAAAGATATAGATATTGTTTACATAGTATTACCAAATTCCATGCATGCCGAATTTACTATTAGAGCAGCTAAAGCTGGCAAGCACGTTATTTGCGAAAAACCTATGGCAGTTTCGGTAGCAGAATGTAAGGCTATGATTAAAGCTTGTGATGACAATAATGTTAAGCTATCCATTGGATATCGTTTACAATTTGACCCTTATCATAAAAGAATCATTAACCTTTCTAAAGAAAACACGCTTGGTTCCATTAATTATGTGAATGCTGATTTTGCTTTTACCATTGGTGATCCAACTCAATGGAGATTAAAAAAAGATTTAGCTGGGGGTGGAGCTTTAATGGATGTTGGAGTGTATTGCATACAAGCCTGTCGTTATAGTTTTGGACAAGAACCAATTGCCTTAAGAGCTCAGGCCTTCAATTCGGGTAATGAAAAATTTAAAGAGGTAAATGAAACCATTACTTGGCAAATGGAATTTCCTGATGGAAAAATCTCTAACTCAACTACTTCCTACGCCATGAGTGTAAATAGCTTATTTGTGAGTGCTCAAAAAGGGAAGGCACAATTAATGCCTTCGTATGGCTACGGTGGCATAAAAGGTTTTATAAAGGATGAGATTTTAGAATTCCCAAAGTTCAACCAACAACAGGCTCAAATGGATGCTTTTGCACTTAATGTTAAAAACAACACCGATTCTATCGTTCCAGGTGAAGAAGGTCTAAAAGACATGAAAGTGATTGAAGCTATTTTTAAATCTTTAGAACAAAACGGAGCAAGAATTTTGATTTAATTAGCCTTTAATAATTGAATAAATAAATTTTCAGGGTACATTGTAAAGGAGAATTGCTCTTTTACATCTTCTGGTTTTACAGTCATTTTAAAATCAAAATGTTTACATAAAACCGATAGTAAAATTACCATTTCGTTTATTGCAAGTTTCATTCCTGGACAAAAACGAGGCCCACCACCAAAAGCTTTTATCATTTCAGGTGAATGATTTTGATGCATAGGACATTCCGATTTCAACCAACGCTCCGGACTAAAATCATTTGGGTTTGAAAAATATGCCTCATTGGTTTGGGCTACCTTGGTTTGAAGTATCACTTTTGTATTCTTTGGAATAGCAAAACCCTCTATAGTCAAGGTCTCTAAAGCTTCCATATAAAGTTGAGGCGTAGTTGGTTTTAACCTAATTACCTCCTGAACAACCGCATTGGTATACTTTAATTTCAACAACTCTTTATTTGTTTGAGGTACTTCAGAATTTCCATACACAGCATGAGCCTCGGCCCTAACCTTTTTAACTATTTCCGGATTTTGTGACAGAAAATAAATGGCCCAAGAAATGGAATTAGAGGTGGTGTCTTCTCCGGCCAATAACATGGTGAAAATGTTGCCATATATTTCTTCATTAGTAAAATCAACATCATTGCCATCAGACAAAAGAGCCTCTAAAAAGTTGGTTGGATTTGATTTCAGTTCTGGGTTCTCTACTAATCTTACTCGAGCCTCTTCAATAAACTGATAAATGATTTTTTCAATAGCAGCTATAGAACGCTCCAATTCTTTATCCTTTTTTCTTTTTATGACTTTCCAAAGGGGTATTGGTGCCGTAACGCGCTCATTTATCATTGGAAAAATGCACTCTAAATGCTGTTGAAAACTATCGGCCTTATTATTTATGGTATCCAACTCATACCCGAAAGCTATGGCTGTAGTAACATCAATGGTAAACGCCATGAGTTCTTTTTGAATATCTATTGGCTTATTGCTTTGAGAATAACCTTTGAATTTTCCTAAAAGTCGATTCGTTTTATCAAGAATAACATCATAGTTTTCTCTTACTTTTTTAGCATTTAAGGCTTCAGCGGTGATTTTTCTGTGTAGCTTCCATATGTCTCCTTCGGCATTAAAAACACCAACCACTCCCATTTCTCTGAGTATCTCATCAATTTTAGAAAAACGTCTAAACTTTTCTGGTCTTAGTTTTAAAATTTCAGCATTAATAATTGGGTTAGCGGAAACCACAAACTCTTTACCAACAAAATTAATTTTGAAAAGGTCACCACATTCTTCCACCCACCGTTCTAATACTTGATGTTTATTATGGGCATTAAACTGAGGTAAATGACCTACCAAGAAAGCTCCTTTAGGAGTTGGCAGGTCCTTTATTTTTATTTGTTCTTTATTCAAGGCTTCTTAAGTTAAGCTCCTAAATTAGAATTATATGTTTTGATGTAAAAGAAATATGTCTAATTATTTCTTTGTTACCCAAACTGCCCAGTCTTGGTCCTTATCTTTCGGAGGTAAGCCTAAAGATTGTTTTCCAGAACCTTTAATGGTTTTTACTTTTCCTTTTTTCAATTCACCACCAGTTCTTGGATTATACCACAAAACGGAATATTCGCCTGAATTATCTTTTAAATCAAGTGTAGACTCACCCCCATTTTTTAAGAAGACTACATAGCTTTTTCCCTCATGAGCCAAAACATAATCACCTTCCGAAGAAATTAAACTATCATTCGAAGTCATATCCTGTACAGGAATCTTATTATCATTAAAAAAGTCTAAACAGATTTTTCCTTGGTCCCAAAATAAATCTCTAGATCGGTAGTCCTGACACGTTAAATCTGAATGGTCATGCTTATAACCAAAATACCACTCAGTACCCCAAGCTCCAGCCATCATTGCGCCCCAAAGGCCATTTTTTCTTGCATTGTTATGTTCTGGATTGTCTTTATCTGGAACTAAAGAGTGTTGCGCATCACCTGGTTCATCACAAGCAACCGCCCAAGTTTTACCTTCAGCATCCGCTTCTTTTAAAATTCTTAGCACCTGCTTATGAACGTTTCCAAAATCAGTTCTATTGGTTTGTAAAGACGCTCCTGTAAACTTACTGTCCTTTCCATAAATTCCAGTATACCAGTTACCATTATGAATCACTATATGATGATTATAAGGGTCGATATTAGACACGTAATTAGCCAATGTTAATCGTCCTTGAACATCAACAGGAAATGTTCTCGGTGGATTTTGCCAATCTCCAGTTTCTTCACATAAATTCCAGTTTAACGCCAAATGATGTCCGAAACGTGCAATTAATTCCCGGTAGTACAGTTTGGTATAAAGCCCAGTTCCTCCATTATCTAAAAGACCTTGATTTTCGGCTTCCAATGTTTTAAAATGCAAAAACATCCCTAACTTTTCACCATGCGAAAACACTATTTCCCATTGGTCCAGCTTTGACACATCAAACCTGTCATAAGTATTATAATCTACATAAGGGAACACATTTTTATCATCACCTTCAATATTCATGGTAATAAATGAGAACACATTCATACCTTTTGAGGCTAAGTAATTAACCGCTCCAATGATATCTTTTCCGTTTCCGTCTTTCCAAGTTGGATCACCATCTTTCCAATCTTGTTCGTGAGCTTCCCAAGATTTTACTAAATCATCTTTTTTACCATCATTATGAAACGTACCATCAAACTCATCATAAGCTAAGAAATTCTCAGGTGCATCGGCTCCACATTTTAAGAAATACTCACCAGTTCCTGCAAATTTCAAGTAACGCTCACCAACATATTGTAAACGACCTTTGGCACGCATGTCTTTCCCTGTCTTGTCTGTATCAGTAACGGTAAACTCTCCTTCTTTTTTATCCATAAATCCTGCAGATTTCAATTTATTGGATACACGAACAGCTGCCCATTTATGTTTAACAAACCTAACTTTATAACTCCACCTCCCTATTTGATCAGGAGAAAAATGCACGCGCCAAACATTACCAGAAGTTGCTCCCGTATTAGCAGCATTACCGTCAGCCGCATAATAACCTGGAATTACATAAGTTTTACCAGACTCATGTTTGAAGGTTACATCTAATTTGTAGTTCAAAAACGGATTCTCCTCAGCATCTTCGGATGTTTCAGGTCCTTCAAAATTTAAAGTTACTTTATGCCATTTCTTAAGTTCTCCAATAATCTTTTGAGCATCACTAATCTGAAATGATAGAAATGCAACTATTAATAATAACAGCGATGTCTTTTTTGTTAACATGGTTTATTCCTTTTTATATAATTCTTCAATAGTCCAATACGAATCTCTTTCTTTAATACCTTTCTTCTTTTTAATGTTTTTGAATCGCCATTCGGGAACAGCACCGGCATCATTTAACTCACTTCTAATGTATGTTAATACATCTGCTAACCACTTATCTCCTTGATGTTTCATTCCTACCATGACACCAGAATATTCCTTACCGTCAATAGGTCCAGTTAATCCGTCCATTAAAATTTTAATGGCAACTTCCGGATTCCCTGTAACCCTAGGTGACCCCACTAAAGTTGGAGCTAATCCTTCTATGCCTTTCCCTTGGGGTCCATGACAAGCAGCACAAATGCTGGTATAATTTTTATACCCTTCAACTATAGCATTTTTTATTTGCCCACTTTTCAAAACATGCTTCTTTTTAAGTTGCTCAATAACGGGAGGCACTTCTTTTAAGTTTTCACTTCCTACCATTGCAACCACTTCGTTTTCAGAATGAGCATCCATAATTTCTTGAATAACGGCTTTAGTTTTATCCGTTTTATTGGTTCCAAAAGACCGAATAAGTTGAAGTGGAATTTCAATATCAGAATCTTCTTTTAAGCTAGACATAGCATTAAAAACAGTTTCATTACCTTTCTTTAGTAAAGGTTCTGATATTCTTAAGGCTGCTTGCTTAATTCTTGAATCTTCATCATTTAATGCTCCTACAAGCGTATTTTCTTCAATAGCACCTAAGCCGTCTAAAGTCCATAATGCATGTAATCTAGCTAATGGTAGATCATCTCCTTCTACTATTTTCTGCAACTTTGGAACGATAGATTTATCGTCTTTTAAAATAATTAGTTTTTGAGCTGTCAATCTATACCAACCATTATCATGACCTAAATAAGGCAGCAATTGCTCAGTTGACTTACTAAGTAGTTTTTCCTTTTTTGAAGGTTTGATATCATCATGTACAATTCTGTAAATCCTTCCTTTTCCAATATTTTTATCGAAGCCCATTTTCTCAACAACTGGACGTAAAAAACTTCCTTTTCTAACCCAGTTCCCTTCTTGAATAATTCCACGATACATATCAACAACATACAAACAACCGTCCGGACCTGTTTTCATATCCACGGGTCTGAAATTGGAATCAGTGGAGGCTAAGAACTCCGTTTCATGATAAGGATTACTCAAAACTGCTTTCCCATCAACATGTTCCACTTTGGCTCTTCGTATCAACCTCCCAACTGGTTCTGGAATGAATAAATCTCCATAAAGACTTGGTGGTAATTTATCACCTAAAAATATAGCTTGCCCACAACTTGCCGTAAAATGATTCAAGGTACCATCTTCTCTCAATCGTTTCAGCCCTCCTTGAACATCTGGCGTACCAATAATTGGCCATACAGCTTCAAAATCCTCTTCTTTTTGGCCCTTCAATTCTAAATTCCCATAAGATGGGTGCTGTTGAAATCCTAAAGCTGAATTTTCACCTCCTGCACTGGAATAATACAACTGCCCGACTTCGTCTTGAGTTAACCCCCATTGCCCACTTGGAGCATCCAACATAGTATCAGTTTCTATTTTATTATGTGCAAATTTATATCTAACAGAACCTCTTGAAAGATATAGCCAATTATCAATACCCCAAAGCATGCTAGCCGACTGATGTTCTAAATTAGCATTATCTCTTTTATGACTTTTTAGTAGTAGTACTTTTTCATCTGCCACATTATCTCCATCTGTATCTCGGTAACTCCACATATCTCGGTTATAGGTTTCTCCAACGATAAGTCTGTCATCTAAAGGCATAATAATTCTTGGTAATACCAGACTATCAATAAACACGGTGCTTTTATCCATTTTACCATCATTATCGGTGTCTTCTAAGACGGATATTCTACTCCAAGGCTCGTTTTCATCTGTCCCATCAATATCCTGCATATAAGTAAGCATTTCCGCTACATATAATTTACCATTGGCATCCCATTCCATAGCTACTGGTTCATTAATCATAGGTTCACTTGCAACCAGTTTCATACGGTAACCTTCTGGGAGATGCATGGTTTTTAAACTTTCCTCTGGCGATAAAAAATCTACAGAAGGAATCTTAACTATTTCTGGTTTTTCATAAATAACATCGGAATACTCCTTTTCCTTTTCTTTACAACTAGAAAGTAAGATAAAAACAGACAAAGCTGTTAAAAAGTAAAATTGGTTTAGTTTCATTTAATGCGTTTTAGTATTTGGCGCAAAATACTGCAATAGATTATTCATTAATATAAATTTTAACCCTTATCGTATAACATATGATTAATTATTCAAATCTGAAAAAGCTTAATCATAGGAATTTCAAACTTAATCAATCATAGAGAATCTTCAATTAAACTGATTATTCTATACTTGTTTTTGGTCTTTATTTCCAACTATACATATTTTACACAAAAAAAAGCGTACCGTAATTACGGTACACTTTTGAAAATATCTATGTAAAATATTTAAGCAGCTAAACTATTAGCATAAGCCACAACAATAATACCTATTACCATACAAGATAAACCTAAGTATAAAAAGCCCTTAGCCTTTCCTGAAGCCTTAACCCACTCTTTAGTTATAATACCACTCATAATTGCCGTTACAACACATGAGGTGTTAAAAATTGCATACCCCACTGTATTTCCACTATTACCGAGTTTATAAGCAGCAAAAGCAAATAATGCCGAAGCTCCATAATGGAATACAGCCATGATTAAAATTAACACGAAATTCTTACCAAAGGCAGGTGTTTTAAAATCTCCCCAAGCCTTTTTCTGAGATAATTGCCACAAGAAAAACGCTGTCATCACAATACCTCCACTTAAAAATATTGGGAACATAACCGCAACAGCCGTTACCCATTCTGCATTACCTGCCGCTTGAGAAGCTTCATGTAAATATGGTCTACCGGCTGCGTTAGCATAACTAAACCCGGTAGCTAATAACCCACCAATTACAGCAATTAAAATTCCTGTTACCATAGACCCCTTTCCAGTTTCCTCATCTTCTTTGGCCTCATCTTTCTCTCTTAACAGACCCGCTTTACCATTAGCAAAAATACCAACAAGTACTACTGCTAGTCCAATTAATACAGCCGTTAATACATTTGATTCTGGTAAGCCTTCTTCAATGTAAGGCAACAATGACCCAACCAAAATAATGGTTCCAATAAACAATGAAAACCCTAAGGATAAGCCAATATGATTAATAGCTTTACTCCACATCATTACACCAATTCCCCACAAGAATGAAGTTAAACCCATTTTAATCCAAATGTCTGTTGGCATGTTTCCGAAAATATCTCCGAAACCGTTAATTAGAGTTATAGAAGCAATAATTGGTACCACGAACATGGTTAACAAGAAGAATAAACTCCATGTGTTTTCGTATTTAAAATCTTTGGTAAATTTTTCTGGGAGCGCATATAGCCCCAGTACTAATCCAGCGAAAATCGCAAATAAAATACCTTCAATCATAATATTCAGTTTTTAGTTAGTATTAATTGGTTCTTATTTAAATTTAAAAATAGTAGTGGTTTTAAATGTCTCTCCTGCCTTTGTAATAGATCCTGGAGAATTTTCAATATTTGGTCCGTTAGGATAACGGTGTGTTTCACAACAAAACCCCCTGTACTTACCAAATTGAGTACCGTCTTCACGCTTTAAATCGTCTGAAGTATACTTTCCAGTATACAATAACATACATGGCTCAGTGGTAAATACTTCTAAGCTTAAATCTCCTGATGGATTAGAAACAATAGCTGTTTGTTGTAAATCGGAGTTCGGATTATCAAATACATAAAAATGTTCAAAACCATCACCCATTGCCGCATGTACATCTGCTATACGCTTGCCAGTTCTTAAGTCATCTGCTTTTCCATCAAGGTTTAAAATCACACCTGTGGCTGCGCCCGTATCATCAGTTTCCAATCGTGTATTAGTATTCACTTGGGCCATATGATTTTCAACTGTTTCAGAGAAACCTGATAAGTTGAAATACGTATGATTTGTAAGTGATAATGGTGTATCTGCATCTGGAGTTGCTAAATAATCTATGCTTAATTCATTATTATTATTTAAACTAAATGTTACAGAAACCTCAACATTTCCAGGATAGCCTTCTTCTAAACTTTCACTTGTTAACCTCATTTTAAGTGCAGCACTAGCCCCGTCAATATTAACTTCTTCTGAAGACCATATTTTCTTATCAAAACCAACTGCACCACCATGTAAATTGTTTGGCCCACAGTTATCTGCTAAACTATATTCTTTCCCATTCAAAGTAAATTTCGCATCTTTTATTTGAGAGCAATAGCGTCCTACCGTACAACCAAAATATGGTGCATTATTCTTGTAATCCTCTGCAAAATAACCTTCAAAAGTATCAAAACCACAAGCCACTTCTCTAATACCACCACCTTTTACTGGCACTTTTAAAGAAGTAATTGTAGCTCCGTAGTTCATTATTTTAACTTCCATACCATTATCATTTGATAAAGTATATTGCTCAACAGCTATATCGTTATAGTTTCCGAAATTGGATTTTGTGGTACTCATATATGTCTTTTTTAGTTAAGTTTATTCCCTTATTTTTTCTCGTATGGTACTAATTTCTCCCAATCAAAAATAACCCCTGTTCCCGGGTAATCAGGAGCAACAGCTCTGTAATTCTCAACAACCAAAGGTCTAGTTGTATACTCATCAATTGGGAAACTATGAACTTCTAGCCATCCAGAATTAGGTTGTGCAGACACCAAACTTACGTGTAATTCCTGCATACCATGAGAACAAGCCGGAATACCATGCTTGTCTGCCAATCTTGCTGCAGCTAACCATCCTGTAACACCTCCACAGTTAGAAGCGTCCGGTTGCACGAATGATAATTTTGCTTGGTCCATGGCATATTCGAACTCATGAATAGTATGCAAGTTTTCACCCATTGCTAACGGAAAACCTGTTTTATCAACAATTTCTCCGTACCCTTTGTAATTATCTGGTATTATTGGTTCTTCAAACCAAGTTATATTATATTGTTTAAAACCTTCTATAGCTTTTAAAGCTTTTTCTATAGACATGGAATAGTTAGCATCTACCATAAACGTGACATCTGGACCAACAAATTCTCTAACAGCCTTAATTCGGTCTAAATCCTCTTGAAGATTTTCTCTTCCAATCTTAATTTTCACAGCTTTAAAACCTCTGTCTAAATAACTTTGCATATTACCTAAAAGCTTCTCTAAAGGGAACATTAAATCAATCCCTCCGCAATAAGCCTTACATGTATTGTCAATACCGCCGGCCATTTTCCATAGTGGAAGCCCTGCTTTTTTACACTTAATATCCCAGAGAGCAATATCTACTGCGGAAATAGCAAAAGAGGCTATCCCTCCTCTACCAACATAATGAATGTGCCATTCTAGAAAATCATAAATACCATCTATATCTGTACCATCCATTCCTACCAATACGGCAAAGTCATTATCAACCATGGCTTTAATGGCATTACCACCTTTCCCACCGGTATAGGTGTATCCCGTTCCTTCACTTCCATCTTCAAGAGTGATAGTTACCGTCACTAATTCAAAATGATAGTGGTCTCCGTGTTTTGCATCTGAAAGCACTTCTGGCAATGGCACCTCAAATAAACGCGCATCTACTTTTGAAATCTTTGTACTCATCTTTTTTAAATATCTATTTTTTATTTCAATGCTAATTGAACCTCTTCAGGTTTAGCTGAACCTAATTCTATACTTCTTTTACTTGGAAGTGCATTACTAACCACAAGCTTATAATTACCCTTCATCCAAACTTTTTCCCCTTCTAAATTGGTTTGTTTAAAATCATTTTCTGAGAATTTAAACGCTATAGTTTTGGATTCTCCAACTTTTAAATTAACCCTTCTAAACGCTTTCAAAGAATACATTGGTAAATAATCAGCAACATTTTCCGGAACCAAATACACCTGAACTACATCATCATAATCTATTTTCCCCGTATTGGTTACTTCAGCTGAAAACAACAAATCTTTTCCTCTTTTCAGTTTCGTTGAACTAACACTAGCATTTTTAAAGGCAACTGTACTATATGATAAGCCAAACCCAAAAGGATATTGAGGTTCTTTAGTCATATACTTATACGTTCTACCCTTCATATTGTAATCATCAAAAGGTGGTAATTGTTCAACGTTCTTTGGGAACGTAATTGGCAAATGCCCTGAAGGAGCTACATCTCCAAACAACACATCAGCAACAGCATTTCCGCCTTGTTCTCCTGGGTACCACATACAAACAATAGCATCAACTAAAGGCTCAACTTCTTCCAAAGAAACAGGACTTCCTGTTCCAACCACTAAAATGATTGGTCCTTTTTTATACTCACATAATTCTTTAATGTACTGAACCTGACTAGGGGGTAATTTTAAATCTTTTCTATCTCCCTTATGCTGTGAGGCAATAGCATCTACTTCCTCGCCTTCTATTTCGTTGGAAATACCAACAACCACAATTGTTGCCTCTACTTGTCCAGCAACTTTAGGCGCCCAATTTAATGGATTTTGGTTTTTATTAAATGGCAATACTCCTTGACGATAATTTAGTGAAGTTCCTAAGGATACTTTCTCAGTGACACCTTCTAAAACGGTCACCAAATTAGCTGACATGCCGTAATAATTTGCCATCAAAATATTACTAGAAGAAGCAAAAGGCCCCGTAACATACAAAGTTTTAATATTTTTATCTAGCGGCAATACATTGTTTTCATTTTTGAGCAGTACTATAGATTGTTGCGCTACTTTACGAGCAATCTCTTTATGCTCATCTGAATTGATGACTTCTGAAGTTACCTTATTGAAAGGGTTACTTTCTTCTCTATCAAAAAAGCCTAATTGGAAACGAATCAAATACAATTGCTTTAATCGTTCGTCAATAAGTTCTTCGGTAATTAAGCCTTTATCAATAGCTTTTTTCAGATTATTGTAAACCCATCCACAATTTAAGTTCACACCAGATTGCATAGCTAAAGCAGCCGCTTCTTCTGCAGTTTTCACCTTTTTATGCCCTTTCATGATGTCACCCAAAGCACCGCAATCAGAAACAATGTAGCCATCAAAACCCCATTGTTTCTTTAGTAGTTCATCCAATAAGAATTGACTACTGCATGATGGGTCTCCATAAACAGCATTATAGGCTCCCATGACACCTTTTACATTTCCTTCGGTTACCAAAGCCTCAAATGCAGGTAAATATGTTTCGTATAAATCTAATTTTGAAGGTGAAGCATCAAAATGATGTCTTAACTCTTCAGGTCCTGAATGTACTGCAAAGTGTTTAGCACAAGCCGTGGCCTTTAAATATTTTGAATCATTTCCTTGAAGTCCTTTTACATAAGCTACTCCAATTTTTGACATCAAAAATGGATCTTCACCATATGTTTCTTGACCTCTTCCCCATCTAGGATCTCTAAATATATTTACGTTAGGCGACCAATATGTTAATCCTGCATATAATCCTCTATTCCCCATAGATTGTGCTATTTTAAATTTAGCACGACCTTCGTTGGAAATAGCTGTAGTCATTTCTTGAATTAAATCAGGATTGAAGGTTGCCCCCATGGCAATCCCTTGAGGAAAAATAGTGGCTTTACCATTTCTAGCTACTCCATGAAGTGATTCGTTCCACCAATTATATTCTGGAACTCCCAATCGCTCAATTGCTGGTGAACTGTTTAGGAATTGTGTACATTTTTCTTCAAGCGTCATTGCTTGAACCAATAAATCTGCTCGCTCTTCAAAAGCAATAGATTCATCAAACCACTTAAATTCCTTTTGAGCAAACATGTTACATGTTATACTCAAAACCAAAACAACTAATAATCGCTTCACATGTTTCATTCTAAAAACAAACAGGCTCGAATTAACAATCTAATTCGAACCTGTTCTGACTAACTAAATTAAACCTTATGTCTAACGTAAAACGTTTTCTTTTCTAAATACTGTTCAAATCCGTACTTGCCATCTTCACCTCCTGAACCAGATAACTTATATCCATTATGGAAACCTTGATGCTGCTCACCATGACCTCTATTTACATAGATTTCACCATATTCAAGCTCATCATTACACTTCATAATTGTGCTCATATCATTGGTAAATACCATGGCAGCTAAACCATACTCGCAGTCATTTGCGTAACCTATAACTTCTTCGAAAGTTTTAAATTTTAATACTGGTAAAATAGGTCCGAAAGACTCTTCATGAACAATAGTCATATCCTGAGTTACATTAGTTAAAACTGTAGGTTCAAACCAATATCCTTTTTCAAATTCCTTTCCTTCAGGTTTCTTACCTCCCGCAGCAATAGTAGCTCCTTCTTTCAATGATACTTCTACTAAATGTTCCATATGCTTTAATTCTGAAGCATTTACTTTTGGTCCCATGTCAGTTTCTTCTAACATTGGATCACCAACTTTGATTTCAGCAACTTTAGCCAAGAATTTTTCCATGAATACATCATAAATGTCTTCATGAATATACATACGCTCGTTACAAGTACATACTTGTCCGCAGTTATCAAAACGTGAATGTAATGCTGCAGCTACAGCTGCATCAATATCAGCATCAGCAAAAGCAATAAATGGCGCTTTTCCACCTAATTCTAATTGAACATGCGTTAAATTTTCTGCCGCAGCACGAGCAATGCTTTGTCCTACAGGTGTAGAACCAGTCATTGTAATCATTTTGGTAATTGGACTTTCAACTAAAGCGTTACCCATTGCTCTACCTGGTCCGGTTAATATATTTATAACTCCTTTAGGAATTCCAACTTTATTAGCTAAATCTCCTAATTCTAGAGTAGCTATTGGTGTTTCTGATGTAGGCTTAATAACTATGGAATTACCTGCCACTAAAGCTGGTCCCAATTTACGACCCGCCAATGCTAACGGGAAGTTCCAAGCAGTAATTGCAACCACAACACCTTTAGGGATTTTTTGAATCCATATTTGTTCATTTGGATTATCAGAAGGAATGATATCTCCTTCAATTCTTCTTGCTCCTTCTGCAGCATATCTTATGAAAGTTGCCGTAACAGCCACTTCAAAACGAGCTACTTTTAAAAGCTTACCTTGTTCTTTTGTTAACAATACGGCTAAACGCTCATTGTTAGCATCAATTTCATCAGCTAAAGCATATAAATAATCAGCTCTTGTTTTTGCTGGTAATTTTTTCCATTCTTTCTGTGCAGCCTCAGCAGCTTTCAAAGCTTCAACAGCTTCTTCTGCAGTACCATTTTGTACACGTGCCACAACTTCTTCTGTAGATGGACTAACAATATCAATAGTCTCTCCTGAAGTGGATGTTTTCCATTCACCATTAATAAATAACTGGTATTCTTTTACTTGACCCATAATATGTAATTTACTTTTTAATTTTAGGTTTTCTATGATTATCCATTCTTACGGCCGCTTTCCCCTCATATAAGCGTTTAAGCTGCCATAGTGGGCGATCGAGAGTCAATTCCCAATCGAATAATTTTTTGTAAAGTTCACGAACCAATTCCGGTTTTTCCGAAGCTAAATCGTTTATTTCTGAAATATCTTCTTCTATATTATAAAGTTCTGCTGGTCTATCCGGAAATCGAATTAGCTTCCATTCATTATGACGAATAGCTCCTCTATTTTCCTTCTTCCAAAACAGAGTTTCGTGTGGCTTTCCTTGACTTTCACCTTTTGCAAAAGGCATTAAGTCTACGCCATCCAATCCTTCAATTTCCGATACATCACCTCCGCCAACTGTTACAAATGTTGGTAATAAATCTAAAGTTGAAATAGGATTGTTATAAGATGAGTTCGCTTTTAGTTTTCCCGCCCAAGACATTAAAAAAGGCACTCTAATACCGCCTTCTAAATGATTGGCTTTTGTTCCACTTAACGGGGCGTTACTAGAATGATTTGTATCTGAAGGACCACCATTATCATTAGTGAAAACAATTAAAGTATTATCACTCAATCCAAGTTCTTTAACCTTATCAAGTACTCTACCTATGGCTCTATCCATTCCTATGGTCATTGCAGCGAGTGTTCTACGTCTTCCTGTTAAATGAGCTGGCACTTTTTCTAAGTCATCCTTACGAGCCTCCATGGGCGTATGCACCGCATTAAAAGATAGGTAAGCAAAAAACGGTTGCTTCTTATTTCGTTCTATAAACTCAATAGTGGCATCTGCTAATTCATCTGTTAAATACTTTTCTGGTTCTTTAAAATGTCCAAACCCTTTTTCTAACTTTGCTTCAGCCTTCTTTTGCATTTCTGCCTCACTCATTTCCCAATAACTGCGTGCGCCTCCTCTAAATCCGTAGAATTCATCGAAACCTCGTTTTGTTGGATGATACCTATCGGCGTGACCCATATGCCATTTTCCAAATAAAGCGGTTTTGTAACCCAATTCTTTTAGGTAATCTGCCATTGTAACTTGGTCTACAGGAAGCCCCATGTCATGTCCCAATAAAGCAGAGCTGTTGCTCATATAGCCTTTAACGTTGTTTTCTTCAAAACCGAATTTTTGTTGATATTTTCCGGTTAACAAACCAGCACGTGAAGGTCCGCAAACCGCAGCAGACACGTAAGCTTGTGTAAACTTAACACCACTAGCCGCCAACGCATCTAAATTTGGTGTTTTAAAATCATGACTTCCATGGAAACCAAAATCCGCATACCCTGCATCATCAGAAAAGATGAACAGAATATTAGGCTGTTGAGCCATTAGTTTTTGATGGTCACATGACGTGACCATCAAAACCAACAGCAGTAGTTTAGTATAGTTGAAAGTTGATTTAAAATTCATTTTTAAAAAAGAAGATTATCTTCCCATCCAGCCACCATCTACAAGAACGGTAGTACCATTCATATAAGCAGCTGCTTCAGATGCTAAAAATACTGTAGGACCTGCAAAATCAGTTGCTTCTCCCCAACGACCAGCAGGAATACGTTCTAAAATAGACTTATTTCTTTCTGGATTATTTCGTAATGCCTCAGTATTATCTGTTGCGATATAACCAGGCGCAATAGCATTTACATTAACACCTTTTCCTGCCCATTCATTAGCAAAAGCCATAGTCATTTGTCCTATAGCTCCTTTACTTGCTGCATAACCAGGAACCGTTATTCCTCCTTGGAAGGTTAATAAAGATGCTGTAAAAACAACTTTTCCCGATCCTCTTTCCACCATATCCTTACCAAATTCTCTGGTCAAAATAAATTGTGCATTTTGGTTTACTTCAATTACTTTATCCCACATTTCATCTGGATGTTCTACAGCTGGAGCTCTTAATATAGTTCCAGCGTTATTGACCAAAATATCTATTTGTGGGTGATCAGCTTTAGCAGCTTTTATAAATTCGTATAATGATTTTCTATCTGAAAAATCACATTGGTAAGCACTGAATTTTTTTCCTCTCGCTTCCACTTCTTTTGAAATATCACTTCCTTCTAACTCTAAAGAAGCAGAGACTCCAATAATATCTGCACCAGCTTCTGCTAAACCAATAGCCATAGCTTTACCAATACCACGTTTACAACCAGTTACTAAAGCGGTTTTTCCTTCTAAACTGAATTTATTTAAAATACTCATTTTATGTTTTGTTATAATGTTTTTATTAAAGTTGGCAATCCATAAGAACTTTCATTCCATCAGGATTATTATCTATATTTTCAAATACCTTTTGAATGTTTGATAAAGGTTGAACATCTGTAATCATATCTTCGAACGGTAATTCATTTGCTGTGATTAATGAAATTGATTTTTCATAATCTTCTTTTTCATAAACACGTGCTCCAATTAGCTTTAATTCTTTCCAGAAGAATTTGAATAAATTTACTGGTTTTGGCTGCCCATGAATAGCTACCATAACAATACGCCCTCTAATTCCTGCTACTTCTGTCATAACGTCTAATGCTGGCTGCACCCCCGCTACTTCAAAAACCACATCGGCTAATCTTCCTTCTGTCTTAGAATGCACATATTCCACCAAATCCACATCAATTGGACTTACTGCTTCCAGACCCATAGACTTTGCTTTCTCAATTCTTGTTGGATTAACCTCTGATATAATTACCTGAGCACCTACTTCTTTAGCAACCATAGCTACTAAAAGCCCTATTGGACCTCCACCAAGAACCACAGCAGTTTCACCCGCTTGCAATCCGCTTAAGCGCACATCATGTGTAGCCACAGACAATGGCTCTATTAGAGCCGCTAATTTTAAATCAGTGTTTTCTTTTAACTTGTGAAGTGTAAATGCAGGTACATTCCAATATTGTTGCATAGAACCCGGACTATCAATCCCTATAAAGTTCAATTCTGCACAAATGTGATTAAAGCCCTTATCTGACGGTTTCGCTTTTCTGTCGTCCAACGGACGAACCACTACCTTATCACCTTCATAAAAACCTTCCACACCTTGTCCTACGGCATCAATAATTCCTGACATCTCATGACCAATAGTTTGAGGCATTGCCACTCTTTGATCCATCATGCCATGATAAATATGAACATCTGTTCCACAAACTCCAGAATAGGCTACCTTAATTCTTACTTCACCTTCTGCCGGAGCTTCGATTTCTTTTTCAACAACAGAAAACGTCTTGTTTCCCTTGTATTGTGTTGCTATCATTTTAGTTTAATTTAAACTGTTATTATTAATTATTTTAAAAGTTCAGTATATAAATACTAAACAATAATAATACTATTTCATGAAGTGAAAGGAAACAAATGTTCTATTATATATCACATTTGTCAGGAAATCCTATAACCTGAACAAGACATCCAATTCACCTTCGTCAGTTTGCTTCACATTTGACACTAATAAAGTTTCAAATAAGAAACAAGTTTATAATATGAAACAAATATACAACAATTTTTCATTCCAAATAAAATGAAAACAAAAAAAGTTATCCACTGATTTTGAAGTCATTAAATTAGAGAATGAAAAGAAAATAAACTCTTAATGTAAAATAAGAGACAGCTATTAAGAAAAAGGATTTAAAGAACTCTTCTATTAGGATATAACATATCCTAATTTAGCAGAAATTTCCAGAGCATATTTTGATATAATTTTACCTTTTTTATCAAAATCCTCATGAGGTAAACGTCCATGTGGCGCCGTAATCCAAAGTGAAGCCACCGGATAACCATATTCATTAAAAATAGGCGCTCCAATACAATGAATACCTTGAATATCTTCCCCATTATCGATAGCGTATCCCTGTTCCTTAACTTCTTTAAGTTGTTCTCGAAAGACTATTTTTGAAGTAATTGTATTTTTAGTGTATTTAGCAAGTGACATTTGCTTGATAATTCTATCGGCCTCTTCATCTGGCAAAAAGGCTAGAATAGACTTTCCACCAACAGAACTATGTAGATTAAATTGTGTACCTCGTTCTACAAAAAGCTTTACTGGGTAAGACGATGACACCTGTTCTAAAATGGTTCCTTTCTTAGCTCCCAAAATTATACCCAACATTACAGATTCTTTTAATTCATCGCGAAGAGCGCGCATCACATCAATAGATAATTCTACAATACTTTGCTCATTCATTGAAGAAATACCTAGAGTCACCATTTTTCTAGAAAGGGTAATTTTCTTGGTTGTTTCATTTTTCTGGAGGTAGTTCTTAAATATTAAGGTATTTATTATTCGAAACGCACTTGTTTTAGAAATATCTAATGCGTCAATAATTTCCGCCAAAGTCAACCCTTGGGTATGACTTGCTAATAATTCAATTATTAGTAAACCGCGTTCTAAATTTGGAACATTGTAATTTGACTTAACGTCATTAGACTCTTTGCTCATATAAGTTGGTGTAGTTGAACAAAAATATAATTAATTATAACTAATCAAAAAAAAAGACGAAAAGGAAACCTTTTCGTCTTTTTGATATAAGACCTTGTCTTTTTATTTATCATCATCTCCTTTCGCTTCTCCTGGAGCTGTATGAGATGTTCTTCTTTTAGATGAAAAACGCATAATACTTTGATAATGCCAACTATTATAAACATGAGTTAATCCCCAACGAAGAATTTCAGTTGGTTCTTTTTCAACATCGGCAGTTCTATTTAATCCAATAGCATGCGCATCAACACTTTTTAACACCGACATGATTTCAAAATTAACCCCGTCTGGTGACCACTGAATAGTATTTTTCTCAGGACCATCAGTTGTTATTAAAGCCGCAATCCCATCATTATATGGCCACACACAAATTTCATGACCACTATTACTTACTGGATTATAAGGTGATTTTACATAAGGTCCTAACGGGTTATCTGCAATAGCAACACCATGACGGATTTGACGCCCACCAAAGGTAATTTCTTCACCCATTTGCTCACCTTTATAATACAAGTAAAACTTTCCCTTATAAGGTAAAATACAAGGATCATGCACTTTATGCGAATCAAAATCTCCCTTTTTAATAACAGACCTTCTGTCTTGTAAATTATCACCTTTCCAAACACCATTATCTGCAGGACTTAAAATTGGCTCATCAAGTTTTGTCCAAGGACCATCAGGTGAATCTGCCCATGATAATCCCACTTGATTTTTTACTCTCACATTGTAAGGTGATTTTACCGTTTGATAGCATAAATAGTACTTTCCATCGTGCTCCATAATTTCAACTGTAAAAACAGAGCGGTCGTCATAAGCACCCTTTTCACCTCTTTTTACCGCAACACCTTCCTCCTTCCAGGTCCATCCATCTTCCGAGGTTGCATACCAAATATCACATCTATCCCATGGAAATACTTTTTCATTCTCAACATCACCTCCAAAACCTTGTGTCTCACCAGTACTTCTAGAATACCAAACATAATATTTACCATCATGCTTTATCATGGCACTAGGGTCACGTCTTACAACACCTTCTTCATATGCCAAATCTCCTTTTAAAGGTTTTAAATCTTCAAATTCAATAAACCATTCATTTCCCAAATCCATTGGCCATTTCAAAGCTCTTTTTGAAGCTGCACTCAAATGGTTTACATCTGTAATACCTAAATGATCTATTTGTTCGTCTGTTATTTTCATTAATTCTTGATTTTCATGTTCATGAGTTTCTTCCTTTGAAATTTTAGAATTACACCCTGTCATAATAATTGTTAATAATAAAACTGTAATTGATTTCCCTAGTTTTCCCATGTATTCTTATTAGTTTAATTGAATCTTTTTTATAAACGCATTAATAGCGAAATTACCAATACTACATTAAATATAGTCTTTTACAAACTTGACAAAAACTATACTTATTAAATAATTCTAGTTTTCAAAAAACCTACGAGCATTTGAATCTCTATCAAAAACACTATAGGATATATTACGTTCATACTAGAAAATTTATAGCATATTTTACTAAAATTAAAATTACAAATAACCCAAAGCTTACAAGAGTAAAAACATGCTAAAGATGAGTAAATATTGATTAATTTTTCCAAATTTATGAATATAGGAGAAAAATAAAACTAAAATGAACATTTGTTTTGGAAATTTAGTCATCTGTTGTTAACTCACTTATTGTTATTCATGATTTTTGAATGATTCTTATAACAGAACTTATACCTAACAACTAAACTATACCAACTAGAAATGAAATTAACCAAGAGCTTAATCCAATTTAAACCAATTTACTTTTTACTTTTTTTAATCACAATTTGCTCTTGTAGCGGTGGAGATTCTGGCAATGATGAGCAAGCTACATGTACTAAAACTTGTCCTTCAGGATTTATACTAGACCCTAATAGTTGCGAGTGTGAACCAGAACCATGTACTAAGACTTGTGAATCTGGCTTCACCCTAAACACAGAAAATTGCGAATGCGAGTGCACCAAAACATGCCCTACCGGATTCACATTAAACACCACAAATTGTGAATGTGAAGAAGATTTTGTGGCAAATGTTATTGAAGTTGAAGCCGAAAGCGTTGCTGTTGTTGAAGACTGGAAAGAAAGAACAACTGTAAGCGATTATTCAGGTGATGGTTATATCATTTGGGAAGGTCCAAACCAATTCTGGAAAGGCGCAGCTAATATTGGTGCTGCTGGCAGATTAACTTACAAAATCAACATACCAAGAGCGGGAACTTACCAATTTCAATGGAGGTCCTACATTGGTAAAGTAGACCCCAGCAACCCAAATACCGAACACAACGATAGCTGGCTTAGACTACCCGACGCCGATGACTTTTACGGAAAGAGAGATGCAAGTATTGTTTACCCAAAAGGTTCTGGAAAAACCCCTAATCCTTCAGGTGAAAACGGAAATGGATTCTTTAAGATTTATATGAATACTAGTAATGCTTGGACATGGACTAGCGGAACTTTCGATAATAACTTCCATTCAATTTATGCTCGTTTTGATGAAGCTAAAGAATATACCGTTGAAATTGCAGCTAGATCTGATCATCATGCTATTGACAAATTTAAATTAACAGAGCAAGAGCCTGAATAATTTCATATTGAACATATAAAAAAACCCTCAACGAAATGCTGAGGGTTTTATTTTATAAAATTTATCCTTTAAATACGTGTTAGTTTATAAGGCGCTGAATGGTTAGCATTCCATTGACAAACATATATATTCTTATCTTCATCTATACACACATCATGACCGTGCAAAATAGGTTTTTCACCTATTTGATAAGATTTTTGAAGCGTACCATCTTTATAAACAGGCTCTGTACCTCCTGGATTAGAAACTACTTTATCTCCCTCCATTATAGTCACAAAACCCGTATGATCTTTCCAATTGGTTTTTCCCACTTTAGGCTGAGACCAACATACGCCGGCATACAGGTTATCATCATCAAAAACAGCTCTACACACTTGCATATTAGGCATATTTACTGTTTTAATATATTTCCCATCTAATGTAAAGTATTTAAAACATTGCTCTGAACGTGATGTACAGACAACCATAGGATTACCAGGTTCACGGTAATCAATAGCGACACCATGTGCACTCATTAATTTATAATTAGGGTCCGGATTATCACTACCACCCCAATGACGAATGTATCGCCCGTTAGAATCATATTGAATGATTCTACTTTGCCCATACCCATCAGCAACATAAATATCTCCATTAGGCCCAATAGCAGTTTCGGTAGGGCAAAAATCCTCTCCCGGTTCATAAACCCCAATAGTTTGCGGGTGCCCAATATCAAAAATCACTTTACCATCAACTGTGGTTTTAGCCACACGACCATTGTGTTTTACCATTTTATTATTACGACCAAGTGCCCAACCGGAATCAGCAATGTATAACATATCTTCTCCGCCTTCATCGTGAAGCGTTAAGCCATGACCACCTTGATATGCTGTACCCCAAAAATCTAATAATTTACCCGACTTATCAAAAATCAAGATATTATTTTGTGGATGATCACCAATCATAATCAGCCGCCCCTTACTATCCATTACCATTTCATGACAATTGAGAAGAGGAATTCTTGTAGAACTCATTTGAGCCCAATTCTTCGTAAGCTTATACCTGTAATCACCATGCCCTAGAATAGTATCGGTTTCGTTAAGCAAATGATTTGAATTTTCTTTTTTTGATATAATGGAGGCTCCAAAAACTGATGAAGATGTTGCCAAAGCAGCTCCTGCTAATCCTGTTTTCTTTAAAAAATTTCTTCTTGTAGACATAGTTTATATTTTTAAGTTAGGATATCTTTTACCACATGACCGTGCACATCTGTAAGTCTATAACGCCTACCCTGATGTTTAAACGTTAATCGTTCATGATCTATACCAAATAAATGCATTAACGTTGCATGGAAATCATGCACATGCACGGGGTCTTTAGTTACGTTATAGCTAAAATCGTCTGTTTCACCATATGACATTCCAGGTTTTACACCAGCACCAGCCATCCACATTGTAAATGCTTTAGGATGATGATCTCTACCATAATTTTGTTTTGTTAATTGCCCTTGAGAATAAACTGTTCTTCCAAACTCTCCACCCCAAACAACAAGCGTATCTTCTAGCATACCGCGTTGTTTTAAATCTTTTAGTAATGCCGCTGTAGGTTGATCTGTTTGTCTTGCCTTATTTTTCACTCCACCAGGACAGCCAATATGCTGATCCCAACCTTGGTGATAAAGCTGAACAAAACGCACACCCTTTTCTAACAGCTTTCTAGCCATTAAACAATTGGCAGCATATGTACCTGCATCCCTACTATCTTTACCATACATATCGAAAATGTGTTCTGGCTCATCAGATGTATCTGTCACTTCAGGAATTGAGGTTTGCATTCTAAAGGCCATTTCATATTGCGTCATTCTAGCCTGAATCTCCGGATCACCGTAAGCATCATGCTGCACAGTGTTTAATTCACTTAAATAATCCAACATCTTCTTACGATCGTTTCCATCATAATTGTCAGGGTTATTTAAATATAATACCGGATCTTTTCCCGAACGAAACTGGACACCTTGGTGTTCGGTTGGTAAGAAACCATTACCCCATAAACCCGCCTTAAGAGGCTGTCCTTTTCCATTTTTCGAAATTAATGTTATAAAAGTTGGTAAATTCTCATTTTCAGAACCCAAACCATAACTTAACCAAGAACCTATTGAAGGTCTACCAGGTAGTTGATGCCCTGTTTGCATGAACGTTACCGCGGGCGTATGGTTAATTTGATCTGTTTGCATTGATTTAACAAAACACAAATCATCAACCACTTCAGATAAATGTGGCATAATTTCGCTCACCCAAGCCCTTGATTCCCCGTATTGCTTAAATTTAAACAATGAAGGAGCTACAGGCAATGTACTTTGACTACCACTCATTCCTGTAAGTCTTTGTCCTCCTATTACAGATTCTGGCAAATCTTTGCCGAACATATCAACCAATTTTGGTTTATAGTCAAATAAGTCCAATTGAGAAGGACCTCCACTTTGAAACAAATAAATAATTCGCTTCGCTTTTGGTAAGTGATGTGGTAATCCTAATTTGTTTCTTGTAAAAGCATCAATAGCCCCATTAGAATTGCCAATAGAACTCCAAGCCTTTTCTGTATTTAACAAACTTCCCAGAGCTAAAGCACCAATACCTAATGATGTTTTCTTTAAAAAATGCCTTCGATCTAATTGCCTTTCAACACTTTGTAAATCTTTATTATTTGATCTTAATCTATCGTGATTATCACACATGACTAAATGTTTATCGTTTTGTTATAAATGCGTCTGAATTGATTATTGTTGAAGCTACTACAGCATTTGCTGCCACCAACGCCATATCATCTTTAGGATCTATTTTATGTTCACCAACACTTATCCATCCTTCGGCTTTCGCGTTATTCTTTCTAAATTTTTCTAACTCTGATTTTTGCAATTCAGAAAGAATCTCTAGTTCCTTCTCTTTAATACTTCTACCTGTTAACCTTCTATATGTCATTGAAATACCCTCAGTCAAAGTATCATACTCAATCATTTTCTTTCCTAAAACACGAGCAGCTTCCACAAATGTTGGATCGTTTAGAAGTACCAAGGCTTGTAAAGGCGTATTAGTCTCCTGTCTTCTAGTTGTACATAAATCTCTGGAAGGCGCATCAAAAGTGGCTATAGTTGGATGTGGCACCGTTCGTTTCCAAATAGTGTACATACTTCTCCTATACAACTCCTCTCCTTTTCCAACCTTATAAGTACCACCACTAACGCGCCACAAACCAGGGGGCTGATACGGATTTACACTTTTTCCTCCAATTTTTTTACTTAATAATCCCGAGGCATATAAAGCATTGTCTCTCAACATTTCACCAGATAAACGTTTTGAAGGCCCTCTTGCCAGTAGCTTATTTTCACCATCTAATTCCATCAACTCCTTACTGGCCATACTAGTTTGTTGATAGGTGTTAGACATCATGATAGTTTTATGCAATGCCTTTATATCCCAACCAGATTTAATTAACTCTAATGCTAACCAATCTAGCAGTTTTGGATGTGTTGGCATTTCTCCTTGATTTCCAAAATCTTCTGCGGTTTTAACAATACCTCTTCCAAACAAGTTTTGCCAATAACGGTTCACAGTAACTCTGGCCGTTAAAGGATTATCTGGATGTGTTATCCACTTTGCTAAACCTATTCTGTTTTTTTCAAACTCTTTTGGGAATTCAAATATTTCTGCTGGTGTATTTGGAAATACTGAATCTGTTGGAGAATCATATTGCCCTCTATCTAAAACATAAGCTTGTCTTGGAGTTTCCCGCTCCTCCATTACCATAATTTGCTTGACCTTGTCCATACTATCTACTAGAACCAGTCTATCTTTTTCTAGTTTTTTAAGCACATTGTTATATGATTTGGAATTGACTGACAAGTAATACTTTTTAAGCTTATCCTTTTCAACATCAGATAAATCAGCTAAGGACTTTTTCTTAAGCCCATCTATAGCTTCAGAATTTGAAATTTGTAAAACCTCAATCTCACTTAATTCTTTATTAAACACTAATAAATCATCAACAACTGCTCCTCTTATCCCTTTACCTCTCCAAACGGCTCCAATACGCAAGCCCGGTTCTAATTTAGGACTTTCAGGACCATACATTTGTAAATCATGGAAAATGATATCTTTATACAAATTATCGAAATGGGTTTTGGTTTCCAACTTTTTACCATCCATATAAATAGACAACCCGCCTGCTTTACTAGAACCATCATACGTCATGGTTAGTTGCGTCCATTTTTCCTTTGGTATTTCATCATTAGATTCAATAACTATGGCATTACCAGGATATACATGAGCCAATAAAGCTTCTATTTTATTATCCTTTAATTTTAAATGATAACCTCTAAAATTGTGTAATTCAGGACTGTTCATTTTGTGAAAAATAACTCCGGTCTCTAATTCTTTAGGTATAAAAACTTCTATACCTATTGAAAATGGCTGATTTCTTTGATAAATACCAATTTTATCAAGATCTAACCAGGTATCACCATCCATATAAAGCCCTTTTTCATGAGCCCCATTTTTAAAAACTGATGGTTCATTATCAGCAAATTGCTGACGCATTCTAATTTTATTTTTTCTATTACCTCCAACAGTATTTATGAGTTTTTCATTATCAAAATTTATAGCAGCCACTAAGCCCTTTGGCTTAGTACTAGAACCAATAGATTTATAACCTTGATTGGTAATCCATTTTTCTACTTTTGACCTTTCGGCATTTGAAGTCTCCTTTAGTTTTTCCTGAGTTTCATCAACCAAGGTTTCTAAATAGGCTAACACTTTTTCTTGTTCCTCAGTAGGCAACATCATTGCAGGAACCGGTGTAGCCAAATCCCATGGAATCAATCCAGTCTCATCAACATTATTAAAGAAACTATAAAATTGAAAATAATCTTTCTGTGAAATGGGATCATATTTATGGTCGTGACATTTGGCACATTCCAATGTTAACCCTAAGAACCCTTGTCCCATAACCACTGTTCTATCGGACACATATTCTGAACGGAATTCTTCATCAATAATTCCTCCTTCTAAATTCTGAGGATGTAAACGATTAAATGTAGTTGCTAGTTTTTGCTCGCGCGTAGCATTTGGTAACATATCACCAGCCATTTGCCATAAAATAAATTCATCGTAGGGCATGTTTTCATTGAAACTCTTAATGACCCAATCACGCCAAGGAGATACATCCCTAAACTTATCAACACTATAGCCATGCGTGTCTGCATACCTAGCCAAATCCATCCAGTCTAATGTACGTTGTTCCCCATAATTAGGAGACGCCAAAAGTCTATCAATTTGCTTTTCGAATGCATTTGGCGATTCATCTTTTAAAAATGTTTCTATTTCCTCAACGGTTGGAGGTAAGCCAATTAAATCAAAAGAGACTCTGCGTAGTAACAGTTCTTTATCTGCTTTTTTTGAAAGCTTTAAATCACGTAGTTCCAATTCCTCTAACACAAAGTTATCGATAGGATTTGCTACCTGATTATTGTTTTTTATTTTAGGAATTTCATGGTTTTCTGGCTTTAAAAACGCCCAGTGATCTTTGTATTCAGCACCGTCCTCAATCCATTTAACCAGGACAGCCTTTTCATAATCACTTAAGGTTAAATGGGAACTAGGTACTGGCATAATTAGCTCTGAATCATCCGTCATAATACGGTGGAAAAATTCACTTTTCCCCAAATTCTTTGGCTTAATTGCAACCTTCCCAGGGTTTTCTGGTAGTTCCGCGTATGCAGCTTGAGCATTATGTAATTGAACCCCTCCTTTAATATTATTTTTATCAGGTCCGTGACACAAAAAACACTTATCTGATAAAATAGGTTTTACATGTTGATTAAAATCTAACTTTTTTGGAAGTTTATCATACTCAATAGCTACCGTATCCGGAATACTCGGACCACCACAAGAAAACACCATAAGCATCCCTACCACTAGGGCGCAAAAACTCATACCTTTTGACATAAAAAAATTACTCTTGAAATTTTTTTTCAAATATAAACGAAATTATAATATGGTTTCAACTAAAAAACTTGACATAAACTATACTTTTTCTATATCCTATTAATTTAACAATGTTTTTATTTAAAAACTATATTATTAACCATTTGTGATATACTTCTGTCTATTACTAACAAAAAAATACTTATTTAGTCTCTATTTTTGCTTTAAACATTTACTTAAAACTAAACTTAAACTATATGTCTTCATTATTAAAAAAGTTATTCCCTCTATTAGTTTTTACCTTAATTTTCAATTGCAACAACACTAATAAGGAGGAACAAAAACAAGATGTTGAAAAACCGGAATTAACATCAAAAAAGAAACCCAATATTATTATTGTTTTAACAGATGATCAAGGTTGGGCAGATGTAGGTTTTAACGGAGCAACAGATATTCCTACGGACAATTTAGACCGAATTGCAGAAGAAGGAGTTATTTTTTCTAATGGATATGTATCCCATCCATATTGCAGCCCTTCTAGAGCAGGTTTATTAACAGGTAGATATCAAGCGCGTTTTGGTCATGACTGTAATATGCCTTATCATGGTGAGAATGACAATTCAGTGGGAACTCCTTTATCTGAAAAAATGATTTCTGAAGCATTGAAAGAACAAGGTTATAAAACTGCGGCAATTGGTAAATGGCACGTAGGTGATCACCCAGATTTACACCCCAACGCTCAAGGGTTTGATCATTGGTTTGGTTTTCCTGGTGGAGGCATGAATTTCTGGGGTACACCTAACGGTCCTTTAAGAACTATTATAAGAAATGGTCAGGAAGTATCTCAAGACGAGTTAAGCTACCTTACCGATGATTTCACAGAAGAAGCCATTGACTTTATTAATCAAGAAAAAGACAATCCATTCTTTATTTATCTAGCATATAACGCGCCTCATGCACCAGACCATGCCACTGAGAAATATTTAGAACGCACAAAACATATTGAATATGGTGGACGTAGTGTATTTGCTGCTATGGTTAACGCTGTTGATGATGGTATTGGAAGAATTGATTCAACCCTAGTTGCTAATGGCATTAAAGATAATACCATCATAGCTTTTTTAAGTGATAATGGGGGGCGGGCAGAACATGCCGATAACAGACCAAACCGCGGACATAAGGGCATGTTATTTGAAGGTGGCATTAAGGTTCCATTCTTTATCTCATGGCCAGATGGTTTAAAAGGCGGACAGGTTTATAATGAACCAGTTATTTCATTAGACCTTTTCCCAACAGCTTTAGAAGCAGCTGGAGGAGACTCTAGCAAAGAAACACAATTGGACGGAGTCAATCTATTACCTTTTGTTAAAGGAGGCAAAACCACCAAACCTCATGAAAAATTATTTTGGAGATCGGTAGGTGGATTTGAATATGCAGCCAGAATTGGAAATTATAAGCTTTACAAGAGTGCATACAAAGAAAAAACCTTGCTTTTCGATTTAAAGAATGACCCTTTGGAGAGAAATGATATTGCTGCAAACCATCAAGACATAGTTGCAGAATTAGAAAACGCCTATACAGAATGGGATTCAAAAAACGTAGAACCTGGTTGGGTTGACCCACACCCCGAAAATGTAATTAAAGAAGAAAAAAGGTTTAAAGCAACAAGAAATAAATCATTAAAAAACAAAAAATAAATGTACTCAAACTTTAAATCGTTTTTATTATTTACGTTTTTTATAACGACGTTTTATCAAGGTTATTCACAAGAGAAACCTAATTTTATTTTCATTTTAACTGATGACCAATCATATGGCATGATGGGTTGTACAGGAAATGAAATTGTAGAAACCCCCAATTTAGATAAGTTAGCGAATGATGGTATTTTATTCAATAACGCGCATATCACCAGCGCCATTTGTACCCCAAGCAGAATCTCAATATTGTTAAGTCAGTTTGAGAGAAAACATGCTGTAAACTTTAATTCTGGAACAAGTGTTTCGGACGAAGCTTGGGCAAAATCATATCCAGTAGTTATGCGCAATGCCGGTTATTACACAGGTTGGATAGGAAAAAACCATGCCCCAATTGGTAAAGGCGGTTATGGTAGTGGTCTTATGGATAAGAGTTTTGATTACTGGTATGCCGGTCATGGTCACATAAGATTTTACCCAAAAGAGGTACACGAAATTTTTAATGATGCCATAGCCCATACACAACCCGAAATTATAAATGAAAGTATTGATGATTTCTTAGACCCTAATGAAAGAAAGTTAAAAGGAGCTCTTAAATTTTTAGAAGTTAGACCTGAAGACAAACCATTTATGCTCTCAATCAACTTCAATTTACCGCACGGTGCCGGAACCGGCTCCATGCAAATGCGCAAAACGGATGATGAAATTTACAGAACGAAGTATCGCGATTTAAATATTCCGCTTCCGGCAAATTATATTGCAAAAAAAGATATCAAAACCCCTAAGCTACCTGCCAATGTCTTAAAAGTTGAAAACAGACAAACAGGTTATAACTACGCTGACACCGCCGAAGGCACGATAGAACGCTATACTAGACAACTTCAAGCAATGACTGGTATAGACCGTGTTGTTGGTAATTTAAGAAACAAATTAAAAGAGCTTAAGTTAGACAAGAACACGGTTATTATGTTCACCTCAGACCACGGATTATTTATGGGTGAGCAAGGTTTAGGCGGAAAAGCCCTTTGCTATGAAAAAACCACTCATGTTCCTATGATTGTTTACAACCCTAATTTAAAGAAAAAACAAAGAGGTAAAACTAGTGATGCCTTGGTTCAAAGTATAGATGTAGCTCCAACTATGTTATCATTAGCAGGTGTTGATATACCTAAGGAATTTCAAGGAAAAGATATTTCTGGTTTAGTTGAAGGTAATAATGCCGAAGTAAGAGAATATATTTTTACCGAAAATTTATGGTCAACACAATTTGGAAACCCCAAAATAGAAGCAGTTCAAAATAAAGAATGGAAATACATTAGATACTACAAAAATGACATGTTTCCAGCAAACAAAAAAATAGCTGCGGCTAAAGAATTAGATTTAAAGATAAATGATCTTTTGTACAAAGTACATGACACCGATATAGCCATATACAGAGCCCTTTCAAACGGATCACTAGAAGGTGAGAAACCCGTTTATGAAGAATTATATAACTTAAAAAATGACCCAACTGAACTTAATAATTTAGCAGAAAATGCACAATATATTTCGATTTTAAATGAAATGAAGGTCGTTTGGAAAAATGAATTAATAAAGGCTCGTGGTGAAAGCAAACCTAAGGTACACAGATACACTGTTGATAGCGAATCTGTTTCAACCTATAAAAGCAAATAATCATGAAACAAGTGTTAATCCTAGTAGCTGTAATATTTCATTCTTATGCGTTTGCCACAGACTTTAATGTACTAAATTATGGAGCCAAAGCAGATGGTGTCACAAAAGACACTAAAGCAGTACAAGCCGCTATTGATGCCTGTACTAAAAATGGTGGAGGAAACGTAATTATTCCTGCTGGAAAAACTGTAGTAATAGGCACCATCTATCTTAAAGATTTTGTAACACTTTATTTGGAAAACGGGTCGGTTTTGTTGGGAAGTCCTGATATGGCAGATTATACAACCGATACCCACAAAAACATGTACAAGAACGAACCGCATATGGATCGTTGTTTAATTTTTGCTAAAGACGCTAAGTCTTTTTCTATAAAAGGTGAAGGTACAATTGATGGTAATGGTCATCAGAAGTTTTTCAACAAAAAGAGTGGTGGGCGCCCAATGCTGATTCGCTTTTTAAGATGTAACGATATTTACGTTGAAGGTGTGTCTTTAATAAACCCTGCAGCGTGGACTTCGGCTTGGTTATACTGCAATGAAATTGTGGTAGAAGGTATAAAAATTGTAAGCAGAGTAAATGGCAATGGTGATGGTTTAGATTTTGATGGCTGCACCAATGTAAGAGTTAGCAACAGCTCTTTTGACACTAGTGATGATTCTATCTGTTTGCAAACATCTCATCCAGATTACCCTTGTAAAGATATAGTAGTTACCAATTGCGTTTTCACTAGTAAATGGGCTGGTTTGCGTATCGGGCTATCATCAAGAGCAGATTTTGAATCTGTAACAGTATCTAATTGCACCTTCCATGACATACAGGATTCTGGTTTAAAAATTCAAATGAATGAAGGTGGTGAAATGAAAAATATGGCATTTTCTAATTTAGTTATGAAGAATGTTCCCAGGCCAGTTTTTATGACCTTTTGCCAACAAAGAGCTGGTGCAGATGCTCCACTAGAAATGCTTCCTATGAAAGCCATGCATAGTTTCCTTTTTAGCGATTTTATTGTTGATAACAGAGAACTTGATAAGAATTCAGCTTTCTTTATTACTGGAATGCCAAATCATTATATAAGTGATATTCACATAAACAATATTTTAATGACGGTTTCTGGAGGAGGCACAAAAGAAGATGCTAATAAAACAATAAAAGAATATACGTTAGAAACCTTAGGTGATTGGTGGCCGGAGTTTTATTTAGTAGGCACGCTTCCTGCTCATGGTATTTATGCGCGCCACGTAAAAGGACTTTTAATTAATAACGTTAACATTAACACAGTTACTAAAGATGAAAGACCTGCTATAGTTTTTGATGATGTTACTGATGGAACTATGTCAAATATTTTCTCGAATAAGGAGAAGTTGCATTAAATTAAGCCAATAGTACTTATTTTGAAAATTCACTCGGTAAAGGACAAAAACCTTCATGAAATTTAGTGTTTAATAGTCCAAATATGCACACCAAAAAGTTGATATACAAAAAGTATTTATCTATAAAGTTATAACGGCATTTGAAGGTGTTTTTTGAACATAAAAAAAGTGATGCTTTCACACCACTTTTAATTTATGTAAAACCCTTTTATTATATACCTAAACCTTGTCCTCCACCTACTTGAATAGTTTCAGCAGTTACAAACGCAGCATCTTCACTTACTAAAAATGAAATAACTCCAGCAACCTCTTCCGGCTGTCCTAATCTGCCCAACATAATATTGTTTTTCCAAGAAGCAAAAACTTCTGGCTTAGTAGATTTAATTTGTTTATGAAAATCCGTATCAATTGTACCAGGTGAAACAGCATTTGCTCTAATACCATATTCGGCTAAATCCTTTGCTAGCGCACGTGTTAATGTATGTACAGCAGCTTTAGAAGTTCCATAGATTCCTGCTCCTGGTCCTCCAGCATTCCAGCCTGCATTTGATGTATAATTAATGATAGATGGATTATCGCTCTTTTTAAGGAACGGAATAGCCGCTCTTGAAGCAAAAAATGCTGAATCAAGATTTAACGCCATTACAAATCTGAAAAATTCTGTGGTCATGTCTTCAAATCTAGATCTACCACCTAAACCACCGGCGTTGTTTACAAGAACATCAATTTTACCATATTTCTCACCAATCTTAGTTATGTTAGATGTTACTTCTTCTTCTTTAGTTACATCAAACCCATAATACTCTGCAGTAATACCTGCAGCAGCCAATTCTTTAACGCGTTGAGCTCCGGCATCGTCTTCAATACCGTTAAGGATAACTGTATATCCATCTTCTCCTAATCTCTTGGCCACCTGGAAACCAATTCCACCAGTTGCCCCAGTGATTACCGCTACTTTTCCATTTAAATTACTCATATTCTTTAATTTTATTTTTTATTACTTGTTTTTATTTATGATCTATTTTTTATTTCTTTTTTAATGGCACAATTTTTCCACACAATACCCAGACACTTGCAAGAGCAATAATGGCTAATGCAGCTCCAATAATGAAAGCGGGCGTATAGTTACCTCCACTTGTTAACCAAGGCACTAAAGATGTTAACCCTACGGCTCCAAGTTTGGCAGCCATACCAGAAAAACCAGCTAAAGTACCTACCGTTTTTCCACTGAAAAAATCACTAGGTAGTGTTTGTACATTACCTATTGCTGTTTGAAAACCAAATAATATTACGGCCATTATTAAAACAGCTGTTACGGGTGCCCCAGGATTAGCCATAGCCAATAAAGAAGGCAGCATAATTAAACACCCAAGTGTTATTACTAGTTTTCTTGTTCTATTTACAGTCCATCCAGCTTTTAGCCTATTTTGGGCTAACAAACCACCAAACCAAGCTCCTAACATAGCTCCCACATAAGGCACCCAACCATATATACCAATAGACTTCACATCCATACCGTACACTTCATTTAGGTAAATTGGAATCCAAAACACAAACAACCACCAAATAGGATCAATGGCTGCAGACGCAATTATAACACCCCAGCTCTGCTTATGAGATAATAGCTCTCCTGTATTAGGAACATATACTTCTTCCTCACTCTTATCCTCTTCCTTAAAACTTTCATTTCTCTGGCCTGTCAAAATATATTCCTTTTCTTCATCAGTAATCCAAGGGTGAGATTTTGGTGGTGCTTTCACCAATATCATCCATGGCACCAACCACAGTAAACCAGCTAAACCAACTAAAATAAATATAGCCTGCCAGCTAAAGTAAATAGTTAAGAATGCAATTAAAGGAATAGATATAATACCACCTATGGCGGCTCCAGAATTAAAAATACCCTGAGCCAAGGCCCTTTCCTTGGTTGGGAACCATTCGGCATTACCCTTTGTTGCTCCAGGCCAGTTGCCAGCTTCTGCAATTCCTAAAATTGCGCGAAATATGCCAAAGCTCAATACCCCTCTTGCGAGAGCATGTAATGCTGTTGCTATAGACCAAAAACCAATAGAAAGCACAAACCCTAACCGAGTACCAACCCAATCAAATATTTTCCCAAATATAGCCTGACCAAAGGCATAAGAAAACACAAATATGATTGAAATAATAGCATAAATTGACTTATGCTCATCTGCAGATTTATCGGGGTAAAGATCAGCAGCTATTTCTGGCCAAAGCACACTTAGTGACTGACGATCTATATAATTGATTACAGTTGCAAGGGCAATTAATCCTACTACCCACCATCTTAAGCCTTTTAATTTCATATAATTTAATTTATAATTTAAGTTATAAAGTCTAAAATATTAGATAATATAATCCTTTAATGTCGAGAAACTCAACACCTTTTATAAAGACGATACAACTCTTAATAGCTTTTACTAATTACTATAAGTAAGCTTCTAAGCCTCTGTTTTTTGTGAAGAAGTACTTTTTTTGTACTCGCTCCTCTCCTAATTTATTTCACTACATTAAAGTTAAGGCGTGCACTCCCAACTTCAATTTTTTAAGCATTATAGCAATACTGATATAATGCTTTAAAATGAATTTTCATTTTTTCTTTAGCTAGCTCAGGATTTTTATTTTTTATAGCTTCATAAATATCCGTATGCTCCTGAATTCCTATAACCGCCTGATTATCATCACAAACGTGATATCTTTCAAAATTTGTAATAATCTCTGGCGTAATTGTTAGCATTAAGGTATTCATTGTACTGTTTCCACTAGCTTTTGCTATTGCTAAATGGAACAACAAATCCTCTTGAACGGCATCTTGGTTATTCATTACCTTTTGAGCATAAGCATCAAGCGTGTCTTTCATATGAGCTAAATCTGCTTCTGTTCTGCGTGAAGCTGCTAAACCAGCTGTTTTCAACTCTAGTAAAATTCTAGTTTCTACCAACGATTTAAAATCTGGCTCGTCTAATCTTAAAATATCCTCAATCATTCCATTTAATGCCGTTACCCCAATATTGGCTACAAAAGTTCCACTTTGAGGTCTAGACTTTAACAAACCATAAAACTCTAACTTCTGAATGGCATCACGAACATTACTTCTAGTAACTTCAAACTTTTCAGCTAACATCCTTTCTGAAGGCAATTTATCTCCAGGTTCGAGATTCTTGTAATTTATCAAGTCCCTTATCTTAGCGATTATTGAATTCTGAATTTCCTGATTATCGTTTGCTGTTACTACTTCTAATTTCATATGTTAAAATTTATATATGCATAGTTACAAGAATTATAGATTCTAAACTATTATTCCCCTTACTATCGATCTATTACCTTTAAAATTTAATCTCATGATTCCATGTAAATTGGCACTAAACCAATTGGATAAATTTAATAAAATTGAATAAATGTTTATTTCTTTTTTAGTCAAGTTTTACTGGCCTTATTAACAACCAGTAAAACCTAAACTAAAACAAACTCAAACTACTACTAAACATTTTAATAATTCTAAATTTTCTTTTTTAATGACTTACTTCCAGTTCGTAAAACCTAACTTTTGAAAAAGCGCCTTTGTCTCTGGTTTGAAAATAGTTTCCAGCTTTGAAATAATTTTCAAAAACACCCCATTTTCTTATATGCACATTTTCATAGACTTTATATTCATTCTTATTAAGAACAATAACCATTTTTCCATCTGAAACTTTAACCTCTAAAGTAAATTTACTAAACCCTACTTCCTCTTCGAAATTAAACCCATCATCATCTCCCCAAGCATCTTCATGAAGAATTGCTGGAACGGTAGCATTTATATTTTTAAGAACTTTTGTCTTAACTCGTATTTTACCTTTATCCCAATAAATCTTTAATATAGGCGGTGCGTTATTATCATCTTCACCTATTAAATCACGCTGTTCATTAGTTAAACGTCCATGAATTTGCATTATAATAGTTCTATGATATTTACCATCAGAACCTCTGGTTGAAGCATCCATAGCTAACTTACCACGCATATAGGCTCCATCTGCAAATGTCCAATTAGTATTATTATCACCTGGTACCATTTGCTCTCTTAACTCAGACCGCGTATACTTGGTGTTCCTAGTTTTAGAATCTGTTGGCATTGCATGAAAAACAATTGCTCCTCTTGTAGAATCTATATACATATATGGTTTCGCTACCTCTATATTTGCAAAATCCAATATCTCCGGTGGACTTATTTCAATTGGTTTCCCCTCCTCATTCGCTACTGGTAATGTAACTTTCCAATGACTTAAATCTATGTTAGGTAATTTTACTTTCTTTTTTTTCTTCTTTTTTTTCTTCTTTTCAGTTTTTACATCCGATTCTGTAACGCTACTTTTCTTATTTTGAGAAGTAGCGTTAACAGATAGAAAGGCTATTAATCCAATTAATAATATGTTTCTTCGGAAGTTTTTCATGATAATAATTATTCTACTGGATACACCTTAACATTATCTATATAAGCATCAACATCAGTTACTGCATATATCAATATAGCTACTTCACCAACAGCATTAGATCTAAACTGAAGTTTCATTGTTGTACCACCTGAACAAGAATTATCAGAAAACTTTCCTTTTGCCTCAGTACCAACATGCTTAACCAAAGCATTACTAGCAACAGCATCAGCACTATTACTAAAATGACCGTTTAATACTGACGCCACTATACTATTAGTTTCAGCACCTCCCGTCTTTATAGCATATTCGTACTCAAAAATGTAATCCTCATTAGGGCTTAATGTAACTGCTTGGTATGCGTATCTAGTGTTCCCGGGCACAGCAGTACCATCAGGATTTGCACTTTGACTACCTGACCATTTTGCTCCTCTTGTTTTAGAGCCAACAGTTCCCTCATAGTCTGTACAAGAACCATCAGAACTAGTACCAAATGGATTACTATTCCCTGTAGTTGAAATTTTCCATGCATTTCTAATATTAGTATCATCAGAAGACAAACCACCTTCACGTTCAAAATCACCTTTAAGAATCTCAGGATTAAAAGGACCAGCAGGTCCACCTACAGTAATTTCCTTTGTAATAGAAGTTGGTTTATCAAGGAAATTAGTAGTTGTTAACGTTACCATATAAGTTCTTTCCACACCATCATCAGTATAACTATATGTTGGATTTGCATCTGTAGAGGTGCCTACACCATCTCCAAAGTCCCAACTATGACTGGTAGCTAGTAGAGACGCATCTGTAAATGTAACATCAAAATCACTAGCTACATCATCAAACGTAAAATCTGGAACTGAAAGAGGTTCTCTAGAAAGGTAAATATTATCTACATTAAGAGTTGCCTCATTATTAGCAGTACCTCCTGTACCTAATTCTATTGTTATATCATCTATTTGAGTAATTCCTTCAGATGCAAGATCAAGATCTAGACCAGTCCACATATTAGTTTCTAAAGCTTGTTCAAAAGTTTTTCCTCCCAATGTTATTTTCACATTATCAACACCTATTTCATGAATAGAATGAAGGTCTATGTGAAAATAATCGGCAGAACCACCTGTTCCAAAAACATCTGCAATAATAATTGGAGACCCAAAACTTATAGATACTGTATTTGTACCGTTAAGCCTAGAATACTGAATTACTTTATTTTTAATATCGCCAACTGATTCCTCATTATACTCTGCATCACCTGCTTCAAAATCTGTACTTGATGGTTTGTTTGTATAAGCAGTAAAAGCACCATCGCTTTCAATACCATCACTGAAAATAGCATATACATTTTCATCAAGAAGGGCTGGAGAATCTGGAGCAGAAGATATAGCTGTAACCTCATGTTCTATAGTAATATTCTCAGTTTTAGTTACACTAGCAAGACCTTTATTTGATTTAGCCGTTACTGTTATTGTATATGTAGCTTCTTCAACATCATTAGGATAATCGTGAAAAGCAGATCTTACTGGCACTGTAATAGTAACAGTTGGACTACCGTCTCCAAAATCTACATCATAAGAAGTAACTCCAATAGCCAATGGTGTAACAGTTACATAAGTACCATCCTCAAGGCCATTAGTATCTGGACCCACTTCCGCCTCAAAACTAGAAAATGTAATCTCTGTAAGCCCTGGCCCATCAATTTTCTCTACTGGAGCAATAATATCATCATCATTACATGATAATATTACAAGACCCGCAACTAGAAAGGCAAATATTCCTTTTTTATATATATTCATAATTATTTATTTTTTAATTTTTAAATATGCCCCAAAATTAGTCCGCTGCATAAACTTTAACATTATCTATGTAACAATCTACCGCTGTTTCTGCAGAAAACATAATTGCAACTTCTCCACTTGCATTGGTAGTAAATTCCTGTCTTACTGTTGTATGTGATGTTTTTCCTTTTACTTCATCTGCAACAAATGAGCTTAGTGGTGTACTTGCAACAGCATCAGCCCCATCATCAAAGTGACCATCTAAAACAGCAGAAAATATTCTGTTACCCCCTACAGCTTCACCTGCCTGTTCTGCTGGTGTTTTAATAGCATATTCATATTCTAAAATATATTTAACCGTACGGTCTACTAATGTTGGAGACACTAGTATTGCTTGGTACGCATACCTAGCATTAGACCCAGCACTAACAGAAGTGGATGAAGTCCATTTAGCCCCTTTTGTTTTAGCTCCATTATCTGATCCATCATAATTTGTAAATGAACCATCAGAACTTGAGTTAAAAGGATTTGTATTTCCGCCTGTAAAAGATGAGAATTTCCAATCAGCTGATCCACCATCAAAATCTCCATTTAAAATGGTTACTGGAATTGGCACAAACTTGTCTACTACTTCAACATCTAGCGTAACTGTAGTTGATGCTTCATTTCCATCAATAGCAGTTAGGGTAACAGGATAAGTTCCTTCACCTGCGGCAAACGTATAGGTAGGGTCTTTTTCATTTGAAGTATCTCCACCTCCAAAATCCCAAGCGTATTTGATAGACTCAGTTGATAAATTATTAAATTCTATCATTCTAAAATTCAATGCATTTGGTATATACGCAAAATCCGCTGTTGGTAACACAGTATCCTCAACAGAGCCAGCTTCCGGTAATTCAAACTCGAATGCCTCTTCACAGCCTACCGACAACATCATTGCCAATACGCAAAACACCATTACTAAGGTGTTTTTGAAAATGTTAAATTGATTTTTCATAATTTTTTAGTTTTTTAATTAATTATTGAGGGTTTTGAGTCAAAAGACCATCACTTAAATTAATCTCCCTTGATGGAATTGGTAATAATAATCTTCTAATATTATAACTAGTATATCCTTTTAGAGTAGCATGTGCCCCTAATACATCATGCGCAACTCCTAATCTTAACAAATCAAAGAATCGGTGATTTTCAAAGGCCAATTCTACTCGTCTTTCAAGGAGTAAAAGATTTGTAGTCAACACAGCTGGACGATCTCCTACAGGATCAAAACCAGCCCTAACTCTAACTTCCATAAAAGAATCTATAGCACTACTATCAGCAGTATCTCCACCTGCCATAATAGCCTCTGCATGCATTAATAAGACATCAGAATAACGTAAAATAATCCAATCATTACCTGCATTTGAAGGTGCATCACCGTATGTAGGTAGGTTTGTATCAGAAATATCAGATCCAAAAGGTAAAAACTTAATCACCTCTGCGTCTTCTGGCACAGGAAGGTTAACATCATCACCAAAAGCAGAATAGGAAGCTGCAGTTCTATTACCTCCATAGGCAATAAAATCTTCAGCAAGATTTGGATTAACTATATTAAGTCCATCTTGTCTACCTTGACGGCTATAAGATGTAAACTCTGAGGAAAACCCTTGACTTTCATCTGGATTTCCTTCTAAGTACTGAACAGCAAAAATAATTTCATCGTTCAATTCGTTATAGAAAACATCACTAAAATTAGATTCTAAAGAAAACTCACCACTATTAATAACATCTTCACACAATTGTCTTGCACCAGAATAATTAGGTGTTGGTTGAGTCAAGTATACTTTAGCTAATAACGATTGAGCTGCTGCTTTAGAAGCTCTTGCTTTGTGTCCGCTACTTAAATGAGTAACCCCTTCTTGTAAATCTGATACTATTTGTGCATACACTGTTTCTACCGCAACTCTTGTAAAAAGTAATTCCTTTTCATCAGAACCTGCTACTCTAGTTACTAATGGTACATCTCCGTACAGTCTTACCAAGTTAAAATAAGCATAAGCTCTTAAAAACTTAGCCTCAGCAGTATATCTATTAAGATTGCTCGCATCTGCATTATCAACATATTCTAAAACATTGTTAGCTCTAAAAATAATCTCATACATAGATTGGTAATAATCCTCAGACTGAACATTATCAGGCTCAACTATATATCTATGAAAATCGGCTCTTGAGCCCTCAAGTGTTTTACTTCTAGTATTATCAGAACGATGTTCAGTTAAAAGATACTCCAATTGTACTCCTCTGTTAAATCTTATCGAACTTGATTCTGTATTTTCATTAACGCCTTGTACGGCATCATAAATCCCAATAATAGCAGCCAAAACATCATCATCTGATTGGAAAAAACTATCAGCAACAATAGCAGAGTCTGGTAAAGGATTTAAAAACTCATCTTGATCACAAGAAACAAACATGGCTCCTGTAACAGCAAGAATTAAAAATTTTATATATTTCATAATTAATGTTTTTTTCTATGATTAAAAATTAAGATTCAAACCAACTGACATGGTACGGAATAACGGTGTTCCCGCTCTTTGAGCACCATAAGACTGAGGTGAGTTATTATTATCAATAAATTCTGGGTTAAAACCATGATAATCATCAGAGGTTATATACAACAAATTCTGACCTGTAGCATATAGTCTTAGTGATGATATCCCTAATTTTGATACAACATCCTGCGGTAATGTATAACCAATATTTACATTTCTTAAAGAAAAATAACCTGCACTCATAACAACATCGTTGGTTTGAACTCTAGGCTTAAGGAATGAAGCATCATCAATAATTCCCGCATCTACAACAGCTTGTTCATCAGAAGTAGCTCCGTTCCACTGAGAAAAGAAGTACTGATCACCAATGTTTTTAACTTCAGCACCTTGACTACCTTGAATCATAAATGAGAAATCTACATTTCCAAATTTGAATTCATTTGACAAACTCCAAATGATTTCAGGGTATGGATCACCAATTATAGCTTTATCTCCATCAGTAATTAAACCATCTCCATTTAAATCTTTCACAATCACATCTTCCGACTGTCCGTTAATTGGAAGCCAAGGAGAATCCCAATATTCATTTGCTAATTCCTTATCTACTACATAGCCATAGAAAGAAGAAATAGGATTACCTACAGAATTTATCCATTGAGAATTTCTACCCCATCCATCTTCTGTTAATGCTCCATCAGATTCACCGTAATCAAGCAATTCATTTTTATTAGTAGAAGCGATTAAGGTTGTATTCCAAGAAAATTTCTCACTAGAAACATTTTTAGTTCTCAACTCTAATTCCCATCCACTATTTTCTACTTTACCTAAATTCACAATACCATTATTAAATCCAGTAACATAAGACACTGGGTTATTTAATAATAATTGGTCACTAGTTCTTACATAGTAATCTAATGAACCTGAAATTCTGTTATTTAAAAATCCAAAATCTACACCAGGGTTAAATTCTTCAGATGCTTCCCATTGTAACAATGCATTTGCAATATTCTTAGGAGAAACTCCAGTTGAAATACCACCATCAACAATAGCATTGGTATTATCTAACTGAGCCAGATAAGGCCATGCGTTAACCAATTCATCTCCAACATTAAAGTTTTCAGAACCTGTAAGACCGTAACTAACTCTAAACTTTAGTTTACTTAAAACATCACTTTCACTTAAGAAATTTTCATTGTGTACATTCCAACCAACTGATGCTGCAGGGAAGTTACCCCACTTAGATTGTACTCCGAAAACCGAACTACCATCTCGTCTAAAAGACGCGTTTAATAAATACTTATCTGCAAAAACATAAGAAATCCTACCAAAATATCCAATTTTGTTCTGTTCTATATTGAATTCACCTTCTGAAACAATAGTTGTAGCTCCTTGCAAGTTTTTAAGTAAATCATTAGTATATCCAGTACCAACAATCTGACTTGTTTCAGCTCTTCTTTTCTGAATAGTCATACCTGCCAAAGCACTAATTTCATGATTACCAAATGACCTATTAAAAGATAAGGTGTTATCTGATATTAGTCTTGATCTAAATCTATTTTGTAACAAATACTGCGCTCTACTATTTCCAGATGCATGGTGTTTAGTACCATCCCATCTAGTTCTTTTACGTTGCTCTAAAGTCACACCCAATGATGTCTTAGCAAGAAGACCTTCCATGATTTCATACTGTAAAAATGTACGAGCTAATAATTTAGTATTGAATTCATAATGCTCTCTTTCTGCATATTGCGCATAAGGGTTAGCATCACCAGATGTACGTGGTCTATTATCACTACCATTACCATCTAAATCTAACTCAACCAAATGATTCTCATAAAAATAATCTCCTACACCTACATTAGGGTAAGCATCTCTATTTATAAATTGTAAAGTTTCCTCTGAATGATAAATAGGCAACCAAGGTGATTGACGTATTGGGTTATGTATTGAAGTAGGCAAAGCTCTTCTTTTAGAATAAGAAGGCGTAGCATCTATTCCAAATTTAACTTTGTCACTTAATTTACTATCTAACTTCAATTTTGCGGAATATAATTTATAGTCATCAGTAATTACAACACCCTCATCATGTAAATATCTTAATGACGAAGTGAATTTTGTGTCTTTAGTACCTCCACTTGCCGATAAAGAGTGACTTGTAATAAATCCTCCATCAAAGAAAACCTCTTGCCAATCTCTGTCAATTCCAGTAACTTCAACTATCTTTAGCGCATACTGCGATGCTTCTGTTATCTGACCAGTTTCAGCCAGTTCCTTAGCAGCCCAATCCGTTATGCTTTTCTTGTAATCTTCGCTTCCAAAGGCTGATTTATAACCAGTAAACGTATTATAAGAAAATTTAGTTTTTCCTTCTTTACCAGTTTTAGTTGTAATTAAAATCACACCATTAGAACCTTCACTACCATAAATAGCAGCAGAAGCTGCATCTTTTAAAACCTCAAAAGATTCAACATCATTCATATCTAAGTTACCTAGAAAACTAGCATCTACAATAACTCCATCAACTACGACGGCTGGTCCAGAATCAGCAGTAATCGATCCAAAACCCCTAACCGTAATAGTAGGCGCAGCACCGGCTTCAGCTGAACTTGCCTGAATATTTACCCCAGAAACCTGACCTACTAAAGCATCATCAACCCTTGCAACTGCAATTTGATCTAAATTTTCATTAACAACTTTAGAAATAGCACCTGTTAAGTGAGATTTTTTCTGAGTTCCATAACCAATTACAACAACCTCATCAAGTGTTGCTAAATCTTCGGCAAGAACTATATTTATTGTAGCCTGATCTCCTACAATTATTGTTTGAGACACGAAGCCTACATAAGAGAATTGTAAAACATCTCCCTTGTCAACTTGAATTTGATAGTTTCCATCAAAATCGGTGGTAGTACCTTTAGTAGTATTTACCACAATAACATTTACACCAGGAATTGGAATATTATCTGTACCAGATACAACGGCACCTTTTACGGTAATTCCACTCTGTGCAATTAATACAGCATTTAAGAACAATACTGCAATTAGCGTTAGCCTAATTTTTAAATTCATAATTTGTCTTTTTAGTTTAAAATTGTTAAGTCTGATTAACATTTTACCTTTATTAATCTGATAGTTAGAAACTATCTGTAACCACTAAACAAAAACAGAATCTTCAAATAAAATTTTGTAATTTTGAAAATTGCATGTCTTTGTTAAATAATGACGTGTTTTAAATTCTACTTCCCTCCGAAAAGAAGTAAATTGTCTTAAAAGGATAGGCGTGCACCTGTCCTTTTTTCTTTTTTATTTCATATAGAAATGGTTTTTTTAGTAGTGCTATACATTTAGCTTAGTTTGTTTTTGGAAAACCAAATTGGTTTACCAGTTTGGTTTTCCAAATATATGTTATTTTTCTGTTAATTCAAACTAAATTTCAATTTTAACATTTTTATTTTTCTATGGTTTTAATAAATTAATTATAGTAATTAACCATTGGGTTATATAAACACTTTTAATCATTATAAAAAAAACTGATCTTAAATTCATATTGAAGAGAAGCTCAATATAAATTTAAGATCAGTAAGTAAATTTAATCTCTTATTTAAGACTTAGTAACCAGCATTTTGAGTGATTACTCCTTTAGTTGCTAGTATTTCTGAAACCGGAATTGGAAATACATGAAAATTACTATTAATTGATTCACCCATTTCAGCATCAACCGTACCAGTTCTGACCAAATCAAACCATCTGTGTCCTTCAAAGGCCAACTCTAATCTTCTTTCATCAGCAATTGCTTGTCTAACGTCTGCTTGTGAACTTACAGTACCAGTTAAACTATTCAAACCAGCTCTTGTTCTTATATCATCCAATAAAGGAAGTACAGTAGATGCAGCAGAACCCGTTTCATTCAAGGCCTCAGCATATAACAAAATAACATCGGCTAATCTTAACTCAATCCAATCATGTTCACTACCTAAGCCTCCTTCTTTCGGGAATTTTATAGCGGTTGTACCGTCTGTATGCAATGTTACTGCTCTTCTTAAATCTGTACCACCACCGCTTGCATCACTAGCATCAAATGCAGCTACTAAATCAGGATCTACCGGAAAATCAGATTTTGAATCATCTCCAACAAACCAATTCCAAAAACGAGAAGCAAAACTATATTCATCTATTATAGAACTAACAATCTGTGTTGAAAATATGATTTCTGAATTCGCTACTTCATTTGCAGCACCAAAAATCTCATCAAAATCACCTTTTAAAGCAATTCCTGCAGCAGAAGCACCATTTACAACGGCAGCAAGATGCGGTACAGCACTAGAATGATCTCCCATAGCCATATATACCTTACCTAAAATACCTTGAGCTGCATATTTAGAAGCTCTACCATCAACTATTTCAGCATCTAAAACAGCAATAGCATCTTGCAAATCAGGGATTATAACATTATTATAAACATCAGCGGCAGGTTTTCTTACTAAAATTGATGTATCTGTTAGACTTGGTGAAGCACTTAAATTAACAGTAACATCTCCAAACACTTGCACTAGTTTGAAATAAGACAAAGCTCTTAAAAATTTTGCTTCAGCGACTTCAGTAGCGTTAACCGAATTTTCAATTACATTATTAGCACTTAATATAGACTTATATAATGCCGTATAAAAAGGCCCAAAGAATTGATCTTCCATTGTTGTTAAATTAGGCCCATAAGTATCAAATTCAGTATAAGGAGCCTCAAACATAAAAGCATTATCCGCTCTAAACTCACCCATAACGGCCATAGGTGTAGTACTACCCAATTGATAGTAATAAGCTGCATTTAAAACGCCAGTAAAATCATCTAAAGAATCAGAACTAGCAATATTTGGTGGGGATTGATCTAAATCCGTCGAACATGCTGTTATTAATAATAGCGCCCCAAATAATAAAAATATATTTTTCATTTTTCTTTATTTAAAAATTAACATTTAAACCAAATGTAAAACTTCTTACAATCGGACTAGCTCCCACTTGAACCCCATATGTTGTAGGCCCCGCATAACCATCATTGGTAATCTCTACACCCTCTGGGTTATAAGATGTATAATCATCTCCCATTAAGTATAATAAATTAGTAGCAGCAAAATAGGCCCTTAAAGAACTTAAGCCAATTTTACCCATCACATCAGAATCAAAAGTATAACCAATAGTTAGGTTTCTTAAAGCTATATAAGATGCATCTTGTATCATGGCATCTGTTTGGTTCCTATTTCGCTCCCAAGGCAATCCATTATTATCCGCTAAACCATCTCCATTTGCATCTAACTTAGCAGTATTAATTCTGCCTCCCCATTGAGACCCATAATAAAGAGGATCTATATTGTAAACATCTCCACCTTGAGACCCTTGAAATTGTAAAGACATATCAAAATTCTTATATGTCAAATTATGTGACATACCCCAGTAAAAATCAGGTGTGTTTTGACCAATTTTAACTAAATCTCCTCCGTCTTCAACGCTTCTTGTTCTATCAATTACCCCATCTCCATTTTGATCTACAACATAAGATTCTCCTGTAGCATTATTAGGATGTCTTGTAACGTCAGCAATATATTCCATTTCAACATCTCCAATGGTCTCTAATCCCCACATTTCACCTATCTGACCTCCTACATAGTTTCTAAAAACAGGTCCTCTGCCACTTTGACCATAAATTTGCTGAGGCAACTCATCTAAACCTCCTAAATCAGTAATTTCTGTAGAAACAGTAGATAAATTAGCTCCCATACTCCAAGAGAAATTATCATTGCTAATTAAATTACCAGTAAATTCAAATTCCAATCCAGAACTTCTAACATCACCTGAATTAAGTACAATAGATGGCGTACCTAGTACCTCGGAGACACTTTGATTAATTAAAATATCCTCAATATCTGATGTATAATAATCTACACCAAGTCTAAAACGATTATTTAGAAATCCGAAATCAAGACCATAGTTAGTTTCTGTATTTGTTTGCCAAGTTAAATCAGCGTTTGCAACGTTAGTAGGGATTAGAAATCCTGTACCATATACAGTTGCGGCCGCATCTAAAAGACTCAAGGAATCATAAGAACCTAAAAAAGAAGTTGTTCCTAAAGACCCTGTGCTAAATCTTAACTTTAACTGGCTTATAAAATTATGGTCTTCTAAGAAAGATTCATTGTGTAAATTCCATCCTAAAGAAAGTGCTGGAAATGTTTCATATTTTTTATTAGCTCCAAAACGAGAATCACCATCTCTTCTTACCGATGCCGATACTAAGAAACGATCATCATAGGCATAATTTACTCTCCCAAAAACACTCTCTCTAACTCGAGTTTCATCTCTCTCTGTTACTATAATATCAGCTGGTGCTAAAAGGTTAAAATTTAAAATCGCGTTATCTGGAATATTTGAACCATCTAAACGAGTACCCTTAAAAGTTGTAGTTTGAAATTCAAGACCAGCAACAGCAGATACATCATGACTACCAAATTCCTTTGCAAAACTTAAGGTAGTTTCACTTAAAACAGAAGACACTTTTAAATCCACTTGATCCATGAAAGTCTGAGAATCACGAGCTCTAGAATCAAATCCAAGTAATCTGTGTGAATAGTTTTGAGTATCTCTTAAATCTCCACCTAAAACAGTTTTTATATCTAACCCTTCCATAAGGCTGTATTGTAAATACCCAGTAACATTACCGAAAAAAGTTTTTTCCCAACTTTCAGTATTATCAAGTTTAGCTGCTGGACCAGCATCACCAGAACCACCAATACCGTTATTTGCTCTACCGTAATGCCAATCTTGTGCCGCCATACCCGGTTCTAATTCATATATACTACTAGCTTCATATCCTGAACCTCTATAACCATTATCGAATGCAGCTAATCCTAAAGCTTGGGCTTCGCCATCTAGTGCTTGAACAAAAGCAATAGACTCAGCAGTATGGTAAACAGGATGGACACCATATGACCTTAATAAATCTCTCATATCATGACCAACGATATCTCTTTCAGCTGAAAATCCGTTGAAACTAACTCCCGTCTTGAACTTATCTCCCAATTTGGCATCAACATTCAGACGTGCGTTTAATCTTTCAAAACCTTGAGTAATTACAATACCTTCAGTATTTTGATAACCAACCGATGCAAAGATTTTAACATCTTCAGAGCCACCTCTCATACTAAAGTCATGACTCATTGTATTACCTCTCCTGAAAAGCCAATCTTCTGGACTAATTGCTCCAGGAGAATTTTCATAAGCGCTTAACCTAAATTCTACAAAAGCAGGATCAAGATGTGAAACGTCAAATTTACCAGAAGAAATACCAGACCTAACAGTTGATGCCCATTCTGGTCCAGACTGAAGAATGTTATCTCTGTATCTGCTAGAGGTACTTAAGTAGCTATTATAACTAAACTTAACCTTACCCTCTTTTCCTTTTTTGGTGGTAATTAAAATTACACCATTTGCCCCCCTTGAACCATATATGGCGGCCGAAGCTGCATCTTTCAATACCTCTAAACTTTCAATATCGTTAGGATTAACAGTTGCTATACTCCCCGAAATAGGATACCCATCAACGACAATTAGAGGACTTGAATCACCTGAAATAGAAGAGGCCGCTCTAATTTGAATTTTTGGATCTGCTCCAGGTGCACCATCTTGATTTTGTATTAAAACCCCAGGCAATTTACCTGCTAGAGCATCATCTACACGTGCAGCCTGAACAGCAGCAACATCTTCTCCTCCAATTTTTGCAATGGCTCCAGTTAAATGAGATTTTTTACGAGTTCCGTAACCTACAACTACAACCTCTTCAAGAGCAGCAAAATCTTCTTCTAATGAAACGTTAATTGTTGTTTGATCACCGACAGTTACCGATTGACTTACAAACCCAACATAAGAGAATTGTATAACATCTCCCTTATCGGCTTCAATTTGATAAGCTCCGTCAAAATCTGTAGTAGTTCCTTTTGTGGTATTCACCACAATAACATTTACACCTGGAATTGGAACATTATCTGTAGCAGATACGACCGTACCTTTAACAGTAATTCCACTCTGTGCAATCAAAACAGCATTGAACAACAACACTGCAATTAGAGTTAGTCTAATTTTTAAATTCATAATTTGTTTAATTTAGTTAATATTGTTTCAGTCTGATTAGTATGTTTCCACACTAAATCAATTTCACTCAATTACACTAATTGCTAAACAAAAGAGAACTATTCAACTATTTTTAGTAGTTTTGAAGTTACATGCTATTGCATAGCAATATTGTGTATTGGATTTTACTTCAATCCGACAAGAAGTAAATGGTTTAAAGGGATAGGTGCACACCTATCCCTTTTTATTTTTTATTCATAAATGAAGAATTATATTTCAAAAGCGTTAGACATTTAGTTTAGTATTTTCTTGGTTTACCAAAGTGGTTTACCAAATTGGTTTTCCAAATATATGTTATTTTTTTGTTAAAACAAATAAATTTTCATTTTTAACAATTTACTAATCCATAAAAATCCTCACGAAATGTACTAATAGGCTTCTTTTTTATGATTCCTTATCTCCAAAATAAGACACTCCATCACCAGTTAAGAAATCTTCTCTTACCGGGCTAAATGTATCTATTAGCTCCCCTTCTTCCAAACAAACTGCACTATGCAATAAATTAGGTTCAATATACACACCATCTCCAGCTTCTACAATTTGCTTTACTCCATCAATCTCAAATTCAAATTTCCCTGAAGCACAAAAGGTAGCCTGCGTATGAAAATGTTGATGTGGAGAACCTAACGCTCCTTTTTCAAATTTCACTCTTACCATCATAATTTGGTTATCGTAACCTAAGAACTTTCTTGACACTCCGCCACCAAGTTCTTCCCATTCCATGTCTTTTGCAACGACATACTTTTCACTAAATCTTTTCATAATTTATAATTTATTTGTTTTCTGTAAACATGTAAGCACCTTCCCAGGTATACTCTATATTGTTTATTGTTAATTTATGTTCTACACCTTTATCATTATTTTCGTTTGAAATGATAAAGACTTTTGATTTATCTTTTTTTGTTTCAATTTGAATTGCAGTATATTCCTTTGAATTATGCATTACAGAAATGTTTTTGATATTACTATAAGCGTTAACTGCTAGTTCAGATACAGGAGAATATGTTCCGTGTGATTCTATAATTGAAACAAACAAGGCATCTTTTACATCCTTCTTCCTTAAGATTAATGTTTGCTCATTCCGTAGATTAAAGTCCGGATCATTTGCTCCGATCCTGCCAAAAATAAGTTCATCATTTTTTGAAGTTACCGCTGAATATGTATAAAATTTATTATTTAACAACCAGTTTAATTTGATGTTACTTCCATTAGCAGATGCACTGGCTTCCTTATATAAATGCTGATATCCATCTGACTTTCCTAAAACTTCTGGCTCATTCAATTTGTTATATTCAAAATCGGCTTGCATAATATGTCCTAAAAAGAAAAATGGCAAATCATACTGATTTGACTTTTCAGAAGATACTCTCATTATATCTAACACATAAGGGTTATTATAATCTTCATCCTTGATTGTAACCATAGTTCTATGAAGCTTAGTTCCCGGATACGCATTTTCTTCTTTTGCACTTGCAACTTGAATATTTTCATCTGCTACACTAAATACATACTTGTTTGAATGATGTTTACTACCTATATCATATTTACCCTTAAACTGTGATTTTTCATTTTGTGTAATTGTATTATGTGCTATGGTTTGTTTTGCCCAAGTTTTGTTTTCCTTTAAGTAATTACCACCACCTTTTTGTTCAATATTCACAAAACGACCCATGCCGTAATCTTGAACAACCTCATTACCATTTTCAAATAAAGCATATGATAACTTATCAAAATGCCCATGACTCAATCCGTGTGCCGTATATTTAAACACCAACTCCCAATCATAACTACGTATAACTCCAACTGCACCTTCGTCTCCGTTGGCACCATCAGATAACTCAATGGATTTTTTAATAAACGGTTTTTCTTTACCTGCCTTTATACCTAAGGCTACAGCTAAACCTGCATCATCTAAGGTAACTTCATCTTGCTTTTTGGCAATACTTAATAATCCTGGATCATTACCTCCAAAATGATATCCAATATCTACAGTAGATATTAAGGATGCATTGAAATAGGACATACCTTTTTGAGCATCATTTAACAAAAAGAAATCACCATCAACATCAGATAAATTTAATAAAGCATTCACACTTTTTATAAGCACACCATCTTTATACTCAAATACCTTATGTTCTGGTTTTTTATTTTGAAGCGCCTGGGCAAAAATTAAAAAGGGGTAGGAAGCGTAACGCTGATAATAAGGTCCTTCGGTAAAATAACCATCTGGTGAAAAAGGTTCATCAACATTAGCATAAAAACCTATTTTCTGGCCATCTTTTCTAATATAACCTCCATCATTATCTTTTTCATCTGGATTAAAATTAACATCTTTAACACCATTTAATGCTCTATCTAAAAGAGTATCATCACCCATAGCCAATGCCATCATTCCTACAGCCGAATTACCCCAAGTAGCATGATTATGAACACGATTAAAAAATTGTGGGTTCTCCTTTGATATATAATCAGCAAAAGGTCTAAACAAATCTGTTTCTAAAGTATTGCGTTCTTCTTCTGTTAAAAAATCGTAAATACAATCATAAGCTTGACTGGTATAAACCAACCAATTAGAATCATTTAAACATTGCCAAAATAGTTTACCTCTAGCATAAGACCTTGGTTTTGGATGAACAGGCCATGTTGGATACTGTCTTGCATAGTCAAACAACATATCTTTAACAAATTGAGCATAGGTGTCATCTTCAAGAATTTGATATAAAACACCTGCTTTTTGCATTAACACATAATTCTTTTTATGAGTCTCATGGGTGTATCCTCCTGAATAATCTTTTGGAACAGGAACATCAAAACCATTTTCAATTTCAGTATCAACCTCTTTTTTAGTAGCAGCTAGCGTTTTATCAAATATGGGGATACTACCTAAATTTGCTCTAATTTCTTTAACACCTTGTTTTGTTAATATTAAACTTGGATGTGTTGATTCTGAAACCGAGTTTATCTCTTTGGTTTCTTTTTCTTTACAAGAAAATACAACCGCAATTGTAAGTGCTAATAATAAACTTGATTTTATATATTTTGATACTTGCATAGCGTTATTTTGAAATTACACCTAGATCTAATCCGTCAGTTCCTTTACCTTTTAAAGAAGAGTTGTCACCTAAATAAAAATCGTCTTTCAGATTAGGATCAAATTCCCAAAGATTTTTTACGTTATATTTTTCATCACCAGTCACCGTAATTTTATCAGAATTGTAAAAATTGTTATTGAATACGTTCACTATAGGCTCTCCTACCACTAAATGCATATTAAGCCCTTTGGAATTATTGAAAATATTATTATTAATATCATTAACCTGAACACCGTATAATGATATGGCTACTTGGTATTTGTTCTTCTTACCATGCCCCACATTATCTAACACGTTATGATCTACTTCCAAAAATGGCCCAAATGTGCTTTCATCCTTTCCTCCTCTATATAATCTCAAAGCAGCTCCCTGAACATCCTTAAATATATTATTTTTCATTATAAAATACTCAACGTTGTATGCTCCAATATCATCAGTTTCTTTATCTAAAGCCGTAACATGTCCAGTGATATTTTTGAACGTTGAATTGGTAATGCTGATGGTATCTGCAAATGTTCCTTTAGAAACTCTTAATACATCAAATGAATGATTTACTACTAAATTTGAAAATTCACAATTATCAATAAACAATTTATAGTTCTCTGTCATTGATTTTTTACTAGTACTTATTACCGCATTTCCAGCATAGTCTGGAGATTTAGCACCATCAAACAAAATATTCTCAATTGATAAGCTTCCTCCGTTTTGAATTTCAAAAGCCATCATACGCTCAAACAATATGGTTGCTTTTTCTTTTCCAAAAGTTTTAATTGTTAAAGGATGTTTTACTTTAGCCGCCTTAGTAAGTAAATACGTTTCTCCCGATTCTAGTACTAAAACATCTCCTGGCTGAGAATTATTAGCAGCATCAAACAAACTATTCAATTCCGCTTTTACTTGAATAGTTTTTCCGCTGTTCAACGCCACTAATGATTCCTCTTTTGTATACCAGCTTACGCCAGTGTTTTGTTTTGTTGCAATATTTGGACTTATTTCAACCTTTGTTTTTATTTTGTCTGATTGAGGGATTAAAAAACCTTGTGCGTTTTTCACCAATTGAATATCAGCATTTTCAAAACCACTAGAAATATCTGTTTTTAAATCTTTTCCTTGGATGTTATTTTGAAAACTAACCCCACTTATATCATCATAAACAGTGAATAAATTACTTTTTGATTCATGATAAAAAATGTTATCTGACATCTCAGAGTTTTTAGGCGGTGTACTCCTTTCTGAATCACTTCCAGCACACAGCTGAATATGGTCACAATTAATAAAAGTGTTGTTATTTACTTTAGAATCTATAACTGGCACATAACGATTAGGTGGTGAATTTGGGACACCATTCATCATAACAAAAGCACCTCTAAAACGATAACCCGTTAAACCAATATGATAATTATTAATAACTGTTTGGGTTTCATTGATTACACGAACCCCTCCGGTACTAGGTTTACCATTACCAATAAACACATTACCATCTACCATAGTTTCATTTCCATGACGCATGGTTAATGTTCCTGTACATTCAAAAAAAGTATTATACTTAAAGGTGTTCTGACAAGCCTTATTGGAAATAATTTCATGTTCACCATTACATCTATCAAAGTAATTGGACTCTACCAAAGTATTAGAGTTTTCAAGAGCGTGGTGACTTGTTCCTATCCTTAGGGTTTCGCCTCCGTTATTGCCAAAGGTTGGACGCGGTCCAAAATAGTTATGGTCAATTTTATGTTTGTTTTCTCTACTTTCCTTGGTATCTAAACCAACAATCATGGTAACACCTAAATTCTTTTTACCAACAATATGATTATGGTCAATACGATTATTTTTTCCGTAGATGGTTACCCAATAATCTTGCACATGGCGTTCTGGATTATTATAATTATCAATAACGCATTCTGTTAAACGACAATTATTTGCCATTTCTTCTCTATTCTTTCTAAATGAAATAACCGCATTTGTTGGCGTATATCCGTTTTTAAAAACTAAACCTTCAACAACTAAATATTCTCCAGAAATTTGAAGATTTGATTGCCCTTCCAGAGTAACTTTTCCTTTTTCCTCTACTGATAATGTAATTGGGTTTTCTTTAGTTCCTTCACCTTCAAAAACCAATTCAGCATTGTTCCAAACGCCATTGGCAAGTATAATGACATCACCTGGTTGTGCTTTAGAAACAGCGTTATTATACTCAGAAATATTTTTTACAAGAATACCTGATTCATTTGCACCCTTCTTACAAGAAGAAATAAAAACACAAACTAAAACAAGAAGAAACAATCTATTCATAAAAGAATTTTAAAATAATTGAGATAAAAAGAAAGCCTTTACTTATTAATAAAGACCTTCTTTTGTCAACTAAACTATACTACTTACTATTCAACTACTATTTTTTTGTTTAGAGCACCTTCAAAGGTGTCTATTCTTAAAACATATATTCCTGAATTAAGATGAGAGATATTTAATTCCTTAGAAGCTAACCCTTTTTGTGCAAAAACTTGTTTACCTAAAATGTCATAAATTTTTATTGATGACACTTCAATATTGTTAGATTCTATTGTTACAATATCCTTAGCAGGGTTAGGGTATATTTTGAAGTTTGACGCAATAAAATCTTCATTTGAAAGTGCAGCAAAATCAACATTAACTTCTCCAATTGTTGCCCCATGATCGCTAAGATTTGAACTTTGCAATGGATCTGCTGGAAAATTTCTATCATCCGTACTACTGAATCCCCAATCAGGATATGAAAGTGAATTTAAACGACCGGCCATCCAATCATCATTATGAATAGCATCCATAGTCGCTGAATTCCCAGTCTTAGTTCCCTGTCTTGCCACATAACTAGGATACTGGTTAAGGGCTACTATTGAGGCAGACGGGAAAGTAGAAGTATCATAAACGATAGTTTGAGCAACTGGTAGGGCTCCATCAGGATCTTCAGCAAAAATAATTCCGCTATAAGCATATTCTGTAGTATCATCATCATCCAGGATAGTAACCGCATCATAAATAGTCCAAGCTGTAGCTGCACCATCAAGTACGCCATCAGGACCTGTAGTATCAACAAGTTCGTTTTTTGGGTTACCTGCAGTTGATTTCACAATCATATATGTAGAACTCTGGTCATTAAAACTACCATCATACCCTATATCCGGTGTTCTAGAAGAAATATTGAATTTATTCAGAGTTTCATTAGTCCCGTCACTTGGGTTTTCATCGGTCCAATCTATAGTATCTGCAACTAATTGTACAGTAACAACGTTAGCACCAGAACTCGCCAAAGCCGTAGCCCAAGGGTTAATCCACTTAGTACCACTAATATCAAGACCAACCAAGTCTACTGCACCAGTACCATTGTTCATTGTAACATCTGCAACTATAACTAAAATTCCATTCGCTCCAAATTGCAAACCACTTAAATCTATTGCATCTTGCACATCTCCTACAGCCTCATCATCGCCATCAATTGCAATAAAGTATACATCATTTTCTATTGTGGCATTTGGTGTTCCTCTAAATTCATAGTATTCTATAACATCATCTACATCAGACTGATATGGCTCTAATGACGCATTATCAGAATCATTTATAAAACCACTTGAACTGTTTGGTGAGCTTGCTACTATTTCACTTATCCAATATTTAGTATTATCATAAGTTTGCGAATACCCTAAAAAAGTAATTAGCAATAATGTAAAAAGTAATTTTGTTTTCATACTATATAATTTAAAGGTTAGAAACTAAAAATGAACATAAATAAGAAAGGCTAAAAGCTAATGTTTTTTGGGAAACCAAACTGGTAAACCAATTTGGTTTCCCAAATATAATTATTATTAGACGTTTTCCAAATTTTATTTTGTTAAAATATTTGTGTTTCAGTCAATTAATGAGAAACAATGATCATTTTAGATGCACTTAAACCATTTTCATTCGAAAAATTAATAAGATAGGTTCCGTTTGATAATGATGAAATATCAAGCGAAGTTTCAGATTTAGGAGTACTTTCAACTTTGTTTAGCACATGTCTACCATCTAAACTATAGACATGAACTTTACTAATACCAACTCCCGAGGTTTTAATATTTAAAATATTTTTAGACGGTACAGGAAATATAGATACACTATCTAAATCTATATCGGTAGTTGATAAGCCATTTTGAGTGCCAAAGAATTCAATTTCTGCAATAGTACTCCAAGCGCTTGTTCTTGTATCTCCAGCACTATTAAATCTTCCAAAACCAATCATTTTTACATAGCGCGCAGTTTCTGTAATTTCATATTGATTGAAATCATTTGTGCCGGTTTTTGTTGTTAATAACAGGGCTCCAGTAGTTGGCAATATCATAGTGAAATCTCCGGGATCTGTTCCTGTGGTTGACATCCAAACTTGATATCCAAAAGGATCAGATTTATCGGTGGTGCTAAACTGTATTAAATCTAGATCGTAATCAGCACCCAAATCATAAATAATGTATTCGCCATCTCCTTTGTAATCTCCACCAACAAGTGCACCATCTTCTGCGGCCCAAATAGATGAATTGGAATTAACTTTATCTAGAGTTTTATATACATTCTCTTCAGGTTTTCCAGGATTAAATTCTGTAGACCAAGAATGAATAGAAACTGGCCCACCTCCAGACACATCATTAATAAGATCATACAAGGACGTTAAATCTGCCCCTTCTTGAGTAACCGTTAAAATTCTAACAATACCATCACCTCCGGGGTCTTGAGTAAATGTTACCGTACCAACTCTTTCAGTAGTTGTTGCATTTTCAGTTACTGTAACAGAAACTGTTGCATTTCCAGTACCTGATGTAACATCAATAGAAATCCACCCATCATTAGACACTGCAGACCAACCTACATTAGCATTAACTGTAACATCATAACTACCAGCCTCTGGCACAAGTGGAGACAAACTACTAACAGTTAAAGATTCTATAACTTCAATAGTACAATCACCATCAAGTATAGAGTCACCATCATGATCTATAAAACAAGCACCAATGCCGTAACCAACCATTTCATCTGTTGTTGGGGCATAAGCTCCCATATCGGCACCTTTACCTGCAGAACTAGTTCCTGAAAACGTAAAGATCTCACCATCGGGAGTTGCAGTAATTGCATTCTCTTCAGAAAAACCTGTGGTCGTAGCACCTAGCATAGTCCCTGTATAAACATTTCCAGAATAAGTTAATGAGGTACCAAGGTTATCAAATGCACTAGCACTATCACCCGAAATTACATCTGAATGCCTTGGAGCACTATTATCTTCAAAATAAATTAAGTTATTAGACACTGTTCCGGTTGGATCGGTAGACCCTTTATCTTCATTATAATACAGTGGTGCATTAGTATTTATAATGGTATTATTAGAAACGTTAATATTTTCAGATTTTTGATAGCCGTTTGAAGTACTTGTAGAAGAACAAACAACAGCAGCACTACTGCCGCCTCCTATAAACGTGATACCGTTATTCCACTTGGCTTGGTCAACAACTGTTATACAATCTTGAATGTAATTATTTGTTATTGTATGGTTACTATCGGTAATTCTAATACCGCCTGTACCATCAACATTATGACCTAAAAAGTAATTCCCATCAACAGTGGCATCAGAACCATGACGCAATACTAAAGACCCTCTACATTTTCTAAATGTGTTATTAGTATATATGTTGCCTTTACTTTTGTTAGTGATAATTTCATTTTCACCATCGGCCTCAACAAAATAATTATTACTCACTGTTACATTACTATTTACATTTTGGTATTCACTAGTACCAATTCGTATTGTTTCACTATCTCCAGAATTACTTAAGGAGGGATCCATTTTCGCATATTTATAGAAATAATTATTGCTAATTGTATGACCAACTGTTGTGCAACGATTATCTTCGGCATTGTATTGATATTCTGCTAAAATCAAAGCACCTGCACTTACTTTATTCATAAATGAACAGTTAATTACCGTATTATAAGTGCCGTACAATACAATCCATCTGTGTTTTGTAATCGAATTATCGGCTATATCATCCGCGACGTCGTCTGGATGTATTCCCAGACCATCGATAGCACAATTCTGAATGGTACTATGATTTGCATAATCAGTACCATTTCTAAATTGAATAAAATTGCTCGCGCCGTAACCACCCTGCCAGTGAAAACCATCTACAACTACATAATCTCCACCAATATTCATTTGTAAACCATTATCAAAAATAACCCCACCTGGTGTTTCTGCTCTAAATGTAATAGGCTTATCTGCCGTACCGTTACCAACAAAGTCTATACGAGCATCAGAACTGTAAGTATTATTTGCCAATATGATTACATCTCCGGGCAGGTAAGTCTGATCCTCTAATTTTTCAGGATCATCAATATTATAGGTCATATCTTGAGAAAACAACGTTACAGAGTATAATAAAGCTAATACAAATAGTACTGCTTGATTATTTATAAGTTTAAACTCTTTTAAGAGAAAGGTAATTTTAATCATGACTAAATATTTAGTTTAATGGAGAATTTTTTATTGGTTAACCACACTGGTTTACCAATTTTGGTTTACCAAAAATACAAATATTATTCACTTTTCAAAATAATTTTAACTATGTTTATTTTGATAATGATTCAACTAATGCATTGATAGCTAAGTAATTAGAACAAAAGTAAATCATAAGAAAGAAATATATCACTTGTTAGTTTGAGTACTGATTTTAAAATATCGGTCTCCGTTCCGTGTTGCAAACAAAAAACTAATAGGGAATTACATGTTGTAAACGCCTCCGTTGATGTCTAGTGTGGCTCCAGTAATAAATCCGTCGTATTCGGATGCTAAATATAATACTGCTCTTGCTACATCATCGGCGTTACCTGCTCGTTGGATTGGGATACCAGCCGTTGTTTCAGCCGCTGACTCCTTTGTTGTATGTGTATTGTGAAATGAAGTCCCAAGAATAAGACCTGGAGCAACGGCATTAACCCTTGTTCCTTGAGGACCCAATTCAGAAGAAAGCGCTCTTGTAAACGTTAAGATAGCTCCTTTACTAGTAGAATACACTAGAGAACCTGGGTGCCCTCCTTTTCGACCTGCAAGTGATGCTAAATTGACTATACTGCTGTCCTCGTTTTTTGCTAGATGCGGTGATGCAGCTCGCGTTACAAACATCATAGAGGTGAGGTTAATATCCATAACCTTATTCCAGAATTCAGTTTCCATTTCGTTGAGCATTCTGCGGGCAACAAGTGATCCTGCATTATTGATTAATATGTCTAGACCACCAAAAGCCTCAACAGCTTTATCTACCAAAGCATTTGCATCCGTTTCATTAGTTAAATCACCACTAATGGCAACAGCTTTTTGCCCTTTGCTAATAGCATACGCTTTCAATTGGTTGGCAGTATCAGCACTAGAAAAATAGTGAATTGCAACATTAGCACCACTATCTATAAAGTGTTTAGTGATTGATTCCCCTATGCCTTGAGCACCTGCTGTAATAAGTATGTTTTTGCCAGTTAATTTATTTTTCATAATGTTTATTCCAAAATTATTTTAATCATTTTTAGTAAAATAGCCTTCATTAGATACAGCTGCATCACTTACCTGAATACTTGCTTTTTTAAACCAAACTTCAGCATAGTTTCCGTCTTTATATTGTTTTTGAATATCACCAGCATGCGTCTCAGCTCCAGAACACCAGTTTCTGTTTACTTCAGGAGATTTTCCATTCGTCTGATTGTAAGAACCTAGCTTGAAAAAACAACCTTCGCCAGCGTAGGCATTTTTACGTTCTACACCGTCCTGACCAATAGGAAAGAATAAATCTTTAGTTTGCTGAGGAATATCAGCAGTAGTTGTATATTCAGATACTAATAAGTTTTTTGTAAACGTTTTAGTTTCGTGCCCATCGCTACTAAATTTTAAACTCATAATACCATCCTTAACCACGATTTCATAACTAAATTCTTCGCCCAATGCAATGCCGACCTTAGGCTCTTCTGGATAGGTGTTTTCAGTAGAGCCAACAACAGAGAAATCGTTGCCCCAAACTGCCGTTGAATAATCCCATCTCCCTGAATTATCATCACCTGCCGTGTTGATTTCGTAATGCCAAAACACCGAACCTTTGGTATGACCAGGGAATTTTTTGTAGAATATTTTTAGCGGTTCGTTTTCAAATTCATCAGCGCTATGAATCTGACCTACAACTACAGCATACGAAGCCGCTACACGAGCATCACCAGTAGCCGACACATTCATTACTTTGAGTGTAGCCGTTAGTTTATCATCAGCAGTTGCAGGATACCATTTTTTCACCTGAGCCAATTCGGTTCTTGTATTGTTTGAAGTTCCATGTGTATCGCCTCCATTAGGCGATTTAAAAACGACCCAATTCACTTTGTCATAATTTGTGGTATAAAAGAAATCTTTATGTTCAAAATTGTTTGGATGACCTGCATTTGAGCCATCACCTAAAATTAAATTCCAATGGTTGGAAAACGAAATAACATCGCTTGCAAAAAGTGCTTTATTGTCTTCTTTTTTAGCAGTACTAGAGCTTATTGAAGCATCCTGCTCTTTTAAATTTTTCTTACAACTATTTAGCACTAATAAGACACCAAGAATTAACACCAACGAGCTTACTTTGACAATAAATTTATTCATATAAACTAAATTTTATTCATTTTAAAATCACTTTCTTAATAGCATATGACATTAAAAATATTCAAACAATGCCAAAACCCCATTATACGAAATAATACAAGCGAAAAGCAATGAAGCAAATAAGCCAATATTTACAAAAAGACTAGTTTTATAACCTTTCATGACTTTTTTATTGTTAACCAAGAATATGATTCCAAGAATAACAATGGGTAAAACAAACACATTGAACACCTGAGATAAAATCTGCATTTCAATAGGGTTTGCTCCAAATACTGGCACAATAAGCGCTACTAAACAAGCAATAAATGTGATGATTTTAAATTGGCGTGAACTGGTATCTAGCGTTCCTGATTGATAATCGGCTAACAGCAAAGGCGCTATTAATAAACAAGGAAATATTGATGATAAACCTGCACTTAATGTTCCAAAAAAGAAAATACTAACCGCCAAACTACCAGCTACTGGTTCTAAAGTATTTGCCATATCTAGTACTTGAGTTACTGGTTTGCCTTGATGAAACAAAGCACCACATGCTACTGCCATAACTACACCACTAATTACAAACACTAAAATAGCCGCTGTTATAGCATCATTCTTTTGGCGTTTTAGATCTTTTATGGTCCATCCTTTTCCTTTTACAAATAGTGGGCGCGACAAGAATGTAGCTGCCGCCATAGTAGTTCCAACAAAAGCCGCCACCATCATTTTACCACCTGGAACCTCTGGAATGGATGGTATTAATCCCATAACCACATCTTTTGGTAATGGATACACAAAAAACAGAGAAATAATAAATGAAAGTGCCATAAAAGTCACAAAAATGACCAATATCTTTTCAAAAAATGTGTACTTCCCTACTAATAACAAACCATAAAAAACAGCAATAATAACAATGGCTATTATTAAAACGGTTTCATATTTATAATCTACTAGCCCCTCAAAATTCATTGCAAATATTTCATAAAGCATATTAGCAGAAATACCAAGAATACCCATTAAAGAATTCCACTGCCCGAAGGAAATACCAATGATTACCATAATAGCAAGTACTTTACCTCCTTTAATATACTTCTTGAAACCATACAGTCCTGTTTCTCCTGTTATTAATCCATAGTTTCCATAAGCAAACATTAAAATTCCGGAAAACAAACAACTTAATAGTAATACCCAAAGCAATTGCATACCATAGGTACTTCCTGCTACAATCATTGAAGTAACACTACCTGTGCCAATAGTATAACCAATGGCAAATATTCCAGGGCCAAAACCTAGGACTAAAGCAATTATCTTTTTTAAAAACGAATTTTTAGTTTCAGTGTTTGGCATAATGTGGTGGTTTAGTTAGTTATTAATTCCAGTTAGTATGATGAAAATCCCCTGAAAGGTCATCTATTCTTTGGTAGGTGTGTGCGCCAAAGTAATCGCGTTGTGCTTGTATTATATTTGCTGATGAATTTGATGTTGTGTAGGCATTTAAGAAATTAACTGATTCACTTAAACAGGCAACAGGCAGTTCTCTTAAAATACATTCTGCAACTACTTTATTTATTGATGGCTTCAATTCCTTTAACTGACTAATAATTGATGGATTGGTTAATATATTATCATCTTCTTTTAAAACAGGAATCAACGCTTCCGCAAAATCAGACTTTATAATACAACCATTGGTCCAAATTCTGGCAATTTCACTTAAATTCAAAGTCCAACTATAAGCTTTTCCGGCTTCTGATATTAGCTTTAATCCTTGATAGTGATTAATGATTCTCCCAAATTGATACGCATTTAGAACATCATCTGAATTAAGGTTTAATTCTGAAGGGCTAATTCCGAATTTTTCATTCGCGTTACACCTTTCTTCTTTATAAAATGATGTATAACGAGCAAATAATGCCGAAGCAATCAAGGTACTTGGAGCTCCCAATTGTGCGGTAGCAATAGTGGTCCAATTTCCGGTTCCTTTGTTACCGGCTTTATCCACAATTTTATTTACTAGCCAATCATCTCCATCCTTCTTTCGTAATATATCTACTGTAATTCCCAACAAGTAACTATCAACATCAGATTTCCAAGATTCTAATATATTAGCAATTTCATCGGGGTTCCTACCCATGGTATTAAAAATGGTATACACTTCAGCCAATAACTGCATTTCAACATATTCAATGCCATTATGAACCATCTTTACAAAATGTCCGCTACCCTCTTCACCAACATAGGTACAACATGGCAGACCATTAGTGTCTTTAGCTGCTATACCTTCTAGATAAGGCTTTACCAACTCATAGGTTTCTTTATTTCCACCCGGCATAATGGACGGCCCCTTAAGCGCACCTTCTTCTCCTCCAGAAACACCAACGCCAATAAAATTTATGTTCTTTGATTTTAAATAATCGTAACGTTCTTTAGTCTTTAAATAATTTGAATTCCCACCATCTATGAGAATATCACCATCGGACAGATAAGGAATTAAATCATCAATAACCATATCGGTAATCTTACCCGCATTTACCATGAGCATGATTCTTCTTGGTATTTGTAACGAGTTTACAAAAGCTTCTACATTTGAAAATGGTTGAGATTTTTCCAGTTCAGAGTGGGCATTCTTAAAATCTATGGCAATGTTTTCTTCAGAACCTTTTACCTCTCGATTGAAAATGGAAATATTAAAACCTTTTTGAGCCAAATTTCTACTTAAACTCTTACCCATAACACCTAAACCAAATAAACCAAACTCCGATTTCATATCTAATTCTTTCACAATTTTTTTGACAATTTCTTCTGGTTTTAAACTAATATCAAGTTGCAACGCGTTTATAGGCTCTTCCAAAGTATCAAACTGTGATTGCAACAAAGCAGAACTCATAAAATGACCTGAACGCTTATTGACACGTTCTTCTATTTGATTGAATGAACCTGAAAGATACACCCACATGCTTTTACTCTCTATCCCCTTAGACAGTATATCTCGATACATTTGCTTTAGCCCTGAACAGACAATAACGCAGCTATTATTTTCAACCTGTTTCTTCCCTAATTCATTCAAGGTTTGCAACCAACCAAAACGGTCTTCATCATTCAAAGGTATTCCCTTTGACATCTTAGCAACATTGGCTTCTGGGTGAAAATCATCCCCATCAAAAAATGGAATTTTTAAAGCTTCGGAAAGTAAGTTCCCAATGGTGCTTTTTCCACAACCAGAAACACCCATAATATAAATTACTTGATTCATAACTGTATTTATATACTGTTACTAAAATACAATTACTCGATATTTGGTAATGTTCCAGGACCTAAAGCCCCTTCTTTAAACCAAACTTCAGCATAACTCCCATTTTCATATTGCTTAGCAATGTCTCCATTATAAGTTTCTGATTTAGTAGCTTTTCCGTTAGCTTGATTATAAGCTCCTTGTTTAAAAAATTGCTTCTCTCCAGCATATGCAGTATCACGTTCAACTCCAACCCGTCTTTTTGATGAATACCAATCTAACACTTGTTGGGGAATTTCAGATTCTTTATGAAAATCTGATTTTAATAAGTTTTTAGTGAATGTTTTTGTTTCATGTCCTTCACTTGCAAAAGTCAAATACATAATACCTTTATAAACATTAACTTTATAACTAAATACTTCACCTATAGATATCCCATCTAAAGGTTCCTCCGGATAAATATCTGAAGCCGGACCCAGTACGGAAAAGTCATGTCCCCAAACTACAGTAGAAAAATCCCAACGCCCATCGTTTTCACCTTCTGTATTGATTTCATAATTCCAGAAAACAGAGCCTTTTTCATGTCCAGGAAATTTCTTGTAATAGATCTTTAAAGGTTCATTTTCATGTCCTTCATCACTATGTATTTGCCCAACCACAACTGAGTAAGAAGAGCGTGCAGTTGCATCTCCTGTAGTAGACACATGCTTTACTTTTAAAGTTCCGGTTAATTTACCTCCTTCTTCTGGTATCCATCGTTTTTTTTCTCCCAATTCAGTTCTTGTGTTACTAGAATTTGGAGATGTGATTCCAGAATTAGGCGTCTTATAAACAACCCAATCCCCATTACTATCATTTTCAACATAGAAAAAATCGTTCTTTTCAAAACCTATTAAATCTTTAGAACGTGTGCCATCACCTAAAAGAATTTGCCATTTGTCCATAAAAGGAATAACATCACTTGGAACCTTTTTAACAGCTTCTATTTGAATTGTTGTTTCAGAAGTAGTTTTAGCATTGTTCTTACAAGCAAAAAAGCATAAAAGGACAACTATAGTTAATACTGATTTTTTCATTTTATGATATAATTTTAAGTTGCTTAATACATCAACTTCAATTTAAGATTCTCTTCAACCACTATTTTACCAGAATTAGAAATAGTATTGTTAGCATGCGAATTGTTTTTGGCTCCCCAAAGTAAGGCCACCAATTTTATAGGGTTGTTTTTAAATGTATTATCAGAGATATCTACATTAACAATACCTCTGGTATTTATTAGAATCCCGTTTTGTTCTTTGCCTCCACAATTTGTAAATGTGCTATTAGTAAGAATAAGATTTCCTCCAATGGTTGACTCATCATATCCTCCGCGGTAATAATCAATCACATTTTCATTTACATTATTGAATTTACAATTAATAATAGTTAAATACTCAGTATTATAATCTCCTCTATCATTTGTTTCTTCTGAAAGCTCTAAACCATTATTACAATTTGATATTGATGTGTTTTCAATGGTAATTCGTTCTGCAAATGATTGTTTATATGCTTTTAAGGCGAAATTGAAATCTGTAATTTCACAATTTGAGACCGATAACCCAAAATGTGTATACATATTCTCCTTTAAGGAAGCAAAAGCTTGTTGGGTTCCATTTCCTTTTAAATTAACACTCTCTACAATTAGGAACCCTTTTGGATGCAATTCAAATAAAGGTGTGTTAGCTTCACCAGAATAATTTAATGATGTTTTAGATACATTTTCAGCTTTAATAGTTATACCTTTTGAGATCACTAAAGATTTATTAACATTTAACACTCCATCTTTTAAAAGAATTATATCTCCATTTGAAGCTTCATCTATTTTCTCTTGAAGGTTGTCACCATCAGTAACCTCAATAGTTTTAGCCTCTGATGCTTCAACCTCATCAGAATACCAACTTGGACCGTATTTGGATTTATCTAAAATAGAAGGGCTACTAGCATTGGTGTTTACCACGGCACCAATGCTATTATTTGAATTTCTTGAATTACCAAAAAGATCTTTTGATATTTTTTCAAACTCAAACCCTTTATAAGCTTCAACATCTAAATTTGATGCTTGTACTAATATATTTTCTCCAACTTCGCTTAGGTCAAAACTTACGTTTTGAATACCACCATCATAATCATTAAATGGAACTCCCTGATTGTTTACAACATTACTTTTAAAGATTACACCATCTGCCTTATCATGCTCTACAACCAGTTTTTCAGCACCAACCTCATTATAAAGTACATTATTAGCAACAATAGTTCTTAAAGGTCTTGCAGAACGAATTTCAGATGCAGGTAATACATCTTTCTGTGCTAAATTTTGCCCTACTCCAAATTGCCAAGGCGCATCACAATTAATATATGTATTATAAGCAACAACTACATCAGTAACTTGATTATAACGGTTTAATGGTGATTTTGGAATACCGTTCATTACTGCCAACGGGCTTCTAAAACTCTTTCCTTTAAGATTGAAGAAATAATTGTTGGTTACCCAATGCCCTGTATTTATAATTCTTATGCCGCCAATATTTTCATTCTCTCCGTCACCAATAAAGTAGTTACCATCAATAGTACAGTAATTTCCATGTCTTGTTACTAGTGAACCCTCACTTTTATAAAATACATTATTTCTAAACTCATTGAAATTTGTTTTACTTGAAATAATTTCAACTTCGCCATTACATTCTTCAAACAAGTTATTAGCCACCATCGTGTAACTTGGAGACATAGATGAATAACTATCACCTATTTGAATTGTCTCCCCGCTAGCTCCACCTTTAGGCGGTCTTGGACCAAAATGATTATTTACAATTTGATGATAATTACTAATGTGTTCATTACCTTTTAAATCGACTCTAATAGTTGGACCACGATTTGTTTTCCCAGTGATATAGCAATTACTTAATGTGTTATGTCTTCCCCAAAATTGTATCCAACGGTCTGAATCGTCACGACTCATTTTATTAAAGTCTTCAATAACGCTATTTGTGAAGGTACAATGATTTGCAATAGTCTCTTTGTCAATTCTAAAAATAACTACTGCTTCATCTGGAGAATACCCATTTCTAAAATGAAGTCCGTCAACCACTAAATAATTCCCTCCGAATTTTAAGCTGGATACACCTTCAATAAAAACTTCTCCAGGAGTCTCTACATTTATAGTAATTGGTTTATTTACTGCTCCTTCAGCTTTGAATTTTATTTCTACATCTTTCCAAACACCATTTGCTAAAGTTATAATGTCACCCGGTTGCGCTTTTTCAATTGATGCATTGAGCTCTGAAATATCAGTAACTAAAACACCTGATTTAACAGAATTATTATTACAGGAAACAATAAAACTTGCGACTAAAACAAGGAGAAAGAACTTTTTCATAAAATCAAGGATTAACTATTAATTTAAAGATAAGAAAAGAAAGCCTTTATACTCATAAAGACTTTCTTTTAAACTAAACAACTATTCAAAACCTATAAACTCAACTATTTACTATTCTTTATTAATTTGTTTGGAAAACCAATCTGGTTAACCAATTTGGTTTTCCAAATATAGGAATTATTTTTTGATTACCAAATTTTTTAGCAACTAATGATTCTCTTGTTCTTATCTTAATAAAACAAAAACCTCGCAGCTTATATAAGCTACGAGGTTTTAAAATTAAAATTCATTAAGTGACCCCGGAGGGATTCAAACCCCCAACCCTCAGAGCCGAAATCTGATGCGCTATTCAGTTGCGCCACGGGGCCATTATTTTAAGATAATTTTGCTCTTACGATATTTGAAATAGTTTTACCATCTGCTTGTCCTGCTAATTGTTTACTTACAGCACCCATAACTTTACCCATGTCCTTCATACCTTCTGCACCAATCTGCTCAATAGTCATTACAACAACTTTCTCAATTTCTTCTTCACTTAAAGCTTCCGGTAAAAACTGACTGATAACATCAACCTCTGCTAATTCTGGTCCTGCAAGATCTTGCCTACCTTGTTCAATATAAAGAGCAGCACTATCTTTACGTTGTTTCACCTGCTTTTGGAGTATTTTAAGCTCTTGCTCTTCAGTTAACTCATCTCCTGCTCCGCTTTCTGTTTTGGCTAGTAAAATTGCTGATTTAACAGCTCGTAAAGCCGTTAAAGCTGTTTGATCTTTAGCCTTCATAGCTTCCTTCAAAGCAGTCATTATATCTTGTTGCAAACTCATAATCTCAAATTTAGAATGCGAAGATAAAAAAAGAACTTCCCTTTGTGAAATTAAAAACCCGAAAAGCTGAGGGAGATTTTTCGGGTTTTTATTAATAAGTAAGTCAGTGGGTCTTAATCTACATTATCATGTAAAAACGAATTGTTACTTCTTAATTGAATATCATCATTATCATCTAAGCCAACACTTGTTCTTGAGATATCATTTTCTGATGAATGCTTAACATCACTTAAATCAACCCCTTGTCGTTTATAAGCTGGTACTTTTTCTATATCATCAATTTTTGCGTTATTGAATTTATAATTAAAATCTTTCATTTTACGTCTTCGTTCCTCAGCTCGTTCCTTTAATAATTCTGAAATTGGGCTATTCATTGGGTCAATCTCTTCAGCAACCTCTTCTACAATTTCTTCTTCTACTACCTTTTTTTCAAAAACAATTTCTTTATCGAGCTCTTCTAAAACTTCTAAGTCATTTTTCTTAACATTCATTGCAGACTCTAATTCAATATAGTCATCTAAGGCATAACGCACTTCCCCATCCTCATTGGATTCCGTAACCGTTATGAGCTCTATATAATCTTTTACAGGAATCTCTTTAAGATCGTCATTTAAATCATAAGAAACCACTTCTTCTTTTATTTCCTCTTCTTTCTCAACACTAGAAAGAGGCAAATCAAAGGTTAAAGTAATTTGCTGTTCATCGTCATTGTTAGAAGACTCTTCAACATCAGTATCCATTTTAGTTACCGGCTTAATTACAAAGTCCTCTTCTTCTTCTTTAATAGCTTTAACTTCTTCATAAACCACATTCATGTTTTTGAGAATCTCTGAAGTTGGTATTAAATCTATTTCTTGATTATATAGCCCTTCTTTTTTAATTGATTCCTTAACTATAGGCTTAATATCTTCTTCGACATCTATATCTAATGTATGACGTACAATAAGTTCTTCTTTCTTTTCTAACTCAATTATTGGAGCAATTATAACCGGCTCCTTTTCAACAGGACTCAGATCTTGCTCCTCATTTAAGGAATGAATTACCTTTTTAGTTTCCGTATTAGAAATTTCATCTTGTTGTTCTATATTAAATCCAGTTGCGATAATTGTTACGGCAATTGACTCTTCAAGTGATTCATCTTCACCCACACCCATAATAATATTGGCACCATGACCAGCTTCTGTTTGAATATGATCATTAATTTCACCTATTTCATCAATGGTAATTTCATGAGTCCCCGATACTATCAGTAACAACACATTTTTAGCGCCAGTAATCTTATTATCATTTAGTAGCGGAGAGTCTAAAGCTTTTCTAATAGCATCTTGTGCACGATTTTGACCAGACGCCACAGCTGACCCCATAATAGCAGTACCACTATTACTTAAAACGGTTTTAGCGTCACGTAAATCTATATTTTGAGTGTAATGATGGGTAATAACTTCTGCTATACCACGAGCAGCGGTAGACAACACCTCATCTGCTTTCGAAAAACCAGCTTTAAAACCAAGATTCCCATAAACCTCTCGAAGTTTGTTATTATTTATTACAATTAAAGAATCTACAACATCTCTAAGTTTTTCTATTCCTTTTTGAGATTGCTCAATACGCATTCTTCCTTCAAACTGAAATGGCATTGTTACAATTCCAACTGTTAAAATGTCTAAATCTTTAGCCATTTTAGCAATGATTGGTGCAGCTCCTGTTCCAGTACCTCCGCCCATTCCAGCAGTGATAAATACCATTTTTGTGTTAGTATCTAACATTTGAGAAATATCCTCAAAACTTTCAACGGCAGATTGCTCACCAATATCTGGGTTAGCTCCTGCACCTAATCCTTCAGTCAAGTTAACGCCTAACTGAATTTTATTTGGCACACCACTGTTTTGAAGTGCTTGGGAATCTGTGTTACAGATGTAAAAATCAACGCCTTTAATTCCTTGTTGAAACATGTGATTAATGGCATTACTTCCACCTCCACCAACACCAATAACTTTAATAACGTTCGATTGATTCTTAGGTAAATCAAACGCAATACTTTCGAATTCTTTGTTGCTGCTCATAAATTCTTTTTTACTGGGGTTTTGTACTATTTTTTTTATTCAATGGATATATTGTTACTCTGCATTATCTAGAAAATCTTTAACTCTTTCAGTTAACTTATCTAGAAATGATCGTCTTTCTTTTTTTGGTTCTTCTCTAATCTCCTCGGTTTGGTTTTCTTCCGCAACATCCTCTACCTCTTCTTCTTCAATCTTTTTTCTTTCCTGACGTTTCAATCCGTCTAACACCAAACCAACTGCAGTAGCATATAATGGACTTGTAATATCTTCATCACTATCACCAGCTAAATGCTCATTAGGATACCCTATTCTGGTGTCCATACCTGTAATATATTCAACTAATTGCTTTAAGTGTTTTAATTGGCTTCCGCCTCCCGTTAAAACAATACCTGCGATAAGTTTTTTCTTTTGCTCTTCGTGGCCATAGTTTTTAATTTCAACATAAACCTGCTCAACAATTTCTACCACACGGGCATGAATGATTTTAGACAGGTTTTTAAGGGTGATTTCTTTTGGTTCCCTACCTCTTAAACCTGGAATAGATACAATTTCATTGTCCTTATTTTCACCAGGCCATGCAGAACCAAATTTTATTTTTAAAAGCTCAGCTTGTTTTTCAATTATTGAACAACCTTCTTTAATATCTTCAGTTATAACGTTACCCCCAAATGGGATAACCGCCGTATGACGTATTATACCATCTCTAAAAATAGCCAAATCTGTTGTTCCTCCTCCTATATCAATCAAAGCTACTCCTGCTTCTTTTTCTTCTTGACTTAAAACTGCATTAGCAGACGCTAAAGGCTCCAAAGTAATACCGTCTAAATTTAAACCAGCACTCTGAACACACCTTCCAATATTCCTAATAGAAGAAACTTGACCTACCACCACATGAAAGTTGGCTTCTAATCTTCCTCCATACATTCCAATAGGTTCTTTTATTTCTGCTTGCCCATCAACTTTGTACTCTTGCGGTAATACGTGAATAATCTCTTCTCCTGGAAGCATTACTAATTTGTGTACCTGATTAATCAACCTATCAATATCATCTTCATCTATTACATTTTCAGAGTTAGGCCTGGTTATATAATCACTATGCTGTAAACTTCTAATATGTTGTCCTGCAATTCCAACTGTAACGTCTTCAATTTTCAAATCTGCAGCAGCTTCAGCCTCTTGAACTGCCTGTTGAATGGATTGAATGGTTTGTGTAATGTTATTAACAACACCACGATGAACACCCAAACTTTTAGATTTTCCTATACCCAAAATCTCAACTTTACCATATTCATTCTTACGACCAATCATGGCCACAATTTTGGTGGTTCCTATGTCTAATCCTACTGCTAAATTATGTTCCATAGTTTACTTTTTGCTACACACTACTTGGTTGTCAAATTGCAAATTGACTTTTTTATAATCTTTTAAGGTTCCTTCTTTCGAGCTTTTTTGATAAAACGCTTTTAGATTATTTACTTTTTTATCTAATAATTTTACATCTCCTAACTGAACCAAAAATTCACATTGACGTAACCTTAAAAAAATGACCTTATTAATGCTCTGATGAATCTCAATTACATTCTTTTTTAAAAAGTCATCATTCTTAATTTTTTGAGCTACTTTAAAAATGTTTTTTAAATTATTTTTTTCAACATAACCTGTAACCAGTGGTACTCTAGCCGAATAATTTCTTGACAAAGGCATAAACAAACCTTCATCATCAATATAATACGAGGCATTAGTACTAACCCGTGCAATAGGTGTTTTTTGTTCAACCTTGGCATTAAGTGTTCCATTTACAGCAACATAGACCTCAGCTGATTTTATCATTGGATTAGATTTCAGGGCTCTTTCTAATTCATTCAAAGCTAAAGTTTCTTTTGGCACATTTTTAAGGCCTCCAGAATTTTGTATTAACAATTTACTAACATTCTCTTGGGTGACATACAGGTTGTTTTCACCAACAAATTCAATACTTGGTTTTGAAACAATTCTTATATCATTTTTATGAGATGCAAAAGCGTACAAAAACACTATTAACCCCAATAAAACTAGCATTTTTATGTAATTCCAATTAACTCGCAACACTAAGTCCTTTTTTAATTTTATTCACCTCTTCTCCAATATCTCCTGCACCAATGGTTAAGATTATTTTCGCATCACTTTCTTGAATTTTTGAAAGCATTAATTCTTTACTTACCAACTGCTTATTTTCATTATCAATCTTACCCAATAACCAACCTGAAGTAACCCCTTCAATTGGTAATTCTCTGGCAGGATAAATGTCTAACAATAATACTTCATCAAACTGTGCTAGACTTTCAGCAAATTCATTTGCAAAGTCTTTTGTTCTACTATACAAATGCGGTTGAAAAATTGCTAACACCCTCTCATCTGGATACATTTCTCTTACGGCCTGATGTACGGCATTTATCTCTTCTGGATGGTGCGCATAATCATCAACAAAAACTAAATCATCGGTTTTTATATGATATGTAAACCGTCTCTTAACACCTTTAAAAGATGCTAAAGCTTTGGCGAGCTGCTGGTGAGGGCAACCATACTCCACAGCCATCGCCAAGGCTATTAATGCATTCGACAAATTATGTCTACCAGGTAGGTTAAAGTGTATATTTTCTATGACTTCTTTTGGTGTTTTCACATCAAACATGTAAGTGCCATTTTCTATTTTTATATTTTGGGCTGAATAATTGGAACCATCTTCAATACCATAAGTGATTCCATCAATTGGTAACCCACTTTTTACAAAAAGTTTACCTTTTGGTTTAATTCGTTTGGTAAACTCAATAAAAGATTCTTTTAAAGCATCTGCTTCTCCATAAATATCTAAATGATCTGCATCCATTGAGGTAATGCATGCCAAATTAGGTGAAAGCGTTAAAAAAGACCTATCAAACTCATCAGCTTCAACCACCGAAACTTTAGCTCCTTTTAAAATTAAATTTGAGTTGTAGTTCTCTGTAACTCCTCCCAAAAATGCCGTTACCTCAACATTACATTCAGCCAATAAATGACCTAAAATGCTTGACGTAGTAGTTTTACCATGAGTACCAGCTACTGCCAAACAGAATGTATTCTCAGTAATTAAGCCTAAAACTTCAGAACGTTTTAAAACTTGAAATTGATTGTTCTTGAAATAAGTTAATTCTGAATGACTTTTTGGAACTGCAGGCGTGTACACCACCAATGTGTTTGCAGGATTTAAGAAAGATACTGGTATATTCTCTGCACTATCTTCAAAATGAACGTCAATACCCAAATTACTTAAAGCACCAGTTATTTCGGTGGCAGTTTTATCATAACCCACAACATGCTTTTTATTAGCTTTAAAATATCTTGCCAAAGCACTCATACCTATACCGCCAATACCAATAAAATAGATGTTATGTATGTTTTTTAAATTCATTCTTTTTTTAGTAGTTTTTCTACTTCATCAACTATGTCTTTTGTGGCATTCACCAAGGCTAATTTTTTAATATTATCACCCAAATCTTTTTGTCTTTCAGGTGAAGCCATTAACTGTGAAAATTTGTTTTCAAAATCAACATCTAAATCTTCCTCTTTTAAAATCATAGCAGCATCATTGTTGACAATTGCCATTGCATTTTTGGTTTGATGATCTTCAGCTACATTTGGTGAAGGAATAAAAATAACTGGTTTACCTACAATACATAATTCTGAAACCGAACTTGCACCAGCCCTAGAAATAACAATATCTGCTGCTGCATATGCGCTGCCCATATCATTTAAAAACTCATAAACCTGAACATTATTAGTATTGTTATAGATTTTGAATTGCTGGTAATACAGCTTACCGCACTGCCAAATGATTTGAACATTTTGTGTATCGAAAAAATCTAGTTCCTTTTCAATTAATTCATTAATTCTTCTTGACCCTAAACTTCCTCCTAAAACAAGTAATGTGTATTTGCCATGTTTTAAGTTAAAGTGATTTTTAGCCTCAACTGTTTTAGAATTGACATCAAGCAAATCCTGACGTACCGGATTTCCAGTTTTTATAATCTTTTCTTTAGGAAAAAACCGTTCCAAATTATCATAGGCTACACATATTTTTTGTGCTTTTTTAGATAATAATTTATTGGTAATTCCTGGATATGAATTTTGTTCCTGAATTAAACTCGGAATTTTATTAGACGCAGCCACATACAACAATGGTCCGCTTGCAAAACCACCTGTTCCTATAGCGACATCTGGTTTAAAAGATTTTATGATTTTACGAGCTCTCCAAAGGCTACTAATTACTTTAAATGGGAATGATAAATTCTTTAATGTTAAACTACGCTGAATTCCAGAAATCCAGAGCCCTTTAATATCATAACCTGCTTGAGGCACTTTTTCCATCTCCATTCTATCTTTTGCCCCTACAAACAAAAATTCAGCCTCTGGGTAACGAGATTTTAGCTCATTTGCAATAGCAATGGCCGGATAGATATGACCTCCCGTTCCGCCTCCTGACAATATGACTTTATAATGACTCATTAAATAGTTTCTGAAAGAATCTCCAACGGATTATCTTCTATATTTTCTTGTTCCTTTATTTCTTCTCTTTTTGCACTAACACTAAGAATAATTCCAATAGCTAAACAGGTCATCCAAATAGAGGTACCCCCGCTACTTATTAGAGGCAATGTTTGCCCTGTTACAGGAAACAATTCAACAGCTACAGCCATATTTATTAAAGCCTGAAATACTATTGGCAAGCCCACACCTAAAACCAACAATTTCCCGAAAACTGTATCTGATTTTTGTGCTGCTATGACTATTCTGAACAACAACCACATATACAAAACCATAATTGTTGCGCCCCCTATTAAACCGTATTCTTCTATTATTATAGCAAAAATGAAATCTGATGATGATTGTGGTAAAAAATTCTTTTGCCTACTCTTACCAGGACCTAAACCTTTAACCCCTCCAGATGCAATAGCAATTTTTGCTTTTTCAATTTGATAATCAGCTTCGGAATCTTCGCCATTAGAAAAACTTTCTATTCTACTCATCCAAGTATCAACCCTATTGGGCATTGCTTCAGGAAATGCCTTCGCAACTAAAACAAACAGCGAAAGCATCAATACTCCAGACCCAATAATGACGAACAAATATCTTATTGGATACCCTCCTAAAAATGTCAAAACGGTAACCATTAAAAATATTATTGCTGCAGTTGATAAATTAGATGGAAGAATTAACCCTAACACAAGGAATACAGGAATCCAAAGTGGCAAAATAGACTCTTTAAATTTTATTTTTTTATCTTTTATTTTAGACATATATCTTGCCACATACACCATTAACACCACAGATGCCAATGTGGATGTTTGAAAAGACATACCAACAATTGGAATCTGTATCCACCTACTTGCATTAGCCCCTTCAATGGTAGTGCCTTGTAACATTGTAACCCCTAGTAAAACAAGAACAATAGGAATCATTATTAGAGAAAGCCCTCTAAAATATCTATATGGGATTTTATGCACACCATACATGATGGCAAACCCTAAAAACAGGTGCATAAAATGCTTTATAAAAAACGTAAAAGTATTACTACCACCACCTTTGTAAGCCAAATTACTGGCAGCACTATAAACGGGCAAAAACGAGAGAATTGCTAACAATGCAACAATTGCCCAAATTAAACGATCTCCTTTTATGTTTTTAAAAAGCGCTTGCACCTATTTATAAATTACGTACTGCATTTTTGAATTGACGGCCTCTATCTTCATAATTCTCAAACAAATCAAAACTTGCACAGGCAGGCGACAACAATACATTATCACCAGAATCTGCAACCTTGTAAGCTATTTTAACAGCTTCACTCATAAATTGCGTTTCAATAATAACATCCACCATACTTCCAAAAGTGCTCATTAACTTTTCGTTATCTACACCTAAACAGATTATAGCTTTTACTTTTTCATTTATAAACGGAAATAATTCTTCATAATTATTCCCTTTATCTACACCACCAACAATCCAAACTGTAGGTGCATCCATACTTTCTAATGCGAAATAAGTAGCATTTACATTGGTTGCTTTAGAATCATTTATATACTGAACTTTGTTTATTTTCAAAACTTGCTCTAAACGATGTTCTACACCCTGAAAATTCTCCAAACTCTCCCTAATAGTTTGTTTTCTAATTTTAAGCAAATGTGCCACCGTTGAAGCAGCCATTGCATTTTTTACATTGTGTTTACCCTCTAATTTTAAATTTGCTGTTGGCATAATAAACTGTCTGTTATCTATTGTTAGTTTTATATTATCGTTTTCCAAATACACACCGTTTTCAAAAGTTTTTTTTAACGAAAATGGTATTAATGTTGATTGAACAGTATGATTCTTAAGATGATTTGTAATTACCTCATCATCGGCATCATAAATCAAATAATCATCCTTAGTTTGATTTTCAGCTATTCTGAATTTCGAATTGATATAATTTTCGAATTGATAATCATATCTATCTAAATGATCAGGAGTTATGTTAGTAATTACAGCAATATGTGGCTTAAATTTGACGATATCATCAAGTTGAAAACTACTTATTTCCAATACATAGTTTTGATGATTCTCAACCAAAACCTGTTTTGCGAAACTGTCACCAATATTACCAGCTAAACCTACTTCCAATTCATGTTTTAAAATGTGATGCGTTAAACTTGCCGTTGTTGTTTTTCCATTGCTCCCAGTAATCCCTACTATAGTTGCATCTGTAAACATAGAGGCAAACTCAATCTCTGAAACTACCGGAATCCCACGTCCTCTAATTTGTTTTACCAAAGAAACTTTACCAGGAATTCCCGGGCTTTTCATCACAATATGAGCATCTAGAATTTTATCTTCGGAATGCGTTTCATCTTCCCATTCAATCTCATTATGTATAAGAACTTCTTTATATTTATTTTTAATTATTCCTTTATCAGAAACAAAAACTTCATATCCTCTTTCCTTACCCAAAAGCGCTGTGCCAACACCACTTTCTCCACCACCAAGGATTACCAGCTTTTTCATCTATCTAATCTTCAATGTTACTATTGACAGAATAGCTAGCAATATTCCTACAATCCAAAATCTGGTAACAATTTTACTCTCGTGATAACCCAGTTTTTGGTAGTGATGATGCAAGGGCGACATTTTGAAAATCCTGCGTCCTTCGCCATATTTATTCTTGGTATACTTAAACCAACTTACCTGCATAATCACCGATAAATTTTCTGCTAAAAAGATGCCGCATAAAACAGGAATTAGCCATTCTTTACGAACGGCAATGGCTATTACCGCTATAATTCCTCCAATAGTCAAACTTCCCGTATCACCCATAAATACTTGTGCTGGATAGGTGTTATACCATAAAAAACCAATGAGAGCACCAACAAAAGCCGTAATGTAAATAGTAATTTCTTCAACCCTTGGGATATACATGATATCCAGATACTGCGAGAAAATAATGTTACTGGATACATACGCAAAAATACCTAGTGTTAAAACAATTATAGCCGATGTTCCTGCTGCTAAACCGTCTATTCCGTCAGTAAGATTTGCTCCGTTAGATACAGCTGTTATAATTATTATTGCAATTAGTATGAATATTACCCAAGCGTATTTTTGCAAATCTGGATGAATCCAAGTGATTAAGTCTGCATAATCAAACTCATTCTTCTTCACAAAAGGAATGGTTGTCTTTGTAGATTTTTCTTCGGGTTTAAAAAATGCTGATTCTTTAGCATCTGGATTTGTTTCTATAATTTGTTGCTGTTCAGCAATTGGCAATTTCTCTTTTATCACTACATCTTGATGAAAATAGAGTGTTGCACCTACAATAATTCCTAAACCAACCTGCCCAAGCACTTTAAAACGTCCTTTTAATCCTTCCTTGTTGTTTTTAAACTTTTTTATGTAATCATCTATAAAGCCAATAACCCCCATCCAAAGGGTGGTAACTATTAATAAAATGATATATATGTTTTCTAATTTAGACAGTAGCAATACCGGAATAAGCGTAGCCAGAATAATAATGACCCCTCCCATAGTAGGTGTTCCAGCTTTTTCTGCTTGACCTTCTAAACCTAAGTCTCTAATGGTTTCACCTAATTGTTTTCTTTGTAAAAACCTGATGATTCTTTTACCATAAATAGTTGAAATAAGCAAAGACAAAATCATTGCCAAAGCAGCCCTAAAAGTGATATACCCAAAAAGGGTTGCTCCTGGAAATTGAAATTGTTTTTCTAAATATTCAAACAAATAGTATAGCATCTTATTTCTGTAACTGTTTTAAAAATTCTTGAACTGTTTTATAATCATTAAAATCAAAGCGCTCCCCATTAATTTCTTGGTATGATTCGTGCCCCTTTCCAGCAATCAAAATGATATCATTAGGTTGTGCTAATTGACAAGCTGTTTTAATAGCTTGAGCTCTGTCAACAATAGTTAATGACTTTTTATAATTCTGAGGCTCAACTCCCTTTTCAATGTCTTTCAGAATTTCATCAGGATCTTCACTTCGTGGATTATCACTTGTAAAAATCACTTTAGTACTAAGTTCTGTAGCAATATGCCCCATTTTAGGGCGTTTGGTTTTATCTCTATCACCACCACAACCAACAACCGTAATTAACTCTTCATTTTTAGTTCTAATACTATTGATAGTCTCTAATACATTTTTAAGTGCATCAGGAGTGTGCGCATAATCAACAATGGCTGTGATTTTATCATCTGATATTAAGTATTGAAAACGTCCGCTAACACTTTCTAAATCGCTTACCAAACGCAATACTTCAACTTTTTCAAGTCCTAATAATTCTGCTGTAGCATAAATTGCTAGTACATTATAGGCATTGAAATTCCCAATAAGTTTCGTCCAGACTTCACTATCATTCACCTTCAAAAGCAAACCTCCAAACTGATTTTCTAAAATTTGCGCTTTATAATCTGCATAACTCTTAAGTGCGTAAGTATACTTTTTTGCCTTAGTATTTTGAAGCATCACTAAACCATTCTTATCATCAACATTAACCAATGCGAATGCATTTTCTGAAAGTTCGTCAAAGAAAGTTTTCTTTACATCTCTATATTCTGCAAAAGTGTTATGATAGTCTAAGTGATCATGAGAAAGGTTAGTAAATATACCTCCCTCAAAAAGCAAACCTTCTGTCCTACATTGATGAATTCCATGAGAGCTAACTTCCATAAAACAAAACTCCACACCTTCATCGTTCATTTCCTTTAAATACTTATTTATTGTTAATGAATCTGGTGTTGTGTGAGTTGCTTTATATTCTATATTATCAACCAATATTTTAACAGTTGACAATAAACCAACCTTATATCCCGCACTTTTAAATAGCTGATACAACAAACTAGCAACAGTTGTTTTACCATTGGTGCCAGTAACCCCAATAAGTTTTAGATTCTCCGAAGGAAACCCATAGAAATTTGATGCCAAAATTGCCAATGCTGAATTAGAATTATCTACCTGTACATAGGTGACCCCATCAATTAAAATCTCTGGCAAATTTTCACATATTACTGCAACCGCTTTAAGCTCAATAGCTTTTTCAATGAAACTATGACCATCTGAAACCGTTCCTTTAACAGCCACAAATAAATCACCATTACCAATTTTTCTTGAATCAAAATGAATAGCATTAATAGCAATACCAGTATCACCTACTACAGCATTGATTGAAACTTTATACAATATGTCTTTTAATACTTTCATGAAGCGCTTAAGACTACGGTTTGATTTTCCTTTAATTTCACACTCTTATTAACAGACTGCTTTTTAACTGTACCACTACCATTCAGCTTAACCTTTAAATCAACATCCATATTCTCTAAAAGAGCTAAAGCATCCATTGCTGGTAAGCCAATTAGATTTGGCATAATAGTTTTATAAGTTTGTGCCAAATCATAGTAACCCTCGTACTCCTTTTCTATAGAAACCGTCTTTACAGATAACGTTTCAATTTCCTCTACTAAGGGAGTATCTGTGTATATTTTTTGAGCAATTCTTTTAAAGACAGGCCCAGAAACATCAGCCCCGTAATACCCCACACTAGTATCTGGTTTATGTATTACCACAACACATGAATACTTCGGGTTTTCGGCTGGAAAATATCCTGTAAAGGATGATACATAACGTTTATTTTCACTCCAATCTTCCATCCAATATTCAGTTTGAGCCGTACCGGTTTTACCGGACATAGAAAAGTTTTCAGAATACAATCTATTACCTGTACCATGCTTTTTCTCCACTACATTTTTAAGTAATTGTTGCAACTTACCTATAGTCTCTTTTGAACAAATTTGTTTATTGATAATATCTTTATCGAATGTCTCAACCACATTACCAAACTCCTTAACTTCTTTTAAAAACCGTGGCCTTACCATTTCTCCATCATTCGCAACTGCGTTATAAAAAGTAAGCGATTGCAAAGGAGTTAACCTTACATTATACCCGTAAGCCATCCATTGCAATGCAATACCACTCCATTTACCATTTTTTATTCTCGGATCTGGAATTACTGGCTTCCCTTCACCTATAAGCGGAAGTTTAAGAGTATCATCAAGGTTCATCTTATACAAACCATCAATGAATTTTTTAGGATTATCATTATAGCTATTATGAATTGCTTTAACCACACCGGTGTTTGAAGACACTTCGAACGCTTTTGCCAGAGTAATTTTACCATAACCACCACGTTTAGAATCTCTTACTTTTTTTCCATAAAATGTTAGCACGCCTTTCTCTGTATCAACTATGGTTGTAGTATCAACCACTTTTTGTTCTAGAGCTACAGCTAAAGCCATTAGCTTAAATGTTGAACCTGGTTCATGAGATTCACCAACAGCATAATTTAGCTTTTCATAATACTTGCCTTTTGATGTTCTTCCAAGGTTAGATATAGCTCTAATCTCACCTGTTTTCACTTCCATTACTACTACACAACCATGCTCCGCCTTATACTTTTCTAATTGCTCCAAAAGCGCATGATGCGCTATATCCTGGATATTCACATCAATAGTAGTATAAACATCATATCCATCCTTCGGTTCAACCTCATTAGCATCACTTAAAGGCTTCCATTGCCCTTTTCCAATGCGTTGTTTTTTTCGTTGCCCATTAACACCTCTTAAATATTTCATCCCAAAAGCACCATCAATCCCAGGTCGAGTCACATTCCCTTTTTCATCAATGCGTTCATAACCAATAGTTCTTTGAGCAATACCACCCATTGGATGCTCTCTTTTTGTAGTTTGCTCAACTATTAATCCGCCTTTGAATGCACCTAGGCTTAACAATGGAAAGTTTCGCAATCTTATATAATCTGAATACCCAATATTTCTAGCCAACAAGTAATACCTGTTTTTATTTGCTCTAGCTTTACTCAACTCCCTTTGATAATAACTCGAAGACTTTCCCTTAAATACTGAAAGTGAATCCGACAAAGGCTTTAAATACTTTTTGAAGTTTTTTGAGGATGGTGTGATAGCATCAATTCTAATATCATATTTTGGAATTGAAGTGGCTAACAAATTACCATTTACTGAATAAACATTACCTCTATTAGCAGGAATCACAACATTTTTAACAACTCGTTTTTCAGCCAAAGCTTTATATTTATCACCATCTATAAACTGAATACTAAGAAGCTTGAACACTACAGCAAGCCCAAAGACAAACATACATCCTGAAATAAAATACAACCGGTTTAATATGCGTTTCTCGTTAGCTGCCAATTCTTCTCTTTAATTTTGGGATTTTACTTTTATTTTTTTGGGCGGAATCACGGAAGGTGAAATTCCTTTTTCTTTCATTACATTGATTACATTCGATTCCATTTTGAGGCGCATCAATTTTGTACGACCTTCTAAAAATGTTGATCTAATTTCTTTCACTTCATTTTTCAATCTTGCTATTTCATACACTTTTTTATCTGCACTGTGCGAACTTGCAATCATAACTATTGCCAGGGCGGAAATAAATAGAATGAATCTCCAATTCTTAAAAGAATCATCACTAACCAAAAAGGTCCCTTTCAATATGCTATAAATGTTCTTCTTCATCTATAATTTTTCCGCTACGCGGAGTTTTGCACTTCTTGCTCTGTTATTAATTTTTATTTCCTCCTTTGAAGGAACTATCAATCCGTTAACTTTTTTTAGCGGAACCTCAAAATTCCCAAACACATCTCTTTCAGGCTCTCCTTCAAACATCCCATTTCTTATAAAACGCTTCACAAGTCTATCTTCTAAAGAATGATAAGAGATAAAACTCAACCTCCCTCCTTTAACAAGGATTTCAGGTGTTTGCAGCAAAAACTCCTTTAGCACTTCAATTTCCTGATTCACCTCAATTCTTATTGCCTGATAGATTTGAGCCAACACTTTATTTTCATGACGAGGTGGCAAAAACTTTCTTAACACCGCTTTTAACTGTTCACTGGTTTCAATCGACTCCTCCCTTCTTTTTTCCACAATTAATCTTGCCATAGCTGGAGCAGACCTCAATTCGCCATATTGAGAAAAAACTTGTCTTAACTGCTCTTCTTCGTACTCATTAACAACATGAAATGCAGAAAGTTCACTTTTTTGATTCATCCTCATATCAAGATTAGCCTCAAAGCGCGTTGAAAAACCCCTCTCTGCAACATCAAACTGATGAGATGACACCCCAAAATCTGCCAAAACCCCATCAACCTCTTTTACTCCATAAAGCCTTAAAAAACGCTTTACATACCTGAAGTTTTCATTTATCAACGTAAACCTAGAATCATCAATACTATTTATAAGAGCGTCCTCGTCCTGATCAAAAGCAAATAATTTTCCATTTTCACCAAGTCTTTTTAATATTTCTTTACTATGACCACCACCACCAAAAGTCACATCTACATAAACACCATCTGGCTTAACATTTAAACCATCAACAGTTTCCTTTAAAAGGACTGGGTTATGATATTCCATGATCGTCATCATCTTGTCCCATTACTTCTTCTGCCAAATCTGCAAAATCAAGAGCAGCATCATCAATGGCCCGTTCATATAAATCTTTATCCCAAATTTCAATAATGTTAATTGCCGAAGCCACTACAATATTTTTTGAAATATTAGCAAAAACAGTTAAGTCTTTAGGAATTAGTAGTCGTCCATTAATATCAACCTCAACCATTTTCACACCAGCAGTAAATCTTCTAATGAAATCGTTATTCTTCTTTTTAAACCTATTAAGCCTATTCATTCTCTGCATTAATACTTGCCACTCGGCTACAGGATAGAGCTCTAAACATTTTTGAAATACAGAGCGGCGCAGTACAAAGCCGTCTGACAATACAGCGGCCAATTGTTTTTTTAGAGGTGCAGGAACCATAAGCCTACCTTTAGCATCTACTTTGCACTCATATGTTCCTGTTAAAAAGCTCAAATTGGGTTAGTTAGGTTTTTAGAGATTTAATTTCAAATATATTGAAAAATTTACCACATTTTACCACTTTCTACCACTTTGTTAATAATTTTTCGATTAAAGGTGGCTTAAAACTGATATATTAGTCTTAAAAGACTAATAAAATCTAAAAACCAATGAGTTATAAAAAAGAAGGAATCTTAAATTATTATCAACATTTTGTAGTTCTTGATTAATTTTCCAGAATGAATTAAAATCATTGAAATATGAATGAAATAACTATATTTGTTTATAATGAAAGTACTAACTGATTAATGACGCATTATTTAAAAAAAGAAGATAAGTACAGCTATATTGAAGCCGGAGAAGGGATTCCAATCATAGTTTTACATGGATTAATGGGAGGATTAAGTAACTTTGATTCTGTTATCCAATTTTTTAGCAAAAAAGGATATAAGGTAATCATTCCTGAACTACCTATTTATACTATGTCTCTGCTAAAAACTAATGTAAAAAGTTTCGCCACTTACCTACATGATTTTATTGAGTTTAAAGGTTTTGAGCAAGCTATTTTATTAGGCAATTCTCTTGGTGGACATATAGGGCTATACCACACTAAACTGTTTCCTAAAAAGGTAAAAGCTTTAATTATCACTGGCAGCTCAGGTTTATATGAAAGCGCCATGGGCGGTGGATACACTAAACGCAGTGATTATGAAGTTATTAAAAAGAAAGCGCAAGAAGTTTTCTATGACCCTGAAATTGCTACCAAAGAGATCGTAGACGAAGTTTACGCCACGGTGAATGACAGAAATAAACTTGTAAAAACTTTAGCCATTGCAAAAAGTGCCATTAGGCATAATATGGCTAAGGATTTACCAAAAATGCAAACACCTACTTGTATTATCTGGGGTAAAAATGATAATGTCACACCACCGGAAGTAGCGAAAGAGTTTGATTCTCTATTACCAGATTCCGATTTATTTTGGATAGATAAATGTGGGCACGCAGCTATGATGGAGCATCCTGATGAATTTAATACCATTATGGAAAAGTGGTTAATCAAACGAAGTTTTTAGATTAAATTCTACTAAATAATATATTCCACATTCCTAATTATTTAAGGCAATGAAAATAAAGTCTGCTGAATTTGTAATGAGTAATTCTGATGTTGCTAAATGCCCTAAAAGCATGTTGCCGGAGTACGCTTTCATTGGACGAAGTAATGTTGGAAAATCATCACTTATAAACATGTTAACCAGCAGAAAAAGTTTAGCAAAAACTTCTGGAAGACCAGGAAAAACGCAACTCATAAACCATTTCTTGATTAATAAAAATTGGCATTTAGTCGATTTACCCGGGTATGGCTACGCCCGTGTTTCTAAATCTTCAAAAAAAATATTTCAAAAGTTTATCACTGAATATTTTGGCTTACGCCAACAATTAGTTTGTGGTTTTGTTTTAATTGATATTAGACACAAACCCCAACCTATTGACCAAGAGTTTATGCAATTGCTGGGTGAAAACGGAATTCCATTTTCTATAATTTTCACGAAAGCAGACAAACTAAAACCCAAGGCTATTGACAATTATGTTAATGATTATAAAACCATTCTTTTAGAAACTTGGGAAGAGATGCCAAGATATTTCATTACCTCATCTTCTAAAGGTATTGGGAAAGATGATGTTTTAGAATATATAGACTCTTTAAATAATAATTTGGTTTTATAAACCATTCTTTTGCTAGAAATATTTTCTACTTTTATGGTGAGACTATACAGAATTTATATCTTATAGAATTCCGTATAGTCATCCTAATAAAAGAAATAAGAAGACTAGTATTCCGCTTTTACACTAGTTAAATAACTAATGAAAACACCCCGATTAATTAGACAGAATATTAAAATCACTAAAGAAAGAACACTAACTAAATTTCAATTAAAAAAAACTAAGGATTGCAATCGAAATCTGTGACCGTCTTAAAACAAAATACTTCACCTAACATTGTATGAAAATAATGCTTAAGTTTGATTCTATATTATAATTATTATTTTTTGTTTAAATGAACAATAAAACTGCCATAATATATTCTTCAGTAGATGGACAAACTCTAAAAATATGTATTAAACTTAGAGATGTATTACTTCAATACGACCAAAAAGTTGAACTTTTCTCTATTGAAGATTTCACAGAAAACATTACCAATTATGATAGGCTTATTATAGGAGCAAGTATAAGATACGGCGTTCATAATAAAAAAATCATTGATTTTATAAACACTAATAAGGAGCAATTTGATTCCTTAAAAACAGCTTTCTTTTCGGTAAATCTAGTAGCAAGAAAACCTGAAAAAAGAACCGCTGAAACAAATCCGTATGTCATTAAGTTTTTCAAAAGTATTGATTGGAAACCTACAATTATTGAAGTTTTTGCAGGTAAACTAGATTATAAGAAATATCCGTTTTTTGATAGAATCATGATTCAATTTATTATGTGGATGACTAAAGGACCAACAGACTCTAATACAGAAATTGAATATACAAATTGGGACAGAGTAGCTGCATTTGGGAAACAGCTAAAAAATATGTGAGTAAACCATTAAAACATGAATTTATCTAAACAACTTTCAAATAGACTAGAAGAGGTTTTGCTTGATGGTAAATGGGTTGCCGGAACAAATATTAAAGAACAAATATCTGACCTAACTTGGAAACAAGCTACAACCAAAATTGATTCGTTAAACACTATTTCTGATCTTCTATTTCATATAAACTATTATACAGAAGGCTTGATTCATTACTTTGAAACGGGTAAACTAGAAATAAAAGACAAATTCAGTTTTGACGCGCCCAAAATTGAATCTGAAAAAGATTGGAAAGATTTAATTAAGAAATTTCAAATAGATACTCAAAAGTTAATCGAAAAAGTTAAAGGCTTCACCAATGAGAAATTAGATCAAACATTTTTTGATGATAAGTACGGTACCTATTACAGAAATATTAACGTGATCATTGAACACAGTTATTATCATTTCGGTCAAATAGTTTTGATAAAAAAGTTGCTAAAAAAGACTGTCAATTAAGTTTTGACATCTAACGCATCTCTGAGGGCATTACCAATGAGCATAAAAGCCATTACTAAACTCATAATACAAAGACCTGGTATAATGGCTAAATATGGCTTACCTAGAATTATATAATTATAATGATCTTTAATCATAGCACCCCAACTAGCCATGGGCGGTTGGGCTCCAATACCTAAAAAACTAAGTCCGCTTTCTATTAAAATAGCAGCCGCAAAATTAGCAGCAGAAATTACTATAACAGGCGCCATTATATTAGGTAAAATATGCTTAGATATAATTCTAAAATCACTAAAACCTAATGCTCTAGCAGCGGTAACATATTGCATTTCTTTAGCGCTAATTATTTGCCCGCGCACTACTCTAGCCACCTCTACCCACATGGTTAGCCCAACAGCTATAAATACTTGCCAAAAACCCTTACCTAATGCTAAAGTAATAGCAATGACCAAGAGCAACGTTGGAATGGACCAGGTTACATTAATAAGCCACATAATAATGGCATCAACCCTTCCTCCAAAATACCCAGCTAAACTACCCATTAAAACACCAATGAGTAATGAAATAAAAACGGCTACAAAACCTATAAAAAAAGATATTCTAGCGCCAACAAGCACCCTGCTCAATAAGTCTCTTCCGTATTTGTCAGTTCCGAAAAGAAAGGATTTTTCCTCTATGAAACTACTTACATCTTCATGAGGAAAGGATTTAACCTGTAATGTTTTCACAACACCTTCTAGACCATCAGTAGCATATTCCCTATAAACTAAAACTTCATCATCTATTCTATATTCTGAAATAGGAACTTCAGTATCGGCATTTTTCTTTCCAAAAAACAATTTACTCAAGGTATTTTGTTCAGTCTTGAATTGTGATGGGATAGTAAGCATAGTTACTTTAAAACCAGGTTTTTTAGAATGAATTGACAAATGCATTTGGTTGGCATACCTTGAATTATCAGGAGCTACAACATAAGCAAAAATTGAAACCAACCCCACCAAAATTAAAAAATAGAAACTAAAAACGCCCCAAAAGTTCTTTCGAAATTTTTGGAGCGCTAATTGTTTAAGTGAGTTTGATTTATAACTCATAAATCAACTATTTCTTTATTTCAGGCTTTGTTGAAGCCACTTTTTTTATTGGGTAGGACGTCTTTAAATCTTCTAATACATTCAATGCTTCCTCAACATACACATCTTTTGCAAGACTTTCATGCCAGCGAGTACGCTTTTCTTTTAAGTCTGTTGTATCCTGAGCAAAAAGGCCTTTTTCATAGGCATGTGATCTAAACGTTAAATTGGTTTGATATTTTGATATCGCCTCAAACCTTTTTCCCTCCTCATTATTTAACTCATAATCCCTTTTATAAATCTCATAATTTAAAGAAACCTCTGTTTCATCAATCTTACTTTTCACCCATTTAGCATTTTCCTCAATAAGTTTTAATTGCTCATTAGCAATCATACGTTGCTTGCTCTTTTCAATGGTAGAATCATAATCAAAATAATACTCCCAAGGAGTATATTCTGCAGCAGTAATTTCATCGTAAGGTAACGGATTGTCTTTTTCTTTTTCGCCTACTTCTATAAAACTAAACCTGCCAGGAACTCTTACATCACTCTTAACTCCCTCTAACTGAACAGATCCTCCGTCAATTCTATAATATTTCTGAGTTGTAAATGCTAAAGCGCCTAAGTCTCCGCTAGATGGGTTTCGAATTAAATCATTTAAATTATATACATTTTGAACAGTTCCCTTTCCATAAGTTTGTTTACTTCCTATAACAATTGCACGTTTATAATCTTGCATTGCTGCAGCCATAATTTCAGACGCCGAAGCAGATAACTCATTTACTAAAACAACCAATGGACCATCCCAAGAAATAGATTTATCTCTATCTTTTAATACTTCTTTATTAGCTCCTGTTGAACGTACTTGAACTATAGGCCCTTCTTTAATAAATAAACCTGCCATATCCACAACTGTTGGCAAAGAACCACCTCCGTTATTTCTTAAATCAAGAATTAAGCCTTCCATCCCTTCAGATTTTAACCTTTCAATTTCTTTCTTGACGTCTTGAGCTGCATTTATGTTTTTATAATCGTTAAAATCAACATAGAATTTGGGTAAATTAATAATCCCAAAAGTTTTACCATCTTTTTCCACCACAGAAGACTTCGCATAGGTTTCACCCAATTCTACAACATCCCTAATAATGTCAATATCTTTTATAGTACCATCAACCTTTTTAATTGTTAAGGTCACTTTGGTTCCTTTTGGACCTTTTATATATTTTATAGCATCATTGATACGCATACCAACAATATCTATAGGGAACTCTTCATCTTCCTGCTTTACTTTTAGTATAATATCTTCAACCTCCAACTCTTTACTTCTCCAAGCTGGACCACCTGAAATAAGTTCAACAATTTTAATATAATCCATCCTTTTTTGAAGTCTAGCACCAATACCTTCTAACTTACCAGACATATCCATATCAAACACCTCTTTATTTCTTGGAGGTAAATAATAAGTATGCGGATCAAACTCCTCTACAATAGCATTTATATAAAATCCAAACCAATCTTCACGTTGTAAATCATCAATATTATCATTAAAATAAATATCTATGGATTTTAAGGTAGCTTCACGAGCTTCCTTCTCGATAACTCCTTCAGTTTTCAGAACATAAGAAGCATCTCTATCTTTATTCTGTTTATCTTGAGTATGAATATCGTCGAAGTTGGAAAGTGTTGAAAATTTTAACTGCTTTCTCCAGCGTTCCTTTAACTCCTTTTTATTTTTTACAAAATCATCTTTATCATAATCAGTATCAAAAGTTTCATTTAATGAATAATCAAAAGGTGTTGACAAAACTTCCCTATAAACTTCTTTGGCCTCAGCAATTCGCTTTAACAATCGCTCATGAGTAACATTAAAAAAAGTTACATCTGTTGCTTTTAATTGATCATCAAGAAGTAATTTATACTTTTCAAATTCTTTAATATCAGAAGCGTAGAAATAACGTTTAAATGGATCTAAGGTCTCTATATAGTCATTGAATAATTCTTCAGAAAAAGTATCATCCATTGCTATAGGGTCAAAATGACCACGTTCTAACACGTAAGTAATTATTTTAACCAGTAGCTTATCCTTATCCGGATCATCAAAAGATTTTGTAGTAAAACTGCATGATGCAAAAGCTAGCAAAAGCAGCAGAGATAGAACTTTATAATTCCTTTTCATAATTTTTCTCATCAGTTAATATTTAGAGTTCTACTAAAAACAATAGTAATTTTTCACTAAAATAAAGAAAAAACTATGCCAATACTGGCAAATACCTCTAATTTTTTGTTAAACCAAAGAAAATGGCGGTTTCCTAATGAAATTATGTATTTTAGCGATGTTTTATCTAGCAATCTAAATGACAGAAAAACCGCTTATTTTAGTAACCAATGACGATGGCATTAATGCACCGGGAATCAGAACCTTAATAAAGGTTATGAATACAATTGGTGATGTAGTGGTTGTCGCCCCAGATAGTCCACAAAGTGGCATGGGGCACGCTATTACGGTAGACACAACACTATATGTTAATAAAATAGTTATTGATGATGGCCCACAAACAGAATACCGTTGTTCAGGAACACCTGCAGATTGCGTAAAACTTGCTATTAGGGAATTATTAAGCAGAACACCAGACTTATGTGTCTCAGGAATTAACCATGGTTCTAACTCTTCTATAAACGTTGTTTATTCTGGCACCATGAGTGCCGCAGTTGAAGCCGGTATTGAAGGGATTCCTGCTATTGGATTTTCTTTATTAGACTATGCCTGGGATGCTAATTTTGAAGCTTCCAAGTCTTTTGTTGAAAGTATTACAAAACAGGTTTTAAAAAACAAATTACCAAACGGAATTGTTTTAAATGTTAATATTCCAAATATTTCAGAAAACGAAATAAAAGGCGTGAAAGTTTGTAGACAAGCACGTGCTAATTGGGTAGAAGAATTTGACAAACGTATTAATCCAATGGGAAAAGATTACTATTGGCTTACTGGTAAATTTGTTAACTTAGATGGTGGTGAAGATACAGACGAACATGCTCTTGAGAATGGATATGTTTCTATAGTTCCTGTTCAGTTTGATTTGACCGCATATTCTTTTATGAAAGAATTAAATACTTGGGAATTAAAATAAAAACTAGATATTTAAACACATCAGCACAAGCATAATTAGCAAATGAAAAAAGAAATATTTATAGGCATGTTTGTTGGTTTAATAGCCAACAGTATTGGTTTAATAATTGCAGCCACATTGCTAGGAAATGGAGATGATTTCACTAATGTTATAAAAGCTGCATCTGAAGAAGGTTTTTTAGGGAAACTTATCAGCCTTGGTGCTATTTTAAATCTGATTGCCTTTTTTATCTTCATAAAAAAAAGACAAGATTACAGAGCGAGAGGTGTTTTGTTAATCACTGTTTTTATAGCTGTTTTTACTTTTGTTTTTAAACTCTTCTAAATGAAGTATTATATCCTTGCAGGCGAAGCATCGGGTGATTTACATGGCTCTAACTTAATGAAGGCATTACAAAAAGAAGATGTAAATGCAGATATTAGATTTTGGGGAGGAGACCTTATGCAAGCTGTGGGAGGCACGTTAGTAAAACATTATAAGGAACGTGCCTTTATGGGGTTTATTGAAGTTATCACAAACCTCACAAAAATTTTCAGGCTTATTTCTTATTGTAAAGAGGATATCCAAAACTTTAATCCCGATGTCATTGTTTTTATTGATAACTCAGGTTTTAATTTACGCATAGCTAAATGGGCAAAAGAACATAATTTCAAAACCAACTATTACATCTCTCCACAAGTATGGGCATCCAGAGCTGGTAGAGTAAAAGCTATTAAACGCGATATTGATGCCATGTTTGTTATCCTGCCTTTTGTGAAACCTTTTTACAAGAAGTATGATTATAACGTAAATTTTGTTGGTCACCCATTAATTGATGCCATATCTAACAGAGAATTAATTGAAGATTCTAAATTTAGGGAAACTCACAAGCTGAGCAACAAACCCATTATTGCATTACTACCCGGTAGCAGGAAACAAGAAATAAAAAAAATGCTATCTGTAATGTTGAGTTTGGTTGAAGACTTTAAAGACTATCAATTTGTTATTGCAGGCGCTCCGAGTCAAGAGTTTAATTTTTATGAACAGTTTATAAAAACTGATAATGTTAAGTTTATATCTAATAAAACTTATGATTTATTAAGTGTATCAAATGCTGCTTTGGTAACCTCCGGTACCGCAACCTTAGAAACTGCTTTATTTAAAGTACCACAAGTGGTTTGCTATAAAGGAAGTGCTATTTCTTACCACATTGCTAAACGTATCATAACCTTAAAGTTTATCTCACTAGTTAATTTGGTTATGGACAGAGAAGTAGTTACCGAGTTAATTCAAAATGATTTTAATAAAAGAAAACTAAAACTAGAGTTGAAAAACATTTTAATGCTAGAAAGGCGCGTTAAAATGTTTGAAGATTATTACGAGTTGGAAAAGGCATTAGGAGGGAAAGGAGCCAGTCATAAGACTGCGAAGTTGATTTATAATGGTATTCAAGGGAAACAAGACCAAAATGGGTAAGCAATTGTTGGCTTAAGTGTTTCTACAAATTCATAAAAAGGAACTAAAACCAAAAGTAAAGCCATTGAAAACAAAATCATTTTTGTAAATAAAGTTGCTTTTATAGTTTCTACTTCATTACCTACGTTTTCAAAGTTAAATGTGTAGTTACCAACATCGATATCTTTACAAATAGAATCCTCATTAAATATAATCCTATCTCTTTTTAAACTTTTCACCCACTTAAATAAATAATTCAACAGAATTAAACCGAATACTATCCCAGTGAACCAATAGGTTATTAAATCATCAGTATAAGAAAGAAAAAAAGTTCTCATTAAAAATTAATTAGCTCGTTTAATTTACGAAAAATTTAAATTATTCATTAAATTTCACATATGAATAAACTACACCTACTTATTTCTATTTTGTTTCTTCTAAGCCTTGTCAACTGTAAGTCCTCAAAAAGAGCTAAAAACAAAAAAGCATCCACTAATAAAGTAATTACGAAAACATCAACAGAAAAGGAGGGAGACGGTATTTATAATTCGAGCTCTAAATCAGAAAATGAGTTTTCAAAAGCCAATGAAATTGTAAAATTCGCTAAACAGTTTAAAGGCGTTAGGTATAAATGGGGCGGAACAACAAAAGCTGGAATGGATTGTTCAGGTTTAGTTTATGAATCGTTTAGAGTTAATAACATTTATCTACCAAGGATCTCAGGAGACATGGCTAAAAAAGGGCAAAAAATCACCTTAAAAAAAGTGCAAGAAGGAGATTTACTTTTCTTTAAAACAAAAAATAGAAGAAACGCCATTAACCATGTTGGGTTAGTAATAAAATCTTCAAACAAAACCTTAGAGTTTATTCATGCTACTTCGAGCAAAGGTGTTATTATCTCAAAATTATCGGAAGTCTACTGGCACAAATCCTTTGTTGAAGCTCGCCGAGTTTTATAAGATATTTTTTTATCTTACAGCTGTATGCAGCTACTCAATTTCGCTATTATCAAATTAACCATTTGCATTGTTGTAGGTATCATTATTGGTTACCTTATTAGTTTACCCTTAGATTTATCATTTTATATAACACTTTTTCTTTTTGCTCTTTTATTTATTGCATTCATTATTGCAAAAAAACAGTTCATAAAAACTATTTGGTTTGGACTATTAACCTTTGCTTTAATGGTGTCTATAGGGGTTCTAACTACAAACCTTCATAACGAAAGAAACTTTTCAAATCATTACAGTCACCAAATTTTAGAAGAAAAAGACTCTTTAAAAACGATTTCTTTTAGAATAAGAGAGGTTTTAAAACCTGGTAATTATTACGATAAATATATCATTGACATTCTAAAGGTTGACGATACAAGTGTTAATGGAAAATCACTTTTAAACGTTGAAAAAGATTCACTACAGCTACCATTTAAAGTTGATAATATTTTCATTACCAAAACAGATTTTAAAAATTTAATTCACCCTTTAAATCCAAATCAGTTTGACTATAAAAACTATTTGGATAAAAAATACATTTACAATCAACTTTTCATCAAAAACCAATCGCTTTTACAAGTTAGTTCTGACACACATACTCTATTTGGTGTTGCCAACATCTTAAGAGCTCATATAAATTCTAAATTAAAACGTTATAATTTCAAACCTGATAAATTGGCTATAATTAATGCCCTTTTTTTAGGACAAAGACAAGATATAAGTGAGGAAGTTTATTCTAGCTATACCAATGCTGGTGCCATTCATATTTTGGCTGTATCTGGTTTACATGTTGGTATTATTCTAATCATTTTAAATTTTGTTTTCAAACCTATTGAACGTTTAAAAAACGGATACTTCTTAAAAACCATTTTGCTTGTATCTATGCTTTGGAGTTTTGCAGTTATAGCTGGTTTATCAGCTTCGGTAACTAGAGCTGTTACAATGTTTAGTATTGTGGCAATTGCTATGAACCTTAAAAGACCAACCAATGTTTACAACACGCTAGCTATTTCAATATTAGTAATATTGTTATTCAAACCATTATTCATTTTCGATGTTGGTTTTCAACTAAGCTATCTAGCCGTATTTGCTATTGTAATTATCGATCCGCTTTTATACAAACTTTGGAAACCAAAGAATAAAATAATAGACATTTATTGGCACACACTAACAATAACAATTGCCGCCCAATTTGGGATTATCCCCATAAGTCTTTATTACTTCCATCAATTTCCAGGTTTATTTTTTATTTCGAATTTAGTAATTATTCCTCTTTTAGGAATCATTTTAGGTTTTGGTATTATAGTTATTCTGTTAGCCGTTTTGAATCTTTTACCGCAATTCCTAGCTGATATTTTTGGATATATTATTGGTTGGATGAACAGTGTGGTGGGTTGGTTATCTGGTCATGAAACATTTCTTTTTAAAGATATTTCATTTGGAATTTTATACGTCATTGTTTCCTATATTTTAATTATCTCCTTGGTTAAATTATTCATTAAAAGAAATTACAAAAACCTTAAAATGGTTTTAATTGCTATTTTAATTTTTCAAGCCTCTGTAATATTTATTGAATATCAGCTACCTGAAAATAAATTCATTATCTTTCACAAAAGCAGGTATAGCATCATTGGAAATGTAAATAATGGCACCATAAAAGTGGCTCATGATTTAGATAGCTTAACACAATCAAAAAACAAAATCATTAAAGATTATGCCGTTGGAAATCACCTCGATATTGTTGAAAACAAAACTATACAACCTATCTACCTACTAAATAATACATCCGTTTTAGTCATTGACAGTCTTTGTATTTATAATTTAAAATCTTTTCAACCTGATTATGTGTATTTAAGACAATCACCTAAACTTAACTTGAATAGATTGATTGATTCTATCAAACCGAAACATATTATTGCAGACGGAAGCAACTACAAATCTTATATTGAACATTGGGAAAACATCTGTAAAAAAAGAAAACTCCCTTTTCACCAAACCAGTAAAAATGGAGCTTTTATTATTAGTTACTAAAAAAACTAAGGCACTTTATTAACTATATTATTCGCAACATTTAACCAAGCGCTAGCACCTCCTCTTACATACCCAGTTTTGCCAAGACTTTTCAAGTTGGTTCTGCCATTTTCCATTTTTTCAGGACTCACTATATGAACGGTTGGATATCCTCTTACTTGAAACATCCCTTGTAATTGTGTATTTTGAGCTCGAATACTTTGATCTTGGGGTGTTCTTTTAGGAAAGTCTAATTCTACCAAAACTACCTTCTGGGACCACTCTTCAAAATCAGGCGTTTTAAACACTTCGCTTTGTAATCTTTTGCACCACCCACACCAATCGGAACCGGTAAAAAATAATAACACATTTTTATCTTCATTGAATGCTATTTCTAAGGCTTGATTTAAATCCGTATGCCACTTAACTCTTTCTTGTGACATTCCAATTGCAGAAATGAAAAGAGTTAAAATTAATGTATAGAGAATATTCTTCATGTATCTTATCTAATTAAATTTAAGGTTGCTCACAGGAAAAACCCACTGTAAACCAATAATAGTTTATCCTTCAAACTCAGGCTTAAATGCTTTGTAATACACATTAAACTCTTCTTGAGTCTGAATTTCTTTATGCTTATCTGCTTTAAACATTTTTAGGTACAACTCTAATTGTGTTGGGGTTTTATACCCTCGTAAGGGAAATATCAGTTTTCCCTTTTCATCTAAAAAAACAATTGTTGGGTAAGCCTGTACCTGAAAATATCTTGATAATTCATGAGCAGAATTCCGTCTATTCGCTAATTCAGGCTTATAATTAGGGTTTGAAAACATTTTACCATCATAATTAACTTCCTCATTCCCTTCAGCATTGAACTTTACAGCGTAGTAGTTTTCATTAACATAATCTACCACATCTTTATTATGAAATGTATTTTTATCTAGCATTTTACAAGGCCCACACCAACTGGTATAAACATCCATCATAATCTTTTTTGGAGACTTCTTCTGGAGTTCTAAAGCCTCTTCAAATGTCACCCATTTTATTTCTTGAGCCATACCACTAAAAGAAGTCAGTATAGTAAAGAACATTATGTATAGTATATTTTTCATAATTTAAAAGTTGCAAAATGTATTCCGAACTTACAAAAAATGCTCCTAAACAGGAGCATTTTGACTGTTTTTTAACGATTTATTCGATTAACGAACACCGTGCATAAGCTTTTTCAATAATGGATGTAACGCAAAAGAAACTAAACCTAATACAACTGGAACAATAGTGAATATTAGGAAAAAGTGGGACAACCCACTTTCTTCAGTTATCTTTTCAATATCTCCTCCCACATAATGTGCCATCTTGTTTCCAATGGCAATCGCTAAATAATATACCCCGAACATAAAGGCCACCATTCTTGCTGGCACTAATTTACTTAGATAAGACAATCCCATTGGAGATAAACATAATTCACCAAGCGTATGAAACAAATAAGCTAGAACGAGCCATACCATACTCAATTTAGCCGCATCTGCCCCTAAAGGCACATTTCTTGTGGCAAAGGCCAAAAAGCCAAAACCAATAGCCATAATTATTAGACCTAAACCATATTTTACTGAAGCCGGCGGATTATATTTACTATCCCACCATTTAGTAAATAAAGGCGCAAAAATAATAATGAACAATGAATTTAAGATGGCAAACCAAGTAATTGGCACTTCTGTATTTGTAGACTGAAACTCAATGTACAATTTATATATTACTATTGCCCAAACAATTAAAAAACTAAATCCTAATATGATATTAGACAACCCTATTCTATTAAAAGTCTTTCTAAACAAACTCATTAAGACATAAGTAATTATGCCTAAAGGAACAATAGTTACAATTAAATCAATAACCTTAAACGTAGTAGCTGCTCCTCCCTCTAAAATCCGATTAGTATAGTCTCTCGTGTATAAAGGCAATGAACCAGCTGCCTGTTCAAAAGCAGCCCAAAAGAAGATTGTAAATATACAGAATATAGAAAAAGCTATCATCCTATCTCTTTCAATTCTTGAATATCTAGGTATTCTAATCAATAATAATATTACAAACGTAACTGCAGCTAAAAGTGCAAAAAACAAAGAATCTGACATTCCGGCAATATCAAAATTGAGCGTTTGAATTTGTCCAATTTTACTTAAAGGATCGTTAATTATAAAAATTAAGGCCGAAACAGTAAAAACAGCTATTAACAAGTAATCAATTGACAGAAAAGGGTTTAATTTTTCAGAGCTAGTGGTATCATCAGAAACTTCACTTACCTTTTCAACTCCTTTAACTTTCTGCGCTGGTTTATCTCCAATATTACCAAACAAAGGCTGAGCAAAATAAAACTGTAACATTCCTAATAGCATGAATATTCCGGCTAAACCAAAACCATAACTCCAACCAACTTTTTCTCCTACCCACCCACATAACATTATTCCTAAAAAGGCACCTGCGTTAACGCCCATATAGAATATATTATAGGCGCCATCTTTCTTTTCATCATGGCCTTCATACATTTTTGAAATAATTGACGTCATATTGGGCTTAAAAAAACCGTTCCCTAAAATTAATAACGCTATTCCTATATATAAAAAAGTTGGTGTCTCAATTGCCATTGAAGCGTGCCCTAAAGTCATTAAAAGTGCCCCAATAACAACTGCCATTCTATAACCAATTTTGTTATCGGCCAGCCATCCACCAATTAAAGGTGTGAGGTAAACCAACATAGCATAGGTCCCTAAAAGTGATAATGCAGCTTCTGTACTCCAACTCCAGCCGGGATTATCTCCCGTAATAACTCCTGTTAAAAAAATCACCAAAATAGCACGCATTCCGTAATAAGAAAAGCGTTCCCACATTTCAGTAAAAAACAGAACAAATAGACCCGAAGGATGCCCTAATACTTTATCTTTAAAAAATTGATCGGTTGAGTTAGTTTCCATATATGTATATTTTAATTATCTGCCAGTTCAAAGCCTTCAGCTTCATCATAATGCATAATTTTCTCATTATCTTCTGCGCCATGTGTAAGTCGCTTTAAGGGTTTCAATATTAATATAAATAATGCCCCTATAATTATTGTAAAAACTAAAATTCCTAAGAAAATAGCATATTCACCAAAATCACTGGCTGCTTCACCTACAATACCCGCTACTTTACTACCTAAACCTGTAGCAGCAAAATAAACCCCCATCATCAATGATGCATATTTTACAGGAGTTAGCTTGGTAATAAATGATAATGCCACAGGAGATAAACATAATTCCCCAATAGTATGAAACAAATATGCTAATACCAACCATAACATGCTAGACGCTCCTGACTTTTCAAATTCCATGGCTGCAAATACCATAAAAATAAAGCCAAAGCCCATAATAATAATACCTAATGCCATTTTAAACAAAGAAGTCCCTTCTTTTCCTTTAAGCTTTCTTTTTGCCCATATAGATGCTACCAAAGTTGCAAAAATAATGATAAATCCTGCGTTTAAACTCTGAAACATTACTGTTGGAATTTCCCAACCAAACAATACCCTATCTGTTTTAGTATCCGTATATAGGTTCATTAATCCTCCAGCTTGTTCAAAAGCTCCCCAAAAGACTATTACCATGATAAAAGACAACAATAAAACTACAAATCTATCCTTATAAACTTGCGTTTCTAACTCTTTGTAAATCATCATTAGTAAGGCAGCAATGGCCGTTAAAAACAAAAACAACAAGCCATAACCCCATTCTAAAGTATACCAACCATAAACAGAGGCCAATAACAATATTCCTGTAAAAACTAATTGCTTAGGAGATGAAAATAATTTTCCATAAAGTTTACCATAGGAAATTTCATTTGGATCATTTTCTTTTGGAGCAACAAAATTTCCAACTTGACTTAAATATTTTTGCCCTAAAATATAGTTAACCAAACCTAGCAACATAACAACTCCGGCTAAACCAAATCCTGCATGCCAACCCCATTCTGCCACTACCAACCCAACAATCATTGTTGCTAATAAAGACCCTAAATTAATACCTATATAAAAAATACTAAATCCTTTATCTCTCCTAATATCACCTTCTTTATATAATCCACCAACCATGGTAGATATATTGGGTTTTAACAAACCAACACCCAGAATAACTAAACCTAACCCTGTATAAAATGCCCAAATGTCTGTAAGTACCAAAACACCATGCCCTAGGCACAATACAATTGCTCCGACTAATACAGCCTTCTTCTGGCCTATCAATTTATCTGCAATCATACCTCCAGGTATAGACATTACATAAACCAACATAGTATACCATCCATAAAGTGCTAATGCCTCTTTATCCGTCCATCCTAAACCGCTTCCTCGTGCATCTTCACCCATTGTTGAAGCAGTCATATAAAGCACTAATAAAGCTCTCATTCCATAATATGAAAAACGCTCCCACATTTCTGTTAAAAACAAAATATACAAGCCAATAGGTTGCCCGAAAAGTTCTTTTTGATGTGGTTTTACTGATGTAGTTGCCATATAATCTGTAATTGGTTAGTTTTTTTTATCCTTTTATCACTTTTTATCCCCTGCCTTAGACACCTTTCTCTTATCTCCTAATTTATTAATAATAAAACTTGTCATTTTCTTATGTAAATGTAGGCTTGTATTACCGCCATAAATACCATGATTTTTATCTGGGTATACCGCCCAATCAAACTGTTTATCTGCCTGTACCAGAGACTCAACCATTCTCATAGTATGCTGCACATGCACATTATCATCTCCAGAACCATGAATTAGCAAATAATCTCCTTTAAGCAAATGGGGATAATAAAAAGGGGAATTATTATCATAACCAGAAGGGTTTTCTTGAGGTGTTCTTAAAAAACGTTCCGTATAAACAGTATCGTAAAACCGCCAATTTGTTACAGGTGCCACTGCTATTGCCATTTTAAAAACATCATTACCTTTTAATAGAGCATTTGTAGAAACATGCCCACCAAAACTCCATCCCCAAATACCAATTCGTTCTTTATCTATATAAGGTAATTTACCCAACGTTTTCGCAGCTTCAATTTGATCTTCCGTTTCATACTTTACCAAATTTAAATAAGTGGATTTTTTAAAATCAGCGCCTTTAAATCCAGTACCTCTACCATCAACACATACAATTATATAACCTTTATTAACCAAGGTATGAAACCATAAATATCTTTCTGGACGATACCAACTATTGGTAACTCTTTGAGAACCCGGACCTGAATATTGATACATTAATAACGGGTATTGTTTTGATTCATCAAAATCTACAGGCTTCATCATCCACATATTCAAGTCGTTTCCATTTATATGAATGGTACTAAATTCCTTATGAGACAATTTGTAGTTTGAAAGTTGCTCTTCTAACCTATGGTTGTCTTTTATACTTTTAATCAATTTACCCGTTGAGGCGTTATTTAAAGAATATTTAATTGGCGTTTTAGCATTAGAATAAGAGTTTATAAAATAAGTGAAATCTGCGCTAAATGAAGCGCTGTTGGTGCCATCTATATTAGTAAGTCTCTTTTTACTCCGTCCATTCAACTTTACTGAAAAAACATCTCTATTTATTGAACTGTTTTCTACAGACTGATAGAATACCCGGTCTGTTTTATCATCATAGCCATAATACTGTGTTACATCCCAATTACCAATAGTAACTTGATTTATCAAATCTCCATCTTCAGAATAATGATAAATATGATTATATCCGTCTTTTTCGCTTAACCAAAGAAAACTATTGTCTTTTAGAAAATTAATACCATATCCTTCTTCAATATAAGCATCATCTTTTTCCACCAACACTATTTTAGATTCACTAGTCTTTGTATTTATTGCCCAAATATGTGCTTCGTTTTGATGTCTATTTAAATATATGGCACATAATTTATCTGCTTTATTAGTCCATTTAAGCTTAGGAATATAAAAATCATCAAAATTATTATCTACCTTTAATTTATTAGTATGTCCGGACTCTAAATCATATACATGTACTGACACAAGAGAATTTGCTTCTCCTGCTTTTGGATACTTAAATACATGTTGGGTTTGGTAAAGTCCAGTTCCGTATACATCCATTGAAAATTCAGGAACTTTTGTTTCATCAAACTTAATATATGCAATTTTGGTATTTGACACATTCCAATCAAATGCCCTTACAAAGGCAAATTCTTCTTCGTAAACCCAGTCGGTAATTCCATTAATAATTCTATTGTATTCTCCGTCTGAGGTTATCTGAGTAACCCTATCAGCAACTAAATCCTTTATAAATAAGTTATTATCTAAAGCAAAAGCAACTTTGTTACCATCAGGTGAAAACATCGGCTGCTGAATCTTTTCATTATGAACTTTTACAACCTTTTTTGTATTAAAATCGTAAACAAAATAAACACCCTTAGTTGAATGTCTATAAAGCTGTTCTACTTCTGTTGCCAATAGCACCTTTTGTTCATCAGTACTAAACGAGTAATCACTAAAATACCTTAACTCTGGAATTGTTTCTGAAGACACCAACCTTTGTGCCTTTTCTAAAGTTTTATAATTATAAACATCAATAAATGTTGACCCCGTATTTCTATCAAAATTTAAAACCGAATATTGCTGTCCATTAGCCAAAGAATGCAGCACATCCATACGCTCTGTTCTAAATGAGCCATTCCAAATATTTTCTAAAGTAATTTCTTTTTTTTGCGCGTTAATAAATGAAGTGAAAAGCAAAAAAACGCAAAAAGAAAACTTAAGGTATTTCATATAATATATTATATTATTTGATCAATTAAAGTAAAACAATCCAATAACTATTCTTACAATTTAAAATTGAAAATAACCTATGTTTAGTTAAAAAAAATGTTTTTTACTTAAAATGATGTCAATTTTACTAAATTTTCTTCAAAAAACAGCAATTATTAACACTTAATTAAGCCGTAACAATTAAGATATTCAATATTCATACCAAGAGTAGTATCTTTGCTCGATAAACACCCTTTTTATGAGTAAATCTATTGCTGGTTTTTCAAAGCTTTCAAAGTCAAAAAAAATTGATTGGATTGTAGACACCTATTTCGCAAACGCGGAAAGCGCTAAAGGTATTTTAAAACAATATTGGAATTCCGATGAAAAACTACAACAGCTACATGATGAATTTATTGAAAACACAATTACCAATTATTATTTACCTCTAGGTGTAGCACCTAATTTTTTAATAAATGATAAGTTGTACACTATACCAATGGCTATAGAAGAAAGTTCTGTAGTAGCTGCAGCCAGTAAAGCTGGGAAGTTTTGGCTAGATAGAGGTGGTTTTATAACCAATGTGATTTCTACTACCAAAATTGGGCAAGTACATTTTGTTTTTAAAGGTGATTTTGAAAAGCTCGGTCAATTTTTTGACATTGTAAAGCCCAAACTTATTCAAGAAACCAAATCCATTACTGCCAATATGGAAAAACGTGGAGGTGGCATTTTAAATATTGAACTAATAGATAAAACTGAAGACATTAATGGCTACTACCAGCTTCACGCATCATTTGAAACACTTGATGCTATGGGGGCCAATTTCATAAATTCATGTTTAGAACAATTTGCGAAAACTTTTAAAAATGAAGCTCTTAATTTTGATTTGTTTTCTGAAGAAGAAAAACAAATTGATATAATTATGAGCATCTTATCTAATTATGTTCCAGATTGTTTAGTTAGAGCAGAAGTTAGTTGTCATGTAGACGAATTATCTGAAAACTCTTCAGTTTCAGGTAGAGTATTAGCCGAAAAATTTGTACGAGCTGTTAATATAGCAGAAATAGAACCTTACCGAGCCGTAACCCACAACAAAGGCATAATGAACGGTATAGATGCGGTGGTTTTAGCCACCGGAAACGACTTTAGAGCTGTTGAAGCTGGTGTTCATGCTTATGCGGCGAGAAAGGGAAAGTATAGTAGTTTAACTCACGCGAAAATAGAAGACGACACGTTTAAATTTTGGATTGAAATCCCATTGGCTTTAGGCACTGTTGGTGGATTAACTAGTTTACATCCTTTGGTAAAATTAGCTCTGGAGTTATTGCACAAACCATCGGCAAGAGAATTAATGCAAATTATTGCAGTTGCAGGTTTAGCACAAAATTTTGGTGCAATACGCTCTTTAACAACCACGGGAATTCAACAGGGGCACATGAAAATGCATTTGATGAATATCTTAAATCAATTTGAAGCCACTAACGTTGAAAAACAAACTTTAGTTGAGTACTTTAAAAACAACACCGTAACTCATAGTGCAGTTGTTGAAGCTATACAAAAATTAAGGGCGAAAAATTAAGCATGCAAAAATTTTATAGCAACGGGAAACTTTTACTTTCTGGAGAATATGTTGTTCTTGACGGGGCCAATTCTCTGGCCATTCCTACCAAGTACGGTCAATCTCTTACAGTAGAACCTATTGACGAACCTATAATTTCATGGAAAAGTTTAGATGAAAAAGGAATTGAATGGTTTAATGGTACATTTAAATTTTCTGATAGCGAGAAACTCAAATCCATGCAGGATGATAATACAACTATAAGATTACTACAGATACTTAAAGCTGCAAAACAACTTAACCCCAATTTTTTAAATTCCAATAGCGGATATAACATAACCACCGTTCTAGATTTTCCTAGAAACTGGGGACTAGGTACATCATCTACTTTAATTAACAATATTGCCCAATGGGCAAAGATTAATGCTTTTAAGCTTTTAGAACTCACTTTTGGAGGAAGCGGTTATGATATAGCTTGCGCTCAAAACAACAACCCTATTAGCTATCAAATATTAAATAATAAGGTTTTCATTAATCTCCAGGAGTTTAATCCTGAATTTAAGGAACATCTCTATTTTGTTCATTTGAATAAAAAGCAAAACAGCAGAGAAGGAATAGCTCATTATAGAGCCCAAGACAAAGAAAATGTAAAAACAGTTATTTCTGAAATTAACACTCTTACTTCAAAAATGATTCATTGTGATTCTTTGGATGAGTTTGAAAGCCTGATAAACCAACATGAATTTTTGATAGCTAAAATCACTAATCAAACACCGGTTAAAGGACTTCTATTTAACGATTTTAATGGCAGTATTAAAAGTCTTGGAGCATGGGGTGGTGATTTTGTTTTGGCAACCTCAAAAGCGCATTCAATCAATTATTTTATCAACAAAGGATATAAAACTATAATTCCCTATACCGAAATGGTATTGTAAAATAGATTCAATACTTCGTTCTTAAATACAATAAAAAAAAAGCCCCGATAAACGAGGCTTATATTTTGATATTTAATACATGATTAAATAATTAACATGGCGTCTCCGTAGCTATAGAATTTGTACTTTTCTTTAACTGCTTCTTCATAAGCTTTCATGATAAAATCATGACCTGCAAAGGCAGAAACCATCATTAACAACGTAGATTTTGGTGTATGAAAATTGGTAATCATACAGTTTGCTATACTGAAATCATACGGCGGAAAAATAAATTTATTTGACCAACCATCCATTTCATTAAGCATACCTCCTGATGATACCGCACTTTCAATAGCTCTCATAGCAGTTGTACCCACAGCACAAATACGCCTTTTATCATTAATAGCTTGGTTAACAGTATTCACAGCAAATTTATCAATAGTGATTTCCTCACTATCCATTTTATGCTTTGAAAGGTCTTCTACTTCAACAGGATTGAAGGTGCCTAAACCAACGTGTAGAGTAACCTCTGCAAAATTAACACCCTTAATCTCTAAACGCTTTAAAAGGTGCTTTGAAAAGTGAAGCCCTGCAGTTGGTGCAGCTACCGCTCCTTCGTTTTTAGCGTAAATAGTTTGGTAACGGTCTTCATCTTCTGGCTCAACGTCTCTTTTTATATACTTTGGAAGCGGTGTTTCTCCAAGTTCGTTTAATTTTCTTCTGAATTCTGAATAAGAACCATCATATAAAAAACGAAGAGTTCTACCACGAGATGTTGTATTATCAATTACCTCTGCCACTAAAGTGTCATCATCACCAAAATAAAGTTTGTTTCCAATTCTTATTTTACGTGCTGGATCTACCAAAACATCCCATAATCTTTGATCTTCATTAAGTTCTCTTAATAAAAATACTTCTATTCTAGCTCCAGTTTTTTCCTTATTACCATATAGTCTAGCAGGAAAAACTTTTGTGTTATTTAAAATTAAAACATCATCTTCATTAAAATATTCAATAATGTCTTTAAACAATTTATGTTCAATGGTTTGCTCTTTTCTATTTAGAACCATTAGGCGTGCTTCATCTCTATGTTCTGAAGGGTATTCTGCTAAAAGTTCTTGTGGTAAATCAAAGCCAAAATGTGATAATTTCATGTAAAAATCTTTATAAAGTGATACATTTTTGAAGTTTTATGAATTCTCATAAAATTCTAAAAGTTGCAAATATACAATCTGAGGATAGGGGTTGTCAAGTAAATACCTGATTATTATTTGGTAATTTTAAACCCGATAGATTTTAAGTCATCCCAAAAGGTTGGATATGATTTGGAAACCACAATAGCATCTTCTATAATTATTGGTACTCTTAATGCTAAAGGCGCAAATGCCATTGCCATTCTGTGATCATTATATGTACCAATAGATACCAATTCTTTGATATTGTTTGCAGCTTTTAAGTGTAATGATTTATCGGTAATTTCAACCTCGCCTCCTAACTTTTCTATTTCTGTTTTTAAAGCTACTAATCTATCTGTCTCTTTAATTTTTAAGGTGTGAAGCCCTACTAAATCACAAGACATTCCTAAAGCAAAACATGTCACTGCTATAGTTTGAGCTATGTCTGGCGCATTCTTTAAATCTAAATTTAAATGTTCTAAGACTGTAGCTTCCTTTTTTAAAGTAATTGAATTACCATTAAAAGAACTACTTACACCAAATTGCTTATATATTTCAACTAAAACAGAATCTCCCTGTAATGAGTTTTCTTTGTATGAAGACAGGGTAATTTCTGTCCCTACTTCACTTAAGGCTGCGATACTAAAATAATAAGATGCCGATGACCAATCTGATTCTACAGTTAAAGTTGCAGGTTGATGATAATTGGCTGATGGTTGAACCCTAATTACATTTCTTTCAAATGAAGTTTCTACGCCTATTTCATCCAACAAGCTTAAAGTCATCTTTATATATGGAACGGAGGTAATCTCTCCTTCTAAAGTTATCTCTATACCATTTTCAAGTTTTGAAGCAATTAATAATAACGCTGAAATATACTGGCTACTAACATTAGCAGCCAAAGACACTTTATTTTTAATAAGCTTTTTTCCCTTAATTTTAATTGGCGGATAACCTTCATTCTCAGCATACCTAATATCAGCACCCAAGTCTTGTAAAGCCTCAACTAAAATTTTAATAGGGCGCTCTTTCATTCGTTTGGAGCCTGTTAACGTAACGTCTCTACCTTCCTGAATAGCAAAAAAAGCTGTAAGAAATCGCATTGCTGTACCGGCATGATGAATATCTATTACCTCAGAATTTGTAGCCAATGCATTAGTCATTAGGTTACTATCATCTGAATTGGATACATTTTCTAGATTGAAAACGGGGTACAATGCTTTTAATAGCAATAACCTATTAGACTCACTTTTTGAACCTGTAATTTGAACTGAAGACTGTTTAACTACATCAGACTTTTGAAGCGTAATTTGCATGCTTTTTAAATAGTGTTTTTAACAAGCAGCAAATTTACAGGATAATGAAGATTAATACTATGAATCTTGTTTATTTTTTTAAAAGGCCTCTTAAAGTTTTAATTTGAGATAGTTATCATTTTAGCTTTTCATTATTATGATGTCTATCATGATCACGTTTTGCTTTCTTATCCATTCTTTTATCAAAAGCTTGTTGTAAATCTACTCCCGTTTGGTTTGCAAGACACAATACCACAAATAAAACATCGGCCAATTCTTCGCCTAAATCTTTATCCTTGTCGCTTTCTTTTTCGCTTTGCTCTCCATAACGACGAGCTATGATACGTGCTACCTCTCCCACTTCTTCAGTGAGTTGAGCCATATTGGTAAGCTCATTAAAATAACGTACTCCGTGTTCATTAATCCAATTGTCTACAATTTTTTGAGCGTTTTTTATATCCATTTATACTTTTGTTAAAACTACCTGTTCTGCTTCTTTTTCGATAAATGTATTAAAATATTTTTTTAACGCCTCATAATATATTGGAGACACAATAGGTTGATTAACCTGAGAAGCAACCGATACTTGAATTGTACTACCATTACCAACAACTTTATATTGAAACGATCCTAAGTTATCAGGCAATCCAATTGCCGCTGATTCTGGCACACTTTCAATCTTATAACCTTCTGGGATATTTATAATCATTCTATAAGAAGTTATAGACGGGTATCCAAAATCTACTGGAAACTCTCTCTTCTCCAACTTAAAAGGGTTTTCACTAGTTTTTAAATAGAATAATGGTGAAAAGTACATTTTATCACCAATAATATCTACTTGACTTTCCTTAACAAACTTGTAAGATTCTTGGATTGGTTTAGATAAATCTAAATCATTTTTCACTTCATAATCAGAAATTTCAATACCATTGTATTTATTTTCTAACTTCTCTAAATAGTCATCTTTATTAGCTTCGTTATAACTATTCCTGAATGATAATGCCCTGTGGTTAGTTTTTATACTTCTATAACTTCCTTCTAATGTACCCTCTTCATCAATTTTCACCATCATTGTCATTGAATTCTTTGATTTAGTTTTAGGATACAAATCAATTAACCCAGACCCTCCATTTTTAGCCACAATTCTCCCTTGCCAATTCAAAGCCCTATAAGGCAATACGTTTGGTACTGAATATTTATCTGTAGCGTCTAATAACGCCACCGAACCATCTGGTAACTTAACCCATGTAACTACATAGTTATAGCCTTCTCTAGTAGGGAATAGAGGTATTCCATGAGTTCTTGTGCTAACTAAAACAGGGTTTGCATTTAAACCAGCATGACGCAACATTGCGGTAAGCATTAAATTAATATCACCAGAACTTCCAACATGATCTTTATAGGCTTTTCTAACTCCATCACCGGAATAGTAACCATAATAACCATTCCATTTTACTTGAGATTTTATAAAATCGAAAATCAGACCCATTCTTTTTACTGGATCTGAAACCGAACCTATTAGGGCATCAATATCTTTTTGAAAGTATGTAGTCTTCTTTAGTTCTTCTCCAAAACTTGAACTTTTATAAGCATTATTAACTACATCTTCCCATGTGGTAGAATAATACTTTACAGTTGATTGTGGAAATTTAGTAAAGGACAACTCATATTTTATAGAAGACCGATAGTTATTTATACTGTTCACATAAGGTTCATTTTTTAAAGCTGGTACATTTTCTAAATTATACCTTGAAATCTGTTTAGTAAACTCTACTTCAGAACTACTATATGTAGTACGTACGGTATACTGACCTGACCTAGTTTTATTATTAAAAACTATAGAACCACGTTTGCTTTCAACCTCAGGGACAACAGACAAAAAACCTTTAGTGTTAACCTTAAAATTAAAATACTCTGGTGTACTGAAACTTGCTTCTAACTTTTTAATAGGGATGTTATGTTGAAAAACAAATTCATCAACATTAGACCAAAAAGGAGAGGTTATTTGATATTTATATTCAATTACACAGCCTGGTTTTATATTAGGCATGGTGAATTTAACTTCATTGGAGTACTTATTATCTTTTGATTCGAAAATACCACTTTTGTTAAGCTTGACATCAATTACTTTTCCTCCTACCAAATTATAAGTATTAGCCTTTATATTAGAAATATCTTCCTCATTACCCCCATTGCTTTTATATAAGCTTATTTTTTTGGTGGCATAATCAAAACCTTCTTGATTGTAAATTTTTATACGTTCATGAATATCAGTTTTTAAAACGAAACCTTCCTCTTGTTCATACTCAAAATAACTCTTCCTGTATTTGTATAGATAGGTAGCATTTGCCGTTGAATCTAAAGGATTAACTGTTTCTTCTAATTCTTCTTTTGACACTTTTCCGAATTTAATATTCTGCGAAAAAGTTGTTACTGTAAAACTCAAAGTGAGGATTAATACTAGTACTCTCATTTAATTTATTTTTTGATTAATGCTATTTTTGCGTTGTCTTTTTTTGAAACTTCTTTATAAAAATCTCTAAAACCACTATAATCTTCTTTGGGAAAATCACCATCCTTTATAATAAACTCTCTATTGTAAATCAAGGTGTTTTCGTCTTTAACCTCAAGTTCCATTTTGTAGCTTCCAAATTTATTTTCCATAGAAATATTTTGAGGCTGTGATTCAATTTTATAATCTGATGGTAATTTAATTTCAACTACATCTACATCTTTAAAACCTCTTTTAACTTGCAAAGGCAGTTTCCTGTTTCTATATCTATCAGGAACATGTCTGCTTCTATTTAAAGCATTGAGAGGCACCAACATTCTTTCTCCAATAACTTTAGAGTAATTGGATGCATTAAAGCCAATATCTTCAATAAATTCTATGTTATCTCTGTCATTTTTGATGGCCATTTCTTCAATATTAAGTCCATTAATGTATCGCCATCTCTCTTTATATTCCGAATCCAAATCTCTATCTGTTACAAAGGCCAAACCATACTTACTATCATACTGAATTCCTTTGGAAACCACTTTAACTTTTGCTTCAATAGCACCTTCATTAGAAATATTACAAATTCCGTGTATAGTTTGTAAATTTTCCTCAACATCATACTTTTTTGTATGGACAATTTTGCCCCCTTCAGGAGTAATAACTAATACATCTCTATCGTCTGTAAAATCGCCAATAAAGCCGAACGGAAATTTTTGACTAGTACATTCCAACCAAATATCTTCTGCATTTTCCTGCGGAATATTAAGAATAACATGGTTTCCTTGCATTGCAGCAAAATCCTTCTCTAAACTTCTCTGAGAACTTTTAGCATAAACAACCGTATAATGAGATTCAACTCCTGCAGCCTTTAAAAGCGCCATAGTGTAATTAGTTAACGCTTTACAATCTCCATACCCGAGTCTGTCAACCTTTGAAACATTAAAAGGTTTCCAACCTCCAATACCAACTTGAACACTTATATACCTTACTTTATCTTGAACATATTGATATACTTTTTTAGCTTTTTCGATATCATCAGTTTCTCCCTCAACCAAATTTTCTATGATAGAACGTGTTCCAGCAGGTAAATCTTGAGTATCTTTTATTAAATCATGGTACATCCATTTTCCGAAATCGTTCCAATCCTCCACTTGAGTTTTAACACCTTCTAAAGTAAATTGATTAGATGTCACCAAAACTCTTGGCGCCATAACCGAAAATGACGGACTATAATCTTCTGGCTTTATAGCTTCTAAATTCTCAACCTTATAGCTGATTTCATTATCCAATTCTTCTTTTTCTAAATCAACTTTTTCAAAATTCTTTTCCTTTGTCCTAATATTTATCCCAGATGGATAGCTGATACTGTAAGCACTGTTTTCTACGCTCAAAAAATAATTGTTTACCGGATAAAAAGACTGAATAAATGCCGTATTACTATTTACTTTTTCACAAATAAACTCAATAGTGTACGGATAATCTATTGGTGTATATTCTAAATATTTCACTCTAGAATCAGAGTACAAAGTACCCCCATCAACAGCACTTACATCCTTAAAATCATTCTTTTTCACCTTCTTTATTTGACTTCCAAATGCATTATATACCAAGACTTGAAGATCCTTTATCCGATCATTATTATCATAATGAACATAGGCTCCAACATTGTCATTCCCTTTTTTATTTAGTACGGTAATAATTCGTTTTGTTGTAACATGCATTTCGCTGGAAGATTTCAAAATAATATTTACACTATTTTCTCTTACAACAGCATTTGCATTTTGTATAAGATTATCAGGAATTGTAGCACTTGTATATAATTTTTCTTGAGAAAAAATGGTGAAAGATGAGAAAAGCAGAAGTATACTCGCTATGTGTTTAACGTTCATAACGTAGGAATAGAATTTATTAGGGTTAAATGTATTATTCTTATTTACTTTAAGATATGAGAAAAATCATGTTTGACTTAAAAACTTACTTTTCATCTTAATAAGTAAAAATCTTACAACTAAAATAAGAAAACATGGAACAAAAACAAATTTGATTTCGCTATAAATCACCCTAAGACCCCATGCTGAAAAAAACTTTTGAATACCTAGTGGAGATACTTGAATCCCTCTAAAAGGAAAAAAGAAACGTTCATTATTAAAAGGAATAAAGAACCCTACACCTCGTCCACCTGATGTCATGGCATCTAAAACACTATGTGATACCGTGGATAAAAGAATAACCACAAACCAAATAAGTTTGTTTTTTCTGCCTAATGTAAACGCCAACAAAAACGCCCATAAAAATGCAAAAACTATAGAATGTGTAAAGCCTCTATGACCTAACGGATGCATATAAGGAATACCAAGCTTAAAGGCAATTACATCAAAATCTGGAAAAATAGCAGAAAATATAGCCGCAATAACCAGCCATTTTAAACTTTTATTATCTATAACTTTTGTAAACGTATAACCTACAATGCCATGGGCAAATAATGACGCCATTTATTCCTTATTTTTAGAATCTATAATAATGGTTACTGGACCATCATTTAATAGTTCTATTTTCATATCTGCACCAAACTCGCCTGTTTGAACATTTTTACCCAAATCAATTTCTAACTGTTTCACAAAAGCTTTATACAGTGGAATGGCCACATCAGGCTTAGCAGCTTTAATATAACTAGGTCTGTTGCCTTTTTTGGTTAAAGCATGCAAGGTGAATTGACTCACAACAATTGCATCTCCATTCATGTCTATTAAAGACTTATTCATCACGCCGTTTTCATCTCCAAAAACGCGTAGGTTCGCCACCTTATTTGAAAGCCATTTAATATCCTCTTGAGTATCCTCGTTTATTATTCCTAAAAGGACTAAAAGTCCGCTACCAATATCAGCTACTTTCCTGTCATCAATAGTAACACTTGCTTTAGAGACTCTTTGAACAACTACTTTCATCTAGTTATTATCCCAATTATCAGTTCTATAGTGCTCATCTTCTCCTTCAATAATTTGCAAATAGCTTCTATATCTAGAATACGAAATCTCATCATCATCCAAAGCTGCTTTTACCGCGCATTTAGGTTCCTTTAAATGTAAACAATTATTGAATTTACAGTCTTGCTTTAAGGCGAAGATTTCGGGAAAGTAATCACCAACCTCTTCTTTATCCATATCAACTACCCCAAAGCCTTTTATACCAGGCGTATCAACAATTTTAGCATCAAAACTTAAATCGAACATTTCAGCAAAGGTAGTGGTATGCTGCCCCTGCATATGCAAAGTTGAAATCTCCTTGGTTTTAAGGTTTAAATCTGGTTGAATAGCATTTACTAAAGTAGATTTACCAACACCTGAATGACCAGAAAACATACTCACTTTACCCTTCATTAAGGCTTTTACCTTATCAACATTTTTTCCGGTTTTAGCTGAAACCCCAATACACTCATATCCTATTTTTCTATAAACATGTGCAAGATACTTTACTTCTAAAATTGTTTCTTCATCATAAGCATCAATCTTATTAAATAGCAAAATAGTTTTTATGGAATAAGCCTCTGCTGTCACTAAAAACCTATCTATAAAACTGGTTAATGTTGGCGGGTTGTTAATGGTAATCATTAAGAAAACCTGATCTAAATTAGCTGCTATAATATGAGTTTGCTTAGACAGGTTTACAGATTTACGAACTATGAAATTTGTTCTATCATGTATTTTGTAAATGACCCCAGTTTCCTCATTATTATGTGTCTCCAGCTCAAAATCCACAACATCACCAACTGCAATAGGATTGGTACTTTTAATACCTTTTATTCTAAACTTGCCTTTTATTCTACACTCATACACTTTACCCAACTCGGTCTTAACCGTGTACCAACTTCCTGTAGATTTATAAACTAGTCCTGTCATAATGAAGTTCAAAAGTAACCTAAAATAATTATTTTAATTGTAAGAATACATATATATTAGTCTATCAATTTTAAACAAAAACAACAACATGAAAAAATTATTAATGGTGCTGGCTATTTCATTAGTTAGTTTTTTGGAAATGAATGCTCAGGTAGAGTTTAAGGTAATTACAAGTATAGAGTCAATTGTTCCGAATGGATTGGGTCGTTCCAGACTTATTTCAGCTACAGCTGATAGAGATTTTGAAGCATATACTTCAGAACAAACTGAAGAAGATAATACACGAAACAAATCGAAAAGAAAGGAGATTCGTGTTAAAGATTTTGAGGAAACAAAACTTTTGAACTTTTACAATATTGGAGGAATTCGTTTTCAAAATATAGCATCAAACGATGCGCTAATTTCTTCTAAAATCACTGCTATGATAGCAGAAGGCTGGGATTTGGCTTTTGTTACTAGTGCTGTTGAAAGTGCGGGAGACAAAGATCCTAATGGTATTTTTATTACCCGATACATCTTTAAACGAAACAAACAGTAATCTAAAAAGAAAGCCTCACAAATGTGAGGCTTTCTTTTTATTTTAAAAATTAAAAACTATCCGTTAATTATCTTTTCTTGGTGATTAATTGATTCTTGGTGAACAGCTTTAAACATTTTTAAGATAAATTCTTCACTTAAACCATGTTCTTGTCCTTCAAGAATTATTCTTCCTAAAATTTCGTTCCAACGTTTGCTTTGTAATACTGCAACGTTTTTATCCTTTTTTAGCTTTCCAATACCATCAGATACTATCATACGCTTTCCTAACAATTCAATGATTTCATGATCAACAATATCAATCTTAGCTCTTAAATTATTTAAAGCCTGATTGTATTCCGCTTCAGCATCAGCTTCTTTTTTCACTTTCAAATCACGCATAATTTGCACCAAACTGTTTGGGGTTACCTGTTGTGCAGCATCACTCCAAGCATTTTCAGGATCATGATGTGTTTCTATCATCAAACCATCAAAATTAAGATCTAATGCAATTTGAGACACATCAAATACCATATCTCTCTTACCTGTAATATGAGATGGATCATTTATTAATGGAATGTCTGGGAATTTATTTTGAAACTCAATAGCCATTTGCCAATTAGGGTTGTTTCTAAACTTAGTTTTTTCATAAGTTGAAAACCCTCTGTGAATAGCACCTATATTTTTAACACCAGAACTGTATATTCTTTCTATTCCTCCTAACCAAAGAGCTAAATCTGGGTTTACAGGATTTTTAATTAACACAGGTTTATCTGTACCATTTAAAGCATCGGCAATTTCTTGCATTATAAAAGGAGATACTGTTGAGCGGGCTCCAATCCATAATAAATCTACATCATGTTCTAATGCTAACTTTACATGTGCAGCATTAGCAACCTCAGTACAGATTTTCATACCTGTTTCTTCTTTTACTTTCTGCAACCATTTTAAGCCTAATGCACCAACACCTTCAAACATACCAGGACGCGTTCTAGGTTTCCAGATACCAGCTCTAAAATAAGTTACATCTGTATCTTTTAACTCATGTGCTATTTTTAATACTTGCTCTTCTGTTTCTGCACTACATGGACCTGCTATAACTAATGGATGATCTAATTGTAAATCATCTAACCATGTTCTCATTTCTTTTTTGTTTTCCATAATTTTACTCTTAACTAATTCCTTTTAATATGTCTTTTATGTGATTGGTGTTTTTCATCTCATCAAAAATAGCCTCAAAATCATCTTGTTTCATAAGCTCTTTAAACTGAGAGAGATTATTTATATACTCTTCCAAAGTTTCAATAACATTGGTTTTGTTTTGTTTAAAAATAGGTGTCCACATTTCTGGTGAACTTTTGGCAAGCCTTACTGTAGAAGCAAATCCACTTCCTGCCATATCAAAAATATCTCGTTCATTTTTTTCCTTTTCAATCACCGTTTTCCCTAACATAAATGAACTAATGTGTGATAAATGCGATACGTAAGCAATATGCTTATCATGTGCCTCCGGATTCATATATCGAATACGCATGCCCAATGTTTTAAAAATATCTAAAGCATTTTCTTGAAGCTTAAAAGCTGTTTTCTCAACTTCACAAATAATATTCGTTTTCCCTTTAAACAAACCATTAATGGCTGCACTAGGGCCAGAATGTTCTGTTCCAGCAATTGGATGAGCTGCTAAGAAATTCCTTCTTTTAGGATGGTTTTCCACTGCTTTACAAATATCCTGCTTGGTTGAACCTGCATCAATTACTAATCCGTTATCTGAAACTTTATCTAAAATTGTTGGTAATAGTTTTACTGTAGCATCAACAGGAATTGAAACCACTACTAAATCTGCATGCTGAATATCATCTAAAGTTGCTTTTTTATCAATCAAGCCAAGAGATAGGGCTTGTTCAAGCGTAGCGTCTTTTCTACTAATTCCGTGAATAACCACATCAGGATTATGCTCCTTAATATCCTTAGCAAGACTTCCACCAATTAACCCAACTCCTATAAAGTATAAATTTTTCATCTTTATTTAACTCTTGCTATACATTCTTCAATATCTTCAGCCGTAGCGCAAAGCGAAAACCTAATATAACCTTCACCCTGACTACCAAAAATTGTTCCTGGTGTAATGAAAATATTGTTATTCTTCAAAATAGTATCTATAAATTCTTCCGACTTTAAATGTGATGGCAATTTAGCCCAAACAAACATGCCCGTAGCCTCACTATCATAAGTACAGTTAAGAGCATCGGCCAATTTCCAAATTAAATCACGACGTCTTTTGTAAACACTATTCAAAGTAACATACCACATTTTAGAGCATTTTAAGGCTTCAATAGCCCCTTTCTGAATACCGTAAAACATACCGGAATCCATATTACTCTTCACCTTTAAAATATTACTAATTAGTGTACTGTTTCCTAAAACCATTCCTACGCGCCAACCTGCCATGTTAAAGGTTTTACTTAACGAATTAAGCTCTAAGCAAACATCCTCTGCACCTTCAACATTAAGAATACTCATTGGGTTATCGTTAAGTACAAAGCTGTAAGGGTTGTCGTTTACTATTAAAATATTATGTCGCTTTCCGAAATCAACTAAGCCTCTAAATGCTATTTCTGAAGGTTGCGCCCCTGTTGGCATATGTGGATAGTTTACCCACATTAATTTCACTTTGCTTAAATCTAATTTTTCAAGCTCATCTATATTTGGCAACCAATTATTCGCAGCATCCAATTCATAAAAAACAGGTTCTGCTCCAACTAATCTAGTAACCGATTGATACGTTGGGTATCCTGGATTTGGAATTAGCACCTCATCACCTTCATTTAAGTAAGCCATAGAAATATGCATAATACCCTCCTTACTTCCCATTAAAGGAAGAATTTCTGATGTAGGATTCAAGCTTACAGAAAAATGCTCTCTATAAAATGACGCCATAGCTTCACGCAACTCTGGCATTCCTTGATAGCTTTGGTACTTATGCGCATTGGCATCTTGTAAACTACCTGAAATAGCTTCAACAACCTTTTGTGGCGGCTGCATATCAGGGCTTCCAATACCTAAATTAATTACTGGTTTTCCACTAGCAATCATCTGGTTTACCTCTCTTAATTTTCTTGAGAAGTAGTATTCTTCTACGGTATGCAATCTGTTAGCTACTTCAATCATAACTTTGCATTTTTATATTCACCTAATATTTTAAAGCCTTCACCCATTATATCAATAACCGATTTTGCCTTTTTAAAATCATTATAATCTCCAAAAGTAACATCTACAAAAAAGGCATATTTCCAAGGCGTTTCAATAATTGGCAAGGATTGAATTTTGGTTAAATTCAATTTGCAATCACTCATAACATTAAGAATAGTGGCTAAACTTCCTCTTTTATGATCTGCTTCAAACTTTAATGAAGCCTTGTTTATTTCATTTTCTGGAACTTCAGAATTAGTTCGTTTTACAATAGCAAAACGTGTTTCGTTGTGTTTAATGGTTTGAATACTTCTTCCTAAAATATCTAACTCAAAAATTTCCGCAGCCAAAACACTGGCAATTGCACCTATCCCTTTTAATTGATTTTCATGAATTCGTTGCGCCACCTCAGCAGTATCTTTATCTTCAACCAACTTAATATGCGGGTATTGCTTAAAGAAATCTTTACATTGTAACAATGCCATAGGGTGCGAGTATACTTCTTGAATATCTTCAATATTCTGCCCTGGTAAAGCCATTAAATTATGCTGAACATCAACGTAATGTTCGCCTACCAAATGCAAGTTGAATTTATCTATTAAAGCATAATTAGGAATAATAGAACCTGCTATTGAATTCTCTAAGGCCATAATAGCTGCGTCGCAATCTTCAGATATTAAAGAATCTACTACCTCATCAAATGTTAAACATTCAATATTACTTACATCCTTATCAAAAAATTGCTGTGACACAATGTGATGAAAAGATCCTTTTACTCCTTGTATGGCTACCGTTTTAATCATAAAAAAAAGTCTCGATTTTCACCGAGACTTATATTTAAATTTATTGTTTTAATTTATACATATAACGCCTCGTTCCTTTAACTAAAAAAGAAATAATAAAAGCTAAAATATGTATAAACCGTTGTTGTTCTCATAATTACAGCGGCTAAAGTAGTTAATATTTTAAGAAATCAAAATTGTAGAATTAAATTTTTATAGTTTTTTTTGAAGTTTTAAAGATTTTATAGCAAAACTTACTTTACATTGGATAATCATTTATTTTTGAACAAATATTTTAAATATGTCTATAGAGGTTGAAAATATTTCGAAGCTTTACGGTAACCAAAAAGCGTTAAATAGAATCTCATTTAGTGTTGATAAACCAGAGATTGTTGGGTTTTTAGGACCTAACGGTGCAGGTAAATCAACCATGATGAAAATATTAACTACCTATATTCAGCCAAATGATGGTATTGCTAAAGTAAATGGCTTTAGTATAAATGAACAATTAAAGGAGGTACAAAAAAGTGTTGGCTACTTACCTGAGCACAATCCTTTATACCTAGACATGTATATTAAGGAATATCTTGCTTTTAATGCTAATATATATAAGGTAACAAAAGAACGTATTGAAGAGGTTATTGACCTTACTGGTTTAACTGTAGAAGTAAATAAGAAAATAGGGCAGCTATCAAAAGGCTATAGACAACGTGTAGGATTAGCAACTGCATTATTGCATGATCCGGATGTTTTAATTTTAGATGAACCTACAACGGGATTAGATCCTAATCAATTAGTAGATATAAGAAACTTAATAAAATCTATTGGGAAGACAAAAACAGTATTCTTGTCTACACATATTATGCAGGAAGTTGAAGCTATGTGTGACCGTGTTATTATTATAAGAAAAGGAGAAATTGTTGCCGATAAAAAGTTAAACGAATTACGTGATGAAAAAGAACAAATAGTTATCGTTGAATTTGATTATCGGGTTGAAGATGCTTTTTTAAAGAAACTTCCGAAGGTTAAAAAAGTTAAAAACACACATGACTTTGTATATGAAATTACCTTTGCCACATCTGAAGATATGCGCTCTTATGTTTTTGACTTTGCTCATGATAACCAATTAAAGATTCTTCAACTAAATCAAAAAAATGCTAGTTTAGAGAGTTTATTTAGAGAATTAACTACAGACTAGTCTTTTAAATTTCAATCTATTTTAATTTTACAACTACAATCCTTAATTATTTACATCTTTTTTGTCTAAATTGGTTAACCAATTTATTACTTTAGCAAAAACCATGACAAATATCATCTTTACTACAATAATGGGGTAGTAATTTTGTTGCAGTATTAATTTTGAATTAAACCTCACATAGAGCTAAGTTTTAAATAACACAATACAGTATCTTTGTGGAAGAATAAACAGGTATAATGAGCAAAGGAATTTATGTCGCTACTATTGAACCCAATAGCGGCAAATCAGTGGTTGTTCTTGGTCTAATGCGCATGCTATTAGGGAAGACAGCCAAAGTGGGTTATTTCAGACCAATTATTGAAGATCTTGAAGAAGGCGAGATGGACAATCACATTAATACCGTGATTTCACATTTCGACATTGACATCAATTACAAGAAAACCTTCGCCTTCACAAGAAGTCAGGTTTTAGACTTATACAATGAAGGAAAATCAGGAGAAGTTATTGATGAAATAATCAAAAAGTATAAACGCCTAGAAGAACGCTTTGATATGGTTTTGGTTGAGGGAACAGATTTCTCTCATGAAAATTCTAGTTTAGAACTTGACATAAATTTATTAATATCTAAAAACCTAGGGTTACCAGTAATCATAGTGTTACATGGTGATGGTAAAAAGAAAAAGGAAATTATAGATAGTGCCCAATTAGCGCATGATACTTTTAAGGAAGAAGTTGATGTACTTTCTATGATGATTAACAAGGTAGACGAGGAACTTCTTGACTGTTTAAAACCTAAATTAAGCAAACGTATTAACAGCGATACCGATATCACTGTTATTCCTAAAATAAGAAATTTAGCAAGCCCTACTTTAAAGGAAATTGTTAAAGCACTAGATGCAAAAGTGTTGTTTGGTAAAAGTATGCTAAACAATCAAGTTGAGCATTTTGGTGTTGGAACTATGCAGCTTAGAAATTACCTAACCAAACTTAGAGAAGGAGCATTGGTAATCACTTCGGGTGACAGAGCAGATATTATTCTTGGAGCATTACAAGCTCATGCTTCAAAAAATTACCCGAAAATATCGGGTATTGTTTTAACAGGTGGTTTACTTCCTGAAAATTCAATTTTAAAACTAATAGAAGGCCTTTCTAGTGTTGTTCCTGTTATTAGTGTAAATGGTGGAACATTTTCAGTGGCTAATGACATTGGAAAAGTAAAATCTAGAATTTATGCTGAAAATTCAGAAAAAATAAGAACCTCGATTTCTACCTTTGAAAATCATGTTGACACTGATAAATTAGCAGATCGATTAATCACTTTCCAATCTGATATATTCACTCCAAGAATGTTCCAGTACAACTTGTTACAAAGTGCCCTTAAAGACAAAAAACATATTGTACTACCAGAAGGCTATGACGAACGTGTACTAAGAGCCACAGCTAGGTTAGTAAATACCCAAGTAGTTAACATTACTTTAATTGGTGAACGAGAAAAAATACAAGCACGCATTGAACAATATGATATTCCATTAGACTTGAATGATGTTAATACTGTATTCCCGATACATTCACCTCTTTTTGATGATTATGTTGATGCACTTTATGAGTTAAGAAAACATAAGGGTATAAATAGGCAAATGGCAGAGGATATGATTGCAGATGTATCATATTTTGGAACCATGATGATTCACAAAGGACATGCGGATGGAATGGTGTCTGGAGCTGCTCATACAACTCAACACACCTTACGTCCAGCCTTACAATTTATTAAAACAAAACCTGGTGTTAATATAGTGTCTTCAGTTTTCTTTATGTGTTTAGAAGATCGCGTTTCTATTTTTGGAGATTGTGCAATTAACCCTAATCCAAATGCAGAACAATTAGCTGAAATAGCAATCTCTTCTGCCCAAACTGCAAAGAACTTTGGGGTTGAGCCAAAAGTAGCTATGTTATCATATTCATCTGGTGCATCAGGAAAAGGTGAAGATGTTGACAAAGTTCGTAAAGCAACGGAAATAGCTAAATCTATAGCTCCTAATTTGAAAATTGAAGGACCAATTCAATATGATGCTGCCGTAGATAAGCGTATTGGTAAAAGTAAATTACCAGACTCTGAAGTCGCAGGTGAAGCAAGTGTACTAATTTTCCCAGATTTAAATACTGGTAATAACACATATAAAGCTGTACAACGTGAAACGGGAGCATTAGCTATTGGCCCTATGTTACAAGGATTAAACAAACCTGTTAACGATTTAAGTAGAGGATGTACCTCTGATGATATTTATAGCACTGTAATTATTACTGCCATTCAAGCCCAAGACCTATAAACTATGCAAGTATTAGTATTAAATTCCGGAAGTTCATCATTAAAGTTTCAACTTTTTTCAATGCCGGAAGAAACAATTATTTGTTCTGGACAAATTGAACGTATTGGATTTGAAGACGCCATTTTTAAATTCAAAACGAATGTAGATAGCATAGAATATATTACCCCAGTAGCAAACCACAAACAAGGTTTAGAACTAGTGGCCGAACAACTTTTAGATGAAAATACAGGTGTCATTAAATCACCAGATGATATAAGTATTGTAGGACATAGAGTTGTTCATGGTGGAAAGTTTTTTAGTAACACAACTGTTATCACTGCCGAAGTAAAAGACAAAATAAAAGCTTTATCCTCTTTAGCACCTTTACATAATCCTCCAAATTTAGAAGGTATTGAGGTAGCTGAAGAGATATTTAAAAACGCAAAACAAGTAGCTGTTTTTGACACCGCTTTCCATCAATCAATTCCTGAACGTGCGTATAAATATGCCATTCCTAATGAGTATTTAGAAAAACATCATATTCGTTTATATGGTTTCCATGGAACAAGCCACAAATATGTTTCTGAAAAGGCAAATGAGTATTTAGAAAAACCAGATTCTAAAATTATTACCATTCACTTAGGAAATGGTTGTAGTATGACTGCTATAAAAAATGGAAAAAGTATTGATCATACTTTAGGGTTCTCACCTGTAAGTGGATTAATAATGGGAACACGTTCTGGTGATGTAGATCCTGCCATAATATTTCACTTAGCCGAACGTCATGGTTTTAAACTAAAGGACATTAATAACATGCTTCAAAAGCAAAGTGGTATGTTAGGATTAACAGGTTTTAGTGATTTACGTGAAATTCAGCAAGAAGCTCAAAAAGGGAATAAAAATTGTATACTAGCTTTAGAAATGAATGCTTACCGTATTAAAAAATATATTGGTAGTTATGCTGCCATAATGAATGGTTTGGATGCTATTGTATTTACTGCCGGTATAGGCGAAAATTCAGATGTAATGCGTAAACGTGTTTGTACTGATTTAGAGTATTTAGGAATTAACCTTGATGATGCTAAAAACAGTATTAGATCTAATAATATTAGAGAAATCAACACGGATAATTCTCCAGTTAAAATATTGGTGATTCCAACAAATGAAGAGTTGGAAATAGCCAAACAGTCCGTTGCTTTATTCGAAAATTAGACGCCCTTTATACAATTCTTCAATATCAATAATTGCTGGCGTATTTACCGCAATAACATTGCCAGTGCTTGAAATGATTCCCTTAATCTCTTGTTGAGGGTTTACAATCATATCGTTTGAACTTCTATTCCAAAGTTGAACTTTTTGAGCTACTAAATTCCGGCCTTCGAAGCGACTATTCCCAGCGGCGAACGACACATGCAAATTATTTGTACTTCCACTTATAAAGCAATTAGACAAATTATTAAAGACCAACCTAAACGTATTATTATCAACTTGCATTCTAAAATTTCCAACAATAAAAGTATCGGGAGCACCAAAATCTTCTGATAACACCGTTAAACTTGGATAGGTTAAAACCCCATCAGAACTAATATCATATTGGGTTGAACTTCTAATTTCAGTAATGTTTGGAGATGTAATGTAGACCTTTGTTATTCCGTAATCACGCACATAATTACAGAGATTATTATCCGTTAGTATTAGTTTCCCGCCTATAACTTCTACTGTAACATCATTCATTAAATTCTTGCCTGTTTCAACAACAACTTTTTGGGCTACACCGTCTTTTATAATGAGTTCAATATCTCTATTTACTAATATTTTATCAAAAGAGTCCACGGTGATTTCTTGCTGAATAATAGTTCCCGTTTTTTGAAAACAATCATTGGCATTTTCACTATCACAAGCAAAAATTAAAAACGTAAAAACTGTAAATCTTAGAATTTTCATTTATTCAGATTCTTCTATAGTATTGCCTTTTTCATCTATAGCTAAAAATGGATTAAAAGCTATTTCCCAAAGATTATCATCCATATCAGCTACATAACTACTATAGCCTCCCCAGAGTGCTTCTTCAGGTCTTTTAACAATCTTGACACCCTTAAGTTCTAAAGTTTCAATTAACTCATCAACTTCTTCTTTAGTTCTAGTATTATAGGCCAAAGTAAATCCTTTAAACCCACTACCCTCATGACTTACAGTAGCATCCTCTGCTAGTTTTTCTCTTGAATAAAGCGACAAAAGCATACCATTAAGCTGAAAAAACTTTATGTCATCGTTGCTAGATTTCATTTTCTTCCAACCGAATTTATTCTCGTAAAAATCAGAAGCTAAATCTAGATTTTTTACACCTAATCCAACTATTGTTAATCTTTGTTCCATAAGCATTGCTTTATAATCTTACCCCTATTCCTAATTCAACTGCTTCAGCTTTAAACCCATGTGATTTTAGAGTCAATGCAGCAAACCACTTATCATTAAAATAGCGTTTCATTCCAACCCTAACATAAGTTCGTCCTTCAAAATCAAACGGATAATAAACATAATACCCCAATTGGGTCACTAAACTTGTTCTATTCATAAACAATTCATGACCCGCAAAAACTCCAATTCGTTTATGATCTTCTTCTCCAGAAACATCTTCTTCATCAAATGCCACCGACTTATAGTTAATATACTCCTTTAAAAAATTAGAAAAGAACACATCTGTACCAAACTGCAAAGCACTTTTTCTATTAATCCGTTTATCTGCATAGGCAGATACGATGTACATAGCAAATTGTCCGCTATTAATGATATCACTTTCATTGTAACCTGTTCTGAATGCAAAATTATACTTTATAGGTTCTGTAAATCTTCTGTCATCATCAGCAAGTGTATCTTGATATTCAGGATCTGAATCCTCCAAACTATAAGTTACCCCCAAATTCAAAGTCATGGAATTTATGCTCGTATTTGGTGCCTTTACATTAGCATTAGAATAATGAATAAGAGACATACCTCCTTGCAACCCAAACCTACCAAAAATGCGTTCCATTTTATAATTGAGCATCACATAGGTACTACTCATTAAACGTGTTCCGAAAGCAATATTTCTGTAGTTATCCTCCTTATGATACGGATTAGTAGTATAGGTTAAACCTTGACCAACTCTCATCATCAAAATTCTATTAAAAAAGTAGAAATTATAATGTGCGTATAGCGAATAGTTATTGCCTAAAACCTCATTTTTTAAATCCTGATAAGCAAATGAAACCCCATAATCAGGATAATTGTAACGTTGCTCCCAGTCTTTAAAACCAAAGGTTTTCTTATTCCAACTAAGAATAACACCCTCAGGATGCCCCTGAATTAAATGAAGAATATCATTATTGTGAAGCGATATATTACCTTTAAAATAATTGACATCAAAATAAGATGCATACTGTTTTTCTTGAGCAAACGAAATGCCACAAACAACAATTAAAACGTAGGTTAAAAACAGCCTCATCAATGGGATTGCTTAAAACATTGCCGAAGCAATAGCATGTATGTTATCACTTTTTCCCATAGAATAATAATGCAGTACCGGAACACCGGCTTCTTTTAATTCTTTTGATTGCTGAATTGCAAACTCTATACCTACTTGTCTCACCGCTTTGTTGTCTTTACAATCTTCAACGGCATCAATCAAATCTTGCGGTAAATCAATCTTAAACACCTGCGGTAATAATTGCAAATGACGTTTTACGGCTATAGGTTTTATACCAGGAATAATAGGTACATTTATTCCCATTTCTTTTGCCTTCTCAACAAACTCAAAATACTTGCTGTTATCAAAAAACATTTGCGTCACTACATAATCTGCACCCCGATCTACTTTCTCCTTCAAGCGTTTTAAATCTGTAACCAAAGATGGAGCCTCCATGTGCTTTTCAGGATATCCTGCCACACCAATACAAAAATCAGAATGATGTTCAACATCCACATCATCATGCAAATATAGCCCACGATTTAGTTTAGCAATCTGTTCTACCAACTCGCTAGCAAAAGCATTTCCACCTTTAACAGGCTTAAAATAAGCTTCATCTTTCATTGAATCACCACGTAAAGCCATGACATTATCTAAACCTAAATAATGACAATCTACCAACACGTATTCAGTTTCCTCTTTTGTAAAACCACCACATAATAAATGCGGAATAGCATCGACATTATATTTATGCATAATTGAAGCACAAATCCCTACAGTTCCTGGGCGCATACGTGTAATCCGCTTATCTAAAAGCCCATTTCCTTTATCAATATAAACATACTCCTCTCTTGACGTAGTCACATCAATAAAAGGTGGATTAAACTCCATTAACGGGTCTATATTATTGTATAAATCCTGAATATTCTTCCCCTTCTTTGGCGGAATCACTTCAAACGAAAACAATGTCTTTCCGTTCGCTTCTTTTATATGGTCAGTTACTTTCATTTATGCTGAATTTAATTCAGTTTTTCTTTTTTTATCTTTTTTTTAGGCGTTACCCTATCGGGTCGCGCTTTCCGCATTACACGGTAACTTGCTTCAATCGCTAACGCAGGTTATTCTGCTAAATTTGGGTGCAACCACTTTCTGGCTACATCTTTGGTAATGCCTTTCCTTGTTGCATAATCAGTTAATTGATCATCGGTAATTTTACCTAAGCCAAAATATTTAGCTTCTGGATTTGCAAAATAGTATCCAGATACTGCTGCCGCTGGCCACATAGCCAAACTTTCAGTAAGTGTTACTCCAATAATCTTTTCAACTTCCAACAGTTCCCAAATAGTTTCTTTCTCTAAATGGTCTGGGCAAGCCGGATAACCCGGAGCCGGACGAATACCTTTATAAGTTTCTTTTATCAACTCGTCATTTGTTAAATCTTCATTTTTAACGTATCCCCAATGTTTAGTCCTTACTTGTTTATGTAAATACTCAGCAAATGCTTCAGCAAACCTATCGGCAATGGCCTGTGCCATAATAGCGCTGTAATCATCATCTTTAGCCTTATAAGCATCTGCTAATTCTTGCGCTCCAAAAATGGCTACACAAAAGGCCCCCATATAATCGGTTTTCCCAGTATCTTCAGGTGCTATAAAATCAGACAAAGCATGATTAGGAACTCCTTCACGTTTCTTTAATTGCTGGCGCAAAGTTCTAAAAACAGCTATTTCTTGGCCTTTCTTTTTAACCGAAATATCATCTTCATTTACAGTATTAGCTTCAAACAATCCAAAAACAGCTTTTGGTTTTAATAATTGTTTCGCTACAACCTCTTGAATCATAGCCTGAGCATCTTCATATAAATGTGTAGCTTGTTCGCCAACAACCTCGTCTTTCAAAATATTTGGAAACTTACCATGTAAATCCCAACTTCTAAAAAACGGACTCCAATCTATATAAGGCAATAATTCTTTTAAACTTAACTGCTTCAACATTTGAACACCCATTTCTTTTGGCTTCACAATTTCTGATGTATCCCAATCAATTTTAAACTTGCGTTCTCTGGCTTCTTTTATAGTGATATACGATTTCTCTTTACCTCGTTTTAAAAACTTAGTTCTGAATTCATCATAATCTTTTTTCATTTTCGCCACATACTCATGCGCTGTTTTTTTATTCAATAAGTCGCCAACTACAGTTACAGCTCTAGATGCATCATTAACATGCACCACAGCATTTTTATATTGCGTATCAATCTTAACTGCCGTGTGTGCTTTTGATGTGGTTGCCCCGCCAATAAGTAATGGCACTTCAAAGTTTTTGCTTTGCATTTCTTTTGCCAAATACACCATCTCGTCTAAAGACGGCGTAATTAAACCAGATAACCCAATAGCATCAACACGTTCACTGATGGCAGTTTCTATAATTTTTTCTGGCGGCACCATAACACCTAAATCAACAATTTCATAATTGTTACAGGCCAACACCACACTCACAATATTTTTACCAATATCGTGCACATCACCTTTTACAGTTGCCATTAATATTTTACCAACTGGCTCAGATTTATCTGATTTTTCAGCTTCAATAAATGGATTTAAATAAGCCACTGCCTTTTTCATCACCCGGGCAGATTTTACCACCTGTGGGAGAAACATTTTGCCAGCACCAAATAAATCACCAACCACATTCATTCCAATCATTAAATGACCTTCAATAACTTCGATTGGTTTGGACGCTTCTTGTCTTGCCTGCTCCACATCTTCAACAATAAAAGCATCAATACCTTTTACTAGAGCATGTGTAATTCTATCTTGAACAGATCCTTCTCGCCAGGATAAATCGACCGTTTTTTCAGCTTTTGAACCTTTTACGGTTTCAGCAAATTCTAACAACCGTTCTGTAGCATCATCACGTCTATCTAAAATAACATCTTCTACATGTTCTAATAAATCCTTTGGAATATCGTCATAAACTTCCAACATGGTTGGGTTTACAATTCCCATATTCATGCCTGCTTGAATTGCGTGATATAAGAATACAGAATGCATAGCTTCGCGGACACCATTATTTCCTCTAAAAGAAAATGACACGTTACTAACACCACCACTAACACTTGCATTGGTTAAATTTTGTCTCACCCAACGTGTGGCTTCAATAAAATCTATAGCATTTTTTCTATGTTCCTCCATTCCTGTTGCCACCGGAAAAACATTCAAATCAAAAATAATATCTTCTGAAGGAAAGCCAACCTCATCTACCAAAATACGGTAGGAACGTTCAGCTATTTCTATTCTACGATCATAATTATCGGCTTGTCCAACTTCATCAAAAGCCATCACAATAACAGCAGCTCCGTAACGCTTTATCTGTTTTGCTTCCCAGATAAATTTCTCCTCGCCTTCTTTAAGCGAAATAGAATTTACCACACCTTTACCTTGTACCACTTGTAGTCCAGCTTCAATGATTTCCCATTTAGAGCTATCAATCATTATAGGCACACGACAAATATCTGGTTCAGCTGCAATTAAGTTTAAAAACTTAACCATGGCTTCTTTACCATCAATTAAACCATCGTCCATATTGATATCAATGATCTGCGCACCTCCATCAACCTGATGTCGGGCTATATCCAAAGCTTCATCAAATTGTTCTTCTTTTATCAAACGTAAAAATTTACGAGAACCAGCAACATTAGTACGTTCACCAATATTGATAAAGTTGCTATTCTCGTTCAGAATCAGTGGCTCTAATCCTGATAACTTCATGTATTTTGTTTGCTTAACCTTCATTGAATTATATTGATGTTATACTGATATTAATTCAGCATGACGACGAGGCTTATATTTAGCTGCAATATTAGCAATTGCCCTTATATGATCTGGACTAGTACCGCAACAACCTCCAATAATATTTATTAAATTCTTTTTCAAATACTCCTCAATTTGAGCTCCCATTTCTTCAGGAGTTTCATCATATTCCCCAAAAGCATTAGGTAAACCTGCATTAGGATGCGCTGACACAGCAAAATCAGTCTTTCCTGCAATGGCTTCTAAATGTGGTTGCAACAAATTAGCTCCCAAAGCACAATTGAACCCAACCGATAATAACGGAATATGCGATACTGAAATTAAAAATGCCTCGGCGGTTTGACCTGATAAGGTACGACCACTAGCATCTGTAATGGTGCCACTTAACATTACTGGCATATCTATTCCACGCTCATCTTTAACTTCTTCAATAGCAAATAATGCAGCCTTCGCGTTAAGTGTATCAAACACTGTTTCAACCAATAACAGATCAACACCTCCATCAACCAACGCCTCTGCTTGTTGTTTATAAGCAATACGCAATTCATCAAAAGTCACAGCGCGATATCCAGGATCATTCACATCTGGCGACATACTAGCCGTTCGGTTTGTAGGCCCCATTGAACCTGCGACAAAACGCGGTTTATGTGGTTCATTCTCTGTAAACTCATCGGCTACTTCTTTAGCTATTCTCGCCGACTCGTAATTTAGCTCATATACCAAATCTTCCATTTGATAATCTGCCATAGCTATCGTAGTCCCTGAAAACGTATTGGTTTCAATGATATCTGCTCCGGCCTCAAAATATTTACCATGAATGGTTTTAATAGCTTCAGGCTGTGTAATAGACAGCAAGTCATTATTTCCCTGTAACGGAGTAGGATAATCTTTAAAGCGTTCACCTCTAAAATCATCTTCAGTGAATTTATAGGCTTGCAGCATAGTACCCATAGCACCATCTAAAACCAAAATTCGCTCCTTTAAAGCTTTATATATGTTTGACATTTTGATATTACTTTTTTGTAACATCATCAAGAAAAGTAAAAAATACTATTCGTTATCTGTCTGATTGATTCCTGAGACACTGAAATAAATTCAGGACAAGCAGTAGAACGTAGCACCTTCTTTACAAGCTAAAGGGTTGCCAAGGTTTCTTTGGGTCTAATCCCTCTACCTTTCTTGATAACACTAACACGTTAATGAACTGGTTGACAAAAATAGGAACTATAATTTTGTTATCCTATTTAATTTAAATCTCTATTATTCAAACAAATCTGATGATAAATAACGGTCTCCTCTGTCGCATATAACAGCAACAATTACTCCTTTATCAATTGATTCTGAAACTTTTAAGGCACAATACACAGAGCCACCACTACTCATTCCTGCAAAAACACCTGCTTCCTTGGCTAATTTTTGAGTGGTCTCCTTAGCATCGGCTTCCGTTACCTCAATAACTTGGTCTACCTTTGATCTATCAAAGAATTTAGGTACATATTCTTCTGGCCATTTTCTAATTCCTGGAATCCTTGAATTATCATCAGGTTGGGCTCCTACAATGGTAACGTTCTTATTTTGTTCTTTTAAAAACGTTGAAACACCCATTATGGTTCCGGTGGTTCCCATGGCCGACACAAAATGTGTTATTTCACCATTGGTAGCTTCCCATATTTCAGGACCAGTTGTTTTATAATGTGCCATCCAGTTATCATTATTTTCAAACTGATTTAACAAGGCATACCCTTTTTCATCTCGGAGTTTGAAAGCTAAATCTCTTGAGCCTTCAATCCCAATTTCAGAGGAAGTCAAAATAACTTCCGAACCATAAGCACGCATTGTCTTAACTCGTTCTTCAGTGGAGTTCTCTGGCATAATCAACACCATATTTACGCCTAAAAGTTTAGCTATAAACGCTAGAGCAATTCCGGTATTACCACTAGTTGCTTCAACTAGAGTTCCCCCTTTTTTAATATCTCCGCGCTTCAAAGCCTCATTTATCATATTGAAAGCAGGCCTGTCTTTAACACTTCCTCCCGGGTTATTCCCTTCAAGTTTTAAAAATAGTTTTACTCCTTCTTTTGCCACCAAATGACTGGCATCAACTAATGGGGTATTGCCAATAAAATCTATAACTGTTTTACCGTATGCCATTCTTTTTAGGTCTTATTTTAATTTCTGTTTGATAAGTTACCAGTGAGTTTTCCGGAACAGATTGGGTAATCCAAACATTCGCACCAATTATACTATTTGCTCCAATAATAATGTCTCCACCTAAAATAGTAGCATTTGCATAAATACACACATTATCCTCAATAGTTGGATGACGCTTTATTGATGCCAAACTTTTAGCTACCGAAATACCACCAAGTGTTACACCTTGATAAATCTTAACATCCTTTCCTATAATAGATGTTTCACCAATAACAATACCTGTTCCGTGGTCAATATAAAATGATTCGTCAATGGTTGCTCCTGGGTGAATATCTATACCTGTAATACCATGAATGTATTCACTCATCATCCTTGGTAAAATATGAACATTTAATTTATAAAGTGCATGACTTAATCTATAAATTGAAATAGCGTGAAACCCTGGATACGCCATATAGATTTCATCTAAACTATGTGAAGCTGGATCATTTTTCTCAAAAGCAATGGCATCTAAATCTAGTTTTCTTCTTATTTCGGGAAGTTCTGATTTAAATGAATTCCAAATTTCTTGACCCTGATTAATCTCTAATTTTGATAATATTTTTAAAAAGGTTTTCTCCAAATACTCCTTATGAGCCTCTTCATGCTCACAATCAAACAAAGAATAAAACAGTCTTTTTGTGAATGTTTTTACCGTATCCTTTAAGCATACATTATAACTTTTCATCTTTATAATTACTTTATAATAACTTGAATTCTTAAAAGTAAAACTTATCCTTTAATCTTGTCTTAAATAATTACTAAATCCTGCAGAGTTTCTTAAGAGACTTTACAGGACTTTATAATTTAATGCAACTAGAATTTAGTGAATTGCTTGAACTACTGCTTTAGGCGCTTCTTTTCTAGACCCATCAAAACCATCAATCCCACTTACAGTTGTATATTTTAATACATGCCTTTTACCAGGATGGATAATTCTATAAGCTGCTTGACACATTAATGTTGCTTCATGAAAACCACAAAGAATTAATTTTAATTTCTCTGGGTATGTGTTCACATCTCCAATTGCAAAAATACCAGGAATATTAGTTTGATAATTTAAAGTATTATCAACTTTAATCGCGTTCTTTTCTATTTCTAATCCCCAATTACCAATAGGCCCAAGTTTTGGAGACAATCCAAATAATGGAATAAAATGGTCTGTTTCAAGATCAAAAGACTCTCCTTCTTTTACTACAGTAACCGCTTCTATTTTTCCGTCACCCTTTAAACCTTTCACCTCTGCTGGTGTGATTAAATTAATCTTATTTAAAAGTGTTAATTCTCTAACCTTTTCAACAGAATCTAAAGCTCCTCTAAACTCATTTCTTCTGTGAATTAAGGTTACTTCAGAAGCTACATGGGCTAAAAATATACTCCAATCTAAAGCAGAATCTCCTCCTCCAGAAATCACTACGCGTTTGTTTCTGTAAACTTCAGGATCTTTAATCATATACTCAACCCCTTTATCTTCATATTCTGTTAAACCTTCAATAGCCGGTTTTCTAGGTTCAAAAGAACCTAATCCACCTGCAATAGCTACAATAGGAGCATGGTGTTTTGTGCCTTTATTAGTAGTTACAATAAAAGAACCATCTTCTTGTTTTTCTATAGTTTCAGCACGCTCACCTAAAGTAAACCCAGGTTCAAATTGCTTACCCTGTTCTAGCAAATTTTTAGTCAAATCTCCTGCTAAAATCTCAGGAAACCCTGGTATATCGTAAATTGGTTTTTTAGGGTAAATTTCAGAACATTGTCCACCAGGTTGTGGTAAGGCATCAATTAAATGACACTTTAACTTTAATAAACCTGCTTCAAATACTGTAAATAACCCAGTGGGACCAGCACCGATTATAAGTATATCAGTTTTTATCATTTCGTTTTTCTTTTTCTATTAGAGTTTTTGTGACTTCATTAAGTGTTTCCACTTTTTCTTCAAAGTCACCTTTTAGTGTTTTTCTGTATTCGTTTAAATTCTTTACTAAATCGTCAACATTTTCCGGAATTACCTCCTCAAAAAATTGTCTTAATCGTTTAGCAGTTGTGGGTGATTTTCCGTTGGTACTAATAGCCACCTTCACATTCCCTTTTGTTACAATACCACCCATATAAAAATCACATAATGGTGGATTGTCAGCAACATTCACCAAAATGCTCTTCTTTCTACAATCCTTGTAAATCTTCTTATTTACTTTAGGCTTATCTGTTGTACCAACTACAAAATGTTTCCCTTTTATAAAGCGCTTTTTGTATTTAGACTCTATCAACTTCACATTACCTGTTTTAGCAAGTTTAATAGTGCCCTCTCTAAACATTGGAGACACCATTGTTACTTGTGCATCTGGGCTAGACTTAAGTAAAAAAGTGAGTTTTTCTTCGGCAACATATCCGCCTCCTACAATAAGTACATTAAGCTGTTTTACCTTGAGGAAAACAGGGTATAGATTATTACGCTCCATAATGGTAACTTATATTTGCTCCTTAACGTTCTGTAAAACTGAAGATAATTGTATACGTTGATTTACAACTTCGCCAATTACAATAATAGCAGGAGATGACAATTGTTTTTCAGCAACTATACTTTCAATTGATTCAATTGTTCCTATACCAATATTCTCATTGTCACGAGTTCCGTTTTGAATAATAGCTATTGGTGTTTCTTGCTTGTTTTCTTCTGAAAATACTTTTACAATCTCACCCAATTTATGCATACCCATAAGGATAACCACCGTAGCAGTAGACTTTGCCGCCAACAATACATCATTAGATAATTGATGGTTTTTTGTAGTTCCTGTAATTACCCAAAAACTTTCAGAAGCACCGCGTCTTGTTAAAGGAATACCTTGATAAGCAGGCACTCCAATTACAGATGATATTCCTGGTACTACAGCGGTTTCTAAACCAAATGACTTTGCATAATCTAATTCTTCTGCACCTCTTCCAAAAATAAAAGGATCGCCTCCTTTTAGCCTTACAACTTGCCCTTTCTCTTTAGCTTTTGCAACAACGAGATCATTAATTTGCTCTTGTTGAAACGCATAACAACCTTTGCGTTTACCCACAAAAATAAGTTCAGCATCATCTGAAGCATAACTAAGTAAGCTTTCGTTAATCAAGGCATCATACAAGATAACATTAGCAGATTTAATAGCTTTTATTGCTTTAAGAGTTATTAAATCTTCGTCTCCTGGACCTGCACCTACAACCGTTAATTTTGGGCTTTTCAAGCTCATCAGTTTGTTTTTTTAAACAGCCTCTTTTTGAACAATGCTTAATTCTGATTCTCTAAAAGCTCTCACTTTTTGTAAAAACTCATTTGCATTTTCAATATAATTTGAAGCAAAATCTTTTGAAGGCGCTAATTTATTGATTTGGTATACTATTTCAGCAAAAGAACCGTCCAAATTTATTTTTTTACTTTCAACAAACAATTCATCAAACTGCTTAACGATACCTGCATGGGTATTTGTTTTCTTATTCTCAGAAGTTAATAAAGCCTTAGCTGTATTAATCATAGAGCTATATGCGTGATAAACGGCACCAGAATAAACACCATTATCGGCAGATTCTTTAGCATTTTCAATCTTTTCATCACTCTCTAAGAAAAGTGTAGCTACTAAATCTATTACAACTCCAGCACATTCACCAACTCCAATCTCTTTAACATACTTCTCTTCAGTTCCCCAATCAATAAAATCTGAATCTTTCAAATTAGAAACATCTTGTAAATCTTGTAGAAAATCATAAAAATATCTTTCTCCTTTCTCCTTGTAATACTCTACAAACTTCTTTCCGTTAGCATTAGCTTCAAAATCGTTTAAGATTCTTCTTAAAGCTTCTGGACCTCTTTTACTCGGAACTTTCACTACTTTATCAGCAAATAGTGCATTTCCACTACCTAAATTACCACCACCTAATAAAACTTGTAAAGCTGGCGCCACTAATTTATTCGGTGTACGAACTGACATTCCTTGGAAACCAATATTGGCCATATTGTGTTGTCCGCAGGCATTCATACATCCACTTATTTTTATTACAAGGTCTTCGTTTTTTAAATACTGAGGATACTCAGCTCTAATTGTACGCTCTAATTCATCAGCAATTCCTGTACTACTAGCAATTCCTAAATTACAAGTATCTGTACCTGGGCAAGCCGTAATATCAACAGCTTTATTATAACCAGCATCAACAAAACCAAGTTTTTCTAATTCGGTGTAGAAAAATGGCACTAATTCTTCTTTTACAAATGGAATTACAATGTTTTGACGAAGTGATAAACGAATCTCTCCAGCTGCATAATTTTCAACTAAATCTGCTAATAATCTTGCTTTATCTGTATAAAAATCTCCTAAAAGCACTTTGATTCCTATGGCTACAAACCCATCCTGTTTTTGAGGAATTAGATTGGTAGATTTCCAAGTATCAAAAACAGCTTGGTTTTTTATTTCAACTTCTGGAATTTCAGAAACTTCAACTGGAACAGAAACTTCAAATGAATCGGCATCAATTGGCACTGATTTTAATTCTACAGCATTTTGTTCAGCATCAACCAATTCTTTAAATGCTTCTAAACCTATATCTTTTAATAAGAATTTCAAACGTGCTTTAGCACGACTTTTACGCTCTCCATGACGATCAAAAATTCTTAAAACACCTTCCATTACTGGAATGATTTTATCTGTTTCTAAGAAATCATATAAAATGTCTCCATGACGAGGTTGCGACCCAAGTCCGCCTCCAATCAAAACTTTAAATCCGCGAACACCATCTTTAGTCTTTGCTATAAAACCTAAATCATGCATGTACGACAAACCTGTATCTTCATCTGTTGACGAAAAAGACACTTTAAATTTACGTCCCATTTCTTGACAGATAGGATTACGTAAAAAGAATTTATATAAGGCATCTGCATAAGGAGACACATCAAATGGCTCATTAACATCAATACCTGCAGTTTCACTAGCAGTTACATTACGCACCGTGTTACCACAAGCTTCTCTAAGCGTAATTTCATCTCGCTCTAATTCTGCCCAAAGTTCTGGTGTTCTGTTTAAATCTACATGGTGAATTTGAATATCCTGACGTGTTGTTATATGTAAACGACCACGAGAATACTCATCAGAAACTTCAGATATACGACGCAATTGGTTACTCTTAACTTTTCCGTAAGGTAACTTGATACGAATCATTTGAACACCTTCTTGACGTTGTCCGTAAACTCCACGTGCTAAACGTAGGCTTCTAAATTTTTCTTCATCTATTTTCCCGTTGTTGAATTGCTCAATTTTATTTGCCAATTCAATAATATCCCTTTCAACAATAGGGTTTTCTATTTCTGATCTAAAACTTTGCATTGTTTTCCTACCCCCTGTAAACAGAAGGATTTTTTAGTGTTTTCCGTTTTTCTTTACTTTCCCTTTCTTTTAAGCCTTTTGGGTAGGCTTTCTCTTTTTATTGAATAAATCCGGCACCAACTGTACTGTTAGATTGCGAATCGATTATGATAAAGGACCCATTAGTGCGATGATTTTTGAATTGATCATAAAAAATAGGCTTATTAAGTCTAAAACTCACCTTAGCTATATCATTCATTCCTAAACCACTAACACCTTCTTCAATTCCAGAGTAATCCGGATTAATTTTATGGTGTATTGTATCTACTTTTGCTAACACTTTATTAATACCGTGTTGTACTACATATTTAGCACCTGGTGTTAATTGTTTTGAATCCATCCAACATACATTAGCTGTAAATTGCTTTTCTATGGTTGGTAAATCACCATCTTTAACAATCATATCACCTCTACTCACATTAACATCATCTTCTAATGTAATAGTAACTGATGATCGTCTTGATGCTGTTTCAAATTTTTCATCGTAGAAATATATTTCCTTGATTTTAGATTTGGTTTGAGATGGTAACACTACGACATCATCACCTACACTTAAATTACCACCGTATACTTTACCTGCATAACCTCTATAATCATGATATTCCTCTGTCTTAGGACGAATAACATATTGAACCGGGAAACGTGGTGTACCTACATTAAAAATATCAGCTTTATCTAATTTCTCTAAATGCTCTAATAATGATTCTCCTTCATACCAAGACATTTTATCAGACTTATTCACAACATTATCTCCTTTTAAAGCACTAACTGGAATAAATGAAATGGTTTGACCTTGATAATCTCTTTTACTCATTAACTCTTCAAAATCTGCCTTAATATTATTATAAACCTCTTCCGAATAATCAACTAAGTCCATTTTATTAATAGCTACTACAACATCTTTTATTCTCAATAAATTATTGATAAAGAAATGACGATTTGTTTGCTCAATTACACCTTTTCTAGCATCAATTAAAATAATAGACGCTTGTGACGTTGATGCACCGGTAACCATGTTTCGGGTATATTCAACATGTCCAGGGGTATCAGCTATAATGTAACTTTTATTCTTTGTTGAAAAGTAAATATGAGCTACATCAATTGTAATTCCTTGTTCTCTTTCAGCAACTAATCCGTCTGTAGCCAATGAAAAATCTAAATAATCATAACCACGTTGTTTACTTGTTTTTTCAATAGCTTCAAGCTTATCTGTAGTTAATGATTTTGTATCATAAAGAATTCTACCTATTAAGGTACTTTTCCCGTCATCTACACTTCCTGCTGTTGCAATTTTTAATACTTCCATTTTATATAATAACCTTCAAAAAAGAAGGTGTGTTTTTTTGTTAATGATTTGTTTTAGAAATAACCTTGTTGTTTGCGTTTTTCCATGGCTGCCTCTGAACGTTTATCGTCAATACGTGCACCACGTTCTGAGATTGAAGAATCTCTAATTTCTTCAACTACTTTTGTAATTGTTGCAGCCTCAGATAACACCGCTGCTGTACAACTCATATCTCCAACTGTTCTAAAACGGACCATTTCTTCAATTACTTCTTCTTCATCGTCTCTATAAACCACACCGTCTTCAGCAGACCAAATCAATCCGTCTCTTAAAAACACTTTACGTTTATGAGCAAAATAAATTGAAGGAATTTCAATATCCTCTTTTTCTATATAAGACCAAACGTCTAACTCAGTCCAGTTTGAAATTGGAAATACTCGCACATTTTGTCCGTGCTCAATTTCTCCATTCAACATATCAAATAATTCAGGTCTTTGGTTTTTCTCATCCCATTGTCCGAAATCATCACGAACTGAAAAAATGCGTTCTTTAGCTCTTGCTTTTTCTTCATCTCTACGTGCACCACCAATACAAGCATCAAACTTAAACTCTTCAATAGCATCTAAAAGCGTAGTAGTTTGCAACATATTTCTACTAGCATATCTACCAGACTCTTCTTTTACTTTTCCTTGATCAATAGAATCCTGTACATTTCTAACAATTAACTCTAAACCTAATTCTTCAACCAATCTATCTCTAAATTCTATAGTTTCAGGGAAGTTATGCCCGGTATCAATATGCATTAGTGGGAATGGAATTTTAGCAGGATAAAATGCTTTAACCGCTAATCTTACCAATGTTATAGAATCTTTTCCTCCTGAAAATAACAACACAGGTTTTTCAAATTGTGCTGCTACTTCTCTCATAATATATATCGCCTCGTTTTCTAGTGAATTGATATGTGCTGTATCTTTACTCATAATCTTGTTTTTAAGCGTGTAAACCACACTCTCTATTTGCTAATGCTTTAGTTGGATCGAAATATTTAAATTCATTCGATAAATTATTTTCTTCTAAATAGGTGTCTAATTTTTCATCAGACCAGTAATAAAAAGGACTCACTTTTAAAGTACCATCTGCACTTAAACTAAAAATACCTATACTGTTTCTAAATGCTGTTTGTCCCAGGCGCAAATTAGTAAACCACACTTTTGGTTTATGCTCTTCCATAGCACGTTTAAATGGTTCAAGTTTAACCTGCTCAGTAAATAATGCATGTTTGGGGTCATCTACACCCGGTATACCTAAAACTACATCTCTATGAGCCGATGTTTGCTTAGGCACATATAAAAACACATTTAATTTTAGACCTGCAATTACCTCTTCTGCATGACGATATGTTTGTGGTGTATTATAACCTGTATCACACCATACCACCGGAATATTATTTACTTCTGAATTAACAGCATGTAATATAGCTGCCTCATAAGGTCTAAAATTGGTGGTTACCACAGCTTCAGCACTTAACTCAATAGCTTTATTGATAATTTCTGAAGGCGAAGCATTTTCAAATGCCTTATTTAATTCTTCTATTTGTTGTTCTGTAAACATACTCATCTATTTATTTTCCCCATTTAATAACATTCCACGCACGTTCGTGAAAAAAGTATAAAATTAACTTTGTTACAAAATCTACAGAAGCTATGGAAGCCGCTAATGATATTCTACCAGTTAACACATAAGATACCACCAAGGTATCTAAGGTTCCAACAATCCTCCAACTAAGTGCTTTGGCTACACTTCTAATTGGTTTTTCACCAGCACTATCTTCTTTATAAGTAGATTTTTCTTTACTCTTTAGTAACATTTGCGCTATCATTTGTCGTTATATTACATTAATCCTACCAATTTAATAGGAAATACAAAAGTAATACTTTTTATAACATGACAAGTAGCTTTAACAACTTTTTAGAATAATGGAATATTTTTTAGGTAATTAACCTAAAATAAGTAGTAAATTCTTAATTTTTTAGGAATCTTTCAAGGCTAAATCCTCTAAAGTCGTATTTCGGAAGACCTTCAAAGTACTATCGCGTACCTCAATCATTAATTTATGCACACTGCATTTATGCTCATCTGGACAATCATCACATTTTTCGTAATAATTCAAACTCACACAGGGCACCATAGCTATAGGACCTTCTAAAACACGCATTACATCGGTCATTTTAACTTCAGAAGGCTCGCTCCTGAGATAATAACCACCATGTTTTCCTTTTTTAGACCCCAAAATACCAGCCTTCCTTAGGGTAAGTAGTATACTTTCCAAAAACTTTTGAGGAATGTTTTCACTTTTAGCAATTTCTCCAACTTGAACTGGTGCATCACCTTCGCTTCTCGCAATATAAGTTAAGGCCTTTAAGCCATATTTGGTTTTTTTAGAAAGCATGTTGCTAATATAAATAAAACAAGCAAGAAACTTCAAGCGAAGCCTCTACATGTGATAGAATACGTCCATTTATAGACAAAACACAGATAAAAACCGATAAAAACCTAACCGCAAAACATATGTGCTCCAAATTAAACCTTTTAAGTTCAAAAAGTTTCACATATAAAACTAATTTCACATTCTAAACTAACATAAATCAAGCAATGACTAAAAAAACAACACTTATTCTAACTATTGGAATATTTTTAAGCTTGTTTTCAACAAGATCAATAGCACAAAACACCCTTAAATACGGACCTGATTATATTGTCTTTGAAGCTGAAGATACGGACACACCTCTCGCAGGCCTTTGGACAGTTAGGACACCTAGCGACCCAGATTATTTAAAATATTTAACGAACGTTGGATCTTCTCCAGACCCGGTCAACGACTCCTATCTTGAATACTCTGGCCCATGGTTAGGAGCGGGTAGTGAATTAGAGTACAAGTTCACATGCCAAAAGACAGGAACTTACCAATTAGCAATGCGCATGCACTCACCCTTAAGAGATGGAGAATTAGCTGATAAGCGAAACGACTTCTTCATAAAAATGGAAGGAAACTTCACAAGTGGATCCGCTCAATACTCAGAAACTGACCTTAAGACTTTCCATAAATTATTCGGTAGAGGAGCCAACAAATGGGGAACCTGTATCAACTTAGAACATAATGGGAACAATGGCGTATTTTATAACTTTATTGAAGGTGAAGAATACACCTTTTATTTAAAAGGAAGATCTGGAACTGCAGTAGTAGACTATATAACTTTTTATGATACTTCTTATCTGCCTCATAATATAAATAACCAAAGTACGGATTTAGCGCTTCAATTACCTGAAGAAATTAGGCCATACGGCGACCCTACCAATTTATCTCTTAACCCTAGCCCAGGAGATATCAGAACAGGGACTTCCCTACAGATGGAGACAATAATGACGCCGGTAAATGGAAACCCAAGTGTCACTTGGAGTTCTTCAAATGACCTAATCATATCTGTAGATCAGGATGGGGTTATAACAGCTGAAGGCAGCATAGGACAATCTGCGACCATTACGGCAACGAGCAGCATAAACAACACTTTAATGGCCACTAGCGAAATAACCATTGTAACATGGTATGCCATTCCTGTAACTTCAATTTCAGTATCACCAGAAGATAGTGTATTCGAGGTTGGAGAATCAGAACAATTAACTGCTTCTGTTTTACCAGCAAACGCCGATAATCCTGCAGTAACATGGTCTAGTAGTGATGATGCCATAGCAACCGTTGACCAGAGCGGTAATGTAACAGGCGTGAGCCAAGGCACCGTACAAATTAGAGCCACATCGGATGAAAACAACACCATATTTGATGAAGTTGATATTGAAATTGGCACACCTATTCCTCAAGCCGTTTCTATCGATAAAATTAACGGCATGACTGTAGATGCCTTTAAAACATCCCGATCTAATCAAATAGAAATAGGTGAAGTCTTAGCTATTGAAGTATCCTATTCTGGTATCACAGAGTTTAACACTTCAGGTTTTGGAAGAGTGGTTCTTCGATATGCCATAAATAATGGAGGTCTAGCTGTTGGGCCTAATCTTAATATAGATAATGTGGCCATAGGTGGAGCCGAAGTAACCGAAACAGTGAATTACACGGTTGCGAATCACGGAACGGCTAACAATCCTGAACCTGCCGTATTACAAATTTTTGCTGCTCAAAATTTTGCAGGCATTAGCACATTATATCATGGTTTCCAGGTTGTACCTGCTGGAAGTTTATTAACTTCAACTGGAGAAGAATCTTTAAGAAACTCTGTTAAAATCTATCCTAACCCCGCAAGACAAGGTTTTTTAAAATTAGACAATCTAGATGACACATCTAAATATGACATTTATAACATTCAAGGCAAAGCCTTATTAAAAGGTTCGGTTTCTAACGGGGGAACCATCAATGTATCAGATTTAAATTCTGGAATTTACCTTTTAAGAATTAACTCCGTCAACGGTTCTGAAGTAAAAAAATTCATAGTGGATTAATCGCAAATTCATACCAAAAAAAGAGGTTCCATTCTTTAGTGGGGCCTCTTTTTTTTATTAAGATTCTATTACTTTACCACTCAAAAAGCACCTCACTCATCACTACGCAATCGCCTCGTAACAATACTCTATCATTATCAGCCACTTCGCATTCAACAATACCACCACGTTTTGAGGCTTGATAACCAGTTACTGTTTTCTTTGACAGTTTTTCACTCCAATAACTAGCTAAGTAGCAATGCGCAGAACCGGTAACAGGGTCTTCATTGATACCGTAATCTGGCACAAAAAATCTTGAAATAAAATCGAACGCACTATCGTCCGACTTTGCTGTTACAATAAATTTACTCTTTGGATGTTCAAGCAATGCATTGAAATTTGGCTGCAGTATTCTTAAAACCTTATCGCTTTCTAACTCCACTAAATACCATTGATCATTTTCAGAAATAGCTATAATTTTCTCATGTAATGCAGATTCAATCAAAACATCATTATTAGAGACTTCGATTAACTTCCCAATTGGGAAATTCATCTCTAATAGATTTCCAGATTTTTTAACCGTTAGAATACCACTTAGAGTATTAAACTCTAAAACTTCTTTTTCAACTTTATATTTATCGAATAAAACTTTAGCGGTTGCCAATGTAGCATGCCCACACAACTCTATCTCACACTCTGGAGTAAACCATCTTAACTGATAAACACCATCTTTTAAATACACAAAAGCCGTTTCAGACAAGTTCATTTCTTGTGCAATATCAATATGTTGCTCTTCGGTAAGTGGTCTTTCCAAAACACAAACAGCTGCCGGATTTCCTTTAAAAGGTGTATCTGTAAATGAATCTACTGTAAATAATCTCATTTTAACTATCTAAAGCTTGTTCTATATCAGCTATAATATCATCTATATGTTCTAAACCTAAAGAACAACGTACCGTTCCATCTGTAATACCTACTGCAGCTTTTACTTCAGGCTCTACCTTTGCATGCGTGGTACTCGCTGGATGTGTTACAATAGTTCTTGTGTCTCCTAAATTAGCAGACAGGGAACACATTTTTATATTATCAAAAAAGTTACGACCACCTTCAATACCGCCCTCTACTTCAAAAGCCACAATACTTCCCCCTAATCTCATTTGTTTTTTAGCTACTTCGTACTTGGGGTGGGACTTCAAAAATGGATATTTCACCCATTTTACTTTAGGATGCGATTCTAAATACTCAGCAAGTTTTAAAGCATTTTCACAATGCTTTTCAACCCTAACCGCTAATGTCTCTAAAGACTTTGACAACACCCATGCATTAAATGGACTCATTGAAGGACCTGTAAGTCTTGAAAACAAATAAATCTCACGAATTAACTCTTTATTACCAACCGTAATACCACCAAGAACACGCCCTTGTCCGTCCATTAATTTTGTAGCAGAATGAATCACTAAATCTGCTCCAAATTTTATGGGGTTTTGCAAGTACGGCGTTGCAAAGCAATTATCTATAACAAGTAATAAATTATGCTTTTTACAGATTGAACTCAAAAACTCCATGTCTAACACATCAACCCCTGGATTAGTTGGAGTTTCAGCGTATATAAATTTTGTGTTTGGTTGAATTAAATCTTCAACTGTTTCAACTTCATTTATATTAAAATATGAGCACTCAATATTCCATTTTGGAAAATACTTGGTGAATAAACCATGCGTAGCACCAAATACCGAACTACATGATACTACATGATCTCCAGCATCTAATAATGTAGCAAATGTTGAAAATACCGCAGCCATTCCACTTGCAAAAGCAAAACCATCTTCAGCACCTTCCATTTTGCACACTTTTTCTACAAACTCATTTACATTAGGGTTACTATACCTACTATATAAATCGCGTTGCTTTTCCTCAGCAAAAGATGCACGCATTTCCTCGGCATCATCAAATACAAAACCTGAGGTTAAATACATAGGCACCGAATGTTCTGAAAATTGAGTGTTTTCAGACTGGGTACGTATGGCATCTGTTTCAAAATGTTTTTTCTTGCTCATAACTCTAATTAATATGCTTAGACAACCTTAAAATATCTCCAAAAACTCCACGTGCTGTAACTTCAGCTCCTGCTCCTGCTCCTTGGATGACTATAGGTTGTTCTCCATAACTTTCCGTAAATATTTCAAAAATAGCATCAGATCCTTTTACGTGACCCAAAGTACTATCTTCTGGTATTGATACTAATTTCACTTCTAGAATTCCTTTGTCTTGCGATAAATCTCCAGATAAATCACCAACATATCTTAATACATGTCCGGTTTCTTGATTGTCTTTTATCTTTTGGTATTGATCATCTAGAACATTTAATTTACTTAAAAATTCTTCTACCGAAATATCTCTATATGCTTCTGGTATTAGATTCAATACAGACACATCTTCAAATTCATTTTGTAAATCAAGCTCACGAGCCAATATTAACAACTTTCTAGCTACATCATTCCCTGAAAAATCTTCACGAGGATCTGGTTCAGTAAAACCCTTATCAACCGTTTCCTGAATAATGGCACTAAATGGCTTATCCTGAACAGAGAAATTATTAAATAAATAACTTAAAGTTCCTGAAAACACCCCTCTAATTCTTGTAATATTCTCACCTGATTCGTGTAGTAATTTAATAGTATCAATTAAAGGTAAACCTGCACCAACCGTAGTTTCATAAAGATACTGTTTATTGTTTTCCTCTAGTTGCTCTCTTAATTCTGTATAGAACGAATGATCAATGGTGTTCGCTATTTTATTAGAAGACACCAAATCAAATCCTGCTTCAACTAAAGGCACATAATTTTGATAAAAAGTAGAGCTTGCTGTATTATCTACCGCTATTAAGTTTTCTAAATGATGGTTTTTTGCATAAGTGATAATATCATCAATAGAGCTATCATAAGGGCTTGAAGCAATGGCTTCTTGCCAATTTGTATCAACACCATTTTTATCTAATAACAACTTCTTCGAATTCGCAATTGCAAAAACATTTAAGTTGATACCTTTTCGTTCTTCAATATCATCTTTAGACTTTAATATCTGATTAATTAAAGCACCACCAACACCTCCATGACCAAAAATGGCAATGTTTATCTTTTTAGAAATCCCAAATACTTCGCCATGAATTACATTTAAGGCTTTATGAAGCTGCGTTTTTTTAACCACCAAACTTACGTTCTTTCCTGTCACCGTATTATTGAAAAGCAACGGCGTAATTTGATTCTTAATTAAAGCGTTAAAAGGTTTGTGAAATGAACTCAATTCTATTCCAATAATTGAGATAACAGCAACGTCATCTACCACATCAATCTTGTTTACATCTTGTGAGTAGAAATCACTTTCAAATTCTCGTTCTAAAGCAATTACCGCTTGTGTTGCTTGGTCTGCATCAATAATAAGACCAATACCTCTTTCAGATGACCCTTGAGACACAATACTTACACTAATCCCGTAACTACTTAAAGCACCAAAAATTCTAGCATCTACTCCAATCTTACCCAACAAACCTCTACCTTCTAAATTAAGTAGTGCCACATTATCTAATACCGATAATGAAGTTACTTCTTTAGTACTTGGTTTTGCAGTAATTAAAGTACCTTCATCATCTGCATTAAACGTATTTAAAATACGCAAGTTGATATTTTTCTCTACTAATGGAATGATAGTTTTGGCGTGTAATACCGAAGTCCCAAAATTTGCCAATTCATTGGCTTCACTAAAAGACAACTCTCTTATCTGTTGCGCATCTGATACTAAACTTGGGTCTGCCGTATAAATACCACTAACATGCGTATAATTTTGTAATTCTTCAGCATCTAAAAAGTTAGCTAATAGCGCCGCCGTATAGTTACTACCGTTTCTCCCTAAGGTTGTAGTTTCATTCTTCATATTAGAAGCAATAAACCCGGTAACCACATTTACAACACCATTGTTTTTCTTGAAATAATCTTTGATGTTCTCTTTAGATAATTTTGATAAAGGTTGTGCATTTCCAAAAGACTCATCAGTTTTTATAAGCTCTCTTGAATCGGTTGATTTAGCTTCAACACCCCTTTCATTAAGAAGATTGGTTATTAATTTAACTGATAATAATTCACCCTGAGCCAAAATATTATCCTTGGTTTTCTTACTATAATCACGCAACAAACTAATACCTTCAAACAACTTTTCTAAAACCGAAAACTCCTCTGAAAAATCAATTGTTTTTGATGGCTCAGACTGATACGTTTTAAACTCCTCTAAATCATCTTTATAGTCTTCACCTTTTATAACTTGGTTTAAAATGGCTTCTAAATCGTCAGTAGCAGAACCACGTGCTGAAACCACAACACTAATACGCTCTCCTGCATTTACTTTATTTTCTATTATGGAAAGGACTGTATCTAGTCCTTTTCCATTAGCCAGAGATTTCCCCCCGAACTTCAATATTTTCATTCTTCTTCTTTTAGAATTTGGCACAAAAATGCCTTCTACAATTTTTTCAAGCTGATCGTATTCCATTAAAAAGGCATCATGTCCGTGTACCGAATGTATCTCATTATAAGTTACATTTGGATGGGTTAAGGCCAACTGCTTGTGTGTTTCACGGTTTTCTTCCGCAGTAAAAAACAAATCAGAATCTACGCCAACAATATGTATTTTGGCTTCAATGTTTTCTAGTACATTGAAATTACTTGCCCTATCTTTAGTTACATCAATGGTCTTTAATAATTGATTCATTAATTTGTAAGCAGACAACTGAAAACGTTCCTGTAACTTCTTACCATGATGTAATAACCAACTCTCTACATTGAAAATTTCTAAATCGTCATTTTTTGAACGCTGAAAACGTTCTTTAAAAGATTCTGGTGTTCTGTAACACAACATAGCGTGCATTCTGGCATCATGCACCGGATGTTTAGAATTTAATAAGAATTGCTCTTGAATTTGGCAATTAGCAATTAACCAATCTGTTGATTTCCAATCGGTCGCCACAACAATTAAATGTTCTGTGAAATCAGGTTGTAAAACTGCCATTTCCCAAGCAATACCTCCACCTAAAGAACCTCCAATGGTTGCATAAATTTGCCCTGTATTAAGTTCTTTTAGCCCTTGTAAAAACAGTCTTGCAACATCACGTGCTACAAAATCTTTGTAATTATCTATGACAAAGCCATCAAATCCGTTACCTGGAATATTAAAGGTTAGCACCGAATAAAGATTTGTATCAATAACTTTATTTTTTCCAATCAAATCTTTCCACCAACCTGTTTCTCCGGCCACATTACTGTTTCCAGTTAAGGCATGATTTACCAAAACAATGGGTGCCGAACCTAAAGATTGCCCAAAGACTTGATAACTTAACTTAATCTCAGGATTAAGTACACCACTAACCGTTGTGTAGTTATTAATAATGATATGTTGTAACGCGTCTTTCAACTTTAATTTTCTTTTTTATATTTCTGTAAAAGAAGCTTTTAAATCTGCTTTTAAATCATCTATATCTTCTATCCCAACAGACAATCTAATTAAATCAGGTGTTACTCCTGCCGAAGCTTGCTCATCTTCACTTAACTGCTGATGTGTTGTGCTTGACGGATGTATTATTAATGATTTTGTATCTCCAATATTTGCTAATAATGAGAATACTTTAGTCTTATCCGCAATGGTTTTAGCCGCTTCAAAACCACCTTTGGCTCCAAAGGTAACAATTCCGCTTTGACCATTAGGTAAATATTTGTCTGCTAAATCTTTATAATTACTACTTTCTAAACCAGGATAATTTACCCAAGCTACTTCTGGTTGATCTTCCAACCATTTTGCTAGTTCTAAAGCATTAGCACTATGTTGCTTAATTCTAACTGGTAATGTTTCTAAACCTTGAAGGATATTAAAAGCATTTGTTGGACTTAAAGCGCCACCAAAATCACGTAATCCTTCCAGAATTAATTTGAATGTATACGAAGCTGCTCCAAGCGTTTCGTAATATTTTAGTCCGTGATATCCAGCTGATGGCTCTGTAAACTCAGGGAATTTACCATTAGACCAATCAAAAGTTCCAGCATCAATAATAGCACCGCCTAAAGATGTTCCTTGACCACCTATATATTTTGTTAATGAATGAATTACAATGTTTGCCCCGTGCTTAATAGGATTTAAAAGCGCTGGAGTAGCTACCGTATTGTCTACAATAAATGGAACGCCTGCAGCCTTAGAATGAACTGAAATTACTTCTAAATCTAATACATCTAATTTTGGATTACCTAAAGATTCTACAAAAAAAGCTCTTGTATTATCTTGAACAGCCTCAGCAAAATTATCGGGGTTTGATGCATCAACAAACGTAGTGGTAATACCTAATCTTGGTAGTGTAACACTTAATAAATTATACGTACCTCCATATAAACTACTAGAAGCTACAATATGATCTCCTGATTTTAATAAAGTCAATAAACCCGTTGAAATAGCTGCAGTTCCTGAAGCAAAAACTACGGCTCCAACTCCACCTTCAACAGAAGCTAAACGCTCTTGTAAGATTTGATTTGTGGGATTGTTTAATCTGGTATAAATAAATCCTAATTCCTGTAAGGAGAAAAGGTTTGCAGCATGCTCAGAATCGTTAAAAACGTAAGACGTAGTTTGGTAAATAGGCACTGCCCTTGCACCTCCATTTGCTGTTACATCATGTCCTGCATGTAATGCGTTTGTTGCTAATTTTTGATCGCTCATTTTTCTAATTTTTTTTTAATTAATAAATTAATTTAAAAGTCAACACCTTAAAAGGCATACTTATTAGAAAAATGTTATAAAGAATTTTAAAATTACAGAAAGTAATTTTGTTGAGTTATCTATCCAAACACCAATAAATGAATTGGTAATTTAAGTAGAATTTAGCACCTTCTTTAATAAGTTTAAAGGGTTGCTAAGGTTTCACAGGGTCTAATCCCTCCACCTTTCTTGATAACATTTCAATAAGTCTTTGAACTTTGTGAATGCAAATATTCAGTCAGAAAAAGTTAAAATCCTAATTTTTTATCGAAAAATTTTAGTTTTCAATCAAATTAGCTTTGAATTTACTACTAATTACTTCAGCAATTGGCTTGTTTTCAATCTTAGATTCTAACCACGAAATAATATCTAGATACAAGAAAGCCCTACTTTGATAAGGATCATCTTCAAACTCTTTCAATTTATCATGAAGCTTAATGAACTCGTTCTTAACCTCATGCGGATAAATATCTCCTAAACCACGTAAAAACTTAATGAATTCTTTCTGAACTTCATATAAGTCTTCCATCTTAATTAAAAACTTATAGGTGCTTTTTATGAGTACATCTAAATTATAATCCAAACCAGCTTCATAGTGAGCCACCAGATTTAATATTCTAGAGAAACATAATAAATCCTCACGCATTTGAAGCGATTTATTACTAATAATTTTATCTAAAAACTGAATGCATCCTTTATTATCTCCGGCACCAAAATACATACTGGCTATCTTATAATAAAATACCATAAAGTGATGCTCATCAATACGGTTTTGATATTTTTTCAACTCTTCAAGCACCTCATCAATTAAAGGCAAACCAGCCTTAAAGCTACCTTCAATAAAATGTAAATTGAATTTATTGCTGTAGAGATACAAGAATACTAAACCTTCAATATTATCATCAATAGGAAACCCCTTTTCTTTAGTAACAGTCTCTAATTTAAAAAGATACTCCTTGAACTTGTCATATTTACGCAAATAGAATAATGATTCTAACAAATAATGATTTCCTCTAAGGAAGAATACAGGATTCAACGCAATCATGTCTTTATTATCATAAAAAAGGTTCACCCATTTTAAGGCATATTTATAACAAGAAAGAAAATCTTGAGTTAAAAAGCTATACCATAAATGGGCTTTATATAACCACAATTTCTCACGAAAACCAAGGGTATTTATATCATATTTTGGCAAGCGCGCATTAAAATACTCCGTAATACGTTTATTCTCTGCGTCATTTTTAACATAACCCGTTTTTAAGAACAAACCATACAATTGCAATGATAAATTAGACAATTTACTCGCCACAACATTTTGCAAACTCAACTCTTTGGCTTGTACTGTTAACTCATCTGCCCTATTACTTAAGCTACGCGTAATGTATTGAGATTCAATAATTTTTTCGAGTTCAACAATCTCGTAAGCAATGTTTTTTTCTTCATTAGCAATAGCTAAATTCTTTGCCTTATCTAAGATTTTCAAGCTTTGCTTATATAAACCTTTATGATATAAAATGGTTGCAAAATCTAACTGTTCACGAATTTGTACCCGAATATCTTGATGTGAAGGGTTTAAACGTAAACTAATTAATATTTGTTTGTAAAGGTGTGCTTTTAAGTTAGAAAGCTGTTGTTTTTTAACAATGCCTTTTTTCAAAATGGCTGCCTCGTCATATCTTGGTAATTTATCCAAAATATTAAACAACAAAAGAAACTTAGAGTCTTCATTGACACCCAATCTTCCAACGTACAATTTAAATTGTCTTTTTTCAGATTTCGACAAAGACTTTACTAAAACAAACAAATTATCTTTTTGCTCTCTTGTCATAGTTACAAAAATACACTTAAATAACTGAATAACATGTTTTTAACAATGGTTAAAATCCGTTAAACGTCGTAAAAAATAAATTAAAGTTTAGCGTTTTACGAAACCAAAATATACATTCGTAAAAGAATAAGAAAATATATTTTAATAAATGTCTGATAATAAGGTACAAATTTTTGACACTACCCTACGCGATGGTGAGCAAGTTCCTGGTTGTAAACTAAATACTGAACAGAAATTAGTTATAGCAGAACAGCTTGATCTATTAGGTGTAGATATTATTGAAGCAGGGTTTCCCGTCTCTAGTCCAGGCGACTTCAAATCGGTTGAAGCCATTTCAAAAATTGTAAAAAATGCAACAGTTTGTGGGCTAACCCGCTCTGTTGAAAACGATATAAAAGTTGCTGCCGAAGCATTAAAATATGCTAAAACTCCAAGAATACATACAGGTATTGGAACTTCAGAATCTCATATAAAATTTAAATTTAAATCTACTCAAGAAGATATTATAGAACGTGCTGTTAAAGCAGTAAGTTATGCTAAGTCTTTTGTTGAAGATGTTGAGTTTTATGCTGAAGACGCTGGTAGAACAGATAACGAATATTTAGCTAGAGTTTGTGAAGCTGTTATTAAAGCTGGGGCAACTGTATTAAACATTCCTGATACAACAGGATACTGTTTGCCACATGAGTATGGTGCTAAAATTAAATACCTAAAAGAAAATGTAAAAGGGATTGATAAAGCTATTTTATCATGTCACTGTCATAATGATTTAGGTTTGGCAACAGCTAATTCTATTGAAGGTGTTATTAACGGTGCGCGTCAAATTGAGTGTACTATTAACGGTATTGGTGAGCGCGCAGGAAATACTGCTTTAGAAGAAGTAGTTATGATTTTAAGACAACACCCATATCTTAATATTGATACAGCTATTAACTCTGAAATGCTTTATGGAATTAGCCAATTAGTGTCTGATAGCATGGGTATTTACACGCAACCTAACAAAGCTATAGTTGGTGCAAACGCATTTGCTCACAGTTCTGGAATTCATCAAGATGGTGTAATTAAAAATCGTGAAACATACGAAATTATAGATCCAAAAGATGTTGGTGTAACAGAATCTGCTATTGTATTAACTGCCAGAAGTGGTAGAGCTGCATTAGCGTACAGAGCTAAAAATGTTGGTTACGAATTAACCAAGCTTCAGTTAGACGAAATTTACACCAAATTCTTAGAATTTGCAGATAAGAAAAAAGAAGTTGATGATAATGATATTCATCAAATAGTGGAGTCGAGTTCGGTTTACAACGAAATCACTTCAGCTTAAATATAATTTTCTAAAGGGGGATGAAATTAAATATTGCTGTTTTACCTGGCGATGGTATTGGACCAGAAGTTACCGCTCAAGCCGTAAAGGTTTTGAAAGCTATTGCTATGGAATACAACCATGTCTTTACCTTCAACAACGCATTAGTTGGAGCTAGCGCTATGGATGCAACAGGCATCCCTTTACCAGAAGAAACCATTAGCATTTGCGATAAAGCAGATGCTATTTTATTTGGCGCCATTGGTCATCCTAAATATGATGACGATCCGTCTGCTACCGTAAGGCCAGAACAAGGGCTTTTAGGACTCAGAAAAACCTTTGATTTATACACCAACATAAGACCTGTAATTGCTTACGAAGATTTACTAAATAAATCTTCACTAAAAATTAAGCAAATAAAAGGCACCAATATTCTTATTTACAGAGAATTGGCAAGTGGTATTTACTTTGGCGAAAAGAATTTTAGCAATGATGAAGCTTCTGATGTTTGTGCTTACAAACGCACCGAAATAGAACGCATTGCGCATTTAGCATTTAAAGCAGCACAGGGTAGAAAACGTAAATTAACTTTGGTAGATAAAGCCAATGTTTTGGCAAGTTCCAGATTGTGGCGTACCGTAGTTAATGAAATAGCTTCAGAATATCCAGATGTAACTTTGGACTGCATGTATATAGATAATGCAGCTATGGAACTCATTATAAACCCATGCCAGTTTGATGTTATTTTAACAGAAAACATGTTTGGTGATATATTATCAGAAGAAGCCAGTGTAATTGTTGGCTCTATTGGCTTACTAGCCTCTGCTTCTATAGGGAATAAACATGCTATGTTTGAGCCAATTCACGGTGCCTACACTAAGGCCACCAATAAAGGTATTGCAAACCCAATAGCCTCTATTTTAAGCGCTGCTATGTTGTTAGACCATTTTGGATTGTATGACGAAGCTGCTTTGATAAGAGAAGGTGTAGATAAATCTTTAAAACTTCATATTACCACACCAGATTTAAACACCAAATATGATAATATTAGCACTAGTAAAGTGGGCGATTTTATTGAAGATTTTATAAATAACCCAGACGAAACAAACTTAAACTTTACTAATATACATTTAGGACAGTCAACAATCATTTAATTATTTGAGTTAGTCACCAAAGTACAATTAAACTACAGACGTCCGTATCAAGAGAGCACTACTAAAGTGCTCTTTTTTTGTTTGGGCGTTACCCACGAGTGACGGCTTTAAATAAAAATCCTTGTCAAAAAATCAATAGTCCATCTTTTTTCAACTAATTTCAAACAGTTCTTTACAAATTATGAAATAGCAGCTAAAATCCTTTCTGGGGTAATCGGCATACGGTTAACTCTCGCACCACAAGCATCATAAACAGCATTTGCAATTGACGCACCCACACATATTATGGCAGGTTCTCCTCCACCCTGAGGTTTAGCATCCATTTTATCTATGAAAACACATTCAATTTTCGGTGTTTTTGAAAAGCGAGTTATTTCATAACGATTAAAATTTGTTGTGTTAATTTTACCTCCATCAAATTCTATTTCTTCATATAAAGCATATCCAATCCCCATAGTAATACCGCCTTCAGTTTGTAATGTAGCTCCATGTGGATTTACTACTTGCCCCATATCCTGGGCACAAACAACTCTAATAGGCTGTACCTCTCCTGTTTCTTTATCAACAAACACTTCAGCAATCATAGCAACTAAAGTACCTGCATCTTGTCCTAACGCAATACCATAACCATATCCAGATGTCTTTTCTTTGTTAAAACCAAATGTTTTTGCAGCAAGCTTTAAGGTTTCTATCATTTCTTTACTTTTCAGATTATTCAACCGAAAAGTTAACGGATTAATCCCTGCTGCATGCGCAACTACATCAATATGAGACTCCCGCGCAAAAGTTGTGGTATTATTTCCAGGAGCTCTCCAAGCACCTGTTCCAAATGAATGAACACCGCCCTGATTGAAAAACCTAATACGTTTATTAGGAATAGTATAAAACAATTCTGTACCTCTTGTTCCTGCACAATAAATATCGAAATCCCAAACTTTTAGTTCCCCTTTACTATCAACTCCACCTGCAACTTTCACAACTGCAGCAGTACGAAAATTATCGTACATAAACTCTTCTTTTCTACTCCATACCAATTGTACAGGTTTACCGCATAATTTAGAAATGGTAGCCGCTTCAACAGATTGTTGACTATTTGATTTCCCACCAAAACCACCTCCTAAAAATATTTGCTTAACATGAACTTTTTCTGCAGGCATTTGTAATGCCCTAGCAACAGAAGACCTGGTACCAAAGGGGCTTTGTGTTGAAGCCCAAATTGTAACTTTATCTCCCTCAAAATAACAGGTTGCTACATGCGTTTCGATTGAGGCGTGAGCTTTATAACCATCATGATAGGTTGCTTCTTTGTAGATTGTTGAATCTTGTTTTCCTAATTCTAAATCTCCTTCTGTTTCAAATATTTTATTTTTGTTAATTGTACTTTCTAAATATTGAAATATACTTTCTTGATTAGTCTTAGCCACAGGGGCATCCCAAGTTACTTGGACACTCTTAGCAGCTTGTTTCGACACTTCCGGATCACTATGTACAACAGCAACAAGATTGCCTTTTTCCACCAACTGAACTCCATCAAAATCAGATAATTTTGATGCATCAACTTTTATTTTTTTGGAACCAAATACTTTTGGTCGAACTACAGTTGCATGTACCATTCCAGGTAAAAGAATATCTCCCGAATATTTTGCTCTTCCTGTGACTTTTGCCTCAGCATCTAAACTTCTAATAGGTTTACCGATTAATTTAAAATCTTTAGCTTTTTTTATTTCAGGTTTATTTGCTAAACTCCTAACAACCTTTTTGCCTTTTGTTAATTCTGCATAGGAAATTTTCTTAAAAGAATCATTCTTAACAGAAATCACACCTTGTTTTACTTGTAAGTCAGTCTTGTTTAATCTAAAATGTTCTGCAGCAAGATCTAATAACACCTCTCGTGCTTCTGCAGCAGCAGCTCTCAACACAGGATCTATGAAACGTGTGGTTAGTGAGCCCCAAGTACCACGATCATAAGGACATAATTCGGTATCTCCCATAATCATATCAATATCATATATTGAAACTTCCAATTCCTCTGCCACTACTTGTGGTAAAGACGTAACAATGCCTTGCCCCATTTCTATTTTACCGGTAAAACAATCTACTCTACCGTCTTCTTTTACACGTAAATACGCATTAAAATCAAGATCTTTAAGTGAGGGGTGATTTTGTGCAAAAAGAGAACTAAATGACATTTCACCCAAACAAAACACAACTACTACACCTCCACCTAAGTTTTTTAAAAACCTTCTTCTACTATATAATTCCTCTTTATTAATAGCTGTTCTCATAATTTCACTTTTTTAGGGATCTCATTACTTGTTGTTTCGATAGCATCTACTATACGATTGTATGCACCGCATCTGCATAAATTAGATTCCATTGCCTCTATTATTTCTTCACGACTAGGATTTAAACTTTGCAATAGCAATCCATAGGCATTCATAATCATTCCAGAAGTGCAAAAACCACATTGTAAAGCATCGTGTGAAATAAATACTTCTTGTAGCACGTGTAACTTCCCTTCTGAACTTAACCCTTCTATAGAAATGATTTCTTTTCCTTCTATATCCTCTGCAAGTATCATACAAGAACGCACAGCCTCGTTATCCATAATTACCGTACACGCACCACATTCTCCAATTCCACAACCATATTTGGTTCCTGTTTGCTCTAGATATATCCGAATTATTGTTAGTAAAGACTCTTCGCCTTTCACTTTTAGGGATACTGGCTTGCCATTTAAAGTAAAACTAATCTGTTTCATCCTTATTATTTTATTATTAGATTCAATTCGCTGGTTTACAATTTCATAAGACCAAATAACGCATTTAAGAAGTACGTTTTTCAATTACAAAAAACCCTATTAAATTTATGAAATAATTGTCAGATTCCATAAGATTTTAAACGGTTTAATTCTTCATATTTTGAGCTATAATATTATTGTAAATCTGGTATGTGATTATGTTTTTAAAATAGGTTGTAAAAGTGAAAATTTTGGTTGTTTGTTCTGACTTTACATTACATGTCATTACTTGATTCTTACTATGGGAATACCACAGTTATCTATAAGGCAAATAATCGCATCGCAATTCATTAGTAATATTCTTCTTATCTTTAATAGCTAACATATAAAATTAACTAACCATGAAATTACTAAGTCGTAACGTTTACGTTTTCTTTTTTCTTTCTATAACCGTAATACTAGGTACTCAAGCCCAAGAATCCAACACAAAACAGAAAGCTGTTTTGGTAACTGGAGCTAGTAGTGGTATTGGATTGAAAATTACAGAAGACCTTTCAGCTAAGGGTTATTTTGTTTATGCCGGAGCACGAAAACAAGCCGATTTAAATAGGCTTAATGCCATGGAAAATGTGCAATCTATAAAACTAGATGTAACCAAATGGGATGATATTAATGCTGCGGTAGAAACAATAATAAAGGAAGGCCGTGGACTTTATGGACTAGTTAATAATGCCGGGGTAGCTATATTTACGCCATTAATTGAAGTTGAAGAAGATGACTTAGACTTTATTTTTGATGTTAATATTTATGGGCCTTACAGAGTAACAAAAGCCTTTGCTCCCATGATTATTGAATCTAAAGGGCGTATAACAACCGTAAGTTCTATTTCGGGTGTTTTGTCGGGGCAATTCTTCGGTCCTTATAGTATGAGTAAACACGCCATGGAAGCTTATACGGATGCTTTAGCGGTAGAAATGAAAAAATTTGATGTTCATGTAAGCGCCATTGAACCGGGTAATTACAATTCTAAAATTGTAGAATCATTAATTAAAAGAATGGAGTCAAATGATATCAGTTTTACGAACTCCTTGTACAAAACTGAATTTGAAAACCTTATTAATGGTTATGGGGCAGACAGAAGTCGTTTTAAAGACCCAAGCGAAGTATCTGATGCTGTAGAAAAAGCATTGTTCTCAGACAGCCCAAAACGTAGATATATGGTAGTACCTAATGAAAGTGAGGGTAATTGGACTATAACTCAAATTCTACGTGAAATGGTGCAGCTTAATGAAAATCAAGCTTATAAATATGATAGAGAAGCCTTAATTGAAATACTAGATAAAGTTCTAGCTGAAACTGAATAGTCTAAGCCATTTAGTGTTCTTTTTTCTATTTTATATTACTTATTTATTATAAAACTTATTAACTCAAAACCAATTAATAATTATGAAATCCTATAGTCGAAATGCATATATTTCCCTTTTTATTTGCCTATTAACTGTTTTTTTAATTCAAGCTCAAGAATCAGACACCAAACAAAAAGCGGTTTTAGTAACCGGTGCTAGTAGTGGTATAGGGCTTAAAATAACCGAGCAACTTTCTGATAAAGGTTATTTTGTATATGCTGGGGCGCGGAAACAATCTGATTTAGAAAGATTAAATGCCATGGAAAATGTACAATCTATTAAACTAGATGTAACTAAATGGGACGAGATTAATGCTGCCGTAGAAACAGTAAAAAAAGAAGGCCGTGGACTTTACGGATTGGTAAATAATGCCGGTGTTGGTATATGGGGAGCCCTAACCGAAGTAGAGGAAGATGACCTAGAATTTATTTTCGATGTAAATGTGTATGGCCCATATAGAATAACAAAAGCATTTGCCCCATTAATTATGGAGTCTAAGGGACGCATCACAACAATTGGCTCTATATCAGGTATTTTAGCCGGTCGTTTTTACGGACCATACAGCATGACTAAACACGCCATGGAGGCTTATGCTGATGCCTTAGCAGTAGAGATGCAAAAGTTTGACGTTCATGTTAGCATAGTTGAACCTGGTGGTTACAATTCTAAAATTGTGGAATCACTAATTAAAAGAATGAATTCCAATAAAAAAGCCTTTGATAATTCATTGTATAAAGAAGAATATGATAAACTAATAGCTTCTAAAGGAGATAGAAGCAATCTTAAAGAGCCTACTGAAGTAGCTGAAGCAGTTGAAAAAGCACTCTTTTCAGATAATCCAACACGCCGTTATATGATTGTACCCAATGAGAATCAAGGCAATGCTACAATAACACAGATTATGCGAGAAATGGTTCAGCTTAATGAAAATCAAGCTTATAAATACGATAGAGGTGCCTTAATTGAAATATTAGATAAAGTTTTGGCTGAGGCTGAATAAAACAGTAATCATTTTGCAATAAAAAAAGCCCTTCTACAGCTGTAGAAAGGCTTTTTTTATATTCTTAGTACCTTACATATTCTTCAATTCCGACACCAAATCGGTCAATACCTTTTTAGCATCACCAAATAACATAGCCGTTTTAGCATTGTAGAACAACTCATTATCAATACCTGCATAACCTACATTCATACTACGTTTGTTAACTACAATATGTTTAGCATTTTCAACATCAAGAATTGGCATCCCGTAAATTGGACTAGAAGGATCATTATGCGCCGCAGGGTTTACTACGTCATTCGCTCCAACCACTAGTACCACATCTGTATTATTAAACTGTGGATTAATGTCATCCATTTCTACTAACATATCATACTCTACATTAGATTCTGCTAACAACACATTCATATGCCCAGGCATACGTCCTGCCACCGGGTGGACAGCATATTTCACATTCACACCTTTGCTTGTTAACAATTCCTCTAGCTCATGAATAACATGTTGTGCTTGAGCTACTGCTAATCCATATCCAGGAACAATAATTACATTGGTAGCGTAATTCATCATGATGGCCGTATCACTAGCTGTAGTACTCTTTATAGAACCCATTGCCTTATTAGCACTCTCTGGACCACCTGTAGCCGTAAACGACCCAAAGATTACAGAAACCAAGGTTCTATTCATAGCAACACACATAGCTATTGTTAAAATAATACCAGCAGATCCTACTAAGATACCACCAACTAACATAACCATATTGTCATATAATACACCTGTAATAGCTGCCGCAATACCAGTTAAAGAATTTAACAACGATATCACAACCGGCATATCTGCTCCCCCAATAGGCATTACAAATAAAACTCCGTAAACCAACCCACCAGCCACTAAGGCATACAATAAAATACTACTATCAATTCCTGTAGCAACCAAGTAAGCTGCTAAAGCAACCACACCAATAATAAAAATGTTATTAACGATGTTGTACTGTGGAATCTTGATAACACTTTTTACAGAACCGTTTAACTTTCCGTAAGCCATTAAACTACCTGAAAAGGTAATAGCTCCTATAATAATAGCTGCTAAAATAGTTGCAACAATAGATGCACTAGTGGCAGAAATATCGGCATTTCCAAATTCAACAATCCCAATTAATGCAGCACTTGCACCTCCAAACCCGTTAAAAAGGGATACTAACTCAGGCATTTTGGTCATTTCGACCTTAATAGCTATTAACCATCCAATAATGGACCCCACTAAAATGGCAACTCCTATTAACACGTATATGATGGTTGGTACTTCTAAATCATGAATAAAAATAGTTCCAACAATGGCTAAACCCATTCCGCTAGCAGCAATTAAATTTCCAGATTTAGCAGTATCCGGGTGACCTAGTTTTTTTAAACCAACAATAAATGTTACTGTAGCTATTAGATATATAATACTTAATGTTACACTCATTATTTCTTCTTTTTAAACATTTCTAACATTCTGTTGGTCACGGCAAATCCGCCAACAACATTTAAAATTCCTAATACTACTGCTACAAACCCAAGGGCTAAAGCCAGATAATCTGTAGGATCTGAATGCAACATCACTAAAATAGCACCAACTATTACCACGCCACTTAAGGCATTAGCACCAGACATTAATGGCGTATGCAATACAGCTGGAATACTTTTAATAAGCTCTACGCCAACAAATATTGCTAAAATAATAATGTATACAATTTGCAAATTATTACTAATAAATTCTATTAATTCTTCCATGGTTGGTTAATTTTTACGTTGAACACCGTCTTTAACAATAAGAGTTTCATCTGTTATTTCATCTTCTAAATCCCATTCAAAATTTTGGTCTTTTGTTAGATGCTTAATGAAGTTATAAATATTTTTCGCATATAAATCACTAGCATTGGTTGACACACTTTCTGGAGCAACCGTTGTTCCAATAACTTTTACGCCTTTAATCTTAACCGTTTCATTTAGTTTACTTACTTCACAATTACCCCCTTGGGCTGCAGCTAAATCTATTATAACCGCCCCATTCTTCATTTGTTTCACTTGGTCTTTTGTAATTAAAGTAGGTGCTTTTTTTCCAGGGACCATAGCTGTAGTAATAACCAAATCTGCTTGAAACAAAGATTTATTTACAGCTTCCTTTTGTCTTTTTTGATAATCTTCTGAAGCCTCTTTAGCATAACCGCCTTCAGATTCTTCTCCGCTGTTTTCAACTGAAATAAATTTAGCACCTAAAGATTCTGCTTGTTCTTTGGTTTCGGTTCTAATATCTGTAGCTTCTACAACAGCTCCTAATCTTTTTGCAGTGGCAATGGCCTGTAAACCAGCAACACCCACACCATAAATAAGTACTTTTGAAGGCGTAATAGTTCCCGCAGCAGTCATCATTAATGGAAATATTTTAGTCATTTCATATGCTCCCAAAATCACTGCTTTATACCCAGCTAAATTGTTTTGAGAACTCAACACATCCATATCCTGAGCTCTAGAAATACGAGGCATTGCATCCATAGAGAATGCTGTGGCTCCCGTCTCCGCGATAGCTTTTATTAATTCTGGATTGGATTTATGATATAATTGACTAATTAAAACATGATCTTTCTTAACCTGTTTTAAATCATTTTTATCAAAAGGATTTATTTTAACAAGTACTTGAGCAGATTTAAACACACCTTCTCTGGAAGTGATTGTAGCCCCTAAAGCTTCATATTCTGCATCTTCAGATAATGACTTCACTCCGGCACCTTCCTCAACAAACACTTCAAAACCTTTTTTCACCAATTTCTTGGTGATAAAAGGAGATATTGAGACTCGCTTGTCTCCTTTTGTTGATTCTTTTAGTATTCCTATTTTCATATTATTGTAGTTAGTTTATAATTTGTAAAAATAAAATCCTTCCTAAGGAAATAATAACAATTAGACTTGACATGAACTATACCTCTTCTAAAAATCCTTCTATAATTTTCAAAATCAACACAACAAAAACTATACAAGTTTTACTTTGGAAATTTAGCTCTAATTTTATCTAAGCTTAAATTATGAATACTTCCAACATGCATATGCTGTTTTGATGTATCTGGAATATAACTTCCATCTTGCACTTGCCCTCCTATTTTTTGATAAGCTTCTCTAAAACTTTGTCCTTCTACAACCAACGTATTAATATTATCTACTGTAAACAAGTATTTATACTTATCGTCATTCAAATCAATATCCTTTACAATTATTTGTTGAATGGCGTAATTAAAAATATCAAGTATATCTTTCAGGTCTTCAAAAGCAGAAATCATATTTTCCTTTAATAATTGAAAATCTCTATGATATCCGCTTGGCAAATTATTGGTGATTAACACCATTTCACTTTGAAGTGCCTGAATCTTATTACTCTTTCCTCTAATCAATTCAAACACATCAGGATTCTTTTTATGTGGCATAATACTACTACCTGTCGTTAACTCATCTGGGAAAGTTACAAAGCCGAAATTCTGGCTCATATACAAACATACGTCCATAGCAAATCTAGAAAGTGTATTAGCCAAACTTCCCAGTGCAGCTGATATAGTTCGTTCGTTTTTCCCTCTACCCATTTGAGCAGCTACCACGTTATATTTTAAGGTTGCAAAGTTCATTTCTTTAGTGGTCAATTCTCTATCTATTGGGAAAGAACTTCCATAACCCGCCGCAGATCCAAGTGGATTTTGATCTACCGTTTTTAAAGCGGCATTCAATAAATAAACATCATCAATCATTAATTCAGCATAAGCCGAAAACCATAACCCAAACGATGATGGCATTGCAACTTGTAAATGTGTATAACCTGGCAATAATTTATCCTTATACGTTTCTGCCAATTCTAAAAGTGTATCAAACAATGACTTTGTTTTAGATTGAATTAACTGGATGTTTTCTTTATAATAAAGGTTACAAGCCACTAGAACTTGATCATTTCTCGAGCGCGCAGTATGTATCTTTTTACCAACTTCTCCTAAAGATTTTGTTAGTTCAAACTCAATTTTTGAATGTACATCTTCAAACTGCTTATCAATCTCAAAAGTACCATCTTCAATCTGAGATGCTAACACCTCTAAACCTCCTAACAATTGTTCTAATTCTTCTACCGACAAAATCCCGATGCTTTGTAGCATTTTTGCATGGGCCTTTGATGCAATGACGTCATACTTTGCAATATGAATATCAATCTCTCGGTCATTCCCAACCGTAAACTGTTCTATTTTATTATCTATTGATATTCCTTTATCCCAGAGTTTCATATGCTTATATTTTTTTACTACTATGTTCTATGTTTGTCTATGGGTTCCAACTTAGACCAAAAATAATTCTGAAAAGAACGAATAAGTACAAATTATCACCCTATTCATCTAAATTATTACCCGATTTAACAATTCAACATAGATTTTTATACCTTCTTCTATTTCGTTTAAATAAATAAATTCGTCTGCTGAATGCGAACGCGTACTGTCTCCAGGCCCTAGTTTTAAACTTGGACAAGACAATACTGCTTGATCTGATAGTGTTGGTGACCCATAAGTAGTTCTTCCCATAGCAATACCTGCTTTTACTAAATCATGATCTACTGGAATACAAGATGAATTTAATCTTAAACTACGTGGTGTAATACTAGTTACAGGCGCTTCTTTTTCTAAAATATCTGCTACCTCTTTATTGCTGTAAGCATCGTTCACTCTAACATCAATCACCAAACTCAAATCCGCAGGAATCGCGTTATGTTGCTTTCCAGCACTAATCTGACTCACAGTTAATTTTACATCACCTAAAGCTTCTGAACCTTTTTCAAACTTAAAATCTTTGAACCATTTTAAGGTTTCAATAGATTTGTAAATAACATTGTCATCATTAGGATGCGCTGCGTGACTTGGTGTTCCCGTTAAAACTGCATCAAATACCACCAATCCCTTTTCGGCAATTGCCAAATTCATTTGGGTTGGTTCTCCAACTATAGCTACATCTATCTTAGGGATAACAGACAGCATACTATTCAATCCGTTAGGACCACTGCTTTCTTCTTCTGCAGAAGCTACAATTATAAGATTGTATTTTAAATTTTCATGATTGTAATAATGAGTAAACGCAGCTATTAATGACACTAAACAACCTCCTGCATCATTACTTCCTAAACCGTATAATTTTCCATCTTCTACAATGGCGCTAAAAGGGTCTTTAGTGTATGCAGAGTTTGGTTTTACTGTATCATGGTGGGAGTTTAACAACAAGGTTGGTTTACCTTCATCAAAATGCTTATTGACTGCCCAAACGTTATTTTGAGTTCTTTGATATTTAATCTCATATTTTTGAAACCAAATTTCAATAAGTGATGCAGTTTTATCTTCTTCCGAAGAAAACGACTGCGTTACAATGAGTTGCTTTAAAAGCGCTATAGCATCCTGAGTTAAATCTTGAATCATCATTACAGCGTTATGGTTGTAAAATTATCATTTTCTTGGGTCAACATAGAGGTATTTCCCATATTAATTTTGCTTACACCATTATTTAAAGCATCAAAACAATTTTCTAACTTAGGTAGCATACCATCTGCAATAATACCTTTCTCTAATAATTCGGTATATAATTTTGAATCGATATGTTTAATTACCGAATTTTTATCATTAATGTCTTCTAAAACACCATTCAATTCAAAGCAATAATAAATGGATGTCTCATAAACTTCACTCATACCAACCGCCACTTGAGATGTGATAGTATCTGCATTAGTGTTTAGCAATTGTCCGTTACCATCATGTGTGATAGCACAAAATACAGGCGTAAAATCTGCTTGAATTAATTTATCAATGGAATTATGAGCAACCGCCTTAACATCTCCTACAAAACCAAAATCTATCTCCTTTACGGGCCTTTTATCAGAAGTAATACTATTCACATCTGCTCCTGTTAGTCCTATAGCATCAATGCTTAGGGCTTGTAATTTGGCAACAATATTCTTGTTTACCAGTCCTCCATAAACCATGGTAATCACTTCTAAAGTATCAGCATCTGTGATGCGTCTGCCATTAACCATTTTAGATTCTATTCCTAATTTGGCAGCAACACCGGTAGCTCGTTTTCCACCACCGTGTACCAAAATCTTTTTGCCTTCTAATTTTGAAAACAATTGTAAAAAGGCATCTAAAGCATTGGAGTCTTCAATGATGTTACCACCTATTTTTACTATGGATAGTTTTTCTTTAGCCATTTTCTAAAATCTTTTTAAGCACCAATTGAGCGGCATACGTTCTGTTATTGGCTTGCTCTATTACAATAGAACTATCACAATCTAAAACCGCATCTTCAACTACTACATTACGTCTTACAGGCAAACAGTGCATAAACTTAGCATTGCCTATTTTATCCTTTGTTATCATCCAATCAGGATCCTTTTTTACTACTTTTCCGTAGTCTTCATAAGAACTCCAGTTTTTTGTATAAATGAAATCAGCATCCATAAAAGCTTCTTCTTGATTATGATATATAGGTGTATCTCCTGTAATCTCAGGATTTAAATCATACCCTTCAGGGTTTGCTATTACAAACTCCACATCCATTTTTTGCATAGCCTGGGTAAAACTATTGGCAACTGCATGTGGTAATGCTTTAATATGCGGTGCCCAACTTAAAACCACTTTTGGTTTTGATACCTTCTTATATTCTGAAATAGTTAAAGCATCAGTTAACCCTTGTAATGGGTGCCCAGTAGCACTTTCCATATTTACAATTGGTACAGAAGCATATTTCATAAAGGCATTCATAACTTGTTCGCTTTCATCTTTCTTTTTATCGGTCAACGACGGAAACGCTCTCACCGCAATAACATCGCAATACTGAGATACCACAGCAGCAGCTTCTTTAATATGTTCTGCAGTATTAGCATTCATCACAGTACCATCTTCAAATTCTAATCCCCAAGCATCACCTGACACATTCATCACAATTGGATTCATTCCTAAATTCAAAGCTGCTTTTTGTGTACTTAATCGCGTACGCAAACTGGAATTAAAGAATAACAACCCTAAGGTTTTATCTTTTCCAAGTCCAACATTTTGCAACGGATTTGATTTTAATTCTTTCGCTTCTTCAATCCAAGAATCAATGTTATCTATATCATGAATGGATGTGTAATGTTTCATTTTTCAATTATTTTATCTTGGTAAACGGCACTTTATTATTCATGGCATTCAGAATAAAATTATCCTCTAATCCGTTTACAATCCATGTTTCTATATTTGCTTTTTTAGTAACCTCTGCAGCTTCAATTTTACTTTGCATACCTCCACTGCCATGAGAGGATTTTGAGCTTACTACTTCTTCAGCTAACTCTGTAAAATCACTTACCTCCTCAATAGTTTTTGGTTCGCCGTTTTCCATTGAGGTTTTAGTGTAAATACCGTTGGTATTGGTAGCAATGATAAACAAATCGGCATCTAATAACGAAGCTGTTAATGCACCTAATTTGTCATTATCACCAAATTTAATTTCATCGGTTGCAACAGTATCATTTTCATTAATTATCGGGATGTAATTATTATTCACCAAAACATTAATTGTATTAGTGATATTCACTTTACTTTCCTCTTTTTCAAAATCTGAATACGATAATAAACACTGAGAACTCAATAACCCGTATTCCCTAAAAATCTCTTGATAAATTCTAATCAAGTGGGGTTGACCTATAGATGCCAAGGCTTGTTTTACAAAAATTGGTTTACGCTTACTTTCTAATTTAACAAACTGTTTTGCTACAGCAATAGCTCCCGAACTCACGATGATAAACTCACAGGTATCTTGAAGTTTGGCAATTTGATTTGCTATATCTTCAATCTTTCCTCTTGAAATATTATCGGTTTCCTTGGTTAAGGTATTAGACCCTACTTTTAGTAATATGCGCTTTTTCTTTTGCATGTTAACGTATTTGTCCGTTTCCGTGAACGTACCATTTATTGGTCACCAAATGTTGCAGACCAATAGGTCCTCTTTGGTGTAATTTATCTGTACTAATTGCTAACTCGCCACCTAAACCTAATTGTCCTCCGTCTGTAAATCTAGTTGAAGCGTTATGGTAAACCGCTGCCGTATCTACATTTTCCATAAAGGTTTTAGCTTCAGACTCATTAGTTGTGATTATTGATGAAGAATGCCCACCAGAATACTTATTAATCATGGCAATAGTATCTTGATTAGACGCTATTTCTCCAATAAGTATTTTATAATCTAAAAACTCTTCGTACCAAATATCATCAGATGTAATGCTTTCAAGATTATGTGCTTTCGAAATATTAGCATCTCCCAAAACTTCAATTTTAGAAGCTTTTAATTTCGAAATTAAGTCTTGAACAAACCCGTCTTTATTTGGAAGATTTTCATCTATCAAGACTTTATCTACGGCGTTACAAGCTGAAATTTTCGACTTCCCGTTCATAATGACATCTAAAGCAACATCAAAATCAGCTTCTTTGTGTACATACACAAAATTGTTTCCGCGCCCACTAATAATTACAGGGCAAGTTGCATGCTGTTTTACAAAAGCAATTAAGCGTTCACCACCACGAGGTACAATTAAATCGACTCTCTGAGTTGGTTTTTCTAAAAAGGCCTGAGTTTCTGTTCTGTTATATTGTAAATACTCTACCCAATCTGTTGAAGCTCCTTCTTCTTTTAAAGCCTGGTGCCACAACTCAACAATTTTTAAGTTGGAACGCAAAGATTCTTTACCTCCTTTTAATAAAATCTTATTTCCTGATTTAAAGGCAATACCCGCAGCTTCAACGGTTACATCTGGTCTAGATTCATAAATAATCAATACCGTACCAAACGATGCCGTTTTGTTGTAAACCTGCATTCCGTTATCATGCTTAAAACTAAAACGCTCTACACCAACCGGATCTTCCTGTGAAGCCAAGTGTGTTACCGCATTAATCATTTCATCAACTTTGGAATCGTCTACTTTCAAACGGTCATACATAGAAATATCATCACCGTCATATGATTCTAAATCGACCTTATTTATTTCGATTATTGCCTGACGTTCCTGCTCTAATAGCACCGCCATTTTTAGCAATACCGCATTTCTTGTTTCTATGGATAATAATGTGTTCATCTCTCTAGTTAACAGTTTGTTCAACCTCTTTTAAAGCAAGCTTCAATATATCAAAGAATTGGTCCACATGGGCCTTTTCAATATTTAGTGGTGGCAAAATTCTTAACAGTTTTTTATTGGCTGCACCACCTGTAAACACCTTTTGATTATAGATAAGCTCTTTTCTAAGACCTCCTACTTCAAAATCAAATTCAAGTCCAAGCATTAAGCCACGTCCTTTAATTTCTTTAATCTGCGTAATATCTTTAGCCCTTTCAATAAAATAAGCACCAACTTCATTTACATTCTCTAACAAGTTCTCAGATTCAATGGTATTCAATACCGCTAAACCTGCTGCACAGGCTAAATGATTTCCACCAAAAGTGGTTCCTAACATGCCATACTTAGATTCTATATCTGGATGAATTAAAATCCCTCCAATTGGGAATCCGTTACCCATACCTTTGGCCATGGAAATAATATCTGGTGTTACATTGTAATGCTGAAAAGCAAAGAATTTACCAGAACGTGCGTAACCGCATTGAATTTCATCGGCAACAAACATCGTGTTGTTTGCTTTACACAGAGCATCTACTTCCTCGAAGAATTCTGCACTTGCTTCGTCTAATCCACCAATTCCTTGAATGAATTCAACTATAACCGCACAAACATCACCCTTTTCAAGTTCTTGTTTTACACCCTCAACATCATTCAACTCTAAAATAGTCACTTCCTGTTGTGCATTTATTGGCGCCACTATATTAGGATTATCAGTTGCTGCAACAGCTGCTGATGTACGCCCATGAAAACCTTTCTTAAAGGCAACTACTCGCTTTTTTCCCGTTTTAAAGGATGCTAATTTTAATGCATTTTCATTCGCTTCAGCACCAGAATTCACCAGAAACAACTCATAATCTTTACAACCCGAAAGTGCTTCTATTTTATCAGCCAATTCTCGCTGCAATGGGTTCTGAATAGCGTTTGAATAAAAACCTAAAGCATTTACTTGATTGGTAATTGCCTGAACATAATTAGGATGTGCATGCCCAATAGAAATTACGGCATGCCCCCCATACAAGTCTAAATATTCTGTTCCTTTATCATCGTAAACATGAATACCTTTACCTGAAACTGGAGTTACATCATATAATGGATAAACGTCAAATAATGGCATTTTTAACTGTTTTTAATTTGATTAATTTTCTCAAATGAAGCATTGATTCCTTTGATTAATGATGAACTTAATCCTTGGTGTTCCATTTCATTTAAACCTTCAATAGTACAACCACTTGGAGTGGTAACTCTATCAATTTCTGCTTCTGGATGTCTACCAGATTCTTTCAATAAACTAGCAGCGCCGTAACAAGTTTGTAATGCTAACTCATGAGCTTCTTCAGCTTCAAAACCTAATTGTATAGCTCCTTGTGTTGTAGCACGTACCAAACGCATCCAAAAAGCAATACCACTAGCGCAAATTACCGTTGCCGCTTGTATTTGTTCTTCTGGAATAACCATGGTAGTTCCTAATTGATTGAAAATAGTTTTTGCTAATTCAATCTTTTCTTCTCCCACTTCATTTGCCGATAAGCAAGTCATGGATTTACCAATAGAAATAGCCGTATTTGGCATGACACGAATGATATGTTTATCTGCACCAATCACACTTTCAATCTTTGAAATAGCGAATCCTGCAGCAACAGACATCACTAAATGCTTTTTTGTGATAAATGGCGCCACCTCTTTCAATACCTTATCAACATGTCTGGGCTGCAATGCAAAAATTACCAAATCAGAATTTTGTACTGCTTCGGTGTTATAATTAGTAATAGTTACATAATCCTCAACTTCAAAACTCTTTACCGCAGAAGTGTTTTTATCACTTAAATATAAAGAGGTAAAAGACTTATTACCTATTAACCCTTTGGCAATTGAGCTTCCTAAGTTACCGGTTCCTATAATGGCTATTTTCATAATCTTGTAATTTTAAAAGTATGTAGCTTTTAGTTGTAAGCCTGTTGTTTCCTCTAACCCGAACATTAAATTCATATTCTGAACTGCTTGCCCTGAGGCTCCTTTTAATAAATTATCAATAATACTTGTTACCAATAATTTACCTTTATGCTTATGCAAATGAATTAAACATTTGTTGGTGTTAACCGCTTGCTTTAAATGTAAATTATCATCAGACACAAAAGTAAAAGCTGCGTCCTTATAATAAGCTTTATACATGTTTTTTGCTTCATCAACAGACCCTTCAAAATCGGTATAAATTGTCGCGAAAATACCTCTTGAGAAATTCCCTCTATTTGGCATAAACAAAATATCAGAATCAAAGCCATTCTGCAATTGCTTAACCGACTGGTTAATCTCGCCTAAATGCTGATGCGTAAATGGTTTATAATACGAAAAGTTATTATCTCTCCAAGTATAATGTGTGGTTGCCGATAAAGAAGTTCCTGCTCCTGTTGCACCAGTTACGGCATTAATATGAACATCCTGATTCAATAAACCTGCATCGGCCAGCGGCAACAAGCCTAATTGAATGGCTGTTGCAAAACACCCTGGATTTGCTATGTTATTAGCATCCTTAACGGCTTCTCTTTGTAACTCTGGTAATCCGTAAACAAAGGATTTACCCTCAAAAACTTTATCGGCTTCTAGCCTAAAGTCGTTTCCTAAATCAATGATTTTAGTGTTTTCAGAAAAGGTATTCGCCTTTAAAAACTTAACCGAATTTCCATGACCTAAGCACAAGAACAATACGTCAACATTAGGATTCACGGTATCTGTAAAGATTTTATCTAAAGACCCCACCAAATCTTGGTGAACTTTACTAATTTGGTTCCCAGCATTACTGGTACTAAACACAAAATCAATTTCTGCTTCAGGATGAGATATTAATAATCTAATTAACTCACCCGCAGTATAACCTGCTCCTCCTATTATTCCAACCTTAATCATTATCTATGAATTTACGTGTTGATATATTTTGTTTTGGTTTCCAAGAATTTTAATGAATCCTTTAGCATCCTCAGCAGACCACCCTTTATTCTCTTCGCCATAGCTACCAAATTTAGCACTCATTAAATCATGCTCAGAACTAATTCCATCCAAATCAAAATGATAAGGTTTCAAAGTTACCGTAACCTCACCTGTTACCTTATCCTGACTACTTTGTAAAAAGGCTTCCATATCCCTCATTACTGGATCTAAGTATTGCCCTTCATGCAAATGCATACCGTAAAAACTAGCTATATATTCTTTATGTTGTAATTGCCATTTCGTTAAAGTATGCTTCTCTAATAAATGGTGTGCTTTAATTGTTATTAATGCAGCCGCGGCTTCAAAACCTACTCTACCCTTAATACCAACAATGGTGTCACCAACATGAATATCTCTACCAATAGCATAGACAGAGGCTAAATTGTTAAGCACTTCAATATTAATTTCAGGATTATTTTCAATGCCATTAACTGCTACTAATTCCCCTTTACTAAAGGTTAACTTCACCTTTTCATCCTCGGCATGTTTTAACTGTGAAGGATAAGCTTCATCTGGCAAAGGTTTTTCAGAAGATAAAGTTTCTTCACCTCCAACACTAGTTCCCCAAAGGCCTTTATTGATAGAATATTTAGCCTTTTCCCAAGACATATCAATACCATTTTCTTTTAAATAGTCAATTTCTTGCTGTCTGGTTAGTTGTTCGTCTCTAATTGGGGTAATAATTTTAATACCAGGTGCCAAAGTCTGGAAAATCATATCAAATCTTACTTGGTCATTACCAGCTCCAGTACTTCCGTGTGCAATATATTCAGCATCTATACTTTTTGCATACTCCACTATTTCAATGGCCTGAATAATACGCTCTGCACTTACAGATAGAGGATACGTATTATTCTTTAATACATTTCCAAAAATCAAGTACTTCACCACTTTTTGGTAAAAGGTGGCAACTGCATCAATGTTTTTATAAGTAGCAACGCCCATTTTATAAGCATTACTTTCTATATGATTTATCTCTTCTTTTGTAAATCCACCAGTATTTACACTTACTGCATGAACTTCAAATTCTTTTGACAAACTTACTGCACAATACGATGTATCTAAACCGCCACTGTATGCTATTACTAACTTCTTCATTTTATTACTTTTTATCTTTTCTTAAAAACAATGCTTGTTTTATTCTTTTTAATCTTTTAAAAACTTTTTCTTTTACTTGTTTTTTTCCTGCTCCCTCACCTACTTTCAAAGGATCGAACAACATACCTGTACACAAACACATCTTTCTGTTAGTACGAGATAGGACATCATAATTCTTACAAGTTTGACAGCCATCCCAAAAGGTTTGATCATCTGTCAATTCAGAAAACGTAACAGGTTTATACCCTAAATCGCTATTCATTTTCATTACAGGCAATCCAGTGGTTATACTAAAAACTTTAGCATCTGGAAATTTCTTTCTGGAATGAGCAAAAACTTTAAGTTTAATTTTTTTAGCTAAACCTTGCCCTCTGTAATCTGGATGAACAATAAGCCCAGAGTTAGCTACAAATTTACCATGACCCCATTTTTCTATATAGCAAAAGCCAGCAAATTTATCATCATCTAAAGCAATAACAGCATTGCCATTCTCCATCTTGGATGCAATATACTCTGGTGACCTTTTTGCTATTCCAGTTCCTCTAACTGAGGCAGATTCTGCAATAGTCTCGCAAATGTCTTTGGCGTATTTTATATGTGTTTTATCGGCTATTACAACCTTCATCTTTTTCTCTCTAATTGAATATCTGTGATTTTAATTTTGCTTTGGAAGCTGAATTGGACGCGCCTAATTCAAAAATATCATACATACCCTTACGGGCGACGCGGGAAAAAGCGACGTACAAAGTTATTGTTAATTGTCATGGAATTAACTCTGTTTTGAAATGCTATGAAAAATATTTTGGACACTTTTGAAAAAATTTAAAATTACGTTTTTGGGTTCACTAATAAATATATTAGAAGCGGCGGCGACAGCGCACGGGCAAACCGGGTGTAGTACAACGTATTTTGTTTTTTAAATTTTCCATGGTGTAAAACTATAAATTTATTTTGAAACAGTACTTACTCAAATATCAATTTTTAATAAAATTAAAGATAATACGATAATTAGGCTATTTAATTTTCAATATTGCAGCGTTTGTTAATTCCTTTTAAAGAAATTTAAAGAAAAAACAATTTAAATCTCCTAAAAACAATGCATTAGGTTAAGTTATAAAACAATACAACCAAGAATTTTTCTCGATTGTTTTTGTTTATTAAACGTGTTTCTATTAACAAAAACTGCTTTATAATTCCCGTACCCAAATATTTCGATAGCTCACTAAATCTCCATGTGCTTGCAAATGAATAGGCGCTTTATCATGAGCTTTATAAATTGGCGGGCCTTTGTATTCTGTTGGCCCTTGAATTTCGAAATGATCTTGCACCAAAACACCATTATGCAAAACAGTAATAGTTGCTTTTTTTGTTACCTCTCCCAATTCGTTAAATTCTGGTTGATGATAAATAATATCATAAGTATTCCATTCTCCCGTTGGAACGGATGCCATTGCTAACGGAATAGACTGTTTATAAACAGAACCTACTTGACCATTAGAATAGGTTTCATTATCAATATTATCTAATACCTGAACCTCATAGCGCCCTTGCAAAAATACACCACTATTACCAAGCCCCTGACCACTTTTACCTTCAACTTTCGGTGGTGATTTCCATTCTAAATGCAACTGGATACTTCCGAAGGTTTGCTTTGAAGTTATCCCACCCGTTTTTGGATTCACTGTCATAGAACCATCATCATTAAGTGTCCACCCAACCGAAGAGCTACTCTTCTGCGACCAACTATCAAAATTAGAGCCATCAAATAAAACAATGGCATCACTTGGAGCAGCAGCATTTTTACCTGGAGTTACCTTAGGCACTTTTGGCTCCCAAAATTCAGTGAGTTTGGGATCTATTTTATTTCTTTCTTCGGGCGTCAAAATTTCTTTCTGCTGCACTTCTTTTTTCTCTTGCCCTTTACAAGACAAAAAGCAAGCGCCAATTACCAGAGTACTAATAATTAGTTTCTTCATTTTATAGTTCTTTGATTTTAATATTTCTATACCACACTTTATCTCCATGGTCTTGAAGACCTATATGGCCTGTATGATACTTTCCAAAATGCTCCCAACCTTTAAATTTTGAATTTAAAACCATGGCGTCCCAAGCTTGTCCGTGAACTGGAAATTTCACAATCAGAGTTCCGTTTAATTTAACGGATCCTTGGTTCGTTTTATGATTAATTTTAATTTCACAAGCATTCCATTCGCCTGCCGATTTGCAAACATCTTGCGAAGGTTGCACCATATCATATAAAGCTCCAGCTTGATGATATTTTGGATTTGCCTTAGCATCAGGATGGCGTTCATTATCTAACACTTGAATTTCTGGGCCCGTTTGATATGCTTGATTCAAGTTTTCATCTTCATGAACACCCCAAAAAACACCACTATTACCACCTTCGGCAATTTTCCACTCCAAACTTAAAATGAAATTCGTGTATTTTGATTTGGTAATGATATTATTAGAATGGTCTGCCTTATCAAGAACCATAGCGCCATCTTCCATAGCCCAAGCAGAAGATATATCTTCTTTTAAATATACTTTCCAATTATCAAAAGAAGAACCATCAAAAAGGGTTTCCCATTCGCCTTGTATTGACGCTTGAGTATTATTGTTATTTTCCTTACAGGATAAAAAAATAGTAAAAATAAAAAGTATGTAGATTAGGGTTTTCATCTTATAAATTATGTAGTTAAATTTCCATCATCATCCCAAACAGCAATATTACTTCGGTTTTCCTGATTAACACATTTTGCTAACCATTCTTCATCATATTTTAATCCGTGTTTTTCTAAAACCTCTGCAGGAATACCATCCCAAATATTTGGCCCATTACCTTTATAACCCAAATCTTCAATTCCCATTTTAGATGTATAATAGCCGGTTAAGGTTAAATTTCTCATATTAGTAAAAAACTTTTCTCCAGGCAATAATTCTAGTTCAGTTTCTTCAGGATATGCTATTTGATCGCAAATATTTTTCTGTTCTAACTCGTCACAACTTATAAACTCTTTATTATATAATTTGTTACTGAAGTTATCAAGCCACATGATACCACCTCTTAAAGGCAGTTGATACTCTTCTATATCTTTTACTATAAACTCTACAAATGCAGGCACTTCTGCATCGGTAGCAGACCCAAAATTTTCATTACTAGGTAATATAATGTCACATAGCACAGCAATTGTGGCTATTTCGTGTTCATTAAAAAACACTTCATTTAAAAGTACTTTATCTCGTAACTGTTCCTTTGATGTTCTTCCATAATCTGGAAAAGTAATTTCCTTTGGAGCAACTTCAGAAGCTCCCTCAGTTGAACAACCCTGTAAGGCCACTCCTCCTGCCAGTGAACCTAACAATATAGACTTTATTGAATCTCTTCTGTTCATAACACTAATTTACGAAATGTTCTGTTTCTTTAATTCACTTATAATATAATCGCAGGTACGCCACGACAAAGCTAATATTGTCCATGTTGGATTCTTATCGGCTTGAGATACAAATGGACCCGCATCAACAATAAACACATTATCTGCATCATGTAATTGCTGGTATTTATTAGTAACCGACTTTTTTGGGTCATTCCCCATACGGGTTGTTCCTACTTCATGGATAATTCTTCCCGGAGCATCTAATCCATAATCACTCTCAGAATTAGGTTTATTGCCTAACAATTGGGCACCCATACTATCAAAGATTTCCTCAAAAATTTCATGACTGTGTTTAGCCTGAAGCTTCTCATACTTAGTCCAATTATAATGGAATCGCAAAACCGGAATACCCCACTCATCCACAGTATCAGGGTCAATTTCACAATAATTATCTTCCATTGGCACGCTTTCCCCTCTCATAGAAACCCCCATAACAGCTCCATAGAATTTCTTAATATCATCGCGTAAACGATTTCCATAACCACCTACCTGCTCACCTATAAATTTATTTAATCCATTAGCTCCAAAACCAATTCCATATGATGGCATCCATAGTCCGCCCCAAATTTCTAAATGATAGCCCCTTGGGAAATTTAGTTTTTTATTATCTAACCACCAAGGTGTATAAACATGCATGCCTCCAACACCATCTTCGTTGTATCTTTTCCTATTCATTAATTCCGGAACAAAAGCTGCTCTACTTGTTCCTGTTGAATCGTGCAAATATTTTCCAACCAAACCGCTACTATTTCCCAAACCATCTCTGTGAACCTTACTTTTAGAATTTAGTAAAATTCTAGCTGTACTGCATGCCGAAGCTGCAAGTACAATTACTTTCGCATTAAGTTTATATTCCTTTCGGTCATTTTTATTAATGAAGACGACACCAGTTGCCTTACCAGAAGGATCAGTCACAACTTCTCTAACCATTGAATCTGTATACAGTCTAATCTGTCCTCCAGATTTTTGGGCTGGAAAAATCAAACATGAACCCGATGAAAAATCGGCATAAACACTACATGACCTACTACATTGTCCGCAATAAAAACAAGCTCCTCTATCGTTATTAATTCTTTTGGTTAAAATTGATAGCCTTGATGGATAAACCGGAATATTAGCTTTTCTAGCCGCCTTTATATAGTAGAGTTCGTGCAAACGTGGTTTTGGTGCTGGCAAAAAGAATCCATCAGGGTCATTAGGTAAGTTTTCTTTACTTCCAAAAACCCCAATAAGTTTATCTACCTTATCGTAATAAGGTTTAACATCTTCATAAGAAATAGGCCAATCTTCACCTAAACCATCAATACTTCCTCTTTTGAAATCTTTTGGCCCAAAACGTAATGAAATACGCCCCCAATGATTTGTTCGACCACCTAACATCCTAGAACGAAACCAATCAAACTTAGTCCCTCCCTTGTGTGTATATGGTTCTCCTTCAATATCCCAGCCTCCATAGGCCATATCAAAATCACCAAAAGGTCTTGAAGACGAAGCTCCTCTTCTAGGAGATTCATAGGGCCATTTTAACTGGGTACGTGTTTTTGGGTCTGCCGGATCAAAAAATGGTCCCGCTTCAATAACTGCAATATTTAATCCTGCTTCAGATAAAATTTTGGTAGCCATACCTCCACCAGCACCAGAGCCAACAATGATAACATCAAATTGTTCTGTAGCTTCTTTTATCTGCATGGTTTAATATTATTTATAAGTTAGTATCAGACACCTAATACACTTTTCAAATAGTCTTCATCAATATCTCCTCCTGCGAAATCATCAAAACTTCTTTGAGCTGCTTCTATAATATTCTTTTGAATGAATGGCGCACCTTCCCTAGCACCTTGTTCAGAAGATTTTATACAACACTCCCATTCCATGACAGCCCAAACATCAACTTCGTATTTAGTTAGCTTAGTGAAAATCCCTTTGAAATCAACTTGACCATCTCCTAAACTTCTAAAACGTCCAGCACGATCTTTCCAATCGGCATATCCGCCATAAACACCTTGTTTTCCTGTAGGATTAAATTCTGCATCTTTTACATGGAACGAACGAATTCTTTCATGGTAAATATCTATGAATGATAAATAATCTAATTGCTGTAATACATAATGACTTGGATCATATAAGATATTAGCACGTGAATGATTTCCAGTGGCTTCTAAAAACCTTTCATAGGTAATACCATCGTGAATATCTTCTCCTGGATGAATCTCATAACAAACATCCACACCATATTCATCAAAATGATTTAAGATTGGTGTCCAACGATTAGCCAATTCTTTAAATCCCATTTCTACCAATCCAGCTGGTCTTTGTGGCCAAGGATAAACGGTATGCCACATCAAAGCACCAGAAAAGGTAGCATGAGCATTTAAGCCTAATCTTCCACTTGCAGTACCACATTTTTTAACAAAGTCAATTGCCCATTCTGTTCTTGCTTTTGGGTTACCTCTAACATGCTCAGGCGCAAAACCATCAAACATAGAATCGTAAGCTGGATTAACAGCTACTAATTGCCCTTGCAAATGCGTAGATAATTCTGTGATTTCCAAACCATAAGAATTTACTTTTCCTTTCAATTCATCACAATATGTTTGACTTTCAGCTGCTTTCTCAATATCAATCAAATGAGACTCCCAAGTTGGAATCTGAATACCTTTATAGCCTAAATCTGCTGCCCATTTACACATACCATCTAAACTATTAAATGGTGCTTCACTACCTGCAAATTGAGCTAGAAAAACTGCAGGTCCTTTTATTGTTTTCATTTATTACTTTATATTTTTTGTTAACTTAATTTAGTCCAGGCAGCATTATTCTTATCACTCTCTACAGATGCATAAATAAATTGCATACCTCGCACTCCATCTTTAGCTGTTGGGTAATCAGGATTTTCAATAGTTTCACCATTTAAAACTGCTAACAAATGCGTTGCAAAATTCTTATAAATAGTAGCAAAAGCTTCTAAATACCCTTCTGGGTGTCCAGCAGGAATTCTTGACACAGCTAGTGCTTCTGGGTAAAGACTATTACCATTGGGCGTGTAAACTTTCACAGGGTCGTTTAACCAATGTGTTATCAATTGGTTTGGATTTTCCTGATGCCATTCCAAACTCCCTTTTTCTCCATAGACTTTAATAGCCAAATTATTTTCTTCACCTAAAGCAATTTGAGAAAAAGACATGGTACCCTTAGCACCATTTTCCATACGGATTAACACGTTGCCATCATCATCTAAAACACGTCCATCTCCAAACCGTCCAAGGTCTGCTGCTAACTCTTCAATTTTTAATCCTGTAATATATTCTACCAAATTTTCAGCATGTGTACCAATATCACCTAATGCGCCTCCAATTCCAGAACGTTTAGGATCTACTCTCCAAGCAGCCTGTTTATTATCTGTTCCTTCTACAGCAGTTGACAACCACCCTTGAAGATATTGCACTTGAATTTTTCTAATGTTTCCTAAGTCACCATTATCAACCATCGCCTTGGCTTGTTTAACCAAAGAGTTACCCGTATAATTATGTGTTAAAGCGAAAAGTTTACCGCTCTTTTCAACAATCTTTTCTAATTCAACTGCTTCGTCCAAGGTCAAAGTCATCGGTTTATCACAAACCACATTAAAACCATTTTCTAAAGCCATTTTAGCGGGAGGAAAGTGCATATGATTTGGTGTTACAATAGCTACAAAATCCATTCTAACATCTTCAGGGAGTTCTTTTTCTTTTTGAATCATTTCTTCAAAACTCCCGTAACATCTATCTTCATTTAGATATAATGCTTTTCCTGAAGTAATTGATTTTTCGGCACTACTACTAAAGGCACCACAAACCAAATCAATCATTCCATCAATTGAAGCTGCTTTTCTATGAACATCTCCAATGAATGAACCGGTGCCACCACCGATCATTCCCATTCTTAATTTTCTACTCATATTTTATTTATGCTTCTACTGTTTTATTTCTTTTTTTCATATAAATACTAAGCCCTAAAAAAGCTACAATTAAAATAGCTGGTAAAATAGACATAGTACGCAACGCTTCTGCTGCATTCGAATCATCCATTAATTTCCCCATTATTGGCAACACTATAGATACTGAAAACATTCCTGCTCCTCCCATAATTGATAAACCAAGAGCTCCTGTTTCAGGCAAATATTCTGCCACAAAACCTAACATTGTTGGCCAGAAGAATGTTACTCCAACAGCGAAAATTGCAGCGGCAACAAAAACCATCCCTCCACTAACAACTGTTAACATCCATAACCCTATAAAAGTAAATATGGCCGAATACAACAACATACCTGAAGGCTTTAACTTATGAACAACCTGACCCGCAAACATTCTACCTAGTGCCATAATTCCATTAATAAAAGCCAAAACTAATAATGGAGCCGCTACCGATTCTTTTAAAAGTGATTCAATACGTTGTGTAGTTCCAAGTTCAGAAGCGGCTGTCAAAAACATACAAGCCACCATAAACAAGAATAGAGGTTTTAGTACACTTGAAAACATTTTTTTATTACTGATTCCTAATTGCACACGTTCTGTAACTGGGATTTTTTGTCCCCAAAAAAGAACACCATAAATAACCAGTGGAATAAATAAAGTTCCCACCATAATTTGCCAACTTAAATCCAGCACATCCATTATAAACCATCCTACAATAGCTCCAATCACAATTCCGCCTGGGAACCATACATGGAACCTATTAAGCATTTTAGTTTTTTCATTCGGAAACATTGAGGCTACCATTGGATTTAAAGCAGCTTCAACAAATCCATTACCAATACCAATAAATAGCGTAGCAATAAATAGCGAGGTCATAGAATCTGCCATGAGAGTTAAAACGATACCAACTGCATGTGTAATAAAGGCCATCCAAGTTATTTTCTTAATCCCTAACAAATCAACTAAAGGCCCCCCTATAATCATTGCAATGGTAAACCCAAAAAAGGCAGGTGCAAAAGCATAACCTATTTGCTCTAAAGTTAAACCGACTCCTTCAGGTCCAAAAACAGTTTCTAAACGTGCTCTAATAGCAAATGTCATTGCTGTTGTAATTAAGGCAAGACAACTTGCCAAAAAGAGTCTGTTTTTATTAATATTCTCCATAATAAATATTTTAGTTTGGTTAGTTATTTTATGATAATTGCTTACCGACTTTAATTAATAAATCTCTTGTCAACTCAATACCTTTGTCTTCTGATTCATTACGCCCTTCGTATTCTATTCCAACAAATCCAGTATATCCAACACTTTTTACCATCTCCATAATTCGCAAATAATTTATTTTAGTTTCATCTCCATTAGCATCAAAATCATAAGACTTTGCACTTACCGCTTTTGCGAACGGCAACAACTCTTGCATACCTTTATATCTATCGTATGCTTCTAAGCAAGTACGATTTTCACCATATTTCATACAAAAATTACCAAAATCTGGAAGTGTTCCACAGTTCTCATTTTTAATTTGAGAGAACACCTTATGCATCCATTGTCCATCAGAAGAATACCCACCATGATTTTCAACTAGCACATTAATGTTAGACCCTTTTGCGAAGTCTGAGAGTGTTGTTAAAGAATCAATCCCTGCTTTAATACCATCGTCATAATTATTTGCCCCGCCTAAATTTACCCTAATGGCATGACAACCTAAAAAGTGAGCGGCTTCTACCCATTTATAATGATTTTCAATAGCCTTTAATCTTTGCTTCTCATCAGCATGTGCCAAAGCCCCTTCTCCATCTATCATAATTAAGACATTTTGCTGTCCTTCAGCATCTGCTCTTGAATTCATTTCTTTCAAGTAAGCCATGTCTTTAGCTTTATCTTTGAAAAACCCATTAACATACTCAACCCCCTCGCATCCAAAACTTCTTGCTTTGGCAGCAAAATCTAAATTATCTAATTCACCACCTCGTAAAGCTCTATGAAGCGACCATTGTGCTAAAGAAATTTTAAAAAACAAGCTAGGATCTTCAACAACCGAAGTTTCAGCTTCTACTATTTCACTATTTTTTTTTGAAGAATTTTTACAAGAAGTTAATCCAAGAACTGATAAAGCTAATCCAGTTTGACCAGCTTTATAAATAAAATCACGTCGTTTCATTACTATTAGTTAGTTATTGTTGGTAAACACGTGAAAATATACAAATAAAATCTTTCTACTGTTTATTTTTATTCAGTGAAATATTTTGAACAAACTAAATTAAATTTCAGGATATGCTGTTAAAGCCTCATTAACACAATGCAATCTACGATATTCATTTGGAGAACATTTCTCGTGTTTTTTGAATACCGTTGAGAAATATTGACTTGTAGTAAAACCACACATATATGCCACTTCACTAACGGTAAAATTTTCTTTTTCAAGCAGGATTTTTTTAGACATTTCCAACCGTCGCATTGTAAGATACCTCATTGGCGTTAAATTAGTCAACTGCTTACAATGATGTGTAAATCTAGTCAGCCCTACTCCTGCAGATTGTGACATTTGCTCAATGGTCCAATTTTCTGATAAATTTTTATCCAATTCCTTAAGAAAATACTCCACACTTCTAGAGCTATCTGTTAAAGACTCATTCAACTCAATATTTTCCGTATTCAATAAATCTAAAATAAGAATTAAAAGATAGTTTATTAACAACCTAATTCTAGAGGCATTGCTACCATTTTCATCTGTATTAACAGCTAAATTAATACGTTTAAAACAGTCTCTAACACGTTGGTCTGTCTTTAAAATAGATTTCTGGTTATGCCTTAAAATAGTAGTAAGTCTCGCAAGATCTTCATTGGTTAATGTAATCCAATCTGGCCACACCCATTCTTGATGCGGTCTGCGCACTCCCAAATCTAAAATAACCCAATAAAACTTACCCATTCCTATATATGGATTCCCTACTCTATGAGCTTCCCAAGGACGGGTAATAGTTAAGTGATTAGGTGTTAACAAAACCTCCTTATTCTCTTGAGCATAAGGCATGGTTCCAGACTCTAAAAAATGAAATTCTATACCCTCGTTTCTATGCCAATCTAAACCCCAATCCTGTGGCTCATTGGCATCCCAATAACCTATACTATTTAAGCCAATTGTATTCTCATCCAAACGGTCTCCTGGATAGGTGTGTCTAGCCAATGCTTTAAACTTTAATTTCTTACGTTTATAAGCATCAATTAAAGGCAAACAAGTATCAGCATGATACACCACACCATCTGCCTCATAAGGTTCAATTTCCTGTATATTTATTTTCACTGAAATATTTTAAACACTTTTACTCCGCAAAATAGCTATTTTTCCACTTAATATAAAAATTATTGTTATTTTCAAGCGCATTAGCAATAATACGTATCATTCTCTATCATATTCTAATAGATTTTTATTTACATATTAATGATTAATAACTCAAAAAAAGAAAACGTTGACACCTACGATGCTATCGTAATTGGAACAGGTGTTAGTGGAGGTTGGGCAGCCAAAGAACTTTGTGAAAACGGTTTAAAAACTTTAGTTCTTGAACGGGGACGCATGGTTAAACACATTGATGACTATCCAACTATGTATATGGACCCGTGGGATTTTAAACATCGAGAAAAACAACACCCAAAGGAGATTAAAAATCAACCGAAACAAAGTAACTTATGGAATGGCGCACTCACTAAGCCCGCCACAAAACATTGGTTTGTTGATGATTTGAAACACCCATACAGTGAAACCAAAGAATACCTTTGGCTGAGAGGTTATCATGTTGGCGGACGTTCCATTATGTGGGGAAAACAATCATATAGATTAAGTGATTTAGATTTTGAAGCGAACAAAAAAGATGGTCATGGTGTTGATTGGCCAGTACGATACAATGATATTGAACCATGGTACGATAAGGTTGAAGAATATATAGGTGTTTCAGGAGAAAATTTAGGCTTATCACAACTTCCTGATCAAAAGTTAGAGCCACCAATGGATCTTAATTGCGTTGAAGAAAACCTAAAAGAGAACATTGCTAACAATTTTGAAGATGGAAGGCTTTTAACTATTGGACGTGTAGCTCATATAACTGGAGATAAAGAACATAAAGGCCGAAGCAAATGTCAATTCAGAAATAGATGTATGAGAGGATGTCCATTCGGAGGATATTTCAGTAGTAATTCATGCACACTTCCTGCCGCAGAGGCAACTGGAAATATGACTTTAAGACCACACTCAATTGCTTATGAAATTGTTTATGATGACACATTAAAAAAGGCTACGGGAGTAAAAGTTATTGACACCGAAACCAAGGAAAAAATATTCTTTAAAGCCGACATTATTTTTTGTTGTGCCTCTGCAATTGCTTCCTCCTCAATTTTAATGCAATCAAAATCAGAACGTTTCCCTAATGGATTAGGCAACGATTCAGGTGAACTAGGTCACAATTTAATGGATCATCATTATGCTGTTGGTGCCTCTGCACAAGTTGATGGCTTTACCAACAAATATTATAAAGGCCATAGACCCAACGGTTTTTACATCCCTCGATTCAGGAATTTAGGCGATAATAAAACAGATCAAAAAGACTTCGTACGTGGCTACGGCTATCAAGGATCTGCCAGTAGAACCAATTGGCAACATGCTGTTTCAGAATTAAGTTTTGGTAAAGATTTAAAAGAGAAAATTTTAAAACCAGGACCATGGACAATTGGCATGGGTGGATTTGGTGAGTGTTTACCATATCACGAAAATAAAATGACCCTCAATTATGATAAGTTAGATGAATGGGGCTTACCAACTATCGATTTTGATGCCGAAGTAAAAGAGAACGAAATTAAAATGCGTGAAGATATGCGTGATCAAGCAGTTGCGATGTTAAAGGCAGCAGGCTATAAAAACGTTCAAGGCTTTCTAGGAAAAGCAATTCCTGGCGCTTGTATTCATGAAATGGGAACTGCTCGCATGGGTAACGACCCAGAAACATCAGTCCTTAATAAATATAATCAGGTTCATTCTTGTAAAAATGTTTATGTGACTGATGGTGCTTTTATGACTTCTTCAGCATGTCAAAATCCATCTTTAACCTATATGGCATTTACAGCACGTGCTGCCAATCATGCTGCTAAAGAATTCAAAAAGAACAAAAACAGTTAAGATTATGGATAGAAGAACCGCTTTAAAAAATTTAACCGCCGGAATTGGATATGCTGTTGCCACACCTACCATAATGAGTATTCTAGCTTCTTGTCAAGAAAAAACAGAAACTTGGACTCCTTTGTTTCTTTCTGAAGACGAAAAATATATGATTACGCATTTAACTGATATCATATTACCAAAAACAGAAATCCCAGGCGCTCTTGATGTTAATATTCCACAATTTCTAGACATGATGTTTTATGAAGTTGAATTAGACGAAAACCAGAAACAATTCAAAAAAGGCTCCAATTTATTTTCAAAAAAGATTATACAAAGCTTAAACAAACCCATATCTGATGTTAAAAAGAAAGAATTTAATGTAGTTTTAAAAAGTTATTTCGATCTTTCAGAAGAAGATTCAAAAAAAGTAATAAATCAACAAAAGTTAAACATAAAAGAGGTTGCAGAAACTGAAGCCGATTCATATCACATTTATAAATTTCTACTAACTGTTAGGTATTATACCATTTTTGGGTATTGTACATCAGAAGAAATTGGCGAAAATGTTTTGGCTTATGATCCCGTTCCAGGCAATTATCAAGGTTGTATTTCATTAGAAGAAAAAACCAATGGAAGAGCGTGGTCCTTACAATAATGACTTAATTTATTTATGAAAGAAATAAAAGATAAATATGATGCTATAGTTATTGGCACAGGTGTTACAGGAGGTTGGGCTGCCAAAGAATTATGTGAAGGAGGCCTAAAAACTTTAGTTCTTGAGCGTGGTAGAATGGTGAAACATATAGAAGATTACCCTACTGCTAATTTAGACCCTTGGGACCAAGAACTTAGAGGGAAAACCACTCCCGAAGAAAAAGCAAGACAAACTAAACAAGCTAGATCTGGTTATACAACTAAAAATGAAACCAAGCATTTTTTTGTTGATGATATTAAGCACCCATATAACGAAACAAAGCGTTTTGATTGGTTACGCGGTTACCATGTTGGAGGTCGTTCAATTATGTGGGGTAAACAAAGTTATCGCTTAAGTGATTTAGACTTTGGAGCTAATAAAAGAGATGGTCATGGTGTAGATTGGCCCATCAGATATAAAGATTTAGAGCCTTGGTACAGTTATGTTGAAGAATATATTGGTGTTAGCGGTGAAGCTTTAGGATTACCACATTTACCTGATAGCGTTTTTGATCCACCAATGGAACTCAACTGCGTTGAAGAACATCTAAAAGAGAGTCTATCTAAAAACTTTGATGATGGGCGTCTTTTAACCATTGGTCGTGTTGCGCATATTACAAGTGACAAACCAAGAGAAGGACGAAGCAAGTGTCAGTTCCGTAACCGTTGTAGTCGTGGTTGCCCGTATGGCGCCTATTTTAGCAGTAATTCTTCCACATTGCCTGCTGCCGAACGCACGGGAAATATGACTATAAGACCGAATTCTATTGCTTATGAGGTTGTGTATGATGCTGATAAAAAGAAAGCAACAGGTGTGAAAATTATTGATTCAGAAACCAAAGAAAAAATAGAATTTAAAGCAGATGTCATTTTTGTTTGTGCTTCTGCTATGGCAACTGCTTCCATTTTACTACAATCTAAATCAGATAGATTTCCTAACGGATTAGGTAATGATTCAGGCGAATTAGGTCATAACATTATGGATCATCATTTAGGTGCAGGAGCCTCGGGAAGAATTGACGGTTTTGAAGACAAATACTATTCTGGAAGAAGACCAAATGGTTTATATATTCCAAGATTTGTTAACCTAGGCAACAAGACTAACGAAAATAAAAACTTCCTTAGAGGTTATGGTTATCAAGGAAAAGGAAGTAGAGGTGATTATTCTGAAACAATCAACCAATTAGGTTATGGTGCCGAATTCAAAGAAAAAATGCTTGAACCAGGTGGATGGCATTTATCTATTGGCGGTTTCGGTGAATGTTTACCATATCATGATAACAAAATGACTTTAGATTATGACAAACTAGACCAATGGGGTTTACCAACCATAACTTTTGATGCTGAATGGAAGGAGAACGAATTTGCAATGCGTAAAGACATGATTGCCCAAGCTATAACCATGTTAGAAAAAGCAGGTTTTAAAGACATTGTTACTAGAGATAAAGTAGCTGCTCCCGGCATTGGTATACATGAAATGGGAACCGCCCGTATGGGACATAATCCTAAAACATCGGTTTTAAATAAACATAACCAAATTCACACTGTACAAAATGTTTACGTAACAGATGGTGCCGCTATGACTTCATCTGGTTGTCAAAATCCATCACTAACATATATGGCCTTAACCGCCAGAGCTGCAAGTCATGCTGTTAAACAATTTAAAGCACAAAACTCATGAAACGTAGAGACGCATTAAAAAACATTGGATTATCGTTAGGATACGCCGCAGTGGCTCCGAGTGCTTTAAGTATTTTACAAGGATGTACTACCGAAGCAGAAAAATGGGTTCCTCAACTTCTATCAATTGATGAAGGTATTATAGTTAAAAATTTGGTTGATCTTATCCTTCCCAAAACAGAAGCTTCTCCCGGAGCTTTAGAGGTTAATGTTCCTGAATTTATTGATTTATTAGCTTTTAAATCTTATAACGAAGAAGATAAGAACAAATTCATAAAAGGAATTAAAGCAATTGTTTTAGAATTAACAGTAGACAAAGATCCTGAATTTCAAATCTCAAAATTAACTACCGAAGAATACGATGCTATTTTAGCAAAATATCTTAAGTCAAAACCAGAAGACCGGAAAGACTTTAATAAAGAACAGAAGTTAACTTTTGGTGCGCTAGCCGGATTAAGAGGTCAATCTGTTTGGGCTTATAAAACTACCGAACAAATTGGCGAAAACGTATTAGCCTACAGGCCAGTTCCTGGAAGCCAAAACGGTTGTATTGACGTTAACGAAACTACCGATGGAAAAGCATGGTCCCTTCAAGCATAAACTAAAAATATGATACGTAAATTATTTTCAATTATTATTTGTATGACCATATTAATTGGTTGTAAAAACAAAGAAAAGGAAGCTACTGTAGAACTTGTTAAAGAAAACTGGGTTAAGTTATTTAATGGAAAAGACCTTAACGATTGGGTTATTAAAATTAAAGGGCATCCAGCAGGTGATAATTTCAACAACACCTTTATAGTTGAAAATGGTATTATGAAAGTGAACTACGAAAAATACAAAGACACTTTTAATAATACCTTTGGGCATATTTATCATAAAAAATCATATTCTAACTACCGTTTTAGAATGGATTACCGTTTTACGGGAGATCAATTATCCGACGGCGCAGGTTGGGCAAATAGAAATAGTGGCATCATGATACATTGCGAAGACCCAATGAAAATAGGTTTAGATCAAAATTTCCCTGTATCTATTGAAGTACAGCTTTTAGGTGGTAACGGAGTAGATGAGCGTAGTACAGCTAACTTATGTACACCTGGAACTCATGTAGAAATGAACAGTGTTCTAGAAAAGAACCATTGTATAACTTCAAATTCCAAAACATATCATGGTGAACAATGGGTAAATGTAGAAATTGAAGTGAGAAATGATTCCATTATTAAGCACTTTATTAACGGTGAAGAGGTGATGAGTTACAACAAACCTCAATATGGTGGTAAAGTAGATTACAATGAAGTTTTTTGGAAAACAAAAGAAGGCAAACCTTTAAAAGGGGGCTATATTTCATTGCAAAGTGAAAGTCACCCGGTAGAGTTTAAGAATATTGAGATTTTAGAATTATAAAAAAACACCAGAAGTAAATGTAAAGGCTCTACAATTCAGCCTTTTTTATCTTCTTAGTGCATACCAAAATCCAACCTTCCAACAAGGTATTAAAATATTGGCTAAAGCCGATAAACACTTTAGAATTTAAAAAGATTATCATGACAACAAAAAAGACATTATCCAGAAGAAAATTTGTAAAAGAATCTTCATTAGTTACTGGAGGTATTATTCTTGCACCTTCAATGCTAACAGCTTCAACCTATTCTAAAAAAGAAAACACCTTAAAGTTAGCTGTTGTTGGCTGTGGAGGAAGAGGTACCGGAGCTGCAGCTCAGGCCTTAAAAGCTGATGATAATGTTAAACTTGTAGCCATGTCGGATGCTTTTCAAGACCGATTAAGCAAATCATTAGATAATCTTTCCAAAACGTTTAATTCAAGCAAGGTGGATGTTCCACCTTCAAAGCAATTTGTAGGACTTGGTTCGTATAAAAAAGCCATTGATGAAGCTGATGTTGTTATTCTTGCAACACCACCAGGATTCAGACCTCAACATTTTGAATATGCCATTGCCCAAGGGAAACATGTTTTTATGGAAAAACCTGTTGCTACAGATGTAATTGGTGTGAAAAAGGTATTAGAAGCTGCTAAACAAGCAAAAGCAAAAAAGCTTAATGTTGTTGTTGGGCTACAAAGACGCTATCAAAAAAATTACCAAGCAGCCTATGATTTGGTTCAAAAAGGAAAAATTGGAAAAATTGTTTCTGGACAAGTTTATTGGAATAGTGCTGGTGTATGGGTGAGACCTAGACAAGAAGAATGGTCTGAAATGCATTACCAAATGAGAAACTGGTATTACTTCAACTGGCTTTGTGGAGACCATATTTTAGAGCAACACATTCACAATATAGATGTTGCCAATTGGTTTATTGGTGAATTCCCAATAAAAGCTCAAGGTATGGGTGGAAGACAAGTAAGAACAGGTAAAGATCACGGTGAGATTTTTGACCATCACTTTGTAGAATTTGAATACCCAGGAGGCGCCATAATTTCTAGCCAATGTAGACATCAAAAAGATTGTTTTAGGAGAGTTGCTGAGTCATTTCAAGGCACCAAAGGGACTGTAGATTTAAGCGGAAGAAATATTGCAAATCTTAAATCTTATAAAGGTAAGAGCATTTATGAGCATAGTGGAGCCAAAGATCCAAGCCCATATCAAACTGAACATGATAAACTTTTTCAAGCCATAAGAGGTCAAAGAGATTATATTAACGACGGAGACTATGGAGCCAAAAGCACCATGTCTGCCATTCTAGGCAGAATGGCCACTTATTCTGGCAAAGAAATTACTTGGGATCAAGCCATGAATTCTAACTATCAAATTGTTCCAGATGAAGACTCTTTAAACTGGGATAGCATACCTCCTACCGTTTGTGATGAACATGGAAATTACCCAATCCCTACACCAGGACAAACAAACTTTATAATATAGTAAGTATGGAAAGAAGATCGTTCATAAAAAAAAGTGCTGCCGCAGCTTCTTTAACTGGAATGGGAATTACTAGTGTAAATGCTTTGACAAAAACTAGCAAAACCACCTTTTCTTCAGACCCATTTAAAATGAAGTTTGCACCTCATTTAGGGATGTTTAAAAATCATGCCGGCACCGACCCTATTGATCAAATAAATTTTATGGCAGATCAAGGGTTTACAGCTTTTGAAGATAACAACATGATGAAACGAGATGTTGCACTTCAAACCAAAATAGGTGAAGCACTAGCCAAACGCAATATGACGATGGGCGTTTTTGTAATTCAAAAAGGCGGTAATTTAAAGAACACCCTTGCTGCTGGTAAACAGGAGTTCATAGACATCTTTTTAAATGGTTGTAAAAATGCTGTAGAAGTGGCTAAACGGGTAAACGCAAAATGGCTCACCGTTGTTCCAGGGGGTTTTCAAAGAAGACTTCCTATTGGGATTCAAGATTCTAATGTTATTGAAGCTTTAAGACGAGGAGCAGATATCTTGCAACCTCATGGATTAACCATGGTTTTAGAACCACTATCAGATTCTCCTGATTTGTATCTTCAACGATCAGATCAAACATATATGATTTGTAAAGCAGTAAATAATCCTGCTTGTAAGATTTTATTCGATATATATCACCTTCAAAAAACCGAAGGTCATATCATTCGAAATATAGATTTAACTTGGGACGAAATAGGCTACTTTCAAATTGGCGATAACCCTGGGAGAAAAGAGCCAACTACAGGAGAAATCAATTATAAAAATATCTTCAAGCACATCCAAAACAAAGGCTTTAATGGTGTATTAGGAATGGAACATGGAAATTCTATTGAAGGAAAAAAAGGTGAACTTGCCGTGATAAACGCTTATAGAGAAACATCAAACTTCTAAAAACCGTATTATGAAATCTTCCAAAACCAACAGGCGCGCATTCATAAAGCAATCTGCAATTGCCGTAGCAGGAATAAGCATAGTTCCGAGACATGTATTGGGTCAAGGCTATATTCCTCCAAGTGACAAATTGAATATTGCCGTTATTGGCGGTGGTGGAAAAGGGTATTCTGATGCTGTTAACACATGGAACAATGGCGCATCAAATATTACGGCTATTTGTGATGTTGATTGGAACAGAGCTTCAAAAGCCTTTGAAAAATTTCCTAAAGCAAAAAAATATAAAGATTATAGGAAACTTTTTGATGAAATTAAAGATTTTGATGCAGTGACCGTTTCCACACCAGATCATACACATGCAGTCATTACAATGGCAGCAATAAAAATGGGCAAGCATGTGTATGTACAAAAACCATTAACTCATAGTATTTATGAAGCACGCATGCTCACCGAAGCTGCAAAAAAACATAAAATTGTTTCTCAAATGGGAAATCAGGGAGCTTCTGGACCTGGCGTAGCTCAAATGATAAAATGGTTTGATAAGGAAAAAATTGGAAGCGTACATAAAGTTCATGTATGGACTAACCGCCCCATTTGGCCACAAGGTATTACACCGAAAACCGATAAGCCAGCTTTATTAGACGGACTTGATTGGGACTCATGGATTGGTCCTGCAGCAATGGTAGATTACCATCCACAGTATCATCCGTTTAAATGGCGTGGATGGTGGAATTTTGGAACAGGTGCATTAGGCGATATGGGTTGCCATTTAATTGACCCACCTTACCGTGTTTTGGGATTAGGATATCCAACTGAAGTTGAAAGTAGTGTGGGTGCAGTTTTTTCACAAGATTGGAGACCAGATCATTTACCTGATTCTTGTCCGCCGTCATCTCGTACACAACTTACTTTCAAAGCTTCGAAGAAAAATCCAGTTGATTTAAAAATGACTTGGACAGATGGTGGCTTGCGTCCATTCCACCCAGATTTAATCCCAGTAGACCACCCTATTGGCTCAAGCAATTCTGCCAATGGTGTTATCATGTTTGGTGAAAAAGGCATTATGACCTGCGGTGTATACGGTAGGGAACCTAAAATTTATTATAACGACGGAAAGATTGAAACTTTCAAAGAAAAGAAAAAGAAAGTGGAAACATTTCCTGAAAACGGTCATCAAGCTTCTTGGGTAGAAGCATGTAAAGATGGATACCGAAGTAAAAAACATAAAAGACTGACTTCATCTTTTGATTTTGCAGGTCCGTTAACTGAAAGTATTCTAATGGGGAATTTGGCTATTAGAAGTTATGGACTAAGAAAAAAGAATGCTAATAATCGTTTTGATTATCCAGGAAGAAAAAAATTACTTTGGGATGGTAAAAAAATGAGGATTACCAATTTTGAGCCCGCAAACCAATTTGTTAAGCGTGCTTATAGAGAAGGCTGGAGTCTTTAAAACCATACTTTATTCTACACCCCAATTAATAAAACTAATTTGCACATTTTTTGCATATGGTTTGCATACTATTTATTTGATTTCTATAATTAATATAGGCCCCTTAAAAGGTGAAACTTTTGTGTTTTAGTCAGAAATTTAAATAAATTCGCAAAAATTGAAATATGACAAAAAAAACAATTAACATCATACTGGGAATCATTTTTATTTTATTTGCAGTTATGCAATTAAATGACCCAGATGGTTGGCTTTGGTTTGTCATTTATATAGTGGTAGCCGCTATTTGTATTTACAGTAATTTTAAAAGTATTCCCAAACCTGCTTTGTGGATTATCATATTGGCTTTATTGGCCTACTGCGGATTTCATTTTTCACTATTTATGGATTATTTACAAACCGATAACAAAGAAGAACTTTTTGGTGAAATGGTTTACGAAAAACCTTATTTAGAGGGCACACGAGAATTTTTAGGACTACTTATAGCTGCCTTTGGCGTGATGTATCAATTGAAAAAAACTAAAACTTAAAAGTCTCAAGGTGTTCATGATTTTTCATTGAATAATTACACACATTATCAGTGCATTTATTTTACACCTTTGTATGTTTTAAAAAATTAAACACTCTCTTAAAACTAATATGAAACAACTTAAAATCCAGCTCTTATTTTTACTTACTATTTTAGTTAGTCAAATAACATGGTCACAAGCATCAGTCAAAGGAACAGTCTATGATGTCAACAGCAATCCTATAGAAAATGCTCATGTTTTATTAGAACCTTCAAATCTAGCCTTTACTACAAATTCTAATGGTGAATTCATTGTTCAAAATATTTCATCGGGTAATTACATACTAACTATTTCTTATTTAGGTTTTAAAACAATTGAACAAACAATTGAGGTTAAAAACGCAGACAACACCTTGACATTTAATTTAGAACCTGACTTGTTAAATTTACAAACTGTTGTTGTTACTGGTACTTTTGACCCAAGAAAATCATTGGAGTCAAGCACATCAGTAAGCTCTTTAAACTCAAAAGAAATGCAACAAACATTCCCAAGAGGAAGCGCTAATTTGTTGCAAAATATTCCAGGAACATTTACAGATGCTTCGGCAGGAGAAGTATTCACAAGAATCTATACAAGAGGAATTTCCGCTTCCGCGGAAGACGATATGGGCTGGTATTATGTATCCTTGCAAGAAGATGGCTTGCCAGTAAGCTTAGTTCAGCATTCGTACTACTCTCCAGATTTATTTCACCGTGCAGATTTAACTACTAAAAAAGTGGAAGCTATTAGAGGTGGAAGTTCGTCTATAACAGCCTTGAACGGACCAGGTGGAATTTATAATTTTATATCAAATGGGATTAGTCAGAACATTGGTGGTGAAGTTCAATTAACAAGAGGGTTTCAAGGAAACAACAATAATGCGCTATACAGAATAGACACCAACATTGGTGGACCATTAGAAAATAACTGGTATTTTAACATTGGTGGCCATTTTAGAAAAGATGATGGTGCCAGAGACGCCAACTTTACATTTAGCAAAGGAGGTCAGTTAAAATTTAACATTATAAAAAAGGGTAAAAATGGCCACTTTAAATTCTACGGAAAAGTTTTAGATGACCACACTAACCGTTATCATGGGGTTGCCGCCACAAATTGGGACAATCCAACACCGGCTTTTGGGCAAGAATTCAGCTCTACTTCCTTACTAATGCCATCATTTGACGCTAATATTCCTGACGGAAGAAATGTAAACAAAACTAATCGTTTCAATCCTTCAAAAGGTGTACACACTCAAGATTTTGCATTCGGAATGGACATTCAACAAAACACAGGAAACAATTGGACACTTAAAAACAATCTTAAATTTTCAGCAAAACAAGCCAATTGGCAAACATCAATTAGTAATGCTTTTGTTTCTTTAAATGACCCAACCGCATATGTTATAAGTGACCCAACTGCTTTCTTTAGAAACGATGCCATATTGCCTTTCGGACAAGTAGTCTTCAAGGATGCACTATCTGGTTCTGAAATAGCCAGAGTTGATAATAGCGGTTTGTTTAGCGGCAGTCCGTTTCAATACCTAACGGGTGGCATGTTACCAAATGATGCCATAATGGGTACTTCGGCTTGGTACAAGGATATGGATGCTGATGAGTGGATGAATCAATTCACACTACAGAAAAAAACTGAAACTCATGACTTTACCTTTGGTTTCGCAGCAGGTTTGTCAAAAACCAACCATTTTACTCAAGGCAGTTTTGGCTATGTAACTTATGAACCTAACCCTAGAATGCTACAAGTAACTTTAGAAAATCCTAGTCAACCTATTGTAGCACTGTCTGATGAAAATGGCGTAAGCAGTTATGGCAGCTTATTTTATGTGAATACTAGTGCGGACATCACGCAATTAGCAGGTTTTGTTAATGACCGTTGGAAAGTTGCCGATAATTTACATTTAGATTTAGGCTTAAGATATGAAACCATTAAACACAAAGGCAGTAAAGACAGGTTTGCGCCACTAAGTCTTTCAGGTGGTATTGATGGAGATAATACTACATTATTTGATAATGGCACTTTGGGACCAACAGGAGAAAAAGACGACTTTGATTATAATTATAATTATCTTTCATATTCTATTGGGGTTAATTACAGTATCAATGATAACACTGTTATCTTTTCCAGACTATCTAAAGGAAATAAAGCCCCAGAGTTAAACTATTATTTCAACAACTTCTCTAATGTACCAATTAACGGTAAAGGCGAAATTCAAAAGATAAATCAATTAGAATTAGGGATTAAGCTAAGTTCAAAAAATGCCTCCTTTACGGGTACCGCCTTTTGGAGTCAACTAAAGGATATAGGTACTTCAAATTTTGAATTAGATGACAATACTAATACCCTTTTTTACACACCAATTCAATTTAACACATCAAAAACTTTAGGTTTTGAATGGGAAAGTGTTTTTACTCCAATAAACAATATATCTATAAATTTTGACGGTGTGCTTCAAGATCCGAAGGCAGACAAATGGAAGGTTTATGATGCCGGTGGGACCGCAAATACCGATGATGACACCATTCATGATTTCTCAGGTAACACTTTAGCATTCAACCCTAAATTAATGTTTAATCTTGGTTCAACTTTTGAAAGAAATAGGTTATTGGCCTTCTTTAAATGGCAATATATGGGTGAACGCGAGGGCAATGTGTCTAACGGATTTCAATTAGCAGCTTATAGCACATTCAATACTGGAATTGGTTATAAAATAAATAAACATTGGTCAGTCGATATTGTAGTTAGCAACCTATTCAATTCTGAAGGGTTGGCAAACTTTTTTGGAGCTATTAGTTTTGGTGCTAGTGGTAGTGGCGCTACACCAGAATTTATTCAAGCAAACCCTGATGCCAGCTTTGTAGTTGTACCTATTTTACCAAGAAGTTCATTAATTAAACTGAATTACGTATTTTAAAATCATACCAAACACTAAACTATAATCAGATGAAACACGTTTCTTATTATTTACTAATTGTCTACATCATTTTTTTTATATCCTGTGAAAAGGATAAAAAGGAATCTGAGAAGACCATAGTTAAAAAAGAAGTCAAGGTGGTAAAGCCTAATTTCTTGCCATTCAAAACTATCACCCTAAATGATTTATCAGGCTTTAAACCAACAGGAGCCAACTGGAAAATAGTAGGTAATGTTATTGCTGACCGAAGCAAAGAAAAAACATTTTTTACTGAAGAAGGCACTGGAATTTTACTTAACAAGAATGATCAAGAAAAGGGAAGCAACAAAAATCTTTTCACACCATTTGATCATGGTGATATGGAATTAGAAATAGATGTTATGATGCCCGTAAAATCAAACTCTGGACTCTATTTTCAGGGGCGTTATGAAGTTCAACTTTTTGACAGTTGGAATGTAAAGAAACCTAAATATGTTGATATGGGTGGTATTTATCAACGCTGGAATAATGAAGCCCCAAAAGGAAAAGAAGGGTATGAAGGTTACTCACCAAGAGTTAATGCTGCTAAGGCACCAGGATTATGGCAACATTTAAAAGTCATTTTTCATGCCGCGAAATTTGATAAAACTGGAAAGAAAACTAAAAACGCTTGGTTTGAAGAAGTTTGGTTAAACGGTGTTTTAATCCATGAGAACGTTGAATTAAGCGGTCCAACAAGAGGCGGAGGAACCAACGCAGATGAAAAACCAAAAGGTCCGTTGATGATTCAGGGAGACCATGGTCCAGTAGCTTTTAAAAACATCAAGTACAAACTATATGAAGGCAATACATTCACGCTTTCTAATATAACTAGAACAGAGTATGAAAACGTAAAAAACTTGCCTATTAATTTAGATACTATTTCTAAAGAAAAAGAAGAAAAGGTAGATGGTTTTACTTTAGTAGATGTTACTAAAAGCAGGGACAAAAAGATGGTAGTTCATTCAGGAATTTTATCCGTTCCCGAAACTGGGAAATATCTTTTTGAAGGACATGCTAACGGTATTTCAGAATTATATCTCAACAACAAAAAGTTTTTGAACATTAGGGGTGGCATGGACAAAGCCAATATAAAAACCACCACTTTAGAAAAAGGAGACATTCCTTTTAAAGTAGTTTACAACCAACACGCGCCTTGGGCAAGAGGATTTAGTTTACATGTTGAAGGCCCTAACATGCAAAGGTATTCTATACAAGAGGGAACTAAAAAAGGAGAAGGTGTATTTGATCCACTTAAAGGCATCATTGTAGAACCAAAAGATAAACCTGTCATGCAACGAAGTTTTGTTAACCACGAAGGTGAAAAACATACGCACTGTATTTCTGTTGGAACACCACAAGGCATTCATTACTCATACAATTTGGCAACCGGATCACTTTTAAGAGTGTGGAACGGTTCGTTTTTAAACACCACACACATGTGGCTAGCAAGAGGGTTTAAACAATTGGGAGAACCTATTGGTTTTTCTGTAACAATGCATGGAGATCTTGAGTTTGCATCTTTAGAGGAAGACAATTCACCATGGCCAATACCTTTAATTGAAAATAAAGGTGTCAAACAATTGGGTTATGAATTGGATGCATCAAGAATGCCTTCATTCTCTTACCAAATTGAAAAAACAACTATTAGTAATAGCTTTACAATTCCTGAAGGCACACGTCAATTAAATAAATCTATCACCATTTCCAAGGGAAAAAATTTGTGGCACAAGCTCGCCGATGGTGAAAGCATTAAAGAACTACCCGATAATACTTATGTCATCAATAACGAAAGTTATTACATTGATTTTACCGGGAATGATTTAAAACCAATCATTAGGAATATTGATGGTAAAGACGAATTACTGGTTGAAGTTCCAAAAGGAGATAGCACCATTAACTATAGTATCATTTGGTAAACTAAAAACAATTAATCATGCAAAACGTATTAAAAATTTCATATGTAGTCTTATGCTTCTGTATTGGTCAAATTGCTTTTGGTCAGTCTAAATCCATAGTAGAAAAAGAAGCTGAATTTTATAAAATAGTAGATATTCCTATTCCAAAGGATATCAAATTGGAAGTAGGAGGTTTAGCCTTAACGGATGATGATAAATTAGGTGTTTCAACCCGACGTGGTGAAGTTTGGTTGGTGGAAAACCCATATAGCAATACACCTAATTTTAAGTTATTTGCTCACGGACTACACGAAGCTTTAGGTTTAGCGTACAAGGACAACGCATTTTACTTATCACAACGTGGGGAGTTGGCAAGATTGGAAGATAAAGATGGTGATGATGAAGCCGACTCTTATAAAACCATTTTCTCTTGGCCTCTATCGGGCAACTACCACGACTACTCCTACGGTCCTAAATTCGATAAAAATGGAGATATGATTGTCACCTTAAATCTATCTTGGATTAATGGTGGTCAGAGTACTGTAAGGTGGCGCGGATGGATGTTAAAAATAACTCCTGAAGGCAAAATGACGCCGATTGCCACCGGTTTACGTTCTCCAGCAGGATTTGGCATTAATCCAGAAGGTGATTATTTCTTTACCGAAAATCAAGGTGATTGGGTTGGCTCCGGTAGAATGACTCATTTAGAGGTTGGTGATTTTGCTGGACATCCATCAGGCTTAAGGTGGACTGATGATCCACAATCACCCCTTACCTTAAAGCCTGAGGATATTGAAGACAACTCTGGATTAACTTTATATGAATATGCTGAAAAAGTACCTGAATTAAAAGCACCGGCCATTTGGTTCCCGCATACTATCTTAGGTATTTCAACTTCTGATATCTTATACGATACATCAGGCGGGAAGTTTGGTCCGTTTAGCGGTCAAGAATTTGTAGGCGATCAAGGCCATAGTAAAATCATGCGAGTCTTTATGGAGAAAGTAAATGGTGTTTATCAAGGTGCTGCCTTTCCTTTTGTAGAGGGATTTTCGTCTGGTGTACTAAGAATGGTTTGGGGACGTGATAATAATATGTTTGTTGGTATGACTAGCAGAGGTTGGGCATCAACAGGAACAGATCCATTTGGTCTACAGCGTTTGGAATGGACAGGTAAAACACCTTTTGAAATTAAAACCATGAAAGCTAAAGACGATGGCTTTGAATTAGAGTTTACAAAACCTATCGATAAGTCCCAAGCTGAAGATCTTTCTAATTACAAAATGGTAACCTTCAATTATAAATATTACAAAACTTATGGTAGCCCAATCATTGATCAACAAAATGCTATGGTACACAAAGCCGAAGTCTCTGATGATGGCTTAACAGTAAAACTGACCGTTCATGGTATGCGCCTAGGGTTTATCCATCAATTAGAAATACCAAGTTTGAAGGCTACTTCTGGTGAAACACTATTGCATAAAAAAGCGTACTACACCTTGAATGAAGTTCCTAGCGGCGAGTTAAAGTCTATGCAAATGGATATGAAAAAATCTGATAAAAAAGTTGAACAGCCTAAACGCATTACCAACATACCTCATGAATGGGGAGAAGATGGAGCCGACCAAAAAGTATCTATTGGAACCATCCCTGGTTTAAAATATGATGTTGAAGAAATTACTATAAACAGAAATAGTAAAATTGAATTTACTTTGAATAATAATGATGACATGATTCACAATGTGGTTATTACAAGTAAACAAGGAAAAGAAGTTGCTCTTAAGGTAGGGCAAGAAGCATTAGGTTTAGGTCTTGACGGACCAGATTTAAACTACGTGCCATTTAGTGATTTAGTATTAGCTCATTCAGGTACCGTTGGGCCCGAAGGAAGTGAAACTATCTACTTTACCTCTCCTAGCGAACCTGGTGAATATTGGATAGTATGTACATTTCCCGGTCATTACCTTACTATGCTAACCAAACTTATTGTAAAATAAATTCAAGATTTAATCATAAAAAAAAGAGGCTCTAAATAGAGCCTCTTTTTTTTATATAGTTTAAATATTTACTCAACTATAAACTTTCCTTTCATCATGGCATAATGGCCAGGGAAGCTACAAATAAAATCGTAGGTTCCTGCGGCAGGAGCTTCAAACTCAATAGAAGTTGTTTGTCCACCACCAATAGTCTTTGTAAAAACTATAATATCTTGAGAATCTACCGGTATATAATCATTATCTCTAGCAATAGCAGCTTTACCTGCAAATGTTGCTATATCAACGCCTTGTTTTAAAATAACAACATTGTGACCCATTACATTTAAGTCCATTTTGCCTTTATGACGCAATGTTAATTTTACTTTTTGACCGGCCTTAGCCTTAATTTCAGTTTTATCAAATTTCATTAAATCATCCCCAACCAAAACAATGTTAGCCTCATTAGGATCTTCTTTTACTTCTTCCTTTGCTGTTGATTTGTTTTCATAAGAGAAGCCTTCTTTTTCCTTTTTCTTTTCTCCCCCGCAGCTTAATAAAAAGGCTGCAACAAAAACCATAGTTAATACATTTTTAATTGTTTTCATTTTTAGTGTTTTAAATTATAATACCAGACCTAGTAACAGGGTCAAATATATTGAATTAATCCAACAATGGTGTGCAGTTTTATTCACTGAAAAAAATTATAATAACAAAGATCAACCAAAATTCAATTATCTTATTTTTCATATATTTAAACTTAATCTGATACACAATTAATTGACTTCCAAAATCTAACTAATCCAAAACATGAAAAAAATAATTTTCACTCTAGCCATTGCTGCTATTATTTTGTCTTGTAAGCATGATAAGAAAATTGAAAATCAAAAAGAATTTATTAGTAAGGAGGTTGATAATGACGAATGGATTTATTTATTTGATGGAACAAGTACAGATGGATGGCGCGCGTACAACGGAGAGTTTTTACCTCCAGGGTGGATTATAGAAAACGGAACGCTCACATTTAATACTGAACTTGGGTTAGAGCAAGATTACAAAGGCGGAAAAGACATTATTTATGGAGCCGAAGAATTCGATAATTTTGAACTCTATTTGGAATGGAAATTACCTGAAGGCGGGAACAGTGGTATTTTTTATCATTTAAAAGAAGGACATAAAAGCCCACCGATAGTTGCTCCAGAATATCAACTCATAGATGATTTAGGTTATACCAAAATCCATGATATTACAAAGTACAATTTAAGTTTAGGATATACTCATAAACCTGAAGAGCTCAAACCTTTACAAAGAACAGGTTCTGATTATGCCATGCATCCGGCAGATACCATTAATAAAATACTACACCCAATTGGTGAGTGGAATTCATCCAAGATAGTTTTTACTCCAAAAAATGTGGAACATTGGTTAAATGGTAAAAAACTACTATCGTTTGTTCCTTGGGATGTAGCATGGCATGAGAAAAAGAATTCTGATAAATGGAAAAACAGTCCGGACTATGGAAAATACAAAACTGGCTTTATAGGACTTCAGGATCACGCAAGTCCAATATGGTTTAGAAATATTAAAATTAAAAAATTATAGAGGCATGAATAAAAGAGACTTTTTAAAAAAGAGTAGTTTAGGTGCAGCCGGTTTAGCATTTGCACCGTCATTATTTATGGCTCAGTCAAATACTAAAAAGAATCGTCTTAGAACTGCTCATATTGGTGTTGGGGGTATGGGAAAAGAAGATTTAAGAGATATTGCTTCACACCCCTCTGTGGATGTAGTTGCGCTTTGTGATGTAGATTCTAAGTTTCTTAAGGCAGCTAAAAAACTTCACCTTAAAGCCAAAACGTATTCAGACTATAGAATTATGTTAAAAGAAATGGGCAATGAAATAGATGCCGTTATTGTTTCTACGCCAGACCATACACATGCGCCAGCCTCTATACTAGCTATGGAAATGAATAAACCTGTGTATTGCCAAAAGCCATTAACACATCATGTTTCAGAAGCTAGAGCAATGAATAAAATTGCTCAAGAGAAAAAGTTGGTTACTCAAATGGGAATACAGGTTCATTCATTTTATGATTACAAATTGGCCACATTATTGATTCAATCTGGTATTATTGGAAAAGTTCACACAGTTAGAGCTTGGTCTCCAAAAAATTGGGGATATAATGGTCCAGTCCCTCAAGGGAGTGATACTGTTCCTGAATCATTAGACTGGAATTTATGGTTAGGCACTGCAACAAAACGACCATATAAAAAGAATGTTTATCACCCAGGAAATTGGCGTAAACTAATGGATTATGGTTGTGGTACATTAGGCGATATGGGTGTTCATATTTTTGACACACCATATAATGCCTTGCAACTTGATGTTCCTTTAACCATAAAAAATGAATGCCGACCTACAAATGGTTTTGGCTATCCTGAACACAATAAAGTCACATATAAATTCCCGAAGACTAAATACACCACAAGAAGATTAAAATGGGTGTGGTATGATGGAAAAGGCGCACCTGAAACTCATAAAGATTTGATATTGCCGGGAGCAAAAAAGGTACAATCACAGCAAGATAAAAATGCTTCTTTAGAGGGCAAATTATCTTTAGACACTAAAATAGCCAATGAAGGTGTTTTACCTGAACAAGGCGCCATGTTTATTGGAAAGAAAGGACGCTTACTTTTACCTCATTTTATGCAATTACCTAGAAAAATTGTTGACGGAAAGTATGTAGATATAAGTGCTGAAATAGATGCTATTTCAAAAAAGCATAATTTGGGAAAACCTATTCGGAATTACGCTTCTGAAGGCCCAAAACATTACCATCAGTTTGTTGACGCTTGCTTAGGAAAAGGTGAGTGTACTGCTCCGTTCTCATATGCTTCTAGGCTAACAGAAACTATTTTATTAGGAGTTATTGCTGGCCGTTTTCCTAATAAAACACTTCATTGGAACAGTGAAAAAGCGAAATTCTCTGAAGACGAGGCCAACAAATATCTTACTGGGAATTACAGAGAATTTTAGTACTTAAAATTTAAACTAAAAACTGAAATAAATCTGGCTTATCATTTAGGTAATCACCATAAAAACCGTGTGCTTTCATTTTTGCAACCAATGGCTCCAAATCGTCAGAAGACTTTAATTGAATACCCACAACTGCTGAACCATTTTCGCGGTTTGTTTTTTTAGCATATTGAAAGTAAGTGATATCGTCGTTTTCGCCTAAAATATCAACTACAAATTCTTTTAAAGCTCCAGCACGTTGCGGAAATTTAATAATGAAATAGTGTTTTAAATTAGCGTACAATAAAGCGCGTTCTTTAATCTCTGGTGTTCTAGTAATGTCATTATTACTCCCACTAATCAAACAGACTACATTTTTACCTTTTATCTTTTCAGCATAAAAATCCAGTGCCGAAATACTTAAAGCTCCTGCAGGTTCTACAACAATAGCATCTTTATTGTAAAGCTCCAAAATGGTTTCACATATCTTTCCTTCTGGAACGATAATAATATCATCTAAATTCTCTTGACAAATTGGAAATGTTAGGTTACCAACTCGCTTTACTGCTGCTCCATCAACAAATTTTTCAATCTTATTCAGTTCTGTGTTTTCATTTTTTTCAATGGAAACGGACATAGAAGGTGCCCCTTGGGGTTCTACTCCAATAATTTTAGTGTCTGGAGATAATGCCTTAAAAACAGATGACAATCCAGCGGCTAATCCGCCACCACCAACAGGAATAAAAATATAATCAATAGGGCTTCCTGCTTGTTGTATAATTTCCAAACCTACAGTAGCCTGCCCTTCAATAACCTTTTTATCATCAAACGGGTGAATAAAGGTTTTCCCAGTTTCTTTACAATCAATTAACGCCGAAAGATGTGCATCATCAAAAGTATCGCCTTCTAATTTTATGTTAATAAAATCACCACCAAACATTTTAACCTGCTCCACTTTCTGATTTGGAGTAGGCATAGGCATATAAATGGTGCCTTTTATTTCTAATAATTTACATGAAAGGGCTACACCCTGAGCATGATTACCGGCACTTGCACAAACTACTCCGTTTTTAGAATCCTCTGTAGATAAGGAACTAATTTTATTATACGCTCCTCTAATTTTATAGGATCTTACTTGTTGTAGATCTTCTCTTTTAAAAAAGATGTCAGCCTGAAACTGATTGGAATATCTTAAGCTAGGGCTTAAAGGAGTAACTGCCGATACTTTTTTAATAGTATCGGCAGCTACCTTAACATCATTTATATCAGGAAAATATGTTACTTTTTCCTTATTCATATTCTTTAGTCTTTAAACTATAGGCTTCATTGCTGTCATAGACTCTCTTAAGAATGTTCCAATTTTTTCAACTGGATGCGCTCTTAAAGCTGCATTGATTTCAATTAATCTTGCATTATCTACACCCTCACCATTATCTTTAGCATATGGCTTACCAATAACGTCAACATCAATTCCTTTCATGAAATCCTCTAATAAAGGTTTACATGCATGGTCGAATAAATAACATCCGTACTCAGCAGTATCAGAAATAACACTATTCATTTCGTATAATTTACGTCTTGCAATTGTGTTAGCAATTAATGGTGTTTCATGTAAAGACTCGTAGTATGCTGACTCATCAATGATTCCAGATTCTGTCATTGCTTCAAAAGCTAACTCAACACCAGCTCTAACCATTGCTACCATTAACACACCATTATCATAATATTCCTGTTCAGAAATCTCAACATCGCCAGCAGGTGTTTTTTCAAAATTAGTTTCCGCAGTTGCAGCTCTCCATCCTAATAAATTCTCGTCACCATTTGCCCAATCAGCCATCATTCCACTAGAGAAATTACCTTCCATAATATCATCCATGTGCTTTTGGAATAATGGACGCATAATATCTTTTAACTCTTCAGATAATTCAAAAGCTTTGATTTTTGCAGGGTTAGATAATCTATCCATCATGTTTGTAACACCACCGTATTTCAAACCTTCCGTTACAGTTTCCCAACCATATTGAATTAATTTAGAAGCGTATCCAGCATCAATCCCTTGTTCAACCATTTTATCAAAACAAAGAATAGAACCTGTTTGTAACAAACCACAAAGAATAGTTTGCTCTCCCATTAAGTCACTTTTAACCTCAGCAACAAAAGAAGATTCTAAAACCCCTGCCTTGTCACCACCAGTTGCAACAGCATAGGCTTTTGCCTGTGCTAAACCTTTTCCTTCTGGATCATTTTCTGGGTGAACTGCAATAAGTGTTGGTACACCAAAACCTCTTTTATACTCCTCACGAACCTCAGAACCTGGTGATTTAGGTGCACACATGATTACTGTTAAATCCTCACGTACTTGCATACCTTCTTCAACAATATTAAAACCATGAGAATAAGATAGTGTAGCTCCTTTTTTCATTAAAGGCATTACTGCGTTAACAACGTTAGTGTGTTGTTTATCTGGTGTAAGATTTAATACTAAATCAGCAGTTGGAATTAACTCCTCATAAGTCCCAACGTTAAAACCGTTTTCAGTAGCATTTACAAAAGAAGCACGCTTTTCTTTAATAGCCGCTTCACGTAATGTATAAGAAATATCTAATCCAGAATCTCTCATGTTCAAGCCCTGATTTAATCCTTGAGCTCCACAACCTACTATTACTATTTTTTTGCCTTTTAATGCATTTACGCCATCTGCAAACTCAGATGCATCCATGAATCTACATTTAGACAATTGGTCTAATTTACCTGCTAATGTAAGTGTGTTAAAATAATTTTCCATTTTTAATATTCTTGTTTTAATACTTGTTTTCATCCTTAATTTAAGGATGCCTGTTTAATAATTTATTTATTGATTTTTAATTTGACTTAACAACTCTGTTACTTTCATTTCATCTTTTGTAACTGCTATTCTTCCAGAACGCACAAATTGCATAATACCGAAAGCATTCAAATCTCTTCTTAAGGCTTCAATCTCATGACGTCTTCCAGATTTTTCTAAAACAAAAAACTCTTTGTTTACCGTTACAATTCTAGTATCACTTTCTTTAATGATATTTTGAATTTGAGGCTCATCAAACAATAATTCAGACTTAATTTTGAACATACATGATTCCGTAAATATGGTTTCATGATCGTCATGGTAATAAGCCTTTATTACCTCAACCTGTTTTTCTATTTGTCCAACTATTTTTTTCGCCTGAGATTCTGTAATATTAACTACAATTACAAATCTATTTACATTTTCAATCTCAGACTGAGATGTGGTTAAACTTTCAATATTTATTGTTCTACGTTGAAAAATTGCAGAAATACGATTCAACAATCCAATGTTGTTTTCAGTATAAACCGATATCGTGTATGTTTTTATTTCTTCGTTCATTATAAAATGAATTATATTCTAATATTAACTTAATCTTACATCTGATACCGAAGCTCCTGCTGGCACCATTGGAAATACATTATCCTCTTTTTCAACACAAACTTCTAAAAAGTAAGATGATTTTGAAGTAATCATATCTTTAACGGCATCAGCCAATTCTTCACGTTTTGTAACACGCTTAGCGTCTATATGATATCCTTTTGCTATTGTTACAAAATCCGGATTTGTCATTTCGGTTGAAGCATAACGCTTATCAAAAAATAGTTGTTGCCACTGACGTACCATCCCTAAAAATTCATTGTTCAAAACTACAATTTTAACAGGTACTTCCTGTTGAAAAATGGTTCCTAACTCTTGAATATTCATTTGATAACCTCCATCACCAATAATAGCTACTACTTCACGTTCAGGTGCTGCCATTTTAGCTCCTATGGCAGCTGGTAAAGCAAATCCCATAGTACCCAAACCACCAGAGGTAATATTACTTTTAGTTTTGTTAAACTTAGCATACCTACAAGCAATCATTTGGTGCTGACCTACATCTGAAACAATAGCAGCATCTCCTTTACTTTGAGCGTTGATTTCTTTAAGAACCTCACCCATAGTTAAGCCCTCCTTCTCAGGAAGCAAATCACCTTTAATTACTTGTTCATATTCAATGGCATACAAATCTTTGAATTCTTGTAACCAAGCTTCATGCGAATTAGGATTCAATTCGTTCAATAATAGGCCTAAGCTTTCTTTTGAATCACCTAAAACAGCCACATCAGTTTTTACGTTCTTATCTATTTCAGCAGGATCAATATCAAAGTGAATAACCTTAGCTTGTTTCGCATACGTATTTAAATCACCTGTAACACGATCATCAAAGCGCATACCTATTGCAATAAGAACATCGCATTCGTTAGTTAACTTATTAGGCGCATAGTTACCGTGCATACCAACCATACCAATATTTAATGGATGAGATGTTGGAATAGCCGAAGCTCCAAGAATAGTCCAAGCTGATGGAATTCCTGCCTTTTCAATCACTGCTTTAAGTTCTTCTTCAGCTTCACCGAGAATAACACCTTGACCCCAAACAATCATTGGTTTTTTAGCGTTGTTTATTAATTCCGCTGCAGCCTTAACTGATTCTATATTGGTTTTAGGAGCAGGATTATAACTTCTCACACTTTCGCATTTCTCATAGGAAAAATCAAATTCTTGAAACTGCGCATCCTTAGTAATGTCAATTAAAACCGGCCCTGGTCTTCCGCTTTTAGCTATATAAAATGCTTTAGCTATGACCTCAGGAATATCTTCTGCATTTGTAATTTGATGATTCCACTTAGTTACTGGAGTAGAAATACCAACAATATCTGTTTCTTGAAAAGCATCACTACCTAATAAGTGTGATGGTACCTGTCCCGTAATACACACTAGAGGTGTAGAATCTATTTGAGCATCAGCAATACCGGTTATTAAATTAGTTGCTCCTGGGCCTGATGTTGCCATAGCAACGCCTACTTTTCCAGAAATGCGAGCATAACCTTGAGCTGCATGTGCTGCCCCTTGCTCATGACGCGTTAAAACGTGATGAATTTTGCCTTGATACTTAAATAATTCATCGTAAACTGGCATGATGGCACCACCTGGGTATCCATATAGAATATCTACCCCTTCAGCTATCAAACATCTTATAATAGCTTCACAACCAGAGATACGCTCCGTTTTAGTAGTTGCCGTTTTATTGGTTTCCATGGTTTCAGTATTCATATTTTTTTAATATTTGTCTGTAACGCAACCTTCTGATGCCGAAGCCACAGAACGTGCATATTTAAATAGTATTCCTTTAGTATGTTTTAATGGAGGCGCTTGCCATTTTGCTTTTCTACTAGCCATTTCTTCATCAGAAATATTTAGGTTAATAGAATTATCAACTGCATCAATAGTAATAATATCACCAGTCTCAATCAAAGCTATAGCACCACCTACTTGAGCTTCTGGTGTAACGTGTCCAACCACAAATCCGTGTGTTCCGCCAGAAAAGCGTCCATCTGTAATTAATGCTACAGATTTACCTAAACCAGCTCCCATAATCATAGATGTAGGTTTTAGCATTTCTGGCATTCCTGGTCCTCCTTTTGGTCCGACATAACGAATGACGACTACATTTCCTTTTTCTACTTCTCCATTAGAAATACCTTCGTTTGCTTCTGGCTCGCTATTATAAACAACCGCTTTCCCTTCAAACTTTAAACCTTCTTTTCCAGAAATTTTTGCTACGGCTCCTTCTTCTGCAAGGTTTCCTTTTAATATTTGTAAATTTCCAGAAGACTTTAACGCTTTATCTAAACTGTATAAAACATCTTGTTCTTCAAATTCCATTGCTTCAACATCTGCAAGATTCTCAGCTAAGGTTTTACCAGTAACCGTCATGCAGTCTCCATGTAAAAATCCTTTCTCTAACAAATATTTCATAATCTTAGGTGTCCCACCAATACCATGAACATCTTCCATTAAATATTTTCCTGAAGGTTTTAAGTCTCCAATAAGAGGTGTTTTATCACTTATTCTTTGAAAATCTTCTAAAGTAAAATCAATATCCGCAGCATATGCAATTGCTAAATAATGCAATACCGCATTTGTAGAACCTCCAAGAGCATTAACAAGGGTAATAGCATTTTCAATAGACTTTTTGGTAACAATGTCTTTTGGTTTTAAATCCTTTTCCAAAAGATTTTTCATGGCTTGGGCTGTACGTTCTGCTTCTGTAAGTTTGCTTGGGTTTACAGCTGGTATAGATGAGTTATAAGGTAAGGCCATTCCCATACATTCAATAGAAGAAGCCATTGTGTTTGCAGTATACATACCACCACAAGCTCCTGCTCCAGGAATAGATTTTTTAATAATTTCCTTATATTCTGCATCATCAATTTCTCCTGCTATTTTTTGTCCTAAGGCTTCAAATGCCGAAACAATATTTAACTTGCGTCCTTTATATTTACCAGATGCAACACTTCCTCCATAAACCATAATAGACGGTCTATTCAGTCTTAACATGGCTATAATAGCTCCAGGCATATTTTTATCGCAACCTACAACACCTATTAATCCGTCATAAGCCATTCCATTTACAACAGTCTCCATAGAATCTGCAATTATATCCCTAGAAGCTAAAGAATACTTCATCCCGGGAGTACCCATAGAAATTCCATCAGAAACTCCAATAGTTCCAAATGTCAAACCAACTTGACCAGCTTCATTTACATGTTTTTTAATTTCCGCTGCAATATCATTCAAATGCATATTACAAGGATTCCCATCATATCCTGTACTTCCAATAGCAATCTGTGGCTTCTTTAAGTCTTCTTCAGTTAAGCCCGTAGCATATAACATAGCTTGGGAAGCTGGTTGTGATGGGTTTTGAGTAACTGTTTTACTGTATTTATTAAGTTCGCTCATGTTTTTTATAGATAATTTTAAATCTTATTCGGTTTTTATAATGATATCTCAACGATTTTAAGAGTTTTAACAAAAAATCTTTATTACGGTCAACGAAAATAAACCTTTAGCTATTTTCAAGCTTTTCTATATATAAATCAAGGTTAAATTCACTACACCAAAAAACATATTACAACATTGATTTACAGCTGTTTAACTTGATTTTTTTATGATGCCCAATACTTAAAAAAAAATCACAAAAAAACCTTCCGTAATTATAGGAAGGCTTTAACTGTATCTTATGTTAATTAAATAGCACTTCCTATCGTTGTGAAATAATCACAATGACAATAATTGAAATGATATTTAAAAATGTCTTATTCATTTTGAACGCTGCAAATATTTACAATAAAAACGTCCTGACCAAAATTTTGGTTAAAAAAATAAAATTTGATTTGTCTTTCCTTTAATTTTTTTACTTTTGCGCTCACAATAATAGAGGAAAGATTTGACTGATTGCAACCTCTTTATACTGAACATGTTTCTGTATAAAAAAAAATGCTAAAGGCAGTGTTAACTTCCTGAGACGTATTCGTCAAATCTTACTCATAAATTAAATAAAATGCCATATTTATTTACTTCGGAAAGTGTTTCTGAAGGACACCCAGATAAAGTTGCAGATCAAATTAGTGACGCCCTAATCGATAATTTTTTAGCTTTTGATGTTGATTCTAAAGTAGCTTGCGAAACTTTAGTTACTACAGGACAAGTTGTACTTGCCGGTGAGGTAAAGTCTACTACCTATTTAGATGTACAGAAAATTGCGAGAGACACTATTAACAAAATAGGATATACCAAAGGTGAATATATGTTTGATGGTAATTCTTGTGGTGTTTTTTCTGCAATTCACCCGCAATCACCAGATATTAATCAAGGTGTAGACCGAGGTAGCAAAGAAGAACAAGGAGCTGGTGATCAAGGTATGATGTTTGGTTATGCTACTAATGAAACTGAAAATTATATGCCACTGGCTTTAGATTTATCTCATAGAATCTTAATAGAGCTTGCTGCATTACGTAATGAAAATAAAGACATTACTTACTTAAGACCAGATTCTAAAAGTCAGGTAACTATTGAATATAGTGATGATAATATTCCGCAACGTATTGACGCCATTGTAGTATCTACACAGCATGATGATTTTGCAGATGACGACACTATGTTAACTAAAATAAGAAAAGATATTGTTGACATTTTAATCCCACGAGTAGTTGCTAAATTACCTGAGGCTATTCAAGTTTTGTTTAATGATGACATAAAGTATCATATTAATCCAACAGGTAAGTTTGTAATTGGAGGACCTCATGGAGATACCGGACTAACAGGACGTAAAATTATTGTTGACACCTACGGTGGTAAAGGTGCTCACGGAGGTGGAGCATTTTCTGGTAAAGACCCTAGTAAAGTAGACCGAAGTGCAGCCTATGCAACAAGACATATTGCAAAAAATCTAGTGGCTGCAGGAGTTGCCACCGAAGTTTTAGTACAAGTAAGTTATGCTATTGGTGTTGTTGAACCTATGGGAATTTTTATTGACACCTACGGTACCTGCCCTTTCAATATGACAGATGGTGAAATAGCTGAAAAAGTATCTCAAATTTTTGACATGAGACCATTTGCTATTGAAGAACGTTTAAAATTACGTTCTCCAATGTATAGTGAAACTGCAGCTTACGGACATATGGGACGTACAAATAGAACTGTATCTAAAACATTTTCTCAACCTAACGGAAACAGCGTAACACTAGATGTTGAATTGTTTACTTGGGAAAAGCTTGATTATGTTGATAAAGTGAAAGACGCTTTCGGGCTGTAGAGTCACAATTATTTAAATATATAAGTCCTCTAAATAACAGGTTTAGAGGACTTTTTTTATTTTTTTACTTTTTAGGGTAGGAATTTTTATCATTTAACTGTTCTATAAGCAGATGACTGCTTTTTGACAGTCATCAACCAAATCATTTAACCTACAAATAACTATGTTTATGAGAACAAAACTATTCTTAACACTTTGTTTTATTGGGGTTATGCTGTCTTGTAATAAAGACCGCTTACCTAATGATGAAGCAAACAACAACAACGACGAACCTTCAAATTTTCATGAGAACTTTGGAGATGCTATCACAAGAACTTTTATAGGTAATGTTATTGACATTAATGGCAACCCTATTGAAAATGTCATAATTTCTATAGGAAACGATGACGTCCTAACAGATGATCACGGTGTTTTTATTTTGGAAGACGCCCAAGTAAACAAACGTTTTGCATATGTGAAAGCAGAAAAAGATGGCTACATTCACGGGTCTCGTGCTTTAGTACCAACATCTGGAACCAACAAAGTTTCCATTATGCTTTTGGAAGAAACCGTAGCTGGTTCTACAACTAGTGGTACTTCAGAAACTATAGCTATTGCAAATGGTGCTTCGGTTAGTTTAGAAGGTGATTATATTAAAGAAGATGGTACGCCTTATTCCGGAAGTCTAGATGTTATTATTCATCATTTAGATCCTACTGATAAAGCTGTTTCGCTTCAAATGCCGGGGATGCTTTATGCTGAAAATGAAGATAACGAAGAACGTATGCTTCAAACTTTAGGTATGCTTGCTGTTGAATTAAGAGGAAGCGGTGGCGAAGACTTAAATTTAGCCGAAGGCTCTTCAGCAGAAATTAAAATTCCTGTTGATGCCAGTTTACTTTCAATAGCTCCAAGCTCTATTCCTTTATGGTTTTTTGATGAAGCTAAAGGATATTGGATTGAAGAAGGTGAAGCTACTTTAGTTGGCAACAATTACATTGGTACAGTTGAACATTTTTCGTTCTGGAATTGCGATATTCCTGCCGAAGCTATTAACCTTTGCGTTACTGTAATGAATGAAAATGAAACAGCTTTTGCCAATACTAAAGTGACTATAACAAGTGCAACATTTGGAACTAGAAGTGGTTTCACCAACGAATTGGGTGAAGTTTGTGGATTGGTTCCTAGTGGTGAAACCTTAGAAATCAATGTTTATGATTTTGCTATTTGCGGGTCTAATATTATTTACACAAGTGCCATCGGACCATTTAATTCAGACGATAGCTTAACGGTTATTGTTGAAGAGTCATCTAATATTATTAATGAAACAGTTACTGGAACATTTACTGATTGTGACCAGAATCCAGTTACAAATGGTTATGTGGTAATAACCTATGGTGACCAACAATTCTTTGACATGTTAACTGAGGGTGTTTTCGAAATTAATATGTTAAGATGTTCAACAGCTGATAGTTTTTCAATTGAGGCTATAGACCATGATAATCTGCAAACTACTGGGGAAATAAATTATACGTTTAGCACTCCAGAAACTAGTTTAGGAAACCTAATATCTTGTAATGATATCACTGAATTTATTCAGTTTAATATTGATGGAGATACTGGCGAAAATGTACTCATAGCAACTAATATTAGAGCTACTTTTGGTGAATCAGACAATACCAATTCTGGTTCTAGTAATGGCTTGAATATTTCTGGTCAAGGAGAAGCAGGAACTAACGATTGTTTCTATTTATTTGGAAACTTAACTGACGCTCCTCATACTGGTACTTATGATAATTTAGATTATCAAGTACAAGATGACACGGGAATAAATATTGGTGAATGTATAGGTATATCTCAAACCAATAATAACATTATTTATAATGTAACTGCACTTGGAGATGTTGATGAATACATTGACATAAACTTTAGTGGCGATTATGAAGATTATAACGGAAACACGCATACAATAAGCGGTGTTATCCACGTATTAAGAGATTCATTAGATTAAAATTTACTTTAATACAGATGAAAAAGATCGCATATTTTGCGGTCTTTTTTATTTTGATAAAGATTGAAATTTCAAGAAAACATTTTGTTATTTAAAATATTAATCGTAATATTGCAATGAATAAATAAAAGGATTCATGGGAGTTACTAAATCTGAAAAATTTACTACTGAGCAAAATGAAATTGCGCAATTAGCAAAAGTACTTGGGCATCCTGCTAGAGTAGCCATTATTCAGCACTTGTTTAAAATAAATACCTGTATTTGTGGTGATTTAGTAGATGAAATAGGATTGGCACAACCCACTATTTCGCAACATTTAAAAGAATTAAAAAACTCCGGACTTATCAAAGGAAATATAGAAGGCACCAGTGTTTGCTACTGCATTGACAAGGATAACTGGACTAAAATGAAGAACCTAATTACAGATTTTTTAGAATTAGACACAAGTTCTAATTGTTGTTAAAAAATTTGAATCGTTTAATCGCAACATTACAATAAAATAATAATATTATGAATACAAAAGAGCAAGAACTTAAAGACATCGTGAAAGAACGATATAGCAAAATAGCCGAACAAGGAAAAGCAGAAAATGCCTCCTCATGCTGCGGTGCCACTACGCCATCAAATAAAGTTTATAATATTATGATGGATGATTATTCCAAAACCGAAGGTTATGTTGAAGATGCCGATTTAGGCTTAGGTTGCGGACTTCCAACTGCCTTTGCACAAATAAAAAAAGGAGACACTGTAATAGATTTAGGCTCTGGAGCCGGAAACGATTGCTTTGTTGCCAGACATGAAACGGGTACCGAAGGGAAGGTAATTGGTGTTGACTTCACCCCTATTATGATAGAAAAAGCACGTACCAATGCTGAAAAATTAGGTTATAACAATGTGGAGTTTAGAGAAGGCGATATTGATAACATGCCAGTAAATGAAAATGTAGCCGATGTTATTGTAAGTAACTGCGTTCTTAACTTAGTACCAAATAAACAAAAGGTAATTGGTGAGATTTTTAGAGTTTTAAAACCTGGAGGCCACTTTAGTATTTCAGATATTGTTTTGGTTGGTAATTTACCAGAAGCCTTAAAGCAAGATGCCGAAATGTACGCCGGTTGTGTAGCAGGTGCTATTCAAAAAGAGGACTACATGCAACATATAAAAAATCAAGGTTTCCAGAATATTACCATTCAAAAAGAAAAACCAATACGTATTCCAGATGATATTCTTTCTAAATATCTTTCAGAAGACGCTATAAACAGTTTTAATAATAGTGGTTTTGGTATTTTTAGTATTACTGTTTATGCTGAAAAACCTGGAGCTAAATCCGATAAACCTAAAGTGAAATTATCTGAATTACAAGACAGCTGCTGTGAACCTAGTAGTGGTTGCTGTTAAGAAATCCTAATTAGAAAACAATTATAAAAAGACCACTTATTAAAGTGGTCTTTTTATGTTTTGTGTAGTTGATTCTGTCAGAAAAATTAGCTAACTTCGTTTACTTGTGCTGAACTTGTTTCAGTAACGTCGGATATAAGTCACCTGTGCTGAATTTATTTCAGTATTAAAACGACGCATATCCCTAAGTTGTGTGTAATTTGAACCTAACCACCTACTAAATTGAAAATTAAGCTCTACATACTATTCTTAATTCTTTTTTTCTCTTGCAAAAACAACCCAAATGATTCTATATTCAAAAATTCAGACTATGTTTTTTATGAGGAAGATGGGAAAAAAGGCTATTGGCAAAAAATAAGCAAGGATTCGGACTTTAAATACAAAAAAGGCATACTAAACTATTACTACGACAATGGTAAAAGATTCGGAGAAATAGAAATATTGGACAGCCTACCAAACAGAATTGAAAAATTATTCGATATGGAAACTGACAGTTTAATAAAAACTGTTTGGAAAAAAAATAACGAGGAATATAAACGAATTTATGAAGATGGATATTACAATCATTTCTACTCAAACAAAGGAGAAATAATAATCGAAGAGGGTTTGGTTAAAAATAATTTAGAGCAAGGTCTTTGGAAAAGATATTGGAACACAAATGGAACTCTTAAACAGACTATAAATTTTAGGGATGGTAAAAAGCACGGAAAAAGAGTAAATTACTGGGAAAACGGAAACACAAAGGACATATCAAATTGGAATATGGATAAACAATTTGGTCAAGGAATAATTTATTATGAAAATGGAAAAATAGAAGAAGAAAATCATGTAAAAGACGGAAAACTTCATGGTATAGTTAAAGAATATTACAAAAGTGGAAATATAAAATCAAAGGACAAATATTGGAATGGAAAAAAATGTGATACTAGTAAAACATTTTATGAAAATGGAAATCTTAAAGAATTACAGCTAATAGATTTTGATTCTCTAACGCTCAATTCATCAGGTAAAGAATTTCGTTATTTTTCAAATGGAAACTTAAAGGTTGAAGTGGAATTCGTTAATTTCAAGGCAAATGGAAATCTAATAATTTACAATGAGGATGGAGTCATAATTGAACGTTCGAAAAAACTAGATAATAAACATAAAGGTAGTTTTACAATATATTATGATTCAGGGATAAAGCAGATAGAAGGAAATGCCAACAATGGTTACTTTCATGGTAAATTGAATTATTTTGACGAGAATGGTAAATTAATCAAAATAGTTAAATATGATAATGGGACAGCATTGGATTCTATTATTTATTAAAAACTACACACAACATAGCTATAAGTAATTGCTTGTTCTTGGCTACTTTGGAAATTCCTTTATAAAAATTAACCAAGATTAAATATCCTTATTTCCCAATCCTGAAAATGAAAAGCACCACTGCTATCGCAGTGTTCTTTTTTTATTCTAAAATATCCTTTAAAGCAAGCTTCTTATTATTTTGGAATAAAAAAGTCTGCACTTACGTGCAGACTTTTCAAGTTAATGTGGGAAGAGCAGGATTCGAACCTGCGAAGGTGAAAACCAACAGATTTACAGTCTGTCCTCGTTGGCCGCTTGAGTATCTTCCCAAAACCGAGCGCAAATATATTATTGTTGGATAATTTAACCAAAGAAAAAAGCGATAACTTAATTAAGTTATCGCTTTTAATTTTTAAAGCTCATATCGTAGCCTGAAAGTCAAGAATCTAGGCTGGATAAAATATTCTATGGCACTTACAGAAACATTACTTGTATTGGTTCTGTTTTGCGATTTGGTATCCAATAAGTTAGTGGCATTTAATTCAAATTCCCATTTACTGTCTTGGTCTTTTCTATATGCTAATGATGCATTCCAAAACTCATAATCGTTAATAGTTGTTCCATCTTCACTAAAATTATTATAAGAGTAGTCTGTTTTAAAAGTAAACTTCTTAAAAATTAAAGCATCAAATTCAACTGACGGTACTTTAGTAACAAAATTAGTTTTTCTTTCTCCTTGATTATTATCTTGAATGGTATGTCTATAATTTATTTCAAAATTAGGTGCATCTCTAAAATTAGTACTTAATCCAGTTCTATAAGTATAAGAATAATTCTCATTTACTGATGGTCTGTTATTAACAACCTGATTGAATTTGTTATAGTTAAAATTACCTCCTAATGATGCTTTAAATTTACCAAGGGTTTTTTGAATGCGCCCATTAAAACTAGCATTCTCATCTGGAAAATCAGAATTAAACGGGGTACTCACTCTAACAACACTTCCCGGTTCAAATTGTGAAGTAGTTCTAATTCTATCAATGGTTTTAGAATAACTTAATCTAGCAAAAACATTGGTATAATTAAACATATTAAAACTGAAATAAGATAGATTTAGATTATGTGCCAACGCACTTTCTAATTCCTGATTTCCTGAGAAAAACGCATTGTAATTATTCATTACCAAACCTCTAGCTAATTGATTTACATCTGTAAAGTTTGTAGACATGCGATAATTGAAATTAATATTCTCACTATTCTTTAACTGAATACGCGTATTAAAATCTGGTAATAACCTGAAAAAGTTGTCTGTATAATTTACATTAAACTGATTATTTTTAGCACTATATGCATGTGCCGATACTCCCGGAGTAAACGTGAAAATACCAGATTTTAAACGGTAATGCATACCTAAATACACATCATTAAAAGTATATTCTATATCGTTACCATCTAAACTATTAGGCAGTGTATTTGATGGTTCAAATATGGTTCCGTTATCTAAATATTGAAAAATACTAGAATTAAAATCTTGTTTACTGTAAATAGTACCAAGCGTAAAATTTAAGTCACTTTTATTATTTAAAACATTCCAATAATCTAATTTAGCATCAACCTGATTTGATTTTACACGCTTTTCCTGAGCTACATTATAATCTATTTGCGCATTATCTAACCCCAAAGCATTTCCAGTATCATCATAGTTTGCTTTATCTTCTAAAATAGCATTGTAGAATGGGTCTTCGTCTTGCAATAAATGTTGAACTTCAAAAGCAAAAATATTATTATCATCAAGGGTATAATAATAATTCAAATTCTGACTAATACTAAAAGGCGAAGTATCTTCTAACTGATCTATATTGCCTAATACAGACGAAAAATACATTTGATCTTGAGATTCTTTTGAGGTTCTTGCAAGCACATCATAATCTAGCTGATTGTTCGCATTAGGTTTATAAGCAGCACTTAGCTTTAGCATCCCTAAATCACTACGTTGTGTTGTATTACTTTCTGTGTCCTCATTTGGAATATTTAAGTCTGGGTCTGTATAAGTTACAGCTCTGTTTTCCTGTAAATCAGTCCTACTATTTGAGAAAATAGCAAAACCACTTAAATCTAAAGTCTTTTTAGGTGAGTAGCTAAAGTTTGCAGCTCCAAGCTTGGTGTTAATATATTTGGCTCTGTTATTTTGAGCGGTTAAAAAACCAATATCATTACTACCTAAATTAATATTAGTACCACTACTTCTGCTTGGACTTCTAAACCCACCAGAAAATTTAAAATAGTCACGTCTGTTAAAGGCAACTTCTCCTATATTATTTAAATCACCTATAAGATTGATACTATACTCTGGACTGTAATAAAAAAGTTTAGGTTGTAATAAATACAATGTTTCCTCATCAGAATCTCCTAACCCACCAGTAATGTTACCAAACCAAAATTTCTTTTTACCTTCTTTAAGTTTGATATTGATAGCTATATTATCTTGATTATCTGTTACCCCACGCAACTGACTAACCTCTGAATAGTTTTTTAGAATCTCAACTTTATCAACAGCATTAGCTGGAATATTTTCAACGGCAAGTTTAGAATCACCATCAAAAAAGTCTTTTCCTTCAACCATTACTTTACCAACTGATTTTCCTTCAACTTCTATTTCACCATCATCATTTAATTCAACTCCAGGTAGTTTTTTTAGAACGTCACCTAATTTTCGTTCTGTACCAGATTTAAAAGAATCTGCATTATAAACTATGGTATCACCCTTAACTGTAACGGGCATTTCATATACCAATTCAACAGCATCAAGTGTGTTGTCATTTTGTAAAGTAAAATTCTTAGTGACTCCCTGATCAGTAGTTTCAACAACAGCTTGAGATGTCTTCATTCCTACATAACTCACTTGAATGGTATAAGAAGCATTCTTTTCTAAAGACAGCCTATAGCGACCTTCGTCATTAGTAATTCCGTAAGAATCTAGTTTTTGAGTTGCTTGATTTATGGCAATTACATTGGCTAATTCTAACGGCGTACCTATACTATCTTTTACAACACCTTCCAGACGAACTTGCGCAAAGGTTGAGCCTACTACTAATAGTAGTGCTAACGTTAATAATCTTCTCATTGATTGGTAATTATATGAATATTATTGATTGAATTATCTTCCTCCTCCACCTGGGCGTCCTCCACCTGGGCGACCTCCTCCTCTTCTAAAGTTTTCTCTCATTTCTTCCATCTTCTTTTTTGAAATTTCATCAAACTCTGCCCTTGAAACTTCTTTTCCTTTTGAAGGTACTTTAATGACATCTTTATCATTTGTATTCATCACTATTTTAGAACATAGAATGGTAGTTCTTCCTTCATTAACTTCTAGAATTAACCCTGGAAGCCCCCAATAATCACTTGGTCCTTGACTAACTGGAATCTGTGGCGTATACCACACTACAACATCTAATTCATCAGTAACCTCTTCTAGTTGCTCTTCCTTTTTTTCAGCCTCTTCACCTTCTTGATCAGGTCTTGGTCTTCTAAAGTTAACATCTAAACCGTACTTTACTTTTGTCCCGGTGGCTTTAAAACACATGTATTGACCAATTTGTTTAGTTTCACCTGTCATTCTCCATTCAAAGGAAGGAATAGAATCTCTTATTAAAAACTTTTTCCCAAAAACTTCACGCTCCTGCAAAAAGGATTGATCTTTAATATTTTTATATTGGTTTCCATCAACAAAATTCCCCATCATCATACGTCCAAAACCACTTCCTCCAGATCCTGGAGCATCCAATTTTTCTTCTTCTTTATATACAGATTCAGACTTATTAAACGTTAGAATATATGTTTTTTCCAAAGCATTTTTCAATCTGGCTGCAATACGTTTTTTCATATCTTCGTCCATACCAGGCCTACCAAAATTGGCCATATCTATGGTTGTTTTAGACATGTAATGCGCTTTTCCTTGAAAGTCTTGCGCTGTAATTGAGTTTGAAATCAATAAAGCAAAACATACTACTGAAAATTTTATAAACGTTTTTCTCATTACGGAGTTGTTTTTGGTTAATTAAGATACTATGCTCTTAGACCAAAATACTACATTATAGTTTAAAAACGAATCGTTAATATTAAGTTAAATTATTAGCACTATGATTTTCGCTTGAACACCTCCATTTATCTTGTCCTTCTACCCATTCTGTTATCTCTAAACTCAGTCATTTTTTGAGTAATTATTTGGCTGTATTCATCCTTTAATACACGTTTTCCTTTGTCCGGAGCTTCTATTTCTATTTGCTCCTTTGGATTAATAATCACTTTAGAACATAAAATTGTTGTATTGTTTGCACTAACTTCTAGAATTAACCCTGGAAGTCCCCAATATTCTGATGGTCCATGGCTTACTGGAATTTGAGGTGTATACCAAGCAATAATTTGTGTCATTTCAATGTCGTCAACCTCCGTGTCTATTTGCGATTCTTTACTATTTGACACCGTTAAAGAATCGTTTTCCTTTTTAGCGTCATTTTTTCTAAGCTTATCCCAGGAGAACGACCACCATTCTAGTTGAGAAGAGGGTATTAACCCAACAGCTTTGTAACAGGTGTATTGACCAATTTGTTTTTGTTCGGTGCCCATATTCCAATTTATAGGCTGCAACTTATCGTCAATTAAAAACCGCTTTCCGTAAAATTCTTGATTTTGCACAAGTCTATTCATCTTAACATTTCTATATTGATTACCAGCGGTAAAGTTTTTTCCCCAAGAATCTGTAGCTCCAGAAATAGCATCAAGTATTACTTCTTCTTTATATAAAGATTCTTCTCTGTTAAATGATAAAACATAGGTTTTCTCTAATCTATTTTTTAACCTTGCAGCAACTTGATTTTTTTGCTGCTGACTCATTCTGGCTCCCCATGTCCCTAAATCTAGGGTAGATTTTGAATAATAGTAAGCCTTACCTTGAAATTCTTGACTAAATACAGATGTAGAACAAAATAAGGCGAGACAAATGGCTAAAAAATTAAATAATGTTTTCATTTTTAAATATGTTTTGTTTAACAAATATACTGTTTTATTAAACAATAATATTATTTTACTAGAAAACTTACAATATCAAGGAGGTTTGGAAGTTAACCCCCTACTCTAATTTCAATTCTGTGACCGCCGTCATCACCTCTTCTGTGTTCGTACTTTTCAGCTTGTTCTTGCATTTTCTTTTCTACCACAGCTTCAAAATCTTTCTGGCTAATCTCTTTACCTTTTACTGGCTCTTTAACGGTTAACTTTTCTTTAGGGTTTAGCACAATTTTACTGCATATAATAGTTTCTTCTCCATCATTAACTTCTAATATTAAACCTGGTAAACCATGAAATCTTGCAGGTCCTGAATTAACTGGAATTTGCATAGTGTACCAAGCAGTTACAGCAACTTCTCTCATCTCGGGTTCGGTATTCTCATCATCAAAGTCCCTGTCGCCATTAATACTAATTCCACTTTCTCTAACTTCAATCATACGTTTCATGGTGGCCTTATGGCAGGTGTATTCACCAATAAATTTGGTATCCTTTTCTAAAGTCCAATCTTGTTTTTCTAACTCGTCTTTTACAAGAAAAATCTTCCCTAACACTTCACTCTGCGAGGTAAATCTATTTTCCTTGATATTCTTATATAATATATCTGAAGCTCCAGCTGTCATAACCACCATACGCATACCTCCAGCTTGAGGTGCCTCTAAAGCTTCTTCTTCTTTGTAAACCGAGGACTCTTTATCAAAAGTTAGTATATAAGTTTTTTCAAATTGCTTTTTCAACATAGCCATCATACGCTGATGCATTTCAGAATTTACTTGTGTACTGTCTAATTTAATATCCAATTTTCTTTTAGTTTTATAAGTAGCCACTCCCTGAAAATCTTGGGCGGTAGCTGACAATAAAAACATGGATAAGATTCCGACTAAAATAATAGTTCTTTTCATCTTTTTATTTTTGAATTTGGTAAAATGTTAATGCTGTATTTTTAAGTTTTTTTAATCCCTTATTAAGTTGTTCTTTTTCTTCAAAAGTTCCGCTAACCTTCATGGAAAATAAGGATAATTCACCGTTTTTCATTGGTTTTCCTTTGCACTTCAATTGCATTGAAATTGGTATGTTTGGTTCAACTTCCTTAAACACATTTTCAATACTTTCAATATTAATTGCCTCGAGTTCTTCTAAAGAGTTAACCGAAACACTAATGCTCAAGTTTTCAATTTTCACATCGCTTTGCGCAAGACAAAGATTCGATATTAAAATAATGAATAAAGTAACAATTGTTTTCATTTGATTTAAATTTTATGATTTCTGTCGTTTTTTGATGATTTTCTACCACAAATATGCAACACCTAAGTCTAACTTAAAGTTAACTAGTGTTAACGTGTGTTAACCGATTGGTTTTTCTTGATATTAACATATACTTTTGAAATATGAACGAGCAGAAATACAGATGGTTATTGTACGCAATTATAGCCGTAATTGTTTGCACTATTGGTATTCAGGTATTTTGGAATTACAAAAATTACCTTTCCAATAAGCATCAGCTTATAAATGATGTTCAAAGCAGTTTAGACAAATCTGTTGATGATTATTATGCCTTACTTGCTGAACGCACTACTATAGGTTTTGCTTTTGAAGGAAATAAAACAGATCATTTTTTTAAGGAAGGAAGTAAGTTTCAAAATTTTTTATCCCAAATTGAAGAATCTGAAAAAGAATTTAAAAACCTTGATAGTTTAGATGTATCGGGTCTTGAAGGCATTACAGTAGTAAGAGGAAAAAAGGTTGATTCTCTATTTGCTGAAATTAGTGTGGATACAGCAAAACACAAACATGATTCTATTATTCAGAAGTTTCATTATCCAAATAAGCTTGAGGATATTAAAATGCTTACCTCAAAAGTGGTTATATCAATTAATAACGACACCTTAGTTCTTAAAGAAGTAGATAGTCTTTTAAACATTGAATTAGAAAGAAAAAACATTGATATTAAATACAAACTTAGTTTTAAGAACGCCAAAGACAGTATTAAGCATTTTAACCGATTTAAAATACTTAAATCTCCTAATAGCAGTCATACTTTAAAAACGTTTTCAAAATCTACTTTTTTACCTGACGGAAGTGAATTAGAGATTAACTTTACCAATGAAACTAAAATTATTTTAAAACGCATTTTAGGTGGAATTTTGGCTTCATTATTATTAATACTTGCAGTTATTGGCTGTCTGTTTTATCTTTTAAAAATTATTAAACAACAAAAGCAGCTAGCCGAGGTTAAAAATGATTTAATAAGCAATATTACCCACGAATTTAAAACACCTATTGCTACTATTGGTGTTGCTATTGAAAGCATTAAAGATTTTAATGCTATTGAGGATAAAGAAAAAACCAAAACCTATTTAAATATGTCTAATCAGCAATTATCTAAATTGAATGTGATGGTTGAAAAACTATTAGAAACAGCTACTTTAGACAGTGATAGTTTAGAATTAAACAAAGAAGATTACAACCTAACTGAGCTTTTAGAGCAGATAGTTGAAAAGCATAAAATGCAAACCGAAATTAAAACAATTAGTTTTAATTCTGCTCCTGAAAATGTAATATCAAATGTTGATGCTTTTCATTTTGAAAATGCTTTAAATAATGTTTTAGATAATGCTATTAAATATGGCGGTGACAAAATTTTGGTTGAAATAACTCAGAACTCATCAAATATTTTAATTAATATTTCAGACAACGGAAACTACTTAACCAAAGCAAATAAGGAGAAAATTTTTGAGAAATTTTATAGAATCTCTAAAGGGAATACCCATGATATTAAAGGCTTTGGTATTGGCTTGTATTACACCAAAAAAATCATAGAAAAGCATAAGGGCTCCATTCATTTAGAATTGAATAATAAGTTAACTACATTTAAAATTTCAATTCCGAATGAGTAAACCAACCACCATACTTTTAGCAGAAGACGAACCAGCTTTGGGTTTGATTATTAAAGAAAGTTTAGAAACCAGAAACTTTAAGGTACTACTTTGTGATAATGGAGAAAAAGCTTTTGAAACCTATAAAACCAGTAGCCCCGAATTATTAGTATTAGATGTAATGATGCCAAAAAAGGATGGTTTTACTCTAGCTAAAGACATTAGAACTTTAGACGATACCATTCCTATTATTTTTTTAACTGCAAAATCACAAACCCAAGATGTTGTTGAAGGTTTTACTATTGGTGGCAATGACTACCTTAAAAAGCCTTTTAGTATGGAAGAGCTCATTGTTCGTATTAATAATTTGTTGAATAGAACAAAAGTTCAAAAAGAGTCAGACATTCTTCAAGTTGGAGACTATGCTTTTAACTTTCCAAAGCAAACACTTCAATTTAAAATAGAATCACCCCAACAACTTACCCATAGAGAAGCCCATTTATTATTTCATTTAATTAAGAACAAAAACCAAGTATTAGACCGTTCTATTATCCTCAAAAAACTCTGGGGGAATGATGACTTTTTCAGTGCACGAAGCATGGATGTATTCATCACCAAACTTAGAAAAAAACTAAATTCAGACGAAAACTTGCAAATCATTAACATTCGCGGATATGGTTATAAATTAATTTGCTAAAACTGGTTTGATTTTTGTATTTTTCAAGTCAGCATGAAGTACAAAATAGTCTTTTTTATATTATTCCCACTATCAATATACACTCAAAATAGTATTGAGTCTTCTTTGATTAAATCGACCGATTTTAAATCTGCTAAGATAGTGTCTGTTGATAATTTTGGAACCGTCTATTATTTACAATACAACACCTTCTATAAAAAGAGTTCTGACAAAACAATATCATATAATAATTTACAATTAGGTGATGTAACTTCGGCTAATGCTTTTAACCCTTTAAAGATTAATCTCTTTTATAAAGATTTTAATACCGTTATAATTTTAGATAATCGATTAGCAGAAATCTTCAAAATTGATTTTAATACCATTCAACCATATAAAAATATCACTCATATTTCTGCTGGGTTTGATAATACACTTTGGGTTTTTAATCAAGACAATCAACAATTAGAATTATACAATTACAAAAGCGGTAAAACTCAAGCACGCTCATTACCTATTCAAAGCAAAATACTGGATTTAAAAAGCAATTATAACAGTGTCTGGTTACTTACCCAAAAATCTATTTATCAGTATAATTACTTTGGAAATTTAATTAAAAAAATGAAAAATGAGGGCTTTTCAGAATTAGCTGAAAACAATGGGAATATTGTTTTAAAGAAAGACAATAGCTTATATTTTCTAAAAAAAGATTCAGAATTAACAACGCCAATTGAAATACCAAATTTGTTGATAAATCAGTTTTTTGTAACCAATGAAACCTTGTATATTTACCAGAATCAAAAACTACAACAATTCCAATTAAAAATTAATTAAGTATGCATATTGCGATTGCCGGAAATATTGGCGCTGGAAAGACTACCCTAACTAAATTACTAGCAAAACATTATAAATGGGAAGCCCAATTAGAAGATGTTGTAGACAATCCGTATTTAGATGATTTTTACAATCAAATGGAACGTTGGAGTTTTAACCTTCAGGTGTATTTCTTGAATAGTAGATTTCGTCAAGTTTTACAAATACGTCAAAGTGGCAAAGACATCATTCAAGATAGAACTATTTATGAGGATGCACATATTTTTGCTCCCAATTTACACGCCATGGGTTTAATGACCAACCGTGATTTTGAGAATTACAGCTCTCTTTTTGAATTAATGGAATCGCTTGTTCAAGGGCCAGACTTATTGATTTATTTAAGGAGTTCAATTCCTAATTTGGTTAAACAAATTCACAAACGTGGTCGTGATTATGAAAACTCTATCAGTATTGATTATTTAAGCCGATTAAATGAACGCTATGAAGCTTGGATACACGGTTACACTAAAGGTAAATTAGTAATCATTGATGTAGACAATTTAGATTTTGTTGACAACCCTGAAGACTTAGGACAAGTCATAAATACTATTGACGCTGAAATTCACGGATTGTTTTAATCCCGAAAATTATATAATAAAAAAACCACGCTTTTAGCGTGGTTTTTTTATTTAGTTAGTTTTAGTTTAGAAAATTAACCCTTCTTTATAGCTTCAATATTTGCTTTTACTTCAGCTTCAGTTCCTTCAAAAGTTTCATACGCTGTAGACTCTTCCCCGTTTTCAATAGTTACCATAGTAACAACAGCTTTTACAGTTCCATCATCATTATTAGTCATATTCACTTTTATTTCTTTAGAAACCTCAACCATTTCAACATCAGTTGAGCTATCGTTATAAGCTTGAACTGCTTCATCTGAAACTAAACTAGGTGCAATTACTAAAGCAACTACACTCATTAATTTCAATAAGATATTTAATGAAGGACCTGAAGTATCTTTAAATGGATCACCCACAGTATCGCCTACTACAGCAGCTTTATGAGCCTCCGTTCCTTTTCTACCTTGCTCTTCTATCATCTTTTTAGCGTTATCCCAAGCACCACCAGCATTAGACTGGAAAATAGCCATCAACACACCACAAGTAGTAACACCTGCTAAAAGACCTCCTAACATTTCAGCACCACCAATAAAACCAACAGCAACTGGAACTGCTAAAGCTAATAATCCAGGTAATACCATTTCTCTAATAGATGCATTTGTAGAAATTTCAACACATTTATCATACTCAGCATAACCATCAGCTTCATCAAATATTTTTCTATCAGCTTCAGTGGCTTTTGTCATATCAGAATCATACTTACGCATAATCTCTAATGCCGCTTTCAATTGAGGAATATCTTTAAATTGACGACGTACCTCTTCAATCATAGCCATAGCAGCTCTACCAACAGCTTTCATAGATAAAGCTGAAAAAACAAATGGTAACATACCACCAATTAATAAACCTGCCATAATATCTGGTTGAGACACATCAATTGCCGTTACACCTGCAGTTTTCATAAAGGCAGCAAATAAAGCTAAAGCCGTTAATGCAGCAGAAGCAATTGCAAATCCTTTACCAATAGCAGCCGTTGTATTACCCACTGCATCTAATTTATCTGTACGCTCTCTTACTTCGCTTGGTAATTCAGCCATTTCAGCAATACCACCAGCATTATCAGAAATTGGTCCGTAAGCATCAACAGCCAATTGAATTCCTGTATTTGCTAACATTCCTACTGCTGCAATAGCAATACCATATAAACCGGCAAAGTAATGAGATACTAAAATAGCTCCGGCAATTAATATAATAGGACCTGCAGTAGACATCATACCTACTCCTAATCCTGCAATTATATTTGTTGCAGAACCCGTTTCCGATTGTTTTACAATGGAGTTTACAGGTATTGTACCTGTTCCTGTATAAAATTCAGTTATTTTTCCAACACCAAATCCGGCAATTAAACCAGCAAGTACTGCCCAAAACACACCCATAGAACCAGAAGGTAATCCTTCTATTTGTTCTGGAAGCATTGCTCCAATAATAAAGTAAGCAGCAATAACCATTAATGCACCAGAACCAAACTCACCTAAGTTTAATGCTTTATGCGGAGAACCGCCATCTTTAACTTTTACAAAGAAGGTTCCTATTATTGACATTATTATACCAACTGCCGCTAATACCAATGGCAAGTATACAGCACCTAAACCACCAAAGTCTGGTGTAAATATAAATGCTCCAAGAACCATTGTACCAATTATAGATCCAACGAACGATTCAAATAAATCAGCCCCCATTCCAGCAACATCTCCAACGTTATCACCTACATTATCTGCAATAGTAGCAGGATTTAATGGGTGATCTTCAGGAATACCAGCTTCTACCTTTCCTACTAAATCTGCACCTACATCGGCTGCTTTAGTATAAATACCACCACCAACACGGGCAAATAATGCAATAGATGAAGCTCCTAATGAAAATCCAGATAATACATTAAGCACCATTGGAATATTTTCAGAACCTGGCCACATCATTTGGTAAATCATAAATAAACCACTTAAACCAAGTACTCCTAAGCCAACAACTCCTAATCCCATAACAGAACCACCAGCAAAGGCAACTTCTAATGCCTTTCCTAAAGAAGTTCTAGCCGCATTAGTTGTTCTAACATTTGCCTTTGTAGCTACACGCATTCCAATAAACCCAGCTAAAGCTGAACATATAGCTCCAACAACAAAAGATACCGCAACCATTCCGTGAGATCCTTCTTCTGAATTACCCTTAAAGAATAATAAGATAGCAACAGCCACAACAAAAATTGCCAAAATTTTGTATTCAGCTTTTAAGAAAGACATGGCGCCATCTGCAATGTGTTTTGCAATTTTTGCCATTTTTTCATTACCTACTTCTTGCTTAGAAACCCAAACATTTTTTACAAAAACAAATAATAATGCCAAGACTCCAAAAAGAGGTAAAAAATCTACTATATACTTCATATTTTATTTAGTTAGTTATTAATTATATTTTTTTTGAGGCGCTAAAAATAGGAAAATTAAAGTGATAAAAAAAGCCATCCTAAATTTAAGATGGCTCAATTTTTATACTGGTATTTTGCGAATCTAATAATTAGATAACAAACGTACGCTTTTTCTTGTGCTCACTATCTTCATAGCGTTTTACACATTGGTGGTAAATCTTAATCGCTTCCTCAGCATTTCCCCAACCGCCAACATCTACTTTTTTCTCTTCTAAATCTTTATAAACCTGGAAAAAATGTTCTATTTCTTTTAATCTATGAGGGTTTAAATGTGAGATATCTGCCCTGTGACTCCAAACGGGGTCTGATACAGGAACACAAATAATCTTCTCATCTGGCCCTTTTTCATCGGTCATATGAAATACACCAACCGGTCTTACTTCCATCACTACCATAGGGTAAGAAGGCTCAGTTGACAGTACTAATACATCTAAAGGATCTTGATCTAAAGCCAATGTCTCAGGAATAAAACCATAATCACCCGGATACATCATAGATGAAAACAAAGTACGATCAAAACGAATTTTATTCAGTGTAAAATCATACTCATATTTATTTCTACTCCCTTTAGGTATTTCTATTAAAACATCAAATGTTAAGTCTTTTTTCTTAGCCATATATTTCTCTATTTTAAGCTGCAAAGGTACTGAACCCTTTGACCTTTAACAACAATAAATTCTCACATTTAAGCCTTTTTACAAAAGCATAACCATATGTTAATTTATAAAGGGTATTCGCAAAAATAACTATCGAGAATTGCTATATTGTGAGCAATTCTTGAATCTGACTAACTCAATTATTATGCGAATTTCAATATCATTATTATTTTCACTATTCCTTTTATTCAATATAGGTGCACAAACACAGCCCTGGCAAGGTAAGTTTGAACCTATAGATAATATGATTTCTCCACCCAACACCTACAGAACAGCAAGTGGTGCTCCTGGAAAAGATTATTGGCAACAACGGGCTGATTACAAAATTAAAGCCGAATTAGACGAAGCAAACAATACCCTTTCTGGGGAGGAAACCATCACTTATTACAACAATTCTCCAGATGATTTAAGTTATTTATGGATTCAGCTTGAGCAAAATGTAAATAAAAAGGGCAATGAAGATTTTGGTTCTATAAATAATAATATTACAGATGGCATGAGTGCCCGCCAAATGCAATTCCTTACAAGAGCTATCAACTTTCCAGCTGGTTACACCATTAAATATGTGAAAGATGAAGGTGATAACAACTTAAAAACTATGGTAAACAATACCATGATGAAAGTTAAGCTTAATCAACCTCTGAAATCTGGAGAATCAACTGTTTTGAGCATTGCTTGGTCCTATCATATCACAGACCGCAGTATGTATTTGCTTTCTAGAGAAGGCTACGAATATTTCCCTGAAGATGACAATACGGTTTACTTAATTGCCCATTGGTTTCCAAGAATGGCGGTTTATAATGATACTGAAGGTTGGCAAAATCAGCAGTTTCAAAAATTAGGAGAATTTGCATTAGAATTTGGAGATTATGAGGTTGAAATCACCGTACCTTCAGATCATGCTGTCGCATCTACTGGGGCTTTACAAAATCCAGAATCGGTTTTAACAAAAAAACAAAGGAATCGATTGAAAGAGGCCGAAAAATCATTTGACAAACCCGTAATGATTATTACCAAAGAAGAAGCCCTAATCAACGAAAAAGAAAAATCAAACAAGAAAAAAACTTGGAAATTTAAAGCTGAAAATGTTCGTGATTTTGCCTTCGCATCATCTAGAAAATTCCTTTGGGATGCTCAAAACGTAAAATTACCAACCAACACGGTTATGGCTATGTCATTTTACCCTAAAGAAGGCTTACCCGTTTGGAAAGAAGAATCTACCAAAGCCATTATGCATGCTTTAGAAGTTTATTCCGAAGCTACTTTTGACTACCCATACCCTGTTTGTATCTCCGTAAACACATCTAATATTGGCATGGAATTTCCAATGATTAGTTTTAATGGTGGGCGTCCAAAAAATGGCAAAATGAGTAATGGTGCTAAAGCGGGAATGATAGGAACTATTATTCATGAAGTGGGGCATAATTGGTTCCCAATGATTATAAGTTCAGACGAACGTAAATGGATGTGGATGGATGAAGGACTAAACACCTTTCTTCACCAAAGAACTGTTGCAGAAAGATATCCAGATTTTAACAGTACCACTCCTAATAGCATTGTTCCCTTTATGAGTGGTGATAAAAATATCTTGCGTCCAATCATGACAACTTCAGATAGCGAACTAATGAGTCAGTTTGGAGCTAATTTTTATTTAAAACCAACCGTTGGTTTACAAATGCTTAGAAATTCTATCATAGGAAAAGAATTATTTGATGAGGCATTCAAGGAATATGCTAACCGTTGGAAATACAAACACCCAAATCCAGGAGATTTATTCAGAACCCTAGAAGATGCCACCGCCGTTGACTTAGATTGGTTTTATAGAGGGTGGTTTTTTACTACCGACAATGTTGACATGGAGTTAAGTGACGTAAAATGGTTTAAGGTTTACGAAGAGCATAGTAATATTGAAGACCAAAATCAATCTGCCAAATTAAAAATTGAAGCAGACGGGAAAAGCACTGAAGCTTCAGCCAAAGATTTTTCTAACGGGCCAAAAACTATTAATATGACCTCAACACCAGATGCTTCATATGGCGGTTTTTTATCAAGACTTGATGAGTCTGAGGTTAGAAAACAACTATCTGGCAAAAATATTTATGAAGTTACTATTAAAAATAAAGGCGGATTAGTAATGCCTGTAACAATTGAATGGGTTTTTGCTGATGGCACAAAAGCAATAGACCGATTACCAGCCGAAATTTGGCGAAGAAATGAATACGAAATCAAACACACTTTTGTTAAAGAAAAGGAAGTGTCAAAAGTTAATTTAGACCCTAATTTTGAATTTGCTGACACCAATACTAAAAATAATAGTTTTCCAAAAGTTGAAACAGCATCAGATTTTGAGAAGTTTAAAAACAAGCAGTCCGGAAATTAATTATGCAGAAATACGTTCTAACTCTAATCCTCCTGTTAATAGTTCTTTCATCGTGTACTAAAAAAAAGCAAAATTTCGTATTCATATTAGTTGACGATTTAGGTTGGACAGATTTAGGCTATTCCGGAAGTTCCTTTTATGAATCTCCAAATATTGACGCCTTATGTAAGGAAAGCATTCAATTTACAAACGCCTATGCATCGGCCTCTATTTGTTCTCCAACCAGAGCCGCTATTATGACCGGAAAACACCCTGCAAGATTGAATATAACCGATTGGATTCCAGGATTTGTTCCTAAAACAACTGAAAAACTTGTTGGACCAGACATTTTAAACGAATTACCACTTAAAGAAACTACCATAGCTAAAGCTTTTAAAACCCATGGATACAAGACCTTTTTCGCTGGAAAATGGCACTTGGGTGATGAAGGCTATTATCCTGAAGAACAAGGGTTCGATATTAATATAGGCGGACATCATAAAGGAAGTCCTCCCGGAGGTTATTACTCACCTTATAAAAACCCTAAAATCTCTGACGGCCCAAAAGGAGAATATTTAACCGATAGGTTAACAAATGAAACTATCAATTTTATAGAATCTGTGGATAATGACCCATTTCTTTTATACTTGAGTTATTACACGGTTCACACCCCTATTCAAGCCAACAAACAATATGTTGAGAAGTTTAAAAATATAAAACTATCAGAGCCTGATTTTCGAGAAGAAGGAAGAGGTGTCACAACGCTAAAACAACATAATGCTGATTACGCTTCTATGGTGTATGCTCTGGATAAAAACATTGGAAAACTGGTTGCCAAATTGAAAGAACAAGAATTATATGATAACACAACATTGATTTTTACTTCGGATAATGGTGGGCTATCAACCGTTTTAAATACAGGCAAAAGAAAAGGCCCTACCTCTATAGAACCCTTAAGAGCAGGAAAAGGCTGGTTATATGAAGGAGGCATAAGGGTGCCATTATTAATTAAACCTTCTCATTATGCGGTTAAAGACAAAGTTATTAATGAACCTGTTGTAAGCCATGATTTTTTTCCCACTTTGCTCTCCATGGCAGACATAGAAATTGATGCAACCATAGAAATTGATGGTGTAGATTTGAGCCCTATTTTAGTTAACAATGGCCCTATTGAAAGAAAAGAAATCTTCTGGCATTATCCGCATTACCACGGTAGTGGTTGGGCACCGGGAGCCGCTATCCGTCAAGGTGATTGGAAATTAATTGAGTTTTATGATTCTGAAACTTTAGAATTGTATAATTTAAAAGATGATATTTCCGAAACAAACGATTTATCATTAAAAGAACCTGAAAAAGTAATAGCTTTACAAAACAGATTACATAACCTTCAGAAATCTGTAAATGCAAAGTACCCGAGCTCAAACCCGGATTATAAAGCTGAAAAGTAGCTTGAATTTATGTTTAAGAAAATTGTTTTAATCGGTTTAATCTCATTTTGTTTTTTCAATTGCAAAAACAAGAAAAACACATTGGTTGAAATTGCTCAAACTAAAGTAAGGGTAAGTGCCTTACCAAAAACTATTAAATCACCTAACAACAACCCAACCACCAAGGAGAAAGTAGACTTGGGAAGGTTATTGTTTTTTGACCCCATTTTATCTGGCAATAAAGACGTAGCCTGTGCTACCTGTCACCATCCAAAAAATGGATACGCTGAGTTTAGAGACATTTCCATTGGTGTTAATGGTCAAGGTTTTGGAAACAAGAGAGAATTCAAACAACCAAACGATATTCCCTTTGTAAAACGAAATGCACATACCGTTTTAAATACTGCTTATAACGGCATCAACATGTCTAATCATTATAGTCCAGAAGACGCACCTATGTTTTGGGACTCCAGAGTGAATAGTTTAGAAGATCAAGCTTTAGAACCTATTAAGGCTTTAGAAGAAATGCGCGGAACACATTTTTCGGATACCGAAATACTTAACGAAGTAGTTAAACGCCTAAAAGCTATCCCGGAATATCAAACCTTGTTTGAAAATGTGTTTGAAGAAGATGAGCCCATTGCTTCTGAAAATATTGGAAAAGCCATTGCTGCATACGAAAGAACGTTAGTTACCAATAATTCAGATTTTGACAAATACATGCGTGGTGATGAATCCGCTATTTCATTAGCAGAAAAAGAAGGGTTTGAACTCTTTAAAAAAGTAGGCTGTATAAATTGTCATAACGGACCCATGTTTTCTGATTTTAAAATGCATGTATTGAGTGTACCTGAAAATAAAAAACTAGATAGTATTGATACTGGGTTCGAAGCACAATTTGCTTTTAGAACCCCCACCCTAAGAAACCTCAGATTCACCGCACCCTATATGCACAATGGCACTTTGGCTTCACTAGAAAAAGTATTGGAATTTTACGAAGATCTGAGTTTTAAAAAATCTAGAAATCCGCATATTGAAACAACCCAAATTGATACTCTGGCTCAAAACCTTACGGTAAAGGTTAAAGACATGTCACTTATCATTTCATTCTTAAACACATTGAATGATGATACTTTTGACAAGACTGTTCCTGAACATGTCCCTAGCGGTTTGCAAGTTGGGGGTGATATTGATTGATTTGAATGCAATCTTTTTATCGTTGATACTAGAGTAAGAACAAACAAGTTACTGAGCTATATTAGGGTTGGGATTTAAAGAAATAAAACAATGGTATACTGACTATAGGTAATTGGTTGTTCTCACTTACTTCTGAAAATCCTTCGGATATTCCCAAAGTTTGTTTTCTATTTACTAATTTAGTGCTAGTCAAGGCAACTGACCAAAACACAAATACGTTGCACCCAATTTGATAATTTATGAATAATAATCATTTAAAACCATGTGATAAAAAAATTAAATTATCTTCCCTTATACATCATAAACTTAAAAAACACCCTTATGAAATACTTTAAGATCTTTGCTATATTATTATTCAGTTTTGTCATTTCTTTCTATTCCTGTAATGAAAAATCTAAAAAACCAAAACAAGAAACTGTAAAATCATTAAAAGTTTCAGATCCCACCGCCCCCCTAAATGCTACAACTCCTAAACCAGCAAATGCTGAGCCCTCTCAAAATGAAAGAGGAGTCTGGCACTATACCTGCCTCAAAGGTTGTGCTGGAGGTGCTGGGTCAGCTGTTAATTGCGGTAATTGCGGAAGTCTTTTAGTTCATAACTCAATTTATCACTCTAATTCTAATAGCACTCCAACTTCTTCTTCTCCTTACGCTATTCCTCCTAATTCCCCAGTTTCCAATCCTAGCCAAAATACAGCTGGAGTATGGCATTACACCTGTGGTAAAGGATGTGTTGGAGGATCTGGAACTGCTGGCAATTGTGGAACATGCGGTGGCACCTTGGCTCATAATGCAGCTTATCACCAGTAAAACATAAATTGTTTCTAGAATAATTTACTTATAAAACTACATATAACAGTGTATAAAAAAAATACTTAAGTTTAATCCTAAACCAAAAGGTTAATCTTCACCTGCCAAAAAAATACTTTCAATATGATTCTCGCCAAAACTATAAGGGATAAAACCAAAAGAGTTTATTGGTTTTGTTAAAATTAAATTAGCTAGTTTGCCGTTAGTAATAGAACCTACTTTATCCTGTAATCCCATGGCGTAAGCACCATTAATAGTAGAAGCATTAATAGCTTCTTCGGGCGTCATTTTCATTTTTACACAAGCCGTAGATACCACAAAGTTCATATTACCTGATGGTGCGGAACCGGGATTATAATCCGTAGCTAATGCTAACGGTAAACCTGCATCAATTATCCTACGCGCTGGTGTATATGGAATGCTCAAAAAATAAGAACAACCTGGTAAAGCTACAGGCATGGTTTGAGAACCCCTTAGAGCCTCTATGTCAACATCTCGCATTTCTTCCAAATGGTCAACAGATAAAGCATTATGTTTTACACCGGCCTGTACACCACCTATAGCTGTAAATTGATTGACATGAATTTTAGGTGTAAATCCGTATTGCTTTCCTGCTTCTAAAATACGGTTGGTATCTTCCACCGAAAAGTAGCCCGTTTCACAAAACACATCAATGTATTCGGCTAGATTTTCTTTGGCAACTATTGGCAAAATTGCCTCAATTACATAATCTATGTAATCAGAAGTATTCTTAAATTCTTTAGGTAACGCATGTGCCCCCAGAAAAGTAGCTTTAATTTCTATGGAATAGTTCTCTTTTAAACGTTTAATCACTCGTAGCATTTTTAATTCAGCTTCTAAGGTTAACCCATAACCCGATTTTATTTCCACTGCACCAGTTCCCAACTTGATAATTTCTTCTAGTCTTACTTTACTTTGATTATATAAATCATCCTCAGACGTCTCTTGCAGTGTTTTAGCAGAATTTAAAATACCACCTCCTCTATTGGCTATTTCTTCATATGTCAACCCATTAATTCTATCAACAAATTCACTTTCTCGGTTTCCGGCATAAACCATATGTGTATGTGAATCACACCAAGCAGGCATTACCATTTTTCCAGTACAATCAATAACTTCGTCAAAATTACTGCTAGGACAATCACGCATACTTCCAAAATCTGAAATCAAACCATTTTCAACTAGTAAAAAAGCATCTTTAATTGTAGGTATAATGTTCATCTCTTTACCTGAAACAAACTTGACCGGTTCAGTTCTTACCTGAAGCAATTCTTTTATATTCTTAAAAAGGGTAGCCATTAAAACAGATTATTTAGAATAGTATCATCTACTAAATTAGGTAAAGTTACCTTTAAATTTGGTGTTCTTTCCATTTCTCGTTTAATTGCGAATATGGCTTCATCATTTCTTGCCCAACTTCTGCGTGCTATTCCATTATTTACATCATAAAACAACATGCTCTTCAAGCGTTCTTCTGCTTCTTTGCTCCCGTCTAAAACCATACCGAAACCACCATTGATGACTTCGCCCCAACCAACGCCACCACCATTGTGGATAGACACCCAAGTAGCACCTCTAAAGCTATCACCAATAACATTATGAATGGCCATGTCCGCGGTAAACCTACTGCCATCATAAATATTAGAGGTTTCCCTAAAAGGTGAATCAGTTCCACTTACATCATGGTGATCTCTACCCAAAACTACTAGCCCAATCTTACCTTCAGCGATAGCCTTATTAAAAGCTTGTGCAATTTTTGAGCGTCCTTCGGCATCAGCATATAAAATTCGAGCCTGAGATCCCACCACCATTTTGTTGTTTTTTGCGTCTTTTATCCAAGTGATATTGTCTTGCATTTGCAATTGAATTTGCTCAGGTGAATTCTCCATAATTTCCTGGAGCACGCAGGCAGCAATAGCATCGGTAGCGTCTAAATCTTCAGACTTTCCAGATAAACACACCCAACGGAATGGCCCAAAACCATAATCAAAACACATGGGTCCTAAAATATCTTGTACATATGATGGGTATTTAAAATCGATGCCATTTTCAGCCATCACATCGGCTCCCGCTCTGGAAGCTTCTAATAAAAAAGCATTACCATAATCAAAGAAATACGTTCCTCTGGCTGTATGTTTATTTATGGCATGGGCATGTCTTTTTAGAGATTCCTGAACTTTTTGTTTAAAAGCTTCCGGTTCTTCACTAATCAATCGGTTTGACTCTTCATAAGACACATCAACTGGATAATAACCACCGGTCCATGGGATATGTAACGAGGTTTGATCTGACCCCACATGAATAAAAATATCGTCTTCATAAAAACGCTCCCAAACCTCAACAACGTTTCCAATATAGGCTATTGAAACGACTTCATTTTTGGATTGAGCCTTTTTTACACGAGTTACTAAATCGTCTAAATTATCCACCAACACATCTACCCAACCTTGCTCACAACGTTTAGTTGCTGCTTTAGGATTCACCTCTGCAGCAATGGTAATACAACCGGCAATATTTCCTGCTTTAGGTTGCGCGCCACTCATGCCTCCTAACCCAGCTGTTAAGAAGATTTTACCGTTGGAATTTTCATCTTTATTTAGAATTTTTCGGAAGGCATTCATAACCGTAATAGTTGTTCCGTGTACAATCCCTTGCGGACCAATATACATAAACGAACCCGCTGTCATTTGCCCGTATTGCGTTACACCTAAAGCATTGAATTTTTCCCAATCGTCTGGTTTTGAATAATTAGGAATCATCATACCATTTGTCACTACTACTCTGGGTGCATTTTTAGACGAAGGAAACAATCCCATAGGATGACCAGAATACATATGTAGCGTTTGGTCTTCTGTCATAGTAGCTAAATATTGCATCACTAACAAATATTGCGCCCAATTTTGAAACACAGCCCCATTGCCTCCATACGTAATCAATTCTTCTGGATGTTGCGCCACAGCAGGATCCAAATTATTCTGAATCATAACCATAATAGCAGCTGCTTGCAAGGATTTAGCTGGGTACTCCGAAATGGGTCGCGCATATATTTTATAATCAGGTTTAAACCTGTACATATATATTCTACCAAATTCTTTTAACTCATTGGCGAATTCTTCGGCAAGTTCGTTATGCCAACTTTTAGGAAAGTAACGCAGCGCATTTCTAATAGCCAATTGCTTTTCTTCTACTGTTAAAATATCCTTTCTTTTTGGCGCTCTGTTGGCATCTTTAGGATATGCTTTTTTTGTTGGTAGCGCCTTTGGGATGCCTTGTAATATCTGTTCTTGAAATGTCATAAGGCCTATCTTAAATTAAACGCTTGGGTTCTTACCAGTTCAATCATAGCATCTATATCTGCCTTTAAGGCTCTATCATCTTCTAACTTTGGAACCTTACTTCTGATAATTCTGAAGTTGTCCTCTATAATATCTGAAAATGTATTAGGTCTTCTAAACTCTAAAGCCTGGGCTCCATACATCAATTCTATGGCCAATATTTTTTCTAAGTTCCCAAGAATTTGATTAAACTTTCTACTGGAAATACTACCCATAGACACATGATCTTCTTGCCCTAAAGAGGTTGGTATACTATCTGCCGATGACGGAAAGCACAATGATTTATTTTCTGAAACCAAAGCTGCTGTGGTATACTGAGGAATCATAAACCCAGAATTTAATCCACCTCCACCAGTGGTTAATAATCTTGGCAAACCGTACTTACCTTCAAGTAATAAATAACACCTTCTATCGGCAATATTCCCCAATTCTGCTGCGGCCACTGAACAATAATCTAATGCCATTGCTAACGGTTGCCCGTGAAAATTACCGCCAGATATAGCTTCGGTTTCACTTAATACAATGGGGTTATCTGTTACCGAATTCATTTCTATTTCAGCCAATTCACTTAAATGATAATACGCATTTCTTGAAGCTCCATGCACTTGAGGAATGCAACGCATAGAATAAGGATCTTGAACGCGCCCACAATTTTCATGAGAATCTACGTTTTGAGACCTATAAAGCAACATAAACATACGTTCTGCTACTTCAATTGTGCCTTTATATGGCCTTATTCTATGAAGTTCATCTTTAAATGGCGAAAAACTTCCTTGATACCCTTCAATGCTCATAGCACCGGCAACGTCAGCCATATCTAATAAGTATTGCATTTTATTTAGACCAACTATGGTATGTGCCAAAATGAATTGGGTTCCATTAATTAAGCCAAGTCCTTCTTTAGCATGAAGTTCAATGGGTTTAACCCCATGCTGTTCCAAAACTATTGCAGCTGGTTTTATATCATCATCAACCCAAAATTCACCGGCACCAATTAATGGTAAAAACAAATGGGATAAAGGCGCTAAATCTCCAGACGCCCCAACTGAACCTTGTTCTGGCACTACAGGCACTAAATCATTTTCAATAAAATAAATAATACGCTTAATCAGTTCTAATCGAACGCCAGAAAATCCTTGACATAATGCGTGCACCTTGCATATCATCATAATTTTAGACAACTTTTTATCAATTGGATTTCCAACCCCAACAGCATGTGTCAGCAACAAATTCCTCTGTAATGTCTTGGTTTCTTCTGGAGTAATCTGCACTTCACAAAGAGGACCAAAACCTGTATTAATACCATAAACAGGCTTATCACCGTTCGCCATATCTTCCACCTTCTGCCTACAGGCCAACACTTTTTCCTTGGCTTCCGAAGTAATTTCAGCCACAAGTTTACCATTCGCTATATCCAAGACTTTATCTACCGTAAGTGTATCAATTCCGTATTTAAAACTCATAATCTATGTTCATTTTCTTCCCTCAAAGTTATTCTTAAATTTAATGCTTAAAAAGACTATCTTTGTCACTTATTGATAACTATGAGTAATCAATTAGAATTAAGACATCTTAAATATTTTTTAGCGGTTGCCGAGGAATTACACTTTAGGCGTGCAGCCGAAAGACTATATATTTCACAACCTGGATTGAGTCGACAAATCAAACAAATGGAAGATGATTTGGGGGTTACCCTGTTTGAAAGACACAACCGTAAAGTTGTTCTAACCAAAGCTGGAGCTTACCTAAAAAAAGAATTGAAACTTACCCTTAAAAGCCTAGACCAGACTTTAGAACATGCTAAGTTGTTAAATGACGGCAAAAAAGGCGACCTGAAATTGGGTTATGTGGGGTCTGCGATGCAACAAATCATTCCTAATTTATTATTAGATTTTGAAGAAGAACACCCCAATGTCGTTTTCAGTTTAAAAGAATTAGATAACGAAACTCAAATTCAAGAATTATTGTCCTTTGATTTTGATTTAGGCTTTGTACGACTAGAACGTGTACCTATAGGATTAGAAATTAAACCAATTTTAAAAGAATCGTTTTGTCTGGTATTGCCCAATACACATAAAATGGATTTTGAAAACATTAAAGATTTATCAAAATTAAAGGATGAATCATTCATCTTATTCGACCCAAAATATAGTGCTTCATATTATGAAAAAGTGATGCAAATTTTTGATGATAGTGGTTTCGCTCCAATAGTATCTCATAACACCATTCACGCAGGCTCCATTTATAAGCTGGTTGAAAACGGTTTTGGTATTTCAATAGTTCCAAAATCATTGGCTATTACCAACAATAATAACATAAAGTTTATTGAGTTAAAAAAAATAAAACAGAAAACAACGCTCTCTGTAGTTTGGAATAAAAACAATAGAAACCCTATATTAAAGGATTTTTTAGGATTAATAAAATAAAAGAGCCACAAATAGCAGCTCTTTTATTTAATCCTCTTAAATATGTAATTCTAGTTTTGAAGTGCGCTTTCTAAATTATCAATAATAACATTGTAAAAACCTCCAAACAATTCACTCATGGCTTGTTCGTTTTCAGAAAGTGTTTCAAATTCGCATCCCCATGTCACTTTACAACTACTTTTATCAACCCCTTCAACTTTAATTGTACTCACATAGCCTTCAACAGGAAATGGACCTTCCGTAATTTTATATTCCATTTCCATGGTATTGTTATCCACTTTATTTAATACTTCATGAATTGCAGCACCATCTGGCAAATAACAAGTACGTGTTGCACCAGCTCCTTCACCTTCGGTAATTGATTTTTCAATTGGGGAGATTTCTTCTATTCCTCTAAAAGATGCTAATTTATTCCAAGCATTAACGGCTTCTACCTTAATTTGTTTACTTACTACTACTTCTGTCATGGTTTCTATATTTTATTGGTTAAACATTCTATTACAAATGTATTTCAGCAATAGAAGGGAATAAAAAAAACCGTTCCGAAATAAACTAAACTATAAATGAGAGGCGCTCATCAATGAAGTTTTGTAAGCTTTCTTTATCATTGATTTTATATAAGATACTCAAGCTAAATATAACACCTAATAGAAAGCGGGCATAATCATCTTTCTTCTCTGGATGTTTTATTTGACCCAATTCTATAGCTTTTTCTAAAACTACCTTGTAACTATTTACCAAGGCATCAAAATACCGTTGATATAAATTAATTACATCTTGATTTTCATTACGCATTTCAACAACCGTATTCACCATTAAACAACTTCTTGGAAATGTTTTATCTAACAGAGCTTCAATTAAAGCATAGAAAAAGTCTTTTAAAGATATTAAGCCTTCTTTAGAAGCTCTTAACTGACTTAAAAAAGGATCTGAATAGGTGTTCATGTAATATTCAATGGAGTCTATGAACAACATGTCTTTTGTATACTTATTATAAATGGTAGACATGCTTACATCTAGGTGATTGGCAAGTTCTTTTGCATTCACACCTTTATATCCTTGTTTCCAAAATAATGATTGGGCCTTAAATACTAATTCTTCGTATGTTTGATTAAGTGCTTGTGGCATAATTTTTATTTTTACTTAATATAACTTCAATTCCGTTAGAAATATGATTATTTCTTTCCGTTTCAGAATGTATCAAACAAAAACTCATGGTCGTACAAAACAACCCTACCAAATGTCTTGCGCAAAACTTTGCTTGATTCTTAGTAGTTGGATACTTGCCTAAAAGTTTTTGTAAAAGAGACTCTATCTCACCAAGATAAGATTTTACTAATACATTAACATTTTCATCTGTATCAGCTAATTCGGTTCCGATATGAATAAAAAAGCACCCATGTTGTAAATTAGCCTCATTAAGAAAACTTAAATAAAATTTGGTCAACACTTCTTTTGGATGTCCTTCTTCTTCAAGAATTTTGAATTTATCACTAACATAACGCTCTCTATAAAGTTTAAGCGTATTATAAAGTATGCCATTTTTATCTTGAAATTCATGATAAAGAGAAAACCTGTTTACACCAGTAGCCTCAACAATATCCTTTACAGAACAGCCTCTAAAGCCATGTTCCCAAAAAAGCCTAAGGCACTTTTCTAAAACCTTATTAACGTTATATTCTTTGTAGCGCATAAATTCATTGATATTCTCAAATTTAACAATCTATGCGTTCAGAAAAAAATAAGCGTTCAGAAATAGGGTTATAAATTAATTCTACTCATTTCATATTGCTAAAAAATGAAACCCAAAAGCATCTTATAAAAGATACCTTTGGGCTCAATCCTAATAAACCTTAATCTGTATATTTGAAAATTAAGACTAATTTGACTTCTCTACGATCTCTGAAATTACAAAAGGTTTTTTATTTCCTGGAGGCATAATTTTAATGGATTTATGTTTCACTTCACCATTGACGGTTTTAATTTTAAGGCGAACCGGCTTCCCGTATTCTGGTGGAATAGGAATCCTTATTTGAAGCTTACGCTGATTGTTCAATATCGTATACGAATCAATTTCAACACCTTCCATGGAAGTAACAATAATGGCTTCTTTACTTGCATCAGAAAAACTCAATTCTGCATCCCAGAAACTCACATAAACTCCAGGGTCAATAAATACAATTTCATACTCAACCCAATCAAATGCATCATCACTTTCATTGTTTTTGTTATTATTAAATGCATCATCTTCATATAAGTAATCCCATTTTTTTGTTCGATTCTCATCGGCTGCATCAAAATAACCACTCTTTTGCCCAACACGAATTTGAGGTATCAATCCTTTATCAACCTTAATCGTTTTTACTGCTACTATTTTCTGGCTAGACTGCCCGAGCATAATCTCAAAATCACCTGCCTCCACCTCAAATTGTTTTGAATTGGTATTATAATGCGAAAATGCTTCATAAGGTAATTCGATAGAAACGGTTCTAGTTTCTCCAGCTGGAATATGTAAACGCTTAAATCCTTTAAGTGCCTTAGTCGCCACTATTCCTGACGATTCTACATCACGAACATATACCTGTATAATTTCGTCTCCGTCCATTTCACCCACATTAGAAACCTTGGCAGTAACAACAACATCTTCCAAAGCTTTTATATTACTTTTACTAACTTTAAGATCATTAATCTCAAACTTGGTGTAACTTAAACCGAAACCAAATGGATATAATGGTTCCACTTTAGAATACATGTAGGTGCGTCCTGTTTCTGGTCCGTAATCATCTTTCCAAGTTAAGACGTTATAGTCGTGCATATGTGGTAAATCTTTTTCAGATTTAACCCAAGCCGTACTAAGTTTACCTCCAGGGTTTATGTCTCCAAACAAAACATTTGCCAATGCTGTTCCTTGTTCTTGTCCGTTAGGCCATGCACAAATAATACCTGGGATATTTTCCTGTTCCCAACCTATGGAAGTAGAACCACTTGGTACTAAAACCAGAATTACATTTTTATTCACAGCTTGAACTGCTTTAATAAGCTGGTGTTGTTTCCCTGGTAGCTTTAAAGACATTCTATCTCTTGTTTCTGTAGCCGTAGACTCGTCATTACCTACTACCAAAATAACATATTCGGAATTTTTAGCTAAGGCTACCGCTTCATCTATTTTTTGTTGATCATCAGCATCTCCTGTAACCGAGCAACCTTCAGCGAAACTAACTTCACCAGTTGCACTTTTTTGAATACCCTCAAGAGGCGATATTTTACTTTTAGGATTACCGGAATAAATCCCTAACCAGCATCGATTTGCAAAAGGACCAATAACCGCTAACTTACTAATGTCTTTCTTTAGTGGTAATAAATCATCATTCTTTAATAGGACAATAGACTGTTCCGCAGCTTTTAATGCCAATTGCTTATGCGTATCACATTCCAAAACACTTTTTGGTATTTTAGAATAAGGGTTAAGAGAAGGGTCATCAAAATCACCGGTCATAAATCGAAGTCTTAAAAGTCTTCTAACTGAAACATCTAATTCTTCCTCTGTCAACAACCCTTGTTCAATGGCAGGTTTAAGCGCTTTCACAAAGGGAGCTGATTTAGTTTTATGCCTAAAACACTCCTGATCTACTCCCGCTTTTATAGCCATGGCTGCTGCTTCCTCCTGGGTTTGCGCATATCTTAACCGTTTCTCTACACCTTGAATCGCTGCCCAATCTGCTATTACATAACCTTCAAACCCCCATTCGTTGCGCAATACTCCATTTACTAACCAATCATGTGCAGAACATGGAATACCGTTTAAGCCATTTAAGCCCGTCATAATACCTGTTGCCTCTTCATCTACAATACAGGTTTTGTAAGCTGGAAAATAATACTCGTATAAATCTTTCATTCTAACTAATGAGTGACTGAATTCTCTACGAGTATCCACATTGTTAGCAACATAATGTTTAACAGTAGTCACTGTTTTTACATAGTTGGGATCGTTACCTTGCATACCTCGAATATACATCCGTGCAATTTCAGACATTAGAAAAGGATCTTCACTATAACATTCCTCGTTCCTTCCCCAGCGCGGATCTCTTGCCATATTAACAGTTGGTGCAAACATCATTACCTCTTTTTGACCTAAGTTTTTTAAAGCTCTAGCCTCATTGGATATTGCAGTTGCTACATCAAACATTAAATCTGGATTCCAAGTAGACCCCATAGCTATATTTTGAGGAAATTGTGTACAATTCCATGCTTTTAGTCCGTGAAGTGCTTCTCCGTACCATTCAAAAAACGGAACACCTAAACGCTCTATTTCAGGTATACGCGATCCACAATAACTTATTTTTTCATCCAAAGTCATTTTAGACAATAAGTCTTCAACTCTATCGTCAATATTGGCATTAGTATTTTCCCATACTTGGGCGTTAAAAAAAGTGATACTTATAAGTATTAACAGTGTGCTTAAAAGGAATTTTTTACTCATTTTAAAAGGCATTTTTAAAGTATGCCCAAAGATACAATTGAACCGATTTGTTTTTCAATAACAAATGTCATTTGTTAGACAACAAATCACTTTTTCATGAGTTTTTTATAGATTTTTTGAAGGCAAAAAGGAGGACAAATTCAAAATGAATTGAAAAATAAAAGTTCTTAAAAATTAAATCCGAAACTTCCCGTCACACCAAATTTTCTAGCTCCCGGACTATCTAAATAGTTTCCTCTAAAATTAAAATCTATTCTGAAGACTTTAAATATGTTACCAATACCCAAACCATATTCATAGTAGATTTCATCACTTGGTGCTACTAAAGGAATTGAAAAGGGATGATTGGTTGTACTCAATGCCACATTTTCATCGGATATTTCACCCCAAACTCCACGTACACTAATAATCTCACGCAAATTCATCTTTCTTAAAAAAGGTATTCTTGAAAATAGACGTCCGTTAAAATTATGCTCCAAATGAAATGAAGTATATGTATCAGATACAAATTCATAGAAGTCTAATTGAGAAAATGTATTATATATTGAGAAATAAGACTGATTTCCAGGAATAACACTTAATAATCCTAGTGGCACTTCGCCAAAGGTTTTACCTGCCTCAATAGAAGTTGTTAACCTACCAAAACCACCTATTTGCCAAGGTTGCACATAAGAGAATTGCACCTTAGTATAATCAAAATCGCTGTCAAACATACTTTTGTCACCACGACTTATTTGAGCAAAAATTCGTGAATAGTCATCATTAGCATCATGACGTTCTACACCAAAACCTGTCATTTTTCGTCCTGGAAAATAGAACAGCGACAAAGATGTTTCAAACTGTTTTATTTCAGACTCCACTCCTGTAGAAGTATTATAATCTAGACTAAATGTTGGTGATGCTGACTCTAAAGTTCTGTAGTTCGCACCAGCCCTAAAAATCAAGTTTCTAAATGGTTCTGCCTCCATGGCAAAACTTGTTAAGTTAATAGAGGTAAGCTTGTCATTGGAGCCCGTTCCCACTATCGCAGATGACGCTAAACTTCGTCCTAAAACATCAGTACTGGTTGTTAAGCTGGCACCAATTTGTTCTACATCTCGCCTATTCCCCCCTGAAATAATGAATCTGCTCTTTTTATCTAACAACCATTTCCCAGAGATACCATATTTAAACTTATCATCTTTAAAACCATATGCCAAAAAACCTTCTAATCGCCATAAATCATTTCTACCAAAATAGGTACGCCCACCAGTTCGTAATCTTAGACCTTCCACTTCATTAAACCCAAAAGTTGAAAAAATGGGTCCATAATCTAAAGGCAGTGTGTTAAACTCAATATAACCGGATGACAAAATACTTCCCAGATTATATATCTGCTTAAATTTCTTAACTGTTTTTAGGGTATCTAGCATTTTATAAACCCCTTCTTCATCTTTATTAAGGGATTCTAAACGGTTTTCTTCCCAAAACTCATCACCTCTATAATAAACATCCTTATCGTAATCATAAACTTCGGCTTCATAGAATTTTTTATCCTTTTGAATATCGAATTCATAGTTATCATAAAGCGTAGTACGCTTTCCATAAACACCTCTAGATTTTTCTTTTTTGCTAAACGCAAAATCAGACATCATATAGTCACGCTTCACCAGAAACAGTGAATCATTCAACACATCAAACTCTTGCTCAATGTAAATCTCCTTTACCCAATTTATATTGGCACTTTTTGAGGCTTGAAGATTAATTTCTTTAACAGCGTAGGTTGTGTCTGCAACCCAAAAATCACCTTTAAAAGTAAGTTCGTTTTTGCGGCGTGGGTAATATATTATATTGTAACACCATTTATTATCAATATAAGCACTGTCTGAAAGCACGTAATTATATGTACCTATTCCTGTTCTAGAAAGAGGACTTACAAAACTTTTATCAAAGAACTTTAAATAGTTATCATATACATTATAATCTGAATATAAATCATCTACAAAATCTATAATCACCTGATTATCATTAAACCCAGAATTCTTATTTCCTTTTAAAACTTCCTTTTGCTTATCTAAAGCATTATCACCATAAACCCTTGAAGCCGCCTCATTAATAAACATGGGTAAGTAGGTTTTCCCCGTAACTCTAGAAGTATCAACCTCATTGAAAACAAATTCCATACCTCTGAATAATTTACTTTTTATCAAGGCACTATCAATGGTATTAATATCAAACTCTACTTTTTCGTATTTATCGTATTCGTATTGGTTGAATCGTTTTAAACCATTTTCACGTTTGTTTTCCCAGACTTTTCTTAGAATGTCAATAGCAGGATTATTCTTTTTAGACTGTTTTCCTGTCATTAAAACCACCGCATCTAATTGTGCGGTTTCTTCCTTTAAGATAAATTCTAAATTGTAGTTTACCTTTTTATCTAATGAAACAATGAGTGTTTCATAACCAATAAATGAAATAGTTAGTTGTTCCCAAGTTTCTCTAGATTCTAAGTAGAATTTACCATTCTCATTTGTAGTTGTTCCTTCAGTAGAACCTTGAAATATTACATTGGCATAAGAAATAGGCTCATTGTTTTCATCAAAAACGTGGCCACTAACTTTTGTTTGCGAAAATACACTAGTAAAAGTGAAAAGAAATAAAACACTAAATAGTCTTATAATCATAATACAAAAAAAACTTCATCAACAATAATGCTAATGAAGTTTATATAACGTAAAAAGTTATTTTTTATTGATACAATACTTTTTTAACAGCTTGAATAACATCATCACTATTTGGCAACCATTCTTTTAGTAATACCGGTGAATATGGTGCTGGAGTATCAGCCGTATTTAACTTTACAACTGGTGCATCTAAATAATCAAATGCTTCAGCTTGAACTGAATAAGTAATTTCAGTAGCAACACTTCCAAAAGGCCATGCTTCTTCTAAAACAACCAATCTATTCGTCTTCTTAACAGATTCGATAATAGTTTTTCTATCCATCGGACGTACAGTACGTAAATCTATAATTTCACAAGAAATACCTTCTTTTTCCAATTCATCAGCAGCTTTATAAGCCTCTTTAATAATTTTTCCAAAAGAAACAATAGTAACATCATCTCCTTTACGCTTAATCTCAGCTACACCAATTGGCAAAACGTATTCTCCTTCAGGCACTTCACCTTTATCACCATACATTTGCTCACTTTCCATAAAGATAACTGGATCATCATCACGGATAGCGGCTTTTAACAATCCTTTTGCATCATAAGGATTAGAAGGCACTACCACCTTTAAACCAGGTGTATTAGCAAACCAGTTTTCAAAAGCTTGAGAGTGCGTAGCACCTAATTGACCTGCAGAGGCTGTAGGGCCACGGAACACAATTGGACATTTAAATTGCCCACCAGACATTTGCCTGATTTTCGCAGCATTATTTATAATTTGATCAATACCAACCAAAGAGAAGTTAAAAGTCATGTATTCTACAATAGGCCTATTGCCAGTCATTGTAGAACCCACAGCTATACCTGCAAAACCAAGTTCTGCAATTGGTGTATCTATAACACGCTTAGGTCCAAACTCATCTAACATCCCCTTTGAAGCTTTATATGCTCCATTATATTCAGCTACTTCTTCACCCATTAAATATACGCTTTCGTCTCTGCGCATTTCTTCGCTCATGGCTTCACAAATAGCCTCTCTAAATTGAATTGTCTTCATTAAATTTATTTTATTCGAGATGCAAAAATAGCAAATATTGATTATAATTAGCCATAAATACTAACAGTAAAATTTTCAGGTTATAAAAATTGATAATTTTACAGAAATTGTTTAGTAATAATGAAAAATTGATATTTTAATCAAGTTCAAATTCTTTTATCTATTCTTCACCCTATTTATGAATGCACTATAAATTCATAAAGAAAAACTACCAATTAGTTGTTTTTCTTTAATTTTTTTATAATTTTATTATGCATGCATAGTATTTTTTCAGAATAAAATAATTACCTTCGTACACGCAAAAAATTAAACTTATTTAACGTAAAATATTATGAAAATATTAGTGTGTATTAGTCATGTTCCTGATACTACTTCAAAGATTAATTTTACTGAAGATGACTCAAAATTTGACACCAATGGTGTGCAGTTTGTAATCAATCCAAATGATGAATTTGGTTTAACTCGCGCTATGTGGCTTAAGGAAAAACAGAGCGCTAATGTAACGGTTGTGAATGTTGGTGGAGCTGAAACTGAACCTACACTTAGAAAAGCCTTAGCTATTGGTGCAGATGCAGCCATTAGAGTAAACACCCCAGCAACTGAAAGCTTTTCTGTAGCAAAACAACTAGCTAATGTGGTTAAAGATGGCGAATATGATTTGGTAATTGCTGGAAGAGAATCTATAGACTACAATGGTGGAATGGTTCCTGGTATGATAGCAGGATTAACTAATGCTAATTTTGTAAATAATTGTATAGGATTAGAGGTTGATGGAAACAGCGCAACTGCAACAAGAGAGATTGACGGTGGTAAAGAAACACTTTCTACTTCATTGCCTTTAATTATTGGTGGACAAAAAGGGCTGGTTGATGAAAGTGAATTACGCATACCAAATATGCGTGGCATTATGATGGCCCGCAAAAAACCATTGACGATTGTTGAACCTATTGAGTCTAATCAAGAAACAACATCTATTAAATTTGAAAAGCCTGCAGCAAAAGGAGCTGTTAAGTTAGTTTCTGAAGACAATTTAGATGAATTAATTAACCTACTTCATAACGAAGCCAAAGTGATTTAAGCATATGTCAGTTTTAGTATATACAGAATCAGATCAAGGTGTATTTAAAAAAGCAGCTTTAGAAGTTGCTTCTTATGCCAAAGCAGTTGCCAATCAATTAGGCACAACCGTAACTGCATTAACAATAAACGTTAATGATGCTTCAGCATTGGGAAATTACGGCGTAGACAAAGTTTTAAATGTTTCAAACAATGAATTAGACGCATTTAATGCAAAAATATATGCCGATATCATTAAACAAGCATCTGAAAGTGAAAGTGCTCAAGTTGTAGTTGTGAGTTCAAGTGCAGATAGCAAATATTTAGCACCTCTTTTAGCAGTTGGTTTAAACGCAGGATATGCATCTAATGTAATTGAAGCTCCTAGTAATACATCACCTTTTACTGTTAAAAGAAATGCTTTTACAAATAAAGCTTTTGAGGTTTCTCAAATAAATACTGATGTAAAAATTGTTGGTGTTTCAAGCAATGCATTCGGATTAGCAGAAAATACTGGTAGTGCTTCTATGGAAGACTTTGCAGCATCAATTGTAGAATCTAATGTTTCTGTTGAATCTGTTGATAAAGCAACAGATAAAGTTACCATTGCAGATGCCGACGTTGTTGTTTCTGGAGGACGAGGCTTAAAAGGTCCTGAAAACTGGGGAATGATTGAAGAATTAGCAGAGGTTTTAGGCGCTGCTACCGCCTGCTCCAAACCAGTGTCTGATTTAGGCTGGAGACCGCATAGTGAACATGTTGGTCAAACCGGAAAACCAGTGGCTTCAAATCTTTATATCGCTATAGGTATATCTGGAGCAATTCAGCACTTGGCAGGGGTTAACGCCTCTAAAGTGAAAGTAGTTATTAATACTGATGCCGAAGCACCTTTCTTTAAGGCTGCAGACTATGGTGTAGTTGGTGATGCTTTTACCGTAGTGCCACAACTTATTGAAAAATTAAAAGCTTTTAAAGCTCAACAATAAATTATTTTTTTATAAATTGTATTAACAAAAAGACTGCTGAAATTAGTGTTTTATCCAAATCTAAACTAGGCGTTTGGTAAAGTCCTAATTTAAGCAGTTCTTTGCGTTTTTATAAATTATGAGTTTAGTAAGATTAAATATTAAGGGAATCTCGTATAGCCAAACACAAAATGGTGCTTACGCATTAATATTGAATGAAGTAGATGGAGATCGCAAACTCCCAATAGTTATAGGGGCATTTGAGGCGCAATCTATAGCTATTGCACTTGAAAAAGAAATTCGTCCTCCAAGACCTTTAACTCATGACTTATTTAAAAATTTCGCAGACAGGTTTGATATTGTGGTCAAACAGGTTATTATTCACAAATTAGTTGATGGTGTATTTTATTCCAGTTTAATTTGCGAACGCGATAAAATTGAAGAAATTATTGATGCTAGAACCAGTGATGCCATTGCATTAGCACTACGTTTTGACGCTCCCATTTTTACTTATAAAAACATCTTAGATAAAGCAGGTATTTACTTAAAAGTAAATCCCACAAAAGATGAGGATGGTGAAGAAACTAATGAAGATAGTATTTTGGTTGACGATTTGGTAGCCAGTGAATTAGAACCAGACGCTCCTCGTGAAAATTATACTAGTAAAACTATAGAGGAATTACAAAATCTCCTTGACGAAGCCGTGGCAAACGAAGACTACGAAAAGGCTGCTCATATTAGAGACGAAATTTCCAAACGCCAATAGCACATTATGAAACAACTTTTTTTGTCTTTTCTAGTCGTTTTTTTAGTTTTTACAACTTCAACAATTGCTCAGGAAACGGAAAAAGTAGTACATCAAGAAACTACGGTAGTAATCCCGCAGACTGATGCGAATGACACCCCGAACACAACTCTTGTTAATCATCCTATTAAAACCAAAACAGAAGTAACTAAAGCCTCTAATGCTTCAGTGATTCCTAGTCAAGGCTTTTCATTTAATAGTTTATGGCGTGGTATTTTAGGTATGATTTCCCTTATTTTTATAGCATTCTTATTCAGTAGTAATAGAAGAGCGATAAATTGGAAAACTGTAAGTATTGGATTAGCGTTTCAATTACTTATTGCTGTTGGAGTACTTAAAATTAGTTTTATTAAAAACGCTTTTGAAGGCGTTGGACAAGTTTTTGTTAATATTTTAGAGTTTACAAGAGCAGGTAGTGAATTTCTATTTAATGGTTTAATGGATATAAATTCATATGGATTCATTTTTGCTTTTCAAGTATTACCTACCATTCTATTCTTTTCAGCCTTAACTTCGGTTCTTTTTTATTTAGGAGTTATTCAAAAAGTAGTTAAAGCTATGGCTTGGTTACTTTCTAAAGCATTAAAGATTTCTGGAGCTGAAAGTTTAAGTGTTGCAGGAAATATCTTTTTAGGTCAAACCGAAGCTCCACTTTTAATAAAAGCGTATTTAGAGAAATTGAACAAGTCTGAAATATTACTTGTCATGATTGGTGGTATGGCAACAGTTGCTGGTGCTGTTTTGGCGGCTTATATTGGCTTTTTAGGAGGTGACGATCCAGCTCTAAGGTTGTTTTACGCAAAACACTTATTAGCAGCATCTGTTATGGCTGCCCCAGGAGCTATTGTGATTTCTAAAATATTATATCCTCAAACAGAAGATATAAATACAGACGTAAAAGTATCTCAAGAAAAAATAGGCGCCAACTTTTTAGATGCCATAGCTAACGGAACTACTGAAGGCTTAAAACTAGCTGTAAATGTTGGAGCCATGTTATTGGTTTTTGTTGCATTTATTGCTATGTTCAATGGCATATTAGGTTGGGTTGGAGATATCTCTAACTTAAACAATTGGGTAGCTAGTAACACCCCTTATAAAAGTTTATCACTTGAATTAATCTTGGGTTATGTATTTGCCCCCCTAATGTGGCTAATTGGTGTTGCAAAGGAAGATATGGCACTTATGGGACAACTGCTGGGTATTAAATTAGCGGCCAGTGAATTTGTAGGTTATATACAATTAGCGGACCTAAAGAATGTTAGTAATACAGTACATCTTAATTATGAGAAATCCATAATAATGGCAACATATATGCTTTGTGGTTTTGCAAATTTTGCTTCAATTGGGATTCAAATCGGAGGTATTGGATCATTAGCTCCTGGACAACGTAAATTACTATCTAAATTTGGAATGAAAGCCTTAATTGGAGGAACCATAGCCTCTTTGGTTTCTGCAACCTTTGCGGGTATGATTATTGGATAATCATCACAAACAAACTAGTTAATAACTTTCTTATAACATCTTAATCTTTGAGCATAAATTTTTATGCTTTTTTTTATTTTTATTTCCGCAGAAAAAAGAAATTATATGAAGCAGTATCACGACTTAGTAAAACATGTTTTAGAAAACGGTAATGAAAAAGGAGACCGAACAGGAACCGGTACCAAAAGTGTTTTTGGTTACCAAATGCGTTTTGATTTAAGCGAAGGTTTTCCAATGGTAACTACCAAAAAATTGCACTTAAAATCTATTGTTCATGAATTACTTTGGTTTTTAAAAGGTGATACTAATATTAATTACTTAACGGAAAATGGTGTTAGAATTTGGAATGAATGGGCAGATGAAAAAGGTGATTTAGGTCCGGTTTATGGTCATCAGTGGCGTAATTGGAACAGTGATGAAATAGATCAGATAAAAGAGGTTATTGATACCTTAAAGAGCAACCCGAATAGCAGAAGAATGCTTGTTTCTGCATGGAATCCTTCTGTGCTTCCAGATACTTCAAAATCGTTCAGTGACAATGTAGCTAACGGAAAAGCGGCTTTACCACCTTGTCACGCCTTTTTTCAATTTTATGTAGCTGACGGAAAGTTGTCTTGTCAATTATACCAACGTAGTGCCGATATCTTTTTAGGTGTACCTTTTAACATAGCTTCATACGCACTATTCACTATGATGATGGCACAAGTTTGCGGCTATCAACCTGGTGAATTTGTTCACACCTTTGGAGATGCGCATATTTACAGCAATCATTTTGAGCAATTAGAATTGCAGCTTTCTAGAGAAACAAGGCCATTACCAAAGATGATTCTTAACCCAGAAATTAAAGATATTTTCGATTTTACTTTTGAAGATTTCACTCTATTGGATTACAATCCGCATCCGCACATAAAAGGTGTTGTAGCTGTATAAAACATTTTAATGAAAAAATATATAATTATAGGCCTACTGTGTGCCTTTTCAAATCTTATTCAAGGTCAAGAAAAAAACGAAGTCGCTTTTGCCGTAATTGAACAAGTACCTATATACAAAGGTTGTAAGAAAAACTTAAGCAATAAGGAGCAAAGAGCATGCATGTCTTCCAAGGTTACAAAGCATGTTGTTAAACACTTTAATATCAAAGTAGCTAAAGGACTTGGGTTTCCAAACGGAAAAGTCAGAATTGATCTTATCTTCAAGATAAATACTAAAGGAGATGTTGTTGGCATAAGGGCTCGTGGCCCTCATAAAAAACTTGAAGAAGAGGCTCGCAGAGTTATTAATCTATTGCCAAAATTTATTCCTGGTTACCAAAAAGGAAAACCAGTTACCGTTCCATATGCACTACCTTTAATTTTCAATATCGACAACTCTAAATACAATAAAAAGAAATAAAAAAAGCGCTTCCAACAGGAAACGCCTTTAAAATAAAATTTTCTTTTTCAGCTTATACAGTTACAACGCTGTTGTCTGCACCAGCAAAATCACTCCAAGCATAAGAATCAGCAGTAGCATCATTTACATACTCACCATCAACTAAATACTTGAATTCATAAGAGCTATCCTTATCTAAATCGATAGTCCCTTTAAAAGTCCCATTCTTTAATTTTTTAAGAGGTGCTTTTTTTGCGTTCCACTCGTTAAAACTTCCTACTACAGAAACCTTTTTTGCTTCTTCAGCTTCTATAGAAAAAGTTACTTTACATACTGGTTTACTTTTTAAGTATTGTTTTTTAATAGCCATAATTTTAGAATTTTGTGTGTTGTTTTATACGGCAAATTTATAAAACAAATTCCTACGTAGTTGCAATAAAATAGGTTAACAGCGAAGAATTATCAATTTGTTAATATTACAATGAAATATTTTACGGTATGTAAAAAATTTAAGTGAAAAAATGAGGGATTAGCAACAAAAAATCACCTGTTTTAATACTGATTTCCAGGACTTTTACAACTAAATCGTTTTCGAAAAAAAGCTTTTTATGTAACAAATTGCAACAAAAGGTCTCATATAAAAATACTAACTTTACAATCCTTATTTTAAAAAGTATGTTCGGAAAGAAAAAAAACGTTCCAGAAATAGATAAAGAGCAGTTTGAACTAATTCAAAATGCTCAAAGACGAATCAAGCAAAAAAAACGTTTGTATATTCACTTTGTCTTATTTTTAATAGGTGCTATTTTTTTAATAGCTGCCAATACAGTTTTAGGTATAGGAGAGAATGTGCAATTTTTTCAAATTGATTGGTTTGTATTCGCCATTTTTATATGGTTGTTCTTTTTTATCTATCACACATTTAATGTATTTGTAACCAATAAGTTTATGGGAAATGCTTGGGAGCAAAAACAATTAGACAAATTAGTTGCTGAACAAAAAATTAGGATTGAAAAAATTAAAAGCGCCCTTAAAAAGGAAGCTCCACATATTGCTGAGAGCGATATTTACAATGAAGAGTTAGCTTTAAAGGACAAAACCTCTCAACTTACTATTATTGTGGCTGCTGCCGAAAACAACGCTATTGGGAAAGACAACAAACTTATTTGGCATTTGAGTGACGACTTAAAGCGTTTTAAAGCTTTAACAAATGGACATCATATTATTATGGGAAGAAAAACTTTTGAAAGTTTCCCTAAGCCATTACCAAACAGAACTCACGTAGTCATTACGAGACAATGCGATTATAATGCTCTAATTGGCGTTATTGTTGTAAATAGTTTAGAAGCTGCCATTGAAGCTTCAAAAAGTGATTCACAACCTTTTATTATAGGTGGCGGAGAAATTTACAAACAAGCCATGGAAATAGCTGATAAAATTGAATTGACAAGAGTACATGAAACCTTTGAAGCTGATGCTTTCTTTCCAGAAATAGATACTACAATTTGGAAAGAGACCTCTAATACATTTCATGAAAAAGATAAAAATCATGAACATGAGTTTTCTTTTTTAACGTATTCCAGAAAATAATATTTGTTGCCGTTACCTTTAAATCCTTCAATTTTTAAGGATTCAAGTATCTTTTTAGTAAGCAATAAAACACCACCATCTAAGATATCCCGAGCAACTGCATTATGTGTCTGTACATAATTTTGCATCCATTGAATATAGGAATCATAATATGGTAACAAATGGTCACATCAATTGCTGTTCAAAAACTATTCGTTAATTTGTAAAACAAATATTTATCAACATGAGCACAAACAAAATTCTCACCTTTAAATTTCCTTTAAATTTTCTTTTTATTGTAGTCCTTACTGCTTCCTGTCAAAATTCTAATGTTAATGATTCCGGAATATGGATAGACATGAATGAAAATGAGAACTACACCGCACGTCATGAATGCTCGTTTGTACAAGCTGGAGACAAATTCATTATGTTTGGCGGTAGAGAATCTGCTCAAAAACTGGATATATATGATTTCAAAAACAACTTTTGGACTTCAGCTAAAAGCAAAGCACCAAAAGAGTTTAATCATTTTCAAGCTACATGTCACAAAGGATTTGTTTGGGTAATTGGCTCATTTAAAACTAACAACTTCCCAAGAGAAATACCTGAAGACAACGTTTGGCTGTATCACCCACCTACCGAGAAATGGATTAAAGGACCCGAAATACCTGAAAATAGAAGACGTGGAGGAGCTGGATTGGTAGTATATAAAGACAAATTCTATTTAATTGGGGGAAATACTATTGGTCATGATGGTGGTTATGTAAACTGGTTTGATGAATATGACCCTATTAAGAACACCTGGACAATTTTAGAAGATGCCTCTCAAGCCAGAGACCATTTTAGTGCCGCAGTAATTGACAATAAACTTTATGCTGTTGCTGGCAGACATTCTGGTGGTGAAGGCGGTGTGTTTGCCCCTTTAGTTAGTATTGTAGATGTATATAATTTTGAAACTAAAACTTGGTCTACTCTTAATCAAGATTTACCAACGCCCAGAGCTGCTCCTGGAGTCGCTGTATTTAATAATGAATTATTAGTCATGGGTGGTGAGGGAGAAAAACAAGGTCCCGCTTATAAAATAGTTGAAGCCTATAATCCGCAAAAGGGTCATTGGTCTAACAAGGCAGATATGCATCATCCAAGACATGGTACGCAAGCCATTCTTTCTGGTGAAGGTATTTATATTGCTGCTGGTTCTCCAACCAGAGGTGGAGGCAGGCAATTAAACATGGAGGTTTATAACAAAGATAAGCCTAAAGGGGAGCCTTTAATTGCTTCTGTTTTAAAATCTCCTAGTTCCGTTGAAATAATGAGAGGTTTGTCTACATCAATTGAAATTAAAAATGAAGGTGGTAATACAGGTAGTTATATCACTTCTGTGAAACTAATTGGTAAAAACGCCAGTGAGTTCAAAATAGAATCAAATAATAATCTTACTTTAATCGATGCAGATAGTAGTTTCAATATAAAGGTAAAACATCTTTCACAAGCACCCGATGAAACAGCAAATTTAGAAATCACTTATAATGGAGATGTAAAAGAAGTAATCAAACTAACCAGTAAATAACCTGAAGTAATTAGTTCTATATAAATTCAGAATATTTCAAATTCCACATTAGGTTATCCTAACTTAGCATTATGGTAAAAGAGATTCAACTTCGTATTTCTCTAAAAGAAGAAGAACGCAACGACATTTTAAATATAAAGTCGTCTATAAAGCTAGGTATTGACAAAGAAGATATTACAGGGGTGAAAATCCTTAGAAAATCTATTGATGCCAGAAAACCAAAAATTATATTAAACTACAAGGTTGCTGTATATATTAGAGAAGCAATTCCTACATCTTCAGTCTATAAATTTGATTATAAAGATGTTTCAAAAGCTAAACCTATACACATAATTGGTTTTGGTCCAGCAGGTATGTATGCTGCCTTACGCTGTATAGAACTGGGTTTTAAACCCATTGTTTTTGAACGGGGCAAAAATGTACAAGATCGGCGAAGAGATTTAAAAGCTATCAACCAAGACCACTTTGTAAATGAAGATTCTAATTACTGTTTTGGTGAAGGTGGTGCAGGTACTTATAGTGATGGTAAACTCTATACCCGCAGTTTAAAACGTGGAGATGTTCGTAGAATTTTTGAAAATCTTGTTTTTCATGGTGCCACAGATCAAATTTTAGTAGATGCACATCCTCATATTGGAACAAATAAGTTACCAAAAGTGGTTCAAAATATTAGAGAAACTATCCTCAGGTATGGTGGTGAAGTTCATTTTGAAACCCGTGTTACTGATTTTATTATAAATAATGATAAAATAAATGCTATTCAACTTCAGAACGGCAAAGAATTACCGGTAAACAAAGTAATTCTTGCAACGGGCCATTCGGCAAGAGATATTTTTTATTTGCTTCATAAAAAAGAAATTGCTCTAGAGGCTAAATCTTTTGCCATGGGAGTTAGAGTAGAACACCCACAACATATTATTGACTCCATTCAATACCACTGTTCTGGTCCACGACATGAATTACTTCCTGCTGCATCCTATGGTTTAGTACAACAGATAAATCAAAGAGGTGTGTATTCATTTTGCATGTGCCCCGGAGGCTTTATTGTACCTGCTGCCACGGCAAATGGAGAAGTTGTTGTAAATGGCATGTCTCCTTCAAAGCGAAATAATTTATATGCTAATTCTGGTATTGTTGTTGAAATTAATGTAGATACTGATTTATCTAAATATGAAAAGTTTGGAGCACTAAAAGGTTTAGAATATCAAAAAAACTTAGAACGATTAGCGTTTACTTCTGGAGGACGAAGTCAAGTAGCTCCAGCACAACGTTTAACAGATTTTGTAGAGGGGCGATTATCTTCTAATTTAAATAATACATCTTATCAACCAGGTTTAAAATCTGCTCCGCTCCACTCCCTTTTACCAAAATTTATTGGTGGTAGATTAAGAAAAGGATTTGAAGCATTTGGTAGAAAAATGAAAGGCTATTATACAGAAGAAGCTAATATTGTTGGAGTAGAATCAAGAACTTCATCACCTGTTTCTATTCCTAGAAATGACTTGTTAGCCCACCCACAAATTTCAAATTTATATCCTTGTGGTGAAGGTGGCGGATACGCCGGTGGAATTGTTTCGGCGGCCATGGATGGAGAACGTTGTGCAGAAGCAGCAACTAATAACTTGTAGTTGTAATTTTATTTCTATTTTTGCAGCACTTAAAATGAATTAAAATGAATGCATATATATTTCCAGGTCAAGGCGCTCAATTCTCAGGAATGGGCTTAGACCTTTATGAAAATTCAGCTGAAGCTCAAGAATTATTTGAACAAGCTAATCATATCTTAGGATTCAATATTACTGATATTATGTTTGAAGGTTCTGCAGATGACTTGAAGCAAACTAAAGTTACTCAACCTGCCATCTTTTTGCACTCTGTAATTTTAGCAAAGACTTTAGGAAGTTCTTTTAAACCAGATATGGTTGCTGGTCATTCATTGGGAGAATTTTCAGCTCTAGTAGCAAATGGAACATTGAACTTTGAAGACGGGGTGAAATTAGTTTCTCAACGTGCTTTGGCAATGCAAAAAGCTTGTGAATTACAACCAAGTACCATGGCTGCTGTTCTTGGATTAGATGATGATATTGTTGAAAAAATATGTGCTACTACCGAGGGTATTGTAGTTGCGGCTAATTATAACTGCCCCGGACAATTAGTCATTTCGGGTGAAATTGAAGCTATCAATAAAGCCTGTGAAACGTTAAAAGAAGAAGGAGCTCGTAGAGCTTTAGTATTACCTGTTGGTGGAGCTTTTCACTCACCTTTAATGGAGCCAGCTCGTGAGGAACTTGCCGCTGCCATTGAAAACACAACTTTTAGCAAACCTAACTGTCCTATTTATCAAAATGTAACCGCCAACGCTGTGACTGATGAAGCAGCTATTAAAAATAATTTAATATCACAATTAACAGCTCCTGTACGTTGGACTCAGTCAGTACAGAAAATGATTGATGACGGTGCCTCTCTTTTTACAGAAGTTGGCCCTGGAAAGGTATTACAAGGCTTAGTTAAAAAAATTAATAGAGCCTCAGAAACGGCCTCTGCAACTTTTGAAGGAAACCTATAATGAAATTTTCTCGTCGTTCACTATTTATTATTGTAACAATTATTGGCACCATAGCTTTAGATCAAATTTCTAAAGTTTGGGTAAGGGCTAATGTTGAAGCAGGAAGTAAATCGGAAATTCTCGGAGATTTTTTCACTTTATATAATGTAGAAAACGAAGGAGCTTTTCTAGGAATGGGCAGTGAGTTAAACGAAACGCTTCGTGTAATACTACTACTAATTCTTCCTGTAGTTGTTTTAGGGTTTGTTTTACGCTATGTTTTTAAAGATAAAAACTTGGGTAAATGGTCTCTTTTTGCTTTCTCAAGTATTATTGGTGGAGGAATCGCTAACGTATATGACCGTTTTGCTTATGGAAGTGTAACAGACTTTTGGCATCTTAAATTGACGGATACTTTAAGAACAGGGATTTTTAATGTAGCCGATGTTTTTGTAACCACTGGAATGATTATTCTTGTTTTTGTCACTTTTTTTAAGAAGAAGCCGAAAGAAGACATAAAAAAAGCTGATTAAATTTCTTTAATCAGCTTTTATATTATAAATCGATTTGTTCTACTCTTTCGCTCTAACTTTTTGCTCCCATTTCCAGGCTGAAAGCATTGCTTCGTCTAAAGATAATTTTGTTTTCCAACCCAATTCATCATTAGCTTTATTTGTGTCTGCATAAGCAGAAATAATATCACCTTCTCTTTTACCTACAATTTTGTAATTCAATTTTTCACCTGAAACACGCTCAAAAGATTGTACTACTTCTAATACCGAACTTCCTTTACCTGTCCCCAGATTAAAGGTTTCATAACTCTCTTTGTTGTTATTTTGAAGCAATCTTTGTAACGCAACCACATGTGCCTTAGCCAAATCAACTACATGAATGTAATCACGAATACAGGTTCCGTCTGGAGTTGGATAATCATCTCCGAAAACAGATAACTCTTCTCGAAGACCAATTCCTGTTTGTGTAATAAATGGCACTAAGTTTTGTGGCACACCTATTGGTAATTCACCAATTTCAGTGGATGCATGTGCTCCAATTGGATTAAAATATCTTAACGCAATAGCTTTTAATGTTGGAACCACTTTACAAGTATCTCTGATAATCTCCTCACCAATTTGTTTTGTATTTCCATAAGGAGACTCAGCCTGTTTTACTGGTGCACTTTCGGTGATTGGTAATTCATCTGCTTGCCCGTAAACGGTACATGAAGAACTAAAAATAAAACTAGCCCCAGGTAGTTTTTTTAATTCTTTTAATAAATAAACTAAGGTCCCAATATTGTTCTCATAATAAAGCAAAGGTTCTTTAACACTCTCACCTACAGCCTTACTAGCCGCAAAGTGAATAACCCCTTTTACATCATTGTGTTTTTTAAAAAAAGCTTCAACATCGGTCTTTTCCTTTAAATCAATCTTTTCAAAAATTGGTTTTTTTCCAGTTATCGCAGTAATTCCACCTAAAACTTTTTCAGAAGAATTAGATAAGTCGTCAATAATAACAACATTATAGCCCGCTTCTTGTAATTCAACAACAGTATGAGAGCCAATAAACCCTAATCCTCCAGTTACTAATATTTTATCCATTTACAAATTTTATTATTGTTGATGTAATACACTCTATTTGTTCGTCATCTAATTCCGTATGCATAGGCAAAGATATAACCTCTTTCACCAATTGATTGGTAACCTCAAAATCAGACTCATTATACCTATCATCTAAATAGGCCTTTTGCTTATGTAGAGGAATTGGATAATAAACTCCACATGGAATTCCATTTTCATTTAAATGTTGTGCCAGGGCATCCCTATCACCTCCACTTATTTTCAAAGTATATTGGTGAAACACATGATTATCATCTGTTCCGTATCTATATGGCGTTTCAATATTTGGAACCCCTTCAAAAGCTTTATCATATTTATTTGCTGCTTCTCTTCTTCTATCATTATAAGAATCAAGAAATGGTAATTTAGCATCTAAAACAGCAGCCTGAATGCTGTCTAAACGTGAATTAACCCCTACTACATCATGGTGGTATCGAACATACATACCATGATTTACCATACCTCTAATAGTGTGCGCCAACTCATCATTATTAGTAAAAATGGCACCACCGTCTCCATAACAACCTAAGTTTTTTGATGGAAAAAATGATGTTGCTCCCACATCTCCAATAGTACCAACTTTTACTTTAGATCCATCAGAATAGGTATAATTAGCACCAATAGCTTGAGCGTTATCCTCTATCACAAACAAATTATGCTCTTTAGCTATATCCATTATAGCTTCCATATTTGCACACTGACCAAATAAATGAACGGGTACAATTGCCTTTGTTTTTGGTGTAATTGCCTTTTTAATGGCATCAATATTAATATTGAAATCATCTGCATTAACATCAACCAAAACCGGGGTTAAGTTTAGTAGAGCTATTACTTCTACAGTTGCTGCAAAAGTAAAGTCGGCCGTAATAACCTCATCACCTGGTTTTAAATCCAAACCCATCATTGCTATTTGTAAGGCATCTGTACCATTAGCACATGGAATAACATGCTTTACACCAAGATAGTTTTCTAATTTTTTTTGAAACTCATGAACCTTAGGCCCATTAATAAATGATGTGGTTTCAATTACCTCTTGAATAGAAGGGTTTACAACGTCCTTTATTGCGTTATACTGACCTTTAAGGTCAACCATTTGAATTTTCTTCATCTGAAAATATTATGACTCTCATTAAAGTGGTAACCTTAGTACCTATTAAAGGAGTTTTAAGTCCACGAAATTACAAAAAATCGTATAGGTAAACCAATGAATTTCTTTTAAAGAAATGTATTTTAGCAACAAACAAACAATATTGAGTTTTCTTTATAACATCGGCATTAATTTAACGCAATTTGGTTTAAAATGTTTAGCTCCTTTTAATAATAAAATTGATTTAGGGGTTAAAGGAAGATCTGAAACATTTCATGTTTTAAAATCAAAATTAAGCACTACGGATAAAACCATTTGGTTTCATTGTGCCTCATTAGGTGAATATGAACAAGGACTTCCCGTTTTTAAAGAAATAAGGGAACACTACCAAGATCATAAAATTGTTCTCAGCTTTTTTTCGCCCTCTGGTTATGAAATACGAAAGAATACTCCCATTGCTGATATTATCATCTACCTTCCCATAGACACAAAAAGTAATGCCAAACATTTTTTAGATATAGTAAATCCTGAACTTACCGTTTTTGTTAAATATGATATTTGGCCTAATTTTTTAAAAGAATTAAAACGAAGAAGCCTTAGAGCTATTTTAATTTCTGCAAGTTTTAGAGACAATCAATCCTATTTCAAGTTCTATGGCAAACAATTAAAGGAGGCTTTGTTTTCATTTGAGCATATTTTTACGCAAAATGAAACTTCTAAAACTTTATTAAGCACTATTAATTACAACAGCGTTACCATTTCCGGAGACACTCGTTTTGATAGAGTATTTAGTCAATTACAACAAGATAACACTCTCGATTTTATTGCTGATTTCAAGGATAATAAATTATGTATTGTTGCAGGTAGCACATGGCCTGAAGGAGAAGAATTGTTAATAGATTTTATTAATTCGGTAGTTTCAAAAGATGTTAAATTCATTATTGCCCCGCATAATATTAAACCCAATCAAATTAAAAACTTAAAAGATGCTTTGAAGGTTGAAACAGTTCTATTTTCTGAAAAAGAAAACAGGGATCTAAAAAAAGCTCAAGTTTTTATTGTTGATACTATTGGTATACTTTCTAAAATTTATAATTATGCAGACATAGCTTATGTAGGTGGAGCAGTTGGAAATACTGGGTTACACAATACATTGGAACCTGCAACCTTTGGCATACCTATTATAATAGGAAATAACCATAATAAGTTCCCTGAAGCACGAGCTATGATAGATTTAAGAGGTATGTTTTCCATTTCAAATAAGGAAGATTTTACTATAATTCTCAAAAAATTAATAAATGAAAGTGACTTTCGTCGAGAAAGTGGGTCTAAAAATCTGAAATACGTTCAAGATAATAGAGGTGCCGTCATCCAAATCCTTAATTATTTACGTATATAATTTGGATTTTGCCAAATAGCAAAATATTTAAACTTATTAATTAACACTAAAACAAAAACCATGAAAAAATTAATTTTAAGCACTGTTGTTTTATTAGCATTAAGTTTATCTTTTACTTCTTGTAGAGATACCAAAAAAACTGAGGAAGCTAAAGACGCTGTTGAACAAGCTGTAGAGGAAGCAGGCGAAGCTGCTGAAGAAGCTGCAGCAACTGTTGAGGAAGCTGTTGAAGGTGCTGTTGAAAATGCAACTGAAGCTGCTGAAGGAGTAGTTGAACAAGCTACTGAGGCTGCTGAAGGTGCTGTTAAAGAAGCTACTGACGCTGCTACTGAAGCAGTTGAAGACGCCGCTAACGCTGCTTCAAATAAACTTAAAGAGGTTGGTGGTCATTAATTACCTAAACTCATAAAACAAGAAAGCAGCCAATTGGCTGCTTTTTTTTATGCTTTACTTTGAATTAAAAATCATTCGTATAGGTTTTTTGACTATTTAAATCTTTAATATTTATCAAATCTAACATTCCAGCCCCCTTAAGAATAACTTCCAATCCTACAATTTTACCGTTAGATTGCTTATATAAACCTTCATGAATTTTAATATTATTAATATAAATATTTGATGATTTTTCATCTACCGAAATCTTTAAATCATTCCAAGAGCCTAAATCAAATTTAAAGGAAGACAGATCTTCATTATCTCCACTTAAAACGGTCTCTCCCATCTTCATACCAGAAAACTGTGAACAACCGTTTTCCATAAGCTTTATATTATTAATTTCATTTTCACAAATAATCCTTAAAATAAAATCATAACAAGTTATACCACCTAATTCTTCGGAATTTTTAAATCTTGTAGTTAACTCAAAGTTGTCACCATCAATATCGAACTCCTTAAATAACCGATGTGTTACATAGTATACCTGATTCGTTTCAAACCCCACAGAATCTAAATATTTTGGTGGATAATAAAGATTATTTGTAGATGTATCTTTTTCAATTTTATTATCAATCCAATAATTTCCTGTAGCGGTTTCAGGATTAAAATAACTATCCCAATCATCAGACATTGCTAATACCTTGCTAGAAGAAAGTGCCTTTTCATCATTCACTAAACTTATAGTATACTGCCCAGGAATTTGATAGGTGAAATTTCGTACAAACTTACTTTTATCAGCTAATACAGACTGTCGTCCTCTCACTGGATGATTAAACCCAAAATCAATAAATGTACTATCTGATACTACTTTTGAAAGATTATAATTCACCGATACCGTATAAGGTACCACTCCAACAGAATCAATCATGGCAAATTCAAAAACCACATCTTTTTTATTTTCTAAAAGGTAAGCTTTGGGCTTACTATAAAAATACCATGCTATTATGCTCCCCATTAACACCAGAACTAACCCAAATAAAAATCCTTTATTTATTTTTGATTCTTTTGAAACTTCTTTAGAACTTACATCATTGTTCTGCTTCAGAACTTTCACAAAATCTCTCCAATCAGAATAGTCTAAAAATTTAGCTAAAGCATCTTTTGTGGCCTGCTGTGGGTTGTAATATTTCTTGTATTTGATTTTTCCAAAAAGACGCTTAAGAGTATGTGGACTTATAGAAATACTAGACTTTTCAGAAATGATTCTTGATAGTCTAATAAAGTCAGACTCCTTCCAGTCTGTGGAAGGTTTCCAATTTAATTCTTGCTCTATCTTTTCAAGACAATATTTAAGGTATTCCTGCTCAATCATTTATAATATGCAAACTTTGAACAAACTTTGCACAGCAATTTAAGGCATTAATTATAAAATCCAAGATAAATTTAAAGGACTTTATTATCTTTAAAGGAAGTACTTCAACCAAACTAATTAAACTAAGAATCATGAAACTGTTTAACAAGACTTTATTTATAATCTTTATAACCTGTACTATTTACCTTAATAATATTACTAGTAATGCACAAGTTAAGATTTATGAAGGCACCGAAGTAATTCCTACCTATAAAAAAGGTGAGGATTTAAAAAGCCCAATGTTCTATACAGGGAGAAGTGTTCAAGGTGCTCAAGGGCGTGTATACCCTTACCCCGCTCAAACAGATTTAGGAAGAGATTTGATGGATATGACCTATAATATGGTCTATCTTGAAAATGAGTATATAATAGTAAAAGTATTACCAGCATTTGGAGGACGTTTGTTTTCGGCAATTGATAAAACTAATGGTCATGAATTATTTCATACAAACAGTGTTATAAAGCCTGATTTAATTGGAACACTAGGTGCATGGGTTTCTGGTGGTATTGAATGGTGTTTCCCACATCATCATAGAACTACTACTATGCTCCCAAGTGATTACCGACTTGTAAAAAACGATGATGGCAGCGCCACTATCTGGATTGGTGAAACTGAAAAAACTATTCGTGCCAGAGGTATTGTTGGTATGACTTTACATCCAGGAAAATCATATATTGAAGTTGACTACAGACTTAATAATACCAGCACAAAAACCAAAGCTTTTTTGTTTTGGGCTAATGTTGCCATTACAGCCAATGAAGATTTTAGAACCTTTTGGCCTCCGAGTCAAGAAATAGGTGTTTTTCATAATAACCGAAGTTTTGTTCAATGGCCAATTTCCAATGAAACTGAAAGCTACGGAAGAACAAGTTATAAAGAAGGCGTAGATTTAACCTGGTGGAAAAATCACCCCAACCCAGTTTCATTCTTCATGTGGGATGCCAAAGAAGGTTTTATAGGTGGATATGATTACGGTGTAAAAGCTGGAACTGTCCATGTTGGTGACCCACACAGAAATAATGCTTCTAAATTATGGCAATTTGGCCCAGGCCTACAAGGTCAGAATGCAAGAAGAAAATTGACTGACGATGGAAAAGCATATGTAGAATTAATGACAGGAACATTCTCAAATAATCAACCTGATTATAGTTGGAGTTTACCTCACTCTGTTAAAAATGCTAAAAATTATTGGTATCCTATTAGAGATTTAGAGGTGGTAAAAAACTCAACGGTTAATGCTTCAGTTGCACTTCATATGAATAATCCAAAAACCGTTTTCTATGGTTTTAATACTACCCAAAACTACGATGACGCAAAATATATCTTAAAGTATGATTCAAAGATTATTGCCGAAGGAAGTATTGGTATTAATCCAGCTAAACCATATACTAGTACTTATAAATCTCAGGAAGCTTTAGATGAATATAAATTGAATATTCAATTAACGGATGGTAAGGGTAATGAATTGGTTTCATACACGCCTTATAAGCCTAAGAAACCTGAATTACCAGAAACTCAAAAGCCTGTTAAAAAGCCAGAAGAAATTGAAAGTGTAGAAGATTTATACCTAGCAGGTAGATTTGTAGAACAATTTAATCGCCCTGGAAAAAACCCTGATGATTATTACTTAGCAGCCCTAAAAAAATCTCCAACAGATTACCGCAGCAATATTGCATTAGGTAAGCGGAGAGTAAACCAAATGAGATTTAAGGATGCCTTAGCATACTTGCAAACTGCCTCAGACAAACTAAACATTAAATACTACCAACCAAAAGAAGGAGAGATTTATTATTATAAAGGTCTTGCTCACAGAGCTCTAGGACAAATTGAAGAAGCTTACGCTAATTTTGCACGAGCCACTTGGTATTACCAATGGTTCTCTGCCAGTAATTTTCAATTGGCTCAAATAGAAAGCACTAATGGAAATTACTCTAAGGCTTTAGAATATATTCAAGATGCTTACTCCACAAATAATAAAGATGGCAGAATTAATGTCCTTTACAGTGCATTATTGAGACAATCAGGAGATTCTGAGAAAGCTTTGAATTTGATAGACAACTTAATCTCTTATGACCCATTAAATTTTTCAGCGCTTTATGAAAAAGGGTTATTAGAAGGAAATGCCTCTTTTAATGAGTGGCATAAAAACATGCAAGATTTAGACAATAATTATCTAGAAGTGGCCACCAATTACATGAATGCTGGCTTATATAATGACGGAATTAAATTATTATCATCTTTTGATAAACCAAATAGTCCTTTGGTGTATTACTATTTAGCTTGGTTTTATGACCAAGTTGAAAATTCAACTAAAACTAAACACTACTTAAAACTCGCCAAAGGACTTTCATTAGATTACTGTTTCCCTTATCGTCAAGAAACAGAAAGCGTTTTTAATAACGCTATTAAAAACGATCCAGAAAATGCATCAGCTTTTTATCTTTTAGGAAATTTACTTTATGACAATAGAAAAGACGAGGCTATTGCCGCTTGGAAAAAAGCTAGTGAGTTAAACAGCAGTTTAGCCATGGTATATAGAAACTTAGCTTTTAGTTCCTATTACCATAATAAAGACATAGAAAAAGCTATTGATTATATAAGTAAAGCTATTTCTCTTGACAATTCTATCCCTCTTTGGTATTCTGAATTATCAAAATATTTTGAAGTTTCTAAAACCGATTATAAAAAGTGTCTAGCAATTCTTGAAAGGAATATTGAAGTTGTTAAAAAAGATGTTCAGGCACCTAAAATGTTAGTTGATTTATACAATTTAGATGGTGAATATGACAAATCTCTTAACTTTTTAAAGAGTCATCGTTTTAGAACTTGGGAAGGTGGCAGGGAAACGTATTGGAGTTATGTTGATGCCAATATTTTAAAAGCACTTCAGTTAGCTGACACAAAGAAATATAAGGAATCTATTGCATATTTAGATGCAGCAATGTTGTACCCTGAAAACTTGGAAGTAGGGAAACCAACACATGATGAGAAGAACGCTATGATTCATTATTTTAAAGGTGAAGTATATTCACAAATGAAGAATTCAAAAAAGGCAAAAACAAGTTACCAACAAAGCACCCAATCTATAAACACCTGGCGCATGTATGACTTATTTTATTTTCAGGCAGAGTCTTATAAAAAGCTAGGTGAACCTGACAAAGCAAAAGAAATTTTTAACGATCTAATTGAAAAAGCCCAAGCGTACCGAGAAAATGGTTTGGATAATACTTTAGTTGCAGTTGAAGAAGCTTCTGCCACAAACAACAAAGCTTATTCTCGTTCTTATTATCTAGAAGCTTTAGGCAATAAAGGTCTAGGAAACAAAACAGAAGCAGATAAGCTGTTTAAACTAGCGCTTAATGAGTACAATAATAACATTTGGGCTAGAATAATGAGTGAATATTATTAGTTTGTTTAATTATATTATGTTAGTTAGTAAAAAAAGCAGCTTTATTGGCTGCTTTTTTGTTTTTGACTAACTTAAATAATTATTACAATTGAAATACTTTCTCTAACTCAATCCACTTTTCACCATCTTTAGCCCAAGGAAGTTCTTGTTGGTAATTCCACATTAAATTTTCCCATTCCTGAACCTTAGGATTATTAGCATCCATTTCGGCCTTTTTCACCGGATCAAAAGTTTCATCAACTTCCATAATCATAAACATTCGATTTCCTGTTAAGTAAATCTGCATATCAACAATACCGGCATCCTTAATACTTTTTGTGATTTCTGGCCACGCATTACCTGCTGCATGGTATTCTTTATATTCTGCAATTAACTTTGGGTTATCTTTTAAATCGCAAGAATAACAATATCTTTTTGTGCTCATTAACTTTGACTTTTTAAATTTCTTTTAAAACTGCTATAGCCATAAAAAGCTACCACCGCTAAACATATTAATGGTAAAATGAATGAAAAATTAACTTCTGGAATAAAACCTAAAACTTGAACATCTGAAAAGCCATCACCTCCCCAATCTAATATTGCTCCTTGAGCAACCGGCATTAAAGCTCCTCCAACAATTGCCATTACTAAACCTGCAGAACCAATTTTAGCTTCATCTCCCATATCTTTAAGAGCAATACCATAAATAGTTGGGAACATAATCGACATAAACACGGAAATTCCAACTAACGAAAGTAGACCTACCATTCCTGGAAGGAAAATAGCACCAACACACATTACAACACCGCCTATTCCAAACAACATTAAAAGTCTTGATGGGTTTACTTTTTTCATCAAAGCCGTACCAATCCAACGTCCTGTTAAGAATGAAATCATAGCAGCTATATTGAAATAAGTAGCTGTATAGTCCGTTCCATTGGTTTCATTTAAGTTATCTACATACTGGAAGATATATGTCCAACACATAATTTGAGCACCTACGTAAAACGCTTGACTTAATACCCCTTGTAAATAATTTTTATTAGCTTTTAATTTACTGAAAGATTCAGATAAAGTCATCTTATCTTCATCTGCCGTCTTAGGCATTTTAGTAGCAATTATAATAGCCATAATTATTAAAACTAATACTCCTAAAGCAATGTAAGGCACACTGATAACTCCTAAATCATTTTCTCTAATAACAGCTAATTCTTCCGAAGTTAATGCTGCATATGCCTCAGTTGTATAATCATCTGACCTTAAAGCTCCTATAACAAATACTTGGGCAATTATCATTCCTGTTAACGACCCTATTGGGTTAAAGGCTTGGGCTAAATTTAATCGTTGCGTTGCCGTTTCCTTATCTCCCATTATCAAAATTAGTGGATTTGAGGTTGTTTCTAAAAACGCTAAACCACAAGTAATAACCCATAGGGAAATCAAGAAATAATTAAATTGTTCATTTGCAGCTGCCGGATAAAACAAAAAAGCTCCAATAGCATATAAACTCAACCCTAAGATAATACCAGATTTATAACTATACTTTCTAATGAAAAGAGCCGCTGGTAAAGCCATAAAAAAGTATCCGAAATAAAATGCAAACTGTACCAATGAAGCCTGAACATTTGACAATTCTGGCATAACCTTTTTAAAGGCAGAAACCATTGGGTTTGTTAAATCATTTGCAATTCCCCATAATGCAAATAGTGATGTAATTATTATAAAAGGAAACAACAATTCCTTCCTTACAACTGGAATATTTTTTAGCTTATTCATAATCTTTTTAAATTGGTATTAGTTAGTACTGCAAAATAAAAAAGCCAAAAGAGTTTCTTCGGCTTCTTTGTCTTTTATTAGACAACAAATGTTTTATTCAGTTAATAAAGATCTATCTAAATGCACATAGCCACCATCAACAGTTATGAATTGACCTGTTGTATGAGAAGACTTCTCTGAAATAGCAAACAAACATTGATCTGCAATTTCCACAGGTGTTGTCATTCTGTTCTCTAAAGGAATCTTTTTAACAATAGACTTTAACTTTTCTTCACCATCTTCTAGAGTTTTAATCCAATTGTCATAGGCAGGTGTCCAACTTTCTGCTATAATGATGGCGTTGGAACGAATCCCATCCTTTATTAAATCTACTGCCCATTCTCTTGTCAATCCTAAAACACCGCCTTTAGAAGCTGCATAACCAGACGTTCCTCCTTGACCAGTTAGAGCCACTTTAGAACCAATATTTAAAATATTTCCTTTTACTTTTTTAATCATTGGTAAGCAAAATTTGGTCATCGCAAAAAAGCTTACCATATTCAACTTTAAAGAATACATAAAGTCATCCATAGAAGCATCCAATCCTGCACCGTCATTTACACCAACATTATTAATTAAAGCATCTACTCTACCATACTTTTCTTCAATTACTTTCGCAGCAGCTTCAACCTGCTTATAATCCGATAAATCTGTTTGAATAAAAATTGAATCAACACCTTTGCTTTGTAACTCATCAGCATATCCAGAGCCTCTCACATTTCTATCTACAATGACAGGAATTGCTCCTTCATCAGCTAAACGTTGCACTATAGTTTCACCTATACTCCCTTTAATTCCTGCTGAACCAGTTACTACAACAACCTTTCCTTTAAGTCCTAAATCCATTATTTATATTTTATTAATTATTTTAAATTGTAAAAATCAACAGCGTTCTTTCCCATAATGACAGCTTGTTCATCCGGAGAAAGTTTTGAAATGAAATCTGTTACCAATCCTTTAACTTGCCCATAATTTCCAGCAACCAAACATACTGGCCAATCTGAACCAAACATCACTCTTTCTGGCCCAAAAGCTTCCAAAACCACATCCATATAAGGATGAATCTGTTCAGGTGCCCAAGTATTAAAGTCCGCCTCAGTTATCATTCCCGACATCTTGCAATACACATTTTCGTGTTTAGCAATCTCTTTCATTAAGAGTGCCCAACCATCAAAAAAACCATCTTTTATATAAGGTTTAGCAATGTGATCAATTACAAATTTTTGATTACCAAAAAGACTCACCAATTCTAAAACTGAGCCTAATTGATGTGGAAAAACCAAAATATCGTATGTGAAATTGTATTTGTGTAAAGCAAAAATTCCCTTTGTGAAATCTGGTCTTAGCACAAAATTAGGGTCTGGCTCACCTTGAACAACATGTCTAAAGCCTTTTACACTTTTAAAATGTGTATATCTTTCCAAGTCTTGTTCAACCGCATTACTTCTTAAATCTACCCATCCAACAATACCTTTTATGAAATCATAATCTTCAGAAAGTTGAATTAAGAAGTTTGTTTCTCTTAAAGTTTGATCCGCTTGTACCGCTACACAACCATCAATACTATTTTCCTTATATAATTTTTGTAATTCTTCTGGTAAAAAGTCACGACGAATCACTTTCATTGAATCATCTATCCATTCATGCTTTTTGGGTTCGTAATTCCAGAAATGCTGATGCGAATCTATTATCATTTATCTATTGTGAAATTGTAATTTTAATAACTGTTGCCATTTCTTCTACAGGCTTAGAAGGAGCTTTAATTGAAAGTCCTTTTTCTTCGGAAAGTGACCATTCGATGGCTTCACCACTACCCATAAACTCAACCTTCTCAATTGATGTCATATCTAATACATTTTCTTTTGCAAAAGATTCTAATAACAATTCTTTATTTGCTTCCACTTCACCCATAACAATGGCATAAATATTATAGTCTTTGGTGGTATACCTAATATCTTTATTTGAATATTTTAATTTATGAAATGCCTGATGATTTTTATAATGTCCATCTGGTTCTTTTGTAGGTCCTTCTCCAAATGTATACCACGCCTCTGTACCGTAAATGGCTTCTCCGTAGCTTTTAAGCCATTGACCCATTTCCAACAAACTTGCTGTTTGATTTTCAGGAATTGTACCATCTGCCTTTGGTGAAACATTTAGTAATAGCACGCCATTTTTACTAACTATATCTATTAGCATGTGTAAAACATCGGCCGATTCTTTCACCCCTAAATCTTTAGTATAACACCAGCTACCATTACTTATCGTAGCATCTGTCATCCATGTTTTAGTGCCTATTTTATTCTTTCTAGATTGTTCTAAATCTTCAACACTCATGTTGAGAGGCATATCATGTTGCTTTCTAACAATCACCGCTTCTTGATCTTTTTTTGCTGCCTCATTTAAATAATATGCAGCAAATTCTTTTCTGTACACTTCTGGGATATCTCCTAAAACGTAATCAAACCAAATAATATCAGGGTGATAATTATCAATCACCTCTTTCATTTTTCCTAACCAAACATCTTTATACCATTTTTCATGCTCCATGTTTCCATACATTAATTGAAGCTTTGGATCATCAGATGTTGGCGGCATGCCTTCAAAATTCGGAAAATGACTTATTCTAACATCTTGCCCTAATTCTGTGGCACGCTGTAAATTTTTAGCATGGTGAAAGGCGGTAATAAATTTCAGCCCATTACCTTTAATAGCCTTTTCCAAATCGCCAGTAATATCTCGTTTTGGCCCCGTATCCATGGTATTCCAAGGCGTAATTTCACTATCCCACATGGCATATCCATCATGGTGTTCTGCCACAGGTCCCGCAAACTGAGCTCCGGCATCCTTAAATAGTTTTGCCCATGCATCCGGATCAAATTTTTCAGCTTTAAACATAGGCGCAAAATCATGGTAGCCAAACTCTGAAGGGTGCCCATAATTTTCAACATGATGCTTATAAAATTTATTATCCTCAAAATGCATCCAGCGCGGGTACCACTCATTTCCAAAAGCTGGTACAGAATATAATCCCCAATGGAAATATATTCCCAATTTTGCATCCTTAAACCATTCTGGAGATTCATTGTGCTTACCTAAAGATTCCCAATCTTCGGTAAATTTTGGCGCTTCAACCTTGACGACTTCAGCAGTTTCTTTATTTGCATTTTGAATACAACTAAAAGTTGTAATTAGCAATAAGTAAGCTGATAGTTTTAAAATTGAAGTTTTCATGTTTTATGATTTAATTGATTCCTTATTCATTTAATATAAACGAATTAAGATTTCAATGCTACTTGCATACCGTTATTGACTATATTTTCCAAGTTTTTGGTTACAACCTCCAAAAGGCCATCATATTGAGTTAAGTCAGTACCCCAGAAATCAGTGTTTTCTAATGTTGCTTTTGCAACAGAAGAAATATTTCCGGTTGCCCATTGCGTTTTAAAGAAATCTAAAGCAGACTGATCATCTTTTAAAGGAATTTCTTCTCCGTTTCTTTCACCTCTATAAAAAGCAATCAATGCTGCTAATGAGAATAATAAACGTTGTGGCAATTCTCCTTTTCTTTTGATATATTCTAAAACTGAAGGCAATACTCTTGTTTTATATTTTGAAGTTGAATTCAATGAAATACTAATTAAAGCATGCTCTAAATATGGATTTCTAAACCTATCTAAAACATCATTTGAAAACTGTTTTAGCTCATCATCTGGCAAGTCTAAGGTTGGACAAATCTCCTCAAAAATGGCATCTTTTAAGAATCCGCCAACAACCTTATCTTCTAGAGACTCACGTACTTTATCAATGCCGTATAAATATCCAACAGGAACTAATGATGTATGTGCACCATTCAAAATTCTAACCTTACGGGTTCTGTAAGGCTCCATATTATCAGTAAATACAATATTCAATCCACAAGTTTCAGCAGGAATTTCTTCTTTCACCGCTTCTGGTCCTTCAATCACCCATAAATGAAACTGCTCTCCTTCAACAACTAAGTTATCTTTATAGCCTAGTTCCTTAGTAATCCTATCCATTTTATCTCTTGGGTAACCCGGAACAATTCTATCTACTAAAGTGTTACAGAAGATATTGTCTTGCTCAATCCACTCTACAAATTCATCACCTAAATTCCAATCAGCTGCATATTGAAGAATGATTCTTTTAAGGTTATCTCCATTTCTATCAATTAGCTCACAAGGAATAACAATCATTCCTTTATCTGAAGCACCTCCAAAGGTTTGAAAACGCTTGTATAAAAGTGCTGTTAATTTCCCAGGGAAACTTGATTGTGGCGCATCTTCTAATTTATCATCAGCATTATAAGCTATGCCAGCTTCCGTAGTATTTGAAATCACAAAACGAAGATCTGGGTTTTCACCAATTGCTAAATAGTCTGAAGGATTTTCATAAGGATTGATTCCTCTTTGAATACAATCGATGATTTCATGTTCACTAATGGCCTCGCCATTTTTAATTCCGTTAAGATAAAGTGTGTACAAACCATCTTGATCGTTCAACATCTTTATTAATCCTTGGTCAATAGGTTGGACAGCAACTACACCAGCATCAAATTCAGCATTTTTGTTCATTTCATGAATCATCCAATTGGCAAAAGCTCTTAAAAAGTTTCCTTCTCCAAATTGAACTATTCTCTCAGTATATGTATTTACAGATGCTGTATTTCTATTTAATGAATCCATTCTTTTCTTTTATTTTTTATAATGAAACTCCTCTTTTCCAAGGAATAAAATCGTTATTTCCGTGAAGTACTGCCTTAGAAGGCACTTCGCCACTTGCTACTTTTATAATGTGATCTAATATTTTTTCTCCCATAGATTCTATGGAGTCTTCACCAGTAATTACTGTTCCCGCATTGATATCAATTATATCATTCATGCGCTCATATAAATTGGTGTTACTAGACATTTTTAAAACTGGTGCCACAGGATTTCCGGTTGGTGTTCCTAATCCTGTTGTGAACACAACAACATTACAACCTGAACCTACCAAACCTGTAGTTGACTCTACATCATTTCCTGGTGTACATAATAAATTTAAACCTGGTTCGGTTACTTGCTCTGTATAATCTAAAACTTTTACCACCGGAGATGTTCCTCCTTTTTTAGCAGCACCTGCAGATTTCATAGCATCTGTAATTAAACCATCCTTAATATTTCCTGGTGAAGGATTATTTTCAAACCCAGACCCAACCGCTACTGCAGCAGCAGAATAAGCTCGCATTAATCCAGAGAATTTTTTGGCATCTTCCTCGGTTTCACATCTATTGATTAATTCCTGCTCCACGCCATTCAATTCTGGAAATTCTGCCAATACCGGAGAACCTCCTAGACCAACTAATAAATCTGACGCATACCCTAAAGCTGGGTTTGCTGAAATCCCGGAGAATCCATCTGAACCACCACACTCTAAACCAAGTACTAACTTATTTAAATGTGCCGGTTTACGTTCTAATTTATTGGCTTCAGCTAAACCTATAAAAGTATGCTTTACTGCTTCTTCTATAAGTTGTCTTTCACTAGAACTTTTTTGCTGTTCTAAGAAATGAACTGGCTTTGTATTTTCAAGGTCAATAGCATTAATTGACTCCTGCAACATGCTTATTTGTGCGTTCTGGCAACCTAAACTAAATATTGTTGCTCCAGCAACATTAGGATTAGAAATATACCCCGCTAATAAATTACACAACACAATAGCATCTTCTCTAGTGCCTCCACAACCACCATCATGTTTTAAAAACTTAATACCATCAACATTTGGAAAAACTCTGTTTTTGGTCATTTCCTCTTTGGTTGTGATAATAGGTGTATTTAAAATAGCTTCGTTTGAAGCACCTGATTTATATTGCTCAATTAAAGCATCTGTATTTACAGCAAAATCCTTTTTAGTTTCATAACCTAACTTTTCAGAAAGCGCACCTTCTAAAACATCCACATTCCTGTTTTCACAAAAGGTTAACGGAATCACCAACCAATAATTAGCGGTTCCAACTTTCCCATCTTTTCTATGAAAACCTTTAAATGTTCTGTCTTCAAAATTTGAAACATCTGGAGCAGACCAGTGATACGCTTCTTTAGTGTCTTGAAACTCAGCCGAAGCATGTTTTACGTTATCAATTGTTATTGCACAACCTTCTTGAATAGGTTCTGTGGCTTTACCAATTAACACACCGTACATATAAATTTGATCTCCAACACTAAAGTCGTTTAAAGTAAATTTATGTTTTTGTTTAATGTCTTCTTTTAAAACAACTTCTTTTCCTGCAACCGATGTGGTCAAACCTTTCTTCAAAGGTGTGATAGCCACAACAACATTGTCTCTAGGGTCTATTTGAACGTAACTCTCTGACATTTCTCTTTTTTAATTAAAATTTACAGTTGCTTTCATAACACCTGTTTCTGGCTTTAACCAGCTATCAAAATTCTCAATCATTTCTGTAAATGGCACATTGTGCGTAATAAAAGACTCTGTTGGGAATTGATTTAAAACGCTAATTACATGCTCAAAATCTTCAGTAGTTGCATTTCTACTACACATTAAAGTCATTTCTTTAGCGTGTACTTTTGGATGCGTATACGATAATTCACCTTTTGATAAACCAACCAACACAAAGCGCCCACCATGAGACATATAATCAGGGCAAGATTCTAAAGCATATTTATTACCTGAAGCATCAAATACCGCTGTACATAAATCTCCATTAGTGATTTCAGACACTTCATTAACCGCATTCTCACCCGCCTTCACAATATAGTCTACACCTATTTTTTCTTTAGCATATTCTAAACGTTGCTCATTCATATCAATGGCAATTACCTTTGCACCGGCAATTTGAGCCAGTTTCATGATACCAATCCCGATAGGCCCACAGCCCACAACTGCAACAATTTCTCCCGGTTTAATATCTGCTCTTCTAATGGAATGAGCTCCGATTGCCAAGGGCTCAACAATAGCCATTTCATCATTACTTAAATTATTAGCAGGTAATAAAATATCTGCTGGCACCGTAATTTGTTCTTGCATACCGCCATCACCATGAACACCTAAAACTGTAATATTAGTACAACAGTTAGTTTTCCCATTCCTACAAGCAATACACTCTCCACAACTTACATATGGCATCACCACAACCTTATCGCCAGCTTTAATACCTCTTTCATTTTCTCCAATTTCTAAAACTTCGGAAGCCAACTCATGACCCAAAATTCTAGGATATGTAAAAAATGCTTGATTACCGGCATAGGCATGTAAATCTGTTCCACATATCCCTACTTTATTAATCTGTAATAAAGCTTCTCCTTCTTTTCTAATTGGTGCTTCTTTTTCCTGTAAAAGAAATTCTCCTGGTTTTTCGCAAACAATGTATTTCATCTGTTTTCCTTCTTTTATTAATTCGGTTAGATAAAACCTTAAAGGTTTATCTTAAATAATATGACTTTTTAATTTGTTCCAACGATTGAACAAGTCTTTATAAAACATAACCAGAAAACCATCTAAACCTTTACTATTATTAAGATAGTTTAAATTCAAACAGTTGAAATAGGTTTTGTTTTTTTGAAAAAAGTCCCTACTTTTGTTCAATCGATTGAACAAAAGTATAAAAATATTTTACAATCAAGAAGAAAACTACCATAAAAGATATTGCCGAAGCATTAGGATTAACACCATCAGGTGTTTCAAAAGCCCTAAATGACCATCCTAGAATTAGTGATAAAACGAAAAAGGATGTTAAAAAAATGGCTAAAAAACTTAATTATCAGCCTAATCATTTGGCCAGCGCCTTGCGGAAAGGAAAAAGTAATTTAATTGGAGTTATTATACCTAGAAATAACAGTAATTTCTTTTCTTCAGTTGTTGAAAATATTGAAGGTGTTTTAAACGAAAAAGGCTATAATGTCATCATTGCTCAATCTAATGAATCACACGAAAAAGAGTGTGATTGTATAGATGCACTTTTAAGCGCACAAGTTGATGGTATAATTGCTTCGATGGCCAATGAAACCACAAATTTAAAATACTACAAAAAAATAAAAGAAAAAGGCACACCATTAGTGCTTTTTGATAGAGGTGAAAACGCCTTAAATGTAGACTATATTTGCATTGACGATTACAACAGTAGCCTTAAAGTTGTAGAACATTTAGTAAATCAAGGGTGCAAGCGTATTGCCCATATTGCAGGTTCTAGTAATATTAGAATATATAAGGAACGTGAAATTGGTTATAGAGATGCTTTAAAAAAGTACAATTTACCTATAGAAGACGAACTTATTATTGAATGTAATTTAAGACTTGAAGATGGCAGGCGTATTATGAAACAACTTCTTGAACTTGATGAAAAACCCGATGCGGTTTATGCTTCCGGTGATTATGCTGCCTTAGGTGCCTTACAAGTGCTTCAGGAAAACCATATTAAAGTTCCTCAAGATATTGCTCTAATTGGTTTTAGTAATGAACCTTTTACTTCTTTTGTATCACCAGCTATTTCAACGGTAAACCAGCATAGTGAAGCTATGGGTAAACTAGCTGCAGAAACTTTTTTAAATCGTATAGAAAATCCAGACGAAAAGGTCTCCTTGAACAAAATCACATTAAATACGGAGTTAATTATTAGAGAATCTTCTAATAAAACTAATTCTTAACCAAAGTCACGGACAAAGGATTAGCTGCCTTTTTCGCAAAAGCACTTAAATATTGTTCCCAAGCATATTGATTTTCAAATTGCTTGCTTTTTGACCAAGTAAAACCTGTATAATAAACCACCTTATTATTAACCGCTTTTAAATGCATAAAAGCATTACTTAGGTCTTTCTCTTCAGTATCATATTTTTCATTTCCGCTATAATAAACCGGCGTAGATACAATGGCAGTTCCTAATTCAGCATCGGCATGTGGTTGCCAATAATTTAACCACGTTTCATCTTTATGAGAAGTTATAGCTCCATCTTTTTCATGAAGCGTTAATCCTGCGGAAATATTGTCAACTCCCTCAAGAGTTACTTCAAATTTAGAAAGATTATTTCCGTAATCTAAGCTAATTACTCTTGATTCTTTTATAAGGTTCCCTTCTGGCCCCCAAACATCATATTCAATCCAAAAGCTTGTTCTTATTGGCCCTGTAGTAATTGTTTTGTACTTGGTGAAGTTCTTAGAAATGTAATACGTACTATCCTTTTTAAAAGCTAAACCACCTACACCTCTACTTCTTCCAACATGAAAATTATCTAAACCTTCACCATGATCTTTATGATATGATGCTTTTCCAGATAAATCGTTTTTATACCACTTATTAATAATTGGATATTCTACCTTCTTTAACCATGCATCTACTCCACTAGACAAAGTAGCTTTGTCAAGTTTATTTTCAAATCTATATTGTGCGTCCGGACCAAAAACTCTAAATGCTACTCTATTATTTTCCCAAGTATAATCATCTGTTCTTTCGGGCACAAAACGTGAGTAACAAATTGCTTCAGCGCTATCAGATACAGCATCTACAACTTCAAAAGTTTTTGTTGAATTCGCAGAAATATCGGGTTGAAACAGTAAAACATCATTAGTGCCATCTCCATCATTATCTACTAACTGAGACGTTAAAATTTTGCCGGTTTTAGAATCTTTTATTCCCAAACCTTCAAGATTTTCAACATTCAAAAAAGATTTTGAAAGTTCTATAGTTTCAAATGTTCTATCTAATTCAAGTGAGTTCGTCACTTGAAATTTCACACTTTCCTTTTTTTGATTACAAGAAATCAAAATACACAAAAATGATACTACATAAAATAATCTTAGAACTTTCATATCTTTAAATTTTAATATTTATCTTAAATCTGGAATATTAGCTGTATCCATATCAGAGTAGTCTAAGTTCTCACCTGCCATTCCCCAAATAAATGTATAATTACTTGTTCCTGAACCAGAGTGAATAGACCATGGTGGCGATATAACAGCTTGTTCATTTTGCATCCAGATATGTCTAGTTTCATCTGTTTGCCCCATAAAATGGCATACCGATTGACCTTCAGGAACTTCAATGTAAAAATATACTTCCATACGTCTGTCATGAACGTGTGCTGGCATAGTATTCCATACACTTCCAGATTTTAATGAAGTCATCCCCATTTGTAATTGACAAACATCAACAACACTGTTTACAATATACTTTCTTAACGTACGTGCATTGGCAGTTTCTGGTGCTCCAAGCTCAACCACTTCAACGTCATTAGTTCCTATTTTTTTCGTTGGGAATGCTTTATGTGCTGGTGTTGAATTCAAATAAAACTTAGCAGGATTATTTGAAGACTCACTAGAAAAAACAACTTCTTGGTTCCCTTGACCAATATAAAGCGCCTCCTTATTATCCAATTCATAAACAGTACCATCAACAGTAACAGCTCCCTTACCCCCAATATTTATAATTCCTATTTCTCTGCGCTCTAGAAAGTACTCAGATTTTAATTCATCAACAGTTTCTAAAGTAACATCATTTTTAGGAACCACACCTGCAACCATGAATCTATCATAATGAGAATACACCCATTTTATTTCATTTACAGTCATTACTTCTTCTACCAAAAACTCATCTCTAAGCTCCTGAGTATCCATTCTTTTTACTTCTCTTGGAGAAGCAGCATAACGCACTTCGCTATTTTTAATCATAATTACATTTATTTTTTGCACGGTAAAAATACTAAATAATTTTAAAAATACAATCGATTGTATTTTTTAATATTTCCTTATATTTGTTATAGCGCAATTTTATTTTTGAATTATCTTGTGCACCACGACTAAACTTTCAAATGAAACTATATCTCTTCTTTACCATTGGTTTCCTTACCCTTTCCTACGGGCAAAAACATAATCCTACCTCATGGAAAAGCTTTGAACGTCATAACCTAAAGTTTGAAAACAGAGAAGCTAGAGTTATCGTTCCAAATAAAGCATTAGAAGGAAATCCATGGATTTGGAAAGCTAGGTTTCCTAAATATCATGCTGGAATTGATAGTACTTTGGTTGCAAAAGGTTTTCATCTGGCATATATAAATACCGATAACATGTTTGGTTGTCCTGAAGCTGTTAAAATAAGAAATAGATTTTACGATTTTATTGTTTCAAAATATAAACTTCAAAAGAAAGTTGCCTTACATGGACATAGTAGAGGCGGTCTGTTTACTTATAATTGGGCTAAGAAAAATCCAGAAAAAGTAGCCTGTATTTATGTTGATGCACCGGTTTGCGATATTAAAAGTTGGCCCGCAGGTTTTGGTACTAGTAAGGGCTCAAGAAAAGAATGGGAAATTTTAAAAAAAGAATATGGTTTTAAATCGGATGAAGAAGCCAAGGACTATAAAGATAATCCCTTAGATAATTTAGAACAACTAGCTAACGCCAAAGTGTCTATTTTGCACACCATTAGTTTAAAAGATGAAGTTGTTCCTCCTGAAGAAAACTCCATCAAATTGGTTAACAATTATATCAGATTAGGAGGAAAAGCAACCATTTACCCTTGTGTAGAAGGCATTCAAAAATCTAATGGTCATCATTATGATATTGACAACCCTAAAATTGTGATAGATTTTATAAAACGTAACACTTTAAAGTAAGTATGAAAAAAAACGAACAGGTTACCATACATGACATTGCAAGAGCTTTAAACATTGATAGTTCTACTGTATCTAGAGCGCTTAATGATAGTCCACGAGTTTCTTCTAAAACAAAACAAAAAATACTTGATAAAGCTTCAGAATTAGGGTACCAACGCAATATTTTAGCATCTAATTTACGTACTAGTAAAACCAATACTATTGGTGTTATTGTTCCAAGGATTTCGCGTAATTTCTTTTCCAGTGTCATTTCCGGAATTGAAGAAACAGCGCAGGAAGCAGGTTACAGTGTTGTAATTTGTCAGTCTTTCGAAAGCTTTGAAAGAGAACAAAAGCTGGTAGAAACTTTATTAGCAAACCGGGTAGATGGCATTTTAATCTCGGTATCAATGCAAACCGAGTCTTACGATCACTTAAAAGCCTATTTAAATCACGGTGGTTCTATAGTGTTTTATGACAGACCTTGTCAACTAGAAAATTGCTCTAGCATCAGCATCGATGATTATAAGGCTAGCTTTCAAGCTACAGAACATTTAATACAAAATGGCTGCAGGCATATTGTACATTTTTCCGGACCACAAATCAACGATTTGTATAAAAACAGAAAACAAGGTTATGTTGATGCCTTAGAAAAACATGGTATTGATTTTAATGAAGCTTATTGTTTAGAATCAAAACTATCAGAAAATGATGGAGTGGCTCATGCCAAAAAAATCCTTGAAATGGGTAACGTTGACGGCATATATTCTTCTAATGACACAGCTGCCATTAGTGCTATACAATATTTAAAAACTCAGGGAGTAAATATTCCAAAGGATATTGCGGTTGTTGGTTTCAACAATGACCCCATTTCCTCCGTAATAGAACCTAGTTTAACCACTATAAATCAACCTGATTTTGAAATGGGGACTATCGCATCCAATTTACTAATCAATAAAATAGAAAATAAAAATACAAGTAACGAATCAAAAATTTTAGACATTGAACTAATTATTAGAAACTCTTCGAAACACAACTAAAACTAAACTACTACTTCATGAAAACAACTTATGCATTTTTGCTCTGTTTAGCCTTAATATTATTTTCCTGTAAAGAAGAAAAAAAGGTGATCCAGGACAAAGAAACACCCATTCAAAAAGCAGAAAAACAATTAGCTTTATTATTACTAGATGCTGAAAAAGCAAACCGAATTCCTAGAACCTTAGACAAAGAAGGTAACATGCACTGGAGCAATCCAAAATTTGATTGGACCGAAGGCTTCTTTCCAGGTAGTCTCTGGTATTTGTATGAAGAAACCAAAGATGAAAAATGGAAAGCAGCCGCTGAGAAATTTCAAGCATTGTTTGAAGACCACAAATACAAAACAACAAATCATGATCTCGGATTTATATTTAATTGCTCCTATGGAAATGGTTATAGATTAACAAAAAATGAGGCGTTTAAAGATGTCATGATTACAGCAGCCGATTCTCTATTAACCAGATTTAATCCTAATGTCGGATGTATTAAAAGTTGGGATGTTGATAGCGGCTGGCAAGCCGAACGTGGTTGGAAATTTCCTGTTATTGTTGATAATATGATGAATTTAGAATTGCTTTTTAACGTAAGTGAATTCACTGGCCTTTCAAAGTATAAAGATGCTGCCATCACACATGCCAACACTACCATTAAAAACCATTTTAGAGAAAACAACAGCTCTGTACATGTTGTAGATTATGACCCGGAGACTGGAGCAGTAAGAGGCAAATACACAGCTCAAGGTTTTGCAGATAGCAGTTCATGGGCACGCGGACAAGCTTGGGGGATATACGGATATACGGTCTGTTATAGATTCACCAAAGACAAAACCTATTTAGAACAAGCCGAAAAAATAGCAGCGTATATTTTAGGTTTTGAAGGCACTCCAGAAGACGGCATTCCTTACTGGGACTATCATGCTGCAAATATTCCGAATGAACCGAGAGATGTCTCAGCTGCTGCAATTACGGTTTCTGCCTTATTGGAATTAAACGGGTATTCTAAGAATGACTATTCTAAATCAATTGAAAAAATAATGACTTCATTAGCTTCTGATGAATACACCGCCAAAGTTGGTGAAAACAAACATTTTATTTTAAAACATAGCGTTGGTAGCATTCCTCATGGAAATGAAATTGATGTGCCGTTAAATTATGCCGATTACTATTACTTAGAAGCTTTAGGTAGATATAAAAACTTAAAATAAACAGTCATGAAAAATATATGGATATTAAGTTTACTATCATTCCTAGTTTTTAATTGTACAGCACAACAATCTAAAACAGTTTGGGAAGATTTTGTTGAAGCCAAAAAAACAGGAGAAACTGCCATTTTACCAGATTTCTCATATGTAGGCTATAAATATAGCGAAGAACCCATTCCGCATGTAAATTACAAAACATTTAATGTTACAGATTTTGGTGCTATCCCAAATGATACTCAATCTGATAAGGAAGCTATAAAAAAGGCTGTTTCAGCTGCCCAAAAAAATGGAGAAGGTGTCATTTTCTTTCCAAAAGGAAAATATTATATCAACACCATGGATGATGATTATAGTATCATCAATATAACATCTTCAAAAATTGTTTTTAGAGGAGAAGGTTCCGGAGAAAACGGAAGTATTCTGTTTTTCCAAAGAGACTTCCCTCCTGCAGATCCTAATAAATTATGGACATGCCCTTCTGCTATTAAAGTTGCAAGTAATAAGAAAGACAAGATAATTACCAAAGTAGTGTCAGACTCTAAAAGAGAAACCTTTAAAGTTGAAGTTAAAAATGCTTCAAAAATAAAAAAGGGAGACTGGGTGATTTTAAAAGTTCAAAATAACAGTAAAGATTTGATTGAATATGATTTGAAACCACTTAAACCAGAACCCATTTGGAAATCCATATTAAATGAAGGTGTTAAAATAAATGAAAGACATCAAGTAGCAAATGTTAGCGGTAACACGGTTACTTTTATGGAGCCAATTCATTACGATGTGCAAGCAAAACACAACTGGAGTTTAACCACATTTGAACACCTAGACCATGTAGGGTTTGAAAACTTAGCCTTCGAAGGAAATTGGCTTAAGGAGTTTGTACATCACAGATCTGCACAAGATGATGGAGGCTGGAGCATATTAGATATTACCGATGTGGTAGATTCTTGGATTAAAGATTGCTCTTTTAAAAATGTAAATAATTGTGCAACGTTTTCATCATCGGCTGCTAGTACCGCTCTTTATGTTACTATAGATGGTAAAATTGGCCACAGCGCAATACACGCCCAAGGTTCTACAGGAATCTTATTGGCTAAAATAAATGATAAGGCCGGTATGCATCACTCTGTAGGTGTTGCAGGTGGAAGCAATATTGGAAGTGTTATTTGGAGATCTAAATACCCGCCTCACACTTGTTTTGAATCGCATTCATCACAACCACGATGTACTTTATTTGATAAGGTTGAAGGTGGCTTTATGACCGGACGCGGTGGCGGAGCAAAATTTAATCTTCCAACTCATGGTCGCTATTTAGTGCTTTGGAATTACAAGGAAACTGATAAACCAGAAACTAATTTTGATTTTGTTGCAAAAGATTCTGATTACTGGAGAATTGTACCACCAATAATTGTTGGATTTCATGGATCGGGAACTACATTTAATGAGAAGGAAGTGCAAATTCTTGAAAGTTTAGGAACTCCTGTTAAACCAGAATCTTTATTTGAGGAGCAGCTAAAGCTTAGACTTGGGAAATTACCTAAATGGATAGATGATATTAACGATTAAGATTATGAAGTTTAGAATTTTATTTTTAATAATAATTAGTCTTTCTTTTTTCAATTGTCAAAACAAAAAAGAAGTCGTTAAAACAGAAAACAAAAAACCAAATGTACTGATTGTTTTCCCTGATCAATTGAGGCGCTACAGTGCCGGTTTTTGGTCTGAAGCACCGTACAAGAATCTAGCACAAGGAATGGGCGATCCGGTTGTTACACCAACTATGGATAAGTTGGCAAAAAACGGCATAGTTTTTACAAATGCAGTCAGCAATTTTCCTTTATGTAGTCCTTATAGAGGGATGATGCTATCTGGCAGATATCCAGAGCAAAACGGCATTTGGAATAATTGTAAGGTTGGACGTAATGAAAGTTTACGAGATGACATTGAAACTATTCCAGATTTGTTTTTTAAAGCTGGTTATAACACTTCCTACTTTGGTAAATGTCATTGGTTAAAAAACGATCCTTTGTTTGATGAAAACGGAAATTATATTGGTTCAACAGAAGAACCAGGTGGTCATCATGTGAATGCATATGACACTTATGTGCCTCCAGGAAAATCAAGACACAATATTGAGTATTTCTATCAAGCACTAAAAGACGAGCATTTTAATCCAAGAATATATTCAAACGATCCGTATGCCATTGAAGGTAAAAAAGATGGCGAATTGCATTTACCAAAAATATTTTCGGCTAAAAATGAAGCTGAAAAAATAATCGATTATTTAAAAAACGAAAGAGGACAAAGAGATACTGACAAACCATTTTGTATGATTTGGTCTATGAATCCACCTCACAACCCTTGGGATGATGAAAACACAGATATGGAAACGCTCCATGAACATTATGACATCGATAAATTTCCCGAAATTGATGAGCAGTTAGTTGTTAGAAAAAATGCCGATTTAGAAGTCGCTAATTATGCGCGTCATTACTATGCTAATGTTACTAGTGCTGATAAATATATTGGGCAAGTTATTGACTACTTAGAGAAAATGGGAGAATTGGATAACACCATTGTTCTATTTAGTTCAGACCATGGAGAAATGATGGGAAGCCATTCTAAAACTGGCAAAAACGCATTTGAAACAGAATCTTTAGGCATTCCATTTATTGCACATTGGCCAAAAGGTATCAAACCCGGAATTGAAAATGTTTTATTTAGTGTGCCGGATGTATTACCAACCGTTATGGGGCTAGCAGGTCTTAGCGACATCATTCCATCAGATATTGAAGGATCTAATTTTTCATCATTACTAACCTCAAATAACGAAACTATTGAAAAACCTGAGGCGGTTTTATTAATGCTGGGAAACTCGCGTGGTGTATTAACTAAGAGGTATACTTTATGTGTAAAGGAAAGTAAAAAACCATGGGATAAACACGAGGTTAAAACTATTGATGATGCCTATTTTTATGATAATTTAGAAGACCCTTATCAGAAAAATAAAATCAAATTAGAAGATAATCCAGATGTTTCAGAAAAATTGCTTTCACATTTGGCGAAACTTCTTGAAAAAACTAATGACCCTTGGTTTCAAGAGAAAAAGTATAGTGATTTGATTCCCTATTTATAAACAAAAAAAGCTGGAAAATATTTCCCAGCTTTTTTTGTTTTCATTTGTTTTTACAAGTCTAGTCTGTTGAAAAACTCCAAACTTGTCCGATGGCTTGTCCGCCTTTATCATCCTTTACAACAACCTTCCAATAATAGGTAGTAGCTGCAGTTAAATTAACACTTAATGTTTTATCAGATTGATTATCTCCAACCTTTGTTGTTGGGTCTGTATTCGTATCAAAATACACGTCATATGTTAATGCATCATTGTCAACATCAGAGGCATTCCATTCTAAAGTAGTAGAAGCTGTATTTAAAGCTGTGTCTATTTGAGGCGCAACCAATTCTGGAGAAAACGGCAAATGATTGGTTTCTCCTTCCCCTTCGGTATAAAATTGATAGGTTGAAGAATATCCACTACTAGCATTTTTACTATCAACCACTTTAACACGCCAATAATAAGCAACTCCTTTTTCTAAAGTAACCGTTCTGGAAGTTCCTGAAACAGTAATAGATTCTTCTGTTGATGAAAAGTCATTCTTTTTTGAAATTTCAAGCACATAAGAAATCGCATCTCCATCCGGGTCTGAAGCCGCAGCCCATTTAAACTCTAAAACATTTGTAGTACATAACAAATTATTTGTTGGATAGGTTAAAGAACTCACCGCTGATGGTGCTTTATTTTCAGCAGGTGGATCAATTGGTCCATCATCACCTCCGCCTCCACCGCTGGAGCATGAAGCCATTAAAATTCCAAGTACAACAAGTAAACTGATTCGTTTCATTCTTCTAATTCTTTATAACTTTAACAAAAATAGGTTCTCTATTTATAATTTTAGCAAAATAGATACCTGAAGGACTATTTTCTAAATTAAGATTTACTTTTCCATTATTAATAACATATAATTTAGATGATATTAATTGCGAATGTATGTTATACAATTCTATAAAAATCCTTCCTTCATCAACAGGAAGATCAAATTGGAAAATGCCTGATGTAGGATTAGGATAAGCAACAATACTTTTATAAAAATCGATAGTTTCTATAATTTCACCTTCGCAATCTTTTGAAGATTTTATGCTAACCACATCTCCTTGATTTACAGTTACCGACAAATTTGATGAAGATGTTTGATATAAAAACTCCCCGTTTAAGGATACGTTAAATGGTGCTGTTCCCTGTTCTATACTTAATGAATACGTTTTTTTAGATAAAGATGACTTACCTGTGATATGTGCACCTTCTTGAACCTCTACAACAAAACATTGACTACCGGTACCATCTTTCAATGAAATACATAAATCATAAGTTCCTGGATCAATGTTTTCTAGAGTTTTTTCATTACTAAAATCATAATCAGTTCCATCAAAACTAAACACATAATTCTCTTGATAATCTGCGACAATGGTTACTTTCCCATTATTCTTATCTGGACAGGTCTCAGATGTAGCTGAGATAGTAAACTGCGTATCGAAAATAGACCATGGATCACCTTCACCTGTATCTTCAATAGCATTTACACCGGCTGTCCATCTAGTACCTCCAACTTCATAAGCTCCAATATCAGGAGCACTTCCATTATAGGGCTTTTCAAATCCAGAAATAACGCGCCCCTCATCCATTACAGAGCTACCCGCTTTCGGCATGAAATTTTGATTGTCAGCATCTTCAAATGGAGATTCTGACGTTATAAGATTATCTTGAATATCAAAATCGTTTGCAGTTTCAGAAAACCAATCTCCTACATTAGAAAAATTATTGTAAATCTTATTATTCTCTTGCACATAGCCATTAACCCATGCATCCATAGCGCGTTCTGCATTCCATATGGTATTATGGTAAAAATCTAAATGGGTATTATTCCAATTTACTTGATAGCCACTCCATGACACATTCCAAACTACATTATGATGTACTGTATAACCTTTGCTATTATTATCTAAATAAATCCCGGCTGCTTTTCCCGGATCACTTGGATTGTGCGAATATGAAGGCGCAGTAGCATCATGAAACCAGTTGTGATGAATCTCGTTATTCTTCAAGTTATTATTTCCAACAGTATAAAATACTCCAGAATCACTATTTATTTTTTGAGATGCTGACACATCATTATAAGCTATTTCACAATTTTGACCTGCTACATACATACCATCTCTTCCGGTATTAAAAATGGTGTTTTTTAATATTTTCATATTGTCACCACTCGTTCTTATCGGAGAAGCGTGTATACCCACATAATCTGTATTACTAATTGTATTCCCTTCAAGTGTACAATCATCGGCAGCCCAACCTGAAATTACAATACCACTTACAGAACTATGATTTACAGTACAACCTTTTATAATAGTATTATCACCTAATACTTCTATAGCTGCTTCACCTACTTGAGCAGATGTATTTGTTAAAGAATCATGCCCCTCACTACCATGAATTACACTACAATTTATTAGTTCATTATTATCGGCATTATTATGAATCTTTATACTACCTCCAAAAAAGTTAATACCTTCTAACTTAATATAATCTCCCTGAATCTGAGCAGCAAACTTTCGGGTAGCATACTCTACCGTTCCGTCTGCTGGTATAGTACCATCAGCTGTTTGTAAATACAGAAGTTTTGCAGAATTATCATAGTACCATTCCCTTGCATGGTCTAGAGCTTCCAATTTATTAAACAGAAACAATTGCCCACGATTATTTCCTGGGTAATTCCTCCAGGTTTGTGGATTATGTGTGCTAAAAGGCCACTTTGAGGTATCAACCGCAGTAAAATCTATTCTAGTTGAAGAACTTGATGTAATTGTTCTGGTCCAACTTGCACCAGAATGCGCACCAAAATAATACACCAAACCTCCAGTCCAATCAATATTTTGAATGCCACTTACTACAAAATGATTACCATCACCGTCATCAACAGGATGACAATCTACGGTCCAACGATTATTATCGGTGTTATTTGGCCATCTGGCTAAATCCATATAATTCTCATTATGGTAAACTGCTCTAAATCGTCCATTATCACCATCTTTTACTTGCATATCAACACTGGTCTTATAAATATTGTCATTATGCAATTGCCAACCATTTAAAGCTTTAGTGGCTCTAATTTCCACATCCGCTCCAGCCGCTGCCTTAAAGGTTAAATAATTACCTACTGTTCCGTTTTTGTTTATAATCAGTTCTTCTTCATAAACTCCTCCCTTAATGACACAAATATCTCCTGCAGCCATTTCAGAAACTGCTTTACTAAAAGTTGCAAAAGGACTAGCCTCAGTACCAGAATTAGAATCATCACCATCTGTTGCCACATAAAAAGTGGTTTGGGCAAATAATGAAGAAACTGAAAAAAGAATTAAAAAGAGTAATAGTAGTGTTTTTTTCATCTGCAAGTTTTTTGGTCTTGCAAAGTTAATTTAGAAACAAACCCTCTTAAAATCTATAAGTACAACTAATAACTAATAATGTGCAACAAATGTTCATGGAAAAATATACTGGAGCCTAGAAACCCTAATTATTTATGTTTTATTTACTAAATTCCCGCTCCAATTTTGCTAGTGTAATAACATAACTGGTGTTAAATTGAATAGGACAAGCAATAATAATGAGTCAACAATTTCCTCAAATACTAAACCATTTTTACACTTTTGGATTACTGAATATATTTCTATTATACATTCTGATTCTTGCCTACTCCGATAAAAAAACATTGCTTTGGTATGGGGCATTCGTCTTGTCAATTGGCCTCGAACTCTTTAATTACTTAGGTTTAAACTTTCTATACAATTACTCTACAAACTTAACCTTAGCCTATTTACCGTGGATAGCATTTGTTCCTATTTCACTATATAAATACGTTTTATTAAGGCTGAACGTTAACGGTAAAAATCAGAAAAGAAATTTTCGCTTTATGCTCATAACGTTCTTTACTGTCTTTTTGTATTTTATGATAAAATCATATTATGTACTCTTAGGTGATTTAAATTTAAGAGACCAATTTTTCTTAACCGAATTCACCTATCCAAAAATTGAATACTGGATTAATGGTGCGATTATTATTACCATGGAAATCACAGGTATATGTCTAACTTTTACAATCATCAAGCCTTTTAAGTTGAATTTTAGAAACGATGTTTATATACTATTAGCTTTTCTTTTTATAATCACTACAATTCACATTATTTCCTTCATAGACTCAATCATTTCTGGACCAGCCCTCATTATTTCAAACCCAAATAACTTCTACCTCACTGTACTCACCATTTTAGGTCTGATTATTTCGTACCGGAAAATTCTTGGACTGAATTACAAACCAGAATCATTACAACAAAAAACAGTTAATGAAAAGACAAAATCTGATAACTCACAATTAAAAATAATCGAAGAAAAGATTTTAGTTGTTATGGAAGAAGGAGATCTTTACAAAAACCCAAAATTACAACTCAAGGATTTGAGTAAAGCGGTCAAAACATCCGATAATTATATTTCTGAAGTCTTCTCCAAACAACTTGAAACCAACTACTATGATTTCATTAATAGTTATAGGGTGGAAGAAGTCATCAGACTCATGAAATTAGAAACACATATAGACTACAAACTCATGGCCATAGCCAAAGAAGCCGGATTTAACTCCAAAACCACCTTCAATACTGCCTTTAAGAAATCAACCGGCCTAACACCATCGCAGTACAGAAAACAACTTTCCTAATAGCCGTTTAGACGTTCGCTTAAACTTAGCCGAACTTCTTTTTTTCTTAGACAAACCACTACATATCCAATTGATCCCTTCCAAGCAACTAACTCCTGTATTTTTGGCCAAAACCAAAGTACTAAATATGCTTTTATCTAATCTGGACCTCGTCGTTTTATTTACTTATTTATTGGGAATTATGGTTTATGGCCTTTGGATGTCCCGCGCAAAAAACAAAAATGTATCCGATTATTTCCTCGCTAGCAAATCCTTACCTTGGTGGATTGTTGGTGGGTCTTTAATTGCCTCTAATATTTCAGCAGAACAAATATTAGGCACCAACGGTTCTGGGTACGCCATTGGATTGGCCATTGGTGGTTACGAATTGATGTCGGCCCTTACACTCATTTTGGTTGCCAAATTCCTGCTTCCAGTATTTCTGGATAAAGGGATTTATTCCATTCCCCAATTCCTGCAAAACCGATTTGACGACCGGGTTAGAATATGCTTTAGTTTTATTTTGGTCATACTTTATGTATTTGTAAATATTTCATCCATTTTTTATTTGGGTGGATTGGCGATTTCCAATCTAACAGGCATACCCATGCTAGCAGGTATCTTAGGATTAGTTATTTACTCAGCCAGTTTCTCCATTTTTGGAGGTCTTAAAGCCGTGGTCTGGACGGATGTTATTCAAGCAGTTGTTTTGTTAATTGGAGGATTAATAGCCGCTGGTGTAGCTTTGGCAGCTCTAGGTGATGGAAGCGTTATAAATGGTGCCATTAGCTTATATGAGTTTGCTCCCGAAAAATTTGAAATGATATTAGGAAAAGATCATAAGCATTTTGACAGCGTTCCTGGAATAAGCGTTTTGGTTGGCGGTATGTGGATTGCCAATCTTTACTATTGGGGTGGTAATCAATTTATTATTCAGCGTGCCTTGGCCTCAAAAAACATCAAGGAAGCCCAAAAGGGGGTAGCCTCGGCTGCTTTATTAAAACTTTTAATGCCTTTAATTGCGGTTATACCTGGTATGGCTGCTTTTGCCTTACAGGCCGATATTGCCAAACCCGATCAAGCTTTTCCTTGGGTGTTAAGTGAATTGGTACCTATTGGCATTAAAGGACTTGTTTTTGCCGCTTTAGTAGCCGCCATTGGGAGTTCTATTAGTTCTTTGGTGAATAGTGTTTCTACCATTTCCACGCTCGATTTATATAAACCATTGATAAAAAAGAATGCAACGGAAAAACATTTGGTCAAAGTTGGAAAGATAACCGCTGCCGGGGCTCTAATTGTTGGTATGCTTACAGCCCCTTTTTTAGGTATGTTAGATCTGGATCAAGCTTTTCAATTCATTCAGGAGTTTTCGGGGTTTATTAGTCCTGGAATTTTTGTCACTATAATATTTGGTTTATTTTGGAAACGTACCAGTGCAAAACCAGCACTTTGGGTAGCCCTTTTATGTGTACCCCTTTCGGTTGGGCTATTTGCACTAACAGATTTACCTTTCTTTTACCGCATGACCATTTCGTTTGTGGCACTGTCTACGCTCATAGTCATCCTATCTTATTTTGACAAAATAAATATTGAAGACAATCTATTGGACATTAAACCTGGCATGATCTTACTAGGAAGCATGTTATTAATATCCATTCCTTTTTCGCTTAGGGTGTTAACGGGAGATATTGAACTTCCGCTTTGGCTAGGAGGGGTGACCCTTTTCTTGAACCTATGTTCTCTGTATTTTATCTTTGGAAATAAAAGAACCAACCCTAAAGCCATTCAAATTAACACGCTATTGTTTAAAACAGAACGCTCATTTAATGTAATGGGGGTTCTCGTAGTTTTAGCGCTTGTAGTTATTTATGGATTCCTTAATTAAAAGTGGACACTGCTAATCGCCAATACAAATAATCTCTTTCATGGTTCTATGATAAATATGTCCGTTGGCAAAACTTAAGGAATTCACGCTCCAGGTCGCTCCTTTTGGGCCAAGGTCATTTACAGCAATTAAAGCCGATTCATCAAAGGTATCGGCTTTTGAATCAAGAACATAAACAGTCCCCAAGGCGTTGGTAAAATAAATGTAATTATTAATCATGGTTGGTGAACCTAAAAAGCACTTTTGAAACCCATCACCCCTAGTTCTTGGGTCACCGGTATGCAATTGCCCTTGTGAATTCAAACCATCATTTTTTTGGGGCTGCCCCCAAATAAAGTTACCATCGTTATCAATATCATGTGGCAATTCTATTTGTTCGTTTTTACCTGTTTCCGTGTTGTGCTTAGCCATAAAAGGTTTGTAACGCACCATATAAAACAGGTTATTACTTGCCATAATATTGCAATGACGTTGGTTTTGATGATGAATTAATTTCACATCCTTTTTAAGCTCGTACTTGCCTGTTTCAACATTGAACACATATTGGTCTACTATATTTAATTGCTTTTTGTCAATTTGTTGTCCTGTTTTAGAATCAACGGTTACATGATCATCTCCCGCCAAAAACCAAGACACTTTATTCGCATCCCAATGCTGAGTACTTAGAGCTCCCCAACCTGAAATTTTGTTGGTTTCTGTTGGCTCCCAATTCCAAATAGCATTCCCCTGATTTTCTTTTTCCAGACTTATCAAAGTTAAACCTACGGGACGTTCGGGTACTTCGTGAGGTCCTCCTCTACCAATCATCACCGCTGGTTTTCCATCAAAAGTCTCTCCAACAATTGGTGTATTGTAATGTGTTAACGCCTCTTTGGTAACCCAAACGCGCTCTCCTGTATGCTTATTAAAAGCATGTAAATAATTCCATTCTTTAATTCTGCTGTTATCATCTGCTGCTGGGGGCTCAACATTTAAGATCAAATCATCGAACATAATAGAATCAAATTGTTTGTTAAATGGCCTCCCTGTAGATGGCATCCAAGTACGTTCCCAAACCATATCTCCATTCATGGTAAAACAAGCCATTCCGCCACTGGCATTAATGGCCCACACATGTTTCCCGTCGGTGATAGGGCAAGGTGTTGTAGCATCACTAAATCCGTAGTTGTAATCGCTACTTATTTCCCCTTTAACTGTTTTTCGCCATAGTTCCTTCCCGTTATTGGCATCTAAACAGAGTAACACAATATCTTTGGCAGAGGCGCCACCGCGTTTTAATTTCTTTACTTTTTCAAATTCTGAATTTACTGTTTTCAATGCTTCAGATTGCTCATGCACATAGGTACTGTATTTCTTAAAATGTTTGATATAAGCTTTTCCAATGGGTTGCTTTCGCATTAAATTAGCTTTTACGGTAGGCTTTTCCAATTCTGAAACGGACTGATAATGTTTATGATTTTTTAGGAAATTTTTCCATTGAGTTTCAGGTTCTTTTAAGGCTTTTTTCAATTTTAAATACTGCCTATCATTCTTTGCTTTTAACACCTCTTCAACTTGATTAAAAAGAGATTCATAATTTGTTTCGGCAATTGCATACAACTCAAGAACTTCTGAATATTTAGGGGTATCAATTGGCGGATTTATTGTAAGAAACAATTTATCATTCCAAACGGCAATCCCGCTTTGACCACCTTCTTCTAAAGTCTTCTTCCATTTAATATTTTCTCCTGTTCTAACAGACCATTTGGTTGGAACATCTAAGTTGGTTTCAACTTTCCAGCTCCCATTTGGCCCACCAGACATAGGCCATTGATTCTCACTATTGGAAATGGTTGTGATGCTTTCCTGATTTGTACCGCAGGAGAACCAAAGGACAAAAACACTTAAATAGGCTGCTAATTTGATTATTCGATTCATTTTATCAATTTTATTAATTATTGGGGCAGACTTGGTTTCTTAATATATTCCATGGGAAGGTCTCCTGTTAGGGATTTTAAAAATTCTTGTATTTTAAGCGCTTCTTCATTGGTAATTACCAATCCGCGTTCGTACTTCCCCATAAGCTTAATCGATTCCACTAATGTTTCACCGGATACGTCATGGAAATACGGTGCTGTTTTATCTACATTTCTTAAGGGCGATACCCTAAAGAACATTTTATAAGCCGGATTCCTAAACACCTTATAATAGCCCAAATCGGTTTGATTTGGCCATTCTTCTGTTACTCCCAACTTCTGAACCATCTGCCCACCAATATTAGAACCTGTATGGCAGGAATAACAGTTTTTATCATTAAAGACATGTCCGCCCTCTATCTGAACACGAGTCAATGCCGTATCATCTCCTTGAATAAAATCATCAATGGGTGCTGGCGTAACCAAGCCTTGAATGAACATTTGTAGAGCTGATACCGCATTATCAAAAGTTATGGCATCCCCCTCGGGAAAGGACTGTTCGAACAGTGGCTTATAACCATCAATCTGTTCCAATGCATCTACTACTGTGTTTTCACTTTCGGCAGCCATTTCATGATCGCTTATTAGTGACTGTTTCAACTTTTTCCTAATACTTTCAATACCTCCATCTGCATTAAACATAGGTAACGGCGTAATATTATATACTGAGGGTACATCCCTGTATAATGTTCCTTTTGCCTTTTGTTCTAAATAATAGGTACCATTGGTTCCATAGGCGCTTAAATCATGACAACTAAAACAGGATACATTTGTGTTAGTAGACAACCTTTTATCATAAAAAAGCTGCCTGCCCAGTTGTATCTTCAGCAGTTCCTTATTTAAAAAATTGGCATCTTGTGCCACAGGCACGAAATAAGGTTTTAGTATCTCCCTTAAACTATGGGCGTTTTGATTATTGTTAGTTTGGCAGTATCCCAATTGAATACCTGCCAACACAAAAAACAAAACCCAAAAGCTTTTTGAGGCCTTCACAAATCTTAACTTCTTTAAGTGTTTACATTATAAATTTATGCTTCTTTGGTGTATTTTGTATACACTTTTCTTCCATAAATAGCCACAATTAAAAGGCATACAAATGACAAGAAAAAAGAGTATCTCATTTCAGAAACGCCTAAGAACATAGTGTCTTCATAACCAGGTCCACCAAAATCAAGAATAGAACCTTGAATCAACGGCATTAAAGCACCTCCAACAATAGACATCACCAAGAAAGACGACCCAAATTTGGCATCTTCCCCTTGACCGTCTAGTGCAATTCCGTAAATAGTTGGGAACATTATTGAGAAAAACAAAGAGGTAGCTACCAATGAATATATTCCCATCATACCGGGTAAAAAGATGGCTCCTAATACCGTAGTCATTCCACATAAACCAAATATCATTAACAATTTACCTGAATTTATTTTTGAAAGCAATACCGTTCCGGCGGCCCTCCCAATAAGAGAAAAGACATATCCTGCCAAACCATACATGACAGCTGTTTGACTATCTATCCCTAAGGTTTCGGCGTATTGATACACATAGGTCCAACACATAATTTGAGCTCCCACATATACGCCTTGGGAAATCACTCCAAAGGAAAATTTTGGTTGCTTCCATAATCTTTTTACGGAATCTACAAATTTAACTTTGGCTCCATGATGTACACTTTTAGGCATTTTCACCACCGCTATCAGAACAAAAAACAGGGCAACCACTAATCCTAAAACTACATAAGGATTACGAATCACTTGCAAATCTGCGGTTCTAACTGCTGCTTTCGCTGTTTCGGATAGGGTGTCATATATGGGTGTAATTCCATCTTCAGCAAGGTTGTCAGACTGTAATGAACCCAAAACAAAGTTTTGCGCAATTAAAAGACCAGCAATAGACCCCATTGGATTAAACATTTGGGCAAAGGTTAAACGCTGTGTCGCAGTTTCTTCGGCTCCCATTGCCAAGATATAAGGATTAGCTGTAGTTTCTAAAAATGCCAATCCAAATGTTAAAATATAAAGTGCTGCTAAAAAGAAGCCATAGCTTTCCCAAGAGGCTGCCGGGTAAAACAATAAGGCGCCAATTGAATATAAAGCCAACCCAATTAAAACTCCACTTTTATAGGAATATTTATTAACGAATAGGGCTGCCGGAATAGCCATTGTAAAGTAACCGCCATAAAAGGCCAACTGAACCAAAGAAGCTTGTTTATTTGTTAGCTCTAATACTTTTTGAAATCCACGCACCATAGGATTGGTCATGTCGTTTGCAAATCCCCATAGGGCAAATAACGACGTTATCAATATAAAAGGTATCAATAATTGCATACTGACTACCGGTATCTTTTTTTGCTCACTCATTTAATTGGTTTTTAGTGTTTATTGGTTTTTGATTTTTTGACACAAAAAAATACAATGTTAATTTCAAGACATTAAAATCAACATTGTATGTTTCTTATTTTCTAAATATTTCTTTTTTTAACTTTCTGCAACGCCTAAATTTTAATTAAAAATTGCTGGTAACGCTCCTGTACTGTCGGCAAAGGTCTCTACATTAACACCAACGGTATTCAACATACTTACAAATAAATTAGACATGTGTATATGTTTAGCATCAAAGGTTTCATAACTACCATGTTTTAACCCCATATTTTTTCCACCGGCCAAAATAAGTGGCAAATTATTGGCATTATGCGTAGAACTACAACAACTTCCATAAAGAACCAAGGTATTATCCAATAAAGAACCATGTTCATCATGTGTATTTTTCATTTTATCCAAGAAATAAGCAAACTGCTTACTCAACCACTGATCGTATTTACCCAAACGTTCTTGATAACCTGTTTTCTTATCATGAGTCATTCCGTGATGACCAGATAAATTCAATGCTATTTTAGGGAAAGCATCTCCAAAACCTAAACCATCTTCTCGTGCCATCATGTATGTCATAACCCGAGTTAAATCAGTTTCAAAACCAAGAATCATTAAATCTAATGTTGAGCGCAAATAATCTTCTGGACTCGCCACAGGGTCTACACTTAAATTTAAACGAGATGCATCAAATTCCTTCATGGGAACATCCAACCACTTTTCATTTCGTTTTACTTGTTCCTCTACTCTATTTAAAGTAGACATGTATTCGTCTAACTTTGTTTTATCATTTTGTCCCAATCGCTTTTTTAGACTTTTACTGTCCTCCAAAACTAAATCGACAATCTTTTTATCTTGTTGTAAACTTTGTCTTCTTTCTTTAGTTGAAGCCCCTCCTGCCGGAGAAAAATAACGTTCAAATATTTCACGCTGACGATGTTCTGACGGAATAGCTCTACCATTAGAATCAAAAGACAAAGTAGATGCTCTAGATTTATAACCTACGCCACCATCTGTAGATAAAGTTAAGTAAGGAATCCTAGTATGCTTGCTTAGTTTTTGTGCTGCTAATTGATCAACCGAAATAGAGTTGTTGTACTTGTTACCTCTTAAATCACCTCCTGTAAGCCAAGTATCTCCTGCAATATGACCAAGTACACTTCTACTATTTGGATGACTCAACCCACCCAAAATGGTCATGTCTTTTTTAAAAGGCGCTAATGGTGCTATTGAATTGGTAAATTCATAATCTGTACCGGTTTTATGTGGAAACCAATTCCATTGACTGTATTTTTTGTGATTAGCACCTGGAACACTTACACCATTAGGAAAATAAACAAAACACAAACGTTTTGGGACCTGTGGTGCATCAGCAAATTGTGATAATTTACCCATGCCCATACACTCCATATATGGTAACAATACAGCTGCTCCCACCCCCTTTATAAAGGTTCTACGGTCTAGATGCCACGATTTTCTTTTCATTACCAAGCGTTTTTGAAAATGATTTACTTAAAATAATTTGTTCTAATACAGTTTGAAACTTATAATCGTTCTTTTTTACTTCCTTTACTATCCTATTAATTTCTTTATCATCAGAAAAACTAATGTCTCTACCAAGGGCGTAGGCATACAAGTGTTCTACCAAAGACCTTGTAAAATCGTCTCTTTTCAAAGATAAGATATATTCTTTAATACCCTGAATACCATTAACTTCCACACCATCTGGCAATTTTGATTTAGAATCTATGGGCCTTCCTTTAGCTTCTGTTATATATCTTCCCACGGCATCGTAATTCTCAAAAGCTACACCATATGGGTCTATTTTTAAATGACAATCAATGCATGAGGCTTTATTACGATGCAATTCTAATTGCTCTTTTAAGGTTAATTCTTCAAAACCTGGTGTTTCTGGGTCTAATTCTGGTACATTTGGAGGCGGTGGCGGTGGTGGGTCACCAAGAATTTTCTCTTTTAACCAAACCGCTCTCTTTATAGGATGTGCCTGAATACCATCTGAATGCCCAGTTAAAAATGCTCCCTGTGACAATAATCCTCCTCTATTCTCTTCTCTATTAATCGCTACAGGTCTAAATGCACTTCCTCTAATACCATCCACCCCATAAAACTCGGCTAAATTTTGATTTAGCATAGCAAAATCTGAATCAATAAAATTCAAAATACTAAGATTCTCTTTTAACACATGCTCAATAAAAGTATAAGTTTCATTAGTCATGTCTTCTTTTACAAAACGCGTGAAATCAGGATATAGTTTTGCACTTACAGTCATGTTTTCATGCCTATCAACTCGTAGCCATTCATATGAGAATGCCTCAATCATTTTCTTGATTTTTGGGCTTTCAACCATTCGTTTTATTTGCTGTGGCACATTAGTCTTAAGCTTACCTTGGGAAGCTAACTCTGAAAGCGTTTCATCTGGAGGAGAATTCCATAAAAAATAAGCCATTTTTGATGCTAAAAGGAAGTCTTCTGTTTTAACATCTGGTACAATTTCTTCCGGTTCTAATAAATATAAGAAATTAGGTGAACAAAGTACTGCAACCAAAACTTCTTTTATACTATCTTCAAAGGATTCAAAACTACCTCTTGAAGCCTTCCAGAAATTCAAATATTTATCTAATTCACCCTCTATCATAGGACGCCTAAATGCACGCTCAATAAAGGTTTCTAAAACCTCAGCAGCATAAATTTCTTCCATATTTTTATTTGGCGAATCTATAAAAATCTCTGTATGACTTTTTGGTGGCCAAACTGGATGATAAGGCACTTCCATCTCCATAGATTTCACATATAGGGGTGGTCCATTTTCACCTTTATTCTTAACCAAATGATTATTCCAAAGTCCAACAATCATGGTATTTGAAAGTAATGTGTTTTCTCCGGGATCATAAACCGGTACAGGAAGATTTTCTAAATGCCCAAAGAACTCAAAAGTTTTAAATTCTCCATTTTCTGAAACTACTTCTTTAGTGGCATCAAAAGTTCTATAGTCCATACCATCATCAGTTCTAGTTCCTATAAATGATTGAATGGAAGGCGTTAAATGCGCATATTTATCTTCGTTTTTCGCTGCTTCAGCTTTTAGTTCCTCTGTTAAGGTGCTTTCTCCTTCTTGCAAAGGTGTAATTCTGAGTTCCTTAAAACCAACAAAAAACTTACCACCAATGGTTGTTTTGTACCTTCCTTTGTTTAAATAAGCTAAAGATACTGGTGTTATAATTTCCGCCTGATCTTTTAAAGATTCATCTAATCTTAAACGCTCCTGTAATTTATTAAACTTACCAATTCTTAATAAATATGATGGCATATCTTCATTTGGCACGTAAGGATGCACCAAATCAATTTGATAAAACCCCGCTTTAGGTATGTCTATTCTTAATGTTGCATTGGTAAAACCATCCACTTGAACAGGCACTAAAAGACTATCTTTTTCAACCAAATTACTAGTTTCTCCAACAACATCTTTCACAGAAAAAAGACGTATAGAGCTTGGTAAAAGGCTTGCCGGTTTATCTTCTCTCAACTCTATCAACCCTTCAGTTAAGGCAATGGCATGCCCCTTTGAAGCTACAACTCTTAGAGCAAATGGTCCGCCAGTTTTAGGGTAATTATTTTTAATAAGCATTTTTACATTTGGAGAAGGCCCCTGCCATGAACGAGCAGGAACTTCTTTATGTGGTAATGCCGAATACAAAATCATACCTTCTTCTTCTACCGAGTATCTATCACTTGCCGAACCTCGCATACCAATACCAATAAACTTCTTAATGGTATCTGAAGTATCCAAGTTGTTTCCTTGACCATCAGTAACATCAATAACGAAATTATCACTATTAACAGGAGCTGATTGATATCCTCCAAATTCTGCTGAAAACTTATCTATTCCAATGCCTTTCCCAAAAGTCACTTTATACTTTTTCGACTCTAGTTTCCCTCCAGTTACAATAGCTTTATCAAGTGCTTCCCGCGCAATTTTCTGATAATAATCTAAATGAAGGGTAGACATTTGAAGTATATCACCGTTATTGGTAAAGCCCATTTTAGATTTCCCATCATTAGGAAGCACATCGCCAAAATTAATTGGCAAATGCAATAGTTCTTTTAATGTGTTGGTGTATTGACCTTTTGTTAAACGGCGAATGGTATTTTCTTGTTGACCCTCTTTGGCTTTTGATGCTTCTTCTAAAGAATTTGTTATCCAATCTACCACCATCTTACGCTCTTCATTGCTTAATTGTGGTTTCTTTTTTGGAGGCATTTCACCAGAATTGATCATATCTAAAGCCGAATGCCAACTCTCTGCATCGTTTCCATTTACCATATCCCAGTTTAGGCGGTCCAAACGCACATCTCCTTTTTGCCTTTTAGGTCCGTGGCAACTAACACAATATTTAGTTACAACAGGTTTAATATTATCTACATAGTGCAAACCTTCTGCCGATAGTTTGGTTTTCTCAATAGCTTCCTTCTTAGCTACTAGCGCCAACTCCTTTTTTTCTTCTTCGGCCTCTGCTTTTTCAACCTTGGCCACCTCTTGTTTCAATTCTGGGTTTGCGGCATCTAAAGATTCTGATATCCAATTTAAAATACTGTTTCGTTGGGCTTCGGTAAGTGGTTCTTTTTCTTCTGGCGGCATATTACCTTCTTCAATTTCGGTGTAAACCGATTTCCACTTTTTAACATCTTCAACATTGGTGAATTTCCAACCTACATTGTCTAATCTTAAATCACCTTTTTGTTTGTTATCGTTATGACACTCGAAACAATTATTATCTATTATGGGGTGAATAGTATCTGCAAACACCAAGGCACCACTATACGCTTCTGTTTTCGCTAATTCTTTTATTTCTGAAATGATAGATTCACTTTCAGTTTCTTTTATTCCGAAGAAAGCCTTCATATTTATAGGCATGTCTTTAGTCAAATAATTGGTGCCGTGGGTTAAAGTTCCTCCATAATGCCCTGCAAATGTTAACAATATCACATTTACCAAGAGTACCCCTCGATATATATTTATATGATTTTTAGATTGTGAATAGGCCCATAAACGCAAAACCAACAACCAAACGCATAACAAGGCCGCTATTAAACCTAACCACTTGTGATAGGATAAAACCTCATCATTATAACCACCACTTGATGCTAAAAAGAAACCAAAAACGGCTGCTGGAATAAAACTGATGGCCGTAAACCAAAGTAATACCTTACTGGCGTTTTCAAGATTAAGCTTTGGAGAAATGAGATTTACAACTTCTAACACAAACACTCCAATTAATGCACCTATTGGTACATGAAGAATTAATGGATGAAAATTTCCAAAGTAAGAAATGAGTTCATTGCCATGGTCCTCACTTATTGGAAACACCAATAAGCTTAGCAAAATAAGCGTAAATGCAACTGCAACGGAAATGGTTTTTTTCATAAAATTTCTGACTCCCAATAAAACACATAATCTAAAAAAGCAAGTGCTTGCTAGTACAAAATATGTATCTGAGCATAAAACTACTTAAAAAATTAAGATGAATATCATTACATATTGTTCATTTTCTATCACTTATGTTTCAAATGAACAACTTGATTATCGGTAAACCTATTAAAAAAATAAGGTTACTTTTTGTTTGCAAGAGTTTTGCACAACTTTTGCATAACTCTAAATTCACTTTTTAGACATCAGGTTTTTAATTATCAAAACAACATCAGCCTCATGCCTCCAAGGGCGTTCATCCCAAAAACCGTATTTATGTTTAAACTCTAATTTTTCCTCTTTAGTAAATTCGCCAGTGTACGTATTAAACCATTGACGCGTAGCTTTTGAATAATCAAACTCTTTATCTAATTGCCTTTTGATATCATCAGAATGCACTTCCTTTGGAATGAATTGCATCACCACCCCTTCCTCATAGTTTGTTAAATTATAAGACCGGACATTATACTTTGTAACTGGTTCAAAATTTTCAAAATTAACTGTTTTGAATAGATTTCTCATGTATTTGAAATATTCAAACTTGGGCTTATAAAAACCCTCTGGTTGTTCAAACGGGTTGTGAATTAGTGCATTCCAAGATGTCCCTTGCCAATAATACGTAGTATACGTTCCTGCAAACAGGCATAGATAATTTCTCCTCAAACAGGCTGTGGCTTTACTATAGCCTCCCGGAAATATTTCGTAAGGCGACTCTTCATACCCACCATGTTCAATATTGAAAACGGGTTTGTCAGGAAACTGTTTATATGCGTTTAGCATGCTTTCATAAAGTGACAACTTCCAATCTTGGGTAGAAATAAAATCCACATCTTCCTTATGTTTTTTACAAAAACCATAAGCGTGTACGGACAATAAACGATTATAAGCGTCCAGAACACGTGTACGTCTAGCCCGCTCCAAAATATGGTCGGCTATATTCTTGTTTTGAGTTAAAGCAATTTTTGAAGTAGCCTCTTTTGAAACATCCCAAATAATATTGGGGAATGCCTGATATCTTTTCACAACATGGTCATAATACATGTCATCGGCTTCAGATCCTGGTTCAGGCCAAGACACGCGCTTGTTCCATACGTAAATCATTAAATGGCTAATAATTTCATGCTCATGCATTTGCGACACCACCTTATCAAAATGCTTGAAGAAATTAACGTTTAACGAACTATAATCCGGATTACTATTAGAGCCTAAAAAAGGGAATATATCTTCCCGTTCCCCATAATTATGTTGCGGATTTTCCTTTAATCGTTTGTCTCTTACCCAATCAAAATCCAATCCATAGGCATATACATTCATGACTATTTGATTAAAGCCATTTTCATTTAGAAGCTCTAGTAAATGCTTCGTTTTTGGCAATTCTTCATTACCATAATCCAAGGCATATAACCAATCACACTCAAAGGCTAGATTGAAATAATGTGAACCATCTTCATAAAAGAAATGCCTTTTATTATCGGCATTCAAAACAACTCCTCCATGCCGGTCTTTTTTCTTATTTTCAGTAATAGTAATATTTCCTTTTTTTCCTTTTAATCCTTTTATAGTGGATTGGATTACAAAAGACTTTTTACCGATCTTGGAACTTGAATACCTGAACACCCATTCATTGTTACCATTATAAAACAGTGGTACTGTTTGTTCTCCTTCTTCTGATTTAACCAAAGCATAAATTTCTTTATTAAAAGGTTTCTCAATACTTTGTTTTGCTTTATATACCAAATCATTGACTTGCCATTGTTGAGACGTTATGCTTTTGGGGTTGATCCAAACTTTAATTTGCGCAAAACCCAATTGTCCGATAAAAATTAAACTAATAAGTATTCTCATTGCTTTCATTTGCTGCTTTCTAAACATTCAACATAAGTGTAATACACGCCATATTTCTTTTTACCTTCTAAAAAATCTGTTACCAAAAGTGTTTTACCCTTTTTAAGATTTACCTTAAAAGTTACCGCTTCCTCATTTGACTGAATATCCTTTTCAATTATTTGATTAGCAATACTGATTCTAACTTTGTTCGGACTAATGGTTTTATAATCATATAAATCCTTTGGGTTCTTCTTTGGAACACCAAGAATTGGCCCAGGACATTCTTTTGGCCAACGCATACAAGAAATGAGATATTCACCACTTTTCTCAACTTTTAAAGCATGTGTATTATTGGTATTTTTCATACCCACGGCCACTTGCTCTGGCTTCCAAATACCTCCATCTTCTCCTATGGCGTGTTGAATAGTAAGTTTAATTTCATTTTGAGCCTTATTACCAATTACATGCATTGGCAACTCATGATACTCCTTATTCTTTTTTGATTCCTTTATAAATTTTGTATTATCCTCTAGAAGTTCTTTTACCAATTCGGGGTAGTCATCTACTAAATTATTCTTTTGTTTTGGGTCATCAACAATATCATAAAGTTCGTTTCCATTTATGAGTCGCCACTGATCTTTCATAATGCAAGATCCAAAAATAGGTTCTGGCTGTCTCCAATCTTGACGATGATGCACAAAAACTGAACGCTCAGAAAGGTTGGCATTAACATGAGTTAAAACTGGCGAAAAATCTATACCATCCAACTTAGCTCTTCTTGGCATATTAAGATTACACATTGTTGCCAAAGTTGGTAACAAATCCACATGGGCCGCCAAATTATGAACATCCTTCCCTCCTTGAATATTTCCGTTAGGCCATCTTATAAAAAATGGCACTATATGACCGCCTTCCAATTTGGAACCTTTTATACCTTCAAAGCCTTTATTATAACCAAGCTTTCCATCAGGACTATAGCCAAATCTTGTTCCGTTATCACTCATAAAGATTAGAATGGTGTTTTGGAGTAATTTTTTGTTCTCCAAAAACTTATAAAACTTCCCGAAATTTTCGTCAATATTAGCAATCATACCATAAAGATTAGCGTCAATAATCTTATTCCCTTCCAAATGTCTATACGGTTTGGCATATTTTTCGTCTACTATTAATGGATCATGAGGCGCATTAGTTGGCAAATACACAAAAAATGGTTCATCTTCATTTTCATCAATAAATTTCATGGTTTCATCAAACCAAACATCAGTGCAATACCCTTTAAATTGTTTGGGTTCATTATTCACATAATACACATCATTAAAATAACTGTTACCCCAATAATCTGATAGTTCACCAACACCACCTGCTAAATGATGAATAGCTACATCAAAACCAAAATCGGTAGGTCTTGCAGGGTAGTTATCTCCTAAATGCCATTTCCCAAAAAGCCCAGTTTTATAACCATTTTGTTTAAAAACATCTGCCATGGTAATCGCATTTTCAGACAAAGCATCTCGTCCTTTAAAGGTAGCCCAAGCCCCATTATTGATGGGATATCTACCAGTCATTATAGCTGCTCTGGTAGGTGTACAAAGAGGACTCACATGAAAGTCAGTCATTCTAACCGATTCTTCATAAAAGGCATCCAAATTTGGTGTTTTTAACCAAGGGTTCCCGTAGCAAGATAAATCGCCAATACCTTGATCATCAGTTAAAATTAGTACGACATTTGGCCGTGCTTTTGTTTGCGCAGACATCAAATTATTTAACGCAAACATTAATAGCAATAACGAAATCCGTATTTTCATCAACTCACATTTTTTAAAAACCACAAATTATACATAATACCAATACCAATCCTTTATATATGGTTTTTTGGCTTCTTGACTAAACGCTTGAATGCCAATAAATAAAATAACACCAATGGCGATTAATTTCTTCATATCATATTTTTAAACAATAAGTAACCGTCGTTATTTTTTATGTTTCTTTTCTTCAGCGGTCCTTTTCACAGTTTCTACAAGCTCTAGATAACTCTTGTTACGCCTCTCTAAATCGTACTGATCAAAAACGTCGCCATTTCCAAACATTCGTGGGTCTTGCTGATGCCTCAGTTTTGCAAAAAGCTCCTTTTTAAGCGCTTCCTTTCTTTTTAAATAACTTTTCTCATCCGCAAGGTTCTTATGACACTCTGGATCTTGAGCTATATTATATAATTCTTCTTGTGGTCGTTTGCCATAGCATAGCTCGAAAATCAAGGTTCCTGGTTTTTCTTCCAGGGTAACGGATTTGGTTGGACTCCAATCTGTATCGCGATAACCTGTTTTTGGTTCTCCACTGGGCCAACGATTTGGTTCAAAATTATACATATACACTAAATTTCCTCTATGGATACTGCGCACCGGATACCCCCATCCGTTCTGCCTTACACAATCGTTACGCTCTCTTCCTGTTAGCACATAATCTCGTTTCTTAGATTTGTTTTGAAAAATATCGAATAGGCTTTCTCCCTCTATTTTTTGCATATTGGATTTCCCCTGTGGAATATCTGCAATTTCCAAAAGTGTCGGGGCAATATCAACAAAGCTTGTAAACGCATTTACTTCCCTTCCAGGTTCAGCTATTTTTTTAGGCCAATTGACCACAAATGGAACTCTTGTTGCAAATTCATGCGGATGCCCTTTGAATCTCGGAAAAGGCATGGCATTATCTGAAGTCACAATTATAATGGTATTTTCAAGCTCCCCTATTTCACGGAGGTACTCAAGGATATTCCCCAAATGTTGATCGAAGTATTCTACCTCAATGGCATAATCTAGAATATCATGTTTAACGGATTCTGATGCGCCCCAAAATGTTGGCAAGAAGTCCAAATCGGAAAATTGCTTGCCGTGTTTCACACCGGACTTAAATTCATAACCACGGTGTGGTTCTTTACATCCATACCAAAAAAAGAAGGGCTCATCTTCCGGTTTTTCATTCATGAATTGTTTGAAGTTACCGGTATAATCAAACTTGTGAATACCATTTGCCGGTACCGACTCAACTTCTAATTTGTTATAGGTTTTCCCGGTTAGGTTTCTCCGCTTGGGATGAATACCAGGGTTCCACCCCTTGCCCGTAAAACCAGTAAAATAGCTATTATCTGTTAGTACTTCTACAACACTTTTAAATTTAACCGGCCAAGTAGGTTGGTGATTAGCTGCTGCTTCTAATTGCCATGGATTGCGACCTGTTAAAATAACCGCACGAGAAGGGGCACATTTACTGCTTGGGGTGTACATGCTATTGAATTTTAACCCCGTATCTGCCAACTTATCTAAATTGGGGGTTCTCAAAAATTTAAATCCGTAGGCACTTGCATGCGACATATCATCAGCTATAGCAAATAGAATATTAGGACGTTTTTGAGCCATCGCTAATGCGGATAAACTCAAACAAATAATTAAAAAAGCTTTTTTATACAATTTCATTTTAACTATATTTTCAAAATCTAATGTCTTTCTACTTTCAAAACATAAGCAAATTCACATGGTTTTTCTTTAGGAAATTGAACCACCATACCTGCTTCAGTCTGCTTCCATGTAATGATCTCTTTGCTTCCTATCATACTCACGGATTTTATATCTCCAGGAAACAACTTTCCTTTAGAACTTAATGTCCTAATTGTAATTTTTTCTTCTGGCCATTCCATGCAAATAGCATAAAGATTTTTTCCATATTGCGTAAACCGAATATCTTCGGAAGTGTAATTTGGAATTAGCTCTCCTTTATTTTTACCCTGTCCGTGATGCCCAGGATTGGTAACTTCTGTGGGGCCTTCACCAAAATAAATCCAGGGAATGGTGTTGTATATAGCTTCGCCATTAATTTTAAGCCAATCGCCCATGGCATATAATTCCTGTTTTACTTCTGGGGCAAATGTACCATCGGCTTTTGGTGGCACATTTAATAACATACGTCCATTTTTACTGGTCATATCTACCAACATATCTATCAAAGTGCCAGCATCTTTTAACTTGTTCACTGGATTATAAAACCATGTTGCCCACCATTCATAGTGGTTTTGCATATTAATATCTGCCATCCACGGATCATATTGCAGCCCAATGAGGTTTCCATTCTCAATATCCCGCATTCCTATACCAGTAGGAATATCATGGGTTTTATAAATTACTTCTACTTCCTTACCCCATTCAAGTCCTTTATTAAAATAATAACTAATTAATTTCTGTTGATATTTTTCTGGTGTACCACCCAAATCAGTATTACCCCCAGGTAATAAGCGTCCTTTTTCAGCGTAACCTTTTAATTCCCCTCCTATAGTTCCCCCAAAACCAGTATCAAACCAAATCATATCAGGCTCATATTTGTCAATAGCTTCACTAATCCTGCTATACCACCCATCAAAAATGGGATCACCTACTCTACCATTATTCATTGTACCATATTTTGAATGATCTTGAGTAGGTTCTAAATATGTTGCATCTTTATCGGATAAGGTTCCCCACATGCGGCTCCAAAAATCACCCGTATGAAATGAAGAAATAACAGGCATATTTCGCTTTCTAAGTTCGGTTGCCAAACTTCCGTAGATATCTACTTTAGGACCATGGTTAATAGAATTCCAATCTGTTAAATCGCTATCCCAATGCAACAGTCCATTTCCATGCCATGCTACCGGTCCGCCAAACTGGGCACCCGCTTCTTGAAACAAGTCTACCCAAGCTTCAGCATCAAATTTTTCGCCTTTCCAAATTTCAATAGCTTCTACTGGAGTCAATTCTCTGTTTCCCGTTTCAATTTGAGCCGATTTTGCTCCCCAATGACAATAAATACCAAATTTTAACCCATCTAACCACTCTGGAGTATTATGTTTTCTCAATGAAGACCAATTAGGTTGATACTTTTCCTGCTTAATTCTCTCTGAAGGTTTCTCTTCATTATTGGTCCTACAACCAAAGTTTAAAATAAGAACCAAAAACCATATTATTTTTCTAAACATCTCAAAATTTAATTACGTTCAACTTTCAAAACATAAGCAAAATCACATGGTTTTTCTTTCGGGAACACCATGGTTAAACTTTCAGTGTTCTGCGTCCATTCCAATTCAGCTTCACTTCCTAATAGGCTTATCTTTTTAATTTCACCCGGATATAACTTACCATTATAACCTAGAGCTTTGATATCTAATGGTTCTTCTGGCCAATCTAAAACAATAGCATAAATATCACTCCCTTTTTGGGTGTAGCGAATATCTTTAGATGTGTATTTTGGAATCTCAGTTCCTTTATTTTTACCTTGACCATGATGACCTGCATTTTTAATATAGGCAGGACCTTCACCATAAATCGTCCAAGGAGTAGTTCCATAAATAGCTTCACCATTTAGGTTTAGCCAATCACCTATTTTATAGAGTTCTTCTTTTATGTTTTCAGCAAAAGAACCATCTGCTTTTGGAGGTACATTTAATAAAATTCGCCCGTTTTTCGAAGTGATATCTGCCAACATATCAATCAATATATTAGCATCTTTGATGTAGTTTTTAGGGTTGTAAAACCAAACTGTTGGCCATGTAATATGCTGTTGCATATTGATATCGGCCATCCATGGATCAAATTGTAAACCGTCCAAATTTCCGTTCTCAATATCGCGCATTGCTACACCTGGAGGAATATCAAAACTTTTGTAAACAAACTCTACTTCTTTACCCCAATCTAGAGCAGCGTTAAAATAACTACTGATATAATCCTTTTGAATATCTTCACGAATGCCGTCTATATAAAGTTCTCTATCAGATTCTACAATTTTGCCATCAACCAACTGCTTTCTTAATTCGGGCCCAACTGTTCCACCAAAACCAACATCTACCCACACCATATCTGGTTGATATAACTCGTAGCCTTCTTTCATTCGATCTAGCCATCCATTCAGGTATTCAGGTGTATACCGCCCTTCTGGTGTATGAACTCCTGGAGTATCACCGCGTCGTTTATAATCTCCTACAGGGTCTAAATAGACGTCATTCGATTTACTCATTCTCCCCCAAAGGGTTGAACTGTGAAATGAAGCCATCAACTTCATATCTGTTTTAGAAATTTCTTTTGCTAACTCACCGTAAATATCGACTTTGGGACCTTTTTGTGCAGTATTCCAATCGGTTATTTTACTATCCCAATTTAGGCATCCGTTAACATGCCACGCCACAGGGCCCGCAAACTGAGCGCCTGCTTTTTGAAATAAATCTACCCATTCTTTGGCATTAAATTTTTCTCCTTTCCATTGAAGGATTGCATCGTGGTCCGACATATCGTTATTTCCCAAGTCAAGCTTCACAGATTGTGCACCGTAATGACAATAAATACCGAATTTGGCATCTAACATCCATTGTGGTGTATCATGTTTCTGAAGCGAATTCCAGTTAGCCTCGTAATATGTTTTTGGCTCTTCCTTAACTAATTGTTTAGATTCTTTTTGAACACATCCGATAAAAGAAAAACATAAAAAGACCAAACTGAAACACAAAATCTTATACTTACTAAATATTATCATTGTTTTCATATTTCCTAGTTTGAAGGATTATAATATTTCCAAAAATCAAAGTTGGTTCTTTTACCATCAGCCACATCTCCTAATTCAATAGCTTTGGCTTTCATTTCTTTTCTTAGTTGAGCAACAATTTGTGTATACTCCGGAAAATCGGCTAAATTGAAAGTTTCCCATGGGTCCTTAGCAATATTGAACAGCTGAGTTACCTTTGAGCCTGTAACCAAATCACCACGTTTTCTATCTTTATCTGGTGCTCTAACATATTCAATCAACTTATAATCACCTTTTCTGTATGCACGTTGATGTTGACGATAGGCATGGTACGTATAATCTCTAACTATTTCTTTTTCATTATTAATTACTGGCATTAAACTACTGCCAGTCACAGATGCTGGAGTACTAATACCTGCCATTTCACATATAGTTGGCATAACATCATAATTATAGCATAAGGCCCCTTCACGCCTTCCTTTATTTGCTTCTTCAATTAAGCCTCCTGAAATGATAAGAGGAATGTGTATACCATCTTCGTTATATATATTTTGCTTTCCTAATAAACCATGATTACCTACTGCTAAACCACTATCACCTGCCATTACTATAATAGTATTCTCATACTGCCCTGTTTCTTTCAAAGCCGCAATAACTCTTCCTATTTGCGCATCTAAATGAGAAATGATTGCGTAGTAATCTGATAAATGTTGCTTAGCAATTTGATTGGTTCTTGGCCATTCTGCCAGTTGTTCATCACGTAAAACAATATGACCATTATCAAAAGGATGTTGTGGCATATATGATGGTAGCAGCGCTATTTCATCTTCTGGATACATGTCCTTGAATTTCTTCGGGGCTTGACGCGGGTCATGTGGTGTTGGAAATGCCAAATACATAAAGAATGGCTTTTTTTTATCATAATCAGATATGAACCTTGAAGCTTCATCAGCTAACACTTCAGATACATGAGGAGCTGTTTTTTCAGTGCCTGTTGGTCCACGTTTGTCATCTTTTGTTATCGGGCGCCTAATCACTTCTCCCTCATCATTAAACTCTAACAAATAACAATTTTCTCGTTTGTATTTTCCTTCTGGTTCCCAATCACTATATGGCATTCTATATTGGTCTGTTAAATATGCCGGTGTACCTGAGACCTTAGCTCCATAATTAGCTGAACGTGCTAAAGACTGATGGTCTTGATGCCATTTCCCAACATGATATGCGTAATATCCCCCATCCATAAAGGCTTCACCCATTAGAGTATGTTCTGTTGGAATGTTTCTACCTATTCCATCTAACTGAAACAAGTTCCTTCCTGTAAGTAACATAGCCCTACTTGGAACACATGTAGCTCCAGAAAAAGCTCCTTGCAAATACGCATTTGTAAAAGTAATCCCATTATGTGCTAAATTATCTAAAGCTGGTGTAACAACAGCTTGCCCTCCTAAAGCATGTACCCCACTATACCTATGGTCATCTGTATAAATAACCAAAACATTAGGTTTCTTTTTTCGCTGCGCTTGTAATTGAAAGGACATTAGCCCTAACAAACAAAAAGCAATTATTTTTCTTGTCATTTTTTTAATATTTTAAATCTTTTTTGGTGAAATTAAAACTAACTATGGCTCAACTTATATTATAACTACACTACCTTAAAATATAGGACTGACTCTATCACATTTATCCAAAAGCACCTCTTACTCACGTTTCACTGAAAAGTCTTGATCTTTATATTTTTGTAACAGACCTTTCATTTCCTTTACCTTCTCAGGGTACTGCTCAAATAAATTAATACGTTGCCCCCAATCATTCTTCATATTGAACAAGAGACCTTCGGTATTGAATTTCTTATATCCTCTTAAGGCATTATAGCTATCGGGTAAATCTTGTTTTCCTGCACCACTAGAATGATTTATGTATAACCAATCTCCCATTCTCAACCCCCATTTGTCTTTGTATGTATTATGCACCGTAGCTTCCCTTAAAGGTGATTTGTAATTCTCCTGAACTAAAACAGGCAAGAAATTATAACTATCGGGTGCGGCTTGCTCAGAGAGTTCTATATTACAAATTTGAGCTAGAGTCGCCATAATATCTACCTGAGAAATCACCTCTTTGGAAACAGACCCAGGTTCTACAACATTTGGCCATGAAACAATAAAAGGCACATGATGCCCGCCTTCCCAAACATCTCTTTTAACTCCTTTAAAATCTCCTGAACTAAAATGTCCGAAATTTTCGGCTCGTTCTATGGCGTAACGTTCGGGACCGTTGTCAGAAGTAAAGATGATAATGGTATTTTCACTTAAGCCATTATCTTTTAAGGATTTTAAAATTTCACCTACCACATAATCTGTCTGAAAAACAAAATCCCCAAAACCTCCTGCTTCAGATTTCCCTATGAATTCTTTGTTAGGAATAATAGGCGCATGAGGTGAAGGCAAGGCAAAATATAAAAAGAACGGTTCTTCTTTCTTTTGTTTCCTAATCCACTCTTGGGCTTTCTTTGACAGTGTTGGTAACACTTCATATGGATCCCACCCTTTTACCATGGGACCTGGCCTAAACTCCCAATGCCCCTCGGCGGTTTGTAAATCCCCTAAATCTAAATGGGTATTTGGCGCTTTAATAGGTAAATCATTTTCAATCCAGCAATAGGGTGGAAAATTAATGGTTCCATCTCCAAAATAGTAATTAAAACCTCTTTGTAAGGGCCCTCCTTTTATTGGCGTTTCCCAATTGATATCCCTATGACTATAGGCTTTCATTTTCTTGCCCCAATGCTCTTCTTCTATTGAAGGTGGGTTCTTAATATCCCATTCCCAACCTAAATGCCACTTGCCAATGGCCGCCGTATTATAGCCATAATCTTTTAAAATCTGTGGCAGCGTAATATCTGAATCTTTAAAATATGGGTTGCCAAAACCACCAACAATACCATGCCCTCTACGCCAGTGGTATTGCCCTGTTAATAAAGCAAACCTACTAGGGGTACAAATACCTGATGAACTATGCGCATCTGAAAAACGCATTCCTTGTGAGGCTAATTCATCTAAATTAGGTGTTGCTATTTTTGAATGGGGATTTTGGATATTTAAATCTCCAAATCCCATATCATCTGCATAAATAATTACAATATTGGGTTTTGATGAAACGCTCTCTGATGACTTATTATTCTTTTGAGCATTACTATAAACACAAGAACAAAGACAAACAGCCAACAAAGTTTTTAATAAATACTTCATGTTTTGAATTGTATTACCTTATAGTCACAAGACCTTCCAAAACATCTGGCTCCTGATCTTTATGACTTATAATAATCCTTAGGTTGACGGTGTTATTTCTTTCTTGAATTTTCTGCCCCCAAAAGGTTAAATTTATTTTTTCATACGCTTTCAATGGCGGCACACTTTCTTCAATTAACACTTGCCATGTTCCATTCTTTTCATATTCAATTTTTAACTCAGCAGTTTTCGAATTAAACTGCCCGAAGTTTTCCACTTCAATATCAATTTTAAGACTTTTAGAATTTAGGGTAAGTTCGGGAAATTTGGCCGATAAAACTGGTAAATTATATTCAATCCATGGTAATCTCGCAAAGCCGAACAATAAATCGTCTTTTCTGGTTTTCCCTAAGAGTTTTGCAACGAAATTTTCTTCGGTCAACCCATTTCCTTCTCCATTAAAAGTCAAAATCAAATCATCTCCTTGCTTCTCCTTTTTAATTACTTTACTCCCTCTACCAAAATCAACTTCTTCTGAAGCTCCAAACCTTAAAGATTTTATATTTATATCTCGATGCGGATTAAACCCCGGTTCTGCCTTTACTAATAATTTAATTTCACAGGTGCTTTTGTCAATCCTTTCATTACCAATTAATTCTATTAGTCTACCTACTGTCAATGGAATTCCAATATTTTTTGAACTATGATTATCACTGCCTTTATCCTGCTTTTTTATAGTATCCGCCACCGCAAAATTAGCCTGATACGCACGCCCATACTTATCTTGTAAAACTTTGATTCGCTCAAACTTATACCAATCTTCTTTCTTTCCATTTTTATGTTTGGCTATTCCAGGCAAATATGCTTCACCTTTATCCAGTTTCCAATTTACCCCATCTTTTGAGCGCATGTAATATGCAATACGGCCCAACCAATCATTTACAATTAAATGATATTGAATATTGGTTCTCCAAACTACTGGGTCTTCATATTTTCCTTCGTACGGAGGGTAAACAGACTCAGCAGATATTTTATAAAATGGAGGTAGCCCCGATTTACTCAACCAAATACCACCACCACGACCAACCATTAACATTGATCCATCTTCTCTTTTAGCAAAGGTATTATTTGCCATATGGTCTTCAATCTGTCTTTGACGGGTATCAAAATTAAATTCTCTGCGTTCCCAAGGTCCGTTAAGGTCATCTGCATAATAATAAAAGTAATCTGAGAATTTATGAACATATAAAAAATAACCACCTTCCTTTAAGGGCTGAATCTCAGGATTATGCCCAGGACCAACTACATTTAATACCTTGAAAGGCCCTATTGAATTATCTGAAACCGCATGTACTACTTCCGACTTAGGCCATGCCATATGACCTTTAGGATCGTCCTCTCTCCATCTGCAAACAAAAAGATGATGTTTTCCTGAGGAATCAACAACAATATTTCCTCCCCAGTATGACCAAATATCATCTTCTAAACCATTCTTAATATATCTTGGTTTTACTGCTTTGGCTCCCCATACATCTGATGTAAGTTTTCCAGTTTCTGGTAATGGTAAAAATCTATCCATAAACCGCCCTCCGTAAACTAAACCTTCCCAATCGGAAGGTCTAGAGCGTTCAACATCTTGAGCTTGAAGTAACGATGCAAACATTGTTATCCCAAATACAATAACAAAAAACAAATTCTTCTTAAGTTTATTATTACCTCCTAGGCTTCTCATTTTTTTATATTAACTTTAATTTATTTAATATTTTATTCCCATGTAAGTTTATCAATACTCACGCCTCTATAAGGCCATTCTACACTGGAAATATACCAATCTCCATTTTCATCTTGAAAGATTTCTGGAGCATGAGATTTTAATGTAGTGATTTCTTTTTCTTCATCGGTTCCAAAATTTGAAGGATTCTTTGAATTGTATACATAAGTTTTATTTTGATAAGCCCCTTGAATGTCTTGTCCATCCCAAATTCCGTCCCATGAACAAACGAATAGATAAAAAGAATCATTATGAAAAATAAGCGATGGAGACTCGGGATCAAACTTATTAGTTGTTAATATGGTTTGAGATTCGCTCCAATTTATCAAGTCCTTAGATTGACGCATTCTAACACTTTTATTAGAGCAATATACTATATAATACACCCCTTCATGAAACAGTAAATTGGGATCTCTTGCACCATCTTTATCACTAAACAATTTACCCTTTGGAGTCCATTTATGCAAATCAGAAGAAACAGCTAAACGTATTGGGCTATGTCCGTATACCATTTGATATAAACCATCCATTTTTACAATATAAGGAGCGTGGTTGGCAAGGGTCTCTCCAGGGCGATCTTTAGGTGCTAATATTTTTGGCAAATCTTTATAGTGATATTTTGTCAAGGATTCCTTGAAACTTGTATCTGAAGACACCGCATGAAATGATGCATATTCCCCTTCATGAATACTTCCTTTTAAAGGTTTTACATCAACCAACGGATGCGTAATTCCAAACACATGCCATTTACCTGTTTCGTCTTTAACAAAAGTATGGTCATTTGGAACCCATTGGTCGTACCATTTACCTTCTTTTAAATGCTTGGTGTCTGGACCAAAAAAATAATCACCATCTGGTTTATAAATCCAAACAAAATTGTTCGACTGTTTTGGAATTAACACTTTTTCTTCAACTTTATCGCATTGAAAAAAAGAAAACACTACTATAAAAAAAAGACAAAACCTTAATATTCTCATATAAAAACTACTGCTATTCAAAATATAAATCACGAGGTTGGTTTTACTTAATAAGGCAACCACAGTATCCTACCCATTCAAAATTAAATGATTATAATACATTTAAAGGATATAAATAAATTGAAAAACATTACATATGGTTAAAAAACAACCCTAAGCTGTATTTTGCTTAGGGTTGAACATCTTTTATAAAAAACTGAGCTATTCCTTAGTTCTTTTTTGTATTGTCTTTAAGTTCTTTATTAGCTTTATCAATTCTTTCTCGTTGGCCTTTACTTAGACCATGCCTGTACAATGTTTCAATTTTAGGCGTATTGTGATGTCTTTTCATCTTTGGATCTTCAACATCTAAACTTAAATCACAATCAAACCTCAATAATACCGCATGATTCTTTTTCCAATTACCATGAGGAACCGTAAAATGTGATATTCCCCAAGTAATTCCTCTACCATCTTTAGTATTTGTAAACGCATCAGGAATAAAAGGTCCTGCAGCATCTGGCATTAACTCTACATTTGCGGCAACTTCAAAATTAACCCAATCTTTAGCATACTGAATAGTATTCATTTCATTCCCATCTCGTATAGCAAAAGCCGCAACACCTTCTTTAAAAGGAAACAATGTTGTTTCGTGACCTGAATTCATTATAGGATTAAGGGGGTGTTTTTCAAATGGACCTAGAGGATTATCAGCAATAGCTAACCCATGCATACGGACTAACTTAGTTGTATCACTCTTTGCAAAATCCGATTTGTAATACAAATACACTTTCCCTTCGTGGACAATTGGATACGGATCATGAATAGAATATTGATCCCATTCTCCTGGGGCACCATTAGGAATCACATCTTTGTTATAAGGCGTCCATGGTCCGTCTGGTGAATCAGCATACGACACTGCTACCGGACAGTTATCTCCTCCATTTTTACCTGGCGCCACTGAAAATGCTTGGTAGTACAAATAATACTTTCCTTCCCAAACCAAAATATCGGTTGTTGTTACAGAACGATGCCCAAGGTTTGGTTTTTCAGCTCGTGGAACCGCTACACCTTGTTCTTCCCAAGTAAATCCATCTTCTGAAGTTGCATAAAAAATATCAGCCAAATCCCAATCTGCTGACGGAATTGTGTCATTACTTAAATGTGCATTAGGAATTCCAAGTGGTGCCGTAGGTGTCTCACGGTGTGTATACCAGATATAGTATTTACCATTAGCAAATACTACTTTAGATGGGTCACGTCTCGTAATGGTGCCATCACCATCATTATAGTCAAAACCCTTAAGTTTAGAATACTTGAATTGCGTGAACAATTCATTAGTTTCTTGACGCGGCCCCATGTAGGCATCATAATTCCTCTCTAAGGCTGCACTTAACGGACGATTAGGTTTAGTCTCTGGCAACATATAAGGAAAAGCACCTTCAACCCGATTTGTTTCAGGTTTTGTATCTTTTTTTGCTTCTGAACAGGATACTATAAAACTGATAGCTAATAGGATTAAAGTAAAGTGTTTTAATTCGAAATTAATTTTCATAATAAGTTTAAATGATTAAAGTTTAGGTAATGTTTTCTATGTTATTCCTCTATAATATTTATAATTAATGTATTAATATCTAAAGCCTCTTTTTTATCTGCCTCTATAGGAATAAGATGCGTTGTTAGTTTATATGTTCCAGCAGCCAGTTTTTCATCTAGCTTAAAGTTTAATTCAAAATTACCGTATCCCGCAAGCACCTTCTTTCTTATTTCCTTCACCTTTTTATCATCGGCATCTACTAACCTTAAAATAATTTCTCTATCCTGATTTGCTTTATAACTTAAAGGAATTTTTAATGATTTTGATGCTCTTAAATCAGTTTGATGGCTATCAAAAATCACTATTTCATTATATAATCCTATTTCAGATTCTAAAGCTGAATCATTTGACTCATCAACATTAATCAATTCATAGCCTCTAACCCAATCATAATACAAAGTGTTTTTTGAATCGTCTGCTAACTCTTCATCTGTAGGCAATGAAATCCATGGGAATGGATATGTTTCATGAACTAAACGCATATACATAGGTTTATCCATTGGCTTATCGGTTATTTTATCATAAAACCTTTGATGCTTTGGCTCTTGGTCATCATAGTAATAACTAGCCGATATTTCATCACGCCACCATCCGCCATAAACATGAAAATCTTTAGAAGACACCTCATTATCTTCAAACCTCACTTGGGCTGCTCTATAATCGTGTCTCTCTTTATCGCAACTAGTGTACCAATAATGTGCATTAGAATGCATGCCGCTGGCAAAATACTTGCCTTGAAAATCACCTTCACGACCAATGGATTCATGTATATCCCATTCCTGATGGTATGTATCACATCCTTTAGGGCCAACTCCACCTCCACCTGAGAACCAAAAGGTACAAGACATTGTTGTTTCTGCTGCTTTAGCTCTACATTCATAGTAACCCAAATACACCGACTTTTTAGAAACAACCGCCGCTCCTTTTATATTGAATGTTCTATTATCAACTATGGTGTCCTGTTTCATTTTCTCTCCTTTGAGTTGCAAATAACCATCAGCTACAGAAACCTGAGACCGCATAAACAAACCTGGAGCACGTCCTTTCCAAGTTGGATGATGATCCAACCATTTGGTAGTATCTAATTCTGTTCCGTTAAACTCATCTGAAAAATCAGGATTCATCACCCAACGTTTACCAACTGGCGGCTTTGGAGGACCTGATTGGGCAAAACTTGTACTAACTAAACAAAAAGCTAATACTGCAAGTAGAATTTTATTCATAATCACTTCAATTTGCCACAAAATGCATAAAATCTAAATTGATTATGAACTTATATGATTAAATATATAGAATGAATGGTCTTTTAGTCTTTTGTATATGTTTTTTATAGAAAAAGTAAAGTTTTTGAAACTCCAAAATATTGTTTTTGAGGAGTAATCACAATAGTCCTTTAAAAATCTTTATTATGAACTGCTTTGAAAAATTATTTATGGGCCTGAAAATCTTCTTTAAAATAATATCACTGCATGCTTAAATAATAATTCATTTTTCCGATTAGTTGTCTACAATCAAAAACTGCCCAATTTGCAGCTTAATACCTGGAGCAAGCTTTATTAGTTTAATTCTTGTAGTATGACTTCCAGATTCCATTTCATCTAAAAACATATATTTCACGGCCGTTTTACCCGTTCTTGATTTCAGATCATATATTTTACTTGGGTCGCCATCTGTGAACACTTCAATCTGAATGGCTCCTTTTTCGGCCAGTGTTGACGTTAGCCCTAACATAAACCCGTCCCATTTTAAGGTAAAACTTTCGCCCACTTTAGAGGTTTGCATGGCTTCGCCAAAAACCGATTTTATGCCACCATTTCTATCTGTTAAATCATCGTTGATGCTTTTTTCATTTCCTAAATCGGATTTATGCCAATTTGAACTAAACTCAGCTTTTGAAACTGGAGCCAAAGAAGCATTTGAGAAAATATGTTTTTTAAGTGGTTTTGGTATTTTATTGGGTCCCGGTGTACCGTGATTTTCAATGGCTTTCAGGGACCGTATCAAAACATCTCTATAAATATCATGACCGGCTTCTAATGGATGTACACCATCTTTGGAAAATATTATTTTTCCATCTGAAGGACCATCTCCTTTTTTAAACACCAATTTATCTTCTTTTAAGAGCTTCATCACTTCCAATCCAAATTCAATAGACGTAATCCCGTAATGATTAGCTACGGGTTCCATAAATACCCCAGCACTTGTTTGATCTCCCCTGGCAATTTCTTCTTTCATCCAATGGGCAATGGTGTAAACCATACAGATTTCAATATTGGGGTTATGCTCCCAAATTTGTGGTATCATCCCTTCCAGGGCACGTCCTTGAAATGCACTTCCGTTGTTAACCCTAAATTCTATAAAAATCATATCGGGATTATGAACCAATAGATGCTCTTTTATTCTACAGGTGCCGTAATCTGGTCCCTTACCACCAATAGCCGCATTAATCTGGGTGATGTTTGCTTTTGGATATTCACTTTGAAGCCATTCCAAAGACTTCGCTCTCCATAAACCACCATTGGTGATACTTCCTCCAAGGTACCCCACCTTAACAGGGTCTCCCGCTTTTAGCTTTTTAAAGAAGTTTGGCATTCCATCCCTAACCCTAAGTTCTTCAGTTTTTGTAACATCAAAATCATAACTTTGAGCTGATATATTAGTCAAAATTAGTATTGACAAACCAAATAACAGTGAAATTCTAAGTCTCATATCTTTTTATTTTTTTGTATCGGTTCCTAATGGTGTGCTGGTAAAATAATCTGCCAATTCCTTAACTTTTTTAGGGTTTGAATCTGCAAGGTTAAGAAGTTCTGTGGGGTCTTTTTTAATATTATACAGTTCCCATTTTCCGCCATTCATTTGAACTATTTTGAAATCGCCATTCCTAAACATTCTATAATTTTTCATACCAGAAATGAAGTAATCAGGTTCTTTTCGTTTCTTCCCTTTAAAGACCGGAAGCAGGGATTGCCCATGAAACGGAATAGTAGGATGCCCTTTTATGGTTTTGGGATAATCCAAATCTAATACATCCAAAAAGGTTGGAAGCATATCTACAACATGGCCGGGTTGATTTGTGATGGTATTGGGCTTAATCTTTTTGGGCCAATAGGCTATAAAGGGGGTATGACTACCACCTTCATGCCCCGCTTGTTTAAATTGCCTATAGGGGGTATTCCCCAAATTGGCCCAAGTGGTACGCAAGCTCCAGTAAGAGTTAGCGGGTCCTGGCGGAACATCGGTCACTTTGTTGGTGTAAAACGGACAGGAGCCATTATCAATTAAAAACATGATTAAGGTGTTTTCCAGCTTTCCTTCTTTTTCAAGCTTATTTAAAACACGTCCTATATTTTGATCCATTCTATCCACAATAGCTGCAAAAACAGCCATTTCCAAATCAAGGGAATCTTTTTTTGCATCGGTTAAACTATCCCAGGTATAATAATCTGTGTAATCTGGAATAAGGGGCCCCCTTTTTTTATTGAGGTTATTTTCTGGAGGACTTAACTTGGTGTTTTTAGAAATTACACCAAGGACTTTCATTTTTCGGAAGCGTTCCTTTCGTAATTTATCCCAACCCTTTTTATATTTCCCTCGATACTTTTTAATGTCCTCTGGTCTGGCTTGTAACGGATAATGCGCAGCGTGATACGGGAGATACAAAAAGAAAGGCTTGTCCTCATTCTGAAATGATTCATCCAACCAATTTAAGGCATAGTCTGTAATAAAATCGGTTTTATACATGGGTGATATCTCATGCTCAATGTCATTTGGAGTAATTTTTTTCCCTTCTAAAAAAAAGGGTTTTGAAAACGCGCCCGATGGGGGTACAAAATATTCGGTGGTAGCCCAAAAGTAAAAGGAATGATCAAAGGCATTTTCTGCTTTACAGTAGTCGGGCACCCAAGACACCAAGTGCTCCTTCCCACTCATAATGCTGGTATATCCAGCTGCCTTTGTTAGGTTCGCTATATGCACCGCTCCATTGCCGCCGTTATACAAACCGGTAAGCAAAGAGGATCTTGTTTGGGCACATTTAGCCATATTGTAAAATGTGGTAAACCGCAAGCCTTGATTGGCCAAACGGTCTATATTTGGGGTTTCAATTTCACTCCCATAAGCTCCAATATCTGAAAAGCCAATATCATCGGCCATAATTAAAACGATGTTGGGTTTTCTATCATTCTTTTGAGCAAAAGAAAAAGTAACCGTTAGGCATAAAACAATAAGTGTTTGAAAGATGCATATTATTCTTTTCGTCATGTCATTTGATTTTTCCTTTTCCATTCTTTTGGCTCTCTATTGGTTTATTCAACATATTGCATGCTGCTAAGTCAATTATGTAATGAAGATACACCCTAAATTTTCGATTTAGTATTAGTATAAACCACCACTTTTGGTTTCCCCCTTCCTCGGGCATTTGCAATTTCCTTGTTCCAAGCTAACCTTAATTCTTTTAGAACCTCTTTATGCTCTGGTTTATCAATTAAATTAAATACTTCACTTGGGTCATTAGTCAAATTATACAATTCTTCATAAACCGGTTCCTCACCATTTATAGGGTTCTCAATAAAACCGCGATAGATTGCCAATTGACTAGGATGCACCTCATAGAGCATGGTCCGTAAAGGCATATTAAATGCTTTAGCTAACTTAATTTTTTCGGTTGCAGAAGGGTTATGATTAGCATAATACCTAATATACTTCCAATCTTTGGTTTGTACTGCTTCACACCTTGGATTCCCAAAGCTTGTAGACCATAAATTCTCTGTATAAAGATAGTCTCTCACTTTTGACTTATCTCCTTTTACAAATCCTGAAATATCTTTTCCTTGGAATGCTTCTGGGATTTTAACACCAGCCAAAGATAGTATGGTAGGAGCAACATCAATGGTTTGTACTAAAGCGTCGCTCTTATAGCCCTTTTTCTGCTTTGGATTATAAACAAACATAGGTACATGTGTCGTTTTTTCGTAGCATAATGCTTTACCCCCCAAACCATGCTCTCCCATGAAAAGGCCATGGTCTGAAGTAAAAATGATTATGGTATTTTTATCCAGTTTTAGTTCTTTTAACTTTTTTCTTAGCTTACCTATCATCCTATCAACACCAGTTATACATTGTAATTGACGAATATATCGCTCTTTAAAACCTTCTGGGGTATCCACATAATTATAACCCGCTTGTCGGTCTCTGGCACGATGTAATGAAGCTGGTAACTTGGGGCTTTCTATATCAGCTTTAGCAATATAATTATCGGGTAATGGAATGTCTAAATTACGATATAATGTACGATAAATATCGTCATCCGTTTCTTTTTGGCGCATGGTTTGCGTAGTAGCACCATGTGGAATATTAAAATTGAGATTAAGTAAAAATGGTTTTTCTTTTGGTCTACTTTCTAGAAAACTGATAGCTCCTTTTAGTCGTCTCGCATTCGGATCTAAAAACTGCTCCACACCTTCTTCTAAAATTTCAACCTGAGTATTGGCAATAGCATCTTTATAAATCTTTCTTTTTTCCTTTGGATAGAAATACACACCGCCATGGCTAGCATACCAAAAATCAAAGCTTTGTTCTAAAACCCCACTTTCATATCCACCTAGACCTATAGGTGCATGATTTTTGCCAATATAACCTGTATAATACCCTGCCTCTCTCATTAAAACAGGATAGGATTGTGCCCAAGCATCCTCAGAAACTGCTGTAGCAGAATTGAAATTCACACCATGCTTACGTTCATACTGACTCAAAAAGATAGACACTCTACTGGGTGTACAGATAGCACTTGTAATATGAGCATTGGTAAACAAAACCCCTTCATTTGCTAATTTATTGAGATTGGGTGTTTTAATAATTTTGTTCCCTGTACACTCCATCATTCCATAAGACTGGTCGTCCGTAAGAATGAATATGATATTGGGGCGTTCATTTTTCTGCGCGAGGATTAATTGCGTCATCAAAATGCCTATAAGTAACAGTGAGTACTTCATTTTAAAGCTTTTAATTTTCATATACTTAATAATATCAGTTACCTTCATCTGTCCTAATTCTTAATCATTTGGATTAATAAGGTTCTTCCAACTAGGATACACTACACGTTCAGTGGCATTCCTTCCTCCTTCAACTACTGGAGCAGGAGGTGCCTTATCTAATACCTTTTGAAGACTATTTTTTGCTTTTTGAACTGACACATTATTTGATTCTGATATCAGATTATGCTTTTCATGAATATCATTAGGGACATTATATAAGGCACCATCTTTATATAATTTATATGTTTGATTTCGTACAAACTGAATGCCTTTAAATTTTCCCCAATAAGGTTGATATTGCCAAAACACCCAATCACGAGGAGCACCTGTTTGCCCTCGAAGTTGCGGTAAAAAACTTCTCCCATCAAAGGGGTCATCTTCACCCAGTTCAATCGAAGAGGCTTCAGCAAAGGTGGTGTAGAAATCGGTGAAATCAATTAAATCATCACTTTCCAAACCATTTGGTGTATGCCCTTTCCAATAGGTCACCAATGGCACATGTGTTCCCATATCTACGGTTCTCCCTTTTGCTCCCCTTATATCTTGTCCATTCCATCTCGAGGTTATTGAGGCTGTTCCGTTATCTGAAGTAAAGAGTATGATGGTATTATCAAGTTGACCAACGGCTTCCACTTTTGCTACTATCTTACCCACTATTTTATCCAGGTAATTCACCATGGCCACGTAATTGGCTTTTTTAGACTCTTGATCTTTGGGGGTTTTATTCGCATCATGGCTTCTGGGTTGATTGCCTATGGTATCGGGTGTTGGTACAAAAGGGCTATGTACCAAAACGGTGGGATAGTACACAAAGAAATGTTCATCTTTGTTCTTTTCAATGAAATCGCAAACAAAGTCCGACATGATATCCGGCCCATATTTTCCGGCATTATCTTCTTTGGTTAGAAATTCTCCATTTTGCAGCAACGGGGGACTCCAAAAACGTTCGCCTCCATTTTCTCCAGTTTTCCCAGTTGTTACTTGCCACAAACAGGACACATCAAAACCAGCTTTTTGAGGTCTATCTTTATCTAAATGGCCTTCCAATTTATTATAAAGCCCATTCAATTGCCATTTACCGGCAATAGCCGTTTTGTATCCTGCATCTTTCAGTAAATGAGCAAAGGTCTTATCGTTAGGATTCAGATACCCGAAATGTGTGTAATTCCTAAAATTATATTGCCCGGTCATGATTTTAACCCTTGAAGGCGTACAAATTGGTGTGGAATAACAATGGTTAAATTTCATTCCCTCAGAAGCTAAAGCATCAATATTAGGCGTTTTATAATCTTCGGCACCATACGTTCCAAAACAATTCCAGCTAACGTCATCTGCCATAATTAAAATGATGTTTGGTTTTTTTACAATCTGTGAAAAAACAGACACAGTAAAAATCAATGATGTAATTACTATTAAAAATCTTCTAATACTATTCATTATCTCCTATAAAGTCTTCAATTCCTGGCACCCAAGTGCGATTGTACTTTTTTACTGTTTTAAACTTAAAATATTCAGACTTAGAATCTGGATCCAATTTCTTAGATAATTTATTTAGGTTAGCGGGCTTTGTACTTGGCCAGACCCCAGAATCAATTCGCTGCTTCAATGTTTCAATAGCTGCTAACCATTCTCCTACTGTAAAAGTGCAATGACCCCATCTATTTACATAAGCACTACGAAAGAGCTCTGAATAACCATTTTTAACTACTAAATCTTCATAACCCTTTACCATTGCAGGATATACTAATCCATCTCCACTAGTACTTAATCTTAAAAAAGGAATTTTAGGTTCACCTATATGTGTTCGTCCTGGTTTACTCCACCATTGTTTTGCAGAGGCATCTGCTTTAAATCTTGGAAAATCATTGATTTTATCAATATCACCTCTTAAACTTATTCCGGCTTCTTTATATAATTTCTCAACCGTTTTTTTATATAGTTCGTTTCCGTTTTTATAAAACTCTCTGTAATCAACACCGGTATTCCATTTTATTTGTCCTGGTGCAGCAAGTTCAATCATAGTAGTCCCAAAGGTCCCTCTACTAGGCAGAAGACCAACCAAACTTTCATACATACTTTTCTGTAATTCCATTGTGTTTTTCAAATTTGGGTTGGGTACTGGAGCTTCCCCTTTTCCTCCCCAGGCCTGCCATTGTCCAATTGTTATTGCCAAAGCTATTCTGGCCCGTCCTTCTGGTGTTTGTTGAGCTGCCCTAACAACCTCTTGCCAGTCTTGAGCAATTTTTTGCATTTCCAGACCTTTTAGCGGAATATCTAAAATTGGAAGTTCTGGAGCTAAAAGTGCCTTTAGTACAAAAAACGCATCTAAATGTGTATTAGCCATCCAGGGACTTGTTGCTCCACAAAGTGCAATTGCTCCATCTATTCTATCCGGATGTATTTCGGCCATGGCAATTGTAACGGTACCGCCCCCAGAACAGCCCAATTGAATTGTCCTTCTGGGTTTTCCAAAGTTAGCTTCAAATATATCTAGCACAGAAATCAAATCGTGTATTTCATGAGCCGGATCATAAGCCAACATTCGACCCGCACGTCTTTTTGTTCCCGATAAGGCATATCCCATTTCTAAAAGTTTCACATTTCGATGGGAATCTGCTGATTTATAATAATCCAAATCACTAATTAAAAATCCATTCCAGTTTTTTGGCACTCTAATTCGATATAGAGTACCACGAATAGGTATAGAGTCTGCCAACTCTACAAATACACCATTAGGATGGGCTTTATATTTACCCGATAAATCGGGTATGTGCCAATTCTCATTTTCTCCTTGGGCTGTAATAGCGATAGAAAATAATAGATTGCAAATCAGCAAAGTAAGAAACAGCCTAGTACTTCTTCTATCAGGTAATCTGTTTTTATGATTCATATTTAATATTCTTGAATAAACTTTCACCACTTTTACTTTAAAAGGGCACATTCAAAATTTTAAACCAAGTTATTTTGAAATATCCTTTTCTAAATCCCTGTCAAAACGTTGCATTCTCCTTACAAGTTCATTCGCTTTTTTAGTCTTAGTTTCAATTAGATTTCTAGATTCCGATTTATCTTCCTTTAAATTGAAAAGCTTCATTTTTAAATCTTCTTCAGTAAGCTTTCTCCAAGACGTTTTTCTATAACCATTTATCAAATATTTCCAATCACCCAATCGGATACCATCAATTTCAGTCGAGTTTGATCCATAGAAAAACATTTCTTTTCTTGGTGACTGCTCCATTTTCCCTTTCAAGAAATCAGACATATCATAACCGTCAAAAACCCTATCATTTGGTAACGGAATATTGGCATATGATGCAATTGTTGGTAATATATCTAAGGATGAAACAATCTCATCACTCACCATGCCCGATTTTATTTTATTAGGTGCCCAAAAAATTGCTGGAACTCTTTGCCCACCTTCATAGGTGTCAAATTTTCTTCCTTTCAAAGGTTTTGCTGAACCATGACTATTGGGTCCATTGTCTGAAGTAAAAATTACGATTGTATTTTTATCTAAACCGTTTTCTTTTAAAGCTTTCATTACTTCGCCAACACTCCAATCAATTTCTTGAACTGCATCATAAAATGGAGATGTACCACTAGACCCTTTAAAATTATCACCAGCATAAATAGGCACATGTGGGAAAGAGTGAGCGAAATACAAGAAGAAAGGTTTGTTTTTATTTTGTTTAATAAAGGAAATGGCTTCTTTGGTATACCTTTCTGTTAATGTATTCTGATTTGTTGGATACTCAACAATCTGATTCCCTCGCATTAGAGGTGGTTTATTCTTTAAACTATTTTTTGCTCCTTTTTTAGATTCTGATTCTATTTTGCTAATGTCTGAATACATTTTTTCACTTGTATATCCATCATTAAAAACAATATTTGGGGATATATCGATGCCATCAGCTATTGACATATTATTACTATATGGAATTCCATAATAAGAATCAAAGCCTTGATTTAATGGCAAATACTTTTTATCATGTCCCAGATGCCATTTACCAACCAAAGTAGTAGCATAATTTTTCTCTTTCAATAATTCTGCAATTGTTATTTCTTCAGTAGGTAATCCTTTTTCATTTTTCCTTGGAAACAAAACCCCCGGAACACCAACTCGTTTAGGCATTCTTCCAGTTAACAATGCTGCTCTTGAAGGGGAACAAACAGATGAAGCCACGTAAAAACTTGTTAGTTTCACTCCTTCTTTTGCCATTTGGTCTAAGTTGGGAGTTTTCAATTTATTTGAACCAAAACAACTCAAATCTTCGTAACCTTGGTCATCTGTAAAAATGACAATAAAGTTTGGTTGATCTTGTGCACTTATAGTCTTCAACCCAAGAAAACAACTAAAAATTAAAACTGTAATGCTAAATTTCATAATCCACTTATCTTAATTTTATTCTATATACAATGGCAGCATCACCTTTTGCAGGTTTCTTTTTTGGTGAAGTAACCACTAATCCATCCGCTGTTTTTTTCCACTTTATTCTTTCTTTTGAGCCTAAAACTGAAATAGACTTAATCTTTAAATCTTTGGCTTTTCCCGCAAAAGTTTCTAGTGCAATTTCTTTTTTAGAACCAGGCCATCCCAATTGTATTGCATATACATTCTTATCTTTTTTGGTATATCGAATGTCTTTTGCATTTAAGTCGTATAAACCAGCTTTGATTGCTCCATAATCATTCCACTCGTCTTCAGGGTTACGCTTAAGTTCTGTTGGTCCTTGACCGAATTCCACAAATGGGCGGGTACTGTAAACTCCCTCTCCATATAACTGTAACCAAGCTCCAATTTCTTTCATTGTTTCGGCCTGTTCTACTGGAATAACACCTTCAGCCATGGGTGCAGCCGCTAAAATCATTACACCATTTTTACTGATTACTTCTGCTAAAATTTTTATCATTTTTTGTGGATCAACAGCAGTACGTTTGTCTTTATTATACCCCCAAGAACTTCCTAATTGAAAATCGGTTACCCAAACCTCATCGGTAATATCTTCCATGGTTGCTCTTTCAACATTAACCACCGCCAAATTGGTTGGAAAAAATGTTCCTTTTGTATTTACAACTACGTCTTTATTTAATTCTTTTGCTTTGTTGAAATAATTAGCTAAAAACTGCAAACGATAATCTTCTTTAATATATCCTTGAGCAAAATCCATCCAAATATAATCCGGACAACTAGACTCAATCACTTCATTTAATTTACCTAACCAAATATCACATTCTTCTTTATAGGTTGTATTCCCGTAAAGAATACGGTATTCTTCATCTTGAGGAACCTCTGGGTCTTTATAAGTTGCTGCGTGCATGCTTAAAGGGCGCAAGAAACTATTCTCCTTTTTGGGATAAAAATGCATATGAAAACCATGATGAAACGTAGTCATGAATTTTAAATCACGTTTTTTTACTTCTTGACCAATTTCTTTTACCACATCAATACCTGGGCCTTTATCAAAAGAATTCCAAGGATTGACTTCACTTTTCCACAATGAAAAGCCATCATGATGTTCTGCAATGGTTCCAATAAATTTTGCTCCCATGTTTTCAAACATATCCACCCAACGTTTTGCCGAAAATTTCTCTGCTTTCCATTGTGGAATAAAATCGTGATAATCTATATCTCTACCATAAGTTTTGGTGTGATAATCGTAAATGTCCTTACCCCAGTTTTTTCTACGGTCTTTTTCATACATAAAACGACCATACCACTCATTTCCATTTGCGGGAACATTGTAGACTCCCCAATGAAAATAAACTCCTAATTTTGCATCTGCAAACCATTCTGGAGCTGGCTTGTGCTTTTTTAAACTGTCCCAATTTGGCTTGAATTTTTCTTGCGCGTTTGTTAAAGATACTGTAGCAACAAGGGCTACTAATAGTTTAACCATTTTATTTCTCATGTTAGTATTATTCTTTTCTTAATTATTATCTCTTTGACCAATGGCCTTTAAATGTTTTTCTTCAAACCCATTGAAAAAGTATGGGTAATTATCCCATGGGGATTTCCCATCCATTCTAGGGTCATTTGTTTCTTTTAAATAGTTGAATAATTCTGATTTTAATGCTTTACACCGTTCTATATATTTTTCTTCTAAAGCTAGATTGTATAAGTTGTAGGGATCTTCTTTTACATTATACAGCTCTACTTTTGGATGTTTTGATATAGATAAATTCGAATAATATTTTATAGAATCGTCCTCTTTATTTTCAATTAAATAAGTACGTGTAGGACTAGCATCTATATCACCATAGATACCCTGATGTGGTGACTTAAAATCGGCATCTCCTGCAGGCCATCTGTCTGGTTCAAAATTCTCAATATATAACCAATCACCCTTTCTAATCGTTCTAATTGGGTAAGGCATTCCATCCGGTCGGCAATACGTATGGCGCTCTAATGCCGTGAATACTTTATCTCGGTTTGCATCTACTTGCCCGCTTTTTCCTGAGAGCAAAACATCTAAAAAGCTATTACCAGTAGTTCCCTCCGGAGCTTCAAGCCCTAAGGCCTCTAATAAGGTGGGAGAGAAATCAGTAAAACTGATAAAGTCATCAACTTTGGCACCTCCTTTAATTTTTTTTCCCCAGCAAATTGCTAATGGCATATGAGTTCCATAATCATAACATGTACTTTTTGCTCGTGGAAATGGCATTCCATTATCTGCCGTTACAATGATGATGGTATTTTCTAATTCTCCAACTGCTTCCAAAGATTTAATCATTCTCCCTAAATGATCATCAAACCATTCTATTTCATAATAATAATCGGCTATGTCACTTCTTACTAAATCATTGTCAGGCAAAAACCCTGGTACTTTTATTTTAGAAATGTCTTTACCAGATTCAACGCCAATTCCAGATTTATACTTTCGGTGTGCTTCATGAGAACCGTACCAAAAGAAGAAGGGTTTATCATGGTCTTTTTCTGAAAGAAACTCTTCAAAATTTCCCGAATAATCTTTGTTTGACATGAATTGAGGAACCTTATTCTTTAGTTTGTTATACTCAGGAGCCAACGGTTGCTCTTGATATGGTTCTTTTCTATTAGCTGGCATATAGCCTTTACCACTATATCCTGTAATATATCCATGCTGCCTTAACAAACTTGGAAATGTCGGAAATTTTTTAGGTAAGCCTCCAAATAAAAGCCCTCCTTCTTCCAACTCCCATATATTTCGTCCTGTTAAAATAGAAGCTCTTGATGGCGCACACGAAGAAGCATTACAATAAGCATTATTAAATAAAACACCTTGACTAGCAACTCTATCAAAATTTGGAGTACTTATCTCTGCCGTACCCTGAATTGAAGTATGAATAAAACTAACGTCATCGGCAATACAAAATAATATGTTCGGCTGTTTTTCCTCTACCTTCGATCCACACCTTGAACATATCATTGTAATGAACAATAGAAGACCAAACGTACAATATGATTTAACTATTCTATACATTCTTTTTTATTTAAAATTGATGCCGATTTCTTCACTCAATTTTTGAATATTTGTTTCATTTATATTGGTAGGGTTATAATCTAGCTCTAGCTCAAGAGGTAAAAAATAAGCTAAAGATGACCACCCAAAAAACGGATTCATTCCATTACCTTCACCAGTCTCGGCATTGTAAAACTCACGTGTAGCCTTATTTCCCAATACCATATTATAAGTTTTTAGTGCAATTTCCTTAGCAATTTCCTCGTAGTTATAATCCATTAAACCATGGCAAATCATGTAGTTGGTTGGAATCCAAGTATTACCTTTCCAGTTACATCCTTTTTGACCTTGATAATTCTGGCGATAGTCAGGTTCTGTCATAGCATACGAAGGCACGGGGTAGGTAGACCAGAATTCTTTAGTGTTTTTCAAATGTTCTTCCACCATGCGTTTAACTTGAGTCTTTGAAGCCACACCTGCCCAAATAGGTGTAAATCCAGAAACAGATTTTACGAATGTGGTTTTTCCGTCCTCCTCATTTCTATCGTAATAAAAGCCTGATTTATCGTCCCATAAATGTTCATTTATTAAAGCCTTTAATTGTTTTGCGTGCTCTTTATATTGGGTAATATCTTTCTTCCTTCCAATCTCCTTTGCAATAACAGCCATAGCTTCTAACTCTCGAACCAAATAACAATTTAAGTCAACACCTTCACTCTTTCCGAGTGTACGGGTGTTTTGGTTATCCATACCACTATGATCAGAAGCCCCTGACCATCCTTTCATTTGCTTACCAGACCAGAAGCACAATCCGTTTTTATCTGTATCATATTCAAACCAATGCTTTAAATATAGTTTTGTCTGTTCATAATATTTTTTTGCCCATTTCCAATTTCCGGTCTGACGAGAACCCAATACAATTATTTGAGCAATAAAAGGTTTAAAATGATGGGTAAGACCAAATGGCTTTGGGCCGAAACATCTTTTTATAAAGCCATCAGGATGCTGAATAGCAAAAAAGCCTTCGAGGTTATCAAAATTAAAATTAGAAATACCATAATAGGACATGTAGATGTTTTCAAAATATAAATCCCAATCGTAAAATTGTTCATATTTGTAACCCGTAAGCAGTTTCTTATTGGTTATGGTTGTGTCTAGTAAAATACCATTTCTTAAAATATCCTCATTTAACTCTCTGAGCCTTGTTTTCAAAATAATGGAGTTGACATCAAATTCTTGATGTGGTGGTGCTACATACTTTTCTTGTGAAAAAAGAAATGAGATTGTTAGCATTAAAACACATAATGCCATTTGTACTTTTTTATTTATAGTTTGTGGCTTGCTACAAATCACTAATAAAAATATACCTACCCTTGGAAATGAACTCATATTTCTTCTATAACTTTAATTTATAATCGTGTGATCCTGGTGCAAAATTACTTCTGTAAACGGTAGTTCCTGTAACATTACCACCTTTACCCCAACCTACTTCAACTCTATTATCACCAAGCACAATATTGATAAGCTTCTCTTTCATTTTATTAGCTATTTTTTGATACTTCTTATTGAATGCTAAATTGTTCACTTCGTGTGGGTCTTTATTGGTATCGTATAATGCCGGATCTAAATCTTCATAAGATGCTTTGAGGGCCCAATCCATATCTTTACCTCTGGTTTTATTCGGACGCGTTTGCATGGAGAATACATAATCTTTTGTTCGAATAAAAGCCCTTGGACCAGTAACCGCATGAGCTTCTCCTATGATATAATCTCTTTTAGGCGATTTTCCCGCCGCAACATCGGCCATGTCCAAGCCGTCTAAATATTCAAATTTTTCAGCTTTTAGATCGGCACCTCCTGCTGCTAATATTGTTGGGGCTATATCCACAAATTCAGTATAATCCCTAACAACTTTTCCGGCAGGAAATTTCTTTTTATTTGAAGACACTACAATAATGGGGTTATGGGTATCAATTTCCCAAGGTGTAAATTTTGAAACGGACCCATGATCATTTAATTTCCAACCATGATCTCCAACTACGTACATGACCATCCAAGGTTGGTTGTTTTTTTCACTATATGCTATAAAATCATCAACTGCTTGACCAACTAAATCATCACCATAAGCACAAAACGCGAAATAATCTTGAATCATAGCTTGTTTTTCGGCAGCTGTAAAATGATTCGTATAGCTGTTCATTACCTGCTTCTTCTGTTGAGCAGACATAGTTTTCAATTCATCCTCATCAAAAGCGGGCACCTTATAAGTATACTTTTTAAAACGGTCCCTGTAACTTGCTGGTGGTAATACCGGTGTATGTGGAAAATCATATCCTATATGACAGAATAGGGGTTTACCCGTATCTACACCTTCAAAAGTCCTTGAACCAGCTTTGAACTCCCTATTTTCATTTTTAAGAAATTCTTCGAATATTGAAGAATAATACCCATCTCTGGTTTCTCCTGCTTTTCTTGAACTTACTCCTGCTAATATACCTGGTGAAAATGGGGTTTGAGGACCTTTCTTTTTATTGTAATGCCTTAACAAGTCATATTTCCTATGCGCTTTTTCTGCAGTTCCTTTATATTTTGTAAACTCATTTTCTAACCTTTCTGAAATGTATTCAAACTCACCGTCTTCGGTTACGAAAAACTCTGTGCTTTTTAATGGCTTTTCTAATTTTTCACCATCTAATTCATAGAACCAATCTTTACCCCAACCTGTAAGTCCGTCTCTTCTTAGCTGCTTAAAGTTAATATCTGTTTGATACAATTCATGCGGAACCGCTTTTCCATTTTTAATGGTCTTAATCCTGACACCTAATTTACCTATATGCACCGTTTGATAGCCTAAACTTTCCATTTGTTCCGGCAAATACGGTTCATAGTGTTCTGCATTATTATTATAATATTCAAACTCATAAACTCCTGAACGAAAGGGATAACGACCCGAGTGCATGGAGGTTCTTGATGGTGCACAACCAGCGGCTTGACAATAGGTATTAATAAAAGTAGTCCCCATTTCCGTGAGCCTATCCGCCTGTGGCGACTCCACATAGCCCAATTCACTGTTTTCCCTACCGTGGAGCATTTTGTTAAAGGATTTAATGGCATCATATCGATGGTCATCTGTTAACACCCAAAGTACATTGGGTTGTTGTTCTTGACTAAAACCAACTTTATTTACTGCTATTAAAAGCAACAGTACAATTACTATGCTTCTTTTCATTTCTATTTAGTATTTGCTAATTTTAATTTAAAATCATGTGATCCTTTGGCAAAATTGCTTTTGTAAACCTTGGTACCTATGGCCTTGGTGTTTTTTCCATAATTATCGCCTCCCCAATTTATTTCTGATCTACCATCACCAATAACAATGTTTAGCAACTTCTCTTTCAATTGCATTGCTATTTTATTGTATTTTGAATTAAAGGCTAGGTTATCAATCTCTTGAGGGTCTTTTTTTGTATGATACAATGCAGGATCTAAATCTTGGTAGCTAGCATTCATAGCCCAATCCATTTTTATACCTCTTTTTGAATTAGGCCTTGTTTTTACTGAGAACATATAATCTTTTGTCCTTATGTATGCTCTTGGTCCTATGCCATGATGACTTTCTCCAATAACATAATCTCTTACCGATGCATTTCCAGATACTACTTTTTCTAAGTCCAAGCCATCTAAGTGCTTAAAACTATTGCTATAAATATCTGCACCAGCAGCATTAAGAATAGTTGGTGCAATATCTACAAACTCCGTAAAGTCTCTAACCACCTTACCTTTTGGGAATTTTTTCTTATCGGAAGACACCACAATTATAGGGTTATGGCTATCTATTTCCCAAGGTGTATTTTTTGCAATAGAACCATGTTCATTAAGCTTCCAGCCATGATCTCCACATACATAAACTATTAACCAAGGTTGTTTTTTACTTTCACTGTAATCAATAAACGCATCTACTGCCTCTCCTATTAAAGCATCTCCATAGGCACAAAAAGCATAGTAATCTTGAACCATTTTTTGTTTTTCCACATCGGTATAATCATCTGAATAACTTAAATTCACTCTCTTTTGAAAGGCTTTTGCCATTTTCTTAAATTCTTCTTTTGTAAGTTCTGGAATGTCATACGAATACTTTTGAAAACGATCTCTATATTCTTTAGGTGGTAACACTGGAGTATGCGGAAAATCGTATCCTATATGAGCAAATAATGGTTTTGATGAATTAACGCCTCCAAAAATTGTTTCGCCTACTTTAAACTGTTTATTTTCATTTTCCAGAAAGTTTACAAAGGAGGTTGTATAATGGCCATCTCTAGTTTTTCCATATGGTTGCGGACTTACACCTGCCAATACACCTTTGTTGAAAACACTTTGAGGCTGACCTTTTTTCTTGTTGTATTTATAAAAAAGCTCATACTTATCAAAAGCTTCTTTTGCCATACCACTTAATTGCGGGTTTTCTTTCTCCAATACTTCAGATTTGTAGTAAATCGTACCATCCGCATCTTTAAAATAAGTAACGTTTTTTAAAGGTTTCTTTAATTTTACTCCATTAACTTCCTTTACAACAGATTCTTTCCCCCATTCAGGTAAACCTTCATTTTCAATAATTTTTGAATCTATATCCACCTGATACACAGGAAACTTTACCGCATTGTTATTTTTTAATGTTCTAATACGAACTCCTAATTTACCCACATGCAAAGTTTGATAGCCCAATTTCACCATTTCCTCTGGTAATAATGGATACGAGTTATCTGTATTATTGTTAAAGTATTCAAACTGGTATATTCCTGAACGAAAGGGGTATCTACCTGTATGCATAGAGGCTCTAGAAGGAGCACAGCCTTGTGCTTGACAATAGGTATTTATAAAAGTAGTTCCCATTTCTGAAAGTCGGTCTACATTTGGAGATTCTACATACCCTAGGGCACTATTCTCTCTACCATGCAACATCTTATTAAATGCAGGAATGGCATCATAACGTTGGTCATCTGTTAACACCCAAAGTACATTAGGCTGTTTTTCTTGGGCATAACCTATCTTGAAAAACCCTAGAAAACATAGGACTCCTATAACTAATCTATTTTTCATTTTTTATATTGATTTTCTTTATTCGCTTTAAAGTTTTAGCTTATAATCATGTGCTCCAGCTGCAAAATTACTTCTGTAAATTTTAGTGCCTTCTCCCCATCTTCCCCAATTAATCTCAACTCGATTATCTCCAAGAACAATATTCAATAATTTGTCCTTCATCTTTTTTGCTATTTTTTGATACTTCTTATCAAAAGCTACATTGTTAATTTCTTGCGGGTCTTTTTTAGAATCGTATAAGGCTGGATCCAGATCTTCCCATGAAGCTGATAATGCCCATTTCATATTTTCACCTTCCTTTCTTGATGGCCTCGTTTTTACAGACAACACATAATCTTTTGTTCTAATGAAGGCTCTTGGACCAATAACAGCATGTGTTTCCCCAATAATATAATCTCTTATTGGCGCTTCTTTAGAAACGGTTTTTGATAAATCTAAACCATCTAAATACTCGAATTTCTCATTAGTTAAATCAGCTCCGGCAGCACCTAAAGCAGTAGGTGCTATATCGACAAATTCAGTAAACTCCCTAACTATTTTTCCCGCAGGGAATTTCTTTTTATCAGACGAAACCACAATCATAGGGTTATGCGTATCCCATTCCCAAGGAGTGAATTTTGACGTAGCTCCGTGTTCATTTAACTTCCATCCGTGATCTCCGCATACATAAATAATCATCCATGGTTGCTTATGTTTTTCGCTATAAGCAATAAAATCATTAGCTGCTTTACCAACTAACCTATCTCCATAAGCACAAAAAGCATAATAATCTTGGATCATTTTCTGTAAGTCTTCCTCAGTCATATGATCCGTGTACTTATTATTGACTAGTCTTTTAACCTGTTCAGGTATTGCTTGTAATTCTTTATCTGTAATCTTCGGAATTTTATAAGTATGTTTTTGAAAACGCTCGCGGTAATCTGCTGGTGGCAGAACAGGTGTGTGCGGAAAATCATAGCCAATATGGGCAAATACTGGTTTTGATGGGTCAACGCCTTTAAACTTAAGTTTTCCTGCATTAAATTGTTGATTTTCATTAATCAAGTATTCATTCAAGAAATGCGTATAATAACCATCCCGTGTTTTTCCTGCCGGTTGCGGACTCACCCCGGAAATTATCATCCCTTTTGAATTAGATTCTTTTGTTCCTTTTTTATAATGTCTTATCAAATCATACTTCTCTGTAAGCTCTTTGGCAACAGTCTTATACTCTTTTCTTTGTGATATTAATTCGTCACAAACATATTCAAATTCACCTTCTGGAGTGACAAACAATTCGACTCTAGTCACTGGTGGATTAAGCAGTTTTCCATCTATTTCTTTAATGCTTCCATAGGTATAATCAGTTAACCCTTCAAAACCTAATCTTCTGAAATCAATATCGGTTTGATATACTTTATGACTTTTTGTTTTTCCATCTTCAGTCAACCCTTTAAGTCTGTAACCCAGTTTACCAACGTGAAATGTTTGATAGCCCATTGTTGCCAATTGCTCTGGTAGAGAAGGTTCCATATGTTCAGCAACATTGTTATGCCATTCAAATTCATAAATACCAGACCTAAAAGGATAACGTCCTTGATGCATAACCGCGCGAGAAGGCGCACACCCAGCCGCTTGACAATAGGTGTTTATAAATGTTGTGCCTTGAGCAGCCAGTTTATCAACCTCTGGTGATTCAATATAACCTAAACTACTCATCTCTTGACCATCAATAGCCTTGTTAAATGTTTTTACGGAGTCATATCTTTGATCATCTGTTAATATGAACAGTATGTTTGGCTGTTGTTCTTGGGCAAAAACACTCACTTTTCCAGATATCAATAAGACTATTACAAAAAGGATTATACTGTTTCGCTTCATAGTTTATGGGGTTTTCTTTATTAATAAAGTTTAAAATTTTATGGCTTCTGCTATTTCAATATCCTTCAAAACTCTTGGATAATACATTTCCCAAGAAAATTTGAAAGACCTAATATGCAGCAAAGAAACTTCTTGGTATTGCTGTGTAGATTCAACTAAATCTAACCAATGCTTTGAGGCATTCTTTAGAAAACCAATAGCTTTTTGCCTTTTCGTTTCGTTCTTAGTTTTAACGGCTTCATCCAAATAAATACCCGCCATAAGTTTATCTGCAAAATACAGGCTTAAGTTTGCCCATGCTTTTACATCATTGAGCTCTATATTAAAGTTATCTAGATTTCGTGAAGGCTTATCTTGAATTTGTTCACACAACTCCAAAATTAGCAATCCGTTTTGCTCCATTTCTTCAGCAATTTCTAATGGGGTTACTAGTTCATCTCCGATGGCTTTATTCTCTAATTTAAGGTTGTTATAATTATCAATATTAAGATAAAGTGGATCCAAGGTTTCATGAGTAATCATTTCATCAATCTGGATAAAAGCATCTTCAGCTTCTTTGTAATTTCTATAAAGTTGTTTTCCGTTAAGGAAACCCTCACTATATATGGTGAAGTCCCAAGTACCTTTGTAGTATGTTGAAAACCGTAATGGCATTTCACTTCCTAACTGTAAGGCCCTAAACAAAGACTCACCAACAGCATCGCCATACCTGTGTTTAAAATTTTGAATAAAATAATTGTCACTAGTATTCGGGTCATACATTAGGCGTCCCCACATTTGATAGAACTCCCAATCTTTTTCGTAAGCGTATTTCCAATTATAATTACTCTCAGGTCTCATTCTATATTCCTTAGCCGGAATATAGGTTTCAGAGCCAATAAAATACCCCATTGTGATATCTTGAAAATCGTTTACTTTAATATGTTCACGAATGAATTCTGTATTACCCCAATTCAACATAATAAAATCTTCATTACGCATCATCCAAGCCATTTTATAGTTTGAAGGTTTGGGATTCCAATACTGATCAGACACTTTTCCTCCATGGGTTATGGCCAAATTTGGGGTTGAATGCCCATGAGACCAATTGAACTTGAATTCCATTATAATTGGTCCTTCAGTATCTGTGTAAGATTCTATATATTCTCTAGCTATTTCAGGCTCCACTTTAAAGGGTGCTCTATGAATGAACTTTACTTTACGATTGGCATTTTTCATACCAGCCACAAAAGTATTTTTCACCCATTTCATAGCTTCTTCCATAGGCATTTTCATGCGCTCGCCTATGCTAACTCCTAAACCTGTTAAATTAGGATATTCGTTGATGGTCTGGGTAATACTTTCTCTCATATAATCTACAATGACCTGCGAGGTATCTGCCGGTGTAAAACCATAATGCCATTCCAAATCGTCTTTATAGTTAGCTACATTGTGGGTTTCGGTCAAGCCTGGTGAAGTAATAATGTTCCAATTTACAATGTAAGTTTCTATGCTGCGATCTTTAGCCATTTTAAATAGCGTACGCCAAAAGGCCTGCCAATCTTTAAACTCCTGTCCAGAAAATTGGGTTGCCTCAGGAAATTTTTCTGGTTGAATCATGAATGTGAAGGGGTGTAAATTCCAAAGCGTTAAAGCATTTAACCTTTGCTCCGCCATCATATCTAAATAGCCTTCCCAGAAAACCGTATCTTTTACTGTCTTCATGTGAAGATGAAGCGATTCACCAATCCTATAAGATGACCAAGGAAGGTTAAATTTTACAGCCCTAAATGAAAAATGCGGATTTTCTGTTTTCTCCTTAAATTTTGAATCTTCACCAAATAGCTTAAGCTGATCCTTTAACTCTAATATCCCATACATTAAACCAGCATCATCAAAAGCTACCAAATAGGTATCCTTATCTTGATTTATTATTTGAAAACCCTCCGACTTAATATCCTCTAGTTTTAATTTGAATTTCTTTATCCAAGATTTATCATGCTCTATATTTAATAATATGATTTTTGAATCTACGGTTTTAGTTTTATTAATTGCCTCCATATCGTGCTTTGAAAAACTAATTTGAGCAGCTAACTTTTCCAAAGCTAATTTGGTCACTTCAGACTCCGAGGACATATAAATACCTCTAGATTGTCCGTTCATAGTTAAACAGAAAAACCCCGCAACAATTAAAATTAAAGGTCTTAGATTCATTTTATATTGGATTAATTATTTCTAACCAAAGGCATCACTTTACCATAACCGTCTATTGGAGCATCATGGGCCGTTGCGTGATAATCAAATCTAGGGACAATATCTTGCAATTCATCGCGCTCTTTTCTATGTGCTTCTGACACCTTAGTCCAATCTTTGATTTTTGGAAAACTGATTAAGTCTGCTGGTTCTTTACTAACATCATACCAAACATTATTCCCGTCTTTCATTACTAAATCACCTCTAATTAATGTTGTTTCTTTATGATAGCCGTATATCCATTCACGGTGTTTCGGTTTATCGGTTGTTAAGAAAGGTACTAAACTTTCACCATTAACCTCATAAGATTCTGGAATGGTAACACCGCCCAAATCGGCAATGGTGGGCACTAAATCTGATATATTAGCCAACACGTTCTGTGCTCCTTTTTTTGTCAGATTCATTCCAGGAGCATAAATTATAAGTGGTACGTGCGTGCCTGTTTGAGAAATAGGACTTGACTTACCATAACCGCTAGTACCATTATCGGCACAAAAAATGAAGATAGAGTTGTTTTCAATGCCCAATTCTTTAAACTTGTTCATATACTGCCAGATTTGGTAATCCAAGTAATTTACATGCGTATGAATTCCATCTTCAGTAATCGTTCCATAGGTATTGTAAACCCCATTATCACCTGTAACCTTCGGGTTTGTGCGGGTATACTTTTTCCCGTCCCAATTAATTTTTGGTGTCCCGGGCCATTTGTTTCCAGATTCCGGATGTAAAAAATCAAAAGCATCATGCCCCAAATGACTGGTATGATACACAAAGAATGGTTGGTTTTCTTTTTGTTTCCGTTCCATGAACTCAAATATGTATTCCAATTCTACATCTGGCCCAAAGGTGTTCAATCCAAATTTCTTTTTGGAAGCTTTTGTATTTGGCCACCAAACCAATCTTTCTGAAGTATCTGGGTGATTCATTAACTGCACATGAGGCTTCCAATACCAGCCCGATTGCACATAACTTTTTTGGGTCAAAGCCTTACCCGTATCGGCATTGAATATTTTCTTTTTACCGGTCTCCTTTCTAGTTTCTAATCTGAAATCAGTAGTATGAATGGCTTTATTATATGAGCCCTCACCAGGAGTAAAACAACCTTCGTCAAAATCAAATCCTTCAATATTCATTTGGGTTTTTCCTGCCCAAAACGTTGCATAACCTCCTGCTTTAGCCACATGAGCAATTGAGTGCGGTGAGCTGTCATACAAATCCCAATGACCTTTACCATTAGGCGCCTTTCCTTTGTCTTTATTGTGCCACCATTTATGCAAATGCGCATAACGCCCAGTCATCATCATAGCTCTACTGGGTCCGCAAACTGTTGCTGCCCAAGCCGTTTTTATATAACAGCCTTCATTAGCTAATTTATCTAATACCGGAGTTTGGGCTTTATATTGCGTATCTGAAGTATTACCTCCTTTTAATTCGCCTCCTTTTGGCAAACTCCAAACAGTAGACCCATAAACAGGTAATTCTCTGGCACTAATATCATCTGCAAAAAGCAATACGATATTCGGTTGTTTTTGGGCAAACCCAAACACTGTAGATACTGCTAAAACTAATGCGATATAATATATTTTAATTGTCTTCATTTGTTTAATTAAAGTGTTATTCAATAACTAATGGTTTTTCTTTTTTGGCTTCCTTATCAAGCTTTTCTCTTAATTCTTTATAGAATTTTAACCTCGCCTTCTGATAGTTTCCTGCTTGTAAATACTTATTTGGTTCATTTTGCGCATTCCACTCATTCCAGAGTTTGGCTAGTTTTTTTCTGAGCTTCGGGTTCTTATCAATAATATTAGTACTCTCATAGGGATCATTAATCATATCTACCAGAAAGCCTCCATTTAATCCCGTTTCGTCACGTGGCAGGAAATACTTAGCTTCTGGAGTTCTTACTGCCCATTTTTTACCGCTATCCATACGCCAAAACAAGGCTTCATGTGGGACGCCTTTATTTTTACCCTCCACATAAGGGACTAAGTTTACACCTTCCAAAGGTTTCCCTGAGGTATCACCTTTTCCTAAATCGACTAAAGTTGCAGCGATATCTAATGCCGAAATTGGCAACTCATAGGTCTGCCCACTTGTAATGCCTTTGGGCCAATGGGCAATAAATGGTACGTTGTGCCCCCCTTCAAACATGCTACCTTTACCACCTCTATATGGCGTATTATCTCCCCAATCTTTAGTCTTTCTTCTAGGCTCAGATTCTTTTCTTGTTTTGTCTACTATACCTCCGTTGTCAGAAATAAAGAAAATTAAGGTGTTATCTAATTTCCCTGATTCTTCTAAGGCTTTAACCACCATACCAATACCTTGATCCATGGCATCTACCATGGCCGCATAAACTCTTCGTTGCTTATTCTTTATGTGCGCATATTTATCGATTAATTCCTTGGGAGCTTCTAATGGAGCATGCGGTGCATTATATGCCAAATACAAACAGAATGGGTCATCACTTTCTTTAACAAATTTTGCCGCATCCCTACTTAAAGCGGTAGTTAAATACTCATCAAATTCTGCAGCATTATTGTTACGTAATAAAGGCCAATAACCGCCTTCGTTTGCTGAATAATGAGGTGTCCCATTTTCTAAATACAACGGATGCGTGGTTGTTACATTCTTTGGCCAATAGGTATGTCCTCCTGATAAGAATCCGTAGAAATAGTCGAACCCTCTATTATTTGGGTGAAATAAATACGAGGCTCCTAAATGCCACTTTCCAATCATTCCTGTGCGATAGCCTGATGCTTTTAATCGCTTTGCGAAAGTGGTCTCGGTTGTTGGTAAACCATTATAAGCATCATAATAGGAATTGGTTAAATTAATTTCTAATCCAAATCTTGCTTGGTAGCGCCCTGTAATCAATCCCGCTCTTGAAGGACCACAATAAGGATGTGTAACATAACCATTTGTAAAAATCACACCTCCTTTAGCCAATTTATCTAATGCTGGAGTTTCTATTTCTTTTGAACCCGTAAAACCAACATCATTGTATCCTAAATCATCAGCAACAATAACTATGAAATTAGGTTTTTCCTGTCCAGACATTATTGAGTTAAACACTACTACCAGTAAGACTAATAATATATTTTTATTATTCATTATTTTATTTTTTTATATCTCTACTATTTATTCACAAACCGCTTTAAACCATCCGCTACCCCATCCAGCGCACCAAATGATATTTTCATTATACGGGTCAAATTTTATATCAACCATTTTATCAGGCTGACCAATTCCTTTATTGATTTTGGACCAACTTTCTCCTCCGTCTTTAGTTAAATAAATCCCAGGATTTTTAAATTGTCCGAATTTTGATGACACTTGAGCCGGTACATTTACCATAATCATTTTTGGGTTTATTGAAGAAACCTCTGTTTGCCAAACATATGGTGCTTTAAAGAATTTTTTCCAGGTGTTACCATTGTTTGTACTTTTCCAAACACCTCCTGTTTCAAGCGAACCAACTCTATATCCGGCAGACAAATACATGTCTTTAGTATTTCTATCAATAAAAAAATTGTTTACACCTTCAATTTCTGAAGGTATTTTGACTTTTTTCCAACTCTTTGCTTTATTAGTTGAAATAAACAAACCTGAAGGATCTTTAGTTCCTTTTTTATTAATACAAGCATACAAGGTTTCTGGATTATCAGGGTGCATTACAATTCTTCGAACACTTGAATTATCTGGTAACCCGTTATTTTTCAAATTCCAAGTGTAACCCCCATCTGGCGAATGATACACGCCATAATCACCTTTAGTCAATTTACCTTTACTCCCGCCCCCTACTTCTTGAATTGGGCGTCTAATAGCACAGAAATAAATATTTTCAGGATTTATAGGATCAATGGTTAAAGAGTATTGATATCCTAAATCTTCCCAAGACCCATTACTAGCTTCAAAAATTGTGGCAATATTTTCCCAAGTTTTACCTCCGTCTGTACTTCTTCTAAACTTACCACGGTGTTCTTGACGCCACATTAAAATATAAATTGTATTGGGATCTTTTGGATGCACAGCAACTGTTGATATGGAATGTGCTCCATGATTTCCACTATGATCATGTACTTGACCTTCAATTTGTTTTACTGCTACAGCATCTTTATCAGGGTAATTACCTAAATCTGCCGATTGCCATAACCCGTGCTCACCACTACAAAATAAATATCTCTTCTTTATTCCTGTTTCAAGCAACATAAAGCGCCCTGGTAAATCACTACCTCCACGACCAATCCAAGCATTACTATCAGGTGCAGTTTCAATATCATCAATTTGTTGCCAAGAAACACCTCCATCAACAGAACGTTGTGTCTGTTGACCAACACCAATAAACACTTCGCCAATTGAATTAATTGCTAACATTCTATTTCCAAATCTTATTTCGTTTAATTCTTCATAAGATCGAGCTACATGAGAAAATTCTACATTTGCATCAATAGGATTTCCTTTACTTTCCCAATAGGCTTTATCTTTTTTATTTAACCAATATTCACCAGCACGCGCAATAATCACCCACGTTATTCCACCATCTTCCGTTTTCCAAGCATCACCGGGTCCAAAACTTTTATCGTGACGTTGATTTACTACTAAATAAATTTCATCCTTATTTATTGGGTTCACCACTATTCTATTGAACCCTGAATATGTATTTTCAGGAAATTGAGGATATTGTTTTTTTGAGTTTTCACCTAGAAAATAACTCAGTGCTTTGTGATAATTACTTCTATGAGAAGCATCTTTAATTTTATTAAAGTTTACGCCTAAATTTCCAGTAATATTCTCCCAAGTTTCGCCGTTGTTAGTACTTTTATAAACCCCTCCTTTAGTTGAAATACTTTTACCTTTAGGTTCGTAAATTGTTTGTTCCACTAAAAATAAGACAAACTCTTTTGTTATTGGATTGTAATAAGAAGTGAAATCTCGTGGCAAATTATTTGGCAAACCTTTGCCACTAGACTTCCAATCTTCACCTTCATTATCGCTAACATAAACACCATAATTTGTTGCAATAAACAGTTGTTTTGGGTTATTTGGATTGAAAATAATCCTAGCAACATCTAAATTTTCAGAAATATTAGTAGCTACTTTTTTCCAAGATTTTCCGTGGTTGGTGGTTTTTAAAACATAGCCGTATTTTGCTCTAGGATGTTTCTTACCATGAATATTTTCTTTTGACCTGTGGTTAGCTTTCACATTCCAAAAATCACCAGCTCCTACAAACCACATGTCATCATTTGTAGGATGAATTGCTATTTGAGTGTGAACATTTGTTCCATATTTAGTTGCACCTGGGATGGTATAAACTAAACTCCAGGATCTTCCTCTATCATATGTTTCAAATATTTTACCTCTACGTTCTAAAGCTAGTCCAAAATCAGGATTTTGATTTGAAAAAACTACATCCAGTACACGCTCCATACATTTTCCATCACCATCATAATCCTTAAGGGAGTGCCAAGATTTTCCGTTGTTCCATGTACCATAAGACACATGCATATCGGGCCCCATAAACATCACATTAGTATCTGTTGGGTGACACCAAAACTCCTCATTATAACCAGACATTCCTGGTCCGAAGTTTTTCCATTCTATAGTAGAATCACTTTCAACCCTTTGCGTTTTAATTTTTTTAAAAAATGTGGAGCTCTTTTCCTGTGCATTTAGATTAACACTTATAAGCATTATTATTAAAAGAAAACCGATGTGTTTAATTGACGTCATTTATTAAAACTATTTTATAATAGGTGATAACAAATCTACTTCAATAACAAGCGTTCTTTAGCTACAAATGATTTTGATTAACGCAGAAATGGTTTAACTCAACTCATATTGAATACATTAACTTACAAATTCATTACACAATTATTATACAATAAATAGTAATTCAGGATTATAGCTTTGGAATAAATTTGGACGGAATCTGTAATTTCTTATCATCAGATCCTTCGGAGAAATTACTAATAGCCCATTCGTTTTTGTAATTCCAATCACAATTAATACGGCGATCGCCTAAAACAATGTTACCTAATTTGTTTCTAAACCAATCTGCCAGTTTTATATATTTAGGATCATTGGCAATATTGTTTTGCTCATTCGGATCTACACGCAAGTCGAACAAAGCCATTTCAGCATTTTCCCTTTCGGTAGTTAATGGCCATTTAATGTCTTTCAATAATTTGCCTTTTTTAGGTTTGGTGTTGTCTTTTTTACTTCGCATTGAAAATGAAAAGTCTTTACTCCTCATAAAACTAATCTCACCAACGCCATGATTAATAGCTCCAATAGCGTATTCTCTATTAATGGATTTTCCTTTTAAAACATCTCCTAAATCGTAGCCATCTAAATGATTAAAAGCTTCCTTTTTTACATCAACCCCAATGGCTTTATAAAATGTAGGAGCAAAATCAACATACTCAATAAAATCCTTAACAACCCTTCCTTCAGGAAACTTTTTCTTATCTGAAGACACCACAACTACCGCCGTACTATTTGAGGCTTTATATGGTCCGAATTTGTTGGCACCACCTTGCTCTCCTAAATGCCAGCCATGATCTCCAGCCGCCAGTAATATCAAATAGTCTTGATTATTGTCTTCACAGTACTTTTTGAAAGCTTTTATAGATTTACCAATCATGTAATCTCCAAAGGCGCAGAAAGCATAATAATCTCTTATAAATTGTTGCTTTTCTTCATATGTCATTTTATCTACTGCTGCTTTTTTATACCAAAGTTTCAGGTTATTGGGCAACTTATCCAATTCTTTACTTGAAAATTCAGGGATCCTGTACACAATATCTTTAAACTTATCCCTGAACGCTTTAGGCGGTGTTACTGGCGTGTGTGGAAAGTGATATCCTAAATTGATGAATTGAGGTTGATTGGTATCTGGACCAGCTACTTTTTTACCTTCAATGGTAGTATAAGTTTGGTTCGCATGAGACAAGTACCTTTCAAATACTTCGTGAATTCTCCCATCTTGTGTTAAAGGCCCTGGCTGCGAGCTTTCGCCACCAATGATACTGGTTTTCCCATTTAATTTGGTATAACACCTTAGAATGTCATATTTCTTATCGAAAGCAGCTTGTTTTGCTTGATCTTCTTTAGGTATTTCTCCGTTTGCTAAAGACGTAATGAATTCAGTCTTGGTTCCATCGGGGTGTGTCCAAACCTCCTTACTAGCTCCAATAGCGCCATTATTTCTCACTTTTTCACTGGTCCAATCTGAAAGCCCTGTTTTTCTAATGGTATTATCTGTTATAGACAAATCGTACACATCGGTTCTTGTATATGATGGCTTTCCAATCCATTCAAAAATATACAATCCTGATTTCCCGAAGTTGGTAGTCTTATATCCATTTCCCTTCATTACTTCGGGAATAGAACCCTTGTAATGTGAAGCACTTCTATGACTCTTTTCAAAACCATAAATACCAGAATGCCAGGGATACATACCTGTATGCATAGAACCTCTGGAAGGTGCACAACCCGGTGAATTACAATAAGCGTTAGTAAATAAAACACCTTCTTTAGCAAGTGCATCGATATTTGGTGATTCTACATAGCCTAAAGGACTTTGATTATTACCAGTAACTGCTTTGTTATAACATTCAATAGCATCGGCTCTTTGGTCATCAGTAATTATCCAAAGAATATTGGGCTTACTTTGAGCAAATAAATTTGCAAAGCTAAACAATAATGTAATTATAAAACCTAAACCAAGAATCCTTTTTTTCATCATATAAAATTATATGACACAAATCTAAAGGATAAACTTTTCTGCCTTGTTTACAAATGATTTTGATTTATAGTGAAATGGTTTTAAATTAAATAGAATTATCAACTAAACATAAACAATTACAAATAAAAATCGGATATAATATTTTTAGTGCCTTTATCGTAATTCCACAAAAAATCACCTGTTTTTTCAATGCACGTTTTCCCAAAATAATGAGGCAATACCGAAACTAAGGGATAACCCGTTTTTCCGTGGTACAAATCCATATGTTCTAGCCAGGTGGCTTCATTAATGCCGGGGGTGTTATTACCTCCAATATGGTCCAGGTTAATACCTCTGCCGGGGCATGATTTTCGGGTAACTTCGTAATGCATTTTTACACGCGATTTCCAATCGTAATCATCGTTGATCCAAATATCATTTGTTCTAATGACATCTGCATGTTTAGCAAAGAATATATCTGGGACATGGAATTCCATTTCAATGGTTTTATCAATGTCTTTCGCAGCCCTATACAATTCCTTATGGATAAATATCATATCAGATTTGGTATTATAAGACATATCTATTTTGAATTTCATGACACCCATCTTATAGAACCGATGAATGACTTCAGAAGCATATTCATAGATATCAGCTCTTGGGTTTAGCCAACGTTCAGCATTGGGTTTTGTTGCGGCGGTTGATCGCCAATCACCCAACATGTCGGGATATTTTTTAGCAATAGCACTGTTGTGATGCACTTTGGGAAAAGCAATCCAAAGTCCAGGTGTAAATCCGTTATCGGTTATCAAACCCATGGTTTTTCTGAAATCTGGAAATGTTTTAGGATCTGCATGCCAAGACCCAAAACCAGATTCAATACTACCATCTGGAAAGATACCCCAACCATGGTCTAAAGTCAATTTCCCTTTTGGGTAGCCGAATTCATTTATTTTTTCAATGTATGTCTTTATAAAGTCATGTGATAGTAGTTTAAAATGCCCCTTTCTGACTTTAGAAAGCATCTTTTGCTCCACCCAGGTGCAATACTCTACATCAGTCCAGAATTTTGGCACCTCTTTAAACGGTTCAAACCTTAAGCGGCGCATCATTACCGTGTTATAGGCTTTCCAAGCCTCATCACCCTTACCGCTTTCATCAATAAACAGTTCCTGCCCTTCAGGAACTTGAACCGTGAGCGTTTCCTTACCATCAAAACTAAACACTGAATTTTCAAATCCGTAGGAGTTCATAAAACCAACAAACTTACCATTGGTATCCATAATAATAGGCGATCCGGAAATACCCCCGCAGTTGATGGTAAAGGGATTATGCGTAAAGGCTTCGCTTCTAAAGAAGTTATGACCAGAGCCTTTTTCCTCGGGTGTATTTTGACTGTTATAAGGCACATGTAAAGGTGCTTTGACCTTAAGTTGAACCTTTTCCATTTTTCGGTGTGCCTTTATGGTTCCCGCAGTTGAATACCCATCTTCTGATGATTCAATTTTGGAAACGTTTTGAGATTGAGAATTGGTACAACCCACCACTCTGGCTGCCGCTATGCCCATACCAGCTTTTTTAATGAAATCGCGTCTATTATTCATAAGTTCTTTTTTAACAACAGCAAATTAGCTTAAAAATAGTAGGCTAAAGTTCCTATGAATATATTTTGAGTATCTATCAGTAAATTATTCTATACCGGTTAAACTTTCATTTTCTTTTTGAATACGTTCCTTTTGTTCTTTACTCAACCCTTGTCTGAAATAAACATCAGGTTTATGTTTAACTCTATGTTCTTTCATTTCAGGGTCGTGGACATCTCTACTTAAATCACAATCAAAACGAACTAGTTTAGAACAGAATTTGCCCCAGTTTCCTGTGGCATTAATAAAATGAGCCGTTCCCCAAGTAATACCCCGTCCATCGGTAGTATTTGTAAAAGCGTCTGGCACGTAAGGCGCTGCCGCATAAGGCATCAATTCTGTAATAGAAGCTATTTCAAAATTCACCCAATCTTTAGCATATTGAATGGTATTGTGCTCTGGACCATCTTTATAAACCAATGCCGCTACACCTTCTTTAAAAGGAAATAAAGACGTTTCATGACCAGAAGTAATTAATGGATTTAAAGGATGCTTTTCAAAAGGACCTAGAGGATTATCTGCAATTGCTAATCCTTGCATTCTAACCAAATCTGGTCTTTCTCCAAAGTCCGATTTATAATAAATATAAACTTTGCCATCATGAACAAGGGGGTAAGGGTCATGAATGGAATACTGGTCCCATTCGCCTTCCGCTCCGTTAGGAATTACAATTTTGTTATATGGTGTCCATGGCCCTTCTGGGAAATCGGCATAAGAGACTGCTACCGGACAATCATCACCACGTTTGCCACTGGCTTCCATAAAACCTTGGTAATACAAATAGAATTTACCTGCCCATTCTAAAATATCAGTTGTTGTAACAGAACGCCAACCAACCGTTGGTTTTTCAGGACGTTTGATAGCTACACCTTGTTCTTCCCAATTAAATCCATCGGTTGAAGTAGCATACCAAATATCTGCTAAATCCCAATCAGAAGATGGGATAGTATCATTACTTTTTGCAGCTCCCATGGGTGGTGTAGGTGTATTTCTATAGGTGTACCAGATATAATATTTCCCGTTATGAAGCAATACTTTTGAAGGGTCACGACGTGTGATGGTTCCATCATAATTGTTATAATCAAACCCCTTCATTTCAGTATATTTAAACTGAGAAAAAAGTTCATTATTCTGTGGTTGAGGCGCTGCATAATCGGTATAAATTCGCTCCATGGCAGCACTCATTTGTCTGTTCGGTTTTTCTTCTGGAAGAACAAACGGAAAGCCACCTTGGTTTTCTGGTTTTACTTCAGTCTCTTTTTTGTTTTGTTGACATGCCACGAGCATTAAAGCACCAATTATAGTTAAAAGTTTAAGTTTCATATTTTAAATTTTAATTATTCAATAATTATTTCATCTATTTCCCAAGTTCCGTTATAGGTATTCACCGCAGGCTGGATGGCTATTTGCATCAACTTTTTATTTATTTTTTTGAATTTTGAAATTGGGATTGTGTATGTTTTATATTCGGTATCATTTGAAGAAATTGGAATACTTACCCATTGCTGGGCACTCCAATCTACAGGTTCCGTGGCATTCTGCCAGAAGTTTTGGTCCATGTTTCTGGAATAAACCGACAATTTTAAATGATTTGCGTAAGAGCTATTTTTAATTTTGATAGTGATTTTTGATAAACCTTCAGATTTAGTGAAAAGCCAAGGGGCACTTTGAATTAATGCCTTGGGTTCTGAAATTTTACCAGATAAAATGCCATCGTTCAAATAAATGTTTGAACCTCTTAGAGCTTTCCATCCCATAGTTGAGTTTTTAAATTTAAACGGACGACCAGGACCAGGATACCATCTATCGCTTTTTGGAATTCTAACCGTACCATCTTCATTAAAAAAGACTGGTTTTAAACTTGCACCACGATAAAAGGCACAAATATCATGGTTTTCTTGGAGGACGTATTTTTGACCATGCCAATCAAAAAAACTGGTGTGCCCACCATCTAAAAAGGCACCTTCAAAAGTGTATGGGCCGTATAGGTTATCAGACATGGCGTAGCGGGAACCAAAAACTAAATAGTATTTATTATCTCTTTTAAAAAGTGTGGGTTTGTCTTCAGAATTAAATTCACGGCCATCCTTATATTTTATTGGAACATGTTTAGGTGCTGATTCTAGGCTTTTCATGTCTTCTGATAGAGTGGTCATATAATATTTCCCAACTCCAAAAATGATATGGTATTGCCCATCTTCTGCTTCAAAAATCTCTGGGTCATAAGGATGCTCTGGAACTATATCTTTTGGTAATAATGGTTTTCCCAGAAGGTCTTTGTAATCACCATCAATTTTATCTGCAACGGCTACTCCGGTATCTATATTTCTATTGGAAAAGAACCAATAATATTTTTCGTTACGTTTTGTAATATCTCCTGCCCAACAGTTTGGTTTGTCACCAATGTATAAATCTTTAGGCTCTATGCTATTGTGGTATTTAAAAGTGCGTAAATCTGTGCTTGACCAGATTTCCCATCTATCCATAGGGAAGGAGCCCTCGGGTTCCCAGCTTTTATCATGACCGCAGATAAACCAAAGCGTATCGTTTTCCACCCAGGCGTGAGGGTCAGCCATACCATGTTCAGGCACCATAATGTCAATTTTAATGGCATTTGGGTCAAAACCAGCGGCAGCATTAGAGCGTCTTAACAGTTCATTCCGCATATCATTGGCATGTAATGCAAAAGCCATTTCGTTGCGTTTTTCAGCTTCGGGATAATTCAATCCGTTATTGGCCATATCACTTAAAGATACACCATGGTTTCCTAGTAACGCCCAATACGTGGCAGAATCTGAATCATCTACACGGTTTTTATGGAATTTACCCTTTCTGAAAATGGTTCCCAGATTACTTTCTAAAAACTGATCAAAATATGGTTTCCCTTTTTGACCGCCTTCAACAATACCATATTGCCCAATACCTCCAGCTTCATAAAATTCAAAATCACCATTAAGAGCCATTTTTTTAATGTAATCACAAGCAATAGGGTCTCCAAAACAATTATGAACATGTTCTGGGTTTTTAAGTGTTCCTACATGAAAGTTTGAACTTGTCCAGTGACTAATAAATCTAATTTTATTTAATAAATCGATTCTTCCTAATCGTTTACAATAGCTCACTAAAATAGCTTGCTCTGTGAGTGGTCCATAACATAGAATGTTCAACTTCCCTTTAGTTTTTTCCAACTCTTTATACAATGCTAAAACACTAGGAAAATCTTTTAAATTATATGGCTTTTTCCATTGGAAATTTTCACCCATTCCCTTAACCGAAGATTCTATAAACCGAAAACTCTTTTGGAAGCCACCAATGTATTTGTTGAGGTTAGGCAGGTCTTTCGCGTAAGCTATTCCATAGGTATCCGTGGCCCATTTACCTTGGTCTGCGGTATCCTTATTCCATGGATGAACCGTGCTTGCCATTACGATGGCTCTTGTATCAAAATGATTGGACATCAGAATATAACTAGCTAAAGCCGAAATATCGTCAGGGTCATTAATTTTATCACCACCATCGCTTATTAGCCAAACTTTGGGTTTTTGTGCAAAAGCAAAAGCTATACAGAACAATAAAAGGTAAGTTGTTAATTGTTTCATCTGTTTTAGTTTTTGGTGATTGGTGTTATATAAGTGTAGTAAACGCCATATTTGTTTTTTCCTTCAATAAAATCATTAACCAACATGGTTTTTCCTTTTGGGAGGTTTACATCAAAAATAACAGCTTCATCTTGACTTCCTATCTCTTTTTCATGGATTTGGTTGGCTATACTAAGTCGCACTTTTTGAGGTTTTATAGTCTCATAAGTGTAGAAGTTTTTCGGGTTTTCCTTCGGAATTCCCCAAATAGTACCTGGGCATTCTTTAGGCCATCGCCTGCATTCAATTTGATAAAGCCCGTCTTTTTCAATTTCAATAGCATGGGTATTGTTCAAGCTTTTTTTACCTTCTGCAACATGTTCTGCTTTCCATATACCAGCACTTTCTCCAATGGCATGTTGAATGGTTAACGTGATTTCTTTTTGATGTTCACTACCAGCGATACTTACCGGAAATTCACGATATTCAGGATTGGTTTTTACCAATTTTAAAAACTGTGCGTTATCTTTTAACATGGCCTCTACAATTTCCGGATGTTGTTTAGACACATCGGTTTTTTGCATACGGTCTTTTTCTATATCGTAGAGTTCTTTCCCGTCAATAAGGCGCCAATCATCTTTAATGATACAGGTTTTATCAACGTCGGTAGGTGGTCTCCAATCCTGACGATTATGAACAAAAATGGTTCTATCTTCAAGATTCTTTTCCTTTTTGGTCAACAAGCCTGAAAAATCAATACCGTCTAATTTCTTTGTCTTCGGAATGTCAATGCCGCAAAGCGAAGCTAATGTAGGAATGAGGTCTACATGAGCTGTTTCTGATGAAATGTCCTTGCCTCCCGAAATTTTACCGTCTTTCCAACGAATAAAAAACGGCACGCGATGACTCCCTTCTTGTTTACCACCTTTTCTACCTCTAAAACCATGGTTATATCCTAATTTACCATCGGCGCTATAACCGTGATGTGTTCCATTATCAGTCATGAATATTAGGATGGTATTATCGGCTAATTTTGATTTTTTTAGAAAGGCTTCCAGCTTTCCGAAATTTTCATCAATATTGGTTATCATTCCGTAGAATTCGGCATTCATAATTTCGGTTCCGACTAAAGGTTTATATGGATTCGCATACTTTTCCTCTACATAATGCGGCCCGTGTGGTGCATTAGTAGGGAGATAAACAAAGAACGGTTTGTCCTTGTTCGTTTCAATAAACTTCATGGTTTCTTCAAACCAAATATCGGTACAATAGCCTTTAAACTGTTGTGGTTTGTTGTTCACTAAGTAGATATCATCAAAATAGGTGTTTCCCCAATAATCTGATAATTCACCCACGCCACCCGCTTTGTGATGAATAGCAATATCGAATCCCGAATCTGTGGGTCGTACCGGATAATTATCGCCAAGGTGCCACTTTCCAAACATTCCGGTGGTATAGCCGTTTGCTTTAAAAATATCAGCCATAGTAATCGCATCACCAGATAATGCATCACGACCTTTATAAGTTGCCCAAGCACCATTGTTAATAGGGTAACGCCCAGTCATAATCGCGCTTCTTGTTGGCGTACAAACGGAGCTTACATGAAAATCGGTCATTCTAACGGCTTTCTTGTAGAACTTATCCAGATGTGGTGTTTGTATCCAAGGGTTGCCATGGCAGCCAATATCACCAATACCTTGGTCATCTGTGAGGATAAGGATTATGTTTGGTTTTTCATGTTTTTGAGAATGTGAAATCTGAACATAAAAAACCAAAAGTATATAAAGTAGTAATTGACATTTCACTATTATTATAGTTTAGTATATAAGCTATCAAAGTTAAATAAACCTTAGTATAGAATCTAATCATTTTACTATACAAAAATTATATATTTTATATTTTATCTATATAATTTCATATACTCAAACAAATTAAATAGTTTTACAATACAACTAAATATAAAATCATAAAACATTGCTAAATAGGTTATTGAAAACATTATTGGTTATAATATTTGTGTATAAATGTTCATATGCGTATACAACACAAGTTATACCAGATTCAACTTTATATTATACAGAATTATTAAATAAGGCAATATGGCAACACAAAAATTTACCATATAGATCTTACCAGGTTTCAAAGAAATGTTACCATTTTTTTGTGCAGGAGAAAGATACCCTTATGGTGGTAAAATGCCTTTTGAACATGTCGGAAATGAGACTTGTCCGTGGTAATTATAGTTTGTCTTTTGACCACTCTTGGGAAGGGCTTTATCTAGCTAATAAATCTAAAAACAATATTCAGCAAGCTCAATTACATATTCGACTGGCTAGACTTTATGATATGTTTAGTATGGATGATGAGGTTTATTCCCATTTAAGTGATGCTCTAGAGATATCAAAAGATATATATTTCCAGAATGAAGAAGCAGTAGAACAATTAATAGCAAGCTACATGAATCTTGCTGTGAAGGAACGAAAGTCTGGTAACTATAAGGTGGCGCTTAAGTATTTAGATTCCTGTTTGGTTAATGAAAGAGTAGTTGAAAGAAATCAGGTAGAAATGCCTTTCATCAATGCGGAACGTGGCTATATTATGTTACAATTAGGGGCGTTAAAAAAGGCCGATAATTATTTGCAATCTTCACGTAGGTTTACTGATGATAAGGACGTGACTTATAGAACCAACATTAATATGTATTTAGGGGAGCTAAAATTAAAAAAGAAAGAGCTAGATAGTGCCATTTATTACTATAATGAAGGATTGAATCTCATTAAAACTAAGAAATATAGAAGTGATTTAATGCCAGAAATTTTAAGTAAACTATCGGAAGTTTATAAAACAAAACAAAAAACTGTTAGTGCTTATAATTATTTAGAGCAGTCTCAAAAGGTTGCTGATAGTATGCTTCAATTACGGAATAAAACCAATGGTGAATTGTTCGAAATTAAAGACAGCTATTTAAAATCAATATCACAGAAGAATGAACAGTTAGCTGAGCAGAAATTAGTTATTGCAGAAAATAAACAAGTTCAGTTTCGTCTCAAAATAATTTTAGCCTTTGCTGTATTGTTGGTAGTTGTTATTTCTGTTATTTACCGAATGAGATCCAAACTGAAGCGAACCTTAATGGCTAAACGAGAGACAGAAATGGAGTCTCAACTTAAAGAAGAACAGAACAAGGCCAAAATAGAATCTAAAAGTAAAGAATTAACATCTTATGCTTTACAGCTTATTGATAAAGAAAAGGATATTGACGAACTTTTAGATGTTTTGAAAAATGAATCGCCAGCATCATATAAATCTCTTAATTATAAATATAAGAAAGGCGCTAAGGATTTATGGGATTCTTTCAATTTAAGATTCACTGAAGTTAATGATCAGTTTTACACCCAACTTAAGGCAAAACATCCCGATTTAAGTATTACAGAGCGCAAGCATTGCGCATTAATAAAGCTGAAATTTGGCACTAAGGAAATGGCTAGAATATTAAATATTGAACCACATAGTGTACACATTTCAAGATCTAGAATTAGAAAGAAAATAGGTTTAAGGCGATCCGATAGATTGGAAGATTATATTGCCAATATTTAGGGTCAATCAGTAATTAATTTAGCAAAACCTATAATCAGTTCCCCTTTTTTAGTTTCACCTATTAATTTAATGGCAAAATTGGAATCAGATATTCCATTTCCATCACCTTTCAATTCTAAAATAAGGTCTTTACCTTTTTTCTTGCTTTTAATCACTCGCGAGCCTCTTCCGTAATCGACTTCTTCGGCTGCGCCTAATCTTAATGATTTTAAATCAAGGTCATTTTGGGCATCAAAACCTGATTCTGATTTAATCAGTATTTTGATTTTTTTGGTTGAGGTGTTAATCGGTTTTTTATTAAGTAATTCTAAGCGTTTGTTCACTATTAAAGGCAAAATAATATTCTTAGAGCTGTGTTTGTCTCTGGCTAAATCATCTGCTTTTGGAACATCAATAACCGCCAATGATAAATGCGTTGCACGCCCAAATTCATCTGTCAATACATGCGGACGTTCTAGTTTGTACCAATATGTTTGTGTGCCGTCTTCATAAAAAGTATTATTAGGCGTATAAGCAGTTCCAGGATTAAATTTCCAGTTTACACCATCAACAGATCGCAAATAAATACACCTATAATCCCAAAAGGCATTTATCATCATATGGTATTGAACTTCATCTTTCCAAAGCACAGGGTCTTCATAATTAGAGTTTCGATATTTTTCTGGGACAATAGGATTTCCTTGTATAGGACTGGTTAGAACCTTATATGGTCCTATTGGATTGGTGCTTTCACTTATCATCATAGCACCGCCTTTGGTTACAAATAAAAAGCGGCCATCATGCATTTGAACTCCAGATAAGTTACGATAAAACCTATAAAAACGTTCTGGTTTTTCAAGAGTTGTGTTTTCATCCACTTTCATTACTCCCAACCGTTTCCACGGACCACTTATAGATTTTGAAGTAAACAAAGTGGCCTCCCAATTGATTAAGGAATATAGCATATACGTACCATCATTTAAAAGAATGATATCTGGATTATGACCTAATCCATCTGCAAATTCATAAGCAATGTCTTTCTTGACCAAATAGGGTCCTGTTGGTTTGTCTGCTACTACGTGTGTAACCGTAGAACGAGGCCATTCCCAGTGACCTTTAGTAGCGTTGGCAGGCCATCGGGTTACATTCATATGATATTTTCCATCTTTATCTTTTACGGGTCTGCCACCCCAATAACTCCATTCGGGGTCTTCAATACCATTATCAACATCTCTTGGTAAAACCCCATCTGCTCCCCAAGTGTTTGAAGTGAGTTGCTTGTGAATGGGCATAGGCAAAATTAAATCACTAAATGAAGCGCCTTTTACCATTTTCACTTTGGCTTTTATTGGTTCTGAAGGTTGACTTTTATTACCGCTATAATCTTCTGCAATGACTACATAAGTGTTCTGGGTATCTTTAATGGGTGTAAAATCCAGATAGGATGTTTTAGTAATATTATGAGCTATCTCTTTTAAGTTTTCTCCGTTTTCATCACCACGAAAAACTGAATAATTTTTCACATCGCTACTGACGCTTTTTTCCCAACTTAGGTTTATTTCTGCATCAAATGTTTCAACTTTTAATTTGGTTGGAGCAATAGGGGAAGTCTTATCAATTTTTGCAATGTTTACTTTGTTTGAAGCACCCGATTCCTTTTTATCAAAACGAGTCACTACATATGTGTAGTTTACACCATTTATTATAGCATTATCAACAAAATTGAACCCTGAAGTTTCTCCTAATTTTTTAAAAGGTTCATTTTTTTTGAATTGACGATACACGTAAAACGTGCTGTTTTTATTGGTTAAATTATCTTCCCAATTTAGCTGAATTCCCGTATAGTTAACTGTTGCATTAAGGGTAGGACCTATTCTGTTTTTATCAACTACACTTACATTAACGTAATGAAGAAACACTTTAATTTCATCTTCGGAATAAAAAGTGACTCGCACAAAAGGATGTCCCGCTATGGCATCTTCTTCATTTAAAATATAATTACCATTAAAATGCTCAATAATTTTGTCAGAACCTTTTAATTTTATTTTGTCGGCCACAATTCTTTCATGTTCACCGAAGACCAAACTGAGCGAAATACTACCTTTGCTAATGTATTCTATATCGGCGCCAAAACTCCAGTTTAGAATATCTCCTAATTTTGGATTTTGGTAGTCTGGATTGGAATTTAGAATAACAGATTCTACTATTCCAACATCGTTTATACTAAACATGGCTCCATGATGTAGGCCCATTTTGTATTCGCCTAATCCTTTCACATTAAAGGTTTTCCAAAAAGGCGATTGTTTTGATTGACGCCAATATCCTTTTACCAATTCAAAATCACCGTCATTAACATTAGCGTGTGGCGCATTATCACCTAATAATACTATTTGCGCGTTACAATTAAACGTGAGAAAGCCTAAAAACAATAGTGTTAAAAAGACGGAAGATTTCATTTTAGAGTATTTGTGAGATAAATTTATAAAAGCTCTAGTCTATAAAAGAAAAATATTAACCCTAAATAAGTTATAAATGGTTTTAAGTAGTTTCTGGATTATCACTACCTACTCCTATCACTTCAACATCCGGCAATTGTTCTTTAAGTGTTTTGACGCCTTCGGAGGTTACTTGGGTTTGCCATAAATACAATCGTTTTAACCCAGATAGATTATGTATAACTTCTAAACTTTTATCAGTGATTGGAGTTCCATATAAATTAAGAACTTCTAAATGAACTAACGGTTTTAAGTGAGCTACGCCCGCATCAGTTATTGTTGTATTACTCAAATTCAACCGTGTCAAATTAGTCAATTGACCCACTGAATTCAACATATTGTCCTTAATATTAGTTCTATTTAAATCTAACCAAGTTATCTGTTCTTGGGCTTTTAATAACGTTTGAAATTGCTCATTAGATAAATCATCCGTCTTAGAATTAACATCCAACATATGATGACCATCTGCTAAATGTGACACTTTCCATCCAGCTTGAGTCAATTCTTGAAGCACATTATCTGATAAAGCCCCAACTTCAATAGTTTCAAAATACGGTTTCTCTTTAGTATCAATTCCAAAATCTCTTAACAACAACTGCTTAACATCTTCTGGGATCTCGTATGCTGTAATTGCATCTTCAAATGAAGCTCCTTCTTTAATCCACCATTCTATAAGTTTCAATTCACTAAAAGTTAAAGGATCTCCTTTTGGTGGCATAAACTTTTTACTACTCTGTGGCAGTGTACTGCGAACAAATAATTCACTTTCCAACGGCTTCCCTATGGCAATTGCATGTCCTTCATCACCACCTTCTAGTATACCTTCTTGACTATTCAAAAGTAAATTCCCGCTAGATTTTGAATCACCATGACAACTTACACATTTAGCATCCAATACTGGTTTAACCAAATGCTGATATACTTTTACAGAATCTGGCTTTTTGGGAATATCTATTGCTACTAGGCTAGCTTCAGGACCAAATGCTTTTTTTATAAATCCTGGTGCATATGCTGTTAAATAATCACTACCATGAGTTAGGTTTCCTCCTAAATGCCCAACAATAGAAATAAGAATTATTAAAGCAATTAGAATCTTTTTTGAAGACAAAAAACCAATTCGTAACATATCTTTTTTTACCGCCCAACCTAAGAAAGAGATTAATGCAACGACAATTCCTAACCACTGGTGCCAGAACAAAGTATCTTCAATATAACCTCCTTGATTAGCCAGCATTAAACCAATAATTACAGATAATACCGCACCAATAGCTCCACAAAAAATGGTTATAGCTATGGCTTTATCTAAACCGTTATATTTTTTCTTTTTGAAATGTGATAACCCCTCCATAATGGCGGCTAAAACAATAAAACCGATTGGTAAATGCACAATAAGTGGATGGAAACGCCCTAGAAAAATAACAAAGTCTGAAGTCTCATTCATGGTTTAGTGTTTAGTTGTTGCGGTGTCAAATTTAAAAAATTAATAACAACATATGTATTATACTTTTTCTATAGTCAGACCCGATGTAATTTATATGGATAAACACCCCCTGCATTCCATTGGCAAACGTATAAGTTTTTATCGTTGTCTACACACACATCATGGCAATGCTTAAAAATAGGTTCGTCCTGATACATCAATTTCAATTTCCCATTTTTATATTTTGGTTTGGTACCGCCTGGGTTGGATACTACCTTGTTATCTTTATCTAAAATGGTCACAAAACCTAGGTTCATTTTCATATTATAATCACCCTTTTCCATACCGAAGCAAACCCCTGAATATAGGTTATCACCATCAATAACCGGACGACTCACATAAGCTCCGGGTAAATAATATGTTTCAATATATTCACCTTCTAAACTGAAACGTTTAAACGAATTTTTAATTCGAGCGGAACATATTAAAGTTAGATTGTTAGGGTCACGTGTATCGATAGCCACACCATGGGCTTGTTTAAATTTAGCTTCTTGTAAAAAACTATCTCCTCCAAACTTTCTGATGAAATTTCCTTTGGTATCATATTGTAAAATGAATTGCGAACCATAACCATCAGCAATATAAATATCGCCATTGGGTCCTACAGCAGTTTCTGTTGGACGGAAATTCATGTGCGATTTATACGCGCCATTTTTGTGTGGATGTTCAAACTCCTTCACTACTTTTCCTGAAAGTGTAGATTTTAAAACCTTACCCAAATTAGGGTCTGTTATGTACAAATATTCCGTACCGCCTTCGTTGTGTAATGTTAATCCGTGTGCTCCGGGGAGTTTCAAGGTCCAATTATCTAATAATTTTCCGGATATATCATAAATGAGCATGTTGTTTTTAACATGATCTGTCAGCATAAACAAACGTCCCTTTTTATCCATCACCATTTCATGGCAATTTTTAACAGGAAACGTTTTAGGGTTTAGATTTCCCCATTCACGTTCCAATCGATATTTGAAATCACCATGGCCTAAAATAGTTTCACTCAATTTCGGTTTGGAAGCCATAATATGAAATGGCACGGAAGAAGCCACTACCGTTGCCGCCATAGCTTTTACTGATGTTTTCATAAATGTTCGTCGCTGCATAACTTTTATGATAAAATGTCTTTAACCACATGACCGTGAACGTCGGTCAACCTATATCGTCTACCCTGATGTTTAAAAGTAAGCCTTTCATGGTCAATTCCTAACAAATGTAACAGCGTTGCTTGAAAATCGTGCACATGTACCGGATTTTCCACCACATTATAACTAAACTCATCGGTTTTCCCATAGACCATACCTTTTTTTACACCTGCCCCTGCCATCCACATGGTGAAACATCCCGGATGATGGTCCCTTCCATAGTTCTCAGCAGTTAAACGCCCTTGTGAAAAACTGGTTCTACCAAACTCACCGCCCCAAACAACCAGTGTATCTTCTAATAAACCTCGTTGTTTTAAATCTTTTAATAAACCAGCCGTGGCTTGATCTGTATCTTTTGCTTGTCGTTTTATACCTCCTGGTAAATTACCATGTTGATCCCACCCCATATGATAGAGCTGAATAAACTTTACATCACGTTCTGCCAAACGACGCGCTTGCAAACAATTGGCAGCATAAGTTCCAGGAATACGCGCATCTTCCCCATACAAATTATAAATATGATCGGGTTCTTCTTTAGTATCCACCGCTTCTGGCACCGAACTTTGCATCTTATAAGCCATTTCATATTGGTTGATTTTGGACTGAATTTCAGGATCATTCCATAAACTATATTGTTGATCGTTTAATGCTTTTATATAATCCAAAGCCCTTCTTCTGTCGTGGTCATGTACCCCATGTGGGTTATTTAAATATAGCACCGGATCTTTCCCTGATCTAAACTGAACTCCTTGATGATGTGATGCTAAAAACCCATTTCCCCAAGCCGCAGAACTTAGAGGTTGTGCACCTCCACCTTTAGACACCAACACTACAAAATTGGGCAGATTTTGATTATCACTACCTAAACCATAGCTTAACCAAGACCCTATTGAAGGACGACCACTTAACTGTGAACCTGTTTGTAAAAACATAACTGCTGGTTCGTGATTGATGGCTTCGGTGTACATCGAATTGATGAGACAAAGCTCATCGACAACCTCGGCAGTATAAGGAAAAAGCTCACTTACCCAAATTCCGGATTGCCCATATTGTTTAAAATCGAAAATAGATTTTACCAAAGGAAAAGTAGATTGGTCTGTTACCATTCCTGAATTACGTTGTGTTCCTTTTACTGAAGGTGGAATTTCTTTACCATGCCACTTTGCTAAAGACGGCTTATAGTCAAAGGTTTCTATTTGAGATGGAGCTCCACTCTGGAATAAGTAAATTACCCGTTTTGCTTTAGCTGGAAAATTAGGGCCATTTATACCACCAAAAAGTGTACTGCCAAATGCTGATGATGGTGCCAACATAGAACTTAATGCTATGGAACCAAAGCCTAATGAGGCTTTCTTTAGAAATCCTCTTCTGGATTCTGCAAATTGCAATTGTCTTTTTATTTCGTCCATAGTTTTTCTTTTTTATCGTAGCATATAAGCATCAGTGGTATTCATTATACCATTCACAACCGTTGCCAAAGCAGCAGTTTGAATATAATTGGAATCCCTTTTCAAAGTAGATTGGCCAATATTTAAATAAGCCATGGCATTATCTTTTTCATTTCCAAACCTTCCAACCTCATCGTTATAAAACTTTTGTAAAATGGCTAATTCGTCTTTTTCAGGAGTTCTACCGGTTCCTAACTTAAAAGCGTGCTCCAGTTGTCTTATGGTATCATTTTTATATCGGCTCATAAGATCTTCAGCCAACACTCTACCTGCCTCAATAAACTGAGGGTCATTGAGTAATACTAAAGCTTGTAATGGCGTACTTGTTTGTCTTCTTTTAACGGCGCAAGTGCCTCTATCGGCAACATCAAAAATACTCATACTTGGTGGTGGTGAGGTACGTTTCCAAACAGTGTATAAACTTCTTCTATAAAGCCCTTCTCCTGGTTCTTGCAGGTATTTATATCGCCACTTTTTATTGCTCAATTCATCCCATAATCCCTCCGGTTGATACGGATACACACTTGAACCTCCAATTTTATCAGACAACAAACCACTTATAGCTAAAGCATTATCTCTAATCATTTCAGCAGGCAACCTGAAACTTGGACCCCTTGCCAATAAAATATTTTCGGGGTCAATCTCTAGTAAATTATCATCTGCTTTTGAATTCTGTTGATATGTAGCAGACATCACAATCTGTTTATGAAGTGCTTTAATGTCCCAACCAGACTCCATGAAACTGACAGCCAAATAATCCAACAATTCTGGATGTGATGGTAAGCTTCCTTGGTTTCCAAAATCATCGGCTGTATCAACAAGACCACTACCAAAATGCATCTGCCAAATTCTATTTACAAATACTCTTGCAGTCAATGGATGCTCTTTATCAAACAACCATTTTGTTAAGCCTAACCTGTTTTTTGGAAGGTTTTTATCAAATGGAAGTATAGCATCTGGCACTCCAGCAAACACTTCTTCCGTAGGTGAATCATATTGCCCTCTATCAAGCACAAATGTTGGTCTAGGTTCCGGCAAATCACCTAAAACCATAATTTCAGGAATACTATCTACATGTGCCGTTAACTTCTTTTTTAATTGCTGAAGGTTTTCCTTCTCTTCTTTAGTTGAATTATTAACGTTAACAAAGTAGTAATCAGCTAATAAAGCCCTATTCTTATCGGTTTCCTTTTGAACAAGAATGTTCTTCACCTCATTCTTATCCTCTAAAAATTTCACCTCTATTGCAGATAATTCTTTATTGAAAATCTTTAAATTATCAATACCACCGTTGACAAAAGACCTCATCCCATCACGTCTTCCTATTCTAAATCCGTGGAATCCATAAGTATGGATATTCCATTTAAACAGCATAGATTTATAAAGATGATCCATATCAATGTTCACCGGAATTTCATCTCCGTCCTTAAACAAATGAAGCCCTTCTGCAGTTCCGGAGCCATCATATGATATAGTGATATTAGCCCATTCCTTCTCCTTAATTGGTTCCTTAGAAGTTATTTGAATGGCATTACTAGGCCACGAAAAAGCCATGATAAACTTTAAATGATTATCCTCTAAATGCAGGGAATAGCCTTTATATCCATTTCGAATATCCTCACAATGATTAAATACCATTGCATCTTCATATACCTTGTTTGGAAAAATTGATATACTAACGGAAAACGGATCGGTATGATCAAAATACCCCACTTTTTTTGGTAAATTAAAACTGGTGAAATCATTTAAAAACAGTCCTTTTCCTTCTTGTCCTTCTTTAATAACCGGTTCTTTTGCTCTAGCGGCTTCAATGTTATTTTTAGCCGGAATTAGATATGTGTTTTTTCCTTGAGGCTTGAACTTGTCAAAATTGTATAACGCTGTTAAGCTTTTTCGAATTTCATCTGAAATACTCTTATAAATAATGGCATTACTTGTTTTCAACCAGTTTTCAAAATAGGCAGTTCCTTCTTCCATGATATCAGCTAACTTTTTACTCGAATCATCGATATCACCCTCCAAAAAATCAATAATTTGTTGCTGTTCTTTATTAGTCAATAAAAGCGATGGCCCTGGTGTTTGGTCTGGTCCATAAACAGCTGTTCCAATTTCATTGGTGCTATTGAAAAATGCCGCTAATTTGAAATGATCTTTCTGACTTATTGGATCGTATTTATGGTCATGACAGCGGGCACACTCAACAGTTAAACCCAAAAATGCTTTCGACATGGTAGCTGTTCTATCGGCTACATATTCCGCTCTAAATTCTTCAAATACGATACCCGCTTCAGAGTTTTTTTTGTGTAATCTGTTAAATGCTGTTGGCAACACCGTTTCAACATTGGCATTTGGTATTAAGTCACCTGCCAATTGTTTAGTAACAAATTCCTCATAAGACATATTTTGGTTAAAGGCCTTTATCACCCAATCTCTATACGGACTAAAATCTCGGTGTTTGTCATCTAAATAACCATCACTATCCGCATACCGAGCAACGTCCATCCAATCAGCAGCCATTCGTTCTCCATAAGCCGAAGAAGATAACAACTCATCTACCAAATTTTCATAAGCATCATCAGAAGCATCATTTGCAAAAGATTCCATTTGCTCAATAGTTGGAGGCAAGCCTGTAAGATCAAATGACAAACGACGAATTAAGGTTTCTTTTGAAGCCACTTCCGAAGGTTCTAAATTATGCCTATCTAGGTTTGCAGCAACATAATTATCAATATCGTTTTTAGTCCATATTTTATGTTTAGTATCAGACAACTTAGACTTTTCAGGCTTTATAAAAGACCAATGTGGTTTGTATTCCGCGCCCTGATAAACCCATTTTATCAATAATGCCTTTTCCTCATCGGTTAAAGTCAAATTGAAATCAGGTGGCGGCATTACCGTTTCACTATCCGAAGATAAAATCCTATCTATTAAATGACTCTTGCCTGGTTTCCCAGGAACAATGGCATGAATCTTATCATCGCCCAAAGCCATATAAGCATGCTCTGGTGTATCTAATCTTAAATCTGATTTCTGATTATCGACATCCGGTCCATGACAAGCAAAACACTTGTCAGACAAGATAGGTTTAATATGATAATTAAAATCCACCGTCCCTGGTGTACTCTCTAAAACCGGCAAAAGATTATCTGGTGCTTTCCACCCACAACCATAAACCAGCATTAAAACAATAAAAGCTAATGCACTGTTTCTCATACCTATAAAATACCTGCAATTCCAAATATAGGCATCATTATTAACAGTTAATAAGTGAATAAACAGTTTTATTAACAGTTAATAAATTATTTATTACCTTTAAAATCTACACTAAATATCACGTGGAGCAACCAAACTACAATAAGCTTTTAGAAAAGATTATTTCCAGTAAATCATTCGGAAAATCAAGCACTTATGCTAATTTGCTACGTTATTTGGTTGATTGTACTTTAAACAAAAACGTTCCTAAAGAAACGACTATTGCCTCAGAAATTTTCGGGAGAACAGATTTTGATCCTTCACAGAATACGCTTGTCCGTGTTTATGTTTACAACCTTAGAAAAAAGTTAGAAGCCTATTATAAGAATGAAGGAAAAGACGAAAAAAAGGTTCTAAAAATCCCTAAAGGGAGTTATGAAGTTCTATTGATAGATAGAAAATCTGAAAATAAGCTTCAAAAAGAAAACAAGTTTAAACCGGTACTGATTTCGGTCATTTCGCTTCTATTAATTTCTGTCTTCTTAAATTTCCTTCAACTAAAAAGCAATAAACATTCATTGTCTATTCAAGAATCTAAATTGTGGAATGGACTACTATCCAAAGAGCAAGCACTCACGGTAGTTATTGGTGACTTATTTATTTATGAGGAGATTGACACCATAAGCAACAGTATTAAAACGATACGAAATGCAACAGTTAACTCGTTGTCTGAATTTGAATCCTTAACTACTGAAAACGAAAGTAATCATATAGCTTATCAACCTTCAGAATATACATTCCTAATTTACAACAGTGCTTTATGGATAAAAGACCTTACTAATATTTTTACTGAAAACGATAAGAATTTCACGGTTAGAAATATGGCTCGTTTCAATCCTAAAGCATTACAAGATGGTGATTTTGTAGTTTTAGGAATGATAAAAACTTTTGGTCTTTTTAGAGATTATACTGAAACTACAGCCTTTCCTTATAATACAGAACTAGACGCCATTATTTACACCGATAAGGACGGTCAGACAAAACCACTTCGTCCTTTTGGTGATCCTAATGAATACCATACCGATTATGGTATTATTATGAAAATTCCTGGTTCTAACAGCAATGACATTTACCTCTTTGGTGGTATTTGGGATACTGGTGCTTCACAAAGTTTAAAATATTTTACCGATGAAAATTTGCTCACAGAACTTGAAAAACAAATGCAATCAAAATTTGGAAACATCCCGGAATATTACGAAGTACTCTTTGAAGTAAAGGGAATTGACCGTATGGAATTAAACCCTACTATCTTGGAAATTAACACAAAAACGGCTAGTGATTTATTCAAAAACTAAACTATAATAAAACTACATTCTTTATTCACATCAATCCAATCGATTGTAAAAAATCAAATAAAACTCTATCTTACAACAATCTTAATAAGTCAGGTTATAAATTCCCTTTTTCAGAAACAATGAGACCATCTTATTTTAAAATTTCAATTTTAAGTATTTGTACGCTTTTTATATTTTCTTGTGGCAATAATTTACCTGAAAAAGTAGCCCAAGAATACAAAGCAATAGATGATGAAGTGGCTTATAATATTGATATCAAACCTATATTATCAGACCGTTGTTTTTCCTGTCACGGTCCTGATGAAGAAAACCGAAAAGGTGATATTAGACTAGATACTGAAGTAGGATTATTTGCTAAAAGTGAAAACGGAAATAAAGCATTTGTTCCTAGAAATTTATCATCTAGTGAAGCCATTCACAGAATTTTGTCCGATGATCCGGAGCTAATGATGCCACCACCAGATTCTAAACTTCAACTTTCAGATAAGGAAAAAGCTCTTCTGGTTAAATGGGTGGAACAAGGTGCTGAATGGAAAGAACATTGGGCCTTTATTACTCAAAATGAAGCTTCAAATATTCCAAAAGCGAACCTTGATTGGAAACAGGATAATAAGATAGATTATTTTATCCAAAATGAGTTAGCTAAAAATAATTTAGAACCTTCTGAAGAAGCCGAAAAACTTCAATTACTCCGTAGGGTTACTATGGATTTAACCGGACTTCCCCCAACGCTTAATGACATAGAGTTTTTTAAAAATGACCTGTCTGACAATGCCTATGAAAATTTAGTAGATCAATTGATGCAAACCGATGCTTTTGCCGAACGTTTAACCCTCGAGTGGTTAGATATTGCGCGTTATGCAGATTCTCATGGTATACATGCTGATGGTGTTAGAACATCTTATCCTTGGCGCGATTGGGTAATCAATGCTTTTAAAGCCAACATGCCTTTTGATCAATTTATAACTGAACAAATGGCGGGCGATTTATTACCAAATGCAACACGGGATCAAATTATTGCCACAGCATTTAACCGAAACCACCCTATGACAGGTGAAGGTGGCGTGATAGATGAAGAAGTTCGTTTGGAATATGTTGCCAATAGAACCAACACTATGGGAACCGCTTTATTAGGGCTTACCTTGGAATGCGCTAAATGTCATGACCATAAATTCGATCCTATTTCGCAAAAGGAATATTTCCAATTATCCAGTTTCTTCAACAACATAAAGGAGTTAGGAATGACCGGAAATGATGGTGATTATGGGCCTGTGGTTTACCTCACTAATGAAGAACAGGACAAGATTGTAGAGTATATTGATTCTGAAATTGATAATTTAGAAAAGGCGAAAGTACCAGAAACCCCAAAACCCTTAAAACGAGTTGTTTACCATGGTTTTGAAACCATCAAAAACAAGCGGATTATTGACAATCGAAAACAAACCCGAACTACCGGAGAAGTTGATTTAAAACCTGGAAAAAAAGGGAAAGCTGCCAATTTTGACCATATGGATGATTCCGTTAGGATGAATGGATTACCTCAGTTTGAGGGCAATGAACCTTTTACGATTAGCTTGTGGACTTACCAAGATAAAGACAATCATAAAACCAAAACCCTTGTGGGTAATGCAGGTTCCAAAGATCAAAAATGGCGTGGTTGGGAAATATATCTTGATAGTTTAAATAGAGCTGCTTTCAGGATTGTAAGTATGCTTCCTCATGATTACTTACATGTTACCAGTGAACAAACCATTCATCTTAATGAATGGACACATGTTAGCGCTTCTTACGATGGTACCATGAAAGCTGAAGGTGTCTCCATTTTTATTAACGGAAAAGCAGTTCCTACAAAAATCTATTTTGACCAATTAAGCGGATCTAGTTATCCAATTAGTGGTCGGTTTTCAAAAAACAATCGAGATCTTTCTGTTGGAAAAAGCTATCGCAGATTTACGGGTGATGATGGTATTTATGCAGGTACTATTGATGAATTATACATCTACAATGGTGAAATATTACCTAATCAAGCCCAAAAACTCTTTGAAGATTCTCAAAAAACATCTAACATTAATGTAATTGGTTTTGACAATACTTCGGGTAACAGAAATAAGGTTGCATCTTTAAGAAAAAAACGCCTTCAACTTTACGATACTGTTCCAAACTTAATGGTGATGCGAGAAGCACCTGGAATCAGAAGAACGCATGTTTTGGGACGTGGACAATACGATAATAAAGGTGAAGAAGTAAATGTCGGAACAATTTCTAAAGTGTTACCGTTTGATGAGACAAAATATGAGCCTAACAGATTAGGGTTGAGCAAATGGCTTTTCGACCCAGAAAACCCACTAACTGCACGAGTAGCTGTAAACCGATATTGGCAAATGATTTTTGGAACGGGTATTGTGGCCACAACCGAAGATTTTGGTAATCAAGGAAGCTTACCGTCACATCCTGAACTATTAGATTGGTTAGCTGAAGAATTTAGAAATTCGGGTTGGGATGTCCGCTCCTTAATCAGACTAATGGTTACAAGTGCCACATATAAACAATCTTCAAAAATAACCGAAAGCAGTTTAGCTATTGACCCTGAAAACAAGTGGCTTTCAAGAGGCCCAAGTTATCGTTGGCAAGCCGAATTTGTGAGAGACAATGCCCTTGCCGCCAGCGGGCTTCTCTACGATAAAGTTGGCGGTAAAAGTAGCAGACCTTACCAACCTGAAGGTTTATGGTTAGAGAAAGGGAATTTTTCTCAAGCGCTGTTCACGTTTAAAAAAGATTCGGGTAAAGATCAATACCGTCGAAGCATGTATACATTCATAAGGCGTACATCACCTCCACCATTCATGACCATTTTTGATGCACCAAGTAGAGATGTATGTACAGTTAGGCGTGAACGTACAAATACACCTTTACAAGCTTTGGTATTGCTTAATGACCCTCAGTTTGTAGAAGCTTCCAAAGCATTAGCCTGTCGTATCAGTGAGAATTTAAGCTACAATTTCGAAAACAAAATAAGAAAAGGATATCTGCTTGCTTTAACCAGAGAACCAAATTATCAAGAGATTTCTATTATGAAAGATCTTTATAACGACCAACTGAATCATTTCAATAGAAATCAAAAAGAAGTAGTAAAGTTCCTTAATATTGGTGATTTTAAAATCCCTGACAACTTAGACAAAACAGAAATTGCGGCACTTTCGGTGGCTTGTAATACGCTGTTCAATATGGATGAAGTTTATACTAAACGATAAATAGTATGTGCGATAATATTAATAAAAACTATACCCGACGCGATTTTCTTTCTAAAACTTCTTTAGGTCTTGGAGCTCTCACCATGAGTCAAATTGTAAATCCGTTAAACGCTATGACATTTAACAATTCAGGAAATGGCATTCTTGGTAGACCGCACTTTCCTGCTAAGGCAAAACGGGTTATTTATCTATTACAAAGTGGGGCACCATCGCAAATGGATTTATTTGACTATAAGCCATTACTTGACAAAATGCACGGTCAAGAATTACCCGATAGCATAAGAAAAGGCCAGCGACTAACAGGAATGACTGCTGGACAAACTAATTTACCATTAGCCCGTTCTGTTTTTAACTTTAAACAACATGGTAAAAGTGGCGCTTGGGTAAGTGAGTTGATGCCTCATGTGGCCGAAATTGCAGACGACCTCACCTTTGTAAAGTCTATGTATACCGAAGCCATTAACCATGATCCTGCTATTACTTTCTTTCAAACAGGTTCGCAATTTGCAGGTCGGCCTGCCATAGGTTCTTGGGTAAGTTACGGATTAGGAAGTGATAATGAAAACCTCCCATCATTTGTAGTTTTGGTAACCAAAGATAAACGCGGACAACCTTTGTACTCTAGACTTTGGGGTAATGGGTTTTTACCTTCACAGCATCAGGGCATCCAATTTAGAGCTGGGAAAGACCCCGTTTTATACCTCACTAATCCAGATGGTGTTTCTGCTGAAATGCGAAAAGGACAATTAGAATCTTTAGAAGCATTACAACGTATTCAAGCCTCTATCACCGGAGACCCTGAAATTGATGCACGTTTAGCCCAGTACGAAATGGCATACCGTATGCAAACTTCAGTCCCTGAAGTAACCGATACTAGCAAAGAACCCGATTATATTTACGATATGTACGGTCCTGATAGCAGAAACCCGGGAACCTATGCTGCGAATTGTTTATTGGCAAGAAGACTGATTGAAAAAGATGTGAAATTTGTGCAATTATATCACCAAGGCTGGGACACTCACAACAACTTGGTACCACAAATAAAAAGGCAAGCTAAAGAAACCGACCAACCAACGGCAGCATTAATAAAAGATTTAAAGCAACGTGGTTTACTAGAAGACACTCTTGTAATTTGGGGTGGTGAATTTGGGCGCACAAATTACTCCCAAGGATCTTTGAAGTACAATACTTTTGGTAGAGACCATCATCCAAAATGTTTTACTTTATTTATGGCAGGAGCTGGTGTAAAACCAGGAATAACATATGGAGCAACGGATGACTTCTGCTACAATATCACAGAAAACCCAGTTCATGTTCATGATTTTCAAGCAACTTTAATGCACTTATTAGGAATAGATCATGAGAGACTCAATTTTAAATATCAAGGACGTAGGTTTAGATTAACCGATGTTCATGGGCATGTGGTTAAGGATATTTTAGCTTAAAGCATTAAAAACAAAAAAGCCTCTATCTTTCGATAAAGGCTTTTGTACACCACATTGACCTATTATCGAACCAAATATTGGAATTGTTTAAAAATCTAAACAAAAATTTCCCTTCAAAAAAATGAGCATAGATTTATCACAAATTCCTTATAGAACTCGGTTTAATAAAAATATATTAGTAGCATGTAGTTCCATTTTAAACTATGGTAACACTATTTTTTTGTTTAAAAATTTGAACTAGTAAATACCCTAATAACTATTTAACTTTGTTAACTCATCATTCCTATAGAGTTAAGTTCATAGCAAAAATCTTTCTGTTTTAATCAATTTCGGATATTCATCAAACTTTAATGTCAATGTGATATTAAAGAATTTTGTGAAAGACAAGTTCTCATTTCAAAATCCAATTCACTGAACAAAAACTGAACAAAGCATTTACCTTAAATGAGATTACTGCATACTTGATATTTTTTACAAATCATACAAAACACTGTAATACATAGAGTTAACATGAGGTGTCACGACCGTTTTTTTAGAAAGAAGAATTGATAATGCTCGTTTTTCTTAATACAAATAGAACTTCATAAAAACATGACAACTAACATTTATGTGTAAGTCTAAAGATTCTCAATAAACAAAAAAAACATGTTTTGTGTTCAGTTTTTATTGAGGGTGGTCATTATTAAATTCGATTGGTGATTCGATAAATTTACACCCATTTAATTATTAAAAACTAAATAATCAAAGTGTTTTGGTGTCATTTTGGCATTGGCACAGGAGCACAGAACTATCTAATTCATTATTATGAAAAGACAAAAATTAAAATTGATTAAAGTAAGCGTCTTGCTATTATTCCTAACTTTAGGATTGAGTGGGGTGCATGCTCAAAGCAAAACCATAAAAGGTGTGGTTTCAGCCGAAGGTGGACTTCCTCTACCGGGAGTTACTATTCTCATTAAAGGGACAACCACTGGTACAGCCACAGACTTTGATGGAAATTATGAAATAACTGCTAATTCTAATGACGTATTGGTATTTAGCTTTATTGGTTACGCTTCTCAAGAAATTACTGTGGGAAACAAAACAACTATTAACGTTACACTTGCCGAAAACCTTTCACAACTTGATGAAGTTGTAGTAGTAGGTTATGGTACTCAGAAAAAGAAAGAGGTTACTGGAGCGGTTGCAAAAGTTAATGCTGAAGAACTCCTAGAATCTCCAGTATCTGATATTGCTTCGGCACTTCAAGGTCGAGTTGCTGGTGTAAACATTCAAGCTAGCAGTGGTCGTCCTGGTTCTGGCGCAAACATACAAATTCGTGGTTTGGTGTCTTTGAATGGTGGCGAACCACTATATGTTGTTGATAATATTCCTCAAGAAGGCAATCCTAACATTGCTCCTGAACAAATAGAATCAATAGATATCCTGAAAGATGGTGCTTCCGCCTCAATTTATGGTGTGCGTGCTGCAGGTGGTGTAATATTAATTACTACAAAACGCGGTAAAGCCGGGAAAATGCAAGTAGATATTAATACGTATAGTGGTATCCAAAACATTACTTCTGGACCACCGTTGGCAAATACATTAGGGCATCTTTATAATAGAGAAACAACAGCTGAAGCGGCTGGGGGTGAGCCAAACACATTTTTCTTGGATGCCAACGCATTAGATTGGGATACGAATTTTGTGGATGAAGTAACAAATAATAATGCTCTAATTCAAAATGTTACTGCTAATATTTCTGGTGGGGCTGAGAATCTTACTTTTAACTTTAACACCAATTATTTTAAACAAGATGGTGTGATTTTAGGCTCAGACTTTAATAGATTAACCAATAGAATAACGGGTCAATTTACTAAAGGGAAATTCAAAGCTTTTGCATCTATGAGTATGACCCAAGAAAATAGAAATCAAGAACCTTTCAATTTTTATCAGTATGGCGTGGGTCAATTACCTCATACTAGACCGTTTGATGCAATAGAGTCTCAAGGTAGTGCTGTAGTTTTGGATGTTGAAAATGAAGTGTTTTTTAGTTATTTATCCAGGCAATTGGACAACGTAGATGAAAGAGAAAACAATAATTATAGTATGTCTCTTAACCTAGAATATGAAATTGCAGATGGGTTAAAGTACAAATTAAATATGGGGCGCAATCAATTTAACTTTTTTAGAAAGTTCTTTCAGCCACAATATTTAGCTATCGATAGAACTGGAAGATTAAATGAGTCTGCGTCCAGACTTAATGCGTCTTTACAGGAATTTTACAATTTCGCCAAAAGAGAAACCATTGAACATATCTTAAATTATAAGAAATCATTTGGTAAACATAACTTAGACCTTTTAGCGGTTGCTTCTTATGAAAGATTTGAAAATAAAAATATTTCTGTAGGGGTATTGTATGACGATATAGCTTCGAATGACATTCAAGTATTATCAAATGGGGCGGAAGGCATTAAACCTACAGGTGTTAATACTAAAAATACTATTGCAGGTAAACTAGCAAGGGTTCAGTATAATTATGATGGCAAATACCTGTTTTCTGCAAGTTTCAGAAGAGATGGATCTTCAAGATTCCCAAGCAATAACAGGTATGCCGATTTCTTTGGATTATCCGCTGGTTGGAATGTAAGTGATGAAAATTGGTTCAATGTTGAAGGTATTAACTCTTTAAAACTTAGAGGAAGTATTGCCGAGACAGGCTTTAATGGTATAGGAGATTATAGGTTCCAACAGATTATTGAAACAGGGGTAAATTATCCTTTTGGACCTAATGAAGATATGGTATTCGGTCAAGTTCAAAGACAATACAGCAATCCAGATGTAGCTTGGGAAACTACTATTTCTAGAAATATTGGTGTTGAAATAGGGCTTTTTAATAACAAATTGAATATTACGGCAGATGTATATCAAAATGATAAGGAAGATATGTTGATTAATCAACGTATAGCGCCATCTACTGGTACATGGCAACCATTTGCTGAAGGTGCCTATAATACAATCCCAGTTAACGCAGGAAACATGGTTAATAAAGGGATTGAATTAGGAATAAACTTTAGAGATCAAATAGGTGATGATTTTAAGTACAGTATATCTGGTGTGTTCTCTAAGAATGAAAATGAAGTTACAGAACTAGATGGTGTTAAGAGAGGTTTTGCAAATGGCTTTATAAATGTAAATGTTCCAACGGGAGAAGCAACCACCTTCCTTGAGGTAGGTCGTGAGGCTTATGCTTTTTTCCTATTTCAAAATGATGGGGTAATTAAAACTGCGGAAGAATTGGCAGAATATCAACTATTAGATAATTCTGCTGGTGTGATAAGTACTCCCCAACTAGGAGATATGCGTTATAAAGACATGAATGGAGATGGTGCTTTAACAGAGGATGACAGAGTGTATTCAGGATCAGGTATCCCAGAATTTGATGTGGGATTAAACTTAAACTTGAATTATAAAAACTGGGATTTAGCATGTCAAATGTTTTATTCTTATGGCGCAGAAATTTATAACGGTGGTAAGAATATTGCATACACTTTTGGACGTCATCAAGATCAGGTATTTCAATGGACTCCTCAAAATCCAGATTCAAATATTCCAACATACAGACAAACATCTGGCCATTCCAATATTAAGCCGTCATCAGACTATTGGTTAGAAGACGGTACGTATCTTAGAGTTAGAACGCTTTCTATTGGTTATACGGTTCCGGGGACAGAAAAGCTTGGCATTGAGAAGTTTAGAGTGTATTTGAACTCATTAAACCCGTTTACTTTTACTGAATACAATGGATATGATCCTGAGGTAGGAGGTAATGGTATAACTAATAGAGGGATAGATTTCGGTAATTACCCTGTATCGCGCCAATTTATGATGGGATTACAATTAAGTTTCTAAAAAAATAAATATTATGAAAAAAATTAAAAATAATTTAATCAAGTTTACACTGCTTTTTATATTCGTTACGACGAGTTGCAGCGAAGGTGTATTCTTAGATGAACAAAATCCAAATTTTATCACACCTGAGACGTTTTGGAAGACTGAAGGGCAATTTCAGGCTGCTCTAGCCACTGTATATGGTGCTTTGCAATACCGCTCCATCAGTGGTGCAGAATTAGTACAAGAATTTGTTTTAGGAGATATAGGTGGTACCGAATCGTGGTACAGACCTTTTGCGTTTAGAAACCTTGCATTTAATAATAATAGCATTCATGTAGTTGATAAGTGGGAAGAATGTTATGTTGGTATTTTTAGAGCAAATCAGGTTATCGTAAATCTCCAGACAGTAGATGAAGATGTTATGGATGATGATACTAAAGCAGTGATTGAAGGACAGGCACGCTTTTTAAGAGCATTTTTCTATTGGCAATTGGCGCACTCTTATGGTGGAGCTATGATTCATTTGGATGTAGCGCGTTCTACGGAAGATTTTAACCAGCCATTTTCTGATAAGGCAGAAATAACTTCAACTATAATTATTCCTGATTTAGAATTCGCAATGGCCAACCTACCAGAAACTTGGGATGGAGAAGACGTTGGTAGAATTACTTGGGGAGCAGCAACTAGTATGCTAGGAAAGGTTTACTTATTTGAAGAAAACTGGACTGAAGCTGCTAATTTATTTAAGCAAGTTATAGATTCTGGCAATTATGCACTTACTAGAGATATCACTGACAACTTTTGGCATGAAAATGAGTTTAATGAAGAGTCTATTCTTGAGGTTAATTACTCCTTTGATATCAATCCAGGAAACTCTGGATTCCCAGTAGATGATACACCTTTTAATACCGGTTCTGAATCAACTACATTATCAACTGAGATTGGTCGTTTAGGAGCTGGAGGATTTAACACAGTGCTTCCAACTTACAACCTTCATGAGATGCTAGTTGATGATGAGGTAGACCCAAACAATTCTATTAATGACGAAAACCTTCAGTCTAGAAGAATGTATGGTACCATTGCGCCTCAAAACGGAGAAGGCCTGTGGTATCTTGAACCTTATGGCGCAATCGGCGGATGGGGTGGTGGCCAAAGCGCTTATGTTAAAAAGCACTCAAATTGGTATCATTTGCCAGCAGAGCCTGCACAAGGACGTGGCGGTATTAATTTTAGACAAATAAGATATGCAGACGTACTGTTGATGTATGCTGAGGCTATTATTGAGTCTAATGGAGACTTCATGACTGCTTTGGAATATGTGGATATGGTAAGAAGTCGTGCAGGTGTATATACCTTGCAGCAGTATATGGATATGAACGGTGGAACATTTCCTCAATTGCATGTGAGTAAACAAGTTGTAGTTAATCAGGTAAATGGAGACCGTCCGTTTGTTGCACCAAGTGCAGAAACTGTTATGACCCACATTCGTCGTGTTGAAAGACCTTTAGAGCTTTGTTATGAAGGACACAGATGGAAAGATTTAGTGCGTTGGGGTATTGTTCAAGAAGTTTTTGATGAGCTTAGAGCTGATGAAATTTGGCGTCAAGATAACTTAGCTTCAATTCAGGACCCAACTGAGCAACCATTTGTAATAAATGGACAGGTACGACCAGACTTTACTGTTGCTCAAAGTATTTATGATCCAGCACAACATGACTATTTCCCTATACCAAGTACAGAGATACAGTCTAATGAAATTTATAATCAATAAAATTGCTTATTATGAAAAATTTTAAAATTTTAAGTTTTCTCTTCGCAATAGGCTTGCTTTTTGTAGGCTGTGGAGAAGATTTGTCCGTTGAAACGATGGACACGAACCATAGAATTATAGTAACCTCTGAAATGGATTTTGAAAATAGAGTTTCTGTCAATGGACACATAGACTTTGGTGATATTTCAAGAGGTGTTGTTTCTAGACAATGGACTTTACCTGGAGGTACTGATGTATCTGTAATTGCTGAAAACGGTGAGAACACCTCATCAGAAGCGATAATTAAAGGTGTTTTTTACAAGCCTGGAGTTTATGATGTTACATTAAGCCAAACATTTGGTGGTGATGTATACCCAAATGATGATAGTACCCAACCTATTAATGGTAGAGAATTAGATACAACTATTGTTGTTACTGTACTTGATTCAATTAAATCTACATTAAAATTGTACCACGTTAATGATGATGGAACAACTGGAGATGAATTAGTTTTAGCCGATGATGCAGAAAATGAAGTTACCGCAAGCAAATTTGTAAGATTAACTTTTGATGCAGTTGGTGAACCAGACGGTGCACTATGGACTTCTGATGGCGGTAAACCAGATAGAATCCAAACCACTTTAAATGAAGTAGACATGAAGTTTAACTCTTTAGGATCCTATGATGTAAATTTCATAGCTTCAAGATTCCGCCCAAGAGACGCTGACACTATTTCCTTTGAAAAAATCATAAAGGTTATTCCTTCTACTGAACCTGTTGTTTTGGAAGCTGTTAGAGAGAAAGATGGTTTTGTAGCACTTCAATTTAGTAGAGATATGGATGATACAAGTTTAAATGCGAGCAACTTTACTGTAAGATTGGAAAATGGAGGAAACATCCTTAACCCAACTGTTGAAAATGTAACATTGGATGATGATGAAAAAAACATTGTCTTACTTGAATTGAGCGGTGAGCGTATGTATGATAATGATACGGCCTTTGTTTCCTATACACCTGGAAGTCTTAAAACGGCAGATCAAGTAGACGCCGATGCTTTTACGGATTTTATGTCCACTTCTGTTGGTGCCAACCCGAATTTTTATGAATCTACTGGTATAGATTTTGGCTTTGAATCAACCGCAGGTGGTGACTGGCCTTACCAATGGTGGGGTGGCATATGGGGTGAATATGATATGACCATAAATTCTGATATGCCACGTACAGGTAGTAATAGTATGTACATAGAGTATAGGCCAAATGGCGGAATGATAATAGCAGGTAATGCCAATTTCCAATTGGTAGTTGGTCAAGAGTATGAACTTGGTTATTGGCTATACGTGGTAGATGGAATTGCAAATGCGCCAACTGGAAACGCAGCCTCAGATATTAGATTCTACGCTAGCAACTGGGCCATGGGAGATTGGGCTACAACAATTTTTAGTTCTGATATGCCAACAGGTGAATGGGTTTACCAGAAGTTCTATTTTAAATCTAGTACTGACGCGGAAATTACTTGGTTAATTAGAGGATTCAATGAAAATAACGCCGATACCCTAAGGTTTTATATAGATGATATGGTTCTAGCAGAAGTTGAGTTAAGACCATAAATTTGTTAGTTTGATTTAGTTTAAAAAAGGGTTTGTCTTAAATTATAGACAAGCCCTTTTTTTTAAATCTTAAAAAAGATTACCTCAATTACTTCAAATGTGCATTTAAACATTTAACATTCAGATGTAGTTTACAGCGATATGAGGGAGCAAATTCAAATTCCTACTTTACCAACATTAAAAATTACTCAAAAAAGATTCTTCCAATTAAGGCGTTAAGTCAAACTTATGATTTGCCTTCAAGATTGATCATAGCACGAACAGATAATTAAAATTTCATGAGATTCTTACTTTTATTAATGTCAATTACTTTATTTCTACCTAAGGTAGATGCCCAAGATTTGCAACGGGAAACGGATTTTAACTTCGAATGGAAATTTGCCTTACAAAAAGACACTACAAAACCTAAAACTATTCCTTTAAAAGATAAAAAGTGGAGAACACTAAGATTACCTCATGATTGGAGTGTTGAAATGTCTTTTGATCCTAAATATGAAGGAGCTACTGGATTTCTTCCTGGTGGGGTTGGTGTATATCAAAAGCATTTTAAAACTACATCAAATAAGAAGGAGACAAACACTTACGTACTTTTTGATGGGGTTTATAATAATGCCACATTTTGGTTAAATGGTAAACTTCTAGGTGAAAACCCTTATGGGTACTCTCCTGTATATTTTAACTTAACAGATGTCCTTGAAGATGTCCATAATGAAAATGTATTAACCGTGCATGTAGACCACTCTAGATATGCTGATAGCCGTTGGTACACAGGAAGCGGGATTTATAGAAATGTAAAACTAATTACGGTTAACAAATTGCATATTCCTATTTGGGGCACCTTTCTTACTACTCCGGAAGTTTCCGCTGAAGAAGCTAAGGTTCATTTAGAAATAAAAGTGAAAAACGATTACAATGATGACAAGTCTTTTACCTTGTCAACTTCCATTTTAGATGCTTATAACAATGAGGTGGCACAACTTTCGGAAGAACTACATTTAGAATCGAAAACAGAAAACACATTTAACCATTCTCTAACAGTTGCAAACCCTAAACTTTGGGATATTCAAAACCCCAATATGTATAAAGCAATTACTACTGTTTTAGTAAAAGGAAAAGTTATTGATAGGTATGAAACACCATTTGGAATTAGAAGTATAGAGTTTAATAAAGATTTTGGTTTTAAGCTAAACGGAAAAGTAACCGATGTAAAAGGGGTTTGCCTACATCACGCCGCTGGCTTGGTAGGTTCTGCTGTTCCTAAAGGTGTTTGGAGACGTCGCTTTGAAAGATTAAAGGCCTGCGGTGTAAACGCTATTCGCACAGCCCATAACCCTTATTCACAGGAATTTTTAGATTTATGTGACGAAATGGGGATCCTTGTTCAAAATGAGTTTTTTGATGAGTTTGAATATGCCAAAGACAAGCGTTTAAACTTCCACGATAGGCATGACGACTATATTACTAGAGGATATGTTGAGCACTTTAGAGAATGGAATAAAAGTGACTTAACCCGTACAATGTTAAGAGATAGAAATCATCCAAGTGTTTTTCAGTGGAGTATTGGGAATGAAATTGAATGGACATATCTTCATTACAGATATGTAACAGGTTTTTGGGAAAATCCTGATGACCCACAAGATTCTGGAAGTTATTGGAGTAGTGAACCATTATTTACACCCGATGAGATGAAAAAGCGATACGATGAAATTGAAAAAACTGAATACAACTTAACAGAAACAGCAACGCAGCTTAGTAAGTGGACCAAAGAATTAGATACAACTAGACCAGTAACTGCAAACTTTGTAGTGGCTCAAACAAGTATGGTAAGTGGTTATGCAGATGCTATAGATATTGCTGGTTTTAGTTACAGAAATAAAGATATTCCTTGGGCTTTAAAATATTTTCCAAACAAACAAATTACAATCAACGAAAACCCTGGCACATGGGATGATTGGAAACAAGTTTTAGAAAACCCTGGTGTTTTTAGTATTTTCATGTGGACCGGAATAGACTACATGGGAGAAAGACATGGAGATTGGCCCAATAAAAGTGGCTGGGGAGACTTGCTGGATTTAGCAGGTTTCAAATATCAAGGATGGAACTATTTTAAAAGTATCTGGGTAAACAAACCTCATATTTCAATAGGTACTATGCCCATGAAAAATTCAAGATTTAAGACTAATGAAATATCTGGTCAACAGCTTCCTGAAAATGCTGATGCATCTAGTAATTGGCGAGATTCTAATATGCATTGGAATTATGAAGAAGGTGAAATGGTAGTTGTTGAAGTTTGTTCAAATCATACTATTGTGGAGCTATTATTAAATGGTAAATCACTCGGAAGAAAAAGTATGTCTGAATGTCCAGATCGATTATTTCGTTGGATGGTGCCTTTTGAAGTAGGAACATTAACTGCAAAAGCTGGGTTTGATGGGCAAGAGGTAATTGCTGAATTACAAACAACCTCCAAACCCACTAGCTTAAAGCTCATATCCAATCAAGAATCTTTAAAGGCTGACGGCTACGATGTTGCTCATTTAGAAGTACAATTGTTAGACAAGAATGGATTAGAAGTAAAAACGGAAAATACAGACATAGAGTTTATTGTTGAAGGAGATTGCCGATGGTTAGGGGTAGATAATGGTGAAAGGTCCAATAGTCAAGATTTTCAGTCTAAAAAAATCACTACAGCCAAAGGACGTTGTTTGGCTATTCTTCAATCAAAATTTAAACCTGGTATTGTAAAGATCACTGCAAGAGCTTCTGGTTTTGAAGACAGAACAGTTAATATTGAGATTAAATAGGTTAATACAAAAGGAAAACTAGTGACTAAATTAAAGATTAGTCGCTTAGTTTTGAACAAACAATGGGGGGGGATCTATGATTTCCCCCATTGTTTGTTATGGAAGCAAAATCTCTAAATCTATTTTACGATACTGATAGAGTCTAATTAACAGACTTTTCTATATTAACTTAAGATTTTATGTCTGTTTAAATAGTCGAAATAAATTGAGTAAGATTCGTTCCTTTTTCTAGCTTTAATTTTCTTCTTAATCTATATCTAGAAGTGTGCACGCTTTCCATCGTAATACCGAGTAAGGAAGACATCTCCTTGCTAGAAAACCCTAGTTTCACTAAAGCACAGAGCTTTAAATCTGTAGGTCCTAAATTGGGAAATTTACTCCTAATATTATCATAAAAGCTTTGATTTATTGAAGTGAATCTAGCTTCGAATTCTTCCCAATTGCCACCTGGCGAATTTTGAAAACTGTTAACCATTCTATTTATTGCCTTTATATCTATTTCATCTGTCTTAGAAATACTCTCTTTTAGTTTAATTATAAATTCTTCTCTTTCTATTAATTGCAATGCCGAAGCTGTGAGCTCTCTGTTTTTTAGCTTCATAACTTCGTTCGTTTTTTCTTTTTCCATCCTGTGCTTTCTTCTTAAATTCCTAAAGAAAAGTAGACCATACAATAATAAAAAGATAACAACTACTCCCATCAAAATATTCTGTAAAAATCCTATTCTTTTTTGATTTTCGAGTTTTTCAATTCTAGCCTCCTTAAGAAGTGTTGTCTCTTTTTCTTTTTGAAGTCTATATTTATCTTTAATTTCAATTAAATGCTTGTTATTCTCGCTTCTTCTACCAAATATTTTTTCGTTTAACTCCTGTTCCTTCTTTTTAAAATGATAAGCTTCTTTAAAATCTCCTTTACTATAATAAATATCTGATAATACTTCATAGTTAAAATGCTTATAGCCCAAATGCCTATTGTACATTTCAGCAAATCTTAAAGATTCTCTATAATGCCTAATACTCTTATCAATACTACCCTCCATTCTATAAACCTCAGCTATTAAGAAATGGATTACTGTTAAATATGAAGGCTCAGTTGTTTGAAAATACATCTTTGCATCATATAGCAATTTATGCGCCCCATCATAATCCCCACCTACTGCTGCTTTATAGTAAGCTTTTTCAGACTCAACATAATACGATTTCTCATCAGGCCCAATTTTATTTAATGATACTTGACAACTATCTAAATAAGCCTTAGTCATTGTCATATTATCATTTACACGATAACAGTTAACCATTGCAAAATAATTACTAACTAAATAGTCTCGACTTATTTTCTTCTCCTCAAATAATCTTTTCTTTAACTTAAGAGACATATTAAAATAACGCAAAGACTCGTTCTCCCTTCTATAAGAAAGGTACAGCCACCCCAATTCCTGATACACTCTGGCTTTAGAAATATCATCATTTGATAAATCGGCCAATATTAGAGCGTCCCAATAACCATCATAAGATTTTCCATAATCCAGCACATTGTCGTATAATGATGAGAGTTGACATAAAGTGTTAATTAGATTTATAGTATCCTTTTTGGCAGAATAAAACTCAATACCCTTATTTAAATAATAAGTTGCACTATCTATTTTTTTTGTTGTTAATAGGTTGGCTTTGTCAATATATTTATTGGTTCCGTAAGGTGCTTGGGCATTTACATATAAGCACAATAAAATAATAGCAGCACTCAATATTTTTTTAAAACCTAAACTCTTCTTCATTTTATAAAATGTTATAAAAATTATGTCATTTTTTAACTTAACACTGCACGATATAACACTGAACACCATACAAGTTGTTTCAATCAATTTCAATATAATACTTGATTAGATACAGCCAATTAAAATTGAGGATTTTTTTAGGGATGTTCAGTTTTTATTCATGAAAAAACAAGGTGTTTCTACCATATATAATTGATATTTGTGAAAATACTGATGTTTAAATTGGTGTTATTTTGATGTAATGTATTTTTACTTCATCCAAAAAAATTTAGAAGATATAAACCAAAACAAACTGTTAGAACTAATGAAAATTGTTTCAATTTTTAAATGCTTCAACTGGCATAAAATAATTTAACTTAAGAGTAAATGGTACCCTTTGGTATGCACTTTTTTTAATAATTAAAAGAACAACTAAAATGATTTTTAAAACTAAAATTTTTCACTATCTATTTCTAATAACATTAATAATTTCGTGTAACACTAAACCACAGATTGAAACTGAGGATAAAGCTGATAATTCAGACTCTAAACAAATTACACAAGAGCAAATTGATCATTTAGGCATAACGGATGTAAACCATCTTAGTAGCGCTTCAAAAAGAGCGTTAAAATGGCCTACAGATTTGGGTAACGATTGGTTTATTGAATTTTCTGGCTTAAAGCCATTAAAAGGAGATTTGGCATATGAAGAAGGTGTTGTACGTAGGGATCCGAGTGCCATGATTAAAGAAAACGGTAAGTACTACGTTTGGTATTCTAAAAGCACTGGCCCTTGTCAAGGTTTTGGAGGTGATGTTGAAAATGATAAGGTATTCCCTTGGGATAGATGTGATATATGGTATGCAACCTCTGAAGATGGAGAAACTTGGAAAGAGGAAGGTTTGGCAGTTGCAAGAGGTGAAAAAGGAGAGTATGACGACAGATCTGTATTCACAGTAGAAATTATGAAACATGAGAACAAATACTATTTATGCTACCAAGCGGTAAAATCTCCGTATACAGTACGTGTAAAAAACCAAATAGGTTTAGCTTGGTCAGATTCACCAGATGGCCCTTGGACAAAAAGTAAGGAGCCTATTCTTAGTCCTGCTGACAATGGTATTTGGAAAGGTGAAGCCCAAAACAGATTTGCTGTTGAGAAGAAGGGTGATTTTGACAGTCACAAAGTACATGACCCATGCATTATACCGTATAATGGCAAATTTCACCTTTATTACAAAGGAGAACAAATGGGAGAACAAATTACTTTTGGTGGAAGACAAATTCGTCATGGTGTTGCTATAGCAGATAACCCTTTAGGGCCATACGTGAAATCACCTTATAATCCAATTAGTAATAGTGGCCATGAAATTTGTGTGTGGCCTTATAACGGAGGTATTGCTTCGTTAATTACCACGGACGGTCCAGAGAAAAATACTATTCAATGGTCGCCAGACGGTCTTAATTTCGAAATTATGTCAGTATTAAAAAGTGTAGATGCACATGCTATTGGGTTAAATAGGACAGCAGATAATGAAAAAGACCCTACAGAAATACTGCGTTGGGGATTATCACACGTTTACAATAGCTGGAACTACCAAAGTATCATGAAGTTTTCTTCAGAAAGAAAAACAGAACACCGTGCTCCTGGTGAATAAGATTATATAATACTTAAACTTAATCATTAAAGACAGTATCCTATTTTAGGCTACTGTCTTTAACTTTTTATACTTCATTTTTTTGTGTTGTATATTTTAAACCATGTACTTCCTACCTCTTATTCGTTTCACTAAACGAGGTTTTTTTTCTAAGTTCTTATTATATAGGCGTGACTTAAACAGAGAGAAGTAAAATCTTCACTTTTTTCATTAGAATTTCATTACTGCTTTTTTAATTCAGTCAATTTCCAATTTAAGTTATTCAGGATGATCTTTCTGATTCTATCATCACCTGTTAGATGTGAGCTAGAAGAAGGTAAAAACTCTATAACCAACTGCTAAGTTGCTACTTAAATATTTAACCAAACAATAAAGGGCATGGTTTTAGACACCATACCCTTTAACAAAACTAATTAAAACTAAACTAACGGTTAATTAATAATTTTATATCCTACTTAATCATTTTAAATTCTATTGCAATTAGAGAGTAATTAATCCTTTTAAACATAGATTATTCTTGAAATTAATTTGCCTCCAATTTCCAAGTACGAACCCAATCTATTCGCATCGTATTAATACTATCATCATTTAAATCTTCTTTATTAGCCAGTCCTCCTAAATAGCATTCATCCGCAGTCCATAAATCCCAAATAAGTTCCAGTTCTAAAGAAAAATCTTGATTTGTAGTTACTTTACCCGCAGGCTCTCCATCCAAGTAGAACTGAACCGTACGTTCATCAATCCACCAACAGCCTACAATATGATAATCTTCATTCCAAGTTTTATCTTTCTTCGGATTCTCTGGCAACAACCATCTTGTATCATAATTATCTTCATGTCTTTCTGTTACGCCATTTTTCGCAATGAAATACTGAGAATTCATTTGTGTTGGAAACAAATGAGTTGTCCATGGGAAATTCGGCGTATTTGTGGACGTATCTATACATGCCTGCGTTGGTTTAGAATTGTTTTCAACTATATCTATTTCATCGCGGTCATCAATGTCCCCATTATTCATCCAAAACGTATTAAATGCAGAAATATGAGCAGTCTTCATACTACATTCGGTATACATAGGATAGCTAATCTTAGTAGTTGAATGTACTCTAGCGGTTTGAAACCAGAGTGGATCAGATCCTAGAGTAGCTTTTATACAAAGCTTACCATCTTCTGTAAAAAAGTTAGATCCCATAGAAACAGGTGTATTTCCATAATTCCAATTTGAATAAAACCATTTCTTCGAATAATCATAAGGTGTAGTCCCTATATCCAACGTTCCATCAAACTCATCCGATAAGGCATCTACCTTAACCCATTTTTTTCCAGTTGGTGTAGTATCATCTATAGACACAAAAGATGGGAAATTAGGATCCATATTTTCAAAATCCTCTACTGAGGGTCCAGGGACTTCGTTTACCGTTATATCAACTAAAGCGGTATCTTCATTGGCATCCTTGTCTGTAATTCTATAAGTAAAACTATCACTTCCAAAGAATCCACCATTTGGCACATATTCAAATACACCGTCACTTACTTCTGTAGCATTTCCATTTGTTGGGGGATTAACTAAATTATAGTTATTAGTATCTCCCCCACTAGGCCCTAAATTATCATTTACGGATACATCTATTTGATTGTCTAATCCAGAACTGCTGTTTTCATTAACAGTAAGAGAATCATCATTTGCTGTAGGTCCAGTTGGTCCATCGCTAGAACTTGATGAACACGAAACAAGTAAAATTATCATAATACTGTAAACATGGAATAAGCGAGTTTTCATAATATGTTGTTTTTAGGTCTTGAACTGAATTTTATTGAGTTAATTCTGAATAAAAGGTTTTTAAAAATGAAGCAAAAGTGGAATTTCAACAATGCTTCTTGAAAGTAATATTACAAAACATTACACTTTTAATATGTTGTTGTTTACCTGTTTAAAGTGATTGTCTAGTTTTTATTGAGGAACAGTTGATAATGTGAGATTCTGAGATTTCAAATATTTCAATTGTTCAGTTTTTATTGAGGAAAGTAGAGCCTATGTCGAACATAAATTATTATAATTTCGTAGAAACGCCATTTAATATGAAAATTAAGATTAGTAGAAAAAACATAATTGAATCGAATCTTGTATTGAGATACTCCTTTTTTATAGTATTCTCTCTAGTTTGCACAGGTTATAGTTACGCGCAGAGTTCAGATTCATCAATTAACATCGAAGAAATCAAACCTCAAGCTCGTGTAACGGGATTAAAATATATATGCGTGCATGTACTTGAACTTGAGAAAACCATGAAATTATACCGAGAAATTCTCGGATTCAAGTTGGCAGATGCTGAGGTTCTTCATGGCCCAATGCTTGAAGGTATGTTAGTCATGAGACTTAAAGCTGGTGACGTGACGATTAGCTTATCTCTCACCGCACCAGAATTTTGGGATCAGGTTGGGCCGATTGGAAACACCAATCACAACCATTTCATGCTTAAAGTTAATAATATTGGTCCAATTGGAGATAAGCTAAAAGAAGAGGGGTATGAATTAGAGAATGACAATTACACTCAGGACAAATACACATTTTTCAAAGGCCCAAATGGAGAAATCATAGGGCTTTCTGCTTGGGATTAGTATCCTGTCTAGTTTATTATAACACAACTAAATAGAAATAATTTAAAATGAAAAGGTTTGAAATAAATTTGTTTTCACTTGTCATTTTCTTTAGTGTTTGGACAAGTTTGATTGGACAAACTACCACGTATGAAAGCGCTTCCTATAAACGTTTTCGTGAGGGTAAGATTCATTATGAGAAATACAATGAGTTTAACACTCAGTTCAAATATGTGAAACTTGAAGGATTTGAATTTGAAAAAGGAATTGAACGTTACTACCCTTCAAGTGTCATAAAAGTAGATAATACATACTATATGTGGTACTCCAAGCCACCTACTTATTCTGAAGTGGTTGGACCAAAGGAAGCGACAGATTCAACAAGAGCGTTTCATTGGGATTTATGTGAGGTCTGGTATGCTACTTCTGAAGATGGATATAAATGGAAAGAGCAAGGTGTTGCTATTCAACGGGGTCCAGCTGGACGTTATGATCATCGCAGTGTATTTAATCCTGAAATATTAGTTGCAAATGGTAAATACTACCTGTGTTATCAATCGGCAGAAAGCATAAAACATGCCCGTTGGGGAAAAAGTTTTAAGACAGCTGGTGATTTTGTTCCAAACGTTATTGGAATGTCTGTTGCTAATTCGCCTAATGGTCCTTGGAAGGCCTTAAACGAACCTATTCTGAAACCAGGGTCACAAGAAGATTGGGATGGAGAAGTTATTCATGAACCTACTTTTATTGTTAAAGGAGGGAAATACTTTATATACTACAAAAGTGATGGCCGATTACCTTGGAAGCCTAACATCTCTTCTGGAAAATTTAATAAAGAACATGCAGACATACCTCTGGCAACGGGAGTTGCTATTGCTAACCACCCCGAGGGTCCCTATATTAAATCAAAATATAACCCTGTATTGATGGGAGGACACGGAAGTATGTTTTGGCCATATCGTAACGGAGTGTGTGCTACTTTAGCAGAAGGACCGGAGAGAAATAGTATACTATTCTCTGAAGATGGAATCAATTTTTATCCAGTTATTCAGGGACTGGTTGTTCCGATGGGTGGAGGCGCTTATCGTCCAGGAAATTTTAATGATGTTGATATACAGCCAGGGCAAGGTCTAACTTGGGGCGTAGGTCATGCATTTTATCCTCAATATCATTTCGTGCGATTTGAGTGCAACTTGTCTTTAAAGAATGGTGACAGAGTACAGAAAGAATATAAAATGGTTCGAGACTATATGAATGGTGATGGATATAAGTTTGATGCTGCCTTAGATTCCAGTAACAAATAGAATAATAAACAAACTAATCCTTACTCCGAAATTCTTTTTACTATAATGAGTCACTTTTAAATACCAAAGTCGACGGTTTAGATTAACCGATGTTCATGGGCATGTGGTTAAGGATATTTTGGCTTAAAGAATTAAAAACAAAAAAGCCTCTATCTTTCGATAAAGGCTTTTGTACTGAAGGCGGGACTTGAACCCGCACGGCCCAAAGGCCATTGGATTTTAAGTCCAACGTGTCTACCAATTCCACCACTTCAGCAACTTGGTATATTTTAAGAAAGTATCAGAGCGAAAGACGGGATTTGAACCCGCGACCCTCACCTTGGCAAGGTGATGCTCTACCCCTGAGCTACTTTCGCAGTCTTTTATATGAACATACAACCTCTCGATTGCGGATGCAAATTTAAAATATTTCTAGTAAATGCAAAGCCTTTTATAAAAATAAATAAAAAATATTTTATGCGCGCTTTTTTTTGACCAACATACGCTTAATCTCATTGAGTTTCATGAGGGCTTCAACAGGCGTAAGTGTATCAATATCAATATGAAGTATTTCATCTTTGATGTTTTCAAGTAAAGGGTCATCTAAATTAAAAAAGCTTAACTGCATTTCATCATTTAAAGTCTTTACCTTATCTGTTAACTCTTCACTGGAGTGCGATTGCTCCAATTTCTTTAATATTTTGTTAGCCTTGTGTAATACCTGTTGAGGCATTCCAGCCATTTTAGCTACATGAATACCAAAACTATGGGCACTACCACCTTCAACCAATTTTCTTAAAAACAACACATTGTCCTTTAACTCTTTTACTGATACATTGAAGTTTTTAATACGTTCAAAAGTTTCAGTCATTTCATTAAGCTCATGGTAATGAGTAGCAAATAATGTTTTTGGTTTTGCCGGGTGTTCATGTAAATACTCACTAATAGCCCAAGCAATAGAAATGCCATCATAGGTGCTGGTACCTCTTCCAATTTCATCTAGCAAGACTAAACTTCGTTTCGAAATATTATTTAAGATAGAAGCCGTTTCATTCATTTCTACCATAAAAGTAGACTCTCCCATTGAAATATTATCAGAAGCTCCTACTCTTGTGAAAATCTTATCTACCAGACCTATACGGGCTGCATCTGCAGGAACAAAACTTCCTATTTGAGCCAACAACACTATTAATGCCGTTTGACGTAAAATAGCCGATTTACCAGACATGTTAGGACCTGTAATCATAATAATTTGTTGCCCTTCTCTATCTAAAAACACATCATTGGCTATATAAGCTTCACCAAGTGGTAATTGCTTTTCTATAACCGGATGACGCCCGTTTTTAATTTCCAAATCATGCGACTCATCAATGGTTGGATAGATATAATTGTTATCCTTGGCCAACTGAGCAAAACCACATAAGCCATCTAACTGCCCAATTAAAAAGGCATTTTGCTGCACGGTTTTAATATACTGATTCATCCAAACCACCAAATCTGCAAACAACTGCTGTTCTATAACCTGAATTCTATCTTCGGCTCCTAAAATTTTAGCTTCATATTCCTTCAATTCTTCAGTAATATAACGCTCTGCATTTACCAAGGTTTGTTTTCTAATCCACTCTTCAGGAACTTTATCTTTATGCGTATTTCGAACTTCAATGTAATACCCAAAAACGTTGTTAGAGGCTATTTTTAATGATGGAATACCCGTACGTTCACTTTCACGCTCCAGCATGCCATCTAAGTAATCTTTTCCTGATTTTGACAAACCCCTAAGCTCATCCAATTCAGCAGAAAATCCGGGAGCAATGGCATTACCTTTCAATACGTTTACAGGAGCTTCTTCATTAAGTATCTGCTTTATTTTTTCACGAAGAACATCACAACTTTGAAGATTATCACCAATAATGCGTAATGATTCATTAGTACAATGAGAAGCTAATCCTTTTATTGGAATAATGGCCTCAAGTGAGTTTTTAAGCTGAATCACTTCACGTGGATTCACTTTTGCCGTAGCTGTTTTAGAAATAAGACGTTCTAAATCACCTATATGCCTAATATAACTTTGAATCTTTTGAAGTGTTGCATTTTCCTTTGTTAAAAAATCCACCACCTCATGACGTTGCTTAATTTTATCTAAACTCTTTAATGGAAGCGCCAACCATCGTTTAAGCATACGCCCACCCATTGGTGAAATGGTTTTATCTATAACCTGTAATAAGGTTACAGCATTCAAATTGTTTGAATTGTATAACTCTAAATTCCTAATGGTAAATTTATCCATCCACACATAATCATCTTCTGCAATTCTAGAAATTGAAGTGATATGCTGCAATTTATGGTGCTGAGTTTCCCCTAAATAATGCAAAATGGAACCCGATGCTATAATGCCTTCGTATAAATCTTCAATACCAAAACCTTTAAGAGTCTTTGTATCAAAATGCTTTATTAGAGTTTCATAAGCATAATCGGTTTGGTAAACCCAATCCTCTAAATAAAAGGTGTGAAAATCGTCTCCAAAAACTTCACTGAACTGACCACGTTTTTGTTTAGAAACTAAAACCTCACTTGGATTAAAATTTTGAAGCAACTTATCAATATATTCTGCATTTCCTTGAGATGTTAAAAACTCTCCAGTTGAAATATCTAGAAATGAAACCCCAATATATTTTTTATCGAAATAAACCGAACACAAAAAGTTGTTAGATTTTGACACCAACACCTCGTCATTAAGTGCTACACCTGGAGTCACCAACTCGGTAACACCTCGTTTTACAATTTTCTTAGTGAGTTTAGGGTCTTCAAGCTGATCACAAATAGCAACACGCTCTCCTGCCTTAACTAGTTTAGGTAAATAGGTGTTCAATGAATGGTGCGGAAAACCTGCCAATTCTGTCTCGCTCTCACTTCCGGCTCCTCGTTTGGTAAGTATTATACCTAAAATTCCCGCTGTTTTTACAGCATCTTCACCAAAGGTTTCATAAAAATCACCCACTCGAAACAACAATAATGCATCTGGATACTTTGCTTTAATAGCATTGTACTGTTTCATTAACGGGGTTTCCTTTTTTGCTTTTTTAGCCAATGGTAAAGTGATTTTTTAGTGTTATTTTTGACAAAATTGTAGCATGCAATGTACCATTAATTTCATGTTTTTTGAAGTTGATTTTTTAGAAGTTATCTACAATTAAAGGGAGATTTCAACAATAGATTACCACATCCTTCGTCTCTCAACGTTATAAAAGATGAAACATGCGCAAACTTAAAAACAGCGAACTAGACAGATTAAGTATAGAAGGTTTTAAAACAGCAGAAAAGACACCGCTCATTATTATTTTAGATAATATTAGGAGCTTAAACAACATTGGCTCTGTGTTTAGAACGAGTGATGCGTTTTTAATTGAGAAGATTTACCTCTGCGGAATCACCGCCACACCACCCCATAAAGACATACATAAAACAGCACTTGGAAGTACTGATACCGTTGCTTGGGAATATGTTGAAAACACTATTGATTTAGTTGAAAAACTAAAACAAGAAGGTGTGAAAGTATGTGCCATTGAGCAAGCTGAAAATGCAACTATGCTTAACGACTTTAAACCTCAACTACTAACAACATATGCCTTAGTTTTTGGAAACGAAGTAAAAGGCGTCTCTCAAGAAGTGGTTAACACCAGTGATATTGTTGTTGAAATTCCTCAATTTGGAACCAAACATTCATTGAACATTTCAGTAAGTTGCGGGGTTGTGATATGGGATATATTCAGTAAATTTAAAAACTAAAAAAATTACAATGAAAATAAATTTTAATCTATCACTTTTAGTTGTAATTCTTTTTTCTGCCCTTACTACTTATGCCCAAGAAATTCCTATTGAATATTTTAATATGGAATTGCAAGCAAACAATCAAGAACATAGTAAAGCCGTTTTAATTAATGAAATTGACGGTGTTAGTACAGAGCATGTTACTATATCTAGCGCCATTACAAAAAAAGTTGAGCTTGATGAAACACATAAAACTATTTATTTATTTATAAAGGGATTTGGCGAGCTAACTTCGGGTGGCAAAACCTACGAAATTGTTCCTGAAACAATTATGTTACCTAATACGGTTGAAGACATAGTATTTAAACCCCTTGAAGGTGATACGCTTCACTATATTAAAATATCTGTTTTACAAACAGAGCTGGACAAAGTAGATATAAAAACCTTCCCGAAAGAAAACACAGAAACTATCTATTTTAAGAAGTTTACAGATTGTAAATCGTATACAGAACCTATTAAAAGCCCACAAACCACCAGCAGAACTATTTTACCTAACAAATACATTCCAAGAGTTGCTATGGGTACTGTAAAAACAATTGGTCCAGATGCAGTTGGCGCGCATGTTCATGCTATGTTAGAGCAACTGTTTTTAGGGCTTGCAGATAATCAAACTATAGTATATGCGGATGATGCTCAAATTGATTTTCCTGAGCATTCCATACTACATATCCCATTAGGTTCAAGTCATTCCGTTGAGGTTAAAGACCATAAAGAAATGTACTATGTTTGGATGGATTTCTTTCTTGATAAAGATGGAGAAGAATGGTTAAAAACCCATAACACCAAAGAGTAATTCTATTTAGCTCATGCGTTTTAATATAGAAGACTTTCTTAAAACAGGACAAACTATTTCTTATGACAAATATGAGCACATATTACATCAAGGAGCGGTTTCTAATAAAGTTTATTTTTTAATTGAAGGCATTGTTAGGCATTATGTAATAGACTTACAGGGCAATGAAAAAACAATTCGGCTTTCAAAAGAAAATGATTTCTTCTACTCCTCAAATGTTAGTTTTTGGAGTGGCGAACCATCATATATTAATTGCCAGCCCTTAACAGAAGTGAAATTGCTGTGTTGGACTAAAGAGTTTCTGGACCGGTTAATTGAGGACACACCAGAGTTTATTGCTTTTGAAAACAAAAAATTAAAAGATTTTATTATAGAAAAGCATATTAAAGAAGTGGCAGGCATTACTAAAAATGCCGAGGAACGCCTTATAGAATTCAACAATAGAGACAAAGCACTATTCAACAGAATACCGCATCACGTTATTGCTTCGTATCTAGATATGACACCTGAAACACTTTCTAGAATAAGAGCAAAATTCAGAAAACAAAAATCTTGATTTAAATCAATGAGAAGCAAAATCTTTCGGTTTAGTTTTGACCTATCAATTAAAAAACGAACGAAAGATGAAAAATTTATCATTTATTACATTAGTGCTTACATTCATTATTTTAACATTTTCATGTTCTACGGATGTAGATTTTTATTCAGGATCTGAAGACCTCATTTCCGAAACCAGACACACCGGTGCTTTCAGCAAAGTATCCAGTGAAGGAATTATTACTGTAAATATTACTCAAGGCCCAACGGCAACAGTTGAGATAATTGCAGATGACAATATCATTCACAGAGTTACGACCAAAACCTCTAATAACAGATTAGAACTCTCTTTAAAGGATGGCAGCTACAGTAACTTGTCTATTACCGCCAACATTACCATGCCCAATTTAACTTACCTGGAAAATTCTGGTAGCGGTAATATGTTTGTCACCAACATGAATACAAATGACGCCATAACCATAAGTAATTCCGGCTCTGGAGACATTACCATGTCTGGAAGTGTTAACAATATGGCTTTGGAAAGTGAAGGTTCTGGAAGGTTTTACGGGTTTGAATATATCACCGAAAACGCAAAAGTAGAGATTGAAGGCTCTGGTGACTGTGAAGTTTACACCACTGAGAATTTAAATGTGGAAATTGACGGAAGCGCCAATGTTTATTACAAAGGAAGTCCAACAATTAGTTCTGACATTTCGGGCTCTGGCCATATTATGAATGAGAATTAAATTAGCTATTTTAGTGGGCATTCTAAAAGAGTATGAATAAAAAAATAAAGAAACCATGGCCCACTAAAGCTGTTATGACCCAGATTTACGATAAGCATCTTTGGGGAGGAAAAGAATTTGATTTTTATTCTGGAACAGGCTCTCACGACCCAAAAATTATAGAGCCTTATTTAAAAGCACTAATCACATTTTTAAAATCTTTTGCCGCACCTTTAATTGTTTCTGATTTAGGGTGTGGCGATTTTAATATTGGTAAACACCTAACCAAATACACTAAAAAATATATTGCCATAGATATTGTTGAAAACCTCATCAATAGAAATAAAAACCTGTACAAAGAAAAAAACTTAGAGTTTCATTGTTTAGACATTGTAACAGATGAACTCCCTCAAGGAGATTGTATTATTTTAAGGCAAGTATTGCAACATTTATCTAATGCTGAAATTTTAAAAGTCATTGAAAAAATAAAGACTTACAAATACGTGATTCTTACCGAGCATATTCCAGTAGGCTCGTTTACTCCGAACAAGGACATTATTTCTGCCCAAGGTATAAGGTTAAAACAAAGCAGTGGTGTTAATGTATTGGAAGCGCCTTTTCATTTTAAAACAAAAGACCAAACCATTTTAGATGAACATATTTTGGAGCATAATAAGGGGCGTATTGTTACAACTTTATATAAAGTATTCTGATTAAATTATTTGTAAGTTTTTATTTATAATTTATGTTGATTCTAAATGCTTTAAATTTTAACTTCGCCTTAATAGTGGGTATAAATCATTAAAACGAATTCATATCCTTGACGCCGCATTTAATTATGAATACGATAAAGCCTTCCATTGATAATGATGGATTACATAAATGTTTAGAAACCAAAATCAATATTCATCTTAATGGTTTAAATAAACATAACCAAAGCGACAATCAAAAAACGCTTGAACTATGTCAAGTTGGAAAGTTTTTATGTACTTATTTTCCAGATTATAATATAATTGAGACAAGAGAGCAACCTGATTTTATTATTTCAAATGGTTCTCATGCATTTGGCTTAGAACATCAATCAATATATAAAAGTGAAGTTCTAAAAAGAACAGGATTCTATGATAATATTGCCTTACTCGTAGAAAAAGAATTTGAGAAAGATTCTGATTTTCCGAATTTTTTAGTGAGTTGTTATTTGAGAAATGATATTGAATTCAGTAATAAAGACAAAAGAAGAATTTTAAATACATTTATAAGAGTAATTCGAGAATTTGTCTTAAATGATAATTTTTTGGAAAATGAGATAATCGATGATATCAGAAAAATGAATCATTCTCAAAAAAGTGTCAATGTTAATTTTGGCGGTTATATGGTTCCAATTCTTGAAAAAGAAAAACTTCTTGAAGCAATTCAAAAAAAGGAAAGAAAAATAGATGAATATATTAAAAACACAGAGAAACCTCAATGGTTATTATTATTGATAGGTGGAGTTGGCGCGCACTCCTATCGCATCAGAAATGACATGAATTTAGAATTTGAAACTAAATTTGAAAAAATTTTTATTCTCGAAGATTTTGATAATCGATTATATGAATTAAAATAAAACTATTAGCAACAAACAATATTCGAAACCGATAAGGTCAACCCCAAAATCAACACTCACAAATCTCGCTCAACAACCACAAATAATCATGTCGGTTTTTTACAAAATCCCTATCTGAGATATCAATGATTTTCACATTAAAATCTGGTTGGGTTTTTAAAAAATCTAAATACCCTTCATTTATTTTTTCCAGGTAGGAGTCTTCAATATTTTGCTCGTAGTCACGCCCGCGCTTTTTAATATTTTCCTGTAAGCGCGCTGTGTTTTGATACAAGTACACATACAACTCAGGCTTTGCAATGTCTTTGTACATTAAATAGAATAGCTTTCTGTAGAGTTTAAACTCATCTTCCGGCAAGGTGATTTTTGAAAATATAAGCGACTTAAACACATCATAATCACTAACAATAAAATCCTTAAACAAATCTAGCTGTGATAAATCATCCGATATTTGCTGGTATCTATCGGCTAAAAAAGACATTTCTAAGGTAAAAGCATATCGGGTAGCATCTTCGTAAAACTTAGGTAAAAATGGGTTATCTGCAAATCTTTCAAGAATAAGTTTCGCATTAAAATCTTGAGACATCATGGTTGCCAAACTTGTTTTACCAGCACCAATATTACCTTCAATAGCTATATAATTATACTTTGAAAAGTTATAGGCTTTCCAAGGGTTTTTCAACCAAATTTTAATAGGTTCTAAAACAGATTTGTCTTCACATTCCTCCAATAAAACAGATACTTCCTTCTTTAACTTTGGATGCTTAAATTTTGATGCAATATCGTTTAAAGGCTGCAATACAAAGCGTCGCTTCTGCATTTCAGGATGCGGCACCTGCAAGGTTTTAGAATCAATAATTTGTTCTTCTGCCAAAACAATATCTAAATCTATTGTACGTGCTTCATAACCCTCACCTTTTTTTCTTTGTCGGCCTAAAGATTTTTCAATATTCAATAAAGTTTTTAATACTTTTTCTGGGTCTAAATAACTCTTTAACACCAAACATGCATTAAAAAAATCATCACTTTCAAAACCAAAAGCAGGAGACTTATAAACTTTAGAAATTAAGATGAGATTACCAACCTCTGCATGAATAGCATCAACAGCCTCTTGAAGATTCTTTAGCTTATCGCCTTTATTGCTCCCTAAAGCAATATGATATGTTGTTGGTTGCATCATAAGAGGAGCAAAATAAAAAAAAGTAAATGGTTTCTTTTATATTTACGCAAGGTATTTATTCACAATTGGTATGACTTTAAAAGATAAACTAGCTGCCCAACGTATATACATGCTTTTAGGAGCCTTATTTATAACGTCTTTAGTGGTGTCAAACCTTATATTTCAAAAATTCTTTTATTGGTATCCTTTTGATATAGAAATTTTCGGGAGTAAGCTTTTTGAAATTTCAGTGGGTATTTTACCCTATCCCATAACTTTCTTAATTACCGATTTAATTAGCGAGATCTATGGTAAAAAACGAGCTAATCAGGTTGTAGTAACCGGTATTTTCGCATCGTTCTTTTCACTATTAATCGTTTCTGCTTCAAGTTTTGTAAATGCTACCCCATGGTCTCCGGTTAATGATTCTATGTTTGACACTGTATTTGGGAACACTATTTTAGCTGTGTTTGCTAGTATGATGGCTTATTTGTTTGCACAATTTGTAGATATTCAGATTTACCATTTCTGGAAACGACTCACCCAAGGCAGGCATTTATGGTTAAGAAACAATTTTTCTACTTGGTTCTCGCAGTTTGTAGATACCTTCACTGTAGTTGGCCTTTTATGTGTTTTTGATATCATTGCTTGGGATAGATTTCTAGGGCTTCTTTTAAGCGGATTCTTGTTTAAAGTTCTAGTAGCCGCCTGTGATACGCCTTTTCTTTATTTAGGAGTTTACTTGTTTAGAAGACGTTTTAAATTAAAGGTAAACGAAGAAATTGACTTGCTGTAAAAGGGGTTAATTTTGGGTTAAATTTCGGTGGTATTTCAACCAAACCGTCTAGTCTTCCGTATATTTAATCAAAAGAACTTTTCATGAAGAAAATCTTAAAGATTACAGGAATCATCCTTCTTATTGTCATAGCGCTTTTAATTGCTGCTCCATTCGCATTTCAATCGCAAATAACAGACATTGTTAAACGCTACATAAATCAAAACCTGAATGCTAAAGTTGAATTTAAAGATGTTAGCTTGAGTTTTATACAAAGTTTTCCGCAAGCACATGTAAGTGTTTCTGATTTGACCATTACCAATTTTGAACCTTTTAAAGATGAAACTTTGGTAACGGCCAAAGATATTTCGTTTACCATGAATATTAATGAGTTGTTTAAAACAGCAAGCGAAGACCCTATAGTTGTAAAATCTTTTGAGATTGATGAAGCTTTGGTAACACTTAAATCTGATAAATTTGGTAACACCAATTATGATATTGTAAAAGAAAGCGAAGATATTCCTGCCCAGGATAAAGCATCTAACAGCTTTTCTTTTAGCATTGAAGATTACAGTATTAATAACAGTGCATTGACTTTTTTAGATGAAGCTACAAATATGTTGATTCACCTTTCAGAATTAAACCACAATGGTAGCGGTGTGTTTTCTGCCGAAACTTCAGAATTAGACACTGAAAGTGAAGCAAATATTAGTTTCACAATGGATAGCATCAATTACTTAGAAAACAACACCTTGAGTTTAGATGCCGTTATTGGATTAGATTTAGAAAAAAGCATCTATACTTTTAAAGATAATATTGGTTTTATTAATAAACTCCCTATTGAATTTGATGGTTCTATAAAGCAATTAGAAAACGGACAACAAATAGACATTACTTTTGAAAACCCGCAAGCATCATTTAAAGATTTTCTAGCTGTTATGCCTAAAGCGTACACCGAGAATTTAGATAATATAGTCACAACCGGAGATTTTAAAGTTAAAGGACTTATAAATGGATTAAGTTCTAATGAAACCATCCCTAATTTAGATATTAATATCACCTCAAATAACGCTTCATTTAAATATCCTAATCTTCCAAAACGTGTTGAGCAAATTACAATTAATACCTCTATAAAAAACACAACCGGTAAAGTTGATGACACCTATGTAAACATTGAAAAACTTAACTTTAAAATTGACGATGATGTTTTCAAGTCTTCAGCAACTTTAAAAAATTTAACCCAAAACATGTTGGTAAATGCCAATATTGACGGCTCATTAAATCTGGCTAACATCACTAAGGTTTATCCTATTGAATTTGACAAAACATTAAGTGGTATTTTAAAAGGAAAGATAAATACCGCTTTCGACATGAAAGCTATTGAAACCAATGCTTTTGAACGTATTAAAACGAGTGGTTCTGCAAGTGTAACAGATTTTATCTTTTCTTCTGACGATATAGTGAACCCTATTCATATTTCTACGGCAAACATGAAGTTTAATCCTCATGTTGTTTTATTGAACTCATTTGAAGCTAAAACAGGTGAGAGTGATTTTAAAGCCGTTGGTAAAATTGAAAATCTTTTAGGGTTTCTATTAAGTGATAACACTTTGAAAGGCAATTTTAATGTGAATTCAAACTTATTTAAAGTAAGTGATTTTATGACTGAATACGAAGCCGTTTCAAAGGAAAATAAAAAAACTGATGACCATGAATCTTTAAAAATTCCAGCTTTTCTAGATTGCACCATTAATGCCAACGCTAACACTGTTGTTTATGATAATTTAAACCTAAAAGATGTTTCGGGAACGTTGATTATTAAGGATCAACAGGCTACTTTTAAAGATATTACTTCTAATATATTTGATGGTTCTATTGCGGTAATAGGTAATGTGTCTACTAAAGAAGAAACACCAACTTTTGATTTAAACTTAGGCGTTGCTGGTTTTGACATTGCGCAGTCTTTCAACAACATGGCGTTATTACAAAATTTAGCCCCAGTTACAAAATTGTTTCAAGGGAAATTAAATTCTACGCTTCATATTTCTGGCGATTTAGATAGCGAATTTTCTCCAAAATTATCTACCGTTTCCGGAATAGCCTTGGCAGAATTATTAACTACAAAAATTAACGCTAATAAGGGTGAGCTATTTAATGCTTTAGAGGGGCAATTGAGTTTTATAGATTTTGACAAACTAGATTTAAAGGATATTAAAACGGAACTAGAATTTGCTGACGGAGGCGTAAATGTAAAACCATTCGATTTAAAATATGAGGATATTGCTATAACCGTTTCAGGAAGCCATAAGTTTGATAAAACTTTAGATTATAAGGCTGTATTTAACGTACCCGCAAAATATTTAGGAAGCGAAGTAAATAGACTAATAGGTAAAATAAATACTGAAGAAACTAATAACATTTCTATCCCTGTTACTGCAAATATTGATGGTAGTTATAATGCTCCAAATGTAAAAACAGATTTAAGTAGTGCAGTTTCTAATTTAACCAAACAGCTTATTGAAATTGAGAAACAAAAACTACTTAATCAAGGTAAGGACAAGGTTAAAGATTTACTAGGTGGTATTTTAGGTAGTGAAAAATCCAAGGATACAAACCCCGAAAATGATCCAGAAATAACCACACCAGATTCTACAAATACAATTGAAGACGACATTAAAAATGTGTTAGGAGGTTTATTAGGTAAGAAAAAAAAGAAACAAGACACTATAAATTAGGATTTCATAATAAAAAGTCTCAACTTTGCAGCCCTTTTAGGAAAACCCTAAAACGCAAAATAAATTATTTTTATGTTAAAGATTATTGTTAAAGATGGTGAAAACATCGAGAGAGCTTTAAAACGTTACAAAAGAAAGCACAGAAATATTAAAGTGATGCAAAACTTAAGAGAAGGTCAGTTTTTTACTAAGCCATCTGTCAAGAGACGTCGCGAAGTTCAAAAAGCAGCTTACATTCAAAATTTAAGAGACCAAGAAGATATATAGTCTCTATAAATTATAACAATATATAAATCCCATTTACAAAACTGTAAATGGGATTTTTTTAGTTAATACTAATCTTCACAACAATACCTTCGTTAGCACGAACATTAAAAACAGTTTGATCTTCAAAAATCAAGTACTGTCCTTTTACTCCAACTAATTTACCAGAGTAGTTTAATTCTTTTACAATGTTTAAACTTTTAGGTTTTTCAGGATATTTAGCAACAGGAAACTCTAAATTAGTTTCGGTATTACTTTCAATAAAATAATCTTTAGCTTCATCCGGAATAAAACCTTTTAACCGCTCTCGCCATTCCACTAAATTTTCATCTTCAATATCGTTCTTAAGCATTTTACGCCAATTGGTTTTATCAGAAACATGTTCTTTTAGAGCAACTTCTGTTACGCCAGCTAAATACCGATTTGGTACCTCTACAATTTCTATTGCTTCGTGAGCACCTTGATCTATCCAACGTGTTGGCACTTGATTCTTTCTGGTTACACCAACTTTTACATTACTAGAATTAGCTAAATACACAATATGCGGCTGCAACTGCGTTCTCTTCTCAAATTCTAAATCGCGTTCTTCAATACCTAAATGAGCCTTACTTAATTCTGGTCGCATTACCCAATCTGCGGCTTGAGGTACCTCATAAAAGCATTGTCTGTCAAATCCTTGACGGTAAATAGGCTTATCCAATCCGCAGTGTAAACACTGATACTTAACAAATTGCATAGTAATACTCTTATTAAGTAACTGATTCATATTAATGAAATCATTTTCAAACACTAAATAATACTGAATAGGAGATGAAAACTCGGTTTCCATTTTTGTTAAAACACCTTGGTAGAACATGAAAAAAAAGTCTTATTTTTAAGATCTTAAAGATAGAATAAATATGCCAATTCCTTTAGTAAATTCTATTGCATCTTGGTTTCTTAAGAAGCGCTTTCATCAAATTGAATTGTTTTTAAAATACCCAAATGAAGTACAGAATGAATTACTTTTAGACTTACTCGATGTTGCTAGAGACACCGAAATTGGAAAGCAATATGATTTCAGTTCAATTAAAAACTATGAGACTTTTGCTGAACGGGTACCAATTAAAAACTATGAAGGTTGGCAAGACTGTATAGAACGTTCTAGACGTGGAGAGAATAATATTTTTTGGCCTACTCCTATCAAATGGTTTGCAAAATCTAGTGGTACAACTAGGGCCAAAAGCAAGTTTATTCCAGTTAGTATGGAATCTCTTGAAGATTGCCATTATGCTGCCAGTAAAGACTTATTATGCATGTATTTGAACAACAATGAAGATTCTCAACTCTTTACTGGAAAAAGTTTGCGTTTAGGAGGAAGTAAGGAATTATATAAAAAAAATGGAACTGTTTTTGGCGATTTATCGGCTATCTTAATTGACAACATGCCTTTTTGGGCTGAGTTTAGTAGTACCCCAAGCAATAAGGTTTCTTTAATGAGTGATTGGGAATACAAAATGCAAGCCATTGTTGACGAAACTATAAACGAAAATGTAACGAGTTTAGCTGGAGTTCCATCATGGATGTTAGTATTATTGAACAATGTTCTTGAAACCACAGGAAAAGAAAGCTTGTTTGATATATGGCCGAATCTTGAAGTCTATTTTCATGGAGGCGTTAGTTTTGTACCTTATAAGGATCAATACAAAACCATACTACCAAAAAGTAATTTTAGATATTATGAAATCTATAATGCTTCAGAAGGTTTTTTCGCTATACAAGATCAAAACAATTCCAGTGAGTTATTACTTATGCTAGATTATGGTATTTTTTATGAGTTTATCCCAATGAATATTTATGGGACTTCAGATGAAAAAGCCATTCCTTTAAGCCAAGTTAAGCTCAACCAAAATTATGCTGTTATTATTACCACTAATGCGGGTTTATGGCGCTATAAAATAGGAGACACCATTCGGTTTACTTCCTTAAACCCTTACAGAATAAAAGTTTCTGGTAGAACCAAACACCATATTAATGTATTTGGTGAAGAACTTATTATCGAAAATGCCGAAGAAGCCTTAAAGAAAGTATGTAAACGCACTAAAGCTGAAATTGTTGACTTTACCGCAGCACCGATTTTTATGGAAGGCAAAGAAAAAGGTGCTCATGAATGGTTGATTGAGTTTAAAACGCCTCCAAAGGATGTGGACTATTTTAATGAGTTATTTGATAATGCACTAAAAGCCTTAAATTCTGATTATGAAGCGAAACGTTATAATAACATTACACTTAACAAACCAAAAATTAATATTGCACGCCAACAACTATTTCATGATTGGCTAAAACAAAACGATAAATTAGGAGGACAGCATAAAGTGCCTAGGCTTTCAAACACTAGAGATTACTTAGATGATCTATTAAGTTTAAATTCATAAAGCTTAAATAAAACCGATTAAGTGTAATCCCAAAAGTTGTTAAACGAGTATTTCGTCTTATTATCTAAAAGCAAAAAAAATGCTTTGATGAATTAACAAATAAATATATTTTTATGTCACAATTAAGAAACTAATTAAGGCATTAATATAGTATTAATTAATATCCATAAAAATAAAAAATCCACGCTAATTAGCGTGGATTTTTTTGTATTTACTTAAGTTTTTTATTAAGAAACTGCCTTAAGTTTCTTAATAGTAGTTTTAGTCAATTTATCTTCAGCATATGACTTGGTTACATTCAGTTTAGTTTCATCAGAACTTGGTAACTCAAACATAGCATCGGTTAAAATTTCTTCACAAAGTGAACGCAACCCTCTTGCGCCTAATTTATATTCAATAGCCTTATCAACTATAAAACCTAAAGCGCCATCAGTAATTGTAAAATCAATTTCATCCATGGCAAACAACTTCTTGTATTGTTTGATAATAGCATTCTTTGGTTCAGTTAGAATAGCTCTCAATGTATTAGCATCCAGCGGATCCATATAAGTAAGAACAGGTAAACGACCAATAATTTCAGGAATCAATCCGAAGTCTTTTAAATCCTTTGGAATAATATATTGAAGCAAATTATCTGGATCTATAACATTATCAGACTTAGAAGCACTATAACCAACTGCTTGCATATTTAAACGCTTAGTAATTACTCGCTCTATACCATCAAAAGCACCACCCGCTATGAATAAAATATTCTCGGTATTAACTTCAATAAATTTTTGATCAGGATGTTTTCTTCCTCCTTTTGGCGGCACATTAACAACAGTTCCTTCTAAAAGTTTAAGTAGTGCTTGTTGTACACCTTCACCAGAAACATCTCGCGTAATAGATGGGTTATCACTTTTACGAGCAATCTTATCTATTTCATCAATAAATACAATGCCTTTCTCTGCTTTTTCTAAATTATAGTCAGCTGCTTGCAACAAGCGCGTTAAAATACTTTCAACGTCTTCACCAACATAACCAGCTTCTGTTAAAACCGTAGCATCAACAATAGCTAAAGGAACATTTAACATTCTTGCAATGGTCTTTGCCATTAATGTTTTACCAGTTCCTGTTTGACCAACCATAATGATGTTACTTTTTTGAATATCAATATCATCATTTGATACAGGTTGAAGCAAACGTTTGTAATGGTTATATACAGCAACAGACATTACCTTTTTGGTCATACCTTGTCCAATGATATACTCATCCAGAAACGCTTTAATTTGTTGCGGTTTGCGAAGTTTTAATTCAGCAGATAAATCACTGCTATCATTTTGTTTAGACTCTTCAAGCACAATACCGTGTGCCTGCTCAATACATCTATCACAGATGTGAGCATCTAAACCTGCTATTAATAAATTTGTCTCGGGTTTTTTTCTCCCACAAAACGAACATTCTAATTCTTCCTTAGCCATTAATCTAATTCAATTTTTGAGAGCTTTGAATTATTAAATCCCTCTATAACAATTAATTAAAATTACGAATTTTTATTTAATTCCTTGATAAAATCTCGTCAATCATACCATATTCAAGGGCCTTATCCGCTTTCATCCAATAATCTCTATCACTATCAGCATACACTTTGTCGTAGTCCTGTCCTGAATGCTTACTAATGATTTTATAAAGCTCTTCCTTCAAAATAAGAATCTCTCTTGCTGTAATTTCAATATCACTAGCTTGTCCCTGAGCGCCACCTAAAGGTTGGTGTATCATAACTCTTGAATGGGTTAGTCCGCTACGTTTACCTTTTTCACCTGCACATAATAGTACCGCACCCATTGAAGCTGCCATACCTGTACAAATAGTTGCCACGTCTGGTTTTATAAACTGCATAGTATCATAAATACCTAAACCTGCATATACGCTACCACCAGGAGAGTTAATATAAATTTGAATATCCTTGTTAGGATCTGTGCTTTCTAAAAACAATAATTGCGCCTGTATAATATTAGCTACTTGATCATTAATACCTGTTCCTAAAAAGATAATTCTATCCATCATTAAACGAGAAAACACATCAAAAATAGCGATGTTCATCTGACGTTCTTCAATGATATTTGGCGTTAAATTAGTTGGATACATACTACTTATTATTTTATTGTAATATGTACTACTAATACCTTGGTCTTTTATAGCAAATTTTTCAAACTCTTTACCGAAATCCATAATTATTGTAATACTTTAAAATGATTAAACTCCTGATATACATCAAGATAAAACTAAAACCTGCTCAACAGATTCTTTTTAAGAATAAAAAAGCGCTTAAATCAATAGATTCAAGCGCCTAAATATAATGAATTATTCTTTTAATTATTTGTCTCCGTATACTTCTTTAACAAAGTTTTCGTAACTTAATTCTTTAACCTTGATATTAGCTTTTTCTTTGTATAACTCAAGTAATTTTTGGCTAACTAATTGCTCCGAAATTCTTCGAGCCTCATCTTGATTTGACAATACTCTTGCAGCAATATCATCTAACTCTTTATCAGAAGGATTCATTTGACCAAACTGAGCCATTTGCCCTTTAATCATTTCTCTAGCATGATTTTTAATATCATCCATAGTTACTTTGATATCATTTTCTTCAATTAATTTACCTTCTATTAACTGATAACGTAAACTTTTCTCAGAATTGTCATACTCTTCTTTAGCTTGAGCTTCATCCATTTCTTTCTCGCCAGCTGTTTGCATCCATTTAGTTAAGAATTCAGCAGGTAAATCAAACTTAGTACTCTCTACTAAATACTCTGTAACATCATTTAAAAGCTTTTGGTCTGCTTGTTGAACAAATTGTTTTTCAGCATCCTCTTTTATTTTAGCTCTTAATTCAGTTACTGTTTTTACAGCACCTTCACCAAATAACTTGTCAAACAATTCTTGATCTAAATCTGCTAACTCACGATTGTTAATTTCAGAAATAGTAAAAGTTACTTCAATATCTAAACCGTGAACCTCATCATGACCAAGCTTTAATGCATGCATTAATTCATGATCATCACTATAAAGATCTTTAGTTTTTAGAGTAATTACGTCACCTGCTTTTGCTCCAATAAATTTCTTTGGAGTTGTTTTACCCTTAAATTTATCAAGTGTAATAGTTACCGTGTTATCAATCTCTTTTTCTTCGTTTTTAAAGGCACCGGTAATCTCACTATCTTTTTCGATAACTTCCTGAGATACTAATTTTCCATATTGCTTTTGAATACGCTCAATTTGCTCATCAATCATTTTATCATCAGCAACAATATTGTATTGTGTTACAGCCTTTTTACCTTTTAATTTCACTTCAAATTCAGGCGCTAAACCTAATTCAAATTCAAAAGAAAATCCATCAGCGTCCCAATCAATATCATCTTGAGGCTTTGGTAACGGTTGTCCTAAAACATCTAACTTCTCTTCAGTTAAATATTTATTTAAAGCATCTTGTAAAAGTTTATTTACTTCATCAACCAATACCGCTTTTCCATATTGCTTTTTAACCATTCCCATTGGCACATGACCTTTTCTAAATCCTGGAATGTTAGCAGTTTTACGGTAATCTGATAAGATTTTTTCAACTTTATCGCTATAGTCTTCTTTAGCAATATCAACTTTTACTACCGCATTTAATGCATCTACGTTTTCTCTTGTAATGTTCATTTTTAAAATGTAATTAGTATAACTAAAATCGGGATGCAAAAATATAACTTTTTTTGCACCCCAACAAAGTTTTAATTGCTTGATTTTGAAGCTATTTTTTATCTTCTTTTAATAGAGAATGTAGTATAGATTGTAATACTGAAAGTAGAATACTAAATAATATGGCAATCCAGATACTGCTTACAGAAAAACCATCTATTAATTTGTCTGCTAAGAGTATAATTAGTGCATTAATAACTAAGAGGAACAAGCCTAATGTTACTATGGTTATGGGTAAGGTGAAAATAATCAAAATAGGTTTTACAAAGAGATTCAATACCGATAAGACTACAGCAACTATTAATGCTGTTATGTATCCATCAACATGAACACCCGTTAAAAAGTGGGCTATCACAAAAACAGCCAACGCATTTAATAAGAGTTTGGTTAAGAGTTTCATTTAACTGATTTTAATAATTACAATTTACAAAATTTCAATAAACAAACTCCATTACAGCCTCAAAAAAATCCTTAGGGTTTTCAGCATGCAACCAATGCCCCGCGTTAGAAATGGTTACAATTTCAGCCTTTGGAAATTGATTTAAAATTAATACTTCATCATCAACTCTTATATATTCAGAGCGGTCTCCTCTTAAAAATAAAGCATCCTTATTAAACTGAGCGTAAGAAGGTAGTGATTCACCTATTTCGGCAACTTCTTTTTTTAAGACTTCTAGATTGATTCGAAGTCCTAATTTTCCTTTTTCAACCCAATGCAAGTTTTTAAGTAAAAATTGACGTGTTCCAAAATCGGTAACATATTGCCCTAAAACTTTATCGGCCTCTCCTCGGCTTTTAATTTCATCAAAGTTTAAAGCACTCAAACCTTCCAAAATAGTATCGTGGTGCACTGGGTAAAACCTCGGAGAAATATCGGCTACCAATAATTTGGAAACTAAATCTGGGTACAAAGTGGAAAACAACATGGCCGTTTTACCTCCCATTGAATGCCCTAGTAAAATAATGTCTTCTAATTGATGCTCTTCACAGTAATGTTTTAAATCTTCTGCAAGTATTTCATAACTAAAATTGTCATCCCAAAAACTGCGTCCGTGATTCCGCTGATCTACCAAATGCACTTGGAAATCTTGCTCACTAAATTGTCGCCCAAGTGATTTCCAGTTATCACTCATCCCTAAAAAACCGTGAAGAATAACAAACGGTTTTCCTTCACCTATAATATTTGAATGTAACAACATCTATTTTAACTTTCGTAAATACATTTGAATAACATTCTCTACTCCTAGATATAGACTTTCTGCTATTAAAGCATGACCTATTGAAACTTCTAAAAGTCCTGAGATATTATTCTTAAAAAATTCAATATTATCTAGTGATAAATCATGACCAGCATTTACTCCTAAACCTAAATCATTTGCTAATAGAGCGCATTCTGAATACGGTTTAACAGCATCTTCATTTCCCAATCCGTACTGGTGTGCAAATGCTTCTGTATACAATTCAATTCTATCTGTTCCCGTTTCCTTGGCGCCTTCAATTTGACTTAAAACTGGATCCACAAAAATGGATGTTCTAATATTATTTTGTTGAAATTCTTTAATAACATCAACTAAATAATCTTTGTGCTTAATAGTATCCCAACCTGCATTACTTGTAATGGCATCTTCGGCATCAGGAACCAAAGTAACTTGAGTTGGCTGAACCTCTAAAACCAAATCTATAAAAGATTTAATGGGGTTTCCCTCAATATTATATTCTGTGTAAACTTCAGGTTTTAAATCGCGGGCATCTTGATAACGAATATGACGCTCGTCTGGCCTTGGATGAATGGTCACGCCTTCTGCACCAAAACGCTGTACGTCTTTAGCAAATTCAACCACATTAGGCATATCGCCACCTCGTGAATTCCTCAAAGTAGCTATCTTATTAATGTTTACACTTAACTTTGTCATGAATATTTTTTTAAAAAAACAAAAATACAAAGTAGAAGAGGCTTAAGTACTATTTTTTTAATTAATTTGCATAGGCATTTAGCAGCATCATGAAACTATCAGAATTTATAATAAACGATATAAAACCGGTTGAAAGCACTAGTAAAGTATCTGATTTACAGTCTTTATTTAACCAACTCACCTATTCTCACATTCCTATTAAAGACGCTAATGGCGTTTTTATGGGCGCGTTTTTTGAAACAGATGTACATTGTTTTGATAGCAATAAACCTGCAAACGAATATCTTTATGCTATTGAGGATTTTTATGTTAGAAAGGACACTTTATGGTTAGACGTTTTAGAGGCTTTTGCTCAAAACTCAGCTAATATAATGCCGGTTTTAGACGAAAAAAACAATTATTTAGGCTACTACGAACTTAAAGATATTATAAGTTTATTTAACGAATCTCCTTTCTTTCATTCTGCCGGGGCTGTTCTGGTTATTGAAAAGGGAATTAATGATTATTCCTTTAGTGAAATTAGTCAGATTGTAGAATCTAATAACGGTAAACTTCTGGGTGCCTTTGTATCTAAAATAAAGAACGATGTGGTTCAGGTAACATTGAAAATAGGAAACACGAGTCTTAATGATATTATACCAACGTTTAGAAGATACAGCTATAATATAGCTTCAGGTCATGAAGAAGATAGTTATATTGAAAGTTTGAAAGAACGTTCAGACTACCTTAATAAATACTTAAACATGTAGCCTTATGAAGATTGCCATTTTTGGGCGTTATAATAATCCCAGCACTATAACCTCTTTTGATAGACTTCTCAACTTTTTCAAAGGAAAGGATATTGATGTTTTAATTGAATCTGAATTTTTAAATTTAGTCAATTCGGTTACGTCAAATGATGCTTTATATAATTTATTCAGCGTCTATAATAAATTAGATGATTCATTCAATTTATTGATTAGCATTGGTGGTGATGGAACTATTTTAAGGGCTATTCCCTCAGTAAAAAACCTTGATATTCCAATTATAGGAATAAACACCGGTCGCTTAGGGTTCTTAGCTACAATTCAGATTGAAGATATTGAAAATGCAGTTCAGAATATATTGAATGGTCATTATACAGTTTCAGAACGCAGTTTACTTTCAATAGAAACAAGTCCGGAGAATAATGATATAAAAAATCTAAACTTTGCCTTAAATGAAATTGCTGTAAGCAGAAAAAATACTACTTCAATGATTACGGTTGACACACATTTAGATGGCGAGTTTTTAACCTCGTATTGGAGTGATGGCTTAATTATTTCAACACCAACAGGATCAACAGGATACTCTTTAAGCTGTGGTGGCCCAGTTATTACTCCTGGAGCTAATAGTTTTGTTCTTACACCAATTGCTCCTCATAATCTTAGCGCAAGACCCTTAATAATTCCAGACTCCACCGAAATTCAATTAAGTGTAAGTGGTAGAGAAAAGCAACATTTAGTTTCATTAGATTCCAGAATTGCTACCCTTGATAATGAAACGATTATCAAAATTAAAAAAGCCGACTTTAAAGTGAAGATGATAGATTTACTAGATGAAAGCTTTTTAAAGACCTTACGTAAAAAAATGCTTTGGGGAGAAGACAAGCGCAATTAAGACCTTATTTTACAATAATTTGCAATAAATGATGTTTTACACTAATACAATTTAGTCCAAATTATTTTTGGCTAATCTTATTTATTATATTTGCAAACTTTTGAATAACTATGAGGAATTTAACCGCATTAGTAATAAGCATTTTAGCAATTCATTTTAGCCACTCTCAGATTAATGAATTAGGCTTATATCTTGGAGGCAGCAATTTTATAGGAGACGTTGGAGCAACGGATTATATTTCTCCAAATCAATTAGCTGTTGGCGGGATATATAAATGGAACCGCAGTAGAAGACATTCTTACAGAGCTTCATTAATTTTCACAACACTTGAAGGTAAGGACATAAATTCAGACGACCCAAGACGTATTCAAAGAGGATATGAATTTTCTAGTAATATTGTAGAGGCATCAATTGGTATGGAATTTACTTTTATTGAATTCAACCTACATTCCGAAAGAAAAATAAGCACACCTTATTTACATACAGGTATTACGGTTGCTAAGCATGACAATCATTACTTTTTAAATGGCATGCAAACACCAGAAAACACATCTAGTTGGGCATATGGTATACCAATGACCTTAGGTTTTAAAACTACTTTTATAGATAATATAGTTCTAGGGATAGAAATTGGAGCCCGATATACTTTTTCTGATGAATTAGACGGAAGTGTTCCAGATGCTAAATGGCGTCCGGAATATAGATTTGGAAATATCAACAACAATGACTGGTATACATTTTCAGGTATAACCCTAACCTATACTTTTGGTGAAAACCCTTGTTATTGTGTAAATGAATAAATGGATTTAAAAGACAGCATACTTAGTAGAAAACTCCCAGAACATATAGCCATTATTATGGATGGCAACGGTAGGTGGGCAAAGCAGAAAGGAATGATGCGTGCATTTGGTCATGAAAATGGAGCTAAGACTGTTAAACGAGTAGTTGAATCATGTGCTGAATTGGGTGTTAAAAATTTAACACTATATGCTTTTTCAACAGAAAACTGGAATAGACCAAAACTAGAGGTCCAAACATTAATGAGGCTACTTATTTCTTCACTTAAAAAAGAAATAAAAACACTTCAAGACAATAATATAAAGCTTTCTGCAATTGGAAACCTAAAACTATTACCTACAAAGGTTTTCAAAGAATTAAACGAAGTAATTAACAAAACAAAATCTAATAGCAGAATGACTCTAACTTTGGCCTTGAGCTATGGTTCTAGAGAAGAAATACTAAATACTGTTAAAGAGATTAGTATTAAAGTTAAAAATAACATAATTTCGCCCGAAATTATTGATGAATCAATTATAAATGAGCATCTTTACACGCAAAATTTGCCGGATGTAGATTTGCTTATTAGAACAAGCGGAGAGCAACGCATCAGTAATTTTTTGCTATGGCAAATAGCTTATGCTGAATTATATTTCACTAATATACTTTGGCCAGATTTCACAAAGGAACATTTGTATGAAGCTATTATTGAATTTCAAAAAAGAGAGAGAAGATTTGGGAAAACCAGTGAACAAATTAACTAATATTTTACCTTTTTATACATATATAAAGCTCTGTATAGCCTTGTTACTTTTAATAGTAAATTGCTTTAACCTTCAAGCTCAGGATCTACCCTACAATTCTAACAAAAAATATCCTATTGGAAAAATTAAGGTTCAAGGCAACACTAGTTTTGCGGAGTTAACTATTATTAATTTTTCAGGTTTAAGAAAAGGGCAAGAAATAAATATCCCTGGTGAAGAAATAGGCTCTGCTATTAAAAAGCTTTGGGGCACCAAATTGTTCAACAATATTGAAATATACCTTGCTAAAATTCAAAATGATTCTGCCTATTTAGAAATTAGATTGGCTGATCTACCACAACTTAATGACTTAAAAGTTAACGGTGTTAAAAAAAGTAAGATTGAAGGTGTTATTAAGGACAACAAACTAAAAAAGGGAACAAAGGTTACTGAAAACCTTATTACTACAACCAAAAATTTCTTAACCAGAAAGTACAAAAAAGACGGTTTCTTAAACACCAAAGTTCATATTAACACCATTGATATTAAAGACTCTATTAAGACTTCTAGGGTTAACATGGTACTTAATATAGATAAGGGCACAAAAGTTAAAATTAGTGACATTACATTCACTGGAAATAATGCTGTAAGTGATAAAAAGCTTAGAAAAGCAATGAAAAGCACTAAGAAAATTAATCGTTTACGTGTTTTGAAACGTTCTAAATTTATCGATTCGGCTTATCAGGCAGATTTATCTAGTGTGATAGATAAGTTTAAAGAGAATGGATATAGAGATGCTCGCATTATCTCTGATAGTTTAATTTATAATGATGATAAAACCATCTCTCTTCAAATAAATGTAAACGAAGGTGATCCCTATACCTTTGGTGACATTAAGTTTATTGGCAATACCGTTTATACCGACAGAGAGCTAAGTAATATACTAAGAATAAGAAAAGGAGATACTTACAATGGTGTATTACTGCAAAAACGAATTGCCGACAATTCTAAACCAGACGGTAATGACCTTACCAACTTATATCAAAATAATGGTTATTTATTTTCTAGCATCCGTCAAGTAGAAGTTAGTGCTGATGATAATGTTATTGATATGGAAATTCGAATAACCGAAGGTAAACCAGCTTATTTTAACAATGTTTCAGTTGTTGGTAATGATAAAACCAATGACCATGTTGTATACAGAACATTAAGAACACGTCCAGGGGGGCTATATAGCAAAGCTCTAGTAGTTAGAACGGTTAGAGAATTAGGACAATTAGGGTTTTTTGATGCTCAGGAGATTTCACCTGATTTTAAAAACCCTAACCCAGTTGAGGGAACCATTGATATGGAATACTCTGTTAAAGAAACCGGATCTAGCCAAATAGAATTGCAAGGTGGATATGGTGGCGGTGGATTTATTGGTACCCTAGGTCTGTCATTCAATAACTTCTCAATTAAAGATATCTTTAAAAAAGAGGCTTATAAACCTATTCCAATGGGTGACGGCCAAAGATTAGCCTTACGTTTACAAGCCAGTAGATTTTATCAAACCTACAGTTTTCAGTTTTCTGAACCCTGGTTAGGAGGTAAAAAACCAGTGCAATTCTCAACATCTATATCTCATACCAAACAGTTCTTATACGATTATATAAATAGAAGAGCTGATAAAAGTAGAAGTTTTAATATTACCGGTATCACCTTTGGTTTAGCTAAAAGACTAACCGTTCCAGATGACTTCTTCACCCTATCAAATGCTATTAGCTATCAACGTTATGATTTAAATAACTACAATACCGGACTGTTTACTTTCGGTGATGGTTTTTCAAACAACCTATCATATACTGTAGGGCTTAGTAGAGATAATACTTCCGTTGATCCTATATTCCCTACTGGTGGTTCTAAATTTTCTGCAACAGCTGAATTATCATTCCCTTATTCTGCAGTTAATGGAGTGGATTATACCGCTTTAAAAGAAGAGCGAAATGAAAACCAAAGTATTTTAGGCAGTGTTTCCAGTACGGATTTAGAAAGAACCAATGCGCAGAATAGAATTTCTGAAATTGACCAAGAACGTTACAATTGGTTAGAATTTTATAAAGTGAATTTTAAAGGTGAGTGGTATACAGAAATCACCAAAAACCTAGTATTAAGACCACTTATAGAATTTGGTTTCTTAGGCGCTTATAATAATGATAGAGGCGTTATTCCTTTTGAGCGTTTCTTTGTTGGTGGTGATGGTTTAGGAACTTATAGTTTAGATGGTAGAGAAGCCATTCAATTGCGTGGTTACCCCAACCAATCTTTGTCAACTCAAGATGGAGGTACTATTTATAACAAATACTCTTTAGAACTTCGTTATCCAATCACTTTAAAGGCTTCTGCTAAAATTTACGGAGCCGCCTTTGTAGAAGCTGGTAATTCATACAATAGTTTTAAAGATTTCAACCCATTTAATGTTAAACGTTCTGCCGGATTAGGCGTTAGAATCTTTATGCCTGCCTTTGGTTTATTAGGAATTGATTTTGGCCACGGATTTGACAATGCTCTTGGAGAAACAGGGAAACATGGTTGGGAAACTCATTTCATTATTGGGCAACAATTTTAGGTTAAAAATTATTTTGGCACGATATTTTCTAATAACATATTGATGTTTTGCATAAGAATTAAAATTTTTAAAGTTAAAATTCGTTAATTTTGGAGATATTGTTCAAATTTGAAAATTGTAGGTCAATTAATTATAAAATATAACAGGATGCAAAACAAAGTTCTTTTTTTACTGATATTAGCTTTTTTTAGTATATCAATACAGGCTCAACGTGGTGTCCGGATAGGTTATATAGATACTGAGTATATTTTAGAAAATGTTCCTGAATATCAAGAAGCTATTGCACAATTGAATGAAAAGGCAGATAAATGGAAGAATGAAATTGAGGTTAAACTAGGCACTATTGAGCAACAAAGGAAAGATTTAAGTAATGAAAAAGCCCTCTTGACCAAAGAGCTTATTGAAGAGCGTGAAGAAGACATTTATTTTGAAGAAAAAGAGATATTGGATTATCAGCAAAAGCGATTTGGCCCTAATGGGGATTTATTTATTCAACAAACCCAATTAATGAAACCAGTTCAAGATCAAATTTTTGCAGCGGTTCAAGATATTGCCAACAGCAGAAAATATGATTTTATTTTTGATAAGTCCTCTGATGCAACAATGTTGTTCTCCGCAAGGCAGTATGATTTAAGCGAAACGGTAATTAGAAGTATTACAAGAACAGCCAAAAGAAAACAAGTACAGTCAAAGTCTGAGCGTAAGGCTGCCGAGGAAGAAGAGTTAGTGCCAGAAATTAATCTAGAACAAGAAGAACGAGCTAGAGTTTTAGAAGAAAAGAAAAAACAGAGAGAAAGTGCTATAGAAGAAGCTAGAAATAAAAAACTAGCAGCACGAGAAGCTAAAGTAAAAGAGGCAGAGGCCAAACGACAAAAGATTCTTGATGACCGTGAAAAGGCTAAGCAAGCTAAAATAGACGCAAGAAATAAAGTCACTGAAAGTACAACTGATGAAGAAAAAACGGGAGCTAAGACCGTGGATGAAGAAAAAACGGGAGCTAAAACTAGAGAACAATTGATTGAAGAAAATCGTCAAAAAAAGTTAGCTGAAAGAGAAGAAAGAAAAAGAGCTTTAGAAGAAAAAAAGAAGAAAATATTAGCCGAAAGACAAAAGGAATTAGAAGACAGAAAAAAAGCTAGAGACAGTATAAACCAAAACAATTAATAATTTATAACACATTTAATACAATTTAAAAATGAAACAATTAAAAACTATTTTATTAGCAACGGCAGTATGTATAGGGAGTATTAGTTTTTCGCAAGCACAAAGTAAAGTTGCCCATATAAACACCCAAGAATTAATTCAGGCTATGCCAGGTTTTAAATCTGCGCAAACAGAGCTTGAAGCTTTGCAAAAAACATATACAACAGATATTCAAAATTCTATTACCGAGCTTCAAAACTTACAAAAGCAATATCAAGCTGAAGCACCTAATAAAACGGATGAAGAAAATCAAAAACGCGTTGTAGAATTACAAGAAAAAGAACAACGTATTGCTGTATTTCAGCAAGACGCTCAAAAGAGTTTAGCTGAAAAACGTGCCGAACTTCTTAAGCCTGTTGAAGAAGAAGCCATGAAAGCTATTAATGAGGTAGCTAAAGCACAAGGATTTAATTATGTTTTAGATAGAGCTACTTTAATAGTTGCCGAAGGAACAGATATTTTAGCAGCTGTAAAAACTCAATTAGGTATTTAATTTACCTGAATACAAATAACTTACTTTAAAGCTGCTTTTTACAAAGCAGCTTTTTTATTTTTGTTAAACTATGAATAATCACCCTATTGGTGTTTTTGACTCTGGAGTTGGTGGTACTTCTATCTGGAAAGCCATTAATGAACTACTTCCAAATGAAAGTAGTATTTATTTAGCTGATAGTATTAATGCTCCTTACGGGCCAAAAGGGAAAGAGGCGATCACTAATTTATGTATAAAGAATACAGAACTATTATTAGGGAATGGTTGTAAACTTATTGTGGTGGCTTGTAATACAGCTACTACCAACGCTATAGGTTATTTACGAAATAATTATAATGTCCCTTTTATTGGTATTGAACCTGCCATTAAACCAGCGGCATTACAAACTAAAACAAAGGCAGTTGGTATTTTAGCAACTCAAGGCACTTTAAGTAGTGAGTTGTTCTCTAAAACTTCAGGCAAATTTGCTAATAACATTAATGTTGTAGAACAAGTTGGCGAAGGCATTGTTAACCTAATAGAAAGTGGTAAGTTATATTCAGAAGAAATGACCGCCCTTTTAATAACCTATTTACAACCCATGCTGAATGCCAATATTGATTATTTGGTTTTAGGATGTTCTCATTACCCCTATCTAATCCCTCAATTAATTGAATTATTACCTGAACATGTAACAATTATTGATTCTGGTGAGGCGGTGGCTAGACAAACCAAAGCTGTCTTAAAACAGAATGATTTATTGAATTTTAAAAATCCGAAGTCTGAACACTTGTTTTACACAAACGGAAAATTGAATGTGATGCAACAAATTTTGGATACAGATTATACTGTCCAATATCTTGACTTTTAATTGAACACTGCGTTAGCGACTGAAGCATTTGTTGGAGCTCTTTGAATAAAACGACTGCTGAAAGCGCGACCCTATAGGGGAACGCTAGTGATCATAATAAGATTCTTAATATGGGTAAGTAATTAAGCTAACTACTCCTTAAACCAGCTAGAATATTTAATGTACGCATCTGCGATACGATTAATTTCTCCCGAAATTAGTTCTTTACTAATGTCTTTTATTTTTTTAGCAGGAACACCTGCATAAATACTACCAGATTCTACTCTAGTGTTTTGAGTAATTACAGCCCCTGCAGCAATAATACTATTACTTTCTACAACACAACCATCCATAATAATACTACCCATACCTACAAGTACATTATCTTGAATAGTACATCCGTGTACCAAGGCATTGTGCCCAATAGATACATTATTGCCAATTTCTGTTGCCCATTTTTGATAGGTACCATGAATAACAGCTCCGTCTTGAATATTTACTTTGTTTCCCATTTTGATGTAGTTTACATCGCCCCGTACAACGGCACTAAACCAAATACTGCATTGGTTTCCCATAACTACATCTCCAACAATAGTAGCATTTTCGGCCACAAAGCAGTCTTCTGGAATTTGTGGTGATTTATCTTTTACTGGTAATATTACTGGCATTTTTATTGAATATTTTTTATTGAATAATGATTATAAGATTCTTACGTCGTTTCACTCCTCAGAATGACAAAGTTATTTAAAGTATGACAACAAATCTGATTTTTTTGAGGCGGAAACCATAATCTCTTTTCCGTTGCTTAATACCACGCTTCCACCCTTTCCTTTGACATATTTAACCACCTCGTTTACGTTGACTAAATAACTTTTATGAACTCTAGTAAAACTAGAACCATTTAAAGCTTCTTCAAAATATTTAAGGGTTTTACTTACTAACTTCTTTTTATTATTATTCAAATAGATTTCGGTATAATTATCATCCGCTTTACAATACAAAATATCTGAAGTATTAAGAACTTCAAAACCGTCTAATTGAGGAATAGTTATTTTCCCATTAACACTGTTGGTTTTTGGGACTAAAACTTGGTCTTGTAAAGCATTCTCCTTGGTTTTTATTTCAGTTACATAATCTACTGCTTTTATAAGCTCATCAATAGATATGGGTTTCATTAAATAATACGACGCATGGGCATTTAGTGCATCCATAGCGTAATGATTATAGGCGGTTACAAATACCGTTTCAAAATCCACATCACCAACCTTGTCGAGTAAATCAAAAGCATTTCCATAGGGCATTTCTACATCTAAAAACACTAGGTCTAAATCATGATTACGAATTAAAACCAAAGCCTCATCTACATTAGCAGCTTCACCTAAAATAGTCACATTTGGGCAATACTTTTTTAAGTAGTTTTTTAAGATGTCTCTGCTAGTTTTCTCGTCTTCTACTATGATAGCGTCTAATTTCATCTAATCCTTTTTAAGTGTTACCTCTACTTTGGTTCCGGTGTCTTCAGCATCTTGAAAATCTGTTACCAAAACATCAACCTTATCTTTATACATATCATTCAAAATCGATACACGCTTTTTGATATTACCCATGCCTTTGGAGTTCTGCTTTTGCTGATTTTCAGTTTTCAGAGCTTTTGATTTTTTCCTACCAACTCCATCATCAATAATAGCAACACTGATTTCATCTGGTCTCGTTTGGGTAATTGCAATTTCTAATTGGCCTTTGCTTTTCTTATAACGTAACCCATGCCATACGGCATTTTCAATATAAGGTTGCAACAACATAGGAGGAATTACAAAGTCTTTAATATTGATATTTTCATCAATATTAATAGCGTAATCAAACCGGTCTTTAAACCTAAAATGTTCAAGCTTAGTATAAAGCTGTAGTAATTCAATTTCTTTTTCTAACGGAATAAAATCTTCCTCACTATTTTCTAAAACAGCCCGCATTAACAGTGAAAAATCAGAAAGATATTTGTTAGCTGTACGTTCATCATTGGAGGCAATAAAACTATTAACAGAGTTTAAGGCATTAAAAATAAAATGCGGATTCATTTGACTTCGTAACGATTTTAAAGCCAATAAATTATTTGCCAACTTCTGTTGTCTTATGTATTTAAACATTAAAAAAGCCACAATTAATAATAACAAAAGCCCTCCTAAAAGAGAATAAATAAGGAGTTTTTGTCTTTTTGCCTGTTCTGTATTAAGTTGATACTCTGTATCTATTAAGGCTTTCTGACTTTCTAAACTATTTATTCTTGTTTGCTGATTAACAATATCCTTTCCAAACTTAGCTGCTTGAGATATCTCTTGTTCTTTTAATGCGTATATCTTATCAACTATATCTACATAACTCTGGTAGGCAATTAATGCTTTGTTAAACTGTCCCGCATCTCTATAAACTTCAGATAATCCTCTAGTGGCGTCTTTTTGAACAATCAAATCTTCTCTATCATCGGCTTCCTCAATACTTTTCTCAAGGTAATTTATGGCATTAGGGATGTCATTTTGTAATGCATAGGCTTTCCCTATTTTATAATTTTGCTTTTGAGATGTTAGTGGGCTTTTGTTGTCTAAAATAGAATCTAGCTGAATATCTTCAATATCTTCTAAAGCTTGTTTTCTTAATTCTATTTCGGTGGAATAGTTTAGGTTTTTACTCTCAAAATCTGCAACCTTAATTTTTTCTTGAAGTGCCCTTTTCTTGTTTTCACCTTCAGCCAATCGTAAAGAATTAGAGAAGAAACCTTGGGCCTCTTGAACCTCGCCTTTGTCATTATAAACCTCAGCAATTTTAGAATTTAAATCCGTAATTTTTGGAGTAATAATATGTTTTTGAGCTACTTTTAACCCGTCCTGATACGCTTGAATAGAAGCATCACTTTGTCCAATTTCTTTATAAACATCTCCCAAACCTTCATATAAGGTAACTAATTGATAATTTGATAATCCTCTTTTGTTTATGGCATTGTAAAGTTCAATGCTTTCTTGATAATTACGATTTTCTTTATAGGCCCAAGCTAGTTTTAATTCTACTTCATTGACAACATTATCTCTTAAGCTCGTCCGGTAATTTGAAACAGCCAGATCATACTGCTTCCAGAACATATTTATATCACCTAAAACTTCATAAGCTTCAGCATTTTCTTTTTTAGAATTACTGAGTTCTAAGGCATCTGTAACAAATTGGATACTTTTTTTAGCATCCTTTTTTAAATAAACCTCAGCCGAATCTATATACGAATTAAAGCTCTGTTTCTTATATTTCTTTGAGCTTTTACTAATAAACTTATCTTGTTCATTAGGCTCTACCTTAACTAGAATACGTTCATTGTTTTGAATGATATAATAGATGGTTTCAAAATCTTTATGCCTAATTATTAGCTCATCGCCCTTTCTGGCCTGAACTCTAAATTCACCAAACATATCTGATGTAGTATATGAGCCACCATTAACCTCAATATTTGCATTAGGAATAGCATCACGTGTTTCACTCTCTATAATCTTACCTCTAACAGTAAACTTAGGTGAATTTTCATCAATACCAACCTGCCCCAACAATGAAGACACATTGAATACAAAACAAAGAACCCAAAAATATTTCATAGCCATTCGCATGAGTGAATTTATAATAGATAAACTTACGCACTTTCATTGGTTAAATAAAATGGCTAAAATCATTTTTATTGAGATTTTAAGTCAAAAATGGCATGCTTACACATTGAACATATCCATTCCCTCATTTAAGTTAGCACTTCACTCATTCTAGATTTTTTAATAAAAACCTTGGTTATAGATTTATGCTATCAATTTGTAAAAAACATCATTTAATCAAAAAACAAATCTTATGAAAACACCTTTTAAAACCTTAATCTTAAGCTTATCCCTAATAGGATTTATAGCTTGTAATGCGAACAATAAAAAACCTCAAGAACATTTAGCAGAAATAGTTAAAACTGAAAAGCACCCACATCCTAACAAACAATTCATAAAAGTAGCTCTGTTATTGGACACTAGTAATAGTATGGACGGTTTAATAGACCAAGCCAAGGCACAACTTTGGGATATTGTAAACGAACTTTCTTATGCTAAATACGGACAGGACAAACCCAATTTACAAATTGCGTTATATGAATATGGTAATGACGGGCTTAACGGTGATGAAGGCTATATAAGACAGGTTATTTCCTTTAGTAATGATTTAGACGACATTTCAAAAGAATTGTTTTCTTTGACAACTAATGGAGGTAATGAATACTGCGGGCAAGTAATTCAAACATCATTAAATCAATTAAATTGGGGTAACAACCCTGACGATTTAAAACTAATTTTTATTGCAGGTAATGAGCCTTTTACACAAGGTAAAGTAAATTATAAAGATGCTGCAACTAATGCTAATGAAAAAGATGTAACCATTAATACTATTTTCTGTGGGAATTATAGTCAAGGTATTTCTACCAACTGGAAAGACGGTGCCAAATTAACTAATGGTGATTATATAGCTATTAACCATAATCAGAAAACGGTTCATATTGCTTCTCCTTATGACGACAAAATTTTAATTTTAAATAGGCAACTTAATAAAACTTACATTGGTTACGGCTCAAGAGGTAGAGATAAAGTAGCGGAACAAGCTATACAAGATAGGAATGCAAGTTCTTATGGTTATGCAAATGCTGTTAAACGATCTGTAAGTAAGAGTTCTCATTTCTACAAAAACTCTTCTTGGGATTTAGTTGATGCAATTGAAAATGACGAAGTAGTAATTGAAGACTTAAAAGAAGAAACACTTCCAAAAGAACTTAAAGGAAAGTCCGAAACTGAAATCAAAGCTTATGTTGAAGCTATGAAAAAAGAACGAGCAATCATTCAAAAACAGATTCAAGATTTAAATGTAAAGCGTACAAAGTACATTTCTGAACAAGCCAAATCAAAAAACAATAATAGTTTAGAAAGTGCCATGACTAAAGCTATTAAAGAACAAGCTAAAAAGAAAAAATATACTTGGAATTAAAAAAAGAAAGGCTCGTTTTAAACGAGCCTTTCTTTTAAGTGTTATTCTCAATTCATTTCAGAATTGCAAATATTATATAAACTTGAAACAAGTTCAGCTTGATAAATTAATTCTTATTTAGTAAGACTTAATAATTAATTGCAGGACAATTACAATCATAACGTTCTCGTCTACAGCCAAAATTATAACCTAAGGTAAATTGATGAAATCCACCATTGGTAAAAACTACAGAGTTAGACTGATACGTATAGGTATAAGCAAACATTAAGTTTTTATAATTAACTCCTACAATTGGTGTTATTTGTTGTAATTTTTGGCTATCTAAAGCTCCCGAATTTGTAATAAACTCAGCTCCATCTAAACTTGTTCTATAGGACAATCCTCCCCAAAGCGATCCAAAATCCATTTGCCTATACACTTT
>NZ_VRKQ01000005.1 GCF_008056315.1 Seonamhaeicola maritimus | reverse complement strand
TCTTCACACCAAGCTCCTCCTGATACCGTTACTGTTGGTAGCAGATTGACTGTAACAGTTTGCCCACAAGTAGTAGTTAAAGAACCTCCTAAGGTACCAAGGGAAATATCTACTTTAATTTCGAATGATCCTGCAGTCCCTGGATTAACCGTTACTGTATCAGTACCTTGTCCGTTTACAATTGAGGCTCCAGAAGTATTAGTTCCAAAAGACCAGTTAAATGATTCACCTGTATCTGTTGTTGCTGTAAATACCAAATTTCCAGATCCTTCACAAGTACTTGTAGGGCCTGAAACATCACATGTTGGTGGATCTTGAACTGCAGAAGCAGACAATTGAACTTCTTTATTACCACAACCATCTAAATCATCATCAGAAGTACCATCATTTGTTCCCATACAATCTTCTAAAAACATATGATATGGACTACCTGTAATTCCTGTTGCAGAAAATCCTTCTCCCCAAACTTCTTCAGCAGCTATATGTCCTCCCCAAAGTATCACAACACTTGTTTGACCTACACTAGGAGTAAAATCAACAGTAAGATATGTGGACACATCACCTCCACCATCAACATTTTGATCTCCAACATCATAAAACGCAGCTGAAATAGTAGCTCCATATACTGTAATCTTTCTATTCGCCAATGGAATTGATAAAAACTGAGTTTCTGGTTGATTTACGGCAGCCCCTGCAGTAGGTGTTGCTTCATCCGGTGTTGGTAAATCAAATGTGTTTGCGGATAAACCACTACCCGCTAATGATGTTCCTACCAATTCATCTATTGGTTCAATAGAATGACCAAAAAGATCATGATTGTTATCATAATCATAAGATGTTAAATAATCAATGGCATGGGCTCCTCCTTTTTTAACATCATATCCTATTTTAATTCTATAGGGCGTGCCAGCAGTAAGACTACTAGCCTCTAAACGATAAGGAATGGTCATACACTCAGTGTAATGAGCTTTAGATTCTGTTACATTTCCAGTAACCCATCCTTGATTCTGGTAAGTAGGAAGCCTTCCATTTGCCCATTGCTCTAATTTGTCCACCTTTTGAGCAAAAACATTGCTCGAAAATGTAACTACTATAGCAAATAGTGCATAAGCAAGGAGTCTTAAAAGAAAACTTTGCCTATTTTTAAAAGTAAAATTGTACATAAACATAACATTTAAATTAAGTTAATAAATGAGTTTACATAACAACCGTACGCTAAATAAATATGTAGAGTGAGGGCTCGTACAAATTTTATTCACATAAAATTTACATAACAAAACAATCTAAGTAATATGAAGAAATGGGCATTTAATACTGCTATTAATCAAATGCTATAATCTTAGGAGAATTAACTCACAATATTTGTAAGTTGATTAAAATTAATAATTTAAATCAAATAATTAACTACAAAAATGACTTATTAGTTGATTGGTATTTTATAATCGATGAAATACAAAATACCTCTATAATTAGACCATATGCCTAAATAATAAAATATAAAGTTGGTTCAAATAACCAATTGTAACTGTTTAGTTTACTATTAGTTTCTTAGTTGCGGTTCCTATTTCTGAATTAAGTTTAACTAAATAGATACCGTGAGGATATTGAGATACATTTATTGTATTAACTCTATAATTATTAACAAGATCTAATTTATAAACCTCTTTACCAAGTATATTAAAAATGCTTATTTCTCTTATATTTTGATTACCACTATTTTTAATATTTACCATATCTTTTACTGGATTCGGAAATATTATAATGTCATGGTCAAGTTGTTCATCGGCCACAGAAAGTCCTGGGCTTCCACCGGAACAAGGCTGGTTAGTAGTTACAGACTGACTACATATACCACTTGATGAACTTCTATATTGTATATCTTGAGAGCCCATGATATCTTCATTACTTAAACCCCGTAACATTTCACCACTAGATAAGGAATAATGCATTACTACATTAGTATCAATAACATGCCCCAATTGATGAGCATGCCCTAACTCATGTACGGCAACACTTTCAAAATCTACTTCTCCTGATTGAGGCGTGTTGGTTTCAAAATTCCAATTAATAGCATCGTTAAAAATTATATCGGTATCTGTAACATACCATTTAATTTGTCCGTCTTGATAACAGGCAGAATACGCTGAAAATGTTTGACCAAGTGTACCAAGTGGCAAGGTTCCAAATGTTACAAGGTTAACACCATCATAAGAATCTAATGTTGATGTTGTTGTAGTAGACCCCGTCACCCAATTCATACCAGATTCACAGGTCCAGGTTTCCATGGCACTTTCAAATGGAGCCATAGCTTCTGAGGTATTAAAACCTTCATTAATTGTCAAGCTCATACCTCCAGATCCATTTAAATCTATATGCTGGGTTTGAAAATCTTCATCACCAGAACCTATATCATATGCTAAATTAATTTGTGCATAGTCAATAATTAAAGCATTTGCCGAAACAATTGAACCATTGGAACTAGTATTCACTTGAATAGTTCCTGTACCAGCTTCATCTGGAATTTCTACTTCAATTATTGAGTCAGACCAACTTAAAACCTGATTATCAAGGGCATCAGTATGTAGTGCACCTCCATAATTAGCATTGCTAAACCCTATAGATCCTTTAGTACTCCCAAAACCAGATCCGTTAATAGTTAAAACACTTTTAGTTCCTGCCGAATTATCTGTTGCACTAAAGGATGTAATGGCTGGGGCCATAACAGACTTGCTGCTGGTAGTTTTAGAAAAAGTGTTAAGGTCTTTATTTAATGCAAAATCTTTAATTATAATAGGTTGTTTACCACTGTAAGATATAATTTCATTGTAAAAGACATCCTTTATATTATCTGTAACAGAGAACATATTACTTACTCTATTATTTCGTTCGTCATATTTATAAAAACCTTGGGTAGCTCCTAACGACTTAAATTTTGACAATGAATTAGTTGATTTACTTTGAGTATTGGTTCCTGAATTTGTTTTTTCTAACATAAAAACACCTTTATCTCCTTTTCTTAGATTTAAACTATGTGAAACAACAACAGCCTTTAAGTCTACAACACCTCCTGGAGTAATAATTTCTATAGTTTCTGAAATAGTTTCTCCCTTAAAAACTTTGTATACTTTAATAATATTAGAAGTTAAAATACTTGAATGAGTTTCATCCCAATAAGATGATTTTGAAACTACTTCACCTTCAATAATTAAATCTGAAAACTCCACCTGACTATCAAATGGAATTTTTTGAATCAAATTATGGTTCTGAGCCCTAAGGTTTAGCGAATAAATAGAAAATATGGTAATAAGTACAAGACTTATATTATTGTAATAATTAATCATAACATAGTAGGTTTGGGAATCAAACTTATAAAAAACATGTCAATATATCTGATTTATAAGCTTTTAATCGATGAAATACCGTGTTTTTAACAATATTTGTAGGTTATTAAATACAATACATGCTTTAAGGAAGAAAATGCTATTAATCAATCCCTATTTGTAATACGACAGAATTTGCATTCTGGATGTAAGGAAACAAACTAAAATTATAATTAATTCATAGGCAGTTCATTATCAGATTATTTAATCTTATATACAATTAGAGTTAACAACTGATTTTTTAAACTTTCATCTAAAAAAGAATAGGGTTTTATCAAATATTTGTAAATTATGACTGACTTAATATTTTAACTGCTTTACCATGAGAAAAATTACTATTATTTTATTTTGCATTTTATTTTATAATACCCAAGGTCAAACGGTAGTTTGGTCTGATGATTTCAACGATTTAGATATTTCTGATTGGACCATCACTAATAATGAAACTACATCTGATGGTTTTGATTGGGAGGCATTGCTGGAAACCAATCCAAATGTCAATGAAGAGGTTTTGAGATCTGTTTCTTATGACTTGATTGGAGATGTAAATTTATCTCCCGATAATTGGGCTATATCGCCTGTTATAGATCTATCCAATGCTAGTGGCACCATTACCTTAAAATGGAAAGCAGCTTCTCCAGATGACTCGTTTGACAATGAAAATTACACAGTTTACATTGCAAGTTCTAGCGCAATTAATGATTTAGAAAATGGCACTACAATGAGTTATAATTTGGATGGTATTAACCTGCTTACAGAACAAACATTAGACATTTCGTCGTTTGCGGGAACTTCTACTGTTTATGTGGCTTTCAGACATTGGAACGCTGTACCAGATGAAGGTTACATTGTTAATATTGATGATGTTGTTGTAGAAGCGCAGACTGTATTAGGCTTGGAAAATGTTGTATTAAATGAACTTAAATATTGGCAAAACAATAATACCAAAGATTTGCACTTTAAATCTCCCATTAATTTAAGAAATGTAGAGATTTATGATTCTTCAGGTAAAAACCTTATGAATTTTGTTGCCAGTAATCAAAAGAATATAAAAATTAACACAAGTCATCTATCTGTTGGTGCTTATTTTGCTAGAGTTAATAGTGATAATGCCTCAAGAATGATAAAAATTGTACTTAATTAGTAGTACCTAAATTTAATAAGTACACTACCCTATCATAAATCTATTAGTTTGAATAGCTTATTAAACTCAAACTAATAGATTTTTATTTTTATGCCAAGTAGGTATTAAAATAAAAGTTCTCATTATAAATCCTAATTTTTATTTATACTGACCTTTAGCTATTATAGTAATGGGTATTGGTTATGGTATGTCAATTTCAGAATAGGGTTTCTTTTCATATATCATAACCTTAGGTAAGGTTATGAAAATTATGTCTTAATAACTTTTAAATATTTTAAGGCTCTACGTGTCAGTATGTTAAATGAAGTATCTAGATTCGCCAAAATTTTACGGGTAACCACAATTAAATATATTTAATTTCTTACATATATAATAAAATATTATGTATTTCATCGATTAAATGACTTATTTTTAGGTTAATATGTATTTGTGTTTATATATTTGATGCAATCTTAACCTACATGATTATGAAAAAAATTACATTCACCCTAGTTTTTATTATAAGTTGTTACACTTTAAATTTAAGTGCGCAATGTGATAATACATTACCTGTCCTAGAGACATTTGACACAAATGTTATTAATGTTTGTTGGGATGTTGAAGATCAAGATGGTGATAATTACAATTGGACCTGGTGGGAATTCTCATCATATTATGGTGGTTATAAGGTGATTGCCTCTTACTCTCTTTCTGGATTAACCCCTGATAATTGGATTATTTCTCACGCTATAGATCTTACTTCATTTAATGCTGGTGATAATATAACACTTTCATGGAAAGTGAGAGGAGAACTGTCTTATGCAGCACATGAATATTATTCAGTCTATGCATCAACTGGAAATCAAACTAGTGATTTTTTATCTAGTCCGATTAAAAGAAGCGAATATACTGATGAAGTTGGAGGATCTGGAGTTTTTGTAAGTAGAAGTATAGATATTTCTTCATTAGCCGGAAGTACAGCTTACATTGCGTTTAGACACCATAATACATCTAATCAATCAGCTATTAATATTGATGAAATGTCAATAACCACGGGTACACTTGGCATTGATGAATTTGATGCCAATTCTTTTTCCCATTATTATAATAGAGAAAGAGATGTTTTAACTCTTAAATCGACAGATGGGCATATTCATAATATTGAAATATTCAATGTTTTAGGAAAAAAAATATTATCTAAAAAACTATCAAATAGTAAAGAAACATTAAACCTTTCAACACTAAAAGATGGTATATACATTGCTCATATGAAGATTGAAGAAAAAAGTCACGCTATAAAATTTATCAAGCATTAATTAAAAGAGCCGCATAATGCGGCTCTTTCATTTTTAATTAATACTAATTAGTTCAAATCTATTGCGGACTAGAAGACACTATCTTCTTAATTACTGTTCCTTCTTTGGTTGTTAACCTTACAAAGAACATTTGGTCATCAGCTCCAGATAAATCTAGCTTAGTACTACCTACACTGTCCTTAGAGTAATTTGACACTTCTGAAGATCTAATTAATGCTCCTTTCATATCAAATACTTCTATCTTAACATTTGTATCATAATCAAATGAATACTTAAGTGTTACTTCTTGATCAAATGGTACTGGGTATGCCTTGAAATCTACTGTCTTAGTTGCTACTAGCGTATCATCACAAGTTCCTTCTTCAACACCACAACCGCAATCACCTGGTTCTGTTTTGTTCGCATCATTTGGACAAGCATCAACATCTGCACAATATCCATCTCCGTCAATATCGTTATCTGCATCTAAAGGACAAACGTCACAAACATCACCCATACCATCGCCATCAGCATCTGCCTGATCCTCATTAGCAATATCTGGACAGTTATCACAAGAATCTCCATGTGAATCTCCATCAGATGAGTAACACATAATACCACCTTCAAATGAAATCATTCCATCTTCATTATCAGATAATATCTCACTCATACTACTACACATACAAAGTACTTGACAAGTCACTGCATGAGCAATAACATATATTGGTCCTGAAACATCTGTAACTTTAACCGAATAGTTTCTCACGTAGCCTAAGTTAGACGGATTGTAAGGGTACTGTCCTGGTGCTACTGTATTTACTCCATTATTCTTTGGATATGGATCACAACCTACATATACATGAGCTTCACTCATTACGTATCCAGGCTCTTCAATATCATAGGTCACAGTAACCATTCCATTTGAATAGTTAACAATAACATCTCCTACATTAGTTCCTTTTCCGGTATCACAATGTGCCGCTCCTGCATATAAAGGCATTGTATAATCTCCTTCACATTCTAAGTAATTAGTCCAGCCCCATCTTCTGAATCCATCATCAATAAAGCAATTAGCTCCTTCATCGTCCATGGCGAAAGCTGTTTCACACTCACCAATTTTATCGAATTCACGAGTTATTGTACAAGTCTTTATAGTTTCATTACCACAGCCGTCAGAAATAGTAAATACATAATCTGCTAATTCAGCACACATATCCTCACGATATCTAATATTTGTAGGAGTTGCCGTAATAGTTCCTCCAGCTAAACAGTTATCTGTCCACGTTGCGTCTAGCGTAGCAGGGAAGTCTATGTTACAAATTTTAGATGGTTCTGGACAAGTTATTATCGGGGCAACGTTATCAACTACGGTTACCACTTGAGTTGCTGTAATTGTTCTTCCACAGGCATCAGTATAACTATAATTTACATCAAATGACCCACAATTTCCTTCAAATGAATCTGCAATTCCTTGAACCGAGCCACTAATATCACATGCTCCACTATCTCCATTACTATATGATAGAGATCCTGCAACGAATGAATCCAATTCTTCACAAGTAATCTCTTCAGCTGGTGCTGGATCAAACTCTGCC
>NZ_VRKQ01000006.1:2324-38372 GCF_008056315.1 Seonamhaeicola maritimus | reverse complement strand
AACCTCACTATTTAACAACAAACCCTTATCTAAAATGGATACGAGGTTGTTTTTTATGTAGTAGCTCGGTATATTTATAAGTGAGAATTATTATCTTCCAAGTTCTAAAATTTAGCATTAGAATGACTGAAAATAAGGAGCTCGACTTGGCGTGGGATTTTGTAAATCAGACCAATAGATCTATTTTTTTAACAGGTAAGGCAGGAACTGGTAAAACCACGTTTTTACACCGCTTAAAAATGCATAGTTTAAAGCGTTTGGTAGTGGTGGCTCCTACGGGTGTGGCTGCAATTAATGCTAAAGGTGTGACTATACACTCATTTTTTCAAATGCCTTTTGGGCCTATTTTGCCGGATACCGATTTGAATGCGAGTAAAGGTTTTAATAGGAAATTCAGCAAGACAAAGATTAATATTATTAAGTCGATGGACCTTTTAGTGATTGATGAGATTAGTATGGTACGTGCTGATTTGCTGGACGGGATTGATAGAACCTTACGTCGATTTAGAAATAGAAACAAGGTGTTTGGAGGTGTGCAAGTTTTGATGATTGGTGATTTGCAACAATTGTCGCCCGTAATTAAAGAGCAGGAATGGGACTTGTTAAAACATGTCTATAAAAATGGATTTTTTTTTAGTAGTAAGGCGTTTGAAACCTGTAGTGCTATTATCATTGAATTGAAACATATTTACAGACAAGAGAACCCTAAGTTTATTGAGATGCTGAATGCTATTAGGAATAACAATCTTACTGAAGAAGTGGCTAATGAGTTGAATAAAAGGTGTATTCCTGATTTTACACCAGAACCCAATGAAGGATATATTTCTTTAACCACACACAATAATAAGGCTGAAGCAACAAATAGGATAGAGTTGGAAAAGCTAACAACAAAAAAGCAAAACTATAGGGCTGAAATTGATGGGAAATTTCCCGAGTATTCTTATCCAAACAAAAAAACTTTAGAACTGAAAGTTGGAGCCCAAGTCATGTTTGTTAAAAATGATAGCAGCCCAGAGAAACGTTATTTTAATGGGAAGATTGGAAAGGTAATACATTTAGATGCTGATGAAGTTGTAGTGCATTGTCCTGATGATGATTTTAATATTATTGTGACCCCTGAAATTTGGGAGAATATAAATTACTCTGTTGATGTTGAAACAAAAGCTATTACCGAAGAGAAAATAGGTTCTTATACGCAAATGCCTTTACGTTTGGCTTGGAGTATTACCATACATAAAAGCCAAGGTTTAACTTTTGAAAAGGCCATTATTGATGCAGGAAGTGCTTTTGCTCATGGGCAAACTTATGTGGCATTGAGTAGGTGTAAATCATTAGAAGGTTTGGTATTGAAAAGTAAAATACATTCTAATCAAATTATTAGTGATGGGAATGTGATAAGTTTTAATGAGCAGGCAGAGGAAAACGCTCCTGATGAGAAGGTTTTAACAGATTCACAAAAGAATTTTCAGTTAGATTTAATTTCAGAGGTTTTTGAATTTTATCCATTTTTATACCCTTTAAATCGTATTCTGGATATTTATTATAAAAATAGAACGGTTGTTGAAGGACCAATTGAAGCAATCTTTTTGCCAATAAAAGAATGTGTTGCAAACCTATTAAAAGTGGCTAATGGGTTTAATGCGCAACTAAATCAACTTTCATCTGAAATATTAGCGGTTGAAGAAAGTGAGGTTATTCAAAAACGTTTCATTAAGGCAATTAATTATTTTAAGATAGAAACTGAAACTAAAATTTCTGAGCCGTTAAAAACTTTTGCTTTTACAACCGATAATCAAGCAATAGGAAAAGAAATCACCAAGCATTTAGATTCTTTTGAGGAGCTACTAATAGTGAAAACTGCTTATTATAAAGGTTTAGTTAATGGTTTTAAAACCAAACAGTTTTTGGAATTGAGGGCTAAATCCGTTTTTATTGGAAAAGACAAGCCTAAGAAATCTAGAAAAGCGATTATTGATGGAACTACTAATGTGGAACTGTTTGAAAAGCTACGGATTTTAAGAAATGATATTGCCAAAGAAAAAGATTTAATTCATTATCAAATTTTTTCGCAAAAGGCGCTTTATGAGATATGTGAAACATTGCCAACTACAAAGCAAGAATTGTTGCAAGTAGGTGGTATGGGGAAAACTCGGGTTGACAAATATGGTGCGCTAATTTTAAAGGTGATTAGAACCTATTGCGAAGAGCACGATATTGAAATGACTGCAGATATTGATATTTTTGAAGAAATTAAACCTAAACGAAAGAAAGGTGACACTAAAAAGGAGTCTTTAGCCTTGTTTCAAAAAGGTAAATCTGTTCAAGAAATTGCTGGTTTTAGAGAACTAAATGAGAATACTGTTTTTGGGCACTTAGCAGGGTTTATTCCTACCGGCGAAGTAAAGGTTACAGATTTAATCTCTGAAACGCACTATCAAGAATTAAAATCACTTATTCCTCAAAAGACATTTGAAAATATTTCTGATTTAAAACATCAAGTAGATCAAAAATATAGCTATGGTGAATTACGTTTGGTTTTAGAGGAATTGAAGAATGATTGAAATAATCCATAACAAATTAGACGTCATTGTGAGGAACAAAGTGACGTAACGATCTCATGGTTTTAGGAATATACAAGAAAGTATTTGTCAATTCATTCAACAGATTCTTACGGTCGTTCCTCTCTCAGAATGACAACTTGGTTAATCTCTTAGAATACTTCTAGAGATTACAATCTTTTGGATTTCAGAAGTGCCTTCATATATCTGAGTAATTTTTGCATCGCGCATTAAACGTTCTACATGATAATCTTTTACAAAGCCATTCCCACCATGAATTTGTACTGCTTCAACAGTGTGTTTCATGGCAACTTCAGAAGCATATAGTTTAGCCATGGCACTAGATAAGTCATAATTTTTTCCTTGGTCTTTATCCCAGGCTGCCTTCATGACTAAATGACGAGCTGCAGCAATTTCGGTGTGCATATCAGCCAATTTGAATGCAATGGCTTGGTGGTTACCAATTTCTGTTCCGAAGGCTTTACGAACTTTACTGTATTTTAAAGCCAATTCATAAGCTCCTTGTGCAATACCTAAAGCTTGAGCCGCAATACCTATTCTACCTCCAGAAAGTGTTTTCATGGCAAATCTGAAACCAGATCCATTAGCTCCAATTCTATTTTCTTTAGGAACTTTTACATCATTAAACTGAAGGGTGTGCGTGTCACTACCACGTATTCCTAATTTATCTTCTTTCGGTCCTACATGAAATCCTTTCATGTCTTTTTCAACTATAAAGGCATTAATTCCATGAGAACCTTTGTCTTTATCAGTTTGTGCTATCACCAAATAAAAATCGGCTCGTCCTCCATTAGTTATCCAGTTCTTAGTGCCATTCAGCAAATAGTAATCGCCTTTATCTATAGCAGTTGTTTTTTGTGATGTGGCATCACTTCCTGCTTCAGGTTCACTTAAACAAAATGCGCCAATACATTCTCCAGATGCCAATTTAGTTAAATACTTTTCTTTTTGTTTTTCGCTTCCGTAGGCTTCTAAGCCATAACAAACCAATGAATTGTTGACGGATACCATAACTGAAGCTGAGGCATCAATTTTTGAAAGTTCTTCCATGATAAGAACGTATGAAATGGTATCCATACCGCTACCACCATATTTTGGGTCTACCATAATACCCATAAAACCTAATTCACTCATTTTCTTAACTAGTTTATCAGAGAATTCTTGTTTGTTGTCACGTTCAATAACACCAGGTAGCAATTCTGTTTGTGCAAACTCTCTAGCTGCATCCCTAATCATGATATGTTCTTCGGAAAGCTTAAAATCCATAACCTATTAAAATTTGTCATTAGAAAATAATGACAAATATACTATTTTGAGTGCGATATTTTTAATGAATATATCTATTTTTGTTTAATATGATAAAATCACGTTATAAAATCATAGGAGTAATGTCTGGAACATCATTAGATGGAATAGACTTAATTTATGCATCTTTTAAGTTAAATAATAATTGGGAATTTGATATTCATGTTAGCGAGACTGTTTCTTATAATGATGAGTGGAAAGAAAAACTCAAGAATTTGGTAGTTTATTCTTCTGAAGAATTACATCAAATAGATATAGATTACACCAGACATTTAGCTTCCGTAATTACTGATTTTATAAATAGACATAGTATTGATGAGATTAACGCCATTTGCTCTCACGGTCATACCGCATTGCATCAACCTGAAAAAAAGTTAACATATCAAATAGGTAATATGTCTCAAATTGCTTCACTTTTGAATCATAGAGTTGTATGTAATTTTAGAGTTCAAGATGTGGAATTGGGTGGTCAGGGTGCACCATTGGTGCCCATAGGAGATAAGCTATTGTTTTTGGAATATGATTATTGTATCAATCTAGGAGGGTTTGCAAATATTTCGTCTGAAATAAATAAAACTAGAATAGCTTATGATATTTGTCCTGTAAATATTGTTTTAAATCATTATGTAAAACCATTGGGGCTAGATTTTGATAATGGAGGTAAGTTAGCTGCTCAAGGAGAAATCAATTTAGAGTTATTAGACCGACTAAATACTTTGGACTTTTATAGAGAAGATCCTCCAAAATCTTTGGGGTTAGAATGGGTTAAAATGAATGTGTTACCTGTAATAGATTCCTTCAATCTAAAAATAAATACAATTCTAAGAACATTCGTAGAACATGTTGCTATTCAGATAGGTAAAGCTATTAAGAGTAACCCTGATGGCACTGTTTTAATTACTGGAGGAGGTGCTTATAATCAGTTTTTAATAGAAAGAATTAGAGTTCATTCTAAGAACGAAATCATCTTACCTTCAAAAGAAATTATCGAATTTAAAGAAGCGCTCATTTTTGGATTTTTAGGTGTGCTAAAACTTAGAAATGAAAACAATTGCCTAATGAGTGTTACAGGAGCTTCAGAAGATCACAGTTCAGGCATAATTTTTCTTCCTTAAAAATAACAGTAAATTAATACTTAAGCTACTAAGTTTTTTATATTTGTTACTTTAATAATTAAAAATCATTTAAAAATCATGACTCAACTTTAGCTACTCTGGATTTCTATTTAAAGAACCCAAATTATTGGCTTTTAGTTGAATATATGATATTAAAAAATGAAAGAATTATTAAAAAGATACGAAAACAAAGAACCAGAAATAGTTTTTAATTGGAAAGATTCCATTACGGATGCAGAAGGATGGGTAGTGATAAACTCTTTAAGGGGCGGTGCTTCTGGTGGAGGAACACGAATGAGAAAGGGTTTAGATATGAATGAAGTGTTATCATTAGCCAAAACTATGGAAATTAAGTTTACGGTTTCTGGACCAGCTATTGGAGGTGCTAAATCTGGCATTAATTTCGACCCGAAAGACCCCAGAAAAGAAGGTGTGTTGGAGCGTTGGTATGCTGCGGTTTCACCTTTGTTAAAAAGTTATTACGGTACAGGTGGCGATATGAATGTTGATGAAACACATGAGGTAATTCCTATTACAGAACAGAGTGGTGTTTGGCATCCGCAAGAAGGTGTTTTTAATGGCCATTTTAAACCTACCGAAGCAGATAAAATAAACAGAATTGGCCAGTTAAGACAGGGTGTTATTAAGGTTATTGAAAACCCTATTTACTCACCAGATGTTTCCAAAAAATATACAGTTGCAGATATGATTACCGGTTTTGGTGTTGCCGAAGCTGTTAAACATTATTATGATATTTATGGAGGAAGTGTAAAAGGGAAAAGAGCTGTTGTTCAGGGATTTGGAAATGTAGGAGCCGCTGCAGCTTTTTATTTATCACAAATGGGAGCCAAAATAGTTGGGATTATTGATATAGCTGGTGGCGTGATAAATGAGGATGGTTTTTCATTTAATGACATAAGTCATTTTTTTCTATCCAAAAAGGGTAATACATTAGCAGCTGAAAACTTAATTCCGTTTGAGGAGGCCAACAGAAAAATTTGGGCAATCAATACTCAAATTTTTGCACCTTGTGCCGCGTCCCGCTTAATAACCATTCATCAAATAGATGAAATGATTGATAGCGGCCTTGAGGTGGTTTCTTGTGGAGCCAATGTGCCTTTTGCGGATAAAGAAATTTTCTTTGGTCCTATTATGGAACATACTGATTACCGCGTTAGTTTAATTCCAGATTTTATTTCGAACTGTGGAATGGCAAGAGTGTTTGCATATTTTATGGAGCGTAAAGTACAAATGACAGACGAAGCAATTTTTAACGATACATCAAATATAATTAGAGAAGCTATTGAAAAAGTACATAGCAAAAATCAATCTAAAACTGGATTGAGTGCTACTGCTTTTGAGATTGCTCTCAACCAACTTATTTAAAAAAGAGATATGGAAGCAGTGATTATTTTAGTTTTTGTAATGGGTTATTTAGCCATTACCCTTGAACATAGTATAAAAATTGATAAATTAATTCCTGCTCTGGTCATGATGGCCATTTGTTGGGCTCTTATAGCTCTTGGTCTGGATACGTTTCCGCAATGGTTTGATTCAGGTAAGCATGCGCTTTTAGAGAATTTCGGATTGTTGGGTCATGAAGAAAAGACCCATTTGATGGAAGAAACTTTACTGCATCATTTAGGTAAAACTTCAGAAATCTTGGTGTTCTTATTAGGAGCTATGACTATTGTTGAAATCATTGATTATTTTGATGGTTTCTCTACCATAAAAAGTTTTATAAAAACGAAGAAAAAGACCAAAATCTTATGGATTTTTTCAATTTTAGCATTCATTCTTTCCGCTATTATTGACAATCTAACAGCAACCATAGTACTTATATCTATTCTTCAAAAAATTGTAAAAGACAGAAATACGAGAATTTGGTTTGCAGGTTTAATAATCATTGCTGCTAATGCTGGTGGAGCTTGGTCTCCAATTGGAGATGTAACAACTACCATGCTTTGGATTGGAAATAAAGTAACTACTGGAAACTTAATTGCTTACTTGCTTATACCGTCGTTCTTCTGTATGGCAGTCCCATCTTTAATAGCCTCATTTTTGCCAGCTTTCAAAGGAGAGTTGGATATTGAAGAAGGTGTAGAAAAACCAAAATCTAAGTTTAGCGGTACCATGCTTTATTTAGGTCTAGGAGCTATTGTTTTTGTGCCAATTTTTAAAACCATTACGCATTTGCCTCCTTATGTAGGTATGATGTTGTCTTTAGGAATTGTAGCTACTTTTGCAGAGATTTATAGTAGCTCTAAATTTAGTTTAACAGAGTATCATGCTGAGGAAAGTGAAGCGCATGCGCACCACAGTCCAGTCCATTATTCATTATCCAAAATAGAGTTGCCTAGTATATTATTCTTCTTAGGAATACTAATGGCGGTAGCGGCTTTAGAGTCTTTAGGGATTTTATTTGGTGCTGCAGATTGGTTAAGAGAAAGCACTCCGCGATTAGGAACTGAAATTCATGAAGGTGGCGTGTCAGATTTGGTTGTTATGTTCTTAGGTGTAGGTTCTGCGGTTATTGATAATGTACCGTTAGTAGCTGCCAGTTTAGGGATGTTCTCAGAGCCATTAGATGATCAACTTTGGCATTTTATAGCATTTTCTGCAGGTACCGGTGGTAGTATGTTAATTATTGGTTCAGCAGCAGGTGTTGTTGCTATGGGAATGGAAAAAATTGACTTTTTCTGGTACTTACGTAAAATATCTTGGTTAGCCTTAATAGGTTTTGTTGTAGGTTCTGCTGCATTCATGGTAATGCGAGGTATTCTTGGGTAAATTTTCCAATAGATTTATCTAATTGGTCTAATAATTGTTAGTTAGGTTTTATCAAAAACATTTTTTGTTATACTTTAACAAAAAATGTAACGTTATACAGTTGCAATAAATTTATTATTATATGCTTAGCACATTTTTAACCCTACAAAATGCACAAGAAGCTGGGGAAGCTTTAGCTGATGGAGAATCAGTGGAAAAAACACTTTCAATTATTGAGTTAATTACTAGCGGAGGTGCTGCGGGACAAGTTATTATAGCTATCTTGTTTCTACTATTAATATTTGCCTGTTATATTTATTTTGAAAGATTGTTTGCCATTAAGGCGGCTTCTAAAGTCGATTCTAATTTTATGAATCAGATTAAAGACCATGTGAGTAACGGCAAAATAGATTCTGCACAAGTACTTTGTGCTCAAGTGAATTCTCCGGTTTCAAGATTAATTGGAAAAGGTATTACAAGAATAGGGAAGCCACTAGCCGATATTAATACAGCTATTGAAAATGCAGGTAGATTAGAAATTTACGGTCTTGAAAAGAATGTTAGTATTCTCGCAACTATTTCGGGAGCAGCTCCTATGATTGGATTTCTTGGTACAGTTGTTGGAATGATATTAGCAATATTTGAGCTAGCAAATGCTGGAGGTTCTATTCAAATGGATGTTTTAGCTGGAGGGTTATATACAGCAATGACAACTACAGTTGGTGGCTTAATTGTTGGTATTGTAGCTTACATTGCTTATAACCATTTAGTGGTTAGAACAGATAAAGTAGTCTATCAAATGGAGGCAAATTCATTGGAGTTTTTAGATCATTTAAACGAACCTACCTAATATGAATTTTAGAGGAAGAAATAAAGTAACACCAGAATTCAATATGTCTTCAATGACAGATATTGTATTTCTGTTATTAATCTTTTTCATGATTGCATCTACTTTAGTTTCAGCTGAAGCTATAGATTTACTTCTGCCAAAATCGTCTAGTAAAACTACACAGGTTAAGAACATATCGGTAAGTGTTAATAAGAAACATCAGTATTTCGTAGATATGAAAATGGTTCCTAAAAGCCAATTAGAGAGTACTATTCTAACGGCTATGCAAGGAAGCAGTACTTCTTCAATAACAATTAGGTCAGATCAAGATGTAGAAATGAAACATGTTGTTTACATTATGGATATTGCTAATAGGAATAAAATAAAATCAACTTTAGCAGTAAAATCTACCAAATAATATTTTTGGGTTTTAATAGTCATAAATAATGAAATATTTTGAGACAAAACATGAAAAGGATTCGGCAAAAATCACCTTGCTGATTACTTTGATTATAGTGTTGATGATATTCGTTATGGGGCCACAATATATGGATCCTCCTGAAGAATATGGAGTTGCGGTTAACTTTGGAAACTCAAGTGTTGGTCAGGGTAAAGTGCAGCCTAAGAAACCTGTAAAGTCTGAGCCTAAGGAGATAAATGAGCCACCGCAACCGGAGGCTTCAGATTCTCAACCAACAAAGGCAGAGGAAGTAAAAGAAGAGATTTTAACCCAAGAAGATGAAGAGGCTATAGCCATAAAAAAGCAAAAAGAGGCAGAGGCAAAAGCAAAAGCTGAGGCCGAAGCAAAGGCAAAGGCTGAAGCCGAAAGAATAGCTAAAGAAAAGCGAGATCAAGAAGAGAAAAAGAAAAAACTAGATGCTTTAATTGGAGGTGTTAGTAAGTCTGAAGGCTCCGAAACTGGAAGTGAAGGTAATGATAATACAGCTGGAGATAAAGGACAATTAGATGGTGATCCGTATGCACCTAGTTATTTTGGTGACCCGGGATCTGGAAGTGGTGGAGTTGGTTACGGATTGAATGGTAGAGGAAGTGCAAGGTATACTACAATGAAGCAGGACTGTAACGAATCCGGAATGGTTATAGTTAGAATAGAGGTTAATAGAAACGGAAATGTTGTTAATGCAACTCCCGGTGTAAAGGGTACTACTAATACTGCCCAATGTTTGTTAGATCCTGCAAAAAAAATAGCCATGTCTCATAAATGGCGTCCCGACTCTAAAGCACCTGCAAAACAAATAGGTTTTGTGAAAGTAAACTTTAAATTAGGGCAATAGCTAATGACATATCAAGATACTCTCAATTGGATGTTTTCTCAGCTGCCAATGTATCAACGTCAGGGGAAATCTGCGTATAAAGCAGATTTAAATAATACGCATTTACTGGTAGAACACTTAAATAATCCACATCATAATTTTAAATCGGTTCATGTGGCAGGAACCAATGGTAAAGGGTCTACAAGCCATATGTTGGCTTCTATTTTACAAGAGGCAGGATATAAAGTGGGTTTATATACGTCTCCCCATTTAAAAGACTTTAGAGAGCGTATTAAGATTGACGGACAAGTCGTTTCCAAGCAATTTGTTATTGGTTTTATTAAACGCAGTAAGGCTTTTTTTGAAAAAAATCAGTTATCTTTTTTTGAAATGACCGTTGGAATGGCTTTTGAATATTTTTCAAAACGAAAAGTCGATATTGCCATTATTGAAGTTGGGCTAGGAGGAAGGCTAGATTCAACAAATGTGGTTACTCCGGAAGTTTCGGTAATAACAAATATTGGGATGGATCACACACAATTTTTAGGTGATACACTTGAAAAGATTGCTGTTGAAAAAGGAGGAATAATTAAACCGAAAACTCCTGTTGTAGTTGGAGAAACGCAACAAGAAACTAAAAATGTATTCAGAGAATTAGCTAAACATAATAATTCAAAAATTGTATTTGCAGATAAAGATGTAGAAACCGATTTAGAAAGTGATTTAAAAGGCGTCTATCAGTTCAAGAATATAAAAACGGCTATTCAGACGGTTAGGGAACTACGTTTAAAAGGGTATAAAATTTCTGAGAGTAACTTGAAAATAGGATTGTTAAATGTCATTAAAAACACTGGGCTACTAGGGCGTTGGCAGGTTTTAAATAATAAACCAAAAGTAGTTTGTGATACAGGGCACAATAGAGAGGGGTTAACCCATGTAATGAAGCAAGTTAAGAGTGAAAAGTTTAATAATTTGCATATTGTTTTTGGTGTAGTGAGTGATAAAGATTTAAATTCAATTGTAGATTTGTTACCTTTAGAAGCAAGATATTATTTTTGTAAACCCCAAATATCTAGAGGTTTACCTGCTAAAGCATTAAAAAGGTGTTTTGATGAACATGCCCTAAAAGGTGAGGCTTATAATTCTGTAAAAGAAGCCTATAATGCAGCTCTAAATAATTCTAAGAAGGAAGACTTTATTTTTATTGGAGGTAGTACTTTTGTAGTGGCCGAAATAATTTAAATTTTCTTTAAAAAAGTTTTTGCAGTTTTAAAAACTAGATTATATTTGCACACCTAATTACAGGGGCGCGTAGCTCAGTTGGTTCAGAGCACTTGGTTTACACCCAAGGGGTCAGGGGTTCGAATCCCTTCGCGCCCACATCAATTAAAATTCCGATTTGATTTTCAAATCGGAATTTTTGTTTTTGGAAGTATCCGAGTTTACTCGTGATAATTTCCGAAAACAAAAATTACAAAGTATGCGAAAGCATACAGGAATTTTACTTGCAGTAGTGGTTTCGCTTTAGGATATCCAATCCCTTTATCCCCTAAAATTTCATTTGGTAGAGTAAGAATATACCCCTTTATTTCTTTTTTCGTAGATTTGAGTAATTGCTATTAAATGATTATAAAGAATATAAAGCATACTTATCAAGACATATTTAAGTCTTATGATAATCCTTCTCTCGAAAAGCACATTCAAAAGATAATTGAGTTAGATGTTTATTTGCCGTATAGTTCTACTTTTTTCTGTATCACTAATACTCAAGATTTATCGTTTGAATATGTGAGTAAAAATATGAATGCTTGTTTGGGTTTAGATAAAGAGCTGTTTGATAAAGGCGGTATGAAGTATTTTTGGAGTAGAATACATCCAGAGGATATTGAGCGTTGGTTGCAGGCATTAAATGAGCTCATGAATTTTACATTAAAAGAAATTGATGGAAAAGACCGTCTTAAAATGAGCTATACCTGGAATTACCGTTTTAAAAATGCTCAAGATGAATATGTAAATATTATTCAAAATACTACGCCTCTGGAATTTGATACAAATCATAAACCTATTATTGGTTTAGCTCATTATACAGTATTGCATCCTAACATTAAAATGCAGGTTTGTGCTTCGGCTAAACTGCTGAATCAGCAAAATGAATATGAAACCAAATATTTTAATAATTATTCTCAAAAGCTTTTAAATGCCATAAGTAATAGGGAACGAGATATTATTAGGCTCTTGGTTTTAGACTACTCTAGTAAGCAAATAGCAGAAAAACTTGAAATTTCTTCTAACACTGTAGATACACATAGAAGAAATATTCTTAAAAAATTGAATATTTCTTCCACCGGAGAGCTTATTGGCATGTTAAAAATGAATAGAAACTTGTTGTAGCTTTCAATCTAATAAGTTATTTCCTGTAAAAAGTAAGTTGTACACCCTTTTTATTATTCCTTTAGTCGAAAAACGTACGAAAAATCTAAAAAATACTCAAATTGAGTATTGTGGTATAAGCAATTAAGTTGCAACTTTACATTGCTATTAATTAGTTCTTAGGGAGAATTAAGGTGCCTGTTTAAGAACGAATCCTCGTTTTTAGCAGGCACTATTTTTTTGTATTAATAAAATTTCTCCTATAAAAAATACCTAATAGTGGGTATTTCAAGAATTAATAATAGTGTCTAAGTTTACATTGTAGTTATTTCAATTACACCTCCCTTTTTAGTACCAAGCCCCAACTACTTTATTTAATATTCTTAGCTATGTAATTGCTATTAACTAAAAATCACTCATTATGAAAAAATTCTATTTACTTTTTGGACTATTATTTATAACTTCATTAGGTTACTCTCAAACTTATGATAACTCTGCAGGTTATTACATAAGCACAATGATAGCGACTATTTCAGGGACGGATACGCCCGACGAGTTTATTGAGTTTCGAGGTCCAGCAGGAACCTCATTTCCAACGGGTACCTATTTAGTTACTATTGAAGGAGATGGAGAAAGCGGAAACCTTGGAATAGTTCTAGAAGCTTTAGATTTAAGTGGTCTTACTTTTGGTACAAATGGATATCTTACCGTTACGTTTGACCCAGATACAGGTGTTGCTGGCATTGGTAATTCTTATGAAACAGTTTTGGCTGCGTCTGCGTCTAATGATTACACTCAAGTAGATGTTACGGGATATGATGGTGATTTAATTAATTATAGCGGATCCTATTTATTAATTAGTGCACTTACTAATCCTATTGGTCTAAATGTTGATTCTCCTGCTGATGGTGAGTTTGATGCTGTTGGAGCTCATACTGCCTGGAACATATATGATTCAGTTAGTTCATTAGATGATGATAATGGTGGAGAAGGTAGCGAATTTGGATATGGTCAAATGATTGTAGCCAATAATTATTCTACAAACCCAGGGATTTTTAAATTTCCTTCAACAAGTTCTGTTTTAAGTCTTGATGATTTTGGTACTTCACAGTCACGTGTGTATTACATTGGAAGACAAGGAGAATCAACAGGTTATGATATTGATTTAGATTGGATGGCTGGACAAACTTATTCTCAATCAGTGAGACCAAATTGGGAATTTAATGGTGTTTTTTCAAAAGTATCTCCAGACGCTCTTGCCAAAACAACGCTTCCAGATTCCTCTTTTGGAGGTCCAAATGTTGATCCTGTGAGTGATTCTTCATTAGTTTATATACCAGATCCTAATTTTGAACAAGCACTTATTGCTGAAAAAATAGATGCTTCAGGAATATTGAATGGCATTATTTTGAAAAGTGAAGCTGAAGCGGTTACTGGACAATTAGATGTACGAGAGAGTAATATTTCAGATTTAACAGGTATAGAAGCTTTTGTTAACATCACTGAATTACAAGTTGGAGAAAACCTATTATCTACTATTAATATTTCTAATAATCCAAAGCTTTTAAAAATTTGGGCTTATGGTAATCAACTTACGAATATCGATTTTTCTAATAACACAAAAATACATCGTGTATCTATAGGTAGAAATCAACTAACAGAACTAGATGTTTCTATGTTGCCAGACGTTGATACGCTTCTTATTAGTACGAATCAAATAAAGAGTATTGATCTATCCAACAATCCAAATTTAGTTAGGCTTAGTTTTGGTGCACTTCAACTTAAAAGTTTAGACCTATCAAAGAACACTAAATTAGAGCATCTAGTTCTCGGAAATAACACAGAATTGGTACATCTTGATTTACGTAGTGGATACAATGAACTGATACATACTTTTTCTATACACACCACACCAAACTTAACATGTATATATGCTGATGCAAATTACGACCCATTAGTTGATACAGAAATACCTGCTGAAATTTCTCAAGCAATGGTAGATGAGATAGCTGCTCAATCTAAAACCCTTAGTGAAGATTGTGGAACAGTATTTATACCAGATGAGAATTTTGAAACCTATTTAGAAACTCATAATGCTGTGGGAGAAGAAGTAACTTTAGGAGATCCAACTAGTATGGGTGATGGCGTTTTAAATAATTTAACATTAAAAAGTAAAGTTGAAACTGTAACTGATTTAACAGTTAATTCTTTAAATATTGCAAGCCTGACGGGTATTGAAGCTTTTAAAAATATTACCGATTTAAATTGTCGATCTAATCCAAGTTTAACTAGTCTTAATATTACAAAAAATGGTTCACTTACTAAATTAGATTGTAGAGTTACCGGTATTTCTCATTTAGACGTTTCAAATAATGGAGAGCTAACGTATTTAGCATGTGGTAATGCCAATATGACAAATATAGATGTATCAAAAAACACAAACCTCGAAACATTGAGACTAGGGAATTCAGACCTATCTACCATCGATGTATCAAATAATATAGCTTTAACTTGGCTGGAGGTACATGGTAATAACTTAACAAGTATAGATATTACAAATAATAAAAATTTGACTTCTTTATCAGCTAGTCACAACCAATTATCAAATTTAGATATTAGTAATAATGGACTTTTAGAATTTTTATATGGTAACGATAATCAATTAACGGGAATAGACGTTACTTCAAATAAAAGTTTAGAGCGCTTGCAAATTAATAATAATCAAATAACAGATATAGATGTTTCTACAAATACTGCTTTATTAAGCTTGAATTGCGCTGATAATAATTTAAATAGTTTGGATGTTAGCATAAATAAGGACTTAACTAGCTTAATTTGCAGTAGAAATCAAATTTCTAGTTTAAATGTAGAAAAGAATACGAAACTCATTCATTTAGCCATATTCGATATACCAATTACTGAAATTAATTTAATAAATAATAAAGAATTAAGGAGGTTTTATGCGAATAATAATCAGTTTCTATCAACTATTGATTTTAGTCAAAATTCAAAATTGAATCTAGTAACAATTACAAATAGTGTTATTAAAACCCTAGACTTAAGCAATAGCCCTGGGTTGTTATTTCTCCGTTTGTATGATAATCCGCAATTAGCACATTTTGATATAAGGAATAATAACAATACAATCGTTTCTAGATTTGATATTTGGAATACTCCAAACTTAACATGTATCAATGCTGATGCTAATTACGACCCATTAGTTGATACAGAAATACCTACCGAAATTTCTCAAGCAATGATAGACTCTGGTAAAATATTTAGTGAAGATTGTGGCGATTTTGTAGAGATACTAGATAGTAATTTTACGAATATTTCTTGTAATGGAGCTAATAACGGAACTATCAATATAACGGTTTCCAATGGTCTTGCTCCATACGTTTTCGAATGGACAAATAGTGAGAATCCAGAATTTAGTTCTTCAAATGAAGACTTGGCAGGTCTTGCACCAGGCACCTATCAGTTATTAATTACAGATGCCAATGGTACAACAGCCTCTTTGTCTGGAATAATAATAACAGAACCGGTTTTATTAACAGCTACTGCAACAGGTGAAGCTTTATTATGCTTTGGCGATAGTGATGGAGAAATAAATTTAACAGTTAGTGGCGGAACAGCACCATATACTTATTCATGGAGTAATGGTTCTACAGTAGAAGACCCAAGTGGATTAGTGGTAGGTGATTATACCGTAGTTGTTACCGATGCCAATGGATGTACTACCAATTTAAGCGCATCTATTACAGAACCAGAATTACTAGTTGCAAGTATTACTAACATTTCAACAATTTGTTCTAATAATGCCACTGTAACTGTTGCTGGAGGTACACTTGATTATACGTATTTGTGGAGTAACGGTGCTACAGAAGCATCAATAAATAATGTGCCCGCTGGAACTTATGATGTTACTGTTACAGATGCAAACGGATGTACAACAATTGCGAGTATTGATCTTACAGTAGGAGAAGCTTTTAATCCGTCAGCATCAGTAACAGATGTGACTTGTTTTGGTGAAAACAATGGTGTCATTACCGTTACCAATGCCAATGGAGATGCGCCATTTTCATTTAGTATAGATGGTATTAATTTTATAGATGGCGAGTTTCCATACAGTTTTAATGACCTTGCTGCCGATACCTATGAAATTGCAGTTAGAGATAAGAATGGATGTACAGGTTTTATATCTAAAACCGTTTCAGAACCAGAAGAATTGACCGCAACATTGCTTATAGTTGAAAGTACTTGCTTTGATCAAAGCACCGGGGCGATTTCTGTAGATGCCTCGGGTGGAACAGGTGGTTTAAGTTATAGCTGGACCGGTGAAGGTTATACCGCGTCACAAAAAAACATAAACGGTTTGGCAGCTGGAACTTATGTGTTAACAGTTACTGATAATAACGAGTGTACAACGACTCTTGAAGTTGAAGTACCAACATTCCATGAGATTGTAGTTGAAGCCAAAATAACAGATGTTTTATGTAGAGGCGAACTTACAGGAGCTATAGATTTAACGGTATCTGGAGGAAGTGGAAGTGGAAGTGAAAGTGGATTTACTTATAGTTGGACAGGTAATATCATATCAACATCTCAAGACATTTCAAATCTTGGTGCTGGTGTTAACTATAATGTAACCATTACCGATATTGGAACTGGGTGTACGGTATCTAAATCTTATGTTATTACTGAACCAGAAACTAATCTTGCGTTAGCCACGACCAAGACCAATGCTTCTGGGTGTGGAGCAAGTGCTGGAACAATAACGGCATCAGGTAGTGGCGGTACCCCTCCCTATAAATACAGATTAGATGAAGGAGCTTATCAATCATCTAACATGTTTTCGTTCCTTTCAGGAGGGACTTACATGGTATGGGTTAGAGATTTTAATGGCTGTACGAGTTCAAAAGAAGTTATAATTACTGATAACGGAAAGGATGAATATGAAAGTAACAATAGCAAAAAGAAAGCTGTTGAGATTGGTATAGGCCCTACCATTAATGGTAGAATAGCATTAGCAAATGACGTTGCAGATTGGTTTAAATTTGATGCATTTGATGCACCTGAAAACGGAAATTATACTGTAGCCCTGACACATCCTTCAATCAATTTTAATTTAGATCTGTATCCAGATGGTAAAAATGCTTCTGCAATGGTTCCAGTAGGCAATGGTGAATATGAATTAATTGGAGGAGCCACGTACTATGTAGAAATAACCTCTACAGAGGTATCATTTATTTGTTATGATTTGATTGTTTCCAAAGTGGCTAGCGTTGGTAAACGAGGTGCCACTAAAAATCAAGAAATTGAGATTAATGATTTATCAGTAAGAGCTTACCCAAATCCGCATAAAGGTTCATTTAATCTTTCTGTTAAATCCCCAGAAGAAGGAATGGCACAGATACAATTGTTTAATGTTTTAGGGCAATTACTTTCAAAAAGAGAGGTGTTTGTTGTAAAGGGTCAAGAGACCATTGTCAATTTTAATGACGCTGACAGAGGTATGATTCTTTATCATATCAAGTTAAATGGTAAAAATATAAATGGAAAATTAGTAGGTAAAGATTAACTTTAATAAGACTAATAATAGGAAATGACGTAAAAAAGGCAAACCAAATCTGTTACAATTGTAGAGTAGAACTTAATCGGTTTAATTAAAACTAGGCGGGGGCAGTTAAAAACTATCCTCGCTTTTTTTTATGCATAAACTTTGTGTTGCTTAAAACCAGTCATACATCCTTTTTATCTTTCTTTTAATCGAAAAATGTACGAAAAATCTAAAAAATACTCAAATTGAGTATTGCGAGCCTAAGTCTTTTTTATAATCTTTATAACGCTATTAATTAATTCTTAGGGAGAATTAAGGGTGCCTGTTTAAAAGCAAAACCTAGTTTTTATCAGGCACTATTTTTTGATAATAACAAAATTTCTCCTATTAAAAATACCTAATAATGGGTATTTCAAGAATTAATGATAGTGTGTATGTTTACATTGTAATCTAGATAGATTACTTTTTCCTAAAACAATAGCTACCCCTTTATTTACTATAGATTATCTGTTATAGTTATGATTGTTAACCTAACAACCAAATAATTATGAAGAAATTAATTACTATTAAAAAGTTTTCAATTTTTGTCTTTTCAATTTTATGCTTTAATACAGGTGTGTTTGCACAATGGGAATCTATACCCTCAGGTACTACCAATAATTTATGGGATGTACATTTCCCTAGTACAAATATTGGTTACGCTGTAGGATGGAATGATACAGTATTAAAAACCATTGACGGAGGAACAACTTGGGCAGTGCAAAACACCTTATTATCTGGATTTAGATACTATGGCGTCCATTTTAAGAATGAATTGAGTGGGTTCGCTGTTGGTAGAAAGGAATTCGATAATGGTATTGTTCATTATACCACTGATGGAGGTGCCAATTGGTTTGGTAAACCATTAGGCTTTCAAGACTTGTTATGGAACAATATTGATTTTGCAGAGGACAATGTATATGGTATAATGGTTGGACAAGAGGGACAAATAGCATATAGTGATGATGGTGGAGATACATGGTATAAAAGAATATCGCCAGCAGGTACACTTGGACATGTTATGGATGTAGATTTTGTAGATGAGTGGAATGCAATTGCTGTTGGATATTCATCTGCTAGTGTTGGATTTATTATTAAAACAACAGATGGAGGTGGTTCTTGGTCTAGTATAGAAACGAATATAGCAGGGGGATTGTATTCTGTATCATTTGTAGATGCTCAAAATGGTCTTGCTGTAGGTTCGGGAGGACGTATTTATAAAACAAGTGATGGGGGAAACAGCTGGAGTCTAAAATATACAGGTACAAACACTTTAAATGGAGTGCATTTTTATGATAATGAAAAGGCTATTACTGTTGGAAATGCTGGAGATATCTTTGTGTCTCAGGATGGTGGAGCTAATTGGGAATTTCAGGATTCTGGAACAACATTCAATTTAAGAGGTGTTTGCAAAAATAATAATGCTACAGCATTTGCTACGGGAGTATCGGGGCTAATTATTAAGGATAATTGTGCTCAAAGTGGAACAATTTCTTTTTTAGATAATACATCCCCTCCATTTAAAGCTTCAGATTTAACAGTTGAATCCAAAATATATTTCTACTATAATGTAGAGGATAATGCAAATGTTCCTCCAATATGCACAGTGGTGGAAGAGTTCCAAAGTTTTAGTGGACAATTGGTTAAAATAGGAGCGCAATACCTAGGAAATGGTTTATTACAAATGTGGTTGGATTTCAGTACAGATAGTACTCCTAAGAGTTTGACAATCTCTATACCAAACTCTATATCCCAAAATGGACTCAGTATTAATTTTGAGAATAAACCACCAAATTTTCAGTTAGATTTAAAAGTTAGAGAGGATGTTAAGGAAAGTGTTAACGTTTTTGGTGGAGCCGGCGTGGGGTTGTCTTTGATTGAAGGAGGAATTGGAGTAGGAGGAGCCTCAGTTGCTCTTTCCAAACAGTCATTAACAGGCTCTGGAGGTATGGGGCTTAAGTTTACCTATGACCTATCTGGAGCTCAAACTATTAATAGGACATTTAATGTTAGTGCAGGAGTTTCAGCCGAAATTCCTGCTATTGGATCCAATATACCTATTGTAAATGAAGTTTTACAAGGGGAAGTAAAATTGATTGGTTCTTTCGGTCAAAGTATGAAGTTCATAGATGATAGTGATACTACAAAAAAAGCCAAAGCGGCTTATCTTATGGAAAGTTTTGGTTTAGGGTCGATTCCGTTAAGTCCATTTGCGGGGGTTTATATGGTGGCTTTAAAGAATGTTTTGGTAGACCTTAATCCAGACCTTAATGGGTTGTATTCAACCTATCATAACTCTAACCAATATGGAGTTGGAGTAGAAGGGAATATTTCTGTAGGATACAATTTTAAATTTGGTGAAACGGAATTTGATTTTTTTCAAGCGGGAGTAAATACATCATTATCAGTTTCTTTGGAAAGTTTAATTAAGGAAAACAAGAAATCAATTGATATAGGTCTTGCTACAGCATTTGATTTATCTGCTTTGGATTTAAAGATACTTAATGATAAGGTAGATTTTGGTAAGCAGCTTAATTTTAACTTTGGTGGTAAAATTGGGTTAAATGGAACTTATGATTCTACAAAAGGTTCGATAGATAAGATAGGTTTAGTATATGAGAGTAATGAGTCAGCCCAAGTTTCACTATTACATAGATCTGTGTCTAGAAAATATGAATTCATTATTCCTGAAAGTGTAATTGCTAGTAATAGCGGGGTTGACAATTTAATAGGTGTTACATCTGATCTTTTGACCCTTGGAGAATCTAACAAGACATTTAAGGCAGGGGTGGATTATTTTACATCAAATTTGGATGAAATCTATTCCCAAAACCCTCTAACTCTAGGTGAATACAGTCAGCATAATATTATGCAAATCAGTGAGTCTAATTCAATTGGAGTTAAAGATAATATAGGAATCGATCTAAGTATAGTGATTGGGTCTGGAGTTGGAGTTTCTTTGGGCTTAGAATACGGATATCTTAGTGAGTCGGAATACTTAAAAAGCGAATATGTTGTAATTAATGATACTATTCTTCCTACTGTTAAAAATGCAAGGAACTTAGATGATTTAGTTTCTTTAAGTGGCGAAATCACAGATCTTTTAAATGGGACAACATTGCTGTTGGATGGAGCTTTCGATGAGCTAATATCTAAGGTAGAGCAACCCATTGAGGATGGTATTGCTTTTATTGTTGATATTGGTGACTCTACTGTAGAATTGGCAGGAACATTGGTTTCTGACGGAGAAAAATGGGTGCTTAGGTGGTTAGATCCAACATATAATACAATATTTAATAAGACCTCAGGCTTTAAGTCAGAGGTAAGACAAGTATATGCTTCTAAAGTTTCCAATGCAAAAGAGGGGATCGGATTAAATAAACTTGTTGAAAATTCAAAATTATACATTATAAGCAATAATTTGAATCTTAACCTAATGGATATTGGGGAGAACCCTATTGAAACTTTTGATCCTGTTAATTTAAGTATCACCATAGATCAAGCAAAAGTTGATGAACTGGAATTTACAGATACTGAGAAGGCATTAGCCAAAATGTATCTTTATGATGACGTAAATTTAGTATGGGAAGAGGTGACAGGAGATAATAATGTAGATATTAATATAGTTGAAACACAAATTACCAAAGCAGGTAATTATGCCATAGGCATCGCTTATGATCCTGCTACTATGGACAATACAGCTCCTGAAATACAAGATCATTATCCTAAAGAAGGAAATGTTACCCCACCAACTGAAGAGTATTGGGCTACATTATATGAGGCTTTAACAGGAGCCGGGATTGATCTCGCACAAACCATTATAAAGATTGATGATGTTGAAGTTGCAGCACTTTGGGACCCAGTAAACAATAAAATACTTTATACTCCAGAGACTCCACTTACAGATGGTTCTCATACCTTTGAGGTTGTTGTTAAAGATCTTAACGGCAACACCAACTCTATCTTTTCAAATTTTACGGTTGATAGTACTTTAAGTACAGAATTTATTTCTGATATAAATACATTTAGAGTATACCCTAACCCTACCCAAAACCTATTACATATAAAAGGTAACATTTCTGAATTGAATTCAATAAGTATATATAACGCATTAGGGCAACACGTTATGAGTGTTGGCGATAATCTAGAACGTATAAATATTAGTACGTTAAAACCCGCCCTGTATTTTGTTAAACTTAGAACCAATGAAGGGGAGCGCATTATAAAAATTGTAAAAGAATAATATCGTTAATCTAGGTTAAATTAAAATTTCTATGCAATTACTTTTAAGAAGATTATTAGGTGATTTATGTATTAAAAGCTATGGCAAGTTGCAAGCGCACAAGTATCTCATTACCTGTGTGCTTTTCCTCTTTATAGGTGTATCCGCTCATGCCCAACAAATAACAACGGATAGTTCCATCTCATTAGAGCAATTAATACTTAATAATTTAGCGCAGGGTTGTATTGAGATTTCCAATATCTCTTCTTCCGTAAATGGGGTGTCTAGTGGTTTTGAAAGCTATGGTTATTTTGAGAGGGCGTCTTCTAATTTTCCATTTCAGAATGGTATAGCATTATCCACTGGTAATATAAACTCTGCAGGAAATACTTTGAACACGGCTATACTAAATGAAGGTAATACTGGTTGGGGTACTGATCCAGATTTGGAAAGCGCATTAAATATCACCAATACACTTAACGCCACTTCTATAGAGTTTGATTTTGTATCATTTTCTAACCAAGTGCAGTTTAATTATTTATTGGCCTCAGAAGAATATTTGCTTAATAACCCCTGCAGTTATGCAGATGGTTTTGCTTTTTTAATTAAAGAAGCAGGAACGCTCGATCCTTATGAAAACATAGCCCTTATTCCAAACACCACTATTCCTGTTAATACTACAACCATTCATGATGAAGTGGTAGGAGAGTGTCCAGCGGAAAACGAGAGTTTTTATGAGGGGTCTAATTTGGGAGATACCAATTATAATGGAAGAACCGTGGTATTAAGTGCTAATTACGGAATCACTCCTAATGTTAAGTATCATATCAAATTAGTAATTGCAGATCAATCTGATGAAAATTATGACTCCGCAGTATTTATTGAAGGGAATAGTTTTAATGCTTCGGTAGACTTAGGACCTGACATCGAAACTTGCGCTACTCAGGTAGATTTAAATGGTGATATTAATAATAATTTGGCAACATATGCTTGGTATCATAATGGTGCTCTCATACCTAATGAAACTAGTCCAAACCTTACAGCAACCGCTTCAGGAACCTATAAAATAGAGGTTACCATATTGGTTAATAATACGCCCTGTGTTATTGAAGATGAAGTAGTTGTTACCCTGCAAACAGAACAGGAATTAATTAATATTTCAAACTATGTTTTGTGTGATGATAGTACGAATGATGGGGTAGAATCTTTCGTGTTGAATAGCAAGAATAGTGAGGTTTATAATTGGCTGCCTCCGTCAGATTATAGTATTAGTTATCATTATAATCAGGAAGACGCGGAAAGCCATGTAAATGCAATAACTACAACGGTTCAAAACACTTCAAATCCACAAACTATTTATGTTAGAGCTGAAGATAATAACAATGGCTGTATTACCTTCTTTTATTTTGATTTAATTGTTAATGAAGCGCCGGAAATTAATGAACCTACTCCTATAGTGGTTTGTGATGATTTGGAAGAGCAAGACGGCATTACCACTATAGATTTATCTCAGGCTAATGAGGAGATTAGAGGAGATGATACTACCATTCAAATCACCTACCATTACACACAACAAGATGCTAATTCTGGATATTTTCCAATTTATAATTATTATACCAATGTTAACCCTACAGATACTATGTATGTGCGGGCGTACAATCCGTATACGGGGTGTTACACTACCACAACTATTGAGGTTACTGTAAAAACCAACCCTACTTTAAATACAGAAAATAACTATATAAATTATTGTATAATTGATGAAGATGGTTTTGAGGTTTTTGATTTAACAGAAATTATTCCTAATGTATTAAATGGTATAACAGCCGTTACTGCTACATTTCATGAAAACGAAACAGATGCCTTAAATGGCAGTAATGCCATAGCAGATGCCTCAAATTATACTAATATTGTGGCTTTTTATCAGCGAGTTTGGATAAGGGTTGAAGATGATGACACCGCATGTTTTTCTGTTACGCATGTAGATTTGCATATAAACTTGGTAGAATATGGTTTTGATGGTGATAGTTATGTTTTATGTGATGATTCCTCAAATGATGGTCAGGAATTTTTTAACCTAAAAGACATTGAAAATGAGATTGCTCAGGAATGGGGAAATCTAGATTTTGTATTTTACGAAAGTCAGGACGATTTAGATAATGGAATCAATCCATTGGATAAAAATGATCCCTATCTGGTCACTTCTAGTCCAACAGTGTTATATACCAATGTGGCAGATGGCGAGTGTAAGGTAGATTTTTTGGTGAACTTAATAATAAATCCAGCGCTGGAACTTCCCGATGTAGATAGCGTAGATTATTGTGATACGGATACCGATGGTTATACCTCCATAATACTAGAAACTTTTGATAGTACTTTTACTGAAGGTGTGAATCGGTCCGCGGTTGATTATTTTTGGACCGAAGCCGATGCTTTAAATAATGAGAATAGGTTAGGAGAAACATTCTATAATTCTAGCAATCCGCAACCACTTTATATAAGGGTTAGAACTTTAGATAGTGAGTGTGTTGCTGTTAAACCTATTACTATCAATGTAATTACAGCACCAGCTGTTAACTATCCTGAGAATATTATTATCTGTGATGACGATCAAGATGCCTATTCTGTAGTAGACTTGACCGCTGTAGTGCCTGATATAGTAAGTGATACCACAGATTTAGAAATAGAATATTTTACAGATTATTGGGAGGCATTCAACAATGAAAACCCTATAACTAATCCTGAGAGTTTTAACGCCACAAATCAACATATTTATTTTAGGGTAAAAAGCACCACTACTACATGTTTTAATATATCGTGGGTATATATAAATGTAAACACTTTACCAGTATTTACTGAGATTAGCACGTTTGAAAATTGTGAATCTGGAATTAATGGGGTTGCCGATTTCTACTTCTATTTAAAGGATGCCGAAATTTTAAACGGGCAACCTAATAAACAGGTGCTTTATTATGAAACGGCAGCCGATGCTGATGCCGGAACAAATCCCATTAACAAATGGGGAGCATACGCAAATACATCCAATCCGCAAACCATTTATGTAAGGGTTGAAAACATAACAGATGCCAATTGTTATGGCACCTCTTCTTTTGGTTTAGAGGTAGGCTCTATTCCTTTATTCAACAAACCAGAAAATATTGTGGTTTGTGATGATATTTCAAATGATGGTGTAGAAACTTTCGATTTAAATTTAAAGGTTACAGAAATAGAAGCGGGTATTGATGATAATTTAACGGTAACATTTCATACTTCGCGGTACGATGCCGAAAATGGGTTTAACCCCATTGATAATACCTTTACTAATTACACCAATCCACAACAAATTTATGGGCGTATTACTAATGGAACCTATTGCCATGGTATTACAGATTTCACAATAAGTATTGTTCAGGTACCTCAGGTAACTTTACCGGAGCCTTTAGAAATTTGTGATACAGATTATGATGGTATTACCACCTTCGATATTAGAGCAATAGAAGTAGATATATTAGACGTAAGGCAAAATAACTTGGTTATCACCTATCATTTTTCTGAGGAAGCTGCGCTCAATGATACCAACCTTATTCCAGATCCTGAGAATTATACCAATACAGAGCTGAATGAAACGGTATATATTAAAATTAACAACACCATTTCTAATTGTTACGTTATTTTACCAATAGAATTAGTAATTAATAAACCGCCCCCAATTAATGAATTTGAAAATCATGCATTTTGTCATAATGAAAACAATTATTTTGATTTAAATACTATCAATACTTTAATAGTTGATGATGACCCAGATGCCCTTATTAGTTATTATGAAAATCATGCAGATGCTGAAGCTGGTAATGCCTCTTTAAATACAGATTACACCTATAACTCATCTAATACTACTATCTATATAAGAATTCAATCAGCTTCTAAAGGATGTCATTATGTGTATCCGTTTCAACTAATTGTAAATCCACTTCCTATAGCCAACCAACCTCTTGATATGGAGGCCTGTGATGATGTGAGTGAAGATCTCAAGGAAATTTTTGATTTTTCTACTCAAAACACAACTATCTTAGGAGGACAATCAGATGATGACTTCACCATCACTTACTATGATAATGAAGCGGCGGCTATAGATGAGGTTAATATGCTAGATGCTGTTTATAATGCGGCTAGCGGACAAACCATTTATGCCAGAATAGAGAATAATGTAACAGATTGCTTTAGTATTACTTCATTCAACATTTTGGTGCATCCTTACCCCAATGAAGTACCACTAATAACTCTATGTGATGTAGACTATGATGAAACGGTAGTTTTTGATATTACGGTTAACCAAAGTATGATCCTTAACGGTGATCCTGCAAATTTCCAGATGTCTTATTTTGATGATTTAAATCTAATTGATGATGATTCCCAGGCTATTGCAGACCCTAGTAATTATACCAATCTATCAAATCCGCAAACAGTTTATATAAAAGTCTTTAATATATCAGCTAATTGTTACAACGTTATTAACCAAGAGCTTCAAGTTAATTCACCCCCGGCAATCAATAGGTTTGCTAAGCACGAAATTTGCGATAACACAAACAAAAGTTTTAACCTAGATGTGATAGATGGTATTATTGTGGATAACGACCCTGATGCACTCATTAGTTACTACGCAAATGCAACCAATGCCGAAGATGCTCAGAGCCCTCTCAATTCAAATTACACTTATGCTACAACCAGTGATACAATTTACATTAGAATTGAATCGCAATCTAGAGGTTGTCATTATGTGTACCCATTTCAATTAATTATAAATCCGTTGCCTATTGCTAATAAACCAGATGATATTGAAGGCTGTGATGATGATTACGATTATATTTTGGCATTTAATCTAGCTAATCAAAACGCTCATGTTTTAGGCAATCAGTCAGCGCAGACATTCACGGTAACATATTACAATACCCAAGCAGACGCCGATTCTAATCAAAATGTATTAGACTATGTGTATCATGTAGATACCGAAGAAGATATTTTTGCAAGAATAGAGAACAATCAAACCGGTTGCTATAGTTCCACCAGTTTTACGGCTACCGTAAGACGGAAACCCTTTTTAGATATTGGAGATCAGGTGATTTGTTTAGAAAACTTTCCTTTAATGGTAGGTGTAGACACGGGTTATGCACAAGACACCTATTCATGGAGTCCTTACGGACAAACAACACCTAATATAGATATTTCCGAAATTGGCACCTATTCGGTAACCATTACTTCTCCTTACGGATGCACTAATACACAGGAGTTTAATGTTATTGAATCTGAGCAGGCAACTATTGAGATTACAGAAACAGTAGACTTTGCAGACCCTAATAATATAACTATAACGGTAAGTGGTATAGGAGATTATTATTATCAATTAGATGATAATGAGCCACAGCGCTCTAACTTTTTCTCCAATGTACCCATTGGTCCTAGGTTAATAACGGTTATAGATGCCAACGGTTGTAATTCAGTATCTAAAGAAGTAGTGGTTATAGATGTACCTAAATTTGTTACGCCTAATGCAGATGGGTATTTTGATACTTGGCATATCACAGGGGTTAATCAATTAGAAGGTACTATTATTTATATTTTCGATCGCTATGGCAAGTTGTTAAAAACGCTTTTACATACATCTCCAGGGTGGGATGGAATTTATAACGGACATCAAATGCCATCAGACGATTATTGGTATTTAGCCGATGTGCATTATAAAGGCGACCAGTTTGAACTAAAAGGACATTTTACGTTGAAACGATAAATTAAACATGATGAGTGTCTTCATGAAATTCACAGACCTGTCTGGTTTTCAAAACCAGACTGGTCTTATTATAAAATTCTGTTAAATTAAATTAGGTTCATGTAACTACAATTAACTACAATAAGTTCTTTAACAAGGTCAAATAAATATTCACCTTTATCAAACTTAACTTGATTCAGTATCTAAAAAAAACCGAGTCTTATTTAAACATCATGTTTCTCACTCTATCGAAATGAAAAACAAGCTAATTTTATCCATAAACGCTCCATTTATTCGTTATCTCGAAATAAAATACCCAAAAGTAGGTATTGTTTTCTTTTACATAAGCACTTAAATTTACATTGCTATTAATTAGTTCTTAGGGAGAATTAAAAAGAAGTGCTGTAATAATTTTTTCAAATTATAAACGGCACTTTTTTATTTATTTAAAAATCATAAACGGCGCTTTGTTCACTTAGTTAAGTTGTTAAAAAATCTTTGTAGGAGAAGATAGTGCTATTAGTAAAGTTAAATTCATCGGTTTTTTTGACCAATTAACTCTCAAAGTCTGAATTTCACTTACATATTCATATTTTTTCAATAATTAAATAGTACTCCCTAAAGTAAATTTAATTAATGTAGCTTCCCCAAGCTATTTTACTAGTCTCTTTATAGTTGTGCACGATGCCTTTGTGTACCGTTTTTGCTATTAACCAAAACCAACCAAATTATGAGTCGTAATTACTCTCAAATTACTATTGCTTTATTTTTACTAATTAATATAAATCTGACTGCCCAAATTAATTTTGTGGAAGATACTACAGTGCCTTTTGAAGGTGTGAATGAAAGTGATGTAGTTTTTGCCGATATTGATGGCGATAATGACCTGGATGTTCTTATCAGTGGCACGAATGCTTCAAATGTAAAAGTTACTAATTTATACCTTAACGATGGATTTGGTGGTTACGCCCTTGTTGCAGGAACACCTTTTCCTGGACTTGATTACAGCGACGCCGCTTTTGCAGATATTGATGGAGATAATGATCTAGATTTAATAATTTCAGGAAGAGTTACAAACCCAAATATAGGAATTACTAAACTCTATACTAATGATGGTATTGGTAATTTTACAGAAGTAGTTGTGACGCCTTTCGACCCACTATGGCAATCAACTATTGATTTTGCGGATGTTGATGGCGATAATGATTTAGATGTTCTTCTTACTGGTACAATAACGAATACGCAATATGTTACCAAATTATATACCAATGATGGGAGTGGTGTTTTTACAGAGGTAATAGGTACACCATTTATTCCTGTTGGTTTTGGTGACTCTGAATTTGCCGATGTAGATGGCGATAATGATTTAGATGTTCTTATTACCGGTACTGGAGGGACCTTTAGTGTGTCAATAGCCTCTAGGCTTTATTCCAATGATGGATTTGGTAATTACACCCTAGTTATAGGTACACCTTTTCAAGATGTTTATGATGGTTCTGTAGATTTTGCAGATATTGATGGCGATAATGACCTTGACGTACTCATTACAGGTGTCGATGGATCACCTAGTAGTGCTAGTGTTCATCTCTACACTAATGATGGTAATGGAGTTTTTACAGAAGTTACAGGAATTCCTTTTCCACCTGTTTATTCTTCATCTGTAGCCTTCGCTGATATGGAGGGTGATAATGATCAAGATGTCTTTATTTCTGGGGCTACTGCGGCAGGATATGAAGAGGTTTTTAGTAATGATGGAAGTGGCAATTTTATTAATGTAGGTTGCTTAGATTTGGATGGGGTTACGGCAGGCTCAATTGCTTTTGCAGATGTAGATAATGATAGCGATTTAGACCTTATAATAACAGGAAATAGTGCATTGTCTCCCTGGACGGCTAGACTATACCTTAACGAATCACAAGCCGGTGGGAGCAATGGCGCTTTCATCACAACTTGGGAAACCGGGGTTGCTAATCAAAATATCACCATACCTACATTTGCAGGTGAAACTTACAATTACAATGTAGATTGGGGTGATGGCAATACAACAACAGGAGCCACAGGGAATACAAGCCATATCTATGCCGCTGCAGGGACACATCAAATTAGTATAACCGGTGTTTTTCCTCGTATCCATTTTGATACGGCAAGTATAAGTATGCAAAACGCCATAAAATCTATAGACCAATGGGGCTGTAACCAATGGACAAGCATGGTTAGGTCATTTAAAGATTGTAAAAGTTTGGTAGTGAATGCTATCGATATTCCAAATTTTACTAATGTAACCGATGTAGCTGCTATGTTTATGAATGCCACAGCTTTGGGGGGCGGTACAGGAAACTGGAATTGGGATACTAGTACAATTACTGACATGAATACCATGTTTTATAACACCACAAATTTTAATCAAGCCATTGGCTCTTGGGATACCAGTAATGTTATAAGAATGAGTAGTATGTTTCAGTTTTCTGGTTTTAATCAAAACATTAATACTTGGAATACCAGTATGGTTACCAATATGAGTACCATGTTTCAAAATGCCACAAGTTTTAATCAACCACTTAATAATTGGGATACAGGTATGGTTACCACAATGTATGCCATGTTTGATACTGCAACAAGTTTTAATCAACCTTTAAGTAATTGGGACACCTCTAGTTTAATTCAAATGGGGGCTATGTTTCAAAGCGCGAGCCAATTTAATCAAGATATTAGTGCTTGGAATATAAGCAATGTTACCACTTTGAGTAATACGTTTCGTGGCGCAAGTGTATTCAATCAACCTATTGGAACTTGGGACACTAGTAGTGTTACATATTTAGATGGGACGTTTAGAGATGCAGTCAGTTTCGATCAAGATTTGGGGAATTGGAACGTAAACAGCGTACAGTATATGTATGATACCTTTCATGGGGTTACTTTATCTACCCCAAATTATGACAGCATATTGATAAGTTGGGATGCCCAGGCCTTATTGCCACTTATCGGGTTTAATAGTTTACAAGCAGGAAACAGCAAGTATTGTGCTGGTGAAGCTGCAAGAGCCAATATGATTACCAGTGATGGTTTGCAAATTCTAGATGCAGGTAAAGCAGGAGCAACCATAATTGATTTACCAGACCCAACAGCAGAAGCCTTATATGTATTACCACCAATAACAGGTACAGGTCTTTCGGGTACAGAGCAGTATTTCACAGGACCAAATGGTACAGGAACACCTTATAACGCAGGTGATATTATTCAATTTGCAGATTTAGCTAGCTACCCCGTAACGCTTTATATTTATGATGGCCTACCGGCAACCTGTACTTCTGAAGAAAGCTTTCAGTTAACGTTAACAGCTGGTTGTGAATTCATCACCACATGGCAAACTACAACTGCCAATGAATCTATTACCATACCTACAACTGGTGCAGGCTATAACTATAACGTAGATTGGGGAGATGGAAATATAACAACAGGTGTCGCAGGTGATGCTAGTCATACTTATGTTACCGCAGGGAACCATCAAGTGACTATTTCTGGGACATTTCCAAGAATCTTTTTTGGTGCTAGTACAGCGGCTAATAGACCAAAAATTATTTCTATAGACCAATGGGGTTGTAATCCTTGGACTTCTATGAGAGATGCTTTTAAAGGTTGTGCCAATGTAATTGTAAATGCAACTGATATACCTAATCTCAATAATGTTACATCCATGCGTGAAATGTTTTCGGGTGCTACTTCTTTGGGTGGTGGCTCAGGAAATTGGGATTGGAGCACAGGAAATGTGACAACAATGGAATCTTTATTTTATGAGGCAACCAATTTTAATAAAGACATAAGTACCTGGGATATGAGTAGTGTTACAACTACAGGTGCTATGTTTATGTTTGCAACTTCATTTAATCAAAATATTGGGAATTGGGATGTTTCTAATGTTTTACAGATGAGTTACATGTTTTACGAAGCTTTAACTTTTAACCAAAACATTGATGGTTGGAATGTAGGAAACGTAACAGATATGTCATCCATGTTTCATAATGCCACTTCTTTTAACCAAACTATAGGTAATTGGAATGTCGGGAAGGTAGCACTTATGACATCTATGTTTCGAGGAGCTTCGGTTTTCAACCAACCTATTGGGAATTGGGATACCTCAAGTGTTACTTCTACTAATGCTATGTTTATGGAGGCTATTGCATTCAACCAAGATATAGGTAATTGGAATGTTTCTAATGTAGAATTTATGCAAGGTATGTTTCAATATGCGTCAGTATTCAATCAAAATATTGGTAATTGGAATACGGGTAGTGCTACATCTATGACAGGTATGTTTAATGGGGCTTCTGCTTTTAATCAAGATATCGGCAATTGGGATACCAGTAGTGTATGGACTTTTACGCTTATGTTTATGGATGCCGTTTCTTTCGATCAAGATTTAGGGAATTGGAATGTGTCTAGTCTTAATACTGCCAATAGTATGTTTACTCGTGTCACCCTTTCAACTGCAAATTATGATAGTTTACTCATAGGTTGGGATGCTCAAAATTTAAATGCTAGTGTTGGTTTTGATGGAGGGCTAAGTAAATATTGTGCTGGCGAAGCTGCTAGAACCAATATGATTACAACTGATTCTTGGAATATTACAGACGGTGGTTTTGCAGGCGGTGCTGTAAATGATTTAGCAGACCAAACCGCTACGAATAGCTTTACACTACCAGCCATTACAGGTACAAACCTATTAGGCAACCAAGCTTATTATACAGGCCCAGGAGGTACAGGTGCTATGTACAATGCAGGCGATGTGATTAATTATGCAGATTTCCCTTCGTACCCAATAACGCTATACATATACCAAAGCTATAGCCCTAGCTGTAATTCTGAACAGGATTTTCTGCTAACTATTGAGGATCCAGCTTGTGCTTTTATCACCACATGGCAAACCACAACAGCAAATGAGTCTATTGCTATTCCAATAAATGGAACTATTGGAACTATCGATTGGGGAGACGGAACAATAACCAATGATGGATCAACTGCTCATACTTATGTTGCAGCAGGAACTTATCAGATATCCGTTTCAGGACAATTAACAGGTTATAATTATAATGCTGTTTCAGTTCCTAAAATTCTTTCAGTAGAGCAATGGGGATGTAGTCAATGGGTGAGTATGGGCTTTGGTGGTTGTGTAAATTTAGTTGTTAATGCATTAGACACACCAGATTTATCCAATGCTACCTCTTTGGGGGCTGCGTTTAATAATTGTACTGCCTTAGGAGGAGGAACTGGTAATTGGAACTGGGATACAAGTACTATAACAGACATGAGTTATATGTTTCTCAATGCCACAAACTTCAATCAAAATATTGGAAGTTGGAACACAGCAAGTGTAACCAATATGCGGGATATGTTTAACGGGGCTTCTAGTTTTAATCAAAATATTGGCGCTTTAAATACAGCTAATGTGCTTAACATGCGTAATATGTTTCAAAATGCTTCTAGCTTTAATCAGGATATAGGTACTTGGAACACGAGTAATGTAACCAGTATGTTTGGAATGTTTCAAGAAGCAACAAGTTTCAATGAGAATATAGGAAATTGGGATACCGGTAATGTTACTATCATGCGTTCTATGTTTGAGGGTGCTATTAACTTTAATCAGAATATAGGAGCATGGAATACGTCTAGCGTTACTATTATGACAGCTATGTTTTATGGAGCTTCATCTTTTAATCAAGATAATGGGGGTTGGGATACGAGTAATGTTACTAGTATGCTTGCTATGTTTTACGAAGCTGTAAGTTTTGATCAGGATTTAGGAAACTGGAATGTAGAAAATTTAGTTGATGCCTCAAATATGTTTTTGGAAGTGACTCTATCTACTCAAAATTATGATAGCCTACTAATTGGCTGGGATGTCCAAAACCTAAACCCAAATGTTAGTTTTCATGGTGGTTTTAGTCAATATTGTGCAGGAGAAGCCGCTAGAGCCAATATGATTAGCTCTGATAATTGGAACATTCAAGATGGTGGTTTTGCAGGGTCTACCATAATAGATTTAGCAGACCAAACCACTATAGATAGTTTTACATTTCCCGCAATTACAGGGACCAATTTATCTGGTGCAGAAGCCTATTACACTGGACCTGGAGGTACAGGAACTTCTTACAGTGCAGGTACTGTAATTAATTATGCAGATTTACCAGCATACCCTGCTACGCTTTATATTTATGATAGTGTGTATCCCGGTTGTAGCGCTGAGCAAGATTTCCTTTTAACCATTACATCAACTTTAGATGCTTTTATAACTACTTGGAAAACAGATAACCCTGGAACCTCCAATAACAACCAAATTACCATACCAACCAATGGGGGTGGGTATAACTATACAGTAGATTGGGGAGATGGTAATGTTACTACAGGGCATACAGGTGATGCCACACATACCTATGCTACACCTGGAACTTATACCGTTAAGATTACGGGAGATTTTCCATCTATTTTCTTTAATGATGGCGGTGATAAAGAAAAAATATTAACTATAGAGCAATGGGGTAATAACCCATGGGTATCTATGAACGCTGCTTTTTATGGTTGTATTAATCTACAAGGTAATTTTACCGATAGCCCAGATTTATCAAATGTAAGTAATATGGCACTCATGTTTTGGGATGCCTCTTCTTTTAATCACCCTATAGGTAATTGGGATGTGAGTAATGTAACGGATATGGAATTTATGTTTACAAACGCTACAGCCTTTAATCACGATATTAGTACTTGGAATGTAAGCAACGTTACAAATATGGAGGCCATGTTTTGGGGGGCGTCATCATTTAATCAGGATATTGGTGCTTGGAATGTAGGTATGGTTACTGATATGAGTGCCATGTTTTATGATGCCATTTCCTTTAACCAAAACCTAAATGCCTGGGATGTAGGATCTGTCACCGAAATGGAATTTATGTTTAGAGGTGCCGAGGTTTTTAATCAGCCTTTAGGAAATTGGAATGTTAGCAATGTCATTACTATGCGGGGTATGTTTAATATTGCTACTGTTTTTAACCAGCCTTTAGGTGCCTGGGATGTAAGTAGTGTTACAGATATGGCTTATATGTTCGCTATAGCAAGTGCCTTTAATCAAGATATAGGCTTATGGAATGTTGCCAATGTAACAGATATGGAAGCTATGTTTAATGCAACACCATTTAATTACAATATAGGGGCTTGGAATGTTGCTAATGTTAATAACATGCGTTATATGTTTATGCTGGCATCTGCTTTTAATCAAGACATAGGAGCTTGGAATGTTGCTAATGTAACAGATATGGAAGCTATGTTTGCTTGGGCCTATGCTTTTGATCAGGATTTAGGAAATTGGAATGTTAGTAATTTAACCAATGCCACAGATATGTTTTTGGAGGCAACATTGTCTATACCAAATTATGATAGTCTGCTTATTGGTTGGGATGCCCAAAATTTATTATCTACTGTTAACTTTCATGGCGGTTTTAGTAAATACTGTTTAGGAGAAGCAGCAAGAGCCAATATGATAGCCTCAGACGGCTGGACTATAGTTGATGGTGGTTTTGCAGGTGCCACCATTGTAGATTTAATAGATCAAAACGTTGTAGATAGTTTTACATTTCCCGCCATTACTGGAACTAACTTATCAGGTACTGAGACTTATTATACAGGCATGGGAGGCACAGGAGACGTGTATCATGCTGGCGATGTTATTAATTATGCAGATTTCCCATCATATCCGGTGACCATATATATTTATGATAGTGTAAGCCCAGGTTGTAATGATGAACAGGACTTTTTATTAACTATTACCTGTAGTACAATCTGGTATGCCGATACTGATGGCGATGGTTTTGGGGACGCCACAAATAGTATTCAATCTTGTACAGCGCCAGTGGGTTATATTGCTGATAATACAGATTGTGATGATACTAATAATACGGTGTATCCAGGAGCTCCAGAACTTTGTGACGGACTGGACAATAATTGTGATGGCGTCATTCCTCCAGATGAAATAGATGATGATGGTGATGGGTATTCAGAATGCCAAGGCGATTGTGATGACACCAATGCTACTGTTTATCCAACAGCACCAGAGTTGTGTGATGGTCTAGATAATAACTGTGATGGCACTATAGACGAAGGCGTTACTATTACCTATTATGCAGATACCGATGGTGATGGCTATGGTGATGCATCAGACACTGTACAAGCATGTT
>NZ_VRKQ01000006.1:1754-2176 GCF_008056315.1 Seonamhaeicola maritimus | reverse complement strand
CACTATAGATGAGGGTGTTACTATTACCTATTATGCAGACGTAGATGGTGATGGTTATGGTGATCTATCAGATGCAGTTCAGGCATGTTCTGCGCCAACAGGCTACATTACAGACAATACTGACTGTGATGATACTAATAATACGGTGTATCCGGGTGCTCCAGAACTTTGTGATGGTCTAGATAACGACTGTGACGGCGTCATTCCTCCAGATGAATTAGATGATGATGGTGATGGGTATTCAGAATGCCAAGGCGATTGTGATGATACTAACGCTACTGTTTATCCAACAGCACCAGAGTTGTGTGATGGTCTGGATAATAACTGTGATGGCACTATAGACGAAGGCGTTACTATTACCTATTATGCAGACGCAGATGGTGATGGATATGGTGATTCTGCTAATACCGTTCAAGACTGTA
>NZ_VRKQ01000006.1:0-1517 GCF_008056315.1 Seonamhaeicola maritimus | reverse complement strand
GAGTTGTGTGATGGTCTGGATAATAACTGTGATGGCACTATTGATGAAGGTGTTACCATTACGTATTATTTAGATGCGGATGGGGATGGCTATGGAGATACCAATGATGTAGGTGTTGAAAGTTGTACGCAGCCTCTAGGAACTGTTGATAATAATTTAGATTGTAACGATGCTGATGCTAGCATAAACCCTGTTGCTACAGAAATCTGTGATGGTCTTGATAACAATTGTGATGGGAATATAGATGAAGGCGTTACTACAACATATTATGCAGATACCGATGGCGATGGTTATGGTGATTCATTAGATACAGTTCAAGCTTGTTCGGCTCCAGTAGGTTATGTGTCCGATAGCACCGATTGTGATGATACTAACAATACTGTGTACCCTGGTGCGCCAGAACTATGTGATGGTTTGGATAATGATTGTGATGGCGTAATTCCTGAACCCATGGTAGATACCCTTCAAGATGAAACTACATTAAATAGTTATGTGTTACCAAACATAACCGGATCTAATTTGTCGGGTAACGAAGCGTTCTATACGGAGCCAAATGGGAATGGTATGGTTTTCTTTTCAGGTGACACCTTATTTTTTGATGATTTCTCAACTTACCCCATTGTATTATATATTTATGATGTGGGGGTTTCTGGTTGCTCATCAGAAGAAAGTTTTATGTTAACCATATTAGATCCTTTAGATTGTACTAGTTTAAATAATCCATATAACGGTGATACAGATGTTTTTAATGATACCAGTCTTTCATGGGATGCTGTACCAGATGCTACGGGATATACATTATCTGTTGGAACAAGTTTGGGAGCTACAGATATTGTAGATAATCTTGATGTTGGAAATGTGTTATTATATGATTTTCCTCAGAACCTGCCTTACAGAACGGAGATTTTTGTAAGTATTGTGCCTTACAATGATGATCAAATTGCTATGAGCTGCTTTGAAGAAAGCTTTACCACAGAAAGAGAACAAGTGCCACCGCGTTATTTTACACCTAATAATGATGGCAGTAATGACAGATGGGTTGTACCTAACAGATTAAACAACATTAGTACCATTTATATATACGATAGGTATGGTAAGTTACTCAAGGAAATTGCAGATTTACAATCAGGATGGGATGGTACCTATAATAATGCGCCTATGCCAGTTAGCGATTACTGGTATGTGGTGGTCTATAAAGATGGAAAAAGTTTAAGAGGGCATTTTAGTTTGGTGAGATAAGGGTTTAACCATTTAATTAAGTTTATGAGATTAAGAAATATATTAATGATAGTAATAGGGGTGGTATTCACCAATACGACTATATCACAAGAAGGTCTACCTATATATACTGATTATCTTACTGATAATTATTATTTAATTCACCCGTCTATGGCAGGCGTTGCAAATTGCGCTAAGGTTAGGTTAACAGCCCGCCAGCAATGGTTTGGACATGAGGATGCTCCAAAACTACTAACCATGAGTATAAATGGAAGAATAGGAGATACGCCATCAGCATT
>NZ_VRKQ01000025.1 GCF_008056315.1 Seonamhaeicola maritimus | reverse complement strand
GGAAGTGCTTCTACGAAATTAGGATTTGTTGTATCCTGAATAGTAAAAGTAGCGGTTGTTGATGCTGTCAAGGGTGAACCACAAGTATCAGTAACTGTAAATATAACTGTCACAGAGCCTGTTTCACTACAATCATTACTTACGGGGTTCGTAACAGAATCGTAATTATTAGACCAACTAACTGAACCAGTTAAACATTCATTATTATATGTAGCCCCTCCATTGTTGTTAAGCCAATTATTTAAATCGGTAATGTTACCGCTTCCATCACATTCGACTGTAAAGTCTGAAGCATGTATATCAATATCAATGAAGGTGCTAAAGTTTAAATCTCTAGCATTATTATTCTCAAACACCCTAGCATAATCCGAAATCAGCCCATAATAGGGTTGATAGTTATTCTTTGAAGACGCAGCGGTTCTTTTTAAGTAATAATTGTTTGCAAATAGCGCGCTGCAAAATAACAGGGTACTTAAAATAAAAAGAAACTTAAAAAAGTATTTTCTCTTCATAAACAGTTAATATTTAGGGCGTCGCACAAATAAATATACCAGTTCAAGAAAATAATTTCTTAAAACGGGATCATTATTTTAGGGTCATGCGCTATTAACCAATTTTATGAGGACTGTAAACTTATTACTACGATCCGAGAAAAACAAAAATACTCGTTGAAATACCTTTATATTCTGATTATGAGAAAATTGGAATATTTACCTCTAAAATTAATAACAGTTTATTGATAAAAAATATTAAAAAATGGGCTAAGTGCCCATTTTTTAAATATAATTTCGAATTTACGGTTACTGTCCTATTACAATCTTCTTGTTTGTCCTTCCTATGTCGGTTTGTACTTGAACAACATAGCTGCCTGTAGAAAGTGTGCCAATAGGGATTCTAACTTCATTTGAAAAGGATGAAGAATCTGAGAAATTCCAAGTCTTAACAGTTTGCCCAAGAATGTTTGTTAAGTAAACTTGTTTCACATTGTCTGAGTTGTTCGTTTTGATATATATCTCCTTGCTGTTATGTAAATAATTAACAACAACTCGGTCTAACAATAAATCATTAGCATCATTAGAAAGTGTATTGTGCTTTGTAAATGTAATATAGAATCTATCAAGATAATCACCAGGGTCTAGTGTCATCTCAAATGCCTTATTATTAATTTTTGTATAAGTACCTAATAGTGCGTCATACACATATACTTTCGTGTTTGGTGAAAGATTTTCTAATTTTGTTAAATGAATTTCAACAGGGCCACCGGTTGTTGAAAAGATACCAATAGGGTATTGTTTAGTTTCATCAAATTCGCCTACTCCCTGAATCATATAATTTTTGTCATCTATTCTGAATAGCATATCATTAGGGAATGTTTCTCTACTTATCGCATCATAACCAAAATCAAAGCCATCAGAAGCAGCATTGTCAGGAGTAAATCCTAATAATAAATGACGTTTGGCTCCTTCAGGAGTTCTAAATAATAATCTTACCCGTTGTATGTCATCTTCTTCTTGATTGTTTTTTGGAGTCTGGGCATTTGTTTTCCCTTTAGTATTGGATTGTTTCATAAATACTGATTCTCCGCTTTCTTCAGTTTTGAAGAATCTATGTCTATTGTGGAAGGTCACATCCCCTGACCCCGATCCAGATTCGACTGCATAAACAAAGAACCCTTGACCAACCGGAATATAATAATCAGGTATTTTATTAGAACTGCCCAGTCCACTTACTTCGTAACCATCAATTGTAATCAATGGAGCAACAGCCGGGTTTCCTCCTGTAAGAGTAAGTTGTGCGTATCCACCTTGATAATCTCTTAAGATATGCGTATTGTTGGAATCATAATGCACCCAGAAATATAGAGCACCATCAAAACTTGCAGAAGTTCCAGAATTTCCTCCAGGGATATTGTCCATAATAAACTCTCTAGCATCAATGGCACATGGGTATGGATTGCCAACAAGAGCTTCATTCCCCAAAGAAATAGGAGTAGCAATTGTTCCATTATGCGGAAGTCCATCAAACACATAGTTCTGTACTGTGTCAGATGTGTCTCCGCTACCTTTCATAGTAAAACTGAGACCAGGGCTTAATGTTCCTGTTTCTCTTAAATACTCCCAATTAGCGTAAAGGTTAATAGGATTGTTTTTAAATGCCCACATCCATCGTCTACTCATTGTAATTCCTTGGGTGGTTCCGTTATGGGTTGCGGGATTCGCATTGTAGCTATTCGTCCATAACAGAGGTAAAGGATTATCAGTGTCCGTTCCATCTTTTAGGACTTGGTTAACTGAATAATCACTATTATAGGTAGGACTTACCGGTGAGCTCCAATAATTATAGTTGAACAAATTAGATTGCCCCTGTTGGTCACGTTCTAAATGACCACTACTATTAATGTCTAAAATACTTCCATTAAATTGATGGGTAACGTCATCATTATTAGGGTTGTTATCATCATCAAAGTAATAGCGTTTTTGAATTAATTGTGACTCTCCAATTAAATCTATTAGTCCATTAAGCAATAAGTAATCAGTAACAAATAAACCATATCCATTGTTGGTTTCATCTTGAGTATCAGTTAGATCAGTTACTGTTAACTCACCTGAATTAACTAATAATCCTAAGACTGTTATATCTCTATCACCTGATGTTACATTATGATTGGTGCTTACGATATTCCAATCAATTGGTGTTCCGTCAATACCATCGCTGTTTGGTACATCCCAAACATCAAAATAGGTCCATGTTGCATCTGTATCCCAATTTGTGTTGGCCCTGGTAGTGTAAGGAAGAGGAGCTGTTTCTTGTTGGCTTGTAGTAATGTTTTTTAGCCTACCACTTACTCCTACATAAGGTTGAATATCGCCACATACTAAATCCATTCTATAATATCCCACAAGGTCACTCCAAAGCAATAAATCATCTTCTGTTCCATTATTGTCTATATCCGGTCCGTATATTTTAGTTGGAATTACAACACCACCAACATCAGTTCCCAATTGATCTATTTCCTGATTCATCATTTGACGAATATGTCTTATAGATAAGGCTTTATGCCATATTCTTAATTCATCCATCCATCCGTGATAATAATTAGTTGGATCATTAGGGGGTGATTGGTCCATAGCTCCTAAAAGCGCTTCAATATTATTGCTTGTAGCAGCAGGGGCACTTCCACCAGTGGAACCAAGTTCTATACCGTCAACATACAAATTATAGGTGGTTCCGTCAAATGTTACTGCTAAATGATACCATCTGTCGTCAGAAATATTATAACTGCCAGATGTAACCGAACCAGTTCCACCATTATACCAATTAAACCTCACTTCTCCATTAACAATGCTTAAATCATAACCACTTGTATTGTCTAAAGCATCTTTTCTAGAAAATACAGTTTGTGTTCCTATTACATCCTCAGGTTTTACCCAAACTTCAATACTAAATTCAGATGTTGTATTAGTGTCTAATTCATAGTTATTTCTAAAGGTTACATAATCATTAACCCCATCAAAATCGATAGTTGGGCAATCTACAATGGTAACCGTAATAGTGTCATCACAACCACTACCATCCTGTAACGTCCAGGTTAATTCATATGTTCCAGGATCTGCTATAAACAGAGCGTCAGGGTCTGTGTTGTCTGAGAATGTAATTGAATTACCACATGATGAGGTGCTAATTGTTTGAGCGCTCCAAACACCCGTAACCCCTGTTCCTTGGTATCTTGTAGGTGTATTGTTGGCATCAATAGGATCTAAGCCAGTAGGAACCACATAAAGATTATTTACCCAAGCCCCCTTATTGTAATTATAGGCTGCATTTCTAGTATTATCGTAGGCATTTAATTGTACCCAGTTTTCGCCACATTCACTTGTTAAAGGCGTATAATTTTGACCGGCATAGGCCAAACTTGTATTAATATTTACATAGTTGGTTCCTAAGTCGTTATCTGCTCTACAACCATTAACCAAGGCTGTAACACCATATTCACGTACGCCTGGAGTTACTGGGGTAACAGATGTTGTAGTTCCTGTTGCTATAACAATTCCGTCTTCATCGGTCCATTCCAATTCATCATCTACCTGAGCATATGCAAAACCTACATCATCAATTGCCCAAGCACTTTCAACGTCAAATGTTTGAGTTGAAGAACAGTTATTTGATGAATGCTTTGGGAATGTGATATCATTACACCCACCTGTTCCTTTATGAAAAATAAATATCACTCGTAGTCCCGAAAGACCTGAATAAGCTCCTAAGTCTAAAGAAGTATATCTATAAGGATCAGCCACAGGGTATTGTCCATTGTTACAATTACCATTTTCTTTATATGCTTGAATTCCAAGTGTTTCAGGATCTCCTCCTTCATCTCTAGAATCTAGATCGTCGTTTTGCAAAGTTGTTAATGTAACCGGATAGGTATTGCCAGAATCAAAGGATAATTTTATTTCACCATAGGCACCATTACAAAAATAATAGTTATGATAAAACGTCATTATGGCTTCGGCAGAAGTCATGCCAACAGTACTGAAAACAGGGGTTTCTAGAGTAGTAGAATCGTTAACAGTCATAAATTCCTCATGGGCGATAGCAAACTTAGTATTGTCCTCAGTATCATAATTTATACCACTGAATGTAGTATTAGCGTTGTCGTTAGAGTTTGTCTCTTTCCATGTTGCTTCAGATTGATTATTACCACTCGCTGGGAAAAAACCGTCAATTCCATCCACACGCCAGCCATCGGGTTGGGCATAATTAAATTCACCACCTTCACCAAACTGACCACCAGGTTGATCAAAGAAGCTCTCAGCAACAATTGTAACACTTTCTCCAAAGCAAATATCTTGAGCAGACTGACTCATAATAATTGGAGGCTCATCTGGTGGTAAGAACCTAACGAATGCAACAGCAGAATGCTTGTTTATTGGGTTTTGTGAATCAGAATTGTCTGTGATGTCTAATCTAACAAATGTATCAGCCGTTAATCCATATAAGGTATTTTCAAAAGGATTTCCAGCATCATGACTAAATGTTGTCCATGTTTCTCCATTATCATTGGAATATTCCCAATGATTAACCGTTACGTTCGCTAAATCAAACGGATCAATTGGAAGTAGGGTGAAATCCACATCTTTAGGTATTGTAATCCCTCCTGGACATGCTGTTGCTTCGATAAGGGCACTAGGAGGGGCAGGTGGATTATCTGGATCGATTGGAGCTACAATTTCTCCAACCAAATAGGTTTCTTGATGTTTTGGAGGTTCTACGGTTACTGTTGCTGTACACGTATTTATATTACCATTTACATCTGTAGCTTCTAAAGTTACTGAGGTGGTATAAACGTTTCCATTTGGATCTTCATTAAATGTATCGGGAGAAACAGTTAATGACGCAATGCCACAGGCATCATTGGAACCATTATCTACATCGGAAGCTGAAATAGTTGCTGTTCGAGTAATCGCATCTAAAACAACAACAAAATCATTACAAATCATAGTAGGAAGTGTGTTGTCTTCAATAGTCACTGTCGCTGTGCAGCTATTACTATTTCCTGCATTGTCAAATACGGTATATGTTACTGTGTTATTTCCAATATCGGAACATGAAAATGAGCTTGGCGATACAGTAGCATTTGCTATACCACAATTATCAGTAGACCCATTTTCTATATCTAGTGCTGTAATGTTTACTAAACCGTTAGCGCTTAAGCTTACTGTAATATCTTGGCATTCCGCATCAGGCTCTTCATTGTCTGCTGGAATAACATTAAAGGTACAGGAAGTTGTATTACCAGTTGCATCAGCTGCTGTTAAAGTAACAATTGTATTACCGGATATTGTAGTGCCTACGGCAGGATTTTGTGATACTGTAACATTATTACAGTTATCTGAAGTTGCAGCAAAGCCCGTATAATCGGGTAAAGTAAACATACAACTAAAGTCATCAAAATCTACATTTCGATCACCAGGACATGAAATGGTTGGGTTTTCATCGTCTATGATGGTAATTGTTTGTGAGCATGTAGCTGTTAAACCAACGCCGTCTGTTACAGTATAATCTATAGTAACAGAACCTATTGGGAAGGTGTAATTTCCAATAGCACCTGAACCACTATCTGTTACATCGCCATACATAGACCATGTAATAGAGGCGCTACAGTTATCACTATAACTAGGTGTAACTACAGCATAATTAACCGTACAATTTCCCGTGCCATCGTCTGAGGTGTTTATTGTGGTGTTGGAAGGGCATGAGATTACAGGGTTTTGATTATCTATTACTTCCAC
>NZ_VRKQ01000014.1 GCF_008056315.1 Seonamhaeicola maritimus | reverse complement strand
AATTCAAAAGGCCCACCTTCTAAAATTCCTGCTGTTGGTTGAAGAAACCTTTCTAAGGTTATAGGTTCAGATAGGTGAGATCTTCCCTTTCCTTCTCCTCTTTCAGTTACTTCATCAATATGTATTTTAAACTTGCCTTGACCAGATGGATCTACTAAAGGTTTCATACCGTTATAAGACAGATGGTATATATAATACACACCAATCTTTGAATCATCAAACTCTTCAAAATTAACATCCATAATATTATCGGGTAAACCTTTAATATAACCTTCTTCATCTGTAATAATCCATTGCTTAAGCCGTCCAGAAGCATTTTCTAAAACCACTTCAACATAATCTACCGCTCCATCAATACATATGCTATTGTAAGTTTCTCCATCCAGAAATGTGATTTCACCACCATAAACGGTAGCATTTTCATTTGCGTTAGAATTTTGCGCTATCATGAAACCTGTTGTTCCTATTAAAAAGAGAGCAAGAAAAGTTAAGGTTTTTAAACTTAAAAAAATCTGACTTGGGGAGCCATTGTGTACTTTTTCTTTCATAACCTGTTGATTTACAATTTACAAGAACGAAAAATTACAAAAAAACCAACTGATTCAATACATATTAGACCCTAAATGCAAATATTTTCGATAATTAGTAAAATTGCCATTTTTTGTAGTTATTTGAAGCTTCCAACTGATTTTCAACACTATCCTCTAACTCAGGAAAAAAGTCTATTCCTGTTAATTTTTCAACCTTATCAACTGAGACTACAAACTTATAGAGAGGTTCATTTGAATTTTCATGAGGTAATAAAAAAGCAATCATTTTAGTTACTCCTGTATTATTATCTATTAATATTTTATAGAACTGATTCGGCACAGACACTTCTTCATCTCCAATAGATTTCATTTGTCCTTTTAAGACTCCCCCAGTTACCACGAAAACACCATCATATTTATTGGCCCAATATCTTACTTTTTGCTCCAATCTATTCCAAACACCTGAATTAAAATCGTGCTTTTGCGGACTTATATTACTAGTTAAAAAAGTTTCATCATGAGCCTCTTTACTAAATTTTCTATCACCTGCAGGACATAAATGTCCGCGATCATATCCCGAATCTTTGTAATTACGCCAATGAGCTGCACCGGTTTTTACAGTTTTATCAATTTCGAAATAAGGTCTTTTGAAATTTGTACTAGATAAATGAGACTTCTTTAATTCATAGGCTACCCATTCCGCTTGTTCATGTGCCTCGTTATAAGACAACGAATATCCTTCATGATGAATAATCTGTCCCGTAGAACTAGTTGGTAAAAAATATTCGTTTGTGTCTCCTTTTACTTTCTCTCCTTCATTAACAATCTCTTTTCGAGTTTCTTCTTCTAAAAAGTATTCGTATCCAAAAACAGCAAACAAAATTAAAATTGCTATTAGAGAGAATATAGTCTTTCTATTCATACTACTCCAAAACAAACTTTAAAGGTTGCCCTGAAGCTCCACTTGGGAAACTAATACCTAAAAGGGCTGATATTGTTGGAGCAATATCAGGGATTATTGTTTTTTGTAAAGTCTGGCCATGCTTAATTCCTTTTCCAAAAAACAAAAGTGGAACATGTGTATCGTAGGTAAATCCAGACCCATGGGTTGTCCCTTTCTTACGATGATAAATGTACCCTGGATATGGAACAGTTAAAATATCACCAGAACGTTTTTGATTATATCCGTTTTGCAATAAGTGCTCTACTCCTGCGGGAAACGAATTGTTACTCATAGTAGCAGCCGAATATGCCTTATAGATATCTTTGTAAGAGATGATTTCATCTACTATTTTTTGCTGAACCGTTGTTAAATCTAACCCTAGGTCTTTTATTTTTTTTCTATTTAGAAATATTTGATTATTACTCATATTTCTAATTAAACCAGTAGTTTTAAACTCCTCTAAAATAAAAGCATTTAACTCTGCCTTTAATTCTTTAGTTGTGTAGTAACCTGAAGGAATTTTTAAACTTTGTAAATACTTAGGCGTGTTCACAACACCGTGGTCAGAAGTCAAAAACACGGTATACTCTCCTTTTCCAACCCTGTCATCAAGAGCTTCAAATAGCCTTTTTAAATCTTTATCTAATCGAATGTAGATATCTTCAATTTCTTTAGAATTAACTCCAAAATCATGACCTACTTTATCCGGACTAGAATAACTTACAGTTAAAATGTCGGTAATATCATCCTCACCCAAACCTTCGCCGTCAATAGCTGCAATGGTAAAATCTGTCGTTAAATTATTTCCATAAGGTGAATCTGCAATTATTTTAAAATTCCCATTTGCATCTTTAAGTTTATTTAAATCATACGGAAATGTTGGCGTTTCTTTACCTCTAAAAACCCTTTCAAAATCATTATTATCACTACCACTTTCGGTATAAGAGTTTATATCATAAAACGAATCCCAAACTTTAAAGTAAGATTCAGTAATATTTGATACATTAAAATCTTTAACCCAATTAGGTAGTTCTTTCATATAGTACGTACTGCTAATCCAATTACCAAGGCCATTATGCTCATAATCAAACCAATATGCAGCATTCGCAGTATGACCTGCTGGTAAAATAGCCCCTCTGTGTTTAATTGAAATTCCAATGGTCTTACCTCTCATTTGAGTAGCCAACCTATTCTCATCAGTAAAAGTAGTTACAACCATTCTCTTTGGTGACTTTCTTCCATCATTACTGTTTGTACCTATTGGCTCTACTGTATTATCTTCCACACAATTCACTGATCTTCCAAAAGTTTTATCAAACCAATCATTACCAATAATTCCATGATTTGAAGGTGTGGTTCCAGTAAAAATTGAAGCATGCCCCGGCCCAGTGTAAGTAGGTATATAGTTAAAATGATTGTTTTTACAATTGAAACCTTCTTCTATCATACGTTTAAATCCGCCTTCACCATATTTACTTTCAAAACGGGTTAAATAGTCATAACGCATTTGGTCTATTACAATGGCCACAACTAATTTAGGATTTACACTGGCAACCTCCTCCTTTACTATTTTAGAAGCTTCAGTACTTACCTGTGCTTTACAAGACAAACTCAAAAAAACAATAAAAAGTAGGGGAATAATCTTTTTCATTTAATCAAAATTTTACTGTTTCAAAAATACGGCTTTAAAACATCATTATTTAAAATTAACATTAAATACCTCTAAGTTTTTTTTACTTTAGCGTTAACAAAATTTTATATGCGATACCTCCATAATATTGGCACATATTTTTTAATGATAGCAGAAATGTTTCGTAAACCCACAAAGTGGTCTGTTATGCGAACTTTAATTTTAAAAGATATAGATGATTTAATTATTGGCTCTCTTGGTATCATTGCATTCATTTCATTTTTCGTTGGTGGTGTTGTTACAATTCAAACCGCTTTAAATATTGAAAACCCACTTATTCCCAGATATCTTGTAGGTTTTGCCACTAGACAATCAGTTATTTTAGAATTTGCACCCACGTTTACATCTATAATTATGGCTGGTAAAGTGGGTTCGTTTATAACATCCAGTATTGGAACCATGCGAGTGACCGAGCAAATTGATGCTTTGGAGGTAATGGGTATTAATTCACTTAACTACCTAGTTTTCCCTAAAACCATAGCGTTAATGCTATATCCTTTTGCTATTGCTATAGGAATGTTTTTAGGTATTCTTGGTGGTATGGCTGCCTGTGTTTTTGGAGGCTATACAAGTTTAGAAGATTATATTTTAGGCTTGCAAACAGATTTTGATGGCTTTCATGTAACCTATTCTTTTATTAAGACTTATGTATTTGCTTTTGTTTTAGCAACAATTCCATCATTCCACGGCTATTACATGAAGGGTGGAGCTCTTGAGGTTGGTAAAGCTAGTACTACTGCTTTTGTTTGGACAGCTGTAGTAATAATTCTATTAAATTATATTTTAACCGGAATGATGTTAGGCTAATGATAGTAGTTGAAAATTTACATAAATCGTTTGGAGAGGCTGAAATCTTAAAAGGTATTAGCACTTCATTTGAAAAGGGAAAAACCAATCTTATTATTGGACAAAGTGGTTCTGGGAAAACGGTTTTTTTAAAGTGCTTATTAGGGCTATTTACTTATGAAGAAGGTACCATTTCTTATGATGGTAAAATCTTTTCACAATTAACGGAGGGCCAAAAAAGAGATTTACGTGCGGAAATAGGTATGGTATTTCAAGGAAGTGCCTTGTTCGATTCTATGACTATAGTAGAAAATGTGATGTTTCCTTTACGCATGTTTACTAAAATGAGTAAAAGTGAAATGGAAGATAGAGCTGATTTTGTTTTAAAGCGTGTTAACCTTCCTGATGCACATCACAAAATGCCTAGTGAAGCCTCTGGTGGCATGCAAAAACGTGTAGCTATTGCAAGAGCCATTGTAAACAATCCCAAATACTTGTTTTGTGACGAACCCAATTCTGGTTTAGACCCTAAAACAGCTATCGTGATTGATAACTTAATACAGGAAATTACCGATGAATATCAGATAATAACCGTGATTAATTCACATGACATGAATTCGGTAATGGAAATAGGCGAAAAAATTGTGTTCTTAAAAAACGGTTTAAAAGCATGGGAAGGCTCCAATAAAACCATCTTTAAAACTGACAACGAAATTGTAACTGATTTTGTCTATTCATCAAACCTATTTAAGAAAGTACGAAAAATGTACTTAGAGGAAAATGAATAAAACTTCATACTTTAAAACAAAAGCACCTCTAAAATTTTATTAAAATCTTTTTTAGAGGCGCCTTAATTATTTAAATCAGATTATCTTATTTACCTACGTATTTCAAAGCATTCGATACCAACTTTTTGTAAGAAGGATTCTCAAAGGCTTTCTTAGAATACCCTGGCATTATATAAACCACCTTAGAGTTATTATACTTTTGGGTCCATGCAATTGGAGCTAAATCTGGGTTATCAGAACCTAATAACGGATGAATTTCAGACTCCATATGAATGTTTCCGTAGAAAACATCAGTCATTGTAAAATCTTTCAGTCCTTTTGTAACTGGGTGCTTTTTATCTAACACTTTAACATCTACCTCAAGGTCTATAAAATAAGTTGACCTTTTAGCTTTGTCTGGTGTAAATTTACCTAAGAACCATTTCCCTCCTACTATATCATGATATCCATCCCAGTTAGGTTGTGAAGACAATGTAAAATGCAGAAACACCAAACCAACGCCTTCATTGGTTAAATCTGTATACAACTTTTTAGTACGTGCAGTCTCCTCGTAGTATTTATTTTGATTAAGAAATAACACAGCATCATACTTCTTAAATTTATCTAATTTCATAGACTTAAAATGAGCATCTAGTACTAAATCTACATTAACACCATCAAGGCTGTTACACATATTTTCAAAATCAGGCGTATCATATGGATGACCTCCTCGAACTACCAGTACTGATGTTTGTGAATAAGATATTTGAAGTATAAAAAGCATTAAAAAAACTGAAATAAATACTTTAGTTTTATTTACTTTAAGTGAACTTAAATTATGAATTGACATTTTATTATTTATTAAAAAATTAATTGAAATTACTATTAGCAATCTATTGATTACTTTATTGCTCTTTGACGGTTATACAATTTACCCATCCACAACCCTACACCAGCCCAAACTGCGGCAATTCCACCTCCAATAATACCAACAGCAGTAAATCCTAAACCAAGACCTTCTGTTAACCCTGTAAAAATCCAAGCAGTAGCCATATCACCTCCTCGATAAACAACCACATCAATAACTGGTTTTGCTTTAAAGCGAGTTTCTTTATCTACTTCGGTAAAAAGCATTTCTCGTGCTGGTTTTGTTACTGCATAATTACCTGCTCTTCGTGCTACTTGAAGTGCTAACAACACCACAATAATTGGTGCAAATGCTAATATTAAGATACCAACACATACAATTATTGGCATTAAAGCAAGGGTATAACCCATACCCATCTTTTTAACGATTCTAGATGTAGCAAAAAATGCAACCCCAAATGTTAATACATTTACAATCCAGTCTATACTCCCTAAAATTTGAGTTCGTTTAGCACGATCAAATTCTGCAAGCAGATTTTTCTGTTCAAAGTACACAAACGTACTTATCATGGTATAAAGCAGAATGAATACACCTATAGCAAGAAGATAAGGGTTGGTTACAAACGATTTAAATCCAGCAAATGGATTACCTCCTATCTTATACTTACTCGTATCTGTGGTCTCGTCTTCATTCTTCAACTCACTAGTTTTAAGCTTAGTTAGAGTGAGAATTACGGGAATTGGAATAAGTAATAATACAGCTGCCACTAAAATTAAATTATCCGTACCAACTCCCGCAAACAAAGTTGGAATCATAGGTCCTAATAAGGCACCAGCACTCGCTCCTGCAGCAATGGTAGCAAATAAACGTCTTGCTTGATCTTTATTAAAAACATCAGACATAAAACTCCAGAATACAGAAAGGTGAAACATAGCAAAAACGCTTAACCAAACATAAAAACACTTATCTACCAAAGTACTATCAGTGATAGAAGACATAAAAGAGTAAAAGAGAATAAATGTTACTGCAAAAAAAGCATAAACACTAGGCACTAACAGCTTAAATTTCATTTTTGAAACGGCTAAACCATAAAACGCTACTACTCCAGTACTTATGAAAAAATTAAGTGTCCATAATTGACTTACCTCAGCATCAGACCAATCACTAGCCATAGCATCTCTTACCGGCCTTAAAATGTAATAGGCCAGCATAAGTATAAATACGAATAAGAAAGATAGAGCCGTAGCCTTTATTTCGTGAGCCTCAATTTCAGAAGCTTTTTTTAATAATTTTTTTATCATTTTAATAAATTTAAACTTTATGAAAAGGGCATAAACACCTAACATTTAATTCTAAACGCCAATAAAAGTAGATTTTATAAAGAATAGATATGGCAATTTACCACGCCATTACCTTGCCTTTATTGTTTATGAAAGTACCACTATTTTCCATTGTAAGTTTTGATATGCTTTCATACATAATAGGAATTGCTTCAGCTACAGACAGTTTACCATTAGGATTCATATCTGTTTTTACGCCTCCTGGAGTAATTGAAACTACAATAATTTGTCTATCATCTAATCTGGCAGATAGATTTCTAGTTAACATATTTACACCAGCCTTACTCACTCGATAAGCATCTAAAGGGCTACTCTTTTTCTGATAAGTAATACTCCCAGCACCCGAAGATAAATTTACTAATGTGGCTCCATTTTTAAGGTAAGGAGCAATAGTCTGAGCAAAAAGTGCTACTCCTATCGTATTGACTTTAAAATTAATTTCAAACCCTTTTACCGTCCAATTACCAAAGTCTTCTTGAACAGTTACACCAGCATTACTAATTGCAATGTCAATCTTCAGGTTTTTCTTTTTGAGCATTTCCCCTAATTCAGCTTGATCTTCTTCGCTAGTAACATCTAACTTTTGAATAAATAACTTCCCTTTATACTTCTTCTTCAGGTTTTGAAGTTCAGTTGCCATATCTGGCTTTCGTGCAGTTGCAACTACGGTATAACCTTCACTTAGAAAATGTTGAACCCAACCTAGTCCCATTCCTCTATTAGACCCAGTGACTATAGCCGTTTTTTCATTAGTGTTAATTGACTCAGATTCTAATTCATAGGAATTACTAAAAGAATATAAGCTAAACATTAAAGCAATACTTAGAATTAATGATTTGAGATTTTTGTAAATGAATGTGAACATTGTTACTTTTTTTAGATAGTTGATACTTTGTAAAGTTTTGATATTAAATAGAACTGGTTAATTCTGGTTTTCTAAATATACCTAAAACTGAAGCAAATTTGTAAATTAAAACTCTAAACACACAACAATCCGTATAGTCATAGAATAGACATTTTTTAATACCTCATAGAAATAACATAGACATTATGCTAATAAACATTATTATATTTTTGATTATCAGTTTTTTATATTTTTAATAAAATAACATTCTTTTGTTTTAACTTTTAGTATATGTACTTTTACTAAAACAAGTTTAAGTAGCAAATGAAACCAACTCTTTTAATATTTCTTTTTTTATTACTTATAAATTCTTTTCATTCAACAGGACAGATTAAACAAGAACCATTGAAAAGGAAGAATACAAAAATCATAAATCCGGACAGTTTACTATCAAAATACAGAGAGAACAAACTAATACACCTTTCTGAAGGCGACACCCTAAAAGCCATTAATTCTTTAATTGAAATATCTACCTTGCATTCAACAACTGGCAATTACCCACAATCATATGACGGTTATTGGGAAGCTCTCATATATTCTAAGAGCATCTCTGACAGTACTCACATGGCAAAAATTTACAGAAAGTTGGGCACACTTTATAGTATTTTCAGAAGAGAAGAAAAAGCGATACGGCATTATGAGTTGTCATTAAAAGTAGCTAGAGATTTTATTAAAGAACAAAAAAAAAGACACAAAAGCATAAACGACACCTACTATATAATGGCAAGTCATCATAGAGAACAGGGAAATTATGGTCTAGCTGAAAAATATTTAGATAGTTGTAGAATCATGTATAACAAACTCTCAAATAACAACTATGCTTTTTTAGATGCCGAACAAGGCTATATATATAACCATTTGGCAAAATATGATGACGCTTTAAATTTGCTGCTCCCACACGAAAACTATTTTAAATCTACCTACCCAGAATACCTTGTTATGTTTTATTCATTTTTAGGAGATATTTATTTTGGGAAAAGTGATTATTATAATGGGGAATTATACTATATAAAGGCCTTAGAGTTGTCAAACAAATACCAGAGTCACTCCAATTACGTGCCAAAAATATATCAAAAATTAGGCGACCTCTATTTCAAAATCAACAAAAAGGAACTAGCATATAAGAACTTGCAGCTTTCAAAAGATTTATCAGAGCAATTATTTGGACTAAGAAGCACTAATAATAGTGATATTTTAGAAATTAAAGATGCCTTTAGAATTGAAAATGAAAAGCAGAAAAAGCTTATTGAAAATGCCAAATTAAATAGGCTTGAACAGCAACAGAAAACTATGTTCTTTAGGAATGTAGCTTTAACCGTTTCTATTTTATCCCTAATTCTTGTTTCAGGTATTATTGTTTGGTACTTACATAAACGCAGAAAATCTGAGAAACAAGATTTTTTAACAAGGCAAAAATTGAGCACTGAGAAAAATGCTGAAATATTAGCACTAAAAAACAGAGAACTCACAAGTTCAACACTTCAATTGATTCAAAAAGATGAACTTATCCTAGACATAAAAAACACTCTATCTCATCTTAGTAACCGTAACGAAAAGGAAATAAAACAAATTCTAACAAAAATAAAAATTAACAAAAACCTTGGCTGGAAAGAGTTCAATGCACGTTTTACTTCTGTGAATAAAGTTTTTTATAAAACCTTATCGGAAAAATTCCCAGAACTAACAAGGCGTGACCATAGATTGTGTGCTCTAATAAAATTAACCTTTTCAAGTAAGGAAATATCATCACTTATGGGAATATCTGCAGAAAGCGTTAACACATCTCGTTACAGACTACGCAAAAAAATGGGGTTAAAAAAAGATGATAACTTAGTTGAAATTATTGCTGAATTATGATGACTCGTCTGGTTTCTCTAAAATAATGCCCTGAACATTGGAATTATAATTCATGTAATCATACCATGGACCATTTAGCCATAACAATACCTTATAACCTTCATTTGAAACTACAATTGGTCTAATATTTCGGTAATTAGAATTAGATGTAATAGCCTTCCATTTAATTGAAGTGATATCATCCTTAGCCCCCACTGTGGCTTCATAGATTTCATGTACTCCACCTAAATCTTCACCTGTTGATGGATCAACATCTGATGATATATAAACCTTTGTTGGATCTTCTGGATCAAATGCCAAAAGCCCCGTATAGCTACTTTCAACTTTATACAAACACTTACCAGCATATGCTATTTCTCTATCAATCCATTTTTCTCCGTTCCAAGAAGCTATTCTATACCTATGATCACTATCACTTAAGTACAAAGTATATCCTAAATGCGGATTGTTACCTTTATCTGTTGCCATTGCACATGTCCAAGCACTATTTGGCACACTCTCTTGAACTATTGTTTTAGTAAATGTATCACTTCCGGTATAAACTTTTTCTCCTTCGGAAGCTCTTAAAACTCCATCAGACAAATTCTTTATTTTAGTCCCATCGGCTTTAAAAAAGGCGCCATTTGTAAATTCCGCATAAAATAAATTATTTCCGTACTGCCGAGGATGACCATCTGTATAAGAAACTGCAACAGTATTTTCATCCTTTTGATAATAACGAGCATATGGTCGCTGATAACCCTTTATATCATTTGCAATAAAATGAGTTGAATTTCCCCAAGTTTCACCATGATCTTCAGACGTAACAAACGAAGGATTAAATGTTAAGCCACTTCTGAAGAAGTTATATAACTTACCCTCATTTTTAACATAATATAAGTTCATATAGGTAACACCATTTTTATGATTGTAGGTATGCTCAATCTTTTTTGGCTCTCCCCATTTTAAATAATCATTTGATGTTGAGATATTAAAATGATGTACCTTTTCATTACCATGCTTAGCCCAAACTGCTAGAACGCTTTTACCTGGTCTTTGATAGAGCGCAGGAACATTATGATCATCTCTTTGGAAGTTTTTATGCATTGTAAGCGTACTATCATTTTTTTCACTTTTCAAATCATAAACACCTAAACGCACATCGCCACTTTGCCCACTTAAACCAGAAATTAATAATTTACCATTACTAATAATAGCTCGAGGATCTTGATACCAACACCAACCACCATCTTTCATAAAAGTTTGATATTGGTTATCTCTTGCCAACGGATGAAATTTATTAAGGTAAGTGTGTAGTTCTGAGCCTGCAGCTAAAAATGCTCCTATACCATACACTTCAGTATAATCTTTAAAGCTTTCTCCTGGTGCAGCACCTATGGGCTGTACGTAACCCAACATACCATCATCATTAACACATTTGGTTAAGGCATTCCAAGCTTTAAATAATACAGGTTCATAAGTTGCTTTATCCAACAAACCATTGTTGATTCCCCAAGCAATACCATAGGCAAAAAATGAAGAACCGCTAGTTTCAACAATTGGATAATCCTTTAAATCACCTAAAACACCACCAGACCATGTACCGTCTGGCCTTTGAGTTTTTACCAAAGTTTGGGCTAGTTGCTTGAATAAATTCTCATAGAATGGTTTGCTTTCCCAGTTTTTAGGTAAATCTGGAAGCATAAGTGCTAATCCGCCAAAAACCCATCCGTTTCCTCTTGACCAGAATATTTCTTCACCATTCTTTTCCTTCTTATCTAAATACGATTTATCTCTAAAAAATAATTGTTCCTCTGTATCCCATAACTCCTCATAAGTCATGCGATATTGTTTATCCATATATTCTAAATACGTACTATCCTTTGTCACCTTTGCTAATCTTGCCCAAACTGGAGGCGCCATAAATAAGGCATCACACCAATCCCACTGATATTCTTTGCCTTTTTCACTTTTCATTATAGAATCAAACCTAACCTTTGTAGGCTCTATGGAAGCACTTCTTCTAAATCTAATATTCTGATTAAGACTCAAGTAAAGCTGCCCTACAGCATGATCATCTGCATGATACATTCTATTATAAAGTTGCCATTTGTTTTTTTGCCCTATAGTTGCGAGCCAATTAATATACTTGGGATAATGAGATACCTTAGTAAGTTCAAACATACCAGAATAGAGGGCAGCATTGGTCCATTCCAATTCATGATGTTTATCTCTATTGTGCCATTTTTTTCTCTTATCTGGAGAGGGTAAGGCTCTATATTTACCCATTTCTTCAAAAGTCTCAATTTGCCAATTGGCAACCTTTTCAGTAATCTTTAACACCTCATTAGGTGAAGGGATTAAGATTTTTTCTTCTTGTTCTTGGCAGTTATAAAAAAGAGTAATTGCAATCAAGAAAAGTAAATAATGTCTCATTTATAAGTTTAGTTTGAGTTGAAAATTGAATCTAATTATAAAAAAAGAATACAATCGATTGTAGTGTTCAAATATACAAACAATAAAGTAATCACAAATAGCGAAAAAAAGATTTACCAAGGAAGTTCTTCTCCAGTTTCCGAGAGGAATTTACCAGATTCTTGTAACCCCAATTTATCAATAGTATTAACCATTTCAGCAACAGCACCATCCACTGTTGCAGGAGCCTCCTCACCTCCCATATCTGTTTGCACCCAACCTGGGCTAAGAGCAATAGTAACAATATTTCTTGGTAAAAGCTTTTGGGATAATCGAGCGGTAAAAATATTAAGTGCAGCCTTACTCATTGCATAGGCATCCAAAGCTGCTTCAGGGTTAATATTGAGAGTTATAGAACCCATACCAGAGGATATATTAATAAGTTTTCCACCTTCTTTTAAAAATTCATGAATGGCCTGAGAAAATAAAGCAACTCCTAATGTATTTACTTCAAAGGTTTTTTGAAATCCATCTTTAGTCCAATCACCCAAATTTTCTTCAATACAAACACCTGCATTATTAATTATTAAATCAAACTTTAAGTTTCTAACCTTAAGCCTATCTACCAAAGCATCTTTAGAATTTTCGTTTGAAACATCCAAGGTTTCAATTATAAGATTATTAGAATAATTACTCTCAAGATTAATGAGTTCTACTGCTTTAGTTTTATCCCTGCAACAAGCTACAACGGTATTATTTTTTCTAAGATAATGCTTTACAAAGCCCAAGCCCAGACCTCTATTTGCTCCAGTTATTAATACGTTTGAATCCAGAATATTCGATTTATTTTTTATATTTCAAAACTACCGAACCACCTACAAAATCATGAATTGCCTTCCTCTTTTTATCACCTTGTATGGTTAATAGAGAAATCCAACCGAGAAAGAATTTAAAAATGAATCTAATAATTGCCTTTGGCAGAATAATATTCTTGCTTTCATCATGCTCTTTTTTCACCACAATATCATTAAAAAAGTGACCTACACTAGCCCCAAAAACTGAAACTAAAATAGGCTCATAAATTAAAAACACGAAAACAAAAACTGAAATTCGAACATAATTAGACACTTCGTCAAAAGCACCCAACACCCATGTAGCAGCATACATTAAAACAATTAATACAATACTATCTATTATTGCAGCTTTAACTCTACTAAATAAATGAGCATATTTATCATCCATACTAGTTCACCCTTTTTACAACTAAGGTATCTAATTCTAACTTTTGTTTGAACCATTTCTCTAACCTTTCTCTTTCTTCTTTTCGAGACACTTCCTTTGCAAGCGAATCAATCCATTTTACTTCAAAAACCGAAATAGTATCCATTTTGGAAAAGTTAGAACTGATTACATTAGAAAAGGCAATACTTTCAATATTCTGATAATTAATCTTCACTTCTTTAGACAACTCTTCAAACTCTATATAATTCTTCTCTAATTTTGAAAGTTGCTTTACTTTATCTTCAAGAAATACAATCTTCTGAGTTTGGGATAACAAGTCTAAAGAATCTCTAACTCTTAATTCTTGCATATATTTAAAATTATCTAAGCCCTTACTTCTACTTTGATTAAAAATTAGTTGAGTAGAATGTTTTACCAATGCAGGATAATCTGAAACCCTACTTTTCAATAAAGCAATGGTAGATTCTGGTATTTCATCTAACCCAAAAGAATTAAACTCAATTTCACTATTACCATCACTATTAAATCTATAAATACTGTTATTTCTAATATATTCCGCATGAGGAAGCGCATCTAATTCATGATTTATAAATAAGGTTGCGTCTCTATTAAAATTACTTTCATTATACACATCAAAAAAAGTGAATCCCGCAGGAATCATTACTAATATGGCTAATAACGATGCAAATTGTCCAATCCGTTTCCTTTTTTTAGAATTGACATATTTAAGCATAGGAAAACGAAGCAACTTGAGAACTAAAAAGGTAGCAAGCGCTATGAAAATAGTATTGATAGTAAATAAATACATGGCTCCTAAAAAGTACTCCAAATTACCTTTTGCCAACCCATAACCAGCTGTACATAAAGGAGGCATTAATGCCGTGGCAATGGCTACACCAAAAATTACGGACGCTATAGTCCCCCTTTTTGTTCTAGCAATAATAAGTGCTAAACCACCAAAAAAGGCTATTAATACATCTCTTATATCTGGTTTAACCCTTCCTAAAAGTTCTGAATTATCTTCACTTAGTGGAAAAAACCAAAAGAACAAAAATGCTGTAATCAAACTTAGCACAATCATAGTAGCTAAGTTTATAATGGATTTCTTAAGCGTATCAATATCATTAATAGCAATAGATAATCCTACTCCCAAAATTGGCCCCATTAAAGGAGAAATTAACATGGCACCAATTACTACCGCCGTAGAGTTAGCATTCAATCCAACTGAGGCCACGAAAATGGAACAAATTAAAATCCAAGCGGTAGCTCCTTTAAATGGAATATCTCCTTTTATTGCTTCAACTGTAGCATCTCTATCGGTATCATCTCTAAAATCTAGTAATTCGCTAAAAAAAGTTTTTATACTTTGAAACAAGCCTTTGGCATCCTGCTTAACAGCTTCTTTTGATTTTTCAACCGTATCACTTTTATTGGTTTCTTCTTCAGAAAAATTAAACTTACTTTCTTCCATAGAGGTTTGTGGTTAACTAGAATACACCAATATAGACAATATTTTTTGGAAAAAGTTACATTTAACTGGTTCCATACTTCATTTTTATTCGCTGCTGTATTTGCTTAATATTTTGCTCTTTACCCTTAGGGTAAATAAGTAATGTGTCATTATGATCAACAATAATATAATCGTTTAACCCATCAATTACCACCAATTTACCTTTTGGAGCCCTAATGATATTACCTTCAGCATTTTCAGCTAAACTTTTGGTGTATAAAATGGCATTATTATGACTGTCCTTATCCAATTTATCATATAAACTTCCCCATGTACCAAGGTCATTCCAGTCAAATTCAGCACCAATTACAAATACATTATTTGATTTTTCCATTAAGGCATAATCCACTGAAATATTTTCGGCTTTCGGATAATTTTCTTTTATAAACTCATCTTCAGAATTTGTGTTATAACATTCAATGCCATTTTCAAAAAGAGCATAAAGTTCAGGTTGATTATTCTTAAATGCATTTATTACAGAATTGGCACTCCACATAAAAATACCTGCATTCCATAAAAAGTTACCTTGTTCAATGTATTGCTTTGCAACTTCATAAACCGGTTTTTCTTTGAATTGGTTTACCGATTTTATTACCTCTGAAGATTTCTTATCATACTCAATATAACCATACCCTGTATTTGGGAATGAAGGCTGTATTCCTAATGTCATTAAAGCATCATTTTCAGAGCAATAATCAAAAGCAGTTTGTACGTTTTTCGCAAATGTTGTTTCATCTTCAATCCAATGATCACTTGGAGCTACTATCATAACAGCATCAGGATTTACCTTTTGAATTTTTAACGAAGCATATAAAATGCAAGGTGCTGTATTTCTCATTGCTGGCTCTAAAACCACTTGACGCTGTTCTGCCTCAGGTAATTGCTCTAAAACCAAATCATTATAGCGTTCATTAGTTAAAATGAAGATATTCTCTTTTGGAATTAATCTAGAAAGCCTTTGAAAGGTTTTCTGAATTAATGTATCTCCAGTCCCCAACATATCATGAAACTGTTTAGGGAAATCTGGCGTACTTACCGGCCAAAATCTAGTACCAATTCCGCCTGCCATTAATATGGCGTAATAATCTTTATTCATAAATTTTTTCTAATAATTCAACTTCCGAATTTGGGTTAAAAAGATATACTTTACCTGTTTTCAACTCAATACATTCAAAACGTTTTACTCTCTTACTGCCCATTTTAAAAACTTTACCATTGTAGAGTTTAAACATACCTCCAAATGGTACTTCAAAAATAAATGTTTTATCATTAGGTTCATCAAATTGCTTTAAAGCAAATGATAATTTAGCATCTGTATCACTACTTGCTTTAGGATTTTTAAAATGATTTGCTAACAACGGTAATAATTCCTTAGGAAAAACATTAGGATTTAAAAATGGTAATATTAAACGTTGAAAGGTTCTTTTCCACTCTAAACCATGTGGTTTAATAAACCTTCCGTAAGATTTGTAAGCCTCAAAATGAGCAATCTCATGAATAAGGGTTATTAAAAATCGATATTGATTTAGGTTAGAGTTAATCGTTATTTGATGTTTCCCATTAGGCAAAGATCTATAATCTCCGTGACGGGTTTTACGCTCCTTTTTTAATTTAACAACCAAACTATCATGCTCTAAAAGTTCTAAAACCTTAGTGATAGCAAATTCTGGAATATAAGTTTGAAGTAGGCTATGCATTTCTGCTAAAATACCGCTAATCTTTGTATTAAACGAAACCTTAAATGTCAAATTATTTTTAATAGGCTATCCATAGAACTAAATGTTTTGGTAGCATACTGTTTTAATTCATCTTTATAATCATGTTCCGTATAGCCAAATACATCAAAACCACCTGTCTTGGCAGCTTTTACACCGGAAACACTATCTTCAACTACCAAACATTCACTGGGACTAAATCCCATTTCTTTGGCGGCCCAAAGAAAGATATCCGGGTCTGGTTTCCATTTTTGGATTTGGTAGCAACTAAAAATTTTGTCACCAAAATATGGCAGTAAACCAGTTACTCCTAAATTGAGCCTAATTTTATTTTCTGGTCCACTAGAAGCTACACAAAATGGTAAATCAATATTATCGAGAACTTCTTTAATACCTTTTATAGGTTTAATTTCCTTTTTAAAAGTTTCAAAGGTATTAGCTCGATACTTTTGTTCGAAATCGTCGGACAATGGTTTACCTACTAAGTTCGAAATAAGCTCCATACAGGAGTTTAAAGACTTTCCCTTTAGATTAATCAAAGATTCCTTAAAGTTCATATTGGCTCCCAATTCATTGGCCATATCAACCAATACTCCTATAGCAATAGATTCGCTGTCAATTAAAACACCATCGCAATCAAAGATGACACACTTGTATTTGCTCATAATTTAAGGAGTAGAATTAGAAACTTGTAGCAATTTACCGTTATAATATTTGTTGCCAGTTAGCGAAAAATCATAAATATATTGTGCCATTTCTAAAGCAGTTATTGGAGCTTGATAACCTGGAAACGCTTCTTCTAACATTTCGGTTTGAACAGCTCCTAATGCTAACACATTAAAACTTGGACCAGTTTCTTTATACTCCTCTGCAAGTAATTCAGTTAATGTAATTACAGCGGCTTTACTAGAACTATACGCCGACAAACCTGGAAACTTCATACTTCCCTGTACGCCTCCCATAGAACTAATTGTCACTACATGGCTTTCTTTTTTCATAAATGGCAAACAAGTTCTAATCATTTCAGAAACACCAAAGACATTGGTTCTATAAACTTGTTCAAAATCTTTAATATTGGTTTGTGAAAAAGGTTTATTTAAAAGTGTCCCCGCATTGTTGACTAAAACATCAACTTTTTTAAACTTTAGTTCTATAAAAGTTTCAACACGTTTATAATCTAAGGGATTATTCAAATCGAAAGAAAAAGTGGTTACATTATTTAAGCCTAAATTAGATATAGGTTTTTCATTTCTAGATAATGCCAATACATTATGTCCAGTACCTGAAAAAAGTTTTACCAATTCAAAACCAATCCCTCTGCTGGTTCCTGTAATTATGATGTTTTTACTTGTCATTATTCATTTTAATTTCTTTGGATTCACTAATAGTCATTCCTTCAATAGCAGGAATCATACTATTTATAAAATTAGTCATATGAGTATAATCCAATTTATCTACCTCATCATCAACATGATGATAATAATCAAAGTTTGTAAAATCAAATGTGGAAATAGCATGAGCCGGAATTCCAAACTGTTGATAAAACGGATAGTTATCAGATCTCATAAACAAACTATAAGCTTTTGCATCTGAAAAAAAACCAACAATTTCTGAACCTGCATATTCGTTAAACATTTCCGAAATATTGGATTTTTCATAACCAGTTACATAAGCCATTATTTGATCCTTTGCCCGAGGCACACCAATCATTTCAAAATTAATCATTGTATACAGATTTAGCTTTTCTTTTTTCAACCTTTTCGCCAAATTCTGAGACCCCTTTAATCCCATTTCTTCTGCAGCATAAAGGGTAAACAATATACTGCGTTTGTTGCTTTTACTTTTCGCAAAATGTTTTGCCCATTCCATAACAGCAACTGTTCCAGAGGCATCATCATTTGCTCCATTTGCTATTGAATCTCCATTTATTGCTTTTTGAAACTCTATATGGTCATAATGAGCCCCAAGAATCACATATTCATCCTTAAGTTTTGGGTCATTACCTTCTACCAATCCCACCACATTATATCCAACTATTTTTTTAATTTTAAAGCTATCTCTATACGTAGTAAAATACGGTTTCACGTCATTCTTTTTGAAGAAAGCCTCGATAAAAATTGCTGCTTTTTCTATTCCATTTGTACCTGTACTTCTGCCTTCTAATTCGTCCGAAGCTAAATACTCCATACTAGATTTTATACTCTCCTCTAAAGTTATTTCTTTTTCTTTTGAACTAATATTTTGAGATGGAACTGAAGTTTCTGAAGCACCTGAGTCATTGTTACTTGATTGATTAGATTTTGGTTTTACACAAGTTGTTAATAAAACCGTAAGTACTAATAATAATGTTTTATACATGAATCTTATTCTTAAAATTTTAAAGATAAAAAAACCTGTTTCATTTAAAACAGCTTTAACACTTAATTATTTATGACTTTGACAAAACCATGCTGAAAACACTTTCCTAATTCCTTAAAAATCATTAAATTGTAGAAGTGCCTTGAAAGTATATACTATGAACTTACAAGCTACATATATCATGGTTATTGAAACCAGTGATTATTTACACAGACTGGAGGCAAATCAATTCAATTTATTTACCCAGAAACTTCATAATGGCATTTCTAAAGTATTGAGTAAGTTTAATGGTGAAGTTATTAATCATAATGACAATACCTACAAAGTTTCATTTAACCAAGTAACAGATACTATTTTATGTGCTATAAAACTTCAATATAATTTTAAGTATATAACCCCAAAATTTGATAAGTCAATAAGACGCTTAAAAATTGGCATTGCGACTGAAACAGGGAATGGTAATGGGATCACTTTAGCAACAAGAATGTGTGAAATAGTGAAAGATCAAATTGTGATTGAAGCAAGTGTTAAAGAAGACTATCAAAAAGAGAACAAAAATGCCTTTATCAATAAAGACCATTTCAGAACCTTAAAAGCTTCAGAGTCTTCCTTCCTAACGAAGACAATGGATTATATAGAGACTATATGGAATAATCCAACTTTCTGTTTAGATGATGTTTCAATTCCACTAGGTTATTCAAAATCGCAAGTATATAGGAAAATGATGTCTTTAACAGGAATGCCTTTAAGCAGTTTTATCAGAAATTATCGCTTAAACAAAGCCATGCATTTAATGCATTTTAGAAAAGGAAAAATAATGGACGTGGCTAAACAGACTGGTTTTGCAAATGCGGGACATTTTAGTAAATGCTTTAAAGACAAGTTTGACATTTTACCATCAAAATATCTTCAACAACACACATAAAAAAAACCTGTTTCAAATGAAACAGGTTTTTAATTATTTTGATTTTCGCAAAGCGAAATATTTGTTAAACTAACATAGTTACTGGATTTTCAATATATCCTTTTAATGTTTGAAGGAATTGAGCACCTGTTGCCCCGTCAACTGTTCTGTGATCACAAGCTAAGGTCAACTTCATGGTATTACCAACTACAATCTGACCTTCTTTAACAACCGGTTTTTGAACAATAGCTCCAACCGAAAGGATAGCTGAATTTGGTTGATTGATAATTGATGTAAAATAATCTATTCCAAACATACCTAAATTTGAAACTGTAAATGTGCTACCAGACATTTCATCTGGTGTTAATTTTTTGTTTCTTGCCTTTCCAGCTAATTCTTTAACCTCAGCACCAATTTGTGGTAGAGATTGTTCGTTTGTAAAACGCACTACAGGAACCACTAATCCATCTGGTACGGCAACAGCTACACCAATATGTACATGATTGTTTAAGCGCATTTTATCATCAAACCACTGAGAGTTTACTTGAGGATGCTCTTTTAAAGCTAAAGCACATGCTTTCACTACCATATCATTAAATGATATTTTAGTATCAGGAATGGAGTTAAATTGCTTACGGAAAGTAATAGCATTATCCATATCAAATTCAACCGCTAAGTAGTAATGAGGTGCAGAGAATTTAGATTTGGTTAATGATCTTGCTATAGCCTTACGCATTTGAGAATTTGGAATATCTTCAAAATCTTCTTGACCTGTTGGGACAAATTTACCAACAGTACCAGCTCCAGAACCAGGAACAAAATTTTCTATATCAAATTTAACAATACGTCCGTTCTCACCTGTACCAGTAATATGAGATAAATTAATACCTCTTTCTTCAGCCATTTTCTTAGCTAATGGAGATACAAATACTCTTTCTCCTTTAACTGGCTTTTTTGGTTTAGCTTCTTTTTTAGGCTCAGCTTTTGGTGCTTCTGCCTTAGGAGTCTCAACTTTAGGATCTTCTGCTTTAGGAGCCTCTGCACTGGCAACCACTTTGAAGTTGGCAGCCACCGCTGAAACATCTGTTCCTGCAGGCCCAATAATAGCTAAAAGCTCATCTACCCTAGCAGATTCACCTTCTTGTAAACCAATATGAAGTAAGGTTCCTGACTGGAACGATTCAAACTCCATAGTAGCTTTATCTGTTTCAATTTCCGCTAAAATATCACCTTCTTCAACAGCATCACCTACTTTCTTAATCCAAAGTGCTACGGTTCCTTCTTCCATGGTATCACTTAAACGTGGCATAGTAACAACTATAACACCTTCAGGCAAATCAACCTTAGCAGCTTCTTCTTGCTTTTCTTCAACAACAGGAGCAGCATCATTAGATTCTGCAGTAGCAGGAACTTCTTCTTTAGTCTCAGAATCAGGTGTCCCTCCTCCGTTTAATATCGCTGAAATATCTTCTCCTTCTTCTCCTATTACAGCCAAAAGCTCATCTACTTTAGTGGTCTCTCCTTCCTGTACACCTATATGAAGTAAAGTCCCTTCATTGAAAGACTCAAACTCCATAGTGGCTTTATCCGTTTCAATTTCAGCTAAAATGTCACCTTCTTCAATCTTATCTCCAACTTTTTTTAACCAAGCCGCAACCGTACCTTCTTCCATGGTATCACTTAATCGCGGCATATTTACTACTATTGCCATAGTCTATATTTTGTGTTGTATAAATGGATAATCTTCTTGTTCGTACACCATATCATATAATTGTTGTACTTCAGGGAATGGAGATTCTTCTGCAAATTTTTCACATTCTGCAACCTTTTCTTTTACAGCCTTGTCAATTGCTTTAATCTCATCTTCCGTAGCGTACTTCTTTTCAAGAATTACGTCTTTCACTTGAGTAATAGGATCTATTTTCTTATACTCTTCAACCTCATCTTTAGTCCTATAATGTTGAGCATCACTCATTGAATGTCCTCTATAACGGTAAGTTTTTAATTCTAAAAATGATGGTCCGCCACCTTTTCTTGCTCTCTGAATAGCTTCATCAAAAGCTTCAGCTACTTTTACCGGATTCATTCCATCAACCGGAGCAGAAGGCATTTCATAGCCTAAACCTAATTTCCAAATATCATCGTGGTTTGCAGTACGCTCAACAGATGTTCCCATAGCATAGCCATTATTTTCACAAACAAAAACAACAGGAATATTCCAAAGCATTGCCAAGTTAAATGTTTCGTGAAGTGATCCCTGTCTTGCAGCTCCATCACCAAAACAACAAAGGGTTACAGCATCGCTTCCATGGTACTTATCACCAAAAGCAATTCCTGCTCCTAATGGAATCTGACCACCAACAATACCGTGACCTCCATAAAAACGGTGTTCTTTAGAAAATATATGCATAGAACCACCCATACCCTTAGAGGTACCGGTTACTTTACCATATAACTCTGCCATTACACGCTTAGGGTCTTCCCCCATACCAATTGGCTGTACGTGATTTCTATAGGCTGTTATCATTTTATCTTTGGTCAAATCCATAGCATGCAAAGCACCAGCTAACACAGCTTCTTGACCGTTATATAAATGTAGAAATCCTCTAACTTTTTGTTGTATATAAACTGCTGCAAGTTTGTCTTCAAACTTTCTCCAAAACAGCATATCCTCATACCACTTCAGGTATGTTTCTTTAGTGATTTTTTGCATCGACCAATATAAGGTTTTAATTAAGCGGATTACAAAAGTAATACTTTGAGCTTTATTGCAAAAACCTAATTTTATTAAAGTGAAAAAAAATATCAAAAATTACTCTCTAAACCTCTGATATTGCTTATTTAATAATTTTTTAAGACGTTTTATATGGGATTAAAAATTAAGGCTAAACTTTAAGCCTGTATATTATGAATTTCCCTAAAAGCTATAACACAGATTTATCAAAAACCAAAGGCAACAAATTAGCCAGTGAATTAGATTTAGCTACTTTACCAGTTTCACCCATAAAATAAATTTCAATGGGAGATTCTTGTTTAATCTCATATTCAGCAATGGCTTGTCTACACGCACCACAAGGAGGAATGGGTTTATTTGTTAATTTATTATTTGAACCTGCGGTAATAGCCATTTTAATAATTTTAGCGTTTGGAAATTGAGAGCCAGCATAATAAATAGCTGTTCTTTCTGCACACAAACCAGAGGGATAAGATGCATTTTCTTGATTATTACCCGTAATTATTTCGTCATTATCTAAAAGTAAAGCAGCTCCTACTTGAAAATTTGAATAAGGCGCATAGGCCCTTTTCCTAGCCTCAATAGCTTTTTGCATTAAAAAAGAAATGTCTGCTGGAAGGCTAGCTAAATTTTCATAAACGAAAATTGTAGTTTCAATTTTTACTTCTTTCATATTACTCTAAAGTTATGAAACATTTTTAGACAAAAAAACTATTGTCTAAGACAATAGTTTATTAATATCATTATTTAAAATTTCCTACTAGTATTCTTGATACTCACCTTCTCCAATGTTAAATGTTAGTGAGAAACGTAGGGTATTTTCTAAAGGACTTTGCACTTTCGATGCTGAGAATAAATATGATAAATCTATATTAACCACATTAGCCTTAAAACCAGCTCCTAGAGCTAAGAACTTTCTTGCTCCTTTTTCTTCTGCCTCATTAAAATAACCAGCCCTAAAAGCAAAAGAGTCTTCATATACATATTCCGCTCCTAATGACCAAGTAAACTCTTTTAACTCTTCACTGAAACCTCCTGGGGCATCTCCGAATGATTGGAACATACCCGATAAGAAACTTACATCTTGAGATTGACCTTGATAAATAACATTACGTGCAATTAAGTTATCCTCCCCAGGCTCATATGTACCATTGTCGTTCAAGTCTTCAAACTCAGTTCCTAAAATTGGAGGTGTTGGCACCAGCAACTTTGCAACCTCTAAAGTTACTCCTATTTTGTTATAATCATCAAAAATAAAATCAAACCCGGTACCTAATCGCAAATTAGTTGGTTGAAAATTTTCTTGTCCCCCTTCGTCATATTTGAATTTAGGCCCAACATTTTGCAGTGCAAACCCCATTCTCCAACGTCCATTAAAATCAGAATAGGCCTCCTCTTCACTTTGATAATATCCCGAAATATCAACCCCAAAAGTACTAGCAGGTGTAGCATCTCCATCAACACCATCTAATCTTAAGTCCGACCTCAAATAACGCATAGCAACAGACATAGCGAATTGATCTGACAATTTCAACGCATATGAGGCATCAATTGTAAGTTCGTTAGGTCTCTGAATTAATGGTGTAGCAAATTCATCAGGGACAAATTCTATATCTCCAAGCGAAAAATATTTTAAACTGGCTGCAAAAGCACTGCGCTCATCAATACGATTAAAGTAAGTGACATTACCTAAAAATATATCATTGACTAACTTACTTAAATAAGGCGTGTAACTAACAGCAATCCCAGATTTAGTCTCGGAAAAAGCATATTTAGAAGAGTTCCATTGTTGAGAGAAAGCATCAACAGATGTTGCCACTCCCATATCACCCATACCCGCAGCTCTGGCATCTGCTGCTATTAACACAAAAGGGATACCAGTGGTAATTACTCTCGAATCATTTGAATTAGGTTCAATAATTGTGGTTTGAGCATTCATTTTTAACACAAACACAAATGCTATTAATAACAATATTTTAGTCTTCATATATCAAATTTACTTAGCAAATATAATTTTTATTTTACAACTTAACTTTTAATTCTTTAACCTACCAAAATTATCGATTACAAACATTATAATCCTGTCAGACTAAAGTATTACAAGCTTTTCTACTTTTTCAACTTTTCTATTCAATAAGTTAGAATATACAATCAATTTATAAATGTATACACCCTTACCTATTTTATCTCCAAAATCGTCTCTTCCGTCCCATACTAAATCCCTAGATAATGAACTTGTAGATTTAATACCACCAGATGTTTGCCCATTAAGGGTTCTTACTAACTTTCCGGAAACCGTGAATATCTGTATAGAAACGTCTAAAGGCTCAGAACTATTGTGATTAAACCAAAATTCTGTATAATTTACAAAAGGATTCGGATAATTAAGCACGTTATTTATAACCAATTCTTGGTCTTTATCATGCACAACGAACTGAATTTCAGCAATTGATGAATTATTATATACATCCCAGGCTTTTAAGGTTAAAGTGTGAAGACCAGGCTCTAAATCTCTAAAAGGAAAACTAACCACACCTTTTTGATAATCATCAACCTCAGTTTGATAATAATCATTAAGGATGATTGGATTAGTTTCATCTCCATCAATTATTGCTACTATATCATGCCCTATGCCACTTGCCGTATTAATACCATTTGCATCTTCCAATTTTGCTAATAAGGTGGGAGCCTCATTAGTTATTCCACCTGAAACAAAGTTTTCATCATTCATATAAAGCGATATAACGGGGCCAATATTATCTTCTTCGGCATTTTCATTTAAACCACCAATTCTAACTGTATTAATATTTGCGCCTGTTTGGTCTTGAGTTAAAGCTTCATTTTTTGAATAAAAACTTACCCTACCAAAACCTACAGGTATACCAATATCCTTAGGGACTACAAAATCAAACTCGAACGTACCACCGGTCACTGATGCCTGTCCTCTGAAGATAATTTCTCCTAGTGTCGTAAAATCAAGTTTAACAAGCTCACCATTTAAACGGGTTCCATCATTTGCAAGCGTTTGTCTATCTATAGGTTTATCGTAAATAGTTGTAGATAGTATTCCATTATAATCCGTTAGTATATTACCTGAAAGATCAGTCACTTCACCAGTCAACTTTACTCTACTTAAGGCTTTTAATGTGTCTGTAGATTGCTGAATTGGAACATCATTAATTTGTGTTAAACGAATATTGGGTTTTGGAAACGCCAATTTCATAGCCGGATCACCAATAAAAAAAATCAATCGCCTTTGACTTACATTTGAAATAGAGGGATCATTTTTAGCCAATCTTAAAGATTCTGCCATAGATGGATATTCATAATCCGAATAGGTATCATTATCACTGTATGAAAACAGATATTGTCCTAGAACGTTATTAAAGTTAATGGCAAAACTCACAAAAATTTGTCTGGTAGTAGTAATCAAGCCAATGGCTCCAGCCTGTTTATTCCAATACGTAAATTCACCTGCCGTTTCCCTAAAGGGATTATCAAACTTTGTAAACTCACAAGTTACTGTTACAAAACAATTTAGTTTACAAAAATTACGAAACCCATTTACATCAGGTTTAACCAAAATTCGTTCCTCTGCTAGACCATCTTCTCCTCCATGCCCAAAATAATTAACAACTAACGCCCCATTATCAACAGCATTAACAAACTCATTGGTTACTTGAGGGTATCTATCTCCACCAGCTGAAGACTCTTGTTGAAAAGCATCACTATGAATTTTCACAACATTTACGAACGGTTTTTCTAGGGTCACTAAATTCCCAATATTATCTGTAGTTTCTTGCAACAGTCCTTCCCAATCTTTATCAACATCATCAGAAACCACGACAAAATTATTTCTCCAGCTTCCAAATGCTTCTTTTACATAGTATGACGCTATTTTATCAACCATTTCCTTAGCTCGTTGAGGTGTATCAGCAAGAATTCGCCCTACAGCAATATCCAATTTATCACTTGAAGACATAGTTCCTTCATTATCATCCATCATACCATAAAAATCATCAGACACAAAAGAACTGGTAAGATTAAAACTGTTATAAGAGTGCCATGAGGGAACTATATTCGTGTTATTGGGAATTCTATCTTTATAATCAAAAGAACCATCACCAAATAAACATAGGTAATTTAATCTGTTCTCAGGGGCACTGGCATTTTCGTAAATATATTTCACTAAATTTCTTATGGCACCTACATCTTGATTTCCTGTACTGAATTCATTATAAATTTCATCTAAACCAACTACCTTCACATTCAAATTATACTGATGTCTATTAATTTCTGCCAACCTTTCAGCTTCATTGAGCATGTTATTAGGAGAAACAATTAGGTAATCAATATCTTGAAAGGTACCCGAATTGCTCTGAAAAATGGTTCCTTTGATATTTTGATTTATGATTCTGGTTCCAGAATCGAATTTGGGCTCATAATAATCTTGTGGAGATACCGCTACATATGTTTTCAAACTTCCTAATGTTGAAGTAAAACTAAGAATAGAGCTTGATTCTTCATTTACAAAATTTGTTACATTATAAATATCTGTCACATCCCAAATTTCTGATATACCCGAAGCATCGGTTATATTATATTGACCAATGCCAGATACTGAAACCACATCATTATTTTTAAACTGAAACTGGTTTCCCTTGAATCTCAAACCTCTTTTAGCTTCAATAGAGATATAATCCAAATAAGCCAATGCACTTGGGTTTCCTTGATTATTAAATTCTAATGCAACTTCAATATTAGCAGAACTTGCATTAACATTACCGTTAAAAGACGCCTCGTTGGCCAAAGTAGGTGAAGATGAAGCTGAAATATTCAAATTAGCAACGGCACTTCCATTTACACTAACTCCCATTGAAGTTACTGTAGCGCTAGCTGCAGCTACATATACTCTTAATGCAATTGGTTCTGATGTCACTAAATCTGCAAAATCAAATTCAAATGTTTTCTTATTATCTACATTAAACCTATCACCAAACCATCGTCTTCCTAAAAACGCTATATTATGTTCATCTTTTTCATGAAATTGATAATCATGGTATGAATCAATAATTACATCTATTCCACCAGTGGGCTGCGAAAAAGATTGAATGCGCTTACCTTGCCCGGAGCCTACATTAATGAAATAATAAGTTTTGTCCGTATAACAATTAATATTAGTATTACTCTCTTGATTATATTCCTTTGGGCCTTGGGCATAAAACAAAATATAATCTTCATTGTTAAAAACACCATCTTCTTCTCCAATAAACTTTATGGCATTTTCAACAATATCAAAAGGATATGGCTCTGCATTTGAATAAGGTATCATTCGCCCCCCATTACCATACAATTTAATATTTCTAGGGTCAACGCTATTTACACTTACCCCTAAACGCTGTAAAAAGCTTTTCGATAATTTAAAAACACCAGTAGTATCAACATAAAACCGATACCAATCACCAGACGCAAGTACAGAGTTTGAAATAACTTTAGAGCTCCCAAAACCTTTACCCGACGTAACTTCCTTATTATTTCCAGATGTATTATAGTTTATTTGAAAAGCAATTACCTTTTTAAAACCACCATTAGCATCTCTTATTATAGGCGACATCTGAAAATACGCATATTGTTTATTTCTAGCTATTGAGTTTTTTAACGAAAACTTTATTTCAGAAGGAATTGTAGTTAAGTCAAGGTCTGCTAATTCCCTTTTTGACATAGTTGCATAAGAGACATTACTTAAAACAACAGAACCTTCATTAATCGCATTATTAGAAGTCCACTGATCTGTAAACAATAACCCATCCACAAAACTATAAGTAAAGTACTCCTTATTGAAGGAAGGAATTTCAAACTTAAAATTTGCCCCAGAAATAGTTTGGGCATCTCCCCAGACTATTCTAAATGTTTTTTGTTGAGAAAACCCAACAAGGGTTACAAATAAAAAAATGAGTATAAATTTCTTTTTCATTGGTAGAATAACGCCATTAAAACGGTGTTATTATTTAAAAAAATAACAATTTCTAAAACTGCTCCAAAAATACAATAATAATTTGGTAAAATGTACGTTATTACAACACAATACATAAGCGAAAAACAGTAAAATCATCGATAAAACGCATCAAAAATAGGGTGAAATACACTTTTTTTTGGTTAAAATGTAAAAAATAGCTTGCGTTATTGGGTTTAATTCTTATATTGCAGCACCAAAAATATTATTAGCTTACTTAAAGATATGGATATGAAAAAAGTAATAACGTTTAGAACTGTGTTAATATTAGCATTGTCTTTAACAGTTTTCAGCTGTAAAAAGTCCACGAGTTCTAAAAATAGTTCCAGAGCTACCGGATGGCAAATTAACGATAGAGAAGGCGGTTTTCAATATAACACAAGTTTTGAAGAACAAGAAACCTCTCCAGGTTTGGTCTTCATTGAAGGCGGAACATTTACTAAAGGTAAAGTTCAAGACGACGTTATGAAAGATTGGAACAATACTCCTAACCAACAACATGTTCAATCATTTTACATGGATGAAACTGAGGTTACTAATGTTATGTACCTAGAGTATTTAGATTGGATAAAGAGAGTATACCCTCCTACAGACGAAAACTTCAGAGCCATTTATCATGGTGCCTTACCAGACACCTTAGTTTGGAGAAACCGCTTAGGTTTTAACGAAATAATGACTGAAAACTACTTACGTCACCCTGGATATGCTGACTACCCAGTAGTTGGAGTTAGTTGGATTCAAGCTGTAGAATTTGCCAATTGGAGATCAGACCGTGTTGGTGAAATGTCATTACAAAAAGCTGGATACGCTAAAAGAGGGTCGCATTTAACTGATGTTTCTGCTGATGCCACTTTTAATATAGATACTTATATCAATGCTCCAACCATGACTTATGGCGGCAATGAAGAAGTGATAAACCCAGACGGAGGAAGAAACACAAGAAATGCTCAATTAGATGCTGATGGTAACCCCATTAATATTTATGCCAAAAGAGAATCAGGAATACTTCCTTTAAAGTATAGACTACCAACTGAAGCTGAATGGGAATATGCAGCATTAGGATTAAGTGAAGTAAGAAGTTACAATATCTATAGAGGTAGAAAGAAATATCCATGGGACGGACAATATACCCGTGCCGGAAAACGTAGAATTAGAGGTGATCAAATGGCTAACTTCAAACAAGGAAAAGGTGATTATGGAGGTATTGCAGGTTGGTCTGATGATGGAGCCGATATCACTAATGAAGTAAAATCATATGATCCGAATGATTATGGTTTATATGATATGGCAGGAAATGTTGCAGAATGGGTGGCAGATGTATATCGTCCTATAGTAGATGATGAATTTAATGATTTTAACTATTATAGAGGTAATGTATATACTAAAAACTCTATTGATGAAGATGGTACTGTAAAAGTAGTTACCACTGAAGATATAGTGTATGACACTCTATCAACTGGAAAATTAATTGCAAGAAACTTACCTGGAGAAATTTTACAGGTGAAGGTTGATGATAACGAGACCTATTTACGTACAAACTTTGATAAAAGTAATCACATAAATTTTAGAGATGGAGACAGACGTTCTTCAAGATACTTTGAAAATTTTGGAGATGATGAAGAAGAGGCAGAAAATTCTCATACTAAAAAAATGTATAACTCTCCACAACATACCGTTGAAAGAGATTCTTTAGGTAATTTACTTAGAGAATATGATCAGAATAACAACAGAACGTCTTTAATTAATGATAAAGTGAGAGTTTATAAAGGTGGTTCTTGGAAAGATAGAGAGTATTGGTTAGACCCTGCTCAAAGAAGATACTATCCAGAAGATATGGCTACTGACTATATCGGCTTTAGATGTGCCATGTCTAGAGTTGGTTCTAAAACCCAAAGAAAACATAAGACTAAGAATTAAAATTTATTTCTTAATAAATTAAAAGAAGTCCTGACCTTGCTGTTAGGACTTTTTTTATACATTTATTTTACAAAACAAACATTAGTATATTTTAACTTGTGAAAATTAAACAGCTACATAACCTGTATTTAGATTGTAACTCCGTTAATACAGATACCAGAAAAATTAAATTAGGTGATATGTTTTTTGCTCTTAAAGGTGATAACTTTAATGGCAATAAATATGCAGAACAAGCTATTGAAAAGGGCGCCAAATATGCCCTTGTTGATGAAGCTAAATTTGCCACACAACCTAATATCATTTTAGTGGAAAATGTTCTTGAAAGCCTTCAAAACTTAGCATCCTTTCATAAAGTTTATTTAAATATTCCCATTATTGCACTTACTGGTAGTAATGGTAAAACAACTACCAAAGAACTTATTAATGTAGTATTACGCCAAAAATTTAGAACTACTGCAACTATTGGGAATTTAAACAACCATATTGGCGTACCTTTAACACTCCTTTCTATGAATACCGATACTGAAATTGGTATTATTGAGATGGGTGCTAATCATTTAAAGGAAATTGAGTTTTTGTGTGATATTGCCAAACCAGACTATGGCTATATCACCAATTTTGGCAAAGCGCATTTAGAAGGTTTTGGTGGTATAGAAGGTGTTATTAAGGGGAAAAGTGAAATGTACGCACATCTCATGACAAATCATAAAATCATTTTTATAAATGCTGATGACCATATTCAAGTTGAGAAAACTAATAACGCTCAAACGTTTAGTTTTGGAAATAACCAGTCTGATGTTTCCATTTCCTTAATTAATGCGCAACCCTATGTTAAAGTTAGTTACAATAACTTAATTATAGAAAGCAATCTTATAGGCACGTACAACTTCAGCAATATAGCAGCTGCCATAGCAATAGGCAACTATTTTAAAGTTAATGACCCAGCTATTAAAACAGCCATTGAAACCTATACCCCTACCAACAACCGGTCTCAAATCATCAATAAGGGAAACAACAAAATCATCTTAGATGCTTACAATGCAAACCCAACCAGTATGAAAGCCGCCTTATTGAATTTTGAAAAACAAGCTGGTAGTAAAATTGCCATTTTGGGTGACATGTTTGAACTAGGTAATGACGCCGAGGTTGAACATCAAAATATTGTTGACTTAGCAACTTCTCTAAACATTGACCAATTACTTTTTGTTGGAGAAAACTTTTTTAAGACAAGTATAAATGCTTCTAAAGCATTAAAATTCAAGTCATTTGATGTTTTTAAAATTAATTTCGATATTTCTCAAATTGTCAACTCTACACTTCTAATTAAAGGTTCCAGAGGAATGGCTTTAGAGCGAGTTTTGGATTTATTTTAATAATTCACTGCAGGACAGTTACAATCATAGCGTGCACGTCTACAGCCAAAATTATAACCTAAGGTAAATTGATGAAATCCACCATTAGTAAAAACTACAGAATTAGACTGATACGTATAGGTATAAGCAAACATTAAGTTTTTATAATTAACTCCTACAATTGGTGTTATTTGTTGTAATTTTTGGCTATCTAAAGCTCCCGAATTTGTAATAAACTCAGCTCCATCTAAACTTGTTCTATAGGATAAGCCTCCCCAAAGCGATCCAAAATCCATTTGCCTATACACTTT
>NZ_VRKQ01000013.1:1091-56467 GCF_008056315.1 Seonamhaeicola maritimus | reverse complement strand
CTCTTCAGCTGGTGCTGGATCAAACTCTGCCTTTGGTGCTGGATTTACATTGATTGTTTGTTGAACGTCAATAAAGTGACCACATGAATCTGTAACTCTGTAAGTTCTGGTAATTGATCCGCCACAAGCTCCTGGATCCTCAGAATCACTAATATGTTCAACCGAAGGAGTCCCACAATTGTCGGCCTCATCTAAGACAACAGAAGGATCTGGAAGAGGTATATTTCCACAGTCCACTGTTTCCGAAGCTGGAACACTAGCTGTTGGCGCCTCTGTATCTGCTTCCAGAGTAAATGATGAACTACATTGCTCTTCTTGTTCACATTCGTCAGATGCAGTATAAATTATAGTAATAACAACACCATTACAAATATCTGTTGGTGCAATTATTTGATTTAAAGGAGTATCAACTCCGTTAACATTATATGTCTCGGTAACTGTCCCAGCTCCACCATTTGAGGAAAAGCCTCCAAGCCAAGCGGTAAAATCTCCACTTATATCATCTGTACAATCTACACTAACATCATCCGGACAAGAAACTGTTAAATCAGGTGCTATATTAACTTTAACAGTAGCTTCCGCACTATTCGTGCATCCATTACCATCCGTATAAGTATAAGTAACAGTATAGTCTCCTGGTGTTAATCCAGTAGCATCAAAAACACCTGCTCCGCTTACATGATTTCCACTCCATGTACCACCTAAAGGTGATCCAGTTAACTGTATCATTGTATCTGTACATGCTAATTCTTCATTGTCTGCCGTAACAGTTGGTAAGTCATTTACAGTAAGCGTACCACTTTGATCCCCATCTGCTGGCGGACATCCCGTAGGACTTGTTACCATTACTGTATAAACTCCATCATCACTCAATTGTGCAGGATCAAAAGTTATAGTTGCTGTATTAGCTGTAAATCCTCCCGGACCTGACCAATCAAAAGTATATCCTTCAATTTCTGGATTTGCAATAACCACATTTTCACCATTAATAATTCGAGTTACTGTAGCTGTTAAACTTGCTGAGCCCCCCACACAAACTGAAGCATCACTAACATCAACAATAGGGGGTAAATTAAAACTACCACCAACAAAATCTTTTGAATCTGCTGTGATTTCAGCTGAGGATCTAGTTTCTAGCATCCACGATGCTCCACAAATGATATCTGGGTTATTTTGTAAATCAAATACATCTGTTATGTCTATAACACCCTCGTAAAATTCGTTGGTGTCATATTCAATTTGTCCAGCTGGTACAATAAAATTAGAAGGTACAGCAGTAGGACCATCATTATTTTGTCCTACCTGAGAATCAGTACCAACTTCAACTAAAGAATTGTTATTACCTTTATCTCCATTACCAGGTCCTACCCATTTAAGTACAGTAATGGCTGCATTTCGCCCACCACCAGTAAAATCTGCCAATACTAAGAGATCACCTATACTAGAATCAGCATCATACAATGTTCCCGCTGGTTCACCTGGTATTTGTTCTCCAAAATTGGTAAAATGGTCAGGAGTAAAATATTTATCTTTTCCTTCATCAACAGAGCCAGAACCATTTAACAAGAACCAAAAACCGATATACCCCGTTCCGTTATTACTTTCTCTATCTCCTGCAAAAAACAGGTAGGTATGCGTATCATCGTAGGAATTAAACGGTGGAGTGGCATTACAAATTGGTGCTCCTGTTATACCTGTATATATAACAGCTGCGGCATTCATAATATCACTCTTAGCTTGCATTGGACTATACGTCCAATTACTGTAATCTGGTGTAGGAGAAACTTGCCCCCAACTTTTAAAATCTTTACCCCCAGTAAAAATATCATCCGCATTACCAGTAAATACGTCATGTCTAAGCTCAAATGAAGGAGCCCCCGTTACTGCTAAACCTTGCCATTCTTCAGAGTTTCCATCAATACATGGTATCCCAGCTTGAGCATTTAAGTTTATACCTGATAATAAAAAAAGCATAACCACTATCAAACCAGTTATACTCTTAAATTGCTTTCTTAATAAACTAAGGCAGCATGAAATCAAATTTAAAGAGGAAGTACTCTTTGTTTTTTGGGTAAAATTGTACATTAACATAACATTTTGTTTAATTAATTAAAACACCATGTTACATAAATAAGATTTACAACATATTCTTTATTCAGCGGTTAACTGAACAAAAAACGTTGTTAAATTTTGGTAAGACGAGGGCATCTTTAATTTGCTATTAATCAAATATGCTCTTAATAATAAAATAAGTAAGAAAAAATAATACGTAGAAAAGAGGGTATATCAAATGTAGAGAAATTATGTGTGCTTAAAAAAGGGGAATTTCAACTTTTAGATTATCCGTGTATTTTTTTAGATTATTGACTGTATTTCTTAAATATTTCATAAATTTTTAGATGAGCCACAACTTTTATCCGATGAAGTGTTTTTATACTAAAAAAGAATAGTCAATTCCCCTCCTATTCCTTGATATTACTATCAAAAAGGATATTCACTTATCAAATGAATATATAAACACCATAAAGAAAATGACCGTAAAACTCTTAATATTAATGACTTAAAAAAGCGAACTATATTGTTATTTCTACAGCCCAATCCCTTCTAAATGTTAATAATAATCCAAAATTGACCACAAAAGCTAATCATTTGATTATTTTTGGCTGATAATTAAATAATAATGATGAAACCGACATAATTAAAATCATCACTAAAAACTTCAGTGATTATTTTGATTATCAAAGGTTACATGTGACTAAAAATAGAACGAACACATGAAAAAATTACTTTTTTTAACCATGGCAATAGCTGTTATTGCTTGTAAAGAAGAACCTAAAGATTACGCAACCCTTTCAGGAACAATCACTAATAAAAACAGTGACTCTTTAGTAATTAGAACTAGAGCTGGTTTTACAAAAACTATAAAAGTTAGCGAAGACGGTACATTTAAAGATACTTTAAAAGTAGAAGCTGGAATTTATAACCTTTTCGATGGAACATCTTACACTAATTTATTTCTTGAAAATGATGCAGATATAAAAATATCTTTAGATGCTAAAGAATTTAATAAGTCTATTAATTATGCTGGTAAAGGATCTGAAACTAGTAGCTATTTAGCAAAAAAAGCATTAATTCAAGAAAAAGAATTAACACCAGATTTATTGGATTTAGATGAAGAAACTTTTAAAACAAAAGTAGCGAGTGTTCATGATAGTTTTACAGAATTATTAGATAGCTCTAAGAATATAGATTCTACCGTAGCAGCCAATGAAAAAGATAGCTTTAGCAAAATGCAAGAAGGTCTTTTAGGTATGTATCAACAACAAAAAGCTATGGCTAGTCAGTTTGACGATTTGAAAGGACAGCCATCACCAACTTTTGAAAACTATGAAAACTATAAAGGAGGTACAACATCATTAAGTGATTTAAAAGGAAAATATGTTTATGTTGATGTTTGGGCTACTTGGTGCGGACCGTGTAAAAGAGAGATTCCATTTTTAAAAGAAGTTGAAGAAAAATACCATGGCAAAAACATAGAGTTTGTTAGTATTTCCGTTGATGAAGGAAGAGGTTTTAAAGGTGATACACCAGAAGCTAGAAAAGCAGCTTCTATTGAAGGATGGAAAAAAATGATAGCCGAGAAAGAAATGGGCGGTGTTCAATTACTTTCGGATAAAGCGTGGAAATCTGATTTTGTACAAGGATATAAAATCATGGGAATACCAAGATTTATCTTGATTGACCCTAATGGAAATGTTGTGGATGCTAATGCACCTAGACCATCAAGCCCAAAACTTATTGAGTTATTTAATGATTTGAAGATTTAAAAGATAATTTCTCTTAATAATATGAAAGCCTCCTTTACGGAGGCTTTTTTTATGTCATTCAAAAGGAACTTAGTAACTTAAGAATCTGTTTAATCGATTAAAAGATTCTTCGCTTCGCTCTGAATGACATGATTGTTTTGCTAATTCGTTATGCTGAATTTATTTCAGCATGCCATTTGTTGATGTGACCTAAAAGCTACACTTCGACTGCGCTCAGTGTGACATTTTTGAATGCCTCTTAGTCTACTCTGGTTCTTCTTCCTGATTTTCTTGTGCTGGCTCCTCTGGTTGCTTAAATAAATCCAAATAGGCTTCTCCTAGATAGTCTATAATATGACTTGCAATTAAACTTTGATACCCAAAGTCTTCAACTGCAATATCAGCAGATTTACCATGTAAATAGACTCCGAATATGGAAGCTACTAGCGGATTATAGCCCTGAGAAATCAAACCTGTGATAATTCCGGTAAGTACATCTCCACTACCCGCTGTTGATAATCCTGGGTTCCCGGTGGTATTAACATACAGCTTATCTTCTAAAACTGTAATGGTATTGGCGCCTTTTAAAACCACAATAACTTTATGTTTTTTTGAAAAAGCCGTTACCTTATCAAGTTTATCAAAATCGTCCTTCCATGCTCCTATTAATCGCTCTAACTCTTTTGGGTGCGGTGTTAAAACTGTATTTTCAGGTAACAGTTTAAGCAAGGTTTTCTTTTTAGCCAATATATTTATTCCATCAGCATCAATTACTAAAGGTGCTTTATTCTGTTTTAAAAAAGCTTCAAAAGCCTTTAGTGTTTTCGTATTAGTGCCCACACCTACTCCAATACCTACAACGGTTGGCTCTATATCAAATTTAATGTCAGTAATTAGCTCTTCATTTATATCGGTAAAAACCATAGCTTCTGGAAAAGACGACTGGAGTACATTATAACCGCATTTAGGAGTAAATACTGAAACTAAACCAGCTCCAGCTGAAAGCGCTCCCCTGCTCGCTAAGGTAACCGCTCCCATTTTACCATAACTACCACCAATAATTAAACTATGACCGAACTGTCCTTTATGTGAAAACTTCTCTCTGGGAACATATATTGGCAAAACCTCAAATTTTCCTATAAGTTCAACATCAGTAACTGTTGTATGCAAAAACTCTTGATCTAAACCAATATCTAAAACCTCCCATTGTACCGTATATTTAGCGGTTTCGGGTAAAAAGAAAACCAGTTTAGGTGAAGCAAAACTAAGTGTATAACCAGCCCAAACCACATCATCTTCATGTTCTGGAACCTTTTCAGTACTCAATCCTGAAGGAATATCTACCGAAAGCGTAAAAGCCTTTGTAGTTTTAAAATGTTTAAAAAGCGCTTTGACCCAGTCTGCCACAGGCCTATTTAATCCTATTCCAAAAATGGCGTCTACAATAATGTCGTCTGGATGAATCTCTGGAAAATCTTCTTCGCATTTCAATAAAGTTGGCCAATCTTTGGTTACATTTTTTATTCTATCATAATTAATCAAAAAATCTTTAGAGCGTTTATCACTACAATTCACTACATAGGTCTTTACATTATAGCCATGTGTAATCAAATGTCTTGCTATTACTAAGCCATCACCTCCATTATTACCAATACCACAAAACACATGAACTGGAACTTGTGCTCCTTGCATACGCATATGCATCCAATTAAAAATTTGAGTAGCTGCACGTTCCATTAAATCTGTAGATGTAATGTTTTGTTTTTCAGCAGTTAACCTGTCACCTTCATAAACCTGTTCTCTTGAGAATATCTTCATTAAAATATATAATTATTGATTTTCTAATTCTTTAGTAATAACGTTGCATTTCTTAAAAGAAAAAGAGTTCTGTTTAAGAATATTACAAAAAAATAGTTTTAGTTTTTTTATTAGGCTAAATGTAATACTTTTGGCTTGCATTATCATAGCATAAATGAATCATTTAGACCAAAACATAAGATTTTCAAGTACTCTTTTTACTAAAGATGCTACTTCTTTTATTGGTAATACTACAATTACTACTACCCTTTGGGGTTGTTAATTTTATATACTTCGGGCTATCTTTGTGGTTTTAAAATAAATCACAACTTAAAAATATATTTTTCAATTATCAATTCATTATAAAATGAAACCGACATGCTTAAATTAATTTTAATATTAGTTTCAATAATTATTTTAAACATCAAAGGTTACATGTGACAAATGAAAAACAATAAAAAATAACACATGAAAGTTTTAAAATTTGGAGGAACTTCTGTAGGTTCTGCAAAAAATATAAATAACGTTATCAATATTTTAGAAGATTATTCTAAAAACGATTCTGTAATCTGTGTAGTTTCAGCTGTTGGAGGGATTACTGATAAATTATTATTGGCTGGAAAATTGGCTCAAAATAAAGATGCTGAATTTTTAGAAGTTTTCAATACAATAAAGAAAATTCACTTAAATATTGTTAATGAACTAATACCAAGCAACAACAATAACGTAGTTGAATTTGTTAATCAGCGATTAGATGAGCTTAAAAGTTTACTTGATGGTATTTTCTTAATAAACGAATTATCGCCTAAAACATCTGATAAATTAGTAAGTTTTGGGGAATTATTGTCGTCTTTCATCATTGCAGAAACCATGAAAAGTAGAGGTTTGTCTGCAGAACGTAAAAACTCTCAAGAACTTGTTGTAACAAATGCTGTTTTTACAAAAGCGGAAGTTAATTATAGTATAACAAATAAAAATATTCAAGATTATTTTAGTTCTGCTTCTCAAAAAATCACAATACTTCCTGGGTTTGTTTCAAAATCGATTAATGGAGAGCAAACTACTTTAGGTCGTGGAGGTTCAGATTTCACTGCAGCTATTGTGGCCGCAGCTTTAAAAGTAGCACAATTAGAAATTTGGACAGATGTTAGCGGTATGTTCACTACTAATCCAAAGTTAGTTAAACAGGCTTATCCTATAAATGAGATTTCATATCAAGAAGCCATGGAATTATCGCACTTTGGAGCTAAAGTTTTGTACCCTCCTACTGTGCAGCCGGTTTTAGATTTAGAAATTCCTATTTACATTAAAAATACTTTAGAACCAGACGCTGCGGGGACTAAAATATCAAATGATGCAATCATCTCTAATAAACCAGTTAAGGGCATTAGTAACATAGGCAATATTGCTTTGTTAACGCTTGAAGGTAGTGGAATGGTTGGTATTCCTGGATTCTCAAAACGATTGTTTGAAACATTGTCACAAGAGAAAATTAACATCATTTTAATCACTCAGGCATCATCAGAGCATTCTATATGCTTAGGAATTGAAACTAAAGATGCTGAAGCTGCTAAAGAAGCTATTGATGCAACTTTTGAGAATGAAATTGCGCTACATAAGATAGAGCCAATTATTGTTGAAGATAAATTATCAATTGTAGCACTTGTTGGAGATAACATGAAGAACCACCAAGGTATTAGCGGTAAGTTGTTTAGTGCCTTAGGAAAGAATAATGTTAATGTTAGAGCAATTGCTCAAGGTGCTTCAGAAAAAAACATTTCTGTTGTAATATCAGAAAACCATGTTAAAAAGGCTTTAAATGTATTGCATGAGCAGTTCTTTGAATCAAAAACTAAGCAATTAAATGTGTTTATTACTGGTGTAGGTAATGTAGGTGAACGCTTGGTTGAACAAATAAAGCAACAAAAGAAATTCTTAAAAGAGAATCTTAAAATAAACCTGAGAGTAGTTGGTTTGTCAAATTCCAGAAAAATGATTTTTGATGAAAATGGTTTAAACCTAAAGTCATGGAAAGAGCAATTGGCTAATGGAGAGCAAGCTACACTACAAGGCTTTTTTGAAAAGGCAAGAGATTGTAATTTACGAAATAGCATTTTTGTTGATGTAACGGCAAATAAAGACGTTGCTGATTTATATCCTCAGTATTTGCGTGAAAGCATATCAATTGTGGCCTGTAATAAAATTGCGTGCTCAAGTGATTATATAAATTATAAAGAATTAAAACGTTTATCACTTAAATATAATGCACCATTCTTATTTGAAACTAATGTTGGAGCAGGTTTACCAGTGATTGATACTTTAAGTAATTTAATTGCTTCAGGTGATAAAGTAAATTCAATTCAAGCAGTTTTATCTGGAAGTTTAAACTTCGTTTTCAATAATTTTAATGATTCTACAAAATTTTACGACATTGTAAAGCAAGCAGCAGCTGAAGGTTATACAGAACCAGATCCGAGAATTGACCTAAGCGGTGTAGACGTTGCCAGAAAGATTTTAATTTTAGCCAGAGAAAGCGGAGTTGAAATGAATTTAGAAGATATAGAAAATGCACCATTCCTATCAGAATCAGGATTAAAAAGTGATACTGTAGATGATTTCTACCAAACACTTATAGTTGATGAGTCACATTATCAAAGTTTATATGCCTCCGCGAAAGCAAATAATTGTCAGTTGAAATATGTAGCCAAATTTGATAATGGAAAAGCTAGTGTTAGTTTACAGGAAATTCCTGTAGGTCATCCGTTCTACAATTTAGAAGGAAGTGATAATATTGTTATGTTCTATACAGAGCGTTACCCAGAACAGCCTATGATAATTAAAGGTGCTGGTGCTGGTGCAGATGTTACGGCTTCAGGATTGTTTGCAGATATTATTAGATTAGGAAACGATTAATGAGTTATGAAATTACACAAAGAAAGTGATATTTCCTGCTCTAGTGCGGCCGAAAGTTATTTAATAGATAAGATGAACGAAATAAGAATATTTTCTCCAGCAACAGTTGCCAATGTGTCTTGCGGATTTGACGTTATGGGCTTTTGTCTTGATAGCGTTGGTGATGAAATGGTGATTCGTAAAGTAGAAAGGAAAGGTATTCATATTACAAGAATTGAAGGTTTTGATTTACCTTATGAAGCAGAAAAGAATGTTTCAGGTGTATCTGCCTTGGCTATGTATGACGCTATTGATGTTGATTTTGGTTTCGAAATTGAAATCTACAAAAAGATTAAACCGGGCAGTGGAATTGGTAGTAGCGCAGCCAGTGCCGTTGGTAGTGTTTTTGGTATGAATGAGCTTTTAGGTAGACCGTTTAACAAAACGCAGTTAACAGAATTTGCAATTAAAGGTGAAGCTTTAGCTAGTAAATGTGAACATGCCGATAATTTAGCTCCCGCTATGTTTGGTGGTTTTGCGTTAGTGAAAAGTGTATCGCCGTTAGTAATTTTAGAAATCCCATCTCCTGAAGATTTATATGCAACCATTATACATCCGCAGATTGAAATAAAGACTGCTGAATCTAGAGCATTGTTGCCAAAAGAAGTTGCTTTACAAGATGCTACAACACAATGGGCAAATTTTGGAAGTTTAATTCACGGGTTACACACTGGAGATTTTGAAGTTATCAAAAACGCATTGCATGATGTTATAGTAGAGCCACATAGAAGCAAGTTAATTCCTTACTTTAATGAAGTAACTAAAGCAGCTATAAATGCTGGAGCATTAGGCTCAGGTATTTCTGGTTCAGGTCCTTCAATATTTTCTTTAAGTAAAGGGATTGAAAATGCTATAAATGTGAAAGATGCTATAGAAAAAGTATATGCTAAAACTGGAATTGATTTCGATATTCATGTGTCCAAAATCAATTCAAAAGGAATTAAAATAATAAACTAAAATCATCATGTCACCTTGAGCGCAGTCGAAAGGTCGCATAGTAATTATATTAAAACTAAATAGATTCCTGCCCTCGCAGGAATGACAGAAAAATGAATTATTACTCTTTAAATAAACAAGCTCCAGATTCAACTTTTGAAAATGCAGTTGTAAAAGGATTAGCACCAGATAAAGGTTTATATTTTCCTGAAAGCATTACGCCTTTAGGTGATGATTTCTTTAAAAATATAGACAACTTGTCAAATACAGATATTGCTTTTGAGGCAATTAAGCAATTTGTGTCTCCTGAAATTCCTGAAGATGTTTTAAAGACAATTGTTGAAGAAACCTTGTCTTTTGATTTTCCAGTAGTTCAACTTAATAAAAACATTTCTACACTAGAGTTGTTTCACGGGCCAACAATGGCGTTCAAGGACGTTGGAGCTCGCTTTATGGCACGTTGCTTAGGTTATTTTAATAAAGATAACGATAATGAAGTAACAGTTTTAGTAGCAACATCTGGAGATACGGGTGGTGCTGTAGCCAACGGATTTCTTGGTGTAAAAGGTGTTAACGTGGTTATACTTTACCCTAGTGGAAAAGTGAGTGATATTCAAGAAAACCAACTAACGACCCTAGGACAGAACATTAGAGCTTTAGAAGTAAATGGTACTTTTGACGATTGTCAAGCTATGGTAAAAACAGCTTTTTTAGATGAAGAGCTTACTAGCCAAATGCAGTTAACATCAGCTAACTCAATAAATGTAGCACGTTGGTTACCACAATTATTCTACTTCATATTTGCTTATAAGCATCTTCATATAAAATACAATGATATTGTCTTTTCTGTACCAAGTGGAAACTTTGGAAATGTTTGCGCAGGCATGATGGCGCAACAATTAGGATTACCAATCAAACATTTTATAGCATCAAACAACGTAAACAATGTGGTGACACGTTACTTACAATCGCAATTATATGAACCAAAACCATCTATCCAAACCATAAGTAATGCTATGGATGTTGGAGCGCCAAGTAACTTCATTCGTATTCAAGAGATTTATAAAAATCAATTTGATAGCTTAAAGGAAAATGTGTCTTCATACAGCTTTACAGATGAAGAAACTAAGGCGGCTATGTTAGAAATGTACAATGAGTTTAATTACGTTGCCGATCCACATGGCGCTGTTGGTTACTTAGGAAGTAAGGCATATTTAAAAGAAAACCCAGATGCACATTGCGTATTTTTAGAAACAGCACACCCAACAAAGTTTTTAGATGTGGTTGAAGAAGTTATTAAAGAAAAGCAACCATTACCAAAGCAAATTCAAGAAGTAATGGGTAAAGAAAAGGTATCGACAGTAATTTCTAATTATGAAGGTTTAAAAACATTTTTACTAAACTAAAATAGTTAATTATAAAACTAATCCCTTAAACCCATTGAGAGTTTAAGGGATTAGTTTTATCAAAACTTTTCAAAAGGAATCATACGAATTTATGTAGATTTGTTTGATGAAAATTAAAATTCAATAGTAGATTATGAATAATACTGCTTTAACTTCAACTCACGAGGCTTTGGGTGCTAAAATGGTACCTTTTGCTGGTTATTATATGCCCGTTCAATATGAAGGTGTAAATATTGAGCATGAAACAGTACGACATACCGTTGGTGTGTTTGATGTATCTCATATGGGAGAATTTTTAATTGAGGGTGAAAATGCCCTTGATTTAATTCAAAAAGTAAGTAGTAACGATGCCAGTAAGCTAACCGTTGGAAAAGCCCAATATAGTTGCATGCCAAATGAAACTGGTGGCATTGTTGATGATTTAATTATCTACAAAGTAAAAGAAAACACTTATTTACTAGTTGTTAACGCCAGCAACATTGAAAAAGATTGGAATTGGATAACTTCTAATAATGACGTTGGAGCAACCATGCGTAATTTGAGTGAAGATTATTCTTTGCTGGCAATTCAAGGTCCAAAAGCAGTTGAAGCTATGCAAAGCTTAACAAGTCATGATTTATCTGCTATTAAATTTTACAATTTTATTGTTGGTGATTTTGCTGGTATTGAGCATGTCATTATATCTGCAACAGGTTATACAGGGAGTGGTGGATTTGAAATCTATTGTAAAAACTCTGAGGTAAAACAAATTTGGGATAAAGTTTTTAAGGCTGGAGCAGATTTTGGAATCAAACCTATTGGACTAGCTGCGCGTGATACCTTACGTTTAGAAATGGGGTATTGTCTTTACGGAAATGATATAGATGATAGTACCTCTCCTATTGAAGCTGGTTTAGGTTGGATTACAAAATTCACCAAGGAATTCACTAATTCTGAAGCTTTAGAGGATGAAAAACGTCGTGGGCCAGAAAACAAACTTGTTGCTTTTGAATTAGATGAACGCGGAATTCCTCGCCAAGGATATGACATTGTTGATGGTAATGGTAATAAAATTGGAAGAGTAACATCAGGTACTATGTCTCCTAGTTTAAGTAAAGGTATTGGCTTGGGTTATTTACCTCCCATCTTTTCAGAAGTTGGTAGTAAAATTAATATTCAAATTCGTAAAAAAACTATTCCTGCTACTGTAGTTAAGTTGCCATTTTATAAGGGATAATGATTTTTGTGCATAAATGAAGCGGACGGGGAAAGAAAGTAAACACAGGATATTAATACTTGGTGGCAGTGGTTTTTTGGGCAATGCCATTTACAAGGAACTCTGCTCCTATTTTAAAACTTACGGTACGTATTGTATTTCTAATAAGCAATTTGAAAAGAATCATCAGTTCTTTCAGTACAATTTTGAAGAAGATGATATTTACGAAATCCTTGATATTGTTAAACCAACTATTATTATTTCTGCACTTCGCGGAGATTTCTCAAAACAAGTCCTATTACACGAACATTTAGCAGAATATGTTTTTACCCAAAAGATTAAACTTATTTTTCTGTCGTCTGCTAATGTTTTTGATGCTTATAGTAAGTATCCAAGTTATGAGAATGATAAAACATTGAGTAATAGTGTATATGGGCATTTTAAAATAAAAATTGAAAATATATTACTTCGCTTACCCAAAAAACAAGTTGCCATCTTAAGGCTACCAATGGTTTTTGGAAGTCAATCTCCTAGAATTCATGAAATTATAAAAAACATAAAAGAAAAGGAACCTGTTGAAGTATTCCCAAATTTGGTTATGAATGTTACCAGTGATGACAAGCTTACCCAACAAATTCATTACATTATTAATAGAAACAAATCCGGGGTTTTTCATTTAGGTAGTAATGATTTAGTTCATCATGATGATTTCATTAAAGAAATAATTGAAACACTAACGCTTGAAAAAGCTATTTATAAACATGTTTACACCACTAATGATGAGCGTTATCTTGCTGTTTTAACTAAAACTAATAAACTACCCAAACACCTCCAATTTAAAAGTACCGACATCTTAAAAGAGCTAAAAATAAATTGATTATAAACGTATTAATCGTTATTTTTAGTTGATATTAATTCGAAAAACTATTCAATGGATAAATTATCAGAACAAGATATTGAGAAAAAGTTATTACGTTACCCAGATTGGGAGTACTTCGATAATGCAATTCATGCAGAATTTGAGTTTGAGAATTTTAGAGATTGCTTTAGTGCCATGAGCAGAATTGCCTTTGAATGTGAAGCTTTAAACCATCATCCTAACTGGAGTAACGTTTATAATGTCCTTACTATTTCTCTTTCAACACATGATGCAGATGGTGTAACGAATAAAGATTTTAAGTTAGCTGAAGCTATTGAAAACATTGTAGAACCTGTAGAATAATTTAAAATCAGCATTTATACAAATTTATAGTAAATATCATATCCTTTATGGTGTGCTTTCATATCTGCCTAGTTTTTTTATTTTTGCGTTTAGAATTCAATTTAACAACAAACAACATCACAAATTATGGGAAGAGCTTTTGAGTTTAGAAAAGCAAGAAAAATGAAAAGATGGTCTGCCATGAGTAAAGCATTTACTCGTATTGGTAAAGATATTGTAATGGCCGTAAAAGAAGGCGGTCCAGACCCTGATAGTAATTCCCGATTAAGAGCAGTTATACAGAATGCAAAATCTGTAAACATGCCAAAAGATAATGTAGAGCGCGCTATTAAAAGAGCCTCTGATAAAAGTCAAGGTGATTATAAAGAAGTAATTTTTGAAGGATATGCTCCGCATGGCATAGCTATTTTGGTTGAAACTGCTACGGACAATAATACCCGTACGGTTGCTAATGTGCGCAGTTATTTTAATAAATGTGATGGTAGCTTGGGTACATCCGGTTCTGTTGTTTTTATGTTTGACCATACTTGTAATTTTAGAATAAATGCTGAAGGTTTAGACCCAGAGGAAATAGAGCTTGAATTCATTGATTATGGAGCTGAAGAAGTTTTTGCAGATGACGATGGTATTTTAATTTATGCGCCTTTTGAAAGCTTCGGTGCTATTCAAGCAGAATTGGAATCAAGGGGTATAGAAATTTTGTCTTCTGGTTTTGAACGTATTCCTCAAGTAACTAAGCCTTTAGATGCTGAAAAAGCAGCTGATGTTGATAAACTTCTAGAAAAGCTTGAAGAAGATGATGATGTACAAAACGTATATCATACCATGCAAGAGCTTGAAGAATAAGAAAATCCAAAAAAAAATAATATGAGTACTGACACCAAAATCAATAATAAGATTAGATGGGGTATAATTGGTTGTGGTAATGTTACTGAAGTTAAAAGTGGTCCTGCATATAAAAACACCTAAGGCTTTTAATTAGTTGCCGTTATTGAGCGTAATGAAGTAAAAGCTAAGGATTATGCAGAGCGTCATCAAATTAAAAAATATTATTTAGAAGCCGACGCCTTGATTAATGACAATGAGGTTGATGCCATTTATATTGCCACACCTCCAGACTCTCATAAATACTATGCTTTAAAAGTTGCGGAAGCTGGTAAGATTTGCTGTATTGATAAACCAATGACTTCAAGTTACATAGATAGTTTAACTATTTACGAAACTTTTAAAGAAAAAAACATTCCTCTATTTATTGCTTACTATAGGAAGTCTTTAACCAGATTTAAAAAAATTAAAGAATGGTTAGACCAAAACAATATTGGTCATGTTAGACATATAAATTGGACGCTCACCAAACCTGTAAGTGATTTAGATAAGTCTGATGCAACAATTGGAGAACAGATGCTAAAGTTGCTCCTGGAGGGTATATTTTGATGATTTAGCAAGTCATGGTTTAGATCTATTTTGTTATTTAATTGGGGATATAAAAAATGCTCAAGGATTCAGTAATAACCAGCAAAGTTTTTATGATGCTATAGACGCTGTAACTGCAAGTTGGATTCATGAAAACGGAATAAAAGGTACTGGCAATTGGAACTGTGGGTCTCATAGTCACATTGATGAAGTAGCTATCTACGTAAGTAAAGGAAAAATTGAATTTCCCATATTTCATGATAAATCTTTGGTTTTAAGAAGTGAAACAAAAAATGAATCAATTTTTATTGAAAACCCAAAACACATTCAACAATGCCATGTAGAAGGAATGAGAGATGAACTTATCTTAAAAAATTATAAATATTCGTCAACAGGAGCCTCTGGACTTCACACTAATTGGATAATGGATAAAATTTTAAGAGAACACTAATTTCTTATTATAAAAACTTAACGCTTTAACATTTTCTTATATCAATTTGATTGAGATTTGGTTAATTTAGCTTCAATTTTTTAAAAGTGACTAAATAATTATTCAACCTTAATGCAAATTTTATGAATTTTATTGTATCTAAAAGTTTTAAATTCTTTTTAGCAACATGTCTATTAAGCATTTTTCTTATGCCTCAAAATATAGAGGCCCAAAGAAAGAAAACCCGAAAGAATAAAGATGAAGTAGCCGCAGTTGCTCCAAAACCTAAAACTCCTAAAAAGAAAACCATTTCAGACTTAGTAAAAAAGAGCAAAAAAATTGAAGGTCTTTTTACTATTTATCAAGATACAATCAATGGTTCTCTACAAATGTTAATTTCAGAAGATCAAATTGGAAAGGAATATATTTATTTTAGCCAAATTGCAGATGGTGTTATGGATGCTGGCAGAATAAATAGAGGTTCTTACAGAGGTTCGAAAGTTTTTAAAATTGAAAAGTACTTTGATAAAATTGAGTTTGTTACCCAAAATACGTCGTTTTATTACGACCCGAACAACCCAATTTCTAAAGCTGAAAGTGCAAACATAAGCCAAGGTAATATGGCTAGTGTAAAAGTTGATGTTTATGATGCTAAAAAAGGCTTATACCTTATTAAAGCTGATGGCCTATTTTTAAAAGAAACATTTTCTAGAATTAAGCCACCTTCAAGACCAGGAGGTTCTCCAATGTCTTTCAAACTTGGTAGTTTAGATAAAAATAAAACCAAAATAAAAAGCATTAAAAATTATCCAGAAAACACAAATCTTAAAGTGGAATATGTTTATACTAACCCTTCTATTTTAAGTAGAGGATCAAATGCACTTGCTGATAGCAGAAATGTAAGTATTAAAGTGTTTCATAGTTTAATGGCAATGCCTGATAATGATTACGAACCTAGATACGAAGACCCAAGAGTTGGTTATTTTACAACTCAAGTAGATGACAAAACCTCTACATCTTCTACACCTTATAGAGATTTAGTTCATAGATGGAATTTAAAAAAGAAAGATCCAAATGCAGCGGTTTCTGAGCCTGTAGAGCCTATTACGTATTGGATGGAAAACACTACACCTCTTGAATGGAGAGAAACTATTAGGCAAGGGGTTTTAGAATGGAATAAAGCGTTTGAAAAAGCAGGGTTTAAAAATGCCGTAGTGGTAAAACAACAGGCAGATGACGCAGAATGGGATGCAGGAGATATTAGATATAATGTTTTACGTTGGACTTCTTCTCCACAACCACCATTTGGAGGATACGGACCTAGTTTTGTAAACCCCAGAACTGGACAAATTTTAGGAGCCGATATTATGCTTGAATATGTTATGTTTTCTACAAGAGTTTTATACGATAAAATTTATGAAGCCTCCGCTCATTCTTATGAGTTTAATGATGACCATATGTACTGTTCATTTGGAGAGTCTTTACATGAAGACACTATGTTTGCCAAGGCTGTTGCATCTGCTTTTGGCGCAACAGAATTAGAACTTAAACAACTTCAAAAAGAAGTATTAGTTGCACTATTAATGCATGAAGTAGGTCATACTTTAGGGTTAAATCACAACATGAAGGCTAGTCAATTATTTTCGCCAGAACAGTTAGCCGATGCTGAATTTATTAAAGGTAAATGTTTAACTGGTTCTGTAATGGATTATGCCACTCTAAATGTAACCAGGGACAGAAATAAACAAGGTCATTATACTGATATGTCTGTTGGACCATATGATATTTGGGCAATTCAATTTGGATATACACCTTTTAAATCTGAAAGCGAAAAACAAGCATTACTTAACAGATCTACTGAACCAGAATTAATTTTCGGAAATGATGCCGATGATATGCGTGCTCCTGGAAAAGCTATTGACCCTAGAGTAAATGTTTGGGATCAATCAAATGATGCTATTCAATATTCTATTGATAGAATTGAATTAGCTAATGATTTAATGAAAACTGCTAAAGAAAGATTCATTACCGCAGGGGAATCATATCAAGAATTGAGAAATGTTTTCGGTCATTTAAATGGTCAGAAAGCAACTGCTGTTGGCATAATATCAAGATATATTGGTGGTGTTTATGTAGACAGAGCAATGGCCGGACAAGAAGGAGCTACACAGCCTTATACACCAGTTAGTTTGAAAGATCAAAAACGAGCTATGAAAGCTTTAAAGGATTATGCATTTACACCAAATGCTTTTGAAGCTCCAAAAGAAATATATAATTATTTAGCAAGACAAAGACGTGGATTTGATCTTGGAAGATCTCCTGAAGACCCTAAAATTCACGATTTTGTGCTAAATGCACAAAAAAATGTTTTAAGCCATTTACTCCATCCTTATACATTACAACGTATAACTGATTCTGAACTTTACGGAAATCAATATACATTGTCTCAATTTATGAGTGAATTAAATGCCGCAATATTTAATGTAGATATTTATGGAAGTGTTAATACTTTTAGACAAAATTTACAACTTGAATATACTAACCGATTAATTAGTATGTTAACTGGAAAGCAAAAAGAAAGGTTTACTTATAATTCAAAATCTATGGCTTTATATAATTTGAAAAGAATTAGAACCATGGCAACACCTAGTGGTAATACTTCATCTAGGGCCCATAAACAACACTTAAGAACCTTAATAGATAATGCTTTAACAGAAATTAAATAACTTGGATGCATTTATATTTATGGCATAAAAAAAGCTATTTCGTTTCGAAATAGCTTTTTTGCTTTTTAAGTGTGTATTAGTTGATGTTTCTTTTTAGTGACAATAATTGTTTACTTTATGTTTCATTTACTAGCACACTAATAATAAATCAATATCTGTGCCAAAATTATTTAAACACCTCTAATTTCATGAATACTCTGGTATTTTTCCCTTTATATCTTTATAAAAATCTCTTATAAATTTAAAATCAGCCTCCTTGTCTCCTGTTGGGTGAAATGGTTCTGATATTTTATTTTGTTTATTTTCAAAATCTAATGTAAACATGATTATAGGTACCTTAGCTTCTTTAGCAATATAATAGAAACCTGTCCTCCATTTTCCCACCTTTTTCCTGGTACCTTCAGGAGACATGCCTAGTCTGAACTCCTCTTTTGTATTAAAAATACTTACAATTTCTTGAACTTGATTTTTATTAGAGAATCTGTTTACTGGTGCGCCACCTAAGGCTCTAAAAAACCAACCAAATGGAAATGCAAATAAACTCTTCTTGCCTACAAAGTTAGTCTTTACACCTAATACAGAACGCAATAATACTCCAATATAAAAGTCATGCCAACTCGTATGAGGAGCTGCAATAATAACAGCCTTTTTTATTTTTTCTTTTGATAAGGTTATATTGCCAACTACCTTCCAACCAAGAAGTTTAAAGTAGATAAGTTTGGCTAACCATTGCATATTACATTTTTATGTAGAGTGATTTTAGTTTTTTCCTAGTAATTGTTTTTTTCCAGTTTTTGCCTAGAGCATTTTCCCAAAGCGGTTCTAAATCCAAGGCAATATCAATCATTGTATCAAATTCCTTGTCACTTAATTTAGAGCAAATTCCTTGTGGCAATACAACATTGTGTTTTGATTTCATTTGTTTAAAAAGTTTAACCCCTTCAGGATAAAACTCTTCTAAATGATCAAAAACAATACAATTGCCTATACCATGTTTGGTTCCTAGTAAATATGAAAGCCCATAACTCATAGCATGAGCAACTCCAACTTGTGAATAAACAATACTCATACCTCCATGCCATGAGGCCATCATAAGTTTTTCTTGAGATTCTTTTGAAGTTAAATTATCCTCTAAAAAAACTTCTTTACAAAGCGATAAGGCCATTTCTCCGTAACTCTGACTAAATGTATTTATATATGTCCCCTGAAGAGACTCCACACAATGAATAAAACAATCCATTCCCGTATAAAACCACTGGTCATTAGGAACATCTTTTAATAGTTCTGAATCTAAGACAACTTGGTCAAATGGTGTATAATCTGAATTAATACCCAATTTTCTCGTTGGTCCGGTAAGCACTGTTGTTCTTGAAACTTCAGCACCAGTTCCGGAAATTGTAGGTATTCCAACGTGGTATATGGCTTTGTTTTTAACTAAATCCCAGCCTTGATAATCCTTTGCTTCTCCTTCATTGGTTAACATTATTGAAACGGCCTTGGCTAGATCTAATAGTGTGCCTCCTCCAATGCCAATTATACCGGAAGGCCTTTCTTTATTGCTTAAAATAATTTCTTCCACTAAATCATCTACCTGAGAAGTTTTGGGTTCCTCTGCGGCAGAAATATATATTATTTTATCATCATAAGACAAGGGTATCCTTGAAGTCAACCATGAATTAGACTTAAATACATCATCTACCAAAAAAATAAAAGGTGCGTTTATATTTAGACGTTTGGGGGCTAAAATATCACTTAATTGATTGAAACTACCTCTGCCAAAAATAACTCTTGGCACCATGGGAAAGTTTTTATAACTCATTTACTAAGATTCTTTTTCAAAATGTAAAAATAATACTATTTTAATCTTACTGGTTTAAAAATGCCTGAAATTTCTCAGAAAATAACCCTATGTGATATCCGTCTACTAAAGCATGATTAACACTAATGGCAACATTCATACTTAATTCAGCACCAATTTTATTGGCTTTACCAAAAGCAATTTTTGGAACTGAATCTAATATTCCTGAAACAGGTTCCTTTTGTCCTGTAAAATTCAGCCAAGGCATTGCGGAACAATGAATACAATTTAATCCATTTTTTGGTGGATATAAATCGTCTGAATTATTGATCCTATCTTTTTCTCTTTCAATGTTTTTAATAAATACGTTGAAGTTTTCATCAAAATTAATAAAAGAAAACCCATAGGTGTTATTTGACCTCATAATAGTTGCTGAGGCATGAATTATATCATGCTCTACCACTAAATCATCTTCTATTCTATATTTTAAATTTTCCACCGCATTGATAGCTTTCATACAATCATGCAAGTATTTGGCAAAAAAACTAACTTTATTTTCTTTTGAAAAATTATATGCTTTAGTTACGTTAAATGAAAGAGTAAGTCCAAAATAAGGGTCTTTTAAACCGCAAAAGTGTTTATAATGAGCTTTTCTATTCCAATTTTCTACATCAATTACTTTCACTAATCCATGATTTTTATTAGCTCTTTCAAAGAATTTATTGTTTTATATAGCTTACCATTTGTCTCAGTCTCACTTACTTGTTCATGAGCCCATGTAGTATGAAAAGGCACATGAATAGCGTGAGCTTGTAAATTGACTAAAGGCAATACATCCGATTTAAGTGAGTTCCCAATCATTAAAAATTCAGATGGTTCAATATCTAAATGTCCCAAAAGTCTAGAGTAATTGGCTTCCTTTTTATCACTTAAAACCTCAATATGATGGAAATAATTTGTCAAACCTGATTTTTCAAGTTTTCGTTCCTGATCCAATAAATCTCCTTTAGTTGCCAATATTAGACGATATTTACTTGATAGGGCTTTTAAAACATCTTCAACTCCATCTAATAATTCAACAGGTTTATTAAGCATATCTTTTCCAATATTCAATATCTTATCTATAGTTTTAATAGACACATTATAATTAGAAAGTTCTAAAGCAGATTGAACCATAGATAATACAAAAGCCTTAACTCCATAGCCATAAAGTTCTAAGTTGGCCATTTCCATTTTAAATAATTCTTGATCTATTTTGTTAGGCGTTTCGTATTCTGATAATAGTCTGCAAAACTCCTCTTCTGCTTCCCTAAAATAGGTCTCATTAACCCAAAGGGTATCATCAGCATCAAAGCCAATAACTTTTATGTTTTTATAATTTACTTCCATGCTTTTTTTGCGCGTTCTAAATCTTCTGGAGTATCTATTTCTATACCTTGAACATCAGTTTCTACCATTTTTATTCTTTTACCGTATTCTAAATACCTTAACTGTTCTAACTTTTCAGAAGCTTCTAGGGTAAGCATAGGCAATCGGTAAAAATCTAAAATAGCCTGTTTTCTAAAGGCATATACACCTTTGTGTTTATAGTATTTAACTTCCATACTTTCATCACGTGGATATGGAATGGCACTGCGAGAAAAATAAAGAGCAAAATTTGATTGATCTATTATAACCTTTACGGTATTAGGATTATTTATTTCATCTGTATCAGTAATATGTACCATCAAGGATGCTAAATCAACCTCTTTTTTGTCATCATCTTTAAAAACTTGAATGAGCTTTAAGAGTGATTCTTTATCAGTAAAAGGTTCATCTCCTTGTACATTAATAACCACATCAATATCTAGATTTTCAACTGCTTCCGCTATTCTATCACTTCCACAATCATGTTCCTTGATACTCATTATAGCTTTACCTCCATTATTTACAATTTCATTATAAATAATATCACTATCAGTCACTACAAAAACATCATCAAACAAATTAGTTGCTACAGTAGCTTCATAAGTCCTTAATATTACAGATTTCCCATTTAAATCTTGCATAAGTTTACCTGGAAAGCGAGAGGCACTATAACGTGCAGGAATCATTGAAATTATTTTCATAAACTATTAATCAATTCTTATTCAAAAGTAAGACAAATTTACGTGCTTTAAACTTTAGATTTTTTAAACTTTTTATACAATTTGAATATTATAAACAAAAGAATAAAAACTAATACTACTGCCAATATTGGAACAAAAATAGAAACCACAGACATTACCAAAGAGGTTCCTGTTTCTAAAGTTGAAACAACAGGATTTGCAACACCAGCTGTTGTTGCAGTAGAGGCTAATCTTGTTGTACCTGCCGTTCCTGCTATGGCGGCTGCAGTTCCTCCTCCTGCTATAATGGCCAAAGACCATGTTATTACAGGGTCTAGGTTTGCAACCGTAGATAACATAATTATTGTACCTGCAATACCTGCTAATGGAACAGTAATGCTATCAAGTAAATTATCTATATAAGGTATGAAATAAGCAATTATTTCTACTAATGTAGCAACCCCTAAAGTTATTAAAGCAGTTACGCTACCAATCCATTGCCAAGATTCATTTAATTGCCAAACATCAAAATAAGCAGCTAAACTTAAAGTGAATAAGGGTAAAAAAACTCTAAATCCAACTGATGCTGCAAGCCCTATTCCTAAACAAATACTTGTTATGGTTTCAAACGTCATATAATTTATTCTTCAAAAAAATCATCTTTAAAACCAATAAGATACAATTTTTCTTTGGCTCTGGTAACCGCCGTATAAAGCCAACGTAAATATTCTTTATCTATACCATTTGGCAAATAAGGTTGTTCTACAAAAACAGTATTCCATTGCCCTCCTTGAGATTTATGACAAGTAATGGCGTATGAAAATTTAACTTGTAGTGCATTAAAGTGTTTACTTCCTTTTATTTTTAAAAAGCGCTTGTAATTGCTGCTTTCATTTTCAAAATCTTTGGCTACTTCTTGGTATAATCTATTAGAATCTTCATAAGACAATGACGGGGTTTTTGCATCAATGGTATCTAGAAGTAATACAGTTTCAAAAGGTCTCATTCTAGGATAATCTACCATTCTTATTTTTACGGTGGCAAACCTAAAACCGTACAATTCCTCCATTTTATAAATTTCTAAAACCTCAATAATATCACCATTAGCAATAAAACCAGCTTCTGTGGTTGGCTTTATCCAATAATAGTTGTTCTTAACAACCATGAGATAATCACCAGATGTTAATTCATGCTCATTAAAAAGAATTCTACTTCGAATTTGTTGATTGTAAAGATTTGCTCTTTTATTACTTCTAACTATAATGGCTGTTTCCTCATTCCCTAAATCACTATAGGCTTCATTAATGGCATCCATTATTTCATAGCCATCAACTAGCCTTACAATATCTTTAAAACCGTTTAAATCAAATTTAAATGAATCATAAATATCGCTTGATAAGCTCTCTCTTAGCATGGTGGCATTAGCAAGAATTCCAGAATCTAATTCTTGTCTAACAACTTCATCTAACTCCATCCTTGTAACTTCCTTATTATAATTTAAGCTTAAAGAATTTTCATTTAGTGCAGGGCTTAAATCTAACTTTACAGGTGGTAATTGTGCTGTATCCCCTATTAAAAGCAATTTACATTGATGACCAGAATACACATATTGCATTAAATCATCCAGCAATGAACCATTTTCAAATAATTTAGAATCACCAGGTGTATCTGGTATCATAGAAGCCTCATCTACTATAAAAAGGGTATTTTTATGTTTATTAGGTTGTAAAACAAATTTCACACCACCTCCTTTATCCTTTTTAGGGAAATAGATCTTTTTGTGGATTGTAAAAGCTTCCTTCTTAGAATAATTAGAGATTACTTTGGCAGCTCTTCCTGTTGGAGCCATTAAAACCGCACTTTTTTTGGCTTTCCATAAATTAGTTACAATAGTTCCTACTATTGTTGTTTTTCCTGTACCAGCATATCCTTTTAAAACATATAAAGCATTTGAAGATTTACTAAAAATAAATTCTGCTAACTGTTGTAAAACAATATCTTGTTTTAACGTTGGTTGGAACGGAAATTGCTGTTTTATAAGAGAATAAAATTCTGGAGGGGTCATTAAAAGTATGGCAAAAAATAAATTATTCAAATATAGAATGATTTTTATTCACTGGGGGTTTTAACGATTAAAAAAAAATTGTAGATTTGCGAAAGACCTTTGATAACTTTTTAATTAAAAACAACAATGTTAAAATTTATTCTTATTGCAGTTGGTGTTATACTGCTAACCTTTGTATTAGTTAAAGTAGTAGACAAATATATTCCTGCTAAACTTAAACCCGTATTAAGTATAGTACTTTGGGTACTTATTGGATACCTTGGTTACCAAACTTATATGTCTATTTATGAACCTATTAAATTTAATAAGGTAAAGAATAAACGTTACGCTAAAGTAATTGAAAGCTTAATTGATATTAGAGAAGCTCAATTAGCGCATAAAACCGTTACAGGCAAATTTTCTAAAGACTTTGATGGACTAATTAAATTTTTAGATACGGCAGAATTTACCATTACACAGCGTAGGGATACAAGTGTATTAGATGTTGAAATGACAAAACGTTATCAAGTAGATATGTTTAAGGATGAAATAATTATTGATACATTAGGTTTTGCTTCGGTAAAAGATTCCTTATTTAAAAGTTCGAACAGGTATAAATCTTTAATGAACGTTCCAGTTGGTAAACCGGGAACTAAGTTTGATTTGAAAGCTGGATTTTTAGAGCAAAATGGTATTAATATTCCTGTTTTTGAAGCATCTGTTAAAAAAGATCTTTTGTTTTATGATCAAAACAAAGACTTATTAATGGAAGAGAATCAAGTTATTTCTACTGTAGTTGGAGTTAAGGGAAATGCCATTAGAGTTGGCTCTATGGAAGAAATAACAACAAGTGGGAATTGGCCTAAAACATATGGCGATAACGAATAATAATATAGATAAACTAACTAATTTAGAAATGTCCATTCAAATAAGTTTGAATGGACTTTCTTTTTGTATTCTACAAAAAGACACAAATACCATATCTTTCTTAAAGAATATTGAGTTTGAAAAAAGACTCAATCCGTTAGAATTATTAGAGCAATTAAAGTCTGTTTTTAATTCTGAAAAATCACTACAAAATAACTTTAATAAGGTTATTGTTATTCATGATAATGAATTATCAACCTTAGTACCCAAGCCCTTATTTAAGGAAGACGCCTTAGCAGATTATTTAAAATTTAATTCTAAAATACTGAAGTCTGATTTTATAACTTATGATGATGTTATTTTAGGTGAGAGCATGTGTGTTTATGTGCCCTATATAAACATTAATAATTATGTTTATGAAAAGCATGGTGCTTTTATTTTTAAACATGTATCAACTGTTTTAATAGAATCTATTCTACAAGCAGAAAAAAATTCTGAAACACCAAAAGTATATGTAAATGTAAGCTCAGGTCATTTTGAGCTAATTGCAGTTAATAAAGCAAAATTATTGTTTTATAATACGTTTGAATACACCAGTAAAGAAGATTTTATTTATTACATCTTATTTACCGCGGAGCAGCTAAACCTTAATCCAGAAGTATTCAATTTGGTTTTTATAGGAGATATCAATAATGATGATGAATATTACAAAATTGCTTACAGGTATGTAAGGCACGTATCATTTGGAAATAGAAATGATTCCTTTTCTTTTTCTGAATTGCCACAATCATCTTATTCAAATTTTGCCTTAATTAAAAGTTTTTAATGAGAATAATATCAGGCACATATAAAAGGCGAAGAATAACCGCCCCTAAAAACCTTCCTGTACGCCCTACAACGGATATGGCTAAGGAATCTCTGTTTAATATTTTAAATAATCAATATTATTTTGAAGATATTTCTGTTCTAGATTTATTTTCAGGAACAGGTAATATTAGTTATGAATTTGCTTCTAGAGGTACCCAAAATATAATTTCTGTTGATCAAAATTTTAACTGCATAAAGTTCATCAATAAAACAGCAGAAGAGTTTGATATGCATATTCAAACCATAAAGAGTGATGTTTTTAAATTTTTAGAAAAGACAACGGTTAAGTCTGATTTTATATTTGCAGATCCGCCATATAATTTTTCTACTGAACAATTTTCTAAAATTCCACAATTAGTATTTGCTAATGAATTACTTCTGGATAACGGACTATTAGCTTTAGAGCATTCAAAGCATACAGATCTATCAAGTATAGAACATTTTAGTTATGCTAAAAGTTATGGAGGAAATGTATTTAGCTTCTTTGAATTAAATCAAAGTTAATAGGCCTTTTTTAATAATTCCCTTTTTTTCTGTATATTAGGGTTCTCCTTAAGAGTCCCAGACTCTATTATATAACACTTTTCTTTCATTAAGAGCTTTTTGTTCTTAATGCTTTTGTTTATGGTTAAACGCTAATTACTAACCTTAAAATCATAAATGAAATGAAAAATCTTCTTTTACTTGGACTCGTGCTCTCATTGTTTTTCTCCTGTCAAAACAAACCACAACGATATTTCGCAGAATCTGCAGAAACAGCTACTTTAAAAGCTGGAATAGCCGCATATGAATCTGGAGATTGGGATACATGGAGAAGCTATTTTATTGATACAGCAAAAATTTATGTAAACTCAATTAAACCAGTAGGTTTAGATGAAAGAGCTAAGGATTTAGCAGGAATGACCAGTGCTATGTCCTCTTACGGCTTCAATCATGATAAGGAATACATTGAAATGGTTATTGACAAAGAAGATGAAACATGGGTTTACTATTGGGCTACTCATATAGGCACTTTTGCGGCCACCAATAAAGAATTAAGTATGCCAGTGCATTTAGCGGTTCAATTTGTTGATGGGAAAATTGCAGAAGAACATGTATACTTTGATGCTACAGCAATGAATACTGAATTTGCAGCCGTTGCAGCCATGACTGACAATGATAAAACCATTATGGAAAGCATAAATACTTTCATTGATGAGTTTCTTAATAAAAAAGATTCAAATAGTTTAAATAATTTATTGGCCGAAGATTATTCAAGATATATCAATGATGAAAAAGTAGCCTCAGGAGCGGAAGAATTAAAAACAAGTATAGATCCCTTCTTTAAAGGCTTTTCAGATTTTAATATAGAACTATTACACACCTCAACAATTGTAAATAATGCAATTTTTGTTCATTGGAAAATGACCGGAACTCATGATGGCACATTTGCAGAAACAGAGGCTACAGGAAAAAAAGTATCCGTAAATGGTTTATCAAGATTGCAGTATAATGATGAGGCTAAACTAATTATGGAGCATATATATTTCGATCAATTAAGTGTCATGACACAAATTGGAAAAACCTTGAATTAAAAAGTGACTAATCAAACAAATACTCAAAATTATGAAAACAATCAAATCAACATTATTACTAATTCTAGCCCTATTTCTAGCTACTAACTTTTCAAATGCTCAAAAGTTTTATCAGGTTCACCAAGATAATGTGAAACCTTCAAAACTTTGGGAATATGAAAAAATAGCCAAAGAATTTAATGACGCCTGTGTAGAACATAATTTGCAAACTTCATGGTTATGTGCTACCATGGATGATATGAGGTATTTATACGTAACACCAATTGAAAATTTTGCAGATTTAGATAAACGCCCTTTTGCCGATATGGCAAAGGCTATGGGTGATAAATTTGGAGAATTGTTTGAAAGATTTGACAAATGCTATGATTCACATGGTGATTATATCATAGTATTAGATGAAGAATTAACTTATATGCCAGATGGTATTTCTCAGTCGCAAGAAGGGCAAGACTACCGCAATTATTATTTCATTCATTATAAACCAAAAAATGGAAAGAAAATTAGAGAAGGTATGAAAGCTGTAAAAGAAATGTTTGCCTCTAAGGGTTCAAAAAATTACTATAGAATTTACAGAACCGGATTTGGTAATATGGATAGCTATTATATGGTAGCCACCTCTAGTAAGGACGCTATAGATGCGGCAACTAAGGAAAAAGCAAACAGTGAATTATTAGGGCCAGATAGATTTGAAACTTTTAAAAAAGTAATGGACTATGCCTCAAAAATGGAAGAAATGACTGGAGAAATAAGAAGAGATTTATCGTATTCACCAAAAACCGAATAATGTCAACCAACCACTTTTAACCAGATAAACCCTTCTTAAACAATATAAGAAGGGTTTATTATTTCTAAGCAAATCTATAAGCCGAATCCTGTACTTTTTCTTTTTGAAAAAGAATCATAAAAAGAAAAAACCCTTATCATTTATCTGAGTGTATTGTTGCCAATACACTTTAGCTGTCTACCCTCCAACATTGGGCGTGCAACCCTAGGCGTTGGTATACATGACATTGCACCATATAGAGTTTACCTGATTTCACTACAGCATTACCTGTACATACTTTCTGTTGCACTTTTCCTAGTCTCACAACTGGTGGCCATTAACCACTATATTGCACTATGGTGTTCGGACTTTCCTCTACTATAAAATAGCAGCGATAAGGCAATCTACTTGCCCACAAAGTTACAACTCTAAAAATTCAAATTCTAAATTTAATAAAGTATTTGGGCGTTCCCTTTCAGGTCAGGCTTTTCATTTCAAGTCCTTGCTCCTGTCGTCGCTGTGGGCTTTACACTACAATCCTTAACGCAATTACTTGTTATGACTTATATTTTTATTGAAAGTTTGTTTATTTTGAATACGGCTATGAGTAGTTGCGTCGTTTAGCGATTAACTTAGCAAGCTCAAATATAATTCAGAATTTCTCACCTATCAATTTTGTTCCAGTATTATTCTTTGGTATTCAAATATGCTTTTAAACGTGTTAAACCACTAATCCAACCAGCTGGATGATGTATACCACCTTCATCACCAAAAACAATAGGTAAATCTGTTTCTTTTGAAGGTTTTTCAAGCTTAAATTGTCCATCGGCCTCAAAACCATTGGTAATAGTACCAACCATGGCATCCCAATCTTCTTTATAACGGTTACCAATACCTACAATCATACTTGCAGAAAAGTCAGGATTGTTTTCATGAAATCCAGAGTGTAACCCTGTAATCCATTGTAAGTTTCCTGTAGCAATATCTATAAACTGTTCGTCATGGTACAAATGATAAAACTCCATAGCTAAACCAGCAGCATAACCAAATATTTTGTTGTGACCGTGGTACCAACCACTCCAGTTTAATAGACCTACACCTTTATAATAGCCAGAAGGTAATATTTTAAAGGGATTTTGATTAGTTGCTGGAATAAAATAATGATAAGCAAAATCATAAACCATTTTATTCCATTTTATATTATCTGCATGATTTGGCCAGAGCTTACTCATTTCAATAAAAGGAATAAGGTAATGCGGAAAATGCCCGCCTTGATTATAGGCTTTGTAATTTGCATTCCACGCTCCACAATGAATATTTGCCTTTTCGGTAAAATCAAAAGAATCATAGGTGTAAAAATGTCCAAATAAGCCTTCTTCCGACTTTTTCTTTAACACTTGTCTAGCCATTATTTTGTTAGCGTACTCAATGGCTTTTTGTTTATATTCTGTTTCCCCAGATTTATATAATTCTAATGAAGCCCATAACATCATCATCAAATCACGAGTCATCCATTCTTTAGGTGGCTTGTGCATCCCAAATGGTGCTCCATGTGTTATTGCGAAATTATTTGTGTTATCCCAATGCAACACTGGACCAAAGGTTGAAATCCAAGAATATGCTTTAATAGAACGTTCTAGGTAAGATTCTGCTAATAGTGGGTTTTCATTTTTTATCAATCTTGAAATACGTGCTAATATCATAGCTGTTTTGGCTACATTTCCGGTAACTACTTTATAATTTTCTCGCATTTCATGTATTACTGCTCCTTCTTGAAAACCAAGTTCTTTTGCTTTATCTTGACAAAGGGAGACATAATTTGCACCAACAACAAGATGATGATAAACTTCTTGTAATTCAGATTCTTTTAATTCATTGGGAGTTAACTCTAATAAATCACAAAGAGCATTAAGCATTATAATATGACTACTCAATTCTTGTAGCGGGCTGCCACAATCTTTCCAGCCTCCTTCGGGTTTGTAACTTAAACTATCACGAATATGCAGATGATGTAGAGCTGTTGGGTACCAAGTTTTATTCCATATTAGGTTTTTACCAATTTTAATAGGCAAGTCTTTTTTACTCTTAAAAAGAGTTTCTTTTCCCTTTTTAATTTTCAAATAGTAATCACCCGCTATTTTGAAATTAGAAAAATCAACCTTCCACCAATATTTTCCCCACTTCTTTCCTTGTGAAACTATTTTACCTGAATACACTTTTTTATCATTAACTATTTTATGCAGTGTATAAGATACATTCTCACTTAAAAGTGTTGAGTCCTTGTACTGAATCATGGCTACTTTTGGCAAATTCATATCATAGCCCACTTGAGAATACGTTAAATACCTATAATCAAAACTTTCTTGAGAAAAAGTACAGATAGATGTTAGTAAAAAAATTAGCGAGTATATTTTATGCATATTTAGTTGATTATGGCCCATTATTTAGTATATAACAAGTTTGTTTGTTAGTAAGCAAATTTCGTGCAATTTTTTATATTACCAATAGTTATCTATTATTATTGACAACTTACACTTGTTAATAACTCCTATTAAATTCTAAGTTCAAAATTCTGAATTATGAGTTGAATTTTTAACTTTGTTACACTAATAGTTTTCAATGGAGCATTTCGTAGTATCGGCTAGAAAATACAGACCACAAACCTTTAAAAGTGTTGTTGGTCAACAAGCTATTACTAACACGCTTTTAAATGCAATTGAAAACAATCATTTAGCTCAAGCTTTACTATTTACTGGTCCTAGAGGTGTTGGTAAAACTACTTGTGCCCGTATATTGGCTAAAATGATTAATAGTGATGGCAATGAAACTGAAGAAGATTTCGCTTTTAATATTTTTGAGTTAGACGCCGCTTCAAACAACTCTGTTGATGATATCAGGAATTTAACAGACCAAGTTAGAATTCCGCCTCAAGTTGGTAAATACAAGGTATATATCATTGATGAGGTACACATGCTATCTCAAGCTGCTTTTAATGCTTTTCTTAAAACCTTAGAAGAACCTCCTAAACACTGTATTTTTATTTTAGCAACAACAGAGAAGCATAAAATAATACCAACAATTTTATCACGTTGTCAAATTTTTGATTTTAAGCGAATTACCGTAAAAGACGCTAAAGAATATTTAAGATATATAGCCAAGGAGCAAGGTGTTGAGGCCGAAGATGATGCGCTTCACATAATTGCTCAAAAGGCTGATGGTGCCATGCGCGATGCTCTTTCAATTTTTGATAGAGTTGTGAGTTTCTCAGGTAAAAATCTTACCAGACAAGCAGTTACAGAAAATTTAAATGTTCTGGATTATGAAACGTATTTTAAGAGCACTGATTTAATCTTAGAAAATAAAATCCCAGAATTGCTATTGCTTTTCAATGAAACACTTTCAAAGGGTTTTGATGGTCATCATTATATTGCAGGTTTAGCATCTCATTTTAGGGATTTACTGGTAAGCAAAACCGAAAACACCATTGAGCTCTTAGAGGTTGGAGACCAAACCAAACAAAAATATTTAGAGCAATCTAGAAAGGCCTCAAGAGAGTTTCTTATTCAAGGTATAAATCTAGCAAACGACTGTGATCTCAAATATAAAAGCAGTAAAAACCAACGCTTATTGGTTGAACTATGCCTTATGCAGCTTGCCTCTATCACTTTTGATGGAGAAAAAAAAAATAGCAAACATTACATAATTCCAGCTTCCTATTTTAAAAAGAAGGGCATTACTCCTATTCCGGTTACAAAACCTGTACAAACAGAGAAAACGCCAACTGTTAAAGAACACGAAAAGGAATTAGTTTCAGAAGAAATTACTAGCAATGAAACTGTTCAAGCCTTTCAGGTTAAAGAACCTCCAAAAATTGTATTAAAGCAAGACAGCAAGCGTACTTCAGGTTTATCTTTAAGTAGTTTAAAGGCAAAGAAAGAACATCAAATAAGGCAGATGAATGTGGTTATTGATGAAGAAGATTTGCCCAAAGATTCATTTACCGAAAATGAACTAATAAAAGTTTGGAATACCTTTATTGAAAAACTACAAGAACAAGGTAAGAGGAATTTGGCTTCAATTTTATCTATAGACACGCCTAAGCTTAAAGAATCTACTATACATTTAGTGTTTCCAAATGCTACAAATAAGGTGGAGGTAGAACGCAATCAATATGATTTGCTGGGGTTTATTAGAAAATCACTCAATAATTTTGATATAGATTTATCTATTACTGTAAATGAAGTCCTAGAAAAACAGTATGCCTATACATCTATTGAAAAATATGAAAAACTTAAAGAGAAAAACCCTAATATTGAATTACTAAAGAAAACTTTCAACCTAGATGTTTAAAGCTTTATTAAAAATATTGCCCATTCTTTCCTTTGTCACCAGTGTTATACTTTGGAGTTGCGAAGGAAGAAAATCTAAAAACGATTTATTGCAAGAGTCTATTAGTAAATATAATGACGATTTAGTGCCTGTAAATATTATAAAATATTATCCGGAGGCATATACTGAAATAGTGAAAGATTCCATATTAAGTAATGGCTTTAAGGTGAAAATTAAAACGTTTACTAATATGGATAAGTCCATAACAAAAGTATCAAAATCACATACCACTAAGTTCAAAGATCACTTTAGAAAGATTGAATCAGATGTTGTAGTTTATAAAAATGACAAACTAATATTCAAAGAAACTATTAATAATGAATTTTTAATGAATCATTTGGGTACTTCGGAAGACCTGAAAAATTATATTGGTAACGATATTTACATTAACGAAGAAGCTACCCTAAACACCAACAAGTTGGTTTTAATTGCATCTTTATATAAACCTAAAAACAATAATTGCATTTCTTATAATATAATTATTGATGAACATGGCGTTTGTACAATGAATAAGATTAATTATGCTAGGACTTAAACTACCAACAGACCCAAGATGGGTTAATATAGTTGAAAAAAATATAGAAGAAATATTAACAGATCATGCTTTTTGTGAGCAAAAGGCAACAAGTACGGCTATTTCACTTATAGTCAGTTTCCCGGAATACACAGAATTGATTCAGGAAATGGTAGCTTTAGTGAAAGAAGAAATCAGCCATTTTAAAATGGTACATGATATAATACTTGAACGTGGCTGGGTTTTAGGTAGAGATAGAAAAGATGAATATGTTGTGCAGCTTATGAAATTCTTTCCTAAAGGTGGTAGTAGAACAACCCAATTGGTTCACAGATTGCTTTATGCCGCATTAATAGAGGCTAGAAGCTGTGAACGTTTCAGGCTACTTTCAGAAGAACTAGAAGACAAAAAACTTGCTGACTTCTATAGAAAACTAATGGTTAGTGAAGCTAACCATTATACTATGTTTTTAGGATTTGCCCGAAAGTATGGCAATAAAAAAGAAGTTGATACCAAATGGCAACAACTTCTTGAATATGAAGCTAAAATTATGTCTGACTTAGGCAAAAAAGAAACCGTTCACGGCTAAAATTTATAACCAAAACCAAACTGTATGTTTGTGTTTCTTGCTTCAAAGCTTTCAACTTCATCAAGGATATTATTTAATCCATAGGTATACCTTGCATCAACAAAGAGTTGATGAGACACCTTGAATTCTATACCTCCAACACCAGAATATGCAAAGTTTCTAAAACCATCTTCATATTCATGCACCTTAATTCCGGCTTGAGGTCCAAGTCCAATTTGAAGTTTTTCACTTAACCTGAATTTGAAATACACAGGAAGTTGAATATAATCTAATCTAATAGACTCGTCTTTTCCTCCTTCAGATGAAAACTGAAGTTCTGGTGCCAATTTTACACCTTTAGATAAATCATACTGACCAAAGAAACCAATCATAAATCCGTTTCTATGTTGATTGTTAAAAGTAGCATCTGGTTTGAAATCCATATTAGATATGTTTAAACCAGCTCGAACGCCATATTTAGTTTGTGAAAAACCATAAATGGTTGAAAAACCAATAAGTACAGCTAATAGTAATGTTTTTTTCATGATTAATAGGTTTGGGTTTATTTAATAGCAAACATTCAGTTAACGAATATATATTTTTTAGCCAAATTAGAAATATTTTAAAGGTGAAGTGCAAAATTTTACTGTGTATTACTTGAAACTATGTCATAATATATACTTTTTATGATACCATCAGACAGACCAATTTTAGGTACATAAATATGTTTCGAGCCACTCCATTTCATAGCAGATAGATAAATTCTCATAGCTGGAATAATAACATCTGCCCTATCTTGATTTAATTCCAATTCAGTAATACGCTCTTCATAAGTGTAACTTTGGAGTATTTTATAATAAGAGGTTAGATAGAAATAAGTTAAAGGTTTCCCCATAGCTTTACCAGAAACTTTAAATATTTTATTAATATTTCCGCCAGAACCCAATACACTTAATTTTTCATAATCAGAAGAATGCTTTTTTATCCATTTTTCTAATTTAGCCCAAGTCTCATCCTCTACCATATTATTTAATAATCGGACTGTACCAATCTTAAATGATTTTGATACTTCCTGTTTCCCATTATTAATAATAGAGAACTCTGTACTTCCACCTCCCACGTCAACATATAAGTAGGTTTTATTTGGATCAATAAACTTATTAAGATCTGTTGCAGCAATTATAGCTGCTTCTTCTTTTCCACCAATAATATCAATCTTTATATCGGCCTTTTTTAATATTAAATCGACCACGTTTCTTCCATTGGAAGACTCTCGCATTGCTGAAGTGGCACAAGCCTTATATTTTTCCACCTTATGCGATTTCATTAGTAATCTAAAAGCCAACATGGTATCAATCAACCGAACTTTGTTTTCTTCTGAAATCCTTTTATTAATAAACACATCGGCTCCTAAACGAATAGGAACACGAACTAGTGAGTTTTTTTTAAACTTTACAGGTTTACCCGATTCCTCAATAATGTTTGAAATTAATAACCTAACAGCATTTGAACCAATGTCAATTGCAGCGTATTTTTTAATTGAGAGCATACTAATCTTTAAGCTTATCTAAATAATAATCATACATAGCGACTTGTGATCTTACTTTTGGATTATCATCTATTTTATATTCATTCTCTTTTGGAGTGTTTATTAATCTAGCTTTCACATTATCACTCCAACAAATATTGAATGTATCTATCATTTCCTGTTTAATCTCAAAATCATATATTGGGCAACTTACTTCTACCCTATTATGTATATTCCTAGTCATCCAATCTGCCGAGGATATATAAATTTTTGCATCTTCATCTTTCCCGAAAATATAAACCCTTGGGTGTTCTAAAAATTTATCAACAACACTAATGACTTTAATATTTTCACTCATACCCTCAATACCAGGAATTAAACAGCATATACCACGAATAATCATATCTATTTTAACACCAGCATTACTAGCTTCATATAATTTATCAACCATGGCGTAATTTGACAAACTATTCATCTTAACACGTATATAACCTTCATTACCTTTCTTGCTTTCCTCGATTTGTTCATCTATTAATTTAAAAAAGCTTTTTTCTGTATAATGAGGAGACACTATCAAATGTTTATAGGTGTACACGCGATAATTAGTGTCAAAGAAATTAAATATCTTATTAATCTCTTTTAAAATAGGCTGATTATAAGTGAACAAAGTATAATCTGTATATATTTTTGCAGTAGATTCGTTGAAGTTTCCAGTACTAATAAAACCGTAGCGCTTCAGTTTTTTACCCTCTTCTCTTTCAATAACGCACATTTTACTATGAACCTTTAACCCAGGAACACCAAAGTGAAGGTTTACACCTTCTTTTTTCATTTGATTAGCATAATAGATATTAGCTTCTTCATCAAATCTTGCTCTTAATTCAATAGAGACCGTAACTTCTTTACCATTAATTGCTGCATTTATTAATGCACTTGCTACATGCGAAATTTCAGCTAGCCTATAAATTGTAATTTTAATGGTTTTTACATGAGGGTCTAGAGCTGCTTCGCGTAAAAATTTCACAATGTATTTAAACGTATGGTAAGGTGCATGAACCATGTAATCTCTTTCAGCAATTGCTTTAAAAAGGCTAGTTTTTAAACCTAAACCTTTAACTTGAAGCGGTTCAATTCTTTTATACATTAAGTCTGTTCTTCCTAAACTAGGAAAACTCATGTAATCACGCTTATTATGATAACGACCACCTGGAATAACACTATCTGTATTATCAATTTCCATCTTCTCCATTAAATTCTGTAACGTATCATCATCAATAGTTTTATCATATACAAAACGTACTGGATCACCTATTTCTCTATGTTTAACACTATCTGATAATTTTTCTATAAAGCTTTTACTTAAATCACTTTCAAAATCTAGTTCTGCATCCCTAGTTATTTTAATCATGTGAGCAGAAATAGTCTCATAATCAAATATGCTGAAAATATCACTTAAGCAATACCTCAATAAATCATCATACATGATAATGTAGCTGTGACCATCTTGCTCCGGAAGGACTATAAAACGTTCAACACCTTTCGGAATCTCTATTAAAGCAAATTGTTTAGAGCCATCTGTCATCTGCATTTTTACGGTTAAATATGCAGCACTATCTTTTAAGTTAGGAAGTTGAACTAAATCATTTAGAATAATGGTAACTAAAGCGGAACTTACATTCTGAAAAAAATAATCTTTTATATAATCGTGCTGGTTGCTATCAACCTCTGTTTCATCGATTACAAAAATATTTTCTTCCTTTAATTTATTATCAACATCTTCTAAAACTCTTATACTTTCAGTTTGTTGATTGATTACAATTTGTGTAATTATATCAAGTAATTCCTTAGCTTTGATTCCTCCAAGCTGATTTTTACCACCTTTACCTGCATCAACTATGCGTTTAACAGTAGCATATCTTACCTTAAAAAATTCGTCTAAATTATTCGAGAAAATACCTAAAAAACGTAGCCTTTCAATTAAAGGGACTCTTTCATCTGAGGCTTCCTGTAAAACTCTTGCATTGAATTGTAACCAACTTATTTCTCTGTTAATATAAGTGTTATTGGTAGTCTCACTGGCAATCATATATGTCAAGATTAATTTCCTAACAAATATATTCTATTTAAAAAATAAAAACGAATCTGTATACTCTAAATTTCCTTTAATATTTAGGTTAAAAATCTACAATTCACTTTATTGAAGAAAGTTTAATTATTACTGCGCGTAGCACTTTGTGTACAAGGACAATTACTAATTCCTTGCAAGAAGTCAATCCCCACAGTAACTACGTGGGTTCCTGAATTATATCCTGACAAATCGTTGGTAGTAACTTGATAAGCATAACCAAAATAGAAAAGAGATTTCTTAAATCCTACCATAGGACCAATGTTTAAAGGCTTTAAGAATTGATCATTAAGGAAGCGATAGGATATTCCTCCCCAGAAATAATCATCATTTCTGTCATATTTTCTGAATTTAAAATTAACATCCGTTGCGGAGCGCTTATCACTAGTAAACATCTGGTAGAAAATAGAAGGTTCAAACTCTAAACGATTCCTTTTATGTATTGTACCTCTAAAAGTATACCCAGAATATATTTGATAATTTAAAAGAAGGTTTGGCTCAAACACACGCTCAGATGAATCAAAATCTTTATCTAATACATTATTTAGGTTTAAACTGAAGAAGAAACCTTTTAATCTGTAAAGGGCTCCAACGTCAAAGTTGTGGTTAGTAGTGCGTCTTGGGTCCGTTGGAGGAGCAAACTGATAAGCAGGGTTTCCATTATTATTAAAGTTATGCGTGTCAATTCTAAAATTATTAATGTTATACGAAATCCCAAAAGACAAATACATCTTTGAATAATAATCTAACACTAAATGATGTGCAAAAGAAAATTTAGCTCCCGTTTGAATGGTATTACCATTTCTATCATTGTATAAAGAAAGCCCTACTCCTGTTCTATCTGCAATTCTTACGTCTCCATAGAATGATTGATTATCAGGAGCTCCTTTAATACCTACCCATTGAGTCAATCCATTAGCTCTTAATTTTACGTTATCACCAATACCAGCGTAGGTTGGAGACACCACAAAATTATTATCTGCCAAATATTGAGTAAATACAGGTAGATTAAGTTCTTGTCCATAACTACTTGCTATGAATACAAACATTATATATATGAGGGTCTTTTTAATCATAATCTTGTTTATTTACCTGTATAGCGTAAAATGGCCTACAAAGTCTCTTTTGTCTTTTTGAGCATTAAGCTTAACAACATACCAGTAATCACCAGTAGGTAATTCTTTACCATTATAGGTTCCGTCCCATTTTTCGTCAACACCAAGAGTAGCTATTTTACGACCATATCTATCAAAAATATCAAAGGTCAAGTTTCTATACTGTGAGGTACAACCTGGCCCCCATCCACCGTCTCTTGGGACAAAATAATTTGTAATACAAACATCAACAAATTCAAAATGTCTTGAAGCGGAAGCTACACAGCCATTACTATCTGTGACTTGTATTGTATAAGTTCCCGATTCGTAGATAATGAAAGTTCCTGTATCTTGATATGGTTCAAAATCAACAGAATTAATACGTTGAATAGCATATTCATAATCCCCTGAGCCTCCGGATACAGCCGATATAATCTCATTAATATTTCCATCACTAATAGCTATCTGTAATGGGTCATACTGATTTATATCAAAGAATACTTGTTGTTCACATCCGTTTGAATGTCTTACTGTGATTGATTGATTTGAGCCAGTAGCAACATCAATAAACACATTATTAGTTTGAAAGTTTATACCATCTAATGAATAATCAACCTCTGAAGGATCTACACTAGAATCTATACTTACCGTAACAGAGTTACTACTAGCATCATATATGTCTGTACAGTAATCAACCTCAACCGAAGGGTCTAATCTTACAGATTCTGGGAATGTAATATTCCACTCTGACTCACAACCTTCGGCATCTAGTACATAAACAATATGATCCCCACCAATTAATCCAGTAAAATCAAAAATAGTTTGAGTAGCTCCTCCAGTTGTATAAGTACCATTAATATCATCTAATGCCGCGCTATATGGTAATGTTCCTCCTGCGATATCAATACTGAAGGCTCCATTAAGATCACCCTCACAAACTTCTGGCATTATTGAATTAGGAACTATAATTATCATTACAGGTGTAGGTTCACTAACCGTAAAATCAAAAATTTCAAAACAACCTAACTCATCTTGAGCCATAGCTTGATAATTACCCGGCGCTAAATCTTCAAAAATAGCTTCTTCAAAAAACTGATTTAATTGTGGTGAAATGGCATATTTAATAACTCCGGTTCCTCCAGTGGCAATTATTTCTAAAACACCATCATTACTACCGTTACAGGTTACATCAGTAATTGTAAAGTTTACTTGCAAAGGTAAACTAGGTTCTGTTATAGTAACCATTGCAGATGTAGTTAAACAGTCACCACTATCTACTTGTACTTGATAAGTTCCTATAGGAAGATCTGTAAAGACTCCTGGGGTATTTTGGGTTGCTCCAGTTAAGTCATTTCCAGCACCATCTTGTAATGTATAAATGTAGTTACCTAGTCCACCTGCAGCTTCAGCAACAATAACACCTGTGTTATCTCCTGCACAGTTTATAGTGGCATTATTAATGTCTAAATCAATAGTTAAGGTTGGCAACGGGTCAATAGTAATTTCATTTGAAACAACCGATACACAACCATTGGCATCTCTAACATAATATCTGTAACTACCAGGAGTAACAGGGAATGTTATGGAAGAATTAAATGATCCTAAAATTGATATAAAACTCATAGTATCACTATAATCATAAGTACCAGTTCCTCCAGTTGCACTTAAGGTTAAGGAAGCATTTGTATTACAAGTTTGAGATGTTGCTAAGACTAAATCTGCTACTATCTGAGTTGGTTCGGTTATAGTAACATTGGCCGTTATAAACTGACAATTATACCCATCAGTAACGGTCACATTGTAAGTTCCCATACCTAAACTATTGAACACCGATGATGTTTGTGGTCCTGACGAACTCACTACTGGAGCCAACATGTTTAAGGTATATGAATAATTAGTTCCTTGACCTCCTGTAACACCACTAACCGTAATAGTGGCATTGTTATCTCCAAAGCATGATAATAAAGATGGTGTAGCTGCAATAGTTGCATCTATTGGAGTAGGTAATGTAAGTGTCACATTGCTTGAAGCAATACACCCACCAGCATCTCTTACATTTACAGTGTAACTGCCAGCAGATAAATTCGTAAATGTTCCATTAGATGAATACGCCACAGTGGCTGCTCCTGTTAATTCGTATTCATAAGTTCCCCAACCATCACTTGCAACGGCAGTGATAGTTCCATTATTATCATCACAAGTTACATTAGATGTTTCTGAGGCAACTACAGTTAAAGGACTTAAAGGTGTAGCTACTGTAATAGTACCTGAGGTTGTAGAACAAAACGGACTACCTGTTTCAGTAACCGTAATTGTATAGCTATCGGCTAATAATCCAGCAATTATTAAAGGATTCGTACTTGTATTTCCAGACAGTACTCCAAATACTGAATTACTTGAACTATCAAATACTTCGTAATCATAAGCCCCTGAATATCCAGTAATGTTAACTTCTATAGTCCCATCATTATCTCCAAAACAAGTTACAGGTGATGCCGTAGTTTCTAAACTTAATGGTATAGCTGCAGGCACAACAACACTAACATTAGTAGTACAACTTGTTACCATATCCGTAATAGTTACTGTATAAGTTCCTGATGGAACACCTGAGAAGACATTCCCAGATAGACTAACAGATGCTGGGTTTGGACTAATACTGTAAGTATATGTTCCCGAACCACCAGAATCTGTAACTGTAATTTCACCATCATCATCATTACATGTTGGTAACGTAGTTACACTTGGAATAATATTTAATGGTGGTACAATGTCTACCGAAACTGAATTTCCACAACCATTAGCATCTTGAACTTCAATGGTATGCGTTCCAGAAGATAAATTAGATAAAGTAAAGGGCAATGTTCTTGTTTGAAATGCGCCTCCATCAACACTAAAGCTATAGGGAGCTATTCCGGGAGTTATTAAAGAAACATCTATAGTAAAATTACCTTCAGACGCCGTACATTGATTTGTACTTGTGGCTGATATAACCGGATCTATATCCAATGGTATTATAATTGCTGGTGTAGTTCTAATACAGTTATATGCGTCTTTAACATGCACATAATATGTGTTAGCATCCACATTAAAGGTGCTTACCGATGCCCATGAAGGATCTCCAACTGGCGGCGGTGTAGCCGAGGTTGTTATTTGATATAAATAAGGCGCTGTACCATTTTGAGCTATAGCACTTATTTGTCCTGAATTAGGATTACAATTAGCGTTATTATCAATTGAAGTTGAAAGACTCAAATCTAAAGCCGACTCTGTAATATTAAAAGGAATTGAAATGACACTACAACCTGCATTTGGCCCTGAAGTTTCAGTTATTAAAACGGTGTAAGTTCCAAAAGAAAGCGGTCCCAAATTAGAAACTGACAAGGTTCCTCCTGCCGGAACAACTCCGGAACCACTAACACTAGTAGAAGCTAATGATAAAGATTCTATCACTTCATAGTCAACATTAGTAGCAACTCCATACACACTATTTATTGTGAATGACACACTGCCATCTGCACTACCCACACAGGTAATATTATTTGATGTTAAAGCAGTTGTTGTTAATGTCGAATTTGTAGGCACAGGAGCTGAAGCTGTTTCATAGTAAGAACAACCAGTTGAATCATCATAAACAACAAAGGTATATGTAAGTCCTGGCGTTAATGCTGTAAATGTTGCCGATTGACTTCCTGGACTATCTTCTGGCAACCAAGTTCCAGCAGGATAAACCGTAGCTGGTCCTTGATAAATAGCAAAGAAAAATGGCCCTGTACTCACTAAGCTGCTTCCAATACTAACAACTGCTTGTCCACCTGTGGTACAATCTGCAGTCGCGTTAATTGAAATATCCAAATCACTAGGTGGAGATGCTACTAAAACATCTTGAGTTAATACCGAACATCCGTTGGCATCTACTACATTAATTTCATACAGTCCAAAATTTAGTACTGTAAAAGTAATAGGTGATGCTCCGGTTACGTTTAATTGAGAAGAGGCATATCCGTTAGACCCTGTAACATAGTAATCATAAGGAGCTGTTCCTCCTGTTACATTATCTATTACTACTTCTCCCTGTGATGTTACCCCACCACTACAAGATATATCAACGGCATGATGTGCAACATTAATAGGCGTTGGTTCAGAAATGGTTATGGTTTCAGTATCTGTACAAGAATTAGCATCAGTCAATGTAATAGTATAATCTCCTGCTGGTAATCCAGAAGTTTGTGTACCATAATTGGTTCCAGTTGTATCATTGTTTACATTTATAACAAATGGTGGTACGCCTACGGCATTATTAATTGCAACATCAATAGCAGCATTATTATCTCCATTACAAAGTATAGGTTGAATTAGTGTAACCCCAGTAATTTCAGGTAATGAAATACTATTTACATCTGTTACTCCAGACTGTACTGTACATCCTAAAGCATCTGTAATTTCAAATTCGTAAGTTCCATTATTAGGTGTTGTATAAGTAAAAGTTGTTCCCGTAATTGACGTAGATGTCCCAAAAGCACCACCATTAAAGGAAACGGTGTAATTGTAAGGTGAGGTTCCTCCTCCTACTGTTCCAGTAATCACAGCATCAGGTGAAGCCGTACAATTTAAATCTGAAGTCAGAACCATATTAACCGTTACAGGTGGTAGCGGTGCAATTGAATAAGACTCCACATAAGTACAATCATTAGCATCTCTAACTTGAAATGTATACGTTCCCGGTGATAATCCCGCAAATGTATTGGTTGATTGATACGTTGATACTGCACTAGCAGGAGCTATAATTTGATATTCTAATGGTATGGTACCTCCAATAGCTACTACTGTAACAGTAGTTGTATTTGTCGGACAGCTCAGCGCTGTATGACTGAAATCTAAATCTACTGGAGGGTTTAATGGAGCAATAGTAATAGGAGCCAAATTTGAACTACAACCACTAGCATCCATTATAGTAACAGTATATGTTCCATCTGTTAATCCCGTGAATGTTGTTCCTGCCTGAAAGTTTACACCATCAATACTATACGTATAAGGAGCTGTTCCTCCAGTAACACCAGAAACGGTAATTACGCCATTAGTTGTACAGGTATAAGGTGTTGTTAATGTAGCTGTTCCGTTAATACCAGCCGCAACGGTAATTGTTATTGGCCGTGGCACCGTTGTACAAACATCTGTACCATATGTGTATTCTACAACCACATCGTAAGTTCCTGCCGAAAGCCCTGTAAATATAGGTGAACTAAAATATGTAACACCATTGTCAATACTGTATCTTAAGCTATTTCCATTCGCATTGGTAACATTAATATTGATAGAACCACTATTAAGATCATCGGCACACAAAATATTATTTTGGTTTATTGTAAATTCTGGAGGTAAAATAGCATCTACAATTATGGATGTTGATGCGGAACAATTATTAGCATCAAAAACCGTGATATTATAGACTCCAGGGGTTGTCACCACATAAACCGGATCGTTTTGGGAATCTGTGGTACTGTTAATGTAATAAATATAAGGAGCTGTTCCTCCAACCGGGTAAATTGTTATCTCTCCATCTGAACAGGTTAATGGTTGTGTGATGGCCGCAGTTACATCCAATAACGGTGGTTGAATAATATCAATAACTTCGGAATATGTACACCCATCATCAGTACTAACATTAACAGTATAGGTCCCTCCTCCTAAATTATCAAAGGTATAATCATTGGCATTTATAGGTCCAACGCTATTAACAAGTGTTGCCCCTTCATAAATACTGAAGTAATATTGTGGTAAGGCATCATTGGCTTGTAAGATAATAGTTCCAAAACCGCCATTACAATCGGGCTGCTGTATTATAGTTGACACCGTAAAATCTCTTTGTCTTACTAAAACATCTGGCACAGAAAATATACATGGATTGGTTGGCACACCAACTTGTCTTATATAAACTGTATATAATCCTGGCGTATTAACACTAAAAACATTTGAAGGCTGATAAGGTCCATTCTGATTTAAGCTATATTCATAGCCAGATGGTACACCTCCTACTGTAATTTCACCCGGAGTTGTACATAAAATATCTCTGGATGTAGCCGTTGGGTTTAGTAAATTTTGATATACATTAAAATAAAAAATATGAAAACATCCACCCGGATAATTCAATACTATTCTAAATTGCCCTGAAGTGTTAGCAGTGAAATCTGGTCCAGTACCAACTTGTGTCCATGTACAGGATGTATCTTCATTAGCACAATCATCAATACCAATTGGCGCACAGCTTCCTTCATTTAGTTGTTCCCAAACAATAGAAGTCGCATCACTTATTCCTGTAGTTATTTCTCTGATAGCATTAGCTCCACACAAAAATATTTTGGGTAATTCCTTTCCATCATTAGGACATATTGAAACCACATCTGCAAATGGAATAACAGGGTTAGAAACCGAACTTCCGTAGACCACAACATCAATTTGCTCTTCAATAGAAATACAAGTAGCTGAGGTTGTATTAGTAACATAATAAGAACCAGTTGCGGTTGCGGTATAAGTTCGTCCTGTCCCAATTACTGGTGTTCCCGTTGGGCTTGTTGACCATGAATAACTATCATAACCATCAGCAGCAATTAAATCTACACTACTACCACATAATATTTCCTGACGTTGGAAATCACAATTACTAATATCTACTAAAAAGTTTGTTGTTCCCGGATCACTTAAACAGGTGGTTATAGCAAAACTTCCTTCTTCTTCTATGATAGTTGGATTTATAACACCTCTATAAGTAGCAAAAGCTTGATTTCTAATTTCGTTAGAACAAGCTGTACTTAAATCATAACAATCTGGTACTACCCTAACCGCCAAACGAATTGTAAAAACAGGATCATTAACTTCAACAGACTCATCTGGTATATCAAAAATTAAGGTTCTTGTAACTGGGTCGTAAGATTGTAAAGTTGCTCCACCAGCATTGGTTAAATCTATATCTGTATTAGGATCGAAGATTATATTTACTGGAAGAACATCTTTAATAGTAAACTCTGTGATATTATCATTTCCTGTACTTTGGTAATTAATTTCGTAAAACAACTGTTGACCTAAAAAAACGTTACCTCCTCCAATGTCATTACCAGCAGCATCCTCAACAGTTTTGATAAGATCTATATCCGGAGCAATTATGTCCACACCAAATGCACTCATAAAAGCAAAAATAGGGTCGGCTTGCCCCCTTGCAACCTGAAGTCTGAAATCGGCAGCCGTATCGTCATTCCTTATGAATTCTGGTTCTGAATTAATGATTTCCAAGAGACCTGTATCATAGCCTAATGTATTCTCACTTTGCGGATTTCTAGGATAAATGAGACTTGGTGGGTTAGGGTTACCATCGTAACCAAGATTTTCTATTACAGAACCAAAAAATTTATTGGCTGACCTTAATTGTGTAGTTACTTCTTTACCGTTTATTTCTAATTTGGTGGCACTTTTGGTACGATCGCCATCCAAGGCCCCATAGGCAAATTGTAAATCGATATTTCCAGCAGGAGGTGTTCGGAAGCCAGTTACATTAATGGTTTCTTGATGACCATCAAAAATATGGCTAAAACCATCAAAAATGGTGAACGATTTTGTATAAAGTTCTGGATCCTCGTAAATTAATAGAAGTGTCCATCCTGCAGATAATCCCGTAGAATTGTTAAATCCTTCACTGGAAGTAACATTGGCTACTGTATAATTACCTTCTATATCTGTAAGTCCATTGAATAAATTAGTTACATCCGCATAACAAGCATAAGGCGTATTTCCTGGCTCTCCAGTTTCAGCTATTATTGGACTAGTAATGGCATCATAAATAATTTCTCCTGTAATATCGATATATGAAGAACTTCCGGCCAACTTAAATTTTATTTGGTTAATATCACTTCTATCTCCAGATTGAAGTGATGCCGCCCAATAAAGACCAGCATATACAACTCTATAACAATCTGTTGGACTTCCATCTTCATGAGGTGGTAATTGTATTTCTGCACTACTGGAACTAAAAGTAGTAGCATCAGAATCGATATCGATATATCTCATATCAACATCTTGATTATCCCTAGTAAGATCATTAAAAGGTAAATTATCTTGACCAATAATAGAATTACCAACAACCAACATACTTCCCCTTACCTCAATCTTTTCTCTCTCAGTAAATGGGTCATAAGTCTGTGCAAACAAAGGAATGCTCAGCAAAAGAAATATAACAACAAGTCCAAAGTTTACATAAGTAGTTTTCTTCATGGCAGTCATTTTTAATAAATTCTTTTATTGGGGCTATTAAAAGAAATATATCTTGTTACAATTCTTAATAAAATAATTGAGATTGTAAGTTTAATTGTATTTATAATGTAATTCAACCTATATAGACACAATTAAACGAGGTAAATATCGTTATTTTTTTTTGAACAGAGAAGCATTCATTTAATTATTTATGCATTTCATCGATGTATTTTAACTTTTAAGCGCATTTCATCGAATATATTGTAGTATTTTACATACTTTTTATTCATTGTATATCAATAGTACGCAATTAGATAATTATTATATGGGCTAAAAAAAATCGGATAAAAACTATTATCCGATTCCTTAAGTTGATTAACAATGGTTCCTAATTTTCTATTTTGACAATAGACATTTTATTGTTATAAGGTTTGTTTTCCTTTGAAACTAAAGCGGTATTAGCAGCTTCAATATAATTGAACTTTTTAGAATAGATGAAGTATTTATTTGAATTCACATCAAAGAAAAAGTTAATATTGGATTCACCAGAAGCCACTACATTCCTTAAAAATTCATCTCTCTTTGCTTCAGTATCATGAACCGCTATAACCATATAGTATCCATTTTCCTCATTGCTAACATCTTTAACAATTCTAATACTATTACTTTGTTCTTCACCAAAATCAAAATCTTCTTCATTTAATGGTGTAGGACTTGGGTCCGTGAATTTCTTAATACTTTCTAATGTAGCTCTATCTTTGGCATACCTATCTTGTTGATTATCATATGCAGCGCGTTTGATTCTTCGTTTTCTTTCTACTTCTGTAGCTTCATTAATAGTTTTTAGATTTGCTATTAGGCTTTCTTTAGTCCTAATAGTTTTTAACCGATCAGTTTTTAATTTCTCAATAGTTCTCAAATAACTTGCAGATAAAGGATCTAGTTTGTCGCGTTTCTTCCCTTTACGCATAATTAAAACAGCTTCTAACTCCTGAATTTTGATATCCTGTTCTTCAATTACCTTATCAATTTCTTTCTTAATTGATTCTATTTCGGCATTTTCCTCGGTTATGCTTTTAAACGGTTTAGGAGCTACAGTAATTCCTTGCTCACTTAAATCGTTTTCTTCTTTTAAGTCATCTAAATCTTGTTGTTTTATATCCACTTTGTCCGATAGTCTATCAATTAATAGCTGTTGTAAGTTTTTAGAGGTTTCAGATATTTGATTCAAATTATTAATTGAATTCAGCGTTTCTTCATCTAATTCAGGCCCAGATGAATCAGTTCCTTCAATAGCTTGCTCTTTTAACTTAGATAAGACTTCTGCCTCTTCTCTCTTGGCTTGCTCTAAAGCTTCTTTTGCTTTTAGTTCTTCTTCAACTTTTAACCTTTCAGCTTCTAATAAAGCCTTTTCTTCCGCTTCAGCCTTAAGTCTTGCTTCTTCCTCTTGTTTACGTTTTTCTTCCTCTAATCTAGCCTTCTCCTTAGCCTTAGCCTCTTCTCTTTTTTTCATTAATACTTCTTCTCTAGCTCTTACTTCAGCATCACGCTTTTCTTGTAATTCTTTTGCTGCACGAGCTTTAGCTTCAGCTTCTTGTTTACGTTTCAGTGCTTCTGCGCTCTGCTTTTCTTCAAGTTCTTTTTCAGCCTTAATTCTAGCCTGTTCTTCTGCTTTAAGTCTTTCCACCTCTTTTTTAGCTTCTATTTCTGCTATAAGCTTGGTTTCTTCCTCTAAATTGGCTTGTTCTTCCTGATTGTCTTGAGGAACATTGGTAGGTAGATCTTCGGTGATTTTATTTTTATCCTCTAAAGCAGCCCTTCTAGATTTTAACCTACCTGGTGTAGCAGACCCAGTCTTTTTAGTTGGATTCTTACTAGCTATAACACGTTTAGATTTTCTTGATGGGGTAAATACAGATTTTTCTTCGTCATCACCATTATACATAAACCTTTTATTATTTTTAAAACGGTATGCTAAGGTAATTTCATGGGAACTCCCAAAAGACACCAAATCTCCTACAGATTGTTCATAATTATATTCAACAGCAATTTGCTCACTAATATTTAGACCTATTCCGGCAGAAGCACCGTATAAAGTATTATAACCAACTTGTCCCCAAAGGCCTTTAGGAATACTTAACATTGCCAAACCAGAAAGAACTGTTTTATCTTTTTTAAATTCGGACCTGATTAAACTAGAAAATTTACTTTCATCAAAAAAACCTCTGCTATTCATATATCCTGTATACATAATATGAGCCTGTACACTTTGTGCTGGGTTTTCCTCAATGAGCTTTGAGGCATTCAAATTATATGAAACCAAATTGTTTATAGAAAGTCCAAAATCAAAAAATCCAGTGCCATAATTAATACCAGGATTAATAGTTAACATAAAGTTTTTTGGAATATTTTGAATGACAGGATCAGGTTCGTTTACAATTACTCGTCCGTCGTTAATTCCGCTTTGATAAGCTCCTAGATTAAGTCCGAAGGTTAAATTATCATCTCTATTTAATGACACATTATAGGCGAAATTTAAAACGGCTCCAAAAGTTGTTTGTACGCCGTAATCTTGTTGAAAGAGACCTACACCCATACCAATATTTTCCTTAAACCTTCCTGAATAACCAAACAGATAGGCTTGAGGAGCATCTGCAAACTGTACCCATTGTCTTTTGTTAGAAAAACTAATGTATTTGTTTTGTTCTCTTACAAAACTAAACGTAGGGTTTATAACGTACCTATTAAATTTTAAAGAATTTCTAATAGGCAGATCAAACGCTACAACACCATTCTCTTGAGAATGAATGATTTGTAACGTAAATAAAAATAAAATCCAATATAGTAGGTATTTATTCATGTCATTTGACTAACGTAATTGATCCTTTACGTGTCTTATTATTTGGGGTTGTAATAATATAATAGTACACCGGATTCACATCTTTAAAACTTGTGTTCTCTGGCCAATTATTTTTATAATCATTTGTATTTAAAACTATTTTACCTTGTTCACTTACTACCATAACTTGTGATCCGGACCCACTCACATACTCTTGCGGAATTACCCAAGTATCATTTACGCCATCTCCATTTGGACTTATTAAATTAGGTATTTTAGAAACATTAGGAAATGGTTCTGTTACTCTGAAAGAATATTCTTTTGAGGAAGAACATCCCACAGTTTGACTTATTGTTACCATATAATTTCCAGAAGTACTTATTTCATAATTACTTAAAGTTGCTCCCGAAATTTCAGTACCATTTAAATACCATTTAAAAGTTGGCGTATTGGCACTAGTAGTAACAGATGCTATTAACGTTTCACCTTCCTCTAGCATATTAATATCTTCAACATCAATACTACTAGTAAATCCGGTACTTTCTAAATCTATGCTAGCACTTGCAACACAATCTCCTAAATCAATATTAACACTATATACCCCAGATTCATTTACTTCAAGCATTTGACTTGTAGCTCCAGAAATTCTTTCTCCATCTTTAAACCACTCATAACTATCTCCAGAAATAGTACTTAATGTTGTAGGCCCATCTTCATAACAATAAGGATTCCCGAGTAAAGAACTTATAGAAGTTGTCGTTTCTCCCGAAGAAGCTTCGCTCACTGTAACTCTATTAGAATAAGAATCTGACGTGCAGGATCCATAATTGGTTTCTACAAAATAAGTTCCGGGTTCACTTACCAATAAATTCTCTCCAGTCTCAACAAACACAAAAGTTGATGGCCCAGTTTCTTTATACCAGTTAAAGGTTAAGGATGGATACTGCAATGGTGAATCATTCATGGCATCACCTGGATTGTCAATGGTTAACAAATAGCTTCCTCCAGAACAAAATACTGCTGTTTCTATTAAATTGTTTATAGTGAATTGTGAATCTTGAATTTTATAATAAGCTGCAAAAGCATCAGAACCTGTACTAGAAGCAGCTGGTGAGGTACTTTTTATTCTCACCTTAAATGCTTCACCAGCTGTAGTTGTTGGTAAAGAAAAACTTAAAGTTGCAGGAGAACTGGTAACGCTTCCCGCTGAAGATGTAAAAACGATAGTTGCATTTGTAAAATCTCCTGTTTCATCCGAAAGTTCAACCATAAATTGATTAGATCCAGTTAAAGCTGTATCTGGTGAAAATGAAAATGTAACATTATAAGTATTAAATGAAGAACTTGCACATGCTTGAGTAAACCCCAAAGTTGGTTTACTAATAACAATTTGTGCACTCACTTTTAATGTAAATGCACAAATAATAAAGGTTATAAATATTATTTTCTTCATCAGACTGATTTTTCTTTTTAAACATAAAACGCATAAACGTTATTATCACTCATCAACATCAGGCTTGTTAATTGCAATTATTTTATTAATCCTCAATCTGTAGTCTGGTCTTCTTTTATTCTCAATATCTATAAAGGTTTCAATATTTTCACTTTTAGAATACACATTAAAAAAGGCTGAGTTACCGTACCAATTCTCTAAGTCATCATTATTTCCATTGTTAAGAACAAAAATATTTCCGTTGCAATTATTAAAATACATATCGGTAAACTTGACTTTTTCAAGGTTTGATTGATTAATAGATATTCTATCATCTAGAATAACAGCTGGATTAAATCCAGAAATAACACTTTTATTCATGTCTAAAAATGCATTTTCTCCAATAAAAACTCCTTCTTTTATGAGTCCATTTTCAATATCTTCTTTTAAACTTTCACTATCGTTTAACACTGTTATATTTTTGGCTACAACCAATGTTGATTTTTTTGAAAAATCAACATCTTCCTTTCTATCATATGAAAGAACCTTTAAGCAACGAGAGCCATCACTACTTGAAATATAAGGTGACCTTATAGCTAAGGAATTATTCAACATACATTGCGTACCATGATTAAATTTGAAATCATTAATACTAGCTCTATAAGACACAGCCTGATTTAGGGTAATATCACCTCCCCAAATTTCGAAAGCATCTCCCGCCGAATAGCTTACCATAATGTTATCTAGCACAGTTTTAGAACCAATACCTGCTAATAGCAGTCCGTTAAAGTAGCCTGCTCCTTTAATTCTTTTTCCTGAATACTCTATTCTAACATATTTTAAAACACCAGAACTGTCTTCAGTGTTATTACCACCATAATTTGTGTTAACATAATTTTCTGGAGATAATTGGGTGTGAAAATTGGCCACAGAACCATTACCAAACCTGTTTAATGGAGCATCTCCAAGAACGATTACTCCTCCCCAGTCTCCAGCTTTTTTAACGCTCCTGTTTGATGAAAAGATTATTGGATCTGTTTCAGTTCCTTCTGCAATAATTTTAGAACCTCTTGATATGGTTAGTGAGGCTTTAGAATCATAGTCCCCTAATATTACCGTACCTGGTTCAATATATAGATTTGCTTGGTTGGTAACAAAAACACTACCCATAAGCAGATATGTATCCCTCTTAAATAATTTTGTGTCACTAGTAATATTACCAGATATAATTTGAGTAGGTTCTCTATGATATTGTTTGTTTGGTTGAAAATCTGTCCAGTTGTTTAACCAATTAGTTGTTCCAATAATACCCTTTTCTTGTTGGGCAAAAAGATTTGTAAAAACTAAAAGTAATACCCATATTAATACATTAAGTTTTTTCATTATCAAGTATTTATGATTTCAGTAGAAATGGTTTATTTATATATTTTTCAAATATAACATTAATTCCATGAAATACCAAATTATTCGATAAAATACATTTTAGATGTAGTATTTTTCATATTTTATCGATGTAATACATTTTTAAAAGATTAATATTTAGACTAATACTAATACCTACACTTTCAAACATACTTTAAGACCATAGAGAGCATTTCCTATTAACCTATTATATAAACAAAAAAAAGGAACAAACTAAATTGCTCCTTCAAGTATAAAATTATAAACTATTTCTTAATGAAATTCACTGTATTCATGAAGCGATTTTAAAGTGTCTTCATAAAACAAAATAGCCGATACTAAATTGTCCGTATCTGAGTATGGCAAAATCCTTTTTTGGAACTCTTCATTCTTTGAAATAAAATCGTCTGTAGCCTCAAATTGTTCATCTAACATTTTTCTATTATCATTATCATTTGGAATTCCCAAAGTAGACATAGTAACTCCAGGTTTTGTAGCGAAAGCTATATAAGGCATTAGTTGTACTAAGCTTTCAATTCTTTCAATATAAAGTACTAGTAATTCTCCTTTTTGCTTTCTATCCAACTCATCTTTACTATGGTATTTTTTTATTGCAACCTTATCACTAATAATACTTTTAGGCTGCTTCTTTTTTTGAGCAAAACTTAGGCCAGTAACCAAAAAAAGACAAAAACTAAGTAGGAATATTTTTGTTTTCATAAAAATAGATTTGAGGTTCAGTGGGCTAAATTATACTTTTTACCGTTAAAAACAAACGTTTTATCGATTTTTTTACAATTTATTTGATTTAAGTAAGAAATAACAACTGTTTTAATTATACACTTTAAACATTATGAGTTAACTTCTTTGGATCATCCTTATGAATTATACCTTATAAAGTAATACTTAAATCAAACCTTCAAATCTCTAGGAAACAATGTCATGGTAGTTTTGCCTTTACTCAACTCTTGCCAACTGCTAATATCAAATTCCATAGCCACTACTCCACATGTTGGTACATTATCTATATATGTACTACCATAAGTATTTACAAAAGCTGTTATAGCATGATTATGTCCAAAAATGAGCAAATCATTAATCTTACTATCACAACTTTTAATTACTTCAACCAAATCTCTACCAGAAAAATCATATAAACGATTGTTTAGCTCAACTAATTCTTTATCTATATTAAGATTATTTATAAAAATGCTTGCAGTAGTTTTAGCCCTTACGGCATCACTAGAAAGGACGCTATCAAAAGTTAAATGATTGCCCTTTAGATAATTTGACACGAGATTAGCATCTTTAATACCTCTTTTTTTTAATGGACGTTCATGGTCTATTACATCATATTCCCATGAAGATTTTGCATGCCGTACTAGAATTAATTTTTTCATAACACCGATTAAACGCATTTTTTATCGACAAAAAGTTGTTTTTCTCGATAAAATTCAATTTATTTGCTTATTAATTATTCTAAAATAATAGAATTTAATCAAACTAATAACACTAAATTATGGATTATAAAGACCTTAGCAAAAGATTTACATAACAACTGATGTTGTTAAATCATACAAAATATTCGACTAGCCGTGTACGAAATGCCCTTTGTCGACTTTTTAAGTGATTTGACATGTTTTTTTGAAAAAACAATAACATATATGTTGCTTTGTATAGCTATTAACTGAAATCATGACCCCAAATCTAATTTCACAATCAAAGTTCTTGACGCTTTTGTATTCTAGCGTCATTCCCTCATTACTTTTAAGAATAAGCGAAGCATGTTTGCACAACAATATTGTTGTGCAATCAATTTATATATATAAAAATTTTGCCAAAGTCAATACAAATCTACAAGCTTATGAAAACTAATACTTATAAGGTTTTACAAAATTTAGCTGCCATACTTATATTCTTTGGAGTATATGGTAGTTACGGACAGGATAATTCCTGTATAATATTAGACAATTGTCCTGCTGACATTACAGTTTGCGCTGATGCGAATATGGATGGAAGCAGTGGACCGCCTTTTGATGGGGCAATTGTTAACTGGAATACCCCTGATGTTTCTCAGACATGCTCCGGTGGGACTGGGAATGGTAACTTTAATATGCTGTTTGAGTTAAATGAGCAACTATTAACAGAAGATTGTTGGGATTTCAATTATATTTCACGTGTTGGTACAGATGGAGGGTACGTTAAACTTTTCTCTGGTAATGATGGAGATGGTGACGACAAGTCTAAAATACAAACACCTTTTTTAATAATAGAAGATGATACAAATATTTCCATTGATGTAGAATACTCCGATGGAAATTATAATGTACAATTGTTTCTAATTGGTGGCTTAGATAATTTTGGGAACCCTTACCCAGATGTTCAATTAAGTGCTCAAACTGTTAATGGTGGTCAAACTACATATTCTTGGAATGCTGACTTCGATCCTGGAAATGGTAGTGTAACTGGAGTTACCGGAGTTTATAGACTGTTATTTGTTTTCACCTATACTGGTTCTAAACCAAATAATGCTAATCAAGGAGATACGGTTATTGCTCTTGAAGGTTTTTTAAGTGATGATGGATGTTCTGCTGGTGTTGATTTTACAGTATCAGCTCCTAATCAAGGATATTACCCTATTGGAGTTCATGATTTGGAATATGTAGCTACTTATACTTCTCCTTCTGGACAAATAATTACAAAGACTTGTTCATTCACAGTTACCGTTGTTGGTCTGCAAGTAACAGCTACTGGAACAGATGTTTCATGTAGCGGACAAACAGATGGGCAAATTACTGTACAAGGATCCGGCGCTACTGCTGGTACTATTTCAGGGTATGTTTTAAGAAATACAGGTTCAAATACTGTTGTTGGTGTTATTTCTAACCCTGCTTCAGACCCTAATGCTGCGGGAGTTTTTACAAATCTTCCACCAGGTGATTACACTGTAGAGTTTGATCAACTAAATAATGGTCAAGTTTGTCAAGCTACTACAACAATCACAATTGGAACTTCTGTCGACAATACAGACCCTACTATTACCTGTGCAACACCTAATTCATCTTATAGTACTGATAACGGTGTATGTACCTTTACTGTTCCCAATAATAGTTTAGATCCTACTATTGTTAATGATAATTGTGGTGTAGCTTCAGTTTTGAATGATTATAATAATGGAACTACTTTAAATGGGGCAACGTTTCCTTTGGGTACAACTACTGTTATTTGGACAGTTACGGATGGAAATGGAAATACTGCTTCTTGTACATATGATGTTGTCGTTCAAGATAATGTAGATCCTACTGCTATCTGTCAAGATATTACAGTACAACTTGATGCTAATGGTGATGTTACCATTACTGCTG
>NZ_VRKQ01000013.1:754-988 GCF_008056315.1 Seonamhaeicola maritimus | reverse complement strand
TTGATAATGGTTCCAATGATGCTTGTGGTATTCAATCACTTGCTTTAGATGTTACGTCTTTCGATTGTTCTAGTGTAGGAACTAATCCTGTTGTTCTTACTGTGACTGATAATAATGGTAATACTGCTACTTGTAACGCTACTGTTACTGTAGAAGATAATGTAGATCCTACTGCTATCTGTCAAGATATTACAGTACAACTTGATGCTTCTGGTGATGTTACCATTACTGCTA
>NZ_VRKQ01000013.1:0-649 GCF_008056315.1 Seonamhaeicola maritimus | reverse complement strand
TTGATAATGGTTCCAATGATGCTTGTGGTATTCAATCACTTTCTTTAGACGTAGATACTTTTGACTGTTCTAATGTAGGAACTAACCCAGTTGTTCTTACTGTGACTGATAATAATGGTAATACTGCTACTTGTAACGCTACTGTTACTGTAGAAGATAATGTAGATCCTACTGCTATCTGTCAAGATATCACAGTACAACTTGATGCTTCTGGTAATGCCAGCATTACTGCAGCAGATAGTGATAATGGTTCTAATGATGCTTGTGGTATTCAATCACTTGCTATAGATACAACCGCTTTCACTTGTGCTGATGTAGGTGCTAATACAGTAACTCTTACAGTAACCGATAATAACGATAATGTATCTACTTGTACTGCTACAGTAACAGTAGAAGATAATGTAGATCCTACTGCTATCTATCAAGATATTACAGTACAACTTGATGCTTCTGGTAATGCGAGTATTACAGCGGCTCAAATTGATAATGGTTCTAATGATGCTTGTGGTATTGATAGTTTGGCTTTATCTCAAGAAAATTTTGATTGTAATAGTCTTTTATTAAGTCCTATTACAGTAACCCTATTTGTTTTAGACAACAATGGTAATACTGCTTCTTGTAACGCTACTGTTACTGTTGAAGATAATGT
>NZ_VRKQ01000021.1 GCF_008056315.1 Seonamhaeicola maritimus | reverse complement strand
TAGCGATTGTAGAGGCATCCTTTTTTGAGGTGCGAGAAAAAAATATAGCAAAAAGCCCCACACCAAAGTATGAGGGGAACGCCCAAATTATTTTACATAAAGAAATTCCAAACTACACCAAAACGAACTGTGAAGTCTCTATAAGGATTGTTGGGTGCCGAATAATAATTGTAACCCGTAAATGCCGAATTAAAATGTTCTGCTTTTAAAAAGAGGCGCGTTTGACGAATTTTTGCATTAATAAAAAAGTCTAACCTTGGGAAATTACCATACTCGGTTTCATTCTGAACATAAAATTCTGCCAGAACGGGATTGTAGGCATTCATATAATACTTAGTGAAATAGTTAAAGGTAACTCCCGTCTGTAAAAACATTGCATTATCAAATAATTGGCTTGAAAAGTATAAGGTATTCCGTGTGGTTAATTCTGGCACGTTGAGCGTGTTATTTTCGTCTTGAACATTTTGATATAGCACCGTATTGTTTAAAGCAAACTTACCTACTTTTATTTCGTTCTCGAATTTTGCTCTTATATAAGTTATGGTGCTACCGTTTTGATATGGCTTAATTGATTGCTTAACGTCATCTACACTTACATTTTCATCTTGCTTAAAGTAGACATAATCTGTTAAGGTATTCAGATCTACAGTTATATTAGCTAGTTGTTTGTACTTAAGATTAAAAGCTAATTGCTGGCTTTCAGTATTATTAAACCCGTTTTGCCAATTGTAATTTTTATAATCACTTTGATATAATAAGGTATTATAATTTGGCGCCTTTGAACTATGATTTAAAGATGCTGATGCCGCTATGTCTTCATTTAAATTAAATGTTGCCCTTGCCATAAGAAAATTACCATCAAAATCACCAGATATATTTAATCCGAATTCACCTTGTAGCTCAAATCCTTTATACTGTTTTCTGTATTTACCGCCAGCTGAATAGATATCTCCTTTTAATCTATTTGTTATTATGGTATTATCTTCTAAACTTACCAATTGATTATACCCGTAATTATAATTGTTATTTCTTAAATTAAATTGGAGGTCTCCTATAATATTGTTATTGTAATTTATATAAACCTCATTATAAAAATTTTCAAGAGTTGCTCTGTCTTTAATATCTGAACTCACAAAGGCTTCACCAAAATAAGATGCTGAACGTGAAGATTGATCATACTGAAAATACTTGTCTTCAAAAGACATTATATGACCCAGTTTTATTTCGTTTTTAGAAAGCGAATCTTTTTGAATAAGTTTATATTCATGTTCTAAGTGAAACCGTTTACCTAAAAGCAAACTTTCGGCGTTTTCAAAACCTACTTCAAAAATGGAGCGATCAAGAAATTCTTCATCTCCATTTTCAAACTTTGAGACTTCACTATCTCTTATCCCAGCATTTTCCTGATTCATTAAATCTTGGGTGACTATATGCCCTCTAGCATTATACCTCCCGTTTTTAGCTTGATAATTAGAGGTAAACCTAAAATTACCGGTGCTGGTTAATAAGTGTTGATATTTACCTAATGACCTAAGTCCTTTGTATGCAATAGAAAAATTAAATTGAGGTGAGGTATTAATGGTTATAAATGAATCTACCAATTGCCCCTGCTCGAAAGCCGTTTTAAAAAACAGTTCTGTTAATGGTGTTGGTACTCTATAATAATTTATGTCTTCAATTTCCCAATAATTAAAATGTCTAGCTCTTGCACCAAAACTTGGCATTAAACTAGTATTTTGAAAATTGTAGGTTAAACTATTATAGGTTTGTCCTAAGTTTGAAAACGGCATTAACCCAAAATTATCTTTTCTAAGATAATTGAACTTGTATTCTTTTTGAATAGTTAAAGTGGTATCTAAATATGTAGTATCTCTTTCTACACTAATAATTAAATAATCTTCAATCTTAGCTATTTTATCTTCTGATTTTTCGTTATTTCCTTCAATAGGCCTCAACCCTCGAGTTTCTCTAATAGAATCTTGAACAAAATCTGAAGGCCCCTCAATAGTTTTAATGGGTTTTTGTTGTGCATAAACTGTAGAAAAAAAACTTATAAATAAACAGGTCAAAACCAATCCATTGGTCTTAAGACTATTTTTATTCTGAAATGTTTTTAAACTATTAAACATATTGAGTAATAACGAAATTTATGAAGGTGTATTTTACAGTCATTTTTTCAAGAAGCAAAAGTAATTATTTGAACGGAAAGAGCCTCTAATTATTTTAAATAAAGAAAGCCAGCTACAATTGCTGGCTTTCTTTTAAATATTAAACAAGAATATTTACTTTGAGTTAGTCAGGTGCAAACATCTAAATATTATGTATAAAAACCAAAAAAACGAATAAAAAACATACCCAAACCTGCGTTTTTTCAGTTTTGTGATTTACCATATTCACAATAATTGGATTTAATATTTCACTATTATTGTTTTTTTAATCATTTTTTTGCGTATTATTTAATCTAAGTTGTAGAATTGTTAAAAACTCGTATAAATATCTTATGTGCGCATAATAATTATCTTTTAATATTATAGCTTTGACAAATCAATTAGATAAATGCTATTAATTAACCATTCCAATCTTGTTTTAGAATGTGGTACTGACGAAGCAGGACGCGGCTGTCTTGCAGGCCCTGTAACCGCAGCTGCGGTCATACTTCCAAAAGATTTTAAAAACACCGTTTTAAACGATTCTAAACAACTAAGCGAAAAGAAAAGAGAATTTCTAAAACCTGTTATAGAAGAAGATGCCGTATGCTTTGGAGTTGCTCATGTATTTCAGGAAGAAATAGACAGTATCAACATTTTAAATGCTTCCATTTTAGCAATGCATAAATCAATAGATGAATTGTCTACCAAACCCGAATATATTATAGTTGATGGCAATAAGTTTAAACCATATAAAGATATTCCGTTTGAAACCATTATAAAAGGAGATGGTAAATATTTAAGCATTGCGGCTGCATCTGTTTTAGCCAAAACATATAGGGATTTATATATGAATAAAATTCATGAAGAATTCCCTATGTATAACTGGAGAAAAAACAAAGGCTACCCAACAAAAGAACATAGAGAAGCAATAAAAAAATATGGCATTACGAAATACCACAGAAAGTCTTTTAGATTATTACCAGAACAATTAAAATTAGATTTATAAGTTTTTATCTTTACAAAAAATTAATCTGTTCATGAGACCCCTCTTTCTAGGCTTACTTTTTATTTTATTATTAAATTGTTCTAATAAAAACTCTAAACCTACTGCTCTAATTGATTTTGCCCCTGAAAACGCAGCGATCATAATTAAAACGTCAAGTTTTGAGAGCCTCAAAAACACCATTTCTAACAATGATTTTTTGCAGAAAATATCAGAGAGTAATTCTTATAAAAATTTAGAGCAATCTTTAAATACATTATCTCTTTTAAAATCCAACAATGATGTTTTAGTTTGTTTTTCAAAAGATACCAAAGGCAACTTACAATATACAGCTATTACAAAATATGATTCTCTTTTATTTAAAACAGATTCTATAAAGAATTATTCAAAGGAAACATTAAAATACAAGAATAAAACTATTGTAAAATCTAGTTTTAATAATCAATCAACTTATAGTACCAATATTGATAGTACGTTTTTATCTTCAAATTCAAAAGACATTTTAGAATCACTATTTAATAAACCTACTGCGAGTGATGAACTAAAAAAAATGTATAGTACCATAAACAATAATAAAACGTGTTCAATTATTGTTAAAACAGACTCTTTGTTTATCAATCAATTTCTTCCAGTAAAACAAATTGCACTGAATGGTTTCACCAACTATATAGCTTTAGATGTTGATGCGAATCAGAATGAAATTATATTAAACGGAATTACAAAAGCAACCGATTCCTTAGAAAGTGTTATAAACATATTTAAAAACACAATTCCTCAAGAAAATCAAACTCAGAATGTCACCCCTTCAAATAGTGATGGTTTTATGAGTTTTACTTTTAACAACTTTAAAACCTTTGAATCTAATCTTGTTGCTTTTAATAAAAGGGATTCTACATATGTGAGTTCTAAACTGTTTAATGATATTATTGAAGTAGGTGTTATTTATGAAGATAAAGAAACTGCTATCGTTATTAATTCTATTGACTATATTGCAACGAAAGATGCTCTTATTGGAAACGAAAATATTATTAGCACTTATAGAGAAATTGACATTCTTGAATTTAATGATCCCTTCATTTTTTCTAAAACTTTTAAACCGTTTATCTCATTTAACAATGCCAACCTATATTGTGTAATTGACAATTTTTTTGTTTTTGCAGAATCCAGAGAATTACTTCAAAACATTATAGCTAATTATCAAAACAAAACAACTTTTAGTGAACGAAGTTATTTTAAAAATATAAAGAATCATTTAAGTGATGAATCTTCACTTTTGTGTGTTTATAGTCCTTCTTCTTTAAATAATATTATTAATCAGAATTTTGAAGAAAGCTCAGACTATAAACTAGGACGTTATAATACTTCAGCACTTCAGTTCATTTATGATAATAATTTTGCTCATGTAAATGGTATTATAAAAAAGAGTAAATCTACTGCATTGTTAAATTCGGTTTCCGAAGAATGGAACATTAAGCTTGAAGCCGATATTTTAAATGAACCGCAATTTGTTACCAATCATATTACCAAGCAAAAAGAAATAGTAGTTCAAGATATAAACAACAACCTATATTTAATTTCAAACAGAGGAAAAGTTCTTTGGAAAAAACAACTACGAGGTGCCGTTTTAGGAGATATAAATCAAATTGACATTTATAAAAATGGCAAATTACAACTCTGTTTTGCTACTCCATATAGAGTTTATGTTATTGACCGAAATGGAAAAGATGTAGCACCCTTCCCTGGTAAGTTCAACGACCAAATTACGCAACCATTATCTGTTTTTGATTATGATAAAAAGAAGAATTATAGGTTGCTTGTAACTCAGAGAAGAAATGTTTTAATGTATGATGTTAGAGCAAAAATTGTGAATGGTTTTACTTTCAAGTCTGCTAATGGCGTTATTATTTCACAACCCAAGCATTTTAGAATTGGGAGTAAAGACTATATCTCTTTTAAAACTAAAGACAGGCTTTACGTTTTAGATAGAGTGGGACGCACTAGAGTACAACCAAAAACAAATTCATCTTACTCCAACCAACCCATATTTCTTTACAATAATCAGTTTACAACTACTACCAAGGCAGGAGATTTAATCTCTGTTAACACTAACGGGAACATTTCTCTAAAAAATTTAGGACTCTCAGAAAATCATTCTTTAAGTACCACCAGTAAAACACTTGTGGCATTAAACGAAAACAAACTCACCATAAAAAGTAAAAAATCTGAGCTTGATTTTGGAGATTATTCTGAACCAAAAATCTTTTATATAAATGACAAGATTTATGTTTCAATTACCGATAAACAATCACATAAAGTGTACCTTTTTGATAGTTTATCTAAATCAATTGCAAACTTTCCTGTTTACGGTAATTCTTCCATAACATTAGATAATATTGATAGAGACAGAAACCTTGAGTTTATTACTAAAGGAGAAAGTAATTCGATTATCCTGTACCAGATAAACTAAACGGTATTAAGGATAAACACAGTAAATTGTGTGAAAACATTTGCAAATAGCAAACTAATCTTTATCTTTAACCCAGCTATTAACCAGACATTTACATTTTCATAAGCCAAATGATTTCAATTTTTGGTGAATTCATCTTTTTATTAGCTATTTATAAAACCTTAATATTCAATATACACAAACCCAAGTCCTCAAATCTCAGGCGTCAAAGCTTTATTGCTTTGGCGCTTTTTTTATTGGTTTCTCTTTCAAAATTAGTACTATTGCAATGCAAAAAATCAGACTATGATATCACGTAAAAATGCTTCTATTTCAAAATTTATAATCCATAAAGTTGGCAATAAGTTTAATGACACAAAAAATGCTTTTTCCGAAAAAGTTGTAGATTTTGATGAGGCAAGCTATGATTTAATGTTACCTTTTTTATTACGCCCTTTTGCCTCTACTGTTCAGAGCCATAGGTTTAATCATCATGCAAATATTAGCTTAAACGAAATAAACAATTACACCACTCAAATATTTAATGAGGATGAGGCTTTTATAGAGGTTTCAAAACATATTGTTATGCATTTATATGAACAGTCAACATCGGCCAACATTAAAACTGGAGATGTTTTAATTGTTCTTTTTGAAGGTATTGAGTTTAACGATATTACAACCAATGCTCTAGGAGTTTTTAAAATAGAGAGTAAGGTTAATTTCTTCCAGACCTATTTAGAAAACAATAGCTATGATGTCTTGGTACAAAAAGGCATCAACTCTAAAAAAGTAGATAAAGGTTGTTTAATATTAAACCAAACCGATGAAGAAGGAAACATTATTTTTAGTGTAGATAACAACAATTATGATGCTCAATATTGGATTAATCAATTTTTGAACATTAAATATGCCGATGATTCTAATAGTCATACCCAACAATACCTAGAACTGTGTAAAGATTTTTCAACAGACATATTAAAGACCAGTTATGGCATTCAAGAACAAAACACCTTTTTAGCTAAGACCATTGATTTTTTTAAAGAAAATGAAGTGGTTAACGTTGAACGTTTTAAAGATGAATTATTCGAAGAAGATAAATACAAAAATGAGTTTGACGACTACAAAAAAAGTTTTGAAGGCGAAATGAATCTTGTAATAAGAAACCAATTTGATGTAGCAGAACGTGTTGTAAATAAAGAAAAGAAGAAAATAAAAACTGATATTAAGCTTGATACGAATATTCAAATAAAACTAGATATTGATGCTCCAGATGCATCCACCGAATATCTAGAACGCGGTTACGACGAGGAGAAAAAGATGCATTATTACAAAGTGTTTTTTAATGCTGAAAACTAAAAAAAGAGCGGTATTACCGCTCTTTTTTTAGTTAAACTTTATTATTAATTCTTTATAATTTTCTTGTAAGCCCATTTTCCATCTATACTTTCTACTTTTAGAGTATACAAACCAGTACTCAAGTTATTAATTGATATACTATCTGATAATTTATTAATGTTTTCTTTACTAAAAACTTGAACGCCATCAATACTATAAATTTTAATTCTATCCATGAGAACATCTGCTTGCAGCTTTATATGACTATTAACCGGATTAGGATATACTTTTAAATTATTCGTAAACCACTCATCAACTGAAGCTGTAGCTACTGGTTTATAGACCCTAATCCAATCCACTTTCATTGTATGATTATCTGTGTTGGCCAACTCTGTATCTGTTGGTGTTAATGGTGGTGTCATATTAGATCTCCAATCTTGATCTTCAACAGTAAATAGTATATCCATGGGCTTGTTTAATCCCGTTCTAGTATCATTGTTTGAGTCTCCAGGATTAATACTATTTGTAAAGTATAATGGGTCTATTTCTTCCATACCTTCTCGCCATGTCACCAATACTCCATCAATGTAGTAATATAAATGGGTAGCATCTTTCCAATACACACCGTATCTGTGATAGTCATCTTTCCAATTAATATCTCCTGAACCATCATCTCGTCTAACCCATGTAGGTTGATCATTATCAACAGGATTGCTTCCAATGCTATTGAATTCACTAGGTTGCCAGTCTTGAAATGGTGTTCTTATAAATACATGATGACTCATATGCATCCCTTGGGCATACCAAGATTGGCTTGTACCTGTGCTCTCAGACCATGTTGCCCCGTAACCCTCCATAAAATCAATTTCCTGAGTATCATCAGGACTTAACATCCAACCTCCATTTGCCAAAACAGAATTCATAATTCTCGCCCTAATTTCAACATAAACAGGATACACAACTGTATTATTTGAATGTACTGCTCCAGCATTTACTCTATTTGTTAAATATCGTGATGCTATAAGTTTTAATTCACCTCCTTCAACCAAAGAATGATCTCTTGCCCAAGTTGTTAATCCAGGTCCTGCCCAGGAATTATGATACCAATCATCCCATTTTGCTAAAAACATACTTCCCTTGCTTGCTGCTGGAGCCGAATAATTAAAATCATCTGAAACATCTGTCTGCAATTGCCATTCCTTAGCACTCCCAGGGTCCGCTGGTACAGGAATACCCGACCAATCTTGAGAAAAAGAAGAAAAAAAAGAAAGAAAAAAAACAACTGAAATAGTTATTATCATAACTTAAAGTTTGAATTCAAAAACAAAAATACAAACAGAGCCCATTAGAACCCTATTAAAAAATGTCTTGTCAAGTTTAAATCTAGTATCAACTTACTTAAAACTATTATTCCATTTGACAACACCGTAAAAGATACTCAAAAACTACCTATTAGTTTGATATAATTTTTAAATTTGGGTACTACTAAACCCAATTTTAAAATGTCAAAATCCATATCGACCAAAGATTACGAAGCAACACTCAAAAAACTTCACACAGAACTAGTTCATTTGCAAGAATGGGTTAAAAATCAAGGATTAAAAGTAGTAATCATTTTTGAAGGACGAGATGCCTCAGGAAAAGGAGGTACTATCAAACGTTTTACAGAGCCATTAAACCCTCGTATTTGTAAAGTGGTTGCTTTGGGTGTTCCTACAGAAAAGGAAAAAACACAATGGTATTTTCAGCGTTATGTTGAGCATTTACCTCATGCTGGTCAAATAGTTTTGTTTGATAGAAGTTGGTACAATAGAGCAGGCGTTGAAAAAGTTATGGGCTTTTGCAATCAAGATGAATACGAAGAGTTTTTACGATCATGTCCTGAATTTGAAAGAATGTTAGTTAGGTCTGGCATTATTCTATTAAAATATTGGTTTTCTGTAAGTGATGAAGAACAAGAAAAACGCTTTAAAAACAGAATTGAGAATCCTTTAAAACGCTGGAAATTTAGTCCTATGGACTTAGAATCGCGTTCAAGGTGGCTGGAATATTCTAAAGCTAAAGATGATATGTTTGCTCATACAGACACTAAACAAGCACCTTGGTTTGTAGTCAACTCAGATAACAAAAAAAGGGCTCGTTTAAATTGCATCAGTCATGTTTTAAGTAAAATTCCTTATGAAAAAATGGACTTAGAACCCGTCCATTTACCAGAACTATCTGATAAAGATGCATATGTTAGACCGCCATTAGACTACCAAACTTTTATTCCGGAGAAGTACTAAGAGAATAATCAAATACAATTCATTCCATAATATCGGCTTTCATTTTGTAACTTGAACGTTATAAACCAACCTTCTTCAAAATGAAACCATTTAAGTTTATACTTTTTGCATTTCTATCGTTAACTTTAGCTCAATGCAGAAATGCTAATTCGGAGAGTGAAAACACACCGAAACTTAAAAACTCAAAACAAGAGTTTTACCAACTAAAAATCTACTCATTCTTTGGAGAAAAACAACAAAACAAAACTGACGCTTATTTAAAGGAAGCATATTTACCCGCTCTTAAAAGGTTTAACATAAATCATGTTGGAGTTTTTAAAAACCGACTAACTGATAAAGATTCTATAAGAAAAACCTATGTTCTTATACCATTTTCAAATTTAGATGAATTTGCTAATCTTGAGACAACACTAGAAAAAGACTCTTTACACCTTAAATCTGGAGCTAATTATATTAACGCTTTACATAATGAGCGTCCGTACAAAAGAATAGAATCTATTCTTTTAAGCGCATTTACAGACATGCCTAAAATGAAAACAACTGATGTTAAAGGTGAACGATCTGAACGCGTTTATGAATTACGTAGTTATGAATCTCCTTCAGAAGCTTATTACAAAAGAAAAGTTCACATGTTTAATGAAGGAGGAGAAATTAAGCTTTTTAAACGATTAAATTTTAATGCTATTTTTTATGCCGATGTGATATCAGGACCTAAAATGCCCAATTTAATGTATATGACTACCTTTCCAAATATGAAAGTTCGTGATTCTCTTTGGAAGGAATTTGTAGACTCACCTGAATGGAGTAAACTAAAAGTAATACCTAAATATCAACAAACGGTATCTCATGCCGATATAAGGCTTCTTTACCCAACAGAATATTCAGATTATTAAAAAAACTCCCGATACTGATTCACCCTGAAATCAAAAGTAGTGAATTTTGAGTCTTTTGCTTTTAATTCTTGATATAGCTTCATACTACCAATAGCTCTGTTAGCACTTCCAGATGCCGAGGTTAAGGAAACTGTTTCGATAGTTCTTTCTCCCATATAAAATTGATGAACTCTTGGTATTTTATTATTAACCAATTCTAATTTCAACCCATAATCTTTAATGTGTTTTCTAAAGAAATACTCAGGCCCATTTTTACTATTCCCACCAGTAAACAAAATAGTGTTAATATTGGGATACTTTTTTATATAATCAATGACATCGCGTAACTTAATATTAGTCATTCCTAAATCTGAAGCGTCTAACTTTTCACGTTCAGCACTTTCAACAATATCACAAACTCCAATTTGATGCTTTATTAAAAATTTTTTACGTTCATCAATTGCTTCTTGTGAATTGATATACCTGAGCCCTAAATTGTGAATTTTATCAATGTAAAACCACAGGGAATTGTAATAACTGCCGTAGCAAAAATCTACATCCTTTTCCAATAACTTCCCTATTGAAAATCTTGGTGGTGGTAAAGTGCCAACAATCAGTTTTTTGGTATCACTTTTAATAAATGGTGGATATGGGTGTTTATGCAGAAACATTAGAACCTGATTATGAACTTTTCCATAATTCACGAATTGCAACAAGGTCTTTCTTGATAGCGGCAAACACCTCTTTTTGGGTTATAGCAATGTCTTTTTTTCCATGCTCTGCACCTCCTAAATCATATTCACAATGCAATGATACAGGAACATTAATCCTGTACGCTTTCAATAATTTAAAATAACTTTTAAAGTCTACCATCCCTTTCCCTATTGGCACATTTTGAACGGTCCATTTACCGTTTTTATTAACCCACAAAAAGTCTTTAAGTACAATTGTATTGATTTTAGGTTTTATAAGTCTTAATCCTGTTTCCCAAGACTGACCACCTTCTACCGTGGCATGCCTAATATCATACTGACACCCCATATAGTTGTTTTCAACACCTTTGAGCATCTTATGAATTTCCCAAATAGCTGCCCCAACATGCTTTCCTGCATGGTTCTGATAAGCCCCTTTTATACCGAACTCTTTATTCAAAATGGATAACTCTTTTACCTGGTTTGCTATGTTTGAAATAGCTTCGGGAATGGATTTATCTTTCGGATACCGATAATAACCCAATCTATAAAACTTCACTCCTAATTGAGCTGCGGTTTCCAAAACATCTCTTGCAAAGGGTTCATCCGTAGATAATATACCTGAGGTCATCATCTTGGGTTCAAATCCAACATTTTTAATAGCAGAAATGGCTAAAGGTAAATCATCTTTTACACGCCCTGGTAATACATGCCCTTTTGGTCTTACTGAAAGGTCTACTCCATCAAACCCCATTTCAAGAGCAGCATGAGCCATATCTGCATAATTTAAAAACTGAAGATGTTTTGAAAATATATTTATATCTAATCTTGTAAATTCAGGCTTTACTCCAACACAGGATTGAGAAAAACCATTTAATGCAAACATAGTTCCTAAACTTGCCAAAGTAGATTTTTCAATAAACGACCGTCGTGTTAAATTTTTATCCATATTATTTTTGCTTTAAAAATTCGAATAAATCCCTTATTTCCTGATTAGTCATACCATCGTTAATTTCTCCTATTGGCACATTCTACGTATTTGTATATGTCTCCTAGTTAATTGCACACAAATTAAGGATTATTGAAAAACACTTAAAAAGGTAAAAATCAAAATTGTATTTCAAGCAAATTACAAAAAAAGCAGTGTAGAATTACACTGCTTTTTTATATACATGTAAATTTATAAAATTATTCCCCAAATCCTCTGGCTCTTGGTATTTGAGTTCCGCTTTGATAACTCTTGCCTTCACCTCCCGTAAAGTCATCATAGAAACGATAGTAGTTTGGATAACCATATTTGGCCTCTAATTTATGGCGCTCATCTCTCCATGCTTGAAACTTTTTAGTGGCTTCTTTTTGGTTGCCAATTAAAAAGAAATAGTCGTTTTTAGAAACCACTTTACCTGAAGTATCTGTTAACTCTAACTCTACAAAAAAGCGCTTTTCTACCTTACCTAAGACATCAACAGAGATATCTTCAAATTTCAAAGCACTATCCCCTTTTACAGTACCAATTTTAAAGGTTTGTGATTTTAGTTTTTTACCATTATCATCCTTAAATACAATACTTGCTTTACAACCTTCATAATCTTTAAACAGATCATTAATAACCCATAATTCACCAATAAAAGGTTCTTCTTGAGACCATCTTCGTTTTTTAAACCCAAGATTAACCAATAAAGGTTGGTAGGCCTTTTTTACAAAATCATAAGAACGCTTTGGTTCTTGGTAGTTATCTATAATACCCCATTTCATATCTGGCCAATAAGTAATAAAATGACACAGGGCTATACCACTTAAGTTTGGTTTTTGTCTTCTAAAATACTCAATACCATTTTGGAATATGATTCCCTGGGTATCTTGTGAAGCATTCACAAATTCCTCTAAAGAGCCCGTCATTTCATCGCCAAAAACATCCCAGTTTTGCATGCGTAAACGAACTAAGTCTGCCCAGTGATGCCCCCAGCTTAACCCAGGTGTCCACAATTCATCTTCTGGAATAAATTTCTTTAAACTCTTTACTGAAGGTACTGAAGTGATAGCAAATTCAGGTATAATTGGGTATTCAAGTGTTTGCAACCAATCTTCGTGTAAAAATGTTCCCATTCCATAAAAATATCTAAGAGCATGTTTTGCTTCTTTTGGTTTAAAGCCAGCTTCCTGAGACACTTCACAAGTTAATGGGGAATCTGGAACATAAGGTAAATTAGCATAGGCTTGTAATGAATCGCCTAAGCGCTCTAAAAATGCACGTCCAAAGTGGGGGTCACGTGTTCTGAGCATCATTTCTTCCCCACCTTCCATCATAATTAACGACGGATGGTTCCTGCGTTCTTTAACTACTCTTACTCCTTCATTAAAAATTTCGGCAAGTACTTTTTCATCATTTGGAATATTACCCGTTCCTAGCGGAATGATATCTTGCCAAACAGTAATACCCATTTCATCACAGTATTGATAGAATTCTGGTATTTCTGGTGGATGCCAACCAAATATTCTAATATTATTCATATTGGCTTCTTTTGCCATTTTAATCAGTTTCTTGTATTCACCAATATTGGTTCTACCAACAAATATGTCTGGTGGACCACCCCAACAAGCTGAACGTATAAAGTGAAATTTTCCATTTATGTAGGTAGACCTTGGAAAACTTACATCTACATCTTTTACAAACCCTGGATTCCATTTAGAAGTCACCTCTCTTATACCAAATGTGGTTTCATTAAAATCTTGGTTAATCTCACCGTCCTTTAGTGAAATTCTAGCCTTATACAAATTAGGTTTCCCCATATCCCATGTCCACCATAACTGAGGATCTTCTATTAGAATATCATGATTAATTTTATTATTACCTGGTTTTACAACTGCAGAAAATTTAACGGTCTTTACATCAGAATTAAAGTTTTTGCCCTCAATAGTAGCAATAAAATTCATGGTTTTTGTTTTCGCTTCCGTATTTTCTACAGTTAATTCCAATTTTACATTAGCTGTACCATCTTCCTTGATTGAGGTATTGGCATACACATCTTCAAAACGCACTTTTCCAGAAGATACCATCTTAACTTTTCTATGAATTCCGAAAGGCGCCAAATCTCTCCAATAATCACCAAACCATGGTGTTTTTTTACCAGCTACCAAAGCATTTACACTTGGTGGAGGGTCTAACTTAATCATAAGCATATTAGTACTAGGCAATCGTTTTTTAGCAATTCGTAAATAGTCGGTTACATCAAATGAAAAACCTGAAAAAGCTCCTTCATGTCTTCCTAAATAATGTCCATTAAGCCAAACATCACAAGCATAGTCTACACCTTCAAATACAATTTTAACCACTTTATTATCTACAGGCTCTGTAACATTAAATTGATATGAGTACCACCATTCATATTGCTGAACCCATTGAGCCTTAACACTATTTCTACCAAAATAAGGATCTTCAATTACTCCTGCTTTCCATAAATCTGTGTAAACATCTCCAGGTACTGTAGCATGGTTCCAAACATGAGTTTCAATATCTTCTGGTGGTAATTTTGGCAAGCCTTTTTTAACCCCTTCACCCGGAAGCATCATTTTCATAGTCCATTTTACACCACTTAAATCCCGAACCAACTGACTGTTTTCTTCATGGGAAATTACAGTGTTGGGTTGACCAAATGTCATGAACGCCATAAATGACAATATCAGGCTTAATCTTAGTTTAATTAACACTTTCATTTGTTCTATTTTTTTAACGTATTAAAATTAAAGTTCTTGAGTACAAATTTACATGATATTAATCATATATGAATCATATTTTTATATACAAAACCTAGACAATAACTTGACTAAAACTGAAAAAAAAGTGTTATCTTAATGGATATCAAATAATTATGGGAAAAGGTGATAAAAAATCCAAAAGAGGTAAGATTACTAACGGAACTTATGGTGTAAGACGTCCAAGAAAGAAGAAAATTAAAGCATTGGCTAAAAAAGCGAAGGCTAAAACTAAAAAGGGAAAGGCAAAAGTTGAATAAACTAGATTGTTTGTAAAATTTTCTCTACCTCTGCTATTGTGAGCCTATAAAGCCGTTTATTGGGCTTTGTCATATGTTGTGATTCTGAAGATATAGACTCTAAAATATCTTTAGCCTTCTCTCTTTTGTTTCTACTCAATAAAAACTTTGCGTACACCAAACGCTCATTATAAAACGAAAAACGCACATCTATACATTTTAAATTCTCTTCAGCTTCATCAAGTTTACCCTCTTTTTCAAGAGCCAAACCGTAAATAAATTGAGCTCTGGACTTTTTAAATTCGGAATGTGTTTTTATACTTTCCGCATATTCTAAAATACTTTTGTAATCTTCGGAATTATTAAACGCTTCAATCATATTCTTAATAACATAGAAATCGTTTTGAAAATTTCCATCTAAAGCTTCTTTATAATGTTTAATTGCATTTTGATTATCACCAATCTCCAAATAAGCATCAGCCAAATTAACAAGGTTTTGATAGGATTCTGAAAACTCAAGTTGTTTTTCTAAGTCTTTTATTTTTTTAGTGGGGTTAATTATATGTGTAATCTCACTAGTGATTTTTTCAGCATCACGTTTGTTATAAACTTGAGTAACTAAATATATTATGGAACCAATAACCGGTAAAAATAAAATCAAAAATATCCAGTAATAAGGGTTTCTGTATTTAATCATATGGTAAATACAATAACCTTGTAGTAATAGAATAGCGTAGTACCACATAGACTATCTTATAAAAACCAATTCTTTATTAGACGACATTTCTTCACTGTAACCATAACCTTCATAATTGAAACCTTTAAGATCATCAATTGTTGTGGCATTGGTATCAACAATATATCTTGCCATCATACCTCGTGCTGCTTTAGCAAAAAATGAAATCATTTTATATTCACCATTTTTAAAATCTTTAAAATTGGCTGTTATAACAGGTACTTTTAAAGCCTTGACATCAATAGCTTTAAAATACTCATTACTGGCAAGATTAAGAAATAACTCATCGTCTTCCAACTCAACATTTAAAGCCGTGGTAATGGTTTTTTTCCAAAATTCATAAAGGTTTTTATTTTTGCCAACCGGGAATTTAGTTCCCATTTCCAATCGGTAAGGTTGAATCAAATCGGTTGGTTTTAAGATACCGTAAAGCCCAGAAATGATGCGCACCGTATCTTGAAGTTTATCTAATTTATCTTGCGGAATAGAATAAGCATCTAGTCCTCTATAAACATCACCGCTAAAAGCATATACAGCCGGTCTAGAGTTATCAGCAGTAAACGGTATACTCCACTCTTGATTACGTTCATAATTTAATTGCCCCAAAGCATCAGAAATATTCATGAGTTTAGATAAACTTCTGGCAGATTTCTTTTTTAGTAGTTTATTTAAACGTTCGGATTGTTTTAAAAAACAGGCCTCAGTATTCAAAGTTGTGGGCAATTCACTTTCAAAATTAAGCGACTTGGCTGGCGATAAAACTAGTTTCATTTAATCATTATATTAATATCTCAAAGTTACAATTAGTCATTGATTTATAAAAGATATTTTTAGAGCTAAAAAAATTTAATAATACTTTTATCAACAAAATTATATCGTAATATAATCAAATAAAGAATTCTAAATGAAAATCTATAAATACGCGCTAGTTCTTACATTAATATTCTTTTATCATGTCACTTATGCCCTTGACTTTGACAAACTCAAAATAAATTTTACAGATTTCTATTTACTAGAAGAGGTAAATGATGTTGAAGTTCAACAGTTATTACAACTCATAACTAGCGATTTTTCTTTTGCTGATATAGATTACAATATGCACAGAAGAAGTAATTGGAAACCACGTACACACTTAAAACGGTTAATTACGTTAGCAAAAACTTATAAAAATGAGAATAGCAAATACTACCAATCTGATGAAATGGCTGAAATAATTATTGGTGGATTAAACTACTGGAGTTTCAATAATTTTTATAGCGATAATTGGTGGAATCAGGAAATAGGAATACCACAAAGTTTAGGACCAACACTTATTATTTGCGAGTCCATCATCCCTGATTCTACTATGACAAAATCCTTAAAGGTGATGGATAAATCCAGAATACACATGACCGGACAAAATAAAATATGGTTAAGTGGAAACGTATTTATGCGTGAATTGCTAAGGGGTAACACCAAACTATTAAAAACCGCTGCAAACACCATTAAATCTGTTATGGTTCCATCAAAACCCTATGAAGAGGGCATCCAGCCAGATTTTTCTTTTCATCAACATGGTCCGCAACCCCAGTTTGGAAACTATGGTTTACATCTAGTAGAAGACATCATAAAATGGATGTTTATTTTTAATAAAACAGAAATTGCATTTTCTAAAGAAAAAGTAGACCTCATGCGTAATTTAATGTTTGAAGGCCAGCAAAAGGTAGTTTACAAGGGCAAGTATGAGATTCTAGCAACTGGCAGACAAATATTTCCTGAGAAAGTAAACGGTGAAAAATACCGAGGTCCTATTGCCAAATATGAGTTATATAAAAATCTTGAACATATTTTTAATCAATTTGACACCCAAATTAATCCAACATCTGCTCCGAATGAATATGTTCATTTCCGAAATTCTGACTATAGTTTATATCGAACCGATACATTTTTCTCCCCAGTACGTATGTCTTCCAAACGTATTATTGGTGCAGAAGCTGGTAATGGGGAAAACCAGATGGGATATTATTTAGGAGATGGCACCAATCTTATTTATAGAAATGGTGATGAATATCATGAAATTTATCCTGTATGGAATTGGAAAAAATTACCTGGTACTACCACAGTACAAGATACGGCTAAACTACCAGTACTAACTTGGGATGGATATAGAAACAACTCCCATTTTTCTGGTGGATTAAACGGTAAAACGGTTGGAATAACAGCGTTTAAATATAGAAGAGATAACTTAAAAGCTAACAAATCTTACTTCTTTATAAATAATAAAGTTTACGCATTAGGTTCAGGGATTAAAACTAATAGAAATTTTGAAGTAGTAACAACAATTAATCAGTGTTATAAGAAAGGTGATATTCATGTTTTAAAAAACGAAGGCGAAATCACATCTGTTTGGCATGACAGTATTGCCTATATAAGTTTAAGGCATCAAAAACTAAATGTTAAGCAAGAGGCACAAACTGGCACCTGGAAAAAAATATTAACATGGCACAGTGATAGTTTAATATCTAAAAACATTTTTGATTTAGAAGTTAGCCATGGTATAAATCCTAAAAATGAAAAATATGCTTACGTAAGTGTCGTAGGCATCCCAAAAGAAAATATAAAGAAAGTTAATATAAACGAATTGGGTGAAATTTTAGCCCTCAAAAAAGAAGTTCATGCCATAAAGTTTAACCATATTAAAACCATTGTAATAAGCGCTTTTAAACCCTGTGAAATAGGTATTGACAACTCGCAAAAATTAAAAATTAAAAACTCGTGCCTACTAAGCTTAACTCAAACAATAAACGGTTGGATAGTAGAGGTTGTAGACCCAACTCAAGAACAAAAAACATTAGAATTTGAAATAACTGGGAAATACGTAGTTAAAGGTCAAAACAATTCAGAAATAAAAGAAAACACAACATTATTCTCCATTAAACCTCCAAATAAAATTGAAGAAAAAGGAATGAAGACTTCAATAAAATTAATTTCAAGTTAATGGACTCATTATATTCAACCCAATTACATATCTTGATGTTTAGAATACCCGCGCCACTTTTCAATACACTGTTCTATATCTTCAGGGATTTCAGAAGTAAATCGCATAAACTCACCTGTTTTTGGATGCTCAAACCCAAGTGTTTTGGCATGTAAAGCTTGACGAGGCAATATTTTAAAACAGTTGTCTACAAACTGTTTGTATTTAGTAAACGTAGTTCCTTTTAAAATCTTTTCACCTCCATAACGCTCATCATTAAACAAAGTATGCCCTATGTGTTTCATATGCACACGTATCTGATGTGTGCGACCGGTTTCTAATTTACAAGATATTAAAGTAACATAACCTAAACGTTCTAACACTTTGTAATGCGTTACTGCAGGCTTCCCTTTTTCAGCTTCATCATCTAGAAAAACAGTATTCTGTAATCTGTTTTTTGGGTGTCTACCAATATTTCCTTCAACGGTTCCTTCATCTTCTTCAACATTGCCCCAAACTAATGCAACATATTCTCTTTCGCTTGTTTTTGCTGCAAATTGAGCCGATAAATGATTCATGGCATCCTCAGTTTTTGCAACCACTAAAAGTCCGCTGGTATCTTTATCTATTCTATGTACTAAACCTGGTCGATCACTAGAGTTGTTTGGTAAATTATCAAACCTATGAATTAAGGCATTTATTAAAGTGCCCGAATAATTCCCATGACCTGGATGAACCACCATACCTGACGATTTATTTACAACAAGAAGCTCTTCATCCTCATAAACTACGTCAATAGGAATATCTTCACCAACCAATAAGGCTTCATAAGTAGGATGCGTAAACATCACCCTAATTTTATCATCTGGTCTTACTTTATAACTAGCTTTTACAGGTGTGTCATTTACAAAAAGTCCCCCATCTTTAGCCGCAGATTGAATCTTACTTCTATTTACATTTTCAATAAAATTCAACAAATATTTATCTATCCGTAAAGGCGCTTGCCCCTTACCAACAGTTAGTGCATGATGTTCATACAGATTATCTTCCTCTGGTAATTGTGGTGTGTAGTCGTCCATTAAAAAAAAGAAAATTATTTTCTTGGGCGATTACCGTTACCAAGCACTAAATCTATCACAGAAGTTTTTGGAAGCTTATCACCAGATTGCAGCAGTTTACCTTTATGGTACATTTTTAATACCAAATCTTTACCAATATTATCTTCATAAGTTATTTTACCAACCTTAAATTCTAGTGCTTCTAAATTTGGTTTTGCTTGTCTAAAAGTACGCTCTCTTAAATCTGGAACTTCTACTTTTCTGTAACCAGAGGGATTAAGTGTTAAGTATATTTTTCTATTCTCCTTTACTTGAGTCCCAGCTAATGGCTCCTGCTCTATCACCGCAAACTTTGGATAATTAGGATTGAAATTAGCCGAATCTTGAATTTGCATCACCAAATTATTCTCATCTAATTCTATTTCAGCTACACTAATAGATTTTCCTTTTAAGTCTGGTACGGTTTCAAAATCGCCATGATTCGTGTAACCGCTCAACCATTTTAACACAATAAAACACAATACAAAAATAGCAACAATAGCTAAAAAAATTTGTTTAAAAAATGCTTTACTAATCAGGAATTTGATAATGCTCATAGGTAAATTTTCTATTTGGCAAATATATAAAAACAGAACTGCTTTTACTTTTGCAATTTATATGATATTTTAGCTTAACTTATAATAAATACGTTTTATTGTAGACTTTTAGATTTATAAAAAATAATAATTCAGTTTTAATGAAGAAGAATATAGCCATTATCATGGGAGGCTATTCCAGCGAATATCAAATTTCACTAAAAAGCGGTAATGTAGTTTTTGAAACCTTAGATTTCTCAAAATATAACGCATATCGTGTTCATATTTTTAAAGATAAATGGGTTTATGTTGATGAAAATGATGCTGAATTTCCAATAGACAAAAACAATTTTAGCGTTAATATCAACAATGAATCCATCACTTTTGATTGTGTTTTTAATGCTATTCATGGCTCTCCAGGTGAAGATGGTTTTATGCAAGCTTATTTTGAATTACTGGGTATTCCACATAGCAGTTGCCCCATGTATCAGGCAGCCGTAACTTTTAACAAGAGAGATTGTTTAAGCATTTTAAAACCTTACGGAATTAAAACGGCCGAATCTTATTATTTGAATTTAGGAGATGCTATTAATGAGAACTCTATTATTGAAAAAGTAGGATTACCATGTTTTGTAAAGGCTAATAAAGCCGGAAGTAGTTTTGGAGTAACCAAAGTTCATAAAAAGGAAGATTTACAAAATGCTATAAATATTGCTTTTAAAGAAGATGATGAAATAATTATTGAACAATTTTTAGATGGGACCGAAGTTTCTGTTGGGGTAATAACTTATAAAGGAGAAACTAAAGTATTGCCCATTACTGAAATAGTAAGTGAAAATGACTTCTTTGATTACGAAGCTAAATACTTAGGAAAATCTCAAGAAATAACACCCGCTCGAATTAGTGAGGAACAAGAAGAGAAAGTGAACATTGTTGCTAAAAAAGTTTATGAAAATTTAAAAATGACTGGTTTTTCAAGAAGTGAATACATTTTCAAAGATGGTGACCCGCATTTGTTAGAAGTTAATACCGTTCCGGGATTAACAAAAGAAAGTATTTTACCGCAACAAGCTGCTGAAGCTGGTATTTCGTTAGCAGATCTATTTGATAATGCTATTCAGGAGGCTTTGAAATAAAAGTCTTATTTTTATAATATGAAACGAGCTATTTTCCCGGGATCCTTTGACCCTCTAACTTTAGGTCATTATGATATTATTAAACGTGGGGTTACTGTGTTTGATGAAGTTATTGTTGCCATTGGTGTTAATGCCGACAAAAAGTATATGTTCTCTCTTGATGAAAGAAAACAGTTTATTGAAGAAGCATTTAAAGATGAGCCTAGAATAAAAGTGGTAACCTATAAAGGGTTAACGGTTGACTTCTGTAAAGAAATTGGTGTTGAATTTATTCTAAGAGGATTGCGTAACCCAGCAGATTTTGAGTTTGAAAAGGCTATAGCTCATACCAATAGAGACCTAGCTCCTATTGAAACGGTATTCTTATTAACCTCTGCAGACACTTCTTATATAGCATCTTCCATTGTACGTGATGTTATTAGAAATAATGGTGATTATACTAAACTGGTACCAAAAAGTGTAAGAGTGAAATAGCATGAAATCATTCCATATATACTTCCTACTTCTTTTTTTTGTTTTAGGAAATAGCTATGGACAAGAATTACCTTCTCTAAGCAATGAAGAAAGAAAAAAGTTCGGATAGAAATAAAGGAAATGTTTGCGGAATATCATGATGATTTAATTGAAAATGGTATTAAGGACATTATTAAATATCTAGATGAATCTAGAGACTTTTTTTGGCTGCTATCTGGCAATTCAAGCTCCTCAGATTATAAAACAGTTTCTAGCCTTCTTTTATCTCATCATCCACTTGTAAAGTATCTTGAATTTGATTGGAACCCGCTACACATACATCCACTAACAAAAAACATAGCAGTTTATACAGGTGTTGTAGAAGGTGTTCAGCTTGATACCTCGAATATTAAAAGCTCATTCAAGGTAGTTGAATCTGGCACTTTAGTAAAACGTAAGGATGGATGGAAATTCTTAAGTGGTCAGAGCAAAAACGTATCTAAAAACTAACATCATAGAGCCTGTAACATTTTTAATATATTCTATACTAATAAAGTAAGAATAATAGCTCATGTTACATCATATTAAATACTTTCTTTTTAAACTTAATATTGTACAGCCATCTGAAAATGATATTGATAGATGGATACAATATCAGTATGTTTATAGAATTGAGTATGCTTTGGAATATGGAAATTATAGAACCAGAAAATTAGCCGCAGAGGCCTTGGGTATATTGGGTCATAAATCATCTATTCCTATTTTACTAAAGACTATAGATGACAAAGTTCAAAATGTATCTATCGCAGCCCTCAATGCTTTAGAAAAAATTGGATGCAATGATGAATTAGGATCAACCGTTATTAAAAGACGCTTTAATTGGCTCAAACAACTTAGAGAAAAAGAAGCAATCCGTGAAGCCAGCAAAGGTAAAAAATACAATATTTACCGTTGGGAACGTGCTAGTAAAAAATCATTTGACCGTGTTAAAGAGCAACTTAAAAAGCCTATACGCTAGTCTTGTGGCTGTTAATTGTAAAATTATAGTTTATATTCTGAAAGTCCTTTGGTGAAAGCTTCAGGATTTTCAGCTAAATGATAACGAGGGTCATCAATATCTTCCACTATTACCTCTCTAAACTTAGGACTTGATTTAAACAATAACACCTTACAATCTTCACTTAAGTGTTTAAGTTTAATTGATTTACCTTCGGCTTCATATTTACTTACCAAATTAAAAATAGCCTCGATTGCTGAATGATCACTCACCCTAGATTCTATAAAATCTACTTCAACATTTTGGGGATCATTTTTAGCATCAAATTTTTCATTGAAGGCTATAATAGACCCGAAAAATAAAGGTCCCCAAATCTCATAAACTTTAGTGCCGTCTTCTCTCATACGTTTACGTGCTCTAATACGAACCGCATTTTCCCATGAAAATACTAGGGCACTTATAATGACACCCGCTATTACAGCAATGGCTAAATCAAAAATTACAGTTAGCGATGATACGGCTACCAAAACAATAACATCTGTACGCGGAATTTTATTTAGTATGCGGAAACTACTCCAGGCAAATGTTCCTACAACTACCATAAACATTACACCAACTAAAGCTGCAATAGGAATTTGCTCAATATAACTTGATGCAAATAATATGAACACAAGCAATAAAACGGCGGCTACAATGCCAGACAATCTGCCACGACCTCCACCTTTAATGTTAATAATAGATTGACCAATCATGGCACAACCACCCATACCACCAAATAATCCGGTAACAATGTTTGCTCCTCCTTGTGCCATACATTCTCTATTGGTATTCCCTCTTGTTTCAGTTAGCTCATCAACAAGGTTTAGTGTCATTAAAGATTCTATTAATCCTATAGCGGCAAGTATTAATGCATATGGACCTATAAACCAAAGTGTTTCTAAACTAAACGGAACTTTACTAAAAAGCTCTGTTTGAAATTGAGGTAGACCTCCTTTTAAACCTTCTCCTCCTCCATCTCTAATAAAACTACCAACCGTTGCCACATCAAAATCCCCAAAAATTGCTATGGCAGAAACCACCAAAATACCAACTAAAGCTTCAGGCAGTTTTTTTGTAATCTTTGGTAACCCAAACATAATACCCATGGTTAAGGCTACAAGACCAATCATTGTCCAGAGTTCAGAACCTGTAAAATAATCGCCATTTACATCTCTAAACATTTTTAATTGCGCCATAAAAATGACAATAGCTAAACCGTTTACAAACCCCATCATTACAGGGTGAGGAATTAGTCTAACAAATTTGCCCAACTTCAATACACCCGCAAGAACTTGTATACCACCCATCAAAATTACGGTAGCTAATAAATAGTAAAGGCCCAAGTTTTCATCTGGTGTACCCATGGCATTACCTTCTGCAACTAAACTCACCATAACCACAGCCAATGCACCTGTTGCTCCACTAATCATTCCTGGACGCCCCCCAAAGATTGAGGTAATTAAGCCAATCATAAAAGCTGCATACAATCCAACCAATGGATCTACACCTGCTACAAATGCAAAAGCAACCGCTTCAGGAACCAAAGCTAATGCTACTGTAATTCCGCTTAAAATATCGTTTTTAGCGTTTTTAGCGCGCTTTCTGATAAATTCTGTCATGACTTATTCTTTAGAGGGTGCAAATTTAATGTTAATAAAGGAAGTCGCAAGTAATTTCCTAGAATTCAATAGGTAAGAATACTAAAACGTTTGAATTCCAGACAACTAGTTATTGCTTATCAATCCACTCTAAGGCCTTTTCTCTTTGCTGGAAAACATAAATATTCCAATCACTATCCTTGTTCAGATTTATAAGAGTTTCGGTTGACATCAAAGCGCCACTAGTGCCAATTACAACAGCTATGGCTTTAATTTCTTTTAGTTTACCAATGAGTCTCTGAGCTTGAAATGTATAACTATAAGAGTTTTTTCTATTTATAAGAAGTGAAAATGGAGCTACAAGATTCTGCAATAAAAAATCATGAAATTCATTAACCAAAGTTTCATTCATTTCAATGCCTTCATCGGCAATAACTTCGGCTAAATTACCACTAATGATATTGATAGTACCAAATGTTAGTTTATAACTTTTCATTTAAAACTTATTCTTTTAAGAGAGAAAAAATCACAACTAACTTCAAAAAATAATAATAGCAATGTAGGTATTATATCTACATATATAAAAGTACTCATTTTTTCCTAATCCCTTAAAGCCTTCAAAATAATTCACTTCCTAATTTATCAAAAAATTAATTTTATGGCCTCAGAATATGTAAATGAGTCTTTAATATTAAGTTAATTTAAGAAATGAATTGAAAGAAATATCTACATTTACTTGGACAAATAAATAACATGGATGTAATAAGAAAAAAAAGAATAGAAGTTGTTGATGCGCTAAGAGGTTTTGCTATCATGGGTATTTTGCTTCTACACAGTATAGAACATTTTAATTTTTATGTCTTTCCAGATAAAAGTACACAACCAGATTGGTTGAACCGTTTAGATGATAGTATCTGGGAAACTTTTTTTTTCCTTTTCGGAGGTAAGGGTTATGCTATTTTTGCTATTTTATTCGGCTTCACTTTTTGTTTGATGTCTACCAAACAATTAAATCTTGGTAAAGACTTTGGACTTCGGTTTTTTTGGCGCATGATTCTACTGGCTTGTTTTGCTTTTTTTAATGGGTTATTTTTTCCCGGAGAAGTACTACTTATGTATTCTATGGTAGGCCTTATTCTAATAGTAGTTAGAAAATGGAACGAAAAAGGATTGCTTATAGCATCAATAGTTTTGTTAGCACAACCCATTGAATGGGGACACTACCTATATTATTTATGCGACAAAACGTATACCTTTCCCACTTGGCAATCCGGTGGTCTTTGGAGACTTCTTGCTGAAGGACAACAAGGGACTTCATTCTTTACTCTTATAAAAAACAATACGCTCTTCGGTCATAAGGCTGGCTTAATGTGGGCGTTGGAAGTTGGCAGATTGGTTCAAACAGCAGGTCTCTTTATTTTAGGGTATTGGATAGGAAAGAAAAAACTTTTTATCGATTCTAACAAAAGCAAAAGGTTTTGGAAACAAACTTTAATTATAGCTTCTGTTGCCTTTGTTCCCCTATTCGTTTTAGAACTTAACTTTGAAAATATAACCGATTTAAAAATACACAGAGACACCATTTTTAAAGTTATTGACATGTATGGTAATTTAGCTTTTACGCTCATTTTGGTATCTGGCTTTATACTACTATATCAATCTGAAGTCTTTAGAAAAATATCAACGGGATTAAGATACTGCGGAAGAATGAGTTTAACCGCGTATGTGTTTCAATCTGTTTTAGGTGGATTTGTTTTTTACGGTTACGGATTAGGTTTAGGGCCTTCAGTTAGGCACACAGCTAGTTTGGGCATTGGAATTCTATTATTAATTATTCAAATACAATTCTGCAAGTTCTGGATTAAGAAATATGGCCAAGGTCCTTTAGAAAAACTATGGCATAAATTGACTTGGATTAGACAAGACAAATAAGCTATACCAAAGCCCTAATATTAGCATAAGAATTCTTAAGTGCTTTAGTAGATTGCTTTTTATTTAACCATTCAACCTTGGTTATGCCCTCCTTTATCTGCGGATAAAGTGTTCCGTTAAAAGAGGTTTTCATTTCAAACCAATAGGTGATTTTAATTCTATGACGCCCATTTCGTTTAAAAATATGATAAGTTGTTTCTAATGGTTTTGTAATTTCTAATCCCTCAACACCAGTTTCTTCTTCTACTTCTCTAATTGAGGTTTCTTCAATAGTTTCTTTTCTTTCTGCTTTTCCTTTAGGTAAATCCCATTTATCATTCCTATAAATAAATAGCACTTCACCCTTATCATTATAAACCTTTCCGCCTCCAGCTATAACATTAGGTAGTTTCCTCAAAAACTTACTTAAAAGTTTGTCTTCGTTTTTATGAATTAATCTTACCTCACTCAACTTAGAACTATTAAGTTCCTTAATTACCTTTCCAATATTTACGGTATCAAGTAAATAATTTTTAAAGTTTATTTCTTGTTCTACTTTGGTAGTTAAAATAATAGGTTTATCACCAACAAAAACTTTGAGCATAGATTGTCTTTAACATTTCACTTTGGTAAAAATATCATTTTTACAGACAAACCAATAATTGTTGAAAAAAATATTTTTATTCATACCCCTACGCTAACATAAAAATAAATTTATCCGTATTTTTGGCAACATGATTTTTAACAAACACACTGCCAGAAAAACTGCCGAAGTTCTATTGCAAGTGAACGCTATAAAACTTAGTCCAAAAGAACCATTCACCTGGGCCTCCGGATGGAAATCTCCAATTTATTGTGACAACCGTATTATCCTATCATTTCCTCCAATACGTAATTACGTTAGGGAAACCATGGCTAAACAAATTGAAAAGCAATATGGCAAACCAGATGCTATTGCAGGAGTTGCAACCGGTGCTATTGGTATAGGCATGTTGGTTGCAGAATATATGGGGCTACCCTTTATTTATGTAAGACCAGATGCCAAAGGACACGGGCGAAAGAATCAAATTGAAGGTTTTATTGAAAAAGGCCAGAACGTAGTTGTGGTTGAAGATTTAATTAGTACAGGAAAAAGTAGTTTAAATGCAGTTAATGCATTAAGAGACGCCGGTATTAATGTAAAAGGTATGATAGCTATTTTTACTTACGGATTTGATGTTGCTAAACAAAATTTTGAAAAAGACAACGTATTGCTGCAATCCTTGGGTAATTATGAAAGTTTACTTGAGCAAGCTTTACAAACCAAATATATTACCGAAGACCAGCTAAAAACTTTGTCAGATTGGAACACCAATCCTAGTGAATGGAATGGCATTTAATTATTGGACTGTATAAAAGTATTTAATCTCATTTAATATAATTATGAATTTAGAATCTCCAAAAATAAATGTTGAAAAATCTCCTGAGGAAGTTTTTGAATTTTTAGCTGATGTTAAAAATTTTGAATCTTTAATGCCCGAAAACATAAGTAAATTTGAAGTTTTAGAAGACGATAAATTTGTTTTTGCTTTAAAAGGAATGCCAGAAATTATCTTAAAAAAGAAAGAAATTGATGCTCCAAATAAAATTGTTTTAGGTGCCGCTGGTGGAAAAATAGATTTTTCATTAACAGGAAACATAGTAAAAACAGGAGATACATCAAGTGAAGTTCAATTACAGTTTGCAGGCGATTTTAACCCTATGATGGCAATGATGATTAAAGGACCTATTACTAAGTTTATAGAAACCTTAGCTACAAGTATTCCAAACGCTATTTAGTAAAGTATTTCAATTTCTTTTAGATCAAACTTTTTTACAATTTCATCTTCTAAGGTTATCATAAGTTTACCATATTTGGTTACACCTTTTACAAATCCTGAAAAGAAATTACCATTAGCATCCTTAAAAGTTGATGGTTTATCTTTTCTGAATAAACTAGCTTCGTATTCGTTTTTAACCTCATCATACTTACCATCTTGCAATAGCAAAGAATATTCTTTTGTATAAGTCATTATTCTAAACAAAACCTCGTCCAAATTATAATGTACTCCAGTAATATTTTTTAATGACGAAGCCTTTGGAAGACCTTCAAAATCTACCTGATTTACATTAACTCCAATACCAATAATTGTAGACTCTAATCTATTTTTAATGACATTTTCTATTAAAATACCGCAGATTTTTTTGTCTGCTGACAAAATGTCGTTTGGCCATTTAATACGTAAATCAGGAATATTAAAAGTTTTTAAAGCCTTTAAAATAGCCAAAGAAATAGCCATGCTTATGTAAAAAGGGAACTCTACTACATGAACACTTAAATCTTTAAACACACTAAAAGTGAGGTTTTTAGATACTTCAGAGTTCCAAACAGTCCCCATTTGCCCACGGCCATGAGTCTGATGATCTGCAACAACCACGGTAAAATCTTCAACCTTTTTATTCACTAGTAGTCTACGCAAATAATTATTTGTAGAATCGGTGGCATTAAGTTTGATTATATGCATGAAAAGGTTATTGTTAAGCTTTAAAATCTTATGATTTTTTTAAAGCATAAAGAACTAAAAAAATAATAACTTTGCACAAATTAAATAAAATTAATGGCGAAAGAAAAAATAAGCGCAGACCAATTAATATCAGTAATAATAAGTGGCATTGAAGATGTTAAAGGGCAAGAAATAAATATTTTAGATTTAAGAGAAATTGAAAATACCGTTTGCGACTACTTCATTATATGCGAAGGAACTTCAAACACGCAGGTAAACGCCATAGTTAATTCAGTTCAGAAAAAAGTAAGTAAAGAACTTAGAGACAAGCCTTGGCATGTTGAAGGCGAAGATAATGCTGAATGGGTTTTAATAGATTACGTAAATGTTGTTGTGCATGTATTTCAAAAACATGTTAGAGAATATTATGATATTGAAAGTCTTTGGGGCGATGCAAAAACAACAGTAATAGAAACAAGTTATTAAAAGAATACATGGCAAACGATAAAAAAAACTTAAAAGAGAAGAAACCAAAATTTAGTCCATATTGGATTTACGGTATTTTAATTGCTCTTTTTTTAGGCTTTCAGTTATTTGGTGAAAGCAGTGGCAGTGGAGGTTCTGAAATTACCACATCAGAATTTTTTCAATATCTTGAAGCTGGTGATATTGAAGAAGTAGTTATCATTACTAATACTGGAACAGCCCAAGCTTATTTGACCCCAGATGCAGAGGCTAAAGAAGAACACAAAAATTCTAAACAGCAACCATTTATACCTTCGGTAAGTAAATTACCTAACTATAAATTTGATATTGGAAGCCTTGAGAAATTTGAAAATGATATTGATGAAATCATTGAAGGGCTAGATACTAAACCCATTAAGAAATTTGACAAGGAGTCTGACACCTTTGGAAACTTACTAATTGGTATTCTTCCTTTCATATTATTAATTGGGGTTTGGATTTTCATTATGCGAAGAATGTCTGGTGGAGCTGGTGGAGGTGCAGGAGGCCAAATTTTTAATATTGGTAAATCTAAAGCAAAACTTTTTGACCAGAATACGGAAGTTAAAACTTCTTTTAAAGATGTTGCTGGTTTAGAAGGAGCTAAAGAAGAAGTTCAGGAAATTGTAGACTTCTTAAAATTCCCTGAAAAATATACCACCTTGGGAGGGAAAATTCCAAAAGGAGCTCTACTAGTAGGACCTCCTGGAACAGGTAAAACCTTATTAGCAAAAGCTGTTGCAGGTGAAGCTAAGGTACCTTTCTTCTCTTTATCAGGTTCAGATTTTGTTGAAATGTTTGTTGGTGTTGGAGCATCGCGTGTTCGTGATTTATTTAAACAAGCCAAAGAAAAATCACCTTCAATCATTTTTATTGATGAGATTGATGCCATAGGTAGAGCAAGAGGAAAAAATGCTATGTCTGGCAGTAATGATGAAAGAGAAAACACATTGAATCAGTTACTAACTGAAATGGATGGTTTTGGTACTAACACTAACGTAATTGTACTAGCCGCTACCAATAGAGCCGATATTTTAGATAAAGCATTAATGCGTGCGGGTAGATTTGATAGACAAATTTATGTTGACTTACCAGACGTTAGAGAACGTAAAGAAATATTTGAAGTTCATTTAAGACCTCTTAAAAAGGCAAAAGACTTAGATACTGATTTCCTTTCTAAACAAACACCAGGTTTCTCAGGTGCCGATATTGCCAATGTATGTAATGAAGCTGCGTTAATTGCAGCCAGAAATGGTAAAAAAGAAGTTGATAAACAAGATTTCCTTGATGCCGTAGATAGAATTATTGGCGGTTTAGAAAAGAAAAATAAAATAGTTACACCAAGTGAGAAAAAAGCGGTTGCTTACCATGAAGCAGGTCATGCTACTGTAAGTTGGATGTTAGAACATGCGGCACCACTTGTAAAAGTAACTATTGTACCTAGAGGTCGTTCATTAGGAGCCGCATGGTATTTACCGGAAGAGCGTTTAATTGTTCGTCCAGAACAAATGCTTGATGAAATGTGTGCAGCTTTAGGGGGTAGAGCAGCCGAACAAGTTATTTTTAATAAAATATCTACTGGGGCGTTAAGCGATTTGGAAAAAGTAACAAAACAAGCTAGAGCCATGGTAACTATCTATGGATTGAGTGATAAAATTGGAAACTTGACATATTATGACTCTTCTGGTCAAAGTGAATACGGTTTTACGAAACCCTATAGCGAACAAACAGCTGAATTGATTGATAAAGAAATCTCTGACATTATTGAAAAGCAATACGATAGAGCGGTTAAACTTCTTGAAGAAAACAAGGATAAATTAACAGAACTTGCAGAAGAGCTTTTAGATAAAGAAGTTATTTTTAAGGATAACCTTGAAAAAGTGTTTGGCAAACGTGCTTTTGAAAAAGAATTACCTATAGCAGCCGAAGACGAAAAAGAAACTGAAGACATTCCAGCAGAAGATAATTCAGACAAATAGGCTGAAACACACATATTCTGTTAAGCTTTTAGTAAAAATCTTAAATTAGCCTCAAGGTTAGTTTAAGATTTTTTATATTTGATAAACAACAAAAAGAATTGGGTTAATAGCAGTAACTAAATGAGTCTTTTTAGAAAAATTTTTGGTTCCAAATCTGACAGCTCTGGTAAGGAATTAAAATCTGATGATAGAGGCAAATACATGCCAGAAATAAAGCTACCCATAGACGAAAGGTTTACTATAAACTTTAAAGCTAATGGGGGTAAGTTTTTGTATTGTGAAGATTTAAATGAAGTTTATCAAAATCTAGAAAACATCATTGAAGAAAACAAATGGCATGATAAAAAAGTTTTACTGCTTGATGAAAATTTAAAAGACAAATTTAGAAACTCAAACATAGAAGGTACTCGTAAAATTAGCGAATCCACTTTTTTCTTAACTACATGCGAAAATTTAATAGCTAATGATGGATCATTACTAATCTCGTCTAAACAAATTTTTGAAAAAAAGTTAACCGAATTACCGTTTAACTTTATAGTTTTTGCTACTACAAGTCAAATTGTTGATAATATTGGCGAAGGCTTGCGAGGAATTAAATCTAAGAATAGACAAAAAATCCCAACAAATATCACCACCATAAAACACTTTAAATCTGGAGACGAAAAAGATTTTTTAAGTTATGGTAGCAGTGCAAAAAACCTATACCTACTGCTTTTAGAAGATTTATAGGATAAAACGAGCATTAAAAGTTTTTAAAATTATATTTGCAAAGAAGAATGTTTAAAAATTTTAATGTGAGAACTAAGGTATGCACATGTTCTCATTTTATTAATTTAAAAGAACATTGAATTATTAAAAATAAAACGTGTGAAAGAAATTCTTATTAGAGGATTCTCAGGCTTACTTTATATTTCATTATTAATTGGCTGTTTACAAAACGAGCACGCTATCATTGTTCTCTTTTTCATTTTTGGACTTATTTGTTTAGCTGAATTCAAAAAACTTATTCAATTAAAGAGTATTGCACCGTATATCGTTTTTATAATTATGTACTTTGTGTTTGTCTATTGGAAATTAGTATTAAACACGAAATTTGGATTAGAAGAAGCCACTCAAATTCTTATGGTAATCACAATTTTTGTTGAACTTTTTCTTATTAAAGATTTGTTTTCTGAAAAGACAATTCCTCTGTTTGCCTCTAAACGATTCATTATTACCACCTTTTATTTATCAAGTGCTTTTGTGTTTTTAATCTTAATTGCTAATTACCAAAACACATATAATTCAAATATATTATTAGGTTCATTCATTTTAATATGGGTTAATGATTCTTTTGCATATTTAGTTGGAAAGAACTTTGGAAGACAAAAACTATTTGCTAAAATTTCACCAAAAAAAACAGTAGAAGGTTTTCTTGGTGGTTTATTTTTCTCATGCGTAGCAAGCTATTTTATTGCTACCTTTACAGAAACACTAAACTTCACCAAATGGCTAATCTTAAGCATTATTATTAGTGTATTTGGCACTCTTGGTGACTTAATAGAATCTAAATTTAAAAGACAGGCGGGAGTAAAAGACAGCGGTGTTATAATGCCAGGTCATGGTGGTTTGTTTGACCGTTTAGATAGCATTATTTTTGCTGCCCCATTTATTTATTCATTTTTAAGACTTTTGCAATATGTTTCATAAAGAAGGCCATAAAATTATTTTCGTAACCTTTGTTATTGTTGTTGCTTCCTTTTTATTAGTTGATAGCTTTATAAGTATTTATTGGATACGAACTTTGGTTATGATTGCCTTATTGGTTCTTTTAATTCTTATCCTTCAATTTTTTAGAAATCCTAAAAGAAACACCATCTTAAATGATAAACAAGTTTTATCCCCCGTTGATGGTAAGGTAGTTGTTATTGAAGAGGTTTTTGAAAAAGAATATTTTAAAGAAAAACGCTTACAAGTAAGTGTATTCATGTCTCCTTTAAATGTGCATGTTACTCGTTATCCTATTAGCGGAAATGTTATTTTTAGCAAGTATCATCCGGGGAAATATTTAGTGGCATGGCATCCTAAAGCCAGTGAAGAAAATGAGCGTACTACTGTGGTTGTTGAAAATGATACTTACGGAAAAGTGCTTTACAGACAAATTGCTGGTGCTTTGGCAAAACGTATTGTGAATTATGCTAAGCAAAATCATAAAGCCACTCAAGGAGCAGATGCTGGCTTTATAAAATTTGGTTCTAGAGTAGATTTATTTTTACCACTAGATACTAACATAAAGGTCAAACTAAATGAAAAAGTAAATGGTGGCGAAACCATTATTGCAGAAATGTAAATGAGTGACAAAAAGTTAGACATAGAATTTCAAGAAGCCGTTGCTAGGGTAAATGCCCACCAAGAACCTTTTCCGGCAGATACGCTTTTAAAGCTATATGCTTATTACAAAAGAGCCACGAATGATTACGGAAGACCTAGAAGTAGAGAAGCATTAATCAATGCCTTTAAAACAAATGCTTTGTTTCAATCTAAAGACTTAACAGAAGATGAAGCAAAGGAAAAGTATATTGAATTGGTAACTAAGTACTTTTTATATAGAGAATAATGCAATTCCATTCAATGAAGCACTTATTTTATATTTTATTTTTTTTCCTATTCATTATAAGTTGCTCATCTTCTACCAAAAAAAATTACAATTACTATTATAACCTTGTAAAAGACCAACATGAAATTGTTGAGTTAGTTTCAAATGGTGGCAATAGTCGAATTCTTATTTCACCTTTCCATCAAGGTAGAATATTAACTAGCACTTATAATAATGTTGAAGGCATAAGTAATGGCTGGATTAACGAAGAAGGACTAACAGATTTAAATAAAAGTATCGGTGGAGAAGAAAGGTTATGGATTGGTCCGTTAGGAAGTCAATTTTCATTCTATTTTCAACAAATAGAACCAATACACGATGATAATTGGAAAGTTCCTTCTACTATGGAATCTGAACCTTATACACTAATTTATAAAGATGAAAATCATGTAGAATTATCCAAATCAATGAATCTTACTAACTTTGTTGGAACAGAATTTAATCTTGAAGTGCACCGAAAGATATCTATTCTTCGACAAGAAATAATTCAAAAAAATCTAAATATCAAATTGAAGAACTCCACAAAACATGTAGCATTCGAAACAAATCATAAACTTACCAATTTGGACACTACAGCCTGGGTTAAAGAAAAGGGATTACTAGGGCTGTGGAGTGCTGGAATGTATCCTGGTGATGATTCAGTGGTTATTATTCCGCTTAAAAACGATGGCAAAAAACCTGATATCCTAACCTATTTAGCAACCATTGATAGTACACGCTTCATTGTAAAAAAGAACACGGTATTATTTAAAGTAGATGGCAAATACCGCAGTAAAATTGGAATACCTCCAGAGTTTGCTCCAAATATTTATGGATGTTATTCAAAGTCGAAAAATAAACTTACCATTGTTGAATATAAGAAAGAAAATGATTTATGGTATTCAAACTCCTTTGTAAGTATCCAAGAAGAACCTTTCCAAGGGGAAGCTATCCCAATCTACAATAACAGTGAAAACTTTTATGAGTTAGAATCTAATGCTCCTTTAAAAATTTTAAGTCACGGTGAAACGACTTCTCATTGGCATCGGGTGTATCATTTTTCAGATTCTTCGGAGAAATTAAACAAAATATCCCAAAGTTTACTCCATATTGATCTAAATGACATTAAGCTAAATGCTAATTAATTTTACAAATAATGACACCTATTAAGCAACGATAATTTGAAAATAAAAAACTTAAAACTCCCTCCTTTCAGCAAATACACCCCTCATTCTTAATATATTTTTCCTATGTATATTATTATATAAATTCAAAGATGAAATTTTTGATACTGTCATTTCTTCAGAAGAAGAAGTTAATATTATAATGTTTGGAGATTCGCTTATTGAAGAAGGTGAATGGAATATTTTATTAAATCGTAATGATATTAAAAAAAGAGGGTTTAGAGGGTTTACTACATCCCATTACAGATGGATATTAAAGGATAGTGTTTTAAATCATTCCCCTAAAGTGTGTTTCATTTCTGGAGGAATTAATGACATTGGAGCAGGAATTCCTTTAAAAAGAATTAAAACTAATTACAAAAACCTAATTAACACCTTTATCGAAAAAAAAAATCACACTGGTGGTGCAATCTACCCTATATCAAGAAAACAATGCATTTAGCAAATCTATGGTTGATAGTCTGAACACCTTTTTGATAGACTATTGCAAGAATAATAAAATTGAGTTTTTGGACATAAACTCAAGGTTATCATCTAACCATGGATTAAAAAAAGAATTTTCTAGGGATGGCACTCATTTAAATGAAAGTGCTTATATAATATGGGCCGAAGAAATAAAGAGTGTACTTAAAACTATAGAAAAAAGTCAAGGAAACCCTAAATAATTTCTGTCTCAAAAAGAGATATAAAATGTTTTAGCAATTTTTCTTTTACCTCAGATTCATCTACAGATTTTTTACCCAATTCTACATTTAAACTAGTAACAGCCTTACCTCGAATACCGCAAGGGATAATATTATCAAAATAACCTAAATCGGCATTAATATTTAGAGCAAAACCATGCATAGTAACCCAGCGACTAGCCCTAACACCCATGGCACATATTTTACGGGCAAATGGCGTACCAACATCTAACCAAACACCAGTTTCTCCTTTGCTACGTTCTGCTTTTAAGCCATATTCAGCTAATGTTAGAATAATCATTTCTTCAAGCAAACGAAGGTATTTATGAATATCTGTAAAGAAATTTTCTAAATCTAAAATGGGGTAACCTACAATTTGACCAGGACCGTGATAGGTAATATCACCTCCTCGGTTAATTTTATAAAAAGTAGCTCCCTTTTGTGTGAGTTGCTCTTCATTTAAAAGTAAGTTAGATAAATCACCACTTTTTCCTAAAGTATAAACATGCGGATGCTCTACAAATAAAAAGTAATTGTTAGTGTCTAAATTAGCTTCTTCTCGCCTATTCTTAATCTTCGTATCTACAATACCACGAAACAAATCCTCTTGGTAATCCCAGGTATCTTTGTAGTCTTTAAAACCTAAGTCTTGTAACTCAATTTTCTTATTCATAGATTGCAAAATTACGATAATTTTACAATCTATCTATCTGGGTTATTAAGTATAACCAATGCTGCAATTACTCCAGGAACCCAGCCACATAACCATAAAAGAAACACTATAAAAATAGAACCACACCCCTTATCTAGAACTGCTAAAGGTGGACATATAATAGACAGTAAAACTCTCCAAAAACTCATACTTTGATTTATTAACGATTGATGATATAACCGTTTGACGTAAATTTAGAAGTTTTGTTACAATGGCCTATTTTAATTAACACAAAGGGCTTCTAAAGTATCTTCAATATCGCCAGGTGTACTCATTATTTTCATAAAGGTTCCCATGGTTAATTCTGGCCAATGTAATGCAAGCCTATATTTACCATGAAGCATAGTTACAATATTATCTTGTAATATTATTTCATATGGTAATGCTGCAACATGATCTTCGCCAATTTTTGGTAAAAAATGAGATTCCCCATCCTCTTTATTTAACAGCCCAACTCCGAAAACTGCAACCTTAGCATTATTATAAATAAGCTTATAAACCATTTTTGTATTTCCTTTTTCTGAGGCCAGAGCATGCTCAATAGTTTTTAGACCTTCTTCAAATGATGAGAATTCATTTAATTCAACAGGATCGGAGAAGTAAGGCATCATAATTTTATAATGATATTTTTTTAATTTATCCTCTTTTATTCCACCCCCAAACGGCACAAAATCACTTCCTATAGTAGAAAATGTCCTCTTTAAATCTGTACTGATTTTTTTAAATGAATCACTATAAGTATTATAGTTATCACCCAAATAAGCTCTTAAAATATAATCAGGGTTAGTATAAGATATAGTCACTTTATTATCTTTCTTTACCAATCCTACTTTTAAAATCGCAGCTAAAGCACCTCTATCTAAAACTTTTACAGCGTTATTACTTAAATCATTCCTTGTAAAAGCAATTACCTTTAAAGAACTTTTATTTGATGGATTGTAATCTCCCAATACCGTAAATGAATTATCTTTTAAGGCAGAAATAATCTTATCTGACAATTCCTGCATACTTTCTGTAGACTCTGTTATTTTTATATAAGGATTTAATTCTTGCGCTAATACATTTAAACTTAAAAAAAACAGAATAATTGTGCTTAAAATTAGGGTTTTCATATCTAAAAAAATTAAATCTAAATAAAACCTATATTTCATATCAACCTATGATTATTGTCATATATGAGCTTATTAAAAGATTGATTTTCATGAAAATGAGCTTCATCGGGCTCAAAATTGAAAGAATAATTAAAAAGAAGCTTTTCGTTTTTTTTAAATAGTTTAATTTTGCGATTCTAAAAATCACAAAAATGCAGCTTTCTGAGCAAGAATTAGTAAGAAGAGAAAAATTAGGAAAATTACGTGAGTTAGGAATAAATCCGTACCCTGCAGATTTATACCCTGTAAACCATACTTCAAAACAAATTAAGGAAGGATTTGAGGAAGGCAAACGGGTTGTAATAGCAGGCAGACTGATGATGATCAAGGTTCAAGGAAAAGCTAGTTTTGCTCAGTTGCAGGATGCTGATGGAAAAATACAAGTGTATTTTAATAGGGATGAAATATGCCAAGGAGAAGACAAAACACTCTATAATGACATATTTAAAAAACTAATTGATTTTGGTGACTTTGTTGGTATTGAAGGTGAGCTTTTCGTAACTAAAGTAGGTGAGAAAAGTGTACGTGTTAAAAACTTTACTTTATTGAGTAAAGCATTAAAACCATTACCATTACCAAAAGAAAAAGACGGTATTGTTTATGATGCATTTACTGACCCTGAACAACGTTACAGACAGCGTTATGCAGATTTAGTTGTAAATCCGCAGGTTAAAGATGTATTTGTAAAACGCACAAAATTGTTTAATGCCATGCGTCAGTTTTTTAATGACGCTGGGTATTTTGAAGTTGAAACCCCTGTTCTACAACCTATTCCAGGAGGTGCTGCGGCTAGACCATTTATAACACATCATAATGCTTTAGATGTACCTTTATATATGCGAATTGCTAACGAGCTTTATTTAAAAAGACTAATTGTTGGTGGTTTTGATGGTGTATATGAGTTTTCTAAAAACTTTAGAAACGAAGGGATGGACAGAACCCACAACCCGGAGTTCACTGCAATGGAAATTTATGTTTCTTATAAAGATTACAATTGGATGATGGACTTCTGTGAGCAGTTATTAGAACATTGTGCTATGGCTGTAAACGGAACCACGCAGGCTACTTTTGGAGACCATGAAGTTGATTTTAAAGCGCCTTATGCCAGAGTAACCATGGCAGATTCTATCAAACATTTTACTGGTTTTGATATTACTGGTAAAACCGAAGATGAAATAAGACAAGCTGCTATAGATTTGGGTATTGAGGTTGACAACACTATGGGTAAAGGTAAATTGATTGATGAGATTTTTGGTGAAAAATGTGAAGGCAATTATATTCAACCAACCTTTATTACTGATTACCCAAAAGAAATGAGTCCGTTATGCAAAGAACATAGAGATAACCCTGAGCTAACAGAACGTTTTGAATTAATGGTTTGTGGTAAAGAAATTGCCAACGCCTACTCTGAATTAAACGACCCAATAGATCAACGTGAGCGTTTTGAACATCAATTAAAACTTGCTGCAAAAGGTGATGATGAAGCTACAGAGTTTATAGATTATGACTTTTTAAGAGCTTTGGAATACGGTATGCCTCCAACGTCTGGTATGGGAATTGGTATGGATAGATTAATTATGTTTTTAACGAACAACCAATCTATTCAAGAAGTGTTATTCTTTCCTCAAATGCGTCCAGAGAAAAAACAAGTTGCTTTAACAGATGAAGCTAAAGCAGTTTTAGACACTCTAAAAAAAGCGGAAAAACTAACCTTGGCTGATTTGAAACTACAGTCTGGTTTATCAAACAAAAAATGGGACAAGTCTATTAAAGAACTGACTAAAAATAATCTTGCTAAAGTTGAAAAGACTGAAGAAGGTTTGTATGTTGAAGTTGTTTAAAACAAAATATAAATTGACAAAAAAGGGAATCATTTATGATTCCCTTTTCTTATTTAAATGTTTTTCTATACTGAATAAAAACCTCTGTAAACAACAAAGGAACGGCCCAAGCTGCCCAACTCAAAAGAGTTGCCGGATGTTCCATAATTTCATAATGCTTCAGTACATCTGAAAACAATCTAAAAACAACAAATGCAAAAGTTACTACGTAACTTCTCGTCATCCATTCTTTATGTTGCATTATTTTTCTTTTTAAAATACAAAAGAAAGCCATTCCACTTGTAAGCAACCATGCAACTGCTAAAAAAGCAAGCCCCATCATATAGGTAATGTTAACTTTAGAAGTAAATGCCAACCCTAAACTGGCAATACTACCAATAAGAATTGCGATCAAGTATGTATAGCCAATTCTTCTATGCAGCTTTACATTCTTAGCTCTTAACTTTTTTGAGAATTGAAACGGACCAATTAATAGAGCTATCGTTCCACATAAAACATGAGGGAACACCCAATTTACTCTAGGCCAAAAGTATTTACCATAAGATTCTTCAGTAAATACGAAATATTCAATTGCCCTAGTAAGAACAAAGTAAAGTGCAATTAAAAAAATAAGGATTAAGGCAACTCTAGAGAGTAAACTCTTTTTTGATGAAACTGACATATAAATTGGGTTGATTACTTAGCATAATGAATATTACAAATTGAAAGAGAGGCATTTACTCAAATTTACAAAATTTAAAATACCTCAATCAAATATCGCAAAAATTTGCCTAATCAATTAAACCATATCTTGCATTTTTAGTCCAATTTGTGGTATTATTTTTGAGGACTAACCACCTTATTTATTATTATCTTTATTAACTAAAAATCAACCTTACTACCTAACAAAAATGATTAAAAAAATCACTCTTGGTTTAACTGTAATTTTTCTTTTATCCTTCACCCTCACTAATAACTTTAGAGAGTTAGTTCAAGAAAAACTTTCTGGCTATATTGATAATTACCCTGAAAAAGTTTATGTACAGACAGATAAACCTTATTACACTATTGGGGAAGATATTTGGTTTAATACATACTTAGTTAACGGGGTAAACCATAAACGCACTAACAAAAGCAAAATAGTATATGTTGAATTAATTAATGAAAAAGACAGCATTGTTTCAAAAAAACAGCTTTACATTTTTAATACGAGTGCCGCAGGAGATTTCGAAATTAAAAAGAATTGGAATCCAGGAAATTACATGCTTCGGGCATATACCAACTACATGAGAAACAATGAGGCAGACTATTTTTTCCAAAAACAAATTCCGATTTGGGATGTCACTAAAACAGATAGCATTAACGATATTATAGAAACCATTGAACTTACAAGCCCCGAAACCCAAATAGAGCTTCAAGAAAAACCAGATATTCAGTTCTTCCCAGAAGGCGGTTATCTTATTGATGGGTTAGCTTCAAAAGTTGGCATAAAAATAAAAGATAAACTTAATAGAAACATTACCATTAATGGTGTTATAAAAGACTCAGATAACAAAACAATTTCTTCCTTTAAAACGTTCCAATTTGGATTGGGTATTGTGACACTTATACCAGAAACTAACAAAACATATTACGCTGCAGTAACAATTAATGGCGAAGAAATAACATATCCGCTACCAAAACCTTTGCCTAACGGATATAATTTAAACATTGTAAACAACGGAGACCATCTGGTTGTTAAAGTTGCTACTAACAATTCTTTAGGCCTACAAAATTCATATTTATTGGCGCATCAAAGAGGAGCTTTGGTTTTTGAAAAATTAGAAACAGATGCTAACAATTCGTACATTATTAAATTAAATACAAATACGCTTTCTGATGGTGTAACTCATTTCACTTTGTTTAATAGCACTGGAAAACCTGTTTGTGAGCGTTTGGTTTATATTGATAACCCTGAAGACGACGCTATACTTAGCTTAACATCCGACAATGAAACTCCAACTAGAAGAGACCATGTAAACCTTAATATAGATTTAAAGGACAAAGAAGGGAATGCGTTAACTGGAAATTTATCAATGGCTATTACCGATATTGATGCTGTTGGTCACAGTTCTAAAACCGAAAATATAAAAACCTATTTATTACTGAATTCAGATTTAAGAGGGCAAATTGAAAACCCAGGTTACTTCTTTGAAAAAGAAAACGATCCTAAAAGGCGTTATCTTTTAGATTTAACAATGCTAACCCATGGATGGCGCCGATTTATTTGGAATGAGCTATTATACCAAAATAATGAAGACAGTATTACATTTAAACCAGAAATAGGACTTTATATCTCTGGGCGTACCACCTCTAAGCGAAAAAAAGGAAATATTTCTGCATCAACTAGAATAACATTTATGGGTGGTTTCCCTTATCAAGAAAAAAAGAGGTCTGATGCAAATGGCACTTTTAGTTATGGGCCTTTTGTTTTTATGGACACCATGCCTACTATTCTTGAAGCACGCATAAAAAAGTTTCAAAAAGAAGAAACAAAAAATAACAGGTTAGTTGATATTCATTTAGATAAAAATTACGGACCAAGTCCAAAGGTTAACCGTAAATCTATTTTAAAACCAAATATGGATGATCAAACTAAAATCACAAATTTCATTCAACAGTCAAAAGATATTTTCAAAATAAATGAAGGGTTTTTAGAAGAAGCAAGATTACTTGATGAAGTAGTTGTTACTGCTACCCTAAAGTCTCAAAAAGAAAAAAGGAACGAAGAGCTTAATGAAAAAGCTGTCTATGGTTACCCAAGTAACCGAATAGATATGCAGGAATATGAAAATATGGAAACCTTCTTTATTTTAGACTTAATTGGCATGCTTCCTGGAGTAAATGTGGTTAACGATACTATATCTATAAGAGGAGCTGGAACACCAAGTATTTATTTAAACAATATACCTGTTGAACTTACAGATATTAGCACAATGACAGGTGCAGATGTAGAATTTATAGATGTTTTAAAAGGTGTTGATGCCTCTTATTTTCCAAATAGTGCTAATGGTGTTATTGTAATTCATCAAAGGGAAGGCGCCGATTTTTTCGCAAAAAACATCAAACGCAAACCGGGTATAATAGATTTTACATCCACAGGTTTTTATACAGCTAGAGAGTTTTATGCCCCTGACCATATGTATGGTTTTGAAGAAGCCTCTAGAGAAGATATTAGAACCACACTCCATTGGGAACCAAAAATAAACCTTACAAGTGTAGATACCTCAGCTAGGGTATCATTCTTTACTAGTGACATTAGAAGTAATTACGCCATAAAAATTGAAGGTATAACAGACAGCGGAATTCCTGTTTATCATCTTTCAACATTTGAAGTAGAATAGGGCAATCTTTATGTATAAAAACAAAACCCAGTAATTTTCCTTACTGGGTTTTAAACTAACTAACAACTTAACTAAATAATACTAAACTAACTTCCGATCCTTCTCACCGGATCTATATTGTTTTAGATATAATTCTTTATGAAAAACTAAATTCTATTACAAATAGACAACAAAAAACACATACCATCACCTCAATTTAGAAATGTTTAACAGCCATTTATAACTTCTTTAAGAAAAGACGTTTAGACTGTTAATTTTTTTAAGAAAATTACTATCCAAATCAATTTCTGCTTTTAAAATACTATCTAAATATTTGTCCTATTTTTTGCTGATATATATCGTATCTCCTTAAGTTATTATGACGCCCTCCATCAATAGTAATAAATTCTGCGTTTTTCTTGGAAGCGACTTTATAAAGCTCTTTTCCAGAAGTATAAGGAACAACATCATCATTCGTACCATGAAATATGGTAATAGGACAACTAACATTCTGAATATACTTGTAAGACTGAAATTTATATTTTAAAAGCCATTTTACAGGGTATATAGGAAACCTAGACTTTCCCACATCTGCAATGCTATAATAAGGAGTTTCAAGTACCAGTTGCTTAGGGCTATTAGTTGATGATATATAAGTTGCTATTCCAGTTCCAAGAGAACGTCCATAAACGCTTATACTTTTCTCTTCGTACCTGTCCAATAAATAGTTATAACAGTACTGGGCATCACTAAAAAAAGCGGCCTCACTTAACTCCCCCTTACTCTTTCCAAAAGTTCTATAATCCATAACTAAAACATCATACTGCTTATCTACCAGGAATTGAGCCCTTCTACCCCAACTGGCTAAATTTCTAGAATTGCCATTAAAATATAATACTACACCTTTTGGATTCTCAATTTTGAAATGAATCATATTAATACGGCCTCCATCGGTTTCCATAAAAACCTCTTCAAACGGGTGTGAAAATTCATAGCTAAAATCATCTGGTAATGGTCTAGGTAGAAACAAAATTTTTTCTTGATAAAAGTACAAAGACGCACCAATTATAAGGTAAATGATGCCCAAGATAGCACCTACTCTTTTAAGCCTTGTTACTGCTCTTTTTCGACGAGTGTTTAACATGAATACTAGTAGTTGATAAATCTATTTTTTCTGGGTTATTGTTCAATATGTCATGAATCATTTCATGGTACGACTCAAAATTATTTAAGTTTTTATGCCCTCCTCCAATTACAGTATATAACTTAGTTAGTTTCGGGTTAACTTTTGATAATTTTATACTTGTTTTATAAGGTATTAATTTATCATTTGTACCATGTATAATATGAATAGGACATTCAACATATTTTAACCATTTATATGTAGGTAACGGATATTTTATTAAAATTGACAGTGGCATAAATGGCGCATATCTTGCTGTAACTTTTGTCAGACTATAATAGGGCGCGTCTAAAATGAGCATTTTAGGATGATTCATTGAAGCCAATTTTGCAGCAAAACCAGACCCTAAAGATCGACCGTAAAGCACAATTCTGTCCTCAGTTGTTTTCTCTTTTAGTTTATTATAAATAACCTGTAAATCTCTTTTGATAGCCTTTTGAGAACGACGGCCTGTACTCTTACCAAAACCACGATAATCTACCATTAAAACATTATACCCGTGTCTGGTAAAATCCACTGCAAACTTACCCCAACCCTTAATGCTTTTTGAATTTCCCTTTAGATATAAAACAACACCATTGGATTCTGTTTTAGGCTTAAACAGCAAACCATTAATAATAGCACCATCTCTGGTTTCTAAATTATATTCTTTTATATCTTGGTTTTCATAGTAGAACTCAAAGTCTTTTGGAAGCTTCTCTGGTTTAAACAACATATAATCTTGTAAATAATACAAGGCAATACTTATTACTACATAGGCAACAAAAATTACAATACAAATGTGCAACCAATAGGGCATTTAAAACCTGTTTGATACTAATATACAATAAATAGACTAATTACTTTCTAGCTCCCTTTTAACATAATCTTTAATAGACATATCATTAATAATAACATCTTTTAAAACCGATACTCCATTCTTTATATGCACTAAAGCGTAAACATTAGTCAATACAGAATCGCGTAGGTTTTCCCTAACGGCAACCTCAGCGTCATAAGCTTTAGTTTCTTCCATATAATATCTATTAAAAGGATATTCTATATTTAGCTTATTAGAATAGTTATCATACCGATCTACCTTAACTTCTAAAAAGTCTTTATCGTCGTCAATTAACAATTCTCTACTTACTTTATCAATTTTTGCAAAACCTAAACTATCAATATCTAGATAAGCATACACTTTTTGATTTCTCTCCCAGATTGAGTCCATCGTATTATATGAGGTTGCCTCAAAACCTAAAGAAATATATTTTCCTCTGAAAGGATCTTCTGGGTCTATTGGTCTTGTTTTAAATTTAAATACCATTCCCGTTTTAAGCACATCTTCTCTATTGAGAATCATTTGTGCAGGAACAAATAATTGAGCTGCCGCTACAATTAAAAAGATTATGAATATATATAATGACTTCATTTTATTAATTTTTTACATTTAGTTTTCTCTCCTTCTGTTTTTTCAGCATTAAATAATTAGCTAAAAAGAATCCTAACCCAAATCCAACAAACAACAAACCTCTTAGGACAAAAGACATATCTGTATCAAAGAATCTGCAAACAATTAAAATAGCTATGATTAATAATCCGTAGTTTAAAATTCCAAAGTGAAATTTATCCGCACCAATTTTAATAGTTATAAGGGCAATAATTAAAATTAAAAGATTGATTATAGTTAAAGGGATGAATTTATTGCCAAAACCTATAAAGAAAATGACACTAAAAATCACAAATATATAGTGCGAAAGATTATAGCGTTTTATCCAACTTTTTGAGTACGAATATACCAACACACCAAAAGCCATTAGAAATAAAACTAACGAAACATAGAATTCTTGAGAATTAATGTCTAAGGTGTTTTTAATTCTATCTTTCCATAACCAATCAAAACTTGTTATTATAAGCATATAAATGGTACCTAAAGAACCTAAAATTAAATAGCCATTTCGCCTTAACTTTCTATTATCAAACAACGGCATTTTACCTATGTTATAAAATAGCCCGAATAGACACACGTACATCAACACTCCGAACTCACCAATTTTAACAATGAAAGTCCCCAATACAATGATTAAACTCAAAGGTAAAAGCCAGTTAAAAATAGATGTGATATTTGCATCTATATTATTTTTTAACAACTGCAAACAATAAGGCACCGCTAATGCTAACAATAATATATAAAACCAAGGTGTATTACTACTTGACAAAAACGAGTACCCATAATCGGTTGCATAATAGGTCATAAATAGTATGTGCAAAATTGCCAGCATATGAGATTTTAAAAGATAAATTAACGGCGCACATAGTAGTATCCAGGTTAAAAGAAAGCTACTAACACTACCTGGAATATTATAGATTTGACTTATTAAAGACATACTAGAACCTACCGCAAAAAACAGAAATGTTCCTGAAGCTTCTTTCCAAACTTTAGTCTTGTTTTTCAGAATAGAAAAACCAACAAATCCATGCCCAATAACCAATGGGAAGAAAGCGAAAAATGTCTTCATTGATCTTGAAAAATCATCCCAATTATGAGCTAAAATCAGGATAATCCCCAACCCAACCAATAGAGCACCTAAAACACCAAACACAGTAAATAATCTGTTAGGTGCATTATCTTTTTTAGATTGATAATATGCTTCAATCTTTGATGCAATTCCCTCTGAAATAACCTGTTGTTCAACAAGTTCTTTTATCTCACTTTGAATTTTTGAATTCATATAAAATACATTATACTTTATTTTTAAACTAGTTTTTCATTAAATTCACCCCGCCAACTCTCATATCAAAATCAAAAGTATAATTACTTTTTAAATGGAAATTCGCAGTCGACATTTGCACCTTCTCTCTACCATCTTCTGGTAGAACTAATAATATTATCAAATGATCTTTAGTTATTTTTGATGTCGCTTTAATTTTACTGCTTAATTCTCCTCTTATCTCAAACCCATAACCAACTTCAGCAATAGATGTATTTACAAGCTCTGAATCGCCAATAGTTCCGCTGATTTCATAATTATCTTTAATTTCCATTTGAATGGGGATTACCCCTATTTCTTTATTAAAATCAATATTTAAAAATTTGCCTTCTCCAGACCAAGTTCCAATTAAATAAGGGTTTGAAGAAACTACACTTTTATTATCTGCTTTGGGTTCCGCACAGGACAAGGATAATACTATTACTAAAAAACAGGTTAGAACTCTCATAATTATATTTTTAAAATTTATTTTGTATTCAAAGTTATTTCGTGACGTTTTATATATGTATAAACCAATATCGTTAATCCAATTGCTGATATAATATGTTTTAGCGTATGCCCGCTTATAAGTGAAAAAAGACTAAATATTTCTTTATCAAAAATCTCACAGAACTTTGCAATTATATAAGCTATTAATAATAACCAATAACCGAGAGTCATGTTATATTTAGATTTAAAACAAACTAAAACAACAGGTATTGCAAACATTGGGTAGAATTGAACCAGGGAATAAAACCTTAAATCATCGTAAACCCACCAATGAAGAATTGATAGAAACCCAACAATAATTAACGGAAAAAGCAATTTGATTCCCAGTTTTGATTTAAAAAATTCACTAATTATAATAGACACTAGAGACATAAAAATTACCGTCATTGGTAATCGATCCCAAATCAAAGTTGAGTTAGTAGGATTTAGATGGTAATAACCAGACCCTATTGAAACAAGAACAATTCCTATAAAAAGAACAAGATATTGCGTTGTGTTTTCCCTAATTTTGTTCAAATTAATTAAACCCACAATACCAACAATTGCAAAGGGGATATTTGAAATAACATTCCAAAAGTTAGAAATATTTAAAATTTCATAAGAATCACTAAAATTATGATACAATTGATCCTGCTCTATAGGAGGAACTAAGCATACTCCTCCAATAGCCAGAAATGCCAATGCAGTTAAAATCCCCCATCCAACACGCTCCTTATTCAACTTGATTTTCATCGTCATCTGGTTTTAAAACCTCGCAACCGCAAACAGCTGCGAGGTTCTGGTTAGCTAACCAATCATCAAAACAATATTTATATTATTCTGTTTTGATTCATAAGTTTAAAACTCACTATTTATCTGTTTTATTATTTCGTTCAATATATTGAACATCCCTTGTATTCTTCTGAACAGCAATAGCAGCAAACAAACTTAATAGGAAAGACATGCCGTAAAATCCTTTTTCACTTAAAAGTAAATCGGCATTCCAAAGACCTACAACTAAAAGCACAATTGAAATCACAGTTGTAAACCAACTTATACTATGATAAATTTCAGTAACAGGAATATTCTCTAATTTATCTCTTACTGCTTTCTGAACAGAAATAACTGAAAACAACCCAAAAAGCAAGACTGTAAAATAGTATCCCTTTTCGTTTAGCATCATATCAGAATTCCACAGGCCAATGCAATAAGAAACCATTCCTATAAACAATGCAGACCACGATGCTCCAATAAAAGCTGGTGTTGGTTTTTGATCAAAAACTTTATTCGTTTTTTTCGATTTTGGCTCTTTAGATTTTTCATCTATTGAAACAGTTGTTTGATAATTCATAATAATTGTTTTAATGATTACAAGACAAAACTGCAAAACAACTACCAATAATTAAAAACAATATGCCATATAAACTGACGATATTTTTTTAACTTTTAAAATTATAATTACTATTTTTATTAAAGTTTAAAAATAATTACTGACGACTTAATGAATAATTTAAATACCATAATTTCAAGCTTTTCTACTGAAGACAAGCAACGTTTTTTAAACCATCTTGAAAAAAACAACAAGCGGAAAGACGTTAAAAACATTGCTCTGTTTAAACATTTATCTGATAATAAATTAGATTCGAAAGAAGTTTGTATACGACTCTATGGAGCAGACAAAAAAAACGCCTACCATGCTTTAAGAAAGCGCTTGTACCAATCTATTATTCATTATACTGCAAATAATAGCTTAGAAGAAGAAAGCTCTATTGAAAACAACATTATAAAATACATTTTAGCTTCTCGGTTCTTTTTACAGCAAAAACAATACAAACCTGCTTATAAGGTTTTGAATAAAGCCGAAATCATAGCTAAAGAACACCATTTATTCGCCTTACTTAACGAGATTTATAGTACACAAATTCAATATTCAGACTTCTTGCCCACTATTGATTTAAATGAACTTATCACCAAGTTCAACAAAAACAAGAAAAAACATCAACTGGAAGACACCCTTAACATTATTTATGCAAAAGTTAAACACACTCTGAATGCCATTACCTACAAAGGAGAAATAATTGACTTTCAAACTATTCTAAATGATTTGTTTCAAGAATACAACATCAACATAGATGAAAGTATGTCTTTTAAATCATTATATCAACTAATGAGTATTGTTAGCTTTTCGGCATTTGCGACAAACGATTATTTAAAAGTAGAACCTTTTTTAATTAGCACTTACAAATCCATCATATCTTACAAAAGAGAGGAGAAACAACCATTTTATCATATTCAAATTTTATACATGATTGCCAATACATTTTTTAGGAATAAGAAATTTGATAAATCGTTACATTACTTAAATCTGATGTATGACGAAATGCTACTTCATAAAAAAAATTACTACAACACATTTAAACTAAAGCATCATCTAGTTTTATCTTTAAACTTAAACTTTACTAACAAACAGGAAGAAGCCATAAAAACACTTGAGCCTTTAATCAAAATAAAGCATTCCGATTTAGAATCTCTTTTAGACATTCATTTAAGCTTAATAATGTTCTACTTCCAAAAACGTGAATTTAAAAAAGCACTTCATATATTTTCAAAATTCTATCATACTGATAAATGGTATATTGAAAAAGCTGGAATAGATTGGGTTTTAAAAAAGAACCTAACCGAAATTTTGCTTCATATAGAACTCGGAAATATTGATTTAGTTGAATCTAGATTACTAAGTTTTCAAAGACATTATAACAAGCACCTAAAGGCCTCCAATCAAAATAGAGCCATCACTTTTATTGAACTTGTAAAACAGTTTTACAAAACCCCTGAAGAAGTTACTTCTGACTCTTTTAAAGCTACTGTAAAAAACTCCTTTGAATGGGTAAGTGCAGAACGTGAAGATATTTTTGTAATGAGTTTTTATGCATGGTTAAAAAGTAAAATGACCAAACAACCCATTTATAAAACCACCTTAGAAATTATTCAAGAAAACTAACTTAAAAATCATGTACTTTTACCCAATGTTAAAAAAAGTTACCCTACTTATTTGTCTTATTTACGCAACTTTTTTATTTGCACAAGCCCAAGATAGTTTATCTATAAAAAATGGAATTGACAATCCGTCGCTTTTAACAACACATCACTTTGGTATTTTCAACTCTAGACTTAATACCAATTTTAAATTAAGGCCTGATAACAAAAAAAACTTATCCTTAAATTATACAAGTGGTAATAACTTCCATCCTTTTGTTGAAGGATATTTTCCCAAAAACCCTGAAATACAAGAACAGTTTAAAAATACTATTTGGTATCACCGCAATTTTAACTTTATAGACCAAGAAACCACACCTGCAGAATACATGAATATTGTAATTGATGCAGTTATTAAAGAATTTAGACTAACCACAAACTTCCCTATAGCTAAACAACAAGAACTAGTAATTAACCTTAGATCTTATCTAATTACCAAAGGAAAGCATCCGTTTTCAATTTTTACAAGTGATGAATCTATTGAATGGTTTCATAGTAATATTGCTGGTGGCGAAGACCCTTTTGGGCGACGCTACTATGGTTTAAATCAAGTCAATTTTGAATATTTAGACAGAAATGGAAATACTCTTAAATTAGACAACAATGATTTCTTCATTGGTGGTATTGAGTTTTCACATTATTACTACCCTAAACTTTCAATAAATGAAACCAGAAATATCTACGTAAATTTTGGAAGTCATTTAGGAATTAACACTTCAAAGTTTAATTCTTCATTAGATTTTGGCATTTCTGCCAATGCAGTAAAACAGATCCAACTAAAAAATAAATATCAGCTTAACGTTGCTTTAGGAGCAAACGTGCTGCATAAAAACCTAATCAAGTTTAAAGATAATGCCATTGATTTTGGAAACAACCCCTATTTAGGAACTTTTGAAAGCAACCTTGAAATCACCAAGTTCACAAAGGCAGGAAATTATCATTCATTTGGCATTAACTACCAAATGCAAACCCCATATAACAAAAAAGAAGAGAAAGACTATTACCATCTAAGAGGTAAATGGCAAGAAATAAAAGGTGGATGGCATCACGGAGTAAGAACTCTTTACAATATGCTATCTACATCATCTCTTGTTTATACTTATGGTCGTAAAAGCTACAAACTATCTCTTTTTATAAAACAAGATTTTGAAGTTAATAACGCTCCAGATTTCCAAACAGGCATTAACTTAAAAGTGCCATTCTTACAATAGTATAGGTGTAATCCACACTTAAATCCCAAACTCAATCATCTGTTAATTTCAAGTTAAAATCTTAAAGCCTTTTAAACTTTTTCATTTTACTCTAGTCATAGAAGCACTTATACTTTAAAACTTAAATTAAAAATAGAATGAGAAAATTAGTATTAATTGCACTAGCTTTTATTTCAATTCAAGCTTTTGCTCAAGGCGAAAAAAAAGAAAGACCTAACCGCGGAGAAAGAGGGAAACAAATGATGAACCTTTCACCAGAAGAAGCTGCTACTTTACAATCTAAAAAAATGACTTTACATTTAGATTTAAACGAAAAGCAACAAGCCGAAGTTAAAGCAATTTTATTAGCGAATGCTGAAGCACGAAAAGCGAAGATGGAAGAGAGAAAAGCTAAAAAAGAAAAAGGTGAATTGCAAAAACCAACACAAGAACAGCGTGTGAAAATGGCCAATGCTAGACTCGATCACCAAATTGCTATGAAAGCAAAAATGAAGAAGATTTTAAATGAAGAGCAATACGCTAAATGGGGAAAAGCGCAAGCGCGAATGGCTCACCGAGCTAAAGAAAAGAAAGGTGAAATGAAGAAAAAAATGCATCAAAAGAAAATGCAGAATAATAAAACAGAATAAAAATTTAGTTTGTTGATTGATTATAGTTTGTTAATTAAAAAGGCAATTCAATATTTTGAATTGCCTTTTTTGATTTTATAAAGTTTTTGAAACCTTATCTATAGCTTCAATAGTAAAGTCTAAATCTTTATACGATAAAGCATCTGTAATAAACCATGTTTCAAAAGCACTTGGAGCAATATAAACCCCTTCATTTAATAATCCGTGGAAAAACTTTTTAAAGGTATCGTTATTCCCATATGCTGAAGAATCAAAATCTGTAACAGCTCCTTCATCAAAATGAACCGAAATCATAGAACCAACTCTATTAATTGTATGAGTCACATCATTTACTACTAAAACTTTGCTAATACCTTCATGTAAATATTTAGTCTTTTCCTCCAATCTTGTAAAAATATCTCCATCATTATTTAATTCCTTTAACATAGCTAAACCTGCTGCCATAGCTAACGGATTCCCACTTAAAGTTCCTGCCTGATATACAGGGCCTAATGGAGCCAAATGATTCATAATTTCATTTCTAGCAGCAAAGGCTCCCACGGGCAAACCTCCTCCAATCACTTTCCCAAAACATACAATATCTGCTTTCACATTAAAAAGCTCTTGCGCGCCTCCTTTGGACAATCTAAATCCGGTCATTACTTCATCAAATACCAATAGAATATTATTAGCGTTACAGACTTCTCTTAAAGCTTGTAAAAATCCATCTTTAGGTGGAATACACCCCATATTACCTGCTACCGGTTCTATGATAATACAAGCAATTTCTCCTTTATTAGACTCAATAAGAGCATTAACATTATCAATATCATTGTATTTAGCCAATAATGTATCTTTAGCTGTACCTTGAGTTACTCCAGGACTATTGGGCGTTCCAAAGGTGCTTGCACCACTACCGGCTTGAATCAAAAACGAATCACTATGACCATGATAGCAACCAGCAAATTTTATAACCTTGTCTTTTCCTGTATAACCACGTGCTAACCTAACAGCACTCATACAAGCCTCAGTCCCTGAGTTTACAAATCTAATTTTATCAATATTTGGCACCATTGAAACTGCTAATTCAGCAATTTTAGTTTCAATCTCCGTTGGCATCCCAAATGAAGTTCCTTTTTGAGCCTTTTCAACCACCGCATCAACAACTGGTTTATAAGCATGCCCTAAAATCATAGGTCCCCAAGAATTAATGTAATCAACTAATCGATTACCATCTTCATCATACAAATAAGCACCTTTGGCTTCTTTAACAAAAATGGGTGTACCACCAACTCCTTTAAATGCACGTACAGGTGAATTTACACCACCTGGAATTACTTTTTCTGCTTCAGCAAACAAAGCACTACTTCTTTTATAAATCATTAAAAATTAGTTTTCTACTGTTGGTTCTATTTGCAATTGCTGCCCAATACTAAGAGCAGTATCACTTAAACCATTCAAATTTTGAAGTTCTTTTACTGTAATTTTATATTTTCTTGAAATGGAATACAAAGTGTCTCCTTTAACCACCGTATAAGTAGCAGGCTTTCCCTCTATATACTCAACTTTTTTATAGTCATCTCCTAAAACCTCCTTGTCATATTCATGCAACTTGTAGCGTTCTATCAAAGAGATTAGCTTTTGCGGATACTTTCTATCTGTGGCATAACCGGCAGCTTTCAGGCCTTTTGCCCAAGCTTTATAATCACTCTTTTTGTGCTTAAATAAACCGGCGTATCTTTTTCTATCTGTCAAAAACAAGGAGTGGTCCCTAAACGAATATTTTGCATCTTTATATTTCCTGAAACACTCCCCTTTCTTATCATCATCATGATAGATTTTTGCCCCAGTCCAACTATGACATTTAATTCCGAAATGATTATTTGCCTTCACCGATAATCTACCGTTTCCTGAACCAGACTCCAAAATACCTTGAGCCAATGTTATACTTGCCGGTATGTTATAAAGTTTCATTTCGCTTTGCGCGATAGCCTTGTAGGTATCAATGTATTTTTCGGTATCATTTGCATAAACCTTTTTGGGTTTAACAACCTCTATGGGCTTATCCTCTTTTACAGCCACCTCTTCTGTTTTAGGTTTATCAGGCTTAGTAACCACGGTTTTTCTTGTTTTACAACTAAACAAAAAACAACCTAAACAAATAATAAGTAATACTTTCTTCATTCTATTTTTCAATTATTGGCATATTCTTTTTGGTTAAAATAGAATTCATTCCATCAATCCCTTGTAAACCACCCGTATGAATTGCCAAAATTTTTGTACCCTTTTTAAAAAATCCTTTTTTAATTAAATCGAAAATCCCAAACATCATTTTACCAGTATATACTGGATCTAGAGGGATTTCATTATCAGACTTAAACTTATTAATAAACGCTACTAAATCATTGTTTATTTTGGCATAACCTCCAAAATGATAATCGGTGACTAAATCCCAATTGGATTTAGTAACAAATTTACTAATATCCTCTTTTAAAAAGTCGCCTTTTAAGGCAGGAAAACCTAAAACTTGTTGACCAGGTTTTGAACAATTAATCAATCCTGAAAGCGTACCTCCTGTTCCAACCGCAGAACACACATAATCAAAATCTTTATCAGTTTCACTTAGAATTTCTTCGCAACCTTTAACAGCTAACTCATTAGTACCACCTTCTGGAACTAAATAAAAATCTCCAAAAAACTCTTTTAAGTTTCTCTGAAAATCAGCTTCATTTTTATTTCGATATACTTCCCTAGAAACAAACTCAAACTGCATTCCGTTTGATTTTGCAAAGCGCAAAGTTTCATTTTCTTCAATCTTTCCCTTTAACTCCTCTCCTCTAATTACTCCTATGGTTTTAAAACCATATATTTTCCCAGCATAGGCCGCAGCCGCAATATGATTTGAGAAAGCCCCTCCAAAAGTCAAAAGGGTTTCAAATCCAGAAGATTTCGCTTTTAAAAGATTGTATTTTAACTTTCTATATTTATTCCCGGAGACAAATGGATGAATTTCATCCTCTCTTTTAATAAACAAATCAACACCTAAACTTTTAGGTAATAAAATGGGTTGATTGATACTATTTTCAAGCTTAAAATTCACTTTTGCAAAGATAATTCAAAAAAGCCCAAAATGGACGATTATTTAGATAATCTAACTCACCTTCATTCCTATATGCTTCTCTTTCAAAAGAAATATTTCTATAGGCTAAATTCCAACTTCTAAACTGAACTAATCTTACTAAAAATTCGATACTATAAAAAAGATAAAACAGAATTATTAAAGTTCTAACTGTTGTCTTAAATGAATTTTCTCATGGTTAACTAAGGTTAAATTAGAAATTAATTTCTTCGAACTTAAAATTATCAAAGGAAATAAAGTGATACCGGAATACCCTTTAGGAATTAAATATTTTGAAACAAAAACCATCATTATGTCTCATTCAAAAATCAATCCAAATTAGGTTATATTTGTCCCAGATGAAAAAAATAATTCCTATTGAAGAAGGTGATTACTACTTAACACCGGAAGGTTATAGATGTTTTACTGAACAGTATCATTTAAAACGCGGATATTGTTGTGAAAGCGGTTGCAGACATTGCCCATACGGTTATGATAAGACCACCAACTCTATTAGAAAAGGGAATTAACCAGGTCTTACTCTTGGTATGATTCTTGATACAATTATATAAACCGAATAATCATTATTTGCTCGTAAAGCTTATTTGTTAAAAAAGCTGAATACCTAACACAGTTGATAATAGTTTATTAAATTTACTATAACCATTAAAAATTTTGCATTATGAAAACATTATTTAGAGCATTACCACTATTAGCTGTGTTGTTTGTGGTTACATCTTGTTCCTCTGTTAAGGTAGCGGCAGACTATGATAAAAAAGCAAGTTTTGGAGAGTACAAAACCTTTGCGTTTTTCAAAACAGGAATTGATAAAGCCGAAATAAGCGATTTAGATAAACGGAGAATTCTTAGAGCCATTGAAGCAGAATTATTAACTAAAGGATATACAAAATCTGAAAAGCCAGATTTATTAGTTAGTATATTTACAAAATCAAATCAGCGTGTAGATGTTTACAACAACACTTGGGGCACTGGTGCCTGGGGTTGGGGCGGATGGGGTCCCGGTTGGGGTCCCGGATGGGGTTGGGGTTGGAATCAGCCTTCAGTAAGCACAAGCACACAAGGCACTTTATTTGTAGACCTAGTTGATGCTAAAAAGAAAGAATTGGTTTGGCAAGGCATGGGAACCGGTTATTTAAGCCGAAATATGGAGAAAAAAGAAGAGCGCATAAAAGAGTTTGTTACCAAAATCATGGAAAAATATCCTCCTGGAGCTCAACAATAAAAAGATTAAAAAAGCGACCAATTGGTCGCTTTTTTTTGTTTAAGTTTTAAAACCATTTTAATCATATAAAGCTTCTTTAATTTCCCTCCACGTCACCAAAACAATCTTCTCTTCCTCTAATAATTTCTTACAAGTATCACTCATAAAAAAATCAAAGTCTTTTTGTCTCCATTCACTTCCCCAATCTGGATGGTCCACCGTCATTCCCTTCATTTCTTCATTGTTATATGCCGGATGAATTAATATAGTAGATAATCCCGGTTTTAAAGATTTCAGAGCATTTACATAATAAGCGCTAGGGCCATTGTTATATTCGTCTTCAGACATCCCCAGTATTTCATCTACAATAACTTTTACATCATATTTAATAATTAAAGCCTTTGGAATACGCGAACCAACGAGAACAGGTAAATTATATTGTTGCCCCATACTTAGGTAAACTTCTAAAACTTCAGTGCTAATAAAAAACACGCATCCCATGTGACTATCTAAATGTGTTGGATTTAATCCCATGGCATATGCCCTATCAATTTGAGCTCTTAGTTCTTGCTCTACATCTTCTGGTTTAACAGACGGCGAACATGCATTATGAAAATAGCCGTGTTTATTTATTAAACTTGGAACTTCATTAATTGAAGATACTGGACCCCATCTATAATTTTTCCATTCTGAAGTTAGCACCAGATGCAATCCAAAATCATGAGTACTAGGGTTCTTTTTCACATATTCAACCGCCTCTAAAACCCAAGGCGTTGGCATCATCACACTGGCTGAATTGACAAATCCATTTTCAATAGCCTCAAATGAAGCCATATTCTCAGAATGGGAAACACCTAAATCATCGGCATGAATAATTAACATTTTTGAATTTCTTGGATACCCTAATTTTTCAGCCAAATTTTGCTGAGAGAAACTATCCCAAGCCCCTATTATTAAAAGAAATTGTAAAATTATTATGATGCCTATTCTTCTATATCCCATTAGATCTAAATTGGTTTTTTAATAAAATGACTTTGTACACTAATTACAGTTTATTGATTGACGAAGTTACATTACAATATCATTTTCCCAAATGTATGGTTCTGGTATGTCTGTGTCATCAATAAGTTGTCTGATATCTATTTCAATACCTCTACTCATATCAGTAATAGGAACATCATTTGGCCCTCCTTCAAAAGGATTCTCTGAATTTTCACCAATGGCTTCCATAGTATGAAACACCCAAGATATTAGTGCACTAAATGGCACTGAAAACCAAACAAAATGTTTTGCAATCGCCACTTGTGTTTGATGAATGAACGATGCTTGGTCTGTATGCGTACTTAGGTGTTCTAAAATTTTAGCTCCAAAAGCATCAAACTCTTCCATGATACCATAGGGAATGAGCAAAATAAATATCCAAACAAACATATAATTCAAAGTAGCAAATTGCCTTGGATACGGGAAGTTTTTAATACGTTCGCTCTTACCCTGTAATGTGTAAAACTCTACTAGCATATTCATCATCTCCATATGACGGAAATCTTCAATATGCCCTTGATCCATTAACTCCTTCAAACGCCTAGACTGAATACCCAACAATTGAGAGGCTTGATTACCTTTAGCAAATATTTCATTAAACTCTTCTTCCGAAATATATGGCTTAACAGCTCCTTCAATGGGCTCAACGTCCTCACAAATACGATAATTTTTTGCTCTAAACTCTTTATTTGAGCGTTGAGATTTTAAATGCATTTCCCAAGGTTTGTCCTGTCTTAGCTGATACCTCAAGGCATTTAACCAAGCCACATGTCTATGCACCAATTCGCGTTTAATCACTTGTAATTCTTCAGAACTTTTAGACTTTGTTGAATGATCATTGGTTATAAAATCTTTTACCATGATGGTCCACGAACGTGAGGCATTTACAATACCACCCCAAATTTTTCTTGCTTCCCATAATCGGTCATAAGATGCATTATTTTTAAAACTAACAATGAATGCTACAGCTGTACCCAGAACTCCTAAGGGCAACCAAGGCAAGTGCAACCATTTTAGTTCTAAAACATCAAAAAGAATAACAGGAATGAAACCTAAAACAATAAATAAAATTATGTGGCGACGAGTCCAAATTAAAACGCCTTTTATTGGAAATATTCGTTTGGTATACATATTTTCTTATAAGGAATTATAAATATACCAAAAACCATTCGTTTGAATAAAAATCATTAATTTGTTTGTTTTAGTTAAAATATTTTAAAATATACTTGATTTTATAAGAATTTCGTATTTTTAACTCATTCAACCTTCCATTATATATCATGAAAGATTTAATAGAAACAAACCCTATTCTAAATAAACTCCCTAAGCACTTAAAGCAGTTTATGAAACCTCAAAATTATGAGGATTATTCAGCTATTGATCAGGCCGTTTGGAGGTATGTTATGCGTAAAAATGTAAACTTCTTGAGCACTGTGGCCCATGAATCTTATTTGAAAGGATTGAAACAAACTGGAATTTCGGTTGATAGGATTCCTAATATGTACGGCATGAACCGTATTTTGAAAGATATAGGTTGGGCAGCAGTAGCGGTTGATGGTTTTATTCCTCCTAATGCCTTTATGGAGTTTCAGGCATACAATGTTTTGGTTATTGCCAGCGATATTCGTCAATTGGAACACATTGAATATACCCCTGCACCGGATATCATTCATGAAGGTGCTGGACACGCTCCTATTATTGCAAACCCAGAATATGCAGAATATTTAAGACGATTTGGAGAAATAGGATGTAAAGCTATTTCTTCTGCAAAAGATTATGAGTTGTATGAAGCAGTAAGACATCTATCCATTATAAAAGAAGCACCCAATACCCCAAAAGAAGATATTGTATTAGCAGAAAAAAAGATTGAAGCGCTGCAACAAAATATGGGTGAACCTAGTGAAATGGCACTTATTAGAAATTTGCACTGGTGGACTGTTGAATACGGGCTTATAGGAACTGTTGATAATCCCAAAATTTACGGTGCCGGCTTGCTATCATCTATTGGAGAAAGTGCTTTGTGCATGACAGATGCGGTTGAAAAATTACCTTACACTATTGAAGCTGCATATAAAGATTTTGATATTACCAAACCACAACCTCAGCTTTATGTAACACCAGATTTTGCGCATTTAAGTTTGATTTTAGAAGAATTTGCAAATACTATTTCCGTTAGAAAAGGAGGCCTTTCGGGAGTTAATAAACTCATTCAATCTGAGGCTTTAGGAACTATTGAGTTAAGTACTGGAATTCAAATTTCAGGTGTTTTTACCGATGTTGTAGAAGACGTAAACAAGCCTATTTATATTCAGGCTACCGGTGCCTCCGCACTAGCATATAGAGAAAAAGAATTGGTAGGTCATGGCATTGAAACGCACTCAAGAGGTTTCGGGTCTCCTCTTGGCAAATTAAAAGGCATCAATTTAGCCATTGAAGATATGAGTCCGCGTGATTTAGCAGCATATAACATTTATGAAGAGCAAACTGTAACTCTTGAATTTGAAGGTGGCATTAAAGTTTCGGGAGAAATTATCACAGGAAAACGCAACCTACAAGGGAAAATCATTTTAATTAGTTTTAAAAATTGTACGGTTACTTATCAGAAATCGGCATTATTTAAACCTGAATGGGGCATTTATGATATGGCTGTTGGAAAAGAAATTGTTTCTGCATTTTCGGGTCCAGCAGATTTAAATAGTTTTGATTTAATCACACATGTTCCTTCTGAAAAAACCATCCATATAAAAAAATCTAATGAACTGTTAAGGCTAGAAGAACTCTATCAACAAGTACGTGATTACAGAGAAGGCAAAAACAGAACTATTTCTAGAACCAAGGTTCTGGAAGAACTTATAGAAAACCATCCTAATGATTGGTTACTACCAATTGAGCTTTATGAGTTGGCTTTTAAAGGAAGTGAAATCAAATTAAGCAAGCAGCTTATAAATCATTTAGAAGTCATTAAACAAAATAGACCTGAAGTTGGCAATTTGATAGATGATGGCTTAAATATATTTCTTCAAAAGGAAAATTTCACAGATTCCGTTAAACAATAATGTGACATTTAAATAACATGTGGGTCTTAAAGAAGAGACTAACTTAAATTTAAATTATGAAAACAATTTATTCCTTAGTATTAGTACTATTTTTATTTTCCTCTTGTACAGACAAAAAGAAAGAAGAAGAGAAAAAAATGGAACAAACCATTCAAAAAATTGATTCTTTAGAACAAAACATTTCTAAAGATATTGAAGAATTAAAAGATATCACCAAACAGGTTGAAGACAACCTAAAAGAAATTGACAGTATTTAAAAAACATAGACTATGAAAACTATTAAATTATTATTTTCAGTAATCTTCCTACTAACCCTACTAGGTTCTCCCCAAATATATGCTCAAGGAAAAGGCAAGGAGAAAAAATTAGAGAAATCTCAACAAAAAAAATCAGAAGAAGTAAAGCAAAAAGGTAAAGAAGCGAAGGAAAAGGCAGAAAAAGAGTCTAATAAAATTAAAAAAGAACACAAACAAAAAGGAGAAAAAGTTGAGAAAGAGATAAAAGCAAAAAAGGAGTTTAAAGGAGATGGCAATGCTTACGGAAGAAATAAAGGTGACTTAAGCGGTAAAGAATTTGGGAAATTACGTTCTCAAGAAGCTCTAGAAAAAATTGAAGAAAAGCAAGAAAACATTAACATTAGCGAAAAAACACTTAATGAAGGAAGAGAACGTGTTAAAAAAGCCAAGGAACGTTTAGAAAAACAAAAGAAAGCCAAAGAAATCACTGATGAAGAAGCTAGGGAAAAAGAAGATAAAGTTGGTAAAGCGGAGAAAAAACTTGACGAGCTAGAAGAAAAAATTAAAAAACAAAAAGAGAAAACTAAAAAGGAAAAAAAAGTATTAAAAGATATTACCGTTAAAGACGAAGATTAATGAAAATCACTTTACAATTAACTCAATAATATAGCTCAAGTATAGTGATTACAAATACTTGAGCATTATTATTTTATAAAACTTTGGTTACCTATACTTTTTTAAAACGTCTTTAGTAAAATTACTTAAAACCAATTTGCCGCTAATGCGCGCTCTATCATGTAACAAGGCATCCCAATGGTCAGTTTCTTGCCAAAAGACTTTCTTCATTTCTTTTAGAGCTTCTGGATTATATGAGGTTAATTTTCCAGCCAAAGCATTTAGAGCTTGGTCTAACTCCTCAGTCGACTCAAAAACTTCAGAATACAAACCTTTTTCTTTTGCCCAATCTGCCGAATAAAAGGTTTCAGCATCAATAGTCATTTGGGACATTGCTATTTTTCCTATTTTCCTTGAAACTACCGGCTCAATTACAAACGGACCTATACCAATACTCAACTCACTTAATTTCACTGATGCATATTGCGTAGCAAAACAATAATCTGCTGCTGCTGCTAAACCTACGCCACCGCCAACTGCTTTTCCTTGAATTCTTCCAATAATTAGTTTAGGGCATTTACGCATTGCGTTTATAACATTTGCAAAACCTGAGAAGAAATGTTTACCTGTCTCAGCATTTTCAATAGCAATTAACTCATTAAAACTGGCACCTGCGCAAAAGGTTCTATCTCCACCGCTTTTAAGAACAATAACTTTAATGTCATCATTATTCCCTGCAGTAGTAATTATCTGCTCAAGCTCTAACAAAACATCACTTGGCATGGAGTTTCTGTTAGGGTGAAAAAATTCTATAAACCCAATTTTATTTTCTATTGTTAGCTTAACATATGCTTCTTCCATGATTGCAAATTACAATATATTTAGTAAGATTTTTAATTAAAAAGGTAAATTAGAAACATCAATGTTTCCACCGGAAAGTATCAATCCAATTTTTTTACCTTTTATATTGTTTTTGTGTTTTATAAGTGCCGCAAAAGCCACTGCACTTGATGGCTCAACAATAATCTTCATACGCTCCCAAATTAACTTCATTGCTTCAATTATCTCATCTTCTTCAACAAGCACAATTCGTTCTACATATTCCTTTATAATCGGAAAGTTTCTATCACCTAAATTGGTTCTAAGTCCATCGGCAATAGTATTTGTTGTTTCGTTAAGTTCAATCTTGCCAGAGATTAAAGATCTATAGGCATCATCTGCATTAGCAGGTTCGCCGGCAATTACCTTACATTTTTCAGAAAAATTAATGGCAGCTAAAATAGTTCCTGCCAACAATCCGCCACCTCCCACAGGTGTAAAAATATAATCTAAATCCTGATAGTCTTCTAATAACTCAATGGCCGCAGTTCCTTGTCCATAAATAACATCATCGTCATTTGAAGGATGAACAAAAGTAGCTCCCGTTTTCTGTTGAATCTCTTTGGCAGCTTTCTCTCTAGCTACGGCATTAGATTCACACTCTGTAATAATTCCATCGTAACCTAAAACAGCCTCTTTTTTAACCTGAGGCGCATTTTTTGGCATTGCTATATATGCCTTTGCACCAAAACTCTTTGCTGCCAAGGACAAGGCTTGTGCAAAATTACCTGACGAATGCGTTACAACTCCTTTTTTTTGTTGCTCCTTAGTTAAGTTTAAAATTGCACTAGTTGCACCACGCATTTTAAAGGCACCCATTTTTTGGAAATTCTCACACTTGAAAAATAACTCTGCCTCACAAATTTCATTTAACAATTGTGATGTTAGCACAGGCGTTCTATGTATAAATGGTTTGATGCTATTATGAACCTTCTCCAAACCAGCCTTATTTATTAGATGCATTTTAATTCTCAAAATTTTAGTTGAATATAATAAAATTAGATAGTAACTCTTGTTACATTACTTTATTAAATTAATGAGGATATTTGCCAAAAAGTAAAGAATGAAACTACTAAGTTATTTATTTGGTAATAAAAAAGAGATGATTGAGGATTTTAAAAATAGAGGAGCCATTATTGTAGATGTAAGAACACCTCAAGAATATACTCAGGGAGCCATTAAAGGCTCAAAAAACATTCCGTTGCAGTCTTTAAATTCTAAAATTGACGAATTAAGAAGGCTTAAAAAACCGGTTATAACTTGTTGTGCCAGCGGCATGCGTTCTGGCAGCGCTTGTAGTATTTTAAAACCTCATGGTATTGAAGTTTTAAATGGAGGCGGCTGGCAAAGTTTATCCAGAAGATTATAGTTTTATACTTTGAAGTGATTCTAATGATTTCATTAGTGTATCATTATATTGTAATGTCCAACCAAATGAGTTAGTTAAGATATAGAACTTTGAAAGTTCACTTAAAAGTCTGTTTTTAGCATTCTTTTTTAAATCTGAAGCTTCTATTTTTTTAGCTAATGACTTCTTAACAGATATCTTTATTTCATTATAATCTTTGGCTTCAAACGGATTAAAGAAATCTGATTGTACATCGTAATACTCCAAATCGGGATTAATACTTATTTCTTCTTTAGGAACACTTGTAATATGAAGCGTTTTATTAACTTCATCAACCTTAAATTCAATCTTACTTAAATCATAAGAAATAGAAACGCTGGCATTTACAACAACCAGCGCCTTTTTTTCTGAAGTAATGTAATCACCAAAAATTTCTTTTGAATTTTTATAATTGAACACTTCACTAAAATGCCCTTCTGTTACTATTAGTTTTCCAACATTTTTAATTTGCTCTTGAATAAGTACTGAGCTTTCTTGAAGCACTATTCTGTCTTCATTTTTGTCATTACAATATTTAAACGTAAATAAAATGACCAAAGTTATAACAACTCCAAATAAAATTTTTCGCATGCTCTAATTTAGAAATATTTTTTCTAGTTGAATTAAATAAGAGAATTTAGAGCAAAAAAAAACATCAGTTTCCTTCGACATATAAAGTCTAACTAATGCATTTTATTAAATATAAACTAACACCACAAATATACGTCTGATATTTGAAAGCTAGTTTATCAAAAGGTTAAACAATGTTTAAATCAAATTGTTTTTTTTAGCTTTTTGTACAGCCTCCAATTTATTATGCACTTGAAGTTTTCTGTATATATTCTCAATATGTTTCCTAATTGTTCCTGTAGATAATATTAAATTATCTGCAATAGCATTATAACTTAAACCTTTACTGAGTTGCTCTAACACTTCCGCTTCTCTGTTTGTTAAAGCTATCTCTTCCTTTTCATTATTGCTTACAAATTCAACCGGATTTCTCAACAATTTAAGGGTTTTCATTGCAATGGAAGGATTCATTGCTGCACCACCGGCTAAAGTATCCTCAATGCCTTCATATAAAACTTTTGGGTTTACTTCTTTTAATAAATATCCATCTGCACCAGCCTTAATTGCATTAAAGATGTTTTCGTCATCATCAAAAACAGTAAGCATGATTATTTTAATGTGCGGATATTTTTGTTTTACCATTTCGGTAGTTTCAATACCATTTTTAATAGGCATTTCAATATCCATCAAAATCAAGTCCACGTTATGATTCCCTACTAATTTATTCAATAAATCAGAACCGTTTACAGCTGTAAAACTTACTTTTATATTATCAAAAAAAGATAGTTTTTCGTTTACAGCTTTTATTAAAAAACTATTATCATCGGCTATAGCTACTTTTATAGTCATATACTTAATATAATGGAGGTTCCTTTTCCCTTTTCACTGTTAAAAACTATGTCAGCATCAATATCCGAGGCTCGTTTTTTCATATTGTTAAGCCCATTACCCTCTTCAATGTCGTTTATATCAAACCCCTTACCATCATCTTTAATTGAAAAAACTATTTTATTATTTTTATTTTCAATCAGAACATAAATACAAGAAGCCTCTCCATATTTAATGGCATTATTAACAGCCTCTTGAATAATTCTGTAAATATTCATGCCTTGAACAGATGTATATACCAACTCAGTTAAAAGCCCTTCATCAATTTTAATATTGAAGTTTAAATCACTTGAAGATAAATTAGCTTTGTCAATAAAATTTGAAATGCGTCCTTGTAAATCTTCAAGGGTAATTTCATTTTTATTCATTGCCCATATAGTATCTCGCAATTCGTAAATGGTATCTTTTGTAAATGCACCAATACCAGTTAATTTATCTTTAAGTTTATCATTGGTAATTTTAAACCCGTATTGCAAATTTTCTATGGAAGAAATAATAAAAGTTAATTGGGCACCAATATTATCATGTAAATCTCTTGAAATTCTTAAACGCTGGTCTTGAAGTTTATTGTGAGTTTCAATTTCTGCTAGGGCATGCTTAAGTTCATTTTCTTTTTCAAGCTGCCTGTTCTTTAATTTTTGCTGATTATAGAGCAAATAGCCTAAAACAAATAACAATACCGCAAGAACAACTAAACCAATAATTTGTGTATTTTTTCGGTTTAATTTAAGTTCTTTCTCAGCAATTTCTGCACGCTGAGTTTGAATTTCTTTTTCTCTTTCGACAGTGTCATATTTCTCCTGAATTTCAGCTATTTCTTTAGTTATTCTACTATTATAAATAGTATCGTTTAAAGATTTATAAAGTTCTTTATAGTACATAACACTATCAGGAATTCTTTTAAAAGCATAAAAGGACGCCATCTTATCATAAGCATCCATTTTTAATTCATTAATATTGAATTTTTCGGATAGATTTAGGCCATCGTATAGATAGTTTTTTGCCTTAGCATAATCCTTTAAATCTATATACAATCCTGCAAGGTGTAATGATGTACTGGTTATACCGTAATTATCGTTTAATTCATTCCTTAATTTTAAGGCTTTGGCATTATATTCAATGGCCTTAGTGTATTTTTGCATGTCATGTAAAATACCACCATAATTATTATAAAGACCAGCCAATTCCTTTTTGTAATTATGCTTTACAGCTAAATCAATACTCTTTAAATAATACGCTTCACTTTGTATCGTATCTTTTAAAAATAAATAGGCATTTGCAATATTGTTATAAGTTCTTGTAAGACCTAAATTATCCTTAATGCTTTTGTTAACCTCAGCAATTTCAAGATGTGTGTCAAGTGCTTTTTGATATTGTTTTAATCCTCTATAAATATTAGCTATGTTGGTTTTTATATATGCAACATAACGCGTGTGATTCTTGCCTTCATAAATCTTTAAAGCCTTTGTGGCATAAAAAATAGCAGAATCTAACTTAAATGTATTCTGATGAATGAGCCCAATTTTATTATAAAGCGCTGCAATACCCATGGTATCATTCAGTACATTCCTTAGTTTTAATGAGGTTCTGTATTGTTTTAAGGCTTCATCATAATCTGCTAAATCATAATGAAGAATGCCAATATCATTATAAGCTTGTGCTTCACCAGATTTATTATCGGTTTCTTTTGAAAGTTTTAAGGTTAAATTTCCATATCTAAAAGCTGAATCTATAGAAATCGTCCTGTAATACCAGCACAAATCACTATAAGCTTTTATTTTAATGGAATCTGACGGTTTACTTTGAATTACCCTTTTAAGACTATCAATTATTTTTGAATTATCTTGAGATAAGCAAAACGAAGTCAGCAATAAAAAAGTAAGCGAGAGTAACTTTCTTTTCATAAAATATTATTGGCTTTCCTCAAATATAAACTTTTGAAGTGAAAGAATTTGTTTAATAATATCAAAAAAGCGAGTGAATAACACCGGGCTAAGGTTTTCTGCTAAAACATATTTTTGAGTTAGTAACTGGTTTTCTTGTTTAGCTTTTTGTAACTTGCTATATAAATAATTTCTATTTGAATTAGCTTTTGTTCTTAAAATAGTAGTGTTTTTTTGAGTAATTACTATACCGATTAGTAAGATTAAAACACCTACGCAAATGAGTACGTCAAAAACCAAATCAAAATCCATGTTCATTTTTATTTAATGATTAAGCGAAGTATTTTATTACGCATAAAAAAACACCAATTGCAAAAACTTAAAGTTAATTTGCCAACTGGTGTTTTCTATATGAACTGATTAATAGCATTAGTAATTTACAACTAAATTATATTTGTATTATAATTTTTCGATAAAGTGTCATTAAAAAAAGATTAAGCGCAATAAAATAATTTACCACGCCCAATCGAACAAATCTCAACAACAAGATTTACTTATTTAAATCGTAAGCGCTTATATTGTTGCCTTTGTCTTTAAAATAAAGGAAGCCTGCAATGTCATCAACCTCATACATAGGATTTTTATCTTCTATTACAACTTCACTCATGGTTGAACCAGAATCTTTATCAACTTTTACTAATGCTACACCTCCATCCACTTTGGTTAAAATAAATGAAGAATTTGCCGTTGCTTTAGTTGCTTTGAAACGTTTCATCATTTCTTGAAAAGAAGCATCTGCAATAGCAGCATAGGCGTCAGCCGCATCTTCCTCTCTTTGAACAGCCGAATGATAAGCCGGCACACCAGCACCTTTCATATAACCAGCTCTTGCCGAATGTGCAGCACCCATTGTCATTGAAGCTGCTGTTAAGGCTCCCATTAAAATAGCTCCAAACGCACTTTTCCCTGGCGCTCTATGGTAAACATCCCAATTGGCTCCTCCACCAAAATCTAACATTTCTAAGTTCTGATCCGAAGTTAACAGAATACCACCTTTTCTAACTTCTATTCCTGTTGGATCTTCTTTCCCTTCAAAACTAATGTCATTGGCAATTAAATTATATTCACCATTATTACCATCTACTTCATACAAACCATCTTTACAAGTGATTAGGAAACGATCTCTAGTAGAATCGTAGGTTGAGGCAACCGCAGCAGAACGCTTATATTTTATAGCTTTACCAAATACAGATTCACCTGTTGACATATCAATTATATCTGTATCTGTTTCAGAAATGTATAACAAGCCTTTTGGTACTGTTGCCATAATTTGAATACCAGGTCCTGTTTTAAGTGGTTTTTTCCAACGTGGTTTTCCATCAAAAGCTATTTTATTTATACCTCCATCTGATAATCCGAAAATAATACCATCATCTTCTACATAGAAATGATTAATAATACCTTTTGTCTTAGGTGACTTATCCCATAAGTCAGCTCCTGAATTCAAGTCTAACAAATACACTTTTGATGTTCCAGAGCCTTTTAATTTACTCGCCAATTTGCTTCCACCACTTAATATATTGGTTACAATAGCTAAACCATGCTCTGTGAATTCAATTCTAGAAATCACTCCTTTAATTTTATTCCCTTCTGGCCATAGAACAGAACCACTATCAGAATTCACCTTGTAAACCACAGTATTATCATCTTTTGAACGGAAGGCATACACTTCCTTTGAAGCTTCATTAGTAACAATATTGGTAGCGTTTTTTATTTCAGCAGTCCACTTTATTGCTCCAGAATTTATATCATAACACTCTACATTTTTCAATCCGGGAATAATAATATTACCACCTAAAATATCAGGCTCTCCGGTCATTGGGTTAGTTGGTTTACGCTCATATATTTTAACCATTTTACCAGTTTTTAAGTCGTACATTCCAACACCTGACGTATACTTACCTGTACCTTCTTTATGGGCACCGTTAACTACAAACATCATTTCAGGATATAAAAAGTATCTGCTGGTAACACCATTTTGCCAATCTTCGGCTTTAGAATCAAATACTATTTTCCCTTTAACAACATCAATCACAACAGTATGCATAAACATACCACGAGGTTTGATGATTACGTAGGGGGTATTTGGAACAAATTCTAAATGTTCTTCTTTTACACGTTTTAAACGCTCCATTTTAAAAGAGACCTCAGTACTATTTGGACGAATTCCCGCTAAGGCTTCTCCTGTAGAAGCTAGTAAAGTTCCAGACTCATGAAGAATCATCCATTTTACCTGACCATCAAAAGCATATTGATAATCTGCAGTGGTTTTCTGAGTCCATCCTGCGTGCGCCAATAACATAACCATTACTAGCATCACCATTTGTTTTAAATTTCTCATTGTTGAATTTTGTTTACAATTAATAGCTTCTCAAAATTGCAACAATAAGAGACTGAAATCAATACGATGAATTGCGTATTTTGAGGTAAAATGTCTTAAATACGCTAATTATTTGATAAGATAAATCTATTCCGAAAAGAGAATCAGCTGTTTTTTCAATTCCTCCTTAGACGTTTTTCCATCATACATTTTATCTACAATTCTGTTTAAGAGCGCTTCATTATCTCTAATTCCAACTAAAAAGAAATCTACTATAGCTCTTATAAGAATGAGTAAAATTGCCGCCATAACATCAGCATTTGAAAACATAATGAAAAACATGGCAAGAATCACTGCAAATTGTTGGATTAGGATTCTTACATAGGGCTTAAACATAATTTCCTCAGGAGTAAAGCGAAGATATTTTTGAGGTTGTATGTAATCAAAAACATATTTAGCTAATTGGGTTACTAGCAATAAACCAATAATATATTCCATTCCCTTAAGTTTAAAAACAAGCCCATAGTTTGTTATTAAATCAAAAGGTTCCTTAACCGAAATCACATCTCCAAACTCCATAATTACAAACACAAAAATAGATTGCACCGCAATAAAGAACCCATAATGAAAAATAAAAAACGGAATTAAGAAAGCAACTGATTTTTCAGATTTGTGATGTTTTGATGATATATACATTTTTATCACATTAAAAACACCAATTATAATAGTCTCTAAAAAATACCCAAAAATAACGGTATAAGGCTCTACTTTACCAAAATACAGTAAGAGTAATAGTGCTACAATGTTAGTCCATGCAAAGGAATTATAACGATTGGGTTTAAATATAATTGAATACATATAGAGTTTAAATCAGCAAACTAAAAATTTACTTAGAATATAAACATACGTAAAATGTCGTATTTTAAAAATTAAAGTGCGGAAATTGAGATTGAAGTAACCTTTGTTTTTTTTCCAAATTTAAAAGAAATTTCCTGTGTGATTCAGAGCTTGGATTAAAAGCTTTATGCATAAGCCCTTTTTGAATTGAATCGACTTCTAACATGGTTTTTTGAGCTTCGGAATCAATCCAAATCTGTTTGAACTTTTCCCAAATATAATTAACCGCTGTTGAATTAGGGTGAATCATGTCTTCATTATAAAAACGATAATCTCGAAGCTCATCCATCATGATTTCATAAGATGGAAAATAATGAAGGCATTCCACACCTGATTGGGCTGCCAGTAGCTGATGAATAGCCGAAATTAAATGCGCCTTACTTTGAGTATTTTCAATAAACCCATCTTTCAAATGTCTAACCGGTGACACCGTAAAAATTACCGAAACCTCAGGATTTACTCTTCTAATAACATCAACAGTATTTTGTAATGAACTTACAATATCTTCAGTATGCAATAATTCTTTTAAAAATTCTTTCTGGGTAACTTTGTGACAATTAGCAACAGTTTCACCAGTTCCCTTGGTACGATACAACCAAGCGGTCCCTAAAGTAATAATGATATGGGTGGAATTGGCAAGCCGTTTAGCTGTTAATTTGATTTGGTCGTTTAAACCGTTTAGCAAATTGTCTTTTGACGAACTACTTAATTTTGAATGGGCATCAAAACAATGCCATTGCTCATTATTGAAAAAGACGTCATCCTCAGTATACACTTTTCCTTGTAAAGCATTTTCAACCAAAGTCTCGATAGCTTTTGGATGAAACAAAATTCCAAAAGGGTTTATTTCATTCTTAAATTTAAAATAAGCCAACTTCTCACCTATATTTTCAACAAAACAGGAGCCCAATAATAGAATATCAGACTTGTAATCTATAAGATTATTAGATTGTTTAGATAATGGTATTTTGGTTTGAAGGTTCATTAAAAAAAATCTTAATGTAACATTTTCAGTTACTATAAGTCTAACATAGTAAATCTCAGAACAATGAAAAAATTAAAAAAGACTACCAGTTTAAAAAATAAACTTTTAAGGTTTTACAAATGTGAAATAAAAACGTTTAATAAAATTCTAGGAATTAAATAATCCTAATTCACAAACTCCTTTGCAGCCTTAAGAGCCTCTTCAATACCGTTCGGATTTTTACCTCCCGCAGTTGCAAAGAATGGCTGACCACCACCACCACCTTGAATATATTTTCCAAGTTCACGAACTACTTGTCCAGCATTTAATTCTTTATTGGTAACTAGCTCTTTGGAAATATAACAAGACAATAACGCTTTTCCGTTTTGTTCTGCTCCAAGTAATAGGAATAAATTGTCAAACTGACTTCCTAATTCAAATGCAACATCTTTAATACCAGCAGCATCTAAATCTACTTTTTTAGCTAAAAACTGAACACCGTTAACATCAGTCAATTCACTTTTTAAATCGCCCTTAATGTTTTTAGCTTTGTCTTTTAAAAGTACTTCAATTTGCTTTTTTAAACTAGTATTTTCCTCTTGTAAACTTTGAAGTGCTTTTACTGGTTCTTTAGCATTATTAAGCAAATCTTTCATTTCAAAATAAGCTCTGTTATTTTCATGATAGAAGTCCTTAACAGCATCATTTGTTATAGCTTCTATACGACGAATACCTGCTGCCACTGCACCTTCTGAAACAATTTTAAAATGCCAAATTTCAGATGTGTTTTTAACATGTGTACCACCACAAAGTTCAATAGATTGCCCAAATCGAACCGCTCTTACTGTATCTCCATATTTCTCGCCAAATAATGCCATAGCACCTTCAGAAATGGCTTGTGCCATTGGAATATTCCTCTTTTCCTCTAAAGTCAACTTTCCATCAATTCTGGCATTTACAAAATTTTCTACGTCTCTTAATTCCTCAACAGTCATTTTAGAAAAATGGGAGAAATCGAAACGTAAATATTTAGAATGTACCGCACTACCCTTTTGCTCAACATGAGTACCTAAAACCTCTCTTAAAGCTTGGTGTAACAAATGCGTTGCTGTATGGTTGCACTCTGTTCTGTACCGTTGTTTAGAATCAACAACTGCCTTGAAGGTTTCGTTTAAATGTTTTGGTAAATTTTTAGCAAAATGAATGATAACATTATTTTCCTTTTTGGTATCTAGAATATAAACCAAATCACCGTGAGTATCTTCTAAATATCCTTTGTCACCTACTTGACCTCCTCCTTCGGCATAAAACGGTGTTAAATTGAAAACAAGCTGATACATATCACCTTCTTTTTTAGAAGTCACCTTTCTGTATCTTGTTATTTTTACATTTGCTTCAAGCGCATCATAACCAATAAATTCTTGATCTGAATCTTCATCTAAAATGGTCCAATCATCCGTAGACATTTCGCTAGCTGCACGAGAACGAGCTTTTTGCTGGTTCATTTCACTATTAAAACCAGCTACATCAACTTCAAAACCTTTTTCTTTTGCAATTAACTCTGTTAAATCAAGCGGAAACCCATAAGTGTCATACAATTCAAATGCGTTCTTACCTGATAATATAGGCTTTATATTACTATCACTCATCTCCTGATAATTCTTCACTTCTTGCATTAAACTTTCTAGAATAAGTAACCCTGCAGCAATTGTTCTTAAAAAAGAGGTCTCTTCTTCCTTTATAACATTCTGAATGAGTTGCTTTTGAGATTTTAATTCTGGGAAAGCCTTCCCCATTTTCTCACTCAACACATCAACTAATCTGTAAATAAAAGGTTCTTTTTTATCTAGAAATGTAAAACCGTAGCGTACTGCACGACGCAATATCCTTCTAATTACATAACCTGCTCCTGTATTACTTGGTAATTGTCCATCGGCAATAGAAAATGCAACCGCACGTACGTGATCTGAAATCACGCGAATAGCAATATCTGCTTTTTCATCTTTACCATAATCTTTATTGGTAATGGTTTCAATTTCTCTAATTATAGGCGTAAAAACATCAGTATCATAATTACTTTGAACACCTTGCAAAACCATACATAAGCGCTCAAAGCCCATTCCTGTATCAATGTGTTTATTAGGAAGTGGCTCTAAAGAACCATTGGCTTTTCGGTTGTACTGCATGAATACCAAATTCCATATTTCAACCACTTGAGGATGATCCATATTCACTAATTCCTTGCCATCAATTTTAGCCTTTTCTTCGGCAGAACGAATATCAACATGAATTTCACTGCAAGGTCCGCAAGGTCCTTGATCTCCCATTTCCCAGAAATTATCCTTTTTATTACCTTTTAAAATTCGGTCTTCAGAAATATGCTTTTTCCAAAAATCAAAAGCTTCGGTATCCATTGGCAAACCATCATCATCACTTCCTTCAAAAACTGTTACATAGAGAATATCTTTGTCTATTCCGAAAACCCCTGTGAGTAATTCCCAAGCCCAAGCAATAGCTTCTTCCTTAAAGTAATCACCAAAACTCCAGTTCCCCAACATCTCAAATAAGGTGTGATGATATGTATCATACCCAACTTCTTCCAAATCGTTATGCTTACCTGATACACGCAAACACTTTTGAGTATCGGCTATTCTATTGTTTTTTGGCTCTGCATTTCCCAAGAAAAATTCCTTAAATGGTGCCATACCAGAATTTACAAACATTAAGGTGGGGTCATCTTTCAACACCATAGGTGCAGAAGGAACTATACTATGCTTTTTATCTTCAAAAAAACTTAAAAACTTAGATCGAATCTCTTGTGACTTCATTTATATATAGATATCCTCTTTCGTTAAATTATAGAAATTGTAAAACAATTTTTATCTTTGGTCGTTTAGCATAAAAAACCCAAGTTTTTAACTTGAATTTATTTCATGCAAAAATAGTATAAATAACGTAATGAGTAAGGTAAAATATTATTACGATCCAGAATCACTTTCTTACCGTAAAATTGAACGGAAAAAACGGCGTACTTTCAAGTTTGCCTTGGTGTTTCTTTTAGCAGCGGCTTTATTTGGTTTTGGTTTTGTTTTTATAGCTAGCCAATACATAGAGTCTCCAAAGGAAAAAGCCTTAATACGTGAGCTACAAAACTTAGAATTACAATACGACTTGCTAAATAAAAAAATGTCTGAAGCTGAAGCCGTTTTAGCTAACATAGCAGATAGAGACAATAATATTTATAGAGTCTATTTTGAAGCTAATCCCATTCCTGAGGCACAAAGAAGAGCTGGTTTTGGAGGGATCAATAGATATAAAGACTTTGAGGGCTATGATAATTCTAAGCTTATTGCTGAGAGTAACAAACGACTAGATATACTTCAGAAACAAATTGTGGTTCAATCTAAATCGCTTGATGAAATTGCAGTATTAGCTGAAGAAAAAGAAAAACTATTAGCTGCTATTCCTGCTATTCAACCAGTGAGTAATGAAGACTTAACAAGAATGGCTTCGGGTTATGGCATGCGCTCAGACCCATTTACTAAGGCAAGAAAAATGCATTGGGGAATGGATTTCACTGCTCCAAGAGGCACACCTGTTTATGCATCGGGTGATGGTAAAGTGGTTAGAGCAGATTCTAGAGCTACAGGTTATGGTAAACATATTAGAATAGATCATGGTTTTGGATATGTTAGCCTTTATGCACATTTGTATAAATACAATGTAAGAAAGAATCAAAAAGTAAAACGTGGTGATTTAATTGGTTTTGTGGGCAGTACCGGACGCTCACAAGCACCTCATTTACACTACGAGATTTTCAAAGATAAAAAACGAATTAACCCTATTAATTTCTATTACGGCAGTTTAACGGCTGAAGAGTTTGCTAAACTTTTAGAACACGCCTCTTTAGAAAACCAATCTCTTGACTAATGCATATAGATTTACCTGAAAAAAGATATTATGGCATTGGTGAAGTAGCTAAGGCTTTTGGGGTTAACACATCTTTAATTCGGTTTTGGGAAAAAGAATTTGATGTATTAAAGCCTAAAAAAAACGCAAAAGGCAACCGCAAGTTTACACAAGAGGATATAAAAAATCTTAAATTTATTTATCATTTAGTTAAAGAGCGCGGGTTTACTCTGGAAGGTGCTAAAATTCATCTTAAAGAAGATAAAAAAGAAGCTCTTAATAATTTTGAGATTGTTAGTAAGCTTGAAGATATTAAAGATCAATTAATTAAAATAAAAGAGCATCTTTAATTAAAAAGACACTCGCTGAGGTGTAACTTTTTACAAATTTTGGTGTCACATAGAAAATCGTTAATTAATAATATTAAACAATTATATCATGAAGAAATTTTTACCATGGATTATTATCGGAATTTTAGTATTTGGTTTATACTCTTGGGGAAAAGGATTTAATAACACAGCTGTAGAACATGAAGCTAATGCTAAAACAGCCTGGTCTAATGTGGAAAGTGCTTATCAAAGACGTGCCGACTTAATACCTAATTTAGTTGCCACCGTTAAAGGTTATGCAGCTCATGAAAAAGAAACTTTAGAGGGCGTAATCAAAGCACGATCTGAAGCTACAAAAACTACAATTGATGCCAATAACCTAACCCCTGAAACTATGGCGCAGTTTCAACAAGCACAACAAGGGTTAAGTGGAGCTTTATCTAGGCTTTTATTAACTGTTGAACGCTACCCTGATTTGAAAGCCGACAAAAGCTTTTTAGAACTGCAATCACAATTGGAAGGCACTGAAAACAGAATCAATGTAGAACGCAATAAATACAATGAAAAAGTGAATATTTATGATATTCACACAACCAAATTTCCAGGGAAATTATTAGCAGGTTTATTTGGCTTTGAAGAAATGCCAAGATATAAAAGTGATCCAGGAAGCGAAAAAGCACCTAACGTAGAGTTTTAATGTCTAAAATAGAAGCATTTCTTTCACCCGAAGAAGAACAAGACATTGTTGAAGCCATTCGACAAGCAGAATTAAATACCTCTGGTGAAATTCGAGTTCATATAGAAAAAACCTCAGAAGGTGATGCTACCGAAAGAGCCTTAGAGATTTTTTACACCCTCAAAATGGAGAACACCAAAGAACAAAATGGTGTGCTGATTTATGTTGCTGTAGAAGATAAATCTTTTGTAATCTACGGAGACAAAGGCATAAATGATGTGGTTGCTGATGATTTTTGGGATAGCACTAAGGATGTTATTCAATCTCATTTTAAATCTGGAAACTTTAAACAAGGATTGGTTGACGGCGTTTTAATGTCTGGTGAACAATTAAAAAAATATTTTCCATATACTGACTCTGACACAAACGAACTCTCAGACGAAATTTCAAAAGGCTAATGCAAAAAATTAAACTCACACTTCTTTTTGTTTTACTAAGTTTTGGAGTAAATCATACCATTTTTGCTCAATTTGACATTCCTGATAAACCAGAGTTTCAAACTAGTGTTTATGATTATATCAACTTATTAGAATCCTCTCAAAAAAGTAGTTTAGAACGAAAATTGGTTAAGTATTCCGATACAACCTCAACCCAAATTGTTGTTGCCATTATTAGTTCAACTAATGGTGAAAACATCAACTTTTTAGGAGCGCAATGGGGAGAAAAATGGGGTATTGGGCAAGCCGAAGAGGATAATGGCATTTTAATTTTGTTGGCTAGAGACGACAGAAGAATTGCGATTAACACTGGCTATGGTGTTGAGCATCTCTTAACTGATGCCATGTCTAAACGAATTATTGAACGAGACATTATCCCATTCTTTAAACGAAATGATTATTATGGCGGGTTAAACAAAGGAGCTGATGCTATTTTTGAAGTCTTAAGCGGTGAATACCAAGGAACACGACAATCAAATAATGATTTTCCTATAGGTTTCTTTTTAATCTTCCTTTTTATTTTTGTTATCATTCTTATTTCTATTTCTAAAAACAAAAGAGGCGGAAAAGGTGGAAATAGAGGGCGCAGGACAGATGGAACCAGCATCTTAGACGCAATAATTTTAAGCAACATGGGACGCTCCTCTAGCAGAGGCAGTAGCGGCTGGGGAAGTTCTGGCGGAGGCTGGTCTTCAGGTGGCGGCGGAGGTTTCGGTGGCGGCTTTGGAGGTGGCAGCTTTGGAGGCGGTGGTGCTTCTGGAGGTTGGTAAGTTCAATCTTATTTACTTTTAATAATTATGAAGAAGTGTTTACTTTTTATTTCATTCCTAACAATAATACTTTCTTGTAAAACTAATTCCCAAAACCATTTAGAACTCAGTCAAAGCGTTGTTCAGGATAATGCTTCATTTTTTTCCAAAGAGGAGGTTTCACATTTAACTAATAAAATAATTGATTATGAAGCTACATCTACTAATGAAATATGCATTTTCACTTTAGATTCTTTACCAAAAAACTTTACCGCTCTTCAATACGCTACTAAAATTGGCGCAGAACTTGAGATTGGCAAAAAAGAAAAAGACAACGGTCTTTTAATTCTCATTTCAAAATATGACAGACAAATAGGTATTGCAACAGGGAATGGTACCGAGAAGATTTTAACCGATGATTACTGTAAACAAATCATTGATATAATCATTGTTTCTGAATTCAAAAATGGGCTATATTACAAAGGCATTGATAAAGCTCTTGATTCTATTATTAATGACTGGAAATAAAAGAGTTAATTGTAACTGATAAATAAATTGTTAAAACATTAATACACCACCCTATAACCTCTGCCTCCTCTAACTTCTCCAGCTTTGCCTAATGTATTAAACTTCCAACTAAAACTTAACATAAAATACCGCTGTAACACTGTACTTTGTCTATCTTCTATAAAGTTTTGGTTTACTATACGTCTGGCATTATTATTCTGATTGAGAATATCATATGCCTTTAATGTTAAGGCAGCTTTATCTTTCATGAAACTATATGCTAAAGTGGCATTCCAAAACCATACACTTTTTTGAAATCCATCTGCAATATTAGGGTTGTAATTATAATTAATATTATTACTCCACTCAAAATGTTTACCAAAATTATTTCTCGAATTTAAGTTAACCCTATGCATTGTAATTTTTTGATTATTGAAAAAATCGGTATCAAAGGTGTTATCTGAAAATGCCAAATTATAATGAGAATTTAACTCCATAACATCTTTCCACATAAACCTTAACCCTAAACTAGGACCAATATTTTTTGTAAGTGTTGCGTACTGAACATCGTTTGTGAAATTCACAAATCTAGTAGTAGAATGTGATAACCCAATACTTGCATTTACAGTTCTTAAACTGTCAATTTTTATTTTTCTATTGAAGCCAGCATTAACGTGTAGGTCATAATTTCCATTTACATTTTCAAAAGTAGTTTCTCTTACTAAATCTTCATTTACACTAGTTTTAGAAACCACTGCGTTATTTCTAAAACTAGCATAAGTGTACATATGGAAACTTACGCCTTTTTGAAAATTATTTTTACTGAAATGCAAATTGAAATTATGATTATCAGTTGGTCTCAATTCCGGGTTACCAATAACTATGTTTAAAGGATCTGTAACGTCTACAAAAGTTTGCAATTGCCTTAAAGACGACGCATTATTATATAGATTGTAACTTAAACCTACTCTTGTTTTAGGGTTATTATAATTAATTCGATATCTAATAGCTGCTGCATTAAATTTTCGCTTTAAATCAAACTCAGGCCTTAGCGCATCTTTGTTTTCTAAAGTTCTCGATATAAAATCTGTTTTTATTGAAGTAGAAAACTTTTTCTTTTTATACTCTAAAGCTACCGTGGGTGTACTGGTAATATTGGCGTACTCAAAATCTGAATTAAATGCTGTATTTGTAGTTGGTTCATACTGCTGAGTTGTTTCATTAAAATCAAAGGTTGTTCTTTTGTTTTGTATTGTATTGTATTGTATTGTCACGGTAAGCATAGTTAATGTCTAAAAATAATTCTTTTGCTTTTAACGGTAGTCTATAGGAAGCCGCCAAAATAAAGGTGTTATTTCTGTTATCTGTTTCACGTCGCTGATTTAGATTAATGGTTTCTGGATTATTGCCAAAAATATTCACTTCATTGGCTAACAAATTTTCGTCATCTGTCTGTATAGTTCTATTGAAAATATCAAACTTTAAAAAAGAACCATTCTTACCTAAACGTTTAGCAATATTTGTATTATTCTGAAACTCTTTTTCATCGCTCTCAGTAAAAGAATTATTTGCTGAAGAATTGATAAGTTCATTAATTTCATTAAATGAATTTTCCGAACTATTCGAACTATTGAAACGACTGATTTTTCTTAATTGAGGCCGTAATGTTATTAAAAGCGTAGAGTCTATCTTAATCTTAAAATTTGAGTCTACACCGTGTTGTTCAGCACTTTGGTTTGAACTGGAGTTGGAATTTGTAAAAAACCTGCTGTCTGGCAAAATATTTTCGCGCTCTGAAATTGTTTGGTTAGTATTATCAGTATTAGATACAAAGTAACTTGCCGAAGCACCCACAGCATCTCCCCAATCATCTGCGTAGTTCACACCATAATTTCTAGACGTTATAACACCTCTAAGACCGTAATTAAACACTTGACTTCTGGTATCCCATGTTGCTCTTCCCCCAAACATTTTGTCAATTTCACCATAACTAAAACTAGGTTCATTCAAATTATTACTACCGGCTAGAACGCTTACTCGTAAATCATCATTAAATTGATTATACATGCCAGCAAATTGATACCGTTTATCTGTTCCGCCTCCTCCGGCTAAACGTCCAAAAACACCTTTATTGTTTTCCTTTTTAATGGTTAGGTTTATTGTTTTATTCTCACCGCTACCTTCTTCTCCTACAAATGCTTCCGTGTCAGTTTTTGTGTCAGAAACTTGAATTTTTTCAATGATATCCTTACTTAAATTTCTTGTTGCAATAGTGGGATCGTTACCAAAAAAAGGCTTGCCATTTACAAGAATTTTATTTACAACTTTACCATTTACTTTAATTTGCCCATTGGCATCAACCTCAACACCAGGGAGTTCTTTTAATAAATCTTCAATATTTGCATCTTTCTTGGTTTTAAAAGATTTTACATTGAATTCAAGCGTGTCTTTTTTTATGGTAATAGGAGCCTGAGACTATACAACAACTTCATCTAAAGTATTTGTACTTTCCTTAAGAAGAATAGTTCCTAGATCTATTATAGAATTATCTATTTTAATTAGTTTTTTATAGGTTTGATAACCTATATAGGAAACAAAAAAATTAGCTTCACTATCATTGGTTTTATTCTCTAACGTAAACTGCCCTTTTTGATTTGAAATAGTATACGTTATTAACGAGCTATCTTTTACACGTTGCAAATAAACTGTGGCAGATTCTAATGGGAGTTTACCCTCTTCTGATACCAGTGTTCCCGAAATTTCAAACGGTTTAACCCCCGCTTTAGTAGTGGCTGAATTTATAGACCTACCTGTACTAATTTGATAAGATGATGCTTGGGAAAAAGAAAACAGCACACAAAAAAGTGATAAACACAAACAGAAATTCCTCATGGTTTTGATTGATTGATTGATTGATTGATGGTTCGTTAATTGATTGATGACAGTTTATTCTAAATTGACGTATTTACCACAAAATTTATACCGTAAATTACTACAATCAAGAAAACCTATAACGAAGGTAAAACTAGTTTAGTATGAATTTTCTTAAAAAAAGATAAACTATTATTAAAGAAATGTTATTTCTTACGCATATAAACGCTTACAGGAACCCCTGAAAACCCGAAGTTCTCTCTTAATTTATTCTCAAGAAAACGTTTATAAGGGTCTTTAACATATTGTGGCAAGTTACAGAAGAAAGCAAACTGAGGCTGAGGCGTAGGCAATTGCATAATGTATTTAATCTTTACAAATTTGCCTTTGTATGCTGGTGGTGGGTAATGTTCTATTAGAGGTAAGAAAACATCATTAAGCTCGCTAGTTTTAATACGTTTAGAACGATTTTTATAAACATCAACGGCTGTTTCTATAGCTTTATATATACGTTGCTTGGTTAATGCAGAGATAAAAATAACTGGAACATCTGTAAAAGGCTCCATTTGTTTTTTAATTGCTTTTTCGTATTCTTTTACCGACTTGTGGTCTTTCTCTACCAAATCCCATTTGTTAACCAAAACTACAATGCCTTTGCGGTTACGTTCTGCCAGCCAAAAAATGTTTTGCACCTGTCCATCAAAACCTCTGTTAGCATCTAAAACCAATAGACAAACATCGGCGTGTTCTATAGCTCTAATACTACGCATTACGGAATAAAATTCTAAGTCTTCTTTCACCTTAGACTTTCTACGGATACCAGCAGTATCAACCAAATTAAATTCAAAACCAAAACGGTTATACTTGGTATCTATAGAATCACGTGTTGTACCAGCAATATCAGTTACTATGTATCGATCTTCTCCTATTAGCGCATTAATAAATGATGATTTACCTGCATTAGGTCTACCAACCACGGCAAACCGAGGTAAATCTTCTTCAATAACCTCTTCTTTTTCAGGTAAAGCTTCAATAAGAGCATCTAACAAATCACCCGTTCCACTTCCATTAATACTGGCAATGGTATAATAATCTCCTAATCCTAAGGAATAAAACTCAACGGCATCCTCTGCACGTTTGGCATTATCAACTTTATTAATCGCTAAAAAAACAGGTTTGTTTACTTTTCGTAATAATTTAGCAACGTCTTCATCCATTCCGGTTACGCCGGTTTCTACATCAACCATAAAAATTATGGCATCAGCTTCATCAATAGCTAATTCTACTTGTTTATCAATTTCAGCTTCAAAAATATCATCACTTCCAATTACATATCCACCAGTATCTATCAAAGAAAATTCTCTTCCATTCCAGTCACTTTTCCCGTAATGTCTATCTCTTGTAACACCGCTAACAGCGTCAACAATGGCCTCACGACGTTGTATAAGGCGATTGAAAAACGTTGATTTCCCAACATTTGGCCTACCTACAATAGCTACTATATTACTCATATCTTAAATGGTTTCTACTATATTTGAAACATTTTGCAAAAATAGAAAATATCCTGCCATAAGTACTTCTTTTTAGTAACTATTCGTGTATACAGTATTTTAAATAAAAAATAGTACTTTCATGACTCTAAAACATCAACTAAATGCCAACTACTAACGACATTGTTTTACGCCCAAGATTTAAAAAAGAACTTAATGAGCACAACGAAGTGGTTTTAAAAGCTTTTGAAGATTCTAAAAAGGAACAGTCTGAATTTATTGTTACCAGATTAGATAATCATGTTTTTATAAAATTCCCTAAAAAAGAACAGCAGTTTTGGACCCCTCAATTACATTTAGAAATTGACGAAATAGATGATAAAACAAGTATGTTACATGGGTTATTTGGCCCCAACCCCACGGTATGGACTATGTTTATGTTTTTCCACTTTATAGTGGCTTGTTTGTTTATTGCCTTTGGAGCTTGGGCTTACTCTAACTGGAAATTGGAAAATGATTTTGCGCTACAGATTAGTATAATGATTTTAATGATTATTATTTGGGTTGCTCTTTACTTTGCCGGAAGTATTGGAAAAGCATCTAGTAAAGGTGAAATGCACAGGCTTAATGACTTTATGAATCAAATAATTGCAAAAGAAAAGTCATAGTTTTCTAAATCAGTTATTATTATAACCAAAACGTTTTAATTGGTTTTGATTACTTCGCCAATTCTTATTCACTTTTACATAAAGTTCTAAATGAATTTGTTTCCCAAAGAATTTTTCTAAATCTTTTCTAGCTTCAACCCCAACACGTTTTAGAGCACTACCTTTATGACCAATAATGATACCTTTCTGAGTATCACGTTCTACCATAATAACAGAACGGATTCTAATAATCTTTTCTTCTTCAAAGAACTCCTCAGTTTCTACCTCTACAGCATAAGGTATTTCCTTTTTATAATGAAGTAGAATTTTTTCTCTAATACTTTCATTTATAAAAAAACGCTCTGGTTTGTCTGTTAACTGATCTTTAGGGTAAAATGGTGGTGATTCTGGAAGCAAATCTATAATCCTATTAAATACTTCTTTAACTTGAAATCCTTCTAAAGCAGAAATAGGATAAATCTCTGCATTGGGTACTTTTTCAGCCCAAATTTGCATTTGATTTTCTAATTGCTCTTGGTCTGAGTTGTCAATTTTATTCAATAGTAATAAAACGGGAATTTTAGAATTGGTTATTTTTTTAAAGAAGGCTTCATCCTTTAAAGCCTGTTCTCCAATTTCAACCATATAAACTAATATATCGGCATCTTCAAAAGCAGACTTAACGAAACCCATCATTGATTCTTGTAACTCATACGCTGGCTTGATAATTCCTGGAGTATCACTAAACAACACCTGAAAATCATCGCCATTTACAATACCTAAAATTCTATGTCTGGTAGTTTGTGCTTTTGACGTAATTATTGATAATTTCTCACCAACAAAAGCATTCATTAAAGTTGATTTACCCACATTAGGATTACCTATAATATTTACAAAACCTGCCTTATGAGCCATATATTGCCTATTTATTTTGACGCAAAGTTACAACCTTACCTGATTTATTGTACTATTAATTTTTAAAACAAAAAAAGCAGGAAGATAACTTCCTGCTTTAATATATTTTCAATTAAGTATTTACTACTTAACTATTTCTATTAATTCTACCTCAAAAACTAAAGGAGTAAAAGGTTTAATGTGTTGTCCTCTTTGTTGAGCACCATAAGCCAATTCTTGTGGTATAAAGAATTTATATTTAGAACCAACAGACATTAATTGCAAACCTTCTGTCCATCCTTTAATAACTTGACCAACACCAAAAGTAGTAGGCTCTCCTCTATCAACAGAACTATCAAAAACAGTTCCGTCAAATAAAGTACCATGATAATGTACTTTTACTCTATCGGCAGCAGTTGGTTTATCACCTTCAGCTTCTTCCAATACAATATACTGTAAACCACTTTCTGTAGTTTGAACACCTTCTTTGGCAATATTTTCTGCTATAAGTTTTTCTCCAGCTGCTTTATGCTCTCCAAATTGCTCTTCAGCTTTTTTAGCGGCCTCCTCTTGTTGTTTAGCCATCGCTTCTTGCTGCTTTTTCTGCATGTAAGATTGGATGATTCCTTGTACTAAAGTTTGGTCTATTTTAACATCAGAAGAATCAACTACATTTCTATAACCTTGATAAAAAAGATCGTGGTCAAATTCTTCTTGAAAAGTAGAACCTACATTTCTGGCAACATCCATTCCTATTGCATAACTCAATGAATCTGTAGCCGTCTTTAAAGACTTATTTTGAGCTCCATTTTTATTACATGACACTACTAATAACGCTACTGCAAATACGCTTAAAATTTTTCCTATTCTCATTTCTATTTGTTTATTGTTTTTTAATGCGTTGCGAAAATAACAAAATTAATCCAGCATAAAAACAGAAGTATCACATTTATAAAAAGAACAGCAATTACTTGTATTTGAACAGCTTATTTGCCTTAAACATATAATATTTATTAAATTGAAGCACAGTTAACTAACTAATATTAAAATAAATGTCTCATCAACAAAGCTCTTCTTTCTGGAAAAAGGTTTACAGTTATATTGAAACTCCTTTTTTAATAATAGAAAAAATAGGTTATAAATATATTTTGGGGCCTTTTAGATGGGTGCTTTCTTTAATTGATCCTTTAGCAGAAAAAATTGAAGGCACATTATTTAAAAGAATTCTTCAAGTAATAATCTACCCATTATTTTTAACCCTATGTATTTATATTGGGTTTGAACTTATAGAAGGTGGTTATACTATAAGGACATTTTTTGGAACCATTGTGATGTTTTTAATTTTCGGTGCCATTTTTGCGCCTTTAGAACATTTAATTCCTTTTAGCAAAAAGTGGCTAGATGATAAAGAAATGCCAACCGATGTTATGCTGTTTTTTGGGGGGAAATTTTGGGGAGACTATATTAACGCTCCTATAAAATTGGCAACCATAACATTAGTTGTGCAGGAAATATCACCAACTATTGGTCAAAATATTTGGCCTTCTGGTTTGTATCCTGTTTTACAAGTTTTCATCTTATTATCTGCTAAAGATTTCTTTAGATATTGGTATCACAGATGGATGCATGAATCTGAATTCATGTGGAGCTGGCATGCAGTCCATCATTCTTCTACTAGATTATATTGGTTTAATGGTACACGCTCTCACCCTTTAGAAGGCCTTATAGCGAGTATATTATGGGGAATTCCATTGGCATTCATTCAAGCGCCTGTAGAAATTGTTTTTGTAACAGGTATTTTAGGAAGAACAATAGGGCGGTTTCAGCACACCAATATGGATTTAATTTTAGGCCCTTTTGATTATATTTTTTCATCGCCAAAAAACCACAGATATCATCATTCAAAGAAAGTTGAAGAGGGAAATTCTAATTATGGTGGTGATGTCATCTTTTGGGATATTTTATTTGGAACCTTTTATCTTCCTAAAGGAAAAACTCCAAGTGATGATATAGGCGTTGGTGGCATGCCAAATTATCCACAAACATTTTTAGGGCTTATGTTAGCGCCTTTTAACTACCGGAAAATAAAACGTGAAGCCGAAGCAATTGAAGCTAGAAAAGTAAATGCAGATAAGTAATGATAAAAAAAAGAGCCGCAATACATTGCGGCTCTAATCTTCAAGAAACGTTTTCCTATTTTCTTACTGATTTAACGATTGCTAAAGCAGCTTTTACATCCTGCTCTAACTTTGCATAATCTTTATTTGCAATAATATCTTTTGATATTAATTTTGATCCCATTCCTACACACGTAACACCAGCATCAAACCACCCTTTAAGGTTTTCCTCTGTTGGAGAAACTCCACCAGTTGGCATTATGCTTGTCCATGGTTGAGGACCTTTAATTCCTTTTACAAACTGAGGCCCGTAAATATCACCAGGGAATAGTTTTACTATTTCACACCCTAATTCCTCAGCTCTAGTAATTTCTGTTAATGTACCACATCCAGGTGACCAAAGTACTTTTTTACGGTTACAAGCAATTGCAATATCTTCTCTTAAAACAGGTGTTACTACAAAGTTAGCACCTAAAGACATATACAAAGACGCTTGTCCTGCATCTGTAACTGAACCAACACCCATAATCATACCAGGTAATTCAGCAACAGCATATTTAGTTAATTCACCAAAAACTTCGTGTGCAAAATCACCACGAGCTGTAAACTCCATTAAACGCGCACCACCATCGTAACACGCTTTTAATACTTTCTTACTTAATTCTAAATCGTTACTAAAGAACAAAGGAATCATCCCTGTTTCTTTCATTGCTTGTGCAACTTCTAATCTTGAAAACTGTGCCATCTTTTAAATATTTTATCTTGCTACACGTCCAGAAGCGTCTCCGCCCATTAATTTTTCAACCTCAGCAACAGTTACTAAGTTAGCATCACCCTTAATAGTGTGTTTTAAACAAGATGCAGCAACAGCAAAATCTAATGCATTTTGATCATCTTCAGGATACTTTAATAATCCATAAATTAATCCACCCATAAATGAATCTCCTCCACCTACTCTATCAACGATATCCGTGATTTGGTACTGACGCGTTTCGAATAATGTTTTACCATCATATAATACACCTGCCCAAGTATTGTGAGAAGCAGAAATAGAACCTCTTAATGTAGTAATTACCTTTTTAGCTCTTGGGAATTTCTCCATCATTTGTTCACAAACAGATAAGAAAGCTTCTGCTTTAACATCATGACCTTGAGTTTGCACTGTGATTCCTTCTGGCTTAATTCCAAAATGCATCTCAGCATCTTCTTCATTTCCTAAAACAATATCACAATAAGAAGTTAACTCAGTCATTACAGCTTCTCTATGTGCAGCATCACAATATTTCCAAAGTTTAGCTCTATAATTCAAGTCCGTAGAAATTGTAATTCCTTTAGCGCTTGCCGCTTTTACAGCTTCTAAACAAACATCAGCAGACCCTTGAGATATAGCAGGTGTAATACCTGTCCAATGAAACCATTCAACACCATCAAAAACAGCATCCCAATCAATCATTCCAGACTCAATTTCAGACATTGCAGAATGTGCTCTATCATAAACCACTTTACTTCCTCTTGAAACCGCTCCAGTTTCTAAAAAGTAAATACCTAAACGATCTCCACCCCAAACAATTTTATCAACACCAACACCTCTTTTACGCATTTCCATCATAGCACATTCACCAATATCATTCTTTGGAAGACGTGTTACAAAATCAACATCAACACCATAATTTGCTAATGAAACTGCTACATTAGACTCACCTCCACCATAAATAACATCAAAGCTATTTGATTGAGAAAATCTTAAAAATCCTTGTGGAGCCAATCTTAACATGATTTCTCCAAACGTGACTACTTTACCCATTTTTTAATTCTTATTTTAATATAAATTAGTTTGCTTAAACGTTTAAGCATATTTTTAAAAATAAATCAAAACTCATTAAATAGACTAAGGGGTTTTGATTATTTCTATTAAAGCAATATATTTGCTTAAACGATTAAGCAAATATATAACAAAATTGGGAAACAAAAAAAAAGCCACCATAAAAGATATTGCAAACGTATTGAATATCTCACCAGCAGCGGTATCTAAGGCACTTCATAATGATTCCCGAATTAGTGAAAAGACCAAAAAAGCAGTAAGACAGGTTGCTAAAAATTTAAATTATCAACCAAATCATTTAGCCAGTGCTTTGAGATTAGGAAAAAGTAACCTGGTTGGTGTCATTGTACCAAGAACTAATAGTAACTTCTTTTCTTCTGTCATTCAAAATATTGAAGAGGTTTTAAACAAAGAAGGCTACAACATTATTATTACTCAATCAAACGAATCGTATAAAAAGGAATGTGATAATATAGACACTTTACTATTTACACAGGTAGATGGTATTATTGCTTCCATGGCCAATGAAACTGTAGATTTAGATTATTATGAAAAGGTAAAGTCAAAAGGCATTCCTTTAATACTATTTGACCGAGGTGAAAATGATTTGAACGTTGACTATATAGGAATTAACGATTACGATAGCAGCCATATGATAATTGAGCATTTAGTTAACCAAGGTTGCAAACGAATTGCCCATATTGGAGGATTTAAACGAACCAGAATTTATAATAATAGAATAAAAGGGTATACCGATGCTATTAAAAAGCATAATTTACCATTGGATGATGAACTACTTATTGAAAGTAGTTTAACAATCAAAGATGGCAGAAACAAAATGCTACAATTATTAAATCTAAACAAAAGACCTGATGCTGTTTATGTTGCTGGTGACTATGCTGCATTGGGGGCACTTCAAGTTTTAAACGAAAACAATATCAAAATCCCAGAAGATATAGCTCTCGTTGGTTTTGGAGATGAACCCTTTACAGCCATGGTGACTCCAACAATTTCTAGTATTAATCAGCATAGCGCAGAAATAGGAAGACTAGCGGCACTTACGTTTTTAGAGCACGCTAAAAAAGATGTAATTACCCAATCACTTAATAAGAAAATATTAGATGCTGAACTGATTGTGAGGGATTCTTCGGGTAAATAATTAATTTGACATTCATTGCTTTCCAAAGAAATATTCTTAGAAATCGCTACGTTCAACATCAACAAAAAGAGGCCCAATAGTTTATTGTTTGGAGTCTCCAGATCTTCCAAAAGACATTAAAATTGTTGATGCTTATTTAAAAAGTAATGCCACAATAAAACCAGAATTTAAACCAGGCTTTTTAAAAGGGGTAACTACTATAGATACAGAGGTGTTACTAAGAAAAAATAGTAATGAGAAAAGCATGTATAGTAAAGTAGAAAAACCTGTTTTTGAATCATATAAAGCTCAATTGGCACCATATTACTCATGGAGTAATAGAGCACAAGCAGAAATGTCGGTTTGGTTTCCAATAATTTGGGAGTAATACACGGTTTTTCTTTCTTTTAGAATTTAAGTAATGAAATACTTTTCTAGAATTATTGACAAGAGAAACCTAGATCAGTTTTATAACAACTATAAGAATAAGTTGTAAATAATTAAGAAAGGATAAATAAAAACGGTTTAGAAAAACCTAAACCGCTTGCTTACTTGACTTTATACTTTGGTACGGGAAGCCTCAAAATATTGAACCTAAATGAATTTTTGAATTATTTTATAGCAATAAAAAAATTTATTAAAAAATAAGAAACTATATTTTCATCCAACCAAGTTCTCGAAAGGCCCATGATGAATTCCATATTTTTGTCATGTTTTCAACCATTCCTTCTTCATTCATTTTTATAGAATAAACATAATGTGTATTCGTTGTTTTATTTGTTGGCGGAATCGGCCCACCATCGCCAGAATGTGTTCCTGTGAAGGTTGCAAAAAATAGTGCAGTATTATTTACCTCATCAAAGGCAGAGGAATGTATTTTATAACTACTTCCAGACATAGTTGCATTTGCTAATCCTGCCATTGCATCTACATAAACTTTTACTTTATCAACACCAGTAAAAGCTTCACCTTGGGCTTCAAACGAAGCATCTTCTATCATATAATCCTTACAAGAATCCCATCCTTTTTCCAGATTCACAATTATGGAAGAATGTTGTCGCATTTTCAAATGATTTCATAATTCTAATCTTTATTTAGTTACATTTTAAAGATACAGAAATAAATACTTAATAAAAAAAGCCTCACATTTCTGTGAAGCTTTCAGTTGTAGCGGGAACTGGACTCGAACCAGTGACCTTCGGGTTATGAGCTCTCTGATGACAAAATCACCAACACATTTACTGGGCTCACAGCCTATAATTTTATAAAATCGTATGCAAAAACATATGCAGTTTTAGGTTTCTGATTAATTTAAAAAAATACTATTGCAATTTAAAGATTAAACACCAAATTCATCTATTAAAGACAGTAAAATTAATAATATTTTTTGATGAATGACCTACCTAATTTATTAAAAGTACACGCTTAACATCGACAAAAAGTGGTCCTATAGGAAGTCTTTTATTTCTTATGAATACATGAAAATTACCCTTGCCTTTTGGAAGTATAACATTTTCAAAAACAACTTGGTTTTGACTTTTTTTAACTGGGGCTTTTAAATGTAAATCATTATATCTAACATGAGTGATTGCGTCAGTATTTATCTCAGGCAAATGAATGGTTATTTTATAACTCCCAGCTTCTGTTTTAACACGCCAAAATCCTAATTGATTATCCTCTACTACCCTGGGACCGCCATAATCGAAGCGTGATATAACTCGCGGGCCTCCCCAATCAAAACGTGATAAATTAACTTTAGGTTGTTTTTTGGTTCCTAAATGAATTCTTTGAATTCCTTTAGAATCACGTTCTTCGGAAACTTCGTCGAACCAAATTTCATACCGCTCTAACATAGCTTCAACTATTTCTGGATTTTCTTTAGCAATATTAATACGTTCACTTGGATCATTTTCTACGTTGTAGAGTTCAAGGTTTTTCAAAACATGATTTAAAGTGAAATCTGTTGGTTGGTGAACTATGCCATGTGGAAAATCATGCGGACTCACTAGTTTGTATTTGGACGTTCTTACAGCAAAATGCATATATTTAAATGGGGTTGGCCCGTAATGCATTTGTACAAAGAAATCTCTATTTTCAATATTGTCAGAATCTCCTTTTATCCAAAGGGGGAGTAGTGATTTTCCATCAATATGTATTCCCTTTGGTTTATCTACATTAATCGCATCTAGCAATGTTGGCATTAAGTCTATAATAGCACCCATTTGAGATGTTTGTTTTTTTGGGTCAATCTTACCTGGCCATTGCACATAGAATGGAACGCGAATACCGGCATCATAGACACTTGTTTTAGTGCCTCTTAAGTTAGCTACCCAACGCCCAGGATAAGAATCATTTTTTGTCCTTCTGTGCCTTGGACCATTATCTGAAAGGAAAACAACAATGGTATTATTTTCAATGCCTAATTCTTTTAACTTATTAAGTACTCTACCAACATTATAGTCAATGTTATCTATCATGCCATAGGTTAAAGCATTGTCCTCATGTAATCCAATCTGTCTATAAGGTTCTGCTCTTGAATTTGGCACTTGTAAAGGGAAATGAGGTAGATTGGTAGCTAAGTAAGCAAAAAAGGGTTTATCACTTTTTAAACTTATAAAATCTAACGTCGCTTCGGTAAATATGTCATCGCAATAACCTTCATATTTTTTTGAAGTTCCATTATGTTCTAAAATGGGATTAAAATAAGTGTTTCCCGCAGGTCCAGCTGCCTGTCCTATACCTCCTCCTCTGTGCACTAAAGTTTCTTGAAAACCCTGATCAATTGGCCGCATTGGGGTGTTATCACCTAAATGCCATTTTCCAAATATACCCGTTCTATAACCATTATCACTCAATATTTCAGCAATTGTTACCTCTGAAGTATTCATAAAATGATCTACCTGAGTTACTGCCGTTACTCCTGTTCTATAAGGATATCGACCAGTTAAAAGAGATGCTCTTGATGCAGAACAATTAGGATAAGAGAAGAAATGGGTCATTTCTAAACCTTGAGTGCCTATTGATTCAATTTGCGGAGTTTTTAAATAAGGATTACCGTGAGCACCTATATCGCCATAACCTTGATCATCAGTCATCATAATGATAATATTGGGTTTACTCTGAATTTGAGCGTAACCTAAAGAACTAAAAAATAGAATTGTTATTGATATGAGGAAATGTTTCATTTTTTTATAATTATAATTTTAAACTACCAATTAGTAAAGGAACCATCTCGTCGTTTTAATCTCGGAGTTTCTACCATTTCGAATTTAGTGGCCAAGGCGAGTTCTTCATTGAATTCTATTCCTAGACCTGGCTCGTTTTGAACTTTATATCTATTCCCTTTAAGCTGCGGTTGTACAGTGTAATAATTGGCATCGTCTAACCCTGGATTATCTACCGGGGTATTCATTTCTTCTAGCCATGTGAAATTTGGACAGGCTGCCGCTAAATGAATAGTTGCCGCAGTACAAATTGGTCCAATGGGGTTATGAGGTAATAAATCTATATAATGGGCTTCGGCCATATGTGCAACTTTCATTGCCTCTGTAATTCCTCCCACATTGCAAACATCAATTCGAGCAAATTGGGTAATATTCTTTTCTATATAAGGTAAAAATTGCCATTTACTTGCAAACTCTTCACCAATAGCAAACGGCACATTGACCATTTTGCGTAATTCCTGATATACCTCTGGTGATTCATCTCTAATAGGTTCTTCTATGAAATCGAGAGTTCCTAAAGGCATGCGTTGAATGAACGATACGGTTTCCGGTACAGATAACCTATGATGGTAATCAATACCAATAGTTACTTTTGTTCCCACTTCCTTACGTAAAGCGGTAACCCATTCTGCAATAACCGCAATAGAATTTCGAGGCTCAAATTCGGAAGCATATTTACTTTCTTCGTATTCGGCTGGCGCCAATCTTAGCATATTCCATCCTTCTTTAATTAGGGTTTTTGCACTAGCAATTAGTTCTTCTTTACTACTAAATCTTAATGATGCAAAACACTCAATATAGTCTCTTTGTTTGCCACCCAAAAGTTCATAAACTGGAATCCCTAAATCTTTTCCTTTAATGTCATAAAGCGCAATATCAATTGCTGAAATAGCAGCTGTTAGTACACGACCTCCTTCAAAGTATTGTCCGCGATACAAATTTTGCCAAATTGCTCCGATTTGTTTAGGGTCTTTTCCTATCAATAAAGGGCGATAGTGATCAATAACTCCTATAACCGCCAATTCCCTTCCTGTAATTCCAGATGCTCCCCATCCATAGATACCAATGTCCGTTTCAATTTTTACATTTAATTGGCTTCTACCTGCAATGTTAACCGGGAAAACTTTAATATCGGATATTTTCATTTTACATTTTTTAAAAAGTAAATGTTCAAGGTAAAGAAAAAAACCGAGGTCTTTGAGGCCTCGGTTTTCCAAACTAAACTACTAAACAATTTGACTAAACTTAATTTTTATAATAAAAAATTAATAAGTTCAAATATTTGTTAATTGGTATACCCATCGTTTTGGATAAGACCAGCTTTCTCTACCTCATCAAAAGGAATTGGTAGGTAATAATCTTCTTTATTAAATGTTCTTTCTTCTAAAACATTTTCAGGAATCATAGTAAGCGTTCCATTAATATCTAAATCTCCACTTGCGTTTCTCTTTTCCCATTGAACTCCTAAAACATCTTCACCCATCTTATCTTCATCCATCCATCTTCTTAAATCATAATATCTGTGATGTTCAAAGAATAGTTCCATTTGCCTTTCATACTTTATATCTTCAAGTAATGCAGGTCCAGAAGATGTGATAGCTGGTAAGCCAACACGTTCTGCTACCATACTTACGTAAGTTCTAGCCTCGCCTTCATTACCTAACATATATTGAGCTTCAGCATAGTTTAAGTAAATCTCTGGTAACCTTGCCAAAGGAAATGGTCTGTTAGAAGACTGTGTAACATCAATAGTAATAGATTCATCTAAGAATTTGCGTAAGTTGTAACCGGTTAACGCAAAGTGTCTTCCATCATTTCCTAAGAGGTCTTTACTGTTATTTCCGAAAGGAGACCAGTACTCTAGCTCTACCCCGTGGAAAGAAGAACCTTGAAAGTTAATGTTTGCATAGAAACGCATTTCTCTATTAGCGTAAATATCATTAACATCGTATCCACTTCCAGCATCGCCAATTCTCATACCGTTGGCCATTTTGAAATCTTGCACAAAATTGTGAGTAGGGTTACTTAATCCCCAACCCCCATTCGCTACCGGAGAGTGCGCTTTGTCTGGCAATGTATTAAAGTCATTTGGTACATTAGGAAACTCAGGGCTATATGGTCTTGCAAAAATAAGCTCTGAATTAGGGCTTAAGAACATGTTATGATATTCTTCAGCAGTTGTTACTGGAACCAACGAGTAGTGTCCGTAATCTATTAATGCTTTTGCTGCGTTTGCAGCATCTTGCCACTTAGAAGGTTTTGTATAATCGTACAAAGGACCTCTAGGAGCACCAGATTCACTTGGGTCATGTTGTGCACTTGCGGCATATAATAACATACGTGATTTTAAGGCCATACAAGCTCCTTTGGATACTCTACCAAATTCAGCACCACCACGTGTACCGTCTGGTAATAATGCAATGGCTTCGTCTAATTCGCTTACAATAAAATCAATACAGTCTTCATAAGAAGCTCTGGCTACAGTAAAGTCATCAGCATCAAAAGCAAATGGCTCGGTAACTAAAGGTACGCCTCCCCAAAAATTAATCATTTGGGCATAAGCTACGGCTCTAAGGTATTTCATTTCTCCTTTTAAAACAGCAACTTCGTCTGGGCTATTAGTAGCAACAGGACTATCATCAATTTTACTTAGAAAATTATTTGCTGCACCAATATATCTATAATATACCGGCCAAGTATTACGGAAAAAGCCCATATTACTAGGAGTGGTGGTAGAATAATTATTGGTGTATCTAGAACGGGTTGGCCAGTGGAACCAACACTCATCAGAGGCGTTTTCAATTCCTATACGTCTTGTCCACCAATCTACAAAGTTCATTCCCCAGTTTTCTGTTACGTTATAGTTATAGAAAACTAGACTTTCAGTAAGAGCAATGTCACTGTAAATTACAGCTTCGTTATAAGAATCTCCAGGAGCACTTTCCAAAACATCCTCGCAACTAATAAAGCCTAATACGGCAATTGCTAATATTATTTTAAATTTTTTCATCTTAATTTTTTATTATAAGTTAATATTTACACCTAAACTCCATGTTTTCAATGGTTGGTACAACCCTTGTTCAAAGTTTCTGTAACCTGGCATTTCAGGGTCTAAATCAAGACCTTTCAATTTGTCCCATGTAAATACATTAGAGCCTCTTAAGAACACTCTTAAATCCGCAAATTTAGTTGCGCTTTTAGGAATGTTATAACCAATTTGTAACTCTCTTAATCTTAAGAAAGAAGCGTCGTGAATCCAAGTGTCTGCTGTAATAGCATTGTTTGCAGATGACTTAGCATTAAATGTGTCTGCTCTTTCATATGCTCTTGGGTATCTGCCATTCGGGTTTTCTGGAGTCCATCTTTGCTCAAATAAATAAGCAGGTCTGTTTCCTGAATTATCAAAGAAAATAGCAATATTAGCATTAGCTTGCCCTTGAAACAATAGGTTTAAATCAAAATTCTTGTACTTTAAGCCTGTGTTAAAAGAATATGTTATTTCTGGTACGTTAGAGGTGTACCTTCTAACTACATCATTACCTGTAATTTGTCCATTTCCATCTGTGTCTACATATTTTATGTCTCCGGGTAATGTACCTGCTCCAGCGGCAGGATCAGCATCGATTTCTGCTTGAGTCTGGTAAATTCCATCTGTTGGGTATGATTGGAAAGAACCTAAAGCGTGCCCTTCTTGTTTTCTCCAATCAGGAACTCCAGCAGCTTCTGCCATATAAACAATTTCATTCTGGGCGTTTGCTATATTTCCACCTATGCTATAAGATAAGTCTTCGTTAATTTCGTCGGCATAGTTTAATTCAAATTCCCATCCCCAATTATCAACAATACCAATGTTTTCATTAGGTAATGCACCTAAATCTAAACCTGCATGAGAAGGGATATCTGCTGCACTACTTGTTAGGATGTCAGATCTATCTCCCCAGTAGTAGTTAAAGTCTCCGTTAAGCTTACTGTCAAATAAAGAGAATGACAAACCAATATTCTGTGTGGTAGCAGATTCCCAAGTAACGTTAGGGTTTCCAATACTGTTTAAGTAGAACGAATTTGCCAATCCTGGTGATTCACCAAAAATGTAATAATTTCTGTTTTGAACAGATCCACCACCTAAACCAAATTGGTCAAGGTATGCAAATGGGGCAACACGATCATTACCAATTTGTGCCCAAGATGCACGAAGTTTTAAGTTATTTAACCAACCGCTAGTTCCTTCCATAAAAGGCTCTTTGGTGATTACCCAACCAACTTGTACCCCTGGGAATGTTCCATATTTCTGACCTTCAGGGAAAATATCAGATCCGTCATATCTTAAAGTGAAATCAATTAAATATTTCTTTTGGTAGTTATAAGATAATGACCCAAAGTAATTTTGACGTGCTCTTCCAGGGTTGGAAACACCAAAAGCTGTTCTACCTTCGTCTCCACCAGCAAATAAATCTGGTAATAAGGCAGAAGGTAAATCTCTTTTATATGCGTTAAAGTTTCTACCTCTCCATTTTGTTTGCTCAACGGCAACAAAACCTCTTAAAGTATGATCTCCAAAAGTTCTATCATACTTAAGCTGTGCATTTATGTATTCTTCATTGTATTTCCAAAAACTATCACGTACTGCAATGGTATTTCCAGAGTTGAAATCAAAACCTACTTGAGGTACATATTCATCTATAGTAGGGTTATATGCATAATTAGTCCAAGGTTGTGTAAGGTGCTTGGCATCTCCTGTTCTCCTAGTAATAGTTGTATTCGCGTTTAATCCTAACCCTTCAGTAATAAAGCCTAAGTCTACGTCTAAATTAAAACGAGTTCTAAACTCAGTATTTCTTTCATCGTTAAATCCACCTGCAAAACTTGACATAATAGCTGGATTAGCTCCATCTTCTGCTGCAACTCCGTATAAACCATTTGGATATTGGCCAACTTCTGTAGGTAATGTAACTGTTAAATGCTTGTAAATAAATCCTCTACTAACACCAGGTTGTACGCGTTTGCCACTCAATCCATATAAATCAACACCCAATTTAATTCTGTCATTTACTTTTATATCTAAGTTAGTACGCAATTGATATTGCTCAAAGCTTAAATCTCCAGATTTATACTGTCCACCTTGGTCAAGCATGTCACCATTAACAAAATATTTAATGTTCTCTGACCCTCCAGAAACATTAATGCTATGACGCTGTTGGTGAGCCCAATCATTCATGGTTAAATCAAACCAATTAGTATCAGGATATTGAATTGGGTCATTCCCTATTCTAAAGTTTTCAATATCTTGATCTGTGAATTGTAAGGGGTTACCATGTCTTGAATCTACCTCATTTTGGTAAGTCGTATACTGGAATGAATTCATAAATCTTGGCGTACGCGTAAATTGCTGTATTTGTTGCGTAGTGCTTAAAGATATTTTTGCCTTTCCAGATTTACCTCTTTTTGTTGTTACAAGTATAACACCATTTGCAGCTCTTGCACCATATATGGCAGCAGCAGCATCTTTTAATACCGACATGTTGGCTATGTCTCCAGGTGCTAAGAATGAAAATGCCTGTGAATTTGAAGGCACACCGTCAATAACATATAAAGGAGCATTGTTTCCTAATGTAGCACGTCCTCTCACAAATACCTGTACATTATTTTCACCAGGATAACCACCACGGTCATTTACTGTTAATCCAGGAATTTTACCAGCTAAAGATTTGGAAAGGTTTCCACTAGAGGTTCTTTCAATCTCTTCAGATTTTAGTGTGCTTACTGCACCAGTAAGTTCGCCTCTAGTTCTTGTTCCATATCCTACAACAACTACTTCATCAAGTCCAGCAACGTCTGCCTCTAAAGTGACGTTAATTGTAGTGTTGTTTCCTACCGCAACTTCTTGAGTTTTATACCCTAAATAAGAGAATACCAAGATTGCTCCATTTTCAGCTGAAAGACTATAGTTACCATCAAAGTCCGTTTGGGTTCCTTGAGAAGTTCCTTTAACCAAGATGTTAACACCTGGTAAGGGGCCATCAATATCAGATACAGTACCAGAAACAGTGATTTGTTGAGTTGATACTTGATCTGATGCAGGCTCTATGTTTTCAGAAGATGTGCTTGCATTAATGTTTAGAAATGATATTGCAAACACAACAAAAGAAAGTTTGAATTTTGAATCAAACTTTAAGGACATTAGTTGCCCTAAATAAGACATTAGTGGCCTTACATAAAAGTGATTTTTCATATTTTTGATTTGTTAGAGTTAAAATTACCCACGACAATGGGTTTTTTTCTTTTTGAATTCATGCGACAACATGAATTTTACTAATAGGAGGGTATTTTGATACTCTCCTTTTTTATTTGTGATTAATTCATTTTAAAGTTTGTTTATGTCATAAATTTAGTTTAGTTATTAATTGTTTTTTTTATTAGTTAAGTATATAACAAGTAGTAAATCAACAGCTTGTAAGTTTTGTTGTATCTTCAAAAGAAACCCGTTCTTTGCAAAGAAATGATAATTTCATGATGAAAGAATTGCGAAATTTACCTTTCAATAATATTATTTTACCCTTTTGTTAACATTAAATTAAGGTTTTATATAAATCGTATTGTTAATATTCTTTTTGGCATGGTTAAATGGAATAGTTATTAAGTTAGATATTAAAAGGAGCATGAAAATCCTCTGTCCTTCAATTATGTTTATTACAAATAACAAACATGAATGATTACTACTTTTATATTTAGTAACAGATTATAAAAGACTTAATTCAAGTTTATCTATTAAATCAATGACTTCCGTAACTCATAAAAAAGGTGTGGTAAAATTAGACGAGAGAAGGGTAAAACTAAAGAGTATTTAGTTCTTAATATTTGATTTGTTTGTATTATGGAACAAATCATAGAAAACTTTTCGACTATACTGGATGATGCAGCTAAGGTAGCCAACCCAGTAATTCAAATAAGCAATACCTCAAAAATAACATTAAATCAGGCTTATGAAATTCAAGCTTTAAGTATTCAACGAAGATTAGCTCGTGGTGAAAATTTAACTGGTTTAAAAATGGGATTTACTAGTAAAGCCAAAATGGAACAAATGGGTGTTCATGATATGATATGGGGAAGGCTAACTAATAACATGCATTTTGAAAATGAAGGTGATATACCAATGAATAAATTTATTCACCCAAGAGCTGAACCAGAAATTGCATTTCTTTTAAAAAAGGATATTACCAGTAATATTACCATTAATGAGGTTGAATCATATATTGATGGACTTGCACCAGCTATTGAGATTATAGACTCTAGGTATAAAAACTTTAAGTTTTCCTTAGAAGACGTAATTGCCGATAATTGCTCTTCTTCTGGATATGTTTTGGGTAAATGGTATTCCCCTGATACCGATGTGTCTAATATTGAAATTACTATTGGGACAAATGGAGAAGTTAAGGCAATTGGCAATTCTAAGGCAATATTAGACAATCCTTTTCAATCACTTGTTGAAGCAGTTCGATTGGCTCTAAAATATGGGCAAGAGCTTAAAAAGGGAATGGTTATTCTGGCTGGGGCGGCAACATCAGCAATCCCTGTAAATGATGGTGATACGGTACAAGCAACTTTTGGAAATCTAGGAAGTTTAAGCTTTCAAGCTAAATAAAATGAAGGATAAAGAACATAAAAAACTAAGAAGTCAAGAATGGTTTGCACCTTCAGGAGGAGGAAAAGGAGGATTTGTACATCGTAAAGCATGGCGAAAAAATCAAGGACTACCAGCAGATACATATGGCAAACCAGTAATTGGTATTTGTAATACATGGTCTGAGCTTTCTCCATGTAATACACATCTTCGTGATTTAGCAGAATCTGTTAAAAGAGGCGTGCTTGAGGCTGATGGTTATCCCTTGGAATTCCCCATTATGAGTACAGGGGAATCCATTATAAAACCAACGGCAATGCTCTTTAGGAATTTGATGAGCATGGATGCAGAAGAGAGCATTGGTTCAAATCCATTGGATGGTGTCGTTCTATTAACAGGATGTGATAAAACCACACCAGCTACCATTATGGGAGCCGCCAGTGTAGATATTCCGACCATTGTGGTGCCTGGGGGCGCTATGTTGAATGGAAGATTTAGAGGAAAAAATATTGGCAACGGTACCTATGTCTGGAAACTAAAAGAGAAAATTAATAGTGGAGAGTTGACCGAAGACGATTTAAAAGATGCTGAAGTATGTTCTGCTAGAAGTGAGGGGCATTGTACCACAATGGGAACAGCTTCCTCCATGGCATGTATGGCAGAGGCTTTAGGTCTTACGCTTCCTGGTGCTGCAGCAATTCCTGCAGTAGACGCTAGAAAAAAAGTCATGGCTCAACTTTCTGGAAGACAAATAGTAGACATGGTCAAGGCGGACCTTAAAATGTCCAATATTCTTACTAGAAAGGCTTTTGAGAATGCCATTATTATTAATGCTGCTATTGGAGGTTCTACAAATTTCATTGTTCATCTACAGGCCATTGCCGGAAGAATGGGAGTTGAATTGAATTTACAAGACTTTGACGATTTAGGGAGTAAAATTCCGCTTCTAGTGAATTTAATGCCTTCTGGTAAATACCTCATGGAAGAGTTTTATGATGCCGGCGGTTTACCAGTTGTACTTAATTATATGAAAGAACATCTTCATAATGATGTCATTACAGTGAATGGAAAAACGTTAGGTGAAAACAATGCTAATGCCATTTGTTTTAGAGAAGATGTTATTTATAAACCATCTGAACCTTTACAAAAAGAGGCTGGTATAGCTGTTCTGAAAGGAAATTTATGTAAAAATGGGGCTGTGATAAAGCCATCGGCTGCTACGGAATCCTTGTTAGTTCATACAGGAAAAGCAGTTGTTTTTGAAAATATGAATGATTTTAGAAATAAAATTGATGATCCCGATTTAGATATTGATGAAAACAGTGTGATGGTCTTGAAAAATGTGGGACCTGTGGGATTCCCGGGTATGCCAGAAGTAGGCAATTTGGACTTACCTAAAAAAGTCCTTGAGAAAGGTTTTAAAGATATGGTGAGAATCTCTGACGGAAGAATGAGTGGAACCGCCTTCGGTACTGTGGTGTTACATGTTTCGCCCGAATCTGCAGTTGGAGGTAACTTGGCATTGGTTGAAAATGGGGACCTTATCATTTTAGATGTCCCAAATCGTAAATTGAATGTAGATATTAGTGATGAAGAGTTACAAAGACGACGCGAAAAATGGGTGGCTCCAGAATCAAAAGCGAAAAGAGGGTATCCAAACTTGTATGTAAATACTGTAGAACAGGCGCATCTTGGTGTGGATCTTGACTTTTTAGTTGGTAATTCTAAAGATAATTAAAATCATTTAATTTCAATATGGCAATTTTACTTCTATTTTTAAGTATTGGCATCATCATTTGGTTAACGGCCAAACTCAATATACATCCTTTTTTAGCACTTTTGGCGGCAGCGTTTTTCTATGCACTTTGTTCTGGACTACCTTTTGAATCCATTGTTGATTCGGTAAATGGAGGATTCGGGAAAACACTTGGGAAAATCGGTTTAGTTATTATTCTTGGGGTTATTATGGGAACATTCCTTGAGAAATCCGGAGCGGCATATAAACTTTCTGAAGTTATTTTGAGGGTTATTGGAAAAAACCGCGTTCATGAGGCTATGGGGTTAACCGGTTTTATAGTATCAATACCGGTATTTTCAGATAGTGGGTTCATTATTCTTTGCCCACTTAACAAGAGCTTAACCAAACGTGCAGGATTATCATTGGCAGGAACAGCTGTAGCCCTTAAATTAGGGCTTTTTATATCACATATTTTAATTCCGCCAACACCAGGTCCTATTGCGGCAGCTGGTATTTTAAAAGCAGACGTAGGTTTGGTAATGCTAGCAGGATTATTAGTGGGTATTCCAACCTTGGTTGTAGCCATTATTTATTCAAAATATATTGGAAAGCGAACTTACATTGACCCCAATCCAGATGTAACCGAAGCTGAAGTAAAGGAAAAACTAAAAAATGCCCCAAGTAGTTTCAAGTCTTTTTTGCCTATCCTTGTACCAATTGTGTTAATTCTAATCAAATCGGTGTTAGATTTTCAATTAGGAAAAGAAGCCATGACAGAAGGGTTTTTATACTTCATAAGTTTCATTGGCACACCTACAATAGCCCTTTTAATAGGTATGCTCCTTTCGTTTATGCTTCCTAAAAAAATTGATGCTAAAATGTTTTCAGGTTCAGGATGGATTGGAAAATCATTAGGAGAAGCTTCAAACATTTTATTGATTACCGGAGCAGGAGGTATTTTTGGAACCGTATTACAAAATAGCGGAATGGCAGATTCGGTTACCAACTTAGTGTCGGGTCTAAATTTAGGTATATTACTACCGTTTCTATTATGTGCTGTAATTAAAACGGCCCAAGGGTCTTCAACGGTAGCTTTAATTACCACAGCATCTATTATGGCTCCTTTATTAGGAACTCTTGGTTTTGATACAGAAATTCAAAAAGTATTTGTGGTTCTAGCTATAGGAGCTGGAGCAGCCGTAGTATCTCATGCTAATGATAGCGGATTTTGGGTGGTAACATCTATGTCAAATTTCGATACAAAAACAGGATACAAATTGTATACTAGAGGTACCTTAGTTGTAGGACTAACCTCTGGTCTAATAATTTGGGGCGCATCATTATTTATTTGTTAAACAGAAAATTAAATTACTAATGCCACATTTAATTGTAGAATGTTCAGAAAATATTTTAAAAAAGCTTGACCCTGATAAAATAATTCAAAGTATTTATAATACGGTAACTGCTGTAGATTCATTTGAGAATAATGTAATGGTTAGGATTATTCCTTATAAATATTATACTACTTTAGGAGGAAAAGATGATTTCATTTACATTTTTGCCAATATTTTGGAAGGGAGAACCTTGGATAATAAAAAAACCTTTTCAAAAAATGTTATTGCTTTACTCAAAGAAATGTTTCCTGATGTTCCAAAAATATCAATTAACATCAGAGAATTTGAGAGAGCCACATTCGTTAATAATTCAATGTTATAAAGAAGATAAAAACAATGGATAATAATAAAATTAAAGAAATGGCCAATAGGCTATATGAAGCTTCTCAAACAAGAAGCTATTGTTCTCCAGTAAGAGAGGTTATTGGAATTGAAGACATTGAGGCAGCTTATGCTACTCAAGATATTAATACAGAACGCCGCCATAAAGCAGGTGCCAGAATAGTTGGTAGTAAAATAGGTTTAACTTCGGTTGTTGTACAAAAACAATTGGGTGTTGATCAACCAGATTTTGGAGTGTTATTCGACGATATGGAGTTGGAAAATGGGTCTGAAGTAGATTATAATTTACTAATGCAGCCTAAAGCTGAGGCTGAAATTGCTTTTGTTTTAAAAGAAGATTTGTCTAACTCGCAAATAGGAGCAGCTGATGTTATTTCGGCTATTGATTATGCATTGGTATCTATTGAGATTGTTGGCAGCCGAATAGCCAATTGGGATATAAAGATTACGGATACTATTGCAGATAATGCCTCGGCAAGTCATTTTGTGTTAGGGCATAAGCCAGTGAAACTTGAGAATTTAGATTTGACTGGTTGTAGTATGGAAATGTTTGTTAATGGTGAAAAAGTATCTGAAGGTACCGGTGCCGCATGTATGGGGTCTCCTATTAATGCCACATTATGGTTGGCAAAAATCATGGCAAAATTAGGTCGTCCTTTAAAAGCAGGTGATGTTATTCTTTCTGGAGCTCTTGGTCCAATGGCAACTATTAGTCCAGGAGACGAAGTTGTGACTACTATAAGTGGATTAGGCAGTGTTTCGATAAAATTTAGTGATAGGTAGAAATATAACTATGGAAAAAGTAAAATGTGCAATTATCGGTTCTGGTAATATTGGAACAGATTTAATGATAAAAATATTAAGATATTCTGATGTTTTGGAGATGTCTGTTATGGTTGGAATTGACCCTAATTCAGATGGCTTAGCCAGAGCAAAGAGAATGGGAGCAGCAACAACTCATGAAGGTGTTGACGGACTTATAAAAATGGATGAATTTAGAGATATTAATATCATATTTGATGCTACTTCGGCAAAAGCCCACCTTTACAATTATGACAAGATAAAGGCATTTTCAGATAAACAAATGATTGATTTAACGCCAGCTGCGGTGGGGCCATACTTAATTCCCCCGGTTAATTCCGATGCTATTACAGAAGGAGATAATGTAAATATGGTTACTTGCGGAGGTCAAGCTACCATTCCAATTGTGGCTGCAGTTTCTAAGGTCGCAAAGGTTCATTACGGTGAAATTGTAGCCTCTATTGCAAGTAAATCTGCAGGACCGGGAACCAGAGCCAATATTGATGAGTTTACCGAAACGACTTCAGAAGCTATTGAAAAAATTGGAGGTGCTGATAAAGGCAAGGCCATTATCATTTTAAATCCTGCTGAACCACCTTTGATGATGCGCGATACCGTATTGACTTTAAGTGAACATGGTGATAAGGATGCTATCAGACAAAGTATAACCGATATGGTAACGGAAGTTCAAAAATATGTGAAAGGTTATCGATTACACCAAGAGGTTCAGTTTGATGAAATTCCAGAAGATAAACCTGTATTTATCGAAGGTTTAGGTTATCGGTATGGTCTTAAAACAATGGTGTTATTAGAAGTTGAAGGTGCAGGGCATTACCTGCCAGAATATGCAGGAAATTTAGATATTATGACTTCAGCAGCTAAAGCCACAGCCGAAAAAATAGCCCAATTAAAATATCAAAATGCTTAATCATGAATCAAAAACTATATATACAAGATGTTACTTTAAGAGATGGTATGCATGCTATACGTCATCAATACTCTAAAGAACAAGTTGCAGAATTGGCGAAAATATTAGATGATGCAAAAGTTGACGCCATTGAAATTGCACATGGAGATGGGTTAGCTGGAGCAAGTTTTAATTACGGATTTGGAGCTCATACAGATTGGGAGTGGTTAGAAGGTATTGCAGATAGTTTGACTCATGCAAAATTAACTACGCTTTTACTACCAGGAATAGGAACTATAGAAGATTTGAAAAAAGCGAGAGATTTAGGCGTGGAAAGCGTGAGAATAGCTACCCATTGTACCGAAGCTGATGTATCTGCCCAGCATATAGAAAAGGCAAAATCGTTGGGGATGGACGTAGGCGGTTTCTTGATGATGTCTCACATGGTTGAGCCATCTGTTTTAGTAGAACAGGCTAAATTAATGGAATCTTACGGTGCCAATTGTGTTTATTTAACAGATTCTGCTGGTGCTCTTCTTATGGACGGAGTTGCAGAACGTATTAAAGCCTTCAGAAATGAATTAAACCCAGAAACAGAAGTAGGTATTCACTGTCACCATAACCTGAGTTTAGGGGTAGCAAATACTGTTGTAGCCATGCAACATGGGGCTACTAGATTGGATGCTTCCTTAGCCGGTATGGGAGCAGGTGCTGGTAATTGTCCGTTGGAAGTATTGGTTGCCGTATTAAATAAAATGGGTGCTAAACATAATAGTGATTTATACATCCTTATGGATGCGGCCGATGATATTATTCGTCCGTTACAACAGCGTCCTGTACGTGTAGATAGGGAAACCCTATCTTTGGGATATGCTGGCGTATATTCCAGTTTTTTATTGCATTCAGAACGCGCTGCCAAGCGCTATGGTATAGATACGAGACATATTTTAGAAGCCCTTGGAAAGAGAAACATGGTAGGAGGTCAAGAAGATATGATAGTAGATGTGGCATTAGATATGCTTAACGATTCTAAAAAATAAAATCTCTTTATGATAACATTAAAAATCAATGGAAAAGAACATCAAGTGGATGTGGACCCTTCCATGCCTTTATTGTGGGTAATCCGAGATATCATTGGGTATACAGGAACTAAGTTTGGATGTGGTAAAGGTTTATGTGGTGCTTGTATGGTTTTAATGGATGGTACTGCTGTTAATTCATGTCAGATGCCTGTTTCTGCTATGCAAGGAAGGGAAATCATAACCATTGAAGGGGAAACCGAAAATTTACAGGCCCTTCAGAAATCTTGGGCGGAATTGAACGTGCCTCAGTGTGGCTTTTGTCAATCAGGACAGTTAATTACGTCCACTGCTATGCTGAATAACAATCCCAATCCTAGTGAGGAAGATATAAACAGCAATATGTCCCGTAACATATGTAGATGTGGTACATATACCAGAATAAAGGGAGCCATTAAACATTGTGTTGAACAAAACAATAAAAGTTAAGTATGGAGCCCATTAAAAATATAAGTAGACGTGGTTTTATAAAAGGTATTGGATTGGCCTCTGGAGGATTGGTATTGGCTTCTACGGTGTATTCATTTTCAAAATTTGAAGACGAAGCTGAAGTTATTTCAGAATTTAATCCCAACCTTTTTGTTCAGTTAAATTCTGATGGTAGTTTGATATTGGTTGCTTCACGCTCCGAAATGGGACAGGGCGTACGTACGTCTTTAACCTCAGTCATTGCAGATGAAATGGAAGCTGATTGGGATAAGGTAACTGTAAAACAAGCCACTGGCGATAAAAAATACGGTAATCAAAATACCGATGGTTCCCGAAGTGTTAGAACGCTCTTTCAAAAGATGCGTCAAATGGGAGCTACCGTGAAATCGGTGCTAATTACTTCGGCAGCTAAGTCATGGAATGTTCCTGAATCTGAGTGTACTGCAGAAAACCATTTTATAGTTCATACCAGTGGAAAGAAAATAGGCTTTGGGGAATTGGTAGATATTGCTAAAACCTTAGAAGTCCCTGAAAAAGTAAAACTAAAATCACCTAAAGATTTTAAATATATAGGCAAGAACCTGCCAAGTATTGATGTAGAGAGTTTATCAAATGGAAGTGCCGTATTTGGATTGGATAAACGGATACCAAATATGAAGTTTGCCGCCATTAAACGTTGTCCGGTAGCACATGGAACCGTAAAATCTTTTGATAAAACCGAAGCATTAAAGGTAAAAGGTGTTGTTGATGTTGTTGAGGTGCCCATGTTAAGAAAGGCTTTTGGGCCTTTAGGTGGTGTAGCTGTGATTGCTACCAACACTTGGGCAGCATTTAAAGGTAGAGATGCTTTGAAAGTTGAATGGGATACAGGAGCCAATGACTCTTATAATTCCGAAGCTTACATGAAAAGCATCACGGCCAATGTTCATAAACCAGGCCATGTTGAAAAGAGCATTGGCAATATTGAAAGCGCTTTCCAAAGTTCAAATAAATCAGTTGAGGCCACTTATCGGTTACCTCATTTGGCCCACTCTCCAATGGAAGTGCCTAATGCTGTAGCATCAGTAAACGGTAACACCTGTGAGGTTTGGGCACCTATTCAATCACCGCAAGCTGCTCGAAGAGAAGTCGCTAATTTTTTGAATACAGAAGAAGCCAACGTTACCATTAACGTTACTTTTTTAGGTGGCGGTTTTGGTAGAAAGGCGAAGCCCGATTTTATTGTTGAGGCTACAGCTATTTCTAAGGCTATCAATGGGCCAGTTCAAGTGGTATGGTCACGCGAAGATGATATTCAACATAGTTATTATCATACCGTTTCATCCCAATATTTAAAAGGTGCTCTAGATTCAAAAGGCAATGTAACAGGTTGGTTGCATCGTTTTGCATTACCAACTATTGGCTCAACTTTTACACCAGGAAAAAATTTGCCACAAGCTTGGGAAGCCAGAAGTGCTAAGGATGTGCCTTATGATGTGCCAAACATGCAAATTGAAACAGGAAAGGCCGATGCTCATGTTAGAATAGGGTGGTTGCGTTCCGTAATCAATATTCCTCATGGGTTTGCCATTAATGTGTTTGCTGATGAGTTGGCACATGTAGCAGGAAAAGACCCGCTTGATTTTAGATTGAATTTAATAGGAAGAGACCGTATACAAGATACTAAAGACCCTTATAAGTATAACACAGCAAAATTAAAACATGTACTAAAAACTACGGCTAAAAACGCTGGTTATGGTAAACCATTACCAGAAGGACATGCTATTGGTCTGGCGGTACATTATAGTTTTTACTCACATTTAGCTGCTGCGGTTGAGGTTTCAATTACTGATGGCAGTCTTAAAGTCCATAAAATAAATATGGCGATTGATTGTGGTACTGCAATTAACAAGGATACTATTACAGCCCAGATGGAAGGTTCGGCTATTTTTGGAATGTCATTGGCTTTCTATGGGAAAATAACAGCTAAAGACGGAGCCATTGAGCAGAGTAATTTCCATGATTACCGAATGACAAGAATGTCGCAAGCGCCTGATATTCACGTTGAAGTCATTGATAGCAATGAGCCTCCAACGGGGGTTGGTGAACCCGGAGTACCCATAATAGCACCGGCTATAGTTAACGCTATATTTAAGGCAACTGGTAAACGTTATAGAAGTTTGCCTTTGTCTGACCACGGATTGGTTTAATCAAAAATTTAGATTTATAATGATTGGATATAAAAGACCAATTCAATTGGGAGCGCTATTGTTTTTGACAGTTTCGTGTAGTTCAAAACAGAAGCAGCAGAATACTGTTGACAAAAAAGAGTCTCCAAAATACATCACGGCTACATTACCAAACCAAAACCCTGAAGGTATTGAGTTTGATAAAAATAAGGGAGTGTTTTTAGTGAGTGCTATTAATGTTAACCCCAATATAGCTACTGTTGGGTTTTTTGGTGAAACTTCTCAATTTTCGAAAAACCAAGGTTCTATACCCGGAGGGAGTTTCGGACTTCAGGTGGATTATAAAAACAATAGACTACTCGCATGTACTAATAACGACGAAGCAGCTCATGTGGCCATTTATGACCTAGATAGAGGTGATTTGGAAAAGCTCGTTAATTTATCCCAAATATTGCCAGAAGGAACCGAATATCAAGCTAATGATTTGGTAGTAGTGGGAGACGATATTTATGTTACAGGGCGATTAGAAAATACTATCTACAAAGTGAGCTCTGATTTTCAACCGATTGCGTTTTTTCAACGAGAAGGACTTGAGCGTCCTAACGGCATTGTATATATTGATAAAGGCTATTTAATTGTGGCTTATTATACCAATAGCGAAGCATATTTGGTAAAAATTCCAATTGACAATCCATCAGATTCTCAAATAATAGAAATTAAAAACTTTGAATTCAGAGGTTTGGATGGCATGCTCTTAACTGAAAGAGGAAGTTTAATTGGTGTTACAAAAAACTTTGAAGACCCTAAAAAAGGATTCGTTTTGGAGTTTTCAAGTGATGACGACTGGAAAACAGCTTCTTTGATCGATTCAATAGATATTAATAGAAGTACTACTATAGCACAAGTAAATCCTGGTGAATATTATGTGATGAACCAAGATTGGAAGACACCAAATGCCGAGAATTGGACTTTAGAGCGCGTTGAAATTAAAAAGGCAATCAAGTAAACCTCGATTGCCCTTTTCATAAAACTAACTCAAATTAAACTAACTATCTATTCTTTTTTATTTCTGTTGCTGCTATAATATCTCCTTTATTACCCCAACTGTTTCTAATGAAATTCATAACATCAGCAATTTCTTGGTCCGATAGATAATTGAAGCCTACCATAACGCCATAATATGTGACATCATTTACTTTCATTTCGCCATTGGCACCATTTAAAACTACTTTGATACTACGGTCTATATCTGCCATTAGGTAATCTGATTTGGCAATAGGAGGGAATGCGTTTAAAACACCTTCACCATTTGCCATATGACATGCTATACAATTAGTTTTGTATAAACTTTCACCTCTTTCCATGCTCTCTGAAAGTTGGCTCTGTCCGATGGCCTTAAATGAAAAAGCCAAGGTTATGAGAAAGTATATTAAATATATCTGTCTATTCATTGCAGGTGAATTATTTCCAAACGACTGGTAGCCAAACCGACATGTCCACAGGACCGCGGTTGCTCCAAGTATAATAAGGAATGAGGGTTATGTCTACCTTATCTATTTTTTTAGGCTCTAACTTCTTATAAAGGCTCTGGTTAGACCAAGTTTTATTATTAAGTACTTCGGCTTCACCTTCTAAAACTGTAACTCCGGATAATAGGTTGGCATCATATCTAGGAGAAAGTTTAATGTTTTGTGGAATTACAACGTCTTGTACTTTGGTCCCTTCTGGTAAATCCTTTGATTCTAAACAATACACTAATGGACCGTATTTTACAGCTACTTGGTTGCGCGCTTGCTCCACATGCGGATTTGCTTCAATCAATTGAGCTTCCATAGGTAAATTAAGTTCTAAAACATCTCCTTTTTTCCAGGTACGTTTTAAATCGAAATAAGTTCCAGGTGTCAAGACTTCAGTTATAGGTTCTCCATTCACTTTTAAGGAGGCTCCTTCAACCCAAGCAGGAATTCGCAATTTTAAAGAAAACTCTTTTTTCCTCTTAACATCAATTGCAATCTGAATTTGACCGTCCCATGGATAATTTGATTTTTGGGTCAGCTTAACGTTTGTGCCATTCGCCAAATCAGTATCTAAGGTATTGCTACCATACAAGTTCATCCAAATGGCATCTTCAGATTTGCTATAGGCGTAGCTATGCATTTTGGCAATAGTTCTAATGATGTTTGGCGGACAGCAAAACACCGGCATAAATTCTCTTCTTTTACCAAAATCCCTTGTTTTTTGAGGTTGTCCTTGTACATAACGTAATGGGTTGGTATAATAGTAGTTTTTACCTTCTAAATCTATTCCAGATAATGCACTGTTGTAAAAGATCAATTCCATGGTGTCTGCAAAACGAGATTCCCCATTCAGTAAAAACATACGCCAGTTGAACATACCGTTTCCAATATTAGCACAGGTTTCGTTATAGGAAACAGTGTTGGGTAAATCATAGATTTCAGCATAGCCTTCACTGATTTTATCATTATTTCTAGAAACCGTATGATGGTAAGAACCGGTAGCCCCTGTAATAAACATTTTTTGGTTAACTAGGTTGTTCCATATTTTTTCTAAAGCATCAAATAGGGCCTGTTCACCAGTTTCCGCATATAAATCTGTAGCTCCGCAGTATAAATAGTTGCCATGACCTGCATGACCTACGGCTTCTGTTTCCTTCCTAAACGGAGTTCGTTTTTGACTATGGTCTAAACCTCTTGACTTCCATGCTCCTGTTACTTCAGTTGAACCTAGCATGTCTATAAAGGTTTGAGCTAGCTCAAGATACTTTCTGTTTCCAGTAGTTCTATACATTTCAACCAGTCCCATATAATGAGGAGGATTCCAATCTATAGCAGCTAATTCTGGAGATGGTTTATGAAATTTATCATAAATGTGATCACTTGCTTTAATAGCAATATTTAAGAAGTTCTTTTTTCCAGTAATTCTATGGTGTACACATGCTGCAGACATTAAATGACCAAAGTTATAGAACTCATGATCAAAATCTATTGTGAATGGATCATTGAATGAATCAAAAGCGACTTGATCTTGACGAGGGAACTTATTCTTACCATGACCTATCTGGATTTTGGTATGTATATAACCGTTATCTCTTTGCCCTTTGGCTATAACTGCAATGTATTCATCCATTTTAGTGTTGATACTTTCGTCTTTAGTAAGTCCGTAGGCATACGAAAGGGCTTCGATGTATTTGTAAAAATCCCCATCATGGAATGAAAAGCCTCTGAATTCTCCATCAACTAATCCCGCTGCCACTTTAAAGTTGTTAAAGGCATGGATAGTGTTAGGGTCTTCCATGAGCTTCCCAAGATTGGGAAGCATGGTTTCATGACATAGTTTTTGTTTCTCTGCCCAAAAACCATCAGTCCAAACACAGTCGTCAAAATCAACTGTTTTTAGCTTCATGTTAGGGGACTCAGCATTATTGATAACTCCTAGTTTTTGAGCAAAGGATGTTCCCATAACAAATACCAGGGCACTTGTAATTACTATTTTTTTCATAATGGTAGTACCTTTAGAATTATTCCCAAACAATTGGTACAAATACGGTCATTTCAGCTTCACCACGGTTACTCCAAGCGTAATATGGAACAAATGATGATTTTACTTTTTTCCAAGATGGTTCTTCTAATTTCCTATACATGCCTTCCTCTTTTTGAGTACGTAGCATCACATCTGCATCAATCATGGTAACTCCACCTAAGAAGTCAGGTTTATGATTAGTTTTCAACTTAGAATCTTGGGAGATGTAAACATCCAAAATATTAGTGTCTTCCGGTAAATCAGGAGACTCTATACAGTAAACAATAGGTCCTCTTTTTACTGCCACTTGGTTTCTGGTTTCCTCAATTCTTGGGTCGCCTTCCACAAAGTTGATGTCCATTGGGATGTTCATGGTTACCACATTTCCTTTTTTCCATTTACGCTCTACTTTAGCAAAGGTCTTTGGAGTGATGTCTACTCCTGAATCTTTACCATTAATTTTTATAGTTGTTCCGGCCGCCCATTCTGGGATTCTAAACAAGATTTCAAAAGCCTCCTCTTTACATTCCTCTATGGTGAATTCTACGGCACCTTCCCAAGGATATTGTGTTTTTTGGCTAAGTTTTAATTTAGAACCGTCTAATAAAGTCGTTTCTAATTGATTCCCGCCATAAAGGTTAACGGCAATGCCATTTTCAGATTTGCTATAAGCCCATCCAGCCGATTTAGCAATAGTTCTAGCTAAGTTTGGTGGACAACAGAATACCGGAATGTAAGGTACTCGGTGTCTTCTTTCTGTTGTGGCATGGGTATAATCAATTCCACCGTCTAACATTCTCAAAGGGTTAGAATAGAAATAGTCTTTTCCTTCCACACTGATTCCTACAAGTGCACTATTGTACATTACTAATTCCATGACATCGGCAAATTTGGATTCTCCTTTTGCTGATAGTAATCGGTAATTGAACATGGCATTAGAGATGTTAGCACAGGTTTCGTTGTACGCTGTTTTATTTGGCATTAAATAGTCATCTTGAAAAGCTTCGTGAACCATATCATGTCTACCAGCTGCACCTTGACTGGCACCATGGTGGGTTTGTCCTTGAGCACCAGTTAAATACATTTTTCTATTAACGGCACTGTCCCAAATTTGTTCTAAAGCGTTTATTAAAGAATCTTCACCAGTTTCAGCATAAAGATCGGCTGCTCCAGACCATAAATAATTTGCTAGTACAGCATGTCCTTTAGCTTCAGTTTCTTTTCTTAATGGGGTTCTCATTTGGTTGTGATCTCCCAAGAAATTAGGGTTCACCGTTGGATGTTGATCCATAGGAACAGAACCTCTCATGGTTACGAATATATCTGCCAATTCTAGATATTTTTTGTCTTTGGTGGTTCTATATAATTCAACTAACCCCATGATCTGAGAAGGATTGAATCCCATACGAGCCAATTCTGGGTCTCTTGGAGCAAATACAGTATATAGATAATCTGCATTCTTAATGGCGATTTCCAAGAAATTTGTCTTTCCTGTAACTCTATAATGTATTGAAGCACTCGTGTATAAGTGACCTACGTTATAAAGTTCATGGAAATGCATATTACTCCAACGCTTTATGTTGTCTGTTAGCTGCACATGAGTAGACAGATAACCATCATCTTCTTGAGCTTTTCCAATGACTTCAATGATTTCATCAAGGTCGTCCATAAGTGCTTCGTCACCATTTTCGGCATATAAATACATGGTAGATTCCATCCATTTATAGAAGTCGCCGTCATGCCAATATTTTCCAAGGGCTTCACCCTCCATCATCCCAGCAGCCTTTTTAAAGTTGTCATAGGCAAACCCGATATCTCCTTTAAAAATGGTCCCCATGTGTGGAATCATAACCTCTTCAGCCATTTTGTGTTTATCGGCCCAAAAACCTTCGGTCCACTTACAATCACCTATTTCTATACTTTTAAGTTTAAGGTGTTTACTATCATTATGGTTTACAATACCGCCACTTCTGTCAAAATTAACAGCCAGTTCTTTAATATCTTTTTTAGGTGCTTCTTCCTTCTTTTCACAAGAAGTGATAATAGCTACTCCGGTAAGGGCAATAGCTAATGTTTTTAGTGTTGATTTCATGAGATTTTTTAATGTCTTAGTTTAATTGAAGAGTGTTTTTGAAAAAAGTGAATTGAATCTTTCAATCTTGTTTCAAAGTAAGTGATTGTTGCAAACCAAATATGTTTCATATTTACCTGCGCTTAATTGAAAATTACCTTATGAGAGTTTTTTGGTGAAAAAAAAGGAGATGTCTGCCATGATATCTCCTTTTTGTAAATTTATGTTTCTTACTTATATAGCCTCGAGGAATCTTGATGGTGTACAGCCCATAATTTGTTTAAAACGTTTATTGAAATTGGTTGGTGTATTAAAACCAACTGTATAACCAACCTCAGCTATTGATAAATTGTTTTGGACAAGTAGCCTTGAGGCATGTCTAATTCTAACTTCATTTAAGAATTCCGTGAATGATTTATTAGTCATTCGCTTAAAAAAACGACAAAAAGAATTGGTTGTCATAGTGGCAACTTGAGCAACATCCTCAAGAGTAATATAATTTGTGTAGTTGTCAGAAATAAATTTTAGAACTACATCAATTTTTTGCTCATTCTCAGTTTTAAGCTGACGCATGTCAGAAGAAGATAATAATGTTTGATCTTTAGCTAATGACAAACGATAGAGAATGTTTAAAAAATTGATTCGTTGCTCTATTGGCGAGACATATTCCAAGTTCATTAAGTCATCATGGAGGGAACTTGATGTCTCCTTTCCAAATGACACGCCATACCTAGAATCTGAAAGAAGTCTTTTTATATCCTGAAACACGGGTATTTTGAAGGTCTCCTCGCCTAAAAAGTTTTGGTTAAATTTAATAACTAAAGTTAAAACATTGTTCTTTTGTTTTTCTTCGTAATAAGAAGCGTCATTTCTCCATAAATGGGGTAAATAAGGCCCCACCAAAACTAAGTCTCCCGGAGAAAAATGAGAAACACTGTCTCCTACAAAACGAATTCCAGTGCTTTTTGTAATGTAAATTAGCTCACACTGTGCGTGGTAGTGCCATGAGCTTTCAAGGCAAGCTACATCCTTTTTAATAATATTCATCCGGTTGTTGACAATCGCATCCGGTGTTTTAAATACTAATTTCATGGTGTTAGAGTTTGTTTAGTTGTTTTTTAATTTTTGCTATCTCAAATATTAGCAATGAATTGTTTTAAGTTCATATTTCGAGGTAGTTCTAATTTTTTTCTTAATCGGCTTCTAGTAGTATGTACACTATCTGGAGACATATTTAACAATCTGGCTATGTCTTTACTAGAGAAGTTTAACTTTACTAATGCGCAGAGCCTTTGGTCATTTAATGTAAGGTTTGGGTGTTCTTCTTTTAAATTTTGATAAAAACTTTTATTAATAGCTACGAAACGCGCCTCAAATTCATTCCAGTTTTCAACATTATTACTAGAGATAGAATGAATAATTTGCTTTGCTTCATGTCTGTTAATATCACCTTTACCGTTTGAAAGTTTATTTTTTAAAGTTTCTATAAAAGCGTCTTTTTCTATTAGTTTTAAAACAGAGGCAGCTAGCTCTTTGTTTTTTAACTCAATAATTTCAGTATTTTTTTGTACTTCTAACTCTCTTTTTTCTTTAATGACTTGCTTTTCTGCTCTATGCTTAGATCTGACATTGTTAAAATAGATGAGGCCGAATAGAATTAAAATGATAATAAAAGTTGATAATATTGTCTTTTGTAAAAACAGGACTTTTTCATCTTGTTCCATTTGATTAAGACGTTGTTCTTTAGCTAAATCTTCTTGAAGTTTTTTCTCCTTGAGAAATGCATCCTGAATTTCCAATAAAGGACTGTTATTTTCACTACGACTATCAAAATATAAGGCGTCCAATTCCTTTGCTTTCTTAATACTATTGTATGCTTCTATATGTTTGTTTTTAGAGAAATATAAATCAGATAAACGCTCATATATAAGAGGAGTAAAGTCCATGTGTGAGCCCCTAGTTTCTGAGACTACCAAGGCCTTATTATAATAATTTTCACTCTCTGTAAATCGTCCTAGGTCTCTATAACTATCACCCAAATAAGTAAATAGTAGAACTTGATATGTTGGGTAGTGTTCTTTGAACCAAGGAGCAATTTCTTTAAATTTTGTTAATGCTTCCTCATGGTTTTTAAGGTTATTGACACTTACCGCTTCTTCAAACTTATAAAAATACCTACTAGTACTTGTAGGTTCCAAATAAGACAAATAAAGCTGGCAACTGTCTAAGTAAATTTTGTTAAGGTTCCATTCATTCATTTCTCTAAAAGTAGCAGCAAATGCTAAATAACCATCTACAAGCACACCTTTATCAGTCCCTTTGTTAATCATTTTTTTTCTCGACTCAAGAGAAAGATTAAGAAATTTCAGAGCTTCCTCACGTCTATTATAATAGCTGTAATGACGACCAATATCTTTATAAACTAATGATTTACCTAATTCGGTATTAGAAGCATCAGCAAGCATTAAGGCAGACCATAAATGGTCGTAAGACAGTTTGTGATTTCCTTGATGACTATATACATGAGCTAATTCCCTTAAACTATTAATTGCTTGTAGTGTGTCAGAGTTTTTTAATGAAGCCTTATATAATAATTCTAATGCATGAGCCGAACTATCTGGATTTTGATAACCTAAAGTGTTTATTTGCTGATAAAGGAACAAAGCATTGTTATTGGAATTTTGGTTAGAATCAAAATCAGCGAATGCAAAAGTTCCATTTACTAAAAATAGCAATGTTAAGGTGTTTTTTATAAATAGCTTACCTAATTTAGGCATGTGATTGATTGTTTAATTCTGTTAAACCTTATATTTAAAAGGAGTTTAAATGTATAATTTATATTATATGTTTAGAATATTTTTCAATAAAATCCAATAATGTTTAGATTTTATTTAGGTTTTATTGTGTGATTTTTACTATGTTTAGGTTTTTTAACTCGTTTTGACTTCAATTTGGTTTATAGAAAATCTAAACAAAAAAAGTAAAAAGACTAAACAAGTATAAATTCTATTTGTATTATTTCTAGGGTTTAATTCTCTCTTTTCTCAATTACTTTAAATTATAATTAGTAAAGTAACTTAGATCATGGTTTTTAATCATAAAACCAATTTTCGTCGTGTAGAAATTATTTAAAAACTATCAAAATCAAAGTGAGGTAAAATTGATTGTTTCTTGGGTAAAATAAGAGATTATATTAAAAAATATATCCTATAGATTAGCCGTTAATTTCAAATGATTTTTTCTAAATCATTTTTTAATTATGTATATATCAACTAGAATATTTTAAATATGGAATTTTTACCTCTTTTATTAGTGATTTTTGCAAGTATATTTCAAGGTTCTTTCGGGCTTGGAATGAAATTCATGGCACCTCTTAAATGGGAAGCTTGGTGGCTTGTACATAGTGTTTTTGCCTTGATTCTAATACCAACAACTTGGGCCTATATTGTAGTACCAGATTTATTTAATGTTGTAACGTCTGCATCATCTGGAGCTATAATTACAGCCATGGTTTTTGGGGCTCTTTGGGGCATAGGTGGTATTATGTTTGGGAAAAGTGTACCTTATATTGGTTTGTCTTTAACCTACGGCATTGTTATGGGAGTGTGTTCTGCAGCCGGTGGTTTAATTCCTTATTTTACCGCAGATAATCCAACCCAATCCCCGGCGTTTCCTTATGTTATAGGGGGTGTAATTATAATGTTAGTTGGTGTAGCTATAACTGCTTATGCGGGTGTTTTAAAAGATAAAATTCAAGGTGCTGCTCAAGGCAAAATAAATTTAAAGGCCGGATTAACAATTGCTATTTTAAGTGGTTTGTTGTCTGCGGCATTGGCAATAGGGTTTGCCAAAGGAAAGGATATTGGCGCTTTAGCCGAAGCCGCCGGCGCCATTTCCCGCAACGGAAGTTTAGCCATTTGGGTTGTTGTGCTCTGGGGAGGATTTATTGTTAATGCTGGGTATTCTATTTTCTTATTGGCTAAAAATAATACCTGGAGTTCATTTTCTACGCCACAGGCTAGTAAAGCTTATATGTGGTCTATTGGAGCAGCTTTGTTATGGTTTGGTGCCTTAGGTATCTACGGTCAAGGGGCTACCTTAATGGGGGCAATTGGAGATGTTATTGCTTGGCCAATCATGTTAGGGTTATCGTTAATTGTAGGGAACATTTGGGCTTATTTAAATAAAGAATGGGAGAATGCCAAAAAACCTTTCAACATTATGTTATTGGGGGTTTTGGTGATTATAATTGCCGTTGTTATTATGAGTTATTCAAAAACAGTTGGCTAAGGTTGTTAATGTAATTTAACCAGAATATTATAAAAGAATAAATATAGTTTATGTACAGGCTTAAAGTTAAAATTGCAGTTCTTATCTGCAGTTTGTCAGTGTTCGGTTCGTTTGCGCAACAAAATGATTGGGAGAACGAGTTGATGTTTGAACAAAATAAAATGGATGCTAGGGTACCTAGTTATTCATATTCAAATCATACAGATGCTCTTACAGGTGATCGGGAAAAAGCAAGAATAAAATCTCTGAACGGTACTTGGAAATTTCATTTTTCAGAAAGATCACAAGACAGGCCCCAAGATTTTTATGCTAAAGATTTTGATGGAAAATGGAACGATATTCCGGTGCCATCAAATTGGGAGTTAGAAGGTTATGGGCAACCTATTTATTCAAATATTATTTACCCGTTTACACCAGATATATTAAAAGGCGGTTCCAGACATTTTAGTTATTTGGGACCACATCCACCACAATATCCATATATAGAAAAATACAGAGACAATCCAGTTGGAAGCTACTATCGGGATTTTACAATTCCTGAAAACTGGAAAGAACAATCAATAGTATTGCATTTTGGAGGGGTTTCATCGGCCTTTTATGTTTGGGTTAATGGTAAAAAGGTGGGTTATAGTCAAGGTAGTAGATTAGCTGCAGAATTTGATATTTCAAGCTACCTTGAAGAAGGGGTTAACCGTTTAGCTATTCAGGTTTTTAGATGGTCTGATGGTAGTTATTTTGAAGATCAAGATATGTGGAGATTAAGCGGTATCCATAGAGAGGTTATGTTAATGGCACAACCAAAAGTATCACTTAATGATTTTTTTGTGAGAACTAAGTTTAATGAAAATTTAACTGATGCTAAATTAGAAATTAGACCTAAAATTTGGGTGTCTGAAGAAAAAGAAAATGCTCTTAAAGACTGGAAGATTAAAGCCCAATTATACGATGCTCATAATAATTTGGTTAATGAGTCTATGAGTGCCGATTTGGAGTCGATTTTCTATGAAAGATGGCATCAACGAGATATTACAAAGTTTGCATTTTTAGAAACAATAGTTAAAAATCCTCAAAAATGGTCGGCAGAAAAACCATATCTGTACACGCTTGTTTTTGATGTCATTGATGACAACGGGAATGTTGTTGAGTCCAGAAGTGAAAAAGTTGGATTTAGACAAATTGATTTCAGTTCAAAAAGTGAATTGCTCGTAAATGGGGTTCCTGTAAAAATAATGGGGGTAAATAGGCATGATCATCACCCTAAGCGAGGAAAAGCACTTACAAGAGAGGATATGGAAGCAGATGTTAAATTGTTAAAGCAATTTAATTTTAATGCAGTTAGAACATCTCATTATCCTAATGATCCATATTTCTATGATTTATGTGATAAGTATGGTCTTTACATAATGGATGAAGCCAATATAGAAACACATCATTTAGGTAGTTATGTACCTCAACAAGCAAATTTAGCTATCCCTATTTTAAGGCGAATTACTAGAATGGTAGAACGTGATAAAAATCATCCATCTATAATATCATGGTCTATGGGGAATGAATCAGGTACTGGTCCTGCATTTGCCGCTGCCGCAAGTTGGATTAAAGACTTTGATACTTCAAGATTTGTTCATTATGAAGGTGCACAAGGAGATCCAACAAGTCCTTTTTATAAGGAGGGAGACGAAGGGCAAAAAGTATTTCGTGAGGGTCAACATGCTAACCCTACAGATCCGGCATATGTAGACGTTATAAGTAGAATGTATCCTGAGTATGTACAATTGAAAAACCTTTCTGAGAGTCCGCATATTCAAAGACCGATAATTATGTGTGAGTATGCACATGCCATGGGTAACTCTATGGGTGGCTTAGGAGAATATTGGGATTTAGTGCGTTCAAAGCCAAATTTAATTGGTGGTTTTATTTGGGATATGATTGATCAAGGAATAGAAACTATTAACGATAAAGGTGAAAAATACTTTGCTTATGGAGGTGATTTTGGAGATGTGCCAAATGATAAAAACTTTTGTATTAATGGCGTATTTACACCTGACCAAAAACCAAACCCTCATGCATGGGAGGCAAAATATGTCTTCCAACCCTTTGCTTTTGAAGGGGTTAATATTTTGAACAGAGAAGTATTGGTTACAAATCGTTTTGATTTTACAGATATAGCAGATTATAATGTTGAATGGACATTATCTGAAAATGGAACTCAAATTCAATCAGGGTCATTAACAAACATCACTGTAGCTCCAAACAGTTCTAAACTTATTAGGGTGCCTTTCAAGGCTGTTAAATTTAAGGACGACAAGGATTATTGGATTACGTTTACTGTTTCTGAAAAACAAGATCGTTGGTGGGCTAGCAAAGGATATGAAGTTTCAAGGGATCAGGTATTATTGAAAGCTAGAAAAAAACAAACTGCTGATACTTCTATATCTAAATCAACAATTTCATCTGAGGAAAATAATGATAATATTGTTATTTCTGGAAAAGGTTTTTCAGCCAAAATTTCTAAAAAAAGCGGACAACTAACATCTTATATAATTAATAGTAAAGAGCAGCTTATATCACCATTAAAGCCAAATTTCTATAGGCCTCCTGTTGATAATGATATAAGAGGTTTTAATAGACGTCATTTTATCAAATCTGTCGAACTATGGCAAGATTTTCCCGAAAAACTAAAAATGCACTCTATTAAAATTGAGGAAGCTAGTAAAGAAATCAAGGTTGTAGTGAAACAAGGCTATCAAGAACAAGTAAAATTGAATACTATATACACCTTTTTTAATGATGGTAAGATTGGGGTTAAACTCGATTTAGATGCTGATAAAAATGGACCTAATATGATTAGATTTGGAGTTACTTTAGGTATTCCAGATGATTATAAGAATACTTCGTTTTATGGAAAAGGTCCATGGGAGAACTACCTTGATAGGAAACGAAGTACGATAGTAGATCAGTTTAATTTTAAAACGGATGATTTATTCTATAACTATGTAAGGCCACAAGAAAATGGTAACAGGAGTGATGTAAGATGGTTAGAATTAACTTCAAATAAAAACAAAGGTCTTAAAATTACAGGATTACCAGAGTTTGGGTTCTCTATTTGGCCATATTCTTCTAAAAACATTGAAGAGGCCGGACATCCTTATAATCTAAAAAAACAAGGGTTTTACACCTTGAATTTAGATTTGGTTCAGCAAGGTGTAGCAGAAACTTTATCTGAAATATTACCAGAACATATTATAAAACCAGGTAAATATACTTTTGAATTTTTGATAGAATCATATAAATAATTTTTAACCTTTAAATTAAATAGCATTATGGATTATAAATTTAGTCACGTAGGAATACCAACCACAGATGATAAAAACTGGGATGGATTTTATGAACCTTTAAGAATTCATTATACAGAGTTTGATAAAGACGAATATAATATTGAATGGGTAATGTTTGAAAAGGATAGTACCATGCACCCATTGGTTCAAAATTTACCACATACGGCTTATTACGTTGATGATATGGAAGCTGCATTAGAAGGTAAGAATATCATTGTAGAAACTTTTTCTCCTGGAGAAGGAGTTAGAGTGGCCTTTATTGAACATAATGGGGCACCAATTGAATTTATGGAAATAAAACAATAATTTAAATACTCTAATCTCTTTTAGTCGAAAAAGAAGTTTTTTATTTAGTTGAATTTTAGTTTCAAATAAATCTAGAAATAAGAGCATGGTTATATATAGTAACTATTATATAATTGAAAATTTAGTAAAAATGATGAAAAAATCAATTCTAGCAGTTTTAGTGCTTCTAATATATTCTTGTGGAAAACAGACTAAGTCTAATGACCAGAAGCAAGAAATTATTACTAATCAAGAAATTCAAATAAATTCCAATGATGTTACATCTAAACCTTTGCAAGAATCTGGTATCATTAATTATTCTGAAAATTCTCATGTAGCTTTAAAGAGTATAAATATTGGGGATTGTCAATGGACAGAAGGTTTTTGGGCTGATAAGTTTAATGTTGCAAAGAATGTTATGGTGCCCTATATGGGGGAGGTATTATGCGGTGATGTTGGGCATGCTTTAAATAATTTTAAGATTGCCGCAGGAGAAAAGGAAGGAGATCATAAAGGAATGAAATGGCATGATGGTGATTTTTATAAGTTCATGGAAGCTAAAGCCTATGTTTATGCACAAACAAAAGATCAAAAACTTTTAGATGAGCTTGATGAATATATTAGAATTATAGGAAAAGCCCAAGCGGAAGACGGGTACCTTCAAACTCAAATTCAATTAGAGCCAAAGGTTAATAGATATCAAAATAGAAGATATCATGAAATGTATAATACGGGTCATTTGTTAACCAGTGCCTGTATACATCATCGAGTAACAGGAAAAACCAATTTTTTAAATATTGCAGTAAAACATGCTGATTATCTATACGAAATTTTCATGCCTGAAGATGAGAATTATGGCCGCTTTGGTTTTAACCAAACTCAAATTATGGGATTGGTAGAATTATATAGAACAGTTGGAGATAAAAAGTACTTGAAATTAGCAGAAAAGTTTATAAATAACCGCGGGAAGTATAAAGTTGTAGAAACACCATCAACTAAAGGATATCCTATAGGAGATATGGTCCAGGAGTTTACACCTTTAAGAAAATCTAAGGAGGCTGTTGGACACGCTGTTTTAGCTTTATATTATTATGCAGGTGCTGCAGATGTATATGCTGAAACGGGAGAAAAAGCTTTAATAGATGCCTTAGACGGACTTTGGGAGAACGTCACCCAGAAGAAAATGTACATTACTGGGGCTCTTGGTCAAGCTCATTATGGAGCTTCTACTAATAGACAAATGATTGAAGAAGGTTTCATAGATGAGTATATGATGCCTAACATGACGGCGTATAATGAAACATGTGCTAATATTTGTAATTCTATGTTTAGTAAGAGAATGCTCGATATTCATGGAGAATCTAAATATGCAGATATTATGGAATTAGTTGTTTATAATAGTGGTCTTTCTGGGATAAGTTTAGAAGGAAAAGATTATTACTACGCCAACCCTCTGAGAGTTATTGACGGCTCTAGGGATTATTCAAAAATGAATACGGAGTTTCCCATTCGTCAGCCTTATTTAAACTGTTTTTGTTGTCCTCCAAATTTGGTGAGAACAATTTGTAAGCTTTCAGGATGGGCATATAGTAAATCAGAAAATGGTATCGCCGTTAATCTTTATGGTGGCAACAAATTATCAACCACATTACTAGATGGATCAAAAATTGAACTAATTCAAAAAACTGACTATCCTTGGGAAGGAGAAGTAAACATCTCTATAGCAAAATGTAAGGAGGAAGCATTTGATATTAAATTACGAATCCCTGATTGGACACAAGGGGCACAGATTTTTATAAATGGTAAGGATGCAAAAGTAGATGTAAGTGCAGGTAATTTTGCAGTTATTAATCGTAAATGGACCGAGGGAGATATCCTCACTTTAAATATGCCAATGGATGTTACTTTTATTGAAGGGCATACAAGAATTGAAGAAGTTAGAAATCAGGTAGCCGTTAAAAGAGGCCCAATAGTATATTGTTTGGAGTCTCCAGATCTTCCAAAAAATACTAAAATTGTTGATGTTTATCTAAAAAGTAATGCCACATTAAAACCAGAATTTAAACCAGACTTTTTAGAAGGGGTAACTACTTTAGATACAGAGGTGTTACTTAGAAAAAACAGTAATGAGAAAAGCATGTATAGTAAAGTAGAGAAACCTGTTTTTGAATCATATAAAGCTCAATTGGTACCATATTATTCTTGGAGCAATAGAGGTCAAGCGGAAATGTCTGTTTGGTTACCAATAATTTGGGAGTAATACATGGTTTTGTCTTTCACTTAGCGTTTAATAACCAAATATTTTTAATGGAATTGGCAAGAGAAACTTGTTCGGTTTTATAATGCCTAAAAAATAAGTTGCAAAAATTTAATGTAGCAAATCCTATAAATGAAGAAATTAATTGACTTAACCGATCGATCGTCAGACAATTGGATACAAATGGGTTCTGATGAAAAAAGAATCCCAATTAGAGACAAAAATGTTCAGACAGATGTAGCCGTAATAGGAGGTGGGATGGCAGGTATTTGTGCTGCTGTTTCTGCTGCAAGAAATGGTTCAAAAGTAATTTTGGTACAAGATCGTGCGGTACTTGGTGGAAATGCATCAAGTGAGATTCGTGTGATTGTACACGGTGTAACCAAACTTAAAAGCGGTTTACCAGAACGAGAAACAGGAATCATTGAAGAGATATTACTACTTAATAGATTTTGTAATGAGCAACACTCTTTTACAGTTTGGGATCATGTGTTATATGATTATGTTACGCGGGAAACTAATATAACATTAATACTAAATACTCAAGCGGTAAGAGCTATTACAGAAAACTCAAAAATTGTTTCTGCTGTTTGTTGGCAATTATCAACTGAAACTCTTTTAACCATTAATGCTGAATTGTTTATTGATTGTTCAGGTGATGGATTATTAGCCGCTAGTTCAGGTGCTATTTATAGAACAGGAAGAGAAGGAAAAGCAGAATTTAATGAGAAATATGCCCCTGATAAACCAGACGGCTGGCAAATGGGAGCAACTATTCTTTTATCATCAAAAGACATCGGCAAACCAATACATTACAAGGCTCCTACTTTCACTTTAAAATTCGATGCTGATAAAACACATCCAGATAGAAGGATTATTCCTTTTGTAGAAGGTTTTTGGTGGGTTGAAGTAGGCAGTAATGATGACATTATTAAAGATGCCGAAGTAGATATGCATCGTTTAATGGGGTTTGCTTATGGTGTGTGGGATTATGTTAAAAATTCCGGTAAATTTCCTGAAGCTGAAAATTTTGCCTTGGATTGGGTTGGTTCTTTACCAGGAAGAAGAGAGTCACGACGATTCATGGGTGATTATATTTTGAAAGAGTCGGACCAATTAGAGCATAAAACATTTGAAGATGCAGTGGCTTTTGGGGGCTGGCCATTAGATGAACATAACCCAGGTGGCATTGAAAATTTAAGTCAACCTCCAAGTTTTTGGCATGAGCATTTTGATAGAGTATATCAAATACCTTTAAAATCACTTTATTCTAAAAATATTTCAAACTTATTATTTGCTGGTAGAAATATAAGTCAGACACACGTAGCATTGTCATCATCACGTGTTATGGGTACATGTGCCACTATGGGGCAAGCTGTTGGTACCGCTGCGGCGTTATGCTTTAAAAAGCATGTTACACCAAGAGACCTAGCTAACACTCATATTAGAGAATTACAAGAGCAATTGCTCAGAGATGACGCTTTTATTCCAGAAAGGCCAGCAAATGACCCTAACAATTTAGCAAAATCAGCTAATCATCTTTGGGCATCTTCAACCACTTCGGGAGATGTAAAATTATTAATTGATGGTGTGTCTAGAGATGAAAATGGCAAAGTCCATCATTGGGAATCAGATGGCTTAAATGCCGAAGTGATTTTTGAATGGGATAAACCAATTACAATTTCAGAAGTAGAAATAAAGTGTGATACCAATGTTAAAAAAAACATTATGATGCTTAAAAATACACGTGAAAATGAAGCTTATACTACTATTATTCCACCTGAGCTATTAAAATCAATGAGTTTACAAATATTGATTAATGGAGAATGGGAGGGTTATGGAAAGATTGAAGATAATCAACGGCGCTTATTGAAATTTAATTTCGACAGAGTTTCAACGAAAGGGTTTAAATTGATTTTGCATGAAACCTATGGTGCGGAGAATGTGAAATTATTTGAAGTTAGAGCCTATAACTAATGGAAAATCAATAAGATGCAAACAGCGGATTATTTAGTTATTTTAATATACATGATTGGTGTGGTAGCCGCTAGTGTATTTTTATCCAGTAAGATGAAAAACTCTAAAGATATGTTTGCTGCCGGAGGACAGTCTCCTTGGTGGGTTTCAGGACTATCTGGATTTATGACTATTTTTTCAGCTGGTACGTTTGTTATATGGGGAGGAATAGCTTACCAATACGGTATTGTAGCAGTAGCTATTAATATGTGTTACGGAATTGCCGCATTGCTTGTCGGATATTTCTTAGCTGGCTATTGGCGAAAACTTGGAGTTAATTCCGCATCAGAGTTTTTACAGTTACGTTTTGGAAGTTCTATTGTGCAATTTTACACATGGTTTCAAGGTACTTTTGGAGTATTTGCCGTTGGAGGTGCTATATATGCTCTGTCAAAAATTATTTGTGCTTTAATCCCACTACCTGAGGGACACCTGTTGGCAGATGCAGGTACAGGTTTGTTATCAGTACCATTCACTTCCGTAATACTATGTTTGATAGTAATCATAATTACCTTTTCAGGTGGGTTATGGGCAGTATTGGTTACAGATGTTTTACAATTTGTTATACTAGTCATTTCTGTACTTTTCGTAGTGCCCCTAATATTTATGGAAGTAGGAGGTGTTGGAGAATTTTTGGAAAAGGCACCCGATGGTTTTATGTCTCCGATAGCTTCAGACTTCACATGGTGGTTTTTAGTAGGTTGGGTAGTAATCCATTTTTTTAAGATTGGAGGAGAATGGGCCTTTGTGCAACGATACACATGTGTCCCTAAGCCCAAAGACGCAAAAAAGGCGGCTTATATTTTTGGAGTTATGTATCTAATTAGCCCAATCTTTTGGATGCTTCCTGCATTGGTTTACAGAGTTATTGATCCAGGCCAAGATACAGAACAGGCTTATATTTTAGCTTGTAATCTCGTTCTTCCTGCTGGTATGATGGGGCTTATGATAGCATCAATGGCATCAGCCACAGCAAGTGCTGCTACATCACAACTTAATGTATTTGCTGGAGCATTCACAACAGAGGTGTATCAGCGACTTTTTAATGAGGATGCTACTGAGAAGCAACTTGTTTATGTAGGCCGAATTTTTACAGTGATTCTTGGCGGTATAGTAATTGCAGGTTCTTTACTGATACCTAGGTATGGTTATACTAGTTTCATTATAGACCTTACAACTTTATTAACAGGTCCTTTAGTATTACCAACAATTTGGGGACTATTTTCAAAGAAGATAGGTATGAAATCTGTATGGGGAACAACCTTAGTCGGGTTTATTTCAGCGGCTATAGTGAAATTCGGACTGACTGAAGGAGGATTTCTTTCTAGAGTGGAATCTTTAAGATCATTATCAGAATGGGTTATAAAAAACATGCGAATAGCCGATTTAACTGTTGGCATCATAGTACCATTGATTATTTTAGTGTTTTTAGAAATGGTTTTAAAAAGGACTAATCCTAATTGGAAGAAAGTTGAAGTTTCAAAAGATGATTTTCAAGTAACGGAAATTGCCACTCCGTCATTATTACCTGCTAAAATGGTTATGATAACCTTAGCAGTAATAGGCTTAATAATGTTTGTTTTAGGCCTTTTAAATGTAGAAAAGATGAACGTACTTTTAACTTTTGCTTTTATTTTACTTTTTCTAGCTGCTATTACTTTTGCTATTCTTAAAAGAAAAATTAACAGTTAACTCATATAGATTTTTAAAAAAGAAAGAAAATCAAGCAGATAAATTTGTTTTGGCTATTTGGCAGGATTATATGGAGTAAGGATTAAATAAGGCTGATTTATAGCAAATCGTTACAGTTGTCACGAGTTTTAAGGCACAATACGTTACAGAAGTAACGTGTTCTAGGTGAAATCAACAGTTCAACTTGAAGTAATCAACAGTTCAAATTTTAAAATCAACAGTTCAAATCAGTTCGATTTTGAGATATCAACAGTTCAATTTGAAGTAATCAACAGTTCAGTTGAAACCAGCAACGGTTCATTTTGAAACTTGCAACACTTCATTTTGAAGCTTGCAACAGTTCAATCCTTTAGATAACCTCTTCTCTTTGGTAGGTAATCAGCACCACATTTTGTGCATATTTCTGTCTTCTTAATCTTTATACGTTAATCAAACGTTTAATTTACGTTTAAAACTAATTTAAATTATCAATATTGAAAAATGTGTGGAGTA
>NZ_VRKQ01000015.1 GCF_008056315.1 Seonamhaeicola maritimus | reverse complement strand
CAGATAATAATACGTGTACAAATTCAAATACAGCAACATTATTGATTAATCCGCTACCAATCTGTGAGATAACAGGCAACACCTTCATCTGCCCAGGAGATAAAACAAGCTTTACAGCTAGTGGTGGTACAAGTTATGTTTGGAAATATGATGGTAATATAATATCTAACTCAGCTAACACTGGTGATATTACTTTACCCGGGCTATATACTGTTTACGTAACAGACGGAAACGGTTGTATGTCTTCTTGTAGTGAAACTTTAAGAGTAGGTGGTACTAAGGTAAGACCAAATGTAACACCAACAAGTTATTGTGAAAATGATCCTCAAAAACCAACTACATTATGCAATTATGCAAATGTAAATGGTGTGCCTAATGCAACAATAAACTGGATAGGAGCCACTAAAGATGGTCAACCTTATGTTATTCAGTATGATCAAGGTACTGGTTGTCCATTAGCACCCACAGCAGTTGGTAATTATAAATTCTTTGTTGAAATTAAAACAGATGATAATTGTGTAACCTCATTTGGAGCTTCAACCGATTTTAATGTGTATCCTAAACCAACAGTAGATGCTGGTTTATCACCAGAACCATTATGTAGTGAAGGTGGTAGTGTACAACTTACAGGTTCGCCAGTAGGAGGTACATGGAGTGGCCCGCATATTACTGCTGGAGGTTTATTTACGGTACCAGATGGAGGTATAAATGCAGGAGATTATGAAGTGACATATACTTATACAACACCTGAGCAAGATGGAGCTTGTACAGATAGCGATAAAGTAATAATTCCCGTAGTAGACTGTACAGATTGTGGCACCGCCTTTGGAGTGATGCTTAATGATGATAAAACAGCTATAGATGAGCTAGTTTTAGACGATCAAGGAAACTATGTAAGTGGTACAAGCAAATGTTTTAGAGAAGATAGTTTCAGACGTTGGGGTTGGACAAATGCTATTACACCATCTAACGATCCATATATTCTTGATTTATATAGAGGCGCAGGAAGATGTCTACTAGACAAAGGGGAGTATGTAGGTTACGTAACGGTAAATTACAGTACTAGTGATGATACTGTTCATGTAGAGTTTACACCTAAAGATGGTGATACAGGCTTTGATGAGATTCACTTATATGTGGGGTGTGACCCATATCCAGAAAATAATTCTGGCGCTTATACTGTAGCACCTGGTCAATATACATTTGTATCTGAAGGTAATGGTTTTGCAGAAGGATGGAGTACATCATCAGACGCTGAAAAGAAAATAACAGTACCAGGAGGAGGATTAGTTTACCTAATTGCACACGTAGTGGCTTGTACTGATACTTCTGAAGATGATGCACCTAACGGATTTGTTCCAAGAGCAGGATATGGAGAATTTGAAGGTAATGCACCTACACCAGGAGAAATGAATTGTGAAGTTGTAGTTGATCCATGGTCAAAAACAATTGACACTAAAGTAACGGCTTATCCTATTCCGTTTACAGATCAGGTTAATGTAAGCTATAAGTTTGAGTATGATACAGATGTTACAATTAATGTGTATGACATAAAAGGCGCATTAATAAGACAAGCTGAAGATACCAATTATGCTAAAGGTACTTATGGTACTAAAACCATTGATTTATCTAGAGCTGATGATCAAATGTACTTTGTACGTTTAACCACCTCTAAAGAGAGTGCTGTTAGAAAAATAATATCAGCAAAACCTCAAGAGTAAGCAACTAACTTTTAACATTAAAAAAAGGAGTGGGATATCCGCTCCTTTTTTTTAATTTAAAGTTCTTTATCTATCACTTAAATTGTTGTACTCACCAAAATTAAAGGTGCTTCATCTATAAAAATACCAAGAAACCTACAATTGAATTAACTTAAAAGGTAATTAGGATTACTTCTTAATAGATCAATTGTTTAACTCCAAACTATCGACTCATGAAAAAATATTTAGTGTGTCTAACCGTATTTTTTTTATCCTACCAATTGTTTTCTCAATGTGATAATACAGAAGAATATCTAAATCCCATTCCAGGTGGTGTAGATATCAATGACGGCGAAGAACATCAAATAGCTTCTGGTATAGCAGCTGGAGAGTATGTAGTAATTAGCGGTTTAAATGCTTCAGACCATTACAGGTTTACCTCTAACCGTACCAATATTCCCAATGCAGACTATATCACTATTCGTGATGCTTCAAATAATAATGTTCTAGCGAGTAAGACTACCCCTTTAGAGCTAGACCCCATAAATGTTACTTCTATAGAAATCCACATAAATTTAAGTGCTGGATGTGGTACAGATACAGAGTTTCATGATTTAACCATACAGAATTTAACAAATGCTACTTGTAATATGCCGGGAGCTCCCGGAGGTATTACCTATAAGTCTGATACAAGAATAGATTTTTATTGGAGCGCTCCAGCCTTAAGTACCCCAACAGGCTATGATTGGCGTATAGTATTAGCGGGAGGAGATGTAGATACTAATATAATAGGTTCAGGAAGTACAACTGCTCCAACTACGAATGCAAGTACTGGAGAAATTTTATCAGCTAGTACATCGTATTGGATTTATGTTAGATCAACATGTTCAGGAGGGCAGGAGAGTAGTTGGTTTAAATTTCCGCCTACCTATATTACTAACGCCTTAGAACCACCAGATAATGATTTTTGTGAGGGAGCAGTTAATATAGTTCAAGAACTAAACAAAGCCAGTGTAGGAGATGCTACAGCTATCCCTGGAGATTTGAGCGGTGGAGCAGGTACCAATGTAGATGCCGAGACATGCAATACCAAAACAGGTAATGCCAGAGATGATATATGGTATAAATTTATTGCCCAGACAGATGATATTCATATTTATTTGGATCCTACCTTTGATGGTGTTTTAACTTTGTATTCTGGAGACTGTAATGCATTGAGTTATATTGCTTGTTCAGATGATGCTTCCACTGTTTTAGCAGACGAAGAAATTTTTTTTAGTACCTCAAATCCCGAATTTACTATTGGTGACACCTATTATATTAGGGTATACTATTTAGGAACAACCACACCTGTGAACCCAACTTTTAATTTAAAGTTATGGTCAAATGTTGCAGTAGATGATGATGATGAGGATGGATATGCAGATAACCCGAATGTAGATTGTGATGATGGTAATCCAGCTATTAATCCAGGAGCTACAGAAGTGGC
>NZ_VRKQ01000009.1 GCF_008056315.1 Seonamhaeicola maritimus | reverse complement strand
GAGCTTGACGGTACCGTAAGAATAAGCATCGGCTAACTCCGTGCCAGCAGCCGCGGTAATACGGAGGATGCAAGCGTTATCCGGAATCATTGGGTTTAAAGGGTCCGTAGGTGGATTGGTCAGTCAGAGGTGAAATCCTGCAGCTTAACTGTAGAACTGCCTTTGATACTGCTAATCTTGAGTCATTATGAAGTAGTTAGAATATGTAGTGTAGCGGTGAAATGCATAGATATTACATAGAATACCAATTGCGAAGGCAGATTACTAATAATGTACTGACACTGATGGACGAAAGCGTGGGGAGCGAACGGGATTAGATACCCCGGTAGTCCACGCCGTAAACGATGGATACTAGCTGTTGGGCTTCGGCTCAGTGGCTAAGCGAAAGTGATAAGTATCCCACCTGGGGAGTACGTTCGCAAGAATGAAACTCAAAGGAATTGACGGGGGCCCGCACAAGCGGTGGAGCATGTGGTTTAATTCGATGATACGCGAGGAACCTTACCAGGGCTTAAATGTAAGTTGCATGATTTAGAGATAGATCTTTCTTCGGACTACTTACAAGGTGCTGCATGGTTGTCGTCAGCTCGTGCCGTGAGGTGTCAGGTTAAGTCCTATAACGAGCGCAACCCCTGTTGTTAGTTGCCAGCATGTAAAGATGGGAACTCTAACAAGACTGCCAGTGCAAACTGTGAGGAAGGTGGGGATGACGTCAAATCATCACGGCCCTTACGTCCTGGGCTACACACGTGCTACAATGGCCGGTACAGAGAGCAGCCACACCGCGAGGTGGAGCGAATCTATAAAACCGGTCTCAGTTCGGATCGGAGTCTGCAACTCGACTCCGTGAAGCTGGAATCGCTAGTAATCGGATATCAGCCATGATCCGGTGAATACGTTCCCGGGCCTTGTACACACCGCCCGTCAAGCCATGGAAGCTGGGAGTGCCTGAAGTCCGTCACCGCAAGGAGCGGCCTAGGGTAAAATCGGTAACTAGGGCTAAGTCGTAACAAGGTAGCCGTACCGGAAGGTGCGGCTGGAACACCTCCTTTCTAGAGAAAGACGACTAGTAGGTTAAAATTATTTTAGAAAAGAAATAGTTTATTCTCATTGCTGTTAATTTAAAAAATAAGTCACCAGAACACGGTGCTCAGTAGAGATACTGAAAACTGAAAACTGAAGACTATAAATAGTCTCATAGCTCAGCTGGTTAGAGCGCTACACTGATAATGTAGAGGTCGGCAGTTCGAGTCTGCCTGAGACTACGATTTAAGATTGATTTTATAAAAAGGGGTCAATTTTAGAGAAGTTCATTAAATATTGAAAGGAAATTTTAGAAGTTGGGAGATCCATCTTATTTTATTGGGATTTGGGAATTGATTTTTGAAATTTCATTAAAAGGGGGGATTAGCTCAGCTGGCTAGAGCGCTTGCCTTGCACGCAAGAGGTCATCGGTTCGACTCCGATATTCTCCACAATTCCGTTAAACGGAAAAACGTTCATTGACATATTGAAAAAGATACATGAAATTAATATCAGATTTATCTGATATTAAAAATAATTCAGATTAATTAGAATCACGCGAGCGATAATCTAATTAATCACAACTCATTAAAAAAGCAAAAAGTACAATAAGCTAAGTAAGGGCGTATGGGGAATGCCTAGGCTCTCAGAGGCGAAGAAGGACGTGATAAGCTGCGAAAAGCTGTGGGGAGTGGCACATACACTTTGATCCGCAGATATCCGAATGGGGCAACCCACTATATTGAAGATATAGTATCCGTAAGGAGGCGAACCCGGAGAACTGAAACATCTAAGTACCCGGAGGAGAAGAAAACAAAAGTGATTCCGTTAGTAGTGGCGAGCGAACGCGGATTAGCCCAAACCAGTGTTGTTACGGCAATACTGGGGTTGTAGGACTACAATATTCGACACTAAGTGAACTAGAATTGTTTGGAAAGACAAACCATAGAGAGTGATAGTCTCGTAAAGGTAAGCGAAGTTTAGATAGTAGTATCCTGAGTAGTGCGGGACACGAGTAATCCTGTATGAATCTGGCGGGACCATCCGTTAAGGCTAAATACTCCTGAGAGACCGATAGTGAACTAGTACCGTGAGGGAAAGGTGAAAAGAACCCTGAATAAGGGAGTGAAATAGAACCTG
>NZ_VRKQ01000022.1 GCF_008056315.1 Seonamhaeicola maritimus | reverse complement strand
AACCATACGCTTACAAGCGGTCGGAGCACGTTTACGTGTGACGGCGTGCCTTTTGCATAATGAGCCTACGAGTTACCGTTGCTAGCAAGGTTAAGTACTTAAGGTACGGATCCGTAGCGAAAGCGAGTCTGAATAGGGCGCTTAAGTTAGTAGTGGTAGACGCGAAACCGTGTGATCTACCCATGGGCAGGTTGAAGCTGTAGTAACATACAGTGGAGGACCGAACCGGTTGACGTTGAAAAGTCTTCGGATGACCTGTGGGTAGGGGTGAAAGGCCAATCAAACTCGGAAATAGCTCGTACTCCCCGAAATGCATTTAGGTGCAGCGTTGATATAGTTTTATAGAGGTAGAGCTACTGATTGGATGCGGGGGCTTCACCGCCTACCAATTCCTGACAAACTCCGAATGCTATAAAATGATTATCAGCAGTGAGGGCATGGGTGCTAAGGTCCATGTCCGAGAGGGAAAGAACCCAGACCATCAGCTAAGGTCCCAAAATGTATGCTAAGTTGAATAAACGAGGTTGAACTGCTTAGACAGCTAGGATGTTGGCTTGGAAGCAGCCATTCATTTAAAGAGTGCGTAACAGCTCACTAGTCGAGCGGTTCGGCATGGATAATAATCGGGCATAAGTATACTACCGAAGCTATGGAATATTTTATATTGGTAGGGGAGCATTGTAGTGTCGTCGAAGGTGTACTGCGAGGTATGCTGGAGAAGCTACAAAAGAAAATGTAGGCATAAGTAACGATAATGCGGGCGAGAAACCCGCACTCCGAAAGACTAAGGTTTCCTCAGCTATGCTAATCAGCTGAGGGTTAGTCGGGACCTAACGCGAACCCGAAAGGGGTAGTGGATGGACAACAGGTTAATATTCCTGTACCTGCTCACGCTAAAAGTGACGGAGGCGTATATTTGGTGCGTGCTGACGGAATAGCACGTTGAAGCCAGTGGTAACACGGCGATAGTACACTAAGACTTCGGTTGCGGTGATAATCCAGAGAAGCGACTTCCAAGAAAAACAAGTGAAGCAGCCCGTACCCTAAACCGACACAGGTAGTTGGGATGAGAATTCTAAGGAGCTCGAGAGATTCATGGCTAAGGAACTAGGCAAAATAGACTCGTAACTTCGGGAGAAGAGTCGCCCCCTTTTGGGGGGCCGCAGTGAAAAGATCCAGGCGACTGTTTATCAAAAACACAGGGCTATGCTAAATTGAAAGATGACGTATATGGCCTGACACCTGCCCGGTGCTGGAAGGTTAAGTGGAGGGTTTAGCTTCGGCGAAGATCTGAAATGAAGCCCCAGTAAACGGCGGCCGTAACTATAACGGTCCTAAGGTAGCGAAATTCCTTGTCGGGTAAGTTCCGACCTGCACGAATGGTGCAACGATCTGGATACTGTCTCAGCCATGAGCTCGGTGAAATTGTAGTAACGGTGAAGATGCCGTTTACCCGCTGTGGGACGAAAAGACCCCGTGCACCTTTACTATAGCTTAGTATTGGTTTTGGATAA
>NZ_VRKQ01000001.1 GCF_008056315.1 Seonamhaeicola maritimus | reverse complement strand
CAGGTTCTATTTCACTCCCTTATTCAGGGTTCTTTTCACCTTTCCCTCACGGTACTAGTTCACTATCGGTCTCTCAGGAGTATTTAGCCTTAACGGATGGTCCCGCCAGATTCATACAGGATTACTCGTGTCCCGCACTACTCAGGATACTACTATCTAAACTTCGCTTACCTTTACGAGACTATCACTCTCTATGGTTTGTCTTTCCAAACAATTCTAGTTCACTTAGTGTCGAATATTGTAGTCCTACAACCCCAGTATTGCCGTAACAACACTGGTTTGGGCTAATCCGCGTTCGCTCGCCACTACTAACGGAATCACTTTTGTTTTCTTCTCCTCCGGGTACTTAGATGTTTCAGTTCTCCGGGTTCGCCTCCTTACGGATACTATATCTTCAATATAGTGGGTTGCCCCATTCGGATATCTGCGGATCAAAGTGTATGTGCCACTCCCCACAGCTTTTCGCAGCTTATCACGTCCTTCTTCGCCTCTGAGAGCCTAGGCATTCCCCATACGCCCTTACTTAGCTTATTGTACTTTTTGCTTTTTTAATGAGTTGTGATTAATTAGATTATCGCTCGCGTGATTCTAATTAATCTGAATTATTTTTAATATCAGATAAATCTGATATTAATTTCATGTATCTTTTTCAATATGTCAATGAACGTTTTTCCGTTTAACGGAATTGTGGAGAATATCGGAGTCGAACCGATGACCTCTTGCGTGCAAGGCAAGCGCTCTAGCCAGCTGAGCTAATCCCCCCTTTTAATGAAATTTCAAAAATCAATTCCCAAATCCCAATAAAATAAGATGGATCTCCCAACTTCTAAAATTTCCTTTCAATATTTAATGAACTTCTCTAAAATTGACCCCTTTTTATAAAATCAATCTTAAATCGTAGTCTCAGGCAGACTCGAACTGCCGACCTCTACATTATCAGTGTAGCGCTCTAACCAGCTGAGCTATGAGACTATTTATAGTCTTCAGTTTTCAGTTTTCAGTATCTCTACTGAGCACCGTGTTCTGGTGACTTATTTTTTAAATTAACAGCAATGAGAATAAACTATTTCTTTTCTAAAATAATTTTAACCTACTAGTCGTCTTTCTCTAGAAAGGAGGTGTTCCAGCCGCACCTTCCGGTACGGCTACCTTGTTACGACTTAGCCCTAGTTACCGATTTTACCCTAGGCCGCTCCTTGCGGTGACGGACTTCAGGCACTCCCAGCTTCCATGGCTTGACGGGCGGTGTGTACAAGGCCCGGGAACGTATTCACCGGATCATGGCTGATATCCGATTACTAGCGATTCCAGCTTCACGGAGTCGAGTTGCAGACTCCGATCCGAACTGAGACCGGTTTTATAGATTCGCTCCACCTCGCGGTGTGGCTGCTCTCTGTACCGGCCATTGTAGCACGTGTGTAGCCCAGGACGTAAGGGCCGTGATGATTTGACGTCATCCCCACCTTCCTCACAGTTTGCACTGGCAGTCTTGTTAGAGTTCCCATCTTTACATGCTGGCAACTAACAACAGGGGTTGCGCTCGTTATAGGACTTAACCTGACACCTCACGGCACGAGCTGACGACAACCATGCAGCACCTTGTAAGTAGTCCGAAGAAAGATCTATCTCTAAATCATGCAACTTACATTTAAGCCCTGGTAAGGTTCCTCGCGTATCATCGAATTAAACCACATGCTCCACCGCTTGTGCGGGCCCCCGTCAATTCCTTTGAGTTTCATTCTTGCGAACGTACTCCCCAGGTGGGATACTTATCACTTTCGCTTAGCCACTGAGCCGAAGCCCAACAGCTAGTATCCATCGTTTACGGCGTGGACTACCGGGGTATCTAATCCCGTTCGCTCCCCACGCTTTCGTCCATCAGTGTCAGTACATTATTAGTAATCTGCCTTCGCAATTGGTATTCTATGTAATATCTATGCATTTCACCGCTACACTACATATTCTAACTACTTCATAATGACTCAAGATTAGCAGTATCAAAGGCAGTTCTACAGTTAAGCTGCAGGATTTCACCTCTGACTGACCAATCCACCTACGGACCCTTTAAACCCAATGATTCCGGATAACGCTTGCATCCTCCGTATTACCGCGGCTGCTGGCACGGAGTTAGCCGATGCTTATTCTTACGGTACCGTCAAGCTCCTACACGTAGGAGTGTTTCTTCCCGTACAAAAGCAGTTTACAACCCATAGGGCAGTCTTCCTGCACGCGGCATGGCTGGATCAGAGTTGCCTCCATTGTCCAATATTCCTCACTGCTGCCTCCCGTAGGAGTCTGGTCCGTGTCTCAGTACCAGTGTGGGGGATCCCCCTCTCAGGGCCCCTACCTATCGTTGCCTTGGTGTGCCGTTACCACACCAACAAGCTAATAGGACGCATACTCATCTTACACCGTAACCTTTAATGATAACTCGATGCCAAGTAATCATACTATGGGGTATTAATCTTCGTTTCCAAAGGCTATCCCCCAGTGTAAGGCAGATTGTATACGCGTTACGCACCCGTGCGCCGGTCGTCAGCAAAGAGCAAGCTCTCTCTGTTACCCCTCGACTTGCATGTGTTAAGCCTGCCGCTAGCGTTCATCCTGAGCCAGGATCAAACTCTTCATCGTTAAATTTTTAAGTCTTTTATGACTTTTACTATTTAACAACTAATAGAAATTCTTAGTACTCAAAATGGTTTATTCTCTTGTTTGTAACAACCGTTTCCAATTGTTACTTACGCTGTCAATTCAATATGTTTATGAACTTAATTTTCTCTTTCCTAAACTCGTTTCCTCGTTTAGCGGGTGCAAATATAAAACCCTTTTTTTTTACCCACAATACTTTTTAAATATTTTTTAGAAAAA
>NZ_VRKQ01000011.1 GCF_008056315.1 Seonamhaeicola maritimus | reverse complement strand
CCTCCCCAAAGCGATCCAAAATCCATTTGCCTATACACTTTCCCATTAAAATCTATGGAAGACTCTGCGGTTCCATCTTTATACTGAAACATAACTGAAGGCTCATAACTCCAAGAACTTCCATACTTACCAAAAACTCCCCCAACAGAAAACAAATAACGCCTTAAATTACTGGTGATTTCAATATCATTATTAACCCCTGAATTCTTCAACAAATTCTTTATGGTTCCATGAGCATAATAGTCTAAAAAATGATAAGAAAATCCAAAATCAATATTAAAATTAGTTTCTGCCTGGACCACGCCACTTATTATAGGGTCTGGACCATCAAATAAAAAGGTGGTTTCATCCAGTTTATACTGAATAAAACCAGCACTCAATCCAAAGGAAAGCATATTTAAATCGGTTTCACTTCTTGAAAACATAAGGTGATGTGCATAGGTTGCATAAGCTCCCGTTTGAGAGTGATAACCATTCTTATCGGTATACAAAATACCCCCTAATGCTGATGGCGTATCTCCTATTCTTCCATTTATACTCAT
>NZ_VRKQ01000003.1 GCF_008056315.1 Seonamhaeicola maritimus | reverse complement strand
TTCCCCTATACATATCTAAGCTTATTATGAACATCGCTAAAACAAAATCTAATACCCCGTTTTTGCGGGTGCAAACATACAACCCTTTTTTAATTACGCAACAACTTTTATAGCCTTTTTTTTAATCTTTTTTTTAACCCGCTTTTATACCTTAATTACCAAGGTTTTACAACCTGAAACTTTTTTAATCATACCTGAAACGGATGCGCTTTAAATAGAAATAGCTTAAAATATTAACCCTTATACGCCCCAACCTAAAATAAAAAGGAAAGGATAAGATACAAAAAAATATCTGTAATTGAAAGACCATGGACGATTGAACAAAGACTAAGGACTACAAAACCTAATCTCTTTTATATATAAAAAACACAATCCTAATTAGATCTTATTATTAGTCTTTATATATAGTCACTCTTAATTAATATACCATAAACTAATACCTTATAACAAAACCCTACACAAATACCCGCGTTAGCGATTGTAGAGGCATCCTTTTTTGAGGTGCGAGAAAAA
>NZ_VRKQ01000007.1 GCF_008056315.1 Seonamhaeicola maritimus | reverse complement strand
GTTCACTAACAAGTTTTTCTTTAAGTTTTAGTCCAAAATCAAAGGCTTGCTTTATGGTCATTTTAGGCGTCTCTGAAGCTGGTTCCTTTCTAACTTCAACAACCTTTGTTTTTATTTCGTTTTTGGCAGGTTCTTTTTTAGCATTTAACTTATTATGAAGTTCGGTGTTATCTTGATAAGGATTATAACCTTGTTTTAGAAGTTTGAGCAATGCTTTTCTGTAAACTACTAAAACCTCCATACGTTCT
>NZ_VRKQ01000002.1 GCF_008056315.1 Seonamhaeicola maritimus | reverse complement strand
TGAATTCACCCCCACTGAGACTGATACATACGCCTGCAGAGTTAAGCATGCCAGTATGGCCGAGCCCAAGACCGTCTACTGGGATCGAGACATGTGATCAAGCATCATGATGCTCTGAAGATTCATTTGAACCTGCTTAATTACAAATCCAGTTTCTAATATGCTATACAATTTATGCACGCAGAAAGAAATAGCAATGTACAC
>NZ_VRKQ01000019.1 GCF_008056315.1 Seonamhaeicola maritimus | reverse complement strand
TGTGGGTTCAGCTGTTGATTCCCAGAATAGAAGATGGGAACAACTTCGGGGTATCAATTCAGGAGGAAACAGTTGCTGAACTAAGAACTGTGGAGAGTGAAGCCGCATCTTACCTGGACCAGATTTCTAGATATTATATTACAAGAGCCAAATTGGTTTCTAAAATAGCTAAATATCCCCATGTGGAGGACTATCGCCGC
>NZ_VRKQ01000004.1:1008-1236 GCF_008056315.1 Seonamhaeicola maritimus | reverse complement strand
TCAAAGTTAAATGGAGAGTCTTATTTGTTTACTCCTAACCAAATAGGTGGTGATTGGGATACACATGAAGATAACAAGCGTGACTATTTCACTAAACGCTTTAAAAAATTGGTAAAAGATACTTTTGGATTAGGAGCTGATTATGGTTTATATAGTTTTAGACATACTTATATCACCAAAGTATACAGAGCTTTGGTGAAAAAATCTTCACCATTTGAAGCCAAAAGC
>NZ_VRKQ01000004.1:0-936 GCF_008056315.1 Seonamhaeicola maritimus | reverse complement strand
ATGCCAAACCTTTTAAGAGAGTTGTATTTCTTTATACCAGAGACACAAATCCCAAAGGATATTATTGAAAAGCTAGATGTGTTTAAAAAGCATATAGGTCTTAATACAGTTTATGTCATAGATTACCATAAAGGGCCTATGCTATATACTTCGGATAGAGATGCCATAGAGATCACCATAAAAAGCAGCAAATTAGAAAAGAACCTATTTAATCTTGTTGAAAAAAAGAGTGCCGCAAACCCCATCGAGTTTACATATATATTAGACAAATATTTTGAACTGGTAGAGACCTTATTTTATATCACAGATTGGATGTATACGCACTTAGCAACACATATAAAAGATGTAACTCATGTTAAGGACTTATTCTATTTACAGTTTGTATACTATAAGAAACACTTTGAAGCAGTAGTTAAAACATTTTACCCTAACAGAGCCGCCATTCCTAAAGGTAATTTTAACGCCCACAAAATGATGGACACTTATTTCTCTGATATAAATAATAGTTTGAAGGTGATCGCAACAGCACCAGAGACTAGTAATGTTATTGTTCAAAACAAATCTTTGCACACCACAATAAAAACTTCCAAGAAACCAGCTAAAAAAGTAAAAAAACCACTTGTAACTGAAGTAGAAGCCGAAAGGTTATTACTCCACACATTTTTCAATATTGATAATTTAAATTAGTTTATACGTAAATTAAACGTTTGATTTACGTATAAAGATGAAGAAGACAGAAATATGCACACAATGTGGTGCTGATTACCTACCAAAGAGAAGAGGTTCTCTAAAGGTTTGAACTGTTGCAAGCTTCAAAATGAAGTGTTGCAAGTTTCAAAATGAACCGTTGCTGATTCAAATTGAACCGTTGCTGGTTTCAACTGAACTGTTGATTTCTCAAAATCGAACTGATTTGAACTGTTGATTACTTTTAAT